>NZ_CP196024.1:0-3109095 GCF_058744375.1 Methylophilus sp. E2MeOHC9
TTCTTTGAGGTAGGGCAATAGCACACGCGTGCTGGCGCCCTGTTGAGGCGAACTGAAGATTTCGTAATGACCACCAATGGACTCAACGCGGTTACGTAGGCCATTAATACCGGTAGAAGTATTGTTCAAATGGCTGGTGTCAAAGCCAATGCCGTTATCAACTATTTCGACTTTTATGTACTGGTCATCGTGCAACAAGTGCACTGCGACCTTGGTTGCCTGGGCATATTTGCTGCAATTGTTGAGGCTTTCCTGCACCACACGATAAATGATCAGGCTCAGGGTCTCATTAATTAGTAATTCACGCTCAGGCATGATGACATCCATCTGCCATTGATTGCGTCCGCCCGCCTCGTCCAGCAGGTTTTGCAGCGATGCATTCAAGCCAAACGTTTTAATCATGGAAGGGTGCAGATTCTGCACGATTTCCCGTTTGAAATTGATACTGCGGTCTAAATACTGGTTGGTCTTTTTGAGTTTTTCAGTGACTTGCGGCAACTCGTCTTTCAAATGCTTGATAGCCCAGGAAATATCCATTTTAATGGCAGTCAACAAAGAGCCCAACTCATCATGCAACTCCCTGGATAACTGAAAACGCTCACGCTCTACATTGGTTTGCGCCTGTAATGCTTCACCTTGCAGTTTGGTACGCAGGCTTTGTATGTTGCGCTCGTATTCTGTATTTTCATTGGTCAGGCGCTCGTGCAATTTGGCTTTTTCAGCCAGTTCGCGCAATAACCGTTTGATCACCAACACCACCAGCGACACAAAAATAAGCGGGCAGGCCATGACAAACCAACGCATCATCCGGTGGGTGTTATTACGCGTATCAGCCAGCTCAGCCCGGTAATTCAAAACCTGCTTTTCAAACTGTCGCGACAGCATCTGTATATTACGGCTTTCCTTCATACCTGAATCGAGCTTGACCACCGCCAGCGCCTTGTCAAACTGGCGTTTCTTGGCTAAGTCAATGGTCACACTCATCTCAGCCGATTTTTTGGCAATGCTGTTGACCATTTCAGTCATGATGGTTTGTATGTCAGGATGTTTGGTCAGGTTAGTGCGGCCCAGCAACTTGTTGATATTGTGGATATGCACCGTGATTTGACCGGTCGCCTCATCGTAAGGCTGGAAATAAGCATCTGAACGGGTCAGCAGATAACCCCGCTGAGCGCTCTCTGCGATCGCCAGGTGCGCACGCGTCTGCCAGGTTTCCATAATCAACCGGTCAAGTGTAGACAAAGCATCTGTTTTCTCACTGGTATTGACGATTAATCTATCATTGAACACCAGCATGGCGGCAGCCAGCACTAGGCTAACAGTTAATAATGCCACAGTGTTCCCGCCGAAGGTTTCACCAACCTTTTCCATGCGATCAAGCAGCGCGATAAGATAAACTCTAATATTTTGCATGGCAATTATTTGATGCTGGATGTGTTAAATCAGCAATAGGGACACCTGTTTTTGATGTGGCATTGATTAATAAACGATTAAGTACATCATAACGGTGTTAGCCTTTATCAGCAATGCATAGATGCGCGCCACAAGGATGCACGCGCTTTGTCAGACGATTCTGACTTGTATATAGGTCACCAACTGATAGGGCGTCAGCCAGGCAATGCGTAACATGGTTCCATGTAGAAAACGCAGTGGGCAGATTAATCGCTTTCGTTTGAAACCTTGTGTACGCTTGGCTTTCTAAATTGTTAGAGTTACTCAAGCCTTAGCAAAGCGCTAGCCAGATTAACCATGTGTTTTCTTTAATTTGTAATCACAATTTAATTAGGAGTCCAATATGTTTAATTTTTCAAAAGACAATGTAGAGCAGACCACTGATCGTTTGGCACAACAGTCTGACCAAGCCATTGAAGATATTGCAGCCCAGGTGAAAACTACTGCCAATGACTTGCTGGAAGCCGTGCAAGATACTGCTGACACCACGCAGGATAAAGCGAAAGAACTGATCCGCACATTGAAAACCAACATTGATCGTTTGACCAATGAAGAAAGTGCTTCTTCTATTGCCTCTAAACTCAGTTCTGGCGCCAGTCGTGTGAAAGATCACGTGCAGGAAGAGTTCAATGAGACATACAATAGCCTGAAAGACAGAACAGCTGATACAGTGCATGATCATCCACTAGGTACCGTGCTGGTAGCCGCAGGCGTAGGTTTGCTGCTAGGATACTTGCTGGGCAACAAACGTCGTGATTAAGTAAGGAAAAGTATGTGGGTTAACCTCCTTAAATTTGCAACCATGTTATTTTTCAACCGGAAAATAACCTCTATGACAGATAACTTGTTGCACCTGCGCCATCATGTTGCAGAATATACCGAAGAACGTGCAAAACAGATCAAGCAGGATTTTCAGGGGGAGACCGAACGGCTAGCCACCAGTCTCATCGGTATACTGGTGGTATTCTCCATGTTTATCTTTACCGGATTACTGGGACTGATGTGGTTATTTTCGCTATTATGGGAGCATCCTAACCGCACCCTGATTTTAGCGGTCGCCATGTCGATTCCGGCCCTGATTGGCGTGATAGCATATTTTGCCGTGCGCAGGGTGTGGCAGAAAAAAACGCTGTTTGCGAGCTCTATCTCTATCATCAGTAGTGATTGGAAATTGTTTAGAACTGAACTGGCGGATGAACAGCCAGAAGTAGATCAACCTGCACCAGCGAATGATGCTGATGCTGTACGCTCTGCAACCCGATAACGAGAAAATTATAATGAAAAGAATTCTTCTGGTGGATGACCACAGTATCGTGCGCGATGGTCTGCGCAACCTGATTGAACTGGAATCTGATCTGCAAGTGACTGGTGAAGCCAGCTCAGGGGCAGAGGCAATACAACTAGTACGTGAAAACGAATACGATGCTATGGTGCTGGATATCTCCATGCCAGACAAAAATGGCGTCGATACCTTGCATGAACTCAAACATGTGTCACCGACTTTACCTGTGCTGGTACTGAGCGGCTATGCTGAAGACCAGTATGCCTTGAACCTGATGCGTAACGGCTGTAAAGGTTACCTCTCCAAAAACGCCGATTCTGACGAGATCATTCAGGCCATCCGCACCGTCGCGGCTGGCAAACGCTATATCTCGGCTGAACTGGCTGAACTGATGACCAACGAACTCAGCCACCCTTCAGAGAAGCAATTGCATGAGACGCTCTCTGATCGCGAATTCCAGGTATTTGTGAAACTGGCTGCCGGCCAGACACCGACTGCGATTGCCGATGAATTATTTATCAGCATCAAAACTGTCAGCACATACCGCAGCCGTATCCTGGAAAAGATGGCCATGAAATCGAATGCGGATTTAACTTACTATGCGATCAAATATGGTTTACTTAACTAAAGATCGCAGCGGTCTCGTTCACACCACTTTCGAGTCGGAACTTGTAAGCATGGGGCTTACAGCCAAACAGAATGAAATTTCATACAATGCTTACCGGGTTGTGATTGGCTAAATGCTCATGTATAAATTATTGTTAGTTGAAGACTCTGCCCTGATTCGTGATGTCATCGTCGAGATGCTGCACGACTGTGAGCAGCTGGCGATAGAAAACATCGCCACCACCAGTGATGAAGCCATTGATTTCCTCAACACTGGCGAATACGACATGATAGTGCTGGACATTGAGTTAGCCAAAGGTACTGGCTTTGATGTGGTACGCCACACCCAGCAGCAGGATTTCCCTTTTAAGACACCCGACATCGTCATGCTCACCAACCATGGCAACAGTTACTACCGCAACCTGGCCCGGGATATGGGTGTAGAGTACTTCTTTGATAAGTCATTGCAGTTTGATGAGTGCATGGAAGTGATTCAACAACGTGCCGGCGTTCCTAACTAAGCGGACATTCCTGACGCCCCCTCTCTTCTTTAAACCCCGCATTCAGGCCAGTGGGCAACTATGAACATTCAAACCTGGGAAATGCTGAGTTACATCGTCACGGTGGTTGGTTTACCGTTGGCCATACTCACCTTTATGCTGGAACAGCGTAAAGAACGTGAAAATGAAGATGAAGAGGTCTATCAACTGCTGGCCGATAACTACACCGACTTTCTTAAACTGGTGATGGCAAACCCGGACCTGCAGTTGCGTTCGCTTTCACAATCCAAAGCCATGTCCGACGAGCAGGAAGAGCGCAAGCTGGTCTTGTTCGAAATACTGATTTCGCTATTTGAACGCGCTTATTTATTGGCTTATGACGAAGATATGCGTGGCAAAGCCCTGCGCCGCTGGATGTCATGGGAGGATTACATGCGTGAATGGTGTGGGCGCAAGGACTTCCGCCAGCACTTGCCCAGATTACTGGTCGGCGAAGATGCGGATTTTGTCGCGCACATCAGTAAGATCGCGCGCGACATGGAGTCAACAGCAGCGACTCACCCCGCGCAGGCCTGATTATTTCTTGATCGGTGTCAGCTTAAAACCCGCCTGTT
The DNA here is from genome assembly GCF_058744375.1 of Methylophilus sp. E2MeOHC9. Classification (NCBI taxonomy): domain Bacteria; kingdom Pseudomonadati; phylum Pseudomonadota; class Betaproteobacteria; order Nitrosomonadales; family Methylophilaceae; genus Methylophilus; species Methylophilus sp. E2MeOHC9. Next base: position 4,455 of record NZ_CP196024.1, read on the forward strand.
TGAATGCCTGAATCAATCCGGTCGGCCCAGCCAGGTGTGCCGCACCCACTGCAATAAAAACTTTCTCCTGCTGTGCCTGAGCAATACCGCGCGCAGCCATGCCCACATTGCGTTCATCCAGTAACTTCACCCGCAGGCGTTGCCACAATGCTGGCGGTAAAATACCCCCCGTGAGTGCATCATCTATATGTGCGACGCGTTCAGGGTCACCTGACAGATAAGCACGCATCAGGCGTTCAAAATCCTTTTCCTTTTGCGTTTCACTGCGTTTCAGCACCGCGCGCAACATCAATAACTGTTCATCCAAGCTCAGGCTATCCATCACGGCAAAATGTGCCTGTGGCGTTTCCAGTCCCAGGATGTTTTTATCTAGTTCTTCTGCCTTGGCCTTGAGCAAAGAATCCTGCGCAAATGGGGTTTGTGGTTTAGGCAAATCGAAAATCACCGCCAGCAGCCAGGGCTTCATCTGCAACACCGTAGCCAATGGCATCACATGCTTATCCGCCAGCACGGCCACCTGATCCAACTCGGTCTCGGTCAGCTTTTTTTTCAAATCACCCTGCGGCATGCGCAACAATTCGGCCTTAGGCGTTTCAGCGACTTCCAGCATAAACGTATCGACGTTTTTTAATGCAGTGAACACCACAGGCGAGAAATCAGTCACCCGGTTATCATCGGTGTGCATGGTGCCAAATAAATAACTGATATGCCCGGCAGGCGACTGCAGTTGCCAGAAGAGACTCTTTTCGGCGGCCTGTGACTGACTACAGACTAGCGAACAGAGGCTGATGAATAGCCAGATAAAACGCATTCATGACTCCACATTGAGATTTGATTTTCCAAGACGGCATGCTGCCAACGTCAGGCGTCTCCTATGCTCTCATACAATGCCCATGAATGCGAATAGTCGATTCCGCCTTTCTGAGCCTATGATCGATATTAAGCCTCCCCATTGTTGTCACTTTACTGATACAGCGCTACCATGTATTACATAACAACCAATATAAAGCTCGGGGAGACTGCCATGACCCAACCGTGTAACCAAAAGCCGTATAAAACGGATACGTTCGACCATGTGCTGGAAGCTGAAATCCAGGGCATGTCGGCGTTACGTAACGACATTCACCAACACAACCTGATCGGCCTGGCTTTCTCGGGTGGCGGCATTCGCAGTGCCACGCTCAACCTGGGTATTTTGCAGGGTTTTGCCAAAAAAGGCCTGCTCAACAAGTTTGATTATCTTTCCACCGTGTCTGGCGGCGGCTATATCGGTGCCTGGTTCAGCAGCCTGATCAAGCACAGCAATCATATCAACACCGTACAGGCGGAGCTGGTGTTATCCACACAACCCAATGTGCCAGAATCACGCCAGCTTACTGCCACTGAAAAAGCCATCCTCTGGCTGCGGAGTTACAGCAACTACCTGACACCAAAAACCGGCTTATTCACTGGCGACACCTTGTCCGCCATCGCGCAATGGATGGCCAATACCTTGTTAAACCAGGTATTGCTGCTATGCCTGCTGGTGACCATCATGATGAGTGTGATCTTCCTCAGCCATTCGGATATCCAGGGCACGTTATTGCCAGCCTTTACGCTGGATAGCGGCGTGCTATGGAGTTTATTCGTGAATGCATGGCAGACTGGCATAGGCAAATTCGGCACAGCTCTTGCGGCGGGCAGTTTGCTCGCCTCTCTTTACCTTAGCCGCCAAAGCTGCCTGAGCACAGCCCACGCACTGTTTCCTGTCGTGGCTTTTTTATGTGGTGTGGCAGGCTTTGCCATATTGTTATCAGCAGTGCCGCTGCAAAGCTGGCAGCAGATATTTATCACCTATGACACGCAAGGTCACACCAGCCATGTCACTCCGAACTACTGGATAGGGCTAGGCGTGCCAGTGATTTCACTGCTGATTTCTGCGGCGCTGGTCGCACTGATGGGTATCGGTGGGCGTAGCATCAATGTCAGCACGCGCGAATGGTGGCATCGCATAGGTGGCATCAATATTGGGTTTTGTGTGATCTGGCTGGCGTTGTTTACCGTGGCTTTATACCTGCCCTACTATATTCATGATTGGCTGGGCGATATGGACTCCACCGAGAAAAGCATGACCGGGCTGGGTTCATGGTTACTGGCTTTTTTAACCTCACGTCTGGGTAAAAGCCGCGTCACCGGCACCGAGCCGCCGAATAGCTTAAAAGGCAATCTCACGCACTGTCTGCCTTACATCGTGATCGCCCTGATCCTGATTGTTTCCGGTTACCTGAGTTACAGTCTGTATCTTTCACCGCAGCGTGGCTTCTGGTTCTTCGGCGCCCTGTTCATTGTCATACTCGGCAGCTGGCGGGTGGATATCAACGTATTTTCATTACACAATTTTTATCGCAACCGGCTCACCAGATGTTACCTCGGTGCAACCAATAACGACCGCAAACCCAACAGTTTCACTGGCTTTGACAATCATGATGATCTGGCCATGTCTGCCTTGCGCGGGCAACGTCCTACTCATATTGTGAACACGGCAGTGAATATCAGTGATGGCTCGCAACTGGCCTGGCAACAACGCAAAGCCGCTTCTTTTATGTTCAGCCCTTACTTTTGCGGATTTAAATTACCCAACAGTGAAGTCTGGTATGACACGCATTACTATACTGGCGAAGGCGGCCCTGAACTGGGCAGCCTCGTCTCCACCAGTGGCGCGGCTGCCAGCCCGAACATGGGTTATCACACCAACCCGGTGATGGGTTTTATCATGACTATCTTCAACGCACGCCTGGGTCGCTGGTTTGGTAATCCCCTGCATGAAAATTACCTTAACCGTTTATTCATTAAATGGGGTTACAAATGCCGCTTGCCTAACCCGCCTGAGCGCCAGTCACCATTCTGGAACCTGTTTTACCTGATTAAAGAACTGATCACCAACACCGGCCCCACCTCAGGCTATTTGTATTTATCCGATGGTGGCCATTTTGAAAACCTGGGTATTTACGAACTGGTGCGCCGCCGCTGCAAACTGATCGTGGCAGTAGATGCAGGTGCCGATGGTTGTTATGAATTTGAAGATTTAGGCAATGCGATCCGCAAATGCAAAGTGGATTTTGGCATCACCATCAAACTGGATATCAGCGACCTGTTGCCGGTCAAAGATTGCAAATACGGCATGTTCAAATGTGGCGCACGCCATTTTGCCATTGGCACGATTGATTACCTGGGCGATGGCAACCCCGAACATATGGGTTACCTGGTCTATGTCAAAAGCTCGCTCACTGGCGATGAACCCAGTGACCTGATCAACTTCAAGCTACAGGAACCCACTTTCCCGCACCACAGCACAGTAGACCAGTTTTTCAGCGAATCACAGTTTGAAAGCTACCGTCGCCTGGGCGAGCATATCGCGCAAAACCTTAAATTACCTGCCGGGTCGGTAGACAAAGACACTCTCGACCAGCTACAAAGCCTGATGCCCGGATTAATTACGCAATCGCTTTGACTATCACACGCCTGGATACTAAATACTTAGGCACTGGCGCGCCTGACAGGAGCGAATTTCAAACTGGAGTAGTCGCATGAGAAAAAAAGAACGTCTGATCGTGCTGTTTGATGGCACCTGGAACGACCCGGAAGACATCACCAATGTGTATCAGCTATCGACCCTGATTGAAGAAGACGATGGTGATATCCACCAGCGGTTTTTTTATGAGCCCGGTGTCGGCACCTCTACCGGCAGCAAACTGCGCGGCGGCATGTTTGGCTATGGCCTGAGTAAAAACCTGCTGCAAGGCTACGACTGGCTGGTCAAACACCATCAGGCGGGCGATGAAATATGGATTTTCGGCTTTAGTCGTGGTGCTTACACCGCCAGGAGCCTGGTCGGCCTGATCAGGAAATGTGGCCTGCTTAAAACCAGCACGCCTGACTTATTGCAACGCGCCGAGAAGTTGTACCGCGATAAATCGGCCAGGCCGGATGGCGAGGCATGCCTGGCATTCAGGCAGACTTATAGCAATGAGGTGGGCGTACATTTCATAGGCGTGTGGGATACGGTAGGCGCACTGGGCATTCCCGGCACCATGATTTCAGAGAAAAGTCTGTATTCGTGGCACGATACCGAGCTCTCGAAGATTGTTTCTTATGCCTATCACGCCATGGCGCTTGATGAGCACCGCGAAGCCTACAATGTCGCCATGTGGACCAGCGATGATGGCCACAAAAAACCGGAAAACACCATGGTTGAGCAACGCTGGTTTATAGGTGCGCATGCCAATGTAGGCGGCGGCTATGGCAAAGATCCGCTGGCTGGCATTGCCCTGTCATGGATACTGGAAAAAGCGCGTGATGCCGGCCTGAGGCTGAAGCCATATACACCGGTCGTGGATGCTTACCTAAGCCCGCCGACGGATTCTTACAAAGACTTTGCTTATGGATTGTATGGCTTGTTCAAGGGATTATTCAAAAAAGGCGATGGCCGGGTGTATCGGCCTTATGCGGTGAACCAGAATAACTTACAGGCAGTGAATGTCACGGTTGATGCCTCCGTCAAATCCAAATGGCAGGCACAGCCTGATTATCGCCCGCCCACCCTGACCAATGCCAAGATAGACCTGTCGTAAGCGGCCATCCGCTGGCAGTTACCCAGCGGCAATGGCTAGTGCTTGCGGCCGCCTGCGCCTTTTTTCGGGCTGGCAAAACTCTTGGTCTGGTTGAAGCCTTTAGGCATGGCTTTTGGCACAAAACGACTACCATCAGACTGCACGATCTTGGTCAACACGGCCGGTTGATAGGCTGGGATCAAATGCTTTTTACCATTGCCGATCAAATCTGCCCTGCCCATTTTCTTGAGTGCCTCGCGCAGCATGGGCCAGTTTTGCGGATCATGGTAACGGATAAACGCTTTGTGCAATTTTCGCACATTGCCTGCTTTAGGCACCGGCACCGCTTCTGAATCATGCGTCACTTTACGTAAGGGGTTTTTACCGCTGTGGTACATGGCGGTGGCCATCGCCATTGGCGTTGGCGTGAAAGTTTGCACCTGGTCCAGCCTGAAATCGTTACGCTTCAGCCACAACGCCAGGTTCAGTACATCTTCATCGGTAGAGCCCGGGTGTGCAGCAATAAAGTACGGGATCAGGTATTGTTTTTTACCGGCTTCGGCACTGAATTTTTCAAACATGCGTTTGAATTCGTCATAAGCACCCATGCCTGGCTTCATCATTTTGCTGAGCACGTTTTCTTCAGAGTGCTCAGGCGCGATTTTCAGATAACCGCCGACGTGGTGCTGCACCAACTCTTTGACGTATTCCGGCGATTTCACAGCCAGGTCATAACGCAAACCGGAACCAATCAGGATCTTCTTCACCCCACGCAGATTACGCGCCTTGCGGTAAAGCTGGATCAGGGCCGAATGATCGGTATTCAGGTTTTCACACACCCCAGGGTAGACGCAGGATAACTTGCGGCAGTTTTTCTCGATCTCTTCCGACTTGCATGAAAGACGGTACATATTGGCGGTCGGGCCACCCAGGTCCGAGATCACGCCGGTAAAGCCATCCACCTTATCGCGTATCTCTTCAATCTCACGCAGGATAGATTCTTCTGAACGGCTCTGGATAATGCGGCCTTCGTGCTCGGTAATCGAACAGAAAGTACAGCCGCCAAAGCAGCCGCGCATGATATTGACCGAGAAACGGATCATCTCCCAGGCCGGGATATTGGCGCCTTTGTAAGAAGGATGCGGTTTGCGTGCATATGGCAAGTCATACACGTAATCCATCTCTTTGGTGCTCAGTGGAATCGGTGGCGGGTTCAGCCAGACTTCACGATTGCCATGCCGCTGCACCAGTGAACGCGCATTGCCGGGGTTTGCTTCCAAATGCAGCACACGCGAAGCATGCGCGTACATCACCGGGTCACTGGCCACTTCTTCATAAGACGGCATGCGGATGACCTGGCGGTCACGCGGCACTTTGGCGGCCTTGAGCGGCAACGGCAGGTTGATGACAGGCGCAGTGTTTGCTGCCTCACCGGCTTTCTCATCAGTGGCACAACTTGCGTCCGCTTTACCCATTTTCATGGCGTACGGGTCTTCATGCTTATCTACCACACCGGGGCGATCCAGGCGTGTGGATGGCACTTCAACAAAGTCTTCTGGCACAAACTTGCGGATAAATGCGGTGCCGCGGATATCCTGCACCTCACTGATATCATCCCCGCGCGCCAGGCGGTGCGTCAGTTCGATAATGGCGCGCTCGGCGTTGCCGTACAGCAAAATGTCTGCTTTGGAATCGATCAGGATGGAGCGGCGCACCTTGTCTGACCAGTAATCATAATGCGCGATGCGGCGCAGACTGGCTTCAATACTACCAATCACCAGCGGCGCAGTCGGATAGGCTTCTTTACAACGCTGCGAATACACCAGCACGGCGCGGTCCGGACGTTTATCTGAGGCAGCATTTGGCGTATAAGCATCGTCAGAGCGGATTTTACGGTCAGCCGTATAGCGATTGACCATGCTATCCATGTTGCCTGCTGTCACGCCAAAATACAGGTTAGGTTCACCCAGGACTTTGAATGCGGCGGCTGATTGCCAGTCTGGCTGAGCGATGATACCGACACGAAAGCCTTGCGCTTCCAGCAAGCGGCCGATCAAGGCGACGCCGAAACTGGGGTGATCGATATAGGCATCGCCACTGACCAGAATGATGTCGCAACTGTCCCAGCCGAGTTCATCCATCTCGGCACGACTCATCGGCAGCATGGCTGCTGTGCCGAAGCGTTTGGCCCAGTAAGGGCGATAGCTGCTGACAGGTTTGGCAGTAAGGGAGGTGTAGGTTTCCACGCGAGTGACCGGCGATGCTTTAGGATTGCGCATTTTACGCGTTAATCAATTGATTTGAAATCATTTTTTCAAAAAATCCGGTTTATTTAGCGTCCACAGAACAGTTGAATTCAATGCGGCATAACCATATCTGGCAAATAGCACTTTTCAAGCTGCCGTATTTGCATTGCTGCTCACAAAACAACCCTATGGCAACTAAGGCAAAACCTTCATTCATGATGGCATCACTCCGCCATGAAGCATCACGTATTATTTAAACAATGCAGAATGCGCTTATACCTAGAAGCAAGGCTATTCACCGCGCCCAACCTGGCGGCAAGGTTGTAGAATGGGTAAACAACCACTCTCTGTATCCATTTGATTAGGCTTTATGCAAGATAGCTATTACCCCTTACCGGGCGGGCCAGTATTGATCCTGGACGAGCACACGCCATTTCCGCCATTGCAACAGGCGCTGACTGAACCCAACGGGCTGATTGCAATAGGCGGCGACCTGACGGCGCAACGGCTGCTGGCGGCGTATCAGCGCGGGGTTTTTCCCTGGTTTAGCCCCGGCGAGCCTATCCTGTGGTGGAGCCCTGACCCACGCATGGTCTTGTTTCCTGCAGAAGTCACTATCAGCCGTTCCCTGCGCAAAGTCATACAGCAACAACCGTTTGAGATCCGCATCAACACTGCGTTTAAAAGTGTGATCGCCGCATGCGCAAACACCGCCAGACCCGGCCAGGACGGCACCTGGATTTCTGAAGAGATGGCAGAAGCGTATGGGCAGTTACATCAGCTCGGGTATGCGCACAGTGTAGAAGCGTGGCAAAACGACATCCTGGTCGGTGGCTGCTATGGGGTGAAGATTGGGCGCATGTTTTATGGTGAAAGCATGTTTCACCATGTCAGCAATGCATCCAAGGTGGCGTTTGCCCATCTGGTGCAATGGCTAAACACACAACAAGTCGGTATGATAGATTGCCAGATGCACACGCCTTTGCTGGCCAGTTTTGGCGCTTATGAAATCTCCAGAGACCGCTTTATTGAAACGATGAACCACCTGCACAATACGACGACTGCTACCCCTTTGGTCTCGCCATCAACACATGACGCTACCTAACGATGCCTCGCTGCAGAAATTGCAGTTTTATGTGACCACGGCGTATCCATGCGGCTACCTGCCAAAAAAACTGGCGCAAAGCCTGATTGCCACGCCACAAAACCTGGTGGATGCCAACGTCTATAGCGGCCTGATCCAGCAAGGGTTTCGGCGCAGTGGCAAATTCGCTTACCGTCCGCACTGCGAGCACTGCAATGCCTGCATTTCAGTACGCTTGCCAGTCAACGCGTTTACCGCCACCCGCAGCCAGCAACGTGCACTAAAAAAGCATGCAGACTTGCAGATCACCATTCTTGAAGCGGGTTATCACGAAGAGCATTTTGCCTTATATCACGCCTACCAGAAACAACGTCATGGCAATGGCCCCGACCATGTTGGCGAACTCGAAGACGAAGCCTCGCAATACCAGCAGTTTTTGTGTCAGACCAATGTTGAAAGCATCATGATTGAATTCAGGGATGCACAAAACGCGCTCAAAATGGTGAGTGTGATTGACCTGGTCGCCGATGGGCTTTCAGCCGTGTATACCTTTTACGACACGCGCGATAAGGCCAGTTATGGCACCTATAGCATTCTGTGGCAGATCGAGTGGGCCAAACAACTGGCTTTGCCTTACCTGTATCTGGGTTACTGGATCGCCGACAGTGACAAAATGACTTACAAGCAGCAGTTTCAGCCGCAAGAGAAATTGGTCGATGGGGAATGGGTCAGGTAGCCGGTATCTCTGCGTTTCCGCATGATTAAACATTCTCTACAATCCCTCGCCAAACAGTTTTGCAGCGGCATTTATGTGAATGCGACCGATGCGGCACTGTGGCGTGAAACATTCGAATACCTGGCGGGTGTCAATGACGACACCATCTTCTTCAAAGATAAAATCCAATCGCTGTGGCTAACCTATGGCGGTGACTTGCGCGCCAAAATCAAAAACGATGCACTGGTGCTAGCGGTGCTGAAAAAAGCATTACCGGGACATACCGGTGAAGGCCTTACCCTGTATCGTGGCGAGAGCTGGTTCCTGTTCGACCAGAATGCCATCGGCTTCTGCTGGACGCTCTCGGAAGAAAGTGCCAGCAACTACGCCAAAGGGTTGAACGCAGTAGAGTCTGGCGGTGTGTTATTAAAATGTTATGCGCCGGCTGAATCGATTCTAGCGGCCCCTGCAACCGACCAGCCATCTCATGGCAATGTGTTTGTCTGTGACCCTGGAAAACTATTACGCCTGACCACGCTGGCGCTTTTTCCCAAGCCCTGAGCCTCCTCTCTAACGTGGCTGCTTGCTCCACTGGCCGTAACCTTTAAACTGCGCCTGCACCGCCTGCATTTGTTCAGCAGTCAGCAATGTAGGCTCACCCAATTGCAATAACCGCCAGTATTGCTCACACAAGTTTTCCACCTCCATCGCGATGGCCAGCGCCTGTGATACATCCTGCCCCAACGCCAGCATGCCGTGGTGCGCCAATAAACACGCTTTGCGATCGTGCAAGGCTGGCAATGCCGTATCCGACAACGCTTGAGTGCCAAACAACGCATAAGGCGCACAGCGTATGCTATCGCCCCCTGCCACCGCGATCATGTAATGGAATGCCGGCACATCACGCCCCAGGCAGGCAATGGTTGTCGCAAACATGCTGTGGCAATGCACGATGACATTCACTTCTGGCCGCGCCTGGAAAATATCCCTATGGATACGCCACTCACTGGAAGGCTTTTTCCCGGCTTCCGCAGTGCCATCCCACTGCATAAACACCATGCTTTTTTCTGATAGCTGCTCGGCGGGGACGCCCGAAGGGGTCACAAGCAGCCCATCGCTGAGCCGTATACTGGCATTGCCGGAGCTGCCTTTATTCAAACCAAGGGTGGACAGGTTACTTGCGGCATGTAGCAGTTGTGCGGCGGGCGCTGGACTTGTCATTGGGCTGGCTCCATAGTGCCGGATTGTGCACATTGTAATTGTTCGGGGTGATATACCCCGCGTTCGGTAATAATCCCGGTGACCAACCTGGCGGGCGTGACATCAAAAGCCGGGTTCAGTGCCGGGCTTTCATGCGGGATCACCCGCACCCGTCGCAGCTGTCCAGCGTCATCCTGGCCTTGAATATAAGCCACTTCGTCCGCATCGCGCATTTCTATCTCTATCTGTGCACCATGCGCCAGTTGCCAGTCTATGGTCGGCGTAGGCACCGCCGCATAAAATGGAATCTGCTGGTCATAGGCTGCCAGCGCTTTAAGGTAGGTGCCTATCTTATTGCAGACATCGCCATTGCTAGTGACGCGATCGGCACCGACAATCACCATATCCACCTGCCCATGCTGCATTAAATGTCCACCAGCATTGTCGGTGATCACGGTATGCGGCACGCCATGCTGCGCCAACTCCCATGCCGTTAAGCTCGCCCCCTGATTGCGCGGTCGCGTCTCGTCCACCCAAACATGCACCTGGTGCCCGGCATCGTGCGCGGCATAGATGGGTGCCAGCGCCGTACCGCCATCGACAGTGGCTAACCAGCCAGCATTGCAATGGGTCAGAATATTGACAGCCTGGCCAGGGTTTTCTATGGCCTTGGCGGCGATCAACCCTACCCCATGCTGGCCTATCGCCAGGTTTTGCGCCACATCATCATCCGCAATCACCTGTGCGTATTCCCACGAAGCCTGCGCCCGTTGCGAGACGGGCACTGGCAGCAGTTGTTGCAACATCCGTTGTACCGCCCACGCCAGGTTGACAGCCGTTGGCCGGGTAGCCAGCAATTGTTTGGCAACGTTTTGCAGGGCTTCGTCATCTGCAGACTGCTGACAGCCTAGCGCCATACCATACGCAGCAGAGGCACCTATCAGTGGCGCACCGCGCACCTGCATGCTGCGGATAGCATGGCCCATTTGCACATGATTTTGCAAACGTGCAATCACCAGTGCGAACGGTAATTGGGTCTGGTCGATGATGCAAACGGTGTCTGCATCACGCCAAATGGTACGGTAGTGCTGGCTGTGGATTTTCATGAATTCAAAAACGATATGGTTTATTTTTATTTACAAAAATGTGTGTAAAAGCGCTTGCATTTTTTTGTAGGACCAAGCCCGAATTTTCCATCCACAAAAACTGTGGATAACTTTGTGGATTGCTGTGTCTTAAAAGCGTAACTTACCAATTTATAAGGGTTTTTTCCAAAAGTTCATTTTTTAATCTATTTTTTTATCGTTTAAAATCAATAACTTAATTAGCACCACTATAATTGAAACACTTTCGACACATTCTTAATGTGTCACTTTAAGTCATGTGCATAAATGCGCTAATTTAGGAAAAACTTGCAAAGAATTTTTACCTGTCATTTCAATGAGTTGCGAAATTTCAATGCGCCGAATTGACGCCAATTCTTCAGCTATTCTTTTTAATTGATCCGGACTATTTCGGCCCTGATGTCCAATCCACACTGGCTGGATATCCGGCGCATCCGTCTCCAAAACGATATGTTCCAGCGGAAGTTCTTCAGCTAATTTTCGAATCCTCAATGCACGCGGCCAGGTCATCGCCCCGCCAAATCCCATTTTCAGTCCCTGCGCAGCCATCGCATCGGCTTGTTGACGGCTACCATTAAATGCGTGCGCGATGCCCTGATGGATATCGTGCTTGCGTAAATACTTAAGGATGGTGTCTATAGCACTACGCACATGCAGAATCACCGGCAACTCAAATTGTTTGGTCAGTTGCAACTGACCTTCCAGCATGGCGATCTGGTGCGCTTCATTGTTACGCGTGATATAGAAATCCAGACCGATTTCACCGATGGCGACTAACTGATGCGCCTGCGGACCGGACAACACCTTTTCTATAGTCTGTTGCAAGTCTTGCAATGCTGTATCAGGCGCCTGATCGACAAACAGCGGGTGCCAGCCAAGTGCAAACACCGCTTGCGGATGGTCTGCGCACCATTCCATGATGGGCTGAAAGGTAGCGGCCGTCACACCAGGGATGACCACCGCGCGTAATCCTGCCTGCAATGACGCTTGCCAGACTGCTTCGCGGTCAGCATCAAATTCGGCGGCATCCAGATGACAGTGGGTATCAATCAGCATAGAGTTAAATTACAGCAGTGTGGCTTGAATGCGGATGTCCTGGTCAAAATGGCGGACATCTATAATATTCAAGGCCAGCGATTGCGACATGGCCGTGTAAGCAGGCAGCGTAAACATACCTGCGCCAGTGGCACCCATCAGCTTGGGTGCATAGTAAAGCAGCAACTCATCCACCAGGCCTGTCTGCAGCAAGGCACCATTAAGCACAGCCCCCGCCTCAACCATGACCTCATTGATTTGCTGCTCTGCCAGCTTGCGCAGCAAAGCAGGTATATCCACTTGCCCGGCGCTATCTGGTAACGCCAGTGTTTGGACACCAAGTCCCTGCAATCGTGCCAACTTATCTTGCAATACATCTGTGGCTGCCACTGCATGGGCGATGATGGCTTGGCCTTGTTGCAATACTTTCGCCGTCAACGGGATGCGTAACTGGCTATCCACAATCACGCGCAATGGCTGTCTAGCGGTTTCCACCTCACGCACCTTCAGGGAAGGATCATCATGCAAAACCGTGCCTATGCCAGTCAGCATGGCGCAACTACGGGCGCGCCAGTGATGCACATCACGCCGTGCAGCCGGTGAAGTAATCCATTGGCTGACACCATTGGCCAGCGCGGTTCTGCCATCCAGGCTGGCCGCCACCTTTAAACGCACATAAGGCCGTTGCTGGGTCATGCGTAATACAAAGCCAGGGTTGAGTGCCAGCGCCTGCGCTTCCAGCAAACCAGCACTCACCGTAATGCCATGTGCTTGCAGGTAAGCGATGCCTTGCCCCGCCACCAGCGGATTTGGGTCCTGCATGGCAATGACCACGCGGCTGACGCCGGCTTCCACCAGCGCATGCGCACACGGGGGCGTGCGGCCATAGTGGCTGCAAGGTTCCAGCGTGACATAAGCGGTAGCGCCTTTAGCGTTGATGCCCGCCTGGCGCAAGGCATGCACTTCCGCATGCGGTTCACCTGCTTTGAGATGGGCGCCTTCACCAATTAACTGCCCGTTTTTCACGATCACGCAGCCTACATGCGGATTTGGTGAAGTCGTATACAAACCGCGTTCGGCCTGCCTTAAGGCCTGCGTCATCCATTCAAAATCTTGTGTTGTCCATTGCATAGTCAGATGATACAAAAAAACCCGCGACTGCGGGTTTTTGTCTGTGTTTATAGTTGATCAGTAAATAAAGAGAAAAGTACAGGCCGAAGGAATTTTCTAGGAGGACAAGGGAAAAGGCTGATCATCCATATGATAAGCGTTGATGAAAAACGAACTATGGTAATGAAGGCCAGCTCTTCGATTGGATATCCTCTTCATCTGTAGGCGACCTTGTTTCTTATGTTGGTTAGTAGCACCTGCTGAAAGGCGTAATTGGTATTTCTTTGGGTGGTTCAGTGTTCGACTTTGCTGCTTTATTTCACCATTCCTTTTCGCCTCTAGGCGAGTTACTTTTCTTTGCTTGCACAAAGAAAACGTAACCAAAAGAAATGCACCCTAGCTTCCGCTTGTTTCCTGCGTTGCTCATCAACGTGGGCGGCCAACGGAACTCGCCCTGACAAGCCACACACAACGTGGCTTGTTGCGGAGCTCAAACAGGCGCTGGCCGACAACTCCCCCGCTGACTGCGCTACTCGGCGCGTCAGATAGGGGCCCTGAAAACCATCACGCGGTTACCCCCGTGAGAGTTTTCTCATTGCTTCCCGCTCAGCCGCTGTAGTAACAAATAGCATTAAAACAAAGCAAAAAACCCAACAAAACAATGGAGTTGGTTTGTTGGGGGTTAGCTTTGGAAATTAAAGAAATCCCTTAGCGCCCTGAATACAATACGTTTAACCAACATATCATCGTGGTGGTTTTAAACGGGCCCCTATCTGACGCGCCGAGTAGCGCAGGCAAAATAAGGGAGAAGGGAGCGACTGTTTGAGCTCCGCAACAAGCCACGGTGTGTGTGGCTTGTCAGGGCGAGTTTCGTGACCGCTTATTTTGACGAGCAACGCAGGAATCAAGCGGAAGCTAGGGTGCCCTTTCTTTTGGTGACTTATTCTTTGGGCAATCAAAGAAAAGTCACTCGCCTACAGGCGAAAAGCAATGGTGCAATTAAGCAGCGAAATAGAAAGCTTAACCATTCAAAGAAATACCGATTAAAGCTTCTAGCAGAGCCTATCCAAAGGTAGATATTTAATGCGAGGAAATCTGGCTATGCGTCAGCCTGCTATCCTGATCGAAATAGATACGCAAGGCATGATACACATGCATGCATTTGCCAAGGTCATATTCCAGCGCATTAGCATCTTCAAGGCTGGGACGGCCAAGCAGGGCCATGACCGCTTCTTTTTGTGCGCCACGGATAAGGATATGATTCTTGAGGTCATAGGCCATGTCTCCGCGACGGCAGTCTTTTTGCACGGTGTTAGAGAGTTCTATCCAATGGGTCTGGTCAAACTTTTCGCTACCAAACACCGCCTGGTCTTTAAAGGCCCACCAGGTAAAAAATACGATGGTCAGGATAAGCGTAAATACCGAAAGCACAATCGCAGAGATTTTTATCAGTTTCATGCGCCCACCTTTAGGGTTATTTTTGTGACTGGTTAATTGTCCAGATCCCGAATGGCATTATGGAAGTCATCCACATCCGAAAAGCTCCGGTAGACGGAAGCAAAGCGGATATACGCCACCTGGTCCATTTGTTTCAACTCTTGCATCACTGTTTCGCCCAGCAAGCGCGCCGGTACTTCACGCGCACCCAGGCCAAGTATTTTCTGCATGATCCTGTCCAGCGCCTTATCCACATACTCAGTCGGCACCGGGCGTTTGTGCAAAGCGCGCGTAAAAGATACGCGCAGCTTTTCACGCTTGAACTCTTCACGGGTGCCATTTTGTTTCACTACTTGCGGCAGGTGTAATTCTGCCGTTTCATACGTGGTAAAGCGCTTGTCGCACGCCGGGCAACGCCTACGCCTGCGGATGGAGTTCCCCTCTTCGTTCAGACGGGAATCCACCACTTGTGTATCGTCAGCACCGCAAAACGGACACTTCATATCAAGCTGTCACAATCAGGCTGTTTATTTGCCGTAAACCGGGAATTGATCCGCCAGGGCATGTACTTTTGCCTTGGTCGCAGCAAGCACATCGGCACTTTCAGGATTATCCAGTACGTCAGCGATCAGATGCGCGACCTGTTCGGCTTCGGCTTCTTTGAAACCGCGCGTAGTGATCGCTGGCGAACCAATACGGATACCGGAAGTGACGAATGGGCTTTCCGGGTCATTCGGGATCGCGTTTTTGTTCACGGTGATATGCGCCTGGCCCAGGTAAGCATCAGCCGCTTTACCAGTCAGGTTTTTAGGGCGCAGATCAACCAGGAACACATGTGACTCAGTGCGGCCGGAAATAATACGCAAGCCACGTTCAGCCAGTGTTTTAGCCATGGCACTGGCGTTTTTCAGCACTTGCTCCTGGTAGACCTTGAACTCGGGTTGCGCTGCTTCCAGGAAAGCGGTCGCTTTACCGGCAATCACGTGCATCAACGGTCCACCTTGCAGGCTAGGGAACACGTTAGAGTTAATTGATTTCTCAAACTCGGCTTTGGCCATGATGATACCGCCGCGTGGACCACGCAATGTTTTGTGCGTGGTAGAAGTCACAAAGTCAGCATGCGGCACCGGGTTAGGGTAAACACCCGCCGCAATCAAACCGGAGTAATGCGCCATATCGACCATGAAATAAGCGCCGACTTTTTTAGCGATCTCCGCCATGCGTGCCCAGTCAAAACGCAGCGCATAAGCAGAAGCACCACCAATCAGCAACTTTGGTTTGCATTCAAGGGCGATGCGCTCCATCTCGTCGTAGTCGATCTCTTCTTTATCGTTCAGGCCATAAGGCACGATATTGAATAATTTACCGGACAGGTTGGCTGGAGAACCATGCGTCAAGTGGCCGCCGTGGCCCAGGTTCATACCCATCACGGTATCGCCTGGCTTCAGGATAGAGAAATACACTGCCTGGTTAGCCTGTGAGCCAGAATGTGGCTGCACGTTGGCATACTCAGCGCCATACAGGGCTTTCAGGCGATCAATCGCGATTTGTTCCACTTGATCGACAAACTCACAGCCACCGTAAAAACGCTTGCCGGGGTAACCCTCGGCGTATTTGTTGGTCAGTTGTGAACCTTGCGCTTCCATCACTGCCGGGCTGGTGTAGTTTTCTGAAGCAATCAATTCAATGTGCTGGTGCTGACGCTCAACCTCTTGCGAGATCATTTTGGCTAACGCCGGGTCGGCAACATCTAAGTTTCTTGAAAAGCTAAACATGACGATCAAGTTTCCGTTGACATAAAAATAAAGCCGGATTTTAACATGATGCGCCCATCGCTTGCACTTTTCTGCTGAAGTAGCTTCAGTGGAAAGCAGTCATTGAGTCAACGCGATGGCATCGTTTTCACGGAGTGGAAGATCAGGACAGGTCATTCTATTGATGCGCCAGCATTGCCCATGGCGCACCAAACATGTGCACATAGCAAAACAGTTGTTGAATTGACAGCAGTTGAAACACCTTGAAATTACCTTATGTATCTGATTTAAATACCATTTAATATTCTGGCACAACTTATGCTAAATATAATCCGTAAGCGTATCTCCAAAATCGCTCCCTAAGCCCAACTTCGGTTGGGCACTTTTTTTGGTCTGCGTTTGATCAAAGCCTGGAAAACACTCACGGATGAAATATAGATTAAGGCTTGCCTGACGATTTTAGTTTTTGCAAGCTTTGCTGGCAGCCTTCGTTTGCAGGTTGATCACCACTGCCTGGGTCCAGGAAAGGCAGGATGGCGGCAAATGGCGTGACTAGTGCCAGCAACACCCCACCTGCCACGCGTGCCGCAATCGGGCCTGGGCTGACAGAGACCGCAGGGGCAACAAAAGGGCCAGTCACCAAAATAGGCGAGCGTACAGTAAACGGCGAGAAGTTTTTAGGGTTGGCCTGCAGCTTGAGATTAAACTGCTCCTCCCCCAGATCCATATTGCCGTGTATATACACAGTGGTCACCGGGGTATCGATCAATGCGGCTTCCGGTGTCAGCACCCCTTGTTTGGCATGCCAGCCCATGGCGGCACATTGCATGGGGATAGCATGATCGCCTCTTAATAACAGCCCTACACTTTGCGCAATATCCAGGCCAGCCGCCTCCACCACCAGGTGCGAGATTTCGCCATCACGTACCATCAATGCCAGCTGGCCATCCAGCGATTTCAACAATGCCGCCGTAGACCGGCCCTGCCCTTTCAGTTTTGCCCTGGCGTTTAACTGGCCGCTAATATAGGCGGGCGCATCCTTGGCAGCTTCTTTCGCGGCTTTGTCCTTGGCTGGCTGGTCTTCCGGTTTGACCTTTAACCACTGCTCAAGCTGGATGTTTTTCAATGCCAGCTGGATATCCCACTTTGGCACTGGCGGGTTTACAGATTCCGCTTCGGAAGTCGCCTCTGGCGCATCAATCAATAACGCACCGGACAAGCTACCCTGCGTAGTGCCCGCATGCAGCTTCGCAACGGTCAGCGTGCGGTCTTGTAAAGTCAATTGAAAATCCAGTGGGGAAATGCGTTCTTTAAACACGCTGCCGAGGTCAACTGCATCAAAATGAATCTTGATATCGGCATTCATGCGGTCATAGGTCGCAAAATCCAGCGACTCATCTGGGAATACTTTGCCCGGCTTTTTATTGGGCGTGCCTGTCGCCGTAGGCGCCGGCGCACCAAATGCGGGGGCCAGGTCGGCCAACACCAGCAACGGGCCTTTCACATCGCCAGTTAGCATCGGTTTTAAATCGCCATAGTCATAAACAAATTGTCCCGCCAGGCGGCTTTGCCCTATTTTGGCATCCGAAACATGCACTTTCCATTGGTCGGTGTTTTTTTCGACTTCGGCAGCGATCTTGAATGGCGGTGTACGCGGAAACGCCAGGTCCAGCAGATCACCGACATCGGCTAGTGAAGGCCCATCCACGTTTAATTTGCCTTTTATGCGCTGGGTGCCGAACAAATCATAGACAGCGCCATCGAACTTAAGATTGACTGCGCCATATTTTAGCCAGCCTTTGGAGTTGATAGGAGCAGAATCTTTGCCTTGCGTAGCGACCGGCAAAAATCCTTGTGTCACCAGCTCGCCTTGCAATGGGCGTTTGCCAAACTCGCCTTTGACTTTGAGGCTGGATTCCGGCGTTTTAAGATGCGCCCCCTCCTCGGTATAAAACGTAGTGGTCAGGTTCGCCTTGGTCACCGCATCCTCAATGCGCGCCTGGCCTTTGTTCACGGATAACTCTTCAATAAACGGGAAAGGACGTGAGGGGCCGGAATCATCCAGCTCAAAATCCCATGTTGCATGTTTTTTGTTATCGCGCTTCATGTAGGCATCAAGCTGCTCGGCGCGTATGGCTTTAATGCGATAAGGCTGGCCTTCTTTTAACTCCAGCAAGTCGCGATAACGCAGTTTGAGGTCTAGGCCATGCGCATCGACCAGATAAGGCACCTTGAATTCTTCAGGCGCAGAAATCTTCAGGTGTCCGACTTGCAAGCGCAGCCCGCCCAGCAATTGCAGATGGAACGGACGCTCGATAATGACATCCCGTTTTAATGTCTTGGTGGTGAACTCCTGCAAGGGCTGACGCAAAAATGGCCAGCCGGCGAGTTCACAACACACGATAATCACGACGAATGCTAATAAAATGCCAGCCACCCAGAGCAGTATTCTGATGCCTGTTGTTTTTACTGGTGATTGCTTGGCTGAAGTATGGTTTGTTGGTCGATCATTCATACCAACATCTTGCCACGCTGAACCAGCATGACCAGTCAAGCCAGTCTGACAAGGCTGTAGGAGGATTCTTTCAAGCGCTATCCTTTACCCGCCATATCGCCAGCAGTCAGTTATAATTTGCATCATCTGAACCCTGAAGGACGTGATTGAAATGAAATGGACTGACAGCCAGCGTATTGCCGAAGAACTGTATGACAAATACCCGGACATTGACCCCAAAACCATACGCTTTACCGATCTGATGCAGTGGGTCATGGCACTGGATGGCTTTGATGATGATGTCTCGCGTTGCGGGGAAAAAGTACTGGAAGGCATTCAACTGGCCTGGATAGAAGAAGCCGAATAAATGACTTTGCCAGGCTCTATTTTTAAAGCCTATGACATCCGCGGCATTGTCGATGAGACACTGACCACCGATATTGTTTACCAGATAGGCCTGGCGCTTGGCACACAGGTGCACACCCGTGGCGAGCAGTCCATGTGTGTAGGCTACGATGGTCGCTTATCCAGCCCGGCCCTGGCCGCCGCCCTGACAGAAGGCATATTGAACACAGGGATTCACGTTGTTTCGCTAAGCATGGTCACCACGCCCATGCTGTATTTTGCTACACACCACTTGCCGCGCAACACCAGCGGCGTGATGGTGACCGGCAGCCATAATCCACCGCAATATAACGGCTTGAAAATAGTCATTGGCGGAGAAACCCTCAGTAGTGCAGCCATACAAGCGCTCAGGCAACAGATAGTACAGCAGCAGTTTTATCGCAGTGACAGTCCTGGCCAGCTTTCTACCCACGACATTTACCCGGCCTACCAGCAAACCATTGTGGCAGATATCCAACTGGCGCGGCCCATGCGTGTGGTGGTTGACTGTGGCAATGGCGTTGCCGGTGCATACGCACAGTCTTTATTTGAAGCACTGGGCTGCATTGTGGACCCTTTATTTTGCGAGGTGGATGGCAATTTCCCCAACCACCATCCTGACCCGGTAGAAGCCAAAAACCTGCAAGATGTGATCGCGAGGCTGCGTATTGGCGATGCCGAAATAGGCCTGGCCTTTGACGGGGATGGCGACCGGCTAGGGGTCGTCACCAAGCAAGGGCAGATCATACGCAGCGACCGCCAGCTCATGCTGTTTGTGGCCGATGTACTCAAGCACCAGCTAGATGCCAGCGTGGTATTTGATGTGAAATCGACACGTCATTTACGCCATTGGATACGTGAACATGGCGGCAAACCGGTGATCTGGAAAACAGGTCATTCTTTGATGAAAGCGAAGATACGCGAAACCAATGCCGCCATTGGGGGTGAGTTGTCCGGCCACCTGTTCTTCAACGATAGCAAACAGGGCAAGCAACGCTGGTTTGGCTTTGATGATGGGCTATACAGCGCCGCGCGCTTGCTGGAAATCGTCAGCCGCGTGGCAGATGCCAGCGCTTTGCTGGAAGCCTTGCCAGACAGCGTCAACACCCCGGAAATACAGATAGCCATGCGCGAAGGCGAGCCGCACGCATTGATTGCGCGATTACAGCAATCAGCCCGGTTTCCAGCAGCGACTGAAGTCATCACCATTGATGGCTTGCGGGTCGAGTATGAAGATGGCTTTGGCCTGATGCGCGCGTCAAATACCACACCGGTACTGGTTCTGCGTTTTGAAGCAGATACCGAAAGCGCGTTACTGCGCATACAACAGATGTTTAAAGAAATATTACTGCATGCCCAGCCTGACTTGAAAATTCCTTTTTGAGTCACCATTGAATGAGCATGTCCAATCCACAACGCATCTCCCAACGACGCCACTCTCGTGGTCAGAGCCTGTTATATATCGTGCTGTGGTTAGGCCTGGCCGCACTGGTCTGGCTGCTGGTAGATCGTGTACAGCACCCCAATACGCTGGAGCAAGTCGGCAAACTCAATGTCGCGACGCTTAAACGCGGGCCAGATGGGCATTACAGCGCCGAAGCGCTGATCAACGGCGAACGTGTGCGCGTACTGGTTGATACCGGTGCCACTGGCGTTGCCATCTCCCAGCGTGTGGCAGATCGCCTCGGGCTGGTCAGCACGGATGCGATCAATACACACACGGCTAACGGCAACGCCGTCTCTTATCTGGTGCGGTTAAAAAGCGTGCAACTGGGCGGCATAGTCGCTAACGATGTGGCTGCCACAATTACACCAGGGCTGGAGGGGGATGTGCTTTTGGGAATGAGCTTTTTGGGACGTATGGATGTCAGGCTATACCGCGGCGTCATGACCATACGTGACGGTGAGGACAGCACTACACTGTCTTCAGAAACTGAAGCAAAAAACTAGCTGCGCCTGAATCCGAACTCCAGTACAAAGAACTGCGGATTCATCGCCGCCAGTGGTCCGCGCAATTTGGCAAGTTCTGGTGCCGACCCATGTATTTCTATTTTCAGCAGCGTAGACACTGCACCAATCTCATGCAATATGGGTCGCAAGTTTTCCAGATGGGCCAACAAGGCATCGGCATCTTCAAAGCCTTCGCGGCAATGCGCAAAGTCGCCATCGAAACTAAATCCATAATATAAACAGCCTGCTTCACGTGCCGACCATTGCACGTACTTTTCGCAAACCAGGCGAAAAGCCTCGGCCTTGCCGGGATGGATTTGAAAATAAGGCGCTACAGAGCAGCAGGTATCTTGGGTCGACATGATTAAACACTCAAATCAGCAGGCATTAACGCGCCAGCTCGGCACCTTCTACAACAACCTTAAAGAACTGTAATGCGGCCTGGTCCTGGATGCGGATACCGGTTGCTACCGTGCCCCGTTTGCCGGGCGCAATACCGCCGGTAATCAGCATGGAGCGAGTCTGGTTGACCAGGCGGCCGTGACTATCGTATTGCAGCATCCTGACTTGCACGCGGCCGACAGTCACATTACTGTTGTTCTGCACTGCGGCATAGACCTGGCCGGTATTATCGGCAATCGGGCCAGAGGGCAGGTAGCGGGCGGGATTACGCGGCAAATCGATGCGCATGGCACGGGCGGCAGAATCCTTGCCTATGTCTGAATCAGAGCTGGCGGCCAACTGATAATGCTGCAAAGCCAGGCCGGTTTCGCCACGGCCTTCAGCAATTTGCCCCAGTAAAGCATAGCCTGGTGCAGTGGGTAACAGCACATTGGCTTTTTTCAGGAACGGTTCGGCCTGCTCTTTTTTACCGGCATTGAACAGCGCAATACCGCTTTGCACATAAGGTTTGAAATAATCAGGTTGCAACTTGATGGCCTTGTCATACAACGCCAGCGCTTCGGTGGTGTTTTTCTGCGTCAGCGCGATATCGCCTAATAACTCCTGGAACCTGGCTTCCTTAGGCTCTATGCTGATGGCTTTCTTCGCTAACGATTTTGCTTTATCAGCATCGCCTTTTTGCAAGGCAGTCTTGCCTTCGTCATAAGCTTTATAAGCCTCACGCGTCGCCATTAGCCTGGTGACCTTCTCGGCATAGATCTCTTTGCCCATCTCGCCGCCAGCACCCAGCTCCACCAGCGTCTGTTTATTTTCATCCACCCGCTCTTGTGAAGGTGGATGGCTGGCAAACAAGCCAGTGATAAAGTCTTGCCGTTTGCCCTCACTCAAGCGGACAAAGGTTTCCTGCAAAGTCACGGCCGCCGCCGGGTCATATCCGGCCAGTTTCATATACTTCATGCCATAGGTATCGGCTTCTGACTCCGCATCTCGACCATACTTGCTGGTCACCAGCTGACCGCCCAGCTGCGCCCCGCCGACCACCAGATTGGCATAATTGGAGTCCCGTGTAGCCAACCCTACTGCCAGCATCGCCCCCTGCATGAACATGCCACGCTCCATGCCTTTAGCCCCGTGACGAGCAGCCGCATGCACAATCTCGTGGCCTAGCACTGCCGCTAGCTCGGCCTCACTATGCAACTCATAAAGCAGGCCGCGATTGAACGCAATTTTGCCTCCAGGCATGGCCCAGGCATTGGGGACTGAGTCATTCAACACCACAAACTCATAGGGCAGATCCGGACGGTCAGACACCGCCGCCAGTTTTTGCCCTACCTGTTGCACATAGCGGGTCAGTTCAGCATCCAGAATATAATCACCGCCCTGTGACTGCCGCGCAGGACTGTAATTCTGCTGGCCGATCTGGATTTCCTTGTCTTGCGAGACAAACTGGAACTCGCGCTCTTTAGTCACGGGATTGATACCGCAGGCCAGCAAAACCACAGACAATAAAACCGGGCAAAGAATGGTTTTTTTAATCATTTTTATGACCTCCTAAGCATGAGCCATCATCATGTGCGCGCGGGATAACGTGGGAGAACAGTACGCAGAATCCGGCATGTACATTGAGAACATAAGGATTTAGGGTACTGATTAACACAGCCATTTGCCCGCGCAGCCATGATTATTTAAGTAATGACAGTAGGTTGCTGCCTGCCCGTCAATTGTGGCAACTGCGATATCTGGTTTGAGACAGTGATCAGTTCTGCCAATGCGTCCTGGGCATCCAGCTGCTGTTGGGCCGGGTCTTCAGTAAACGCTTCCAGATACACACGAATAGTGGCACCTTCAGTACCAGTGCCAGACAAACGGATGACCACACGTGAGCCGCACACGAACAGGATACGCAGGCCCTGGCCGGTACTGACAGAAGCATCGATCGGGTCGGTGTAACTGAAATCATCGACCGTGTTGACGGTATAACGGCCAAAAGCCTGCCCCGGCAAGCTGGCAAACTGCTGTTTGATATGGTTGATGACGGCCTGTGCAGGCGCGGTGGGCACGGTTTCATAATCATGGCGCGAATAGACATTGCGGCCATATTGCTGCCAGTGTTTGCGCACCAGCGACTCCACGCTTTCACCGGTGGCGGCTAGCAGGTTCAGCCAGCAGAGCACGGCCCATAAGCCATCTTTTTCACGCACATGGTCGCTGCCGGTGCCGAAGCTTTCTTCACCGCACAAGGTGACTTTGCCGGCATCCATCAGGTTGCCGAAAAACTTCCAGCCGGTAGGTGTTTCATAGCAAGCGATGCCCAGCTTGGCTGCGACACGGTCAACCGCCCCGCTGGTCGGCATGGAACGCGCAACGCCTGACAAGCCCTGGGCATAGGCCGGGATCAATTTCGCATTGGCTGCAATCAGCGCCAGGCTGTCAGAAGGAGTGACGAAAAAATGGCTGCCTAGAATCATGTTACGGTCACCATCGCCATCCGAGGCGGCAGAGAAATCCGGTGCTTGCGGACCATAGGCGACTTTTACCAGGTCTTCGGCATAAGTCAGGTTAGGGTCTGGGTGACCGCCACCAAAATTCTCGGAGACTTCGCAGTTCATCAGGCTACTAGCTGGCGCACCCAGTCGATTGACGAAGACTTCTTTGGCGTAAGGGCCGGTCACGGCGTGCATGGCATCAAACTTAATGGTATGTCCAGCTGCCAGCCAGCGCTTGATGGCAGCAAAGTCAAACATGCTTTGCATTAAATCGGCGTAGTCATTGACCGAATCAATCACTTGCACCTCAAACCCATCCAGCGTAGTGATCCCTATGGCAGACAAATCGACTTCTGGCAGCTCATCAACTATTTTGTAATGGCTGATCTGTTTGCTGTTGGCAAAGATCGCATCAGTAATTTTTTCCGGCGCCGGGCCACCATTGCTGATGTTGTATTTAATACCGAAGTCATCATCCGGCCCGCCAGGATTATGGCTGGCCGATAAAATAATGCCGCCGAACGTCTCATATTTACGGATGATATTAGATGCCGCAGGTGTGGATAGAATACCGTGTTGCCCGACCAGCACTTTGGCAAAACCATTGGCGGCGGCCATTTTGATGATCACCTGGATCGCTTCTTTGTTATAGAAGCGCCCATCGCCGCCTACGGTCAAGATGGCATTAGCCGGAATCTCAAGCGTATCAAAAATACTTTGTACAAAATTGTGCAAATAATGCGCTTGCTGAAATACACGTACTTTTTTACGCAAGCCGGAGGTGCCAGGTTTTTGATCAGTAAATGGTTGGGTCGCTACAGTTTGAATCAGCATGCACATACACTCTGGTGATTAATCGGTTGTTTTGATTGTATTACAGATTGATGACAGTTTTTTTGCCATGACAGCGATTATTCATGACTTTTTGCGATTCCCTCGCGTCTAAACTACGTAAAATCATGAGTCGTTTTTACGTGATCGCCTCAGGGTCATTTTGAAACACCGGCGTATAGTGGAAGTCATACAAGTACATCATCTGGATGTGCTCAAGTGAACACCCAAAAGGAGACTATCATGTGGACTAAACCAGCTGCTACTGAAATGCGTTTTGGCTTTGAAGTGACTATGTACGTCATGAACAAATAATCAGCGCTTGTCTCAATGACAAGTTTAGCTGAATAAAAAAACCCGCTCACGCGGGTTTTTTATTGCCTGTTGTATGTGCTCAACCGAGCTGCGACCAGAGCAAGTTGATACTCACCCCCATCAGGAAAATGGCAAACGTGCGCTTAAGCACTTTTACCGGCAAGCGCTTGGTCAGCGCCACACCGGCCGGGGCGAACAGCACACTGAACGGTGCAATCAGCATGATGGCTGGCAGGTAAAGCAAGCCAAAAGTATCCGGCGCATGTGCCGATTGGCGAATGGCATCTTGCAGGTAACTGACGGTACTCGCCAGCGCGATGGGAAAGCCCAGCACCGCAGAAGTGCCGATCGCCTGCTTCACAGATACATTACGCATGGCAAGATAAGGCACCGTCAACGTGCCGCCGCCTATCGACACCAGCGCAGAGACAATGCCTATCAACAAGGCCACCAGGCTGATCTCCACATTGCCGGGGACTTTGTGCTGGCTGGGCTTGCGGTCCACAAATAACTGGATCGCAGCATAAAAAGTAAACACGGCAAAGAACAGCGTTAAATAAAGTGCGTTCAGGTGTATCGCCACCAGGGTTGCCAGCAGCGACCCAACAAACGCCATAGGCACCATAGCCCATACATACGGCCAGACGATATTCTGGTTTTTATGATGCGCGGCAATACTGGAGAGTGAGGTAAACACAATACACGCCATCGAAGTCGCCAGCGCCATATGAAAAGCCACATCCGCCGAAAACCCTTTTGCCACCAGGATGGCATGCAGCATAGGCACCAGTACAATGCCGCCGCCTATGCCAAGCAAGCCGGACAACACACCTACCACCACGCCTATCAGGCAAAACAATGCGTATTGCTCAATAAAAAGTTGAATCCACTCCATACCAACACCAGCCATAACAAAGCACAACAGTATAACTGCTAGCCTGGTGCAACTCCATGAGCAAAAACCCGCAAATCGGCGCAACACTGCCTGGCAGATATTGAAAATTAAAACAATTAAGGTTGAGTAAATGCCAAACAAATCACTTAAGTTACATTGATTATTTGTTACAATTAATCAATGATCAATCAACTTCAAAAACTAAAAGGCGGTAAAAGGCCAGGTGCAGGTCGCAAGCCCGGCTCTACCACACGCCTGGAAGAATCTATCGTTATCCGGATTCCTGCCAGCCAGAAACCTGTGGTGAGCAACCTGATGGAAGCTTATGCAAAAAAGCAGCGCTTTAACCAGTTAAAAGAAAACCTAGACCCGGTAGAAGTATTTGCGCAACCAGCGCAGCATTTGCAGAGCATGAGCCTGCCATTATTTGAATCTAAAGTACCGGCAGGCTTTCCTTCACCAGCTGATGATCATATGGAAGGCCGGCTGGATCCGAATGAATACCTGATTGATCAGGCCGACACTACTTTTTTTGTGACTATCCAGGGCGACTCCATGATTGAAGCGGGATTGATGCCGGGCGACAAAGCAGTCGTCGACAAAGGCAAAATGGCCGTGGTAGGCGATATTGTGCTGGTCATGATTGATGGCGGCTTCACCATCAAAACACTGGCGAAACAGAAAGACGGCAGCCCCAAACTATTGCCAGCCAATTCTTCCGGAAAATATATGCCTATCCTTATCCAGGAGCCTATGCAGTTTCAGATCTGGGGCGTGGTGACTGGCTCGTTCAGGCGTTTCAGGCAATAAAAAACCGGTACCATGGGAAACATTGGCGACCGGTTTTTCTTGACGATAGAACTAATTACTTGTTCATGACGTACATGGTTACTTCAAAGCCAAAACGCATTTCTGTCGCTGCTGGTTTAGTCCACATGTTGATCTCCTTGATTCATTTTTCGAACCGACCCCGTGTCTGGTTCGTGTAAGTATTATCGACTGGCGAACCCGGATTCCTGCTATTGCGGATCATGAACACTGTTTAGAGAATTCCATGAAATACGCCTCATTGCCACTGAGCACCTCACCATTGAAACAGCCTGGCACTCGTGCAATCGCACTGGTGGATGTCAACAACTTCTATGTCAGTTGTGAGCGCGTGTTCAACCCAAAGTTACGCAACCGGCCAGTGGTGGTATTGAGTAACAATGACGGCTGTGTGATCTCGCGCAGTGCTGAAGCAAAAGCGCTAGGCATTGCCATGGGCGCACCGTGGTTTCAGATCCGCAAATTTCTTGAGCAAGAAAACGTGTTTGTTCTCTCCTCAAATTATGCCTTGTATGCCGATATGAGCCAGCGCGTGATGTCGATTTTGCGGCGATTCAGCCCGGCGCAGGAAGTCTATTCTATTGATGAATCATTTCTGGACTTGAGTGGATTCACACAGGTTGACCTGACTGCCTATGCACAAACACTAAGGCAAACCGTGCTGCAAGGGACTGATTTGCCTGTGTGCGTGGGCATAGGCAGCAGCAAAACACTGGCAAAAATGGCTAACCATCGTGCCAAACAAAACCCCACCTTAAACGGCGTGTGCAACTTTAATACGATGGCTGAAGCTGATGTAAATGACTGCTTGCGCGAGATTTCTGTCGGTAAGGTCTGGGGCATAGGCAGAGGGCTATTCAAAAAAATGAATGACCTTGATATCCATACTGCATACGACCTGAAATGCAATGATGCTGCCACCATGCGCAAAAAATTTAGCGTCGTGCTGGAAAAAACCGTGCGTGAACTCAATGGCACCACGTGCCTGGAACTGGAGCAGATACGCGGGCCGCACCAGCAGATCCTCAGTACACGCAGTTTTGGCGAGACGGTGCGTGACCTGCAACACCTGCAGGAAGCGGTTACGCTGCTGACCACGCGCGCAGGCGAGAAGCTACGCCAGCGCCAGATGTTTGCCGGGCGCGTCTACGTCTATATCCGCACCAGCCCATTCCGCGACATCACGCAACAATACGATAATGGTTTCGACATAGATTTGCATACACCGACCAACAGCACCATGCGACTGGTTGAAGCGGCATTTAAGGCACTGAAACAGATTTACCGGCCGGGCTATGACTATATGAAAGCCGGCGTTTCACTGCGGGAACTGGCTACCGCGCAGGCGCAGCAACAGGATATGTTTGATACTGCCAGCACGCATGACAAGTCGATACGGCTCATGCAGACGATAGATCACATCAATCAAAAAATGGGCAGGGCCACCATTAAACTCGCCAGTGAAGGCGTGCAAAAACACAAACACGCACAGCTTAAACAGCCCTGGCGAATGAGGCAGGAAATGATGAGCCCCCGCTACACCACGCATTGGGACGAGTTACTGCAAGTAAACTAAGCCTGATAGCGCTAGTTGCCATTGACACTCAAGTATGAAATCTTTTCCTGGCATAACCTCAATGTCAGGCATCAATCCCCTCTACGATAAATACGCGATACTGCGCCCCTTGATGTCGATGTATGACCGCTTCCTGATATTTGGGGCTGTGATACCAGGCTTTGGCTGCTTCAGCACTAGGGAAGCGGTGAATCAGGCAACCTTCAAATGACTGGCCTTCGAGGATATCCAGGGCGCCATATCTCGCCAGCGGCGTGACCGGATGCCCCTCTCGGGCGAGAGGGGCCTGGCTGGCGTAGATATCCATTTCTGCCTGCTCTGTGGTTCGTTCACGCATCATGACGACATAGGCACTCATGATGCTTATGCTGCTTTTAAAAAGTGAATCAAGGTCTCTGCTGCAAGTGCTGAAGAAGCCGGGTTTTGCCCCGTGATCAACAAGCCATCCTGCACCACATAAGGTTGCCAGTCAGCCAATTTTGAAAAAAGACCGCCCTGTTTGATCAGCTCATCTTCCACCAGGAAAGGCACTACATCGGTCAATTCCACTGCGGCTTCTTCAGTGTTGGTAAAACCGGTGACTTTTTTGCCAGCGACTAATGGGCGACCATCCGGATTATTGGCATGCCGTAATACGCCTGGTGCATGGCATACCAAGGCGACTGGTTTGCCTGCCGCCAGCGTGGATTCGATCAGGCGGATGGAGTCCTGGCTCTCGGCCAGATCCCAAAGCGGGCCGTGGCCACCTGGATAAAATACCGCATCAAATGCCTCATGCGAAACCGAATGTAAAGGCACCGTATTCGCTAATGCCTGACTGGCTTCCGGGTCACTTTCGAAGCGTCTGGTATCGTCCGTTTGAAAAGCAGGTTCATTACTTTTTGGGTCCAGCGGTGGCTGGCCGCCTTTGGGTGAAGCCAGTGTCAGTTTTGCGCCGGCGTGCTTGAAAGCGTAATAAGGCGCGGCCAGCTCCTCCAGCCAGAAGCCAGTTTTACGGCCAGTATTACCTAATGTGTCATGCGAGGTCAGTACGATCAGTATGTTCATGTGAAAGCTCCAGTCTTGATGAATGAAAGTATTTACTTCTGTTGGTGATGAAATAATGAACGCTTTGATTCCATTTCTGAAATTTATTATGTATATTTAAGTTATTCATATTGAGAATAACTGAATGCGTTACGACCTGAACCTGTTGCGCGTGTTTCTGGTGCTGATGGAAGAGCGAAGCGTCACCCGCGCCGCTAACCGGCTGGGTATCACGCAGCCAGCCTTATCAAATTCGCTGAACCGGCTGCGGGATATCCTGCATGATCCATTGTTCATTCGCGAACGCTATGGCATGCAGCCAACGCAAAAAGCTGAAGAGTTGGCGCCCGGGATGATGAAGGCGATCAGTCAATTAGATAGTCTGGTGCTGGGTCAGCAAACGTTTGACCCTCAAAGTGCCGAGCTGTTGATCACTCTGGCACCTAACAGTTACGTTGAATACGTGCTGATTCCGGCAGTGGTCGCCAGGTTGCAAATGCTGGCTCCGGGAATCAAATTACGCATCACGCCTTATGGAAACGACCTTGCCGAGACGGGCGTTATCTCGGGCACGACTGCGCTAGTCATGGGCAGGTTTATCGATCCGCCTGACAATCTGGTTGTCCAGCATTTGATGGATGATAGCCTGGCTTGTGTCGTCAGGAAAGATCATCCGGACATTGGCGACACCATCACAAAAGCACAATACGAAACAATGAAACATGTGAATGTGATGCCCCCCGGGAAAATGCGCGCAGGTCTATTCCAAGCCCTGGATCGCCATGGACTGAAACGCGAAGTCGCGGTTTCAGTCACACACTTTCTTTCGGTCCCGGAAGTCATCGCTACGACGGACTATTGCACGACACTCCCCAGCCAGATATGTCGCCGCCTGCTGGGCGACGCACGACTGAAGATTTTACCTACGCCAGTGGATCTGGGTACTTTCCCGATTGATATGGCCTGGCATGTTCGCTACCGGCATGACCCGGCACATCGCTGGCTACGGTCCATGATTGAAGAGGTGGCTCGCTCACTGGGTGAATAACGTATGGCAGCCACCTAGGTGCCACAGACTAAATGGCTAAGTGTTTAGCGAATGTGCCTCAAGCCAGGCAAGCCAGTTAAAGCGTTACTCTGCGTCTATCAAGCCGTGCTTCATGGCCAGACGCACCATTTCCACCGGGCTGTTGACTGATAATTTTTGCTTGATCAGCGTGTAGTAGTTAGCGACTGTTTTCTGGCTGATTTTCAGCATATCGGCCACTTCCTCTACCCGCTTGCCTTCTGCCAGCAAACGGAACACTTCAAACTCCCGTGAGGTCAGTTGCTGCAGCGGGTTGCTCTCGCCTATCAGCGTTTGCAGCGCGACCTTTTGTGCCACGTCCTGACTGAGGAAAGTGCGGCCTTTGGAGACATCAAGCACGGCTTGCAGCAAGTCATCGGCCACCCCGGTTTTAGTGACATAGCCTTTGACACCTGCTTTGAGTGCCTGTGCCGCAAAAGAGACTGCCTCGTGCATAGAGAAAATCACAATTTTGGCATGCGGGTAACGCTGCAAGATACGTTTGGCCGCTTCCAGCCCGCCCATGCCAGGCATGGAAATATCCATCAGCACCACGTCGGGTGAGACCTCGCCATAAATCTGGTAAGCCATCTCGCCAGTATCCGCCTCAGCCACGATCTCGATTGATTTGTGGCTTTCCAGCAGCCGGCGCAGCCCTGAACGCACGACAGTGTGATCATCGACTAATACAACTTTTACTGTCATGGTGCGGTGCCCCTGAGTCTCTCTTCTTTAAATTGCGCTGTGTTATGAAAACGTATTTCTATGCGCGTCCCTTGCCCGGGCGCGCTACTGATATTCATGGTTCCCATTAATCCCTCTACTCTCTCCTGCATGCCGGCCAGGCCGTAACCCCGGCTGGGCAGAGAAGCATCGAAGCCGCGGCCATCATCTTCTACCAGCATGTACAAGCCATCATCTGTATCTGTCACCGCAATCGTCACCCGGCTAGCTGCCGCGTGCTTGCTGATATTAGTCAGGCACTCTTGCAATATCCGGTAAACCGTCACCGCCACTGACTCATCCGGTTGTGAAAGATGGTTTGAAATCTCGTTCACCACCATGATGTTGCGGTTCCTGTCATGCCAGTGGTGTATCAGCTCCGCCAGCGCCAGGCTCAGCCCTAATTCATCCAGCACGCGTGGACGCAAGCGCGCCAATAAATCCTGGATAGTGAACATCATTTGCCGGGTGATTTGAGCAATCGCTGTTGCACTTTCGCGCGCAACAGTGAGTTTTTTCGCCGCGACCATCGCACTGGCATCGATATGCACTGCTGTTAAATACTGCCCAATTTCATCATGCAGGTCACGCGCCAGCTTTTTACGCTCTTCTTCCTGTAGGTGAATGATCTGCTGTGTCAGCCGGTGGTTATTGCGTATGCTTTGCTCCAGCGTGCTGGCCATGCGATTAAACTTATCGCTGATCTCACTGAGTTCAATCTGCTCAAAACTCGGCAGACGACTTTGGTATTCGCCATGCTCAATCTGGTTCAACCCTTGAATAATCTGTTTGACCGGTTTGAAAGTCGCTCTCACCGTCCAGTAGACAAACAGCAGCACACTCAAGCCGAACAACCCCACAATCGCCAGCAGGCCCGAAGTATCTTCCCAGATCTCGCGCAGTTCAAAACTGGGGTCGGGCGTAATCACCAACTCACCGATAAACCGTCCGTTCAAGATAATATTTTTGCGTTTGGGTTCGTTCAGCACACTGGAAATATCGAGTAACTTTACAAACCAGGTTGGTGGGTCTTCACCAGCATGTTCCTCACGCGTCGAGCGGTTAGACTCACGCAAATGACCAGTAGGATCAAAAAAATCCACTTTCAAATGCCTGATATTCGTCAGCTCATCCAGGCGGAAAATATTGATCCCCCCTTTTTCGTCGCGGTTAAGCCAGCCAAAATCTGTCATGTAGTGCGCGATTTCGGCGTCCAGCAAATGGATCACCAGATTGGTGGTGGATTCGACTTCCGCCAACACATCTTCCCGCGCGTTTTTAACTACAGAAACCGCCCAGGTGAGCAACAACCCAATCAGTAACAGGGTAATAGTCAGATTGAGTTTGAACTGTAAACTGAAAGATTTCATCATGCTCGGAGGATTGTAAGGTTTATTCAGTAAAAACTTTCGGGAATTTTTCCCTATTCATGCGCAGGCACGATGAGGAAACCAGCTTATTATAGGATGGTAGTGCGAGAAGTGTAAGCTTAGCAGTGGCATGCAGCTAGCTGGCAAGCGCCAGCGGCCAACACGGATGGATCAGGCCAGCAGAAAAGAATAATGACGCTAAAACCCAGGGAATCAGCGCCATCAGCATGGAAGCTTTAATGGATGACCACACCCCAGGGTAAATTACCCACCGGGATATCTTTCAGTTTGGTATTGGTTTCGGTATCGATCACAGACACATTATGACTGCGGCCGTTGGCTACATACAATTTCTTACCGTCCGGTGTCAGCGCCATATTCCATGGCCTCTGGCCAACAGGCACTGTCGCAATCACTTCGCGGCTGGCGGCATTAATCACACTCACATTATGATCGCCACCATTGCTGACATAAATGCGGCTGCCATCGGCATTGACCTTGACGCCATTGGAACGCAGCCCGACCTTGATATTGGCTTGCACTTTCCAGTCTGCGGTCGAAACGATTTCAAGCAGGCTGGCAGCTTCATTGGCCACATACGCCCACCGGCCATCCGGGCTAAAACCTATACCACGTGGATGTTTGGTCGCTGCAATCAGATACTCGGATTTGAGTGACTTCAAATTGATCACATCGACATTATTGCTTTCTTCATTGCTCGCCAGCAGCCATTGCTGATCCGGGGAAAACACGCAATGTTCCGGGTTTTTGCCTTGTGTCTTGATGGTGTGTTTCACCTTATTGGTCTGCAGATCGACCAGGGCGACCGCATTTTCCTCTTCCAGGCAGGCAGCGAGCAATTTGCCATCCGGTGAAATATCGATACCCTCCGGCTCATCGCCCACTTTGATCAAAGCAGTTTGCTTGTTTTGCACGGTATCGACAACCGACACCGCATTTTTATCACGCACGACCACATATAGTTTTTGATTGGTGGGATGGATGGCGGCTGCCTGGACTTTTTTGCCCAGTTTGCCTTTGGCCGGCAACAATTTCACGACCGCATCCGTCTGCGTATCAATGACAGAGACGGTGCCATCTTTTTCATTAGGCACATAAGCAAATGGTTGGGCAAACAGCGGGGAACAGAAACAGGCCAATACACTGGCGACGAGGGTGTGTTGTATTTTTTTTTGCATAGAGCATCCTTAAAAAAATCGGCCGGTTGCTGCAACAACCGGCCTGAACATGGAGATATACTTTATGCAAATCAATCAAATTTAGAATTTAAATTGACAGTTGCATCTTATGCGTTCAGGTTTTCAACCAATAGCGGCATGCTTCCCGATTTATCTGGGAAAAATTCCCGAAACTTGTACTATTCCACCGTTTTCGACCGGTTTATTGCTCGCGCTATTCATATTTATTACGCAACCATGCACTAAGGGACACTACCGATAAACTGGCCAAAAGCACGTGGCTGCGAGCCAACTTCAATAGCAGGCCTTAACGTCAGGCTTTGACCATCAATCACCGCCAGCACGTTGTCCATCCAGCTTGCAACCAGCACCTGTTGCCGCACGCTATCGTAAGCGATGCCTTCAGGCGTTCCTGGCACGCGTATCTTGCGCATGAGTTTCTGGCTGTGCAGGTCAATCACTGCCACGCTATCTTCTCCGGTATTAGTCACATACAAATATCGTCCTGTGCTATCTGTCGTCGCGCAATAAGGGTGTTCGCCCACTGCCAGCGTATGCGCTACTTTGTGACTTGCTGTGTCTATCACACTAATGGTGTTTGAATAGACATTCACCACAAACAATTGCTTACCATCAGGGCTTAAACTCAACCCAAATGGATGCTGGCCCACTTTGATACGCTGCAACTCCTTGCGTGAGCGCGTATCAATCACACTGACATCATTGCTATCGCGGTTAGCCACATACAAAATGGCATCCCCCTGCCCCAGTTGCATGCCGCCGGGTGCATGGCCGACCTCTATTTGTGCGAGCACCTGGCCACTTTTGGCATTGAGTACGAGTAAGTGATCGTGATACCAGTCAGCGACATAAATCTGGTCACCTGTTTTATTCACCGTGAGCCCGACTGGCGCAATCGGCAATGCAATCGTGTTTGTGACTTGCTGGCGCTGCATATCAATGACGGATAGCGAATGTCCTTCCACGTTACTCACATACACCAATTGATTGCGATGATCTATGGTTACGCCCACCGGCGCCTTGCCCACGGTGATGGTATTCACCACTTTTTGCTGTTGAAGATCAACAACAGACACCGTGTGCGCACCCTGGTTAGTGATATAGGCATAATCTGTGGCCTTGCCGCAGACTGGCAGGCAAAGGCCCAGCATACAAAACAACAGCATTCTAAATGTCTGCGACACGAGCTTTGTCAGCAGTGGTGACATGTGCAAATGATAGGCTGTTGTTTGCAGCAGGGCTTGAGAGGCTGTCCTGCAATGGGTCAGGAATTTTTCATCCTCAACCCGGGATAAATGCTTCGCCAGTAGAATGGATAAATCGTGCAATGAATTTTAATTTCCAGCCGCTGGTTTCTGGTCAAAATGCGCTGAGAAAGCCGTCATATCAAACGCCTGCCACATTTGCACATGGTGCGTGAGCTCATGCGCATGCATGGCACCGTTGACCATATCAATCACAACACGGTCACGCACTACCATCAGGGCAGGTACCTGCGTCACACGGAAGTTGGTGGCCAGGTCTTTCGCTACATCAATATCTACCGTGGCAAACAGTACTTGCGGATGCTGGGCGGCCACCTCGGCAAACACTCCCGCAAATGGCTGACACGGCTCGCACCACTTGGCGCTGAATAAAATCACCAGAAACGCATGCTCGGTGACGCGTTGGTTAAACTGCAACTGGCTGTCTATGGTCACCGGGGTGGTGTGAATGGCTTCTGTCATCATTGGTTAGTCCTTTGCTATGGGTGCGCCTGCCGCTGGCAGACGTTTGATAGAACTCAGCGTCCAATGCTGGGGGCCTGCCAGACTTTGCGAGCACCCCAGCTCTCTTTCCGGTGTTTCTGGAGTCAGTACATGCTTGGTATGGTCCGCCGTTTGCACCTGCATAAACCAGCGATCCACCCACACCTCTACCGGCCCTTCCGGCGCAGACAGGGCTGCCTCAGTCAACCTGACTGAAATCAGCTGGCCGCCATGGGCCAGGCACAGCGAGTCATCGGTTTCAACCAGCGTGACCCAAGCCTCTTCCGCAGCCACATTGCCAGACTGGCAGGCGGCCATGACGATGAGTGTCAACAAACCTCTTTTAAATGGATGCAGTGTCATGGCAGACCTGGTTGATGCAGGCATACTTCGGCTTAGGCACACACAGACATACCTAAGCTTTTAAACACCGGCCGCATGGCTACACAAATCTTATTGCGCCAGCCGGTCTTGCCAGCAGCATGTTGGCGGCCGTCTTTCAGGCCTTGCAGGCCTTCTTTGACAAAAGCATCTACCGCGTTTTTAGCAGATTCGTCATCCTGGCCTGCCGGTGGTTCATTGCCGGTAAAAGCACGGTAGTAACGGGCGGTCCAGGTCACTTTGGCATTCGCACCGTCTGCGGCGACCTTGATTTTGCCATTCAAAGAGCTGACAGGCAGGGCTTCCAGGTCAATATCACCCGACAAGCGGTAAGACACAGTCATATCGGTTGCGGACACTTCATCGATCTCTTGCAGCAACTGCTTGCCATTTTTCAGGGTGATTTTTTGCTGTTTATCATTAACCGCTTCGCAGGCAGTCACTTGCGGATGCCACTGCGCCAGGCCACAAGGGGCACTGACACGTTTCCACACGACGTCTGCGGCAGCATTCACCTGAATGGATTCATCGGTTTTCTGCGGTGTTGGGCCATGCGCCCAGGCATTGGCACTCATCAATCCAATCAGTAATAAAGACCACTTCATTGTTACTCCTTCTCTAAAAAACTAAACGTGTTACTTACGCAAAAGCTGTTGTTTACTTAAAAATCAGTGACCGCACTGCCTGTGTAGTAGCAGACCAACGCCGCGCCATCCACTGAACCCAGGCGCTACCAGCAAATGTCAGTAGCAGGTACAGCAACCAGCACATCATCGCTGGCACCGCCAGCCAGGGCCTGAGATCGGTATCGGCCCAGCGCCAGGCAGTCATCCCTAAGCCAGTGGCCCAGCCACTGCTTTGTGCCGATTGATTCAGACGCACATAATTCAGGCCGGTGATGTTTGCCAGGCGTTGCAGGTTCTGCTCATCCAACGCGGAAAGGTGCGCATTACTAAGTAACTCCGCCCCTGGGCCTTGGCCCGAATTGCGGTCATGCTGACCCTGCTCCATCGCCAATACTGACAAGGTCTCAGCCATGCCGAAATTGCCAAATCGCTGCACTTCTTCCTGCTCCCAATAGCCGGAAACTGCATTCTTTTCATCCAGTTTGGGGATTTTACTGGCGACCGGCTTACCCATGCCGACCAGGTATCCCTGCACATCGCCTGGCTTACCGGCATAGCCCGGCATATATTTCGGGTTAGCAGGCGGGGCCTGCTGGCCATCGGTGAAAAACATCACGCGTATCTGCTTGCCCAATGCCGGCGCCTGCTCCAAGGCGTTGTACAGCCCATGTGCGATAAACGAATCTGCAGCCCAGGCCATGCGCCAATCCATACTGGCAACAGTTTGGTCCAGCGCGGCAAAATGGGCACACACCTCAACCGGTTCCACCACATTCACCACATTGCGCTCGGTGAACATGCCCAATGCCACCTGCGAACCACAAGGCAGGGCCGACAAGCTTTTACGTATACTTTGCTTGGCCATTTGCAAACGGCTGATACTTTTACCTGCCACCTGGTAATCGGGCACATTCATGCTTTGTGTGATATCCACCACGAAATACCAGTCATACACACGATTTGGCAACATTAAATGTGGCCGGAACAAAATAATGGTAAGCAATAAAAATGCAGCTATGAGACAGATCTTGCGCCAGACATGCAGCTTGGAATCCCCACCAAGCCAAACGCTCATCCACCTTTTAAAACCACGCCATGCCCTAGAAAACCGAAAATGCATCAGGGCATGCCTCTCGGGTTACCCGGCATGGCTGGCCAGCCGCTTGGCTCCTCTTCAGCCTTGATCTGCTCATCCTCATATTGCTGCGGGCCAGACATGCCGTGAGTGGTGGGCGCCAGCCGTAAAGCCAGATGATAGTTATATTTCACTTCAGACCAGTCCGGCTCTACCCGTAACGCCTTTTGATAGCTTTCCTTGGCCAGGGCTACTAGCGGGCCGGCCTCGTCCCAGGCAGGCAAGCCACGTTGCTCCAGCAAGCGAATCGCTGTGCGCAGGTAAATATTGCCGGAATTGAAATACGCCTGCTGGCGCAGCGGGTCCCCTTCCGGCACTTTGCTGATGAGTGTGGCAAATTCGGACAATGCCTGCTCAGGCTTGACCTGGTTATCGTAAAACACCGCGTTGGCAAACAAAGCTTGCGGCGTCTGGTTAGCGCCCAGCAAGCTGTTTCCAATCAACACATGTGGCTGCAAACTGCGGCGATAGACCTCTGCCTGATAGATATCGATGCCTTGCCTGATCAGCATCACCACTGAAATAAATATCAACAACCCTGCCCACAGCACGCCACGCCGCAGGATGCCTGCCAGTTTTTCATTCATGCCTGCCACCGTTTCAATTCCAATGCATACAAACAAATCAAGCACACAGACGCCAGCCAGGCCAGGCCATAGGCATACTGGCTTAAGTCCTGCCGCGAGACAGGTTCCAGGTATCTGGTCGGTTTATTTTTCAGTTTGGAAATATCGCGTACTGCGGCCATCACGGCTTGCGGATTTTCGGCTTCATATACGCGGTAAGGCACATTCAGGGTCTGGAAATATTCGTGTAAGGCATACTCAGGGTAAGCATCAATGTTTTCACCTTCTGCCAGGCTCTGCTTGAGGCTGACACCACTTTCAGAGCGCAGATAAATCCAGTATAACGAGGCCTTCTGGCGCATAAACATGGCACGTAACATATCCTGGGTTTTGCCATCCAGATGCGCCCCGCCATCTGACACCAGCACCATGGCACGAGCACCGGTGACTGGCTGGTCTGCAAAGTAATCCAGTGCCATACCCAGGCCGCGCGCCACGGCGGTAAAGCCCATGCCACCTGCCTCTGTAGCATCCAGTGCGGCCTGTACAAACGCCCTGTCATTGCCCAACGGTGCGGCGAGGATAGGAGAAGTGCTGAACGTGACCATGCCCATTAAATCATCGTGCCCTTGCGCGACCAGTGTTTTCAGGACATTGCGTGCCACTTCCATCTTGGGCACGCGCGCTTGCGCATCACCACCCTTTTTCGCAAACGGCTCATTCATGCTGGCACTACGATCCAGCACTATCATGACATGCGCGCCACGCCCTACTTTCTCGATATATTGAGATTTCAGGTAGGGGCCGGTGAGTGCCATGCTGAGGGCCAGTATTAACAGGCTGAGCGCCATTTTCCACGCGCGATCCAGCCAGGCGGAGAGCGGATCTTCGGGTAGGCCTTGTAACGCCGGGTGCGGGAAATTCATTTGCCCGCGTAATACCCAAGGCAACACGGCCAAGGGCAACAACAGCAACGGCCAGAAATCCGTCAAGCCCCAGTGCTCATTCAAGCCGGAGGCCAGTAATAGGGTTTGCGTGCCTTCCTCCCACATACTCAGGAAATCTCCACATGACTTAAGTTTTTAGCTAGCTGCTTCAACTCATTCAGTGACAAAGAGACTGGTTTTCCGGCAAAAAAAGTGTGTTGCACATCCTTGTAAAAATGCTGCAGCGCCTCGCGATAAGGCGTTATGGCTGATTGACTGGCAAGCAGCCTGGGAAGATTCTCGGCGGTGACAGCGTAACCGGCGAATTGATCCAAGGCACGGCTAAGCAAGCGCATGGCCTGCATACGCGCTTCGTTCTGGTCTTGCTTGAACTTGCGAATGCCACGCCACGCCTGCCTGAACGGCATGCGTTTCTCCTGGGGAAACTGGATCCAGCCCACATACCAGGCCATATAAACCAGGCCTAAGCCTAGCAATAACAGCCAGCCTGCCAACTTCCACAGCTGTGCAGAGAGTAGCCATTCGGGCAAAGGCGCATCCGGGTACAGTTTGACGTGCTCGGCATCAATACGCGCTGGCAACAGGCTGGAAACAATGACCTTGTCAGCCGGCACATCGATGGCCAGGCGTTGCTGCTCGCGTTTAAATTGCAGGTGCAGATTCTTTAACGGTATGGTTTTCACCGTATCGCCTGCGACAAATATTTGCCAGTCGATATCGAGCTTAATCAGGCGCTCGTTTTTGCTGTCCTTGTTTGTCCAATGCGCTTCCCGGAGCTCTATGGCTTCATTCTGAGCAGGCGCTGGCAAACTGGCTGGATCGAGTTCAAAACCGGGTGGTACATGCAGCGTAATATGCTGCCGTGCAATGCTGCCCAGCGTGTAATCAGCTTCACGGGTATGACTTTCAACGCGTGGCTGAAAATTGCTATCCGCAGCATATGCTCCCTGCATACAAGCTAGCCACAATAGGCTAGCTGCCACTCTCAACACTTTTTTTTGTGTTTGCCCATGCATTGCATACAACCCCATAGTCATGACATGGTCTCCATCAGGTGACGGCTCACCTCTTCGGCACGCCAGCCCGGGTTTAACCATAAGGGCGTGCGCGTACCGGCTTTTAAAAACCGGGCATTGAGTGCCTGTGTTTGCTGTTGTGCATGCTCGGCGATTTGCTGATGCAACTTACGCCTCAACATCCAGCTACGCTCTTCACCGGTTTCCATATCACGCAGGCGCGCCCAGCCAAAGGTGGGTAAACCCGCAGTCGCGGCACGATCGCGCAAGACCACCGGAACCACATCGTGGTGCTGCCCGGCTTGCAGGGTTTGTTGCAGCAAGGCTTGCGGCCAGTAAAAATCGGACAGCAGGAATACCAGTGCGCGTTGCGGGCCTAACGACATGAGCGTTTCGGGGATGGCGTTGGCACTGCGGCCATCGGAACGACTGGTAGTGTCGGCCTGTTGCCAGAAACGCGTGATTTGTTGTGCCACTGCCTGCGCCGTGCCCGGGTGAAAACTGGGTAACACTTGCCAGGCCAGTTGCTCGTCATCGTCTGCGGCGCGCATACCGAACGCATCGCCCTGGCGGTTGGCAGACCAGGCCAGAGAGGAAACGAATTCTGTCATCTGCTGGCGCATATTGGCTTCGCCCTGAAAAAACATGGAACTGGAGACATCGACAATGGCGTACACACGCACAGCGGCACGTTCCAGGTAAGTTCTCACCAACCATTGCCTGGGCACGGTACGTACACTGGCACGGATATCGATGCGTTTGGGGTCCGGACATGCCAGCAACGTGGCAAAACCGGCAAAATCACTGCCATTGCCATGATGTGTGGTCAGGGTTGCCCCGGCGTGGTAGGTCTTGGAGCGCCAGTTGATATTGTAGAAAAACTGGCGGGGCTCAAACGCTGCGTGCAGGCGCGTAGCAGATAGCGTCATCTCGGAAGTATTCACTGGAGGTGCTGACAGGATAGCCATAAGGGTAAAAACAGACTGCCGCCAACCTTAAGGGGCTGACACCTTGTCCAAGACAGCCTGCAGCAACAAGGGCGCCAGTCGCGCGTGCTGCAAGGCATAGGCACCATTAAAAAACACGCGATGCGTCATCACAAATGGCCACACGGCACGGATATCATCCGGCGTTAAATAATCACGGCCTTCTATCCAGGCACGGGTACGCGCACTGCGCATCAGCATGGCGGTACCACGTGGGCTGGCGCCGCCAGCCAGCAAACGTGACATATCCACATCTGGCAACTGGATACCGGCTGCAACCGGATCTTTCAATGCTCGCCATAAATCGACGGCATACTCCTGCAAGGCTATTTCGGCCCTGACTGAGTGTTGTATGGTTTCCGCGACCAGATTCAACTGATCGTAAGGCGTCAACCCAGCAGGCAAGGTAGCGATCAGCGCATCCACATCGTAGAAACGGGTATCGAACATCAATG
Organism: Methylophilus sp. E2MeOHC9; assembly: GCF_058744375.1. Lineage (NCBI taxonomy): Bacteria > Pseudomonadati > Pseudomonadota > Betaproteobacteria > Nitrosomonadales > Methylophilaceae > Methylophilus > Methylophilus sp. E2MeOHC9. The sequence continues at coordinate 46,175 of NZ_CP196024.1, forward strand.
CGCGTTGTAAGTCACGTGCATCAGGCGCCTGTACCGAGATTTCCATCAGGAAACGGTCACGTGCGGCAGCCGGGATTTCAAAGGTTTCCTCACGTTCCAGACGGTTGCGGTCAGCAAATACTGTCAGGTGCGGGAAACGGTATTCGCGGTTAAAGGCATTGACCGAACGTTCAGCCATCAAGCGCAAAAACAAGGCATGCGCCTGCGGACGGGCACGGTTGATTTCGTTAAAGAAAAACACCGCCAGCGCTTCATCATGCAGCAATAACGGGCCAGGTTTGACGGCTGCCTGGCCTTGCTCATTGATATAGGCATGGTAAAGAAAATCGCTGGGCATTAAATCAATGGCGCCTTCTATGCGTTGATAGCCGCCACCCAATAATTGAGCCGCAGCACGCAACAGCGTGGTTTTACCTACACCGACATCGCCCTCCAGTAACACGTGCCCACGTGAAAAAATTGCAATCGTCAGTGCGCGCGTTTGTTCCGGCATGCCCACCACCACAGTGTTGAGGGCTTGCTCGAAAGCCAGGGCACGTTCACGCCAGGCGGGTAATTCAATTTTATTTTCCATACACAATCCATGATTCAGGATGAAGCAGACCACTGCCGACTAGCTGTAATCGACACAGGTCTGTCACATACAAAGGGTGGGTGAAACTGGCCGCGAAAAGATCACGGTCTCCGGGGAAAACACTGAATAATTGGCTACACGTACAAATTGCAACGTTGCGCGGCACTCAAAACCCTCATGTACTTCACATTTGGCTTTCTGCGTCCCGTGCGCCTTGCACTTTGCCCGTCCACTCAACTATCCAGCATTTCCTTTTGGGGGGAATTAAGATTACTTCACGTCAAACACGAAATTGCCGTTGGCTTTTGCATTCGCAATACGTTTTGCATTGCGTGCATCCATCAATTTGATGGATTCCTCTTGCTTGTTGAGTTCTACCGGATCATGTTTTGGGTCATATTTGGAACCCGCAATTTTTTCCGGATAGCCAGGTTTGGCTTCCCAGCAGTTTCCTGGCTCTTTACAACTTTGACCGTCGTAAGCCAGAGCCTGATTTGACACCGCAAACACACTGGCGACAGCCAATAATGCCAATACGTGTTTCATCACTTTCTCCTTAATCACAAATTAGCTGGTGTATTGTTTTCGATTAACGGATTGCCCACCAGCCTAACAATCCGATAATGGGTTTAACCGTGTGGCGCTGCGCCACCATTTTTAACGTTTTCTTCGGCCTGATGACGGATCCAGGCGATCACATGCAGAATCTCGTCTATCGTCATACGGCCCTGCTGCGGGCCCATCATGCCGGCAGCACCGCCATAAATGGTTTCAAAAATACCTTTATCGGTTTCATTCTTGGGGTAGGTCCAGTAATCATCAGCCAGTGCAGGCCCTAACTTACCTTCAGCCAGGTGGCCATGGCAGCCGGAACACGCGGTAGAAAAAATGGTGTAGCCTTTTTTTACTTCTTCCGCATTGCCGCTGTAGGGGTTTTCACCAGTAGCCATGAAGTGTTTGGCTTCAGGCGTAAAGGTTTCATCCTCCATCGGCGAAAGATCCAGCACATCGCCAGACAGCGTGCCGCGGAACTCAATCGCAGGTCCATCCTTAAGGACGACTTTGGCCGGTGCAGTTTTGCTGGTACCCGCGGCTTGCGCAGGAGTGTCATCCTTGGCGCAAGCCACAGTAAAGAAGGTCGCCATGACCAGGCCAGAGATACCAAACACCATTGCCAGCTGTTGTTTCACACGACGCAATGGCATGGCATGCGACTGAGACTGTTGAGATACTTTCAATTCAAACTCCAAAAACTAATTAATCAAGATTGTGATTTACTGAAGATTCAGCAGAGGAATACCTTCCTCTTTGAGAATGGCGGTGATTTCCGCCCCGTGTTTATCAATGACGCCATTCAGGGCTGGTACCAGCTCAGGGCGTTTTTTGCTGACGCCCATCACCACGTCGTAATGCATGGGGATCTTTTCACCATTGGTTTTTTTGGCGTTGTCTTCCACCATCACCATTTTCAATGGCACTTCAGAGGCACGCACATAACGCGCAGCTTCAGGTGCCCACAACATCGCCATATGCAGATGCATATTGGCAACATCATTCACCAGGCGGGAAGGCTCTACATGCACGTAGCGGTTACGTGTCGACTGGAAATTCTGGATCTCGGTGAAGTAATCAAACATGTCATCAAAGCGGTTAATCTGCAGCAACATGTTTTTACCCGGGCTATCCGGCATGACGCCGATACGGAAATTCTTCTCCTTGAGGTAAGGATGATCCCAGGAAGTGACATCGATTTCGCGATCAACACGGGTGACAAACACATAGCCGGAACGATAGTAAGGTTTGGTGACCAGCACACGCGGATCATTGGGGTCAGTGCCAAGCAGCACATCGCATTTTCCTTCTTCCATGTCCTTTTGCAGGGTTAGCGGGTTGGTCCACCAAAAATAATTGACAGGGATATTGAGTGTTTTGCCAATGACAGCGGCGATCTTGTTTTCAAAGCCTTGTTTCTGGTCATTGGAAAAAGGTAATTCGGATTTACCGGCACAGATATTCAGTGCTTCGGCAGCAAGTGTGGGCAATGCAAACACACTCAGGGTCAGGGACAAGCAAACGCTCAACCATGTACGACTATTCTTTTTAACTTCAGCAAACATTTGTTCTCTTCTCCATTAGAGAGAACAGGATGACCGACCATCCTTACGTCTGACGGCCATCCTGCACACTACATCAACAGGTTTACTGTTATTGATTACAGGCTAAACACCATCAGGCCACCGCCCATTTGTGTGTGGTTTTGCAGTTCTTTGAACGCACCAACCGCACCCAAACCAGCGCTAGGATCTGTCAGGTCAAACACCAGACCAACACCTGGCCAGCCGCCTACACCGTACATGCTGCCAACGTACTGTTTACCCTTGAAGGAGTAAGTCATAGGAGATCCGATACCACCAGATGGCATCTTGAAGTTCCACAGTTCTTTACCGTCTTTGTTATCCAAAGCTTTCAGGTAACCATCAAGTGTTGCGTACCAGACCAGGCCGCCTTTGGTGTACAGAGTACCGCCCCAGGCTGCGAATTTCTCCCACTTGGTCCATTTCGCCTTACCTGTCGTCAAGTCGAAAGCACGGATTTGACCCATTTCTTTCTTGGTCGGGCCGTTAGGGCCTGGGTACATCGCCAGCGTTGCGCCAACGAAGAACTGACCTGCACGGTATGGCAGCATGAACGGCTCCCAATCCATACAAATATGGTTCAGGCCTGCGTACAAGGTACGGCTTTCAGGATCGTAAGAGTCAACACCCTGGTTGTGGAAACCCATCGCTGATGGACAAATGTTGGTGCCTTTATGGTCCATACGGGTTGCGAATTCAGGATCACGTACTGGCGTACCGGTTTTCAGGTCCACTTTTTTGAACACGTTGACAGCCGGATCCACTTTTTCAGCGACGATCAGGTTGCCGTTTTCACGGTTCAATGTGTACAAGATACCGTTACGGTCGATGTGGCTCAGCAGCGGAGTCACTTTGCCGTTGACTGGTTGATCAGTCAGCACCATCTGGTTTACGCCAGCAAAATCCCACTCATCGTGAGGCGTCTTTTGGTAACCCCATTTAGCCATACCGGTGTCCAGATCGCGACCCCAGATCGTCATGGTCCACTTGTTATCACCAGGACGCATGGTTTCGTTCCATGGTGCAGGGTTGCCAGAACCGTAGTAGAACAGGTTCAATTTAGGGTCATAAGCATACCAACCCCAGTTTGTACCGCCACCGATTTTCCAGGCATCGCCTTCCCAGGTTTTTGTACCCAGGCCGAATTGACCATAGTGTGGATTGTCTTTGTTGAAGTCTTTAGCCAGACGCACAGAGTCATCAGAACCGGTCGCAAATGCACGCCATTTCAGTTCACCTGTTTTAAGGTCAAAAGCGTTTACCGCGCCACGTACACCCAGCTCCGCACCTGAGCAACCCATCAAAATGGTGTCTTTAGCCACAAACGGTGCTTGTGTCAGTGTTGAACCCACTTTTGGATCACATACTTCCACTTCCCAATTGATCTTGCCGGATTTAGCATCCAGCGCCAGCAAATGACCATTCGCAGTTTTCTTCACGATTTGACCAGCGCCATAAGCCAGGCCGCGGTCAACCACGTCACAGCACATCACTGCTTTGGTTGAAGCATCTTGCTTAGGTTTGTGTTGCCAAACAATTTTGCCTGGATCGTTCAGGTTCAGGGCGTATGTGTTGTTTGGGAAAGCAGAGTGGATGTACATCATGTCGCCAATGACCAATGGCGCACCTTCGTGTCCATTCAGTACACCAGTGGAGAATGACCACGCAGCTTTTACATTTTTTACGTTGGATTTGTTAATTTGAGCCAATGGGCTGTTGTGCTGGCTGTAATAGCCACCAGTTGCGATTGGCCAGGCACCAGGTGTATTTACCTGTTTGTCCAAATCTGCATCTGCCATGGCCAGGCCAGAAAAGCTTGCAAACAAGCCTCCAACCAAAGCGCCAAGAATGGCACTAGATGATCTTACTTTCATACTATCTCCTAATCTCTCAAGAATGAGTTTCACGTGGTGTTGCGACATCCCCCCGAATGCCGCACTGCACGACCTGAATTGTTAATAATTTGTAACAAAGGCAATAGATGAATGATTCCCTATCATTGCTTCAACAATTCATTCATGCAGACTGGCTATTAACGGGAATTTTTCACGGGGCAGTTGATTAAGATGTGGTCTATAGTGGCGCTACATTAAGTGCTACTGATTTAAGCGGCGCTGGATTAAGTGCCACTGATTGAGACGGCGCTACATGAAGTGCCACTAATGGAAAGTGGCTCTAAATTAAGTACCGTTAGATTTAAAGTCGCGCTGAATGAGCTGGGTCGGCGATGCCTGACCCTTCTTACGCTTCCTTAAGCATTGCGTCACTCATACACCCTTACTAACTGGTCCACCTGTGATTGCTGTTATTCAAAAATTTGGCAAATTAAGCCGCCCTGGTCAGGACACGCTCATTGTGATGACGGGCGTGGCGCTCACCTTTGCCATTTCGTCCGAGTTTGATCTGGCTGAGCATGTCACTGCCTGGTTATTGACTTATGAATATGCACAACTGGATGAAGTCCCGCTCACACTATTTGTATTTGTATTGTTCAGCGCCTGGTTCAGCCAGCGCCGCATCCGTGAAATACATGCCGAAATTGAGCGACGCCAGTTAACTGAAGCACAATTACTGAGTAGCCAGCAGCTTTATAAAACCCTGTTTGATGGCGACCTGACCGGCAACGTGGTGCTGGATACAAATGGCAATATTGGGATGCATAACCGTGCTTTTGACCGTATCTGCCGGCCGCAAAACAGCGACCGCAATGCCAGGAAACTATTTGCTTTTGACTGGCCAGAGTTTGTTTTGCAATTACAACATCACCAGGAAATCAATTTCAACAAACTGCAAATATGCAGGCCGGATGGGCTGCCATGCTATGTCGGGGCGAGGTTTGTCTTTGTGCCGGCCGAAAAAAACAACACCAGCGCGCAGATACATGGCTACCTGGTGGATATGACAGAACAATGCCTGGTGGAACTGGACCTGGAGCGCACCTTAAAAGAAAACCGTGTACTGGCGCGCCATGCCATGCAGGTGCAAGAGCAGGAACGCAAATACATCGCCAGCGAAATCCATGATGAAACCGGCCAGTATTTAACGGCGATCCGCATGGACGCGCTGGCATTGCAAAAAAGTACGCCTGCCCAGGCCAACGTGATCGCAGTCAGGATCGCCTCCAATACACAACATGTACAACAATCTATCCGTGTATTGATCAAACATTTGCGACCACCGGCGCTCGACTCACTGGGCCTGATCGGTGCCGTAGAAAGGCTGGTCAATGACTGGCAAAAACTCAATCCTCAGGTGGAATGCCATGTGCAGCTGGATACCAGCGACTATGTGTTGAATGAAGACTGCAATATTGTGGCGTTTCGCGTCGTGCAGGAAGCATTAACCAATATCACACGCCACGCGCAGGCCAGTGAGGTATGGATTGATATCCACATCATCAAACGACAAGGCGCGTCCTTGCTGCAAATTGAGATACGCGACAATGGCCTGGGTATGGACACCACGCAGTCTACCGAAGGCGTAGGGCTGGTGGGCATGCGTGAGCGCATTGAATCACAGCAGGGTAGCTTCAAGCTAATGAGTGGTTTGCAAGCTGGCACCATGATTACCGGACTGATTCCATTACAGGAGGCGCAGCAAACAAAATTGCCGCAGCCATCCCCTTCACCCTCAGCATCAGGAGTAAATGACTATGCAACATCCTAAATGGCTAGCCTTGGCCGCATTGGCTTTCCCTTTGATCGTATCGGCCAAGGACTTACAGACCGAAGAGCGCCCTTTTCTCGATGCCTATAGTGGCAAATCTCGCGAATATGTAGAAGAGAATTTAGGCAAACCCGTCAAAAAGGAAATCGCCATCAAACCGCAAAATGCTGACCAGATCCTGCAGGAAAAAGGACAGGCAGTGTCTGGCAGCGGCGACAATGTCGAGATGTGGTATTACCGCGGCAAAATACAATACGCGCCGAAAAAATATTTCAACACCGCCGAACTGACATTTGCAAATGACAAATGTGTGAATATCACTTTTGCGAACAAGAAGTAAGGAAGCGGGTTTATGGCAAAAGTAATGATCGCTGATGACCACGCCATGCTCAGACAAGGTCTACGCACATTGCTTGAACAGGCCAACCATCAAGTAACCACTGATGCGCTGAATGGTGAAGAAGCCTGCTTGCTGGTTGAGAAACATCATCCTGAGTTATTGATCCTCGATCTGGACATGCCTGGCATAGGCGGGCTGGAGACACTTAAACGTATTTTGCATCGCAAGCCGCAAATGCGGGTGCTGGTATTCAGCATGCATGATGACTGTATCTATGCGACGCGCGCGATCCAGGCGGGTGCCCGCGGCTATGTCACCAAAACTGAACCACCGGAAGTGGTGCTGGAAGCCGTGCAAAAGATACTGCGTGGCGGACGCTTCATCAATAATGAGCTGGCGCAGAATCTTTCCATGTATCACCTGGAAAGCCAGGAAAACCCTATCCAGAAGCTGTCGCCACGTGAATTCGAAGTATTTCGCCGGATTGCGCAGGGTGAGGCATTGGCGGCAATCGCCAAAGGCATGCACATAGGCTACAAAACTGTGGCCAATATCCAGACCAGCGTACGCCAGAAACTGGGGGTGGAAACCACCGGCCAGCTGGTGCACATCGCGGTGCGCTTTGGCATTATCAAAGGGCTTTAACGCCATTCTCCGGAGGTCTGTATGATCCTGATTATTGCCCGTAAAGAACTCCGCAGCCTGTTTGCCACCCCTATGGGCTGGCTGGTGCTGGCTATTTTCCAGGCCATTGTCGGCACCTATTACAGCCTCAGCTTCAACCAGTATTTTGAAATCATGCAAAGTGCACAATGGCAGGTGCAGAAGGTAGGCATCACGCAATTCATGGCTGAAGGCGTGTTTGGCGTAGCAGCAGTGTTGATGCTATTTGTGGTGCCACTGGTGACGATGAAGCTGATCAGTGAAGAGCGCAAAAACCAGACCATGGCCTTACTCATGAGCGCGCCATTGTCGATGAGCGAACTCATCCTCGGCAAGCTACTAGGTATCGTCAGCTACCTCAGCCTGCTGATTGTGACGATGATCGTGATGATCGCCATGATGTTGCCATGGGCTGAAATAGACATCCCTTACCTGCTCACGCATGCGCTGGGGTTGTGGTTACTGGTGGTTGCCAGCAGTGCGCTTGGCCTATATGTCTCCTGCCTGACCGCCAACCCGATTCTGGCAGCGTTTGGCAGCCTGGCTGCACTGACGGTCTGGTTATTACTGGACAAGTTTTTTGCAGATAACAACCAGATCCTGTTCCATGATTTTTCGCTGATGCAGCACTATCGCCAGTTCGCACTTGGCATGCTGAACAGTTACGACGTTCTATTCTTCGTGCTGTTCTCGGCGTTCTTTGTCCTGCTTTCTATTCGCCGCTTACATGCTGATCGGTTGTATGGCTAATCCACAATCCAAATCTTCCAGACCCTGGCTATCCTTTGCTGCACTGGTATGGCAGCATCGCTTGGTGGTGCCTGGCTTATTGCTGGTGACGCTGGTATTAGGCGTACTGGCCTGGCACTTTAATATCATCACCGATCACACCAATAATCACCGCAACACCTTATCCAAAGCCAGCATTGAGGTGTTAAAAGCATTGCCGGCGACCATAGAAGTGACCGCCTTTTGCAGTAACACCCCGTTTAAAGGCCGCTATTTCAGGAAATCCATATTGTCACTGGTACAACGCTACCAGCATGTACACCCTGATATTCACTTGCAGTTTATCGACCCGTCGATTTCACCCACATTGGCGCGCGAGCAGCAAATCAAAAAAGAAGGCGAAATGATCATCCGCTATCGCGGGCAACAGACACGCATGTACCTGCCTTACACAGAAGAGGCTTTTACCAACGTGTTGTTGCAGCTGCAACATGGCGAGCGTGCGCCCTTGCTGTTCGCGGCCGGATTAGGCGAAACGGCATTGGATAATAGCGCCGGCAATGGCGGCAGCCAGTTGGCACAAGCCATCCGTGGTGCCGGGTTACAGGTGCACAGCACTACGTCTTTTGAACTGCCCTCCAACCCGGATAAGAAACTGCCTACGTTGTTACTGGCTGGGGCAACACGCCCTTACTCACAGGCGCAGGTGAAGGCTATCCAAACCCATATCAGCACAGGTGGCAACTTGGTGTGGCTGGTGGACAATATCCAGTCACAAGGGCTTGAAGCCTTGGCAGAAACCCTGGGGTTCACTCTCAGTCCGGGGATAGTGATTGACCCGGCTAATCGTCAGTTCGATATTCCACTACATGCACTGAGTACACAGCGGTATTCCGGGCAAGGGCCGACACAGGAATTTTCACTACGCACGTTTTTTGACCAGGCACATGCCATTGTGCGTCATCGGCAGCCTGAAGACCCATGGCGTATCATGCCACTGGTGGCCGCCGCGGAAAGGGGTTGGGCCAGCACCGCTTACCGAGTAGAGCAGCCGGAAAAACTGCCTGCTTTCAACACACAAACAGATACCCAGGGGCCAGCGACCATTGCCCTGGCGCTTGAAAAAACGCAGGCCTCAGGCGAGTTGCAAAGAGTGGTTGTGGTTGGCAGCAACAACTTTTTCAGTAATGCCCAACAACAAAGAGGTGGCAACCTGGCGTTTAGCATGCAAACCCTGCAATGGGTGGTGAATAACCAGCCTAGCATCACCTTACCGGTGGCGCCGTTACGCGATAGCGTTGTATTGCTACCCTCTCAGCAAACCTGGTTGATGGTATTGTTTAACGGCTTCCAGTTTGGCTTGCCTGCCATACTGATCTTTGCAGGCTGGCTAAGATGGCGCAGGAAACATCAGCATTAGTTTTTTCAGGCACCGTTGCGATGTTAAAAACCTGGATAGAATGATGCAATCTTCGCATCACACTGATTTAATCCCTGGTTAAAATTGAGTCACCAAGATTGGTGATTTAGCGGCCTGTCATCTGCCAAGAAACACCAAACGCATTTATAACGACCTTCAATAAAGGTCGTTCTTATAAAACCCAATCAAAGAAAAAGCCCCGGCATGCCGGGGCTTTGCACATTGCTAGATAAGCAATTACAACCCTGACAACCCTTTTTCAATGGCTTTATCATGCGTAGGCTTAGGCGTTGCCTCAGCTGGTGACGCTGGCAGTGCTGCAGGCGCCTCTGTTTTGGCGGCAGCCGGGGCTGCTGAGGCAGGCACTGTTGTTTCACTGCTATTGAGTGTCAATTTCGAGAAGTCGCCATAGAATTCTACTTTTGCTTCTTTGCGCAAAGCGGCCACTTCATTTTTAATCAGCGTCTGCTGACCGGAGTTCACCAGGTATTGCTGAATGACCGGCTTGGCTTTTTCCACATCAACAGGTTGCCTGTCTACTTTGGCCAGGAACAGCAGCACCAGTGCATCAGGACCTTTGACAATCAGCGTATCACCGGCTTTAAGCGTGTTCAGCTTTTTCAGCAGATCAAGCGGCAATTGCTCGGCGGCTTTTCTGCTGGCATTGGCATTGAAGACATAATTATTGTCTTTCAACCACTTACCCAGGTCATCGCCGGTTTTGGCAGCATTAATGCCCGCTTCAATCTCGCTGGCATGCTGGTTGCCATCTTTGACGACGAATTCCTGAATCACATAGACATTACGCTCGCTGAACAACTCAGGATGCGTATCATAGAATTTCTTGATCTGGTCACTGGATGGCGCGGCTTGCTTGGCAGCCACTTTCTGCATGTAAGCTTGCGCTAACAGCTGTTGCCTGGTTGCTTCCAATACCTGCAACACATTTGGATCGCGGTCCAGCTTGGCATCCAGCGCTTTTTGCTTGAGCAGCTCGATATCCACCATTTGTTGCAGGACTTTTTCTGAAGCAGGCTTCAGTTGTGCCTGATCAATCTTGCCTGCTTTGGAAAGTGCGAAGTTCAGCTGATGCACTGTGATTTCATCGCCATTCACTTTGGCAACTACTTGCGTAGAGCCTTTGGCGGATTCTTCGTGCTTGCTGCACCCGGCCATGACCAGCATCAGTGCCGGTACGATTAATGCAATTTTTTTCATCATCACCCTTTAATAAAATTCATCTAAATTGTGCTTATGCTTTATAGCGCGCCAGAGAGATGCTCTGTACGTCACCTGAGCTTTGGTATGCTCTATTGTTCACAATGTATGTTACCACACTCATTTACCAGTATTGCCACTGCCCACTAGCCAATACCCATGCGCCCAGCACGGCATTGGTCACCATATGGGCCAGTACCGGGACCCACAGCACCTGGAAGCGACGGTATAGCCAGGCGTAGACCAAACCTGCCAACAACCCGGCCAGCCAGAGCTGGTGTTCGATGGCAAATAATACGCTACTTACCAGCACTGCATAAGTACCCACATGGGCCGGTGAGACTGACATGAACTCGGGATGCTGCAGCCTGCGCATCAAATAGGCGCGCCAGAACAGCTCTTCGATCACAGGCACCACCAGCGCAGACCCACTCCAGCGACAAATCAACCAGAACATATCCACCGCATCGGCCATGGGCATCGCTTTACTATCGCCTGCCACGTATCCGCCCATCCATTCGGGATAAGGCAATATCCATATCGCAAACACCAGCAGCCCGCTCAAAATGGCGATCACACCCTGATAGAAAGTGGGCGCTACCGACAACTCTATATAGTCGCGGCGGTAATACAGCAACAACGCGACCGCTGCCAGCGTGCGCAACAGGTAGGTCGGCTGTGAACTTAACCCTAGCCAATGAAGGCCTGAGGCAAGCAAAGGCTCGCAGGCGAGCAACAGGATAAATCCGATGAACGGATAAATCCTGGCACGCTCATGCAGGGTAAACAGGGATTGCAGTTGAAGAAACATGGGCTCAGCCAATACTCAAAATAACGGAACCTCCTGAACCACCGCACATGGTCAGGGGCTTGCTATTGTATCAACTTTATTTTCAATCAGCTGGCTGCGTTTGTTTTGCAAAAGATTCTCAAGCTCGACGCGTTTGAGTTGAAAGAACGGCTCATCACGCATGGCTTTCCGGTAAGCACTGGCATCTGCATACAGGCCGACCAAATCATTGCCGTAAGCATAAAGACGGCTGTTTTTCTCTTCACATGACAATCGCTGCTGATGTTCTGCACTCACATGGCTGACCAGTTTTTTGCGCTGCATATCATTGACGTCCAGATCAGCCCTGGCTACTTTCAATTGCTGCTCGGTGGCTTCCAGACGCTTTGTTTGTTCAGCCAGCTGTGATTGCAATTGTTGTAACTGGGTGGTCAATGCTGCCTTCTCACTGCCCAGCTTCTGCGCCTCTGCCTGCAATTGCTGCGCGCGTTTTGCCTGGCCTTGCAGTTTTGCAGAATGCGCACGCTCCGCAGTTTGTGCGTGGCTTAACGCGTCAGACATCGTTTTCTTTTCCTGTTCAAACTCCGTCTGCAGGGCGCTTTTTTCAGCTTCCATATCCTGCTTCATCTTCTGCATCAAAATCGCGGCGCGTTTAGCTGCCTTGTCCTGCTTTTCAGCCGCGAGCGCAGATGCATGCATGCCAGCCAGGAAAACACCCAAAATGATCGCTGTGATGAGTTTCATGCCGCGCTCCTAGAATCTGCCATTCAAGTCGACGAAGAACGTATCCACCGAGAACGGCAAGCCAGTGATTTCATCCGTGCTGATATAGCGTGAGGATAGCCAGGCATTTTTACCGATGCCATATTGCCCGCCAATAAAGAAACCTTTGGCATCTGTGCCGCCCAGGTGGAAGTTGGAATCAGTGAATCCATCCATGACAGCATCCGCTTCCAATCTGCGATAGCCGCCAAACACTTGCCAGTCATGCAGCTTTTTAATGGCTGGATGGCCCACCATCAGGGAAACTTCGTAGCCTTCGTTTTCTTCTTTATAAGTACCCAATGCCGTGCCGGTGCGGCGCGCAATTTCCTGTGCATCAAAACCAATGTTTTTCACATAAGCACCATGCAAAATGACATGCACCGGATCGAATGCTGCCAGGTCTACTTCACCGGTGAAATTAATCAGCTGGAACTGTGAAGCTAAACCACAAGGGCCGCCTGAGCCACATTGGTTCGCATTCAAACCATCGACACTAAAGGTGTTGTTACCTTTTTGGCGCCAGAGCGGCACGGTGCCCGCATACCTGGTCGGATCACCGACTGGATTGAGTTCACCCTCTACATTTTTAAAGTCATAGAAAGCTACGCCCAGTTTCACCTTGCTATCATTGCTTGAGGTCCACTCCACACCACCCTGTGCAGCATATAGCCATTTATCTTTCGCCTTATTGGTATTAGAGCTTTCAATTTCTTCAATCGGATACGCACCCACATTGGAAAATAGCTTCCAATTCTTGTTAATGACCGGGTTTGCACTCGCAACAAAACCATCAAATGCCAGATCCGGGTCCCAGATCAGATCCGTGCCAAAGGTACGGTTGCTGGTGAAAAACGGATTGGCGAAACGGCCACCCGTCAGCGTCAGCCAGTCATAGGGTTTCGCTTCAAGAAACGCCCTATCCAGGCCGAACACAAACTTGCCTTGTGAAAAGCCCTCGGTCTGGTTGGGCGTCACTGGCGTCTGTAGCAAACCGGTCTGGAAGCGGATGCCACCGGTCAACCAGTCATTGATATGCAGATTTGCGCCGAACAATGCACGTATACGCTGGCGTTCGCGGTCTTCGGTTGAGTTATTGACGACCACATTTCGCACTGATGATGACGACAGCACGCCAGGAATCACATTATTCTCGCTGAACATATCTTCCTGATAGCGCAGGCGCAACTCACCGGTCCACTCAATGCGGTCTATCCACTCAGGCACGCCCAGGCGCTCACCCGCCTTGTAATTGAGCTTTTTCATGACTTCCTGCTCGATTTCAGCACGCATTTCGTTTTTGACATGCTCGGGCACATATTGCACACGAATCGCTTTAGGCTGGCCTTCAGCCGTTTTCTCCGCGACAACGCCCTCTTGCGAAGCTGCGGCTTCCGCTTCTTCCTTCGCTTTTTGCTTAGCCAGCTGCGCCTGCTTTAGCAAGGCATCTGCTTTTTCTTTTGAAAGCACGCCCTCCTGCACCAGCAGCTCGATCAGGCTCATGGTCGTCGCACGCACTTCTTCCAGTGATTCACGCTCACTGGCACCTGCGATGTCGGTCTGCGAGCCGAATATGGCCGCCACCATCATGGGAATCACCCAGTTTCTTGCTTTCATTTTCATTATCTTTCCCTTGTTACCCTTATCTTTTGCAACTGCCTGAGCGCTTGAAAGCCATGCCTGCATTTGTTACGGCAGCTCACGATCAAGACATATTTTGTGAAGTCACCCGGATCACCACTTTTCTTGGCATATCTTCAGGTGCGGATTCCCCTATCGGACGCACACCAGCCAATGCCTTGCGGATCAGGGCATCGGTTTCCTTGTCACCGGTGGAATCAATCAGCTCTGCATGGTCTATATCGCCCTGTGCATTTAAAAACACCCTGACTTCTACCTGGTACTTGGTCTTATTCAGCCCACTCTCGGCGGCCAGTGTTTTTTTAATTTGTGCATCGACCTTGCCGGTGAACCAGGCAAAAGCGGCCATATTCTTTTTGCCACCGATTTTGGGGCCAGTGGTCACATCACCACCTTTGTATTCATTGTTGACCGCCCCTGACTGAAACGGACTAGGTCCATCGCCAGCCGCGCCTTCCATCTTCAAACTCTCGGCAGGCGGCGCTTCTACTGGCTTGGGCTCAGGCTCTTTAGGCGCTTCTTTTGGCTGCTCCTTGGGTGTTTCTTTCGGAGGCTCTTTAGGCGGCGGGGGTGGCGGAGGGGGCGGCGTATCTGGCAGCAGCTTCACGGTCGTGATCTGCTTTTTATGCGGCTGGCCGCCAGAAAACAGTTTTTTAATGCCATAACCAATCCCGGCCAGTACTGCCAGCACCAGCAACACAATCGCAATACGCGTGATCCAGACACGTGCCGCAGAGGGCGGCACAGCCTCGGATATATCCTCTAGTTCATGTATGGCCATGGCTTAGGTCCCGATCTTGCCCGTGACCAGGCCGACATTTTCAATTTGCAGCCGGTTGACGAGGTCGATCACAGAAATCACGCCCGCATACGGCGCTTGCGCCTGACCCTTGATCATAATATTCACCTTGGGGTCCATGGCCTTGGCCTGGTTGAGCTGGGTTTCCAGTTCAGCCATATTCACACCCACACCGTTGATCGTCAGCGTGCCACCCTGCTGTACCTGCACGATTTTGAGGTCGTGTTTTTCGGTACTCGGCTTGTTGGAAGGCTTGGGCAGATTCATGGTCAGGCCTTGCACACCCGCAGTGGTCATCAGGATAAAAATCACCAGCAACACATACGCCAGATCCAGCATGGGCGTGATGTTAATGGTGTCGTAAGGTTGTGCGTCGTTTTGAACTTGCATGTTTATTCCACAACCTTTTTGGTGACCAGGCCGACTTCAGTGATATCCAGCCGCTTACAGATTTCAAGCACCTCGGAGATTTTTTCGTAATGCGCGGCAGCATCGCCTTTGAGGACCACAGGCAGCTCAGGATTGCTGCCTTTGTATTGCGCCAGGCGTTGCTCCAGCTGCGCCATATCGACAGGGAAAGCATCCAGGTAGACACTGCCATCACTGGTGACGGTGATTGCGCGCATTTGCGGTTTGGCTAATGCGGCAGAATTCACGGTATGCGGCATTTCTACTTTGACGCCTTGTACTGAAGCGGTGGTCATGATGATAAAAATCACCAGCAACACATACGCCAGGTCCAGCATGGGCGTAATGTTGATCTCATCGTAAAGCTGGTTCTCTTCCTTGACGCCTTCTGACATCGCGCTGCCTTATTCCTTACCGTACAGTTCAGCGGTACGGGTAATGAACTCATCGACAAAAATCTGCATGGCGATGGTGATGTTTTTCACACGGCTGGCCAGGTAGTTGTAACCAAACAGGGCTGGAATCGCCACCGCCAGACCGGCCACAGTCGCCAGCAACGCAGCGGCAATACCCGGTGCAATCGCGTTCACGTTCACATCGCCCGCGGCGGCAATCGCGGCAAAGGTAATCATCACACCGACCACCGTCCCTAACAGACCCAGGAAAGGGCCGCCGGAAATCGCGATGGTCAGTAATACCATCAGGCTGTTCATGCGCTGCGTTTCGCGGACCTGGTCGGCATCTACGGCAGCCTTGATCGCATCGATGGATGCACCGCTCAATGACACTTTGCCATCATGCTCACGTTTCCTGATCTCACGCAGACCTGCCTTGTATAAACCAAACAGGGTGGAATTCGGATAATTGCCCGCGCCATCCAGCTTAAGCAAATCATCAGCAGAGGCTTTCTGGAAGCGTTGTAAAAACAGGGCATTGTCTTTGTCAGTACGTGTGACCAGCACCGCTTTGCTGAACATCACCCAGACACTGACCAAGAACATCACGGCCAGGATGCCGATCACTACTTTGGCATCGACCGTCAAACTGTCGATCAGAATGCCCATGTAGTTGGCTTCACCCTCTTCTTCAGCACCACCCTCACCTGCCGGGGTAACGACCACCAGGTTGGCATCTGCCCCTTGCGATTGCGCGACCAGGCCCAGCCAGGCAGCACTACGCGCAGTGGATGCCAGCTGCAATTCATCAATCTCGGCAGTCAATGTTTCACCAACCGTCAACGTAGTCGCCGCTTGTGCATCACTGGCAGCTACCTGGGCAACCGATTGACCATTGATATAAACAATAGCCTGGCCACCCTGGAACACCAGTGCCACATGCTGCCACTGACCTGGCTTCAATTCGCCGCCACGTGTATTGGCTGCACCGGCCTGCAAGGCCAGCGTGTTGCCGTCCAGTTTGAGGCTAATATTGCCAGTTTTAAATACTGTGGCAGTTTGCGGCAGGCTGGCCGTTTTTAACCAAACTGACCAGGTCGCACCATTTGCCAACGCTGGTGCGGCTGGCAAAGTAATCGTAAGTGGGCTGTTATTGAGGACAGCGCTTTCTGCGATCAGCCCGGCTTTTTGTTGGGTCGCGTTGCCAGTAGCAGTCAACTGGTTAGCGCCGCTATCTTTCAGCAAAGCGTTTTCCGAGAAGGCGAAGCGTGCCACCAGCGCCGGGTCATTCAGTGCCTGTGCATCACTGCCAGCCTTGGCTGATTCATTGCCGGTATACAAGCTGATCGCCAGGTCTTTATTGGCAGAGGACAATTGCGGCAATACCACCCAGGCAACACCAAGCTCGTTCACTGCATCATATTTTTCAAGTGAAAATTTGAGTTCAGTTTTGTCATCAGCTGCAATAAAGCGGATATCAGAACCATCGACATTGGCACCGGTGAAATCAAAATTCCCCGAATGCAAACGTATCAGCACAGGCGCCTGGTTCACGGCCTCCTTCACGTTGGCTGTGTCTATGGTGATTTTTTGTTGTGTGGCCCAGTCTGCATTCCAGGCGGCCTTCGCTGGTAAAGCAAGGGTCATCAAACAGAGGCTGGCTATTAAACCAAGGGTAGACTTCTTCATATCCATCGCAGTCGAGTTAATTCGAGGTGCAAGTCTATAGAGTGAATGTGGCAGAGAAATTAAGAACGGACTAGCCGGACTAGTTTTTTTATTTTCATAAAAAAAGCCCGGGATCAACCCGGGCTTAAAGCACATTTAGACCTGCTTACACAGGCTGGAGGAAAATGGCTATTTTGTCTGGCGACGGGTCACAATGTAACCGATCACACCCAGGCCCATGAATACCAGGCTGGATTGCGTAGGCTCAGGTACCGCGGACAATGCGTAATTTACGTTACCTGCACCTGACAAGCCCAGTGGTGTGTCGTAGGCAAAGAATGCCTCGGATGTATTTGACGAGCCTGCAATCAGGCTAAAACCGATGGCCGGGCTAGTCGCATCTACACCCCACTCGATACCGGTGAATATACCATCCTGGAATACTGCAATCGCATCTGTCACGGCAGGGCTACCCAGATTGAACAGGGTGCTGCCGAAGTTGAATTGCAGGCTATCCAGGTTTACCAGTTCAGTGCCAGAAGCCAGCAGGCCTGCGTCATCAAAACTGAATTGACCGTTGTAGGAAGTGCCGTTGAAGTGACCGGAATCAACCTGGCCAGATAGTTGCCATGACTGGATGGCCGCTTGTGCAGGTAATACGCTGCTCAACAGCGCGATCAATGCTGCTTTTTTAATCAAAGATTTCATCATATGTTCCTCTAAAAGAATTAATCGTAAAAATTAAAGAATAAAGTCTCTGGCAGGCGCCACTTGCTTCGCGGTCAGGCCTTTCAGGGTCACCAGTGTTTTAGCTGTGGCCGGACCTGCTATGCCATCGGTATCCACCAGCACCTGTACGCCACCGGTCACATCCAGCAGCGTGATGTAGCCTTCGGCTATCGCAACGTTGGCGGAGATACCCAGTGAAGCCAGCAATGCGCTTAACTGTAATTTGTCGGCATAAGGGGTAAAGTCGGTGATGGTGTCACCAGCATCACGTATGCTGTTGTAGACAAATACATCATTACCCGCGCCACCAGTCAGCGTATCCACGCCCAGGCCACCGGTGATGATGTCATCGCCAGCAGTGCCCACCAGTACATCACGGTTGGCAGTGCCAGTGCGTGTCACGCCGGGGGTAGTAGTCGCAATCGCCAGGTCAATCAGGCGGCCACCTTTGTCATACTGGTTTTCCAGGCCGTAATAGTTCACCGTGATCTCATCGCCATCGGCATTACTCAAACGACCCAGGCCACCTTCTGCTTTGGGTGACTGGATGTAGTTGGCCAATGCTTCCTGGTAAGTAATGGTGAAGGGGCTATCTTCAAATACCACGTTGTTAGCAGCGAAAGGGAAACCATCGCCACCTGCAGCCGTGAAATCAATCGTAGTGAAAGAGAAACTGCGGCTATTGTTGACGACTACGCCGTTATCAATCAGCACGGTGCCGTCATCCAGTACCACGCGTTGCACGCGGTTGCCGGTGCCTTTAGTGGTTCGGGCAACATTGTTACTGTTGTAAACCACTTGCATGCCGGAAATCTGCGGGTAACGGCCATTGGCACGACCAGTCGGGCTGGTATCGCCATAACCATGTTCCAGCAGATCTTTCAATTGCGTCGCATTCACGGCTGGTGCGCGTTTGACCAGGTTGGTAAATGGCAGGATATTGAAGGTATCGCCCACAGACACATTGCCAGCGGCAGCGATATTGGTACGGATACCACCACTGTTCTGGATGGCGACTTCGGTTTTACCAGCAAAGCGCATCGCATCGGCTACCAGGTCACCCAGGCCGGTTTCAGCGTTACGTACACCGGCAACAAACGTGCATGGCAAGGCTGCGCATGTGGTATGTGTCGGGCCGTTCAATTTCACTGCTGTAGTACCAATGATTTGTGCATTCAATACAGAAATGTAGTTCTGCACTGGTGTCACTACCTGGGCTTTGATCGTTGCATCACCGGCAACACGGTCTGCATCGGCAGCCGCACCGGTCACACGCATCATCTTGCTGGATTCGATCGCCACAAATTGACCGCTAGTGTCATCAATACTGAAATTCACCTGACCAACATAACGATTACCAAAGTGGCTGGTTAATACCGGCACTGTTTTACCATGCGCATCCACAGCATTCACTGGATGTGAAGTGAAAGTCGCAGCGACGCCACCGTTGATCAGCGCATCATCCGGATCCACCATCAACTCATGGCCGCCACCGGATAACACCAGGTCAACACCTGTCAGTGCTGGCACAACGATACTGATTTCGTTAGCCGCATTTTGCAGGTGGCTCATTAAAATCACGGTCGTCACACCCTCTTCGCTGCGCAGGCGGGTGACTTCGGCCTGGATCAGCGGGATCAGTGCTAGCAGGTTTTGTGCTTCGGTATTATTCGCGTCATAACCAATGACATTCACTGCACCTGGGGAGGAGATATTAGGCAGCAATGGCGTCGTCGCACCGACCAGGCCGATTTTATGGCCGGCTGTAGTTGTGATGACTTTAGAAGGCGCTACTTTACCACTGGCTTTCAAGGCACTGAATTCAGACGTCGCGTTAAAATTCAGGTTGCTGGAAAGATAAGTGCTGCCGGATACTTTGGCAAAACGGGCAGCCACTTGCGGGCCGAGATCAAACTCGTGGTTACCGAACACCATGGCGTCAAAACCAATCTGGCGCAGGGCGATGGCATCGTAAAAATCCTGGCCACCATCGGTAAAGCTGTTAGCCAGGTTATTCAGGCTGGCAGTAAAACGTGGGCCAGGTAAAAATGCATCACCGGCATTCAGTTTTAATACCGTGCGGTTTTGAGCCACTGCTGCTGTTTCGGCATTTTTAATCACAGCGGCCAGGCGGTCAACACCACCGTAAAATGAAATAGCCTGACCAGCGTCATCGCGCAAGTTACCTTGTGCAGACAACAACCAGCTTTCCTGGTCACCCACGTGCAATACAGTCACACCTTCTGCCCAGGCACCACCGGCAGTGAATGCCAGAGCCACGCATGCAGTCAATTGTTTCAGTTTAAACATATTCTTCTCCATGGAGTGCCGCGAACAATCACGGCACTCTTTTTCAGTATTAACGTGATTGGCGACGACGTACCAGGCCCAGCACACCCAGACCAGCCAGCAACATCGCTACGCTGTCTGCTTCTGGTACAGGCGTAACAGCACTTACGGTAAATGCGGTTGTATTAGGCGCAATACCAACTGAAACACTGTTGTTCACTGTGTCTACATTCCAGTTGTTCACGTTAGCCACCTGTGCTTTGTAATCCTCAAAGCTGCTCAAACCACTGCGCACACCGTTGTACTCGGCATAGTCTGGCTCGCTGGAAGCACCGGCTTTAGCAGTCAGTTCAATAGCGTTCACGCCTTTGCTCAGGCCAGTATTGGTAAAAGAACCATCTGTAGCGAACTTGCCATTAGTGATCGCGGACAAGAATGTCGTTGGTGCAGTCGCGCCAGTACCAAGATAGGCATACACGGTTTCATTTGAGTTTGAGAGACCCCAGTTGCTGTTGCCGCTCACGGTAGCGCGAGTCAATACGCCGGTAGAAGCTACCAGGGTGTTTTTGTCGTAGTCTGAAAAACGCACCACGGTACCAGCGGTCACTACGCTACTGGAAACCCACTGGTTGTAGCTTTCGCCACTATTGAATGCATTGCCGGTCCACTCGTTATCGCTGAAGTAGATACGGGTGTTGGCGGCGATATCAACAAACGTCACAAATGACAGGCCATCTTCATCGGCGTTGAAAGAAGTGAACATAATGTCACCGGCATTCAAGGCCGCGTTGGCCTGCGTAGACAGCAACAAGGCTGCGATCAAACTGAATTTTTTCATGATAAATCCTCTCTCGATATAAATTTGAATAACAACTTTTTTCATGGTTTTTTAATGGCCGGCGCGATGCTTTAGTCACGCCGGCTTATTACATTCAACCTACCTGCACCTGCCTACCAACGTACGTCGCGCTGGGCATTCAGGTTTGCCGGTGTCACCCCTCTCAGGGTCACCAGTGGCTTGGCTGAAATCTGCAGTTGTGTACCGCCACTTACGCTGACCCAGCGGGCTACGCCATCATCGAATGGCTGCGAACCCTGGTAGCCGATGCTTTGCAGCAGTTCACGGATATCCAGTTGATCTTCATTAGGCGTAAAGTCGGTGATGGTATCGATCGCGTCACGCATGCTCTGGTACACAAACAGGTCGCGGCCAGCACCACCGGTCAAGGTGTCAGCACCCAGGCCACCAGTCAGCACATCGTCACCTGGCGTGCCCACCAGGGTGTCGCGCTGGTTACCGCCTTGCACGGATTTCACCAGTTGCAGACCGACAATCACCGGATCATGGTCAGAAGAGCGGTATGGGGAATCTGTGTACAGGTCCTGCGGTTTGAACTCGGTGTTGTAATCGATGACGAACGGCTCATCGGCGTTGATATGCCAGTGCACGGTGCCAGTCACTTGCGCTGCCAGATCGGCGTTTGCCAGTGCATGGTCCAGGTAACCGGATTCACCATCAAACACGTAGGAGTAACCGGCCTGGTCATTGAAACGTGCGATCTGGTCTTGCAGACCGGCGTTTTCCAGCACCAGCACAGGGTCTTCCTTACCGTAGGCATTCAAGTCGCCGATCACCAGCACATCCGGGTCGTTGGCCTGGTTTTTAACGGTCTGGATGAATTGCACCAGTTGGTTGGCTTGTGCGAGTCGTTGCGTGTTATAGCAACCCTGGCCGTCACCCTGGTCAGCATCTGCACCACCTGAATCTGAGCAGCTCTTGGACTTGAGGTGGTTCACCAGCACAGAGAACTTTTCACCATTGGCAGCCTGGAAGGTTTGCGCCAGTGTCGGACGGTTATTGATGCTGTTGTTGTCAGACAAGGCACCTGCCGTTGGTGTCAAGCGGGCTGGCTTGTAAATCATCGCCACCTTGATCGCATCGGTACCGGTACCACTGGCCGGATCAGCGATCACCGCATAGGTATTGGCACCCAATACGGCATTCAGGCCATCGACCAGGTTTTGTGCCGCCACCGTGCCGTTATTCTGAATCTCCATCAAACCAACCGCATCGGCATTGATGGCTGTCAGTGCGCGTATGATCTTGTTACGCTGACGGTTGAATTCCACCAGGTTATTGGCACCACGGCAGTTTGAAGCAGTCACGCTGCTGCCCAGGCGACAACCCTGTCCGGTCTGGCCACTGGCAGTTGCACCATTGGTAAAGGTGGTGAAGTAATTCAGCACGTTGAAGCTGGCCACTTTGTAATTACCACCAACAGGCGCCGGTGTGGCTGTGCGTACATTGTCACGCGTGAAATTCACGGCCTGGGTTGGATGCAGTTTGTAATCACGTGGGCCAGGGTTAGACGCCGTGATCAACCCATGATCAATCACACCGACCAGGTTTTCAACGATATCGCCGGCGCGCAAGGTGTTGTCCTCACCGATAAATGGGATCGGGTTAGGGTTCTGCACGCTGCTGCCGTCATCCAGCACCAGGCGTCTGCGCGCATTGTCATCCGCCAGTTGTGCCGCAGCCGCTGAGTTGGCCGGGTGGATATTGGTCGGCTTGATCATACGGCCTTCAGCAGACAGGGTTACTTGTCCATAACGGCCCTGGAAGTAGTTCTGCGAAGCGGTCAGTGGTGAAGTGATACGTACCAGCATGCCTTCGTAAGCCTCCAGATCGCCTTCAGTGACTTCCGGCAGGCTGATATCGGTTGGCAGGATGACATTGTTGTTGCTCAACACTTGCAGGCCGCTGATATTGATCAGCTCGGTAATGGTGTTGAACTCGGTAATCGTGGCTGCCAAACGTACTTTTTGACCAGCCGTGACAGTCGGTGTTACGCCAGTCCCCAGGTAGACAAAAATGCCATCTGAAGTGAGCGGGTTACCATCGCCAGTAGCATCCTGGATATAAAAGCCGTTCAGGCCGGGGAACACAGCGGTAACCACTCCTTCAGTGGTGACGTTCTGACCATTCAGCGGGCTGACTGAAGCCACGCCCAATCCACTGCCCTGAATGTTGTAAATACGGGTGATGCTGCTGTTTTGCACTGTGACATTGACGCTGCAGGTCGCGGTTTGCGCTTCGTTATTGGCAAAGCGCACATCTACCGCGTAAACACCGGCTGGCAGGCTGCCATCCAGTTGCAGGCTGGCACTGGCTGACTGGCCGTCGCTACCCGCAGCAATAACGTTATTCAAACTGACACCTGCAGGGGCAGTGGCTAACAAGGTCGCCGCATTGACGATGCTGTCAGCATCCGTCGCTTGCAGTGATACCGAACCGGCCTCGCCTACTTGCAAGGTGACTGCCGGGCAAGAGGTCACAATCGGCTGGTTGCCCACCGGGCCGCTACCGCACACATTCACCGCACTGCTGGTGTTGCGTGGCGCAGGGGCACCAGTCACAAAATCACTGCCGTTCTGGTTGCTATCCTGACAGCCATTGTTTTTCCTCAACAATGCCGTACTACCAGTGATGGCAGGGGCCGCGGCACCTTCAAAGAAATTGGCGCTGCCGTAACCTACCAGGTCTACGATCTGTGCCAGCTGTGCAGGGCTGCAAACGGCTGAACCGCCATTACAGGCCAGCCCTGTGCTGCTATTCACCAGCACGACTTTGCCGTTAGTGCCACTCATGTCGGTAGCATTGTTGCTGACATCCGCCGTGAAAGTTAAACCATTGGCTGCACTTCTCAGGCCCACCAGGTAATATTGGCCCGGTTGTAACAGGCCGGACAAGCTCGTCACGCCGTTGGCAGAAAAGTTGCCGGTACCGGTGGCACTACTGTACTGCACAGACCAGCCACCGATATTCACTGCAGCGGTGCCGTTATTGAACAGCTCCACATAATCCTGGTTATAGACGTTGCCCTGACCGCCATAGATCTGGCTGATGACAACGCCCGCCTGTGCTGACAGGCTCATTTGTACCAAACCTGATAAGGCCAGCACCCACTGTAATTTTTTTAATTTCATTTCTCAGACTCCGCAAGTTTTTGACTTGAATAAAAGCCTGATTAATTTATCAATTTACAGTGGGTGATTTATTAAGTTTGCCGCCACAAAACTAGGTAGGTCGGACTAGGGAATGATCTAAAAACAGGTGCGATTGATACATTTTCGGGTCAACGACCAGACCTTAAGACTAGTCATCCGGCCAATCCTCATTGAAATGAGCAAAACCTTATTCTTGCCATGCAAGGTGCAAGCGGAAGACTTACGGATGGCCTGTCCTAAACAACCACTGTTTCAATAGGCGTATGAAATCGTTGTAAAGCTTGTCCTACAGCAAATTGGTGCGATGCCTGATAGGAACAGGAAAACGATGCAGCTAAGGTAGGGGTTCACACGATTACCCACCCGATTGAATAAGAAAGGCAAATCATGACAACTACTTCAAGAAGCGATCCGATACTCAATAAAGTAGCCGGGATTATTCCTGCCATTGAAGGCTCGGCCCCGGTTGAGGCGATTAAAAAAGCCATTGGTGGCGAACCACCAAAGGCAGATCCGGATATGCAGTTAGTGATAGACGCGCTGGTATCCCTGGGTGGCAAGCCGATTGAGACTTTGTCGCCTGAAGAGGCTCGCCAGCAACCTACGCCTACAGATGCAGTTAAGAAAATCCTGACCGAGAATGGTCATCCGCCACGGGCGCAATTATTCACTTCTACCACTATCAGCATCCCCGGTGGGCCGGTAGGAAGTATACCGGCTCAGGTCTACACGCCATTGGTGGGCGATGGGCCATTCCCTGTGATCCTGTATTTCCACGGCGGCGGCTTTGTGATTGCAGACACCAAAACTTATGAGGGTTCTATCATTGCCTTGACGCAAGGTGCGCAGGCCATCGTCGTATCGCTGGATTACCATCAGGCGCCGGAACACCAGTTCCCTACCCAACCGAATGAAGCGTTTGCAGCTTACCAATGGTTGCTGACGCATGCGGAAGAGCTCAATGGTGACCGCAAGCGTATTGCCGTGGCTGGTGAAAGTGCCGGTGGTAACCTGGCAGCGGTGGTGTCATTGATGGCTCGCGATAAAGATGTGACGCTGCCTGTACACCAACTGCTCATTTATCCACTGGTGAACAACAATGTGTTTAACTCATCCTACATTGATAATGCCAATGCTAAACCCTTGAACGCCGCCATGATGAACTGGTTCTTCAAGCATTACAGCGAACCACTCGATGCCTACAGCGCTTACGCGTTGCCGGATAAAGCCAGCTCACTGGCAAACTTGCCACCTGCCACCGTGATCACGGCCGAGATCGACCCGCTGTATGAAGAAGGCAAAGAGTTTGCCGAACGCCTGGAAAGTGACGGCGTACCCGTTGCTTATCGCCACTACACCGGTGTTGTGCATGAGTTTTTTGGCATGGCGGATGTGGTTGCCAAAGCCAGGGAAGCACAAGTATTTGCGATCGCTGAATTGCGCAAGGCATTTGCGAAGGCTTAATACGCTCAAGCTAGCTTTAACCACAAAAAAACGCCCACCATTGGTGGGCGTTTTTTCAATCCGGTTAGCGCATTAATCCTCTAAACGAATCGTCTTCACTGTCACGATAGGTGGCAACTCTTTAGGCGCCACATTCTGGTTACCCATCTGGTTTGCCAGATTCTCAGTCATGGCATTGCTGACACCCGCCGCCGTACTGGTGACACCCGCCAGTGAACCGGCCAGGCTACCAGTATCCGCGACCGGGACACCGGCAGAAGTACCTGCCGCGGTGATGTTGGTCGCATTATTAATCACTTGCGCGCCGACAAACAAATCACCTCCAGAAGAAACACCCGCCTCGCCTGCATCCAGTGCCCCTCGCGGTGCAGCCAGATAAACAGTGCCAGACTTAGGCGCCACCATGTTTCCGTTTGGTCCATCGGGATCATAGGTTTCTGTCGCCAAGCCGCTGCCTGAGGCGACCCCTTTTACTTCCACAGTGACATTGCCCTGGTTATCGATAATCGGGTTACGTTCAGGAATGGAAACCGCCGTCTTGGAGCCACGCCCGGCATCAATATCACCGTTATTCACCCAGGCGATCAAGTCACCACCAAACAGCGTTTTCACTTTGGACTGGTTCACCTCAAAGCCTTTTTCGGCATAGACATTAATGTAACCGCCACGCTCAGTGATAATCCCGATACCATGCGGCAAGTTAGCCGGGTCGGCTGCCACACCGGCATTCAGCAATCCGCCCGGCAGCAACAGATTAATATTGCCATCACGTGCAGTCACTATCTGGCTTTGATACATTGAAATATTGCCATTGTAGGTACGTTGTGAGGGGAATAAGCCACTGATCACTGCATCGCCTCTTTCAGTATTGGCGGTCTGAACATAATCCTTGATCGCAAATATCATTTCTTTGCTGAATACGTCATACACCAGCGGCGACTGCTTGTTCACGTCCAGTGCCAGGTAAAGCTGCATCGCCTGATCAACGGTAAGGGTTTTACCGGTCATTTTTTGCATATAGGCATGCACACTCGCATTGACCTTGGCGCGATACTCACCCAGCGCCGCTGAATCTCGCAGGCTCACCGGACCACGGCCTTGCGGGTCTATATACAAGCTGATAAACCCTGCAATATCAGCACCTAGCTCACCCACCCCAGCCAATACCGTAATGTTGGCCCCGTTGGTAGCCAAGTTAGGGTTGACGTTGTTGGCGCGGGACAAAATACCGGCAGAATTGCCCAGGTTAATATCCCTGCCTGCCTGCACGATCAGATCACCCGGACCATTGACCTCCATTTTGGCCAGTGGCTGATTGGCTTTCATCACAATGTCGTTACCCGCCTTGAGATAACTCAAATCATTTTGATTGTTATGCTGAATCGAGGCATTCAAGGTCAGGTTTTTACCCGCAGAAATATAGGCGGGCATTGAGGTCTTGAGGCCAAAAGAGCCAGCGCCCTCTGCTTGTGAGGCCAGGCTGGCAGGCGGATCACCAGGCAGGTCAATACTGCCTGTTTTCGAGACTATCACTGCGGTGTTCGTTGTGCCCGTATTCACTGAGCTAGGCTTATTGCCATACTTCAGGTCACCAAACAACACCAGGTTATCGGTAGGCCTGCCTGCAAACGGGTTCAGAATACTTAAGTTAGTAGCAGTATCAGCATTGGACATCAGTATCTGGGCCACAGGCTTATCACGCTCGGCGGACGACACTGCACCGACAATATCCGCGTTTGCCAGCAAATTTAAGCCGCCATTTTTTGAAGGTGCGACAATGATCTTATTCACTGTGATGCCCCCACCAAACGCCGTGGCTTCTACCAAGCCAGGATGGATAGCGGCCATATCATTTTTAATGACGGCTCCCAGGGAGTTGTTGTCATCATTAAATAAAGTGCCTTTATTTAAACTGCCTGGATCACTTTGACCTATGGTCAGGTTACCCAAAAGCGCTGACAGGCTAAAACTGCTGTTATCCGTGTAGGTATTAAAGAACGTCAGGTTGTCACTGTTGGTGACATTGGTATTCTGCATCCACAAGGTTGGGTTATAGACGGTTTCAATCACCGCTGCACCCGTGGCGCGCACATCTGCTTTAGCGTCTTGCAAAGCGATAGTGGTGCCTGTGGTGCCGGTTTTCTTGATATCGCCATCCACACGGATATTTAACTCGCCACGGCCACTGTAATAGATGCCGTTGGTTAAATCGCCACCCGAATGGATATTGATATCGCCGCCGCCATTGACCACAGAATTACCTGTTGAAGGCGTACCCGCATTATCAAACTGTGCATTAGTCGCTGAAGCGACCGAAAAGTCGGTGATATTGCCGCCCGCTTTCACCGTGACATCGCCGCCAGCCAATGCTGCCACACCCTGGTTAAACAGGTCAGCCCGGATCCACCAGCTGGTATCCCTGACCGCGCCTCTGGCCCCTACTTTGGTCAGGGTTCCCTGACGTGAAAGCCATTCGTTGACACTCTGCCCGGACAAGCTTCCGGTAATGTCTTTTCCAGCGCGTAACTCGATATCACCGCCGTTGTTGACGTAGCTGCCGTTCAAGTTATAGGAGTTTCCATCACTGGAGTTAGCCACCGCACGAGGTAATGTAAAACCATCCACATTGGCAACGGTTTTGCCTAGCGTGTAAATATTCGCATTCGGCGCAAGGTCAATATTACGCCCGGCAACTACCGTGATATCGCCTTCACCAGTACGGATCAGTTTGCCACTCGCAAGGCTAAAGTTACCCACCTCGCTCTTTGTCGCATACTGGTTAGCCGCAGTGTAATCTGCCCCGGCAATGAAGTTTAAATTAAAGGTTTTAGTGTTTGGCTGCAAAACGCCGTTGGTGGCTGCCGTGCTGAAGCCATCGCTGATAGAGCCATTGAGTGCGAGATCGCCACCTGAAATCAAAGTCAGGGTGCCGCCTTTACCCGGCAAAAGACCAAATGCCCGCAGGTTCTGATCAGCATCAGAAGTCATATTGCCCGTGCTTTTCACTTCGATGTGTGGCAATACTTGAGCCACCAACCCATCTTTCGTTTTGGCATAGCTGCCCGCGTCCGGGTTCGCGTTGTAGAAATTATTGGTGTCAGCCACCAAGCCAGCAATACTGCTATTGAAGCTGTCACTGGTGTAGGTTTTGACACCCTCTACCCGCACATCTGCTGCGCCTTTAATGGCCCCAGTCGTGTTAAAAGCCACGTTCACTGTATTGGTGTTGCCTGTGGTGCCGCGACGTCCACGCAACGTCACACTACCATCAGCACCATCGAGGCCGACATTATTGTTGGCCGCTTTATCGTAACCGCTCACGTCTATGGTGGCGCCAGCTTCGGCAGACACGGCATTGACGGTACTCAGGCTACTCGATGAAAGCAACACATCGCCGCCAGAGCCCGTTTGTACATCGCCCGCAGATTGATTGGCCTGCAAACCACGTGCGGTAATCACAGCAGTATTCGCCAGTTTGACCAGGCCATTCGCGTAAATCGCGACGTCACCACCTTTACTACTATCCGCGTTGATCTTGCCGGCGATATTGGCATCACCAGCATCCACACCCAAAATAAACTGTTTTGAAGTGACGGTATCCGTTGTCTGAATATTGACATTACCGGTTCTGACACGAATATCCCGTGACTGATTGAACTTGCCGGTTTCCAGCGCATTGTTGACCTGGCTGAAGTTGTTTAATGACTTCACATCTAATTTGAACTCACCTGACTGCTCACTGGCAGATGCACCGCCTTTGAGCGCGCCGTCAGCCACCACAAACTGGCCATTCTTTGCATTGACAGTTAAAGAACCGGCGTCACCTTGCTGGCTACCTCCAGACACGTCAATTAAGGCATTTTCTGCCACTTCAACGTTGCCTGTCGCAGAAGTCAGGGTTACGTCACCTGCATCTGTATTTTTGACATGTGCCTGGTCAAATTGTACGGTTGCCGAACGCGTGATGATCTTGCCGTTTGAATTCAGCTTCAAATCTGCATTTGTGGATGTCGCATTAAATTGGCCGGCTAATAACTCCACCGTACTGTTGATGACTGTTTCACTGGCGGTCATGGCGAGCTTGCCACCGAACCCTTTGGTTTCAGCTAACGCCTGGCCATTACTCACTGTTTCAAGTTTACCGGTGGCATTCAGGGCATAGTTAGCGCCGGTATCTGCCGTGATTTTTGCCGCACTCAATTGTGTGGAAGTGGCTTTAACATCCACCTGGCCTTTACCAGACACCGTAATGGCTTCTTGCGCATTCACATTGACATGGTCAAAGCCCTGAATATCAAAGCGTTGCTTGTTACCTTTGACTGATTGCGTCTCGCCCAGCACGGTATTCTTTGTATTCAAGACCAGTGTAGAGTTGTTTGAATCAGTAGGCGCATTGAATACACTGCCATCCTGTGTATTTTTCAAAGTCAGCGTATTGGCATTGATTTGAACATTGCCATCCCCATGATGGGCCAGGCCACTGGTATTCAGCGTTAAGTTCAGTTGATCACTGCCCAGGCTTACCTGGCCATAAATATCGATATTCTGATAGCTGTTAAGGCTCAACCGGCTTAAATCAGCAAACGAGAGTAAGGTTTGCTGGCTGAGTCTGGTGCCATCAATACCTGAAGCGGCGTCACCGAGCAGGAAGCGATTTGTCCCCAAAGTTAGAGAGCCGCCTTGCCCGACGGCAAGCGTACCTCCCAGCTGCAAGCTGCGGCTGGCATCGACCACGGCAGAGCGCGTTGCCCCCAGGTTGGCACCATTTTCAATCGCCATCACGCCAGTGAGGCTGGACGCATTGCTGCGATCAAACGATAAGGTATTGGACGCGGAAACTGCAAAAAATGCACCAGCACCTTCGGTCTGCAATTCACGTACACCTACACTGCCGTTTGAGGATGCATCGGCTTGAATGGAAGCGCCTTCACGTAAGCGAATCTCATCTTTTGCAGCCACCAGCAACTCTGAGGTGCTGACCGAGTTTGTCGCATCATTGGAGAAAACCACCTCAGACGCATTTGTGGTAATCGTTTGTTTATTGCCTTGTACCGTCCGGCTACCGCCCAACAAGATACTTTCAGCATCAATGTTGTTTAATTGATCGGCGGTTAAAGTCAGCACGCCTGTTTTTGGCGGACTCGCAGCAGAAACCACTTCGATCCGGTTTGAAGAAATATCGACAAGCGCACCTCTGCCTCCCGCCACCGCTTTACCCGTGATCTTACCGTTCAACTCTAGTTGATTCAGCGCCTGAATTGAAAGCTGGCCTGCATCTTTAGGCAAGTTCAACGTCGTGTTATTGGTAGAAGCCTGCTTGCTGTAAAAGTCGTTCAGGTAGGTCAGTAGATATTCTGCAGGGCCCTTATAGTCTTTGGTTGCTGCATTGACGGTGAACACATTGCCATTGTAAACACTGAAACTATTGAACTGGCCGCGGCTAGTGTCATCCAGACGAGTGAAGTAACCAGACATCAATGTACCGCCGTCCAGCTGTCCCAGCGCTGCATTGATAGGCACCTGGGCAGCGCTCGCCTTGACCAGGTAAGCACCTGGTAACAAAGCATAATGTGCTGGCAATAGCGTATATTTACCCGCTGCCAGGCCATTGCCGCCCGCCAGGTAGATAGCCTGGCCGAGCGCCACATCTGAATTGCTTTGCATATTGAAATCGTATGGGGCGTACTGATTGCCCAGGCCTGGCATGACGGCGTAGTAGCCACTTTGGTTCAGGACATCCACCGTACCGCCAATCCCCTGAATCCACTCATATGCCAGCATATCGCCGCCGCCGGAAATATCCACGGTCGACCCTTCTTGCATATCGACGTTTTTACTATTCAGCGAAATCTTCTTGCCGGCGTATGGGCTGGCGTCACTTTGCACACTATCTTTATCAGCCACTAATCGGCTGCCGCCTAAGGTTGTCACCAGGTAGGGGATCAAACTGTTCTCGGCAGACACGGATGTCAGGCTATGCTCACCCAGCACCAACGACTCTGCTGCATTCAGGCTGATCTGCCCCAACGGTGCACGTATGGTGCCGTCTTGAGAAATATGATCTGCCGTCAATGTCAGCTTGCCTTGTGCTGATAGTGGCACCTGGCTGGTGGCGTTGCTGCTATTCCTCACTTCAATCACTGTGTTGTTGCCAGTAGGCTTCACTTCAAAAGCATGCGCCGTGACAGGGTAAATTTGTGCCGCATCCATAACCACTTTGTGCGGGGTGACCAATGACCCGGTACTGCTAGACCGGCTCCTGATACCGCCTAGCCTGATATCGCCCCTGCTCTTGATCTGCAACTCATTGATGTTGGTGAAAGCGACATTGCCCATCACATCGACAAAATCAGCATTGAACTGCAACTGTCCCGTGCCCAGCGTTGGATTAGCCAATGCGGTCGCATTACTGTTAGTGAGCACCAATGCGGCACTATTCACCGTGGCAGCGCCAGAAATAGAGGAGGCATCTAATGTGAGCACTGAAGGGACATTCAGCGTCAGCCCATTCTCAAACACCAGGCCACTGGCGGAATTTTCCTGCACATAATCCACGCGCAATGCCACATTATCAAAACCACCTTTTGTGATTTGTTCGGCAGAGATCTGTCCTTTGCCCACTGCATTGGTCAGTGGTTTTTGCGGGCTTGAAGTGTCAATCAGGTTACTGGTGAGTGAACCGGCACTATTACTGCCTGACACCACCTGATGCTGTTGAGTGACAGTCAATATCCGCTTTCCGCCAGCGTAAAACAATGGGTCATTGCTATTGCCTTCTGTGCCGACGGCATCAATGCCCCCCAGCCTTAATTCAAGCGTACCGGCTGCACCCGCACCACTAGCCTGGCCTTGCAGATCACCATCTAGCGCCATGCCATCTCTACCAGCAAGTTTAATGCTGCCAGCATTACCGTCTACCTGCTGACGCGCATAACCGCCACTGACTGGCAAATCAACTGCCCCAGAAACGGCTGAAACATCCAGCTTGCTGCCCTCTTTTAAGATCAGCACACCATTTTCTGCAGAAAGAGAGATATTGCCGGCATTGGCGACCGCGTTATGGCGCAAGGTGCCATCGGCTGAAGGCGGCGCGATATAGGCACCGCGTGCATTGATAAACGCCTTCTCCCCGACAAATAAACTCAAAGTATTATCAAATTTGGAGTTAGGAATGGTTGCACTGCCCGGCAGTGCTTTGATCGCCAGTGTCACATTGGCAGAGGGTGCATCTATCCCGCCTAAAATCGACATCTGCCCTAAAGAAGTAATGCTGACATTGCCTTTGGGACCATTCACTGCAGTCGGCGCATCAGTACTCAATAATGCATTTTCATGCAGCGTGAACTGATTGCCTGCATTCAGGCTGATGGAGACAGGCTGCCTGGTATCCGCGGGTCTCATCACAGGGGTGGTGATGTTATCCGGCATCAACCCGCCAGCTATGCCACGCGAAGCGCTAGACAGGAAACGAGTCGCCTGTTCTGGGTGGATCACTGTCTGGCTGCCAGAGGCATCACCGACAGAAATAGAACCTAACACATTGTTTTGATTATCAATGGTGTACTGAGAGAACCCGCCTGACTTGAAAAACCCTTCTGATAAATACAGTGTATTAGCGGCTTGCGGCTTGATGCCACCAAGCTGGATATCCTTGACGCCACTCGTACCCGTGACGCCTTGCAAATGCACAGCCAGTTGCCCGCCACTGGTCTGGGTGCCATTAGTGACCAAGCCATAAGAAGTGATGGCGCCATCGGCAATCGAGTTTTGTGCCAGGGTGACGTCAACATTGCCGCCTTGTGCAGAGGCCACCTGGCCATTGCTTTTGATCCAGGCACCAGAGCTT
This sequence comes from Methylophilus sp. E2MeOHC9, assembly GCF_058744375.1. NCBI lineage: Bacteria > Pseudomonadati > Pseudomonadota > Betaproteobacteria > Nitrosomonadales > Methylophilaceae > Methylophilus > Methylophilus sp. E2MeOHC9. The sequence continues at coordinate 79,722 of NZ_CP196024.1, forward strand.
GCATCAATGCTTGAGCCGTTTTTCATTACCAGCCCGTCTGTGACGGTGACGTTGCCGCCACGCGTGACAACCTGGCCTTGCATTGCGCCCCGAATCCCCGGCAAATCATTGGTGAATAAGCCTGCGGTGCTGATTTTGACATTCTCAGCGAGCACCACATCGGCAGTACTGCTCGCAGCCAGCTTCACATTGCCGCCTGCCACCGTGATGTTACTGGCCACATTCACTCCGGCACCGCCGTCTAGGCTGATACTGCCAGCTGGGCTGGCATTGATTGCACCATTGACATTGATCTTGGCAGAGTTTGCGTTCAATGTGAGATTATTAATCCCTTTAGAAAATACCCCGGTACTTAATTCGCTTTGCTGCTTTTGCTGGTCACTCAGGCTAGATTCGCTGGTGAATTCCGTTGGTAAAAGACTCACCTGGTCCGTGATATTAAAACTGCCTGCGCCAAGGTAGTTGATGTTCAGTGTACCGCCTAGTGGCGTGCTCACGTGCGCATAGTCACCACGCTGGAAAGTCCCTATGGTTTTGTGTGCGACTAGATCACCCTGCAAAGCCAGCGCAGTCGCATCTACAGTTAACTTGCCTGCATTTGCGCCTTCCACATAACCAGCCTGAAACTGTCCTGTTGCCGTTGAAGCCAAGGCCCAGGTTCTGGTCACACCAAAGCGTTCGTCGGTAATGCTATATTCATCATTGATGCCGCTGTAAGGCACGCCGGCAATGGCGTCTGAAGCATTGATCCATTTGCCGTTATAAAACAACCGGCTTTCCCTGATGTTGCCAGCCGCATAAGTGGTGGTGCCTGAGGAAAGATCAATCACTGAGCCCTGCTTGGTCACCACGCTATCCGCGACCAATGAAACTGAGCCGCCTGAGGTCATGCGCTCGGAAACCGTACGATCCTGGGACAACAATGCATCATCAATCACTGCCTGACTGATAATGCCGGTGCCTTTTCTCGCATCAAGGTATAACTTTTTACCAAACAGCGCGCCACCCCTCAATATAGGAGAGTCGTTTAATTGTTGAGAATAAAGATCAATCGCCAACTGATTACGCGACATCGGTGCGGTGGCATCCACGCCGGAGACATCGATCACCGCTTTATCACCTACATAAATTGAGGTAGTGCCGGAGTTGGTTTTGCCAGCGACATTCACAATGCCGCTATTGGCAACCACAGTGCCCTCAATGGCAATATTCTGGCCAGTGATTTCAATGTTGGATTTGGCAACAGTCTGCGCATTTTTGACGGTCTCATTGTCTCCTTCAGCAACCGTGACTTCTGTCAGGCTGCCCTCACCCAGTTTGACTTGACCATAAACATCAGTCAGCGGCGTATCAAACTGTGTGATCGCCTTGGCCTTAAGGAAAATCGACCCATTAGAGCGCACTGTCGTAGTCGCAGAAATACGGCCGCCCTGATTCACAGCCAAGCCAATCATGCTGGCATTGCCGTTTTTCACAAAAATCTCACCCAGGTTGGTGGCAGTACCGCCTGAATTCACTTCCACCAGGAGTCCGGCAAACTTATCCAGCGTACTCAGATAAATGGTTTTACCTGCCGCCAGGATCACCTGACCGTCGTTTGCCCTGATCACGCCGCTGTTTTTCACATCCGGCGCCAACAGCATCACCCTGCCGCCATCAGCAGCCTTGATACTAGCGGCCTCTTTGACGACTTCACCTTTTTCATTGAGTTCCTTACCTGCCACATCAATCACGCCTACGGCGTCGGCAAAAGAAAATACGGGGGCGGTTTTGTTCGATAAAATGCCCTGTGTATAAATATCTTCAATGGCTTTATCGCGAATGTTATCCAGCGTGGTTGCCGTTAACGAACCAACGTTGACCTGTGAACCAGCACCAAAGTAAATACCATTATGGTTCACAATATAAACATGGCCATTGGCATTGAGCATACCTTGAATCAACGAGGCAGAATCCCCCATCACGCGATTGAGCACACTGGCAGCAGTATTCGGCATGACGAAGTTAACCGTTGCATTGGCACCGATACTAAAACTTTCCCAGTGGATAATCGCCTGATTGGTGGTAGTGGTCACACCCAGAACATTGCCATTAGCGTTATATGCAACGCCACCGGAAATAGTTGTTGGATTAGTCGGCACGGTATTCACATCCAGCGCGAAGACAGGCGGCGCGATCAGCCCTAGACATCCGGCCAGCAGTAACACTGCACTGCCTGATGATATTTTCCAGAAATGTCTTTCTGACACAGAGTGCTCAACCACCGCTGATGAAACCGCAGCAGGAGTGACTGTTTTTTGATGGCTGCGTGAAATTTCGGCAATAGGCACCAACATGCCTAGTCGTTTGCTGAAAACGAGTTTAAAACGTAATTTATTCATTTCTTCACCTCAACAACCATCTCAATTTACTGAAAACAACTACCAGTCAAAACCTACTCTAAAGTGCAAACGGATATCACCATCATCCACCGTGCCAACCGTACGCAAGGCCTGGGCTAAATCCAGCCTGAGGAATGAGCCAAAACGCCCTTTCACATCCAGCCCCAAACCATACGATGACAGGATGTACTGCTCGATCTGGCGCGGCAATGGATCACGGATCTTGGCAAATCCATAATCATAAAAAGTCAGGAAACGCATGTCGGTGAACCAGTCACCCAGATATTTGTGTAACGACGGGGTTCTCAATTCAGCCGTGGCATTCACACCCTGATCACCCAGCGCGCTGGCTTCCAGATAGCCCCTGACTGTATCCAGGCCACCAAGGAAATATTGCTCGTTCGAGATCAGTGAATCGCCTGTCGTCTGGCCGCCGATAGAGCCGTAGACCTGCCACTGCGATGGCAAGGTTTCGGTATGTTCAAGCTGTCCACGCAGGTAGGAGAAATTAGGCCGGGCCAGGAATCGTTTATTTGCAAACTCTTTTTCATCGTTCACGAGACCACGTGTGCCGAAAATAAAATTCAAATCCAGCTTGGTGTTGCTGCTTTTGGTAACCAGATTGCCGGTATAACCAATCAGGAATGGCATGTAGGTGATGGGCGTATTAAAGCTATCGGCCCCGAGTAGCGTAGTTGTTTCTTTGAAGTCTTTATAATCAGCACCCAGTGTCAGATTGTGGTTATAAGCCTTAACCGGGCTGGGCATAGGGTGAATATAACGCATGCCATAAATGCTACCGTTACCCAATACACTGACATCCCCCACGGCACTGATATCACTGTCAGACACAACGCCATATAACGCCCAGTAATCTCCGGCATAAGGGATCACGTAAGTGGCAGAAAACACTTTAACTTCATTGGTGTCTTCCGGTGTGACCTGAAAGCCCAAACCAAGACTATGGTCGCTTTGCCAGAGATTGTCGTATCTCAGGTTGCCGGAAAGACGGGTTCTGCTCGTATTGGGTGTGTACCTGTCATTGAGTTCCATGCTGGCATGCAGGGGAAACTTGTCGTCTACCTTTAAATCAACTTCCACCATGCCTGGGGATTTGCCTGGTCGCAGCACGGGTGCCACAACACGGTCACCATTGATATTGACCGAGGCGATTTGTTTTTGCACGGTGGGGAAGTGAGGCACGTGGCCCTCTTCAAATTCGGTCACACTCTGCTTGATTTTACCTAGTGAGTAATACCTGGAGCCTTCAACCGTCAGCTTTTCAATCTTGCCTTCCAGTACATCCAGCTTGACCACACCTGCGTTGACTTCCTGTTCTGGGATATTCACGAATACAGTGAGGTAACCTTCGTCATGAAAGGCTTTTTCGAGTGCGCTGCGGGCTTTTTCCACATCATCAATCGAGCGGTTCTCACCCAAAAAGGGGTAGACGGCTTTTTCAATCTGGGTGACTGTCAACACACTGTTGCCATTCACCACGTATTCATAAATGTTGAAGGGTTCACCCTGGTCTTCTGCTGCCGGGGCCTGTTGCTCACTCGCAGCAGTCCCCCATGCATTACGCTTTTCTGGCGATGGCTGGGTTTGCTCTTCCGCGTGCAAGGCTAAAGACCACAAACAACTCAACATACACAGCACACGAAGAAACAATTGCATCACCTTTCAAGGATTAAGGTAGGGCTAAAAACACTCTACTAACGGCTTGCCATTTTGAAAGAGCCGCGTGTCACAAAGATGAAATGCGGACTAGTCCGTTGACCATTTACGCTAGCCAGAATGGGCTATTGCCAGCCAGTTTCAATACCAGCGCCCAGCGCATGGCTGTGAGTAAGGATATGTAGAAGCACAAATAAAAAAGCACACCCGGTAAGGTGTGCTTAGTAAAAGATTTATGTCGCTTTTGGCGATATTTAAATCATTAATTAGAATTTCCAAGTCAATGGACGGCAGTTGTTACCTTGGCGTGTTGCCTTGGTAATGTGTGTGCCGGAGTTAGCAGTTGGGCAAGCACTTGAAGCAGAGTTCAAAATCAGGCCACGTGGTACAGATGTACAAGATACTGTAGACAAACCGCTGATGATTTGATTGATTACTGTTTCACCAAAAGTACCTTTAGCACTGTTAGCCACAAACGCTTTCAATTCAATCTGGAAAGGATACTGACCTTGTGCTGAAGTGTAACGAGCAAAGCTGTCGACTGTGTTGTTCGGACCAGCTTCTGGGTGTACGCCTTCAATTTTCACATAACGTCTGCCTGCAGCAGGCGCGTTCTCCAGTGAAACCACACCGATGGCAAATTCATCAGCAGTAGAAGCATTGGAAATAGCGTTACGTACATCACCTGTTTCGCCACCTTCAATCACGTTCACAAAGCCTGGATCACTAACATCAGCGCCAATTGGAGACAATCTGCCCAGTGTTGCAGGATTACCTACGCAAGGGTTGCCTAAAAAGAACGCATTAGAGGAAGCCTGTGTACCTGATGTATTCACGCGACGTGCAATGATCACTTCTTTATTGACATCAACGCCCAGTGGCGCCCAGCTTACCAATGGGTCAGAAGTTAAAGACGCATATTGCTCTCTGCTGATGGAAGGCGCATTTTGTGGCAAGAAACCAGCGTCGCCTGCTTCAGCATTCGCTTTAGAAGTATAAATACGTTGTGCAACTTGCAAAGCGCGGTACAACGGCTCAGAAACCAACACACCAAATACCTGGGTTACACCTACATTTTTCTCTTCACCGTAGCTTGTGGCACTTACACCGAACAATGCAGCTTCAACATCAGAGAAACCACCGGCTGGTTTTTTAGGCGTGTTGTCAGTCACGGCAAAACCGTTAACTACGGCACTTGCACATCTGTAAACTGGTGTATTACCTTGGTTGCTCACAGTGATAGTGCCGACGCTTGAGCAATTGGAATTGGCAGATGCCACGTTGGCCAGGCGGTTCAAGTTTGTCAGCAAACCAAAACCAGTACCTGCAACGTCATTTGGCACGTGTGCAGAGTAAGCGTTCAATGAACCACCCTGATTGGTGTAATACAGTACAGAAACTACGCCGCTACGTTTACAAGCATATGCAAATGCATTACCCGTATTGCTAGCACCAGGAACAACAGCACCTGCAGTACCACCGTGAAAAACAGCCAGTGTATTTGCTTCACAACCAGCAGCGAAACCCAGCATGATGTTCTGTGTAGGCGCTGATGCACCTGAAAGCCAAGCTTGATTCAATGTTGTGGCATTCAGAATGTCTGTTGGTGTCACTGCGGCTGCAAAAGCGGTTGTTGCAGAAAAAGTAGCTGCCAAGATGATGGCAATTTTGTTGAGTTTTAACATGTTCGCTTCCTTAAGCTAAAAGTTTGATTGGCGACCAGCTTGTGGCTGGCCGTTATTCATGGCTTAACTATTATGATGATGAATGATTAAGCTTTACGACGGCGGGCAACCAGGCCGATCACACCCAAGCCTGCCAACAACATGGCATAGCTATCAGCTTCTGGCACTGGCGTAGTCACATTGCCGCCAACTGACAGCAAACCTGCTGAAGATAATGTGAATGTGTAATTTGCGCCTGTAGCGTTTGCCGCAAAGCTAGCTGTTGGAGGCAAGCTCTCAGTGCGTGTAGCGGCACCATTGAGCACGTGCACAATTTGCTGGCTGCTACCAAATGCAGCACCAGATGCTGGACCCGCGCCACCGGCTGCACCAGTACCGTAAACACTACCTGCACCCGCTGCTTCGTTTAATGAAGCGGTGCTTGCGCCATTTGCCACAGAATTGTGGTTACCAAGATTGTTATTGGCCCCGATGTAAGTATCCATATTTTTTATAACATTAAATACAGATTGCGTGGCAGGCAGCGTATCCAAATTCAAGCTGTTGGACGTGGTGTAAAAGCCATAAGCACCAGCTGTACGTGCCGTTTCACCGCCCAGCAAACCAACATCACCTGCGAAAATCGACCACAATGTAGTACCCGTTGTAGAAGCAGCGTTAAAAGTGTTCCATGCAGAAGCATAATTACCAGCAGCCAGATTGATTGAGCCACTTGTCAGATCGCTGAATGAACTATAGTTAACACCAAGATCAAATGTTGCAGAAGTGCCGCTAGCCTGGTTCCACAAAGAAAGAACAAAGCTACCATTACCAGTGCTGCCCAAATCGATCGCAGCTTGTGCTGACATAGATACAGCAGAGAATGCCAATGCCGCTACCATTGCTTTTAATTGAAATTTCATAAACTTCTCCTCAAATGTCTAACAAAAATAATAAAAAGAACAAACTACAAACTTGCTTTAAAAAACACTTAATCTCGTTCCAAAAAATTATGGGTGACTCACATGACAGCGTGACTTGAAACTCTAGTCCGCCAAGACTAGCCAATTCGGGCTAATCGTTTCGCATGTGGTACATGCATAAAAATCCCGTTTATTGTAGAAACCGAAGATGACAGTTTTGAATTTAAGACTAGTCCTAACGGACTAAAAGAAACGCGTGTCAGAATAAGTTTTGGTGACAACGCAGGGGAATAGCGAACGTTATTGCTTGCGGGTAATCAATCCCATCTTGAGCGCTTTACTGGCAGCCTGGCTGCGATTTTCTACATCCATTTTCCTGAGGATGTTTTGCACATGGTTCTTGATGGTGAGCGGACTGATTTCCATGATGCTGCCGATTTCCCAATTGGTTTTTCCGGCTTGCAACCATTCAAGCACTTCGAGTTCGCGCTTGCTCAGGGGTTTGACACGATTGTTGCGGGTAGTGGTAGAGAGTACGGAGGGGCATTTGTTAGCGGTGACTTTTTCGATCGCACAGTGCAGGTGAGGCATCAGCAACTCCAGCAGATGCGCGGTTTGCGCATTGATGGGGGAGCTTAATCGGCCAAACATGACCAAGGTGGCGATGCGGCTATGTTCGTTACCAAAACCATGCACGACAAAGCGTTTGAGTTCAGAGGCGCTCATCCTGTCGGCCTCTATTTGTTCAATCGCAAAGTGGCTGTTTTGCTGGCTTGGTATGTCGGTATGGTAAAACACCGGCATACTGAGCTTGCTCCACTGGTCAAACGCCTGGCTGACCAGACCATCCGCCTCATGCAATACCTGGTCAAACTGTGTATCGCCAAAATAGCGGCTGGAAGTCAAATACTCGTAATCATAGGTTGGGCGCTCAGTGCCACGCACGCCGACAATCACTACTTCATGTGCCATCAAACATTGAAACCCGCGCTGCAGCCAGTTAAAGAAGTGGGATCTATGCTGCAAACGCAATGATTCCTCAATCACCTCCATAAATAGCGAGCGCTGCTCCTCATTCAGCGCCAATCCCCACTGGTCATTGGCCTGATCCGTCCCTGTTATTGTGCTCATGTGTTATTCACATTGGTATAAATGCAGCATAGTTTGCGCAGAATTTGTGACAGAAAAATGATTGCGGTGTGTCAGTTGGTTGATGAATTCATGACAGCGGATTAATACAAAGAACCACTTTGCCTGGTGCATTGACTGTGAATGAAAGCAGGCGCTAGCTGGCCTGATGCGAACAGTAGATGCAAACAGTAAATTGAGGTGAAGTTGTGTTGGAGAGGCGGCCTTGTACAGGCTAGTGTCTTTGTCATGTCACAAAACTTTGGCATTATTTTCAACACCATGGCCCGCATGACCCCACTGCATTTTCGACATCTTCTGGCTCTCGTGCTGCTAGCGGGGGCAGCCCATGCCGAACCTGCCCTGGAAGTGCAACACCTGGCAAATCATATTTTGCTCGACGACACGAGTGAAACTGAACTGGTCATCAGTAATATCGACGAGGATGACAACCTGCCAGAAGTGAATATGGGGACTCGCCAGCCGCCATTCAAAAAACTGCGCTGGCAAAGCGGGAATATTCCCTACCAGGCAGAAGTGCAGGCGGTCGCCCAGTCTATGCAAGTAGACCCGGCATTGATACACGCGGTGATCGCAACCGAGTCTGGCTATAATCCACAGGCACAATCCAGAAAAGGGGCCTATGGCCTGATGCAGGTGTTGCCTGCGACGGCAAAATCCCTGTCTGCTATCCCGGTCAGGCAATGGTCTGTGCGCCAGCAGATTTTATGGGGTTCACGCTATCTTAAAAACATGCTGGAGCTGTTTGAGGGAGATGTGACACTGGCACTTGCCGCGTATAACGCCGGGCCGAATGCCGTCAAAATGCGGCAAAACACCATGCCGCCATTTGCCGAGACGCGCCAGTATGTGCCCAGGGTATTAAACTATTACCGTGCATTCAAAATGCGCTTGCCGCACGAAGCAGCCACGCCGGAATAAAGCCTCCCGCCATTAGCGTTTCAACCAGGCCTCTTCCAGGTCTGCCAGTGTATTAGGCTCATAGATAAACTGCCAGTCGCGATAGTACTTAGCCGCTTTAAAGCTGGATTGAAACTCCTGGTAACCCGCACTGCGTATAGGCACCTGTAAAGATTGACTATGCACGCCGATGATGCGTCCATCGCGCACTATCGTCACCATCCCCTGCCTGGCGGAAAACGGGTCAGCATATACTTTGCGCAGATGCCTTTTCAGCACCGGGAACCGCTTATCCTCTACCAGCTCGCTTAGCGTTGCCGGAAACTGCTTTACCGGCTGCGGGGTCGTTTCATAATAGCGCCCTATCGCCAGCCGATAGGCTTCGCCCACCTCCAGTAACAAGGCTTCATTGGCGCGCTGGGTCTGCTGTTGCCACATGACAGCCGCCCCCTGCATGCCTATGGCGGCAATCACCAGCGTCACCATCACGCCTATGTAGGAAAATCCGCGCGCTGCCCTGGGCAGCATTGCAGATTGTGCGCCTATCAGTTGCACAGGCTACCAGTCCGTATACAGCGTGCCATCTGCGGCCTGACCGGTGGCGCTGCTGTGCAAGGTATACACCCCACCGACCAGGGGCAATTCCGGCGGTGCGATCGTCCAGACATCATTACGCTCTGCAATCGCATCCCACGGCAGCTTGTCCAGGTAATGCTTGTCTACTAGCTCCTGTAAGGTCTCGGGATACTGTCCCTGGTCGGCGAAGAATTCATCCAGTGCCTTGCGGGTAGTGGCCAGTTGCTGTTTCAGTGCCTGCTCTTTGGCGCGCTGCACGCCGTAAAAATAGCGTGGCACCGCCAGCGATAACAACAAAGCCAATATCGACAATACCACCAGCAACTCCACCAAGGTGAAGCCTGCCCATCGTTTGAGCCGATCAGGCTTACCATTGCGCATACGGCACTCCGTTGATCCCGGTTTTCGCACTTAACGAATACACATCATAAACATCCTGGCCAGCACGCGGCGATTCCGGCGGGCTATCATAGCTGCGCAATCCCCAGCCGCTGACAGCACTTACCCCGGCAGTTTGCTGGATTTTGAGCATAGGGTCTTGCGGCACCCGGCGCAAGAAGCGCAATACCTTGCGTTTAGGGTCTTTAATATCCTGCACCCCCTCCGCCAGGATTTGCAAATTGGGCGGGTAACCGGTGGCATCTGCATTTTTCTTGATGCGCCCGTCATCTGCAGCTTTTTTGTAGCCATCAATGGCGCGACGAATCTCGCGCAGATCTTCACGCAGTTGCTGTTCTTTTTGCCGTTGCAAGGTAAGTTGCACCATAGGCGTGGCAACGCTGGCCATGATCGCAATGATCGATAACGAAACCATCAATTCAATCAGGGTAAATCCGCCACACCTGGTCGTGCGCTGCCTACGGCAATGCCTTGCTGCAGACAGAGACAACAACCGCATTACGGGATCACCTTGGGCGATGGCAAGGTGGTCGGTGATTGTTCCTGCACACCGCTGCCATTCACATTATTAGACATGCCCGGCACCGTCGGCGTGACGTTCGAAGACGGGAAGGTAGTGGCCGGCTCAGGCGGCGGCGGAAGCGCATCCGGCGACGGTATGCTGGCCTCAGGCGGCATAGGCGTTTCAGGAGACTGAACCACAGGCGGCTCTATCGGCTCGTTCAGTTCACGCTGACGCTGCAACTGCTGCTCATACTGCTGCTGTCCACGCGCCGAAGCCGGGGCCATCGGTGTGGTATTCAACAGTGGCTTATCAGAAATGACGGTATCGGTGCCACTCCAATATTCGGAGAAGGTCGCTTCCGGCAAGGTGACATTGCTGATCACTTTAGGCGTGATCGCCAGCACGATCTCGGTTTTTTGTTTTTCATCATTATGGCGGGAGAACAATCTACCCAGGATAGGGATTTCACCCAGCCCAGGGATTTTGTCTGCATTCTTGCGCTCGGAATCCTGGATCAGGCCGGCGAGGATTTGTGTCTCACCATGTTTAAGTCTCAGGATAGTGCTGGCATTCCGCGTGCCTATGTTATACACCTTGGAGTTATTACTCAGGGTAATCGCCTCACCTAATGAACTGACTTCCAGATTGACTTTGATACTGACGTAGTCATCCAGCATGATGCGCGGCTCCACTTCCAGCTTGAGCCCGACATCGACATACGACACACTCTCGGACGTGCCGACGTTAGCCGTGGTATTAGTGGTGATCACCGGCACTTTGTTACCGACCAGCACTTTGGCTTTTTCGTTGTTCTTGACGCGGATACGCGGGTTGGACAACAGGTTAAGATCCGTATCAGTAGTCCTGAACTGTATGCTGGGGTTAGGGCTGACGCCGATATCGGAAGATTTCAGGCTTTTGAGCGCTTCCAACGTTAAGGGGCTGTTAAGCACAGTCAGTGAGCTAGGGTAGACGATGCCCAGGTTTTGCAGTTTGCCGCGTGTGACTTCCATCACTTCGATTTCCAGCATCACTTCCGGGTCGGCAATGTCCTGCGCTTTGATCATTTTCTCAGCGAGGGCCAGCACTTCCGGTCTGTCCCTCAGTACCAGCATGTTCAGGCGTTCATCGACATAGACATCGCGGATCTTAAGGATGGTGCGCAACATGTCGGCGCATTGCTTGGCGCTGGTGTTGGCAAAGTAGAAGTTACGGATCAGCAGATCCTGGTAATCCTTGTTCTTTTGCTGGGTGGCTGGGTACACCAGCAGGCTGTTGGGCGACAGCACTTTTTTCTGCAAGCCGTTGCTGGTCAGCACCATGTCAATTGCATCTTCTATCGGCATTTTCTTAATAAACACTGAAGCTTTCATTTCCGGCTTGATGTCCTTATCCAGGATAAAGTTGACGCCAGTGGCGCGTGACAATGCTTCAAACACGACTTTGATATTGGCATCACGCAGTTCCAGCGTCACCGGTTTGCTTAAGCCGGTTTGCAACTGCGGCAACGCGGCACGTGCGCGGGTTTCCAGTGCGATCAACTGCCTTTCCAGCGCGAGTGCCTGCTCGTTGGTCGGCTGTTCCAGCAGGATATCGCGCACCAGTTTCAGTGCTTCTTTGGGCTGGTCCATCTGTTGTTTGGCCGCCTCCAGTTGTTTACGCAAAATGATTTCACGCTCGCCTGCCCGTTCATAATCCAGCGCTTTGAGATGATGTGCATCCAATGTCAGGATGCGCGCGTAGATCTGTTTGGCTTCAGCCACATTGCCTTTGGCATCAGCGGCTTCCGCTTCGAAAGAGAGGGCATTGATCGCCTGTTCCCGCTCGCGGTACCAGCGATTGCGTAATTCCACATCACCTGGTTTTTCAGCCACCAGTTTGGCTAATTCGTGTACTTTGCCCTCAGGCGTGGTGGCCGTGAGTTTAGGCTGTAACAAGCTGCAGGCAGCCAGCACAAACGCCGCACACACCAGCAATAAACTGGTGCGCAAACGCGTTGGCAGCAAGGTGTAACGGTGGGGTGTCATGTAAGAGTGACTCATGAATTATTGTTCTAAAGGAATATTGTCTTCAGTATCGGCCGCAGACTGACGTTGCCCTGCTGCTACGGTTTTGGCTTTGCTCAGCACTACCGCCTGATTGAGCGGCAGATAGGTAAAATACACAGATTGCTCATCTTCACGTTCCAGCCGCCATTGCGCGGTCACCTGGCTCTTCAATTTCGGCATCAGTACTTTTTTCTGCTGCATTAAAATCACCGTACTGCCATCCGGCACATCCTGCATGCTGCCGACGTAGGTGTAAGGTAACGGCGGTGCTTTAGGCGGCGGTGGCGGTTGTGGTTTGGGTGGCGGAGGCAACCACTCATGCGCGGCAAACAATGCATGACTGACCTTGGCAGGTAACTTTCGTGGCAGCACGACAGGGGTGGCTGTTTCTGCTACGACAACTTGCGTAGCCTGATCATGCGCGCTATTCACTTGTGGTTCAGTCACCGCGTTTGTTGCTGGCGTAGCCGCCAGCGTTACATTGTTTCTGGCAGGGACAGATTTAGCCAAAGTGCTGTCTGCCACGACGACCTCTTCTTCCATATCCTGCTCGGCTGACCACTGCCAATACACCAACGCAAACGTCAGCAACAGCGCAACCCACAACAGTGGCTGCCGGGATTTTTTTGCGTTAGCCGCTTCAGGTCGCATGCTCGCGCCCTCCGCGGATAAACATGGAGAATGTCAGCGTCGTATCAATCACCGGCTGCAAAGTCTCGTTCTTGCGCAGTTCCAGGCCGGTCAGGGCCATGGTCGGGTAACGACGCAACACTTCGCTGATAAAGCGGCGGCAAGTGACATAATCGGACTGGATAGTGAAACGCATATCAAACTGCTGTATCGGCTGCGGGCCAACAGCAGCCTGGTGCGCCTGCCACTGATAGTCGCCCACATTCAGCGGAATATGATGCTTCTGCGCCAGTGCCGCCACCTGCAGCATGCGTGGTGATAGCTCGCTACTGGCTGGCAATTGTTGCCACAATTCAGACAGGGTGACGGGTTCACTGGCCTGTTCAGGCGTTTTTGCTGTCGATACCGCTTTTGCAGTGAGCAGCCTGGTTTCAACAGGGCCGGCTGGCCGCAATTTCAGCTGTGCAATTTCTTGTTCCAGAGAAGCAAGCCGGGCAGTTTTTTCTGGTTGTTGCTGTAATAAATATAGCCAGACGATGATGAGCACGCTACTGGCTAACATAGGCACCCAGCCAAGATACCAGGCGCTGCGTCTGGCAAACCAGATCAGCCCGGTCATGGGAGGTAAGCGCAAACGACTCATGGCTGCCACCCGCCCTGGATTTCAAAGCTGACCGGGCGTTGTGGATGCGTTTCAATCACCTGGTGTTTTTGCAGGTGCACTTGCGTGAGCTCCGTTGCTTCCTGCAAATGCCCCACGTACTTGAGCAAGGTGGTGTAATCCTTGGCTTCACCGGATAAGGTGAATTGCCCGCGTGCGGCGTCAGGTAACAACTGCAACAACGCAATGTCTTTGATCTGCCTGGATTCCAGCGCCTGCAATAGATCAAACCAGTGGATATTCAACTGCTGCGTAATCGTTTCTGCTTCTTTTTCTTGCGCCTGGGTGAGGGCAACAGCCGCTTTCTTTTGTGCAGCCGCATGGGCATTCTGCTTTGCCTCTTCCGGACTTCTTGCAGGTGGGGCTTGGGCCACTATTGTTTTTTGTAACTGGCTAGCGGCGTCATTCGCTTGCACCAATTGTGCTTTGCGTTGCTCCATGGCCAGCAATTGCGCATTGGCATCGTCATCTGCATGCCAGGCAGTCAATACCAGTAGCGCGCACACTATCAACAGCAATAGCCCTGGCCAGCGCATCTTCTGCCAGGCGAACGGTGCCTGGGCAAACTCAAAATGGTAGTTTGGGTTAGGCCACATGTGCGACCTCTTGCCACAGCGAAGTGATCGCATCAGTGGAATACAGGTTTTTGCATGTCAAACGACCTGCCAGGTGTTGTGACAGCCTGCGCCCTACCGCTAGCACAGGCTCACATGCGGGCTCACTCAGCCAATAACAGCCAGAGGCCTGCACGCCCAGTAAAGTACGCTCACGCAACAACCACGCGGCCATGCTATCCACCTCGGCCAGGTCAGTGACCAGGCTGGCGACATGGGTGATTTTCCCTTGCTGCAACTGCAACAATCGCAGCATATGCGGCTCGGCAGTCACTACCGTGCCATCTGCTGGCAGGCGGGTTTGCGCCCAAAGCGCGCAAGCATAGGGCTGCACTGATAACTGCAGGGACTTACGTGGTGCAAGCAGGTTGCTGGCTGCCATACTTTGCAAGACGGGTGTGGTGGCGAGTAAACAAGCATGGCCTTGCAGCACATCCTGCATGCGGAACGGCCATTGCACAGCTGCCTCACCATAGGTGTTGAGTAGCATGGCGCGTGCATACGTTTGCAGCTCAGTGCCTGATAGTGCGTTCGCCTGGCCGGATTGCTGAATCGCAGGTAATAACATCAGGTGCACATGCTGGTCTGCCAGGTAGATTTCGATACGCTGCCAGTCCGTGGCGGGAAGTTGCGCCATCACGGCCGTCATGGCGGCCTGCAAAGCAACAGGCTGCGTGCTTTCCAGGCTGGCCTGGGCGACCACTTTGCGGTGCTGGACGCCAGCCGACCAATGCTCAGCCAGTACGCTGTCAGCTGTCACCAATACGCGCGTCAGGCCGCACCACCGTATCTGTCTGAGCATATCAGGCAATAAACGTGACACGGTTGATCTCCTGCAAGCTGGTCATGCCGGCGCCAGCAGCACTGACTGCCGCTTCACGTATGGTGCGCATGCCATTTTTGGCTGCGGCTTCTTTGAGCTGGCGGATAGGCTCACGCGCAATGATCATTTCGCGTAACTCGTCATTGAGCACCAAAACCTCTGCCACTGCTTTACGTCCTTTATAGCCGGTGCCGCGGCAATGCCCGCAGCCTTTGGCATGTTTAAACGTCATACCGACGGCCTGTTCCGGCGTCAGGCCTGAGGCTTGCAGTAGTTCTGCATCCGGCACAAATGGTTCGGCGCATTGGGTGCACAAGCTACGGACTAGTCGCTGCGCAATAATGCCATTGACGGCAGATACAAAGTGATAGGGATCGACACCCATATGCATAAAGCGGCCTATCACATCCAGTACGCTGTTGGCGTGCACGGTGGAGAACACCAGGTGGCCGGTGAGTGCCGCCTGTACCGCGATCTGTGCGGTTTCCGCATCACGGATTTCACCGACCATGATTTTGTCAGGATCGTGACGCAATATGGAACGCAACCCACGCGCAAACGTCAGGCCTTTCTTTTCATTCACCGGGATTTGCAGCACACCCGGCAATTGGTATTCCACCGGGTCTTCAATGGTGACGATTTTGTCAAAACCGGTATTCACTTCAGAGATTGCTGCATACAAAGAAGTGGTTTTACCGCTACCGGTGGGGCCAGTCACCAGCACCATTCCATAAGGCTCGCTGGCGAGTTTCCTGAACCTGGCGATCACATCGTCATCAAAACCCAGAGCTTTCAGGCTCAGGCCCTGCGCCTGCTCGGTCAGCGCTTTGCGGTCCAACACCCTCAATACGGCATCTTCGCCAAACGCACTCGGCATGATGGAAACCCGGAAGTCGATCAGACGGTTCATGGCGTGCACTTTAAAACGGCCATCCTGCGGGATCCGCCGCTCGGCAATATCCAGTTGCGCCATGACCTTGATACGCGAAATCGCCTGTTCTGCACTATCCAGCCCCGGGCTATTGGCAATACTCGCCATCACACCGTCAATACGATATTTCACGGCCAGGCCGCCGGGATGCGACTCCAGGTGGATATCGCTGGCGCCGGTTTTCAGCGCGTCATATAAAGTGGAGTTGATCAGTTTGATGATGGGGTTGGCATCTTCATGGATGGATTTAAGCGAAAGTTGCATCACAACTTCCTCTTCACCCTCTTGCGCCTGATCTTCATGCAAGCCCATGCCATCCATGGCGCGCATGGTCTCTTCTTCACCGGCCAGGTATGCACTGATATCCAGCCGGTGTGCCAACCGCCACGTGTACGACTGCGGTACCGCATGTTGCGCCCATAAAGGTAACTGGCGGTCAAACGGGTCAGCAAACACCAGTATCAATGCCTGGTTTTCATCATAAAAAGCCAGGCATTCTTTTTGTTGCGCCTGGTTGTAACTAATGACATCGAATGCGACCTGCCACTCGCGCATTTCACGCATGCTGGCTACCGGGTAATGCAGCAACTGCCCCAGTTGATTGACCAGCGCCTCGCTATCTAATGAAAGTAATTCTTCCAGCACTTCGATGACGCGGCGCTGCTGTTGCTGAGCGAGTACCTGCGCCTGCGCAAGCATCTCTGCCTCGAATGCGGATGGCGAATGGTTAAGTAAAACCTGATTCATTGGATCTGCCCTGCCAGTTCAAAGATAGGCATATACAACAGGAGCACGACGATACCAATCACCAGGCCGATAAACAGCATCAGCAAGGGCTCGAATAACTTGGTGAACCAGTCTATCCAGCGCGCCAGTTCTTCGTCATAAAAACCGGCGATGCTATCCATCATTTGTGCGACATTGCCGCCACGCTCGCCGACCAGCAGCATGCGCTCACCAATCGGGGTCGTCATCCCCGCAGTTTTGAATGCATGTGATAACGGTTGCCCCTGGCTGATCATGGTTTGTGCCTGTTGCAGGCTGAGCGCCATGCTGGTGTCCAGCAAGCCACCCAGCGAATCAATCGCAGTCATGATGGGCGTACCACCTGCCAGCAACATACCCAAGGTGCGGTAAAAACGTGCCAACTGGTAGAGTTGCAACTTTGCACCCACGGCCGGAATCCGCCAGATCGCCCTGACCATGGCCTGCCGCATGGCAGGTGTTTTGAAAAGCACTACCAGGCCGATGATCATGCCAGCGAGGATAGCCAGCATGGTTTCGCCATGTTGTGAAATCAGCGTGCCCCACTGCAACATCAGTTGCGACATCCACGGCAGATCTGCCCCGGTGCCTTCATACACGCTGCTAAACTTGGGAACCACGAAGCCCATCAGGAACGCGATCACCAGGCCACCTACGATAATCAGCAGCAAGGGGTAGATCGAAGCACTGATGATTTTTTTCTTTAACAGTGAGACCTGATTGTCATAAGCGATGTAGCGCGACAAGGCATTGCCAAGGTCCCCGGTACGCTCAGCCGCTTTGACGGTGGCAAAATACAGCGGGGGAAATACTTCAGGCTGGCGCTCTAGCGCGGCAGAGAATGACTTGCCTTGCTGCAGGGATTGCAGGATGCCTTGCAAGACGCTGCGGGTATGGTCTTGGCGTAATGAGAGTGCTTCAATGGCTTCAACCAGATTGAGGCCTGATTGTAATAAAGCCAATAACTCCTGGCTGAACAAGGCGAGCGGGAAGGCTTCTTTTTTTAAACGTGCCTTGCCGGACTTATCCACTTGCAACGACACCGGCAGCAAGCCTTTAGACTTTAGCTGCGCGTAGGCATCTTGCTCGTCGTCGGCCTGCAACTCGACCATCGTCAGCAGTGAGCCATTTAATACTTTTGCCTGGTAGCGCATGTCAATTACCAGCTGGTAATATCCTGTGACTCGTCCGTACCGCCTACCTGGCCATCTTTACCCAGGCTGAATAAATCATACTCGCCATGCTGGCCAGGGAAACGATACTGGTAAGGCTTGCCCCACGGATCATTCGGCACCCCCTTCTTCAGGTAAGGTCCGCTCCAGCGGGTGTCATTTTCGGTGTTAGCCATCAGCGCATTCAGGCCCTGCTCGGTGGCAGGGTAATGGCCGACATCAAGACGAAGCTGATCCAGTGACTGCTCAAGTGCGGCAATTTGTGCCTTGGCAGTCTTGACTTCAGACTTGCCAATCTGCTGGAAATACTTGGGACCGACATAGCCTGCCAGTAAGCCGATAATCACCATTACCACTAATAATTCCAGTAATGTAAAACCGGCACTGCTTCTGACCGAACGCTGCGTCATCCAATATTTCTCCATGAAAATTTGATGACAATACTAAGCAGTTCAGATTGCAGAAAAGTGGCAGCAATGTGACAGACCGTCAAAATTGTAAATCCGTATTAACAATTTTGACGGTCCAGGGTGTGGCGAGTGGATGATGTTGAGAGTGGGTTAACCAGCTTGCAGAAATAAAAGATCCGTTGGCCGGCTACTCACCAAGAAAACCGCCACTCTGGTGTGCCCATAGCTTGGCGTAAATACCGTTCTGCTGAAGTAGTTGATGATGGGTGCCGGTCTCAACGATACGGCCCTGGTCCAGCACCACCAGTTTGTCCATCGCCGCAATCGTGGAGAGCCTGTGCGCAATCGCAATCACGGTTTTGCCTTCCATCAGCTGTGAAAGATGATGCTGAATGGCCTGCTCGACTTCTGAATCGAGCGCACTGGTCGCTTCATCCAGAACGAGGATAGGTGCATTTTTGAGCATGACGCGCGCAATCGCTATCCGCTGGCGTTGACCACCGGAAAGTTTCACGCCACGCTCGCCGACATGGGCGTCGTAGCCGGTGCGGCCTTTGGCATCACGCAGCGTCTGGATAAAGTCGTGTGCTTCAGCCCGTCTGGCGGCGGCGATCATATCGTCTTCTGTCGCATCTGGGCGCCCATAAAGGATATTTTCGCGTACTGAGCGATGCAGCAACGAAGTGTCCTGTGTCACCATGCCAATCTGCTGCCGTAAAGAATTCTGTTTAACCGTATCAATCGACTGCCCATCTACTTTGATATGGCCAGACTCGATATCAAAAAAGCGCATCAATAAATTCACAATCGTGGATTTACCGGCGCCTGACCTGCCGACCAGGCCTACCCGCTCACCTGGCTGGATAGTCAGGTTAAAGTTTTCCAGCAAATGCGCCTGCTTTTCATAGGCAAAATAGACCTGCTCGAATTTCACTTCGCCGCGAGGTACCGTGAGTGCGGGCGCTTCTGGTGTATCGACCACACGGTTGGCTACCGATAAAGTGTTGATACCATCCTGGACGGTACCGATCTGTTCGTACAACGAAGTCAGTTCCCACATCACCCAATGCGAAATACCGTTAAGTCGCAAGCTCATGGCCATGACTGCGGCCACCGCGCCGGCAGCGACCAGGCTTTGTGACCAGAGCCATAACACCAAGCCACCGCTGGCGATGATCAGGCACATATTCAGGAAGTGGTTGATGGTCTCCACCCCGCTGACCATGCGCATTTGCCCATGCACGCTATCGAGGAACTCCTGCATGGCCGATTGGGCATAATCCGCCTCGCGGCCTGCATGTGAGAACAGCTTCACGGTGGAGATATTGGTATAAGCATCAGTGATGCGTCCGGTCATTAATGCGCGTGCATCAGCCTGTTGTTGCGATACCTTGGCTAACCTTGGAATAAAGTAGAGCAATGCACAGCCATATAAAAGCAACCAACCGAGAAACGGCAGCACCATCCACGGATGGAAACTGCCCACCACCGTGACGATAGTGGTGAAATAAAGCAGCACGTAGACCATGATATCGGCCAGGATAAACCACACTTCTCTGACGGCCAGTGCTGTTTGCATGACTTTGGCCGAAACACGGCCAGCAAATTCATCCTGGTAAAACACCATGCTTTGGTTGAGCATATGCTGATGAAACTGCCAGCGTAACCGCATAGGGAAATTACCAGCTAGGGTCTGGTGTTTCATCAGTGTTTGCAGGGTGATGATCAGGGTACTGCCGATGAGGATGGCAATCACCCAGGTTAAGGTGTCTTGATGAGTGGTCCACAGCTGTTGTGGAGCAATGGCTGTTAGTTTATCCACTACCTTACCCATCAGGGCAAATAGCAAGGCCTCAAAAGAACCGATACAGGCTGTCAGTATCGTCATGCATAAAATGTACTTACGCATGCCATACGAACAGGCCCACATAAATGGCCAAAAGCGCGTAGGCAGGTTTTGAATAATTTCGCGTGGAAATGGAGAGACTAATCCCTCAAACTTTGAAAACAATCGCATGGTTACAGGTGTGTATAAATAAGGACAACGGCTTCGGCGGCAATGCCTTCGCCACGGCCGGTAAAGCCCAGCTTTTCAGTGGTGGTGGCTTTAACGTTAATCAAATCAATGGCGACCTGGCAGTCGCTGGCAATGTTCTCGCGTATGCTCAGGATATGTGGCCCAAGTCGTGGCGCTTCACAGATCACGGTAGCATCCACATTGCCGATATTAAAGCCTTTATCACGCAGCAGCTCGACGACATGGCGTAATAACTCACGCGAATCTATGCCTTTGTAACGCATATCTGTAGGCGGAAAATGTTTGCCAATATCCCCTAGGGCAGCTGCGCCTAGCAGTGCATCACAAATGGCATGCAGCAATACATCTGCATCAGAATGTCCGTCCAGGCCAAGCGGATGGGGGATGTGTACACCACCGATGATGCAATCGCGGCCACTGACCAGCGCATGCACATCAAAGCCGTGCCCAATTCTAAAAGGCGTCATATATTTTTTGGTTTAGTTAATGTCTAAAAGGAATTCAGTCTTGTGCAGCCGACATGAGTGCGGCCACAACGGTTAAGTCATTCGGATAAGTTATTTTCATATTCTTCAAATCACCCAACACCAGTTTGGGCTTATGCCCCATCCACTCCATGGCTTGTGCTTCATCAGTCGGATGCCGCTGCACGTGAGTGCTTAATGCCTGCTGCAGTGCAGCGTGTCGAAACATCTGCGGCGTTTGCGCCTGCCATAACTGTTGCCGCGGAATAGTTTCGTCTATCAAACCATGTGGGTCGGCCCGTTTTAAGGTGTCAGCCAGTGGTAACGCAAGCAACCCGCCTATCTCATTATCAGAGATGGAATCAATTAAGCGCGCCATCATGGTGGCATCAATTCCGGGTCTTGCCGCATCGTGTACCAATATCCAGTCATCTGCAGCCACGACATCTGACAGCGCTTGCAAACCGTTTAACACACTGTCGGCTCGCGTTGCTCCACCGCAGTGAATAACCCGGGTCTTTTTGCAATACGACAACAGCGACGATTGCCAGAACGCATCGTTTTCGGCCACCACAATCGCGATGCTAGTGATTTGCTGCGTTGCCTCAAATATATCGATAGCATGCTTGAGGATTGGTTTCCCGTTCAGCATCAAATATTGCTTGGGAGTCTCTGACTGCATGCGTGCGCCATGCCCGGCACTAGGTATTAAGACATGATATCTAGCCATTTCAATATTCTAACATGTCACATCATGTCACTTCTCCCCTGATTAGCCCCAATGGGCCAATGACATATGTAGAGAGTTTTCATATGATGCTTGCAAACGAGGGAGAAGACTCAAACAACAGCCGTACAGCGCAGAATGATACTGACTCAGCGGCGTTAATAATCAGGTAGTAAGCAGTGTAGCAAGACAGATTTCATGGCAGTCTATTTAATGTTTTATCCTAATAGACTTTGATAACCCGGTGCGTGCACCGGGTTTTTTTACGCGTGTTTTGTGGTTTGTTGGCGTCAGCCAGGTCGCTGTTGTTCTATGCTGACACCGTAAAAACAAAAACCCCGCTATTGCTAGCGGGGTTTTCTTGTAAGGAGCTTGGGGATGACCTACTTTCGCATACGAAGAGTACACTATCATTGGCGCAAGTTCGTTTCACGGCCCTGTTCGAGATGGGAAGGGGTGGTTCCAAACCGCTATTGTCCCCAAACATAACTGGTAATGTTATGCATGGTGCTGAGTGGTAGCTCAGCCTGCTTTAACAAATTGGAAGAAGTAAAGGATTCAAGCGTTTACGCTTGTTTTCAATGGGATTTAGATGTTGAAACAACGTGTTGTTTCAGTATTTCTAGATGATTGCCAAATCATATTGCTTTGAACTACACCTTATAGATTTTCTCAATGGTTTCCCATTCAGGTCGTCTAAGTTTTAAGGTTATAGGATCAAGCCTCACGAGCAATTAGTATCAGTTAGCTTAATGCATTACTGCACTTCCACACCTGACCTATCAACGTCCTGGTCTTGAACGACTCTTTAGCTGGCTTAAAGCCAGAGGCAAGTCTCATCTCGAGGCGAGTTTCACGCTTAGATGCTTTCAGCGTTTATCTCTTCCGCACTTAGCTACCCAGCTATACCATTGGCATGATAACTGGTCCACCAGAGGTGCGTCCACTCCGGTCCTCTCGTACTAGGAGCAGGTCCCCTCAAACTTGCAGCGCCCACGGCAGATAGGGACCAAACTGTCTCACGACGTTTTAAACCCAGCTCACGTACCACTTTAAATGGCGAACAGCCATACCCTTGGGACCGGCTACAGCCCCAGGATGTGATGAGCCGACATCGAGGTGCCAAACTCCCCCGTCGATATGAACTCTTGGGAGGAATCAGCCTGTTATCCCCAGAGTACCTTTTATCCGTTGAGCGATGGCCCTTCCATACAGAACCACCGGATCACTATGACCTGCTTTCGCACCTGCTCGACCTGTCCGTCTCGCAGTCAAGCAACCTTTTGCCATTGCACTATCAGTACGATTTCCGACCGTACCTAGGTTACCTTCGCACTCCTCCGTTACTCTTTGGGAGGAGACCGCCCCAGTCAAACTGCCTACCATACACGGTCCCCAGTCCGGATTACGGACCTAGGTTAGAACCTCAACAACATCAGGGTGGTATTTCAAGGTTGACTCCACGATATCTAGCGACACCGCTTCATAGTCTCCCACCTATCCTACACAAATCTTGTCAAAGTCCAATGTAAAGCTGCAGTAAAGGTTCATGGGGTCTTTCCGTCTAGCCGCGGGGAGATTGCATCTTCACAAACATTTCAACTTCGCTGAGTCCCGAGAGGAGACAGTGTGGCCATCGTTACGCCATTCGTGCGGGTCGGAACTTACCCGACAAGGAATTTCGCTACCTTAGGACCGTTATAGTTACGGCCGCCGTTTACTGGGACTTCAATCAAGAGCTTGCACCCCATCATTTAATCTTCCAGCACCGGGCAGGCGTCACACCCTATACGTCCACTTTCGTGTTTGCAGAGTGCTGTGTTTTTATTAAACAGTCGCAGCCACCTTTTCACTGCAACCCCATCACGCTTCTAGAGCAAGTCTATACACGTTACCGGGGCGCACCTTCTCCCGAAGTTACGGTGCTAATTTGCCGAGTTCCTTCTCCCGGGTTCTCTCAAGCGCCTTAGAATTCTCATCCTGCCCACCTGTGTCGGTTTGCGGTACGGTCTTATACAACTGAAGCTTAGTGGCTTTTCTTGGAAGCATGGTATCAATCACTTCACGTACAAGTACGCTCGTTATCACGTCTCAGTCTTAGCTCTCCGGATTTGCCTAAAGAACCAACCTACACGCTTGAACCGGGACATCCAACACCCGGCTGACCTAACCTTCTCCGTCCCCACATCGCATTGTATAGAGGTACAGGAATATTAACCTGTTTCCCATCAGCTACGCATCTCTGCCTCACCTTAGGGGCCGACTCACCCTGCGCCGATGAACGTT
Source organism: Methylophilus sp. E2MeOHC9 (assembly GCF_058744375.1). Lineage (NCBI taxonomy): Bacteria > Pseudomonadati > Pseudomonadota > Betaproteobacteria > Nitrosomonadales > Methylophilaceae > Methylophilus > Methylophilus sp. E2MeOHC9. The sequence goes on from NZ_CP196024.1 coordinate 103,465, forward strand.
GCGCAGGAAACCTTGGGCTTTCGGCGAGGGAGCTTTTCACTCCCTTTATCGCTACTCATGTCAGCATTCGCACTTCTGATACCTCCAGCGCCCCTCACAGGACACCTTCGCAGGCCTACAGAACGCTCTCCTACCATGCACATAATAAATTATGGCATCCGAAGCTTCGGTTACGTGCTTAGCCCCGTTACATCTTCCGCGCAGGACGACTCGACCAGTGAGCTATTACGCTTTCTTTAAATGATGGCTGCTTCTAAGCCAACATCCTGGCTGTCTATGCCTTCCCACTTCGTTTTCCACTTAGCACGTCATTTGGGACCTTAGCTGTCGGTCTGGGTTGTTTCCCTCTTGACCACGGACGTTAGCACCCATGGTCTGTCTCCCGTAATTGCATTTCTCAGTATTCGGAGTTTGCAATGGTTTGGTAAGTTCTTATGAACCCCCTAGCCATAACAGTGCTCTACCCCCGAGAATGATATACGAGGCACTACCTAAATAGTTTTCGGAGAGAACCAGCTATCTCCAAGTTTGTTTAGCCTTTCACCCCTATCCACAGCTCATCCCCAAATTTTTCAACATTTGTGGGTTCGGACCTCCAGTACCTGTTACGGCACCTTCATCCTGGCCATGGATAGATCACTTGGTTTCGGGTCTACACCCAGCGACTAAAACGCCCTATTCGGACTCGATTTCTCTACGCCTCCCCTATCGGTTAAGCTTGCCACTGAATGTAAGTCGCTGACCCATTATACAAAAGGTACGCAGTCACGGAACAAGTCCGCTCCCACTGTTTGTATGCATACGGTTTCAGGATCTATTTCACTCCCCTCCCGGGGTTCTTTTCGCCTTTCCCTCACGGTACTTGTTCACTATCGGTCGATTACGAGTATTTAGCCTTGGAGGATGGTCCCCCCATGTTCAGACAAGGTTTCTCGTGCCCCGCCCTACTTTTCGTTACCCTAGTTCCACAGACGGGATTTCGTATACGGGACTATCACCCACTACGGTCGGACTTTCCATTCCGTTCTACTATCGCATCTGCTAAAAATAACAGGCTATTCCATGTTCGCTCGCCACTACTTACGGAATCTCGGTTGATTTCTTTTCCTCGAGCTACTTAGATGTTTCAGTTCACTCGGTTCGCCACCATCTCCCTATATATTCAGGAGCGGTTACCCTTGCGGGTGGGTTTCCCCATTCGGACATCTCCGGATCAAAGCTTATTTGCCAGCTCCCCGAAGCTTTTCGCAGGCTATCACGTCCTTCATCGCCTGTAATCGCCAAGGCATCCACCATATGCACTTATTCACTTGACCCTATAACGTTAAAACCTAAACCCTTTTTAAATCTAGATTTCGTCGTGCATGAGACACGCGTTACAGGTAATTCTAAAGCACTATCAAACCTCGTTAGATTTGCTTAAGTTATTGATTACTCAACAACCCAAGCTTCTCAACTTGCGTTTAATATATTTATGATTTTGCAATCAATCGATATTATTTCCGGTTAAAAAATAATATCGCCCATTGAATATAAGTTGTCATCACACAACCTATATTCCTTTACTTCTTCCATTTTGTTAAAGAGCAGACTAGTTAAAAAACTAGAAGCAAGCACTACGCAAGTAACGCTTGCTTCTAATCTCTAAATCTACAACAAAGATCTATTCACTCAAACCATCAATGAAGTGGTGGAGGATAACGGGATCGAACCGTTGACCCCCTGCTTGCAAAGCAGGTGCTCTCCCAGCTGAGCTAATCCCCCGATATAGACTGGTGGGTCTGGTTGGGCTCGAACCAACGACCCCCGCGTTATCAACACGGTGCTCTAACCAGCTGAGCTACAGACCCTAAGGCGGTTCGCCTAAATCTTTGTTGCTGCTTAATTCCAGATGACTGATAAGAGTGAATGCTTGAAGCCGAGTGATCTTCTCTAGAAAGGAGGTGATCCAGCCGCACCTTCCGATACGGCTACCTTGTTACGACTTCACCCCAGTCATGAATACTACCGTGGTAAGCGTCCCCCTTGCGGTTAGACTACCTACTTCTGGTAAAACCCACTCCCATGGTGTGACGGGCGGTGTGTACAAGGCCCGGGAACGTATTCACCGCGACATGCTGATCCGCGATTACTAGCGATTCCGACTTCATGCTCTCGAGTTGCAGAGAACAATCCGGACTACGATCGGCTTTCTGAGATTAGCTCCCCCTCGCGGGTTGGCAACTCTCTGTACCGACCATTGTATTACGTGTGAAGCCCTGGCCATAAGGGCCATGAGGACTTGACGTCATCCCCACCTTCCTCCGGTTTGTCACCGGCAGTCCCATTAAAGTGCCCAACTAAATGATGGCAATTAATGGCAAGGGTTGCGCTCGTTGCGGGACTTAACCCAACATCTCACGACACGAGCTGACGACAGCCATGCAGCACCTGTGTCCACTTTCCCTTACGGGCACCTAATGCATCTCTGCTTCGTTAGTGGCATGTCAAGGCCAGGTAAGGTTTTTCGCGTTGCATCGAATTAATCCACATAATCCACCGCTTGTGCGGGCCCCCGTCAATTCCTTTGAGTTTTAATCTTGCGACCGTACTCCCCAGGCGGTCTACTTCACGCGTTAGCTGCGTTACTCATGGATTTTACTCCACCAACAACTAGTAGACATCGTTTAGGGCGTGGACTACCAGGGTATCTAATCCTGTTTGCTCCCCACGCTTTCGTGCATGAGCGTCAATATTATCCCAGGGGGCTGCCTTCGCCATTGGTATTCCTCCACATCTCTACGCATTTCACTGCTACACGTGGAATTCTACCCCCCTCTGACATATTCTAGTCTGGCAGTTTCAAACGCAGTTCCCAAGTTGAGCTCGGGGATTTCACATCTGACTTGCCAAACCGCCTGCGCACGCTTTACGCCCAGTAATTCCGATTAACGCTCGCACCCTACGTATTACCGCGGCTGCTGGCACGTAGTTAGCCGGTGCTTCTTATCAAGGTACCGTCAGCCTCACACTTTATTAGAATGTAAGTTTTCTTCCCTTGCGAAAGAGCTTTACAACCCGAAGGCCTTCTTCACTCACGCGGAATGGCTGGATCAGGCTTTCGCCCATTGTCCAAAATTCCCCACTGCTGCCTCCCGTAGGAGTCTGGACCGTGTCTCAGTTCCAGTGTGGCTGGTCGTCCTCTCAGACCAGCTACTGATCGAAGCCTTGGTAGGCTATTACCCCACCAACTAGCTAATCAGATATCGGCCGCTCTTATAACGTAAGGTCCGAAGATCCCCTACTTTCCCCCTCAGGGCGTATGCGGTATTAGCTAATCTTTCGACTAGTTATCCCCCATTACAAGGCACGTTCCGATATATTACTCACCCGTTCGCCACTAATCCCCCTAGCAAGCTAAGGTTCATCGTTCGACTTGCATGTGTAAAGCATTCCGCCAGCGTTCAATCTGAGCCAGGATCAAACTCTTCAGTTTATTCCTAACTATTACTTTATACCTCTTTCGAGGCGGTATTCGTTTCGCTTAATTTCTCAAATTCATTTCAAGGTATGTGTGTAAAAAACACTGTACATACTTGTCATAAATCTAAGTGTAAAGCATTTGTATTTTCTGAGTTTCTACGCATTGAATGCGCTTCACTCAACTACAAACACCCACACTTATCAGTCATCCTAATTTTTAAAGAACACAGCCACTAGGGCCTTCATCACTAACGCCTTGCGTCAACGAGGTGCGCATTATACAGCGCTTTTTACATCGGTCAAGCAGGAAATTTATTTCAATTAAAACGAATTTATTTGCTTGGTTGCGGGAACAGGATTTGAACCTGTGACCTTCGGGTTATGAGCCCGACGAGCTGCCAGACTGCTCCATCCCGCGTCCGAATCGACTAGTAAAACTTGTGTTGCGTCGAGAGGTGAGACTATAGCAAGGAAGCTAAAGGTGTGTCAACACCAATTCGAAAATACTTCCAGGCTTAAGCTGATCAATAACAGGGATAAACTAAATGGCGCCGCTTGCCAGCGACGACTTTTAGTTATCAGAACTTTGATATTGCCTTATGTTTACTGCGCGGCACCAAATACTTTTTTCAGCAAGTTGCTGGCCTGGCCCATAGGGTCTTGTCGAATGGCCGCTTCTTCTTTTGCCACCATCAGGTAAACGCCGTCCAATGCCTTTTGCGTGACATATTGATTGATATTGGCATTTTCCTTCTTTACTACACCAAACTTGCTGCCCATTTCCGCATACTGATTATAGGTATCGGCCAGTTTGACATTGGCAGTCGCTTTTTGCACGACCGGCAGGAACTTGGCGGCCATCTCGGTTGAGGTGGTTTTCTTGAAGTATTGTGTCGCCGCATCTTGCGGGCCAGTGAGTATGCCTTTGACATCGGCCAGACTCATTTGCTTGATGGAGTTGACCAGCAGGGTTTTGGCTTCAGGCACCGCTTGTTCTGCCGCACGATTCATTTTCAGGATGAGTTCATCAGCCTGATCGCCCATGCCGACCAGTCGCATGCCTTTTTCAACCTTCTTCAGGGAATCCGGCAAAGGGATTTTCACGTCTTTATTACCCAGAAAGCCATCCGTGGCACCCAGCACATCGACCGCTTTTGTCACCCCCTGATTGAGCGCAAGCTTCAGCCCGTCATTGGTTTCCTTGTCGGTCAGGCTGCTGACAGCGCCGCTATTATCAGCGGTAGCGTTACCGCTGACTTTATTGACGACATCCCCCAGGCTCTTTAGATCAAGTGCTTGTGCATCCGAAAACAACAAGCCTATCAGTATCACCCACGCAGTTTTTTTCATTATTTATCTCCATGCAAATCTGAGATCAGTGTACCGACAAATGACTGGCCAAGAAAGGACAAAAGCAAGCCTGGGAGGGCTTGCTTTATCATTTGTTGTATAACTGTTAAATTTTGCAATCAAACTTTAAATTGCTCCACCTTCCAAATGCGATTTGCATATTCACCTATGGTACGGTCACTGGAGAATTTCGCCATGCGCGCCACATTTAAGATAGCCACACGCGACCAGGCTTCTTCATCCTGGTACAAGGCAGCTACTTTGTCTTGCGCCTCGACATAGGCGGCATAGTCTGCGAGTAACAGGTAATGGTCGCCTTTGTGTAACAAGGTATCGACAATCGCCTGGTATCGATCAGGTTCGCCCACTGAAAAGAAACCATTGCCTATCATATCGATGACCTGCTTCAATTCAGCGTTACCGTTGTAATAATCCCAGGGGTTATACCCACTTGCCTTGATTTGCGCGACCTCGGGCGTAGTCAGGCCGAAGATAAAGATATTCTCATCACCGACTTCTTCCTTGATCTCCACATTGGCGCCATCCAGTGTGCCTATGGTCAGCGCCCCATTGAGCGCCATCTTCATATTACCCGTGCCACTGGCTTCAGTGCCAGCAGTAGAGATCTGCTCAGACAAATCAGCACCCGGGAACAGGATCTCGGCGGCGCTCACCTCATAGTTAGGATAAAACACGACTTTCAGCTGGTCACCGATAACCGGGTCATTGTTAATCAGCGTTGCGACATCATTAATCAAGCGGATGATCTGCTTGGCCAGCCAGTAACCTGGCGCGGCTTTACCAGCAAAGATCACCACGCGAGGCGTATGGTGTTTTGCCTGGCCACTACGAATGCGGTTATATAAGGTGATGACATGCAACACATTTAATAACTGACGTTTGTATTCGTGGATCCGTTTGATCTGCACATCAAATATCGCTTGCGGGTTAATGGCAACACCAGTTTTCTGCAGGATTTTATAGGCCAGGCGCTGTTTGTTGGCTGCCTTCACTTCGCGGAAAGCTTTCCTGAAAGCTGCATTCTCAGCCAACGGCTCGATATTCTTAATCAGGCCCAGGTCTTTCTGGAAACCAGTGCCTATATGTTTCGTTAATAGCTCGGTGAGCAGCGGGTTAGCCTGGTTGAGCCAGCGGCGCGGCGTAATACCATTGGTCACATTGGTAAATTTGCCGGGATAAATTTTGTTGAAGTCGGCAAACAATGTCGTCCGCAACAATTCACTGTGTAAAGCCGCCACCCCATTCACGGTATGGCTACCGACCACCGCCAGGTGAGCCATGCGCACACGGCGGCCATGCGTTTCATCAATAATGGAGACGCGACTGAGCAAGGCGCTATCGCCGGGGAAATGCTGGTTCACCATCTGCAGGAACCTGTGGTTAATTTCGAAAATGATCTCCAGATGGCGTGGCAACAGCGATGAAAACAGATCTACCGACCAGGTTTCCAGTGCTTCCGGCATCAGCGTGTGGTTGGTGTAGGCGAATATCTGCGTGACCAGTTTCCATGCCCTGTCCCAAGCCAGGTGATAGTGATCGACCAACTGGAACATCATTTCAGCCACGGCAATCGCAGGATGAGTATCGTTTAACTGGATGGCGACCTTTTGCGGCAACGTATCCCAGTCCGGATTATTTGTGATAAACCGGTGCAGGATGTCTTGCGTAGAGGCGGATACAAAAAAGTATTGCTGTTTTAAACGCAACTCTTTGCCAGATTCAGAGGTGTCGTTTGGATATAGCACCTGGGAAATGGTCTCCGCCCCATGACGGCCTTCGACAGATTTATCGTAGTTACCCTGATTAAACGATGTCAGGTCGAACTCTTTAGCGGCTTTGGCAGACCACAAGCGCAGATTATTCACTGTTTGTGTGCCATAGCCGGGCACAGGTACATCGTACGGCATGGCCACTACACTCTCGGTGTCTATCCAGTGGCGTTCTGTGCCACGCTCGGTATGCACTTGCACGACACGGCCATAAAACTTCACTTCGCAGGTATGTTCCGGGCGCTGTACTTCCCAGATATTCTGGTAGCGCAACCAGTTATCAGGATTCTCAACCTGTTGGCCACCCTCAATACTTTGCCTGAACATGCCATAGTCATAGCGAATACCGTAACCGGTCGCTGGAATATCCATGGTCGCCATAGAATCCACGAAACACGCAGCTAACCTGCCTAAACCGCCATTGCCCAGCGCAGCGTCCGGCTCCATCTCGGCCACGCTTTCCAGTTGCTGGCCGATTTCTTGCAGGCCTTCGCTTAGTTCCGGTGCAACGCCCAAATTCAGTGCTGCATTTGACAGCATGCGGCCGATCAAGAATTCGAGTGATAAATAATAGACGCGCTTGGTATTTGCATCGCGATAAGCATCCCGGGTAATCACCCAACGACTCATTAAGTGGTCACGCACAGTAAAGGCAGCGGTTTGGTACCAGTCCCTGGTAGTGGCCCAGGAGTTGGATTTACCCAGAGAAAATGTCAGATGGTTGCGTAAAGCTTGCGGAATCGGCAACTGCGTCAGCAAAAAGTCTTCAGCGTTATGGATGGTTTCTATTTTGTTAGTCTTGGAACGTGTGGATTTGGCATTAGTGGCCATGCATCTTCCCCTGAAATAATCAATAACGGATGTGATCGTCTAACTTAAAAGCAAAAAACAAGCCCGTCGCGGCAATGAGCCTGTATGACAAAAAGCCACGGCGAAGGTGCCATGGCTTTTATTATAAACAGGATAAATGTAATGATGATGACTAAAATAGTGGCAGTGCATGCCAGCCGTGGGGCCATCAGTTGAATGCCAATAGTCTATATCGCCCAGCCGTAAGCAATGCCAAGGGAGTTCTGGTTCATGCGTACATCCGCCTCGCCGCCGCCAAAAGGCGCAGCTGGAATCGAGTTATTACCACGCACTTTGTTTTCAAAGGCATGTGCAAAAAAGAACGAAAGCTCAGACTTGTTCGGCAAAGTATAGGTTGCCCCTAAGGTAAGGTGATCCTGCACCACAGCAGGCGCCAGGATATTGAACAGGGTTTCGCTGCTGCGCACCGGTTGCGAACTATGATTGTAACCAGCACGCAAGGTCAGGCTATCGCTGTAGGCATACTGTGCACCGACCTTGAGCACTGTGACATCACGCCAGCCAAATCCCGGGCCGCTGGATGCGCCCAGCCTGGCAGGCAGGTTACTCAACGATAAATTGCCGATCGCATTCACATCAGAATACAAGATGCGTTGCGCATCGGCAGCCAGCGTCAATGCGGGCGTCGTTTTAATGGCGATACCAATACCGTAATTGGCAGGGATATCAATATCGCCATCCTCTGCAAACAAGCCTTTATATTTATCAAACTTGCTGGCGTAGGTTTTGGTCTGGTAAGTCGCGCCCAAGGTCACCGCATCACTCACCTGGCCGATCCAGCCGAAACGCAAGCCGGCGCCATACGAGTGGTCGTGCCCATTATTGGTCACATTTCCCGGCGAGGTTGTGAAGCCTGCGTTATCAAAGTTCTGCAAGCCTTTCGCCTCGAAACGTTGATATGCCAGATTGAGTGAGACACCTAATACATGCTGCTCAGTCACGCGCCAGGTCGCAGTTGGCGCTACCACCACTTGCAGATAATCAATCCCGACCCGGCTGCCGGTATTATTGAAATAAGGGATACCATCTTTATAATCTGTGTTCATGCCACCATTGCCGTAAACGCTGACACCCAGGGTGGTGCGGTCATTGATCACGCGGTTATAGCCAAACTCGGGGATAAAAAAGTGTTCGGTATCATTGCCATCATAGCGGCCATCCAGCGCCCCGCTGCCACCGGCAGTATTGCTGAGGCGGACATCGCGGTCCGGCTTGAACCAGGTGACGCCAAAATCGATCCGGTCGCCAACAATCCCCAGACCAGCCGGGTTGGTAGCAGCCGCCAATGCATCTTGCGGCAGCGCAATGCCCACGCCACCTAAACCCAAACCCTTAACCCCATAGCCATGGGCAAAATAACCATCGGTGGCAAAGGCTTGGCCTGCCAGCATTGATAACAGCCACGGCAACATTTTTACGGTAGTGCGCATATCCAGCCCCTTCACAATGATTGAGGGGTTTAATCTACCAAGCTTAATTAATAACAGAAAAGAATTTTGGATTATATTGATATAACCATACAAAATATAAAACCCGCTCGCGCGGGTTTTATATTTAAAGCAAACTTGCTGATTAATTGAATGAGTAATTAAAGAATCAAGCTATTGATACGCTTCACAAAGCTGGCCGGGTCTTCCAGCTGCCCGCCTTCTGCCAGCAAGGCCTGGTCAAACAGCACATGCGCATAATCGGTAAATTTCGCATCATCACTTTCAGCCTGGAGTTTTTCAACCAGTCGGTGCGCAGGATTCACTTCCAGAATCGGTTTGCTCTCTGGCGCCTGTTGACCCGCCGCTTTGAGAATACGCGCCAGATTACCGGAAAGATCATGCTCGCCTGCCACCAGGCAAGCGGGTGAATCAGTTAACCTATGCGTGACTTTGACTTCTTTCACTGCATCGCCCAGCGCCGATTTGATGCGTTCCACCAGGCCTTTGGCATTTTCTTCCACTTGCTTCTGCGCTTCTTTATCTGCTTCGTCTTCCAGCTTGCCCAGGTCTAAATCACCTTTGGCGATGGATTGCAGTTTTTTGCCTTCAAACTCGGTCAGGCTACCCAGCAACCATTCATCGACTTTGTCCGACAACAGCAATACTTCAATGCCTTTTTTGCGGAAAATTTCCAGGTGAGGTGAGTTTTTCGCAGCCGCAAACGTATCTGCCGTGATGTAGTAAATCACTTCCTGCTCCGCTTTAAAGCGGCCGATGTAATCTTTCAGCGACACATCTTGCGTATCGTTATCGGCATGGGTAGAAGCAAAGCGAAGCAAACCAGCGATCTTGTCTTTGTTGGCGAAGTCTTCGCCAGGGCCTTCTTTCAGTACGCGGCCGAACTCGCCCCAGAACTTGTTATATTCTTCCGGTTTGTTGTCTGCGATATCTTCCAGCAAGCTCAGCACTTTTTTCACGGAGCCATTTTTAATCGCCTCCACATCACGGCTGTCTTGCAGGATTTCGCGCGACACGTTTAACGGCAAATCAGCAGAATCAATCACCCCGCGCACAAAACGCAGGTATTGCGGCATCAGCTTTTCGGCCTCTTCCATGATAAATACGCGTTTTACATACAGTTTGATACCCTGGCGGCGCTCCCTGTCATACAAATCAAACGGCGCCTTGCTTGGCACATAGAGCAGGGAAATATATTCCTGTTTGCCCTCTACACGGCTATGCGTATACGCCAATGGGTTTTCATAATCATGCGACACATGCTTGTAAAACTCGTTGTACTCTTCTTCAGTGATATCGCTCTTGCTGCGCGCCCACAAGGCAGAAGCAGTATTGATGGTTTCATCTTCATCCGTAGCCACCATCTGGCCACCTTCGCCGTTTTCGCCATCTTTCCATTCGGACTTTTTCATCACGATAGGCAAAGTGATATGGTCAGAATATTTTCTGACGATGGTTTTCAGCTTCCAGTCATTCAGGAACTCCTCTTCGCCTTCGCGCAGATGCAGGATCACCTCGGTACCGCGACCAGCCTTCTCTGTGGCCTCAATCGTGAAATCGCCTTCACCACCTGACTCCCACTTGATCGCTTCAGCCTCACCCGCACGGCGCGTGATCAGCGTGACTTTGTCCGCGATGATAAAGCTGGAATAGAAACCCACACCAAACTGGCCGATCAGGTTGGCATCTTTGGCCTGGTCACCTGTCAGGTTCTGGAAGAATTCCTTGGTGCCGGATTTGGCAATGGTACCGATGTTATTGATGACTTCTTCACGACGCATGCCTATGCCATTGTCAGAAATGGTCACCGTGCGCGCGTCTTTATCAAACGCGATTTTAATACTGAGTTCACTGTCATTTTCATACAGGCTGCCATTTGAGATAGCCTCAAAGCGCAACTTATCCGCCGCATCAGAGGCGTTGGAAATCAATTCACGCAATACGATCTCTTTATTGCTATACAGCGAATGAATCATCAACTGTAGTAATTGTTTGACCTCGGCCTGAAAGCCCATGGTTTGTTTAGATGGCGATTCTGCTGTCGCTGTCGTCATAACGGTTCTCCAAATAACGGGTTTTAAACACAAAAATTTTTGTTTAGATGGGGAAAACAAAACCGTTTTTCAAGAGGGGAAATAGCTATTGCAGGAAAACATGCAGCCAACCCATGATTAAAACATCAGTCCACACATACCATTTACCCATCGAATAACTTGTTCATCTCGCTGCTTGCTGATTTAAAAACCCGCTTCCAGCACGCTTCTTGCTAGCTATTTATTGAAGAGGCTTTGTTAAGTAATAAGGAGTGGATGATGAATATTTTTCACACTTTGATTGAGCAAATGCAGGTCATGCAACTGCCATTAACCGCAGTGACTTTAACTGCGGTACCTCGAGCGGATACGCCCTTGCTGTTGATGTTGCACTGGCATGGATTCCGCAAGCAGCCTATGGTGGCCTTACCCATGCTAAAACCGCTACTGAAACCGGTGCCAGGCTCAGCCTTGCAGATCAATGACCGCTGGCGTCAACCGGAAATGGTTGAAGAAGCCGTGCTGGATGCCGCATGGCAATTAGGCGCATGGGATGTACAACGCGAAGAGCATAGGGCCTGCACTTATGTCGGTGCGACAGATCAGGAAGCGCTGGCGTGCAAACAGGCGTTCGGCAAATATGATGAAGCGCTGGAACACGAACTGCTAGTGAGTGAAGCCCCAGATCGCGATGAGATGTTGCAGTTGGGTGCCAAAGTTGGTTACATCCGCTGGCAGTTCAGGCCGGTGAATGGCGGGGTTTGGCAATCGACGGCGGAGGATGATACGTTGATGGAAGATGGGCGGCGGATTCCGCCATGCCCGATCAGGCCTTTGGCGTTGAAGGGTGGGAAGATGAGTACCACGGCGTTTAGGCTGGGGCAGATTAATAGGATTATTCTGTTGAAATAGCTTTACAGCCCGGGATGGATGATGAGCAGGTTTGATATCTTGAACCATTCTTTTTCGCCTGTAGGCGAGTTACTTTTCTTTGCTTGCACAAAGAAAACGTAACCAAAAGAAATGCACCCTAGCTTCCGCTTGTTTCCTGCGTTGCTCATCAACGTGGGCGTCCAACGGAACTCGCCCTGACAAGCCACACACAACGTGGCTTGTTGCGGAACTCAAACAGGCGCTGGCCGAAGACTCCCACGCCGACTGCGCTACTCGGCGCGTCAGATAGGGGCCCGTGAAAAACACTACGCAGTTAGTTAAGTGAGGGTTCTCACATCGCGTCCCGTACAACCATTGAATAAAACAAACAAGAGAACCTCACAAAACAATTGAATTGGTTTGTGGGGTTTAGCTTTGGAAGTTAAAGAAGTCCCTTAGCGCCCTGAATGCCATACGTTTAACCAACATTTCATCGTGGTGGTTTTAACCGGGCCCCTATCTGACGCGCCGAGTAGCGCAGGCAAAATAAGGAGGAAGGGAGCGACTGTCTGAGCTCCGCGGTGGCCTGCGTTATGTGCAGGCCGCTAGGGCGAGTTTCGCGACCGCTTATTTTGACGAGCAACGCAGGAAACAAGCGGAAGCTAGGTGCCCTTTCTTTTGGTGACTTATTCTTTGGGCAAGCAAAGAAAAGTCACTCGCCTAGGGGCGAAAGGGAATCGCGAAATAGAGTGCCAAACCACCCAAAGAAATACCGATTACAACTTACAGCAAGTGCAATACTTGTTCTTTATTGTAACCAAGCTAAGAAGTAACCTGCCTGGATTCTGGCCTACGCCAGAATGACGACCAGTTGTAGACAGTTATCTGCTTCTGACTTAAGCCAGCGGCATCACAAACAGAAAGCATGCGCTGCGAAACCTCCTGCTACACCTTCCATCAGAATGAATGTTTGTTACGGCATTCACATATTGCACAAAAACCAGCCCCTACGGTGTCCATCTCAACCCAATAGACAACCACTGACTCCCACTATCCCCATTCACCTGCTGACCTATCGTGCCATCCACCTGAAACACCTCCGGCACTAATGAATACCGCACACCCAGCTGATAAAACGGATTTTGCGTATTATCCCCAAACACTTCCGCGATGCCTTTAAACGGTCCACCAAGTTTAAATTCAGCGCCCAACCCCATGCTGGCTTTAAGTTCTGAGGCCTGTTTGTCACGCAACATGCCCATATTCAGATGCACAACGACATCATCATCGCGGAATGAAAAAGACACTGGCACATAAAAGTAGGTATTACCCAACTGGTTGGGGCCGGGCTGAATATCGGTGTGCTTGACATGCCCGGCGGCTAATCCCCAGCCCCAACCATTGGTTTCCAGTGGTTTGAACAGGGTTTTGAATTGCACTATCCAGTCTTCGGTACGGTAGTGTTCATCCTGGTTGCGGTAAACACCGCCGCCCAAGGTGACCTCAAAGTTTTCACCCAGGTTGCAGGCAGGTAATGCCCACATTTCGCGACCGCCTTCATAGGCGCGCACCCAGCTCTCGAGCTGGCAGCTATGGGCATTGGTCAGGCGGGCGTCGTCCGTGACTAATGGACGTGCGGCATGCGCGTTGCAAGACAGGCACAGCGCTAATAGCAGGCTAAAGTAGGTGAGTATCAGTTTAGTCATTTTTATTTTTTATTTTAATTTCAAGCGATGACAGTTTAATGAAATTTGCAGCCGATCAGCGCGACATTTTTATATTCGTTTCCGTCACATTAGTTTCACTGGCCTCTGCCAACATAACGATTTATACTGTTTGCAGGGGTTGCCTATAGGGGCAAACAAGGCGGAGGTGATCGTGGCGACTATTGAGGTGACTGAAACCAGTCCTAATTCTTTTTCTGTCACCGTGCATGGGTCGCAGGTCACCACGCATCAGGTCAGTGTAAAACCGGAGTATGCGAGGCAGTTATTGACTACGCCGCATACGACCACTGAACTGGTGGCGGCTTCTTTCAGTTTCCTGCTTGATCGCGAGTCCAACTCCAGTATTTTGAGAAGTTTTGATTTGAGTGTGATTGAACGCTACTTTCCTGAATACCCCAAGGCTATTTCACGTTATCTAAAGTAATTTCTTCAGTGGTATCGCATGCTAACTATTACCCATGACACCCAACTCGCTGCTGTAGACCTGGGTTCCAACAGCTTTCGACTTGAAATCGGCCGTGTGGTCGATGGGCAGATCCTGCGCGTCGATTACCTGAAAGAGGCTGTTCGCCAGGGCGGCGACCTTGATGAGGATCGCAACCTGAAACCAGAGGCCTTTGAACGCGGGCTGAAATGCCTGGCACGATTTGGCGAGCGACTGAAAGGCTTCCCGGCCGAGCATGTACGTGCTGTGGCCACGCAAACATTGAGGGAGGCAACCAATAGCGCCGACTTTATCAAGCAGGCGCAGAAAGTGCTGGGTTACCCGATTGAGATTATTTCAGGCGTGGAAGAAGCGCGCCTGATTTACCAGGGCGTCAGCCGCATGCTGCCGCAGTCGGATGAGAAACGCCTGGTGATCGATATTGGCGGACGTTCGACCGAGTTTATCCTCGGCCAGCATTTCAAAGCCAACGTCACTGAGTCTCTGCGTTTAGGTTCCGTCGGCTGGTCGCAAAAATATTTTGCCGACGGCCAGTTAAGCGAACGCAACTTTGAAAGGGCCGAAATCGCCGCCGAATCGATTATCGACATGATTGCCAGCCGTTATAGCGGAAACTGGCAGGTGGCCTATGGTGCCTCTGGCACGGTCGGTGCCGTGGCCGATGTTCTGGCTGGTTCAGGATTTTCAGCAAATAAAATCGAGCGCAGCCAGCTCGAATGGCTCAAGCAAACCTTGATCAAAGCCAAAACACCTGACCGCCTGAATATGGAAGGCCTGAAAGATGACAGACGCGCAGTCATTGGCGGTGGCCTGGCTATTTTGACCGCGGTATTTGATACGCTGAATATTGACACCATGTTGGTGGCCAACGGCGCACTACGCCATGGCGTGCTTTACGACATTCTAAGCCCTGCTGATGCGACTGAAGACTTGCGCTCTGCCTCTATCGCCAGGCTGTGCAAACAGTTTGGGGTCGAGCTGGAACATGCGCAGAATGTCAGCAAAGTGGCGCTACATTTTTACGATGTGATGCAAGCCTGTGATACGCAAAAACCTTTATTGCAGTGGGCGGCGCTGTGCCATGAAATTGGCTGGGCCATTTCGCATACCGACTGTAACAAACACGGCGCTTATATTCTCGATAACACTGAGCTGATGGGTTTTGCCCAAAGCGAGTTACACACCATCAGCCTGCTGGTATTGGGGCATCAAGGCAAGTTGCGGAAATTGCCTGCCGACTTTGATAACCAGGACCTGGTTTGCCAGTTAATGGCATTACGCCTGGCGGTGATTTTCTGCCATTCACGCCGATTACCGGTGTTGAAGCATTTACATCTAGCGCACGAAAAGCAGCAATTTACGCTAACTTTGCCAACACAATGGGTCAACCAGCATCCGCAAACACATTACCTGCTGGAAGAAGAATGCCAGCTGTGGCAAAAACTGGGCTGGCAGCTTGAAGCGCATTATGACTAAACGCGTGAATTAAAAGCACGAATAGACACTGAAATAAATAAAACGGGCCGATCAAGGCCCGTTTTATTGAGTGCGGCAAACGCGCCGCACTTATGTACCGTTAAGCAAACTAATCTTTTTTCTTTTTAGTTTGCTTTTCGTCTTCTTCACGCAACTTGGCTACTTTTTCGCGCCACTCGCTCAACTGCTCATCTTCAATTTCAAGCTGTAAAGCGAGTGCCTCTTCCTGCGACAGCTTTTCCTTGATAAAGCGTTTAGGCAGCTTGCCACCCATGCGTGATAACACACGCTCAGCTTCGGCTGGGCTGAGTTGTTGCACTTTTTCCAGATACACTGGATTCGACTTGTCTTTCATATTACTCCTTTGATTTACTGCTAAATGCCTGCCTTGCCAGGCATCCTTGATTCTCAACCTGTTGTCCAGGGTTGTTTAATTTTTTGCCTGCTTGCCAGGCCTTTACTCACTGTTTTGTAAAATCCAGTCGGTGACCGGATTCCACTGTGCAATATCGATCTCTTTGAGAGAGCCCGACAACTCAAAAATACTCAAGCCTTCTTCAGCCGCAGTGACGTATATCTGGGAAGACCGCAACATGGATAACACGGCAAAGCCGGATTCATCCATAAAGGCGAGTAATCGCTCGGCAGATTTGGTGCGTGGCATCACGCGCATGCCTACCAGCCCGACAAAAGTCTTGTGCTTGCGCACTGCTTTTTCCTCAGACAGCAAGCTTAGGAAATCCTGGGTAGCACCAATATCAAAGGCAGAAGGAGCGATAGGCACCAGGATTAAATCTGTCTCGGTCACCGCATCAGAGATTTTCTTGTCGCGCAAACCACCGGGAGAGTCGGTGATGACCCAATCGGCTTTTTGTAATGCGGATTTACCCAGGTCTTCGGCATTGAATACGGCAGCCACATGCTGCGGGCGGCGTGCCAGCCAGGAAGCAGTCGATTGCTGGCGATCAATATCTTCCAGTACAACCTTATGCCCCAACTGCGCCAGATATCCAGCAAGATTGGTAGCGAGGGTCGTTTTACCGCTACCGCCTTTGGTGTTTGCCACCAATATCCTGCGCATCCCATGCTCCCTGTTTGAAGGTGTTGAATTTTGTCATGAAAAACAGCCTCTATGACACCACAGCAATATGAAATTTTTATGACAATTGACGCAAAATAAAAACGGTATAAACTGTTTTCACGTAAAACTAAGGAGAGCGACATGGCCACTAAACCGGCAGCAAAACCTACGGCAAAGAACAAGCCAGCAACAACGACTACTACAACAGCATCCAAAGCAGTAAATCCGGCGGCGGCAAAACCTGCGACGCCAGCCGCTAAACCAGCGGCAACCAAGCCAGCGGTCACCAAAACTGCAGCGAAACCGGCTGCCAAGGTAGCCGCCAAACCAGCAGCAGCGGCGGCTAAAAAAGCAACGCCTGCGCCAGCAACGAAAACAGCAACTAAGCCAGTTGTCGCTCATGACAAACCTAAAGCGCCCAAAATCAAAATGGAACGCGATAGCTTTACCATGCCAAAAGACGAATACGCCCAAATTGCAGCCTTGAAGAAACGCCTTGAAGGCCTGGGCAAACCAGTCAAGAAAAGTGAATTGCTGCGTGCTGGTTTAAAACTGCTGTCAGCGCTGAACGATACTGCCTTGAAAGCTGCACTAGCTACAGTACCTACCATCAAAACAGGCAGGCCAAAGAAGTAATCTCTCGCGGTAACGGCGCTTAATCAAGACAACAATCCAAGATTAATTGCCGTATTGCCAAGCGCAATACACTGGTGACTGTTTGATCATGCCACTGAAATCATGCTTGGTGAATATGCCCGCGTTATTCCACCAGATCTGGCGCCTGCACACTATATAGTTTGTAAGGCAGCCCGGATTTTGGTAATCGCAGCCACCAGATCGCGCCTTTCTTGATGCTAAGCTGCGTATCTTCCATACCCAGGCATTGTGCAGCCACTTCGCCTATCCAAGGCTGATGCCCGACTAGCATGATGTGCTCAAAGGGGCTTTGCGCCAGCAATTGCAAAATCGGCTCTAAAGGACGTTCGGGCGCCAGACGGCTCTCTTCCTGCCAGCCCTCGCCCCAGTAAGCGACGGTTTCTTGCGTACGCCGCGCCGGGCTCACCATGGCGTAGGTTTGTTTTGGCAGGTATTTCTTGAGCCATGCCGCCATCTGTTTCGCCTGCTTGTGGCCTTTTTTAGTCAGCGCTCTTTCCAGGTCTGAGTACCCGTGCTGCAGGTCTTCTGCTTCAGCGTGCCGCCATAAAATCAGGTTACGTACTAACATCAAAAGACCTTATAACGAATGATATTGTTTTAACAATATCTGCTGGCAAGATTGCAATGGCGCCTCACCTGCCGACTCACGCACTGCACGATAAACACCCTGCTCAGTCAGCTGCCAGGCATCCAGGTTATCATCCAGGTACATTTGCAAGCCTTCCTGCATAATGCGCAGCTGCATTTTCGGGTCAGTGATCGGCCATGCCAGTTCAACGCGCCTGACCATATTGCGGCTCATCCAGTCTGCACTCGACAGCCACATCTGCACTTGCCCGTCTAAATTAAAGTAGAACACGCGCGAATGCTCCAGCAAGCGGCCAACAACCGACCTGACGCGGATACGGCCTTTGATTGCCGGCAAATCGACTGGCAGGATGCAGGCGCCGCGGATAATCAGGTCGATTTCTACCCCGGCGGCCGCAGCCTTGATCAGGGCTTCGGTCAATGGGATATCGGTCAGCGCATTCATTTTCGCAATGACGCGTGCCGGCTTACCTTGCCTGGCTAACCGCTGGGCTTTGCCCAGTTGCTTGATCATGCCCGAATGCAGCGTGAACGGTGCCACCAGCAAGTGCCGCATGCGTGGCAAAGGCAACTCACTGGTCAGGTGCCGGAACACGGCTTCCATTTCCTTGGTCAGGTCAGGATTGGCGGTAAGCATGCTCCAATCGGTGTATAAGCGGGTGGTTTTCGGGTTGTAGTTACCCGTTGATAAATGTCCGTAGCGATGGATGGCCTTTCCTTCGCGGCGCATGATCAATAACATTTTGGCATGGGTTTTCAGGCCGACAACGCCATACACCACTTGCGCACCCACAGATTCTAGCGCCTCTGCCCAGTTGATATTAGCTTCTTCATCAAAACGGGCTTTCAGTTCAACGACCACCAGCACTTCTTTGCCGCGGCGGACGGCTTCCTGCAGCAATGCCAGCATGCGCGGGTCAGCGCCTGTGCGGTAAATCGTCATGCGGATGGCCAATACATGCTCATCTTTGACGGCTTCTTCCAGCAACTGGATCACCACATCAAAATTTTCATAAGGCTGATGTATCAGCAAATCACGCTCGCGCATTTGCGCCAATAGCAGGATGTTTTTATGAATATGTTGTGGCCATTGCGGCTGGAAAGGTGTGAATTTGAGATGGTCGCCTTTTGCCATATCCGGCAACTGGATCAGGCGGCCCAGATTGACCGGCCCATTGACGCGATATAGCGCAAGCGCAGGCAGATTAAATTGTTTGAGCAGGAAATCAGCCAGCGCATCATCGCACTCATGGGTCACTTCCAGGCGCACCGCTTTACCATACTGGCGGTGTGCAAGTTCTTCACGCAATGCCATGCGTAAGTTGCTGACGTCATCTTCGTCCACTTCCAGGTCACTGTTACGTGTGACGCGGAACTGCGAGAAATGCAGAATCTTCGCCCCTTCAAACAACACATGCAGATTAGCACGGATAATACTGGTCAGCGACACAAAGCATTGCTGGCCTTTGCTGATGGCATGCGGCAATTGCAATAGGCGCGGCACCACTCGCGGCACGCGCACAATGGCAATTTTCTCTTCTTTGCCAATTGCAATGCGGACAATAAAATTCAACGATTTGTTGGCTACTTGCGGGAAAGGATGCGACGGATCCAGCGACACCGGCATTAAGAACGGCAGCACTTCACGCTTGAAGTAATTACTCACCCAGGTGGTTTGTTCCGGTGTACGCACCGTGCCTGATACCAGGTGTATGGCTTGCTCGGCCAGGGCTGGCATCAGCGCATCATTAAACAGCTCATACTGTTTTGCCACCAGTGCATGTGCCATGCTGGCAATCTGTTCGCAGCCACTGGCAGTCACCGGGCCATGTGTGACGCCCTGTTGGTGCGCCTCCATCTGCAAAGGCATGCGCACTTCAAAAAACTCATCGAGATTATTGGAAACGATACACAAAAAGCGCAAGCGTTCGAGCAGGGGGTAATCTTCGCGTTGCGCCAGGGAAAGTACACGCGCATTGAAACTGAGGATGCTTAGGTCACGGTCTAGCAGCACAGAGGGGTTATTTTTCATGCCGACTATTGTAGCGCTTGGCGTCCAGCCATTTATGACAGTTTTGTGAAATTGCGTGCCGGCACCAGAATAAGCCCGGCTAGACTACTACTGCCGGTGAGTGCGCTTGCGCTTTTAATTTCACCTGTTGCTGCCAGCAATGCGAGGCAATCCGGCAGGTGTCAATGAAGTCTTCAGCCACTAGTGCCGCGCGCCCCAGCAGGCCGCCATCAATATCCGGCATGATCAGCAGGCTCTCCGCGTTTTTAGGCGCCATACTGCCACCATATAAAATACGTATCTGCTCGGAAAACTCCCTGTCTCGCTCGGCGATCATCATGCGGATAAAAGCGTGCATGCGCTGTGCTTGCTCAGGCGTGGCGTGCTCGCCAGTGCCAATCGCCCACACCGGCTCATAGGCAATCACCATATTGAGTTTTTTTGCCAAGGCAAACGCTTCATCATCGAGGCCATACACCACATTCAGCATCTGGTTTCTAACGATCAGTTCGGCCATGCCGCCATCGCGTTCATCCAGTGTTTCACCGACACAAAAAATAGGCGTAAGGCCAGCGTGCAGGGCATTGAGCAGGCGTTTGGTGGCGACCTGATTGCTTTCCAGTTTGAGTGCGCGCCGCTCAGAATGGCCGACAATAGTATAGGTGCAGCCAAATTCGGCCACCATTTTTGCTGAGATGCAGGAGGTGTAAGCGCCTTCAGTAAACTGGCTGACGTTTTGTGCACCCCAGGCAATGGCTGAGCCTTGCAGCGCAGCTTGCGCCTGGTATAAATAAACATAAGGCAGGCAGACAGCTGCATCCACGCCATCCAGATGATGTAGTTCTTGTTTGAGCCGATTGAGCAGGCCCTGATTTTCCAGCAAGCTGCCATGCAGCTTCCAGTTACCGATGACTAATTTTTTGCGCATGATGTAAAACCTTTCTATCATGCCCCCTCGATGAGATTATATTTTTGCTTTAAGCATGAGCGGGTAAAGTGGCTGAGTTGCTTTGCGGGCCTATAGTCTGGCCACGTTATCTTCTATGGCAGCTTTACCTGGTAACCGTTCAATCATTTTTAATAAATGGCGGCCATTTTTTCCAGGGAAACCACTTTTATCTTACCTGCCTGGCCAGCACTGCCAAATGCTTCAAAACGTTCTTTGCATAGCTGTTGCGCCGCGTTGCTTGCCTCTTTGAAGTAACCGCGCGGATCAAACTCTTCCGGATGTTCGACAAAGTATTCACGAATGGCAGCAGTCATGGCGAGGCGGATATCGGTATCAATATTCACTTTGCGCACGCCGCTCTTGATGCCTTCCACAATCTGGGAAACCGGCACGCCATAGGTTTCCTTTATATTACCGCCATAATGCCGGATCCGCTCCAGAAATTCTTGTGGCACGCTGGAAGAACCATGCATGACCAGATGAGTATTGGGGATTTTGGCGTGGATTTCACGGATACGTTGTATGGATAAGGTGTCAGCTGACGGCGGGCGTGTGAATTTATAAGCACCATGGCTGGTGCCGATCGCGATCGCCAGCGCATCGACTTTGGTCGCTTCCACAAACGCTGCCGCTTCATCGGGGTCGGTCAGCAATTGCGATTCATCCAGTTTACCTTCTGCGCCTACCCCATCCTCTTCGCCCGCCAAGCCGGTTTCTAGTGAACCCAATACGCCTAACTCGCCTTCTACCGAGACACCCACGGCATGGGCAAACTCGACCACGCGCCGTGTGACATCTACGTTGTACTCATAACTGGCCGGCGTTTTGTGATCCTCTTTTAAAGAACCATCCATCATGACACTGGAAAAACCGCTGCGGATAGCCATCTGGCAGATTTTGGGCGAAGTTCCGTGATCCTGATGCATGCACACGGGGATATGCGGGAACTGCTCGATGGCAGCTTCGACCATCTTGCGCAAAAACGACTCACCGGCATAGCCGCGCGCACCGGCCGATGCCTGCAGGATCACCGCACTATCGACTTCGTCAGCGGCTTTCATAATGGAGATGATCTGCTCCATATTGTTGATATTGAACGCCGGATAGCCATAACTATGCTCGGCTGCGTGATCGAGTAACTGCCTGAGGGAAATCAATGCCATGCAAAACTCCTTTATTCTGTGGCTTGCTGGTGGTATTCACGCAAGCGCTGGATTTCTTGTCTGGACCCCAGCAATACCGGGACGCGCTGGTGGCAGGACGTAGGTTGTAATGCCAGAACATCTTCTAAACCATCTATGCTTTCACCGCCCGCCTGCGTGACAAGCAAGCTCATGGGGTTGGCCTCGTACAACAACCTCAATCGTCCGGCCTTGACTGGCTGTTTGTGATCTCGCGGATAGAGGAACACACCGCCGCGGGTCAAAATGCGATGTACATCCATGACCATGCTGGCGCACCAACGCATATTAAAATCACGCCCGCGCGCACCCTCCGCGCCCTGTTGACATTCACCTATATAGCGCTGCATGGCAGGTTGCCAGTAACGCTGGTTACTGGCATTAATCGCATATTCAGATGTCTCTGCCGGGATTTCTACCGTTTGCTGGGTGAGTTCAAAGTTGCCACTTTCCTGATCGAAGGTGAACACATGTGTGCCTTGTCCTATGGTCAGCACTAATAATGTTGCTGGCCCATACATGACATAGAGTGCCGCACGTTGCGCCTGACCCGCCTGCAAAAACGCCTGATCGCCCTGGGTAGCCACACCCGTATTCGGGAGCACGGAAAAAATACTGCCGACCACACCATTAATGGCTAAATTGGAAGAGCCATCCAGTGGGTCCATACTGACCAGAAATGGTGCATCGACGGTTTCAAACACGATAGGCGCATCCGCCTCTTCAGACAAGACGGCGGCGACAACGGTAGAAGCACGTAATTGCTCTAGCGCGACTTCATGGCTGCGGATATCGAGCTGCATCTGCGTCTCGCCCTGCACATTGGTGGTGGTGGTTTTTTCGGTCACGCCTTGCAAGGCACCCTGCTTCACCAGCGCGGCAATCTCAATGCCAGCCTGGGCTGCGTGCCATATCAATATGTTCAATGCATGATTCAGCGAAGCCTGTTTCAGAAATACATCCAAGTGCATGGCAGATACCTTTTTTATGGTTTTAGCGATACTTGCAGCGAAACTGTAACCGACAACACAGCGGCCCAAAGTCACGATGACAGGCTGGAAACACCTGCATTTAGCCTCTATCAGAAATTCAACTATGTTTGGCTATGCAATGTCTATGCCTGTTTTTCTATTAAAGTAGACGTCACATATGTGAGATTGTTCAACAATCTTATAACAGCAACATGACAATAGACGCCAAACAGGCGAACCACAAGGAAGGGATTAATCAGCAAACACTAATTGTTGCAGCGCATGTTGTGCCGCCACAAAGCCAAAGCTGGCAGTGACACAAATACTGGAACCGTAGCCCGCACAATGCAATCCGGTCAGCCCGGTTTCTGCTTCACATGCCTCGACAGGTTTTTCTACCGGCTCGTCAGAATAGACAGCCGTGATACCAAATTTGGCAGATTTTTTATGATCGCTGGCCTTCGCAAAACCATGGTCGCGCCGCAACTGGTTGCGGACTTTCGCCAGCATGCGGTCACCTTGCACATGTGCCAGGTCGGCCAGGCGTATGCGCGTCGCATCCAGCTTGCCGCCCGCGCTACCCACGATCACCAATGGTAATTGCTGCTGCTTGCAATACGCCGCCAGCGCAATTTTTGCTTTGGTATCATCCATGCAGTCGACGACGACATCAGGGCGGGCTTCTAATACAGCGGCCATATTTTCCGTAGATATAAAATCTTCCACTTCTACCACTTCACACAGCGGATTAATCTGTGCGATGCGCTCACGCATGGCAGTCACTTTGGCTTTGCCTATGTTTGCATCCAGCGCGTGAATCTGCCGGTTGATATTAGACTCCGCAATATTATCCAGATCCACCAGGGTTAATCTAGCCACCGCATTACGCGCCAACGC
Source organism: Methylophilus sp. E2MeOHC9 (assembly GCF_058744375.1). Lineage (NCBI taxonomy): Bacteria > Pseudomonadati > Pseudomonadota > Betaproteobacteria > Nitrosomonadales > Methylophilaceae > Methylophilus > Methylophilus sp. E2MeOHC9. The sequence continues at coordinate 127,274 of NZ_CP196024.1, forward strand.
TTCTACCGTCCACGAGCCGACACCACCAATACCAATTACCAGTACATGCGCAGTTTGCAGTCGCTGCAAGCCTTGCTCTCCATAGAGACGGCGTACGCCGGAAAAACGACGTTCGATATCCAGTTCAACAGGCGTGGGCAAGTTCACTTGGTGCTCACTGTTTCCAGCACCACATAGGCCAATGCCAGGTTCTTCTCATCGCTGATGCTGATGTGCGATTGATGGATATGATGCTGCTTGAGGAAGGCCTGCAAGGTCGGCGCCAGTTGCAACAACGGTCTCCCCAGGGCATCGTGGGTGACTGCAATATTGTGGAAACTGACGTCGCCGCGTATGCCTGTGCCTATGGCTTTGGCAAAGGCTTCTTTGGCGGCAAACCGTTTGGCGAGAAAGCGCGCTTTCAACTGGCTGGCCTGATAATCTTCCCACTCAGAATCAGCCAGAATCCGCTTGGCAAAAGGTTCACCAAACTGATCCAGCGATGCTTGTATGCGCTCGACTTCAACGATATCTGTCCCAATTCCGAAAATCATATGGCCACCTCGCAAACTCATCCCTTGCATTTATCTGCGGCGTTGAAGGTACTAGTCAAACGCCGGATCCACTTCTATCACTGCTGCTTTAAGCTTTCAGGGTAATGCATTGCATATGTAGCATCGCTGCATATACCCAGCCTACCTGGTTGAGAATTCTTTCATCAGGGCTTTCATTTCCCGCACGGCATGATCCCAGCCGACAAACAGCGCATGCGCGACGATGGCATGGCCGATGTTCAATTCTTCAAAGCCGGGCAAGCGCGCGATGTGATGCACGTTGTGGTAATGCAGGCCGTGCCCGGCATTGACGACCAGGCCGCCAGCTTTCGCATGGTATAGCGCCGTCTCTACTCGGCGTAACTCTTCAGTTTGCGTTTTATCGGTTTCCGCATCGGCGAAGGTGCCGGTATGGATTTCGATCACTGGCGCGCCTATCTTGATGGCAGCGTCAATCTGCGCTAAATCCGGCGCAATAAACAGGGAAACACGTATGCCCTGCTCAGACAGTTTTTTAACGGCATGCTCCACTTTTGCATAATGCGTAAGCACATCCAGGCCGCCTTCGGTAGTGCGTTCTTCGCGGCGCTCGGGCACCAGGCAAACATCCTGTGGTTTGACCTGTATCGCAATATCCAGCATTTCATCAGTGACTGCACATTCCAGGTTCATCTTGGTTTGCAGCAAAGGGCGCAGCGCAAAAATATCGGCATCCTGCATATGACGGCGGTCTTCACGCAAATGCAGGGTAATGCTATCCGCGCCAGATTGTTCGGCACGCAGTGCGGCCTGAACCACACTTGGATATTTGGTACCACGCGCCTGACGAATAGTGGCAACGTGGTCGATATTCACACCTAGTTTTAACATAGTGACTTTCGTTTGAAAATAGTTACTTTTGATGACTTTGGCTAGCAGACTGAATTGACTGCAATTATAAACGTAGCCATCCTGCGGCCTCAACATTCTGATGCAGCGAATACCAATCGAGAGAAATCAGAATCCTTGCAGATCGACTAACAGTTGCCGCGTATGCAACGGTTTTTCGCCCAGGTAATGCTGTAACAGATAACGCATCAACTGCTTGCTTTGTGTTTGTGTGGTGGCGTTGCTATAACTGCCGCGTGCCATATCAAGCAAGGTCACGCCCTGGATCAACACGCCATTTTTAGTCACCGCTGGTGCGCAGGCGCCATAATCTGCTTCAAACCGGTAGGTTTCATCAGCATGGATAATTTCGCCGTTTTCATCATGTGTCAGCGGCACGGCATAGCCTAGTTCCTGCAACATCTTCAATTCAAACCTGCGCATGATCTCAGCCAGTTGGCCGCTGCCGGTTTCGTGTGCGAGTGAAGAAAGTAATTGTACGGTTTGCGCATAATACTCAAATAGTTGCGCATGTGCGTCATCGCGCGGCAGCAGGCGCAACAGCAATTCATTCATGTAAAACCCGCACATCAGGGCGTCGCCCCTCAGCAGGGTCAGGCCGGTCAGCCATTCGAGGCCGTGCAGGGTTTTCAACTCATTTTTGCCCGACCAGGTACCCGCCAGTTGCTGGAAAGATTGCAGCATGCCGCGCATGGCGGATAGTGGCCTGCGTGCGCCTTTGGCAACCCCGGCGATCCGGCCAAAATCACGGCTGAACATTTCAACCACCAGGCTGGTTTCTTTAAACGGATAGGTATGCAGGATAAAGACCGGCTGTAGCGACTGCTTGAGTGCGGCAGTGTTGGGGGTGCTCACAGCCATGGTGCTGCCTGCCGGTCCTGACGACTAAAAACCCAGGCTTTTGAGTGCCCGTTCGTCATCCGCCCAGCCACCTTTAACCTTGACCCAGGTTTCCAGGTAGACTTTAGAACCGAACAACTTTTCCATGTCCTGGCGCGCTTCGGTGGAGATTTGCTTGAGCTTCTCGCCACCCTTGCCAATAATCATCGGTTTCTGGCTATCTTTATCGACAATAATCACGGCAAAGATACGGCGTAGTTTTTTAATGGTTTCAAACTTCTCGATTTCTACTGTCATCGAGTAAGGCAGCTCATCGCCAACCAATCTGAAGATTTTTTCGCGGATAAGCTCGGCGGCTAAAAAGCGCTCATTCTTATCGGTTAATTCATCTTCACCATATATGGCGGGTTGCTCTGGCAAATGCTCGCGTACAGCAGCCAGCAACTCATCCAGATTCTGGTTCTTTTTAGCGCTGACCGGAATAATCCCTGCGAAATCAAACAGCTGATCAAAGTCTTGAATCAGTGGCAGTAAATTACCTTTGTCGCCCATCAAGTCTGCCTTATTCACTACCAGCAATACCGGCTTGTTCGTAGGTAACATTTTCAGGACCAATTCATCGGCCTCGCCCAGTTTCATCGGCTCAATCACAAACAACACGACATCGACTTCAGACAATACCTGCGTCACTGTTTTGTTCAGTGTCTTGTTCAGGGCATTGATATGTTTTTGCTGAAAGCCAGGCGTATCCACAAACAGGAACTGCGTATCTTCAGTGGTGTGTATGCCCAGCAGACGGTGGCGGGTGGTCTGTGCCTTGCGGGAAGTAATGGCTAACTTCAGGCCTAAAATATGGTTCAGCAATGTCGATTTACCGACATTGGGGCGACCGACGATGGCGACCGTGCCGCAACGAAAGTCTTCAGTTAGCTGTATGTGTTCTGTCATGATTGAATTTTTTCCATGGCGAGCTTGGCCGCCTGCTGTTCCGCCACGCGGCGGCTAGTGCCCGCACCGGTGGTGGTGAGTTTAAGTTTTTTGATAAAACATTGCACGGTAAAGGTCTGCGCGTGCGCCTCGCCCTCGATCGTCACCACCTGGTATTCAGGCAGATCCATTTTTTTACTTTGCAGGTATTCCTGCAACTGCGATTTGGCGTCTTTATCAATCGCGTTGGGGTTGATGGTGGTCAGCGTTTCGCGATAGAGCAAAGCGACCACTTGTTCGGCAGCACTAAAACCACCATCCAGGTAGACTGCGCCCACAATCGCTTCCAGCGCATCTGCCAGAATAGAAGGCCTGCGCCAGCCGGCGCTCTTCAGTTCGCCTTCACCTAGTTTCAGTGCATCGCCAAGATTCAGCGTAATAGCGATTTCAGCCAGGCTGGACTCTTTGACCAGCTTGGCCCGTAACCGGCTAAGATCGCCCTCAGGTAGATCAGGGAATAAATTGAACAGCTGGTGCGCAATAATAAAGTTGAGTACGCTATCGCCCAAAAATTCCAGCCGCTCATTATTATTGGCCGAAAAGCTGCGATGCGTGAGTGCTTGCTGCAGCAAGACTGGCTGCGTGAAGCTGTAACCAATACGGGTTTGTAATACCGGGAGCGCGCTCATCTCACCTACTGCGATGCCTTGCTGGTCGCATCAAAATCAATCAGCAAACTGATGGTATCTGTGAGCGGGATCGTTTTTTGATAACGCACGGTCACCACGCCACCGACCACATTCAGGTCGCTGCCTTGTACCGTTTTGATCATGTCGACGTGCATCTGACGGTCAAATGCCGTACGGATATCGGCGTCAGTTTGCAACATGGGGTCATGTGCAATACGGTTGACTGTCGATTGAATGGAGAAATACTCCATATAGGAAGGCAGTGTTTTTAAAGCGACCATACCAAAGATACCCACCGCGGTTAACACCAGCAGGAAACCAAGCAAGCCAAGCCCATGTTGTGCGCGTGCTGAAATACTAGAACATTTCATCTGCTTTCTCCTCACAAATTGCAGCTGCCAACATGTTAGCCAGCGCGCTTAACCTATACTTTGCCCGATACGGCGCCACTGGTCAAAGTTAAACCAGATAAAGAACGCCCGGCCTACCAGGTGCTTCTCAGAAACAAAGCCCCAGACACGACTATCCGAACTGTTATCGCGGTTATCACCCATGGCATAGTACTCACCTTCAGGCACGGTGACCACTTCGCCTTGCATCAGGCGATCACCCAGGCTGCCGGGGCTGTATTGATTCATGATGTCATGAATCAATACATCATGTTTGACGTTGCCCAGCTGCTCACTCAGGCGCGATGCCGTCACATCTACCGCACGTGAACTGCCGCTTTCGTCATTCACATTCAAGGCATATTTGTATGGCTCAATGAAATCCAGGTTGATGACTTTGTCGTTAATCGTCAGTTGCTTGTCTCGGTATTGAATCTTGTCGCCAGGCAAACCGATGACGCGTTTGATGTAATCAATCGATGGGTCAGGCGGAAAATGAAACACAAACACATCGCCACGTTTTGGCTTGTCGACCGGGTAAAACACGTTGTTCAGGATAGGCACACGCAGGCCATAAGTGAATTTATTGACCAGGATATAATCACCAGCCAGCAGCGTCGGCATCATGGAACCGGAAGGGATCTTGAACGGTTCTACAATAAACGAACGCACGGTAAACACCAGCAGGATGACAGGGAAAAAGCTTTTGCTGTATTCCACATACCACGGGTCCGGCACCTCGCCCAAAGCACTATTCTGGCGTTGCTTGCGCAAAATCAGAATATCCAGCAACCAGATGGCACCGGATACCAGCAAAATCACTAACATAAAAATTGCAAAATACATGCTCGTTCCCTGTAGAAAGCGGGTTTTCCCGTTTTATTTATCTTCAACGCGCAGAATCGCCAGGAAGGCTTCTTGTGGGATTTCCACATTACCGACCTGCTTCATGCGCTTTTTACCTTCTTTTTGTTTATCCAGCAACTTGCGTTTACGTGAGACATCACCACCATAACATTTGGCAATCACGTTTTTACGCATGGCTTTCACTGTTTCACGCGCAATGATATTGGCGCCAATGGCGGCCTGAATGGCAATATCAAACATCTGGCGCGGAATCAACTCGCGCATTTTAGAGACCAGCTCACGCCCGCGATAAATGCTATTCGCACGGTGCACAATCAGGCTTAACGCATCGACGCGCTCGCCATTGACCATGATATCCAGCTTCACCAGTTCAGCGGCACGGAACTCGAGGAATTCATAATCCATGGAAGCATAACCACGGGACACGGATTTTAGTTTATCAAAGAAATCGAGCACCACCTCATTGAGTGGCATTTCGTAGTTGAGCATCACTTGGCGACCCATATATTGCATATTGCGCTGGATGCCGCGCTTGTTATTACATAAGGTCATCACCGGGCCGACATAATCTTGTGGCATCAACAGATTGACCACAATCATAGGCTCGCGGATCTCTTCCACGCGGGAAGGTTCAGGCAGGCGCGACGGGTTTTCAATCTGTACCACTTCACCAGTTTTCAGCAACAACTCGTAAATCACAGTCGGCGCGGTAGTGATCAGGTCCATATCGTACTCGCGCTCTAAACGCTCTTGTACGATTTCCATATGCAGCAAGCCCAAAAAGCCGCAGCGGAAACCAAAGCCCAGGGCAGTGGAGTTTTCCGGCTCGAATTGCAGGCTGGAATCATTCAGCCTGAGTTTTTCCAGCGCGGTACGCAAGGCTTCAAACTGGTTGGATTCCACCGGATACAAGCCCGCAAACACTTGCGGTTTGACTTCTTTAAAACCAGGCAATGGTGCAGCGGCCTGCCTGCCAGCTAAGGTTACCGTATCACCGACTTTAGCCGCTGCCAGCTCTTTAATACCGGCGATAATAAAACCTACTTCACCTGCGCTCAACTGCGGACGTGGCAGGGATTTAGGCGTAAACACACCTACCTGCTCACATAAATATTCAGCACCGGTCGCCATCAGGCGGATTTTTTCTTTAGCACGCAAAACGCCATCGACCACGCGCACCAGCATCACTACGCCTACATAGTTATCAAACCAGGCATCGATCACTAATGCTTTTAATGGTCCATCGACATCACCTACTGGTGGTGGCACTTTGGCGACGACTTCTTCCAGCACATCGCGCACACCTTCGCCGGTTTTGGCTGAGCAGCGCACAGCATCGGTGGCATCCACGCCAATCACATCTTCAATCTCTTGCGAGACGCGTGCAGGGTCGGCAGAAGGCAGGTCAATTTTATTGAGCACGGGCGTGACTTCGACGCCCAGTTCAATGGCGGTATAGCAGTTAGCTACGCTTTGTGCTTCCACCCCTTGCGAGGCATCGACCACCAGCAGTGCGCCTTCACAGGCTGATAATGAGCGGCTGACCTCATAACTGAAATCCACGTGCCCTGGCGTATCAATCAGGTTGAGATAATAGGTTTCACCGTTGTTGGCTTTGTATTGCAAGGCCGCTGTTTGCGCTTTGATCGTAATGCCACGCTCACGCTCGATATCCATGCTATCCAGCACCTGCGCTTCCATTTCGCGCGCCTCCAGGCCACCGCACACCTGAATGATGCGATCAGCCAGTGTCGATTTGCCATGGTCAATGTGGGCAATAATCGAGAAATTACGAATATTCTTCATGTTCAGCTATAGGTTGATTACAAGCAAGAAAGGCGCTTAACGCGCCTTTCCGAATTTGCTGGCATTTTACAGCAAACGCCTATTTACCAGGGATTTATTTTAGATCGCCCAAGCTGCAGCGCGCTTTAAAACCGCCCTTTACTTGCTGACCTTGATCGGGACATACAAGGTATTTTCACCTCTGAGCACCAGCACCGCGACTGTTTTTCCGGCAGCAACCGCGTTGATTTGTTTATTGAACAGGTCTACGCTTTGGCTTTCACTATTGTTCAGTCCCAGAATCACATCCCCGCGGCGGATACCTGCCTGGGCAGCTGCGCCCACGCTTTCTGCCACCAGCAGGCCATTTTTGCCGTTCAGTTTTTTCTTTTGCTGCGGCGTCAGTTCGCGCAAGGTCAAACCGATTTTATTGGCTTCCGGCTTGGAAGGCTCTTTGCTCGAAGCTGGCGCATCCGCTTGCTCATTCGGCATTTCACCCACGCCTAGCTGCAAGGTTTTGCTGGCGCCTTTACGTACAATTTCTACCGGCACCACTTTACCTGGCTTGATAGAAGCGACCACACGCGGCAAGTCTGCAGAAGTCACAATCGGCTTGTTATCAAACTTGAGGATGATATCGCCGACTTCTAGGCCACCTTTGTCAGCCGGGCTGTTTTTCTCAACACCGGCGATCAATGCGCCACTGGTTTGTTTCAGGCCAAATGAATCCGCCAGGTCTTTAGTCACTTCCTGGATACCAATACCTAGCCAGCCACGGGAAATACGGCCGCTTGACTTCAACTGGTTAGAGATATCAATGGCAACATCAATCGGGATACTGAATGACAAGCCCATGGAGCCACCGCTTTTACTGTATATCTGCGAATTGACACCAACTACTTCACCACGCAGGTTGAACAGCGGGCCACCGGAGTTACCAGGGTTGATAGCAACATCGGTCTGGATAAACGGCACATAATTTTCTTGAGGCAGCGCACGGCCTTTGGCACTGACAATCCCGGCTGTCATGGTATTTTCCAGGCCAAATGGGGAGCCAATCGCGGCCACCCACTCACCAACTTTCAGCGCGCTTGGGTCACCTACTACGACCTTAGGCAAACCTGTTGCCTCAATTTTAATCAGCGCTACGTCAGTACGTTTGTCGGCACCAATGATTTTCGCCTTGAATTCGCGCTTGTCAGACAGTTTGACCAGCACTTCATCCGCCTCACTCACCACGTGCGCATTGGTCAAAATATAACCATCACTACTGATAATAAACCCTGAGCCCAATGACTGGGTTTTATAATCCTGCCCACCTTCTTGCCCAGGCATGCCGGGCATCCCCGGAATGCCGAAACGGCGCAGCAATTCTTGCAGGTTTTCATCATTAGGCATACCCGGGAAGCCCATCCCGCCACCACCGTGAACCACTGAAGTAATGCTGATGTTGACCACGGTTGGCCCTTGTTTTTCCGCCAGTTCAGTGAAGTCAGGCAAATCCTTGGCCTGCACTGGCATGACAAACATATTTAATGACATGGTGCATGCCAGCAGCACGCCAGAAATCAATTGCTTCATCATGATTTTTCCTATTATTTAATCAATTCAAAACTTCAATATTTTCAAGATATATTCAAAATGCCGGGGCACTCTACTGCCTTCACACTTTGAACGTTGTTAAAACACTTTCCTCACATGGCGCCCTGTCAACGTAAAAACAAGGGGCTGAACTTCATTGCCACACATCACACTATCCCAGACGCAACTAGCGTACTCAACATTCATGACAGAAAGTCGTCCTAGATTAAAAAAGGCAAGGATTCTAGTGGTTGGTGGAAATGCATGATGCATGCAGTGTGGGGAAAAGTGATTGATTTAATTATTTTTTAAAAGTGACCTGCTGCGCGATCTGCTCAACGGTTAGTGCAGGCACTTCGCCAACGACCACGAGTTGATAGCCATTTAACACATGCGCATAGACATTAGTGGAACCCATGGTTTTTTTACCGATGCGCGGCTGCATGCCTTTAATCACTGGCTCGACAAACAGGGACACCGAAGCCAGGCCATCAGAAAAAATCAATTGCTGCACCGGCACTGCCCTGCCTGGGACACGCAGGCGAATCTGGTCTACTTTCTTATACCCGGCAGGCAGATTAGCGATCACCAGGTTATTTTCCACATGGGTCAAATCGGTGGTGTCGTCCATCACATAAGGCTTGGAGGCGTCAATCTTGGGCTGGAACCAGTCCAGATCCTTGGTTTGCAGCATGGAAACCTGGTTAAAGCCAATTTGTTCCAAGGTATGGCCTTGCGTATCCAGCATACTCATTTTAAGCAGCAAGCCATATTCACTATCAGACCACACGCGGTACTGGTAGCGCAGATTGTCATTCGGGATCATATCGATCACTTGCGCCAACCTTCCGGCGATGCGCTCCTGGCCGATAAATTTCAACTTGTAGTTTTGCTTGAGGGGTTGCAACTGGGTCGGCAACATGGCCGGGAAAAGATTCTGGCCACGCCGTTTTTCAATCACGACTTTGTCATTTTTAGCGTTAAAAATGACAATATCATCGCCTTCGCTAAACACTTCACGCGGGCGGCCATCTAATACGACATTACGGGTGAATTCACGTCCAGCTTCATTGATGTGCGTAATTTGAACGGAGCGAATAATCGCCCCGTTGTGGTAGATAAATAACCCTTGGTAGTTAAGCTCTCTGGCCGCGGATGCGGTTTTTTGCATAGTGGGCCATAAGTCTTCTTCCGCCCATGCCTGCTGGCAGAGCATACACGCGAACAACACACGAATTACAGACTGCACAGACATACCAATCACAGTTAAATTTATTCGCCAGCGTTGTAAGTTACATTGTGGATGTAGTAAGTCGCACTATTAGGGGAATAGTTGTGATGCGCCATGACATACTGGTCAGTTTCGCTATCAGCAATCTGCACCGTTTCAACCGCTGTTGGCTGGTTGAGTACAAACATGCCTACAAAAAAAGCGGCTGCTACAGATGCCGCGATTGACCAGATGTATTTACTCGGTCGCGGGCGTATTTCTGTCACTGTCTGTTGAGCAGTGGTTTTCGGTGCCAGCACGACAGGCTCATCGTTCAACGCTGCCATGATGCGGCTGGTCATATCCGGCTGCACCCAATATTCTTCACGGATGACATCACGGATGACGTGATAATCCTGCCAGGCCTGCGCTACTTCTCCGGTAGATTTTGCCGCGAGAAAGATATGTTCACAGCGCTCAAGATCGGCTTCGCCGTCAATTAAAGCGGACAATTGCTGCTTCATAATAACCCCAAATCAATCAATGTTTTTATGTTAGCACTTAACAAATTATTTGTCATAACACCTAATATTTAAAAAAATAATTGCATCAAAATGGACTGGATTACCAACGCTTATGCTGTGGTGTGTCCAGCAATGGTCTCAGTTTTGCAGCAATGGTTTCACGTGCACGGAAAATACGTGAGCGCACGGTACCAATCGGACATTGCATGACCGTGGCAATGTCTTCATAACTCAAACCTTCCAGTTCGCGCAGGGTGATCGCCGTACGCAATTCTTCTGGCAAGGCGCCAATCGCATCGTTCACTGTTTGAGCGATTTCTTTTGTCATCAGTGAGGTTTCAGGCGTTTCCATCGTACGCATGTCCTGACCCTCATCAAAATTCTCGACGTCTTCGATTTCAACGTCTTGCATCACTTGTGGCTTACGCCCCATAGAGACCAGGTAATTTTTAGCGGTGTTGATGCCTATCCGATACAACCAGGTATAGAAGGCACTATCACCCCTAAAGCTGTGCAAGGCACGATAGGCTTTAATGAAGGATTCCTGAACCACATCCTCGACTTCAGCCTGGTCGCGAATCATACGCGACAATAGACGCCCAAGCTTGCGGTTGTACTTCTCGACCAGCAATCCGAATGCGCGTTTATCGCCCTGCTGGGCACGTTCAACCAGCAACTGGTCGAACTCTCTATTCTCTATCTGTTTGGCGTTTGCCGCCTGAACAGTCATATCGCGATGACTCCCTTGGGTAATTTTCTGATTGGGAGTAGTATACGCTTTTGTATTGTTTTCGACGAACCCGGTGCGTGTTAACGCCTCTAATTTTGTTGTGTTTAACATCGTCTCATCCCTTATTTTTGCCTGCCAATGCAACATGCAATACAGACATTCGTACGACACCGCCTTATCCGCAAAGTTCCCCCGACTTAACAACATATGAATAAAGTCTTTGATGTCTTGATCATTGGCAGTGGGCTGGCAGGGCAATCTCTCGCTTTGCGGCTGGCTGACAATTACCGCATCTGCATCCTCAGTAAACGCGAGTTATCCATGAGTGCCAGCAACTGGGCTCAGGGCGGTATCGCAGCAGTACATAACAGTGATGATTCCATAGAAGCCCATATCCAGGATACTTTAGATGCGGGCGCCGGATTATGTGATAGCGAAGTCACGCGCATGGTGGTCAACAATGGCCGTGCCAGTATCGAATGGCTGCTGCTGCAAGGCGTTAACTTCACGCGCGAAGCAGAGGATGACCGCCTGCACCTGACGCGTGAGGGCGGTCATAGCCATAGGCGTGTCGTACATGTGGCAGATGCCACCGGCCAGGCGGTGCAGACCACGTTGACTGACCGTGTGCGCGAGCATCCGAACATCACCATTCTTGAACACCATATTGCAGTTGACCTGATCACCACGCACAAGCTCTTCCAGCAGACTGCCAACGACGGCCCTAACCGCTGCCTGGGGGCTTATGTATTGAATAGCCAGACCGGCCATGTGACGACACTTTCGGCGCAATATACCGTGATGGCCACTGGCGGTGCTGGCAAGGTTTACCTTTACACCACCAACCCTGATATCAGCACCGGTGACGGCATAGCCATGGCCTGGCGGGCCGGTTGCCGGGTCGCCAATATGGAATTTGTGCAGTTTCACCCGACCTGCTTGTACCACCCGCATGCCAAATCATTCCTGATTTCAGAAGTCTTGCGTGGCGAAGGTGGTTTGCTGACGCTGCCGGACGGCACCCGCTTTATGCACCTGCATGATGAGCGGGCAGAGCTGGCACCACGCGATGTGGTGGCAAGGGCGATCGACTTTGAAATGAAAAAACGCGGCCTGGATTGTGTCTACCTGGATATCAGCCATAAGCCGCTGGAATTTATCCAGTCGCACTTCCCCAATATTTACAAACGCTGTTTGCAATTGGGCATTGATATCAGCAAACAGCCGATTCCTGTCGTGCCTGCCGCGCATTACACCTGCGGCGGCGTGATGACAGACATGCATGGCCGCACCGATATCGATTGCCTGTATGCGATTGGCGAGACTGCCTGCACCGGCTTGCACGGTGCAAACCGCCTGGCCAGCAACTCCCTGCTGGAATGCCTGGCATTTAGCCAGAGCTGTGCGGAGGATATCCAGGCCTCTGGCCAGCAACCGACCATTTCGCTGCCGGACTGGGATGAGAGCCGCGTCACCGATGCCGATGAAGAAGTGCTGATTACCCACACCTGGGATGAGTTACGGCGGTTTATGTGGAACTACGTCGGCATTGTGCGCACCAATAAACGGTTGAGCCGTGCATTACACCGTACCCATATGCTGCGTAATGAAGTGCACGAGTTCTACAGTAACTTCAAGGTCAGCCATGACCTGATTGAGCTGCGTAACTTATTACAAGTCGCCGAGTTGATCGTACGCTGCGCGATTGAACGCGAGGAAAGCCGCGGGCTGCACTACAGCAAAGATTATCCTGAGCTATTGCCAGAGGCGATTCCCACCGTATTAACACCAGAAAACTACACCAGCCTGCTCGATTAGCATGTCCGCACGTTTACTGCTTTGCCTGTTATGCGCCATTAGCACAGGCACTCATGCCGAGCCGATACTGCAAAAAGTCATTGATGGCGACACCGTGATAATCAGTGACCAGGGCACCACTTATCGTCTGCGCCTGCTGGATATTGATGCACCGGAAACCCAGCAAACGTATGGCAAGCAGGCGAAACGCAGCCTGATGGCTCTTTGCACGGGCAAGATTGCTGTGCAGCCAACCGGGACAGACCTTTACGGACGCACCCTCGGCCACCTGGCTTGCGACAACATCGATGCCAGCCAATACCAGGTCGCCCAGGGCATGGCCTGGTTTAACAGCCATTACTCCACCCGCGCAGAATTAGCATCATTGCAACTCCAAGCACAACAACAGTCATTAGGCCTCTGGCAGCAGCCTCACCCTACGCCGCCCTGGGTTTGGCGCAAGCGTTTTGGTCAACATTATCGACAGCGAGAATGACAATATCCCGCCAATATCCTTTAGAATAATGCTTTATTACCGAACAACTTAGGACATTTCACATGCAAGTAGCAATGAACACTGTAGTCAGCATGACTTACAAACTACAAAATACCGAGGGCGAAACACTGGAGGAAAGCCAGCAACCCGTTGCTTACCTGCATGGCGGTTACGACAATATTTTCCCTAAAGTTGAAGAAGCCATGCATGGCAAAAATGTCGGTGATGTGATTGAAGTCAGCCTGGATCCGGAAGATGGCTTTGGTGAATACGATGATGGCCTGGTGCAAATCGAACAAGCCAGCGCTTTCCCGGCTGAAGAATTAAAAGTCGGCATGCAGTTTGAAGGTGAAGACGAAACTGGCGATGTGATTTTGTACACAATTACTGATATCGCTGATGGCAAGGTAGTAGTAGATGGCAACCATCCATGGGCAGGTCAACGCCTGTTGTTCACTGCAACGATCAAAGATGTGCGTTCAGCCAACAAAGAAGAAATCGAGCACCAGCATGTACATGGTGCCGGTGGTCATCATCACTAAGCATTAAACAGGCTTTAAACCGGCTGGCGCAATTGCCCTTGCGCCAGTTGTAATACCTCATCGGCGATTTCCGCCACCTCTTCCCGCACATGGCTGACATATAAAGTTGGCAAACCAAATGTGGTGATCACTTTCCTGATATAAGGCAGTACTTGCTGCTTGAGCGCTTCATCCAGCCCACTCAATGGTTCATCCATCAATAATACGGTGGGCTGGCTCAGCAAGGCACGGCCAATGGCAACCCTTTGCTTTTCACCGCCGGATAACTGGCTGGGCTTGCGCTGCAGTAAAGCACCGATATCCAGCACACCGACCACTTCTTGCAGCGAGATAGAAAGCTCCCCTTCAGGCATGCCATAGCGCAGATTCTGTTGCACATTCATATGCGGGAATAACCGCCCATCCTGAAAAACGATGCCCACCTGCCGCTGCCATGGTGGCAACTGAATGCCTTGCTTTGAATCAAACCATCTCTGCTGATGACTTTGAATCAAGCCACCGGCAGGCATTAACAGCCCGGCCAGGCTATGCAGCAAAGTCGTCTTGCCGGAGCCTGAGGCGCCCATGATACCCAGGCAATTGCCAGGTTTTAAATCAAACTTAGCATCTAACACAAACGCTGGTTCTGTTGCCGCGACCGCATAAGGCTGCCTGATCTGGATATCGACTTGTAGCATCAGCGTTGGCTCCTGATCAGCCGTCTTTCCAGCCATTGGCTGGCAAGCAAAGCAAACACAGACACCAGCACACTGAGGATCACCAGCCTGAGCGCCGCGGCGTCGCCTTCTGGCGTTTGCGTCAGACTGTAGATGGCCAGCGGCAAGGTGCGCGTTTCGCCTTCGAGATTGCCAGCAAAAGTAATGGTGGCGCCAAACTCGCCCAGGCTACGGCTAAATGCCAGAATCGCGCCCGTGAGCAAGCCATGGTAGGACAAGGGCAATGTGATGGTAAAAAATACTTTTACAGGCGAAGCACCCAGCGTTTGTGCGGCTTGTTCCAATAAGGGATTGACCTGATACAAGGCCTGGCGGATGGCGCGCACCATCAAGGGAAACGCCATCACTGCCGAGGCAATCACGGCACCCCACCAGTGGAAAGTGAACTGGATATGGAACTGCTCATACAACCAGGCGCCGACCCACCCCCTGCGTCCAAGCAGCACCAGCAACATATACCCCAGCACCACCGGCGGCAAGACCATAGGCAAATGCACCAGCGCATCTAACAGCGATTGCCCCCAGAAACGCTTTTTGACTAACAACCAAGCCATCAGCATGGCAGGGATGAGCAAAATAACCACGCACCAAACGGCCACTTTCAGAGAAAGCAGTACGATAGCGAGTTCGGCTGGGGATAACGTCCACATAAATATTACGACCGCAACAGCTTAATCCAGTGGTTTGAACCCATATGTGCCGAGTAATTTCTTGGCTTCAGGTGTTTGCAGATATTGATAAAAAGCAGTGGTCGCCGAAGAAGCCTGTGGCAACAATGCCATAGGATAAACAATAGGTACATGACTGTTTTCCGGGAACTCGCCAGCCAGCTTCACCTTGCTGGAAGATTGCGCGTCACTGGCGTAAACGATACCGACATCACACTCATCACGTTCAACCAGATTCAAGGTGGCCCGGACATCCTGTGTGCTGACCAGACGACCTTTGAGTTTTTCCCACCAGCCCAGGCTGGTCAACGACTGTTTGGCATAGATACCGACTGGCACTGACAGTGTATCCCCAGTGCACCAGTAACCAGGCGCCTGCTGATTCACATCTGCGGCTGCTTCAGTCTTGATATTTAATGGTTTGGCCAATGGCGTGATCAGCACCAGGCGATTACTCAGCCATGGCTTGATGGTCGCGGTTTGCACCAACTGCTTGTCTTTCAGGTATTGCATCCATTTTTCATCGGCAGAAATGAATAAGTCTCCTGGTGCGCCTTGTTCCAGCTGTTTGGCCAACGTGCCAGAGCCACCATATACCGGCACGATTTGCACCCCTGCTTGCTGGCTATATTGCTTGGCCAACACGTTCATCACGTCAGTCAGGCTTGCGGCGGCAAATACCTTGACCTTGCCTTCTTCTGCTTGCACCAATCCACCGACCATGCACAGGCTGACCAACAACAACTTACTTGCGCCCGCTAGGTAAAGCCCACCCCATTTTTTCATGTTTCCATTCCAGTCAATTGATTAAGAACCGAGGTCTGACAACAAATCGTCATAAAAGAATGATGCTATCATCGTTATATCCATACGCGCATTACGAAAACCAAAAAAATTACATTTTTTTCAAATGTCTGGTGATCAGGTCCAACTCATCCATTGCCGCCTGTGCCGATTTCTGCAGAATCTGCTGGTAAGCTTGTATGAGTGATTTGCCAAATGCCGTCACCTGCGCGCCACCGCCATGGGTGCCGCCTGTGGTACTCAGCACCACCGCCTGATCAAAACAGCGATTCATCACATCCACCAGCTCCCAGGCACGGCGGTATGACATCTGCATCTGCTTGGCTGCGGCTGAAATCGACCCATGCTGTTCTATCATCTGCAACAGTTCGATTTTTCCCGGCCCCAGCGCAGTATTACCTTCATGGTTGATTCGGATTTTGAGTAAAGTTGGCGACATCAATCTATTATTCCAGCGGGATTTCGGCTTGTGCAAATGCTTCAAATGGCGGCAGTTCTGCCAATGAGCGCAGATTCAAGTCATCCAGAAAATGTTTGGTCGTTGCGTATAACGATGGCCGGCCAGGCACCTCGCGTTGCCCAACCACATCTATCCAGTCACGCTCCTGCAACTGGCGGATCACATTCGGATTCACGGCCACGCCGCGAATCTGCTCAATATCACCTCTGGTGACTGGCTGCCGATAGGCAATGATCGCCAGCGTTTCCATCACTGCGCGTGAGTATTTCGGCTGCCGTTCAGGATTAAGGCGAGAAAGGTATTCGCTGTACTCCGCCTTGGCCTGAAAGCGGTAGCCACTGGCCACCTGTACCAGGTCCAGCGTTCTACCCAACCAGTCTGTTTTCAGCTCATCCAGCAGCATGCGCAAGGTTGCCCGCTCCATGCGGCCAGCAAACAGTTTCAGCAAATCATCCAGCGCCAGTGCCTGCGGCGAAGTGAGCAGGGCTGCCTCTAAAATCTGCTTCATTTCCTGGATATTCTCCGGGTCACGCATTATGAGGCCTCCTCACTATAAGCGTGCGCCTGCACATAAATCGTCCCGAACGCTTCCTGTTGCGTAATGCGGATCAGGCCTTCTTTTGCCAGTTCCAGCATCGCCAGGAAACTCACGACTAATTTGGGAATGCCATCGCTCTCAAGATCAAACAGCTCATCAAAGCGGAGCACGGTTGCTGTGCTTAACCTACGCAATAACAGGCTCATATGTTCACGCACCGAAAGTTCGGCCCGGCCCAGCTTGTGATGCTGGTTTAATTTAGCGCGTTTGAGCACATTGCGCCAGGCCTCCACCAGGTCATCTAGGCTGACTTCCGGTGGCTTGACCTGGCTGATATGCTGGTAATAAGCGGCAGCGACATCAATCTCTTCGCCCACTTTAGGCAAGGCATCCAGGCGTTGCGCGGCCAGCTTGATGGCTTCATATTCCATCAGGCGCCTGACCAGCTCTGCGCGCGGGTCGTCTTCCTCTTCGACTTCGGTGGGTTTCGGCAGCAGCATGCGTGATTTGATTTCAATCAGCATGGCTGCCATCAACAGGTAGTCAGCCGCCAGCTCGAGCTTGATGGCTTTCATCTTTTCGACGTAAGCCATGTATTGCGCCGTCAGCCGCGCCATCTGGATATCAAGGATATCCAGGTTATGCTTGCGGATCAGGTAGAGCAATAAATCCAGCGGGCCTTCAAAGGTATCTAGGTAAACTTCCAGCGCATCCGGCGGAATATACAAGTCTTGCGGCAGCTCGGAGAGCGCTTCACCATTGATTTTGACCTGGCTTTGTTCCGGGATATCCATACTGGGGATTGTAACGATTTGCGCGTGCAGATTAAAGGCTATTCGGCATAAGGGTTGTCAAAGCCCAGTTTTTGCATGACTGCCATCTCCATGGCTTCCATCAAATCGGCTTGCGCATCTACTTCATGGTCATAGCCATGCAGGTGCAACACGCCATGCACTGTCATATGCGCATAATGCGCCAGCAAGGGTTTGCCCTGTTCACTTGCCTCTTTCGCCACCACCGGGGCACAGATCACAATATCGCCCATCAATTGCGGCTCTTCGGTTAATGGAAACGTCAGCACATTGGTCGCGTAATCCCTGCCACGATAATTCGCATTCAGCAAACGCCCCTCCTCAGCATCCACAATACGGATGGTGACACTGGTATCCACCCGCAATGCGGCACGCACCCAGCGCCTGAAAGCTGCCTCGGTTGGCAGGTTGTTTTCTTCTGAGGCGAGTTGCAGGGAAAAATCTAATTGCGGCATACGGTCAAGTTTTCTGAAAAATATCCGTCATTATAAGAAGAAAACCCTTAAAGGAAACCGTGGGATGTCGAATCGGCCGAAACTGGTGGTTGCCAATCGCAAAATGCATGGCAACGTACCGGATAATCATCAATTCATGCAAAGCCTGTTGCAGCAAACGCAGCATCACCAGGCGCGCTACGCCGTGTGCCCGCCACATCCATACCTTTACCAGGCGCAACATATCCTGCAAAACAGCCATATCGCCTGGGGCGGGCAAAACATGAGCCGCTTTGAGAAAGGCGCTTATACCGGCTCGGTTTCTCCCGTCATGCTGAAAGAGTTTGGTTGCACCTACGTAATCATTGGCCATTCAGAACGCAGGCAGCGCGGCCATGATAGCGATGAAAGCTGCGGTGAACGGTTTGAAGCAGCAATCAAAGCCGGGCTTACGCCCATCTTGTGTATAGGTGAAACGCTGGAGGAATATGAACAGGGCGAAACCGATCTGGTGGTCGTACGCCAGTTAAATCCGGTGATCGCACATGTCGGTATCCAGGCACTCTCGCAGGGCGTGATTGCCTATGAACCGGTATGGGCGATTGGATCTGGCAAAGCGGCTACACCGCAACATGTGCAGGCTATCTTGTCATTTATCCGTGGCCATATTGGCTTGCTGGATGAGCAGGTCGCAGAAAAGATTGATTTGCTTTATGGTGGCAGTGTGAACCCGGGCAATGCAGCGCAATTACTGAGTATGCCCGATGTGGATGGTGGCCTGATCGGTGGCGCATCATTGATCGCTGAAGACTTCATCCGCATCTGCCAGATAGCCAATGAACTCACTGAACTGAAAACCGCAGCTTAATGGTGAGTACGAACAGGCAATAAAAAAAGCCGACTTGCGTCGGCTTTTTTTTATAACCAGGTAATCCAGATTACTGTCTGAATTACTTAGCTTCTTCAGCAGGAGCAGCTTCAGCTGGTGCAGCTTCAGCAGGAGCAGCTTCAGCAGGAGCAGCTTCAACTGGTGTTTCAGCAGCTGGTGTTTCAGCAGCTGGAGCTTCAGCAGCAGGAGCTTCAACAGCAGGAGCCTCTTCAGCTGGTTTTTCACCACAAGCGGTCAAAGCCAAAGCCAACAATGCAGCCAACAATGCAGAACGTGTCATCTTTATTTCCTTAGTATGTATGAGCAAAATTTTGTGTACGGCACAATTCTATATCCAAGAACCCGCCGAGTGGAAAAATTGTATCAGTAATTTATTAAAAAAAGAATGTAAGTGCAATTAAAAACACAGGATTTTTTTGTATAAGAACAACAACTCTGCATTTTTTGACAAAAATCGGCTATAAATGGTTCAAATCAGCGCTGCCAAGCTCACATTTCATCCAAATGCAGATACCCAAGCAGATACATCTCAAGTAACCAGGGCAGTAAATGAATACTACTTTCAGCCTGGAAAAATGATGCGTCCAGTTGTCGCTGGTTAGCCAATGTATTGAGTAAATGCTTTGCTTCCGGCGCTACATGTACCACTTCCCCATTGATAAAATACTGCCCCTGCCAGTGCAGCATTTGCGTTTGCAGGTCTAGTGCAATGCCCTGAGCACGCGCGGCATCGGTAAATTTTGCCTGGTTGAGCTTACGGTTTGGTGTAAAAACCACATAAGCTTTGGGCTCAGTAAAATAGCGCGCCAGGAAAGGCCCCAGCGCATCAGGCTGCCAGGTCAACCGTTGCAGCATGCGGCTGACCCGCTCCACCATCGCCTGGTCGATCGCCGCAGCATCGCTGACAGGCTGCAATTCAGGGTCCTGGTATAGCTCATCTGGCAAGCTTTCTTGCCTGCACGCATCGAGAAACTCCACCGCCAACTCCCTGGCCGCTGGTGCGCGAAAGCCGATAGAATAAGTCATGCAGTCATCATCTTCTGCCACCCCCCAATGCGCCACATTCGGCGGCAGGTATAGCATATCACCGGGTTCCAGCACCCATTCCTGCTCACTGACAAAATGGGAAAGGATGCGTAAAGGTGCATCCGCAATCAGGCGCGTATCTTGTTGCTGGCTGATAGACCAGCGGCGCTTGCCCGCCCCTTGCAAAAGAAACACATCATAACTGTCTAGGTGCGGCCCAACGCCGCCGCCGGTCGGTGCGTAACTGACCATGACATCATCCAGCCTGGCCGTTGGAATAAAGTCAAAGTTGGTTAACAAAGCCTGCGCTTCTGGCAACAGGTGATTCAGGCCTTGCACCAATAGCGTCCAGTGCTGCGCCGGCAAGCCGGCAAAGTCTTCTTCATCAAACGGGCCCTGCGTGACTTGCCAGCCTGCACCCTCTTGCGCATGGGCGGGATCATACTGGATCAGGCGCGAGGGCACTTCTGTTTCACACGCCAACCCTGCCAGCTCATCCGGCGTCAGCAATCCTTTAAAATCAGGGATGGCACCACGGATCAATAATGGTTTTTTTTGCCAGTATTCCGCCATAAATTGAGCTGGCGTCAGGCCATTAAGTAAAGTCAGTGCTTGTTGCATGAATAGTTTTTATCTAAAAGGGAGGAAAGGCGTAGTCGTAATGCTTTGCGTCAAGCGGGAAATAAAGCGTTGCGACTTCTCCGCCAGCATCAAAGCCAGTAAATCAGTGCGCGCAATCAGTTTGGTGAACTCACGTTCAAAACTCAGGTTCTGGCCATCCGCCTGTATGCTGTTGGTGAGCAATAATAGCTCACCGCGTGCATTTTTGGCGGTGCCCAGCTTCCAGACGGCGATTTCCACATTACGCGCCGCATTGTACAAGTTTTGTGGCTCTATGCTATCAATGAGGAAAAATGCGGATTTATTGCCGTGCGCGCGGTATAACATTGATTGCAATCCGACAATCAGTGCCAGCACGCGGTCACCACTAAATTGCGGGTTCAACGCCAGTTTAATCGCTGCTGTATCTTGGGCGCCGCCCAACGCTTCAAATTTCCACTGATGCGTACTGACTTGCTCAAACACCTGGGTAGCGATTTGGTCCGCTGTTCCCAGACCAGACTTTTGCGCTTCGGCAGGATTTCGTTTGTATAACTTGAGCATTAACAGGCGCAAGCTGGCGACATTTTCGGCGTATTCAATATCCGCCAAGCGGTCGGTATCGGTTTTAACTAACTGATGCAAGGTGTTGCGGTCTTGCCGCATCGGCACTGGTGTGCCATTTGGTGAATCCACATAGCCGCCACTGGGATTAGTACTACAGGCGGCAAGCAACAACATGCTCATCCAGCTGCAGCCGCGCCATCTCATGCCACAAGCACCCTTTGCGCTGGGAATACAATACTGAAACGGCTGCCCGCCCCTGGTTCACTTTCAACTTTCAGGATCGCCTGGTGATGATGCAGGATATGCTTCACAATCGACAGGCCAAGGCCAGTGCCACCGGTGTCCCTGCTGCGCCCGCTATCCACGCGGTAAAAACGCTCAGTCAGCCTGGGCAAGTGCTGAGACTCAATACCGATGCCGGTATCCTGCACACTGAATATCACTTGGTCCTCCTGCATCTGCCAGAAGATATCTATCTTGCCATTTTCCGGCGTATAACGCACAGCGTTACTGGTCAGGTTGCTCATGGCGCTCAGCAATTCATTATAGCTGCCGCGAATATTCACTTTGGCATCCATGTGCAATGTCACGGTGTGCTCGCCTTGACTCAACGCCCTGGCATCTTTAAGTAACTGGTTTAGCAGTGGTTCCATGGCAATATCTGTTTCATCCTTGAGCAGGACATTATTTTCCAGACTGGATAGTGTCAGCAAATCCTCAATAATGCGTCGCATACGGGTGGTTTGCGATTGCATCATGTCAAAGTAAGGTTGAATGTCAGGCGAGACTTCGCCTTGCATATCGCTGATGGTTTCCAGAAAGCCCCCAACCACTGTCAACGGCGTGCGTAACTCATGCGACACATTGGCAATAAAATCCCTGCGCATGATTTCTGTTTTTTCTATGGCAGAGATATCGCGGCAAATCAGCAAGCGCTGCTTACTGGCAAAGGGAATAATCTGTAATTCGAGTGACACATCCGGGCTGCGCCAGGATTTAAGTTTAAGCGGTTCACTGTAATCTTCGCGCTGCAGGTACTGCACGAACTCGGCCTGTCGCAATAAATAATAGATAGGCTGATTTTCATCATGCTGGCGCTTGAGGCCCAAGCGTTGCACTGCCGGTTCATTAAACCATTCGATCTCGTTGCGGTGATTGAGCACCACCACGCCATCCGGCAATGCGCTGGTCGCGTGACGTAACCTTTCCAAGGTGCTGCTTAGCTGGCTCTGGCTACGCGAATGTCGGCGCATTTCCTGGTAGAGGTTTGCAAAGATATCTTCCCAGATCCCTTTGCCATTGGGCATGAAATTAAGGCCGGGTTTGAGTGACCATTGATAGAGTCTATGCATCCAGTAAAGATGCCCGCCCAGGTAGGCAATAATACCCACGGTGTAAACCAGCCAGGCGGTCTCGGCAGTAGTTGCCCAACCCAGGATCAAGCAGCAGAATGCCCAGAAAACCAGTAGCCAGAACGCTTTCCAACGAATATCTTGCACAGGCAACACCCAAAATACAGATGGCTGGGATTATACGACACATCCGGGGCGGGATTGTGACGCGACTGCGAAGCTGCGGATTACTCCGTAGTCATAGGCGCACTTTTAGCATACGGCTTGGCCAGCGGCTCGCCTACGAACAAGCCTTGCATCGGCCATTTCACACTTTTCCAGTAAGACTCTACCAGCGTTTCGCCGGCCAGGTAATGCGCCATCACCACTTGCGGATTAGGGAATTTTTGCCAGTAATTACACGGCTCTGACACCGTGCCATAGCTGCCAGTGACACCCGCATCCAGCCAGCGGGTGGCCGGCATTTGAAAGCTGCTGGTCAGCAGGCCACCAAAAGAGGTCAGGTGATCGGCAATGGCGCCAGGCAGGTAATTATTGGTCAGCATGTAGTCAACCTGCGCTTGCCCGGTGAAGTAGAACATGACCGCCTGGCCTTTCTCAAGCGTTTCCTGGTTCAGCGTATGCAAGGTTAACCGTTTGGATTTGACTGTTATACCATCCGGCGGGAAAAATGGTTCGCGCGGCTTGGTGCGCGCAGCATCTTTGGTTTTCAGAAAGTAGCCATTGCCTTCATTCAGGCTGAACTCGCTCAATGTGCCGCGATCGATCAATGCTTTTGCCGCATCGACACTGGTAATCGGCAGCAACATGGACAGGCGTATATGATGATCTGCCCACGGACGCAGTGACGCACTATTAAAATAAGGGCTATCGCGGCCTGGATCACAGGTTTTTTTGCACTGCTCGAGATCCAGCCCCAGCGTAAGTGCGCCGGTCAGACTGTTGCACTGCACGGCAAATGGGGTTTTCCATACCAGTAGCAATACCTGCTGTTCGCCGAGCTTGGCTTCGATCTGGCTTTTCAGTGACTCAAATTCCGCCACGGAAAGGACATCTTTGCTTTGTCGTGGTAACTCGACACCAATCAGGTTTTCGGCCGGCACCTGGCGCGCCTGCATATAGTAACGGGCGACTTCTTCACTGAGTGCATCATTGACATTGTAAATAACCGCGACATCTTCGGGCTTGAGCAATGAGGGCCTGGTGCGTAATTGCCGGCTGATATCCGCTGCGCCAGCCAGCACTTCACTGATCATCAATACGCAAAACAGACACAGCCCAAGACTGAACAAACCCAATTTTCGATTAAAACACATCAATACTTGCCACTCCATTCAGGGTTATAAATATACAGTTCAGGCAGAACAAACCGCGTAAAATTCAATCATATCCCAGATTACTTTATATACCAGAGACATTGATTCAAGGAGCTGCATGCAATGACCACCTCTAAAACGATTTTGATTACTGGCGCTAACCGTGGTATCGGGCTGGAATACGTCAGGCAATATGCGCAGGCAGGTGATACGGTGTATGCGACCGTGCGCGATGTAGCCAGCGCTGCTGATCTGCAAGCGCTGGCAGCAAGGCATGCAGACGTGCATGTGCTGTCACTGGATGTCGCGGATATTGCCGCTATCCGCGCCCTGTCAACACAACTATCCGAGGTGACCATTGATATCCTGATCAGCAATGCGGGCATTTATCCACCCAGCCGCTTAGGCACGACGGACCCGCAAGCATGGCTGCATGCCTTTCAGGTCAATACCCTTACCACCTATTACCTGGCAGAAGCATTTTTGACGCATTTACAACGTGCCTCGCAAGGCAAGGTGATTGCGATGACCAGCAAAATGGGCAGCATCGCGGATAATGGCAGTGGCGGTGAATACATTTACCGCAGCACTAAGACAGCGCTCAATATGGTGGTGAAAAGTCTTGCGCTGGATCTGCAACCATTCAATATTGCCGTTGCTTTATTACACCCTGGCTGGGTGCGTACCGACATGGGAGGCCCGAACGGATTGATCAATACCGAAACCAGCGTGGCCGGGCTGCGTAAAGTCATTGCGACCTTGGCCTGGCACAATCCGGTGAATTTATTGCTTACGACGGTAAAGCTGTGCCTTGGTAATCATGCAGAGTCATCATTGACGAGGTCATCACTGGCAGACTCGGCCACCAGCTTGTAAGGACTGCGCTCTTCCAGTTCATTCACATAATGCTGCATGGTGGTTTCTTCCCTGGATAAAAATCGCGCTACACTCTGATGAAAGTCCTGGTGCGCTAACCAGTGGTAGGAACAAGTGGTATATGGCAAGAATCCACGCGCCAACTTATGCACGCCTTGCGCGCCACCTTCAAAATAACGGATACCATGGCTGATACAAAAAGCCTGTGGCTGGTAATAACACAGTTCAAAATGCAGGCAGGAAATATCACGCAAACTGCCCCAGTAGCGGCCATACAGCGACTCCGGCCCCAATATACACAAGCTTGCGGCAATATCTTCACCTGCATGCGTGGCGATGAACAGCAAAATATTGTCCGGCATATCACGGACAATGTGTTCAAAAAACGCCATCGATAAATATGGCTGGCTGCCGTGCCGGTGATAGGTATTGCTATAGCACTGATAAAACAGTGCCAACTCATCCGCAGTCAGTTGTTGCCCGTTAAGCACGCGGCAAGTCACCCCCTGCTGCGTGACTTTGTTTCTTTCCTGACGGATTTTTTTACGCTTGTCGCGACTGAGCACCGCCATAAAGGCTTCCCAATCCGTATAGCCCTGGTTTTCCCAGCGAAACTGCACCCCTTCACGGCGTAACAAGCCTTGCTCTGCGCAATGCGTAGCAGATAACGCATCCGGAAACAGCACGTGTGTGCCTGACAAGCCATGTTGTTCACACAAGGCACGCATTTGCTGCAACATGGCGGCGGCGAGCTGTTCCGGCTCAGCGTAGTTAGGGCGCACCAGTAAACGCGGGCCGGTGACGGGCGAAAAAGGAATCGCAGAAATCAGCTTGGGATAATAGGTGCCTCCCGCCTGTTCATACGCATCCGCCCAGGACCAGTCAAATACATATTCCCCATATGAATGCGTTTTAATGTAACAAGGAGCGGCAGCGACCAGTTGCTCGCCATCGAATACGGTCAGGTAATAGGGGATCCATCCGGTCTGGTGGTCCACGGAAGCCGAGGATTCAAACGCATGCAAAAACCTGTAGTCCAGCATCGGGTGAGGCCCAGCGAGGGATTGCCAGGCGACGGGTGAAATATCCTGCAGCCCACGGGACCAGGTAAATGATAAATGACTGAGAGGCATGATCAATTTATACCATGCTATAAGGAAATCCGGTGAGTCTATCCAAGGTCAATGCAGGATTGCCAGTAGAAGTGTAATCTACAGGCACTGGCACACCTTGCAAAAGTTAACTGGGGCGCTTGCGAAGACCAGAATTGTCCTTACCGGAAGAGTTCACTGAACTGCTGGCGGGAATGACAGAAGGGTTGGATTTTGACTTGTTTTTGAGTTTGGCGTCGATATCGGCATCAGTCGCCGCTGCTTGCTGCGCTTCTGTTTTAGACTCTGCCTCACGTTGGCGCTCTGTCATCTTGGCATAGGCGTTTTCAAGCTCTTCCAGGGTGATGACGCCATCGCCGTCCAGATCCACATAAGAGAAATGTCGTGCCACCTGCGGCAGGCATAGCGTGGCTTCTTCCCGGTCCAGCGTTTCATCATTATCGCGGTTACATTCATTAAAGCGTTGCGAAATGCTGTCATGCATGGCTTTACGCTTTTGTAACATCAATTGATGGTCGGGATCGGTATTGCGGGCATACTCGGTAAGGGCCTTGCGCAAGCGCGCACGGTCTTCAGGGCTGAAGTTGTGTTCCAACGTTTTGGCAAGTCCGGCGTCATCGTTGTCAATCACGCGGTTATCACTTAACCGGATAGGCAACTTAAGATCGGCACAGGCAGGCAATGCTAGCAACATGGTCGTTGTTAGCAAAAAAACCTCATTTAAATGTTTTATCGCTCTAAACATCCACACCTATACATAACATCGTGTCTTTAATCTATCACCAACACTTGGCTTTGTTTGATAAAGATCACTTGGAAAAATGCCAGCTGACCACAAAAAAGTCAGGCTGCATACCATAACGCAACTGTAGCAAGCACATCAACAGTTTTAACACAAAATAGCGTTTTTCAAGCCGCCGTTTTGTGCAAACGGGCACTCATGATGCCTAAGGATTGTAAATGTAATATTTCATCGTAAACGCTATTTGTAACCAATTTGTAACAGACCCATTTCATGCTCTGTGCTGCTTGGAGTATAATGCCAGCTAATAAGTTTAGTCCCCCCAGCCGTTTTATCACTAGGTCTCATGACCGTGTTATTTCGGCTTAACGCGTTAACCAAGACGCCAGTTTTAGTGTGAAGGTTCGTATGGCAGAACAGTTTAAAAAAATCTTGATGGTCGATGACGACTTGCGTATGCGCGAACTTTTACAGCGTTACCTGACAGAACAAGGGTTTAATATCAAATCTGTGTCTGATGGCAAGGAACTCGACAAAGCCATGGCCGCCGAGAGTTTTGATTTGCTGATTCTCGACCTGATGCTGCCCGGTGAAGATGGCCTTGCAATCTGCCGCCGCTTGCGTGGCTCCAATCATGTGACACCCATTATCATGCTGACCGCCCGTGGTGACGAGGTCGACCGTATTGTCGGCCTGGAAATGGGTGCGGATGACTATTTGCCCAAGCCGTTTAATCCACGCGAGCTACTGGCACGTATCAACGCCGTACTGCGCCGCCATGAAATCATGCCAAAACTGGCGACTGAAGATAAAAATTCCGCCTTCCAGTTTGGTGAGTTCGTATTTGATATCAACACCCGCAGCCTGAGTAAAAATGGCACCCAGATCACCATCACCAGTGGTGAATTCACTTTACTGAAAGTATTCACCGAGCATCCGCGCCAGCCACTTTCACGTGACCGGCTGATGCAACTGGCACGTGGTCGTGAGCTGGATGTATTTGACCGTAGTATTGATGTACAAGTCTCGCGCCTGCGCCGGATTATTGAACCGGATCCAGCGCATCCACGCTATTTGCAAACCATGTGGGGCTTTGGCTATGTGTTTATTCCTGATGGCGAATCCCCGCAGTAACGCTGTGCATCGCAAGCCTTAGCTCTCGTGCGCCTACTGCCCCGCAGACTACTCTCCCGCATCATGTTACTGATTGCCATTCTATTGGCAGTCAGTATCTATGCTTCGCTCAAAATATTTGATTATTTTGATCGCGAACCGCGCGCCACAGCGGCGGCCTTACAAGCCGTCACCATCGTCAATTACACGCGTGCCTCCCTGATCGCTTCTCACGAGAACCGCCGCCTGGCCCTGCTTTCCGAACTGTCCGGGCGTGAAGGCGTACGTGTATATGCGGCAGACTTCCTGGAAGACATTGAGCCGCTACCGCTTGATCCCTTTATCGGCCTGATGGCGCAAAAAATCCGCGAAAAACTGGGCGAAGAAACCATTATTACCGTCAACCACTATGATATCCCGGGCTTATGGATCAGTTTTAATGTCGGCCAGGATGACTTTTGGGTGGTCATCCCAAAAATCCAGGTCGATCGTCCTTTCCCCTGGCACTGGCTGGGTTGGGCCGCCGTGGTTGGCTTGTTGTCACTGATCGGCGGTTACCTGCTGACTGCCCGCATCAACCGCCCTTTAACCATGCTGGTGCATGCGGCAGAACGTTTGCGTAATGGCGAACCGGCACCAAAGCTGCCTGAAGACAGTGTAGAAGAACTGCGCGAAGTGACGCATACGTTTAACCAGATGGCCGAGTCACTGGCGAGGCTGGATGCAGAGCGCACTTTATTGCTGGCCGGTGTATCGCATGACATTCGCACTCCGTTAGCCAGGCTGCGGCTGGCGGTGGAAATGCTGCCGCAAGAAGCCGACTATATGAAGCACGGCATGATTGAAGATATCTCCGACATGGACAATATCATCCACCAGTTCCTGGATTTTGTACGCGGCGTGGAAGGCGAACCTACGCGCATGATGGATATCAACGACCTGTTACGCGCCTTGTCTGAAAGGCAGTTACGCGCAGGTCGTGAACTGAAAATATCGCTGGGTCCCAAATACTTCATCCCTATCCGACCTTTGGCCATGCAGCGCCTGCTGGATAACCTGGTAGGCAATGCCTATAACTACGGCAAAGGTAAAGTAGAAGTACGTAGCCAGGTAATGGCAGATAAGATCGTGGTCAGCGTACTTGATAATGGCCCCGGCATTCCGCCAGAGCATGCCGAGCGCTTGTTACGCCCTTTTGAACGCATGGATAGTGCGCGCAATAAATATGAAGGGGGCAGTGGTTTAGGGCTTGCCATTTGCAACCGAATTTCCAAACTGCATGGCGGCCAGCTTTATCTGCTCAACCGCCCTGAAGGTGGGCTGGAAGCCAGGCTATCACTGCCTATCTTGCCGAATACTTAAGTCAGGTATTTGCGCTTTCCTAAGCATTAACCAGTTCATAAACTTCAATCTATAAGCAGTTTAACCTACGCTTAGCCTAAGCTCGGACAGTTTACTGCTCGGCTGGTGTAAACCAGTTCAGACGCGACCGCAACCGCACGACTTCGCCAATGATCGTCAGGCTAGGCGGCTTCAACCCGGCGGCTGCCACATCGTTTGCCAATGTTGCCAGGGTGGATTCCACCACGCGCTGCTTTTGGGTAGTACCTTGCTGTATCACGGCGGCAGGCATGTCTTGCGACACGCCATGTGCGACCAGCTGCTCACAAATCTGCTCCAGCCCGACCAGCCCCATATAAATCACCACTGTTTGTCGTGGGCGTGCCATCGCCTGCCAGTCCAGGTCTACCGTACCATCTTTCAGGTGGCCGGTAATAAACAGGCAAGCCTGCGCATAATCCCTATGGGTTAAGGGAATACCAGCATAACTCGATACACCATTAGCCGCGGTAATGCCAGGCACTACCTGGAACGGCACGCCATGCTGCATCAATGTTTCGATTTCTTCGCCGCCACGACCAAAAATAAACGGGTCGCCGCCTTTTAAACGTAATACGCGCTTGCCTTCCAGCGCAAGCCTAGCAAGCAAAGCATTGATCTCCTCTTGCGGCAGCGTATGCTGGTCGCGTGATTTTCCGACATAAATCAGCTCGGCATCGCGACGCACCAGCTCCATCACTTCTTTACTGACCAGCTTGTCATAGACGCAGACATCGCATTGCTGCATTAATCGCAACGCACGGAAAGTCAGCAGATCAGGATCGCCCGGCCCGCCACCCACCAGATAGACCTCCCCGCGCGCTGGCGCATCGTCACTTTGCGTTAATAACTCACCAAGCAATTCCCGCGCTGCCTGCTCCTGACCTGACAATACGCGTTCGACCAGCGGGCCATTCAATACGTCCTCCCAAAACCGTCGCCGTGCCTGCGTGGTCGAGAATTTAGCTTTCACCTGATCGCGAAACTCTCCGGCGATGGTCGCGATTTGCCCATAAGCCGCGGGCAGCATCGTTTCGATTTTGCTGCGGATATGCCGTGCCAGCACGGGCGCATTCCCCTCACTGGAAACGGCGATCACCACCGGGCTGCGGTCAATAATCGACCCCATAGTGAAAGTGCACAGTGCGGGCGCATCCACAACATTGACGGGAATATTCAAGCGCCTGGCCGCCACCGATACAGCTTCATTCACCGCCTCATCATTGGTGGCAGCGATCACCAGGCAAGCGCCGGTCAGCTGTTCAGGCGCAAAGCAGGTTTTCACATATTCAATCTCGTTTTGAGCCAGCAGCGCATGCAACTCGTTGCTTAACTCAGGCGCAATCACGACGACATTGCCCTGCGCCTTGCGCAGCATGATGACTTTGCGCGTCGCCACGTCACCACCACCTATGACCAGGCAACGCCGCTGTGCAATATTAAAAAAGATCGGTAAGGCTTGCATGCAATAAAGCTTTTTAAAAGATAAGCCATTTTACCGCAGTCATGAATTGCGTTGCCGATTATCATGCCAGCCACAGTCAAATACGCTAAAATACTGTTTTGATTTGAAAAAATGCTAGATGAAGCAGGACAGCGGTAAAAAGATATTCATTAAATCGTTTGGTTGCCAGATGAACGAGTACGATGCTTCACGCATGGTCGATTTGATGCGTGAACATGACGGCATGACCCAAACCGACAATATGGAAGAAGCCGATGTCATCCTGCTCAACACTTGCTCGGTGCGCGAAAAAGCCGAAGAAAAGGTGTTCAGCCACCTGGGCCGCATGATTCCGCTCAAGGAGAAAAATCCCAACCTGGTCATCGGCGTCGGCGGTTGCGTCGCCAGCCAGGAGGGGGACGCGATCATCAAGCGCGCGCCTTATGTCGATGTGGTATTTGGCCCGCAAACCTTGCACCGCTTGCCCGAGCTGATCAAAGCCAAACGCGCAGAGAACAAACCACAGGTAGATATCACCTTCCCCGAGATCGAAAAGTTCGACCACCTGCCGCCACCACGCATCGAAGGCGCCACTGCTTTCTTAAGCATTATGGAAGGCTGTAGCAAATACTGTACTTTTTGCGTGGTGCCCTACACCCGCGGCGAAGAATTTTCGCGCCCGTTTGAAGATGTGCTGACTGAAGCCATTCAACTGGCCGAACAAGGCGTGAAAGAAATCACCCTGCTTGGGCAAAACGTCAATGCCTACCGTGCGCAGTATGAAGGCATAGAAGCGGATTTAGCCATGCTGATCGAAACCGTGGCCGAAATTCCGCAAATCGAACGTATCCGCTATACCACCAGCCACCCGAACGAAATGAATGAACGCCTGATTGCCTGCCATGCCAACGTGCCTAAACTGGCCAACCAGTTGCACTTGCCGGTGCAGGCCGGCAGTGACCGCATCCTCATGGCGATGAAGCGCAATTACACTACGCTGCAATATAAAGGCCTGATCCGCAAACTGAAAGCAGCCAATCCGGCACTGACCATTACCAGCGACATTATCGTCGGCTTCCCCGGCGAAACCGAAAAAGAATTCCAGGCCACGCTCAAGCTGATGCGTGATGTAGGATTTGATTACAGCTTCAGCTTTTTGTATAGCCCGCGCCCCGGCACCCCAGCCAGTTATTTGCCGGATGAAACACCACTAGAAAGCAAAGCCGCCTGGTTGAAACAACTGCAAACCGAAAACGAAACCAACGGTGACGCCATTAGCCGCGCCATGTTAGGCACTGTGCAACGAGTGCTGATCGACGGCCCGTCATGGAAAGACCCCAACCTGCTGGCCGGAAAAACCGACAATGGCCGTGTGGTAGATATTGCCGCCGACGCAAGTTTTATCCACCAGATGGTGCAAGTAAAGATCACCGATGTCTACAACCCGCATCGCCTGGTAGGCGAAATAGTGAACTAAGCATGGAAATCACCCTAAAACCTGAAGACAACCTGATGCTGGCCAACTTATGCGGCCCGCTGGATGAGAATATCCGCCAGCTGGCGAACGGCCTGGATATCGATATTAATCGCCGCGGCAGTACCTTTCACCTGACCGGCACTGAAACCAATATGCGGCTAGGTGCGCAGATGCTAGAGAATTTTTATGCCCGCGCGAAAAAACCGATCGAACTGGAAGATATTCAGCTCGGCCTGGTTGAGATCGACAAACTGAAACCTGAAGAAGTCAGCACCAGTGCCATGCCTACACTGATGACACGCCGGGGCGACCTGCATGGCCGCACGCCGCGCCAGGTAAGCTATCTGCAACAGATCCAGGATTACGACATCACCTTTGGCATCGGCCCAGCCGGCACCGGTAAAACTTACCTGGCAGTCGCCAGTGCCGTTGATGCCATGACGCGTGACCGCGTCAAACGCATTGTGCTGGTCCGCCCTGCGGTGGAAGCTGGAGAGCGCCTGGGCTTTCTGCCGGGCGATTTAAATCAAAAAGTAGACCCGTATTTGCGCCCGCTGTATGACGCGCTGTATGACCTGGCCGGCTATGACACGGTGAACAAAATGTTTGAACGCGGCGCGATTGAAGTAGCGCCACTGGCTTACATGCGTGGCCGCACATTGAACCAGAGCTTTATTATTCTGGATGAAGCGCAGAATACAACGCCTGAACAGATGAAGATGTTTTTGACCAGGATCGGCTTTGGGACGAAAGCAGTGATTACAGGCGATGTGACGCAGATAGACTTGCAGCGTCACCAGAAAAGCGGTTTGGTAGAAGCGCAGAAAATTCTCAAGGATGTAAAAGGCATTGCCTTTACCCAGTTTATGTCACAGGACGTTGTGCGGCATCCATTGGTGCAGAAGATTATTAATGCTTATGAGAGATATGAGCAGGCTAACGAGAAAACTTAATTCTTACTTGAGTTAATGCTTAATTGAATTGATACGCTGTTTTTCGCCCCTGGGCGAGTTACTTTTCTTTGCTTGCACAAAGAAAACGTAACCAAAAGAAATGCACCCTAGCTTCCGCTTATTTCCTCCGTTGCTCATCAACGTGGGCGTCCAGCGAAACTCGCCCTAGCGGCTTGCAAACTACGCAAGCCACCGCGGAACTCGAACAGGCGCTGGCCGACACCTCCCACGCTGACTGCGCTACTCGGCGCGTCAGATAGGGGCCCGTGAAAAGCACTACGCGGTTGCTTAAGTGAGACTCCTCACATCGCTTCCCGCACAACCATTGAAATAGAACAAACAAGAGCACCCAACAAAACAATGGAGTTGGTTTGTGGGGTGCTCTTGTTTTAGAAATTAAAGAAGTCCCTTAGCGCCCTGAATGCATACTTTTAACAAGCGTTTCATCGTGGTGGTTTTAACCGGGCCCCTATCTGACGCGCCGAGTAGCGCAGGCAAAATAGGAGGAAGGGAGCGACTGTCCGAATCCCGCGGTGGCCTGCGTAGTGTGCAGGCCGCTAGGTTGAGTTTCGTGACCGCTTATTTTGGCGAGCAACGCAGGGAACAAGCGGAAGCTAGGGTGCCCTTTCTTTTGGTGACTTATTCTTTGGGCAAGCAAAGAAAAGTCACTCGCCTAGGGGCGAAAAGGAATGCTGCAATGAAGCAGCAATATCGAACGCTGGCCCATCCAAAGAAATACCGATTCTTACTATTAATCAGGGTGACACTTGCTCTCTATTGCAGCCAATCTAAGCATGAACCCGGCCTGGATTCTGGCTTTCGCCAGAATGACGACTAATGTGTAACCCAACTAGTACGCATGCTCTGCGGAACTGCTACTACCCCTCAGCGATAATGAAGGACTCTCTCAACACTTAACCTTCAATATAAGTCGGAAACTTCTGCATCACCTCAGCAAACAACGCACTCTCTAACCACCCCTGTAACCACACCCTCAAATTGACATAAGCACTCTGCGCAAACCACTCACTATCCACCGCCGCAAATTGCCTTAGAAACGGAAAAATAGCCACATCCGCAATACTCGCCGAATCACTCACCAAATAGCGCTGCCCTGCCAGTGCAGTTTCCAGCCTTTGTAAAAACTGTTCCCCCTGCTCGCGATAAAACAATTGCGATTGCTCAGGATAGCGATCAGGATATTTATAGCGATTCAACGCTTGCTTGAATTCACCGTCATTCAGGCTAATCAGCGCATTGGCAGCTTCCACATCACCCTTCAACCAACCCTGCGCATCATGCTGCCGCAATGCCCAATACATGATATCCAGGCTTTGCTCCAACACGTCTCCATCCAGCAATTGCAATACCGGCACTGTGCCTTTGGGGGATATCTGTAACAAATGTTGCGGCTTTTCGCGTAAGGAAACCTCACGCAGTTCGACTTGAATCTGTGCCGCCCATAGCGCCATACGGGCACGCATGGCATACGGGCATCGGCGATAGGAATAAAGGATAGGCAGCGCCATTACAAGATGGGAGATTTTGAATGAGTGATTGAGCGGGATGCAGTGCAAGGCACCCGGCACATAGAAACCGGAATGACCATTAAGTACATGAGGATTTCAGGTACAGGGTAACGCAGCAATTTGTCCGCACAAGCACTTAGTTAAGGCTTCCCAAAGCTTTGCGGCAATCCTTGATCAACTGCGGCCCTTTATAAATCAAGCCACTGTATAACTGGATCAGGCTAGCGCCAGCTGCTATTTTCTCTTTCGCATCATCACCATTCAAAATACCGCCCACGCCAATAATCGGCAGGCTATTTTGCAAGGATGTTGCCAGTGTCTGAATCACTCGGGTAGCGCTATCTTTAACTGGCGCACCCGATAAACCGCCCGCTTCCTCGGCATGTGGTAGACCAGCGACCGCATCACGCGCCAAGGTGGTATTGGTTGCGATGACGCCATCCATACGATGCTGCATCAGCAATTCTGCGATTTCAACGACCTGCTCGGTCGTCAGGTCAGGTGCAATTTTCAAGGCAATAGGCACATATTTGCCATGCACTTGTGAAAGGATATTTTGTTCGGATTTTAATGTTGCCAGCAATGCGCCAAGCGCGTCTTTTTCCTGCAAGGCACGCAAGTTCTTGGTATTGGGTGACGAGATATTCACCGTGATATAACTGGCATGTGCATACACTTTGCGCATGCAGGTCAGGTAATCCTCACCCGCACGTTCGTTTGGTGTATCAAAGTTCTTGCCGATATTGATCCCCAGCACGCCTTTAAATTTCGCTGCCTTCACATTCTGGATTAGCTGGTCAACCCCCAGGTTGTTAAAGCCAAAGCGGTTAATAATGGCCTCGGCTTCTGGCAAGCGAAACAGGCGTGGTTGAGGATTGCCCGGTTGCGGGCGCGGCGTTACCGTGCCAACTTCGAGAAAGCCGAACCCCAGTGCAGCCATGCCGTCTATGACCATGGCATTCTTATCCAGGCCAGCGGCCAGCCCTACCGGGTTAGGAAAATGCAGCCCCATCACTTGCCTGGGCTGATCAGGCAAGCGCCCAGCCGCTAATGCCAGCAAACCCAGCTGTTCTGCGCGTTTAAGCGATTTCAGCGTCAGGTCATGCGCTTGTTCGGCATCCAGCTTGAACAATAGCGGTTTTAATAAAGGGTACAGATTCATCAACTATTTCCTGTTAGTGGCGCGTGAAAATGTGATTTCACAGGATGCAGCATGCATCAGGTTTGCGTTATATCAAAAACCATGTCGGCCTAAGCGTTCAAAATCATCATCAGATACATTGTTTGCAAGTATTGATACTCACAGGAGGACATACGATGAAAATTCTGATTGATTTATTCTCTACCGATTATGGTTTGATGAGCTTGATCGTGATTGCCGCCATGACAATTGTCATGATATGGGCAGGCATATATGTTTACGTCAAATCGCGAAAATAACATGCCTTTTTAAGACACAAAAACAATCAAGTTCTGGTTGATCACGCTTTAAAGCCCTGCACATGCAGGGCTTTTATTCAATTATAGCAGCCCCGGTTGGATACGGGCACTCTCAAACAATGATATCGCTGCACGGCGCGCCCAGAAACAATCTACCCACCCCGCCGGTTTGAATCTGGCCATCAATAATCAGCCAGCTTAACCACCTTTTACGCAATAACAGCTTTTCATTTATGCTATACTCACGAGCTTATTTTTCCTCCACTGATTCACTTCTTTAGGTAGCGTATGGAATCAAATATTAAAGAATCTGCCCGGTTTTTATTGTTAGAAGGTGTGCATCAAAACGCCATCGATACACTTAACAATGCAGGCTATACCAACATTGATTATGTCAAAACGGCTTTGGACGAAGATGCCTTGATCGAAAGAATCAAAGGCGCACGTTTTGTTGGCCTTCGCTCACGCACGCAAATCACCAAGCGTGTCCTGGAAGCGGCCGACAGGCTGGCAGCGATCGGCTGCTTCTGCATAGGCACCAACCAGGTTGACCTGGATGCTGCACGCGACAAAGGCATTCCAGTGTTCAATGCCCCTTATTCCAATACACGTTCCGTTGCCGAGTTGATCATTGGTCAAATCATTTTATTGCTGCGTGACATCCCAAGAAAAAGTGTTGCGGTGCATCAGGGCTCCTGGCCAAAAACAGCGGCGAACTCGAATGAGGCACGCGGTAAAACACTGGGTATTGTCGGTTACGGCAGTATCGGTTCGCAATTATCCGTGTTAGCGGAAAGCCTGGGCATGAAGGTCATCTACTTTGATGTGATCACCAAACTGCCATTGGGTAACGCCCGCCAGGTGGCAACCATGAAAGAACTGTTGAATCAGTCTGATGTGGTGTCATTGCACGTCCCTGAGTTGGAAACAACCAAAAACATGATGTCGACCGCCGAGTTCGAAGAAATGAAGCCCGGCTCTATCTTTATGAATGCCGCACGCGGTACTTGTGTGGATATTGAAGCCTTGGCCGTTGTCCTGAAAAACGGCAAACTGCGTGGCGCAGCGATCGATGTATTCCCGACTGAGCCAAAATCCAATGACGAGCCGCTGGAATCGCCATTGCGTGGTCTGGACAACGTGATTTTAACGCCGCACGTCGGTGGTTCAACTGAAGAAGCGCAAGCCAACATCGGTATTGAAGTGGCAGAAAAATTTGTGCAGTTTGCTGGCGCCGGCACTACCGTCTCCGCCGTGAACTTCCCGCAAATCGCCATGCAACAACAGCCGAATACGCACCGCTTGCTGCATATCCACCACAACCAGCCGGGCGTGTTATCCAATATCAACCACTTGTTTGCCGAGCAAAACATCAACATCGTGGCCCAAAGCCTGATGACAAGTAATGATATTGGCTATCTGGTGATGGATGTTGCCGATATCGACTCCAAACTGGCGTTTGAGCAATTGGATAAAGTGGCTGGCACGATTAGATTAAGATTGCTTTACTAATCAATTCGTTAGCTACAAAAAAAGCCTTGCAGTGATGCAAGGCTTTTTTACTTCTAGTACCACATCAGCGCATTAGCGCTCTGCCCAGCCTTTCAACTTGCTGGTTTTACCAATGCCGGGGTTAAAACTATTGGTCGGGTCCAGCACACGGTAAAACTTCCGCAGCGGTTCCTTGGCGATATATTCATGCCCGACATTGTGCTCGGCCGGATATTCGGCGCCACGCGCATCGAACGAGGTTAATATCTTCTGCTTTAACGCTTTGGCATCTACGCCTTTTTTCAGCACGTAGTTCTGATGCATGACATGGCAGAATAAATGCCCGTAATAAAACTTGTCGGCAATCAGGTCATCAATCTCTTTCGGCAACTCTTCAAACCATTTGGCTTCGTTTCTGCGCAAAGCCACGTCCACAGTCATCATCGCACCCAGTGATTCTTTATGTAATGCGTGATAGCGGCCAATCGCACCACCGGCAACAAAGCGATGCAAAATCGCTTTGTCGCCTTCTTCTTGCGTACACTCGAAGTAATCACCCTGGTGAGTCTCGAAAAATTGCTGTAGATACGCACGTGCTTCTGCGATGCCTTCGCCGCTCATTTCGATGATCCAGTGGTGCTGATATAACTGGTGATACGCTTCCATGCGAGCAGGTAAATGGCTGGGCAACAAGTAGCTGAACCACTGCATGAGCAATTCAGACAGCTTGGCAGGTAAAAACCTGAAGTTGCTGGCAATACGGTCTACCGTGCGCTTCATGCTGAACAGGTTGGGGATGACTTTAGACCCTAAAGTGTTGATCACCCAGAAAGTGTCTTTGCCATATTTTTTGGTCACGGCATAACAATCGCGGTGCAAATACTCACCTGAGACTGGCAGCGATTTAAATTGCGTCAGGATCTCGCGGCGCATGGTCGCCAGCACTTGCGCATCGTTGGTGCCCACATAGAACACTTGCTGCTTTTGAATCGGGTACGTGTCCAGGCGCACGGCAAACACTGCCAGTTTGCCTGCGCAGCCAGATGACTCATGCAGGCGGCGGCCGTCATTATTGAAACGCGCCGGCGTATCCGCATCGACTTCGCGTACGCGTTCGTGATACACATTGTCTGAAGCCAGTTTGTCAGGATGCTCAATATCTGACTGGCGATAATGCTTGTGTTGCAGGTTAGTGAGTATTTCTTCTGGCGTATCACCTAATTGAATACCTAAATGGTTCACCAGTTGCAAGGCGCCATCTGCGGTAATTTGCGCATACAGCGAGAGCTCGGTATAGGCCGGCCCACGCTGCACCAGCGCACCGCCGGAGTTATTACACACGCCGCCAATAATCGATGCCCCTATGCAGGAAGAACCAATCACCGAATGCGGCTCACGTCCGTATGGCTTCAAGGTTTCTTCCAGGCCAAACAAGGTACTGCCTGGCAAACCGATGATCTGTTTGGCGTCGTTAATCAGATGGATCTCATTCACACGCATGGTGTTAATAATCACTATCGGCCTGTCGTAGTCATTGCCATCAGGCGTAGAACCACCTGTTAAACCCGTATTGGCCGCCTGCATAATCACGGCCACGTCAGCTTGCACACAGGCTTGTAACAACTGCCAGATTTCTAACAACGTTGCCGGCCTTGCCACCGCCATCGCTTCACCTGAACCAAAGCGGAAACCTTTGCTATATGGTGCAATTTTGGTTTGAGTGGTCAACACAAATGACTTGCCGACGATGGCTTGCATGTTGCGGATTAACGTTGCGCTGGCTGGATGTGTCATAAGAAACCGAGGAGAATAACCGTTAAATTAGGCAGCAAGATTATAGCATGTTCATTTTTATGTCATGGTAGCGCCTGTACGACGCACATCATCTTAGTACAGCTTTAGTGCAGGCATTTTCAAAGGCTCACTGCGAAACCGAATCGTGATTTCATGGTCTGAGAAGTAGAGAACGTGAGATGGAATTTCGCGCAACAACAAGGATAACAAGAGTAGAATCTGGCCTGAGTCGTTCTGCTCAGTGACTGAGATAATGACTGACGCTTGATTTCAAGCTCTCTTGAATGGCAACATGCCGCCATCAGGCCAAATACATAGCCGCTTTAGGATTTTTTATTCTAGATTTAAACATCATGTCTAAATACGCTTTTTCATACAAAAAATGGATCATGCCATTGGTTGCCTTTGCTTTGTTTATCGGCCTGGCGATGGCAGTCATGCAAAAACCGCAAGCACCGGAAGTGACCTTCACCACGCTGGATGGCAAGAAAATCAGCATGGCTTCTCTGCGTGGCAAAACAGTGCTGGTCAATTTCTGGGCTACCGATTGCCCGGGCTGTATCAAGGAAATGCCCACTCTGATCGAAACCTACAAACGCTATAAAAACAGTAATTTTGAAGTGATCGCAGTGGCCATGCCTTATGACCCGCCAGCGCAGGTACTCAATTACAGCCAGGAGAAAGCGCTGCCGTTTGCAGTGATGCACGATGGCTTTGGCGAAATGGTCAAGGCTTTCGGCAATGTCAACCTCACGCCGACTGCCTTTGTGTATGACCCGCAAGGCCGTCGCCTGCAAAAAGTGATAGGTGAGCTGGATTTCCCCAAATTGCACGCATTGATAGAAGAACAGGCCCACTAAACCATGTTATGGATTAAAGCGTTTCACATCCTGTTTGTCACAAGCTGGTTTGCCGGGCTGTTTTACCTGCCGCGCATTTACGTCAACCTGGCCATGGAACCCGATGCGCAAGCCTATGCGCGGCTGGTGTTGATGGCGCAAAAGCTGTATCGCTTCATGCAGCCGCTCTCGATACTGGCGCTGGGCTTTGGCATCTGGTTATGGCTAGGTTACGGTTTCAGCGGCGGCTGGCTGCATGCCAAACTGACGTTAGTGTTTCTATTGCTGGGCTATCACCATTATTGTGGAAAATTGCTGAAACAGTTTGCCACTAAGACCAGCCAGCGCTCGCATACCTGGTTTCGCTGGTTTAATGAAATCCCAGTGTTCCTGTTGCTGGCGATTGTGATCCTCGTGGTGGTCAAACCTTTTTAAGCCATGCTCGAAAGCCTGCTGCAATCTGAATGGTTAATGCGCATGCTGGATAAATCCGGCAAGCAACCCGTGCAAAAATTGCTGGGCTTATTTTCCATTCTGGATGATCTGCTTTCCAGCCCTTTTGCCAGCCAGCAGCACGCACACAATCCCACTGCGCAGGCCGGGCGCTTGCAAAGCTATCTCACAATACAATCGCAAAAAGCGGGCGCACGCCTGCCTGAGATGCTGGCTAACCAGCTCTACTTTATGGCCATCAGCGCCTGTCAGGAAAAACTGAGCCATCCTGACTCCACCGCCCTGCACCATGCCAGACGTGCAGCGCAAGCCTTGATCAAGGAACAGACCAGCCGTGAAATCAATTGGCTGGCGGTGCGTAACTACAGCATTGTGGCGATGGCATTATTCAGCGGCATGCTGGCAGGGCATTTCTGGCCAGTTTCACCGCCGATTGAAATCAGCACGGCAAGCGCGGCTGAACCTCTTGAACGCCCGGAGCCATCTGAACCAACGCCCAACCCGTTCTCTTTTGAAGCCAGCCCGTCTGAAACCGCAGCGATCTACGGCCGGCTGGAAACCATGAAACATGGTGATTGCCGGCTGATTGAAGCGCTACATTTGCCGGAAAGACTCAAAAGCGTGTATATCGAAAATGTGATCAATGGTCATGTCACCACCAACAGGGACGAACAGGTGCTGGTGAATCAGCTATTGGATCAGGTGCAATGTAATTACACGCCAAAGCTAATGGCGAACTCCAGGTAATCTACAGCGCCAGAAAATTCACCCTGGCCGCCGCTTGCATTGAATGCAATATGCATTGCTATACCGTTTAGTATAGGGTGCTATAATCCAACACATGAGTGTGCTCAAGCAAAAAATCCTGCAGGTATCGACGGACTTGTTCCAGACGCGTGGTATCAACTCCACCGGCGTAGACACCATTGTGGCCGTCGCTGGCACCACCAAAATGACCCTGTACAAGTACTTTGAAACCAAAGAAGAACTGATACTGGCAGTCTTGCAGCAAAGCCATCACGATTTTCAAAGCTGGATGAATGAAAAGCTGGCTGGATTAAGCGACAAGCCTGATGCAAAAATCCAGCAATTATTTGATTTCATTGAAGAATGGGTCACATCACCTTCGTTTGTCGGCGTGGCGTTTATCAAAGCTTCCGCTGAGTTCCCCAACGAAGAAAACCGCATTCACCAGCTGTCATCACAGCAATCGCGTGAATTCCGCCAATTTATCCATCAGCTGGCGCAAGAAGCGCAGATCAAAGATGCAGAAGGCCTGGCCCTGCAACTTTCCATCCTGTTTGAAGGCGCAGTCCAGGCCGAACAAATCAAGCGTGGCTCAGGTGCCATCAAATCGGCAAAAAAAGCAGCTAAAACCCTGATTGACATTGCCATCAGGCAATCCTGAAGCCATCTCACACCTGTTCCGGCCAAGTAAGGCTTGCCAGCGGATAAGCTGGCGGCAATAATAGCCGCTCATTCTCAACGCTACATTTAACCTAACCTCAAACGACACATGAATATTCTAATTTGCGGCTCCTTGGCCTATGACACCATTATGGTGTTCCCCGACCAGTTTAAAAACCATATCCTGGCGGACAAAATCCATAAACTCAGCGTGGCATTCCTGGTACCGGAAATGCGTCGCGAATTTGGCGGTACTGCCGGCAACATCGCCTACAACCTGCAATTGCTGGAAGGCCAGCCGCAGATCATGGCGACTGTGGGCGATGACTTTGCGCCTTACCAAAGCTGGCTGGAACAGCACAAGATTGATCCCCAGCACATTAAAACCATCAATGGCGCATTTACCGCGCAAGCGTTTATCACGACCGATATTGATGATAACCAGATTACGGCTTTTCACCCTGGCGCCATGCAACAAGCGCATGCCAATAGCGTGAATGATGCCAAAGACGCGGTCCTGGCAATTATCGCCCCGGATGGGCGCGATGCCATGTTCCAGCATGCTAAAGAGTGTCATGAAGCAGGCATTCCGTTTATGTTTGACCCGGGCCAAGGCCTGCCGATGTTCAATGGCGAAGAATTACTTTATTTTATTGAGCTGGCAGATTACCTGGCAGTGAACGATTATGAGTCTCAGGTCATCCAAGATAAGACAGGGCTGACACTTGAACAACTTGCCGCCAAAGTGAAAGCTTTGATTGTGACTTTGGGCGGTGAAGGGTCACATATTTATGCGGATGGTCAACGCCATGATATACCGTGCGTTAAAGCAGAAGCAGTAGTAGACCCGACTGGTTGTGGCGATGCTTACCGTGCGGGCTTGTTATATGGCATTGCACGCGGTTGGGACTGGAGAACTTGTGGTCGCTTGGCAGCCACGCTGGGCGCGATTAAAATTGCACATCGGGGTGGCCAGAACCACACAGCCAGT
This sequence comes from Methylophilus sp. E2MeOHC9, assembly GCF_058744375.1. Lineage (NCBI taxonomy): Bacteria > Pseudomonadati > Pseudomonadota > Betaproteobacteria > Nitrosomonadales > Methylophilaceae > Methylophilus > Methylophilus sp. E2MeOHC9. The sequence goes on from NZ_CP196024.1 coordinate 170,295, forward strand.
CGAGAACAGATTGAAAGTATTTACAGCCATGCGCTGGTACAGGATGCGATCAAGGAAGACCCTTCATTAAGTCGCCCGGCATCGAGTTAAACAATATTGAGCTAAACCAGTATTGATTAAACCAAGAGAAAATAAGACAGGAGAAAACACATGAAAGTGCATGCATTAAAGTGGGTTGCTTTGGTAGTCATGGTAGGCTTTTTAGGCGCTTGTGCCAGCTCTAACTCCGGCAGTGTCTATTCGCGCGACGAAGCGCGTAAAACACAGACGGTGAAAACCGGCGTGGTCGAGAGCGTACGTAGCGTCAAACTGGAAGGCACCAAGTCTCCGGTCGGTACCGTTGCTGGTGGCGCCGTTGGTGGTATTGCCGGTAGCAGCATAGGCGGCGGTAAAGGCAGCATCATTGCCGCGGTGATTGGTGCGGTTGCCGGTGGTCTGGCAGGTTCAGCCATTGAAGAAGGCGTGACACGTAAAAACGCCTATGAAATCACCGTCAAACTGGATGGTGGTAACCTGGTGTCTATCGTGCAGGAAGCAGATGAACAATTTGCACCCGGCGACCGTGTTCGTATCGTAGAGAATGGCTCCACTTCACGCGTCAGCCATTAAGACAAGTAGCATCGAGTAGTTAAAAGAGCGACCTGGTCGCTCTTTTTTATTGCCTGCGTGTGGCCATTTTCGTCACAGAATTGTCACGACATCGTCACCAATCATTCACATCGCAATCCTATCATCTCGCTAAATCACTAAGGAGAAGCGTGATGTTTGAGCAAGATTTGCAACAACCTGGCATTGGTCATTCTGGCATTCCTCAGTCTGACATTCAAACCAACATCCATCCCTCGCGTAAGCAGGCTGCGTCACTCAGCGTGGCACTGGCAACCAGCGCAGAAGAGATCACCGAAGCGCAACGCCTGCGTTTCCAGGTGTTTTCTGAAGAAATGGGTGCGCACATTAAAAGCACTAATGGGTTAGATGTTGATGGTTTTGATGCCTTTTGTGACCACTTGCTGGTGCGCGACGATGCGACACAACAGGTGGTAGGCACCTACCGCATTCTCAACCCTATGCAGGCCATGCTGGCAGGTGGTTATTATTCCGCCGGTGAGTTTGATTTAAGCAGGTTGTCGCCATTGAGTGATCGCACCGTTGAAGTCGGCCGCGCATGCGTACATGCAGACTACCGCACCGGTGGCACCATCACCATGTTGTGGGCTGGCCTGGCCAAATACATGATGGCCCGCCAGTATGAGTACATGATAGGTTGCGCCAGCATCTCCATGCATGATGGTGGCCATATGGCGGCTTCTTTGTTCAGCAGTTTGCGCGAAGAATACCTCTCCCCGGCTGAATATCGCGTGTTCCCGCATAACCCGTTGCCGATTGAAGCGTTGGACCAATCCCTGCAAGTCACCTGCCCGCCATTAATCAGGGGCTATCTACGACTGGGCGCTTACATTTGTGGCGAACCAGCCTGGGACCCTGCTTTTAATACTGCGGATATGCTGGTATTGTTACCTCTCTCCCGTATCAACCCCAGGTATGCAGCGCATTTCCTGAAATAATTTGTCCAATACCTCTTTCACTAAAACACCATTTTTAATCCGCGGCTGGCGCATCACCCGCATCAGCCTGCATGTATTGATAGGGTTAATACTGGCAACCGTTGTGTTGCCAGTGTCCCACCGCAATATACGCATGTCTATTATTCAATGGTGGTGCCGCCGTTTATTACGCTGCTTCAATATCACCCTGACGACCAGTGGCACATTGCCAGTCAAAGACACGCATGGCGTGTTATTTGTCGCCAACCATATCTCCTGGGTAGATATACATTCCATCAACAGCCTGCTGCCAGTGCGCTTTGTCGCCAAGCTGGAAGTCAGGAACTGGCCGGTGTTTGGTTACCTGGTCAGGAAATCCGGCACCATTTTTATCAACCGCACCCGTCAGCGCGATGCCGCCCGCGTAGTGCAGATTGCCAGCAATGCCCTGAAGCTGAGGGATAACTTATGCGTGTTCCCGGAAGGGACGACGACCGAAGGCGTACAGGTATTACCTTTTAAAAGCAGCCTGATCCAGGCCGCCATTGATGCCAATACCATTGTGATCCCGGTCGCCATACGCTATGCGCACCCTGATGGCAGCCTTAACCTGGGCGCAGCCTATGCCGGTGAAACCACCATGGTTGAGTCGATGCTGGCGTTTATTCACATGCGTTCACCGACAGTACATTTACATTTTTGCCAGCCGATTGTGGCCAGGGAGATGAGTCGCCAGGCACTGGCTGAAGTGGCGCACACTGAAATCACGCAGGTGCTCTACCCTGCGTCAGCGCAACATCAGCAAGCAGTCGCCTGATCACGGCCCATAAGCCTGCCAGCCAGCGTTCATAATCAACAGTATCACCATCACTATAAATACCCGCCGCACTAGCACTGCGCCATGTTTGAGTGCCAGTGCCGTGCCCAACAAGCTGCCGGCCACATTGGCGGCTGCCATCGCCAAGCCCACCTGCCACCAGACATGCCCGGTCGCCGCCAGTAATAATACGGCAGCCAGGTTAGAGGCAGCATTTAACACTTTGGAAGAAGCAGAGGCATGCAGGAAATCTACACCGAGCAAGCGTATCAACAGGAAAATAAAGAAACTACCGGTGCCCGGGCCAAAGAATCCGTCATACCAGCCGATCAGGCCGCCGATAGCCATGGCCAGTAACAGTCGGGTACGCTGCGTGCGTAACGGGCTATGCAGCATGCCAAATTGGCGATGCAGCAAGGTATACAGCAACACACCCAGCAAAATCAGCGGCAACAGTTTGCGCAGAAAATCAGGATCAGTTTTAGTGAGGGTCGATGCGCCCAGCCACGACCCGGCAAAAGCCACTAGCGCCGCCGGCAGCAACCAGGCCCAATCCAGTTTGACACGTTGGGCATAGCGCATCGCAGCCACTGTTGTGCCGAATACGCTGGAACACTTATTGGTGCCCAGAAGCAACGAAGGCGGCAATGAAGGATAAGTGGATAACAGCGCTGGCACCGTGACCAGGCCACCGCCACCGACCATGGCATCCATGATGCCGGCCAGAAACGAAGCGACAACGACCAGCCAGAGATCAATCATGCGAACAACCCGCTAGTCACCACCACCCGCCGCTGGCCTGTCGCGTTCATCGAGGCCCACTTGCACCACTTGCTGGCTATCAAGATTGTAAGCCGTGAGCTGGCGCCCCCATAAACAACCAGTATCCAGCGCTACAACGCCGTCGCCCTGGTGCAGACCCAGCGCCGACCAGTGGCCGAACAAAATCGTCTGTGCTCCGGCAAACTGTCGGTCGGGGATTTGAAACCACGGGTAATAGCCCGCAGGCATATCCGGCACTTCGCCTTTAAACGCGAATTCCATTTCGCCCTGCGCGCTGCACAAGCGTATGCGGGTGAAGGCGTTGACGATGGCGCGTAACCTATCCATGCCCACCAGCGCATCATGCCATTGCGCTGGGGTATTGCCATACATGGCGAATAAAAAAGTGGCGTAATCTGCATCGCTCAACACGGCCTCCACCTCTTCGGCCAACTGTTTGGCTTTGGTGAGCGTCCATTGCGGATACAAGCCCGCATGTATCATGGCGTAATCGTCTTCCAGCACCATCAATGGCTGCTGGCGCAACCAATGCAGGAGCTCACCACCATCGGGCGCAGAAAAAATCTCGGCCAGCGTGTCGAAGCGATGCGGTGGACGCACGCCATGCGCCACGGCGATCGCATGCAGTTCATGATTACCCAGCACCAGCTTGATTTGGTCTTTATGTGCATAAGCCCAGCGTAATACATCGAGCGAGCCAGTGCCACGATTGATAATATCGCCCACCAGCCATAGCTGGTCATGCGCTGGCTGAAAGTTTATTTCTGCCAGTAATTGCATCAGCGAGTGATAACAACCTTGTATATCACCAATTGCAAATCTTGCCATGCGTGTCACCTATGCCTGTCTCTTTGTCAGCCACGTTGAATACCTTAGCCTCTATTCTGCCCGATAAACACAGCGCCGCCGGGAAATAAAAAAGCCGCTTGTCACAAGCGGCTTTTACTTCTGGCTGCGTTTACTCTTTCAAGCTGGCAGCATCAAACTTTGCCCCGGCCTGGTTCGCCATATAAGCCACCGCATCGGCGACCTCGTGATCGGTCAGGTCAGCGCCGCCTCCACGTGGTGGCATGCTGCGTATGCCTTCAACCGCATGTTTAACCAGTGTTGCGTAGCCTTGTGAAATACGCGGGCCCCAATCACCGGCATTACCGATTTTTGGTGCGCCCAAAGCACCGGTACCATGACAAGCTGCACAGGTGACTTTTACAATCTCTTCACCACTTTTTTCTACGTGCTCACCCGCCTCTGCAGCGACCTCAACCGTGGCTACCGGCTGGATATTAGCGGCTATTTTTTGTTCAGCTGCTTCAGTCACCTCTTTGGCTGGCGCAGGCTTTTCACTGCCAATCACACCAAAAAGATAAGCTAACAGTGACACTAACAGAGTGAATCCAATAATTGTGCCTGGTATCACAATGATTAACTCTTTGATGCTTGAACCTTCCTTGTACCCCGACATATCTGTGCCCCATTGATTTTGAAATTACCTGCGCGATTATAACGCAGAACCCAATGTCATGAAACGTAACATGGCTTCAGGCAGGCCGCATCCATTCACGCCGCCGTAAAAACAAAACAGCCAGGCACTGCAATGCCTGGCTGTTTGTACTGCTGTTGTCAGTGATTACTTCTGACGGCGACGCATGACGCTCAATGCAAGTACGCCCAAGCCCAACATGGCTGCTGAGGTTGGCTCTGGCACTGCGCTGATGCTGTAAAGTGAAGTAGTGTTAGAACCTTCGTTGGCAAATGCCAGGTAAGATTTTCCGCCAAATGTAAACGCGGTCAATCCTTCCGGTGCCAAATCACTCGTAGACACGATCATGTCGATAAAGCTGACTTTGGTCGGGTCAGTGATATCAAACAAAGCAATGGCGCCAGCCAATGTTCTTTCCAGGCCTACTGCTGCAATGGTACGGCCAGCCAGTGTGAACAACTCCACACCTTCAGGCTCTACGCCTTTGTCACGGCTACGGACATCATCGTAGATGCCACGCGCGGCTGCTTCTTTATCCAGGATGTCACCACTGTCGTAGACCAGCGCACCATTCGCATCACGGATGCTGAATGAACGTGCGCCTGCCGCATATAAATCACCAGGTGAAGAATCGGTATTTGAAACGCGGATATTCGCCAGCACGCCTGTGCCACCCAAAGAACTGGCCGCAGAACGGTCAGCATCATCCTCACGGAAATCGCCTTCATTGGCTGTGACCAGGTAAGTCTGGCCGCCTGCAGAATAAGCAGCAATACCATCAGGCATATACAAGCCTTTGACGTTGGCACTGATAAAGTTAACATTGCCATCATTCAATGGATCGATTGTATTGCCTGGCTTGCTGAAATCTTTTGCGCCCAGGCCAACCACATTGGTAAATGTATTGGTGTGCAAATCCAGGATACCAATCGCATTCGCCTCTTGCAGCGTGACATAGGCCTTGCTGCCATCCGGGCTCACTGCGATGTATTCCGGCTCAAAATTCATGCCGGTATTGGTGCGGATATGGGTGCCGGATGTAGGCACGCCGTTGAATGTTGCTGTTGCTGCCACTGAGCGTGTCGCCACATCGATCACAGTCACACTACCGATAGGGTCATTCACTGCCGGGTTGTAATTGCGTGGGGTAGTTGTGCCATCACGTGTGCCATAGGTGCTTGGTGTACCTTCGTTGGCCACCAGGATTTTTGAACCATCAGGTGTAAACGTGATCATGTCTGGCAAAGCACCCACGGTAAAGCTGTTAGTGCCTGCGGCCAGGCTTCTGCTCGAAGTATCATACAGTTTGACAACACCCGCGTTAGTACGCGTGTTATTTTCAATGGCGAATGCGGCCAGGCCATTGCTGATACTCACACTGTTGATGCTGCCGAAAGCGCTGGTATCGATACGTTGCACCAGGCTACCGGTACTGGCGTTCAATACGTCAACGCCTTTAACACCGGCCACCCAGATGGTGTTGGTGATCGCATCATAAGCAGGAATTTCTGCCAGGTAGCCACTGCCACTATGGGCAAATGTCCACTCCTTGCTAATTTGGTAATTGCTTGCGGCTTGTGCAGCACTGATAGAACTCAGCGCTAATGCCAGCATTAATGTCATTTTTTTCATTTGGTATCCTCTCTCAAAGACCTTAGAGGATACGTATCGAATATGACAAAACCTTTAAACTGGCATGTCAAACAGAAGTCAGCGGACTATATGAAAACCGCTTTCAATCACACTTCACAAGCCTAAAAAACAACAGAATTGTGAGCGCACACTTTCACATCACAGCCGCGCATAAGCGTAATTCTGCGGATAAACCACTTTTTCACGCGCATCGGTCCAGATAATGTCGCAGTTCTCGTCATCGATATGTATCATGCGGCCATCGCGGTCCACGCAATACTCACCGCAGACGATGCGTTCTTCCACTTTGTAACCCTGGGCAATGCGAGTGTAATCAAACAGGATAGAACGAATCACCGTACTGTCACGCTGGATATGGCAACCGTTGCTGATCCAGGTCGGCCCGATAATCCGTGCGTTTTTATCAACGCGCGAGCCGGAGCCGATATACACCGGCCCTTCAATGTGCGTATGTTCCCAGTCGATATGCACATTCAACCCTACCCAAACACCCGGTTTGATCTGCTTGCCGGGTATCGGCATCGAAGGAAAAAAACCCTGCATCATCTGTTGCATCACCAGCCAGTAATCCGCTACCACGCCAATGTCTATCCAGTTAAACGGATGCTGGATCGCATAAAAAGGCAGCCCACGCTGCACCAGCAACGGGAACAAATCAGAACCAATATCAAACTCGCTACCGATAGGGATCAGGTCCAGCACTTCCGGCTCAAAAATATAAATGCCGGTACTCGCCCAGTTGGAACGCGCCTCCAGTTGGCTAGGTTTTTCCTGGAACGAAATAATGCGTCCCTCCTGGTTGGTCACCACCACACCATAGCCAGAAACCTTATCCATAGGTACCTGCATGGTCACCAGGCTCGCCATCGCACCTTTTTCTTTATGTTCCTTTACTGCCCGCGTGATATCCAGATCAATCACCGCATCACCACACAACACAATGGTCGTCTCATCAAAAAAGCCACTGAAATCCTGGATCTTGCGCATGCCGCCCGCAGAACCAACCGCATGCGGCACCACCTGCCCATCCACAATATCGCCCTCAAACGAATAACCGATATTCACGCCAAAGCGATGCCCATCCTCAAAATAATCCTGGATTTTTTTGTGCAGGTAACTGACGTTGATCATGATATCTGCCACCCCATGCAAGGCCAGATGCTCAATCAGGTAAGCCATCACCGGCTTTCCCAATACGGGGATCATAGGCTTGGGTAACTCATAAGTGAGCGGTCTAACACGTGTGCCTTTACCAGCAGCCAGAATCATGGCTTTCATCATGCAATATCCTTAAATAACTTTAACGTTCTTGAAGAACAAGCATAGTCAGGCACTATGACAAGATTATTTCAGGCGACTTATGCCGCCACAGGCATAGAAAAAGACACTGGCGCGCCAAGGCTGCGCGACTTATTTGCTATAATGGCCGGATTGCGCCCGTAGCTCAGCTGGATAGAGTATTGGTTTCCGAAGCCAAGGGTCGTGAGTTCGAATCTCGCCGGGCGCACCAGTCAGAAAAGCAAAGCCAAGATAGTGATTACTAACTTGGCTTTTTTTGTGCCCGCTATGTGCCTAAGTCGTGCCCACCATTTACCACTTCATTGGTGGGGTGTATCAATGGATGTGCAGTTATTTTTACTCTGACCCCGATGTTTTCCGAACATTTGCATAGCACACGAATTCCTTCACTACACATTTCAACTTAAGTCACAAGTTATCCTGAGACCTCATTAAAAATAGAAACTTTGTTCCTACATTCAGAATCGCACCGCGTATCATGGCAAGATACCGCGTAGTGATATTTAGCTGTCAAATCTAAAAACAAAAGGGGAAATAAAAAATGCGTTCAATCGGTAATTTTCTTTGGTTCATCTTTGGCGGCTTTTTCATGGGCCTGGCCTGGTGGTTTTTCGGTATTCTGGCCTTCATAACCATCATCGGCATCCCTTGGGGTAAGGCCTGTTTTGTCATAGGCCAATTCACGTTCTTACCATTTGGTCGGGAAGCAGTGAGTCGAAGAGATTTACATCAGAAGGATGATATTGGTACCGGTGTGCTTGGGTTTGTTGGCAACGTCATCTGGTTTATCTTTGCCGGCGCATGGTTGGCCATTGGTCATATTGTTTCTGCTCTTGCTTGCTTCGTCACTATCATCGGCATTCCTTTTGGCATCCAGCATCTAAAACTTGCTGGCATTTCACTCGCCCCAATTGGTAAAACAATAGTGAGTAAATAGCTTTAACGATCCGCACTAGCATTCATGCAATCCGCCACCCTGCGTCAATTGACCCAACAGTTTAGCCAGCACGGACGTCTGGATGCCATTTACCTGCGTCCGGCTCGTGGTCAGCCTTGTTTGCAACAAGATCAAGTGCATGCCATTGCCAACCTTGGATTACAGGGAGATCGCGCCAGTTTGCGCCAGTCGTCGGCTGCGGATGGAAATAAACGGCAAGTGACACTACTGCAAGCAGAGCATTTACCAGTCATAGCAGCGCTCACTGGTCATTCACAGATTGATCCGGCTTTGCTCAGGCGTAATCTGATTGTTTCCGGCATAAATCTGCTGGCGACAAAATCGCTATTTAAAGATCAGCCCTTGCATCTATTGATTGGTAATGTGCTGCTGGAGGTCACTGACCCCTGTGAGCCCTGCTCAAAAATGGAACAAGTGCTCGGGCCAGGTGGCTACAACGCTATGCGCGGCCATGGCGGTATAACAGCACGCATTGTGCGCGGTGGTCTGTTAAGCACCGGGGATACTGTGCAGGTGATTGCAGGGACTGACCATGCTAACCCAGCCACACCATCTCTCCCCCTTTTCGACAACGACTAGCAAACTGGGCGATCGCTGCAGAGAATCCGCCAGCAATGACTGATAGCTGTTGCACAGGTTTACGGAAAAATTTGGCTTTAACGCACAAATCAAAGCGGGATAATTAGACCCTCTATTTCTTTCCATGATGAACACGATAGCTTTGAATCGCAGTTAAACACAGCGCAAGCCATGCAGTGGCTTCTAAAAAGGCTGCCAGCACATCGCTCAAATAATGAGCGCCTAGATACATACGGCTAAACGCAACCAGCATTACCATCGCCAAAGCTGTCAGCATAATGCAGAAAGCGCGACTCCATGAACGGGCTTGTGAAACCAACAGAGCTGCCAATACGCCATAAAAAACTGTACTGGCGACGACATGCCCACTGGGAAAACTATAGGTAGTCAGTGTGACAAGCGGGTTCTCGAAAGATGGGCGCGTCCGTTGGAACGTTTGCTTGGCCAGCAAATTGAGCAGCATGCCACCTTGCACTACCAGAAAGACGGTCAATGCTGCGTACCACCGCTTTTTCCAGATCAGATACGCCGTTATCAGCATGGCTACAGGGCTAATCACTAAAGGGTCATGCAAGTGAGTGATAACCAGCAAGCATGGTGTGAGAAGTGGCGTGCTACGCTCATGCAACCATTGGGCAAGCTGGGTATCGATGATTGTCAATGCGCCACCGCTTACGACATTCCCTGCTATCAAGGCGAATAATAATCCCGCGACAGCCAGCACTAAAATGCCAACCGTTAAATGCAATCGCAACGATTGCATATACCTACGACAGCTCCAATATTTTGGTTTCTGCTACGATAAATCGTGAGGATGCGGCATCAAAATCCCACCGTTCAACCTGGCAGCTACGCGACTGTGCTGCGTCATAGCGGATAAGATTCACTGAGTTCGGTTTGCCTTCGCGTATGCGACTAGATACGGCAGTACCAGCGGAAATTGTCCATAGCGAACGCATCAAATCCAATTCAGTACCCAGATTACGCACGTAAGCCAGATGAATATGCCCGCTTAAAATCAGGTCTGCCCCTGCGGCAGCCCAGGCTTTGATGGCTTGCTGGTGCCCATGTAGCAAATTTTCTTTATCGCTTTCCCGTTCGACGAAAACTGGCTGGTGGACAGCCACGATGCGTAATTGACCTGGTGAGGCGCGCTGCACTTGCTGGGAAATACGTTCTATCTGTTTCACAGAAACTTCACCATCGGCGTGGCGCCAAGGCCGGGTAGCATTGACGCCTATCACCAGTACATCCTGACCAGAAAACTGCGGTTCAAGGTCGCGTCCGAAAACGCGGTGGTAGTTGCCATAAGGACTAAACACACGCGCAAAAAGATTAAACAGGGGAATATCATGATTACCGGGGATCACCAGCTTGACTGGCGCAGCCAGCGCATCGAGAAAACCTTTGGCGGCTGCAAACTGGTCGCGGCGTGCGCGTTGAGTGACATCGCCGGACAGGATGGCGATGTCAGGGCGCACTTCTTGCGCGAGCTGCAATAGCGCAGCTACCACCTCTGGTTTCTCAGTACCGAAGTGGGTGTCGGAAAGATGGAGGATCGCACTCAAGTTTCAACCCCTGATGCAACAGGCACGATCAGCCGCAAACAGCTTGGCCCGACGCAGAATGTCAAAGGCGGCTGCATATGAGAAACCTCCCCATCCATCGCGACTTTGACTGAACGTTTTTTGTGGCGAGAAAGCGGTTCAACTATCAGCTGGCGGCAGGCAAAGTGCGTGACTTCCGGTGCTTTGCTCAGCACCCCCAGCATGCCATGAAATGCCACGCCTACACGTTGGCTCGCGTGCATGGGCGGCAGCGCAATAATGGCAAGCTGCCCATTTCTAACGCTTTCAGATTCAGCAGCCAAACCTATATCCGCCAACTGGAGTGCATTGTTGCCCACAAAAATGGTGGAAGCAGGAATGACGTTCTCGCCATTCTCCTGCTGCCCGCCGCTATGTTCAATACGCAGCAGCATCTTGATATCGCGCTTTAACAGGGTGAGGAACGCCGCGAATTTTGCAACGATGCGGCTACGTCCATGTTGTTTTTTTAGTGCTTCGCGGTCGGAGAGCAATTGCGGGTAAAGACCCAGGCTGGCATTCACCAGAAAAACCTCGCCGTTCAACTCCCCCACCTGTATCTTCCGTTCACTGCCTGCGCGTATACCAGCAAGCAGTGCTTTTGCTGCTAAATCCACCTCCAGTGGCACATCATTATCACGCGCAAAATAATTGAAGGTGCCTAACGGCACGACGCCAAACGGCAAATCGGCAGCGACCACTTCCTGTGCGACAAAGCGGATGGTGCCATCGCCACCCGCTGCGGCGACTACCCCATGATGCTGGCTGGCTTGCTGGATGGCCTGCCTGGTCATTTCAGGCAAATCACCTGATTGACGGCAAAAAAACAGTTCGTAGGGTTGCGCTGCTTTGGCAAATGCCTGTTTCAGCTGATTTGCGACTGCCTCTGCATTCTGATCACCCGAACCTGCATTGAGGATGACGAACAATGGCGGCAGCTGACTGGCTGGATGCTCAGCAGAGTGAGCTTGTGGCGCGAGAGATTTGTTCATGATATTGAATATACAGAAATTCCTGCATGAAGTTGCATTTGGCCTGAAACTAATCTCACGACAGTTTTTCTCTCACGGCAGACCCTCAAAAAACTAATTCTGTGCGCCTCACTATCAATGATGGGTTTCACAGGCATGCACTATCATTTGTTAGCCTATCTAAGCACGTTTTTTTACTCATCCTCAAAGGCTCAAATCCTTACGGCTGCCAGTACGATTTTTCCTACAGTCATTTCAGCTTTATCGGTCTGTCGCAAAAAATACATTCAGGCGAAGATTCAATCCATGTCGTTTAAAAACTTTGCGGGCTAACGATGGCACGCACAGTATTGAATTTGAGATTATTTGGAGAGTGATATGGCTTTAAATAAAGACACCAATGTACATAGCGTACATCACATCGATGAAAGTCGCCTTGACCCCTTGAATCCGGATTCGATTGATCCGGCCAATACTGATCCGGCAGATGATTCGCGTGGCTATGAGAGAAGTAGATCAAAACTTGGTCATGTAGATAAGTCATTGAATAAGCAAAATATTGATGATAGAAACAAGCAGTTTCCCAACGATATCAGTAATCCCGATGCAGGCATTTAAGTGCTAACAGCCTTTGACTAACGTTGTGCTCACTGGGGAGCCATAGATGACGAATAAAAAATTCAATCGGATAGCAACTGTTGCTTTTTATGTGATTGGCATGGTGGTTGCCGGTTTGATACTGATCAGCTGGAATGGGTCAAACATACCTCTGGCTGCAGAGCCGATAAGTGAAACGGTAGAGTCATTATCAAAAGCAGAAGCGGCGAATCCACTGCCTATCAATGACAGGGAACCGCAAAACTTTGCTCAGCCGACGACACAATCTGCATCAGGAAAATAAACCGTGTTTTACCGACTCACTGCAAATGACAATGAATTTTAATTTGCTGCCAATGTCGTATGTGTTCCATTCAATTTAGGAAACACTATGCACGTAAGCTTTGAAGTCGCACAAGAAATCATAGAAAAAGCAGTTGAGAAGTCCAAGCAAATAGGTGTCAAGATGTGTATCGCCGTGCTGGACTCAGGCGGCAATCTGAAAAGCTTTACCAGAATGGATGATGCATGGGTGGGCAGTATCGATATTGCTATCAAAAAAGCAAAAACAGCCTGTTATTTCGCTATGCCATCTGGCGAAATCGGCAAGCTTTCTATCCCTGGCTCCCCGCTGTATGGCATTGAACACTCCAATGATGGGCTGATTACTTTTCCAGGTGGTTTGCCTATCGTTGATGAAGAAGGCATTCTGATCGGCGCGATTGGGGTTAGTGGTGACACTGTGGAGAATGATCATTTGGTGGCACAAGCCGGTGTCAATGTTGCCGGTGTCTGTGATGTGCCTAAGCACCCATGGCGTACATAATTTACAAGCCGTAAACATCACTTGGTAAGTGTGTATTCAGCGTCACTTACCAGGTGCCACAAAAACAATCCTCCCTCAATCTCCCCGTCATTCTTAGTAATCCGTCAGGCCTTGTCTGACCTGCTTGTAGGCAGGTATTTACCTTTCCCTTTTTTATTCAAACACGCGGAATCGAATCGCATTCCTGCTGTCACACATTGCATGTTTAATCATCAGCATCACGCAGGTATTTAGCGCATGGAACTCTTTAATAGATGGACTTAGTGATTGCACGTCCGGAAGGTTTGTATTGCCCGCCGGGCGATTTTTATATCGACCCCTGGCGGCAGGTGGAGCGCGCGGTGATTACGCACGGGCATGGCGACCACGCTCGCACTGGTCACCAGCACTACCTGGCAGCGGCGGCTGGTGAAGGCATTTTGCGCAAACGTTTGGGGGCGGATATCAATCTGCTGACGCTGGAATATGGCGAAACCATCAACCATCATGGCGTCAAGCTGAGCCTGCATCCTGCAGGTCATGTGTTGGGCTCGGCCCAGGTGCGTCTGGAATATAAAGGCGAAGTGTGGGTGGCTTCCGGTGATTACAAAGTGGAAGCTGACGGCACCTGCGCGCCGTTTGAGAGCGTGCGTTGCCATACCTTTATTACCGAATCTACCTTTGGCCTGCCGATTTACAAGTGGCAGCCACAGAGTGAAATCTTTGCTGACATCAACCAGTGGTGGCAGGGCAATGCCGATAACAATCGCGCCAGTGTGCTGTTTTGCTACGCCTTTGGCAAAGCGCAGCGCTTGCTGTCAGGGCTTGATCCGCAGATTGGCCCGATACTGGTGCACGGGGCGGTAGAACCATTAAACAAGGTCTATCGTGAAGCGGGCGTGCATCTGCCTGCTACCCAGTATGTCGGCGACATGCAGGATAAGTCACAGATAGGTAAAAGCATCGTACTGGCGCCGCCTTCGGCACAGGGCACGCCGTGGGTCAAACGCTTTGACGATTACTCAGATGCATTTGCCAGTGGCTGGATGCAGTTACGCGGTACGCGCAGGCGGCGTGGCGTAGATCGCGGCTTTATCATGTCCGACCATGCCGATTGGCCAGGCTTGCAGACTGCCATACAGGCCAGCGGTGCCCAACGCGTATTTGTCACGCACGGGCAGGTGCACCCTATGGTGCGCTGGCTGTGCGAGCAAGGCCTGGATGCGCAGGCATTTGTCACCGAATATGGTGAAGAGGCTGCCGAAGCAGAAACGGATTTATCACCTGACGCCGATGCGGCAACAAGTTTACCTCCAGAAGCCGAATTGCCCGCAGAGACTGAAGGCAGCCCGCATATGAACATGTCAAAGGCGACCGTTTGAAAGCGTTTGCCGATCTCTATAGCCGGCTGGATGCCACCACCAGCAGCAATGCCAAACTGGCGGCATTGCGCGATTACTTTTTTGCCGCCTCGCCTGAAGACGCCGCCTGGGCAGTGTATTTTCTGGCCGGTGGCCGGCCGCGCCAGTTAGTCCCCACCAAACTGTTACGCGAACTGACACTGACAGTAGCCAGCCTGCCGGAATGGTTGTTTGAAGAGAGCTACCATGCCGTGGGCGACTTGGCGGAAACCATGGCTTTACTGTTGCCTGAATCCCCGCACACGTCAGAAGAAGGGCTGGCGGCCTGGGTAGAAGATAAACTATTACCCTTGCGCGGCCTGGCGCCTGAAGTGTTAACGCTGCAATTAGCGCCGCTATTACAGCAGCTGGATCAACGCAGCAAGCTAGTGTGCATCAAACTGATTACCGGCAGTTTCCGCGTCGGCGTTTCCAAGCTACTGGTCACGCGCGCCTTGTCTGCCGTGGCCGGCATAGACGCCAAACGCATTGCCCAGCGCCTGGTCGGCTCTACCGATTTATCTGCCCGTCCGAGTGCTGCGCATTACCTGAAACTGATTGCCCCGGTGAATGAACAAGGTGACGAGCGTAGCGAAGGCCAGCCCTACCCGTTCTTTCTGGCACACCCGTTACAGTTAGCTACTGACGAATTTACAGCTGCGATCGGCAACCCCGAGCAATGGCAGGTGGAATGGAAATGGGATGGCATCCGTGCACAACTGGTCAAACGCGACGGCCAGTTATGGGTGTGGTCACGCGGTGAGGAACTGGTGACTGACCGCTTCCCTGAATTACAGGTGCTGGCAGACAAATTGCCGGATGGTACGGTGATTGATGGCGAACTGGTGGTGTGGAAACATGCGCCTGCGCCTGACATGGCCGTCGATCCTGAGCAAATAAAAGATCAAATCAATGGCCCAGAAAATCTCCCGATCAATCAGGGCCAGGTGCAACCGTTTGCCCTGCTGCAACAACGCATAGGCCGCAAAACCTTAACGACCAAAATCCTGGAAAACCTGCCCGTGGTGATACTGGCTTATGACCTGCTCGAATGGCAGGGGCAAGACTTGCGCGAACAACCGCAATCTGCCAGGCGCGAGCAGCTGGAAAAAGTCGTTGTTGGGTGCAATCAGCCGCAACTGCAACTATCGCCGTTGATCACCGGGGACAGCTGGCAAGACCTGGAGCGCCAGCGCGAAGCCTCTCGTAGCCTGGGCGTGGAAGGTTTTATGCTCAAGCGCAAGGACGCACAGTATGGCGTGGGCCGCACGAAAGATGTCGGGGTATGGTGGAAGTGGAAGATAGAGCCTTATACCGCGGATGCGGTACTGATTTACGCACAAACCGGCCACGGCCGCCGCGCCAGCCTGTATACCGATTACACGTTTGCGGTGTGGGATAAGCCTGAAAATGATCTCGAGCGCAAACTGGTGCCATTTGCCAAGGCTTACTCGGGGCTGACCGATGCTGAAATGCGTGAAGTGGATGCGATTATCCGTAAAACCACCGTCGAGAAATTCGGCCCGGTGCGCAGCGTGACGCCAACCATGGTCTTTGAATTGGGGTTTGAAGGCATCGCTTTGAGTAGTCGCCACAAAAGCGGGATCGCCGTACGCTTCCCGCGTATGCTGCGCTGGCGCCAGGATAAACCGGTGGCCGAAGCCGATACGCTACAGACTTTGCAGGCGTTGTTACCGCAGGCCTCGCGCCCTGATAGTCAGGATGTGGCTTAACTATGACATTGCACACTGTTCCAGGGTTAATCTTGCCACCTGCCGATGCAGCTGAAACACCTAAGCGCAATGCTTTCAAGTTAAGCCACCAATGGTTTGCGAAACATCACTGGCACCCGTTTCCGTTTCAAAAGGAAGTATGGCAGGCGGTGGCAAGCGGCCAATCCGGCATGCTGCACGCAACCACAGGCGCCGGTAAAACCTATGCGGTGTGGATGGCAGCCATTGAGCGTTTTGCCTTAAACAAACCGACAGCGGCATCTAATAAAAAATCAGTGGATGCCATGGCTGAAAAACCAGCAAAGCGAAAAGTCGTGACGCAGCCGCTGACAGTATTATGGATCACCCCCATGCGCGCACTGGCTGCGGATACCGAACGCGCATTGATGGCCCCGGTCGAGCAATTAAACCTGGACTGGAGCATAGGTTTACGTACTGGCGATACCAATAGTGCCGAGCGTTCGCGGCAATCGAAACGGCTGCCGACTACACTCATCACCACGCCGGAAAGCCTGACGTTGTTACTGACGCGGCCGGATGCCGCCGACACCTTTGCCAGCCTGAAAATGGTCGTCGTCGATGAATGGCATGAGCTGATCGGCAACAAGCGTGGCGTGCAACTGCAACTGGCCCTGGCACGACTGCGCCGCTGGCAGCCGCAACTGATTACCTGGGGCTTATCGGCAACGCTGGGTAATTTGCAGCATGCGATGGAGGTGCTAATCCCAGCACCTGCTCACTCGACACTGGTGCAAGGCCAGCTGGCAAAAGATTTATTGATAGACACCCTGCTGCCGCCAGGTATCGAGCGTTTCCCCTGGGCCGGTCATCTCGGGTTACGTATGCTGCCGCAGGTGGTGCAAGAGATAGCGTCCAGCCCCAATAGCCTGATTTTCACTAACACCCGCTCGCAATGCGAGATCTGGTACCAGGCTTTGCTCGAAGCGAGGCCTGACTGGGCAGGCTTGATTGCGCTGCATCACGGTTCATTAGACAGGCATGTGCGCGAATGGGTAGAAGCCGGCCTCAAACAAGGCACTCTCAAAGCGGTAGTGTGTACATCCAGCCTGGATCTGGGCGTGGATTTCCTGCCGGTGGAACGTGTATTGCAGATCGGTTCGCCTAAGGGCGTAGCGCGGCTAATGCAAAGAGCAGGTCGTTCTGGCCATGCACCCGGGCGCGCTTCGCGCCTGACTGTGGTGCCTACGCATAGCCTGGAGTTGATCGAATCGGTTGCCGCACAGGATGCGATTGCCGCCCGCAATGTCGAACCGCGCGAATCGCCGCAAAAGCAATTGGACGTATTGGTGCAGCATTTGGTGACGATCGCTTTGGGTGGCGGCTTTATTGCGGATGATTTACTCGCAGAAGTGCATAGCTGTTATGCCTATCGGCACTTAAGCGATGAAGAATGGCGCTGGGCGCTGGCGTTTGTGCAGCACGGCGGCGAATCGCTGACCGCCTACCCGGATTACCGCCGCGCCATTCCCGATAAAAACGGCGTCTGGCATGTGCCGGATGCACAGCTGGCACGGCGACACCGCATGAGCATAGGTACCATCGTCAGCGATTCCAGCATGGTGGTCAAATTCTGGAGTAAAGGTGCATCAGGTAAAAGCCTGGGTTCGGTAGAAGAAAACTTTATCGCCCGGCTGAAACCCGGCGACCATTTCCTGTTTGGCGGCCGCCTGCTGGAGCTGGTGCGTGTGCATGAAATGACGGCTTTTGTACGTAAAGCCAGCGGTAAAAAAGCCGCTGTGCCGCGCTGGAACGGCGGGCGCCTGCCACTTTCTACCGAACTTGCCAATGCGATGGTGGCACGCATGGATGCAGCAGCGCACGGCCATTTTGAAGGCCCGGAAATGCAGATGATCAAACCGTTATTGCAGGTGCAAAGCGACTGGTCTGCGCTACCGACGACTACCAATCTATTGGCCGAATCACTGCACTCGCGCGAAGGCTGGCACCTGTTCATCTACCCTTACGCCGGACGCAGCGTACACCTGGGCTTGGCCAGCCTGTTGGCCTGGCGCGCTGGCAAGCACCAGCCGAATACCTTCTCTATCGCGGTGAATGATTACGGCCTGGAATTACTTTCTGCCACGCCAGTGGATTGGGACACGGTGTTGACGCAAGAGATATTCACTACTGACAATCTGCTGCAGGACGTCATCGGCAGCCTGAACGCGGGCGAGCTGGCGCAGAGACGTTTTCGCGAGATCGCACGTATTTCAGGCCTGGTGTTTGCCGGCTTTCCCGGTGCACATAAAAGCGCCAGGCAAGTGCAGGCGTCATCCAGCCTGTTTTTTGATGTATTCCGCAAATACGACCCCGCTAATTTACTACTGACGCAAGCCCAGGAAGAAGTGCTGCAACAAGAGCTCGAAATCGCGCGCCTTTCCGCCACCTTGCAACATCTGCAAAGCAAGCAAATCCAATTAATGCAGATTAAACGGCCGACACCGTTTGCGTTTCCCCTGCTGGTAGAGCGTTTTCGCGAAAGCAGCAGTTCGGAAAAACTGGCTGACCGTATCGCCCGCATGGTGGCAGATCTGGAAAAAGCCGCCGGCGCGGGGGCTTATACACCTGAAGAAACCGTCAATGCACAGGCGAAATTCAATGTGCAGGAAAAAGTATATAAAAAACGGGAACGCGTACGCAAAACCGGCTTGCCCAGGCTGGAAGATAACGGAAATAAATCAACGGCTAAACGGCCGCGTAGCAGGATTATTCCGCATAAAGAAAGGCATGGTCTTTGAATAACTTTGTATTTTTTCCTGGATATTGGTGAAGACCAGTATCCAGGCAAAGTAAAATTTCAACAATAAAAGTAGCATGGCTGAGATGGCGGCTCGCCTGGATTCTGGCCTACGCCAGAATGACGGTGTCATTTAAGTGATTTAAAAGATTCCCATGCATTTAGCTGTTATCTATCGGCGAGCGCTGGATTGAAAACATTCATTTGATTTCTACTTTTGAAAGCTGCTGGACAACACACGCCGCATGCCCTGAAAGTTAAGTATCACGTAATCACTAAATGAAAAATGCATTCCCTTTAAACATCGGTGACAGCACCTTACTGTTACTCGCCGACAAAGCCATCTATTGGCCGCAGCAAAAAATCATGCTGATCGCAGATGCGCACTTCGGCAAGGCAGCGGCCTATCGGGCGCTGGGGCAGCCAGTGCCGCAGGGCACCACCAGCCACAACCTGCAACGGCTGAATGTGTTGTTATCCGCATACCCGACCGAGCAACTGATTTTTCTCGGCGATTTCCTGCATGCGCCCAAGTCCCATGCCCCAGCCACATTGGCTGCTTTACGCCTATGGCGTGCACAACATAGCAATATGCGCTGTATCCTGGTGCGCGGCAATCATGACAAAAATGCGGGTGACCCGCCGGCAGATTTAAATATTGAAACGGTAGATGAGCCTTACCTGGTCGGGGGTTTCGCCTTGCAGCATATACCCGCACCGCATGCCACGCATCATGTAATTGCCGGGCATATCCACCCTACTTTCCGCTTACTGGGCAAGGGTCGGCAACGCCTGGTTTTACCGTGCTTTCACCACAGTGCAGGCATTACACTGCTACCTTCTTTCGGTGATTTTACGGGTGGTTTTATGATGGAAAATACGCCAGGCACCCTGATTTTCGTCACTGATGGCCTATGTATCTGGCCGGTCGCCGCTTCCTCCTCTGCCCCTGATTCGCCTTCAGCAAGATAGCTAATACGCGCAAACAAGCCACTGGCTTTTAATGGCTTGATCTATGGGTTGATGCTTATGCTGCTGACTATGTCTGGGCGAGAGTATTTCTCCCCGTGAAATAATGTATTGCGGCTAGCCAGGTTTTTCTCACGCGTGTGATTGATTAACATGCAATTGTGGTTTCACACATCGAGGAGAAGATCATGAATGCACGCCCAACCTGGATTTCACCTTTAGTTTCACCTAGCGATATCGCGTTTACGCCGGCCGTCAAATCCCGGCAGGAAGAAATGGGGTCACGCGCTGGTTATGCGAAATTTGAAAGCACACGCGGCTGGGAATCCCGTGTGACGCCAGTACTGGCCGAGTTCATTTCCGCGCAAACCAGCATGTATATCGCGACGGCCAATGCGCAAGGACAACCTTATATGCAGCATAGGGGCGGCCCGCGTGGCTTCTTGCATGTGCTCGACGAGCAAACGGTGGCTTTTGCCGATTATGCGGGTAACAAGCAATACATCACGGCGGGTAATCTGGATGAAAATCCGAAAGCGCAGCTATTTTTGATGGATTATGCCAATGCGCAACGCGTCAAAGTCTGGGGCGAAGCCAAAATAGTCACGGGTGACGATGCACTTATCGCACGGCTCTCTTCACCGGACTATCCCGCCAGGATTGAGCGTGTGATTGTGTTTACCATCACAGCCTGGGATGCCAATTGCCCTAAACATATCCCCAGGTTACTCAACGCAGAGGACGTGATGCCAGCGATCGAGGCACGTGATCAGCAGATTGCAGTGCTGGAAGCGCGTTTGAAAGCACTGGAGGAAAAACTATCAGCGCAGGCCTAGACAATAGCAGCGCCTGCTTTGATTGTTTGCCATGACCTGTTTGCTTTTTTTATTCATTGCAGCACAGTTGAACTAATCAACTGTGCTGTTTTTTCTACTTGCGCATACTGATACAACATCGCCCTGTCTGCGGCCTGATAGATTCCCTCTTTACTGCAATACACCTGTCAATAGTGTGTACGTTGCCTCTGATCAATATATAGCGGTCAAATGGCTGATACTCAAAATTGTTAACTTAAGTAAAACAGAGTTATGATGTCGATAAAGCCCGGGGGATTTATGACTGACTATCTGAGCATGTTGAATGAACTTGCACGATCCAATAGCGATTCAATTATAAGTAGCGTAGATGAAAATCATGCCACCGTATTAATTGCCAAGCTGTTTGAAATCGCAGACCACACGGTGACTATCTTTTCAGGACCACAAGACGAGAAATTATATGCATCGCCTGAGGTTGTTGATGCAGCTACACGGTTTTTACAGCCAGCCTCTGCAAAACTGAATTTCATTGTTGAAGATTTGGAAAAATCACCAGTCACTCAAAAAATCAGCAATCCCTTTTTAGAACAGTTACATCACTCAATTGGCGCATCATTAATCAGTAAAGTGGGCATTTATCCAGCAGATATAAAAGCAAAAAACCTACCCTATCATTTTATTCTGGTCGATGACAAAGCATTCCGTTTTGAGCCCGACAAATTAACGCGCGAAGCGTTTGCAACGCTTAATAACAAGACTGCAGCGGCATGCATCAAGACTGTTGTTGACAGGATGTTACAAAGAATAGCGCCAATTGCGCATGCTGAACTTAAGCAATAACAAGGCTATCGAGACTTTTACGGGGAAAAATTATGGCTTCAGGGTTAGTCAGCCTCACCTATTTGGGCGAATTAGCGGTAGCATCCAATTTGGCATATATCGCACTCAATAAATCGCTTTATTTTGATTACATACGGAAAAACATCCGGCTGACGCTCCTCAAATTTCAAGCGTTTCCCAGGCAGGACTCTAAAGCGCTGCTGCAACAAGCACGTATCCTGCAACATCTCATAGACATGCTTTCCTCGCAAAGTGCCCAAAGAAAAAGGGCGTGGGTCAGGTATACATTCGAAAAAAATAAAACCGACTCACATTTGACGTACTTCACATTCACCGCTGGAAAGTTATATGACTTTTTTGAAACAGAATCAGATACATTCATCTCTCAATATATGTTGATCACAGCGGGCATATTCATATTACTGACCATCATGATGGGATTCAAACTGGTTCCGCATGGTTTCGCTCAAAATACAGCCATCTGGTATTGGTTTTTTGCAGTACTCTTGATCACAAATTTATATCCGCTGATTTGCATCCTGTTATGGAGATGGATGCGATCTTCTGCGGAAAGATGTACAAACTCATTTGAAGTTGTATTGACGGCTCAGTTTCTAAATCAGATAAAGGCTTTAACGATGGACATGCATAAACGGGTGCAAAAATAACAGGGCCATTTCACGCATCAGCTATACAAAGCATATTTATTTTGTTTTTGACATCATTCAAGCAGCGGCTTTATCCGCCGCGTCATTAATTAATTTCATTAACTGTTCAAAATCCACCGGCTTGACCAGATGGTGATCAAAGCCTGACTGCAATGCCATTTTCTTGTCATCTTCGCGTCCATAGCCGGTGACAGCAATCAGGGTGGCACTCGCCATGGAGGCATTGGCTTTGATACGTTTTGCAAGTTCGTAACCATCCATTTTTGGCAACCCGATATCCAGCACACACACCGCTGGCAGCACAGACTCGATCAATGCCAGCGCTTGCAGTGAGTCATGTTCAACCAATACTTCATGACCATATAATTCTATAAAGCTCGCTAGTGTGGTCGCAGCATCGACATTATCGTCCACAACCAGCACAGATATTTTTTCTTGTTGCTCTTCAACGGTATCAGCATTATTTTCTGCTGATGCATGCTCAGTCCATAACGGTAGCGTAATCGTAAATACGCTGCCTTTATCCAGGCCCTCACTGAAGCAACTGATGGTCCCATCATGCAGTTTCAACATGCTTTTCACCAATGCCAGGCCTATGCCTAGACCACCTTGAGAGCGGTCTGAGCTTCGCTTCGCCTGCGCAAACAATTCAAAGATGGATTCCTGATCTTCACGCAATATGCCTATGCCATTGTCAGCAACCGTAATGACGACAGTGCCATGTTCAACCTTCATAGCGAGCGTGATCTGGCCGCTGTTTTCTATGTATTTGGCTGAGTTATTGAGTATGTTGGAGACAACTTGTACCAGCCGCTTGTGATCACCCAGCACTTTTGCAGGTAGTGGAGTGAGGTCAACAATGAGCTCATGCTGCCGGGATTCGATTAAAGGACGCACCTGCTCCAGCGAGCTGGCAATGACTGCCGCCATATCCTGCGGCAATTTCTCGATATTGACTAACCCGCGGGTGACGCGAGAAACATCCAGCAAATCATCCACCAGTCCAACCATGTGTTTGACTTGCCGCTCTATGATCTGGCTGGATTTTTTAACCCGCGACTCTTCATAATTGCTCAGCACCATGATCTGGGTCGCAGCGCTGATCGGCGCTAAAGGGTTCCTCAATTCGTGCGCCAGCATGGCCAGGAATTCATCTTTTTTCAAGTCAGCCTCTTGCAAGGCTTCCTTATTTTTTTTGAGCATTTCCTGCGCATCATGGCTTTCTGTCACGTCGCGCGTGGTCCCTGCCACGGCCACCACTTCGCCATTGCTGCCAAAGACCGGGGCAAAAATATAGTCGTAAACCCTGCGGCCAAAAGTGCCGGTAAAAGCAACTTCGCCGCGTATCGGCTTTTTGGTGGTGCGTACTATGTTTATTTCTTTATGATGCATTTCGGCATGCCAGTCTTCATAGCCCAACTCACGCAGCGTCTTGCCAACGATTTCGTCAAACGGCCTGCCAAGCATTTGTACCAAGCCGGCATTGGCATACGAAAAGCGCGGTTCAGGCTCGGAAAAATCAAAGTTGTAAATCAGATCCGGGGTTGCAGAAAGAATCGTTTCGTATAACTGGGTGAGGGTTTCAGATTTGCTTGAAATGGCATTGTTTTGCTGTTGCAGTTGCTGCAGCGTTGCGGATTGTTGCGCAAACCTGGCTTCAAGGTCTTTGCGCTCCTGAATCACTACGCAACTGCCAACAAACCCGTTGAACACTCCTTGCTCGGTATAGGTAGGCACGCCGTCTTCGGCAACCCAGTGAAATGTGCCATCATGGCGTTTTAACCGGTATTCCCTGGTGAATGATTGTTGTGCATCCAGCGCCTGCGCATAAATATTCCGGCAGCGTTCAAGATCCTCGTCATGCACGCTTTCTGCCCAATAATTATCCGCGGCATGCGCCAATCCACAACCAGTAAAATCACGCCATTGTTTGTTAAACCAGCCAAAAAGAGTGCCCGTTCCTGACATCCACATCATCACTGGCGCATACTCGGCAATGGCGCGGAAGTTAACTTCAGGATGATCTGGTTTAAAGGGATTCGCTTCGGATGTTGTCGTTGGCATGGCAACTCTTGTTAACAATGATGGCTGAGTTGATCGGGTAACTTACATAGCCGCTGACCGTGTGAGTTAATTTCAAGTGATTACTATAGCACTGAAGCGGCAGGATAATTGTTCAGCCATGGCTAAAAACATCGTGCCTTGACACTCGCGCCATGACACGTATTTTGCTGGCATCCCGCAAGCCATAAGCAGCCGCCAACGGCCCCGCTGACCATAAGCATCAGTTCTTTTTATGCCGTATCACCACGGTGCCTGCCAGCTTGTCATGCCAGCCCTGCTTGCGTTTATCGAAGGCAGCCCAGATAAAGCCCAGCCCGAATGGAATCACTGCAAGGTAATAAGCCAGATATCGGCCTATGGCTTGGCCTTTGGTCAACGTATGACCAGTTTCAGCATCTACCACTTTTGCTGAGATCAGCATCTTGCCGGGAGTGGCTTCTTTGGTGACCCAAAAGACAATCACAGCCACGGGGAAAAGCAGCCAGGAAATGACATCCCCGATGGGCCCAAGTACAAATCCATTGGTCCAGAACGCGCTGCCATAAAACACCTGGATAAAAGGGGATACGACGATTATCGCTAAAATCGTGTCGACCACTGAAGCCACGAAGCGTGCCCAAAATCCTACATACTCTATTTCGTCTGTTTGCATTTATCGCCCCTTATATGTTGTTTACTTATGTGTTTAAAAACTCAAAGCATGCGCATATTAATTATCAACTTGGTCTGAAACATGTGCCAAACCTGTGACTGACACACTTATCAGCCTTTAATAGATTTTCATTAGAACAGGTGCAAATACCATCATAACCGGGCCTGACCGCTTAAGGGTTTTCCCGTGTTAACAGGATCATAGTGGCTTATTCACATTGCGCATAGTTGCTTGATTTACATAGTGCAATCAATGTTTCAACCTGCGTTTTTTGTTTCGCAGTCATCTCGTGTAAAAAGCTATCTCTCAGCCCGGCTTCAACGCCGTTTTCAAAGCTGAGGTTTTCCCAGACCTGTGCTTTCACCAGATCCATTTTCCTGCCTTGCCCTTTGCTGTAGATTGCCTTTAAATAATATTGGGCAGTGGGCTCTTTTTGTTTCGCTGCTTTTAAAAACCAAAGATAAGCCTGCTGATAATCGACAGCCACTCCTATCCCTTTGTAATACACCACGCCCACATTCAATTGTGCATGTGCATGGTCGAGTTCGGCAGCGCGTTGCAGATACCAAAGTGATTTCTCAGTATCTTTAAACGCATTGTCATCCATGCCATATATCACGCCTATATTTTCCAGAGCGAGGGGGTTGCCTTCCATTTCAGGCTTGGATAACCAGACGATGGCTTCCTGATAGTCTTTAGGAGCGGTTGTAAAATAAAACTGCGCCAATGCCATCATCAATGCCGGATCGCCCTTGTCTGCCCCTTTCCGATACATGCGGATGACTTCATACCTGTTTTTTGCCACGCCCTGCCCTAATCTGTACATATCCGCCACATGGCGGAAAGCAGGCGAATAATCCTGGTTTACGGCCAGTTCAAACCACTTTAATGCTTCCTCATAATTCCGGTTCACGCCCAGCGCATCGCGGTACATGATACCCAGATTATTCTGCGCCGCAGCATCTCCCTGGTTAGCGGCTTTGAGCATCCAGTCAACGGCTTTCCATGCATTCTGCTCAGTACCTTCGCCGTACAAATACATGATGGCCAGATTGGTTTGCGCCATGGGAAGTCCTTGTTCGGCCGCTTTCGAGAACCAGAATACTGCTTTGGGTAAATCCCTGAGTACGCTGTCATCGGTGTTGTAAATCTGGGCCAGATTCACTTGGGCCTCGCTATTTCCCGCCTCGGCCAACGGCAGATACAAGTCTTTGGCCAAGGTGTGATTGCCACTGGCAAATGCCCTGTTAGCGTCGTCTAACGGGGCTGCCAACGATAAATGTGCCGAGAAAACAAAGAGTGCAAGAAAGGTGACTACGTGGAGGGTGAATGTATTGAGCTGATACTGACGCATTGCTTATTGCCTTATTTTTATTTGTGTTCGCTTTACTGGAGACTACCACTCACTATCTTGACACAAGCTTGCTGCGTTCGCCGTTGTCAACAATAGAAAGCCCCTTGATTAAAGGGGCTGATTGCCATCGTCACTCATGCCTGCGCCTACAGGATAACCGCGGCTTATCCCCTGTGGATAATCGCCGTATTCAGCGCCCGGATCACCCTATCAATATCGTGGCTGTTTTCGCTGGTTAATGCCTGGTGTTCTCCGCTGGGCGTATGGATCACAACGGAATACTGCGTTTTTGCGGTAAACCAGGCCACCATGCCAAGCGCGATGGCAAAGCCACCGACAAACATGAAAACATCTTCAAAAATAAACAGGAATGCACCTATCAATATACAAATAGTGGCGAATACCCGGCTGGGTTCACTCATACCATGCTCTACGGCAATCACGTCCTGCAAGGCGTAGGTGAGACCATCGGCAATGAACTGGATATTGCTGACTTTAATGCCTTCCAGACTGAAGAATATAAATTCCTCCATGCGGTGTCCTTTTAAAATTTGCGATCTGTATAGCGCAATCAGGGCAAGCGCATATGCGACGTTACCTGGTGAAAAACGCACCTTGCTATTTGATACGCCAGGGTTCTATCGCAATGCATCCTGGGAAATCAAGATTTACTCCACAAATGAGGCTGCTGTTCGTGGCGGATGCCATGAGTACTGTTAAGCGCGGCAGTCAGCTTCCCTGCTGATCAAGGCGGCATTCAGGGCACGGATGACCCTGTTGATATCGTTGCTGTCTGCACTAGTCAGTGCCTGCTTTTCGCCTTCTGCGGTGTGAATGACAACAGAATAAAGCGTTTGTGCGGTAAACCACGCCATCATGCCAAGCGCGATTGAAAAGCCACCGACGAACATGAACACATCCTCAAATATCATCAGGAACGAGCCTGATAACATGCAGAATGTGGAAAAGCCACGCTTAGGCTCAATCAGGCCATGCTTGACTGAGGTGACTTCATCAAGAGGGTATGTTTGCCCTTCAGCAATAAACTGCTTGTCGCTGACCTTGATTCCCTCAAGGCTGAAAAATACTTGTTCTTGCATTATTTCTTCCTTAAAAATGCGTGCATTGCAGTCGCAACATCAGAAGGATTCACATAAACATACTTTACTACAAATTAATATTTATTGACATCAAGAAAACCATGACTTTACGCTTTAGTTCCGGCAATCATTAATCAAGCCCCGCTGTGTGCATGCTATACATAAAAACAAGCAAACACCTGACATTTGATTTCTTATGTGTATGATTGGAAAAAATGCGGCTGCGTTGTTGTCGCATGGATAAAACGGCTTACAAGGGACTTGTGTATATGCATCAAAAAGAATTTGTCGCGAAAGATGGTTTGACTTACACCATCAGCATCAATGAAACCGGTGAGGAAATCACATTATCGCAAGGCGCTGGACAATTGGGGGTGATAGACCTGAAACGCGTGCTTAACCCACGCGGCGCCAACTATTACCTGATCACAGTGCTGGACCTGGAAAAATGTAAAAGAATCGGGTTGGGCGAAGCGAGCCTCAGATACCATCAGCAAGTATTTCAACTGCCACTCACCGCCAATGGCGATGTACGTGAAGGCAGGCGCTCAAACGAAAGCCAGCTGACACGAGAGGGGATTATCTTCATCCAGAAGATGCGTGCCAAAGCGGTGGTCGAGGCGGAAGATTTTCATGATGCTTTTAGTGAAGATGAATAATCTTGCATCCCACTCATGATCAGGCAAGCCAGGCTATGAATAGCTCTGCCAGCAGTGACCGTGTCAGATAATCAATATAGGCGAGCGCAGCTGCCGCCCTTTTAAAAATAGCCTGAGAATCACCAGCCTGAATAGATCGCAGGTCAGCACACCTCTTTGGGTTCACCCAATTCCCCCTATGCGTCGCACCGGCTCAATGTAGGCTGATTCTTACCTGCAATCCAGTCAATCCCCTATACGCAAACCGGGGGCTGCCTTTTATGATTTCATCACATTCACTTTCCAACTAAGGGGTCAGAAAGATGCTTTACTACGCATTGGTATTTTTTGTGATATCCGTCATCGCGGGTTTCTTGGGTTTTCGTAGCGTGGAATCTGGCGCTGCCACCATTTCAAAAGTCTTTTTCTTTATCTTTTTGATTTTAGCCATCGGCGTTGTACTACTGGCCGTGCTTGGCATCAGCCTGTTTGCCTGACCGTAGAACAGTCTCAAAGGGTTAACGCGACTGCGACTTACCTTAGGCAAAACGCCTGGGTAAGTCGTAAAATGGTCACCTACATCAATGAAGAGTGACTTACATGTCTTATCTTGACGATCCGCGCGTTTATTTTGCTGCCGAACGCACTTTGCTCGCCTGGCAACGTTCATCGATTGCGTTGATGGGGCTGGGATTTGTGATTGAGCGCTTTGGCTTGTTTATCAAGTTGATGGCACACGAGAGCCCGTTGTCTGACTCGCAAAGCACCTTGTCTTTATATATAGGCGTCGGCTTTATCCTGATAGGTGCGGCGACTTCTTTACTGTCTGCACTTCAGTTCGTAGTGTTCTGTAAAACATTGGGCGCGCAAGAGAAACCACGCGGCCATATCTTCTGGCTGCCACCGGCAGTCAATGTGTTTCTGAGTGTGTCAGCGGCGGCATTGAGTGCCTGGCTGATCCTGTCACGTTAACCTCATCCCAGAAGCAGAGCTGATCTTTACTTATTTAGCAGCTTTCGGCGCCTCAGGCGCTGTGGCTATTTTGACTACATCGCCCTCCTCCACGCCATCCGGCGGGTTTTCAATCACACGGTCATTGGCTGCCAGTCCGGACTGGATCTCCAGGGTTTTACCAAGGTCGCGCGCAATGACGATGGTTTTCAGGCTGACTTGATTTTCGGCATTCACCGTCGCGACCTTTAACCCATTCTGGTCAAAGATCAGCGCACTGGCGGGAATACTTAAAATGCCGGCTGCTTCTTTTAGCTGTAGATTCACATTCGCAAACCCACCCGGCAAAAACTTTCCGGCGCCATTGTCCACCAGCAATTGCACCAGCGTGGTCCCCGAAGAGGCATTGATCGCACCAGAGGTTGACTGTATGGTGGCTTCAAAACGGCCCTCAGGATATTCGGGCACGTTAAACGTCGCCTTGGTCCCTGGGCGGATATGGCTGACGTAGTTCTGCGGCACATTAATATATAACCGCAGCTTGCGCGTGTTGGAGACTTCGAATAAAGGCTGTGCCGTACTGCCGCTGCTACCGGCATTGATCAGCGCGCCGGTATCGGTATTGCGCGCGGTGACGGATCCATCAAATGGCGCCACAATGCTGGCAAAACCTTTCAGCGCCTGTAAACGTTGCACATTCGCTTCAGACGCTTTCACCAGCGCCTGTTTGCTTTTATAGTCGCCCAGCTTTTCGTCTACTTCCTGGCGGGCGATGGATTGCGTTTTTAACATATCCTGCCAGCGTTTGGCGGTAGTTTCTGCCAGGCTGACATTGGCTTGTGCACTGGCTAAATCGGCTTTGGCCTGTAACAGTTCCTGGTCGAGATCAGGTGTTTCGAGTTCAGCCAGCAACTGCCCGGCTTTCACCGCACCCCCGATGTCTACTTTCCAGCTTTTAAGATAGCCACTGACACGGGCATAAATAGGTGCGCGTGAAAATGCCTCAAATCGTCCCGGCAATATCAGCTGATTACCTTCCACTGCGCCACCGGGTTGGCTGACACTGACGGTGGGTACAGCCTGTTCTTTGGTCCAGTCTTTCAGTTTTGCATCATGGCTGGCGCGTGATGTGATACCGACGATCACGATGCCGATAGCAACCAGTGCCAGGATCAGGCCACTGAGTTTTAATCCACGGGAAGCACAGGGTGTATTACTGGTCATTTGAATCTCCTGTAGAAACGCTGACAGGCGGAGTATGTGTGTTTCTATGAATCACGCTGAATATCACCGGCACAAATAAAAGTGTAGCCACTGTCGCAAAAATCAATCCGCCAATGACGGCACGTCCCAATGGGGCATTCTGTTCACCGCCCTCACCCAGGCCCAAGGCCATGGGTGTCATCCCGATCACCATCGCCAGCGCGGTCATCAGCACCGGGCGGAAACGCACAAAACCGGCGTCAATTGCCGCGGCGGTAGCGTCTTTGAGTTCTGCCAGCCGCTCACGTGCAAAGCTGATCACCAGCACGCTGTTGGCAGTTGCAACCCCCATACACATGATGGCACCAGTCAATGCGGGCACAGATAGCGGCGTATACGTGACAAACAGCATCCAGACGATGCCCGCCAAAGCGGCAGGCAAGGCAGAAATAATCACAAAAGGATCACTCCAGGATTGCAGGTTGACGACTATCAGCAAATACACCAGCACAATGGCCCCGAGCAGGCCAAAGAATAAACCGGTGAAGGCACGATCCATGGTATGTGCCTGCCCCAGCATCACAACACTGGCGGCCTTGGGCACCTGGTCTTTGGTGGCATCGAGAATCTTGCGGATATCGGTAGCCACCGCGCCCAGATCCCTGTCCTGCGTACTGGCATGAATTTGCACCATGGGCTGGATATCATACTGGCTGACGACTGCATTGCCGACACCGCGTTTAAAGGTGGCTAAACCACCCAGGGTTTGTAATGGGCCTGCACTGCCGCTAATCGGCAGATTCGCCAGCGCATTCAGGCTATCCACCTGGTATTGCGGTGTTTGCAGCACAATCGAATAAGTCACGCCGTTGGCCGGGTTCAACCAATAAGTGGGTGATACCTGCGAGCTGCCAGCCATATTAATCACCATGCTGTTAGTGACATCGCGCGTGCTGATACCCATCTCTTGCGCGCGGGTCTTATCCAGGGTGATATCAAAAGTTGGCCGGCTGCGTGACTGCTGGATGCGGGCATCTACCACACCCGGCACTGCACGCACTTTTGCCAGTAATTGATTGGCATAATCAAAGTCTTCTGCCAGCTTGCCACCGCGGATCTGGATATCGATAGGCGCAGGCGAACCGAAATTCAGGATCTGGCTGACAATGTCTGCTGGCGGAAATGAGAAGGTGGTATCCGGGAATTTCTTAGGCAGCACTTCACGCAAGGTACGGATATATTCTGCGGTCGGCGCGTGGTGCTCTTTAAGCGCAATCTGGATATCGCCGTCATGGGCGCCAGTCAGGCCGGTATTGTTATAAGTCATGTTGATACTACTGATAGGCATGCCGATGTTATCAACGATGGTCACAATCTCATCCGGCGGAATGACCTGTTTGATCGCCGCCTGGATATTTGCAAAACGATTGGCGGTTTCTTCAAGGCGCGTCCCCACGGGTACACGTGCATGCATGAGGATCTGGCCGCTGTCCACGCTGGGGAAGAAGTTGCTGCCTAACATAGGCACCAGTAAGAAAGACAGCAGGACCACCGTCATGAAACCGGTCATGAATAAGCGGCTATGCGCCACTGCGAGCACTAGCAGTGATTGATAGGAGCGCCGGAATTTTTCAAAGCCACGTTCAAACCCCTGCTGAAATCGCACCAATGGATTACGGCTGACGTGCCCGTGCTCAGCTTCAGTATGCGGCTGCAGGAAATAATTCGCCATGGTCGGCACCAGCGTACGCGACAAAATAAACGAGCTGACCATGGCAAACATCACCGATTCAGCCATAGGCACGAACAGGAAGCGAGAAACGCCTTCCAGGAAAAACATGGGCACAAACACAATACAGATGCACAGCAGCGATACGAATGCGGGCGTCACGATTTGTGCCGCGCCATCCAGGATGGCCTGCTCAACCTGTTTGCCCTGCTCCAAATGCCAGTTGATATTCTCAATCGTCACCGTGGCCTCATCCACCAGCAAGCCGACTGCCAGTGCCAGCCCGCCCAGGGTCATAATATTCAGGGTTTCGCCTATGGCCGACAGGCCTATCACTGCACCCAATATAGAGAGCGGAATCGAAGTGGCGATAATCAGTGACGAGCGCCAGCTACCGAGAAACAGCAAAATCATCAGGCTGGTCAGGATCGCCGCCAATACGCCTTCAAACACCACGCCATGAATCGCCGCGCGCACAAACAGCGACTGGTCATTAATAGGCGTTGCCACCAGCGTCTCTGGCAAGCCAGGCTTGATTTCTTCCAGTTTATTCTTGATGCCATCGACAATGGCCAGAGTCGAAATCGCGCCGTTTTTCAAAATGGTCATCAAGACCGAACGGTTACCATCCACATGCACAATATTGGTTTGTGGCGGGCTACCATCGCGGACCTGCCCGATATCGCGCATGTAGATGGTCGCGCCATTGACGACTTTGACCGGAATATTGGCAAGGTCTTCAATGTCAGACGCCGCATTATTGAGGTTCAGGGTATATTCAATACTGCCAATTTTCTGGGTACCGACCGGCACAACCAGGTTGTGCGCGGCCAGCGCATTAGAGATATCCTGCGCCGATAATCCGCGCGCCTGTAAGGCTGCCGGGTTCAGGTCAATCTGGATTTGCCGGCTCTTGCCGCCATATGGGAATGGAACCCCGGCGCCGGGCACGGTGACCAGCCGGATACGCACCGCATTCAAACCCAGGTCAGCCAGGTTTTGCTCGGTTAAACCTTTGCCTGAAAGCGCGACCTGCAAGATAGGCACTGTGGATGCGTTGTAATTTAAAATCAGTGGCGGCGTAGTGCCAGTTGGCATTTGGCGCGTCACTGTTTGCGAAATCGCTGACACCTGCGCATTGGCTGTGGCAATGTTCACACCCGGGTGGAAAAAGATTTTGACGATGGCAAAACCACTGTAAGAATTCGCTTCAATATGCTCAATATCATTGACCGTGGTCGTCAAGGTACGTTGATACAAGGTGCTGATCCGGCCAGCCATATCATCCGGTGGCAGGCCGGCATATTGCCAGGCGACGGCCACGACCGGAATGCGGATTTCAGGGAAGATATCCACCGGGCTACGCATGGCTGACAAGGTGCCGAAAATCAAAATCAGCAGCGCCATCACCACAAAGGTATAGGGGCGTTTGAGAGCAATCCCCACTACGTTAAACATGTGTTTCCTTTACGGCTACTTCGGCATCTTCCACCTGTACGGTGACGACCTTAAACCCGGCATCGCGCCAGGCATCTATGCCGCCCGTGAGTGGCCGGATATTGCGATAACCGCGGTTGATCAGTTTTTTGGCGACTTTAGCGGCGGTGACTTCATTCGGGCAGGAGCAATACAGCACCACTGGTGCATCTTCATCAATATCCAGCACCAAGGAGTCAGCGCTTTCCAGCGTGATGAATTGCGCACCCGGAATCCAGCCGTCATCGACCAGGTGTGGGGCACGTGTATCGAGAATCACCGGTGCGGCACCGTTAGTCAGCATCTCATTTAACTCTTCAATACTGATACGCGCCATGCGCAGGCTTTTGATGAATCGCTGTCTATCCCACCACTTATATGCAATAAACGCAGCGAGTAATACCAGCACCAGCAACGTCCCCCATTTGCCCATTTGTACCAGAGTGAGCATCAGTTCATCGATCGCAGAGCTGAACAAGTTGCCAAGCCACAAGGCAGTGCCGGCCCATAGTGCCGCGCCCAGGCCATCCATCAACACAAACACCAGGTAACGCGTGCCGGAAGAACCAGCCAGGGCGCTGGAGATGGAAGCAAAGCCAGGAATGAATTTACAGACCAATAATGCCGGCGGCCCGAATTTCAGGTACAGCGATTCGGTTTGCCTGACACAGGTATCCGGCGACAGGGAAATCTTGCATAACTTGCCCATCACCCTTTTACCGTATTTGCGCCCGGCCATGTACCAGATGGAATCAGCGATCAAGGCGGCAATCACCGCCACCGCCAGCAAGGTGCCCAAACTGTATTGCCCGTTACCGATAAGCACACCCGCCAGCAATAACGTGGGATAGGCCGGTAGCGGCAACCCCAGCTGTTCGAGAAGCACATTGGCGAACACGATCACCAGGCCGAATTGTTGCAGTAATTCCAGAAGAGTACTCATGATTCACTTATACAAAAGCCAGTTGCATGGCTGTCGATCTTAATAAACACTGCGATTTTTTCACACAACCACATACCGAATTCGGCATGTCCAACTGATCATTACATGCCTAATGTCGCCAGCATGGCAAACGCCATAAACAATACAAAATGCGTCATGCCTTCAATGGCATTGGTTTCACCATCATGCAAGTTGATGGTTGCGACTGCCAGGGTTAAAAACGTCATCACCATTTGCGTCGGGGATAAGCCGACAATCAGCGGTTTATTCTGGATCAAGGCAATCGCCTCGATCACCGGCACTGTCAAAATAACGGTTGAGAGCGTCGCGCCCAGTGAAATATTCACTACCGTTTGCATGCGGTCATTCACCGCGGCCTTCAGGGAAGTCAGCACTTCAGGGCTGGCCGCAATAATCGCCACCACAATCGCCGCCACAATCGGTGGCACGCCGCTACCGGTCAGCCCGGCATCCATATGCATGCTCATTTCTTCTGACAGCAGGCCTATGGTGACAATACCCACCAGGATATATACGATCGCCAGCCTGACATCGACGATGGTCTTACGAGTGGCCAATTCGCCTAGCATTTCCTTGCTGTGCTGGTCACTGTAACTGAAATAATTACGGTGACGGCCAGTTTGCATCTTGAGGAACAATGCATAAAACACACTCATGGTAATGATGGTAAACATCGAATACAGGCGCCAATGTTCTGGTGGCAAAAACGCGGGCAACACCATCGAGATGCCCAGCGCCGTCATGATCATGACAATGTAAGTATTGCCGGAGTTGACGTTGTATTCCACTTCACCATATTTGATACCGCCCACAATCGCACACAAGCCGAGAATGCCATTAATATCCAGCATCACCGCCGAGTAAATCGCATCCCGCGCCAATGTGGTTGAAGCCGTATGGCTTAACATCATGACGATAATCACCACTTCAATGATGACGGCGCTGATAGTCAGTATCATGGTGCCGTAAGGCTCTTTCAGCCGTTCTGCCACATATTCCACCTGAAACGACAGCTGGAAGGCCAGGTTAATGATCAGCAGCACAAACACAATGGATACCACCAGCGACTCCTGCTGGCCAATGTGCATCACCTTGTCAATTTGGGTGAGGGAGAGATACGCAAGTAGCGATATCACCAGTGATATCAGGCCTTGGGGAGGTTTTTCTGCAAGCATGCGCTAAGTGGGAAATGAACAGATAACCATCTTAACACTGACCTATCGCCTTATGCGTTCAAAGCCGCCAATTTGTATGACTTTCCGCGCAAACCTTTTGCTTCTCACCAAGCCCAGATATTTCTTACCACACTCAAACAACTTTTTTACACACCGACAACAGCGTCAGCCAGGTTTGCCAGACAAATCAACATCCAGAGCCTGGCTAGCCACTGTCGCCAATATTTCCGGCTATGCGTTCAGTGTGGATTTCAATGAAGCGATATCAATTACAAAACGGTATTTCACATCGCTCTTGAGCATGCGCTCGTAAGCGTCATTGATATAAGTCGCATCAATCATCTCAACATCGCTGACGATATTATGCTTGCCACAGAAATCCAGCATTTCCTGCGTTTCTGCGATACCGCCTATCAGCGAACCAGCTACCTGGCGACGCTTAAGGATCAGGTTGCCGCCATGCACATCCACCGGGTCCAGCGGACCGACCAGCACAATGGTTTTATCACGCTTGAGTAAACCGATATATGGGTTTAAATCATGCGCAACCGGCACCGTATCAATAATCAGGTCAAAACTGGCCGCATGTTTAGCCATGTCATCCGCATCTTTGGAGATCAGCACTTCATGCGCACCCAGCTTGGTCGCATCGGCCGCTTTGCTGACTGAGGTGGTGATCATCACCACATGGGCACCCATCGCTGCGGCCAGTTTCACACCCATATGCCCCAAGCCACCCAGGCCAATGATGCCGACTTTCTGGCCAGGTTGTACATTCCAGTGTTTGAGCGGCGAATATAAAGTAATCCCGGCACACAGCAATGGCGCAACGGCTTTGGTATCCAGATTTTCAGGCACGCTAACGACAAAGTTCTCATCCACCGTGATACGCTCGGCATAGCCACCAAAGGTCAGGCCGCCGTGTCTTGGGTCTTTTGCGTTATAGGTAAACACTGAACCATCACAGTATTGCTCTTCACCGGCATCACAATCTGCGCAGTGGCGGCAGGAGTCGACCATACAGCCGACCCCGACCAATTGCCCCAGCTTGAACTTGCTCACATGCTTGCCGACCTTGCTGACGCGGCCCACGATTTCGTGCCCCGGCACCATAGGATATAAAGAACCACCGCCCCATTCGTTCCTGGCCTGGTGGATATCGGAATGGCAGATACCGCAATATTCAATATCAATCAGCACATCGTGCGGACCAGGCTCACGCCGGTCTATGCTCATAGGGGCAACCGGGGTAGTCGCGTTTTGTACACCGTAAGCCGCTGTTTTGAAAGTTATTGCCATATCGCGTTCTCCATATTTGTTATTGAAGCTTTAAAATCAAATGCCGGAAGATTGAGACTGAAAACCTGCCAGCATTAACCGCACAAGTCTAAAAGAATAACCATCAATGTAATTGCCAGCTTTTCTTGAATGATTGCCTAAAGCTATGAGTTTGCCTGCCAAGCTATCGTTCTTGTTGACGGCTTCGTGCTGGCGGCTTATTGCTGCACCGTGACATATTTCGCCGCGACCTCACTCGGAGTTGTGATGAGGGCACTGCGCACCGCACTGACCTCCTCCATCGGGCTTTTACCAAACATACGTTTGAACTCGCGGCTGAATTGCGAAGCACTTTCATAGCCCACCTTATTCGCTGCCAGCGTAGCACTTAAGCCGTCTTGCACCATCAACAACCGTGCCTTGTGCAAGCGGGTCATTTTCAGGTACTGGATAGGCGAAGTAGCCGTCACATCCCGGAACGCGGCATGAAACGAAGGCACACTCATGGTCGATTCCGACGCCAGCTTGTCTACATTCAGTTCTTTGTCATACTCGGCATGAATCAGGCGCAATGCCTTGCTGATCTTGCCCATATTATTGTGCGTGCTATGCGCAGCCAGGATGGCGGATGCCTGCGAGGTTTGCAAAATGCGGTAATGTATCTCGCGGATAATGGCCTGGCCCAATACCGTCGCATCGCTTTTGGATGGCAGACACTCCAACAGCCTCACCACGGCATTAGATAAGCGTGCATCCAGCGGCGTGGAGGTGATCCCACTTTTGCCATTGATCTTCATCGGCGTGTCATGTTCCACGCTTAGTAATAGTTCAGAGATCATGGAAAGATTGATGCGGATAGAGATCGCCAGCAAAGGCTCTTCGAGGCTCGCAATGGTTTCACTCTCAAACGGCAGCGGCACCGATAAAATCAGGAACTGCTGCGGATTGTATTGATACACCTCACCACCCAGATAGCCAATCTTCTTGCCCTGGCAGACAAATACTATGCTGGGTTCATAAAACACTGGGCTGCGTGGAATTGCCCGATTCCAGCGCATCAGCTTGACGCCCTCGAGTGCCGTCAGGGTAAATCCTTCGTTCGGCGTCTGGCTCGATAACAGCGCAATTGTTCTATCCCTGTCGTGGGCAGACCAGCAATCAAGGTTGCTCATATAATTTAAATACCAAAGTGATTAGGCATAAATAATACACCTAATTAGCTATATCCACCTTACAACCGATAGAAATAGGCAATCATTTCATATTTTTTAAACTTACGGCAGAACCTCACACTGCGTAGACTACTCATACCAAACTTGCATGGGTAATCATTATTTTGGAGAAGAGGATAAGCTTGATGAAAAATCAATTGATAAAAGGTCTGATCGGTTCCATATTCGCAACGCTGTCATTCAGCGCTTTGGCAGATATTCAGGATGTCCGTGACAACCTGAGCAAACTGCGCGTGCCGGACGGTTTTAAAGTCGATGTTTACGCTGAAGTGCCTGGGGCACGCCAGATGACGCTGGGCACCAATGGCAACGTCTATGTCGGCACCCGTGGCAGCAAAGTCTATGCCGTAGTTGATAAGAACAAAGACCATAAAGCAGACCAGGTAGTCGCGATCCTGGATGACCTGACGGTAGGCAATGGCGTCGCCATGGTAGACGGGCATTTGTATGTGGCCGAACAGCACCGCATCACGCGCTATGCTGCCCCTGACTTTGACCTGACTTTGCCTTTTAAAGCGATGCGCGAAGTGGTTTACGATAAATTACCGAATAAAGCACATCACGGCTGGCGATATATTGCCGCCGGGCCTGATAACAAGTTATACGTCACCATAGGCGCACCATGCAACATCTGCGACCCTACCGGCATCGAAGCTTCCATCATCCGCCTAAATCCGGATGGCAGCCAGGTTGAAACCTTTGCCAAAGGCGTGCGTAACTCAGTCGGGCTGGATTTCCAGCCAGGCACCAACACCCTGTTCTTTACCGACAACGGTGTGGACTTGCTGGGCGCGGATATCCCGCATGACGAGTTGAATGCAGCACCTAAAGCAGGTTTGCACTTTGGTTTCCCTTACTTTGCCGGGGGCGATGCACGTGACCCGAACTGGAAGAACAAGACGCCTCCAGCGGCTGTGACCAAACCGGTAATCGAGTTTCAGGCGCACAGTGCCAACCTGGGCTTCAAGTTTTACACCGGCAAGCAGTTTCCGGCCGAATACCAGGGCAATGCGGTGATTGCGCAACATGGTTCATGGAACCGAAAGGAACCGGTCGGCTATCAACTGGTACGCGTCACTTTTGACGAGCAGAAACAAGTGAAAGAAACCAAGGTATTTATTGACGGCTGGCTCAGTGCCGAAGGTGAAGTCTGGGGACGCCCGAACGATGTGCTGCAATTGCCCGATGGCTCATTGCTGGTATCTGACGACTACAATGGTGTAATTTACCGTGTCAGCTATGATGGTAAAGCGCCAGGTAAATCTGCTGCTGCCGCTCCGGCTACCAGCGCAGGTGAAACAACCTTGAGTGGATTCGCCATGCCGGAATCTGTATTTGCCGCCCCGAATGGCGTGGTGTATGTGTCAGAAATCGGCGAGTTCGGTAAAGCTGGCGATGGCAAAATCACCCAGATCGCCGCAGACGGCACACGCAAAACCTTGGCGGATGGCTTGAATGACCCTAAAGGCCTGGATTTATTCAATGGCCAGCTGTATGTCGCCGATGTGGACAGGGTCGTGCGTATTGATGCACAAAGCGGTCAGCAAACCGTGGTTGCAGATACCTCGGCGTTTCCACGCAAACCGGTTTTCCTGAACGACGTTGAAATCGATGGCCTGGGCAATGTGTATGTCTCTGACAGTGGTGATGACAATGGCAAAGGTGCTGGCATCTTCAAGATCGCAGCCGGCAAAGTGACTGAAGTGCTGAAGGGCAATGGCATCAAACGACCAAACGGCTTGCTGCTGGATGGCCCGGACAGCCTGTTAGTCGCAGACTTTGGCACAGGCAAATTGTTCAGGGTGCAACTGGGTGCTAAAAAAGCCGCTGTCACCTTGCTCAACCAGGGCTTTGGCGGTGCAGATGGCCTGGTCAGGGATGCGCATGGTCATCTGTATGTGAGTGACTGGGCAGGTGGTAATGTTTGGCAATTGGCTGAGCCGAAAGCAACCCCGCAGCTGATTATCAAGGGTTACCAGTCAGCGGCAGATATTAGCCTGTCTGCAGATGGTCAATCTTTACTGGTGCCGGATATGAAAGCGGGTACATTGCATAGCGTGCCAATTCAATAAGCGTTCATTATTCCCTCTCAAGCCCGGCTATTCGCCGGGCTTTTTTGTTCAGCCTGATTGCTCAGCTTTTTTGTTTACCCAGGCATTCTGCTCTGTGTCAGAATGGCATGACAGGCTGGTATCTGGCAGCCTGAATCACTCAACCATCTATACATTTTTTTGTTTGGAGACTTTCATGAAAAATCTGGTTCTTGCACTGCTACTGTCCTCTGTCTGTCTGTCAGTATCTGCAGGCCCGCAACAGGAAAAAATGAAAACCTGTAATGCCGATGCTAAAACCAAGGCACTGCAAGGTGACGAACGTAAAGCCTTTATGAAAGACTGTTTATCGGCCAGTAGTGCAGACTCTGGCCTGACTGCGCAACAGAATAAAATGAAAACCTGCAACGCCGATGCTAAAACCAAGGCATTGAAAGGCGACGAACGCAAAGCCTTTATGAAAACCTGTTTATCCGCTAAATAGGGTCAAAAATCAGTCGCTGATGTTAGCCCCAGACACCTGCAGCGACGCTGCAGGTGTCTATTCAAGAGTCATCCACAGCAAATAATCCACATAACACCTCAAGTTTTTTTCCAGCCTGCCGTTAACCCAGTTAGCCCTTGGTGTGGGATCTAACAGACGAACAGCTTTTAAATACTGTTACCCAGATACCAAGCCATCATTGCAAGCAACGCAAAGATCGAATGGTATGGATAACCCACTCAGAAGACTACCTGTAAAACTGTTATTGATTGTGTTGGCACTGGCGCAGCAGGCATCGGCCGCGACGCTGACGCAACTTTCACCCGTCAGTGATCCCAAGCTGGTCAGCCATCTGGCCATTGAAGCAGGCATGACTGTACTGGCACTGGCATGCATGTTACTCGTGTACCAGTTGTGGCGTTTTTATCAGCGTGCACAACGGCGTGAAACCGAAGTACGCCAACAGATCTGGCGCCAGGCCAATTATGATTACCTGACACAATTACCCAATCGCTACCTGTTACAGCAATGTCTGGAGAGCGCTATCCTGGATTGCCAGCAGTCACAACTACAATTGGGCTTGCTGCTGATAGATCTGGATGGTTTCAAGGACGTGAATGATATTGCCGGGCATGCTGTGGGTGACCGGCTATTGCAGAATGCGGCGCTACGTATTCAATCCTGCGTGCGGGATGGTGATACCACTGCAAAGCTGGGCGGTGATGAGTTTGTGGTGGTGATCCCCAGGCTAAAAGATATCAAAGTATTGCAAGAAATAGGTGCCAAGATTGTTGAAACGGTGCGTTCGCCTTTTCATATCGATGACAATCAGTACTTTGTGACCGCCAGCATAGGCATCGCTGTCTTCCCTGATCACAGTGACTCTGCCGAAACGCTGATGATGTATGCCGACCAGGCCTTGTATGCCGCCAAACGTGCAGGCAAAAACCAGTACCAGTTTTTTACGCAAACCATGCAGCAGGAAATCAAAGAGCGTATTTCGCTCACGCATGATTTACGCTCGGCCATTGAAAATGGCGAGTTACATCTGGTCTATCAGCCCATCTACCGCCTGCATGATATTTCGCTGATCAAAGCAGAAGCGCTGATCCGTTGGCAGCATCCGACGCGTGGCAATATTCCACCCAGCCTGTTTATTCCGCTGGCAGAAGAGTCGGGGATTATTATAGAGATAGGCAAATGGATTTTTAACGAAGTGCTGCATGATTTATCCACCATAGACCCCATGCGCCTGCAAGGCATACAGCTCAGCCTCAATATCTCGCCGGTGCAGTTTGCCCATCCGCAACACCTGATGGCGTTTATCAAGCGCCTCGAGCGGTCTAACATCCCTTGTGAATTATTCTGTTTTGAAATCACTGAAGGCCTGCTGCTGGAGCCTTCACGCGTAGTCCAGGATACTTTGAAATCCCTTAAGCAGGCAGGCATCAAACTTTCGATCGATGACTTTGGCACCGGCTATTCTGCGCTGGGTTATTTGAAGAAATACCATGTTGATTACGTCAAAATTGATAAGTCATTTATCAATAACCTGGGTGTGGATAACTATGACTTTATCCTGTGCCGTTCTATCATCCAGATGGCGCATGAGCTGAATATGCAACTGATTGCCGAGGGCGTGGAAAATGCCCAGCAGGAGAATATCCTCAAAGTGATCAACTGTGACTTTATCCAGGGCTTTCTACATGGAAAACCTGCGATGTTCAGCTCGCTATTGCAGCAGCTAGACCAACAAACACTAGAGCAGTTATCCCAGCCATTACTGGGGGTTGAAAAGAAAGCGGCAGCATTGAAACATGCTGCCACTAAACTGTCTTGATTATTGCAGCGCTTTAGATCAAGTAATGATCCAGCAATAAAGCCGCGAAGATCAGGCTCAGGTAAAGAATCGAGTATTTGAAAGTGGTCTTGGCCAGCTCATCCGAGTAACGACGGTAAAGGCTGACCACATAGTAAAGAAACACGGCATTCAGAGCCACTGCGGATGCCAGATACAACCAGCCACTCATGCCCAGGCCATAAGGCATCAAAGACACCACGATCAGGATCACGGTATACAGCAAGATATGCAGCAAGGTAAATTGCTCACCGTGCGTCACCGGCAACATCGGCATGCCGACCTTGGCGTATTCTTCACGGCGGTATAAGGCCAGCGCCCAGAAATGCGGTGGCGTCCAGGCAAAAATAATCAGGAACATGACCAACGCTTCTGGCGAGACGGTGTTATTGACTGCGGCCCAACCCAGGATAGGCGGCATGGCACCGGACGCACCACCAATGACAATATTCATCGGTGTCGCCGGTTTCAGGAAAACCGTATAAATCACGGCATACCCTACGAATGTCCCCAGTGTCAGCCACATGGTGAGCGGGTTTACCCAGTAATACAAAATACTCAGGCCCAAGCCACCAAGCACACTGGCAAACAGCAAGGTTTCCATTTGCGACAGTTGCCCGGTAGGGATAGGACGCGCGCGCGTCCGCGCCATCATGGCATCGATCTTGTGTTCGATTAAGCAGTTAAACGCAGCGGCAGCGCCCGAGGCAAAGGCAATGCCCACTGTTGCTGCCAGTAATATCTGTAGCGACACCATGCCAGGTGTAGCCATGAACATGCCTATGATCGCCGTAAAAACAATGAGCGCCGTGACTCGCGGCTTGCACAGCGCATAAAAATTGCGCAAGCTCATTTTGGCCGATGTCAGTTGTGTAACCCAAATACTTTGCATGACTAATCCCCCAACTTTTCTAATAAGACG
The DNA here is from genome assembly GCF_058744375.1 of Methylophilus sp. E2MeOHC9. Classification (NCBI taxonomy): domain Bacteria; kingdom Pseudomonadati; phylum Pseudomonadota; class Betaproteobacteria; order Nitrosomonadales; family Methylophilaceae; genus Methylophilus; species Methylophilus sp. E2MeOHC9. Next base: position 213,684 of record NZ_CP196024.1, read on the forward strand.
TATTCATTAATCTTGCATTCACAGTCACCAGGCAAATGCCCAGCAACGCAGCGCCCGCGTTATGCAACACTGCCAGCACCACCGGCAGTTGCAAAAGCAAGTTGCCTATGCCGACGCTGATTTGTAACAACAACAGAACCAGCAGTGTCCATGCCAAGGTCCTGGCAGTTTTGCGTTGTAACAAAATCTTAATGCTGACCAGGCCCCAGGCAAGCACAAGCAAAGCGCCCAGCCGGTGCACCCACTGAATCGCCGTCAAAGCGTCCAGGTGCAATTGACCGCCAGCACGGCTTTCACCCAGTTTGCGTGTCAGGTGAAATGCATCATGCATATCCATGCCCGGCCACCACAGGCCATGACAGGTTGGAAAATCAGTACAGGCCAGTGCCGCATAATTACTACTGGTCCAGCCACCCAGCATGACTTGCAGTATCCAGACCAGCAACGCCAGGCGTAACCACCATTGCTGGGCTGATGGTAACGCGATGGATGGCGGTGCGGTATTGCGCACAGCGATCCAGCACAATACTGCCAGCGTGGTCATGCCGCCCAGCAGATGCAGCGTCACTATGACTGGCTTAAGTAACAGGGTCACTGTCCACATGCCCAGCAATGCCTGCATCACGATCAACACCACCAGGGCAACAGACAACTGCCAGCTGGTACGGATTGTCCGCCGGTGCTTATACGCCAGCCAGGCCAGGCCAACTACCAGCAAGCCCAGACTGCCTGCCAGGTAACGATGTGCCATTTCTTTCCAGGCCTTGGCATGTTCCAGTGGCCGATCAGGGTATGCCTGCTGTGCAGACTGGATCGCGGATTCACTTTGCGGAACAGACAAGGCGCCATAGCAGCCTGGCCAGTCAGGGCAGCCTAATCCGGCATCGGATAAGCGCACATATGAGCCTAATACCACTACACAAAATGCCAGGACAACGGCTAACACACTTAATCTTTTAAACATGATCAACCAGCCCAGGAAGCCTTCAGCAATTTCATCAGGTCTTTACGTATCCACTTCGCTTCCTGCCCAAGGTCATACTGCATCATGATATTGCCCAGCGGATCAATAAAATACACCCGTTGTGCTGCCAGTGTATTCTGCCCACCGCCACTCAACATACGCCCCAGGGCAGCCACCTGCTCAGATTCACCGTTGATAATCAACAGGTCAGGATAACGTGCACGAATCTCCTGCGTGTCTGCCTGCTGCGTGATCAGCACGCGCTGCACGCGTATCATGTCTTTATACAATGAGACATACACTTGCCTTAAATCGTATAAACGCTGCATGCAACGTGCATCGCATTCGCCAGCGATCAGCACCATGCTCCACTTATCCTGCCAGAATGCCGGCGCAGCTTGTTGGTTGTCAGTGACCCAATGGGTAGTTGAAGCAATGGAAACCGGGGGTTGAATCAGCTGGCCGTAGCTTTTACCACTGGGGCGCCAATCAAACTTGATCATTGCCACCACGACCACCAAAGGCACGGTGAAGAAAATCGCCAGCAGTAAAAAGATCATGCGCCCTTTGCGCTGCTGTGCGGTACTCAATGAAACCTGCGTAGTTGAATTTTCTTGCATGAACCTGCCTGACTAATCTTTTTCCTGCCGTTTTTCCAGCATTTGATACACACCAATCAGGATGCTTGCCAAAGCAAAACCAAACCATTGATAGGCATAACTTAAATGTTTCTCAACCTGTCCGGCAGGGACATCCCAATGCCGGACAAACCCATCTTGCGCAACCGCAGCATCCAGCTTCAATATGGCATGCGGCAGTAAGGGGTAAGGTAACTGCTTCTGCAAATACTCAAAATCGATCACCTGCTGTACTTTACTCCAGGTTTCACGTGGTTTACCCAATTGAAAGCCGGTTTTTTTTTGATGCCACAACATCCCTGCCACAGTCTGCTCGGCGGGGTTAGTGGCTATGACTGGCAACTGCTGGTGATCATTAAAGCCTGCCACCCATCCACGATTGACCAGAATCACCGTGTGCTGATCATTTAACAAAAATGGTGTCAGCACATGAAAGCCTGCCTGCCCCTGCTCCACCTGGTTGTCGATGAAAAAGCTCTGTTCAACCAGATAATGCCCCGTCAGTTTGACCGTCCGCGTATGTAGTGCCTCTATATTATCTTCATCCAGCTTACCCTGCGCGAGCAGTTCGACCACATTGAGTTTGCCATCGGCCAGGGCAAGCGTAATCACCTGCTTTTGTTCGGCTTTGTGCCACTGCCACATGCCCAATTTTAAACAGCCAAAAACCATGAGCGCCACGACCAATATCACCACCGGCCGCACCCTCAAAACATACGATCCTAAAGGTATTTGCATTTTCTTACTTACAGCCCATAATGTGTCTTCACTATTTGCTTTCACTTAGCGCAGGATCACACCATGCTTATTAAAATTGCAACTGTTCTTATACTACTTGTCATCATAGGCAGTTTGTTTTCAGCCCTGGTATTTCTACTCAAGGATAAACAGGGTTCTGACCGCACAGTAAAAGCATTGACTATGCGTATTGGCCTGTCCATCACTTTATTTCTACTGCTGATTATCGCCGCTCACTTTGGCTATATTGGCCATACGCTTTAGCGTACTGCCATTGATCACGTGCCACCTTATTCACTAACTTTTGCCGCACAGTCTCAAGTGAGTCATATTTGTTGATTAACAACTAACTCAGACAAGCAATTGAAGAAAAGGGCGCTTTCGGCGCCCTTTTTTGTACTACTAGAGCATGTAGACAAAGATATACAAGCCTAACCACACCACATCCACAAAGTGCCAGTACCAGGCTACACCTTCAAAACCAAAATGATGTTCTGGCGTGAAGTGGCCTTTAATACTGCGCAGCAAAATAACAATCAGCATCAATGTACCAATAGTCACATGGAAACCGTGAAAACCAGTCAGCATGAAGAAAGTGGCGCCATAAGCACCGGACTTCAATGTTAATCCCATTTCGGTGTAAGCATGATGATATTCAGCAGCCTGGCAAATCAGGAAAGTAATCCCCAAAGCCACTGTCAAAGCCAAACCTACAATCAGTTGCTTGCGATTATTTTTAATCAGCCCCCAATGCGCCCAGGTAATGGTAGCGCCCGAGCTTAATAGCAACAGCGTATTGATCAGGGGCAGGCCACTCCAAGACATCGGGTGGAATTCAGGGTTAGGCTTGAACGTCTCCCCCAGCACCACACCGCCCGGGCCCTGTGATGGCCAGCTGTTAAGAAAGTCTTTATAGGGTGTAATATCCGGCGCATAGGAAGCCAGATCAGGTACCGACAATACCCGCATGTAAAACAAAGCGCCAAAGAAAGCCGCAAAAAACGCGACCTCCGAACAGATAAATACAATCATGCCGATACGGAATGACTTGTCTTCCCATTTTTTATACTGCCCGGTCAGGCTCTCGGTAACGACATCACTCAGCCATTTGAACATCATGAACAGAATGATCGCCAGGCCCAGGTACATCATGTACTTGCCAGGGGTAGCCAGATAGTCGAGAGATGGATTCTTAAGCGAGCCATCACCGCGTAAATCAGAGCCCGTGACGTTAAATACAAAACCGCTGGCCATGGAGAGTAGACCAACAGAAATGAAGGCCGGATAAATACTGCCGTGTGGTACGAAATAATGGTTATCTGAATGACTTGCCATGCCTAACTCCCAATCATTTGATTTTTATAATGACGCAAGCTGTGTTTAAGCTCACTTTCATCGCCATACGTTGTTGCGCATAAAAAATTTCTTTGGATCAATAGATACCACGTCGAAATTTCTTACTCAGCCTGGCTTAAAAGTTGCACTTAATACGAGCTTCCTTAATTCACACATCAATTGTTAATTTGAATCATTACTCGCCGGAAAAAATGAGTACGATAACGTTAACTCACTCACATCTGGCGGCAGATCCGCGCTGATAAAAAACCTGAGTGGCAGCTGTTTCACCTGACCGGGATTGAGGGATTGCCGCACAAAGCAAAAACACTCTATCTTTTTCAGGTGGGCCGACGCTTTACCCGGTGTGACACTCGGAATCGCCTGCCCCGCCACCACTTCACTCGTAATATTTTTCGCTTCAAACATCACCACGGTCACTTGCCCAGGGTGCACTTTGACGCTACTTTGTTTGGGATAAAAATTCCAACCCAAGCCTGGCATCACCGAAGAAACAAACTGCACTGTCACCTCACGCGAGGTATCTACCTTTTGTGCAGTTGCTGTCTGTGCGATATTGCTGGTTTTGCCATTCAAACCGGTAACAGAGCAAATCACGTCATACAGCGGCACCAAAGCAAATGCAAACAGCAAAGCACCTGCAACAATCCACACTAACTTAAGTGCTAGTTTTTTATTATCCTGCGACTGTTGCTCGTTCACGACTGCATGCTCAACAATATCATTTCCACATGGTAAACATTGAAACCACATACCATGCGATTGCCACACCAGCCAAAATCCAGGCAATCATTTTATTGTTACTTTGCTTCGGTTTGTTGCTCAAAATCTTTTCCTGTATATCTCTGTGCCAGTATGCTTTTAACACCAGTGCCATTTAGCTATTAAATGACACTGGCTTCAAGCACCACTACTTAACGATAGGTTGCTCAGTGAAGCTGTGATAAGGCGGAGGTGAAGGCAATGTCCACTCCAGGCCAATCGCGCCTTCCCACACTTTGTCTGTCGCTTTTTGTCCGCCTCTGGCACAACTGATGATGTTGTAAACCAGTAACAGCTGTGACAAGCCCAGTACAAAGGCACCTACCGTCGAAATCATATTGAATTCGGCAAACTGCAATGCATAGTCAGGAATCCGACGTGGCATGCCTGCCAACCCGACAAAGAACTGCGGAATGAAAGTGACATTGAATGAAATGGCGGTTAACCAGAAGTGCAACTTGCCCAGCTTCTCGTTGTACATATGGCCTGTCATTTTTGGCAGCCAGTAATAAACGCCAGCCATGATGCCCATGATGCCACCGGCAAATAAGGTGTAATGGAAATGTGCGACCACGAAATAACTATTGTGGTATTGCGCATCGGCGGCCACATCAGCCAGTACCAGGCCGGTCAGGCCACCAACACCAAACAGGATAATCCAGCCCACGGAGAACAGCATCGGGGTCTCAAAACTCATCGCCCCTTTCCACATGGTACGGATCCAGCAATAGAATAAAACAGCGAGTGGCAGCGAAATAGCCATAGTGCTATACATAAAGTACAGCAGCGCCGGCACTGGCATACCTGCAGTAAAGAAGTGATGCGCCCACACTACCACTGACAGGGCACCGATGGACCACAGCGAATACACTTGCGCCTTGTAACCATACATTGGTTTACGGCTGAATGTCTGCAGGATTTGTGGAATGAAACCCCATACCGGCAACAGCAGAATATAGACTTCAGGGTGACCGAAGAACCAGAATAAATGCTGGAACATGATAGGGTCGCCACCACCGGCCGCATCAAAGAAGTGCGTGCCAAAATGGCGGTCTGTCAGCAACATGGTCACTGCCCCTGCCAACACCGGAATGGTTGCAATCAACAGGAAGGCAGTGATCAGCCAGCCCCATGCAAACAATGGCATCTTCATCAACGTCATGCCTGGCGCACGCATGTTGAAAATGGTCACAATCACGTTAATAGAACCTAATACTGAAGAGATCCCCAGCAAGTGCACGGCAAAAATGGCGAAGTCCACGCCTATGCCACCTTGCACAGAGAGTGGCGGATAGAAGGTCCAGCCAGTTGCCAGTGCGCCATCACCGATGCCGAACAGTGCCAGGGTAAAAGGCAGTGTCAGCAAAATGGCAGAAGGTGGCAAAATCCAGAAGCCCCAGTTATTCAACCGCGGCAATGCCATATCCGGCGCGCCCAGTTGCAACGGTAACATCCAGTTGGCAAAACCAGTCGCGGCAGGCATTAACGCCGCAAAAATCATGATCAGCGCATGCACGCCGATTAACTGGTTGAAGAACTCAGGGTTCATCAATTGCAGGCCTGGCTTGAACAGTTCGGCACGTATGCCGAGAATCATACAGCCACCAACCAAAAACATCACCAGTGAAAATGTCAGGTACATGGTCCCGATATCCTTGTGGTTGGTCGTCGTCAACCAACGCATTATCCCGGTAGGATGCTCCTGGTGCTCGTCGTGATGTGCTACGGAAGTAGTACTCATCGTTGCTCTCCTAAAAATCTCTTAAAGTATTATTCACGTGCTGCTTTGACTTGTGGCGGTTGCACCAAGGCATCTACCGAAGCGGTATTCCCCAGGGCATTACGCTCATAAGTAATCACTGCAGCTATTTCAGTGTCATTCAAGGTCCCTTTCCAGGGCGGCATCACGCCTTTGCCGTTCAGTACTCGGTCAAGATGACTGTCTTTTTGATATTTGCCATCCGCCCCGAAAATCGGCCCTACGGCAATCTTGCTGCCTGTTAGCGCCGGGAATGCAGGAGGTAAGCCTGCACCTGTCACCTGGTGACAAACCGCACAGTTCTTCTCGTAAACGATTTTGCCTTGCGCCAGCAATTCTTCTTTGGTTAACTCTTTGACATCGCCAGCAGCTTTTTGCTCATCTTGTTTCTTACCGGCCCAGGCAGCGAACTCTTCTTTAGAGACGGCGTTCACCACCACTGGCATATAACCATGGCCTTTACCGCATAACTCTTTACATTGGCCACGATACACACCGGTTTTTTCAACCTGCACCCAGGTCTCACGGATAAAGCCCGGGACAGCCACGCGTGAAGAACCAAACTGCGGCACCCACCAGTTATGCAATACATCGGATGCGGTCATCAGGATGCGGACTTTTTCGCCCACAGGCAACACCAGCGGATTATCGACCTCCAGCAGGTAGTTTTCGCCTTTTTCTTCTTTGTTGTTCAGCTGGTCATTAGAAGTAGCCAGGTTGCTGACGAACTTGATGCCTTTGGCATCGCCGTCGAGATACTCATATTGCCACCGCCATTGCGAACCAGTGATTTTGATCACCATGGTTGACTGGTCACGCGTATCTTCCATCATCACCACACTGTGGTAAGCCGGAATGCCCATGATGACAAAGTCGATCAGCAACAAAATGACAAAAGGGATCAGCGTCCAGAAGATCTCCATGGTGGTGGAGGGTGCCTTATCAACAACAGCTTTATAGCCCTTGGTGTGGCGGTGCTTCACAATGGAATAAATCATGATTGCCAACACCACCACAAAAATCACGGCGGTAATCAGCATAAATTTATTATGAACATGCAGCGTGTCCAGTGCCATAGGTGTCACTGGCTCTGGGAAGTTGAACGTATAGTCAGCGCGTGCGCTTAATGAATAAAACAGTGCAAAAGCACTAACCCCGAGTTTCTTCATTCCTTGCATCTAATCTGCTCCAAAATCTAGTTATTTAGTTTTGAGAAGTGTCCGCCTGAGATGAGACACCAGTTCATCGCGTTGCGCGTTGTTCATGGTGTCACGACCAAACTCGACTTCTTGATTATGGGACCCAATCCACAGTGACGTTTTACCGTTCTCATCTTCCCTGAGCGTTATACGGGTCCAATATCGTTGAAAGCGAACGTGTTTTATTTTTCCCAACACACTTTGTTCAATCTCAACATGATCCTCAGCGAATGTGATTTTTTCGTAATCACTACTGTGTCGCAAGACCAACACAAACGCCAGAACCACTAACACTAATTCCAAACCAGCAAATGGCAACACCATCCAGGCACCGATATGCAAAAAAGCAATGGCTATCAGCCCCGTTAATACGCCTAAACTCAGCAGCAACCTCCACACACTTTCAGCAGAAGCGGAAGCGTTTGGCTTTGCAATGCATTGTGTTTCGCAGATGGATAACATGTTTGCCAACCCAGAACTGAATCTGTAGCAACTAAATTACGTTTAGTTACAAATTTGTTACACATTGAAAGGTAGCATAAGACAACCTGAGTGACAAGAAAAAAGAGCATGGGCAGCCAGGAAAAAGTTGCCGATTCACCAACCAAGCAAATCAGAATGTCGGCCACCGCATGATTTTAGAATAGTGCATTTCGATAAAAAAAATTAAAAAAATCAGTAAGATGGCGGACGATTTCTTTACAACTGCAAACGGTTAGCAGCTGATTTTTTCACGTGAGAATTCGTGTTTATTTCATTAAAAATCCAGCCAATCGAGTGGGATCATTCCTGCGTTTTCAAAAAAATCCCCTGCACTTACCGGAGGAAGTTGGTAAGTGCAGGGGTGAAATGCAGGCATCATCGTTTAGAAAGTGCGGGATTGGCTTTCCGAGTATGCCTGCTGCAGAGCGGTTATATTTCTTATTCCAATCTGAAGGAAACCGGAATGGTGATCTTGAATGTTTTGCTTCTTAAGCTATCTTTTGTGCCAAGTTGCGCGATGGCTTTTTTCACCATGCGTACGGCCTCTTCATCGAGTGGCGCATGTTTACTGCTCTCGACCAGCGACACCTGCATCAACTCTCCACGCACAAACTGCGCCAGAATAGTCACATCACCTTCCAGATGCCGCCTGACGGCAATGGTCGGATACTGTTTACTTTTATTGACCAGAGATCGTAACTGATCGCCATAATCGCCCCACGCATCATTGTCGCTCGCGGTGAGCTCATCCGACTCACTACTCGCAGGTGCATTGACTGCAGGCGCTGAACGGGTGTCTTTAGCGACTGACTCGGTCGCCGTGTGGTTTGCCGCATCGCTATGACTTGGTGAAGCTGTTGTATTCACGGCTGGCGCCGGTTCCACCCGTGCAGGCAAGGCCTGCTCCGGTACCTGATAATTTGCCTCATTGTTTGAGGGGGCCGTAATGACTGACTTCTGATTCTCCACCGGCGGCGCTGTGCGTGGCTTGACGGTTGTAGTCGTCCTCTGTGGCTCTGGTGGGGCCGAGGTCACCACCGGCGGAGAAACCTGTTGTTCGCTGGGCTTTGAAGCAGGCATTTTCATGGTGAAAAATTCGATTTCCAGCTTATCTGGTAATTCCGGCAGTTGGATATGACTGAGTGTCGGGTAGATGGTAACCACCAACAAATGCAGCCCAATCGAGATGCCTACTGCACGCCATACCTTGGCATGACTCTCTTCGTCAATCAACACCAGGCTGGTCATGGCAATGGCCTCATTTGCTGCATAGCCCTCACTTAGCCGATTCCGGCGACATCACAAAGCTGAACTTGCTGATGCCTGCCCGCTGTATCGCCGCCAGTACCTTGGCCACGATGCCGTACTCGGCATGCTCATCGGCGTAGATCTCCACCGCAGGGTCTTGTTGCTGCTTCAAGGTGCCAAGGTTAGTGGTCAGGGCGTCCAGGGCGAGCTTTTTCTGATCAAGAAAGACATCGCCACCATCGGTGATGCTGATATGCGCAGTCTTGGGCACGGTGATGGCGACTTCAGCACTGGCTTTGGGTAGTTTGACCTTCACCGCATTCATGAGTAAGGGGGCGGTGACGATAAACACTGTCAGTAATACCAGCATGACATCCACCAGTGGCGTGACGTTGATCTCGCTCACCAGGTCTTCTTGTTCTGCATCGCCTAAGATAGCCATTTGCCTGTGCCTAGCTTTCTACGCCGGATTGAGTGAGTAATGACTGGAAGCGGCTGGCGACTTGCTCCATATCGGCCCGGTGTACTTTCTGCCTGCGCATGAAGTAGTTATAGGCGAGTACGGCAGGCACGGCAGTGGCAATGCCAATGGCGGTGGCGATCAGGGCTTCGCCGATGGGGCCGGCGACGACGTCTAAGCCGGCAGAGCCGGTGGCGGTGATGGTCTTCAGCGCATTCATGATGCCCCAGACGGTGCCGAACAAGCCTATGAAAGGCGCGGTAGAGCCTATGCTGGCTAAGACGGCGACACCACCATCCATACGTTTATGTTCAAGATATGCCTGTTGCTTGAGCGAAAGCAAAATGACTTCCTGGCGTTCGTTGCGGCGTAGTACTGAATTGGCCATGACTTCGTTCATGGCATTCATGCCGGCATTACACAACCGGGCGAAGCTGCTTTCGCTTTTGGAGATGAGTAAAGGTAACTCATAGATACTGCGCGTCTGTTGCCACTCAGACAGGAAGTCAGTGGATTCACTTTGCGCCTTGTACCAGGCCCAGCTTTTGACAATGATGATGGCCCACACCACCACTGAGAGCACGCTCAGCAAATACAGCACTAAATCTACGATGTCAGGTACCAGGTCCACGAATTACCCCTCAAGCTAAAAAATCAATCCTTTTTTGAACACAAATGCAACATCGGGAAAAACACCCATTGACATGGGGAATATTTCCTTTTAATGCGCCTACATATATTCATCGCTGGGGAAGCAAAAAACCTCACGTTTTTAACTTAAATTTACATTTAAGCTTAGAAAACGTTATTTTGTGGATCAATGTCGTTATCGATGGCTTGCCGAGGTGTGGGTGGGGTGCTGAATCAGAGATACGTCATTAAGGTGCAGTAGTTGCTACACTCGCTAAAGCGGATTCTGGCCGGAAATAGCGGGTGGCACATAGACGAAATACCATTCGCCGTAATAGCGTTTGTTATTCAAATGCTGCAAATCACCGCGATAGCCTTTGATCTTGAAAGGTGGTTTGTCAGACAAACTATAAATGCCCATGATGCCGCCGCTGGGGGCTTCCACGATACCCCAGCCTTCCCGCTGTGTGATCGGGTCAAGGTAAGGTTTGCGTAAATGGCGCCGCGGGCTGGGAAACCGCTCATCATTGAGCAACGCTTCAAAAGTATGCGGAAACATTTTTACCACGCCTGGCGTCTGGTTGTAATAGCGTCCGATGGCATCTCTATAGGCCAGGCCGACGCGGATCAACTCCTGCTCCCTTTCACGCAAGACCTGGGTCTGCCAGCGCATGGCGGCCTGCGCCATGACCAACCCACTCAGCATCACCAGCATAAACATGCCGATCAGCACAAAACCAGAAGGTGCGCGCTTACCAGATGGCATAGGGCGTGCCATCGCCTGAGAGCTGGTTAGAACCACTATGCACATCGAATACGCTGCCCTGCTCGTCAATATTAGGCGGTAAGGTAATCACCCAGGTATCACTACGTTCTGTCATCGGGTCAGGAGGAATCGCTTTCAGGTACTGCCGCTCAACCAACTCTTCGAGAACTTCAGGATACCGGTTTTTATCGCTATAAAATTTGTCGATGGCGTCGCGCATGGTCAGCAGATCATGCCGCAAAGTTGTTTCCTTTGAACGCTGCAACATATGCATGAATTTAGGGCTGACGATGGTCAGCAGCATGGCCAGGATCGCCAGCACCACCAGCATTTCAATCAGTGTGAATCCGCGTTTCATCTGCTTACCACTCGCTATATGGCTGCTGATTGATGCCAATGGCACCCGAGCGAGAGGCGACGTCATACACATCCTTAGCCATCTCATCAATGGCACCATCATAGCCGCGTATGCGCCAGGTCTGGAGATTAGTCAGCGTGACATCCGGCGCAAAGGGATCGCGTGGAATACGCCTTAAAAAAAACATTTTTTTCTTTTTCGGGTCTTGTGCATTTTCAATACCGGTCACCAGTATCCTCAGGTTGGGCGGGTAGCCACTGCCATCGGCAGTTTTCTTGATCAAGCCCTGATCCACGGCATCTTTGTAGGCATCCAGGGCATCGCGGATCTGCCATAACGCACGTTTCAATTCGCGCTCCTTTTCACGCTTGCTATTCAGTTGCACCACCGGGCTGGCCGAAGTCACCAGCAAAGCCAATAGCGCCAGCGTCACCAGCAACTCCACCAGCGTAAATCCGTTTCTGCGACGTGACACAAAGATCATCATGCTTTTCACAGGCCTATGGCTGCGCAGTACCAGTATCAGTGCTGTTCATGATTTGTGCACCAAAGCCGCCATCGGTACGGGCATTACTGTTTTGTGTGGATTGCGGCGTCACCGGCTGTGCTGTCACAGGTTCTGCCGCTTGCACCGTACGCGCGCCGCCTGCACCGACCGGATTGGCAGTCGCCGCCACCCCTGAAGGAATCAGGCTATATACAGAATTGGCCGGCGTGATGTTGTGCATGATGCGCGGTGTGATCAGCAGCACGATTTCATTCTTGCGCTTGTCCTGGTTATCGTTACTAAAGAACTTGCCTATGATAGGCAAGCTACCCAGGCCCGGCACCTTGCGGCGAACTTTCTGCTCGTCATCACGGAACAGGCCCGCCAGGATTTGTGTTTCGTTATTGCGTAATTGCAAGGTGGTATTGGCGTTACGGCTACCGATGGTATACGCCAGCACGCCGGTACTGGTGGTGACTTGGTCGGTAATATTGCTGACCTCCATGGCGACCTTGATGCTGACCTGATCCTGCATCTGGATCACAGGTTCTACGTCCAGCTTGATGCCTACCTCGATATAGTTCACATTCTGGCTGACAAAGCCTTGTGCGCTGGCGACGCTGGTCAGTACCGGAATCTTGTCGCCAACGTGAATCTTGGCCCGGTCACGGTTCTTGACACGGATTTTCGGGCTGGCGAGCAGATTGGTATCCGTGTCCTGATGCAGCAGGTTCAATACGATGGCCGGATCATTAATGGTGAATACGCCCAGGTTGCCATTGAAATTGCGTAACTCTGTCAGCGTTAACTCGCCTGCCTGTGGCTGGGTCCCGTTTGTGTTGCCCAGGGCATTACCTTGCACGCCGACCCCAATCTGGCTCGGATACTGTATGCCGAGGTTTTCGAGGTTGCGTCGGTTAATCTCCATCACCTCCACTTCCAGCATGACCTCAGGCTCATTCAGGTCTTGCGAGGCGATGAGTTTCTCGGCGACTTTGATCCTGTCCATGGTGTCGCGTATCACCAGCGTATTCAGCTTTTCATCTATATAGATATCACTGGCACGCAAGACGGTTTTCATTAGGTTCAAAGCCCGTTTGGCATCCATGTGCGTCAGATAAAAACTGCGTACAAACAGTTCTTCATATTGCGCCGCGCGTGAAAGCGGGTAGATCAGCAAAGTATTATTATTGAGGACTTTCTTGCCTAACTGGTGGCTGGTGAGGATCACATCCAGCGCCTGTTCAATCGGCGTATCTCGTAACAGCACGCTCACACGTATGCCTTCATTCAGCTCCTGGTCGAAAGAAAAATTCAAACCACCGGCTTTACCCAGGTATTCAAATGCATTCTTGACCGGCGTGTTTTTCAGTTCCAGCGTGACTTTTTTCTTGAGTGAAGATTGCACGGGCCGCACGATGCCGACGCGCTCGCTTTTTTTCTGCTCGAGTTGCTCGAACAGTTTGCGTGCTTCAATATGCGCAGGTTGTTCAGCCAGTACATTGCGTAACAGAAACTCGCCTCCCGCGAAATCTTCTGCCACAATTGAGGCTTTAACCTGCTCTATTTGCGCCGCATGTTTACGCATCAGTTGCACTTTTTGCAGACCATCACTGGCGGCACGATTGGTAGAGGATGTTTGCAGCACCTGCTGATAGATCAGCGCAGCCGCGTCATATTGCTGGGCCTCCAGCAAACTGTCAGCCTGTTGCACCTGCTTTTGCAGCTTTTTCTCTTGCAGCAACGTCAACCAGTTTTTATATTGCGGTTGCCGCGGGTTGGCATCCACCAACGGTTGCAACAGCTTGATGGCTTCATCATCCTGCCCGCGCGCGGCGTAGATCCTGGCTTGTTCGAGCGTGGCATCTCCGGGCGTAGCGGTAGGAAACAGGTTGCCACAACTGGCCAATAGCAACGGGCTCAACATCAACAATGACCTGCCTGATAACAAAGGTTTAGTGCATGCAAACACTCGTTGCCAACTATTTCTTTTATTGATTATTTGCTTATTCAAAACACCACCCCGTTATCCACTTTATTATCCAGCCTGATCTCAAAACGATCAGTTGCATGTTGCAAAATGACTTTTTGCTGATCGAGCACGGCGACCTTCCACCCTTCGGCAAAGTGGTCGCCTTCATGTAATACATATTGCTGCTGCCCATCCGTCAAAAATACCGTCCAGCGCCCGTCTTCCTGCAAACGGCCTGCATAGGTATAAGGGCTCACCGGCACAGACACTGCAGTTGCTGTGTCGGCGACAGGCATGACCATCGCACTGAATAAATTCACACCAGGCGCCTCCTCTGCAACCAGCGATACAGTTTGAGTAGCTGCCGGGCCCTCAGTCTTAAGCGCCGGCATGACTTGCGCTAACGGCACGCGCCGTTGTACGCGCGGAGTGGTCGTGGCCACCACAGCATCAGATGGCTGCTCCGCCTGCTCAACCCACCAGCAAGCCAGTAACGTCAGCCCCAGCGCGCCCAGCATGACCCAGCGCCGTATCATGCTGGCTCCCGTTTACGCGTATATAGACTGAATTCGATATAGGCTTCAACTGCAGTTTGCATGACATCGCTACGTTGTAATTTGAATTGGCTCACTGCCAGGCTGGGGTAGGCCTGTAACACCCGATTTAGAAATTGCCGCACTTGCAGATAATCGCCTTTCAAGGGCAACTTGATACGTTGTATCTGCAAAGTGGCATGCTCAATGGGGATAGATTGGAATTCGGCACGCTCGAAAATCATGCCCAGCGCATCGGCTTGTGCCAGGATTTCGCCGCTGATGCGGTCCGCTTCCTCTTCTGACGGCCATTGTTGTAAGGACTGCGCCGCAGTAGAAATAGGAGCCTTTGCAGGCGCGACAGTGAATGTTGTGCGCACAGGCAGTTGCTGCATAGCCTGTTGCAATTGATGGCGTGTAAAAAAAGCATGGCTCAGCAGCACAGCCAGAATCAATACGACCACTAGCAAAGCGGTCAGCCAGCGGTGGCCGAATGGCCCTTGTTGCCAGCGAAACAGCAACCGCTGCAAAGGATGATTTAATACAGCCATCCCGCCTCCAGTTGCAAGGTCGTCATCATTAATCCGTTCACATCTGTGGATTCACTGGCATTTAATTTGACGTCTGCCAGCCCGGATTGCCGCTTTAAACGCGCAACCAATGCCCAGCCCTGTTGGCGATGCGGTGCCAGCACCGTCATACGGATGTGTTTTCGTTTGGCATCCGGGGCCAATTGCATCCAGTACAGTTGCGGCTGCTGCACTTTTTCCAGTGTATTCAGCAAAGGTATCCACGGCGTTTGGATATGCGCTTGTGCTTCGGCTATCTCTGCGCTGATGGCCTGGTTGCTGGCTAGTGATCGTTTTGTTTGCGTATTCACAACCGGGGAAACAGCAGCTTGATGCGCCTCTAATTGTTTTTGCAAGGCAGCGTTCTCCGCTGCCAGCTGGCTATAAACCCCAACCAGCACGCCCGAAATCAGCAGCAACACCAGCCCTGACAGCAGCGTCCATGGCTCCGGCACCTGCCCGCGTGCATGGTTTAATGACAACCGCCGCATCAGGCCAGCCTCCTGCGCAATTGCTGATGAAAGGCTTCACCCAGCCAGTGACCGGGTTGCACATCTATCAGTGAAAACGGCGCCAAAGATTTCGCCGTCACACCACTCCATTGCGCCTGTGGTAAATACACCGGTAATGCCGCCCAGTCAGGATGCATCACCTGCTCGCGCAACAAATACTGACTCAAGCGCTCCCGCCATTGCGTATCGACCGGGATATAGCGGATTTGCTGCCACTCACCCTGTACCAGGCAGCCTATGGTCAGGCTGGCAGACTCACGGCTGATAATCCAGCCCTCGTGAGCCAGCTTTTGCTGGCGCATGGTGTGCAGTGCCTGGTTCACAGATAGCAGCCAGGCCGGTGCAATCACGCCCGGCGTTAAACGCGCTTCTGCAAACAGCGTATGCAACTGCGCTGCGAGCCCGGGCGGCATGGCATTGACCAGGGTATTCTGGCCATAGCCACTGGCTTGCGCCGCAATTTCCCAACTCTGCATCTCCAGGCCAAATGACTGTTGCAGGCCATGGCTGTAATACGCCTGCTTTTCGGTGGCGCTGCGAATCTCGGTTTGCCATGGCAATACCAGCCAGCGCGTATATTGATCGGAAAGCACAATCACCACATGCCAACGCTGATTCTTGAACGCAGTAAGTGCATCAGCTAATGTTTGCCATAATGCTTCGGGTGGCAGCGCATCCTGCGGTTGCCCTGGCAGGGGATATTGCTGATGGCTCAATAATGCACGCGGCCCGCCCGGCCACCACTGGCGCTCAAAGGTGAATATCTCCAAGGCGTCGCAAGTGATGACGACTCTTAACTCAGGCGCACTGAGTGCCTGCCACCAGCGGCGGCTCTCAGCAAAATGGCTGTCAATGCCGGGATCAGGATAATGCTGTAACACGATTGATCTCCTGCAAAGTGGTTTCACCGGCCTGCACCAGGGCCATACCCGCTTCACGCATGGAGCGGGTACCGGATTTTGCTGCCAGCGCCTTGATTTGGCTGATAGGGGCTTTGGCCACAATCAGCTCGCGCATACCATCATCAAACAACAGTAATTCTGCAATGCCTTTGCGTCCCTTATAGCCAGTACCATGGCATTGGCCACAACCCTGGCCTTTTTTAAACTGAAAGTGAGCGCTAGCCTTGGCATCCAGGCCGGATTTCAACAGCAACTCCTGATCCGGCTGATCATCCACTTTGCAAAACGGGCAAATCACACGGATCAGGCGTTGCGCCAGAATGACGTTCACCGCTGACACAAAACTATAGGCATCTACCCCCATATTGGTAAAACGGCCTATCACATCAAATACATTATTGGCATGCACGGTAGTTAACACCAAATGGCCTGTCAGCGCCGATTGCACGGCAATCTGCGCGGTTTCGCCATCACGGATTTCGCCAACCATGATTTTGTCCGGGTCGTGACGCAAAATAGAGCGCAGGCCGCGCGCAAAGGTGAGGCCTTTTTTCTCATTGACGGGGATTTGCAATACACCTGGCAACTGGTATTCCACCGGGTCTTCAATGGTGACTATCTTGTCCTGCCCGGTATTGATCTCGGAAATCATGCCATATAAGGTCGTTGTTTTGCCGCTACCGGTCGGGCCGGTGACCAGGAACATGCCATATGGTGCCTCAGCCTGGGTTCGGATTTGCGTGAGCATGGCCGGTGCAAAGCCCAACACTTCCAGGCTGATGCCCTGCGCCTCGCTGAGCGCCTTGCGGTCCAACACCCGCAGCACGGCATCTTCACCAATCACACTGGGCATAATGGATACGCGCAGGTCGATTTCCCGACCCAGCGCATGCACTTTACAACGCCCGTCCTGCGGGATGCGGCGCTCGGCGATATCCAGTTCCGACATGACTTTGATCCTGGAAATCGCCTGCTCCGCCTGCATGACGCCACTCAGGCCGCCGACTTCATTGAGCACGCCATCAATGCGGTATTTCACGCGCAGGCCATGCACTGTGGATTCCAGGTGGATATCACTCGCGCCAGCTTTCAGCGCATCGTATAAAGTAGAACGGACGAACCGCACCACCGGACTGCTATCTTCGCTGATGGATTTGAGTGACAGCTGCTCGACAGGCACCTGATCATCACTGGCAACCCCGTCTTCGGTATGCATCTGGTCCAGCGCACGCATTTGCGATTCGTGGAACTGCAGACAGGTGGCAATATCGTTGCGGTGCGCCAAGCACCATTGCACAGGCAAGCGCACGCTGCTCTGCAAGCGTAATTGCAAGCCGTGATCAAACGGGTCTGCAATCACCAACCTCGCCTGGCCATCCTCGTGCTGCATCAATACCGCCTGCATGGCCACCGCCTCATTGAAGTTCAAGCGGTCAAACAGGGGTTGCATGGCATTCAAATCCAGGGCATTCAAGGGGGGATAATGCATCAGGCCAGACAGGGCAATCACAAACGCATCCGGCGATAAAGCAGATAACTCTTCCAGCACTTCGATCACAGGACGCCCGGTCTGTGCTGCCAGTTTTTTGGCTTCAGCCAGCAACTCTGCTGTCAGCGCGTGCCCTTCTGTTCCGGCCATTGGCAAATCCTGCATATTCATTCAATGGCTCCTTTGATTTTGGCTAGCCATCACGCGATGGACGTTTTGGTTTTGGGGTGCCATCATTCGATGGGGCTGTTTGCTTGGGGTAGCCATTATTCTATGGGGCTTTTTGTTTTGAGGTGCCATCATTCGATGGCTCCTGCCAACTCAAAAATCGGCATATACATCAACACCACCACCAGCCCGACAATCAGTCCTATCAACACCATCAGCGCTGGTTCCAGCAGCTTGCTCAACCACTCGACCCGCCGCGCTGTATCTTCGTCATAAAAAACACCAATGCGCCCCAGCATGTCATCCATTTGCCCTGTGCGCTCACCTACGCGTAGCATGCGATTGGCAATCGAGGTGGTCAGGCCATGTGCTTCCATCGATGCGGAGAGTTGTTTGCCTTCGCGCACTTCGCTGATCACCCGCTGTAATACTTGCTGCAACTCTTGCGGCAGCAAAGATTGCACCATGCCCAGTGCGGTGAGCAAGGGAATTCCTCCCTGCAATAACATGCCCAGCGTGCGGTAAAACCGCGCCAGCTGGTAAATGCGCAAGGCCTCGCCCAAACTGGGGATGCTCCACACGCGTTGCATGACCCAGATTTTGCTGGCCGGGCGTGAAAAGACCAGCCACAACAGCAGGCTGATGCCTACAGTGCCCATTAGCACTAACTCGCCATGACCCTGTAGCAATTGCCCCCAGCGCAATAACATGCGGCTGGCCCAGGGCAGGTTATCGCCGCCACTTTCATAGATAGTACTGAAGCGCGGCACCACATAACCGAGCAGGAACAAGATGACCATGCCGCCGACGACGATCAGCAACACCGGGTAGATGGAAGCAGAAATGATTTTTTTGCGGATGGCATCCACTTGCGCCTGATAAGCCACATGCCGCCGCAACGCCTGTGCCATATCACCAGTGCGTTCGCTGGCACGAATCAATGCGACATATAAGGCGCTAAACACCTCGGGTTGCAACGCCAGTGCCTGCGACAGTGGCAAACCTTCATACAAAGAAGTAGTGAGGCGGGTCAACACATAGCGTGACTGGTCGTGTTGCTCTTTCTCGGCCAGGCCTTCAATCGCTTCAATGAGGCTGAGCCCGGATTCCAGCAACGCCAACAACTCCTGGCTGAATAGGCTCAGATTAAAACGTTGCTTATTGAAGGGCCATTTCGGCAGCCAGCCGGCGCCATCCGCCTGGCGGATCTGCAAGATGCCATAGCCTTGTGCCTGCGCCTGCTGCCGTGCAGATTGCTGGTCTGCCGCGTCCAGCGACAGCCAACTCACTTGCGTGCCTTGCATGACTTTCAACTCAAACTTCATGCATGCCTACTTTCTTGACTGGCATGGTTAACAATGACGACCGATGCCTGAAATAAACAGGGTCTGAAATCAACTATGACTGAAATCACCAGTTACCGACATCACTATCCGCATCCTGCCCGCCGGCGACACCATCACTGCCCAGGCTCCAGACATCATAATCGCCATGTTCGCCCGGGTAGCGATATTGGTATTGCCTGCCCCAGGGGTCGGCCGGTACGCCTTTTGCGAGATAAGGCCCTTGCCACTTGGCCTCGTTATCAGGGTTACGGTTCAGCGCGGCCAGGCCTTGCTCTGTAGTGGGGTAATGCCCGACATCGAGGCGATAAGTATCCAGTGCGCGCGACAAGGCTTCGATTTGTGCCTTGGCAGTTTTGGTTTCCGATTTGCCGATCTGGGCAAAGTATTTCGGGCCGACATAGCCTGCCAGCAAACCGATAATCACCATCACCACCAGCAACTCCAGCAAGGTGAAACCTGATTGTTTCATTGTTTTCAAAACACTGTTTTTCTTCAAGATATAGCCCCTTCGTAAAGCTTTATTTTTTTGCTATAAATAACTGGCTGACACGACTTAATGTATCTAGTGTCAGCAGCCCACTACTGAACTGCAAGTTTACCCAGTCGCTAATCAGGCTGTAATAGGCCTTGGTCAGCGACAGTTGATTGGTAAATAATTTCTGCTGTGCATCCAGCACTTCGTGGTTGGTTTTAAAGCCAGCCTGAAACCCTTTTTGCGTGCCGTCCAAGGCCACTTTGGCGGATTGCACCGCCTGCTGGTAAGCGGTGATGGATTGCTGCTGGGCGATCAGGTTCTGGTAGTATTTGCGCACATTGAATTCAATCTCGCGCGACTTGGCGGTCATGGTTTCTTCACTCGCCGTGAGGCGGCTGGCGCTCTGGCGCACATTGGCATTCACATAGCCACCGGCAAACAAAGGCACGTTCATCTGCAAGGCGATAGTTGAGGTATCAAAGCGTGACCCAAGTGTGTTGTTACTGTCGTTCTGGCTATAGGAGCGCACACCGACCAGGTCCAGCGTCGGGTAATGCCCGGCCTGTTTTTTTTCTACATCTTTCCTGGCGACATCAATATCCAGCGTCGCCGCCATCAGCTCCGGATGATGTTGCCGGGCAGTCTCTATCCAGCGCTCCACACTATACTCGGTCACAGAGAGGGTATTTAAGCCATTGACAAGGAGTTCGGCTGACAACGTATGTGTACTGCCGGTCAGAATCTGCATGCTTTGCTGGTTGGAGAGTAAATCGTTGGCAGCCTGGATCTTCTCGACCTTGGCAATATCCAGGTTGGATTGCGCTTCATTCACCTCGACCACTGTGCCACTGCCGCGGCTATACCGTTGCTCGGCCTGTCGCAACTGCTGGTTCACGGCTTCCAGTTTATTGGTCTGCAAATTCACGCGGTCCTGCGCATACAGGGTTTCCAGATATACCGACACCAGCTTGAGGATCAGCTTGGCATTTTCTTGCTCCAGCAATGATTCCTGCGCGGTGACATAAGACTTGGCGCCGCCATAAATAGCAAAGGTTTCCTTGTTGTACAAAGGCTGGCGGACGGTCAGGCTATAGTTTTCAAGCTCATAATTGATGTCAGAATTGATAGCACCGATACTGGTCTGCGTGGTGCGGTCTGTATTGCCGCGCCCTTTCATCATCCCCAGTTGCACCTTGGGGTAAAACAGCGCTTTTGCCTTGGTCAGCTCTTCGCGTTCGGCTTCGGTATTGGCGAGTGCCGCGCGAAAATCCGCATTGTGGGTAACGGCTAACTGGTATAAACCATTGAGGTCATCTTGCGCCTGTACTGGCATCAGACACAGCAACAACGCAACACCAGACCATGCTTTTATTGTGGCACACAACCGCATTACTCTTCCTTCATCGAGGCTGCTAAACGCTTGCTCAGGGGATGCATCCAGTAATCCCATAGCGTACGTTCACCGGTTTTAATCACTACTTGTACCGGCATGCCAGGTTGCAGCTGGCGGCCTTGCAAGGCTTTGGTGCCTTTTTCCGTCAACACTATCCTGGCCAGGTAATAGCTTTGGCTGCCTTCAGCGGTCGCAGCGGGTTTGCTCAGCAAATCTTTTGACAGCGACTTCAACTGCCCTTCTACCAGCAATTGCGGGCTATTGGCAAAAGTGGAGAAGCGCACATCCGCCGCCTGCCCGGTGTGAATCTTATCGATCAAATGCGGCGGTATCTGCGCGTCAACGATCAGCGCCTCACCGGAAGGCACGATATCCATCAGCTTCTGACCGGGCTGGATGATGGCACCCAGGGTATGCACCTGCAAACCGACCACTTGCCCGGAGGCTGGCGAACGGATCTCGGTACGGCCTAACTCATCGCGCAACGCCAGCACTTTTTGGGCATCGGCTTCGACCTGCAACTTGACCTGTGCCATTTCGGCATCCATCTCTTTGCGCTCTAACTGGTTGCGTTGATTGATCTGTTGTTGCAACTCCATGATCGCGCGTTGGGCACGGATGATATTCGCCTGGGTATTGGCGCGTTCGCCGTGCAGCGCTGCCACGCGTTGTTCCAGGTCATTCTGCTGGTTACGCGGGGCATATCCTTCCGCAGTCAGGCCGCGCACGCCCTGCAATTGGTCTTCGAGCAGCACCAGTTGCGACTCGTGGCTGGAGAGCATGCCCTGGTAACCCTGCACCATGGCCTGGTAACCGGCGATAGACTCGCGTTTCCCGGCGATATCAGCCGCCAGCGCAGCTGTCCTGGCTGCCAGCAATTGTGTCTGGTTGCGCATTTGTTGCTGTATCAATGGGTCATTCTGCTGTTTCAATAAATCCGGATGGAAATCAATCACGCTGTGGTGCAATTGCTCGGCACGCAAGCGGTCTTCCTGCGCACGCAGGCCGGCATAGCGCTGACGCACTTCTTCATAGCGCGCTTTGCTGGCCATATCATCCAGTTTAAAAAGCACATCGCCCGCTTTTACTTCTTTGCCTTCGTGCACCAGCAAGGCACTGACGATGCCGCCAGATAAATGCTGCACCACCTTGTGGTTACTCTCTATGCTGATCTGCCCTTCAGTCGGCACACCTTCGTCGAGTGGCGCGTAAGCCGCCCACACGACAAAACCGATCACCCCGGCCAGCAAAATGAATGCACCTTTTCTGGTGTGGCCTGTGTTCTGCGCATAGCTTTCAATGGCATGCACATTGCCAGGAACAGGGTTGGTGATATTTGAAAGCCCAGTATTTAACTGCATAGGAATAAACTCATGTGGATTCTGCAGGCATGCTGGTAGCAGCAGACTGCAATTGATTCAGGTAGGCGATACCAGCATCACGCGGGCCATGATGTACCACTTCGCCGCGCTTGAGGATCAGTAAATCATCGGTGACTTTCAGCACGCCAGAGCGATGCGTCACCACCACAATCGTGGTGTGTACTGCTTTTAAGGCTTGTAGCAACTCCATCAGTCGCGCTTCGCCAAACTCATCCAGGCTGGCATTCGGTTCATCCAGCACCAGTAACGGCGGCTCTTTATAAATAGCGCGCGCCAATCCCAGCAACTGGCGCTGGCCGCCAGACAATGGCAGGCCTTGCTCATCCAGCCGGGTATCGTAGCCATGCGGCAAGCGCAGGATGGCTTCATGTAGCCCTACGCGCTGACAAGCCTGGATAATGTGCTGGCTTTCCAGTGTGCCAAACCTGGCCACATTCTCAGCGATCGTGCCCTCCAGCAATGACACCTGTTGCGGCAGATAACCCACGTGCGTCAGCAAGGTGCGTGCATTGTTGGCTTGAATGGCTGACTGGTTGATTTGATATGTACCTGCATGTGGCGAAATGACGCCCACCAGCAAACGTGCCAACGTGCTTTTGCCGGAACCTGATGGCCCCATGATGCACAACAACCTCCCGGGCGAAATGCCCAGGTTCAGGCCATTCAGGATACGGCGTGACTGGAGTTCAACAGTCACTGATTCCAGTTTTAAATGGTAAGGGCGCTGTAACGGCTGCAAAGCAGGCAATGCCTGCAGGTACTGTTGGCGGCTATCCAGGATTGATTGCAGATCGCTGGCCGCTGTATTGGCTTGCAACCATTGGCGCCAGCTATGCACGATCACATCAAACGGTTGCAGGGCGCGGGCGATGAGTACATTCGATGCAATCATGGAGCCGACACTGATCTGGCCTTTGATGGTCAACCAGGCCGCAATTGCCAGCATCAGCGATTGCATGGTGTAACGCACCCACTTGTTCACAAACTGGCTGCGGTCACTGGCGGCCAGCCACACGTTTTCGGCTTGCAACTGCTCGGATAATAAGGCCTGCCAGCGCTGGCGTAAGGTGTGCGACATACCCAGCACGTGGCTGGTCTGCAAGTGGCGGATTTTTTGCTGAATAAAGTTTTCAGTGACTTGCTTGGTCTGTTGCGCCTGTTGTGCCGGGCCAGCAATGACTGTCTGGTTCCACCATGCCACCGCACACTGCACCAGGCAGAATGCGATGGCCGTCATCCCCAGTACCGGGTGCAGCACAAATAATACCGTGATATACACCACACTCCAGGGCATATCCAGCATGGCAAACAAGCCTTGCCCGGTCATAAACTGCCTGACGGTAGTGAGTTGCTGCAACGACTGCACCGGCGGCTGGCGTTGCGTAGTGCGTGTATCAAAAATAGCGGAAAAGATTTGCTTGCCGTAAGTGAGGTCAAACTGCACGCCAGTTTTGATCGCATACAGATTACGCAGCCAGTCCGCGCCTGCCATCAGCAATAGCAAGCCAGCCGTCAACGCAGTGACCGCCACCAGCGTCAAGGTGTTCCGGCTCTGCATGACCCGGTCATACAGTTGCAGCATATACAGGGTGGGCACCAGCATCAGCACGTTGGTCAACAGGCTCAGCCAAGCCATCTGGATAAATTGCCGCCGGAATGGCTTGATCAATATCCATAATGAAGATTGATAGGCTGGCTTCATGGCTGTGCGACTTTCACTGCTTTAGGTTTTACTGTTTTTGCCTGCAATGCTTCAGCCGTTGCCGCCTCTGACTGAAAGCTCGCCAGCACATCATTCGGCTTGCCATAGCGGATCATTTGCCCCTGGCACATCACCAGCATGAAATCAGCGATGTTCAGGATATGCTGCAAATGGCTGATAATAATAAAGGTAGTGCCCTGCTGTTTCAGCCGCGCAATCGCATGTTGAAAAGTGCGCTCGGCAGCTGTATCAAGATTGGCATTAGGCTCATCGAGCACAACAATGCGCGGCTTGCCATAGAGCGCGCGGGCTAATCCCAGCAATTGCCTTTCACCACCTGAGAGAGGCACGCCAGATTGACCGATCAGGGTGTTCAATCCTTCCGGCAACTGATTGATCCAGTCAGCTAAGCCCAGCAAGTCAACCACTTCAGATAATGCCTGCGGGTCCGGGCTGTTAAAACGGCAGATATTGTCGATCACACGGCCATCAAACAGGTCCACTTCCTGCGCCAGGTATCCCACATAAGGGCCCAGCCTGTTTTTGTCCCAGCCATGCACATCGACGCCGTCATAGCGCACGCGGCCACTGGTTGGCGCGACCAGGCCCACCAGTAGTTTTGCCAATGTGGTTTTGCCAGAGGCCGAAGCGCCGGCCACCACCAGCACATGCCCTGCCGGTAAGCTGAATTGCACCTGGCGGATAAACACTTCCGCCTGCGCCTTGCCCGCCTGCGGTTGCGCATAAGCCAGTTGGTCTACAGATACTGCGCCGGTAGGCGGAGGCAGCACCAAGCCTTCGCTTTTTTGCGCCGCGCCAGCAAACAGGCTTTCTATGCGCTGAAAAGCAGTCCACGCCTGTTCGTAGGTTTTCCAGTGGCCCACGCATTGCACCAGCGGCGCCAGCACCCTGGCTGCCAGGATAGAAGCGACGATCATCATCGCGCCGCCATTGAATAACTCGCCCGCAATAAACAGATAACAGGCCAGGCCTAAAATCAGGCTGGTCTGCATGGTTTGCAACCAGCGCGAAGCCGCCGCGTTTTTGCCTGCCAGCTCAGAAGCTTGTGCCTGTTGCCATAAAAAGCCATGCTGGCTTTGCAACCAGCGTTGCTCCACCGGTGCCATCATTTGCATGGCCTGCATCGCATCCGAATGACGGCTGATACTAGCGAAATAACGGTGAGATTCCATGGCATGCTGGTTTGCCTGTTTCATCATGGGCGCCACGCGGGCCTGGTTTTGTACGGTTAATATCAGCTGAACAAATAACCCTAACAGCGTCAGCACGCCCAGTGCCGGGTGGATCAGAAATACGGCTACCAGGAAAATCAGGCAAAAAGGCGCATCCATCAAGCCTAATAAAGCAGAAGAATGCAGGGTACTTTTGAGGGTAGAAAAATCAGAAAACACTTGCTGAGCCGGAAACTCCGGCATGGCTAATTTGGCGGTAAACACACGCTCAAATAAACGTTGTTGCAGTGATTTCTCAAAATGGTGAGAGGCGGATTGCAGAAGACGGCGGCGTTGCCACTCGAGTGCTTCCATCACCAGATAAGCAAATGCAGCCATTAAAGTCAGCATCAATAATGTAGAGACATTACGGCTATTAATGACACGGTCATACACCTCCAGCATATACCAGGAGGGCACTAAAATCAGCAGGTTGGTCACGACGCCAAACAGCCACACTTTACGCCAGATGGGCCAAAGTTCAGACATGACTTGTTTGATGGTTTCGGATTGCGACAACATGTTCACCCGGGTATTTCTTTAACAAAAAACTGCGGACGCTAGGTCGTCCACAGCTATCGCAATTACACGATGATGAAGTCCGAAGTGGACAGAGTATTAACACCTGTCAGAATGGCAATATCTACCTTAGCACCGCTACCATTACCATCAGCGTCATAGCTCAGGGTTTTGGTTGTAGTGTTGTAAACCAGGTAGTCATTGGCATCTTGTGCAGTACCAGTTGAGTTCACACGCAGCATGCTGGCATTGAAACCAACCAGTTTGCTGTACTGATCAAGGTGCAATTCCAGCTTGTCAGAACCACGTGTAAAGTCAGTGATGGTATCTACACCAGTCAGGGTGAAGCCAGTGTTGGTGTAAGTTTGCACAGTGGTTGAAGAGCCTGTCACCACTTGCTCATACACTTTACCGAACACAAACTTGTCAGCACCGCCGCCACCAGTCAGCGTATCGTTACCGCCATTGCCGATAAACACATCAGCTTTGCTGGTGCCGATAAAGGTTTGCTGGTTAGCATTACCTTCAAAACGCAGACCATTGGTAGTCACGCCAGAAGCATCCACAACTACGTTGTTGATGGTGCCGCCGTTGTTACCCAGGGTATTGGAGAGATCAGCCACTGTACCGTTGGCTTTAAAGTAGTAGTGGTCACTCAGCAGTTGCAACGCTGTATTTTCAACGTTCAAACGACCAACAGTGCCACCCACTTGCACGACTTCCATAGATTTGAAGTTGTCGTTGTTGAGCACGATAGTACCGTTTGCTTTAGTGTTAGCGCCGATACCAGTTGTGATACGTAAGGTATCGATACCATCACCACCCACGATCACATCGTGCTTAGCGCCAGTAGCGATCCACTCTTTGTTACCGTCATCTGCTTTAGAAGTAGTGCCTTGCACACCACTACCGAAGCCACCGATCACGAAAATGTCGTTACCTTCACCACCATCCAGATAATCAGCACCGCCATGACCGATCAGCAAGTCATTGCCGCCGCCAGCATAGACAGTGTCATCACCTAAACGCATGGTGACATACTCAACACCGTCGCCACCATAAACGATTTCGTGAGCATCACTACCTTCGTTAGCGCCGTCAATGCGTGTATAGCTACCAGCTTCGCCTTCTGAAGCGTCGTAGATAACATCAACGTTGTAGTAGAGATGAGCTACGGAGAAATCATCAACCTCAAAAACGGCAGACTCATAAGTCACTGGCGTTGCACCAACGATGGTAGAAGCTGGTTCGAAAGTTGTTTCTTCAAACTCCAGCTCGAGAGTGACTGTTTCAACAGGACCACCAGCAACACCGTGAATTTGGAAGCCGGGATTTAACTCACCCAAACCTAGAGACTCACCATTTTCTTCTAATTGCTCGGCTTCTAAAGTGATATTCACACCACTTGCTAATTCGATGCGCTCAATACCAGTGAACTGTATACCTTCAAACTCACCAGATTTTGTGAACTCTATCGTATCAACTGCGTTGTAGCCGACGACTGTAGTAGCAAATGTACTGATTGCAGAAGAGCCTGGGCGAGTCACAATATTCAAGCGAACATCTGTTTCAGCTTCTTCAGACATTTCTTGGTCGTCAATTTCTACGTATTGATTGGTGACAGTATCAAAGGCAAATAACGGCCCCTCTTCACTTTCATCAGGGCCCTCTTCTTCATTAAGGCCAATATAACGAGCTGCATCACCAGCATTATCCAATCCCGATACGCCACCTGTGATTATTACGTTTTCAGCTTCTGATCCAACTCTGAAAGTATCATTACCTCGTCCACCAACAAGAATATCATTGTCTGTAACTAAATATAAATTACCGACAACAGCTTCATTTCCTAATGTACTTTCACCACCGTAGACAATGTCAAATCCTTCCCCACCGGATAGGATGTCGTCACCACCTCCTCCAAGAAGTACATCATCACCATCCCCTCCCAATAGAATATCTTGCCCGTCTCCACCAAAGATATTGTCATTGCCATCGCCACCATCAGCAAAATTATTACCTGATCCCACATCAATAAGATCGTCTCCGGCACCGCCAAAGATTACATCATTACCTTCACCTCCAAAGAGATTGTCATTACCGCTACCACCGATAATGATGTCATTACCATTTGCTCCGTCGATGAAATTCCCTAGATCATTGCCGACTATTAGATCATCACTTGCTGTACCTGTATATTCTGTTTCTGTTGAATTAAATTGTTTATAAGCCATTTTATTAAACTCCAGATTTAATTAAGAATGAGTCTACGGAGGCTAGCCTCCGTAGATAGAGGTCATTAAATATGATCAAAAAGGTGTAGTTGGTGTATTTGTAATGGCAGGTTGCGTTGGTAAAACATACCCACTAGTACTAATGGAAATAAACGGAGCTTTTTCTTGACCCGTTTGACGTAAGCGCAGCACATCTGGCCTTGTCCAGCCAGTACCAGCAGCAGTGGAATTAATCGTAGCAGCGTTATCGTTGTTGCAAGCCACTTTTACATAGGTTACGGCTGAAAGAGGATTGCTACTACCATCATCATCTACCGCGTTTGCATCGAAGGTAAAATCAACCCAATCACTATCAACACCAGCATCTTGTTGAGCCGTTGTCGGATTAGACAAAGGCGCTACAGTTATAGCAGTGACTGAAGGGGGAGCGTTGAAACGATTAACACCATTAATAGATAACGAAGGGGTTGCGCCAAGACCAGGCAAAGCCAGGTAGTTTGTTCCTGGATTTGGTCCACCATTATCCCCAAACATTGCTGGAGTATATGGAGGAGTAGCAGCTACTGTTGGTAAAGCACGATGTTGTACTGAAGTATATGTTCTGCCTATACGGAAAACTGGAGATGCTGTGGCTGCAATATTAGTTGTAATTGCGTATGCAGCATCAACGGTTAATCCACTAAGACCACCGCGGGCTAGATCATTTAACTCAAACCGAGAACCTGCTAAATCTGTCGCGTTGCTATAAGCAACATTAGTTAGAGAAACTCGAGCACCAATGATGCACATAGGAGTTGCTGTCACTGGTGCAGAAGCTGCCGGCTTGCGCCAAACCACCTCCAGAATATTACCAACACTTACGCTTCCCGCCGTGTAAATATTATTCACTGCTAGAGGACGTGTTGCTGAAGTTACAAAAGCATAATTGGTTTCAGGAGATGAGATTTCATTTGCGGGTACTGGACTAACTAAAGCGCAAGTATTATTTGCACCGGCGGTTGGATTAACAGGACTAGAAGCACCGCTGCCCGAACCAAAGTTCCCGGTAGTGTTACATGAAGTATATGCGCTAGTGGAAAAGCCTGTAGTTGGAATATTTACGAATCCTGCAGCCAAAACTTGCGCCGAAGCTCCTAATGCTGCTAAAACTGCTAATCTCAATGTAACGTTTTTCATTATTTTCTCCTAAGAGTTACAATAAGCAGGCATTTGTGGCTGCCTGCGTCACCAATTCACCTAAATCTTGTTTAAGCCCTGAAAGAATTAACTGGATTTCGGTTGAATTTCATAAGGCAGTTCACAAATGCATCCTAATAAAATATTTTTTTCAGTAGAATTTAATTTATTTTTTATCAGCATCGAATTTCCAGTTCACGCTTAACCAAATCCCACGTGGCGCCCCTGGAGCTAAGAAATTCGCAGCTAGCCAGTCATCAGAATTATGGTTGTACCCTCCTGGACCGATCGCACCATTAATACTGGGCGAAAATGGATTTCTCCCTAGACGCCCTGCACTAAAATATTCCTTATCAAAAATATTATTTATGAGCAAAGTAGCAGTCCATTCCTTATTAAATGCATAGCTAGTTTGCAAGTTGAATACGCTATATCCGCTGACTTTCCCAGGGTTTGTAAAAGGCTGTCTCGACGCTGTTCTAGTGATGAATTGACCTGGATTTGCAGGGTCTGGCGCGGTAAACGAATACGTTTCTGTTACCCCTTGCTTATGCTCGTTGTTTTCGTTGCCACGAATAATACTTTCACTATGCACTACTGCGCTTAACGAAAACCGCCAATTGGGCGTTAGCATGTAACTGACATTTGCATTCAAGTTATGCAAGGGGATTCCAGGCATCCGGTCCCCTGGCTCAACAGTTATATATTTGAACCCATCATTTTGTATGTTGCCTCTTCCGCTACTATTTTCATTCGAAATCATTTCGAAATTATTTTGAAAAGTAGCATCAGTTAATGCATAGTTCAGACCAAAGCTGAATTTTCCTGTATTGCCAGATAAACCGGCCTCAATCCCTTGACGTCTTGTGCTTCCAATGCTGTCAAAAAAACTGCTTGCGCCTCCAACTGCTACCAGGTAAATATCATCTTTCAAGTCGGTGCGATATGCACCTAAGTTCCATTGCAAGTTTTCGGTACCAAATAATTCATTAAAATTGCCACGCACACCTATGTCATAAGTGGTAGCCTTGATTTGCGGTAAAAACGGATCTCCAGACAAGGTCGTTGGCAATGTGCAAGCCCGGTTATCTTGCAAACTTTTTGCTATATAAAGCGATGGATCATTTCGATCATCATTAGGTCCGCCACGAAAAACCGGCGTTCTATCAAAAGCACAACCCAACTCAATCACGCTTGGCGTTCTAGTCCCTTTTGCAAAATTGCTGTAAAAGTTTAGACTTTCACTTGCTTGCCATGTAAAACCTAATGAAGGATTAAAAGAGTAATAACTAAATTTTTCAGTCTCAGCAGGCTTTAGTAATCTAGTGCCATCTCCCAACTTATAGCCAGTACTAGGGCAGTTAGCTATGCTACCTATGCATAAATTGAAGTCATCTGGATTAGAAGGATAATTGGCCAAATCGAAATACCTGAAAGCAGCGCGGGTTGCCACGGTATTTCTCACTTTTGTGGCGTTGTATCTGGCTGCACCTGTAATATGAAAAGTTTCAATTGGGCTCCATGTTTCGCTTGCATAAATGCTTCTAGTAGAGGATGTACCATCGAAATTATTATTCGAAATAGCAACATCAGCAGCGGCATATTGATCACGAATCTGATCTGGTGCTAGGTAAGCTTTGCGGTTCTCATCAAATAAACCCAATCGTTGGCTATTGGTGTAACTCGCATTAGCCACATCGATAGATGCACCGACCATAATTTTGTGTTTTTCTAAATTCCAGTTAAGCTGAATTGACCCACCATCTACTATTTGCTTGATATTATTATCAGTAATCACTGACACTGGCGTCCCTTCGACTAAGCCAGGCTCTCCTGAGCCATTTCCGTCCGGCCTAAATCGATCGGCAGCAGAGAACGGCGAAGGAACTAGCGTTTGAGGATTGTTATAACAAGCATCCTTATTAATTGGGGCTATGGTAGCAACCAGATGTTTAACACCGTCCGGGGTGTAAAAATAATTAAAGTTACCTTCAATATTAGGGTCAATATTCAAGGCATAAAATTTAGGGAAATTCCATAAAGTGGAATCTAATGTCTGATATGAAAAATCTCCATTAGAATAGGAAGTTGTAGGCCCTAAGTTAACAGGGGCAGGCGCATTTGGATCAAAAGCAAAAGAGACTTGAAAGTTTTTCCAATAATCAAAATTGTATGCTGCAGCATTTGCATACTCAGCAGTTAACTCACCATTTTTTCGAATTACTGGATTTTGAGCGGAAGTGAATGCTGCAAGTGCCGCGTCTAAGTTATAGCTAGGATCACCACTATTGGCATTAAAGTCGTCCAAAAAAGCGTTGGATCCAGTATTGGGATCAACATCCAAAACATAATAGTCGGGTAAGCGATAAGCATTAGTGCTGAGATACTGACAAGAGTATTGTTCGCCTGGGTCTAGGTTTCTTCGTACATAATTATTATCTCCAAAACCATCCATGTATGCATCTGCGCCGGTAGCTCTACGTTTACTATCCCTTCTATATACTTGGCCAGTAATTGTGAATTTATCGTTTACAAAATAATTACCAGAGAGTTGAAATTGTTGCAATTTATTTTCAGTAGTGTCTTCTGAAGTATATGTTCCATTGCGATCTTGCTGGTACATTTGGTTTGGTATTAAGCCATTTCCGACCAAGTCAGTGCCAACTAATAATGTACTTAAATTTAAGTCTAATTTATCCCCTCTATAACTGGCTTTTCCAAAAAACTGATTTACTTTGCTTGGGGAGTTTTTGCGCCAGCCATCCTCAAGAAAGAAGTTACCTGCGCCAAATAAGGCTACTGTGCCGTTATTCCAGCCTGCCTCCATACGAAGTTGCTTACGTCCAAATGAGCCAGTAAGAATCTCCGCATCAACCCCATCATAGTTAAACCCATCTTTTGTCTTGACTGTAAAAGCCCCCCCTAAAGTGTTTAACCCAAAAATTGGATTGGAGCCTGGAAAAACGTCTACGCTGGCTAATGCATTTAACGGAATCATGTCCCAATTCACCACATCCCCAAATGGTTCGTTAACGCGAATACCGTCGAAAAACACAGACAAACCTTGTGGGGTTCCGATTTGTGGACCTGCAGTAAATCCGCGATAGGTAACATCCATTTGAAATGGATTGCCTTGGTAGTCATTGACGTTAACAGACTGCAACTTCTTGTTGAGCAGATCTGTGAGACTTAATGAATGCGCTTCTTTAATTTCTTTAGCAGAAATGCTTTGTACGTTACCGGGAATTTCTTCTTTGGTTAAACCTAAGCCTGGCAGTGGTCCTACTTCGTAAAACCTTTTGGCACGGACTTCTACTTTATCCAACTGCACATTTTTATTATCTGTTTTGGGTGCTTTTTGAATAAATACATTCTCACCCTCTATCTTAGGTACTAAGTCATTTTCTCCAAGCACTCTTCGTAAAGCTTCGCTACGCGTCATGCGGCCCCTCACTTCTGGCGCAGTTTTGCCAGAGACTAGGTCATTTGGAAAAGAGATACTCATGCCCGTGGCTTTACCTAAAGCATGTAGCGAATTTGCCAATGGCTGCTGTGGAATATCAATATTGATAGGTACACTGAATGTCTCCTCCTGTTGTTTTGGCAGTTGTTTATTCAATGCTTCAGCACATACCAAATGTGTTGAAAGCCCCCCCCAAATTGCAAACAATGTGTACATTGCACATTGTCTAATTTTGTTGATTCGCATCACCTAAATCTCCCTCTATATAGACTCATCTCTGGGAGAGAGAAAAACCTGATGTTGTTTACTTAACTTTACATTTACCGCCCTATCAATCCGCTCTCAAGAAAAAAATATGCATTCTCTTTGAATGGATAAGGAAGAAAGCTGATTAGGTATTACCAAACTTGAGTGGGTGATTAAATATAATGGTGGAGCTTAATAATCCTCATACCCACACCTTTGCTACGGATAGCAGACGTAAAAAAAGGTGCCTGAAGGCACCTTACTTTTGAAACAAGAGCGAACTACCGGCTTTTAACCAAAGTATATTGCGGCGTTTCTTTAATTGAAACCGGGGCAATATTTGGTAACCCGCGCAGGAACTGGTCTATATCCCGGATATTGATATCCGCTGAGATATTACGGATATCTTTACCCATTGAATGGACAGGTTTCTGGCGATAACGCGAGACAGTTGCTGCGATCTCATTGACGTCCGCGCGATCAAATACCAACCGGCCATTAAGGAAAGAGAAGGCATCTGATGCAGGGCGGTTGACCAGTACAGTTGCATGATTTGGATAGACCTCTACCACTTGGCCATTGGTGATCACGCGGGTCTCAGGTGAAATATTTTGCGTTTCTTCGACCTTGGGTTCTACTTTCACAGTGCCATGGTCTACACTGACGCGCACTAATTGCTCTAATTTATTCACAGCGAAGCGCGTGCCTAGCACGGTGACTCGCGCAGTATCAGTCTCTACAATAAATGGGCGATCAGGGTCTTTGCTGACTTCAAAGATGGCTTCACCTTCTTTAAGCAGCACGTGGCGTTCATGGCGGTAATAAGTGACCTCCATATCACTTTTGGCGCTGAGCGTCACGCGCGTACCGTCATCCAGCGTTTTCAAAGCGATCTGTCCAACTGGATTTTGCGCAGCCAATTGCATGACAGGTGTTGCCTGCCAATCGAGGTATTGCTGGTGGAAGACAAAACTCATGATGCAAAGCAGAGAAACAAGAAACAGTTGCCCGACGCGGCGCTGCTTATTTTTACGTTTGGCTTCCTGCGCCAGAAAGGCATGTTGCTCGGCTTCATCCGCCAATGTCGACAAGGTATCTGGCGAGCTCATTCTATGCATGGCGCGCGTGATACTCTCATATTCGGAAGCATGGCGAGGATCATCTGCCAGCCAACGTTCAAATGCGTCGCGTTCAGGTGTACCTTGTGAATGCTCCCGCATCCGCAGATACCATCTAGCGGCCACTTCGCTGACTGTCATTGATTTAAGCATATTCTAAAGATTAATGTGCCATTTTTTGCTGGAATGCGCGGATATCAAGCATAGCACGAATAAGGTGTTTTTCGACCATGCTGGTACTAATGCCCAAATGGGTAGAAATGTCACTTTGTTTCATTTCATCCACATGATACAACCAGAACACCTGGCGACACTTTTTGGGTAGTAAATCGACAATACGCTGCAGGTTGTAAAGCATCTGCCGCGTTTCGTAAATCTGCTCAGGTGAACATTCAAGGATCATCGCCGTTTCGTCTATTTGATCTTCTTCGACAAAACGGGTGCGATAGCGATATTCATCCACCATCAGGTGATTCACGATACCGTTAAGATAAGCTTCAGGCGAGGATTCCCGGGCGGGATTACTAGATACAGCAAAAAACACCAAGGCATCATGCAAAATATCTTTGGCACGTTGCACGCAGGCAGTCCTGCGGCCAATGCGCCTCAGCTCCACTGTATAAGCCCACTTTAAATCAATTCCGCACCATGCAAGTGTGTCGCTCATATCCCATCACCAAAATTTTACATTTTAATAAATATGTGCAAAACGCGTGCCATTACATTCTTTTGCATTAAGAGACTGATTCTCAATTATAAAAATCTTTACTAGGGAATTTTTCCCGAATTAAGTCGGGTTGAATACAGCCATTTTTGATAAAATTGGTTTTTTATAGCCAATTTCAACCAATTTCTAAAAATACTGAACGCTGCTGCCATTTAACTGGCAGGTTAAATTTATTTGAAAAAATGCAAGGTGAATTTCTGGGCAGTTACAGACGTAAAAAAGGCCTTAAATCATTGATTTAAGGCCTTTTTTAAACTGCTATTTTATATCAGTGGTGGGAGCCTGAACCGAATGTTTCATTTCTCACTAGAATTTAAGCCACTTTAAGATAATTAAAAATATTTGTTACCCCCAAAGTTACCCCACTTTACCAAAAGTAACCTATTAGGCCACTCCAACGCTTTAACATCCTAAGCTCTACATTGATTAATTACTTAGTAATTGATATTTATTTTGTACCGACTGACTATCAGCGAGTAAATTGCGTATAATTTCTGCCGTTAAGTTCAGCCATTGTCCGTGAAAAATCACAAATGCCTAATGCGGTCTCATTATTTACAGGATGTGGTGGTTCAGATGCTGGAATTCTAAAAGCAGGCTTTGATGTCGTTATGGCCAACGACATATTGGCATATGCAAAGGATGCATATCTAGCAAACCACCCTCTAACAGACTATAAACTCGGATCAGTCGAGGATATAAAGTCATTCCCTGCGGCAGATCTGTTAGTAGGCTGCTATCCATGCCAAGGATTTTCGCAAGGTGGCTTGCGTCAAGCAGACAATAAATTAAATTATCTATACAAAGAGTTTGCAAGAGCTCTTGGATCAATTAAGCCTAAAGCGTTCATTGTCGAAAATGTTTCAGGAATGTTGCGCTCAAACTACCAACATTTGCTTGAGGATCAAGTAAAAGTATTCTCAGATGCTGGATATAAGGTTAAGTATAAAGTTTTGAATGCTGTCGAATACGGTGTACCACAAGAAAGAAAACGAATATTCATAGTTGGCATTCGTAATGATTTTGAAGCCGAGTATACTTTTCCTGAACCAACCCATACAAAAGATGGTGAGAATAAATATTTAACTATAAAGGATGCCATTGGCGATCTTCCAGAATGGCCAGAGGGCGATTTCTATGACATTGATTTTCATTGGTACTACATGTCACGAGATAGAAGAAGAGATTGGCACCAGCCATCCAAAACAATCGTAAGTAATCCGCGGCACATGCCCCTTCATCCGGTAAGTCCTGTAATGGAAAAAGTCACGCAAGATGAATGGAAGTTTATAACCGACACCCCTGCACGAAGATTCAGCTACTTAGAAGCTGCTCGCCTCCAGGGTTTCAGCAAAGAATTTACTTTCCCAGAAACAGACAACGCCAGTTTGAACATGAAATACAAAGTAGCAGGGAATGCGGTACCTCCCCAATTATTTGAAGCTGTCGCTAAAGCATTGCCCAATATTTGGGATTAGAAACAGTTATTCGAGTAAGCTGATTAAGTCAGGCTTCTTACCCTTAAAAATATTCTTTCGGTGATAGTCCAAATAAATCCGCTGTTCCAACGAAAAAATCCCTACGGACTTCTTGGTATCAACTCCCCAACAAGATAAAACGTCAATAATGGAAGTATCATCAACTATGATTCTTCCATCATCATTAAAGCTAATCCAACCACGATCGAAAAGCTTATCAATATGCGGTGAAAGCAGTAACCCATTGTTTCCATCAAGCCGCTCTTCATTTGTACAATTCCGCCAAGGTTTAATATGACTTGCAACCAATAGCGACTGATCTGAAACACCAGTAACTCGGCATACTTTTTCTTTATCTATAACTTTAAGGCGAAATATGCCTTGCCCTACCCTTGCCTTAATAAGCTGTTCAATTTCAGTAGTCTCAATAGGAGCCTTATATAATTGTTCCTGAATAGATTGAGCAACAGAGTCCACTCGAATATTCGCAAGATCATGGGTTAGTCTGTTTGCTTCAATTCCGAGCAATTCAAAAACTTTTTCACTAAGCTCTTTTGAGATTTCTGCCAAATAGCATTTTTGGTTACCGTTACCCTTATCATTTAATGGAGAATACTTTTTGGGTAGTAGGTCTTTTAATTGTTCAATATAAGTCTTCGGCTTGAATGAATAGTCAAGGGGTCTCCATTCAACAGGAACTAGCCAGCCAGTTGCTCCCCAATAACTACCAACATTACCAAACTCTGATGGCTTTATAGCTTCAACACAACTACCACTTATTATGCCGATAGCTTTAATTTTAGTGTCTGCATATGAAAATATCAGATCGCCGGGCTTGGTAAGTGTCATATTGGTATAGAACTGACTTCTTGCACCATTACTCTCTTGTTTAGGTGACCAAATATATCCACCCAATACTTCTGCGGAGAAAGTCTGCTTATGGTTCACCCACCAAAAATGCATAATTTAATAAGAGTACGAATAGTGTAGATATCTGCGACAAATATTAATGTTTGATCAACTCACAAGTAATTAAACTAAAGGCATTCTGTAAGCCAAAAAGTCGTCTAACAACGTTGGTGCATTGATTACATCCCAATCTATAGTTGGATTAATATTTAATAAAATGCGTAGCCTGTCATAAATAATACAAGAGGCTATTTCACCATCTACAGCCCATTTACCATGATTATTTCTAAAACTATGTGGTATACAAATCATCTGCATCCATGGATGACTTGGGTGAATCATATTATTTAGCCTGTCACGGCTTATTTCTGTTTGTTTCCTGGGCCATTCATTTCTAGAGCAAGCGCACTGTGCAAGTAAAGAGGGTTTATTCCTTCCTTCATAAGCATCTAACTCTAGCCAGGCGGCTATGTCAATGCCACCATCACCAGTATCTCGAGTCCTGAAAGTAGTAGCAGTGCATCTACCTGTACCGCCTATGTTTTCTGCCAAAGTATTTATTCGCTCCCATTTTGCACCCTGATAGTCTGTTTCATTCTTACCAAAAGCTTTTACCTGCGCATCATCAACCCAAATAGGCTTTAAAGCCTGTAAGGCAACTCTTTCAAACGCATCAGTAATTCCGACAGTATGTTCAAGAAATGGAAGGTTTGCAGATAACAGCAGGAAAATATAAAGCCGTTGTTTGTCAGTAAAAGTTTCTGGAGCAGAAAAGTTTTTAGCGCCGACATCTATGGTAAATGGATAAAAATCGCCAAAAGCGCTGACTCTCCACTCTATCTGGCTAAAGCTATCGTCTAAATCCGTTTCACTTAATTTAGAATCTCCAATATCCTTAACCTGATCGCTAATAGTTTCTCTTGAACAATCTCTATCTAATGTAACTAGACACAATAGTTCAGAAAAATCAGCAATAGTATGAATATCACTATCCCGGGGCTTATCCAAAAGAATCATAAGATCTACTCTTTTTGAGACATAAGACCGACAAGCGCAGAATGTAGAGCTATAGATCCCCTACGAATTCGATCTGCCTGAATAGTGTCTGCTTCATTTATGCCATCTGCCACATTAAGAATATCCATGGCACTTGCTAAATTTTCTTCCGTAACTCGTAACAAATTACGTAATGCATCTAATGGGCCGCTAGTATAAAGATCAGCAGTCTCTATAGATGCCCCTCGGCGAAATTGATTGAGCGCCTCTTCGTTAGCTACTACACGAGCCAATATTTCTAGATTTCTTGACTCACCGAGTTTAGTCGAACCTGCAGTTTTATCAAATATCCATGAAAAGAACTCTTCAAACTCCTGATTTTTAAGACCCTTCGCATCAACATCAGCCGCGGAATTAAGTCCTATAAAATGACATAGACTTGAATAGCCAATACCTGTTGTTAGCAAAGAGAACTGAACATCATCCTCAGAAAGTTTAATCTTTTCTAAAAGCCCACTGTCTCTTGCCCGTTCTAGCAATTCAAGCCCAGTAAGTAGTTTTGCGACAGTTCCGGATTTACTACCAATTTCTTTTGCAAGAGCCCGATGAGCCTCCTCATGACTTTCACCATGCCGTGCTCTCAACTGTTTTAGATATCTTGCTTTAGCTAATGCATCCCACTCTTTTATACCGGTGATATGCCTATAACCTAAATAGCTAAGGATAAGCTTTCTATCCTCAAACTTAAGAACCGGAATATCTGTAGGCGCCTCGCCTGTGGTTGCTCTTACCTCATTAACCTGACTAATTTTTACAGGAGCTACTGCATCTTTCTGTAATAACTTTAATGCTCCTAAGCGTCTATTGCCTTCTACAACAGTAAATCCCCCCTCTTGACGAGGGACTACAAGAAGCGGTTCGCCTTGGAAAAAACCATGTTGACCAACTGAAAGCATCAATTCGATTAAGTTACATTGCAACAGCAAATATTTTAGGACCTCATCGTCACCCTTATGCTTTAAATTATTGGGGAGCCGAGGGTTTTCTGGATCAAAATGTAAATCTTCTAATTTAACTTGTTCTAGCATCTTTTTTAGTCCGAGTCGGTGTCAGTTTAGATAATTCATAAACTAATCAAGTTTTGAACTTCTATGTATAGTCAGCATTCTCTTTGCCACCTTGGTTTGCCAACTGTCCCTGCTTGAATTTTTTGGGCACAAGTCTCGACATTTCTGATTATTTAGCCTAACGCATTATGGACAACCCTGTAGATTCAAGTCAATTGCCTTGTTTAATAAGCCAGTCAGCACTACGAACTATTATATGGCAAGACCTCTAAGGAATTACGAAAGATTATGACCCCCTTAGCGATCTCGTCACTGCAGAAAACTGGCGGTTCTCGCGCCCGCAGTGAAAATCTTCAGGAGGGACCCGTAATTTTTGACCACTATATATTGTGGTGACCACCCATCGACCACCTGAATGACCACCCCACAGTACTAAGAGGATCTAGCTTGATATCGCGGTTCGAATTACCCGCAGCACATGAAGGACTAGAAAGGACCCATAACCCTATGGCTGGTATTGATCACAATCAATAGGTGCAATCTGTATACGCTCACCTCCGAAGTGAGCCTCCATAATGTTGAATCCTTTGACACATCGCCAATGGAATAACCGCCGGTCCTTACCTCTATTAAAGACCTGCATGTGTAGGTGGTCACATTGACCACACTCAAACCCATTATCCGAAGCCTGAATAATCAAGACCGGATCTTGTTTTTTATCGCAATTCAACTGCCCGAAACCATCCTCCGCGCGCGCGTCTAAAGTTTGGAGTGTTTCCCCTTCCTTGTTTTTTTGTTGGGGATTCTGGGGATTTTGGGGATATATCGCTATAAGCCGCATAATTGCTAGATTCTTCAGTCCCCAAATAATCAGATTTTGGCCTAATAGCACTGGGGACGTCCCCAGATTCCACCTCCAAAGATTCGCTTATAAGGCTTGTCCAATCCTTTGAGTTATTCATTTTCGTCCTCAAAGATAGACCCATAAATTTGATACACACGACGCTTACCTTCAGGTAAATCACGTTTGGGTTGGCCCATATGGTCCTTGTCCCCTTTGTGCATATAACCCTTATCAATTAAAAGTCTAATCACCGCCTTATGGTCTAATCCCTTGCATACCTCAGTCTTAAACAGTTCGGGGTAAACATAATATTCAGTCTGCAAAGCAACCTTGTCATGCTTGCGGTAACCTGCCTTAGACATTACCCTGGCGGCATGGTCGTCTTCTATGGCATTCCGGCCTATATCTGCAAACCGGCCTTCCCCATGCTGCTCCAGAAACAACCGCACCTGAGCTAACATTGCACGATGTTCTTGACTTCCTTCACCACCAAAGCCTTGCAACCATGCCTTGAAGCAATTTGTTGCTGCTTTAAAGGCCTCTCCTTGTTGCCACCCAGTAATGCCAGCTCTCGTTGCCAACTCTCCAGCTGCCCCTACTAGAGCAAAGATTCCACAAACCCGATGAGCCTGACCACTTGCATTAATTGATAACAACCCCGTGTCAAAACTGTTTATGGCGGTTTGCAATTTATCCATCACATCTAGCCGATGCTTGATCACCCACTCAATAAATGCAGGAAATGCAACACCATAATTCTGTGAAACCAATTGAGTGATGGCTTTAGAAAATTCATTCCCGTTAGCGTAGCCGTGAAGATCCTCAAACACGCCCATGTTTGCCCCTGCATCGGCTGGTATATCTGCCATGCGTATTTCCTGCCCAGCATGCACTTTCTTGCCAGAGTCATTCATATGTTGGGCTAGGCTTAGCTCACCAGCCGACAAAAACAATATTCGCCATTGCTTTGTATTCTGTAAACCACCAGACGCCAGTGCCCTTCCCCTTCCGGCACCAGCTGCAAGCATATATATGGCTTCCCCAGCCTCCTTAGGGTCTATTTGTTTTAACTCATCAAGTAACAAAGGTGCATCAGAATGCATCATGGCTATGCTTTCCATTGCACTTGTTGAGTGGCGCCACTGCCTTAAATAATCTGTGCCACCGCACACACTCCCGGCCAGTCTCAATGCCGTACTTTTGCCATCACTGGACTGTCCACGATAATGAAAGCCGCCCAGATCTTTAATATCCATTAGATGACGTAACGGAGCTGCAAACGCGATAGCTACTGCAAATACCAGTCGACTATTACCCGCGCATAAAGCAGCTACATTATCGCGCCAGGCCTCTAATGTACCTTTGCGTTTAAAGGTCGAGGCATTAGGCTGGA
The DNA here is from genome assembly GCF_058744375.1 of Methylophilus sp. E2MeOHC9. Lineage (NCBI taxonomy): Bacteria > Pseudomonadati > Pseudomonadota > Betaproteobacteria > Nitrosomonadales > Methylophilaceae > Methylophilus > Methylophilus sp. E2MeOHC9. The sequence continues at coordinate 255,377 of NZ_CP196024.1, forward strand.
CGCTGTCATAAATCCACTCTTCACCAGCGTCACCCATTGCCCCTTGTGGCAATACAAATACAGACGCATCACCTTCACCGTGCCAGCCAGTTTTATTGGTTACACGTACACGCTTGGCTGGGTTTTCTTGTTGAAGGTACTCCAGAACCAGCGCACGGGCTTTAGGTGCAATAGTCAGGCCATTTTCATACAGTTGGCCGGTCGCATCCAAGCCTTCACCGTTAAAGCTTCGAGCCGGAATAATAAAACGGTGCTGCACCTGGTCACGATCTTTGAAGCTTACGAGAGAACCCCATTCACCGTTTAACGGTGATCGGCTTAAGGCTAACACTTCCAGCTTGTCGCAGATCCAGCGGGGCGGCTTATAGGCCGAATAATCAGGGGTTACATCCACCAGGTAGACACCAGCATCATCCACCATATAATGCCGCTTGAATGGTTGGGCTGGTGGCGTTGCTTCCTGCGCTGATGGCTGACTGTCCGGACTGCACAGTTTATTCACATTCGCGACCAGCGCTTGCATATCGTCAATACTAAATCCTGCCACTTTCAGATCGTGAGCATCATCCCCAGGGTGCAGTTTGTATCCAAGCTGATCCAGGTATTGATTTAGCAGATTCATATCCAGCACCTGGGCAGATTTTGCACCAGCTGCCAACAGGGCACGCTGGACATTATTGCCAGCCTGTATGCCTGGTGCATCATTATCTGGCCATACAATCACATTACGGCCAGCAAGCGTACCAAAATCTGCCTTACTTACGGCCTGCGCCCCACCCTGCCAACTCACTACAGCTCCATCTGGTAACAAATCGGCTAGCGCATCAGTGGCTTTTTCGCCCTCTACTGTCCAGACGTCTGCACTAATTGCGGTACTAAGTTTATGCAATCCATAAAGCGGCCTTCTATCAGGCGGTGCTTTATATCGCCACTCGCCCTTATTGACGGCCTGGTTAACCCAATATGTAAGCGGTGCGAATTGCTTTCGCTCTCCGTCTGCTTTTGGCTCAAAACGATCATGATAGAAATTGACCTCTCCGGCCGCGCCCAAGTATGCATAGCGCATTGAAGGCTTACCATGCCGCGAATGCGTGTTAGGTGGCTTAGTTGCATTTTCTGGGACTGGCATCACGCATACATAACCGTCTTTGGCCGGTTTTTTTGAAGCGGTAGATGCCGGAGTATTGGCAGGCTGGTTTTTTGTTGCCGTAATGGCCGGGCTTTTACCCTGCTTATCGTATGCCATGCCAAGAAACACCGCCAAACGGTGGGCGGCCTCGCTTTGTTTCACATCGTCAACATATGCCACCAGTGCAACCAGATCTCCGCCATTGTCACCTGTCGCAAAGTCTTTCCACACCCCGGTATCAATATTGATTGAGAATGATCCGGCTCGACTATCCGAGCGTGTCGGGTTGAGTGCCACATATTCACGCCCCTGCATGCGGCCACCTGGACACCACTCATTTAATACGCTGCTAACACTACTTACGGCGGCTTGTGCAATCTGTTTGATATTAGCCATGCTCACCGCCATAAATTGCCTGGTGCAACTTGTACCGCAAATCGTCTAATGACCACTCAGGCGGTATAACCAAGCCAATTTCCTTAGCTTTATCAATAGCGGCCAATTGGCTGGTCATCCAAAAATCAGTCCTTCTTTCGCCAAGGCAATCTATGCTTTCAACAATATCCTCCAGATGCTCAATAACTCGCCTGGTATTGTTGTCATCATTATTACTATTAGCCTCAAGTGTTTCTCTAATGTCATTAATGCACTGGGCGACTCTCTGACTCTCCAGCGACATCTGATACACGACCATGAAACCAATCATCAATGTGAATTCTTCTAGTGCTCGATCTCCACCTAACTCTAAAAAATCAGGCAAGTTTTCAACACTTGCTTTCAGTGCATCTTGAGCTTCTAGCGCTGCTTCACCTTGCATATTTAGAACGATGCTTTCTTGTTCATCCATGGTTATGCCTCACTTTCTGCTGAAAGCCTAGCGATCAATGTATGGATGTCTTCTGCTTTCCAAGCAGTTGTATTGGCTGATAACTTGACTGGCTTTGGATACTTCCCGGATTTAACACCATTCCACCATGAAGATCGGCAAACGGGAATTACACTTAGGATCGTTGGCAGGCGCACGAAGCCTGTTTTAGGGATTTCATTACTCATTCAATTAGCTCCTTTTGTCTAAACATGCCCATTGCGGTGCATGTGGAGCTAATTTTTAATGTTTATCAGATTATTAAAAACGAGTTATTTTTTCAAATACTGGATAGGAAATCCTATCAATTGCTAATGATCTTTTAATGCCGCCTGCACTGAAGTCCTACCTATATTTTCATCAATTAAGACATTTACTAAGTTAACCCAATAAACCTCCTTCATCTCAAAGTCACCTGGATAGGTATCAAGCATAAGCTCAAGATTATGACGAACCTCTGCCAGCCAATCACGCCAGCTAGATTTTTGACTAGACATACCTGGGACCTCAGAGAAAATAGTATCTGTTCGTGGATAATCACGAAATGTAGCTGCAAGTAAATCAATCACTTGGACAGTTCGTATACGTCTATAGCTAATATCCTCATTAATAGGGTTGTCACCCAGGAGAGGCTCAAGAAGATCGATTAAATGCAGCTCGCATGGAGAATACTTTGTTGTACTTTCAACAAGCTCCAATCTATCAGCCAGCTGCTCTGCCAAATCAGCTATTTCATCAAACAGTTTATCGGCTTTTTTCTGAGCATTTCTTATATTCACTTTTATTGTTGGCCTATCCACCGTGCCTGTCGCTGAATACATACCTAACGGATTTATGAATGAACCAACCAAAAAACCGGCTGCATCATCTCGCAATGAAGTATTGATTTGTAACAAGTATTTGGATGCCATTTGCCAGAAGGTTTTCAATCTAACATCGATAAAAAACGCTTCACTACGTTTATCTAGTTTCTGACGCTCACGCATTAAATGGCAGATCAACCAAAATAGATCAGCCAGGTAATCCGGCTTTGAAGCTTTCTCAGCTTTCATAGCACCCCTTCGAAGTGCACCTTCAATAAGGAAGCCACCCCAGGCGGGTGAAGGTTTCCCGCTTTTTGTCTGGCCGGACTAGGGGTAGCTAAACTGTTTAAGCTACTAAGCTATCAATCTTTGAGCAATCTTTAATACTCCCTGATAAAGCGGCCAAATCTAGCTGGCTTTCTACCTCTGATTTAAATATTTTAAACTGTTTCTCTCTTTCGGATTCCTCACAATAGGTTGCTAAGTGCCTATCAAATGCCTGTTGTGTCAAATTAAGCCGCTCTTTTATGTGATCATCCTCAGAGAAAATGAGGCTACTATTCAATGCCACATCAACTAAAGCGGCTACGGCAGCATTATATTTATCAATAGCTTGTTTAGTCATAGAATACCCACCTCGTTTAAAAACTATGCTCTCTTCGATTTTATGGATGCCATCTAAATAACGAGCTGTACGTTTTTTAAAATTAAGCTCACTAGTCGGCAGAGAATTTATCCACATTAAAGCCAGCTCCATTGCTTTCTTCTTAGCTTCATGAATTTTCATTGCCTTCTCGTTTTCGCGGACAATCTGCCACACAAAATATGCCGCTACATGGAATAATTTACTTTTCCCATCATGCCTTATGATCCTTATTCTCCTGAACTCTGCAGGTGAAAATCCTGTTTTGGATATTTCCTTACCTTCAATTTGATTAACAGTAACTTTATTGCCTTGCTCACCAGGGAAGTATTTATCTTTAAGTAACCCACAGGCCACCAAATTCTGTTTAGATCCCGAGTACTGTAATAAACAATTACTTTTCATTAAAACTACACCAGGAAAAGGTGTGGTATTTTGCTGAGCATCCATAATGCAACTCCAAATAGTCTTGCGTTGTGGTTAGGCTGTGCTGGTTATCCGCCAAGATTAAACCAGCACGGCCGCTTACTCATGAGCCGCATGAGTAACGGTATTGTCCCTTTCCAGTTTTTTATTCCATAGCTCAAGTATTAAAGGCAATATTGCTTTTGCAGCGACAACAGGATCTGGTTGGCCAATGGATACAAACTCGATCTCGAAGTCTTGAATTTTGGTGTCCTTACGTTTTGGCATGTGATTACCTCAGCTATACTTTTTTACAAAATCACGGTTGCTCTGGTGCATGCAGGAGATTTAATGCGCCAATTTTCAGCCTATTTTTGGGGACATCCCCAGTTTATTAAGTGCATAAATGCCAATTTTTGGGACTAAAGGATCTAGGCTACATAAGGGTTAGATTGAAATATCCCCAAAATCCCCAGAATCCCCAACAAAAAAACACGGGACGGACTAAGCCACCCTATCCCCTAGCGGAATTATTTTTGCCCCAGCCTTGAGTTCATCCAGATAATCAGCCCAGCGCTGCATCATTATTTTACGATCTTTAAGAAACTGTGCCCGCTCATAAGCAGTGCCCAGGGGGTTGGCCACTGAGTGGGCAAGCTGGCGCTCTATGTGTTTGGGATCTAACCCTAGTTCCTGTTCGCCTAATGTTTGCGCTATCGCCCTGAAGCCGTGGCCGGTAATCTCTGACTGGGTGTCATAGCCCATATTACGTAGCGCAGCATTGATGGCATTCTCACTCATTGGCCGCTCATGAGTACGGCCACCAGGGAAAACAAACAGGCCATTACCTGAGAATGGCTGCATGGCTTTAATGATTTCCAGTGCTTGCCTGGATAACGGAACAATGTGCTGTGTTTTGGTTTTAGTGACCAGGTAGCGCCACTCATTATTATCAAAATCCAAGTCAGCCCACTTCATATGCCGCAACTCACCGATCCGCTGAAATAACAAAGGGGCAAGTTTAAGGGCACATTGCACAGTCAGCGTGCCACGGTAGGCATCTATGCTTCGCAATAACTGGGCAACGTCTTTGGGCTCGATCATGACCGCCATGTTCTTAACAACTGGCGGAGGTAATGCACCTTTGAGATCAGGTGCTGGGTTGTATGTTGCAAACCCTTTTTGGATGGCATAACGGAATACTTGGCCAGCAGTTTGAATAACTCTGTGCGCAGTTTCCAGCTTCCCCTGCTTCTGCAATACGCTGGTGGTATCTAATACCATCGGGGCTGTTATGCTTGAAACTGTTTTATTGCCGAGGGTCGGATATAGATAGAACTCTAGCCAGCGCTGCACACGTTGCCGGTGACGCTCAGACTTGGTTTTATTATGAAGGGCATGCCACTCAGTGGCGACAGATTCAAAGGTGTTTTGCGCATCTAGCCTGGCCTGAATCTTTGTTTCTTTTCTGTGATGGCTTGGATCTGTATTACCGGCTACCAATGAACGAGCATCGTCACGCTTACCTCGGGCCTGAGCCAGGGTAACCTCGGGGTAAGTGCCGAGTGATATTGTCTTTTCTTTGCCGTCTAAACGGTACTTCAGCCGCCACCATTTACCCCCATTAGGGTTTACGATCAGATACAGGCCACGCTCATCATAAAGCTTGTATGGCTTATCGGTAGGTTTTGCGTTTCTTAAAGCAGTATCTGTGAGTGCCATTTAGGGGTAACTCCTGCTGGGGTAAGTTTTGTTACCCCATATGTTACCCCTAAATAATTGTGGATGCTAATGCACTACTTTGGACTGCTATAGACGTAAAAAAGGCCTTAAGTCATTGATTTAAGGCTTTTTTTGGATTGCTTTAGACTGCTTTGGATTATATTATGGTGCCGGGAGCCGGAATCGAACCGGCACGCCTTGCGGCGCTGGATTTTGAGTCCAGTGCGTCTACCAGTTCCGCCATCCCGGCATGGGATATAATGTAGGACATCAAGACAGCTATTATAACCATAATTTTGATTTATGAGAACTCTAGATTTCGATTTTTATCTCCCGCCACACCTGATTGCACAACATCCGCTCCCTGATCGTTCCGAAAGCCGCCTGCTGGAGGTCGATGCGATGACCGAGTCGATTCAAGACAATTTTTTCCGCCGGATCGGTGAACATTTTGAAGCCGGTGACGTATTGGTGCTGAACGATACCAAAGTAATTAAGGCGCGGCTGTTTGGGCAAAAGGCTACAGGCGGAAATATTGAGGTGATGATAGACCGCGTATTTGAGTCACAGGAGGCTTACGCGCAAATCAAATCTTCACGCTCGCCTAAGGCTGGCGGGCTACTGCATCTGGCCGATGGCTACCAGGCAGAGGTGCTGGGGCGTCATGCAGATATGTTTCATATCCGCCTGTTAGGCGATGCATCCTGGTATGACTTTCTGGAGCGCCATGGTCAATTACCGTTGCCTCCTTATATTGAGCATGCGGCTGATGCTGCAGATGACACGCGTTACCAGACCGTATTTGCCAAGCATGCAGGCGCTGTCGCGGCGCCGACAGCAGGGTTGCATTTTGATGAAGCCTTGCTGAGCACCCTCACAGCAAAAGGGGTGCATGTGCGCTACGTAACTTTGCATGTGGGCGCGGGTACTTTTCAACCGGTCAAGGTGGACAATATTGCCGAGCATCACATGCATAGCGAGGTGTATCACCTGCCGGAAGAAACCATCGCCGCAATCCTGCAAGCCAGATCAGCAGGCAAACGCGTGACTGCAGTCGGTACGACTTCTTTACGCACGCTGGAAAGCGCCGCGCGGGCAGATAAATTGTTTGCGCACCATGGCGAAACCGATATTTTCATCACGCCCGGATTTGAGTTCCAATTGGTAGACCGGCTGATCACCAATTTCCACCTGCCCAAAAGCACTTTGATGATGCTGGTTTCTGCGTTTGGCGGCTACGATTTGCTCAAGCGTGCTTATGCGCATGCCATTCAAGAATCTTACCGATTCTTCAGTTACGGGGATGCCATGCTGATCACCCGTGCACCATCACAAAATAAATAAAATTGCGCAGAAAAAACAAAAACTTGCCGCTTAAAATAGCGTCTATACAACACTTATAAAACAGGATCACGGAGATATGCAATTCAATACACACACACTGGGCGGACTGGCACTGCTATGCCTGTCGCTCACCAGCCAGGCGGAAATCCTGCCAGAAGCCGAAGTCGGCATTAAAATCCCGCTGGTAAAAAAACCCACCACCCGCCCGATGACGGTGGCTTATTTACCGGGCAACCAGCATTACTACATTGCGGATGGTGGGCTGGCGCCTATGGGCACGGAGTTTGAAGCGCCGATTTCAAAATCGGAAGTGCATGCGTACACAGCCAGTGGCCAATATGTGAATTCCGCCAAGCCCGGTTTTGATAACCGCTCGCTGTATTACAACGCCAACTCTGCAAAACTGGAAACCATCACTTATAACATTTCCACCGCAGCCGGTTTTTCACCTAACACAGGCATCTACAGCCTGGAAGTGAACGACAAGGGTGAAGTACTCACCAGTTCAAGTGATATTTCCCAGTTTAACCCGGCCTTTGGCGACGCAGGCACCATGCCCAGTTACGACGCGGCGACCAATCACTACTATGCCAAACAGGAACATGGCAACCTGGTGTTTGTGGTGGATGCCAAGCAGCGCGAAAAGCTAAAAGAAATCAAACTGGATTTCAGCAAAGCGCAAGTGGCTTACGATGATGTCAGCGACCATTTTATTGGCTTTACCGGTGTGGCAGGCAATGAGCTGGCTTTGCTCGACGTGGACCATAAAGCAGTATTGATTTTTGACCTGACCGGGCAATATGTCGGTAAAAGTGCATTGCCAAAAACCATGAAACTACGTTCTCATAACCATTTTAATGGTGCTGGTTACAGCAACGGCATGTTGTTCGTGTATCACGAGAACGAAGGCGAATTCGGCACTTATTACGGATTCAAGGTCGTTAAATAAAGCATTTATCCTGCAATAAAAAACCGCGCAATTGCGCGGTTTTTTATTGCTCAAGCCAGTGCTTACTGGCTGGCGACATTCAGTGTTAACGGTGAATCATAATGCCAGTGATTGCGCCAAGCACCCACCACCAGATTAGGGTATTCCGGTTTGCCCAGGCTACCGTTATAGCGTCCCAACGCGCGGTAATAGTCCCCGCGCTCGATATCCAGGTAATGCCGCAAAATAGTGCAGCCGTAACGCAGATTCAAGCGCATATCGAACAGGTTATGTTCGTTGGCGCCTATGCTTTTCACCCAGAATGGCATCACCTGCATATAGCCACGCGCGCCGACACTGGAAAGTGCATATTTTTTGAAACCACTTTCCACCTGTATCAAGCCCAGTACCAGTTGCGGATCCAGGCCTGCACGGGTTGCTTCATAGTGCACAGATTTCAGGAAGTCTTCCCGGTATTGTATATCCGGCATGCGTTTTGCCAGCCTGACCGACATCTCCTGCAACCATTGCTGCGCAGTCTGCTCGGTGTCAAACAACAAGCGAGGGGCTGCCAGGTCGCTGACAGATTTCTGCATCAGCGATTTAACGCTGTTGGCTAGGGGCTCTTCTTTCTGGTTACCGGCAAAAGTCATCGTCGACCACAACAACTGGCCGACCAACACCATCGCAGAAGGTAAAACATATGCTTTGTTCATCTTACCTATTCTATCTATTTCAGAAACGGTTCAGACGCCAAACAGAATGACTAAACGCTTCCAGTTACTGACCAAGTTTGTCACGTAAAAACGCAACGCTGTCAGCTACTTGCAAGTTTTGTGCCTCAGTATCAGTGCGGCCTTTATATTCCACTTGCCCCTCAGCCAGACCACGGTCACCAATCACGATACGGTGAGGGATACCCAGCAAATCGCTTTCGGCAAACATCACACCCGGGCGCTCGCCCCTGTCATCCAGCAATACATCCACCCCGGCTTGCTGCAGCTGCTGGTAAAGATCAAATGCCGCCTGTTTCACTGCGTCACTTTTATCCAGGCCTATCGGGCAGATCACCACATCAAACGGCGCCATGCTGCGTGGGAAGATAATGCCTTTATCATCATGGCCCTGCTCGATCGCCGCACCGACGATACGCGACACACCTATGCCATAACAGCCCATTTCCATCACTTGCGACTGACCGTTTTCGTCAAGATAAGTCGCCTGCATCGCCTCGGAATACTTGGTACGCAACTGGAAAATATGGCCGACTTCAATGCCACGACACAAGCTCAGCGTGCCTTTACCATCCGGGCTGATATCGCCTTCCACCACATTGCGGATATCGGCAACGATTGCGGGTTCTGGTAAATCACGGCCAAAATTAACGCCTGCCAAATGGAATTTCGGCTTATTGGCACCGCAGACAAAATCGCTTAGCACTGCGACGGATCTATCGGCAATCACACGCACGCTGGCATTGACACCGACCGGGCCGATAAAGCCAGGTGGGCAGTTTAGATTCGCGCGAATCTCTTCTTCTGTCGCCAGGCGGAAGTCCTGCACCCCGTCCACTTTGCCAAACTTCACTTCGTTCAACTGATGGTCGCCGCGCAACAAGGCCAGAGTGAATACTTCATCCACCATCAACGCCACCGATTTCACGGTTTTGGTCACTGGTATTTCCAGTAATTTCGCCACATCTTCACAAGTAGTCTGTTTGGGCGTATCCACTTCACGCATGGCTTCAGCCGCCGCTGGACGGCTACTATTGGCGATCCCCTCCGCCATCTCGACGTTGGCCGCATAATCGGATTGCTCACAGTAAGCCAACGCATCTTCACCGCTATCCGCCAGCACATGGAACTCCTGCGAACCATCGCCTCCAATCGCACCGGAATCGGCTTTCACGGCACGGAATTTAAGGCCAAGGCGCGTAAACACATTGCTGTAAGCCGTGTGCATGCCATTGTAGGTATTCACCAGGCAATCAACGCTAGTGTGGAAAGAATAAGCATCTTTCATCAAAAATTCGCGGGCGCGCATCACGCCAAAACGTGGGCGGATCTCATCACGGAACTTGGTCTGTACCTGGTAAAAATTCAGCGGCAACTGTTTGTAGCTGCTAATTTCTTTACGCGCGATGTCAGTAATCACTTCTTCATGTGTTGGGCCAAAGCAGAAATCGCGTTCGTGCCGGTCCTGGATTTTCAGCATTTGCGGGCCAAATACCGCCCAGCGGCCGGTTTCTTCCCATAGTTCTTTGGGTTGCACCGCAGGCATTAATAACTCTAGCGCACCGGCTTTATTCATCTCATCGCGGACGATATTCTCCACTTTGCGCAACACGCGTAAACCCAGCGGCATCCAGCTATACAAACCACTACCCAGTTTTTTGATCAGCCCGGCCCTGACCATCAGTTTGTGGCTGATCAGTTCGGCATCTGAAGGAGCTTCTTTTTGGGTAGCAATGAAAAATTGTGAGGCGCGCATAGGAATGGAGTTCTAACAGAATTCTAAAGGCCGAATTTTAGCCTTAATTGCGATGACAGTCAGCAAATAGCTAGGGAAACGCGGAATTTGTGATCAGGCGGGATGCAGTGCGAGACAGATGGAATGCCTAAACCCAGACCATGCTCCCTCCGATCCAAACCCACAGCCTGGAACAATGCTTAAGTACGGCGAAGCAGTATCTGGAAAAACCAGTACTGTTTTAAACCTATTTACTGGGCGATACGCACGCAGCTATTTACTCTGCGCCTTGCTGGCTTGATTCACGGTCATTGATAGGGCTATCTTGCGGAATATAGCCGTCTTTCCATTGCGCCATCGGCACAATGGTCGCGGCATGGCCGTTGTCGTAAAACCAGCTATCCACAGCAAACTCGGCCTGGGTGTCATTTTCACGAATCACCGCTGCGGTATGTGGCCAGCCGGTAAAGAAGAATTTGCGGGTACGTGTATCTAAAATGGTGTGCCAGCGTATCAGGCCAGTCTGCTGCATCAGTCGCATATAGGTCGTGCTGTTGATCGCCTCATCGTTACAGTCTTGCTGGTGCAGGTAATCGCGGTTACCAAACGTGCCAGCACGGTCTGCGGTGGTGCCTATCTTAGTGCCTATGATATCTTCGAGCATGCCGATGGCTTCGGCGATCTGGCGACGTTCCTGTTCAGCGTTTTCAGCCTGAGGGCTAAAAAGTTGCAGTACGTTATCCCATTCGGGCGCGGTCAGTCGCAATTGATCAGACTGGGTACAGCCGCCACCCTGGCAGATTTCAAATGCGTCCAGGCTGGGTTGGCTGTGGTAAATGCGATGTATCTCTTTAAGATCAGCCTGGGCGATCATGCTCCAGGCCAGCAAAACACTAGAGCACCAGCACGTGATTGCAGAGCTCGTTGCGCGGCGTCGCTTCGGGAGGAAAATGTGCGGCCAGGTGCTGGCCAATCGCAGTAATGCCGTGTGTGACGCCTTCTTCAAACTGCCCACTCCTGAACATCCCTTCCATTTGCTGGCAAATCTGCTGCCAGCCCTGCTCACGCACATGTCTGTGTATGCCACGGTCGGCGACGATTTCTACATCTTTGTCCGCCAACATGAGGTAGATCAGCACGCCGTTGTTGTGCTCAGTATCCCAGATATTCAGCTGGCCGAACAGTTGTATCGCCCGTTGCCGCGGCGACATGCGTTGCAAAATACAGGACAGCGGCAAACCTGACTCAATGACGACGCGCACTTCGCCAGCGTGCAGATGCTCACTCGCCGCGATTGCCTGTTCAATCTGTTGCAAGGCATCCTGCGAGAAATGGCGCCTGACCTGCCATGGGTGGCTGGTGAGATGCCGGAAAAAACGCCTGAAAGGATGTACGGGTTTCATTACCAATCTCCTGACGCGCCACCGCCACCAAAACCGCCGCCACCGCCACTGAATATATCGCGGCCGCCGCCTCCGCCCCCAAAGCCACCGGGGAAACCGCCTATAGGCAAGCCGCCCTGGCCACCACCCATCGCTAAGGTGAATATAAACGCCGCCAAGCCGACCAGGCCCATGATCAACAGCGTTGCGCCCAGGAAACCCGCCAGTACAGCAAGCGCGCCGCCCGTCAGGGCACTGCCAAAAAACGAGCCCAGCATGCCACGCAAAATAGCGCCGAGGAAAATAGCAGCAAACATCAGGATAGGCAGCCAGTGCATCAGGCCCTGCTGCCCTGCTGCCGCTTGGCCTTTGGCTGGCGCGGGCAATTGTTCGCCTTGTATCAATTGAATCAGCGTGTCTGTCGCAACGTGCAGGCCCTGGTAAAACTGGCCCTGCTTGAATGCGGGCGTGAGCTGTTCGGCAATAATGCGTTTTGCGACCGCATCGGGGATGGCGCCTTCAAGACCATAGCCGACCTCGATACGCATTTTCCGGTCTTGTTTGGCCACGATCACGATCACGCCATCATCCTGCTTTTCGCGACCGATTTTCCAGGCTTCCGCCAGGCGGATGCCGAATTGTGCAATATCTTCCGGCTGCGTGGTCGGCACTAGCAATACAGCAATCTGCGAGCCTGTCTGCTGTGAAAATTGCGAGAGTTTCTCGTTCAGCGCAGTTTGCTCTTCCGCCGAAAGTGTCTGCGTCAGATCAGTGACAGCAGTGCTGAGCGGTGGAATATCGACCAGCCCTTTGGCGGCATGGCTATCCATGCCTGCCAGCAGCAAGCCGCAAATCAGCAGCGTGCGCAGCCAGACCGCCCCCATAGCCTTCAATCGCATGAACAATTACTTGTCGCCAAAATCTACTTTTGGTGCAGATGAAATCGCTTTTTCATTTTCTACAGTAAAGGATGGTTTTGGCTGGTAGTTAAACATCATGGCGGTCAGGTTGTTCGGGAAGCTACGCACCGTCACGTTGTATTGTTTTACTGCTTCGATATAGCGGTTACGCGCTACGGTCACGCGGTTCTCGGTGCCTTCCAGTTGCGCCTGCAGATCGCGGAAGCTGGCATCGGCTTTCAGGTTAGGATAGTTTTCAGAGACCACCATCAAACGCGACAGGGCACTGGTTAACTGGCCTTGCGCCGCCTGGAATTTCGCAAATGCTTCCGGGTCATTCAGCAATTCCGGCGTCACTTGCATGCTACCCACTTTGGCGCGTGCTTCGGTCACTTCGGTCAGCACTTTTTCTTCATGGTTGGCATAGCCTTTCACGGTAGAAACCAGGTTAGGCACCAGGTCGGCACGGCGTTGGTACTGGTTCAGCACTTCTGCCCAGCTCGCCTTGGCTTCTTCATCCAGGGATTGAAACTGGTTATAACCACAGCCGGACAGGGTCAACACCCCGGCCAACAGCACAATCTTGAAAATTTGACGCATCAGATATTCCTCTCAAATGGATGTCATTTATATGGGGGCTAGGCACAGTGCTTCAACCAGCCCGGTTTTATATTTCTGCAATCTTATTGTTCTGCGAGTAGCAGACACAAATCATGCCAGACCTGTTTTTTTAGTAAAGGATTCTCGAGCATGGCCTGCGGATGGTGGGTGATCACATAAGTCAGGCCTGCTTGTGTTTGCAATTGGCCTCTGACAGAAGCAATTTCAGTATGATCGGTTCCCAGAAAACGATTAGCGGTTTGCAGGCCGAACAGGATGCAAAAGCGGCTTTGCACCTGCGTGAACTTCACATCTTCGTGAGAGATATGTAATGCTTCAGGCGGCAATTTCAGAGCTTGTACAATGTTTTGCAACAACTGCTGTGCAGCGGCATCACTAGTTTGCGGAGACAATAAAAGCCAGGGCGATGTAACCAATGCGCCTGCACTTACTTGCTCGGGCAGAATTTCAGTCGTGGTTAATTGCTGGGCAGCGATTTCTTCAACCAGTGGTGAAGCAATCACTGGCTCAGGGATAGCAAGCTGTGGGATAGCAGGCTCAGTAATTACAGGCTTGTTGATGACGGGCTCAGCGACTACGGCTACGTGCGGCTCATCCACAGCCTTTTCTAAGGAGGGTTCAGCTACTGGCGTAGCCAGCGCGACAGTCTCGGGCAGGGGAATTGCCGCTAGCGGGGCGCGCAAACGCCAGACGGGCAACAACTCTAGTTCGCGCAGCATGTCTTCGCGCACCAGGCTCATGCAATGCCCCAGGCCATCATTCTATTCACACGGCTGTTCTTCATAAAGCGACTCCCATCAACACGGCGTCTTCACGCCCCTGTTTGGTTGGATAATAATGGCGACGGATACCCATTTCACAAAAGCCCATCGTCTCGTACAAACCAATTGCTTTCGTATTGCTCGCGCGCACTTCCAGAAACATGTTAGTCGCAAGCCTTCGCCTCGAGACTTCTATCATCTGTGCGAGCAATGCGCGCCCTAAACCTTGCCCCTGATAATGCTGGCTGACGCTGATATTCAGCAGATGCGCTTCATCCAGCACCATCATCACCAGCGCATAACCTACAATCTCACCTGACATTTCCATGACCCAGGCACCGTAACCAGAGTCTAGTGAATCCTTGAAATTACCGTAGGTCCATGGGTGACTATAGATAGTCGGCTCAATACGGCAAATGGCGATCAGGTCTTCATAAGACATCACGCGGAATTGTGGCTGATGCTGAGGTAGTGCACTCATGATCTGTATCTACAAAGTTTGTCCTTGCGCGCGCTCGGCAGCAGTCAGCGCCACGCGGTTGCGTATATATAACGGGGCTGCCTGCTGTGCAGGTTGTGCGTTACCCGCCAGAAACTGTGGCGTGGCAATGGTTAACATGGCTTGTGCAGTCGGCATGATCTCCGCACGCACCTGGCTGATCTGTTGCAGATATTGTGCAGACAATGCCTCGCCAAATACACCCCAGCCAGAACCTGCCCCTAACCAACCATCTCCTTCAACAGCAGGTACAGCATGTGGTTTGCATACTATAGGAGGCGATACTTCCAGCCAGGCATCTTGCTGCCTAATTAACACTGCATGATACACCTCACCCATACGCGCATCGAGGCACACGATGACTTTTTCAGCTTGCGTTTCCAGCCATGCTGCCTGCGCTACTGCCTGCACAGAACTCACTCCGACCACGGATAAATCAGCACCAAATGCCAGCCCTTGCGTGACGCCTACCGCCACCCGCACGCCGGTAAACGCGCCTGGGCCAGTGCCATAGACCAGGCCATCCAGTTCAGTCAGTTGAATGCCTGCCTCTGCCAGCAAACGCTGGATTTCAGGCAGGATACGCTGTGAAGCGGCAGGCCCGGTAGCCTCATGGAAAGCAGTCACCCCGGCCGCGGTTTGCACGGCCAGTGACAGAAATTCAGTGGAAGATTCGATTGCGAGTAAATTCATGATGTACAGCCCAAGTCGTTATTTTGCCATAAGCAGTGAGATGGGGGAGAAATTTGCCGCGCTTGGTGCTTAATTACTTAAGGCCCGGTGATTTTCGGTAGGCATCAACGCTGGATTTCCCAAGCCTTATGATGAAACCACCCTCGGGCTTTCGCACTCCGCAACCACCCGATAGGACTAATCAGATAAAAAACAGGACATTGAATGAATGGCGGTTTTTTTGATAAAATTAAATGATATTAATTATCATTATAATACTGATAATTAATATCATTATAAATTGAACCCGAGGATACAACGATGTACAGACATTCAATGGCCGCTTTGGCTTTTATTGCAAGCATGGCATTTGCCGGACAAGCCGCCGCGTTAACGACACCCTATACAGAGACTTTCTCAGATGGTGTTTCCGGCTGGACAACCGGCACCAACCCGAATCAAGTTTTTGCTAGCGGTGGAGCGCTTGATAATGGCGCCTATTTCAGCACAACGGCCAGTATCACAGCAGGTAGCTCCCCACAATCATCCGTAGCGATTCTTTTTAGATGCGAGAGCAGTGCATGTAGCGACGGCGCTTTTCAGGGCGACTGGCGAGGTGGCAACATCGTTCTCAGTTGGTATTTCCGTCACGATGCCGAGGTTGCATTAGACGCTTATGCCCGTATTGTGCGTGCGCCTAATAACAGCCCTGCTGCCAGCGCCTTGATCTCTACTTCGATTGCGCCAAACACATGGACACGCATTGATTTGGAAATCGATCCAACGAATCCTGCATTTGATAATTTTGGTGGTGGTACATATGAGAGCGTATTCGCCAATATTGGCCGCATTCAGCTTGGCTTGACCTTGCCAACTGGTTTTAGCGACACAAATGTGAAGTTTGATTTGGACTCGGTAAGGATTTCTGCTGTGCCAGAACCTGAAACTTACGCGCTTTTTGCGGCAGGCCTGCTGTTGCTAGGCATCGCAGCGCGTCGTCAGCGCCAGTGATAAAAAAGCGGGGTAGCATGCGCTAACCCCGCTTTTGATATTGCGCCGTATGCAGGGAATAAACATACAGCGCAATGATTTACTCCAGCAAATCCTGCATCCAAAGTATTCTTCAAGCGCTTTAAGTTATTTTAATAACTATGCTTTTCCTCAGGGAACGCCCCTGATTTCACTGCTTGTACATAGCTGACAATCGCCTGCTGTATATCACCAGACTGCCCTAAAAAGTTCTGCACGAATCGCGGTGCTTTGTATGCCTGCGGTGCTTTTTCGGCCGGGCCTGTATAAATCCCCAGTAAATCCTGCAATACCAGCACTTGGCCACTACAGCCTGCCCCTGCGCCTATGCCTATAGTAGGGACTGAAATGCTTTTGGTAATATGCGTCGCCAGCACGGCAGGCACCATTTCAAACAGTACCATGCTGGCACCGGCAGTTGCCATGGCCTGCGCATCAACCAACATGGTGTTGGCAGCCTGTTCGGTTTTACCCTGGATCTTATAGCCGCCTAACTTTTCTACCGATTGTGGCGTGAATCCCAGGTGCGCACATACCGGGATGCCATTTTCAACAAGATGGCGAGCGGTATCTACCATATGACCGCCACCTTCGATTTTAACGATATGCGCGCCTGCCTGGATAAGCGCCTGCGCATTGGTCAAAGCCTGTCCCAGGTCATGCTCATAACTACCTACCGGCATATCACTCATGATCACCGTCTGTGGCGCGCCTCTGGCGACAATACGGGTGTGATAAAGCATGTCCTGCACTTTCACATCCAGTGTGCTGTCGCCCCCTTGAATCACCATACCCAGTGAATCACCAACCAGTAAGACATCTACCCCGGCCAGCGTCATCAGCTTGGCAAACGTAGCGTCATAGCAAGTGAGCATGGCGATTTTTTCGCCTGCTTTTGCGCGTGTTAATAGAGCGTTTAGCATAGTTGAATGTTACTTTTAAAATGTAGGTACGGGATAAAGGCCAGGGCGCACGGAGCGCACAAACCGGAATGCACATGTAGTACAAGAAGATGTTGAGCAACGTGCAACGCAGGAGTTTGCCCGTACAAGCATTTTAATTAGAAATTGGGATTAAAGTACTCGCGACTGCTCTTGATCTGGCCGATCCGTTCAATCAGTAGATTGAAAGCTTCCGGGTCTTTAATGATATTGAGTTTTTCATTATTAACGATCAGCAGCGGCGACGCATCATAAGTATGAAAAAATTCGCTGTAAGCCTCGGCCAGACGTGCGATGTACTCGCGCGGCATATCCTGCTCGTAACTGATATTGCGCTCTTCGATCCGGTCCACCAGCGCATCGATCGGTGTCTGCAAATACACCACCAGGTCAGGCTTAGGCGCTTTCAGTTGCAGGTGCTGGTAAATCTGGTGATACAAAGAATATTCTTCATCATCCAGGTTGAGACGCGCGAACAGCGGGTCTTTTTCGAGGAAGAAATCCGACACCGTGGGTTGGCCAAACATATCGCGTTGCGCCATGTCTTCAATCTGGCGCGAACGCTGGAACAGGAAGAATAGCTGTGTCGGCAAGGCGTAACGCTGAGCATCCTGGTAAAAGCGGGTCAGGAAAGGGTTGGATTCAGCTTTCTCTGAAAGCAGTTCCACCGAAAACTTGTCTGCCAGCATACGCGCCAGCGTGGTCTTGCCACTGCCTATCGGGCCTTCAATTACAACATAAGGAAAACGGGTAAACATGGTTAATGCTCGTTCAGCTAATTTAGTCTTTGCGCGTCCAGTTTTCGCACATCATCATGCGGGGATTCTGTTGCCCATTCTACAACAGTCTTTCCTTGCGGCAGCATAAAGTCAGGCACAATTTCCGCCAGTGGCAAAATAACGAAACCCCGTTCATGCATGCGCGGGTGCGGCAAAGTGAGTTGTTCTGTCGCCATTTGCAGCCCGGCGTAATCCAGCAAATCCAGGTCCAGGATGCGCGGCGCATTGGGGAATGGCCGCTCGCGGCCAAAGGTTTGCTCAATCGAGAGCAACAGTTGCATCAGTTCAGGCGCAGGGATATCGGTAGCAACCTGTACCACCGCATTAATAAAATCAGGTTGGTTGTCATAGCCGACTGGCGCAGTCGCATACAGGCTGGAAGCTTTCAGCATCGTCAGCCCAGGGGTTTCAGACAGCACCTGGATAGCGTTGGATACTTGTTGTTCAGGCTGCTGCAAATTGCTGCCCAGCGCAATCAGGGCCAGGGCCATTATGCAGACTCACCATTGGTGGCTGCCGGTTTTTTCTTGCGTGGACGGCGGCGGCGTTTCTGCACTCCGCTGTCCGGCAGCAGCATATTGGTACGCTCTTCGGTCCCGGCATCGGCAAAGCGTGTCCACCATGCCCCCAGCTCTTCAGGCAATTCGCCAGAAGCGCAACGCAACAGTAAAAAGTCATAACCGGCGCGATACTTTGGATTGGTCAGAAGTGCATAAGGGCGCTTGCCAGAACGCTGTTCAAAACGCGGCTGCATGGCCCAGATTTCTTTCATGGTGGCAGTATAGCGATTGTGGATCGCCATTTTCTCGCCCTGCTTATCGATGATTTCATTCATGGCGGCATGTAGCGCAGGAATCAAGGGTTCACCGCGCTTCTGGTTTTCCAGCCACGCTTGCAACACTTCATGCCAGAGCAAGGTGGCGAACAGGAAACTAGGATTAGAAGACTTGCCTGCCTGAATACGCTCATCGGTATTTTTCAGCGCCAGCATGACGAATTTTTCGCCTAAGGGCTGCTCCAGCACCACATCCAGCAGAGGCAGCAAACCATGATGCAGATGCTGGGCACGCAGTGCGCCTATGCTTTCAATCGCATGGCCGGATAAAAACAGCTTGAGCATCTCATCAAACAGGCGGCTGGGAGGTACATCTTCCAGCAAATCGGCCAGCTTGCGGATAGGCGCTTCCGTCGTTTGTTCGAGCTTGAGGCCCAGCTTTGCGGAGAGACGCACCGCACGCAGCATACGCACCGGGTCTTCCTGGTAGCGCTTCACCGGGTCACCGATGATACGCAAGGTTTTGGCACGGATATCCGCCACGCCATTGTGGAAATCCAGCACTTCATGGCGAGTGGGGTCGTAATAAAGCGCATTGGCGGTAAAGTCGCGCCTGACCGAATCTTCTTCAATCGAGCCGAAGATATTGTCGCGGATGATACGGCCGCTATCGTTGGTCTCGCCATCGCCATCACTCTGATGATGGCCGCGGAAAGTAGACACTTCTATCGTTTCCTGCCCCCACAGCACATGTACCAGGCGGAAGCGGCGGCCTATGATGCGCGAGCGGCGAAACGCTTTATGCACCTGTTCCGGCGTGGCATCGGTGGCGATATCGAAGTCTTTCGGCGGATGGTTAAGTAGCAGATCACGCACCGCCCCACCGACGATATAAGCCTGGAAACCGGCTTTTTGCAGACCATCGCAGGTCTTCAATGCCGCCTGGCTGATCAGCTTGTGGTTGATTTTATGTTTACTGGCTGGGATCACCAGGACAGCAGACGACTTGCCATGCTTGGGCGTTGGGTCTGAAGACTGACCACGCTTGCCAAATACTTTTTGCAGAAATTTTTTAATCATTACTCAGTGCACACAGGCGCTAATCGCGCATTACAGTTTATGTTGGTTATTCCACAGCACATCCGGAATCCCGGCATGCCTATTCAAGGTACGGCATAGTACAAACAGCAGGTCAGACAATCGATTCAGGTATTGCAAATTCACCGCCGTCACCGGCGATTGCGCGTGCAAGGCATGCATCACGCGCTCGGCGCGCCGGCAGACCGTGCGCGCTAAATGGCACACCGCAGCCGCGCGGCTGCCGCCGGGCAATATAAATTCTTTCAACGGGCTCAACTCGGCATTCCAGCCACCCAGGGTTTGCTCCAGAACAGCTACACGGCCTGCCTGCATAAAGGTATGGCCCGGCATACTCAACTCGCCACCCATATCAAACAGGTCATGCTGTATGGCCCCCAGACTCACACGTACATCCTCGGGCAACGCTTCCACCAGCAACATCCCTAACACGGAATTCAGCTCATCCACCTCGCCCATGGCCTGCACACGCAGATCAAACTTGCTGACGCGAGAGCCATCACCCAGGCCGGTGGTGCCATTATCTCCGGTACGTGTATAAATCTTGCTCAGCCGGTTGGCCATTCCTATAACCCGTTTGAAATCCTATATAATCCGTCCATTATAAATCATACCGTGCCATTTCGATGTGCCCAGCGATTGCAGTGAACGCCCCGGTCGGCGTGATGGATTCAGGTGTAGGCGGATTGACCGTTCTCAAACACCTCACGCGCCAGCTTCAGCACGAGCATTTTATCTATTATGCCGATAGCGCCTATGCCCCTTATGGCAATCAATCTGCGATAAAAATCCAACAGCGCTGCTTTGCCATCGCCGACATACTGATCGCGCAAGGCGCCAAGGCCCTGGT
Source organism: Methylophilus sp. E2MeOHC9 (assembly GCF_058744375.1). NCBI lineage: Bacteria > Pseudomonadati > Pseudomonadota > Betaproteobacteria > Nitrosomonadales > Methylophilaceae > Methylophilus > Methylophilus sp. E2MeOHC9. The sequence goes on from NZ_CP196024.1 coordinate 275,991, forward strand.
CGTCGCCTGCAATACCGCCACTGCGGCAGCCATCAGCCCCTTGCGTGACCATTATTCTTTGCCCATCATAGGCATGGAACCCGCTGTGAAACCGGCAGCCGCGGCCAGTAAAAACAGCATCATCGGTGTGCTTGCCACCACCGGCACCTTGCAAAGTGCACAATTTGCCGCCTTGCTCGAACATTACGGCCACGGCGTACAAGTGGTGACGCAAGCCTGTGTGGGACTGGTTGAGTGCATAGAGCAAGGGCAGCTGGACCATCCACACACGATTGCTTTACTTGAAACTTATTGCCAGCCGCTGATTGCCGCCGGCGCGGACACCATCGTGCTCGGCTGCACACACTACCCTTTTGTACGTGCGCATATTCAGAACATTGTCGGGCCGCAGGTGACACTGATTGATACAGGCGCAGCGGTCGCCAAACGCTTGCAGCAAATACTGGTCGAGAAAAATTTACTTCATGCAATTAACGACATCGCTTCCGGCAATGCTCAGGATGAAACAACAAATTTAAAACCTGCATTTCTCACCAGCGGCTCTGAAGAGACACAACGCGTCATGCAGCAGCTCTGGCAGATACTTTAAGCAATATAAACAAAACCCACGCGCTGCGTGGGTTTTGTTTAAGGACTCATGCTTTAGTGATGATGCACTTGTGTGCCAGGCTTGAGTTTGAATTTAGTGCCACAATAAGGGCAGGCCACTTGCCCGGTTTTAGCCACATCCAGGAATACACGTGGATGTGACGCCCATAAAGCGACTTCTTTGGTCGGGCAATGCAATGGCAAATCACTGCCATCCACTTCAAACTCTTTTACATCAGACATTCAGTTTCTCCCGCACACAGCCACTCAAAACAGAGAATTAAACCAAGGTCAGCCAGTGCTGATACTTGGCGTTTTTGCCTTTAACCACATCAAAATACAGGCTTTGCAGTTTTTCAGTGATTGGGCCGCGAGTGCCTTCACCAATGGCACGGTTATCCAGTTCACGGATAGGCGTGACTTCAGCTGCTGTACCTGTGAAGAAAGCTTCATCGGCACTGTAGACTTCATCACGCGTGATGCGTTTTTCAATCACTTCCAGGCCCAGTTCGTCTTTCGCCAGGGTGATGATGGTGTCGCGGGTGATGCCTTCCAGCGCAGAGGTCAGATCCGGCGTGTACAGTTTGCCATTGCGGATAATGAAAATGTTTTCGCCGGAACCTTCAGCCACGAAACCATCCACGTCCAGCAACAAAGCTTCCTGGTAACCATCTTGTGCGGCTTCCTGGTGTGCCAGGATGCTGTTCATGTAGTTGCCGTTGGCTTTGGCCTTACACATGGTGATGTTGACGTGGTGGCGCGCAAAAGAAGAAGTCTTGACGCGGATACCTTTGGTAATCGCTTCTTCACCCATATAAGCACCCCAACTCCAGGCACCAACGATCACATGCGTGGATAAGGTTTTAGCAGAAATACCCATCGCCTCGGCACCATAAAACGCCATCGGACGCATATAAGCCGATTCAAGGTTGTTTTCGCGCACAGCCGCTTTTTGCGCTTCTACCAGGGTCGCTTTATCAAATGGCATCTTCATGCCCAGAATATGCGCACTGCGGAACAGGCGGTCAGTATGCTCTTTCAAACGGAAAATAGCTGCGCCTTTATCTGTTTTGTAAGCGCGCACGCCTTCAAATACGCCCATGCCATAATGCAAGGTGTGGGTTAATACATGGGTAGTGGCATCACGCCAGTTGACCATTTTGCCGTCGTACCAGATAACGCCGTCACGGTCTGCCATCGAACTCGGTATTGCCATTTAAACTCGCCTCTAATCCGTCTATCGTCAAAAACCATTATTGTAAACCAATCTGCACCCTTTTCGCCTATGCTAGAATCCATTTCAATGATGATTTACAAGGATTTTTGTATGCGCGCTCGTTTCCTATGGCTTTGGTTTATCGCAGCATTGCTGGCTGGTCTGCTAACGGGGTGCCAGCCTGGCAAAACCACCAGATTTATAGGCACCGACCTGACGGGTACACAATTTGGCAAACCGCTGAGCCTGACTGACCATACCGGCAAATTACGCAGCATTGATGATTTCAAAGGCAAGGTGATTGTGCTGTTCTTTGGCTACACCCACTGCCCGGATGTCTGCCCGACCACCATGAGCGACCTCAAGCAAACAATGAAACTGCTTGGCGACAAAGCAAATGATGTGCAGGTGCTATTCGTCACTGTAGACCCGGAACGTGACACGCAAGAAGTCCTTGCGCAATTCGTACCGGGCTTCGATGCACGCTTTATCGGCTTGCGCGGCACCCCTGCTGAAGTCGCTGCCAACTTGTCCGAATATAAAGTCTATGCGGCAAAAGTAGCTGAACCAGGCCAGTCTGGCTACACCATGGATCACAGCGCCGGGTTATATGTATTTGATAAAACCGGTGCACCGCGCATTTACCTGGGCTACGGTGAAAAGCCTGCCAATATCGCCCATGATCTGCAATTACTGATGTAGCCGGATTCGTCTGTTGGAATCGGTCAAGCAGGCGAAATCACGAACGATTCTTGTTTAGATTTTTATTTAAAAACTCATTTTAAATCAATAAGTTACATAATATTTTTTATTGCATACTTTGCATTTTCCTGTATCATGCACTGCATTAAAGTGCATACAGGAGCCGAAGATGAAAGGCGATAAAAAAATTGTAGATATTCTGAATGATTTGCTGGCAGGCGAGTTAACCGCCACCGACCAGTACCTTATTCACGGTGAAATGTATGCCGACATGGGTTTGGGGGTGATCTCCCAGCGCATCCTGCACGAATCCCTGCATGAACGGGAACACGCCCGCGCGTTGATACAACGCATCCTGTTTCTCGAAGGCACCCCCAACCTCACCAAGCGCGATCCCATCCACATCGGCAAAGATGTAAAATCCATGCTGGAATCTGATCTTGACCTGGAATATGCCGTGGTCAAACACCTGAAGAAAGCCATGGAAGCTTGTGAACAGGCGCAGGACTTTGTCACCAAAGAAATGCTGCTGGTGCAACTGGAAGATACCGAAATGGACCACGCCTACTGGCTGGAAAAACAATTAAGCCTGATCAAACTGATCGGGATTGAAAACTATTGCCAAAGCCAGATGGGCGACGGCCCTGCTGTTGCAGTTTAAGGAGCCCGTATGAAAGGCGAAAAACACATTATCAGCACGTTGAACAAAGTGCTGAAAAACCAGCTGACCTCTATCAACCAGTATTTCCTGCATGCACGCATGTTCAGGAAGTGGGGCCTGGAGAGATTGAACGACTACCAGTACAAACAATCCATTCGCGTCATGAAAGAAGCGGACGAAGTGATTGAACGCATCCTGTTTCTCGACGGCCTGCCTAACCTGCAGAACCTGGGCAAACTGCTGATCGGTGAAGAAGTGGTGGAATGCCTGCAAGGTGATCTGACTTTTGAAAAAGACGTACAGCGCCCGCAACTGGTTGAAGCGATTGCCGAAGCAGAAAAACTGCAGGACTATGTGACGCGTGACTTGCTGACCGAACTGCTGGAAGCCTGCGAAGAAGCTATAGACTGGCTGGAAACCCAGCAACGCCTGATTACAGACGTGACCTTGCCGAACTACCTGCAAACCCAAATCGAATCCGATTAGTTGTTACATCGTTTTTGAACACCTGAATTAAGCCGCCTTTGCGGCTTTTTTCATGCCCTGCCGGAACCAATCTGACCTTGACAGAATCTCAATAAATGATAATAATTATCATTAGTAACTTAACTTGAGATCATATGTACGTTTGCGTATGTAATGCAGTGACCGAGCGCCAGGTGCATCAGGCAGTCAGGCAAGGCGCCAAGACCGTTAAGCATTTGAAAGAACAGCTGGGGGTAGGTGCAGAATGCGGCAAATGTGTCAGCTGCGCCAAGGCGTGCCTGAAAGAAGCGCATGCTGAACAGCATCCTGGCCTAGTCAAAAAACTGATTCAGTTAACGCCTGTGCAATTGGGCGCAGTCTAGTCACATTTATCACATCAAAATGTTTACAAAGGGGCTTCTAGCCCCTTTTTGCATTTCAGCCTTAAAGCTTTGCAGCTAACTTCGCAGGCACTTGCAGCCTGAAGCTTGTATGCTGACGCTTTGCACCTTACAGTGCCATATTTACAATCTTGGGCTCTCCCTTTTAAATAACACCATGCCAGACACTCCAGCCACCCGATTGCATGGGCGCATCTTATTCTTGCTATTGCTGCCGCCGCTGTTGTGGGCAGGTAATTTTATTGCCGGGCGTGCAATCAATACCGCTGTGCCGCCGGCCACTTTATCCCTGATCCGCTGGAGCATTGCTTTGCTGTGCCTGCTGCCTTTTGCCCTGCGGCCGTTTTTACGCGATCGCGCACATTACTATACTTATCGCTGGCATGTGTTCGGCACCGCCATTACCGGTGTCGCCGCCTTTAATTTACTGGTGTATTGGGGCTTGCACACCACCAGCGCAACCAATGGCATTATCCTTAATTCATTCATCCCGTTCCTGGTGGCGATATTCGGTTTTTTGTTTTATCGGCAAACCCTGGCTTCCAGCCAACTGATAGGATTGCTGGTATCACTCACCGGGGTATTGGTCGTCGTTTCCCATGGTGATTTGCAAGTGCTTTTAACGCTGGCTTTTGCGGAAGGAGATGTGATCATCTTTCTGGCCATGGTGTTCTGGGCGCTTTATACATTGTGGGTGAAAGAGATTCCCGCCACTATTAACCGCACCGGGCTGATGTTATGCCAGGTGATCATTGCACTGGTTTTCCTTTTTCCGCTGTACCTGTGGGAAAGCCAGACCACCACTGTGCATTTAGAAAGCCCGCAAACACTGTGGATACTGGCTTATATCGGCATTTTTCCGTCTGTGATTGCATTGCTGGCCTATTCCAAAGCAGTCACATTGGTGGGTTCTGTACGTGCCAGCGTTTTTATACACGCCATGCCCATCTTTGGCTCCGTGCTCTCCACGCTACTGCTGCGGGAAGCATTCCACTTGTATCAACTTCTGGGTATGCTGGCGATATTTACAGGCATCTGGCTGGCGAACAGATCACAAAAATCCGCGCTGCCAAGACACACTAAACTTTGAACGTTTGAGCAGGTCAGCACATTTACCTGTGCATGACCTTCTATGTAGACACTTAAAGGAGAAGCGGTATGACTACTTCAATCAACCCGGCACTGGATTTGATCCTTGAAAGAGAAGTCGATGTATCGCCTGCAGAAATATGGCATGCGTGGACGACGCCTGAACATCTCAAACAATGGTTCTGCCCACTGCCGTGGAAAACAGTGGAATGTGAAATCGATCTGACACCTGGCGGGCGTTTTTATACGGTGATGCAATCGCCTGAAGGCCAGCAGTTTCCCAATACCGGCTGTTACCTTGAAGTCATACCCAACCAAAAACTGAGCTGGACAAATGCACTGGAACCCGGCTTCCGGCCCGCAAAAACCCCGGAGCAATCGCCGGGGCATGAGTGCGCAGAATTACTGATGACCGCCAGCATTGTGCTGCAAGCAACCGCGAACGGCACGCGCTATACCGCTTATGTCATGCACCCAAGCACAGCATCCAAACAACGACATGAAGCAATGGGTTTTGAGCAAGGCTGGAGCATGGTGCTAGACCAACTGGTAGCGACCATCAAGCAGGCCCGCTAAATGCAGAAATCAGGTAATCGACGAATGTGGTCAGCTTGGGTTGCGACTGGCGATTACGCGGATAAACGGCGTGTATCGGCCTGGCAGGCGGGGTATAAGCAGAGAGCAGCTCTGTCAGCTGGCCAGAGGCGATGTCCGCTGCGAGCAACGCCCTGGGCATTAAAATAATCCCCAGCCCTTTGACTGCCGCCATGCGCAAGGCCTGGCCATTATCCGATTCAAACCGTTGTGTCGCTGAAACATTCAAGTAAGGGCTGATCTGTTTCCAGCCACCATGACTATGCCAATTACTGAAACCCAGGCATTGATGCTGCAATAAATCTTCAGGCGTTTGCGGCACACCATGTTGCTGCAAATACTCGGGAGAGGCACAAATGGCGACTTCAAACATACTCAGTTTTCGCGCGATCAGCGACGAATCAGCCAGGTTGCCAATACGGATAGCCACGTCATAACCTTCATCAACGATATCCACATACCTGTCCGTCAGCGACAGTTGCAGGTTCACCTCCGGGTACACTTTCAGGTAATCACATGCCAGCGGCGCCAGCGTCAGCGAGCCAAACCAGAGTGACGCACTCACGCGCAGCATGCCTTTGGGACTGCTACTCATGGCTTCAACACCCGCCTCAGCCACCGCCAGCTGTGCCATGATCTGCTTGCACTGTTCATAATAGGCTTGCCCGGCCTCGGTCAAATGCTGGCGACGGGTGGTGCGTTGCAGCAGTGGCGTGCCCAAGCGCTTTTCCAGCGCACTGATATGCTTGCTCACCATCGATGGCGTCATCTTCAGCAAGCTGGCGGACACGGTAAAACTTCCGCTTTCCACCGCAGTCACAAATACTTCCATACTTAAAAATCTATCCATATTAATGACTTTAATGACTATATATTTTTAATATTACATCATTTATCCGCATCAATTAATCATGGACAATGCGTTCACACCTTTTTATTCAGATGGAGAAACACATGAAAGTCTTACTCATAGGTGCCAATGGCACCATAGGCAAACTGGTCAAACAGAATCTTGCGCCCCGTCACGAGCTGATTGAGGCGGGCAAAACCAGCGGCCAGTTTCAAGTGGATATCAGCAGCGAAAGCAGTGTCCGGCAGCTATTCACACAAGTCGGCAAAGTGGATGCGATTGTCGTGACGGCGGGCGATGTGCATTTTGGCGCCATGAAAGAGATGACTTCAGAACAGTTCACACTTGGCCTGCACAGTAAATTATTAGGCCAGGTCAATGTGACCTTGATTGGCCAGCATTACCTCAACGAAGGCGGTTCAATTACCTTGACCAGCGGCAGCCTGAGCCACAACCCCACCTTTGGCGGCACTAACTTCTCCACCGTGAATGCAGCAGTGGATGGTTTTGTGAAAGGCGCAGCGCTGGAGTTGAAGCAAGACCGCCGTATCAATGTGGTCAGCCCAACGGTGCTGGAGGAATCATGGCATATCTATGGCGCGGCGTTCCCGGGCCTGGAAGCTGCACCTGGTATCAAAGTGGCACTGGCGTACCAGAGAAGTGTGGAAGGGTTTGAGACAGGGCAGGAATATCGCGTCTGGTAGTTTGCGTTCAGCAGGCACGCCTAAGCGCCCTGCTTAATCACGCCATACGATGCAAAATCGCCGACAGCGACTTCAGTTCTTTTTCCGCTTGCTCATGATTGGGAAACAAACTGGCCTGCACCGCATAAAACTTGGCTGAATGGTTCATCTCCCTGAGATGGGCCATTTCATGGCAAATCACGTATTGAATGATGTGTGGTGGTGCCTGTATCAAACGCCAGTTCAGGCGGATCTGCTTGCGGCTGTTGCAACTGCCCCAGCGCGAGCGCGCATTCGACAGTGCCACCCCACTGACCTTTTCACCCATTTGCGCAGCGATCAGCTCCACCCGCCGTTTAAAGTCCGGCAAAGCCTGCTGGGCAAACCACTGCAATACTTTGCGGGCGACAAACGCCTGCTGATCTATCTGCGGCGAGCGGACTAACAACTGGTTACCTTGCAGAATGACCGCTTTATTGGTGGCATGATGTTGCAGGGACAATACAATATCCTGCCCCATAAACATCAATGGCTCTCCATCCACCCACTGCATGGGGCTGACTTGATTCACTTCACGCAATGCGAGTTTTTGCTGTATCCAGCGCGCTTTTTGCAGCAACACCTGTTGCAGCTGGCTGGCAGCGATACGTTTGGGCGCATGCACCACCAGGCCTTGCGCAGTGATTTTAAGGCCTATGGTTCTGCGTACGCGCAGGTCGAGCTGGTAGGGAATGGTTTGCCCATCAGGCAATTGCAATACCTGTTCTATCATTTGGCGGCGGTCACAGAGACTGCATCTGCGTTTCTATCCATTCTTCCACCAGTTTGTTGACTGCATCCGGCTTCAGGCCTGTGGTATCTATCGGCGCACCGATCACCACCTGGATCACACCTGGATGTTTAAGGATAGAACTCTTGCGCCAGAAGCGACCGGCATTATGTGCAACCGGCACGACCGCGCTATTGCTATGTGTAGCCAGCCAGGCACCGCCGATATGGTATTTGCCACGGGCACCGGGCGCTGTGCGTGTGCCTTCAGGAAAAATAACCACCCATAAGCCGCGTTTGAGCCGGTCTTTGCCGTGATTGACCAGTTTTTTCAATGCCTCGCGGCCTGAGCTGCGGTCTATGGGGATAGAGCCCACTGCCCACAGTGCCCAGCCCAGGAATGGCAGCAGCAACAACTCTCTTTTTAGCACCCAGACTTGCGGTGGGAAGATGCATTGCAAGGCGATGGTTTCCCATGCTGATTGGTGTTTGCACAGGATGACTGAAGGCGTGGCGGGGATATGCTCGCGGCCTGTGACTTCGTAGCGCAGATTGCAGGTGACTTTGAGCCACCACAGCACACCGTTGGCCCACAGGCTCACCCAGCGTGAGCGCGTTACGGCTGAGGGTAATGGAATCAACACCAGCGCAAGCAATGAGAAGGGAATCGTCAGCGCGAACAGCCCGACATAAAACAACAAGGCACGCACATATAGTAAGGCATGACCCATTATCTATCCCCCGCAATAATATCTTGCACGGCAGCAGCCAGGTCGGCCACCACGATGGTATTCGGCGGCACTGTGGAAAGGTTATTGGTTTCTTCACCTTTACCGGTACGCACCAGGTAAGGCTGGCAACCGGCAGCGGCAAAGGCCTGCAAGTCACGCAAGGCATCGCCGACGCCAGCGACTTTGTTGAGTTCCAGATTAAAGCGCAGGCCGATCTCTTCTATCATGCCGGTTTTAGGTTTGCGGCAATCGCAACGGTCATCGGCAGCATGCGGGCAATAAAATACCGCATCTATGCGCCCGCCCACTTGCGCGACGGCTTTGTGCATTTTTTCGTGAATGGCGTTAAGGGTAGCCATATCAAAATAGCCACGTGCGATGCCTGACTGGTTAGTAGCAACCGCCACGCGGTAACCGCGCTGGTTCAATAAGGCAATCGCTTCCAGGCTACCGGGAATCGGGATCCACTCGTTGGGATTTTTAATAAAGGTCGCACTGTCCTGGTTAATCACACCATCGCGATCAAGGATAACGAGTTTCATCTAGGCTCTCCGGCATTCCCGCAGCCACGGGAATGTCTTAAATTAACTGGCTAATTTCGATAAATCTGCCACGCGGTTCATGGCCTGGTGCAAGGTCGCCAGCAAGCCCAATCGGTTCGCTTTCAGGGCCGGATCCTCGGCATTGACCATCACTTCGTCAAAGAAGGTATCCACCGGCGCTTTCAGTGCAGCCAGGGCTTGCAGCGAGGCCGCATAATCGCCCGCTTCAAATAACTGGTCCGCTTTTGGCTTGGTGCTCGCCAGCGCCTGATGCAATGCCTGTTCGGCAGACTCTTGCAACAGTTCGGCCTTCACCTCGGCTTTGACTTCGCCCTCCACTTTTTTCAGGATATTGCTGACACGTTTGTTGGCAGCGGCCAGTGCCGGCGCTTCCGGCAGGCTGGCAAACGCCTGCACAGCAGCCAGGCGACGTGGCACTTCAGACAAGTGATTAGGCGATAATGACAGCACGGCATCAACTTCCTGCGCACTCGCGCCCTGGTCTCGCAGATTCACCGCCAGGCGGTCAAAACAGAAAGCCTGTATCGCTTCGGCAACTTCGGCACTGCCATTAAATACGCTTAGGGTTTGGGCAATCAGCTTGTCAAACGTCAATGGCAAATCAGTTTCCATCAACATGCGCAAAATACCCAGTGCCTGGCGACGCAAGGCAAACGGGTCTTTGTCACCAGTTGGTTTTTCACCAATGCTGAACAGGCCAACCAGCGTTTCCAGCTTATCGGCCAGGGCAACTACAACCCCAACCTGGCTACGTGGTAAATCATCGCCGGCAAAGCGCGGGCGATAATGGTCTTCAATCGCATAGGCGACATCATCGGCCAGGCCTTCATGCTGGGCATAGTAACGCCCCATAATGCCTTGCAACTCAGGGAACTCACCCACCATATCGGTCAGCAAATCGACTTTGGATAATCGAGCCGCTTGTGCGACTTTGGCCACAAAACCTTCCGCACCCAGTTGCTGGGCGATCGCAGAAGCAATCGCCACCACGCGTTCGTTACGCTCGCCTTGTGAGCCGAGTTTGTTGTGGTAAACCACTTTTGCAAGCCCTGGCAAACGGCTGTCCAGCGTCTTTTTACGGTCCTGGTCAAAGAAGAATTTGGCATCCGCCAGGCGTGGGCGCACTACGCGTTCATTGCCGCCTATCACTTTACTGGCATCGGCCGGATTGATATTGGAAACGATCAGGAACTTATTAGTCAGCTTGCCTTGTGCATCCAGCAGCGGAAAGTACTTCTGGTTAGCCTTCATGGTCAGGATCAGACATTCTTGCGGCACCGCCAGAAACTCTTCTTCAAACTGGCCCAGCAAGACGTTAGGACGTTCCACCAGCGCAGTGACCTCATCCAGCAGAGCATCATCCTCAATCGGCTTAAGGCCCTGTTTGGCCGCCGCAGCTTGTAGCTGTCTGACGATCTCAGCACGACGATCATCAAAACTGGCAATCACGGCGCCTTCGTCCGCTAATTGTTGTGCGTAGCTATCAGCAGAAGTAAGGGTCACCACTGGGTTTTTTGCTTCAAAACGATGGCCTTGTGTGGTGTTACCCGCCGTCAGGCCCAGGGTAGAGACTGGAATGACATCACTACCGTGCAAAGCAACCAGGCCATGCGCCGGGCGCACAAAATTCACACTCTGCCAGCCGTCATTGATCTGGTAAATCATCACTTTAGGGATAGGCAACTTGGCCAATGTTTCATCCAGGGCCTTTTGCAGGCCTTCCTGCAGGCTGGCACCAGCCTGGGTGACATCCAGAAACAGGATATCCGCTTTGCCATCATGTTCTTTGCGCAGCTTGGCAACGGCAGAGTCATCTTCACCTAAAGCCTGTAACTTCTTTAATAAGGCTGGTGTGGCATGACCGCTGGCATCCAGGCCCACCGTGGCAGGCATCAGTTTTTGTGCGACCTGCTTATCGGCAGCTTTGGCAGAGACATTCTCAATATGCGCAGCCAACCGGCGAGGCGATGCAAATGTCGTCACCGCATGACCTTCACCCAGCAAGCCAGATGCTTTCAGGCTATCCGCCAAGACGCCGCTGAATGACTCACCCAGTTTGCGCAGGACTTTAGGCGGCAGTTCTTCTACAAATAATTCAACTAACAGGTTGCGGGTACTCATGCGGCAGCTTTCTTGTTTTGTTCGGCTTTATCGCTTTCTAATTTCGCGATGACTTCGTCGGCCCAGGCTTTGGGTGCCATAGGGAAACCCATACGGGCGCGGCTATCCAGGTAGCTGGCAGCCACTGCGCGGGCCAGGTTACGGATACGGCCGATATAGGCAGCCCGTTCGGTGACTGAAATCGCACCACGTGCATCCAGTAGGTTAAAAGTGTGTGCGGCTTTCAATACCTGTTCATAGCCAGGCAAAGCCAGTTTTTCTTCCATCAGGTGTTTGGCCTGTTTTTCGTGAGCGTTGAAAGCGGTCAGCAGGAAATCGACATCGCTATGTTCGAAGTTGTAAGCAGACTGTTCTTTTTCATTCTGCAGGAACACATCACCGTATTTCACGCCTGGCGAATATTCGAGGTCGTAGACGTTTTCCACGCCTTGCAGGTACATGGCCAGGCGTTCCAGGCCATAAGTGATTTCACCGGTGATCGGTTTGCAGTTAATGCCGCCTACTTGCTGGAAGTAAGTGAACTGCGTGACTTCCATGCCGTTGAGCCAGACTTCCCAGCCCAGGCCCCAGGCGCCCAGGGTCGGGTTTTCCCAGTCGTCTTCCACAAAACGGATATCGTTTTCTTTAAGGTTAAAACCCAAGGCTTCAAGCGAACCCAGGTATAGCTCGAGAATATTGGCCGGTGCCGGTTTCAGCACTACCTGGAACTGGTAGTAATGCTGCAAACGATTGGGGTTTTCGCCATAACGGCCATCTTTAGGGCGACGGCTAGGTTGCACATAGGCGGCTTTCCAGGGCTCAGGGCCCAGTGCACGCAGGAATGTGGCGGTATGGCTGGTGCCTGCACCGACTTCCATGTCATAGGGTTGCAGCAAGGTACAGCCTTGTTTATCCCAGTATTCTTGTAGTTTTAAAATGATTTGTTGAAAGGTCAGCACCATTTTGCCTGATCCGATGAAATGCAAAAGGCAGATTTTACCTGAATAACAGGTAGCCACGAAATGATTCGCGCTGCCGGCAGGCCTGATTTAGTGACCACAGTGAAGCGCCTACGCCCCTAACTGATGAGCGTCTATGTTTTGACTTTATAGCGAGCAGCCGCTACCAGGCCTATCACGCTCAGGAGGATAAACAGGTAGTTGCCCCACCACACATACGGTGTACTGCCCTGATAACTCTGCGCCTTGCCGACCAGGATCAAGCCCTCATCATGTGGCGCATGTTGTTTCACTTGCCCATCGTGGCCAATAATAGCCGTGGCGCCGGTATTGGTACTGCGCAATACCATACGCCCGGTTTCTATCGCACGCACCTGGCTGAATTGCATATGCTGTTCTGCCGCGAATGATCGCCCATACCAGGCGTCATTGCTGATATTCACCAGCAATTCCGCTTCTGGCAGCTGACGCGCAATCTCTTCACCAAACACATCTTCATAGCAAATATTCACGCCTACTTTTTGCCCGGCAATATGTAGTGGTTTCCTGGATGTGCCGCGTGACAGGTCACTGAGCGGCATATGCAATAAGTCTTCGTATATCCAGCCAAAGACGCTTTTTAATGGGATATATTCGCCAAATGGCACCAGATGACTTTTGGAGTACGCTTGCGCAGGTGACGTGCCAACGCTGATGGCGCTGTTGTAATAATTGTTGTTTTTTGCCTCTACCACGCCGAGCAAGATATCGCCTTGCTGACTGACGGCATGCTGTTTAAGTGCTGCCAGATAAGAGGGGTCAATCTGTTCCGCCAACATAGGCAGTGCGGTTTCAGGCAATACAATCAATTGCGCTTCTGCCATGCGCACCATATCCAGATATTGCCGCAAGGTACGCTCTGCCTGTTCAGGTGACCATTTAATGGTTTGGCTAATATTGCCTTGCAACAGGGCCACATTGATAGGCTGGCCGACCGGACGGCTCCATGGGATCACTGCCAATACACTGCCAACCGCCAATAACACTACCGGCAATGCGAATGCGCGTAAACGATTGGCGGCATTCAACCATGCATAGGCCAGACTGGCAGCGATACCTGCCGTCAATGCAGAGACGCCATACACGCCGATGACAGGTAAAAAACCCACCAACGGACTGGATGGCGCTTGCGAATAACCCAGCGTGAGCCAGGGGAAGCCGGTAAAGATCCAGCTGCGCACCCAGTCTGAAAGTGCCCACAGAATAGGGGCGGCCCACAATACATTACCCAGCCGTTTTGCCAGATAACCAGCCAATGCCGGAAACAAAGCCATAAACGCACACAGGCAAAAGGTGCTAAACCCTGCAAACCACCACGGCATACCGCCAAAATCATGCAGGCTGATATAGATCCAGTAAATGCCTACACAATATAAGCCGATGCCGAATGCCAGGCCCAGTTTAAAAACCTGGCCAGCGGTGCTGGCTTGTTGCCATAGCACCAACAAAATGGCTAACGATAACCAGGGCATCCAGAACAGGTAATAGGGTGCAAAACCGGAGACGGTGAGCGCCCCCAATACTATCGCCAAAAACGCTCGTTGCCAGAGTGGCGCATATTGCACCCATTGCATCACCTTGTTCACTACGACCCTTTCACAGGTTGAATATCAGCTTTCGACAGCCAGGTATTAAAGTCTGGCGACTGCATGACTTGCCATTCAATCACGCGCGCCTTTGCAATCGGGTCGCTGTCATCGTTTTTATCAGATGGCTTTGCCGGATGGCACATTAATACGGGCGGCAGACTATTTTCGTTGGATGCTGAGGGTTGTTTCAATTGACTGGCCCAGGTTAACCAATGCGCCTGGTAGGCGGCTGCATCGCCTTGAAAATCATAGACACCCAGCAAGCGGGGGGATACCCGAAACCCTAATTGTTCAGCTTTAGCTTGCAACGCTTCAGCACCTAGCCAATGAATAACTCTTGCTTTGAAACCACTCCCCGCAGGCGGGCTGGAAACCCTTAGCCAGGGTCGCCCAGAGGCCGGTAACCTTCCATAACGCTGTTGCAATTCCGTCAGCAACTCGTCACGTATCATTGGCAACTGGTGTACATGCAAATGACCATCCACATAATCTGGCGCTGTGCCGGTTGCCTGTTCAAAGGCATTCAACTGCTGCTGAATGTTAGTGCGAATAGATTCTTTATTAAGCAGGCCAAACAAACTGCGTAATACCAGAACAGCATGCGACAGCCGGAGTGATTGTGAGAACTGGGTGAAATCCAAATGCAGGCCGATATCGGCTTTGGCGCGAATCTCAGGTGTTAACTGCGCCGCGCTGTCAGCCCAGGCAGGACTGAGTGTCATACAGGATGTGGCAGTGAGTACGCCGCGTTGAATCAACGCAATAATCGCATCATCAATCGCTGCAGATTGTGCAAAATCATCGGCACATATAATCACCCTAGCCATGCTTGAAAGCCCAAAAGCGGCTAAGCAGCCAGGTGCTCACTGCAACAATCACCATCACCACACCCAACACGAACCAGAATGGCAATGGCGTGTAAGTGAGCGCCAACCACACTAGCGCCTGATTTCCCATAAAACCCAGCAGGGCAACACCTAAAAATTTAGGAAAGGCCTGCTGGTGGCTGGCTTGCGTACCGCGAAAAGACCACCAGCGGTGCCCAATGTAACTGACCGGAAATGCGGCAAGAAAACCCAGCCAGTTAGCATTTGAAGGTATCAAACCTAGCGCATGGGCCAACAGGGCAATCACATAATGCACCCCGGCAGCGACTGCACCTACACTGACAAACCCCACTACTGAAGCGCGCATTTTAAAAACTAAGCATCCGTTTTGGGTTTACGCCGACGCGGAGGTTTGGCTGCTGCTTCGGGTTTAAACGTAATCGGCTCCACCACTTCCGCCACGATGTAAGGCGGACGGCCTTTGACTTCGTCATATACCCGCGCCAGGTATTCACCGAGCACACCAATAAATAGCAATTGCACCCCGGCAAAAAACATCATGCTGGCGACAACTGTTGGCCAACCAGGGATGGATTCATGAAAGAATAAAGCATCAATGACGACCACTGCGCCATAGGCAAACGCAATCAACGCCAGGACCACACCCGTCAAACTTGCCAGTCGTAAAGGTAATACTGAGAAGCTGGTAATGCCCGTCCATGCCAGCGCGATCAATTTGAGTTTTGAATAGGCACTTTCTCCGTGCAGCCTTGGCAAGGGGGTATACGGTATCCCAATCGATTTGTAACCTACCCAGGCGTAGATCCCTTTCATAAACCGGTTACGCTCTGGCAGCGCACACAAAGCATCGACCACTTTCCTATCCATCAGGCGAAAGTCACCGGCATCGCGCGGAATATCGATATGGCTGCTGGAACTCATCATGCGGTAGAACAGGCGGGAACCCCATAGCTTGAATGACGATTCCTGTTCCCTGTCCTGGCGGACGGCATAGACCATGTCATAGCCTTCGCGCCATTTTTCCAGCATGGTAAACATAAGCTCTGACGCGTGCTGGCCATCGGCGTCCATACAAATCACCAGCTCACCTTTAGCAAAGCCTAAACCGGCGCTGATGGCGTTTTCCTTGCCGAAATTACGCGAGAACCTGACCAGGGTGACATGGTGAACATCTATCAGTGTTTGCACCACTTGCGCCGTTTGGTCACGACTGCCATCATCCACCACGACGATATCCCAGTGCGGTGACATTTGCTGCAGCACACTGCCGATATTTTGCAATGTACTGGCAATGTTTTTTTCTTCGTTATAAGCCGGCACCATCACCGTGATATGCGGCTGGGCGGTTGGTCTGGCAGAGTCTGTGATTGTCATGGCATTACTTCGGTAATGAACTGGTTAGATTGTAGCGGATTAAACCTAGTTTTTGGCGGGCGTAGCCAAACGATCTTTACCTTGCAGCATGCGGCGATCTTTCACCACTGCCAGAGACATCCCTTCTCGCTGGATGTTGATGATCACTTTGCCCTGCATGACTTCATGGCAGTGCATATTGGTGGTGGACAGGTAAAAATCAGCCTCCTCCCACCTGCGTGTGACACTGAAACGGCCATCAAGATAAGGCTCAATCTGCGGCGTATCCACGCAGGCACCCACCCAGTAAGGCCCCTGCCGTGCGGGCAATTTCATGTCAAGCAGCTGATCGGCCGCTGCACGTAAGGCACTGGACCAGTAATCGTCTTCCCACTTGAACTGGGCTTGTTTCTGGTCGCCTGCCAGCCGGTTGAGGCGCACGTATTCATAAGGATGCAGTTGCACGATATCGACAAAGGTGACCAGCATCAACCCGGACACGACCCCGGCCCAAACTGCTTGATAGGCGGCACGGCCAGCAAGCCTGCTATTAGATAACGCCTGCCACACGGATAGCACGGCCCAGGCTGATAGGATTGCCAGCAGGGGAAGCAGGAAAGTGAAATGACGTACACCGTTGTAAAGTGCGGGCTTGTCATTGAGGACAAATGCCAACGGAAACGCGATGCCCAGCAACAGCGTGTGCAAAGTGATGCGCGTTTGCATATCGGCAGTTTTGAAAGCTTTCCGGCACAACAGCCATAGCACTGGCAATGTGGCTAACCCTAATAAAGCAGCTTCTGGCAGTTTCACCGCCAGGTATTGGAACAGGTAGCTGCGCGGCACATCACCGATGTTGTACATGACTCCGTTAGCCATGGTTTGCATATTGAAATCAAAATGCGAGAAGGATTCAGCGGCTTCGAGCATGTTGTCTATATCAATCACGCTCCATGGCCAGCAGATCGCCATGAACACAAATGCCAGCACAGCGGCAGGCAGCAACACCAGTACCATACGCAACAAGCGGGAAAAAATTGGCGATGCGCTTTGCTGATGATCCAGCCAGGCACGCCATATCACCAGCAGGATCAGGTAGATCACTGCAAAGGCGCCGCCCACGCGCAAGCCCAATGCCCCGCCTACGGCAAATCCCAGCAGCACAATGGCTTTGCCACTGACATTTTCCATGTCGCGCACGACCAATGCCGTAGCATAAAGCGCCCACAACATGCAGGTGGCAAATGGCACATCCTTGGTATGGGTAAACATGGTGCCCGACCAGGAAACGGTCAGCAACAACATCGCCATCGCCAGTAACGCCAGGCGTTGGCCGCCTAATAAATGCGCAAAGCGGGAAACACCATAGAACCCAAGCAGGCCAAACAAGGCAGACAGTAAATGCCGTATATCCCAGATCATGATGGGGACATAGGGATCTAGCGCGGCGGCGATGATATCGAACAGGCCGCCATACAGGTAAAGATTGCGGTAATGAAAAGCGTCCTGGTCAGTAAAGCCGGAGCGATACCAGTCCAGCAACATCTGCCCGTAAGTATGCTGCACATACTCGTCATTACTGATGCCATGCTGCCTGAAGGTCAAGGCGACCCAGACGATCAACCCCAGCCAGAATAGACGCGTTAACCAGCTAAGCGTTGAGGCAGAAGCACATTGGGCAGGCACAGGTTGCATAGGCGTGAAGAACATAAAAAACGAACTCGCAAGCGTATCACGCCGCTACGCCTTAGGATAGAGCACGCCCACCCCTACACCCAAAATTCATTTAAACAATTCTGGGATAAGGCTGATTTATTAATTGCCTGGGTCTGTGTGTACCGAAAAGCGGTAGCCGGAACCCCGTACCGTTTGAATCATGTCCTGATGGTTAGAAGTGACCAATGCGTTACGCAGGCGACGGATATGCACATCTACTGTCCTGTCCTCTACGAAAACGCGGTCGCCCCAGACTTTATCCAGCAACTGGGTACGGCTATGTACGCGTTCAGGGTTAGTCATGAAAAAGTGCAGCAACTTGAATTCAGTCGGTCCGAGCGGAATATGTACGTTGTGACCGGTGACGCGGTGGGTGGTAGGGTCCAGATGCAAACCGGCGATTTCAATCGGGTCATCGGTCATTTGTGGCGCACGACGGCGCAAGACTGCCTTGATACGCGCATTCAACTCGCGCGGGCTAAACGGCTTGGTGACGTAGTCATCGGCCCCTACTTCCAGGCCGCGCACTTTATCAAACTCGTCGCCACGGGCGGTGAGCATGATGATAGGCACTTCTTTGGTCAGGCTGTCGGATTTCAGGCGGCGCGCAAACTCGATGCCACTCATGCCTGGCAACATCCAGTCGAGTAGAATCAAATCCGGCATGGTTTCACGCAATAACATTTGCGCATGTTCAACACTGGTTGCGCGAATCGCGTGATGGCCGGCCTGCTTGATATTCAATGCAAGCAATTCCTGAATCGCCGGTTCATCCTCTACAACCAAAATATTTGCTGCTGCCATGACACTCCCTTTTAAGCAATATTCAACAAAATGTACTTCTGTATTTGCTCGCCAGTTTATGAATGTATTATGACATTTTAATGACATACTCACATAAATTTAAATTGTTCTGGATTGCCTTTTACGCCAAATTGTAACAAGATGTAACCGCTTAAAATAAAAGGGGTGTTACATGTTGTTCAATCTGTCAAAAGAACATATCACGGCAGGTAAAGGTTTTAATCGCTGGCTGGTTCCGCCAGCGGCATTAGCGGTACATTTATCAATCGGCATGGCTTATGGATTCAGTGTGTTCTGGAAGCCTCTGGGCACAGCGCTGACCGGGCCAGATGGTGCGCCACTCGCAGCTTGCGCAGCAGGTGCCACCACCTTTGCAGACAAACTGGCCGGTACGGGCGAAGCATTGTTTGCCACCGACTGTAACTGGACCCAGTTTGACCTTGGCTGGATGTATACCCTGTTTTTCGTGCTGCTTGGTTGCTCCGCTGCACTGTGGGGTGGCTGGCTGGAGCGCGCAGGTCCGCGCAAAGCCGGGCTGGTCGCCACCCTCTGCTGGTGCGGCGGCTTACTGATTTCTGCATTTGGCGTTTATCACCACCAGTTATGGATGCTATGGCTGGGCAGTGGCGTCATAGGCGGCATCGGCCTTGGCCTTGGTTATATTTCACCGGTTTCCACCCTGATCAAATGGTTTCCTGACCGCCGTGGCATGGCCACCGGTATGGCGATCATGGGCTTTGGCGGCGGAGCCATGATAGGCTCACCGCTGGCGACCAAGCTGATGAGCGTGTTCTCCACCCCCACTGATCCAGGCGTATGGCAAACGTTTGTCGTTCTGGCCATGGTCTATACCATTTTCATGGTGTGCGGTTCTTTGGGTTATCGTATTCCAGCCCCCAACTGGAAACCGGAAGGCTGGACACCGCCAGACCAGCAGCACAAACGCATGGTGGTCAACAAACATGTACACCTGAAAAATGCCCATAAAACACCGCAATTCTGGCTACTTTGGCTGATCTTGTGCATGAACGTTTCTGCTGCGATCGGCATTATCGGCGCTGCCGCGCCCATGTTGCAGGAGACGTTTGGCGGCAAACTGATAGGACAGCCATCATTAAGTTTTGCCGATATCAAAGCAGATGAATCCCTGACTGTTGCCGCAGCGGCGGTTGGCGCCGGGTTTGTTGGCCTGATTTCTGTGTTTAATATCTTTGGCCGCATAGGCTGGGCCACTTCTTCAGACAAGCTGGGGCGACGCAACACTTATTTCATCTTTTTTGTGTTGGGTGCATTGATGTATGTCACCGCCACTTACGCGGCTAACCATCATCAGCTGGCGCTATTCCTGGTCTCATTTTGTGTGATTGCCTCGATGTATGGCGGTGGTTTTGCGACTATTCCTGCCTACCTGGCCGACTTGTTTGGCACCCAGTTTGTCGGCGCCATCCATGGCCGTTTGCTGACAGCCTGGTCTACCGCCGGCATCGTCGGCCCGGTGATTGTTAACTACATGCACGATGTCCGCCTGGAAGCGAAAACACCGTTTGCAGATATCTACGCACCAATTTTCCTGACACTTGCTGCGCTGCTCGGCATCGGATTTGTCGCCAACCTGCTGGTCAGGCCGGTTGCCAGTAAATACTTTATGACCGATGCCGAACTTGCCGCTGAACAATCGCTAGGCAAATCCAAAGAAACAGGCACAAAAGTGGTAAAGCTTGCCAGAGACGGCCAGCCAAGCCCATCATGGCTGGTCAAACTGGCCTGGCTGGCGGTGCTGATCCCCATCACCTACGGTATTTCCATGACGGTGCAAAAGGCCTGGGCGCTGTTTGCATAGTACAAATCATCTAAACTATTCATGACAATAACCGGCTAAAAAGTGGCGTGAACGCACACTTTTTAGCCGGTCCTACATTCAATCAAACGCGACAAGGGTCGTTTGGGTTAAAATACATGTTTTAAGCATTCGCCCACGGATTCCCAAGTGAACAAAATCTCTCCAAACCTGGATGGTACCGGCAAAAAAATCGGTATTGTTCTTTCACGTTTTAATGACAATATCGGTGCTGGCCTGTTACAAGCTTGCGAGCAGGAACTGCTGAAACTGGGTGTGAAAGCCGAAGACATCACGCTGGCTACTGTGCCGGGCGCACTGGAAAGCCCCCTGGTTTTACAGCACATGGCACTCACTGAATCCTACGATGCACTGATTGCACTTGGTGCCATTATCCGTGGTGAAACCTATCACTTTGAAGTCGTTTCCAACGAATCCGCACGTGGCATTTCTGAAGTGCAGCGTGATACAGGTGTGCCAGTGGCCAACGCCATCCTTACCACTGAAGATGATGAACAAGCAGAAGCGCGTGTCGCGGTTAAAGGTGCTGAAGCAGCGCAGGTCGCGATTGAAATGGCCAACCTGGTAAACGCACTATGAGTCAGGACAAGGCCACAGGGAATCAAGACCAGGCCGCAGGCAAGCCCCAGGCGTCGGCAGCAAAAGGCAAAGGCAGCAAGAACCGTCGCAAATCACGCGAGCTGGCACTCAAAGCGCTATATCGCAACCGCATGAATGCGGGTGATGTGAAACAGTTACGGCTGGACAGCCTGGATGACCCGGATTACAACAAAGCGGACGAAGCTTACTTTAAACAATTGCTGACCGGGGTACTCGACCACACGACTGACGTAGATAATATGATCAGCCAGTTTATTGACCGCCAGCTGGACGAACTCAGCCCGATTGAACATGCGATTTTGCGCATTTCCGGCTATGAATTAATGTTTGATGTCAGCATTCCTTACCGCGTGGTGATTAATGAAGGCGTAGAACTGGCCAAAACGTTTGGTGGCATCGATGGCCACAAGTATATCAACGGCGTATTGGACAAAATCGCTGCTCAGGCACGCCCCAATGAGTTTGGTCAGCAACTGAGAAAGTAACAAAAAGTATTTCCTGAAGCGTTACCCCTATCAGGCACGTCTACGAAAAAACAGCGCCCCATGTGAATCGGGCGCTGTTTTTGATTGCGCTTGCCAGACTATTCAGCTCACACATCCAGCTGCAATGTGACTAGCTCAATTGTATTGACATCAAGGCGACAAACGACCGCTGTGTCATGCCAATCCCCCAGTACCCATCGTTGGCACGCATATCCATCAACCGCCAGTGCATGCACATCTGGCCTGTGCGTATGCCCGTGCAGCAGTACCTCGGGGTAATCGTACTCACGTAGCAGTTGCATCACTGCAGTTGGATTGACATCCATGATATCTACAGGCTGCATGGCTTTGTTTTGCGAACTCTGGCTACGCGCCTGTTCGGCAAATGCGATACGTGCTACCAGAGGTTGCGCAAGAAACGCCTGCTGCCACTGTGCGCTACGCACCTGGGCCCTGAATTGCTGGTAAGCAAGATCGTCGGTGCATAAAGCATCCCCATGCGATAACAGAATACGCTTGTCACCCTGTTGAATCAGGGTGGGGTCAGCCAGCAATTGCATGCCACAGGCTTGCGCAAAGCGTTCACCGATCAAAAAGTCGCGGTTGCCATGCATGAAGTAAAGTTTGACGCCGCTGTCTGACAAGCTGCGTAACGCATCCACCACCGGCTGGAATTCTGCGCCATGCTCCGCATCATCCAATACATCGTCACCGATCCACACTTCAAAAAAATCACCCAGAATGTAGAGTGCTTCAGCGTGTGCGACATCAGTCTCCAGCCAATGCAAAAAAGCCTGCGTTACCGCAGGCCTTTGCGCACTCAGGTGCAGATCAGAGATGATCCAGGTGGTCATGCCTTAAGCAACAACAACCGCTTTTTCGATGATCACTGGTTCGACAGGCACATCTTGATGACCGGCACGGTTACCTGTAGCGACTGTTTTGATTTTATCGACGATATCGGTGCCTTCAACGACTTTAGCGAATACGCAGTAGCCCCAGCCCTGGGTCGTCGCTGAGGTGAAGTTGAGAAAGTCGTTATCTTTTACGTTAATAAAGAATTGCGCTGAGGCAGAATCCGGCACCATGGTGCGCGCCATTGCCAGCGTGTATTTGTCGTTGGATAAACCGTTATCGGCTTCGTTCTTGATAGTGGCATCCGTCGCTTTTTGCTTCATGTTGACATCAAAGCCGCCGCCCTGAATCATGAAGTCATTGATCACGCGGTGAAAAATCACGCCATCATAAAAGCCTTTTTCAACATAGCTTAAAAAGTTCGCCACGGTGATGGGCGCTTTGTCAGCAAATAATTCGATAGTGATATCACCAAAGTTGGTAGTAAGTTTTACCAAAACATTCTCCGTTTATTGATTTGAAAAGCCACATCTGAAATCTGAATAGACGCCAGGTGTAGCTTGAATTGACACTGAGGATTACTTGGCGCTGACTATCGTCGCGCGCTTGATAATGACAGTCCGAATAGGCACATCAGAAAAACCGCGCTGGTTACCCGTGGGCAGGTTACTGATTTTAAATACCACGTCCATGCCGGAAACCACTTTGCCAAACACGCAGTAGCCGATCATGCTGGCTTCCGGGCTGGTGTAATTCAGGAACTGGTTATCTGCCACATTGAGGAAAAATTGTGCCGTGGCAGAATTCGGGTCTTGCGTACGCGCCATGGCGATGGTGCCGGTCTGGTTGATCAAGCCATTGTTAGATTCGTTCACAATCGGTGCGCGGGTTGGTTTTTCGGTTAACTCACGGTCAAAGCCACCCCCCTGAACCATAAAACGGCTGATCACGCGATGAAAAACGGTATTGGTATAAAAGCCGTCTTTCACATATTGCAAAAAGTTTTCTACTGTTTTAGGGGCTTTGTCGGCATAGACTTCAACCGTAAAGTTGCCCTGGTTCGTTTCAAATGTCACTTGCGTGGCGGCATTGACTGATGGCATCGCTGTCATCATGCACAATAAAAATAGCCCTATCAGTTTATGCATCAAGCTGACCCTTCATATAAGATTTTCCATTGCCCGTTTTCCTGTACCCAGTACTGGCGTTTCTTCATCACATTGCGTAACGCGGGGCTGATATATTCCTGCTCAAAATCAACCACCACCATATTTTTGGCCGAATTCGGATAAGTGAACATACTCACTTCAGACAAATTAATATTCACTTTAGGCTTGGTCGCCTGTATCTGGCGCTTGTAGCCTGACCACTTGGTCAGCCCACCCTCTGAATAAAAGAAATCCCCCGCGTAATGCGATAAATACGCATCCGTATTTTGTGATACCCAATCCTTGCGCCAGTCTTCAAGCGCTACTTTTAGCGCAGACTTTGCCTGCGCCTGCTGTTTGAGCGATTCAGGACTAATCCACTGAAAATTCACACCGATCACCACCGGCGTATTACCAAGCTGCAAAATGTCCTGCAGCGCTTTCATGTCCGGATTCGAAAGCACAACACAACCATCGCTGGCACGTGGCGGGCGGCTGTAGGTGTCACGTGGCGTACCATGGATCCAGATACCTGACCCGGTCTTGCGCTCGTAACTATCGATTTCATTCGGGTAGTTGAGCGGGTAAGCCGCGTCACCATATAGATCAGGCAAAGGCCGATTAAGTTTCCGCGAGGCAAAGTAAACGCCAATTGGCGTACGTTTATCGCCCTGGTCCTTTTTACCGATGCCGTTCTTACCGATAGTCACATAGTAATCAGCCAGATATTTCAGGGTATCGTTGTGGCTTTTTTCGTAGACATACAAACGGGAACGCGCAGTATCCACGAACAACACATGCGTTTGCTTTTCAGACAACTCAACCAGCAAGTTAGGCTGGGTTAAGCCACGATTCTGGTCAAAGTAATTACGGATGCGGATTTCCGCTTCGTCTTTGAGGTCCTGGATGCGGCTTAGATTAGCAGGATTTGCATCACCAAATCCGTTGAGAATGCGGGCTTTGGCGGAAAGCAAATCGCCATGAATAAGGTGGGCAAGCGCAAAATTGGGGGAGATCGCCAGTAACTGGTCAACGTAATCCAACGCCTGTTGCAGGCGGCCTTCTTTGATGGACTGCAGCGTTTGCACCAGCATACGCTCTACGCTACCGGTGTTTTTATTTTGTATGAACAAGCGTGTGGTTAACGCTTCATGGTTCACCGCTGTTGCATTCCATGGCAATAGCGCAGCACTCACAAATGCGATACAGCAATATTTTCTCAAACTTCTCATGCCGATATTATACATTCGTTAATTCAAAAACTGCGCGCAACTCGCTGAATTTGCTAGTTATTCCTGACTTTAACCACCAAATTCAGCGGGTACATGCATTAAAACTTGCCAACGCGCTCCTGCTTGATCAACCAGCGTGAGCCTTCTTTGACCAGATTCAAGGTTTTATTGGAGTTAGCATCCAGGCCTGTTGCCTTGTAAACCTGCCTGAAAGTCACTTTTGCCGCGCTCTGGCTTTCCATCTTCACAGCGATATTCTGCAGATTCACCGAAATCTTAGCCGGGCGGCTTACACGGTCACGGCGGGTTGTTTCCCATTGCTTGCGCGTTTCACCTGCTGGTGTTTTGAAATCTTTGGCATAACTATCCAGATAACGGTCCACATTTTGCGCTGCCCAGGCATCTGCCCAGGCATTGACTGCGTCGGTCACGGCCTGCTCCTGCTGATCAACCGCTGGCTTTGATTCAACCGGTTTAGCTTCTACAGTGGCAGGCTTTTTGGTTTCGACCACAGCAGGAGGCGTTGACGCAACTGGTGCCGGATTCGCTGGCGGAGTCACTGTCGGCGTATTGCTGCTTGGTGGCATCACAGGCGCATTTGAAGCTGGCGGGGTTGCTGGAATGGAAGTGGCAGGACGGGAAACGGCACGTTTACCTCCAAATAAATCAGTAATCATCGCCAGCTTATTTTGTGCGCGACTGTTTGAAGTATCCAGCTTGAGCGCCTTGTCATAAGCCTCAGAAGCCATGCGCGCATAAATATCACCCAGGTTCTCATGGGCTGTGGCATAGCTTGGATGGGTTTTGATGGCAGACTCCAGCGCTTTACGGGCTTTGTCATACTGCCCTTGGTCCGCATACAAAACAGCCAGGTTATTGTAGGGTTCTGGCAGGTTTGGAAACTTTTCTGAAAGATCCGTGAATGCTTTAATCGCATCATCCCGCTTGCCGAGTTCGACCAGGATCACGCCGCGCATAAACATGGCTTCCGCATTTTTAGGGTTAGCCGCCAAATAGGTGTTCACTTTATCCAGCGCAGCCGCCTGATTACCCTGTTCTGAAAGCTGATTTATTTCGCGAAGTTCGACGTTTGTTTGACCAGCCATCACCACATTTGATACAGCGGCCTGACTGAAAATGACACTTAATACCAGCAAATATTTTTTTAATGTTGCATTCATGAGTTAATTACCTGAGCAATCGTTGATTTTTAGCAGTATGTTATACTTGAATTGTACAAGAGACGGTGCATATTTAGGTGATTATTACGCAATGATTTCTATATCAATTCGCGTTTTAATCGTTTGCCTGACAACATAATAATTCGGATTGTGAATAATGTTAAGCCAAGCACAAAAGGCGCCCACTTAACATTTGTCAAACATTCCTTACTTCTGCTAATTTTATCACGCATTAATCCACATTACATTTGTTAGCATGTTAAAACTACACAACACCCTTACCCGTAGCAAGCAAGATTTCAAGCCAATCCAGCCCAATAAAGTACGCATGTATGTCTGCGGAATGACAGTGTATGACTTTTGTCATTTGGGCCATGCTCGCGTGATGGTGGTGTTTGACATGGTCGCGCGCTGGTTTCGAGCCAGTGGTTACGAAGTCACTTATGTACGCAACATCACCGATATTGATGACAAAATCATCAAACGTGCGCAGGAAAACAACGAATCCATCCAAAGCCTGACCCAACGCTTTATTGAAGCCATGGATGAAGACTCAGCCAAACTGGGCATTATCCGGCCTGATATCGAGCCGCGTGCCACCGAACACGTGCAAGGCATGCTGGATATGATTAGCCAGTTGATTGCCAAGGGCTTTGCCTACCAGGCCGATAATGGCGACGTGTTTTATAAAGTGCGTAGCTTTAATGACTATGGCAAATTATCCGGTAAAACGCTGGATGACTTACGCGCCGGCGAGCGGGTAGATGTAGACGGCCACAAACACGACCCGCTGGATTTCGTGTTGTGGAAATCCGCCAAAGCAGGCGAACCTTACTGGGAATCGCCCTGGGGTAATGGCCGTCCGGGCTGGCATATTGAATGTTCAGCCATGAGTTCCGAGCTGCTGGGCGAACACTTTGATATCCATGGCGGCGGCCAGGACTTGCAGTTTCCGCACCACGAAAACGAGATCGCGCAATCCGAAGCCACCCATGGCTGCACCATGGCTAACTACTGGCTGCACAATGGTTTTGTGCGCGTGGATGACGAAAAGATGTCTAAGTCACTGGGTAATTTTTTCACCATCCGCGAAGTGCTGGAAAAGTACGACCCGGAAGTCGTGCGCTTTTTTATCCTGCGTGCGCATTACCGCAGCCCACTGAATTACTCAGACAAACATCTGGACGATGCGAAAGCCTCATTAACGCGGTTATATACCGCTTTGCGTGGCGTAGATGTACCTGCCAGCGAGATTGATTGGCAACAGCCACAAGCCGCCAAATTCAGATCAGCCATGGATGATGACTTTAATACCGCAGAAGCACTGGCGGTTTTGTTTGAACTGGCGAATGATTTGAACAAAGACAAATCAGACCAGACCGCCGCATTACTGAAACAATTAGCCGGTATTGTCGGCCTGTTACAGCGTGACCCGGAAGCCTTTATGCAAGGCGAAGTGGTTGACGGCGAACTGGATATCGACAGCCTGATCACGGCACGTATCACCGCCAAAAAAGCCAAAGACTTTGCCGAAGCGGACCGCATACGCAAAGCCTTGTCTGATGCAGGCATCGTGCTTGAAGATACTGCACAAGGCACCACCTGGCGTCGCGCCTGACATACTTAACAAACCCATTCTTTTGAAAGACTGAAGGAAAACGGATGCCCGTTAAATTAAACGCTCCCCTAGCTCAAGATTTATTACCTGTTGCAGGCGTACAACTTGGCTACACGCAAGCCCATATCCGCAAACCTAATCGCAAGGATGTACTGGTCATCACCGTACCTGAAGGTAGCAGTGTCTCCGGCGTGTTTACCTTAAATCGCTTTTGTGCGGCGCCGGTGACAGTCTGTAAAGAAAACTTACAGCTAGGCAACGGCATCCGCGCCTTATTAGTGAACACCGGCTGTGCCAATGCGGGCACCGGCCAGCAAGGGCTGGACGATGCCCGTGCAAGCTGTATCGCCGTCGCCCAAGCGCTGAATATCAGCCCTACGCAAGTATTGCCATTTTCGACAGGGGTGATTCTGGAAACCCTGCCTATGGAAAGATTATTGGCCGGCATCCCTCATGCTGTGGTGAATCTGCAGACTGACAACTGGCTAAATGCAGCCGAAGCCATCATGACAACCGATATTGTCGCCAAAGGCACCTCCCGCACCCTGATTATTGGCGGCAAAACCGTGACCATTACCGGCATCAGCAAAGGTTCCGGCATGATTCACCCGAATATGGCGACCATGCTGGGTTACATCGCGACCGATGCGGCGATCAGCCAGACCGCTCTGGATAAGATCATTCAACACGCAGTGAACAAATCGTTTAACTGCATTACGGTTGACGGCGATACCAGCACCAACGACAGCCTGATTCTGATGGCGACCGGCCAGGCTGACAATCCGGTCATCACTGAAGATAGCGCTGAATTCATCACCCTGCGTGATGCGCTGACAGAAGTAGCCACGGAATTAGCACAAGCCATTGTGCGTGATGGCGAAGGCGCGACCAAGTTCATGACCATCCAGGTCGAAGCGGGTAAAGACGAGGAAGAATGCCGCAAAGTCGCCTACGCGATTGCACATTCACCGCTGATTAAAACCGCATTTTTTGCTTCTGACCCTAACCTGGGGCGCATTTTGGCAGCGATCGGTTATGCCGGGATTGATGACCTGGATGTCAACACTTTGCAGCTATACCTGGGCGATGTCCTGGTGGCTGAAAAAGGCGGACGTGCAGCGGCTTATGTTGAGGAACAGGGCGCGGCAGTGATGAAGGAAAGTGATATTTTAGTGCGCGTTGTACTTAATCGTGGGGATGCAAATGCCACGGTATGGACGTGCGACTTTTCTTATGATTATGTGAAGATTAATGCGGATTATAGATCGTAGAATCAACCAGTATCGTTGCTACTAAGTGGCGCTGCTTTTCGCCCCTAGGCGACCCTCTTTCTTATGCTTGTCCATAAGAAAGAAGGCAAAGAACAAGACACCCTAGCTTCCGCTTATTTCCTGCGTTGCTCATCAACGTGGGCGTCCAACGAAACTCGCCCTGACAAGCCACACACACCATGGCTTGTTGCGGAACTCGAACAGCCGCTGGCCGACAACTCCCACGCTGACTGCGCTACTCGGCGCGTCAGATAGGGGCCCGGGAAAAACACTACGCGGTAACTTAAGTTAGAACTCTCACATTGAGTCCCGCACAACCTCTGAAGTAAAACATCGCAATAAAACACAACAAATCAATTGAATTGGGTTGTGGGGCTTTCATGCTTTAGAAATTAAAGAAGTCCCTAAGCGCCCTGATAGCAGTGCTCTTAACCAACATTCCATCGTGTTGGTTTTAACCGGGCCCCTATCTGACGCGCCGAGTAGCGCAGGCAAAATAAGGAGGAAGGGAGCGACTGTCTGAGTTCCGCGGTGGCTTGCGTTTTTTGCAAGTCGCTAGGGCGAGTTTCGCGACCGCTTATTTTGGCGAGCAACGCAGGATACAAGCGGAAGCTAGGGTGCCCTTTCTTTTGGTGACTTATTCTTTGGGCAAGCAAAGAAAAGTCACTCGCCTAGGGGCGAAAAGGAGTGCTGCAATAGAATACTGAACCACCCAAAGAAATACCGATTAGAACTTCCAACAAGTGTGAGATTTGTTCTTTATTATCATCAAGCTGAGGATCATCCTAGCCTGGATTCTGGCCTACGCCAGAATGACGAACTCAGCAGCTTTCGCAAAAGCAATCTGCTTCGCAGACTCAAAGCATGCTTTGAGCAGCTCCTGCTACACTCTCCGTCGAAGTGAAGACTTCTTATAGCACCCATGTTTTCATAAAATAAATCCATCGCAGCAAGAGACAGCGCACTTAAAAACTCAGCGCTATCTATTTTAAGAATCCTTTTGCTAATGCTCCTCAACAACTCTCCCCCGCCCTTGCTTAATCACTCCCCGCTGCATCTTCCCCGCAACCCTGCGCTTCTGCGACGCCCGTGTCGGCCTGGTCGCGTACCGCGTGGCATGCACATGGCAGGCCGCTTCCACAATCGCCTGCAATCTGGCAATCGCATCCTTTTTATTCGCCTCTTGCGTACGGTATTGTTGCGCTTTGATGATCAGTACGCCTTCAGCAGTGATGCGCTGGTCTTTGCTACTTAATAACCTGGCTTTCACAGCCTCACTCAGGCTTGAGGCCTGGATATCGAAACGCAGATGAATGGCTGAAGACACTTTATTGACGTTTTGCCCACCAGCGCCTTGCGCACGGATAGCGGTCAACGTGTATTCATTTGCGGGAACGGTCACCATGTTGATCAGCTACTTTGAGTTGGCTCAGGCTTTTCATCTACGCGCTCAAAAAATGCCTGCACTTCATCCAGTTTGCGTGTGCGTTTAAAAGGCGGCAAACTCTGCCAGATTCGGCGCCCATAGGGCTTGTCTACTAAACGCGGATCGCAGATCACCAGCACGCCTGAATCACTCTCATCGCGGATCAAACGGCCTGCACCCTGCTTTAAGGTAATCACTGCGTAGGGGAGTTGATATTCCATAAAGGCATTTTTGCCTTCGGTGTTCATCTTATCGATGCGCGCGGCAAGCACCGGGTCATCCGGTGGTGCAAACGGCAATTTATCGATAATCACGCAGGAAAGCGCTTCGCCACGCACGTCCACGCCTTCCCAAAAGCTTTGCGAGCCGACTAGCACCGCATTACCGTGTGCGCGGAATCTATCCAGCAACTCGGTACGGTTACTTTCGCCCTGCATTAACAATGGGTACTCCATGCCGTTTTCTTCAAATGCCTGTTTGAGCAAGGCATGCACTTCGCGCATGGCCCTGAGGGAAGTGCACAGCACGAAAGCCCGCCCGCGGCTAGCTTGCAACACCGGCAAGGCAATGGCGGCTACCGCTGCCGGGTAGGCGATGCTATTCGGCTCAGGCATGCCTTCTGGCACATACAGCAGCGCTTGCTGGTCATAATCGAACGGGCTTTGCCAATGCCGGGTTTGCGCGGCGAGCAGACCCATCTGGCCCTGATAATGATTAAAATCACTTTTCACCGCCAGGGTGGCCGAAGTGAATATCCACGCCCTTGGCTGGGCATTCAGCTGCTTGCCGAAGCCATCTGCCACACTGAGCGGCGTCGCATGCAATTGCACGCTTTGGCTAAACACCTCCACCCAGCGCACCAGGTTGGCGTGATTGCCTTTGTGCCAGGCTTCGAGCAAGGCGAGTAAGGTCTCACCACGTTGCCAGCATTTTTCCAACAGGGGGTCGCGTGCGGCCTGGGTTTCCAGTACTTTGGTCAACGCCGCCACCGTTTCCAGCATACGCTGATAGGCATCGGCAAAACTTTTTAATGACTGCGCTTTTTGCACCGGCATACGTGCGCCTTCAAACTGGAACACCAGGCGGAAATCACGGCAGGCTTTTTCCAGCGGCGTCACCGCCTCAGTGAGAGCGACACAATCTTTGGCAATCGTCAGGTAGGCCATCTGGCTATCGCGGGCCAAGTCCATCAATTGCGAGGTGGAAATATCTTCACCAAAAAACAATCCGGCCACTTCAGGTAGTTGGTGCGCCTCGTCGAATACCACGGTATTGGCGCTCGGCAAAAGCTCAGCCACGCCTTCGTCCCTTAGCATGACATCGGCAAAAAACAGGTGGTGATTGACCACCACCACATCGGCGGCCAGCGCCTGTTTACGGGCTTCCATGACAAAACACTGTTTGTAAAACTGGCAATCCTGGCCCACACAATTATCGCGTGTCGATGTCACCTGCTGCCAGACAGTGGCCTGCTCGGGCACTTCAATCAGTTCGGCCTTGTCACCGGTCTGGCTGTTCTCGGCAAAGCTTTGCAGAATGGGGATATATTGCGCGTCTTCACGTGACTGGAAGCGACCTTCCTGGCTGGCACGCAGCAGATGGTAATGGCAAATGTAATTCACGCGGCCTTTGAGCATGGCGACCGAAACTGGCACTTTGAGGGCTTCACGCACGGCGGGCAAATCACGCTGATAAAGCTGGTCTTGCAGGGTTTTGGTGCCGGTAGAAATAATGACTTTTCCGCCTGACAAAAGGGCGGGCACCAGATAAGCATAGGTTTTACCGGTACCGGTGCCGGCTTCAGCGACCAGCTGCTGCTGCTGGTCAATGGCCTGCGCAATTGCCTGGGCCATTTCCTGTTGTTGCGGGCGACTTTTAAAGCCCGGCATGGTCTGCACCAGACTTCCGTTCTCTGAAAATGCTGTCGTGACTTGCTGCATTAAGGACATCTCATAATTATCCCATGCACAACCGCAAATGATGCAGTTTTTTAATGATTTAATAAGATGAATGACGTATAAAAATAGCTGAAAACTTGCATCTGCGATTGAAGTATGGCAAGGTTTAGGCCGTAATACATATTCCTGACACAAAAATAACCTCTACCAACCTTTTGATTGTGATGAATAAATCAGTTTTTCAACTAGCTGTGTTAATACTCAGCACACTGCTTTACCAATCCCAAAGCTTCGCCGCGCCCGGTGATGACAGGCGTTGGCAAAGTGCGTACAGCTATTCGCAAGAAGAAGTGCTGGAAAGCCAGTCCGGCCTTTCCGGTTCCTGGTCAGAAAAAGTGGAAGAGATCATGATCCGGGCATTGAGCCTGACCGGCGTCGGCTATAAATATGGTGGCCGCAGCCCTGAGACCGGTTTTGATTGCAGCGGTTTTGTGCAGTATGTGTTTAAACATGCGGCGCAAATCTCACTGCCTCCCTCCGCCCGCACCATCAGCGAACTGGGCGATACCGTTAAGCGTGAAGATCTCCAACCTGGAGATTTAGTATTCTTTAATACCCTGAAGTCAGCGTTCTCACATGTTGGCATCTATGTAGGCAACAACCAGTTTATTCATGCACCAAGAGCCGGCGCTAAAGTGCGCATCGAGAACATGGATGAACGTTACTGGCGGACCCGCTATAACGGCGCCAAGCGGATGGAAGTCGAAACTGCCAATTAAACCTGTGGCTTTTCAACCTGCAACAACCCTATTCACTAACCCCTTTGACCGGGGTATCGCTATGTCCCAGAGACCGTTCCGGGTCAATTAAATCCCTGATGTGCTGTTTTAACTCTTTTGCTTCAGGAAAACGCCCCGCTTCTTTGCGTGAAAAAATGAGCTGGCCATCACAACGCACTTCCAGGATACCGCCAGTGCCAGGCACCAGATTAACGGATCCTAAATCTGTATCAAAGGTGGTCAGTAACTCTTGCGCCAACCAGGCGGCACGCAGCAGCCAACGGCACTGTGTACAAAACTCGATTTCTACGATAGGCTTTTGCATATTGCACTCTAATAACTTATTTGCGTTGAGAGTATAGTCAATTTTACTGAAATAGCGGAAAATGAACTTAACACTGTACTTTCTACTCTCTGAAAACAGGCTGTCATCAACAGATGCAACTTGACTCTGAATACAGTAATATCCCAACTGTAATCTTCTTCGCTTAATTGATCACAAGGCATTGTATGCGTTCCAAATTTGAAAAGTTCAGCTTGCTTGGTGCAGGCGTTTTTGTAGGTATTCTCGTCAGTATAAATATTTCTGCCTGGGCAGACAGAACTTCCGTCTCCCAATTGCCGATCGATGAATTGCGCGTCTTTGCCGAAGTATTCGCCAAGGTCAAGTCCGACTATGTAGAGCCGGTTGAAGACAAAAAACTAATAAACGAAGCGCTTGCAGGCATGCTGCAAGGCCTTGATCCACACTCCACCTTTATGGATGCTGATGCCTACAAAGAGCTGCAGGCAGGCACACAAGGGGAATTTGGCGGTCTGGGTATTGAAGTGGCCATGGAAGATGGCCTGGTCAAAGTAGTCACCCCGATTGAAGATAGCCCGGCTTATAAAGCAGGCCTAAAATCCGGCGACCTGATCTTGAAGCTGGATGACACGCAGGTGCGTGGCCTGACACTGAATGATGCGGTTAAGCGTATGCGTGGTGTGCCAGACACCAAGATCACACTGACGGTTGTGCGCAAAGGCGAAGACAAACCGCTCACATTCACCCTGACCCGCGCCATCATCAAGGCCCAAAGCGTCAAGAACAAACTGATAGAGCAGGATTATGGCTATGTGCGGATCACACAATTCCAGGAGCGCACTGGTGAAGACCTGGCCAAGGCCCTGAAGACCTTGCGTGCCGATAACAAAACACCGTTTAAAGGCCTAGTATTAGACCTGCGTAACAACCCAGGTGGCCTCTTGGATGCAGCAGTTGGTGTGTCAGCTGCCTTCCTGCCGAAGGATGACCTGGTGGTGTACACAGAAGGCCGTGTCGCTGATTCTAAAATGCGCTTGAACGCGACGCCTATGGATTACGCGCGCCGTGGCAAGTCTGATTACCTGAAAGACCTGCCGGAAGAGTATAAATCTGTACCGATTGTAGTGTTGATCAACGCAGGTTCTGCGTCGGCTTCCGAGATTGTGGCGGGGGCATTGCAGGATCATAAACGTGCCACCATCATGGGTATCCAGAGCTTTGGTAAAGGCTCAGTACAAACCATCTTGCCGATGAATAATGGCAGCGCGATCAAGTTAACCACTGCGCGTTATTTTACGCCTAACGGCCGTTCTATCCAGGCAAAAGGTATTGTGCCGGACATTATTGTAGATGATGGTTCAGACCCAAGCCTGAGCTTGCACGAAGCAGACCTCAAGCGCCATTTATCCAACCCGAGTGACATTGCAAAAGCAAACGCTGAAAAAGCGACTGAAGATGCAAAAGCCCGTGTTGGTGGCGATAAACCAAAAGATGAGAAATTTGCTGAAACCCGCGGCCCGATTGAACCTGCCAGCAAAGATGACTTCCAGTTTGTGCAGGCAATGAACCAGCTTAAAGGCTTGCCAGTGCAAAAAGCGCCTGAAGCTGTGAAAGCCAACGCCGACAAAGCGGCTGGCGCTGAAAAACCAGCTTCAGAGAAACCTGCTGACAAACCAGCAGCGACTGATAAACCAGCAAAAAGCAAAAAACCATGATGACGATGCCATTGCCTGCAAGATGCACAAGCGCCTGCAGGCAGTGGCGATTCACAGGGAGTAAGCAATGACTCTGCCTCCACCACTTACCCTTGACAAGGCGATTGCCGTCTTGGACATGGGCTTACGCACGGTGTTCAGCCAGGCAACCCCAAGCCGTCCTTACCCGCAAGCAGCATCGTCAGACGACAGTGCCCTGTCTGACAGCGAGCGCAAGCACGCAGCTGCCCTGATGCGCATTAATCATGTAGGCGAAGTCTGTGCCCAGGCTTTATACAGTGGCCAGGCACTGGTTTCCCGCGATCCAGCCAATGTTGAAGCGTTGAAAGAGGCCTCCCGCGAAGAAGTCGACCACCTTGCATGGTGTGAGCGTCGCATAGGCGAGCTCGGCGGTCGCAAGAGCCTGCTGAACCCTCTCTGGTTCGGGGCCAGTTTCGGCCTGGGAGTCACAGCGGGCCTGCTCGGCGACAAATGGAATCTGGGATTCCTGGCCGAAACCGAGCATCAGGTTTCTGCCCATTTAGGCAAGCATTTGCATGAATTACCCGCTCAAGACCATGCGTCGCGTGCTATTGTCACGCAGATGAAAGAAGACGAGGAGCACCATGCCGAGACTGCGGAGCATCTTGGTGGCGCCACGCTGCCGGCCCCGGTTAAACTGGCTATGCGCCTCGCTTCAAAAGTGATGACGCGTACCGCGTATCATTTATAGTATTCCCATATAGTATTCGAAGTCACCAAGAGTCAACCATGCAAAAATTTAGTGATAATTTACTCGCCCTGGATAGCGCCGATCATGTGAAACGCATTGAGCTATTCGATGAGAAAAGCCAGCCGGCGGGCCAGATCGAGAACAAACCGGGCACCCAGGGCTCCATCAAGGTGTACCATCATTTGTTCAAGATATATGGCGAGATCAACAGCGATGCTGCTGTTGAAGGCCTGGCGCTGTATGCAGAGCACACTGAAGATGCCGAGAACCATCCGGGCAAACACCCTAACATTGATCGCTTGCTCAATGTGC
Organism: Methylophilus sp. E2MeOHC9; assembly: GCF_058744375.1. NCBI lineage: Bacteria > Pseudomonadati > Pseudomonadota > Betaproteobacteria > Nitrosomonadales > Methylophilaceae > Methylophilus > Methylophilus sp. E2MeOHC9. The sequence goes on from NZ_CP196024.1 coordinate 312,104, forward strand.
TGGATAAAGAACAAACACTTTCCATCAAATTAGTCACCAACTAAATCCCGGATACTTTTAAAAATAGCCTCCCGTTTGGAGGCTATTTTTTTGGCGCAGCCGCAATGTCCCCAGCTTATTCCTGAAATCACATCCCTATTTGAACCATGTTGCAAATAACCTGAACGATGAAATTGAATGGGCTGACATGGTGAGCCTGCCGCCTTTATCTCAAACCATTATAAATTAATAATTGCATGTTATTTGGACCGCATATAATTTCTTGTTATATTGGAAATCATGAATTTCCAACAATTAAAAATCGTACGTGAAGCGGTTAAACTCAATTACAACCTGACTGAAGTTGGAAAAGTCCTGTTTATTTCGCAGTCTGGCGTTTCTAAAAGCCTGAACGAGCTGGAAAATGAACTAGGAGTAGAAATTTTTAACCGGGCAAAAAATCGATTGATAGGCTTAACCAGTGAAGGTGAGGCCCTGATCCCTATCATCAGCAAGATATTGTCGGAAACCCAGCATTTAAATACGCTGTCCTCGCAGATGGCCAGTAAATCCAAGGGGAATTTGTTTTTAGCGACCACCCATGCCCAGGCTCGCTATGCCTTGCCTGAGGCAATCAAGAATTTTGTCATCGACTATCCCGATGTGCATTTCACACTGCATGAATCCAGCCCGCTGGAAATTTGCGAGCTGTTAAAAAGCGGTGAAGCAGATATAGGCATTGCAACTGAAGGTGTGCATCTGAATGATGCTTTGGTGACTATCCCGTGGTATGGATGGTATCACTCGATTATTGCCAAACCGGACCACCCGATTTTCGAATCCGAAGTGATCACGCTGGAACAGTTATGCCAGTTTCCTATCATTACCTACCATTCAGGCCTGACCGGCCGCTCCAGGGTAGATAAAGCCTTTTCTGACCACGGCCTTTACCCGGACATCCCCATCACGGCACTGGATGCAGATATCATTAAAACCTATGTTGAGCTGGGGTTAGGCATAGGCATCGTAGCTAGCATGTCGTTTGACCCGACCAGGGATATCAATTTGAAAAGTGTGTCAGCGGCACACTTGTTTGAAAAGAATATCACCAAGATTGCCCTGCGCAAAAATCATTACCTCAGACCCTATGTCTACGACTTTGTGTCACGTCTTTCACCCAGTTATAACACTGCAAGCATTAAGACCCTGATAGGCGTGTGAGCTACTTGCCCAGTTTAAGAATCAGGATGCCCGATAAAATAAACACCAGCCCGGCCAAATGCAGGGGTGACAGGCGTTCACCGTAATAGAGCCAGCCGACCAGTGCAATGATGGCAATACCTGCGCCTGACCAGATGGCATATGCGATTGCCAGCGGCACGGTACGCAGCGCCAGAGACAAAAAATAGAATGCGCACACATAGCCGGAAATGACCACCAGCGACCAGGCCAGATGCGTGAAATTCTCTGCATTCTTTAACGCCGAAGTCGCCACCACTTCGGCCAGAATGGCGACGACCAGGTATAACCAGTGCATTTACACAACTCCTTTGAAGCGCAATATACGGCTTGTGATCGCTATCCCAGCATCAACAGATGCTAGAAAGGTACATCGCCGACAATGGTGGCCCTGTGCATGGTGCGGCGCTCGGGTAAATAATCCGCGACAGCATAGTGCTGCGTCACCTGGTTATCCCAAAAAGCAACATCATTGACCTGCCACTGCCAGCGCAGGGTGAACTCAGGCCGTATACTATGCGCAAACAGAAAAGCCAGCAATGAATCACTTTCCTTCTGGCTGATGCCATCAATATGCGTGGTAAACCCCTCGTTAACGAATAACGATTTTTTGCCTGAGACCGGGTGCGTCCTGATCACCGGGTGACTGAGTGGCGGATGTTTTTTTACCGCCGCATCATAGCGTTCCTTAAAAGCGGCATCTGTGCCCCAGCGATCTTTAGGGAAAGACTTGGTCACGTCATGCGTCGCGGTCAGGCCTTCGAGGGAACGCTTGAGCGAGTCTGACAAGGCAGCATAAGCCGCGGTATTACTGGACCATAGCGTGTCGCCACCTGCAGAAGGCAATCTTTTGGCGGCCAGAATACCGGCTCTGGGCGGCGTTGCGCTAAAAGTGACATCGGTATGCCAGTTATCATTGTCTGGCAAAAAATGTTCATGCGTATCGATGTTCATGATTTCAGGCAAATCTGGCAACACCGGATAAATAGGATGGATATGCAATTTGCCAAAATTGGCTGCAAATCTCACCTGCTGGTGCGGCGTGATGGCCTGATGCCTGAAAATCAGGATTTCATGTTCAAGCAAAGCCTGTTCAATTGCGGCCTTGTGTTCAGCGGATAGCTCCTGGGAAAAATCCACGCCTTCAACTGTCGCCCCGATAGCAGGTGTAATTGTTTTTAATGTCAGTGCCATTACTTTCCTCTTGTACTAATAGTTCTTGCCCTTCCAGGGCACCAATTTTTGCTGAATGATGCGCAGGCCTATCTCCATGGCATACGCGATAACGGCAATGAACAAAATGCCGGTGATCACCAGATCCGTGATTAAGAACTGCGAGGCAGACTGGATCAGGAATCCCAGCCCCTCAGTTGCGGCGATCAGTTCAGCGGCTACCAAGGTTGACCAACCCAAGCCCAGGCCTATCCTGACACCGGTCAAAATATCCGGGAAAGCCCCTGGCAAGATCACTTCACGAATGACTTGCCAGCGGTTAGCGCCCAGGGTTCTTGCTGACCTGATCCAGAGCGGATTGACGGCACGCACCCCATTCGAGGTGGTGACCACCACAGGGGCAAAAATGGCCAGGGCGATCAGTAGCACTTTTGAAAACTCCCCTATGCCAAACCAGATCACAATTAATGGCAAATAAGCCAACGGCGGCACCGGACGGTAAAACTCGATCAGCGGATCAATCGCCGCATGCGCATTAGGGTTCACGCCTATGAGTATGCCCAAAGGCACGCCGACGGCCACTGCAATCAATAGTGCTAAAAACACCCGGCCCAGGCTGGCAGATAAATGCTGCCAGAAGCTGGCATCCATATAACCATGCTGGCTCAACTCAACGGTCTTACGCACAACACTCAACGGGCTGGGCAGATATAATGCCGGCAGCCATTCAAAATAAGTGGCGACTGACCAGGCAATGATGAGTGCCAATACCGTCGTTAGGCTAATCGCAAGCTGGCGCTTATGCAGATGCAAGGACATTGCTCACCTCTTTATCCTGCGCAAAAAAATAAGCCAGGACTGTTTCACGTACCTTAATAAAGTCGGGGTCAGATTTGATGCTACGCGCCGACTCGCCTTCTATATGCCGTTTGCCAAAATCCAATGGAATGACTTGCGCAATTTGCCCGGGATTCGCCTGCATCAATACCAGTTTGGTGGCTAAAAACACCGCTTCTTCAATATCATGCGTCACAAGTAAGATCTGCTTGTGCGTGGCGTGCCAGACCTTCAGCACCAGCGTTTGCATCTGCTCTTTGGTAAACGCGTCCAATGCGCCAAAAGGTTCATCCATCAACAATATCTGCGGGCTGGTGACCAGAGCCCGCGCCAGGCTGACGCGTTGCTTCATGCCTCCAGATAACTTCCATACCGGATAATCGACATATTGCGCAAGCCCTACCAAACCTAAATACTCGGCGCTGATGGCCGCACGGCTGGCTGGCGCGATGCCCTGCAACTTCAAGCCGAACTCAACGTTTTCACCTACTGTCAGCCATGGCAACAGGGTATGTTGCTGAAAGATGACGCCTCTTTCCGGGCTAGGCCCTGACACTGGCCGGCCATTCAGTTGAATATCTCCCAGAGTAGGTTGCTCGAACCCGGCGACCAGATTTAACAATGTCGTCTTACCGCAGCCGGACGGGCCGACAATCACCACAATCTCTTGCGGCAGAATAGTCAGTGAAAAATCATGCAGGACAGTGTGTTGCTCGCCCTGCGCGCCCTTGAAACTGGCAGTCACATGATTCACGGTTAATGTACTCATATCATGCTCACGGGATAAAACTATCCGTTGCATAAGCGCGGTAATCCGGCAGCAAGCGATCGATCTTGCCTTGTTCCTTGAGGAAAAGCGCCGTATCGGCAATCGCTTTAATCACCGAGGTTTGCAGCAAGGCCTTTTGCCTGTCGGCTACCGGATACTGGTTGCCGACCAGTAACGCTGGAATCTGCTCTACCGAGGCCCCGGTCAGGGAAGCAATCTTGTCCAGATAACTTTTATCAGCCAGGTATTGCTGTTTGTTGGCCTGGTAAGCCGCATAATATTCGGTCGAGGTTTTGCTGAATGCCTTGAGGAAAGCCGCATTCTTTTCGGCAAAGGGTTTGCGCGTGACCCATACATCAAAGGTGGGCGAGCCCCAGGCAGCGACCTCTTCCGAGCTCACCAGGACTTTGCCATTGGTTTTGATTTTGCTTAATGCCGGATCCCATACATAGGCGGCGTCAATATTGCCACGCTGCCAGGCGGCCGGGATTTCAGAAATACGCAAATTCACAATCTTGACTTTGGTCCGGTCTATGCCCCAATGCTTCAAGGCTGCCAGCAGGCTATAGTGCGAAGTCGAAACAAAAGGGACGGCAATCGTGCGACCGATCAAATCCTGGTAACGCTGGATGCCGGAACCGTTTCTCACCACTAACGCTTCTGAAGTGCCAAGTTCGGAAGCAATCAGGAAAGTCTGCACCGGCAGGTCACGGCTAGCCGCGACTGCCACGATGCTGGAGCCCACATTGGCAACATCGATATCCCCGGAAGCCACTGCGCGGATCAACTCGGCACCGTTATCAAAGCGGCGCCAATTGATTTTTGCACCGGTGGCTTTTTCATACTGATGGTCTACGATGGCCACTTTCGCTGGCTCTACGCCGGTCTGGTAACCTATATTCACTTCTAGTGCTTGTGCCATGGGCCCTATGCCTGATATTAGAAACAGCAAAATATACCGCAAAACTGAGATGTTCATCATGTGTTCCCGAATGATTGATGCCACCCCAAACCGGAGTGGCATATGGCGTGATTAAAATTCGCCAGCGAACCTGACAAACGCAGTGCGTGGTGCCCCGGCCAGCAGGTTGTAAGCGTTACCATTCGGATCTGCAGCTTCGTAAGGATTGTCACCAAATGCAAAATATTTCTTATCAAACAGGTTATTCACCCCGACTTGTATATTCACATTTTTGGCCAGTGAGACATTTCTCCAGCGGTAGCCGCCACTGATATCCCAAATCGGGTATCCGCTGACAGATTGGTCGTTGGTGTAGGTGTAATAACGCTGGCCGATATAATTGGCACCTATTTGCCCATACAATGACCCGTCGTTATATTTCAGCTGGCTGCTGATAATGGTTTTAGGCGCATCCACTACATTCTTGCCATCGATGCGGAAAACAGTGCCGTTATTACTAAAGTCATCGCGGTATTTAGACTGGTTTAAAGTCAGCGAGTTATTGAACCAGACATTGGTGATCGGTGACCAGTTTGCGGAGAATTCGGCACCTACCGTTTCGACCTTACCAACGTTGGTTAGTACGGCAGGGTTGCCAACAATGGCCGTGCCTTGCTGCAAGGCTAACAACCTGTTTTTAAAATCGATATGGTAGATTGCAACCGAACTATTGAAATTAGGTTGCCGGTAGCGCCAGCCGCCTTCAATCACTAAAGACTCTTCCGGCTTGATGTTACCCTTGATAGCATCAAACCCGGCTTGCTTGGTATCAAACGGCGAAGCGCCGCCTTTGACCACGCCCCTGAAAGCTGCGACATTTTCAGCTGCATCGGCAAAAAACTCATTTTGTTCATCCAGCTTAAAGTTAACGCCCAGTGATGGCAGGAAGTGATCAGAAGCAGTCAGTGACCCTCTCAGCTCGTTACCAGCGGCGGTATCTCTCAAGGTAGAGACCGAAGTGGTTGCATCCAGGGATTTGAAGCCGGCATTCACCGTCAACTGATCGCTTAACTTGATATTGTCCTGAAAGTGCAATTGCAGGGTATTGGTATCAAACTGGTAATTCCAGGCCGTAAAAAATGGATTTGAAGGTCGTTTATAAGGTGATGAAGGGCCGTTATCCTGTGCATAAAAGCGCATGGCATGCTGAAAATCATTGTTCTCATACCAGAAACCGGCATTAAAACTGTGTATGCCCTGATTATAGGTAAGGGCACTCAGTATCCCTGAACGGTTGATATCAAACTCCAGGGTACGCAGCGAGATCGGCGTACCGCCAGGCGATGCAAGATAGGGTGTCCACCAAGTGCCGGTGCCATCCTGGTTATGATGATAAATAGTCGTTTTCAGAGAGGCCTTGTCACTGAGGGCGAGTGCCAGGGTGCCGCCTACCAGCCAGTCTTCACGCAGCCCGGAGCCATTGTAATAAGCGTCATCCAGCGAGGTGATATTACCGACCGTACCACCTGCGCCTACTTGGGTGGCGACTTGCTGTGCGAGCGCCCAGTTGGGTGCAAAATAATCCCAGCGGTAACCAAGACGCCTGGCGCTCGATTTTGATAGATCCATGTAATCGACGTCTTTGCGATCAGAGTAATTGATAAAACCGGTGAATTTACCAATATCGAAATCTTGCGTCAGCTTAAAGTTAACCAGCTGGTGGCGTTGCTCACCCTGGCCTTTCCATTTATCGGCATTCTGCTCGGTGGCGCTGATGGCGAACTTGGTCCCTGTGCTCAGCAGACCGCTATCAAAGCGGGCAAAAGTGCGGCGATTATCGTACTCCGCAAAAGACTGTTCAAATTTCACACCGGTTTTATCAGAAGGCTCCAGGGAGTAAAACTGTATGGTGCCGCCCAGGTTGCTTGAAGAGGCTGTGCCTAACGCACCCGTGCCCTGCGATACCACGATGCGCCCGATATTCTCGCTGGAAACCGCCCTGGAGATATGCAGGCCGTTGTAGTTACGGTAGCTCATATCGCCAAGCGGCACGTCATCCAGGGTGAAGCCCAACTGATTCTGGTTGAAACCGCGAATGGAGATCCTTGAACCCCACTCATAGTTACCCAGGCTATCCGGCGAGTTGTAATTGACGCCAGGCAAAGTGCTTAACGCTTTGATCGGGCTGGTCCCAGGCGCCGTATTATCCAGATCGGCTCTGGAAATCTCGCTGACCTGGCGCGTCTTTTTCTTGCCGAACACCACCACTGAATTAAGTGCGCTGTCTTCTTCTTGCGCGCTTTCTTTGGCCTGAACCTGTGCTTCATCAGCTGCATGTGCTTGAATGCCGTACAGCACACCCATCACCGCAATAGTCACTGGTAAGCGTTTGAATCGAGAATGCATCACAACTCCCCTTTTTTATTAAGAATTTTAAAAAAGTATAGGGAGTGCCATCGGTTTAATCGAATGGCATTAAATCATCATACGATGAGTTTTAGTTATGGTGAGTAGAAGTGGTGAGAGGGAGGAGAGTCAGGGACGCGGCACAATCAGCAACGCACCCTGATCAAAAAAACTTAAGCTGTCGGCAATAGCAATGACTTTGCAATCGGCGGATGATAAATAAACTCAAGCAAATGCCCGACACTATCCAGGCAATAAAATCCGCGTGAGCCGTCTCTATGCGTTTTAGGGGCTTCGGTGATGCGCACCCCGTGTTTAACCACATGCTCATACCAGCCATCCACCGCCGCTTCATCCGTCAAGGCAAAGCCAATATGATCCAGGCGTTGCAACGGGTCTGCTTTGTAATCCACACGGTGCAAGGCAAACACATCACCATGGTTAGTCAGGTAAACATTGTCCGGGTCAGGCTGCCATTCGATTTGCATGCCGACGATACGCGTATAAAAATCGATCGCCGACTCCAGGTCTTTGATAAACAGCGCCACATGGCGGATCCCTAACATGCCGGCAGGAACAGTCATGGTTTACTCAACGCTAGGCGATCTGATTTCAAAGTCATGCGTAATTTCGCAAGCTTTTTGCAGCATGATACTGGCTGAACAATACTTTTCAGCCGACAGGCTGACGGCGCGCGCGACTTGTTGCTCATTGAGGTTTTCACCGGTGACCACAAAATGCACATGAATCTTGGTGAATACCTTGGGGATCGTCTCGGCACGTTCAGCCGCGATTTCAGCCACGCAATCGACAATCGGCTGACGGGACTTTTTCAGAATCGTCACCACATCAAATGCGGTACATGAACCCATGCCGATCAACAGCATCTCCATGGGGCGCATGCCGATATTACGGCCACCGTTTTCTGGCGCGCCATCCAGCACAACGGCGTGACCGGTTTCAGACTCGCCGACAAAACTGACACCGTCTATCCATTTCACTGTGACTTGCATTGTGACTTTCCTATCATTCTATTCATTTAAAACTGTGTGGATGCGGCAAAAAATGCAAAGCACTGACCGCATCCCAAGCATTACTTTTATTTGACGTTGAGCAACTCAACATCAAATACCAATGTTGCATTTGGCGGAATCGCGCCACCGGCACCACGCGCGCCATAACCCAATTCAGAAGGGATGATCAGCGTACGTTTGCCGCCGATCTTCATGCCTTGCACGCCTTCGTCCCACCCTTGAATCACCTGGCCACCGCCAAGGAAGAAGTTGAATGGCGAGTTACGGTCCAGGCTGCTGTCGAACTTTTTGCCTTTGAAATCTTTGGCATTGGCATCGTACAACCAGCCGGTGTAATGCACGGTAACGTTAAAGCCGACTTCCGCTTCACGGCCACTACCAACAACAGTATCAATCTTTTGCAACTCGGTGATATTGGCTGACATTTGTGTATTTTCCTTTGGGTTTGAAGAATTGGATTGCGCCTGGCAACCCGCTATCGCTAAAAGCAATACCATGCCCAAGCTTACTTTTTTAATTCCTGATTTCACATGCGCTCCTAGAAAACGACCATTATCATACGCGTTTTTAGTTAAAAAACGCTTACTTAAACACGCTTGGTTAAAAATACGCTACTCGCTAGCGCCCTTCAATCACGGCCTTGATCAAGCCATCCTGGATTGATCGCGATGCCGATGCCAGCGGATGATTCACCAGCATGACCACGGCATAGCGCTTACCCTGTGTACCTTGCACATAACCGGCAATACTGCTGACACCTTCCAGCGAACCGGTTTTCAGGTAGGCCATGCCTTGGCTAGGCGACTCCGGCAGGCGTTTTTTGAGTGTGCCATCCAAGCCCAGGATAGGCAACGAAGCCATCATTACCGGCATCGTAGGACGCTGATAGGCTGTGACGAGCAATTGTGCCAGATGTTCCGCACTGATGCGCTCATTGCGTGACAGCCCGGAGCCATTATCCAGTACCAGCTCAGGGAACAACAACCCTCGCTTGCGCAACACTTCTTTAAGCGCCGCAGCACTGCTGCTTTCAACTACCGGCGCCAGACCTGCCTCCATGCCTATGGTCAGCATCAATTGCCGCGCCATGACATTATTACTCCATTTGTTGATATCGCGAATCCCCACATCCAGCGGGGCGGACCACCAGGTAGTGACTAAAGTGGCCGAGGGCGGTAACACGGCGCCTATGGCCTGGCCATCCAGTCGCCCGCCTAATTGCGTCCATAGTTTTTTGAAAGTGTAGACGGCATATTGCTGCTGGCTGAGTACACTCAACTCAAGATAGCGCTCATCACACTGTTCCGGCAAGGTGCCGCTGAATGTAACGGTTGCACCTTCAGCGCTGGTAGTCACTCCGTAACGCAAGTTACTACGCCAGTCCCCGCAAGCGCCCTTGCTGACCTGCATGGTATTCACCACTTTGATCTGCGGCAGCTCGAATTCTTGCGTGACACCCGCTAGCGGCTTGCCGCCTTCCCTGGAGACGCCGAACCTGAAACTGCTATGGCCACCATTCACCAGTAATGCATGCGGATTGACGTTGTAAGCGCGCCATGGCTCGTCGTCCAGTATCGCGCGCTGGCTGAGCTCAGGCGCATAAATGGAAGCATCCAGCAGCAGGTTGCCTTTGATGTGTTTAATCCCTTGTTGCTGCACCTGCTGTAACAACCGCCAAAGCTCGGCATTATTCAGCGACGGGTCGCCATAGCCTTTGATGATGAGGTCACCTTCAAGCACACCATGATTGACTGTTCCGTTTCTGTAAACCTCTGTTTTCCAGCGATACGCAGGGGTCAGTGCTTCAAGCGCAGCATACGTAGTCACCACTTTCATCACACTGGCCGGGTTCATGGCCTTGGCCTGGTTATGGCTGATAAGTGGCGGTTCGCCGTTGAGGGGTTGCACCACAATCGCAACGCTATCCAGCGGCAATTGCGCTTTGGTCAAAGCATCCTGCAATGAAACCGGCAAAGCCGCCTGCGCAACGCCTGCCCACAAATAACAGCAACACAGCCACCAGCGCATCATTAGCGGCATGCCAGACTTTCTTCAATCGCGGCACGTGTCGCCTGCACCAGATGTTCAATCTCTGCCGCATGCAAACAATAAGGCGGCATCCAGTAAACGGTGTTAGCGATCGGGCGCAACAACAAGCCATGCCGCAATGCCGCTGCATAACAATCCTGGGCAAATTGCGGATGATTAGTCTCCACTTCAAAAGCGGTGATCATGCCGCGCTGGCGGATATGCCTTAGCGGCAAATCGTAAGCTTGCACAGCTTGCCATAACTGTTGCGCGGTTTTCTGGTTATTACCCAAGACGTCAGACGTCTCAAACAATTTCAGTGTCGCCAATGCCGCACTACAAGCCAGCGGGTTACCGGTGTAACTGTGGCTATGCAAAAACCCTTTGGCAGTCTGGTCATGGTAAAAAGCCTGGTAGATATCGTCAGTAGTCAGTACCACTGACAACGGCAAATAACCGCCGGTGATACCTTTGGAAAGACAAATAAAATCGGCAATATCACTGACCTTGCCACCTGCCTGCTCACATGCAAACAGGGTACCGGTGCGGCCAAAGCCAACGGCGATTTCATCGGCAATCAGATGTATGCCGTAACGATCACAGGTCTCGCGCGCTTTGCGTAAATAGACCGGGTGATACATGGCCATACCAGCCGCGCCCTGCACCAACGGTTCAATAATAAAAGCTGCCAACCCGGCATGATGTTCGGCGACATAAGTTTCCAGTGCCTGCGCACAACGCAAGGCAAAATCCTCTTCAGACTCGCCCGCCTCCGCCAGCCTGCTATCCGGGCTGGGCATATGTGCCGACTGCAAAATCAGCGGCGCGTAAGTGTCTTTGAAAATAGCCACATCGGTAACGCTAAGCGCACCCAGCGTTTCGCCGTGATAACTGTTTTGCAAACTGATAAACCTGTTTTTTCCTGGCTGCCCGCTATTACGCCAATAATGAAAACTCATCTTTAGCGCGATTTCAGTCGCACTGGCGCCATCCGAACCATAAAAGGCATGCCCCAGGCCAGTCAAGGAAGAAAGTTTTTCTGATAACTCCACCACCGGCACATGGGTAAACCCGGCCAGCATCACATGTTCGAGCTGGTCTAACTGGGTTTTAATCGCCTCTTTAATGATGGGCTGGTTGTGCCCGAATAAATTCACCCACCAGCTGCTGACGGCATCCAGGTAGCCTTTGCCATCGGCATCAAATAGCCAGGCACCATCACCTCGCGCAATCGGCACCAATGGGTAACGTTCGTGATGCTTCATTTGCGTGCATGGGTGCCATACAGCTTGCAGGCTGCGTTGTAGTAAATCCTGATTTCCGCTCATGGCGCTATTTTAAACCAAGCGTAAACAGCATGCTTGGTTTAAAATAGCGCCTTAAATCAAGTTGTTACACTGTATATAGCCATTCTGACATGCAAAAAACCCGCAAACACCTCGAACTGCTCGCCCCGGCCAAGAATGCTGATTTTGGCATAGAAGCTATTAATCACGGGGCCGATGCCGTGTATATCGGTGGCCCGGCGTTTGGTGCGCGCGCTAAAGCGCCGAATACCGTGCAGGATATCGCCAGGCTGGTACAGCATGCGCATAAATTCCATGCCGAAGTGTTTGTCGCACTGAATACGATTTTTCATGACAACGAGCTGGAAGGTGTACGCCAGCTGGTGCATCAACTGTATGACTCGGGTGTGGATGCGCTGATTGTGCAGGATATGGGCTTGCTGGAACTGGATTTACCGCCGATTCAATTGCATGCCAGTACGCAAACAGATATCCGCACCGTGCAAAAAGCCCAGTTTCTGGATCAGATAGGCTTTAGCCAGATCGTGCTGGCACGTGAGCTTGATATTGCCACGGTGAAAAAGATCGCCGATGCAACCACCGCCAACCTGGAATATTTTATCCACGGCGCCTTGTGTGTCGCCTTCAGCGGGCAATGTTTTATCAGCCATGCGCATACAGGCCGCAGCGCCAACCGTGGCGAGTGCTCGCAGGAATGTCGTTTACCCTACACGCTGGAAGACCAGAAAGGGCGCATCCTGGGTAAAGATAAGCATTATTTATCCATGAAAGACAACGACCAGAGCGCCAACTTGCGCGCATTGATTGCCGCCGGGGTCAGCAGCTTTAAAATCGAAGGCCGTTACAAAGACTTGCCGTATGTGAAGAATGCCACCGCGCATTACCGCCAGTTGCTGGATGAGATTATTGAGGAAATGCCGGAATACGCCAAGTCTTCTGCCGGACATGCCAGCTACACATTTACGCCGCAGCCGGAAAAAACCTTTAACCGTAGTGCCACCGACTACTTTGCCAATGGCCGCCAGGCCGATATCGGCGCGTTTGATACACCTAAGTTTTCCGGTGAAGCGTTGGGTAACGTGCGCAAGGTTGGTAAAGATTTTATTGATGTGACGACGGACATTACATTACATAATGGTGACGGCGTGTGCTTTTTTGATGTGCATAAAGAGCTGGTCGGCCTGCGTGTGAATACGGTACAAGCGCTGGATAAGCATACGCAACGCCTGTTCCCGAATGAAATGCCTGCGGATATCCGCAACAACACCCAGCTCTATCGCAACCGCGACCACGCCTTTATGCGCCTGCTGGAAAAAGACTCAACGTCCCGAAAAATCGCATTGGATATTGTGCTTTACGAGACGCATGACGGCTTTGCACTGACACTGACGGATGAGCAAGGCTTCAGCGCGACCACCCAGTGCACTGCCGAGAAACAGCCGGCGAACGATGTAGAAAAGGCAGAAGTATCGCTGAGGGAAAATCTGGCAAAACTGGGAAACACCGATTTTTCAGCCAGGGATATCGGCTTGGAATTGACTCAGTTGTGGTTCCTGCCCGCCTCTATTGTGAATCAACTGCGTCGTGATGCCGTAGAAGAGTTAATTGCGATCAGAGCATTAGGCTATGACCGCCCTCCGTTGCGTGCGGCTGCCGAACCCCCTGCGATCTATCCGCAAGACAGCCTGAGTTACCTCGCCAACGTTTACAACCAGAAAGCACGCGATTTTTACCATAAACACGGTGTGAAACTGATTGCCAGCGCGTATGAGTCGAATGAAACACTGGACGAAGTGCCGGTGATGATCACCAAACATTGCCTGCGCTTTAGCCACGGCTTGTGCCCGAAAGAAGCCAAAGGGGTGATAGGCGTGCAAGGGACAGTCACGGCTGAGCCCATGACTTTAATTAGCGGCAACGACAGATACACGCTCAAATTCGACTGCAAACCTTGCGAGATGCACGTGATGGGCAAAGTGCGCAAACATATCCTGCAGATGGCACCACCGCAACCAATTGCGTTTTTTGACAAGCGCCCGGCATAAGTTAGGCATCGCCCAGGTAAATTGCCAAGGTCATTCTTTTCAGGCAAGCTTGACGACTAGGACAGATGCTAAAAAGTGATGGCCATGAACGAATACACCTACCTGCTCAAAGTCGCGATTGCCTTGCTGGCGATTGTGAACCCCATCGGCAGCCTGCCTATCTTCATCAGTGCCACCAGCGGCTGGAGCAAACGGGAACGCGCCCGCACCGCGCGTACGGTAGGCATGACCGTTATGATTGTGCTCTGCGTCTCGGCGTTTATCGGCGACAAAGTGCTGGATTTTTTTGGCATCACCATCCCCTCATTCCAGGTGGGTGGCGGCATTTTGCTGTTACTGATTTCCATTTCCATGATGCATGGCAAGCAAAGTGGCACGCGGCAAACCGTTGAAGAAGCACAAGACCTGTCAGAACGTGAAGTGATTGCCATTGTGCCACTCAGCATCCCGCTGCTGGCCGGGCCGGGTGCCATTTCCAGCATGATACTCACGGCGCAACAACACCCCGGCTTTTGGGGGCACCTGAGCCTGATCATTCCCGTCGCCCTGATTTCATTGTTTATCTGGGGCCTGTTACTGCTTTCTGATGCCATCACTGATTACCTGGGCATCATAGGCATTAATATCGTCACCCGCCTGATGGGGCTGATTTTAGCGGCGATGTCGGTAGAGTTTATTGCGCACGGATTGACTGGTTTATTTCCGCAACTAGCGGATTAACAAGCTCAGGACTGCAGCCCAAGGACATTAAGATAATTACCCCAATCAATCACTTAACGTTAAAATAGCGCTTTTAACGAAACCCGCGTATTTTGAATTCACCTGCCTCTTCCAAGTCCTCCCAGCAGTGGAAACCCAACGTCACCGTAGCTGCGATTGTCGAGCAGGATGGTAAATTCTTACTGGTGGAAGAAACCACAGATCGTGGTAACCGCTTTAACCAGCCAGCCGGACATCTCGAAGAAAACGAGACCATCATTGAAGCCGCGATCCGTGAAACGCTTGAAGAAACTGCGTACGATTTTACACCGCAAGCCTTGATAGGCATTTATCACTGGCAGCATCCGGGAAATGGCATCACCTATTTACGCTTTGCCTTTAGCGGCACGCTGGGCGGACATTACCCGGAGCGCGCATTGGATGACGGCATCCTGCGCACAGTCTGGAAAAGTGAAGCCGAGATTGCTGCCGATGGCGAGTTGATGCGCAGTCCGCAGGTGCTGTTATGCGTGCAGGATTACCTCGCAGGAAAACGTTATTCTTTAGACATTTTGAAGCATTTGGGCCAGGCATTATGAGTAAACCACATGTGATCGTCGGCTTGTCCGGCGGCGTTGATTCTTCCGTCACGGCTTTGCTGTTAAAACAACAAGGCTACCAGGTCACTGGCTTGTTTATGAAGAACTGGGAAGACGATGACACCGACGAATACTGCTCCTCAAAGCAGGATTTGATTGATGCTGTGTCTGCCGCTGATAAAATCGGTATCGATATTGAAGCCGTGAATTTTAGCGAAGAATACAAAGAGCGAGTATTCACTAACTTTCTGCAGGAATACCAGGCTGGCCGCACGCCTAACCCGGATATCCTGTGTAACGCCGAAATCAAATTCAAGGCCTTTTTAGACCATGCCATGAGCCTGGGGGCAGATTTGATCGCCACCGGCCATTATGCACAGGTACGTGAAAACCCCCTTCAAGCGGGTAATTTTCAATTGTTGAAAGCAGACGATGGCACCAAAGATCAAAGCTACTTTTTGTCTCGCCTGAATCAGGCGCAGTTGTCCAAAACGCTCTTTCCATTGGGCACTTACCTCAAACGTGAAGTACGTGAGATTGCCCGCGAGCACGGCCTGGCCAATGCCGAGAAAAAAGACTCTACCGGCATTTGTTTTATCGGCGAGCGTCCGTTTCAGGAGTTTTTGCAACGCTACCTGCCAAGGCAACCCGGTATCATGCGCACCCCTGAAGGCAAGGTGGTGGGTGAGCACGAAGGCTTGATGTATTACACGCTAGGTCAGCGCCAGGGACTAAAAATTGGTGGCAGCCGTAATAGCAATGGCGAGCCATGGTTTGTCGCCGCTAAAGACATGGTCAATAATGAATTGATCGTGGTGCAAGGGCACGAACACCCGCTGCTGCAAAGCGACGGCCTGGTTGCCGGACAGTTGCACTGGATCAGTGGTGAACAACCACGTACTAACTGGGTCTACGCCGCTAAAACCCGCTACCGCCAGCCGGATGCGCCATGCGAAGTAGATGCAGTGAATGACGAAGAAGCCACCATCCGCTTTGGTCAGCACCAGTGGGCAATCACGCCAGGGCAAAGCGTGGTAGTCTACGAAAGCAATGTCTGCCTGGGCGGCGGCATCATCAATGGCGCCATTTAAATGACCGAAAGGCATAGTTATTGCTTCTACTTTTCGGATAAACAATAACTCACTGCCAAAGTGACAAGGAACGACACCTCATGGCCTATATACTTAAAAATAAAGAAGGTGCAATTATTGCTGCAAGCCCGGATACGCAAGTTTCAGCCGACTGGGTTGAGGTTGAAAATTCAGATGCCGAGTACTTGAATTTCCTCGGCGAAGAGCTGCAAAAAAACCACACCTTCCGTGAAAGCGATATTCAATTAGCCCGAGTGCTGGAAGATCTGATCAGCATCCTGATTGAGCGCAGCCTGATCAGCTATACTGATTTCCCTAGTGCGGCGCAAAAACGTCTGAACGAGCGCCAGACTTTGCGTCACAAAAATAACCTGCATACCCTGTTAAGTGACGATGACGTGGCGCCGCTTTAATACTGTAGAGATTTATTAACCTCTCATCCGCCGCTTCAAGTTAGGCTATAGGTCACCTTGGCTTAATCTACAGAATTGGCTGCGCTTGTGATCATTCACAGTTGTTCAAAACACCACCTTCATAATCCATATGGTGCCCGACTAATAAGTAAACTCAGCGTAAAACTTGATGTTTCGACCAGCGCCCGGCAGCCCTAATGTTCCGGCAAACCCACCGTCCAGATTATAAGCTTTGTCGCCTAAGTTCTCCCCCACCAATCTGAAGGCTACGTTGCGGCTGGGCGCCCATCTGGCACCCGCATTAAATAGTTCATAACCATCCTGCGTACCAAACGTGTATTGCGGCGGCTGGCTTTCTAACACCTGCCGCTCGGCCACTTTGCGATAGCTGAAATACAGGTCCCATTCATTGCCGATGCGTGCGCCCAAAGTCAGGTTGAAAGTATTTCCAGGCACTGTGTATAAGGGAAAGCTCTGCGTTGGCAGCGTTACTGTTCCTGATATACGTGAGTATCCCACGCGTGCGTAAAGGCTTTGATAATAGAGGCTGTTCTCGAACTCCCAGCCATTTCGGACTTCTTTACCATCTTGCGACAATACGGTAACGGGGTTGCCACCAGTGACAGCCGAAGTAATCAGATTGCTGGTATGGATATGATAAAAAGTGGCTTTGCTATTCAGTTGAATCTGGCTATCAAAGAGATTATTGTTGAAATAACTAACGCCAACCTCTGTGTTTTCTGAGCGCTGCGCTTTGTAGGTATCATCACAGGATTGCCCAACTGGACATGCGCTAGTACTAATAGGTACACCTGCAATGCGCCCACCATTGGTAAAGTACTGATACTCCATTGAAGGAGGCCTGAAGCCTTGACCATAATTGGCAAACAAACTGAGTTGCTTGGGTATTAAATCATATGCCAACCCCAGACTGGAGGTACGCTCTTTTAGTCGGATCGTATCATCCTGGTCTGCCGTACGCAGCCCAGTAAGGGTGTCATCAATCGCCTTGATGGTCACATGATCTTCCCGAAAACCAGGAATAATGCTTAGCGCGCCCCACTCTAAACGAGGCTGTATATAAAAGGCTTCCGTCGTCTTTATCCCTGAAACAGGGATATAGCCAGTAAAGGCTGCTAATGAGGCAGGGTTCTGGAAATCAAGATTCACAGTACGTTTTTGATCAATATGCTGATATCCAGTCAACACTTTCAAATTTAAATCATCAGACTCGTACACTCTTGCAGTATTGGCGATATCTATCGTGGTATTTTTAAAATTGTAAATCTCGAGGCGATCACCACGGCAGTTGCTCGCGGATTGTGCCGCAGTAGAAGCATTATTATTATCGATTCGACGTCTGGTAAAGCCATCGCAATAATATGTACCGGCATTTGCCAGCGCATTTCGTGGCCAACCAAATGGGTTAGTCTCATCGTTTTCGGTATGCCCTTGACCAAACGTGGCTTTTAAATCTATCCAGCGATTATCGGGCTTATAGATGATGTTTTCCGCAATAGTCAATTCATCAATAGCCCTCAAAACATAGCCAAACTGGGCATTAAATTCACTGATTGAGTCATAGAGCTGAATCGTTTTTCCCTGCTCATACTTGACTATAGATGTTGTTAACTGCAAATCTTCCGTTGGAAAAAGACTCACTTTCAACAATTGCGAGAGTGAACTGACTGCAGAATATCGCAGATGCTCACCGTCTCCTTGCATAATGTCACCAGAATTTCGATTGGTGTAGTTGTATAAGATATCAACCATTTCATGTGGACGTGCATAGGCTATATACGATCTCGTGTACTCGTCGTTATTGCTGCCGTAGCCGAATTTCAATTTGGCCCCGAACTTCTGGCCTGGTGCTAGCAAATCAGCAGCATCCTTTGTGGTCGCCAGGATTGTGCCGCCAAGTGACCCTGAACCACTGGCAATTTGTGGCCCACGTTGCACCTCAATCGTCTTAATTAATTCCGGCTCAATAAAAGTGCCGCTCATGCGATATTTCTCAAAATTCTTTTGCACACCATCGACCTTGATGGCGACATCTTCGTTATCGCTAAATCCACGAATATTGAAAGACATGCCGGTCAACCGAGGGCCTCCATCAATGCTGACACCTGGCACATCGCGAACTGCATCAAATATATTTGAAGGCTGTGATCTTTCGATATCTTGAGTGCTGATGATAGTAATCGATTGCGTTTTATTGATGCGCTCGTCCTTCACGCGTGTGTCATTTACTTTCACTTCGGGCAACACTGCGGGTGTGTCTTTATCGCTCGCTGCTGCAGACTGTGACTGATTGTCGACTTTCTGGTCAGTAGCGGCTGAGGGCTTTTCTTTTTGATTTATCACTGTTTCTGAAAATGCAGGCTGCGTAATCAACATTGAAGCAGCAGTTGTAAGCAGTAACAAAGAGTTAGTGATGGCGGGATATTTCATGATGGTGACTTTGCTCAGCCTGGAGTCAGATGCGCTTGTGCATATACAAAACCGTAGTCTCTTAACTAGCCAGCTTTGGATTACGGCAGCTTTTTTTTATAAAAAAATCTCCACTACAGCAACATGCCATAGTGGAGAAGCCTATTCACCTGAAGTGATCAAGCTCTTTTTGTTTTACGTCTTGCTACAAGCCCCATCAGCGCCAATCCTACAAACATCATGGCGAATGATTCTGGCTCTGGCACAGGCGTGGCCGGAAGGACAGAGCCTGTTACTTGTACAGTTGCTACAGCCAACTGATCCAGGCTGGTATGCGCTGTCAGATCGTTCCAAGTGAATGTATACAAATCAGCACCGGCGACATTGCTCCATTTGTAGTAGAACTCGTACTCGGCATCAACTTGGCCAAATTGCACACCATTCTCATGGTAGTAAGTTCTCTCATAGAGAGTCGCCGCTACACCATTGAGAGAAGCTGTCGTTGAAGGAGGTAATCCCATGGTGGCGGCACGTAAATAAACATCAAAAAATCCGCCAGTCGAACCGGCCAGACTTACGCTATAGGCAGTTGCATTCTCTTGCCAGCTGTAGATATTGGAAGTTGAAGTGATGATAGGCGTACCAGTTGCCTTTAAAGTACCGCTGCCAGCGACATCTGGAGTTGCATCGTAATAGGTCTTGGCGCCGGCATTAGCACTCGTCCAGCCGAATTCGTTCCATTCAGCATATTGAGCTGTGACAGAACTACCCCATGGAGTACCTGTTGAATCCCATTCGTCCATAGCGGCATATGCGCTGCTGCTCAATATTGCATTCAGTACAAGCGTCAGCGCTGATAACTTAATAGATAGTGACATGATTGTTACCTCATAATTAATGCGCCTGATCGTGCTTGCCAGGGTAGACGCGCTTGATGATTTAAGTGCGACTGGTGACACTGACCCGATCTATGGCAAATTGCCGAGATCACAGGGGCCGTTGACTGTTTCAACGGCCCCTGTGATTTTCAGACAGACGATTAAACTTGGTTACGGCGACGCGCTACGAAACCGAGTAAACCAAGGCCGACCATTAACATGGCATATGACTCTGACTCAGGAACTGCGCTTACAGCCACCACCTGGTTAAAAACGTCACTTTGAGTTAAACGTGCTGCGTAAGTTTGGCTATGCTCTACTACATCAAAAGTGATGTTGAAAGAGGCAATATTGCTATAGCTGCTCAGATCCCATTGGAAAGCATACAAATTGACCAAGATAGGCTCTGTACCAGTAGGCATATCAATTGTGCCGTTCTCCCCCTGGGCGCTCAATTCTGCCCAGCCTGCGGTCAATGTAGTCGAGCCGCCGCCAACGAAATTCAGATTCAGTTTTGGTGAGTAGTCAATATTTGTCAGAGCACCGATTGGCAAGCTTGATGCATCGCCTACTGTCGTAGTCCCTGTTGGTGTACCAGGGCGATAAAAGTCATAGCCATTAGCACTGCCAAGCTCTAGCTGAAATACAACGTTGGCCAGATTGTCGATGGCATCTGACTCTGACACGCCCAAAGTACCGCCCTTAGCGTTGAATTGATTGGAGAAAGAAATTGCGTAGAGGCCGTCACCAGCTGGATAAGGGCCAAAACCATTACCGTTAGCGAACTTGTTCAGTCCGGCGGTCGAATTTCCGCTATAGGACTTAACTTGTGAGGCAATGGCTTGAGGCCATGGATTAGTTGAGCCAAACACAGAAGGGTAACCTGTGTTACCAGCGATATTGACAGAATTACCATCGACTACTTTGGTTTTGCTGGTGGTTGTCAGGTTATACCAGCCATCATCTTTTGTATTGCCGCTCAAAGATTTAGCGACTGGAATAGCATCTTGAATCCCTGTAGCAGCAAAAGCTGTGGTTACATTCAAGCTAAATACTGCTAACGCAGCAATAGCCAAAGGCTTGAAATTTAATTGATTAATCATTTTTATCTTCTCCAAAGTGATACGGGCATATGCCCACCAATCCAGCCGCCTTCTCACAAAGCTGGCCAGCCTGCTCGTTTGCAGCAAAGGCTGCCCGCACGACATTAGCCATGCAGTAAAACGAATCTGCTGTTACGTTGAGTATTTGGTTGGATGACGGAGAGAGATGTTAGAAACGAGCCGACCTCTACAACCACGCTTTAGGAGCGTGGCGCCATGGATAATGCCGTTGACCCTTCCTCATGAAGGCGCTTGCGGGCGTAATACTCAACTTAACATTTCCACGGCCTCATACCGTCGGAATTTTGGGGAGGCTCCCCAGGTTTAATACGAACTACTTGCTTGGTGAGTTTTTACTCACTGCCTGATCATCTGCAGCAGCTTCAAAATCCACTACAAATCTATATTGCTTACCACAATCGATAATGACTTCTTTTTGACCGCGCTTTAAAAAACGTATATCGACCTTGATACTGCCAAAACCATCATGTGCGATGAGCTCATCTAGCAACTCAATCAGCCTAATTTTAACTGGTGCATTTGTAACTAACATGCGCGTACTTTAAGACAACTCAATAACATATGCAAATGATAACAATTATCATTTGCATTTTCAAATGAAATTCACACCTTATATAGCGATGAATGCATTTTTTACAAAAATTAATCTTTATCCAAGAATATTAATGTGATCTTTTAAGGAATTATTCTTGAAAGACGCGAAAGAATCAGTACGCTTGTGAATGAGCTCACAAATATTTCGGAGGTGACAGGGTCAAATAAAACAGCGTTTTTACTAAACCTTTGTGTTCACGTGACACATTTCTTAAGGCTGCGGCATGGTTTGTTTAAAGCTTGGGCGCTTGACCAGTACACCATAATGTTTGGCCAGGTTGGGAAACTTCTCCTGCCAGTATTTACCTTCCCATTGCGTGCTCTTGAAACGCAGATCGATGTAACCCAGCGTAGTACCCAAGGCGATATCGGCCAGGCTGAATGTTTCGTTGACACACCATTTTTTCTTGAGCAAATCGTTATCCAGAGCCGTCAGGCCAGCAATGACTTTCGCCATTTGCTTTTCTATCCATGCGCCAGATTGCAAAGTTTCTACCTTGCGTTGCTCTTGCATCACGGCAACCGCTGCATCACAGACACCATCAGCCAGCGCCTCCCAGCGGCGCACTTTCATTTTGGCCAGATGGTCCTGCGGAATTAGATGCGCCACTGGCGTGCGGTGATCAAGGTATTCGACAATGACACGGGAATCATACAGCGCTTCGCCATCATCCAGCACCAGCACAGGCACTTTGCCTAACGGGTTGTGTTGGTTCACCGGGCAATCAGGCTCAGAAAGCACCACACTGGTTAATGTCAGCTCCACATGTTTTTCGATAGCGACAATGCGGACCTTACGTGCATAAGGACTGTTTACCGTATATAAAAGCTGCATAGTGAGTTAGCCAGAGTGAATAGAGATGGTTTTTGGGGAAAAAGCCCGCAACGAAATACTGATGTTTTTGGGTCGCTATTTATTATAATAGCTTTTGGCATGGGCTTAGAATGGCACATGCAGAATTTTTCAAATCATGTAGATACCCTCATGGCACAATCCAAGCTTTATCACACCTTGCCCGCTTATTTAAATGCCAGTTTGATCGCAGCACAGGTCAAAGCTACCCTGGCTGAAGATATGGGTCATGGCGATCTCACCGCAGCATTGATTCCAGCCGGTACGCGTGCCTCAGCCACTATCATCAGCCGCGAAGAAGCAGTCATTTGCGGCTGCGCCTGGGTGCAGCAATGCTTTGAGCAATTGGACCCTACCATTAGCATAGACTGGCAAGTCGCCGATGGTGACCGTGTAACACCCAACCAGCCG
The DNA here is from genome assembly GCF_058744375.1 of Methylophilus sp. E2MeOHC9. Lineage (NCBI taxonomy): Bacteria > Pseudomonadati > Pseudomonadota > Betaproteobacteria > Nitrosomonadales > Methylophilaceae > Methylophilus > Methylophilus sp. E2MeOHC9. Next base: position 334,914 of record NZ_CP196024.1, read on the forward strand.
CTTCTGGTGATCAATGGCGATGCCCGCGCCATGCTCAGCGCTGAGCGCCCGGCTTTAAACTTTTTACAAACACTGTCTGCCGTAGCTACGCATACCCGGCAATATGTAGATGCCATTGCCGGGTTGCCAACCCAGGTATTGGATACCCGCAAAACATTGCCGGGACTGAGATTAGCGCAGAAATATGCAGTCCTCACCGGTGGTGGTGCCAATCAGCGACTGGCGCTGTACGATGGCATACTCATCAAAGAAAACCATATTGCTGCAGCCGGCTCGATTGCCGCTGTGCTACAAGCGGCCTTTGCATTACAGCTCACCGATAATATCCAGATCGAAGTCGAAACACTGGATGAATTACAACAAGCCCTGGATGCAGGTGCAAAAAGTATTCTGCTGGATAACTTTACGCTGGATGATTTGCGCCTAGCGGTGGCAACTAACCAAAAACGTGCCTTGCTGGAAGCCTCGGGCAATATAGATTTAACCACCGTGCGTGCGATTGCCGAAACCGGCGTTGACCGCATTTCGATTGGTGGGTTGACCAAACATATCCAGGCAATTGATTTGAGTATGCGGATTCAGATGGCTTTGTAGATTGTTTAGATCAACGCTTTGATATAAACGCCACCAGCTATCAACACTGATGCGTTGGTAAGTCATAAACAGCTCGCTTTTTGCCACTAGCCGAGTTAACTCACTTAAACGCAAGCGTGATCGCTTAACGAAATGTGACCATTCCTGCCACTTTTCAATGGCATGAGTCTTGCATCACCTGCAAGTCCCCCTGCCAGCATGTGACATGAATAGTCCAACCAAATTTTTACTGCCAAAAGTAATCCACACCTTGCGCCTGTCTGACTTGCTGCGTTTATTAGTCACGCATGGCCGGGTTGAGAAAGCATTGGCAGAAAAACTGCACCAGGACCGCAAGCGTGACAGTTCAAAACTCCACCCGATTGTGATTGTGGCCGAGCAAAAATGGCCCGATCTGCAAAAACCATCCCAGCTACTGACCGTAGATGCACTCACCCGCTTTGTCGCCGAGAAAGCCGAAGTCCCTTTTTACCAGATCGACCCGCTAAAGCTGGACTTTAGCGCAGCGGCACAAATCGTTTCACAGGCGTATGCCGAACGCCTGCGCATTATGCCGATCACGGTGAAAGCGGGTGTAGCCACCATTGCCACCGCAGATCCGTTCCATCAGGAATGGCTGCCTGACCTTGAGCGCATGCTCAAGCTGCAAATCCAGGTGGTGATGGTGAACCCGCTGGATTTGCAGCGTTACCTACCCGAGGTCTACCAGCTTTCAGCTGCGATCAATTCTGCCAATGCGGCCAAGGCCGGGCAGATCGTTGGTGTACAAAATTTTGAGCAGTTGATCGAGCTGGGTAAGGACCGCCAGCTTGATGCGAATGAACAGCACGTGGTGAATATCGTGGATTGGCTGTTTAAATACGCCTTTGAGCAACGCGCCAGTGATATCCACCTGGAACCGCGCCGCAATATGGGGTTGATGCGCTTTCGCATTGATGGTGTGTTACACCAGGTGTATCAACTGCCCAGCAATATCATGAACGCGATCACCAGCCGCATCAAGCTGCTGGGCCGTATGGATATGGTAGAGAAACGCCGTCCACAGGATGGCCGTGTCAAAACCGTGAGTGGCGATGGCAAAGAGATCGAGTTGCGTCTCTCGACCATGCCAACCGCTTTTGGCGAGAAGCTGGTGATGCGGATATTCAAACCGGATATCCTGGTGCAGGATTTCCAGTTGCTTGGCTTTTCCAAACGGCAGAGTGATCAATGGGCGCAATGGACGCATCAGCCGAACGGCATTATTCTGGTTACCGGGCCGACCGGCTCAGGCAAAACAACCACCTTGTATACCACCCTTAAGCAACTGGCGACTGACGAAGTCAACGTGTGTACGGTGGAAGACCCGATTGAGATGATAGAACCTGCATTTAACCAGATGCAGGTGACACAGAATATTGGCCTGGGCTTTACGGAAGGCATACGCACACTGATGCGGCAGGACCCGGACATTATCATGGTCGGCGAAATCCGCGACCAGCAAACCGCAGACATGGCGATCCAGGCTGCGCTGACCGGGCATTTGGTACTTTCAACATTGCACACCAACGACGCACCCTCTGCCATCACCCGCTTGCTAGACCTGGGCGTGCCTGCTTACCTGATACATTCCAGCTTGCTTGGCATTATGGCGCAGCGCCTGGTGCGTACATTGTGTCCGCATTGCAAAACTGAGGGTGAGATTTCTGATGATGAATGGGCTAGTATCACCCGCCCATTTAAAGCGACCAAGCCACACAAGGTCATGAAAGCCGTCGGTTGCCAGGAATGTCGCCACACCGGCTATCGCGGGCGTACCGGCATTTATGAAATGCTCACGCTCACGCCAGCCATCCGTAAACTGATTACGCCAGAAACTGACCTGCTGCAACTACGCCAAACTGCAACACAGGCCGGGCTGCAGCCATTGATGTTGAATGGGGCGGAAAAAGTAGCCGCGGGCATGACGACGGTAGATGAGGTTTTAAAAGTCGCGCCACCGATTGAAATGGATTAATCATTTTTTCTGATGCCGCATGGGCAACAGTCACTGATAGCGCAATGCTTCAATAGGATTTAACCTGGCCGCTTTTCTGGCCGGGTAAAAGCCAAAGAAAATGCCTATGCTCACGGCCACACTAAAAGCGATGAGCACCGATTGACTGGAGACGATCACCTCTGCTTGCGTGAACACGCTCACCAGCACAGCCCCACCGACACCTATCACAATGCCGATCAGGCAGCCGACAGTAGAAATCATGATGGCTTCGAGCAGGAATTGCATGAGGATATCGCGCTCACGGGCACCGATAGCCATGCGCACACCGATTTCGCGGGTACGCTCAGTCACAGAGACCAGCATGATATTCATGATGCCTATACCGCCCACCAATAACGACACCGAAGCGATGGCACCCAGCAATAAAGACATGGTACGCGCGGTTTCAGCGGCCGAATTAGCGATAGCCGTCAGGTTGCGTACCGAGAAATCGCTATCGGCACCCTCACGGATATTATGGCGCTGATTGAGCAGGCCATTCAGCGCATCTTCCACCATGCCCATCACCGCATCGGACTCGGCCTGCACAATAATCTGCCGCACCGAGCCGGGTAGCTGGTTACCGAATAGTTTTCGCTGCGCCGTGGTCAACGGCACAATAATCGTATCATCCTGGTCACGGCCGTCCAGCGTCTGGCCTTTGCTATCCAGCACCCCCAACACCACGAATGGCCGCTGATTGATGCGTATGGTTTTCCCGACCGGGTCTACGTCATCATCGCCAAACAGGTTCTGCACCACGGTTTTACCCAAGAGCGCCACGCGGGTGGCAGAACGGGTATCCGAATCGAGAAAGGGATATCCGGCTGACAAGCTCCATGACCTGACATCCAGGTAACTGGCGGTGGTGCCTATGATATCGGTGTTCCAGTTGCTACTGGCATACACCACCTGCCCCTTGCCGGTCGTCACTGGGGCGACACCAGTCACGCCATATAATTCGGTTATCGCATTCGCGTCCTTCACGTTCAACGAAGGCGCATTACCGGTGGCTGAACGCGCACCGCCAATCCTGGGTGGTCCAGACAACACCACAAATAAATGGCTGCCCATTGCATTGATAGAACGCTTCACCGAAGCCTCGGCGCCCTGGCCTATCGCCATCATCAATACCACAGCGCCAACGCCTATCACCATGCCCAGCATGGTCAGGAAGGTGCGTAACCGGTTAGCGCCCATGGCGTGCCAGGCCTCGCCCAGCATGGCGCTAAACATGGCAAACCCCGACGAATATAAAGTATTGAGAAAGAGGCGCCATCAAACCACCCGCCCAGTCTGTGATTGATGGCTGGTATCTTCAACCACCTTGCCATCCAGGAAGCGGATCTGGCGCCTGGCATGTTCGGCAATATCCGTCTCGTGCGTGACCAGCACAATGGTAATGCCTTCCTGATTCAGTCCATCAAAAATCGCCATGATCTCTTCACTAGTAGTGCTATCCAGGTTACCGGTTGGTTCGTCGGCGAGGATCAGGCGCGGTTGGTTGACCAGTGCCCGGGCAATGGCCACCCGTTGCTGCTGGCCGCCCGATATCTGATTGGGGCGTGATTGCATATGTTTGCCCAGGCCCACCTTATTCAATAACTCACTGGCCCGGGCATGCCGCTCTTCTTTGCCCAGCCCAGCATATACCAGCGGCAACGCAACGTTATCCAGCAAGCTGGATCGCGCGAGCAAATTAAAGCCCTGGAACACAAAGCCTATGGTTTTATTACGCACCCTGGCGACTTCGTCCGCGGCCATGGTGGCGACGGCATAGCCATCCAGCACATAACTCCCCGCGGTTGGCATATCCAGGCAACCAAGTATATTCATAAAGGTCGATTTGCCAGAGCCGGATGGCCCCATGATGGCGACGTAATCGCCCTGAGCCACTTGCAGATTCACATCTTCCAGCACGGGGAATGGCCCGGCGGGCGTTTGGTACGCTTTATAGAGATGATTCACTTCAATCACGTGCTGTTGCATGGTGCGTGCTGGCCTAAAACATTCTTGGGCCGCGTGGGCCACTATTGTTGCTCGGTGCTTTGCCCTGGCCGTCGGCCTGCAGCTCGCTGACAATGACCTTGTCACCTGCCGCCAGCCCTTCGCCGGTGACAACGGTGGAGCGACCATCGGTCATGCCGATATGCACGCGCACCATTTCAGGTTTGCCTGCTTTTAACACGTACAGTTTACCCATCGCCAATTCATGACCGCCGTGGTGTTTCTCCCGTCCACCTCTGCCTGAACGGCCTTCTGCCCCTTCTTTACCAGGCCGGTTTTTCCAGTCTTTTTTACTCTCACCAGCGGCGCCTGCAGGTTTTTGATCCAACGCTTTCTGATCTGCCTCAGCCAGTTTTGGCTTGTAGCGCAAGGCAGCATTTGGCACCAGCAAGGCATGGCGCGCACGGTCCACAATAATGTTCACATACGCCGTCATGCCGGGCAGCAAAGTCAGGTCAGTGTTATCCACCGACACCACTGCGTTATAGGTGACCACATTGGAAGTGTTGGTCGAATTCAGCCTGAGTTGCTTCACCACACCATCGAAATTACGATCAGGGAACGCATCCACATTAAAACTGACTTTCTGGCCCTCTTTAATTTTGCCGATATCGGCTTCGGCAAAACTGGTATCGATCTGCATTTTTGCCAGGTCCTGTGCAATCTGTATCAGGGTCGGTGTCTGGAAACTCGCTGCCACTGTTTGTCCGACATCCACCACGCGATTGACGACCACGCCCGATACCGGCGAACGGATAATACTGAAGTTGAGGTTGGTCACATCCCGCGCCAGCAAACCACGTGCGGTTTCCAGCTGTGCTTTGGCTGATTTGAGTACCTGCACCGCCGTATCCAGTTCCTGCTTGGAGACATATTCCTGCCCATACAATTCACGCATACGTTTTTCATTAGCGACCGCCAGCTCTACCGTGGCTTCATTGTTTCTGACGCTGCCTTTTGACTGTGCGATCTGCGCATTGAAAATCGCATTATCCAGCTCCATCAATACCTGGTCTTTTTTAACCACGTCGTTAAAGTCGACATAGATTTTCCGCACAATGCCGGAAACTTGCGTACCCACACTGATCAGGCTGACCGGGTTCAGCGTGCCATTGGCGGCAACGGTCTGCTCGATATTGCCTTCTGTGATTTCGTCCAGCCGATATAGGTCTTCCGGCCGGGGTTGGTGTGTCTGCTTGTAATACAGATAACCGGCAGCCGCAACGCCAAGCAGCAAGAGCACAACCAGTATTTTTTTGATGCTTTTCATAGTGTCAAATCCGCTTAATTATTGGAGGCCGCTGTGCCTGGTAATGACTGGATCATGGCATGATCAAGCGACCCCATCGCCTGTGCCAGCGTTGCGCGCGCCACATTCGAATTGAGTCCGGCCTGGATATTCTGCTGGCGTGCGCTGGCCAGCGCACTCTGTGCATTCAGCGTATCAATAATATTGCCGACACCCGCTTTATAGCGCCCCAATGCGACGCGGTAGGATTGCTCGGCACTTTCCAGCAAGGTGTTGCTGGCAGTCATTGATTGCAAAGCGGTGCGCAGATTCTGGTAAGCGCCCCAGACATCCAGTGAAATCTGCAAACGCAAGCGGTCACGCTGGGCAGCGCGTAAATCGGCGGTCGCCTCAGCCGCACGAATACGGTAAGTGGGCGCGTAACCGGCAAAGATCGGGATAGCCACCGTCACCCCCAGGGTGGTTGCACTATTACCGGCCAGTTGAGAACCATCCTGCAAACTATTGGAAACACCAATCGAAATGGTCGGCTTGGTCAATGCTTTACTGGCATCAATACTCGCTTCAGCCGCTTTCACTTGCGCTTCGCTGGCAACCAGGTCCGGACGCCTCTGCCCGGCTTGCTCAATAAATACCTGCACATCTTCAAGAATATGCGGTGGGGCTTCAGTAGCGCTATTCGCCAACACAATGCTGCGGTTGGCAGGCAAGCCCATGATATTGGCCAGGTTGCCGTATGCAATTTTAAGGTTACCCTCAATGGTAATGCGCTGCAGGGTCAATTGCGCATAAGCGGTCTGCGCTTGCAACTTGTCAGCCGGCGTCGCCACGCCCGCCGTGTAGCGCGCATTCGCTGCCTTGAAGCTTTCCTCCCCAGCCCGCTCGGCTTCACGTGCAGCGGCTAGCGCGGCAATATTGGCCTGCACCTGGTAATACGAGATGATAGTCGTCAGCAATATGTTCTGTACCGTGCTGCTTTGCGTAGCACTGGCTGCCAGTAACAATTGCCGCGCATTTTCCAGATTGGCTTTACGATTGCCAAAATCATAAAGCAGGTAACTAGCCACCAGATTGTTAGACACCGTCATGTTTGGATTGCTACGCGTAGCCAGTTGCGGACTGAAGACACCCGCATTGCTGCCCAGGGTATCGGTCACCACCGGCAGATAAGCCGATTTAGCCACGCCCAGTTGCGCCGCCTGAATGCGCGCGCTGGCCCAGACTTCATTTGTTTGCGGATTGTTGCACAGGCTGATATCAGCTACGTCAGCCAGGGTTAACGCCTGGTCCAGACGCACCTGGCCACACGTGTTACCAGCGTAACCACCAGGTATTTTAGGCAGGGTATTTAGTTGCGTGTCCAATGGATCACCATCGTTGTACCACAGCGACTCCTGTGCCTGTGCCCATCCGGTCAGGCATAAGCATGCTAGAAATACAAACTTGCAAAGGATATTCAAATCATTCACTTAGGGAAACCAGATGCGCTATCTTAATGGAGAGGGATGACCACTGAAAGAGAGGGATACACTTTGATACGTTTAAGGCTTTTCTATCGTATCTTAATTAAAGCTTTAAAAACGAGATTATTTAGTGATGGACAATATCCTAATCGCACGTGAAAAAACCGCTAATTGGCTATAATTCCAGTCTGCGCTGAATACCGATTTCATCGGAATCCTGCTACTTAAGATATATAACCCCCATGTATCATTTGTGACAATTTCGCCACGCAATAGATAGCCAAGAGGAACTTTCATGCAACTCTGCATATTGTTGATTCACATACATAAGTATTAAAACTTGGCCTCAGAAAAGAATTGTATACTCCTCAAAAGTTTACTCACTTTTGATAAAGGCAATTTAACTCATCAATGAGCTCTAAATTAAACATGCGCATCCTCGTCATTGAAGACAACAAAGATATCCTGGCAAATATCGTAGACTTTTTGGCTAAGGACCATAAGGTTGATTGCGCTCAAGATGGATTAACCGGCCTGCATCTGGCAGTAACGCATGAGTTTGATTTAATTATTCTTGATGTGATGCTGCCAGGCATGGATGGATTGCAGTTTACAAAGCGATTACGGCAGGATGGCAATATATTCACCCCCATTATCATGCTTACTGCACGCGATACACTGGATGACAGGCTTAAAGGCTTTGAATCCGGCGCCGATGACTATCTTGTAAAGCCGTTCTCACTCTCAGAACTTGAAGCAAGGGCGCTTGCAATCCACAGGCGTAGCAAGGGCTTGGTACGTTCCAAACTAATGGTGCATGACCTCATTTTTGATCGTGAAAGCCTGGTTGTTACACGTGCAGGGACTATTCTGAAAATTCCCCCATTGGGACTAAAACTTTTGGAATGCTTGATGCAAAATAGCCCTAATCCGGTAAAGCGCAGCTTTTTGGAAGAGAATTTCTGGAGCGACGTATCTACCCGTGGCGATAATTTACGGGCACATATTTATCAATTGCGCATAGAAATAGACAAGCCCTTTGATGTTCCTTTGGTTCAGACCATCCACGGCATTGGTTACAGAATCGGCGTTGAACATGAATAAGATATCAATCAGATGGAGGATTGTCATTGCATTTACCCTTATCACATTATTCGTTGGGAGCGTTTTTTCTTTAGGAATTAATCAGATCATCCATGCCATGGAAGACGAGTTAATTTCCAGTGAAATGGATACAAACCTCAGGTTAATCGTTTCAAACCCTACCCATGATGATGCCACATTGAAAAAGCTTGGTTTGCATTTATTCACAGCAGATACACCTCAAGACCCTACAATATCCAAATACCTTGTTAATCTCCCTGCTGGATTTACCGAGGTGGAGGCAAAACCCTCCAGTTACTACATTTATAGGCAAACAGTTGAGGGAAACGATTACATTTTGGTGCAAGATCAAAGTCATTATGAAGATGGCTTCGAGCGAAACTTATTCATCGCCTTGAAATCGGGTTTATTTTTGACTGTTTTATTAGGTGGCTTGGTTGGCTGGCTACTGGCCCGGCAAATCCTTTCACCGATTATCAAACTGTCTGAAGTTTTTTCTCAAAGAAAATTGCAATCATTGAACGAAAGTGCAATGGCAGAAAAATTTTCTGATGACGAGATTGGTAGTCTTGCCCAAGCATTTGAAGATACGTATACCAAAATTAAAGATGCCTTGTGGCGTGAGAGGCTTTTCACCAGTGATGTCAGTCATGAGTTTCGTAGCGGCCTGATGATCATTTCATCCAGCTGTGAATTGTTATTGCAGCATAAAACAACAGATGACCCTGATTTCGACAGAATTGAAAGAATTGCACGCGCCAGTGCAGAAATGCAGCAGCTTATTCAATCACTGCTCATGATTGCCCGGGCTGAACATACCGCCATCAATCCTGCCCAAACTCAAACACTGGAACAAATCACGCAACGAGCATTCATATGTTGGCAACCAGCATTTCTGGAAAAGAGCATTGCCTTTCAACTGACTAAAAAAAATATTCAGACCGAAAAGAAATTCAATGCAGACCTATTATTAACAGTGATATCAAATCTGCTTAAGAACGCATTGAATTACACCGACAGCGGTCATGTAGAGTTACTCATGGATGGCTACTCGATCTCTGTGATGGATACAGGGGTTGGGATTGATTTGGACAAGCAAGGCCAGGTATTAAAACCTTTTATTCGTGGTAGCGAATTGCCATTGGACGGGCTGGGGCTAGGATTATCGTTAATCCAGCGCATATGTGAAAATCAGGGCTGGCGCCTCAGTCTACATTCCGAACCAACACGCGGTTCTACATTCACGATAGCTCTCTAGCGTCTTCACAAAAAAATCACTAAAAAACAACGAAAACTTAATTTCCCATTAATTAATATACGATAATGAGATGGATTCTCATTATCGAATGCGGTGATACTAATCAAAGGGATATGCTGTATAACACGCTCTTCCTGTATGCGTCCTCTGGCAGTCATACGTAGATTGTTCTTGCGAGCACACAATCAGTGTTAGCTGAAGAAACTCAGCAACTTCCAGACGTGGATGTAGTAACCACCAAAGATAAGCCGGTAGCAGCTGGCTTTGCATTTGATACAAAAAAATCCATTTAAATAATTCATTTTGTCTTAATTGCTTCATAAAGGGAGAGGTTTTTGAACAAACAGCATACATCCGTTCGGGTGCCGTCAAGTTTTCGCCAGAAAAAAGGCAGCGTTATTCTACAAACCAGTCTTGCAGTGGGTATTTCCGCTGCCATGGTGCTGCCGTTGCCATTAATGGCCGCAGAGGTTGAAGAGCTGGAAACCGTAAAGATACAGGACAAGGCTATTGACCCCAATCCTAATGCCGAGGTTGGCGCACCTTACAAGGCCAAGACATCCGCCGATGTGCGCCGCACCCGCCCGATTGCGGAAACGCCGCAGACCATCAACGTGATCACCAAAAATGCGATCGACGATTATGGGCAAACTGATTTGGCGAAAGTACTTCTCACCCAGCCCGGCATCACATTGGGCACTGGTGAGAATGGCAATATGTTCGGGGATAACTACAATATTCGTGGTCAGTCCGCCAAGAGCGATACCTTTATCGATGGCATGCGCGACCCTGGCATGAGCACGCGCGAAACTTTTGCGACCGAGCAAATTGAAGTAACCAAGGGCCCGAACTCCAGCTTTGCCGGTCGCGGCTCTGCCGGCGGCGCAATCAACATGGTGACCAAGCAGGCGACGGTCGACTACGATTTCATCAAAGCCGCCGTTGGTGCAGGCTCGGATAAGTACCAGCGTTACACGGTGGACCTGAACAAGGTTGTTAACGACAGCGTTGCACTGCGCGTGAATGCGCTGTGGGCCGACCAGGATATTCCTGACCGTGATCCGGCCACCCGTAAGCGTGAAGGCATTGCGCTTGCCGGCTTGTTTGAGGTCAGCAAAGACTTTTCCATCATGGCCGATTTCTATCATATGAAGGCCAGTCATGAATATCCAGATGCCGGCACCTTCCTCGTTGGCGGCGGTAACACAGGTACTGCCCGTAGGCCGACCTCAAGTTCCACGCTGGTCGGCGCCCAGAATGGCGACTTTCTGGACTCTAACGCCAACATCGGCAGCCTGCGTTTACGCTGGGCGATTTCGCCCACGCTGACGCTCAACAGCCTGACACGCTATGGTAAGAACGACAATGCCTACGCTTTTTATGCCTCCCAAGCCAGTGGTAGTGGCGCTAATGGTATTCGTGCGCAGGTTCAGGCGCACACTCGCTTTCAGGACTCGACGTATTTTGCTCATCAGGACAATTTGCGCTGGGATAAGGATCTTGGCAACGGCAGAAAGAACGAGTTTGTCGCTACTATAGAATATTCCGACAACCATGCCGAGCAAGGCAACTACTCGCGGATAGGCGGATCTAATCAATTCGTGACTGGCTTCGGTAGCAACTTCGATGTTGGTGCTGAGGTTGCAAATCCGCAAAGCGTAGTGCCCGGTTTTTGGTCGCGCGGTGCAAAAGCCGTCGATTGGCGCGTGAAAACGATCGCGGCTAGTTTGATGGATACTTACGACATTAGCGAAGACTTTACCGGTTTTGCCGGCTTCCGCGTGGATCGTCCGGAACTGAGGCTGGCGACAGGTCTTAATACTGCATCCCCGGTCGTCTATAAATACGACGACACGCTGAAAAACTATTGGGGCGGCCTGAGTTACAAACTCACCAAGGAAGGCATAGTCTATCTCAGCTACGGTACGTCACAGGACATTAACGGTGGCGAACCGGATTCAGGCACGAACCCCAGCTACGGTGGTCTGGTGACACTGAATAATAGGTTGATTGCGGGCACCAAGCCGGAAACTGCGAAGAACGTTGAATTGGGTACCAAGTGGAATCTGCTGAACCAGAAACTGCTGGCGACCGCTGCCGTGTTCCGTACCGAGAAGGAAGACCTGATGCAAACCACCAATACTGCGGAATTGGCTACCTCGGGTACCGTGAATTCGGCCGCGCTGCGTATTTACGGTATAGAGTTCGGCCTGGTGGGGAATCTGACGGACAAGCTCTCGGTTCAAGCAGGTGCTGCGCTCATGCACTCTGAAATGACAAAATCGAACGCCGCCTTTAGAGCAAACATCGGCCATCAACTGGCCAATTTTGCAAACAAAACCGCTACGGTACTGGGCCGTTATCAAGCTACCCGCGACTTTGCTTTCGGTGGCGTGTCTACCTATGTCAGCGAGCGTTGTGGTGGTCAGCCAGATACTGGCGTGACATATACCAATGGCTCTTGCTCCCAGCCGGTGCCTAGCTATACGGTTTATGACATATTCGCTGAATATCGCATCAACAAGAACTTCAAAGTCCGTGCAAATGTCCTGAACGCTTTCGACAAGGAATACTACCTGGCAGCATATCAGGCAGGCTTCTTCCTCTACAAGGGTGATGGACGCCGCGGCTATGTAACGTTAGATATGGATTTCTAAAATTTAACACGAATGTTCAGGCTGTTATCGCTTGAGTATGCAACCGGCAATATGTGTATTTTACCGGTTGCAAAGATCTTCCCCTGCACCAGGCACCTATTTCAGTAGGTGTATGATATTGCAGGGGAATTTTTTTTGGAACGACATACGCATGACTTTGCATTCTGGATTGCTACGGCATTAGGGTGGGGCATGCCCGCTCCCATTTGACAGGCGTGATGTTCTTCAAATGCACGGCTGTTAATTGGCTTTATAATCTGACTGTTTTGAATTTACCAGAATGCTGACTGACTATTAAATATGGCGACTACACACTCCAATCCGTTATCTAGCGATATTCCGCCAGAGATACGCCATGCACAAGACTACGAAGTGCTGGCACCGCGTCATCTGAATGCCTCTGTGTATGCGTACATTGCTGGGGGTAGCGGCAATGATATTACTGTGGCGGCAAATCGCACTGCATTTGCACAGCTCGCGATTGTACCGCGCCTGTTGCGGGATGTATGTGCTGGGAATACGCGTCTCACGTTGGCTGGACTAGCTTGCGCACACCCGTTGTGGCTGGCGCCGGTGGCACACCAGAAACTTGCGCATGAACATGCCGAGCTTGAAAGTGCGCGCGCTGCACAGGCGATGGAAGCCGGCATGATATTAAGTACACTGAGTTCGGCAACGCTGGAGGAGATTGCCCGCATCGCCGGACCGCAGCGCTGGTTTCAGTTGTATTTTCAGCCACAACGTGAAGTGACGCTGAATCTGGTGCATCGCGCGCACCAGGCTGGTTTTGGGGCGATTGTTGTGACCCTGGATGCTGCCATCCAGCTACCCAGTCGTCGTGCGATGGATGCGGGTTTTCGCCTGCCTGAAGAATGCGTGGCCGCAAACTTGCAGGAGTATCCTGTTGCGTCGCCACACTCATTAACCGCCAACGATAGCCGTATTTTCCAGGGCGTGATGCGTGATGCACCGACATGGCGTGATCTCGACTGGCTGATCCGGCAATCGCCGCTACCAGTTTGGGTGAAGGGTGTGTTGCACGCCGACGACGCGCATGAACTACAGCAACGTGGCGTAGCAGGGATAGTGGTTTCCAATCACGGCGGGCGCAGTCTTGACGGTGCACCCGCCAGCCTGCACATGTTGCCTGCTATCCGTGCGGCTGTTGGTGCGGAATATCCGTTGCTGCTTGACAGTGGCATTCGTAGCGGCAGCGACGTGTTCAAGGCGATCGCGCTCGGTGCCGACGCTGTGCTGATCGGTCGCCTGCAAATGTATGCGCTGGGCGTGGCCGGCGCGCTGGGCGTGGCGCATATGCTCAAGTTGCTGCGCGAAGAGTTGGAAGCCTGCATGGCACATTCAGGTTGCGCAACATTGGCCGATGTGCGGCACGCAACGCTGGTGCGAGTAAATAATGAAGGTTACGAGGGATTCTCATGTTGATGACAATAGATGGTGTCTTGAGTGCTGACGATGTACGCCAGTTCCGCACTTATCTCGATGCTGCCACCTGGCAGGATGGCAATACTACGGCGGGCTCGCTAGGACGCCATGTCAAACACAATGAACAACTGGCCAGTGATGACCCGGTGGCGGTTGACCTGGGAAACCGTATCCTGCAACGTCTGGGGCAGACGCCTGCATTTATTGCGGCAGCCTTGCCAAAACTGATTTATCCACCACGGTTTAATCGCTATGCGGGTGGCGGCACGTATGGCACACATGTTGATAATGCCGTGATGCCTGTGCCACGCACACAAACCCTGTTGCGTAGCGATGTGTCTGCCACGCTGTTTTTGGCCGGGCCGGATGAGTACGAAGGCGGTGAGCTGCAGATCGAAACTGCGTTCGGTATCCAGAGTGTCAAGCTTGCGGCGGGTGATATGGTGTTATATCCCTCATCAAGCATGCATTGCGTCACCCCCGTGACTAGTGGCGCGCGGGTTGCCTCGTTTTTCTGGATACAAAGTATGGTGGCAGATGAGGTCGAGCGCACCATGCTGTACGACCTTGACAATGCTATTCAGGAACTGACAGCGGCACATGGTGCCAACAATACGCATGTACTGACGCTGGCTGGTATTTATCACAATCTCTTACGACGCTGGGCGGTGACTTGAACACTGCACTCAAGCCTTTATTTCTGAAATCTGAAAGGAACTTATCATAATGAAAAAAATATTGATTCAATCGCTATCTGCTGCATGGTTAGTTCTGCCTGCCGTGGTATTTGCGCATGGCGAAGTCGACTGTACCAAACATCCGCAGGCGGAGTGGCGTCCGCATACGGAATTACAGCAGAAACTGGAAAAAGAAGGCTGGGTGCTGCGTCGTATGGAAAAAACGGATACCTGTTATGAAGTCTATGCCAAGACACCGGATGGCAAGCGTGTAGAGGCTTTCTTTGACCCGAAAACTTTTGAACGTGTCGAATAATTTTGAAAGTCGCGTTCGGGTCTGGGACAGGCCTGTACGGCTGATGCACTGGTCGCTGGTGATGACTGTTGTCGCGGCCTGGTTCACACGTCACAGAATGGATGATGTGCATATTTGGTTAGGTTATTTGAGTGCAGCCATTGTGACTTTCCGTATCCTGTGGGGTTTTACCGGTTCGCAGTATGCTCGCTTTGCGCAGTTTGTGCGCATGCCAGGTATCACGTGGCAATATGCACGTGACATAGCAACCGGCCATGCGCCGCGCTATCTCGGCCACAACCCGCTAGGAGGCTGGATGATTGTCATTCTGCTTGCCACACTCGCCGGGCTGGGCTTCACTGGCTGGCTGGGAACCACAGACATGTTCTGGGGATATGCCTGGCTCGCCAATTTGCACAAAATATTGGGCTGGACACTCTGCGCCTGCGTGTCAGTGCATGTCTCCGGCGTGATATTCATGAGCTGGCGCAAGCGCGAAAACCTGATGGCTGCCATGATAAGTGGCTACAAAGCTGAGCCACACTCCTGTGATATAGACTGAACCAGCATCAAGCTGGGCAAAGTGAAGCGATAAAAATAAACCTGCCATGTGGCAGGTTTATTTTTGATAAGCCTAGTTAGCGTGAGAAAGGCCGTACCTGCCCACTAGAAATTTCCTGCCCCTGAACAATATTGGAAGACACTTTTCTCGCTTTCCGTTTTTTCAACCATAAATACACGCCGGTGACTGAAAGCATGGCTACTACCAGGCCCATGACAGAAATCAAAACACGCCCAGGCACACCCAGAATACGGCCGGAGTGCAAAGGGAATTGTGCCTGTACGATCACATCTCCCGCTGTGCCTTCCCAGGGAATGCGCTTGTTCACGTAGTGTCCATCCAGCCCGTCGTAATACAAGCGCTTATGCCCGGCACCAGCGACGCCGTGGTCTGCATCCGGGTAATAGAAATCGACATTAAATAGCTGAAAAGCCGCACTGTATGAAATACGCCCGGCAGGCTCTTGCCAGCCTTGCACCTTGGCATCATTGATCGCCAATGCCAATACTTTTTCGTAATCGACTTTGGGTGGCTGTTGCTTCGCCGGAGGTAAACGCGGGCGCAAGTCTGAAGGGCTAGGTGTTAAAGTGAATGCCGACTTCATCACTGGCATAAAAATCTCACGGCGCAGATTCAGTGCCATGGCAGAAAAAGCCAGGATGATCAGCAATAGCCAGGTCCACAAACCAAACGCGCGATGCAAATCGAAATAGCGCTTATGCGTGCTGCTGTTCCAGCGCATCTTCCACGCTGGCCACCAACGCTGGCCGAAAGAAGCCTGGTTCGCAGCGCGCGTGGCTTGCGCCTTGTGCAACCGTGTTTGCGGTTTTCTGACAGCTTTTGGAAGGGTCAGGTAAAAGCCGACAAAGCTATCAATGAGCCAAATAATAGCCACACCACCCATCAGCCAAATGCCCCAGCGGTCTATGCCCCACATTTCAGGCAGGTGCAGACTGTAATGCAGCTTATAGAGGAAAGAAATGGCATTAGTGCGGTCTACAGGCCAAACAGCTCCCCACTCCCGCTTGCCTAATTCTTCACCGGTCACCGGGTCTACAAACACCTGATTAAACTTGACCGGCTCTAAACCATCAGGCGGATTTGGCAACGGCCTAACACCTAGAGACAGTGTATGCCCATGCTCCACTGTCAGCGGGATAGAAGTGACTTGCACCTGCGGGTAGCGCTCAGCGACTTGCTTAGCCAGCACCAGGCTGGATTGATGCAAACCGGTAGACTCACTATGCATTAACTCCGGGTTCAATAACTCATCGAGCTCGTGATCCCAGGAGATGATGGCACCAGTGAGGCCGGTGATGAGTAAGAACAGAGCACTTGCCAATCCTAGCCAGCGATGACAGAGAAGCAACAATTTGCGGGATGGATCTTTTTGGGACTTGGAGGACTGCATATACTTCCAGAAAAATAAAACGCTATAGACCTATAATACTAAAGAACATGGCGCACAATGTATGTGCAGGTAGATTTCTGCTTAAAAAAGTCCATCTATTCTTACGAAATGATAAAAGAAAAAAGGCTGCAGAATGGTACAGCAGCCTTTAAGTGATCACTGGATGCTATCAGTTCACATTAGAAATCAAGTTGAGCACTTACTGTAACAGTGCGCGGAGCACCTAGTACCAGATACCCATAATTACCAGTATCGCTAGAAGAACCGCCAGCTGAAGCCCAATAATCGCGGTCAGTGACATTATCAACACGTCCACGCACACTAAACAAGTGGCCTTTGATTTCAGTTGCATATCGCGCACCGATATCTAACCGAGTCCAACCTGGAAGGCGTTGTGTATTAGTGCCATCTGCATATACATCTCCGGTAGCAATCACGCGCGCATCAAAAGTTAAGCCTGGCAACATAAATGCGTCCCACTCCAAACCCAAGTTTGCTTGTCGTTCTGGGATGCCAATTGTTCGCTTATCTTCGGAGGCTGCGTTGCCCGTATTTTTTTGCTTGGCATCTAGCCAGGTGATACCACCTAACACACGCAAACTCGGTAAAAGCTGACCATACGTCATTAGCTCA
Organism: Methylophilus sp. E2MeOHC9; assembly: GCF_058744375.1. Lineage (NCBI taxonomy): Bacteria > Pseudomonadati > Pseudomonadota > Betaproteobacteria > Nitrosomonadales > Methylophilaceae > Methylophilus > Methylophilus sp. E2MeOHC9. The sequence goes on from NZ_CP196024.1 coordinate 352,284, forward strand.
ACACCTTGGTGCTCTTCTTTACCTTGTGAAGTAAACACATTCGCTGCATTTATTAAACCACGCGGTTTTTCAGTGGTGAAGTAAGCAGTGGTCACACGAATCTTACCGAAATCAAATTTGGCACCAATTTCCTTCTGTTTTGATTCATATGGGGCCAGCGTCTGTCCTGGGTTGGCAATTGGCTGTGAAGGGGTTGGTTGTGGCGCAGTTGCACCTTGAGACAAACCTTCAATGTAATTCGCATACAAAGATATCCCGTCCCAAGGTTTTACCACAACACCCAATACTGGGCTTAACTTACTCTTATCATAAGCATTTGAATAAACCCCATTGTAGTCATAGGTAGTCGCGGCTATTTCCTGATGCCTTATGCCTAAGGTCAGTAACAATTGATTGTCTAGCATAGACAATGTGTCGCCTAATGCAATACTTCGCAATATCGTTCTACCCGTCGTGCTTGGATTACTTAGTACGCCACCTGCACCGGCAGATGCAGTAAAAGCTGGTAATCCAGAATAAACTGGCGCATACAAATTAGTGCTCAGTGAAGTACCTCCAAAATCAAATATATATGCTGCTTTTTTTTCAAAATGATACAAATTCGCATTTAGTACCACGTCGTGGTTGATAGTGCCGGTCTCAAACTTACCCTTTAAGCCTACCTCGCCCGTTCGCACAGAGTCTTCTCTGGTATTGTCAAATCGATATAAACTACCACTTCCCGTAGCAGAATTATTCACGCTCAAGTTTGCCAAAGAGTTAGCTTCATGCGACTCACGAAAACCGCCAGCAAAGTAAGCAGTGACTTTATCCGTCAAATCATACTCGCCGCGCAAAGTCCCGAATGTATCTCTTTCGTTTGAATATGACCAAGGTTGCGCCCAGTTTGAGTCGCTTCTAGGCGCACGGGGTACTCCCGTCGCCGCGTCAAGAGACACATTTGTGCGTGTTTGCCTTAAATGGTTATCTTGATAACCTATGTCACCAGACAATCGTAATTTCTCACCGCGCCAATCCAGCGCAAGAGAAACTAGATCTACTTCAGCATGCTCCTTATCAACGGCTGTACCACCATCTCTCCTGGAGACATTTAACCGGATACCGGCGCTATCATCCGGCCCAAAGCGTCTTGCAAGATCGGCTGAAAACAATTGTTGATTACCAGAGCTCCAACCCGCAGTAAATAGGTTCAATGGATCGTTTGGTGCTCGTTTCGGTAGAAGTGAAATCGAGCCACCAATACCATCGCCATTTGGGCTGGAACCATTCAAGAATGCAGATGCCCCACGCAAAACCTCAACGCGCTCAAACAGCTCTGCTGCAATATATTGTCTAGGTAGTAAACCATACAACCCGTTGTAGGCAACGCTATCTGAGTAGAGCTGAAAACCACGAATAAAATAAGATTCCTGGAAGTTACCAAATCCACGTGCCACACGAACAGAAGGGTCATTCAATAAAACGTCACCCACACTCTTGGCCTGTTGATTCTGAATCAGCGCATTGGTGTAGGCGTTAATTGAAAATGGAGTGTCCATTGCATCCTGGTTACCCATCACACCCACACGGCCACCTTTGGCCACTTGACCACCTGCATAGGGCTTCATTAAACCTTTGGCATTAGCATCAGCTGAAGCATTTACTTTTACTTCATCCAGCGTCACAGTGCCGTCTTTTTCAGGCTGCGCATCTTCTGCAAACGCTGCGCCTGCAGCAAAAGCTAACATCACAGCGATTGCAGTTTTCTTAGGCAGCAGGTTGATCATGGTGCTGCCTTGTTTATTGGTTAAGATCATCAAATCTCTCGTTTTTGAATAAAAATGCACTGGGCATAAAGAAAGGCCACTGATTTCTCAGCAGCCTCTTATTAACACTTGTTGTGCGGCCATAAGCTAAAATAAATGATAATAATTATCATTTATTTAGGCAACCGAATTTACATAAGAATACTTGTCCCGATAATCACTGTTGTATTAACCGCAACAAATTAATCGATCGCTTTTAAAACTTATAGTTTGCTGAAAGGACAGCATTCTGACGCTCTCCGTATCCACAATCCGTACCTGCACTGCGACACCAGGACAGGAATTCTTTATCTGCGATATTACGAACGGTCAAACGCAAATCCCATGGCCCTGTTGTATAGCCAACCATGGCATCAAATAATGTGACTGACGGCAGTTTTGGTGTTTCACCAGCAGCCACGTTTGAACCGATATAACGCGTACCCACACCTGCCCGGATATTAGGCGTGATGTGGTACTGCGCCCAGGCGGAGCCAATCTTCTCGGCTACATACGGCACCCTCAGCTTGGTGGTATCGTTAAAAGCATGCATACGCGTGTAGTTGCCCAGCAGTTCGAAGTCACCTATGCGATGACGCACATCGGTTTCCCAACCCTGGATAAATGCACCTATCTGCTGCACGCCGCCAGGTGTCGCCCCTTGAACGATACGATTCAATTGTTCAATTTCAAACCAGGCAAAGTTGGCAGAAGTATTGCCATCATTGGCCAAATATTTAACGCCAGCCTCACGTTGCTCGCCTTCGGTCGGCTTCAAATAACTATTTGTTGCAGAACCATCTGTGCCTAAATTCGGTATGAATGCTTCTGAGTAATTAACATAAGGTGAAATACCGTTCTCGAAGCGATACATCAAGCCAATACGGCCGGTCGTTGCTGAATTGCGCACATCAGAATCCGGGATGGCATTATTGGCAGTCAACAATGAGTTTGTTGCATGATCGCGCCTCAAGGCAGCCGATACTATCCAGGCGCCCCATTCCATATGCTCAGATAGATAGAAACCAGTTTGTACGATCTTGCTGTCGTCACGGTCCGCATTTCTCAACGCCGCGTAGTCAACTTGCCCATAAACCGGGTTATAGAGGTTGATGCCGAATGCCGAAGTGGTACTTGTATAGTTGTCCTCTTTCCACAAGGCGTTCTGGTAGTCCATACCCAAAGAAACCAAGTGTTTAGTTGGGCCCAATAAAAAGTCACCTTGCAGGCGAATATCACTGGCAAAAACCTCAGTATTGCGATCTGCAGTATGTATCGTTCGCTGCGCATTACCCGCCGCATCCGGCGCGAACCCCACGCGCGCCCAATGTTCACGCGTACTGCTTGAAGACCACGACTGTTTCAGGTTAGCCACCAGCTTCAGGTGGTCAGTCAATGCCTGATCAACAAACAAAGCGACTTCATCTTTTTTAGTGTTATAACGATCCCAGCCTGGTTCGCCTACAAAGGTACTACTTGAGACGCGCCCTTGAGGGCCTGGCAATACAGTGCCTTGGGCAGGTAGAAACTGCGCTGAAACCTGACTCTCAACTTTCTGATGCAGATACTGCATAGTGATGCTGGTTTTATCACTAGGCTGCCAAGTTACAGAAGGCATGAATAACACGGCATCATCATGCACATGATCCACTTGAGTGCCACTATCACGCTTGAGAGCTACAACTCGATATAACCACTCGCCATCTGCAGTGATAGGCCCGGTGAAATCCAATCCAATTTGTTTACGGTCATACATACCGTATTGCAGGTTAATTTCTTTAGATGCTTCTTTTTTAGGTTTTTTAGTCACGGCATTCACGATACCGCCTAAATCAGATTGACCATACAACACTGAAGACGGCCCTTTAAGCACTTCAATGCGCTCCAATGTATAAATGTCAGGGCGGGTATTATTGTATGAGCCATACAAGTTACGCAGCCCATCTACAAACATTGATGGATTCAGACCACGCACCGAGGCTGAGTCGCCACGTGTATCAAAACCAAATGCACCTGCATATACACCAGACGTATACGTCAATGCTTCCTGGATATTGATCGCTCCCATCTCACGCATTTGCTCGACATCAACCACTGAAATCGATTGTGGCGAATCTTGCACACTGACAGGGCTTTTACCCACAGAGGCGGATTGTTCCTGAGTGATGAACCTGTCTTTCTTTTTACTATTTTTGTCAGCCTTAACGGACACTTCAGGCAAGGTTTCTGCACCATTTGTTTTAGCAGCTTCCTCTGCAAAAACTGAAACTGTTGGAAACGCTAACATTAAAGCGAGAGAAATCGTATTGATACGATGAGAGTGCATAAAGGCTCCGATAACTATGGCGGCTGACAACTAGAGTGAAACGTGTTGCCTGGCAAACTTGAAAAAGTTGAGAATGATAACAATTATCATTAAATGACTCAAGCGAGAATTTAGAAAGTTATTGCCAGACCTGCGGAGGCCCGGCGACTTGATTTAGATGGAGATTGGCCTGGCGGCCACGTTAGCGCGATATTCGTTTTGCGTCTTGCTTGGTGCAACAATCACTTCGCCGCTTTCGCTGACGGCGCTGATCAGGCTGACATCGTAAAGGGCTTCTAATAAAGGAATGGTCATCTGCGGGCTCGCATAATCGCCAGTAATGGCTCCATTTTTGATAAAAACCAGCCGTTCAAAGCCCTGCAATGCCTGGTTGATATCGTGCAGAATCGCCAGAATGGCATGGCCGCGCTGGGCAGCAAACGTATAAATCGCATCCATTAAACTGAATTGCAGGCCGGGGTCCAGCGCAGCGAGCGGCTCATCTACCAGCAGCAGGCCTTTTTCAATATCCCACAGCTGCGCAAATACTCTTGCCATTTGCACGCGCGCTTTCTCCCCACCGGATAAGGTATCAAAGCGGCGATCCAATAAATGTCCGGCGCAGGCCAACTCCGCTGATTGCTGCACTATTTTCCTGATGTCAGGATCATAGGCTCTTGCAACCCGGCCAAGCCCGATGACCAGTTCAACCGGCAGGCCAAAAGCGACTTCGTGCGATTGCGGCAAAATGGCGCGGCGGCGACTTAAATCAACCAGCGACCACTCCTTGAGGTTGCGTTGACAAAATATTGCCTGACCAGCGGCTGGCGTTAACTCACGGGCCAGTAATTTGAGTAGCGTCGATTTTCCTGCGCCGCTAGGGCCCAGTATGGCGACACGTTCGCCCGCTTGCACCGAGAGTGTAAAGGGGCCGAAAGTGCGTTTGCCCAGATTGATAGTGACATCCTGCAGGGCCAGCAAAGTCTCGTTTGCGATTGGAGGAGACATGAATTATGTTCCCTTGCGTATACCGGCCAGCAGCACCAGGAAGAAAGGGGCGCCCAGCAAGGCGGTGAAGATGCCCACCGGGATTTCGGCTGGAATCGCCACGGTGCGCGCTGCAGTATCCGCAACCAGCAGGATGATGGCACCGACCAGCATGGCCAATGGTGCCAGGCGGCGTTGGTCGGGACCAATCACCAGCCTAACGATATGGGGTCCCACCAGGCCGATAAAACCTATCATGCCGCACCAGGCGACGGCAAAACCGCATAATAGCGCGACCAGCGTAATGACCCGCGCACGCAGATGGCGCACATTGACACCGACATGGGCTGCCGTGGCTTCGCCCAATGCCAGGGCATTCATTTCATTGACCAGGCGGCGTACGTACCAAATAGCCGCCAGCAGTAGCGCCAATAATGCCAGCAATAGTGGCCAGCTGGCACCCGCCAGTGAGCCCAAAGTCCAGAAGGTCAGGCTACGCAGTTGTTCGTCGGTAGCGAGGTAGGTACATAAGCCTATCACCGCTGTGGCCAGCGCATTGAGCGCAATGCCGGTTAATAACAGCCCGGCGATTGAATCTGCCGTTAGCCAGCGGGCCACGGTATCCAGCAGGAAACACACGCCGATCGCGCCTGTAAATGCGGCGACCGGCAATATCCAGTAGCGGAGTGAGATAGGGATATCGATGCCACTGTTAGCCAATAGCACGATGGTTAAAGCCGCAGCGCAAGCCGCACCGCTGGTGACGCCCAACAAGCCTGGGTCAGCCAGTGGATTTCGGAACAAGCCTTGTGTCAACGCACCGGACAAGCCTAATGCTGCGCCGATCAGCGCGGCAAAGAAGATGCGCGGTAGACGCAGATTCCACAGCACATATGCGCCGCCGGTCAGCGGTTGGTCAGTGCCAGACTGCAGCAATGCCAGCCAGTCAGCAGGCAGTACCGACACTGCCCCGGCCCACGCCGCAACCCAGACACAGAGAATCAGGATTACCCATAAAAACAAAGCTGGCCGAGTCATCAAGCCAGCTGTTAAACGTGATGCGAATGGCATCACGTTAATTGATGCACTCATCCGTTCATCGCTTTCACCAGTGCATTATCCAATGCGGCGACAGCTTGCGGCAGGCGCGGACCGAAACCCAGCATAAACATGGCTTCTAGCGAGGCGATGCGGCGTTTTTGGCCGGCCGGCGTTTGCGCCAGACCAGGCAGTTTCAACGCCCCGTCAATACCGCCAACAATACCCAGACCCTGATCAGTGAACAGCACGACATCTGGTTGTGCCGCGATCACAGATTCTGGCGTCAAGGGTTTGAAACCATCAAAGCCCTGAATCGCATTATGCGCGCCTACGTAGTGCATCATGGCTTCAGCACTGCTGCCTTTACCGCCGACCATGATTTGACCAGGGCTGTGTGACAACACAAACAGTACGCGCGGCATTGGCGTTTTACGTGCCAAGATAGGTTCACGTACCTTTTGCCAATCCGCTTTCATCTTCTCGACCAATTGACTGGCCTGTGCCGGACGCTCTATCAAGGCACCAATGCGGGTGATACGGTCCAGCACGCCTTCAAATTTATCATTGGCCGGCAGCACGGTGACTGGCACACCAGCGGCATTAATCTGCCGCAAGACGGCTGGCGGGCCCGCATCTTCAGTCGCCAGCACATGGTTAGGTGCCAGCGCCAGTATGCCTTCACTGGATAAGGTTCTGGCATAACCCACGCTAGGCAGTTTTGTCGCAGCTTCAGGATAAAGTGAGGTCGTATCGACGCCAACCAGCTCGCTATTCGCGCCCAGTGCATAAATAATTTCGGTCAGGCCGCCGCCGATACTGACGATGCGCCGCGCGGTCCTTTTCTGGTTCTCGGCAGCCAGGAGCAAGGTTTGTGGTAGGCAGGTAGCAATGACCAGCGCGCCCATTTGCAACAGGAACTTACGGCGCACCGTTGTTGCTGACGTTTCTAAATCATGCATAGGGTTGTTTAATTCAGACATAGTTCGTGATCCTTAAGCAGCGCTTCTACCAGCGCGCGCCACTCAGCAAGTTCAGGCTTTCCAGGTTTGCGTTCACCAAAGAGCATGGCGATGACATTGCCGTCACTGTCAAACAACTCCAGCGAAGTGACCAGGCCATCCACCGTTGGTTTACGCACGACCCAGGCACTGGCAATATGGTCTTCACGCAAATGCAGGTTAAAGCCAGGGTCCAGCACATTGAGCCAAGGGCCCATCACGGCCACTTTTTTAATGATGCCGGAATGAATCTGCACCATACCAGGGTTGGCGACAAATATCATCAAGGCCACACTGTCATCAGCAGCCGTTTCCAGCAGTTGACGGGCGCTTTCAAGGTTTAACTGCTGCACGTACTCCGGCTCTGCCAGCCGCATGCTTTGCAGTCGGGAGACACCAAATCGCTTAAGTAATCCGAAAAAATCGTGCGTGTCTTGCAGTGTGCGCCATGCGGACTGAAACCCTGCCACATCGACTTCGCTATCTGGTTTATCTGCGGGCGCTGGTGGCGCAGACTTGGTCACTATGCCCGGTGCCTGCTGATCATCGGCAAAGCGTTTGACCAAGGCTTCATAAGCTGCGACGTGGCTTTGCGGCTTGATAAATACCTTATGAATGGCAGTGCCTTCAGCATCAAAAAACTGTAGGCTTTGCTGCACGCCTTTTTCAACCGACTCCGTGACTGCAAAGCCGTGCGCCCAATAACCATAAAACGCACGTAAATCAATATCGCCAGCTAGCACCAACCCAACATGCCCGGTTTCGCTTACATTCTTGTAAACGCCGGTTTTTTCATGCACGCAAGAAAGATTGCGTGTCAGCGCCATCACTTCGCCCAATGGCTCCAGGGATTTGATCAGTGCTGGCCAGTCAGCTTGTAGCCTGGTCGCGCGCAGCAAAGCAGTTTCTTGCTGTGCACCTGCGTGCGCAGCGATCAGCTCGCCTTCTGAAATCTGCAATTTTTCTGCAATATCTCTATGGCGCGCTTTAGCCGTCTGGCGCTCAAAGGCAAATTGCTGGCGTATGGTTTCCAAACTCGGTGCGGCTAACTGAATACTCATCACTGGATCTGCCACTATTAGGCCAGCTCGTCCAATTTTTGTTGTGCAGAGGCATCTGGTGCTGCATGGCCCTGGTCATTGCGATGGGTGATTTGCAATAGATCCTGGCCGTTCAGGTGGTAGGCTTTTGCAAAACCGGCGACATAACTACCGTGTGATGGCGTCAACTCGACCATATGGAAATCAGTCAGCTTGCCAATCGCATCCATGAACTTACCAAATTTCTCGTAGAAAAGCGCCATCACTTCATCAAATTTGGCGGTGCTTCTTTCCACTTCTTGTGCAGTACATTTGAACACCAGGCGTTTTCTGGCAAACAGGTGTCCGGCGTCTTTTTCACTCTCAACAAACATGGCTGAACACAAGCCGGTCTCACGCAAATTGGCACAATGCGTGGCCAGTTCACTGACGTAGATATAAAACTTGTTATCGCGCTCGACGTACGCAGCATAACTTGCCTCTGGCACGCCCTGCGCATTCACACTCGCCAGTTGTACAGTTTTGAACAAGCCTTTAAACGCAATGGCTTCTTCACCCACTGATTGAAGTTTTTCCTGATCGGTCATAAGTCTATTTCCTTAAAGTTCATACATTGAAGAGGCACGACGTGATAACAGGGATGCGGGAGAACCTTTTCGCGCAAATTGCTTTACACGCCTGCTTCAGATTGTTTCGTAGCGATCTTTGGAATGGCTTGTCGGCACAACAAAAACTCCACCATTGAACGCAGAATGTTCTGATTGGTGCTGAAAAGTTATCAATTCTTACAGCGGTCATTCTACATGAGAAGCATTCCCATTTTCAAGTAGCGATCATGTATCAACGCCCGTCTTTGCTTGAGTTAACAATAGGCGACTATTTTAAAAAAGTAAAACAAAAATTCCCTGAGCAGAAAAAACAACTCCGCTACCTTGCGGAGAGCGGAGTGTTGATGGTACTGATCATTACACCCGAATAGAAACCGGGTAAGTCTGAAGACTTAGATCAATTTAAGTGTGCCCTTCATCAAGGCAGCATGGCCAGGGAAAGAACAGAAAAATACATAGTTACCTGCAGCGTCTAACTGAGAAGGTGCAAAAGAAGCCGTTGCGCTTTCGCCACCACCGATCACAGTCGTTGCCGCCACTACGCGTGCATCCTGTGGTTTAACGTAGGACTGAGCAGCACCTGCTTTACTGCCATCTTGCAATACGCCTTGCTCATCAGCCTGTTTGCTGACGACCAGGTTGTGGCCCATGATTGTTTTTTTCATGGCACCTACATGCTTCAGGTTAATCGTGAATGATTTGCAGGCTTTTGGCACAGCAATTTCTTTCACGCTGAATGTCATCTGGTCAGTGGCATCTACAGACACATCACATTTATCAGCTGCTTGAGCAGGCTGTTGCAGCAAACAGATTGCGCTACCAGCAACAGCGATTAATTGTTGCCATTGTGTACGTTTTAAATTCATGATTTCTCCGTTTCATCCATAACAAAAAATAGCTGGCTACTGAAGTTTTCACTCGTTGGCTGGCTCGGGTTTTAAAACTGCCTGAAGCACACCTGTTTCAGGCAAGATTAACTTTTTCAGTCTTTCGCGCGTGGCTTTATCCAGTAGTAATACGCGGCGATCAGTATTGGCAATCCGACTGCGGCATCGGACAACAGTTCCCGTGCATCATCTACCAGCAAGGCAGTCACCAAACCAGTGAATGACACCACTGCGATGACAGCAGGCCATAAAAAAATCTGTGTTAATGAATGATTGCGCATATCGCTCAGCTCGCTCTGTGCAGTATCGGGCGCGCACTTGTCACTGGTAAGTACTGATGGCGTTTTTTCCACCACAATTTCAGGCCGGTCCATAACACGATAATGCTCAATATATCGAGTATTGCCCATATGCCTTTCAGGCTCATGCCGCCGTAATCACCAAAATGCAGGGGTTGAGAGACCAGCAAAGCAACCAGATACCAGGGCAAGGGGCGGCTGTCTGTCAAGGTTGCGTTTTGCGCATCGATCAACACCGGTTTAAATAAGCGTTTGGTGAGTGGGCTGTCACCACGCATGAAAATGCCATAGTGGTGCTGGCTGGTATAAGCCGTGCCGGGGAAAGCAATAAAACCTAACAGCATGTCCGGTTCGGCTTTCTGCGCGACTTCTAATGACTGCTGCAAAGATGCAAACTGTGTGGGTGGCGGCAGATTTTTATAAGGCGCGATCATTTGTGACATCTGGTCGAATTGCCAGTATTTCACCAGCAAGTCCGACCAGGCATTGATCACGCCAGTGGCGCCCACGACCAGAAACCAGCTAAATGTCACGATACCGAGCATATTATGGATATCCAGCCGCTTCAGCTTTTCACCACGCTGGTGGCGTATTTCGCCGAATGGCAACTTACGCATAAAAGGCGCATACAGCACCACACCGGAGATGATGGCGATCACCAGCAGAAAGCCCATCAGGCCCAAAAACAGCATACCCGGCAAACCGGCAAACAAATCCACATGCAGTTTGAAGACGATGTACATAAAGCCTTCTTCAGCGGGCGGCTCACCTAACACCTGTGCGGTACGCGCATCCATCACCACATATTTAAAGCCACTGGTGGCGTCTGTAGTTTTGGCCATGCTGATGGTCCACTGCAATGGCTCATCATCGTCGCGGTACATGTACAAGGGCAAAAATCCCGTATTTTTCTTTTTTGCGGTGGCCAGCAAGCTGTCCGCACTCGCCATCGGCCCGTTATGCTGTATGGTCGGGGTGACGATATGATCACCCAGCACGTCATGGATTTCGTGACTGAAGATCAGCGGCAACCCAGTCAGGCAAAGCAGCAACATAAATACCGTGCAAATCAGGCTGGACCATTTATGGATCCATGCCCAACGACGAATAGATTGCTGCGTCATATCACACTGCCTGCGCTTTTATTTACGACGGTTATTTATGGCTGAGGCTGGCTGACAAAACCGACTTTTTTCATGCCTGCTGTTTGCGCTTGCGCCAAGACTTCTGCCAGCACTTGATAGCGTGTATTTTTGTCGGCACGTATTTGCAACTCAGGTTGCTGCTGTTTGGCACTTTCCTGATTCATGCGCACAATCAGCGCATCTTTGTCAATTTCGCTATCGTTCCAATATAGTTTGCCATCGGCATCCACTGCAAGGTCAATCACTTCCGGCTTTTCTTCCAGCGGTTGTGAGGTAGCCTGCGGCAGGTCGATCTTCACCGCATGCGTGAGCAAAGGCGCAGTAATAATAAAGATCACCAGCAGCACCAGCATGACATCCACCAATGGCGTCGTGTTGATTTCGCTCATTGGCTGTGTGTGCTCACCGGCACTGAATGGATTCTGACCTATCATGAATTGCCACCTTTGTTGACCACGCGTGCGTGAATGTCTGTGACATTGGCTGACTTGCTACCGAGCTTTATCATAAGCGGCGCCCCCGTCGTCAGCAGCGTATGCAGGTCTTGGGCAAAGCTTTCCAGCTCAGCCATAATCACACGGTTCGCCTTAATGAAAGCGTTGTACGCCAGCACCGCCGGGATCGCTACCGCCAAACCAATCGCCGTCATGATCAATGCTTCACCTACTGGGCCTGCCACTTTATCAATGGTGGCAACGCCGGATTGTCCGATGGCTGTCAAGGCGTGATAAATGCCCCACACGGTACCGAACAAACCTACGAATGGCGCCACACTACCGACTGAGGCCAGTACGGATAAACCGCTATCCAGGGTTGCCTGCTCTTGCGATAAGGTGCGGCGTAATTGGCGCGCGATAAATTCATCCTGACTACAGGCAGCACCTAATGATTGTGTCGCATACTGCTGATGGTGCTGTGTGGATTCAACCGCAGTCAGCGCTAACCGATATGCAGGAGAAGGCAGCTTGGACTCCTGCAACGCTTCTTGCAAGGTTGCCTTACGCCAGAACTGGCTCACATAAGCACTCACCTCGCGCTTGTGTTTGAACACCTGCCAGGATTTAACCACCACAAAATACCAACTCAATACCGACATGGTCAGTAAAATCAGCGCCACAATCACTGACACAACGCCACCTTCAGTGATAAATGCCAAACCGCTAGTAGATTCCATTAAAAAACTTCCTTTCCAGTCAAACTCAATATTTAATTTAATGTAAATGCCAATGGCACCATGACAAAAGCACTAATTGTTTTTTCGCCTTTGCGCGCTGGCACAAATCGCCATTGTTTTACTGCATTCAGGGCTGCAGTATCAAGACGCTCGAAACCACTGCCTTTTGAAATCTCTACCGAATCCGGGCGCCCCTCAGCCGAGACCAGCACTTTCAACACTACACGACCTTCCTCACCAGCGCGTTTGGCCAGCTTAGGGTATTCCGGTGCAGGGTTATTCAGGTAAGCCACACCAAACTTGGGCGGCTCCTCTTTTTCTTCAACAACTTCTTGTTTGGGCGGGGCTGCAGGTGCAGGCGCAGGTTTGGCCGATGCGGCAGCCGGCGCTTCCATTGGCGGTGCTGCTGGCTGGGTACTGGCTTCAAAACGTGGTGTATCGGCGGTCGGTTCAACGATGCGCTCAACCACAGGCGTTGGCCGCACGACGGGTTTCACCGGTGTTTCTTTTGGTTTGATGACAGGTTTTTCAACGGGCTGCTGCTTGATGATAGGCACGACTTCAGGGGCTGGTGCCTCTTCTTTTTTGGCCGGCAGGGTGATCAAAGAGACCGTCATTGGCTCTGGCTTTGGCTGAACAACCGGCGCTTCTGCATGTATAAACACCCACCAGACCAGCGTGGCATGCAGCAGGATAACAGCAGCCATGCCGACCCAAGACCCACGCTGTTGTTTATCACGTTTCAGCCAGGTCTCTGTCGCCAGCGCCGGCCAGCGGAAAACACCCGCTAATGGCTTGGGTTGACGATGATGCAAGCTCAGCTCAGGAACCTTGGAAGCTTGCGCCCGCGCAGGCCTTAAGGGTAATCCCGCTATAGATTCACGCTGAAACATCCACACACATCCTCATACTTGTAAAAATAGCCAGAAGGCAAGTTAATGCGCATCATTCTCATATTTGCTTACTCAAAGCCTAAACATTGAGTATATAAAAAGCATTGCAATACTATAACGCCTTATCGCAATTCAGGGCAATTGACAGGCAACTCATCAGCACTTGCTTGTAAGCAGCGCGAGAAAAGTGACAAAACGCCAAGAAATGGATCACGTGACAAATGACGATAAATACTGAGATTTACCATGCATCATGACAATCTATCAGCATTCATTTGCTTGAATTTGGTACACGCGAAACATTAGCGCGCGACAATGTAATCAAACAGTTGGCGGTGCTACCAAGCAATATGACCAGACATCTGTCATCTCCCAACAATCGCCCAGCATCAACCCTACCAAATACCTACTTATAAACCTTGCAACGGCAACTTTGCATCAAGGCAAAGACATTGGTTGCAATAAGTTATGCATTCCTATATGATTGGACCCCAAAAAAAAGCCGACTTACATGCAAAAGCACAGCGGCATCAGATTTCAAGGAACACCCTTACCAGGGGTAATTTGGCGCATAAAAACAACGCCTATTTGAGCAATGACATGTTGGGGTTAGGAGCATTGCTCAAACTCTTTATCGAGCAGCCTCAGGGCTGCTCGAAATTCTTCACTTCACTCAGTTAAACTTACACTCGGTTAGCGTAATATTCAACGACCTGCTGAACATCCAGCGGAAACGGCACATCATCAATCGATGGCAAATGTCCAACTTTCACAGAAGCAGTTGTCGTATCTACTGACACCCACTCAGGTAACGCCAGGCTTGGAGTTGCCAACGCTTCAACCACCATAGGGATCTTGCGGCTTTTCTCTTTCAGAGTCACCACATCACCCACCTTCAGACGGATAGATGGAATGTTGGCTGATTTGCCATTCAACAGAATATGGCCATGGCTTACCAATTGGCGAGCTGCAATACCTGTTGGCGCAAAACCTGCTCTGAAAACGACGTTATCTAAACGGCGCTCAAGCAAAGACATCAATTTTTCACCAGTAGGCTCATTACCTTTACGGGCTTCCAGCATCAAACCACGCATTTGCTTTTCGCTCACGCCGTAGTTGAAACGGATCTTTTGTTTTTCCACCAATTTCACCGCAAAGTCAGAGCGACGACGACGCGCTGCCTGATTGCCATGCTGTCCAGGTGGATTTGGACGATTTTCAATAGACTTGCGTGACAAACCAGGTAATTCGATACCCAATGCACGCATAATTTTCAGTCTTGGTCCTGTGGTTCTCATTGTTTCAAAGCCTTTCCTTTAAAATCTGAAGTTAAATATTAGTCGCTACTAAATTAGTGAACCCTATATTGTAGCGTATTATTGTATTGTTGAAGAGGGGGTAACAAAATCCGTGACCTCTTGTTGCAAAGAAAATTCACGATGCGCCTGTAAAAGCGCCTGCCAATCCTGTAACAATTGCCTGGCTGCCGACTCAATCAAATGACTTTCCGCATACTCTGGCGCGTTTAATGTCTGCGCCAAACTGCACCCCAACAATGCAAGGTCTTCGGAAGGATTGATTGCGTAGCGGGTGGCCACACAACTTAACGATACAAGCACAGCACTCGCTGTTGGCAAATCCGGATCAAACAACTCACTTGCTTTGATAGCGAAATCGGCTTGCATTATTTTGTTAACTTTCCTCAATCAGTTCGCAAATGATAATGTTTCTCATTTAGGAAGTCAACAATTATTTGCAAACTCTTTTTCAAATAAACAAATAGTTTTTATTACCTTCAAGTGGCAACCGCGATAATCTTGACCAAAACAGCAAAGCAAGCTAATGTATAGGGTTCAACATTAATTAGCATAATAATCAAGATTTTATGGACTCTTCAGCCCACTCTGCGACCGACACTCACGCCAAATCTATGACTGGTGCTGATATCGTCATCAACTGCCTGAATGAAGAAAAAGTCAAATTCGTATTTGGCTATCCAGGTGGTGCTGTCTTGCATATATATGATGCACTATATAAGCAGAATGGCTTTAAGCATATTCTGGTGCGTCATGAGCAGGCTGCCGTGCATGCAGCAGACGCCTACTCACGCGCAACTGGTGACGTTGGCGTGGCTTTGGTCACCAGCGGCCCTGGTGCTACCAATGCGGTGACTGGCATTGCAACGGCCTATATGGATTCCATTCCTTTAGTTGTGATCAGTGGCCAGGTACCAGTACCCGCCATCGGCATGGATGCATTCCAGGAAGTGGACATGGTTGGCATCACCCGCCCCTGTGTCAAACACAACTTCCTGGTGAAGCATGTAAAAGATATCGCGCCTACCATTAAAAAAGCGTTCTTTATTGCAAGAACCGGCCGTCCAGGCCCGGTTGTGGTCGACATCCCTAAAGATATCACTGCGCACATCGCTGACTTCATCTACCCGAAAACGGTAGAGATGCGTTCTTACAGCCCGATTTTGAAAGGCCATAGCGGTCAGATCAAAAAAGCCGTTAAATTATTGCTGGGTGCAAAACGCCCGATGATTTACACCGGCGGCGGCCTGGTATTGGGCAATGGCTCAAGCGAGCTGGTACAACTGGCCAAAGCGCTGAATTTCCCGGTAACCAACACGCTGATGGGCTTGGGCGGCTACCCTGCGACCGACAAACAATTTGTTGGCATGCTGGGCATGCACGGTAGTTACGAAGCGAACATGGCGATGCAGCACTGTGACGTGCTGCTGGCCGTTGGCGCGCGTTTTGATGACCGCGTGATCGGCAACCCGAAACACTTTACCGGCCAGAAACGCACCATCATTCATATCGATGTGGACCCTTCCAGCATTTCCAAGCGCGTAAAAGTAGATGTGCCGATTGTCGGTGACGTGCAATCCGTACTTGCCGACATGGTAGAAATCCTGGCGCAGGAAGAAAACAAAACCACAGACACCGCCGACTGGTGGGATCAGATCAACGAGTGGCGCGGCGTGCAATCGCTGGATTACGCCTACTCCGACACCGTGATCAAACCCCAATACGTGGTGCAAAAGCTGTGGGAAGTGACCAAAGGTGAAGCATACGTCACTTCAGACGTTGGCCAGCACCAGATGTGGGCGGCGCAATACTACAAGTTTGACAAACCACGTCGCTGGATCAACTCTGGCGGCCTAGGCACCATGGGCGTTGGCTTGCCATATGCGATGGGCTGTCAGTTCGCAGACAAGAATGCGCAAGTGGCCTGCATTACCGGTGAAGGCAGCATCCAGATGAATATTCAGGAGCTCTCCACCTGTGCGCAATATGGCTTGCCGATCAAGGTGATTCTGTTGAACAACCGTTACCTGGGCATGGTGCGTCAGTGGCAGGAGTTCTTCTACGAGAACCGCTATTCAGAGTCTTATATGGATAGCCTGCCTGACTTTGTCAAACTGGCTGAGTCCTATGGCCACATCGGCATGCAGATCACCAACCCGGCGGATGTAGAAGGCGCACTCAAAGAAGCGTTTGCCAGGAAAGATAAATTCGTGTTTATGGACTTCTTAACCGACCAGACCGAAAACGTATTCCCTATGGTTGAAAATGGCAAAGGCTTGTCAGAAATGGTCTTAAGCCCATTAAGCGGTGCACGCCTGAAGGGAGAGCAATAATGCGCCACATTATCTCCCTGCTGATGGAAAACGAAGCCGGTGCGCTGTCACGCGTGGCAGGCCTGTTCTCCGCACGTGGTTACAATATTGAATCACTCACCGTGGCCGTGACAGAAGACCCTACCCTGTCACGCATGACCATCGTCACCACCGGTTCCGATGATGTGATCGAACAAATTATCAAACAACTCAACAAGTTGATTGACGTGGTCAAAGTGCTGGACCTCAACGATGGCAAGCACATTGAGCGCGAATTGATGCTGGTCAAGGTTAAAGCCACCGGCGTTTATAAAGACGAAATGAAGCGTATGTGCGACATTTTCCGCGGCCGTATTATCGATGTGGCCGACAATAGCTACACTATTGAGCTTACCGGCTCTTGCAGCAAACTGGATGCATTTATCGAAGCCATAGACCGCAGCGCGATTCTGGAAACCGTGCGTACCGGCGCGTCCGGCATTGGTCGTGGCGATCGCATCCTCAAAGTTTAAACCACCTTATTTATTCATATATATACCAAAGCATTTGTATTGAAAGGCAAAAGCAGACATGAACGTTTATTACGACAAAGACGCCGACTTAAGCATTATTAAAGGCAAAAAAGTGACTATCGTGGGCTACGGTTCACAAGGTCACGCACACGCAGCAAACTTGCGCGACAGCGGTGTAGACGTCACTATCGGCTTGCGTAAAGGCGGCAGTTCATGGGCCAAAGCAGAAGGCGCAAAACACACAACCCTGGAAATCGCTGCTGCAGTGAAAGAAGCTGACGTTGTGATGGTATTGCTGCCGGATGAAACCATGGCAGAAATCTTCCATGCCGAAATCGCCCCTAACCTGAAAAAAGGCGCTGCCCTGGCTTTTGCGCACGGTTTCAACATTCACTACAACCAGATCGTGCCACGTGCTGACCTGGACGTGATCATGATCGCACCAAAAGGCCCAGGCCACACCGTGCGTTCAGAATACTTAAAAGGCGGCGGCGTTCCTTCACTGATCGCTATCTACCAAGACACTTCCGGCAAAGCCAAAGACATCGCATTGTCTTATGCAGCGGCTAACGGCGGCACCAAAGGTGGCGTGATTGAAACTGATTTCCGTGAAGAAACTGAAACTGACCTGTTCGGCGAACAAGCGGTTCTGTGTGGTGGCGCGGTTGAGTTGGTAAAAGCCGGTTTCGAAACCCTGGTTGAAGCTGGTTACGCGCCAGAAATGGCGTACTTCGAGTGCTTGCACGAGCTGAAACTGATCGTTGACCTGATGTACGAAGGCGGCATCGCCAACATGAACTACTCTATTTCGAACAACGCGGAATATGGTGAGTACGTGACTGGTCCTCGCGTGATCAACAGCCAATCCAAAGATGCGATGCGTGAGTGCCTGGCTAACATCCAGAACGGCAACTACGCTAAACAGTTCATCCTGGAAGGCCGTACCAACTATCCTGAAATGACTGCGCGTCGTCGTTTGAACGCTGCTCACCCAATCGAGCAAGTCGGTAACAAACTGCGCGGCATGATGCCTTGGATTGCGAAAAACAAATTAGTAGATCAATCTAAAAATTAATTTTTAGAAAATTGATCGACAATTAAAAGACCAATCTAAAAACTATTTTTTTGATTCGTTGGCCACAGCCTGAAGGTTTAATCTAAATTCTGATTAAACCGCCGTAGGCAAAAAGCACAGGCAGATGTAATATCGCCTGTGCTTTTTTATTTGCCAATAAAAAATTAAGATAGAAATAAAACCCGGATCCTGACTTAAACCAAGTTAGGAAAATCCATCAAAAATGAATAAGGGATAGAAGTGAAACTCTCCATTCTGCTGCAATACATCGCACCTAAACAACTATTGACAGCGGCTGCAGGCAAATTGGCGCGCTGGCAAGCAGGCGGTCTGACCACCGCTTTTATCGGCTGGTTTGTACGCAAATACCACGTCAATATGGAAGAAGCGTTAAATGGCGATATCGAAAGCTACAAAACGTTTAACCTGTTCTTCACACGCCCATTAAAGCCAGGTGCAAGACCTCTGGAAAGCAATGCTTTTGTCTGCCCGGTAGATGGTGCGATAAGCCAGTTTGGCGACATTAAAAATGGCCAGATCTTCCAGGCCAAAGGCCATCATTACACGGCACAGGCTTTGGTTGGTGGCGATGCCACATTAGCCGCCAAGTTTGAAAGCGGCAGCTTTGCCTGCCTGTACCTAAGCCCAAAAGATTATCACCGTATCCATATGCCCTGCGATGGCAAACTATTGCATATGACTTATGTGCCAGGCAATTTATTCTCGGTAAACCCCAATACTGCGGCTAACGTGCCCGGCTTATTCGCGCGCAATGAACGTGTGGTGTGTACATTTGAATCCGCCACGCATGGCACATTTGTATTAGTGCTGGTAGGCGCGACGATTGTTGGCAGTATGGCAACAGTCTGGCACGATGCCAAAGACCATATCATCAACCCGCCACGGCCAGGCAAGGTATTGCAGTGGGAGTACAGTGACCGCAACATCACCCTGAAACAAGGCGAGGAAATGGGACGCTTCTTGCTCGGTTCTACCGTTGTCATGCTGTTTGAAAAAGGCGTGCTGGACTTTAATGCCAGCTGGCATGCGGGAAAACCGATTCGCTTGGGTGAGGCCATGGGTCGCTAAACAATTACTTTGCCAATAAAAACGGGCGATGATATCTCGCCCGTTTTTTATTTAGATCAGCAAATTAACGACTTAGCCGTTCAAGCTTTTACTCACTATCTCAAACACATCCCCGGACAAGTTTGGCGTTGCCAAGATAGCTTCCAAAGCAGCTTTCATCTGCACCTGCAATGCAGGGGTATAACGCTTCCACTCCCGCAATGGTGTCACCATACGCGCGGCGATTTGCGGATTGATCGTATTCAGTTCAATAATCACATCGCGCAAGAAAGCATAGCCTTTGCCGCTAGGGTCGTGGAATTTCACCGGGTTGTTGATGGCAAATGCGCTGTAGAGTGAGCGTACGCGATTAGGGTTTTTGATATTGAAATCCGCATGGCTGCGCAACATCGCCAGGTCATCAAAAATCTGTTCACGGCTGGCTATCGCTTGCAGCGAGAACCACTTATCCACCACCAGTGGATAGTTTTTAAAGCGCTCATAAAAATCAGCAAATGCTTCTGCACGTTGTGGTTGGCTACTATCTGCCAGGCATGCCAATGCGGTCACGCGGTCAGTCATATTATCTGCAGCATCATAATGTGCTTTTGCGCGCGCAGCGCAGCCAGTGCCATTGGTCACGGTGAGGATATCCAGCACCGCATGCTGCAATGCACGGCGGCCCATCGCCTCCGGCGTGATGGAGAACTCACCCGTATTGCGGTTTGCGTCGTATAAAGCGGCTAATGCTTCTTTATGCGCGCTTTTGATTTGTTTAAGGATGGAGGTGCGCGCTTCATCAATCGCTGCTGGATCAACCACCACCTGATGCTGCGCGATCACGCCCAGCAGCGGCAAACTTAACGCACGCGCCAGCAAGGCTTTGTCGCCCTGTCCGACCAAACCCTGTGCTATCAAGATGCCGACATCAGCCACAAATCGTGAAATATCGGTATCTGGCTTTTTCATCACACGCTGGATGGTGCGCAACGCCAATGTCTGGCCCGCTTCCCATTTATTAAAGCCATCGCTGTCATGCACTTGCAGCAAGCGCAAATCATCGTCACTCAGATCGGTTTCCAGTTTCACCGGTGCCGAGAAGCCACGCAAAATAGAAGGCACAGGCTTAGCGGGTAAATCAGCGAAAGTGAATGTTTGCTCACGTCCGGTGACTTCCAACACGCGGGTTGGCAGGATTTCTTTACCGTTGGCATCCAGCAGGCCAAATGCGACCGGGATATGCAACGGCTGTTTATTGGTCTGCTCAGGGGTATCCGGCTGCGATTGCTTGAAGGTCAGCGTATAGGTTTGCTGTGCAGTATCGTATTGGCTGCTGACCTGCAGTGTTGGGGTACCCGCCTGTTTATACCAGCGGAAGAATTGCGATAAATCGCGCTCGGACGCATCAGCCATGCACTGCACAAAATCATCACACGTCACGGCATGGCCATCATAGCGGTCAAAATACAGATCGGTGGCTTTGCGGAAAGTCTCTGCGCCCAGCAAAGTATGCTGCATGCGTATCAGTTCAGAGCCCTTTTCATAAATGGTCTTGGTGTAAAAGTTGCTGATCTCGATAAACTGGTCTGGCTGTACCGAGTGCGCCAGCGGACTGCCATCTTCAGGGAACTGCAAGCGACGCAAGCCGTTGACATCGTCAATACGCTGCACCGCACGTGAGTTCAAATCGGCACTGAATTCCTGGTCACGGAACACAGTAAAACCTTCTTTCAATGACAGCTGGAACCAGTCGCGGCAAGTCACGCGGTTACCAGTCCAGTTGTGGAAATACTCGTGACCAATCACGCCTTCCACACTCATAAAATCGCTGTCGGTCGCGGTTTCCTGATGCGCCAGCACCAGCGCCGTATTGAAAATATTGAGCGAGGTGTTCTCCATCGCGCCCATATTAAAATCGCTCACCGCGACAATATTGAACAAGTCGAGCTGATACTCGCGGCCATATACTTCCTCATCCCACTTCATCGACTTTTTCAGTGATTCCATCGCATGGTCGCACTGTTTCTCATCACCAGCGCGCACATAAATATGCAGATCCACCTTGCGGCCTGACATGGTGGTGAACGTATCCGGCACGCGCTCTAAATCGCCCGCCACCAGCGCAAACAAATAACAAGGTTTGGGGAAAGGATCATGCCAGACGCGGAAATGACGGCCATCCGCCAAACCGCCCTCTTCCTGCAAATTGCCGTTTGAAAGCAGCACCGGATACGCCTTGGCATCTGCCTCAATACGCACCGTAAAAATACTCAATACATCTGGCCGGTCCTGGTAATAAGTGATGCGCCTGAAACCTTCCGCCTCACACTGCGTGCAATAGTTTCCCTGCGATTGATACAAACCTTCCAGCGCCGTATTTGCCGCCGGGTCAATTTCGCTGATGATGGTTAAGGTGAATTCATCACCAGGACTCACAATTGTCATTTGCCCATCGGCCACCGAATAACTCTCAAATCGCTGCCCATCCAATGCCACCGAAAGAATCTGTTGATCTTCACCATCCAGCACCAGGTCATTGGAAACACCGGCCGGATTCTTCACATATTTCACTTCAGACGTAACGATGGTTTTACCCGGCAACAGGTTAAAACTCAAATTCACCTGTGCGGCGTTATAAGGCGCAGGGGTGTAGTCTTTGAGGTAAATGGTTTTTGGCGCAACTGCGTTTTCTGTTCGCATGGGGATGACCTGATGAATGATTAGTAGGGATTATATTTGAGAGTTGGTTTAAGCGGATTGGTTTAATCAGGTTGACTACGGTTTTCCATGAAAATCACTAAGCGTATGGAGACGTTGCTTAAGGTTTCAGCAAAAACATCGCTTAGACAATCATCAAACAACCTGCAATATATGCAGCAGCACTTGTTTAAAAGCTGAGTGAAAGGCCAAGATGAATGCAGATAGATGGACAAAAAAATAAGGGTGCCGAGGTGGATTTGGCACAATGGAATATCGCTTGAGTGACCATGCAGCATAAGCAACCCGCATTATGCTGGCATCGCTGACCCAATACTCTGGAAGTCAGCGCTGCTCAGTTAAAACATGCGCACCAGCTGATGCCTGATGATAATTAAGGTTTAGCTGGCTTCTCAGGTCGCTGAAATCTACCAACCAGCTCACCTTTGGCAACCACATGCCCTGCCATTGCTTTTAGCACTGTGTCGCGATTTGCGCCTGGCGGGATTTGCAGCACTGTATCCAGGGCAAACACCTGCACATGGTAATGGTGCCAGGAATCGCCTGCGGGTGTTCTGGGGCCGACATAGCCTATCTTCCCGGTAGTTGCCTGGCCTTGCATCAGCCCTTCCATCCCTTCCGCTTTATCTTCCAGCCTATCCTGCTTTTGCAGGCCTTCACGCAAGCTGGTGATGTTTTTACCAATATTCCATGCCACCCAATGCACAACAGGCGTGATGGGCTTGGCATCTGGATCTTCCATGATGATGGCATACGATTGCGTTGCAGCAGGCCCTTTGCTCCACTGTAGTTCAAAGCTGGCATCCTGGTCATAACTGGAATGCATGTCAGGGATTTTTTCGCCGTCGGCAAACGCAGTGCTGCTCACCTTCAAACTGCTGGCTTGTTTTCCTTTGATTTCCGTTTCACTACGCAGTGAGGCGATCAGCACGCCGCTGCCTTGCGCCGCCTGTTGCTTCATGCTGGTTGCAGGAACCAGCACTGGCAGGCTGGCGGCTGTGTTGCCATCGCCTTTGTAGCTGACCTGGTAAATAGCCCCGTTCACATCGTCGCTGAACAAAAGATTGCCCTGCTTATCAATGGCCAGGCCAAATGGACGGCCACTCTGGCCTTTGGAGCCGACAAACCCAGTGAGGAAAGGCGCGATGGTAACCGCCTTGCCGCCTTCAAAATGGATACGTACGATTTCATAGCCGGAAGGTGTCTGCCGGTTCCACGAACCATGCATGGCGACAAAGGCATCGTTACGGTATTCAGCAGGAAACTGGCCCGCATTATAAAACGCCATCTGCATAGGCGCTGCGTGGCCGGTATAGCCCAGCACCATAGGCACGCTGGTTTTCTTCCATTCCGCTTTCTCCAGCTTGCCGGAAGGGATTAAACGTGGATTTTCGACGTTATTTCCAAAGAAATAGGGCCAGCCGTAGCGCTTGCCCTGCTCTATTTTGTTGACTTCCTCAGGCGTCACATCGTCGCCCAGCCAGTCTATACCATGGTCCATGCCCCATAACTCGCCGGTCTGCGGGCTCCAGTCGAAACCAATGGTATTACGCAGGCCAGAAGCAAAAATGACGCGCTTTTTGCCGTCCAGCGTACTGCGCAGCATGGTCGCGTTTTCGATATTGGTTTCTATGCATTCATTACAGGTAGAGCCGACAGAAATATACAGCATGTCATCTGGCCCAATCGCAATCGTGCGGTCATGGTGCTGGCCAGCGTCTGGCAAGTCCGCAATGATCATTTTCAACGGCCCGAAATTGCCATCCGGCAGCACTGGTGCAGTAAACACCTCTTTCACAGTCACCATATATACCGTGTCGCCACGGAAAGCGATGCCATGCATGCCAGAACGGCTGGCAACACGCACCGGCTTGGCAAACGTATCACCGCTCTTTTTCAGCATCAACACATCGCCCTGCTCGCGTCTGGTCACATACAGATCACCTTGCGGCGAAATAGCCAGCACGCGCGCATTGCCCAGGTTCTCCGCCACTTTAGTCACAGCAAAGCCTGGCGGCACCTTGAGTTCACTCATGTCAGGCGGCGGCAGTTCAGTTGGCTGCACAATATGGCTTTGTAACGACACATTCACTTTTGCAGACACATTCGCATCTGCTGCATAGAGAGTCGGCGCACATAGCAAAGACAGGCAAACAGCGATGCCTAACTGGTTGAACGCCACTTTATTAGATGGCCTGGCTAGCAAAAGCATTGGGGAATCCTTAACAGGGAATGATGAGGTGATACGGCACCATCATGGCTACAGCCAGATACTGCTTAGCGTTTTGCAACTTCAAGCTCATCCACAATGCCCTCGTTAACGACAAACTCAGACACAGGATGCCCGCCCTGATACAACAATGCCACATTGGCTTCTGTAGCTGGCACGGTAATGCGCGAATTGTTGATCATAAAAATGGTGAAGTACTTATTGGCGTTTTTATCGAAGTGTTCCCATACAGAAAATACATCTTCAAGATACAAACCAGCAATCTCCAGCCCATCGAGCTGGAGATCAGTTTTATTAAGATTGTTCATTACATTCGATTCAGAGAGTTAGTTTTGCTGCGGTGAAGCTTGTTGGATAACAAAGGAAGTACTTAGTTGCGGGAAATATCTTTAGTTCTGGTATGTGATACCGCTTTTAATATGCCGATACCTGTGAGAATCACTGATGCAATAATGATATATAGATGCGGCACACCCGCTTCAACCAACGCCCATGCAATCCCGCTAATCAGAATAGCGAACCCGATAAGATACAGAACGAACGATGACATACAGCCTCCTCATTAAATTAGATTTTTAGTAACTAAATGATAGTTTTTGAGGAAGATAGTGGTATCAGACAGTTGCTGAAAACAGTGTAGGAAAAGAGGAAGTGATTTATTTTATTGCTTTATCACCAAGCAAAACTGTATTTGACTTTCTAAGATATAAGACTGGCTAAATATTCAACAGCATGTGTATTCATCCTTATGCCGTGATAAAAACATGAGCGCCAAGAATTAGGTGACTTTCCATTAGCAGTTTCAATATTCTCTAATCTCTCCAATTCATGCCGAATATCGTCAGGATTGGAATTGTTATCAAAGTAAGTTTTCGGCTCTTTAGTTAAAGTTACCCATAAAGAATTGCAATACTCTACAAATCCAGTTGGGGTAATGATATTCTCAAT
This sequence comes from Methylophilus sp. E2MeOHC9, assembly GCF_058744375.1. Taxonomy (NCBI): domain Bacteria; kingdom Pseudomonadati; phylum Pseudomonadota; class Betaproteobacteria; order Nitrosomonadales; family Methylophilaceae; genus Methylophilus; species Methylophilus sp. E2MeOHC9. The sequence goes on from NZ_CP196024.1 coordinate 377,624, forward strand.
GTGCCAATTAACTAAAGCTAGGTTTTGCCCACTAAGATTGAAGGCAATTGGTTTGATTAAAGGGGCTCGCCAATCAGGTTGAATCTCAATAGATAGAATTCTATTCGCCGCAATCGGATCGTAATAAGGATGTAGGGGGCGATCATCAAAGTTTAGACCTTTGTAAGTAGCATTCTTATGATTATTACAGCGATAGCAGCATGGAATAAGATTTTTGGACAAAAATGAAAACTCGGGATAATCATCCTTAGGTAGATAGTGATCTAAAGTACCTAAAACATCACTACCGCAAACTGGACAAGCCCCATTAATATTCTTCCTTAATGCAGGAATAAAACTTAATACTTTTGGAGGTGACTTGTATAAATGTTTGAGACTTACTACCTTTTTCTCAGAAAATACAGCATCCTCTACCTCCACATTCCATGGATTACCATTTTGAGCCAGATACAAATTAAATCTAGCTTTAAGTTTTGTCTTTTTAGATACGATATTTCTGGCGTGTTTTCCAGTTGACTTCAATAAGGCATCCAAAATCATTTGATCATTTATATTTGGCGCATCCAGTTTTCGCATTATCGCTTCTCGACTCTTTGTCTAAGCAACATTAATGCCTCAGTACTTAGTACATTAGAATATTTCTCAATGACTTGATCAAACGTCATATTGGAAATATTCTCCTTCTGTAGTAATTCTTCATAAAGGTGAGTCGGTAAATCATCTCCGAAAACGTCTTTTGAAATTAACCCAACATTTGCACCTAAAGTATTTAGCCTTGGATGCATTACGCTAACATCGTTATCAGACTGACAGATTACATGCACTTGCTGCGACTCGACTTCCCTAACAATAAAAGGAGAATGTGTTGCAACAATTGCGATCGACTTTGTCCCTTCCAAAATCCTGTTTAATAAGCGCATAAATTGCGAAATCAGGTTTGGATGCAGAAAATTCTCAGGCTCATCAATTAGGAAAACTGATGCTGGACCGGCATTTGATAATGCATTTAAAGAAAAATGCAAAAAAGAAAGTTGGCCAAGACTGAGCTTTCGTTGTTCGTGGTCATGATTTAAAAATATTACATTTCTATGCCACTCTATTTTAGATAGAGCCTCCAATCTACTTTGCTCGCCTCGCTTGATAATATCCTTTACTTTTTTGTATTTTCTTTCACGTTTATCTCTAAAGTCTTCATCGATAAAGTCATCATTAACTGGAATATAAACTTCAATATCTGGCAGAGCTTCTTTTAGAGTCAACAATAGTAATTTGATATAACTACCATCTGAATCACTTGCTCTTGCAATATCAGTGATTAATTGTGCAATTCCATCCCGCCTTGCCACTTGATAGCTTTTTGGTTCGAAACCGAAAATCCTTACTGCCGCCGATCTTAATTCAGCCTTATTGTTATCAAATAACTTCAGAGAACTTGAATGAATAAATGCGATTACCTGATTAACTTCGGGTCTATTAGAAAATTGAACGCCCTTATATGTAGTGTCGGCTAGCCCATGCGCTATTTGCGCTAATGAAGCAGTCTTGCCAACTCCATTCTTACCAATAATTACCGCAATTCTCCCTCTTAGTCGGGAATCAGGATTGAATCCAAAATCAAACTCTAACCTAGGTTTATTTTTCTTGATTCTTATGGAGAATTGCCTAGAGGAATCTTGCTCATCATTAGCATTACCGGATGCAACTGCTGCACCTCTTCTAAATGCAAAATAAGATTCACTTGCACGGCATATCGCAAAATGAAACACCCGCTCTTTAAAAAAGTCTGGCCAACCGGGAACAACTTTCTTATTGAAATTTAAAAGCGAGATATCGTTTAAACACTTCAGAACAGATAATGTATTCGGCTCACCCAAAATGTTCCTCAATATCTGGTATTGCTTATCGTCATATAATAAAAACGCAAATGGATCCTCTAAATTTAGCAAAGACATCAACCCGTCATTAGCGAAGTCTCTAAATTTCTTCTCTAAAAAATATGAAGTATCTTTTTGATCTTTAAATGCTAGATAAGCTGGAAGCCAGATTAGCTCATCTACAACGTTACCAACCCCAATTTCGACTCTGACTCTATACCCGAAGTCATTCCACTCATCAAAACTAGGCCTTATATAAATTTGACCTGGTTTAGATTCAACCCTTTTATTGAAGGTGACAAAAATCAATATGTCATCAGAAGTATTCTTTTTATTCTTTATCATCTACTTTCACTCAATTCCTGTCTGGAATATGGCGTTAATTATTCATTATCTAGTTTATTAAGACCATACCTTAAAGAATATCAATCACTACTGCATATCAAGTGAGACTCTTTGAGAAGTAGTTTATTATGCCTTCTTCACAAACTCCGACTTCAACTTCATCGCTCCAAAGCCATCAATTTTGCAATCGATATCGTGATCCCCATCGACCAAGCGGATGTTTTTTACTTTAGTGCCAACCTTCACCACTGATGAAGAGCCTTTGACTTTAAGGTCTTTGATCACCGTAATCGTATCGCCATCTTGCAGCACATTGCCGTTGGCATCACGTACAACTTTCACGTCTTCCGAATCAGCCGCAGCCGTCTTGCTCCACTCATTCGCGCACTCCGGGCAGACGTAATTGTCGCCATCTTCATAGGTGTATTCGGATTGGCATTGCGGGCAGGCTGGGTAAGACATAGAGACTTTCATGGGGCAAACAATAAAGCGGCATATTTTACAGGGTTATTATTGAATGACTTTGTTGTTTATCAATCCAGCGTAAATCTTATGAATCACTTGTAGGCGTCACCCCGACTTTTTTATTGAGTTGCTTAGGCTACACTTCAGCCATTCTAAATCTCGGTTTATTGCAACCAATGATTTTTGCAAACATGCGTTTGATGTCCAATTTAAGTTCTACTCGGAACATCGCCACACTCATCACATTGCTGATTGGACTGCTCGTTCAAAGCTGTGCGGTGATCCCTGATCACGAGCGCACACTTGAGAAGGTCGATCCACAATCCCAGCAAGTTGAGATCGTTGGGGCAAAAGATACCTTATCCCAAGCCAAGGTGGATAAGGCACTGCAAAAGCTCTCGCCTGACGAGCAGATTCGGGCGTCACTTGAAAATCACCTTAAAATTGAACAAAGCATCTCTGATAGCCACTTGTTTGCCGATAACGCATTCACCTTGCTGGTGGATGGCGAAACGACCTTTGGCAAAATAAAAGAGTTGATCGGCCGCGCCGAGAAAAATATTCACCTGGAATATTTCACTTTTGAAGATGTGGATTTGGGTGGCGTGACGCTCAAGCCATTATTACTTGAAAAGCTTGCCAAAGGGGTTGAGGTGCATGTGATTTATGATGCTTATGGCTCCCAGCAAACGCCGCCCGAGTTCTTTGAATCACTGAAGAAGGCTGGGGCCAAAATCACGGTGTTTCACCCGCTGGAAGGGGCATCACTCAAGCAAATCAATCAACGCGATCATCGCAAGATCCTGATTGTGGATGGCAAGGTGGCGATTATCGGCGGCGTGAATCTGAGCAAAACTTACCAGAGCAAAGGCTCATTCAAAACTTATAAAAAGGAAACGCCCAACCCTTTAACCGATGCGGCCTGGCGCGATATGGATGTGATGATTCAAGGCCCGATTCTGGGCGACATTCAGCGCGTTTTTCTGGAAAACTGGGATCAAACGCAACCATTAGATCAGACACACTTCTTCCCCAAATTGAACAAACAGGGCAACCAGTTTGCCCGTGTGATCGCCACACCAGCTATCAAACGTAAAGATACAGACTCGCCCTATTATCTCTCCATGCTTTCAGCCATTGAAAGTGCAGAAAACCGTATCCTGATCAACGCCGCCTATTTCGTACCGACCAAGGCGCAATTAGAGGCGTTAGTGCAAGCGGCTAACCGTGGAGTGCGTGTGGAGTTAATGGTGCCCAGTTTTACTGATTCCACATTATCGCTACTGGTACAGCGCTCCAGATACAGCCTGCTGCTTAAAAACCACATTGCAATTTACGAAATGCAAGGGCAGGTGTTGCATGCCAAGACCATCACTATTGATGGCGTATGGTCTGCTATCGGCAGTTCAAATTTTGATTACCGCAGTGCCGGGATCAATGCAGAGGTAGACGTAGTGATTTTGGGCAAAGAAATCGCCAAGGGGCTTGAAGACCGTTTTAAAGAAGATATGAAAGATGCCAAAAAGATCGAGCAAGATGCATGGCAAAAACGTGGCCTGCTGGACAGGATCAAACAACAATCAGCACGGTTGTTTGAGGGCTTCTTGTAGCCATCCATACGGCGTGCCCATAAAATATCGCCTCATGAACAGGCGATTTCCATGCCACAACAGCGCCAAACCTTCAGAATCGTTTCGGCCTGGGTAATGTGGCTTTCGCCTCTGCCAAGCGCATTTGTCGCGCGGCTTCTTCATCGCGTACGGCGTCGATCACGCGCACCACGCTTTTCAAATCCACCGGCGTGTTGTCTTGCTTGAAATGGCCAGTCAGCACTGTTTCTGGCGTGAGTACGCCATGTGCGTAGAGCGCCCAGATCTCTTTGCCATATTGCGTGTTGAGTAGCTCAGGCGCGAACTGGCCAAAGAAATCGGCCAGGTTTCTGACATCGCGCTCCAGCATGCTCATGGCGTGGTTATTGCCTGCGGCATCGACAGCCTGGGGCAGGTCTATGATCACTGGACCATGCTCACTGAGCAGGATATTGAATTCGGAAAGATCGCCATGCACGATGCCAGCGCACAGCATGCGCACGACTTCCTTAAGTAGCGCCTGGTGATGCTGGCGTGCCTCATCAGCCGTGAAGACGACATCGTTGAGCCTGGGCGCGGCGTTACCTTCGGCGTCGGCGACCAGATCCATAATCAATACGCCCTCGTAAAACTGATAAGGGGTAGGCACGGTGACGCCCGCCGCTGCAAGTCTATACAGGGCATCGACCTCTGCACTTTGCCAGGCTTCTTCTTGCGCCTGTTTGCCGTATTTTGAACCCTTGGCCATGGCCCGCGCCTGGCGGCTGCTTTTGACTTTGCGGCCTTCGGTGTAATCGACACTCTGGCGGAAGCTGCGGTTATTCGCTTCTTTATACACTTTGGCGCAGCGGGTTTCTCCGCCGCAGCGCACAACATATACCGTGGCTTCTTTGCCGCTCATTAACTGGCGGATCACATCGTCAATAATGCCATCTTCTATGAGGGGTTCTAATCTTTGCGGGGTTTTCATAAGGCTGAATAATAAGAGGTGTGCTCAGGGTAACATTAAACCTGTGGCATCGGTAATTAGGCGTTGTATTACGCATTCCTACACATAGTTATAAAAAAACCGCTTCACTAGGAAGCGGTTTTTTAAACTGCGAATCTGTTTAATTACAGAACAGATTTAACAGTAGCAACTACGTTCTCAACTGTGAAACCGAAGTGTTTCATCAGTGCGCCGCCTGGAGCAGATTCGCCGAAGGTATCGATACCAACAACTGCACCTTCCAGACCAACATACTTACGCCAGAAATCTGGGTGAGCAGCTTCAACCGCTACGCGAACAACGCCTGGAGTCAGCACGCTGTCTTTGTAAGCCTGGTCTTGGCGGTCAAATACGTTAGTAGATGGCATTGAAACCACACGCACTTTAGTACCGGCAGCATTCAGTTCAGCGGCGGCTTTAACAGCCAGGTCCAGCTCGGAACCGTTAGCGATCAGGATCACTTGTGCACCAGCAACATCAGAGAACACGTAGCCACCCTTACGGATCGCTTCGAGTTGTGATGCTTCGTGCTTGATACCTGCCAGGTTTTGACGGCTCAGTACCAGGCTGGTTGGGCCTTCTGTACGCTCAACGGCAGCTACCCATGCTACGGTAGTTTCTGTCGCTGAACCTGGACGCCATACATCCATACGAGGGATGTAACGCAGGCCAGAAGTGTTTTCAACTGGTTGGTGAGTCGGGCCATCTTCGCCTTGACCGATAGAGTCATGGGTCAGCACGTAGATCACACGTTGATGCATCAACGCAGACATACGCATGCCGTTTTTCATGTAGTCAGAGAACATGTGGAAGGTACCGCCGAATGGCAACAAGCCACCGTGCAATGCCACACCGTTCATGATCGCAGCCATACCGAATTCACGTACACCGTAAGAGATGTAGTTACCTGGTTTTTTCGCATCAACGTGCACGAAGCTGCCAGTTGAAGTCAGGTTAGAACCTGTCAAGTCAGCTGAACCGCCCAGGAATTCTGGCAACAATGGAGCCAAGGCACCAATCGCGTTTTGTGACGCTTTACGGGAAGCATTGCCTTCCGCTTTTTCGTTCACTGCAGCGATGATCTTGTCTGTTTCTGCTTTCCAGTTAGCTGGCAATTCATTAGCCGTACGGCGTTTGAACTCTGCAGCTTCTGCCGGGAATGCTTTTTCGTAAGCTGCGAATTTTTCATTCCAGCTAGATTCTCTGGCAGCACCTTTTACTTTTTGGTCCCAGCCTTCGTATACGTCAGCAGGAATCACGAATGGCTCATGCGCCCAGCCGATTTCAGCACGTGTCGCAGCAACTTCAGCGTCGCCCAATGCAGAACCGTGGCAGTCATGTGAACCAGACTTGTTTGGTGAACCTTTACCAATGATTGTTTTACAGCAGATCAATGATGGTTTGTCAGTCACTGATTTAGCTTCGTCAATCGCTTTTTGGATTGCTGCTTGATCATGACCATCTACAGAAACAACATGCCAGCCGTATGCTTTAAAGCGGCCTGCGGTGTCGTCTGTGTACCAGCCTTCGATGTGGCCATCGATAGAGATACCGTTGTCATCCCAGAAAGCCATCAGTTTGCCCAGGCCCCAGGTACCAGCCAGTGCACAAGCTTCGTGAGAAACGCCTTCCATCATACAACCGTCACCCAGGAACACGTATGTGTAGTGGTCAACGATGTCGTGGCCTGGCTTGTTGAATTGGTCAGCCAGCAGTTTCTCTGCCATTGCAAAACCAACACCGTTAGCAATACCCTGGCCCAAAGGACCTGTAGTTGTTTCAATGCCTGGTGCGTAGCCGAATTCTGGGTGACCAGCACAGCGTGAATGCAATTGACGGAAAGTCTTGATATCTTCGATACCCAAATCGTAACCGGTCAGGTGCAGCAAAGAATAAATCAGCATTGAGCCATGGCCGTTAGACAGTACGAAACGGTCACGGTTAGCCCATTGTGGATTTGTTGGATTGTGGCTCAAATTGTGGTTCCAAACCACTTCAGCAATCTCTGCCATGCCCATAGGTGCGCCTGGGTGACCGGAGTTTGCTTTTTGTACAGCATCCATGCTCAAAGCACGGATAGCGTTGCACAAGTCGACACGTGTTGCCATTGTTTTCTCCCAAATGAAAATAAGAGCGGTCTTACACAAAAAGCTGCAAAACCTTGATTGAATTCTTTAAAAAGGGCGAGAAACCGGCCCTTTTACGGAAAGGGTAGATTATTCCTTAGAACCCGTTTTTCATCAAGGGTTAAAGCCATTTAATTGTTGCGGGCAACGGTAGCACTGAAATCTAAAACCTGTTAAATCAACAGGCTTGGATAGCGTAGCCTGACGTTTTCCCCTACCATGTAAAAAAACATTGATCACAAAGGAGTATGTAAATGTCTGACGATAGAATCATTATGCGTGTCGGTGAAGCCCTGGTCGCTGGCGGCCCACCGGGAACGGCAGCAGAACCAGAAGTAGCGATCGGTGAAATGAATGGCCCTATGGGCACGGCTTTTGCCAACCTGCTGGGCGACCAGGTCAAAGGTCACACCCGCGTGCTGGCGATCATGAATACCGACATCATGGTGCGCCCGGCGACACTGATGGTCAGCAAGGTGACGGTGAAAGACCCGCGCTATACCAATATCCTGATGGGTACTGTGCAAGGCGCGATCGCCAACGGCGTGCTGGATGCCGTGCGTAGCGGCGATATCCCCAAGGAAAAAGCCAATGACCTGGGCATTATCGTGTCAGTCTGGTTAAGCCCGGCGATTCTGGAACAGGATAAGATCGACCATAAAGCCTTGTTCGATATTCACCGCGAAGCGACTTTCAAGGCAATTCAAAAAGCCCTGCGGAATGAGCCTAGCATAGACTGGTTACTGGAGAACCAGGAGAAGATCGTGCATAAGTATTACCAGATGGGTTTAGATAACAAAATCTAAAAGGAAATGGCGGCGTTGAGTGGGTTTTTAGTGCAGGCAGCACCTGAAGGTGCGTCTGCACTAACCAAAGCCACTATGCCTGAGCCCCAATTTTTGTTGTAGAAAAAAAGGGGCTTACGCCCCATAAGACTTGTAGATCAGCAAGTTAACGATTTACAAGGAGGTGATCCATTGAACGACTTCCTTAAACTCTTCGTCGCTTAATTTTCCGGCATTGGGTGGCATCGGCAGTACACCCCAGGTGCCTCGCCCACCAACTTTTATTTTTTCAATCAACGTCGCCTGCACGTCCTGGTCTTTATATTTGGCTGAAATATCTTTGAATGCTGGACCGACTTTCCGGCTATCCACATTGTGGCAGGCCAGACAGCCCCCTTTATCAGCGATGGCTGCACCATCAGCCAATGCTATCTGCGCTGAAAAACCAAGTATTGCTGCTAAAAGACAATGAATCGTCGGTTTAGAGATGCGACCAAACGAATGTAATGATAGGGTGACCATAATAATGAATCCAGTGAATGTGGTAGCCGAATTTTAAATTTGGACGTCAATCGCTGATGGCAATAATCGGCAGTACGTCGCTCAGTGCATAGCAAAAAACGGCAAGACTATGACTGTTTGCTATTCCTGGCTAACCACGGGGATACCCTTAAAAGTGCTGGCTTTTTTAAAGCTGATATTCATCGCTAGCGCACCAGTAGCACATTGGTCCAGACAGGCCCCGCAACGCGTGCAATCACCAGATGTCACATAGTCAGTTTTGTTTGACACAACCGGGGCAAGCACATGGGGTTCTGGGCAGACCTTGATACAAGCTGAACAGCCGTTACATGCCCCGGACTCTGTCGCTTTCACCCTGAGTTTGCCATAGCGGCCAAGCGCTGAATAAAACGCGCCTACCGGACATACATGGCTACACCACCCCCTGCGCGTGACGAAAATATCGAACAGGAAAATACTGGCCAATACCATCATCCCGGCCCTGGAAGTCCACATCAACTCCCGTTGCAGCATGGTGATGGGGTTCACCGCTTCCCACGCCAAAGTACCCCCTATCAATGACAGCACCAGCGACAATACCAATATCGACACCCTGATGTCTTTGGAGAGGGTGAAATTACTTTTGATGTTTAATTGCTGGCGTATCCAATAAGATAGATCCGTCAGCAAATTAATCGGGCAGACCCAACTGCAATAAATTCGGCCACCAAACAACGCATACAAGCTACCCACAATGAGCATGCCTATCAATGCGCTTTTACCCAACGGCGCCCCTGCCAGCATGGATTGCAACCAGATATAGGGGTCGGTTAATCCGATACCGAACCAGACACTAGAGGATAAATTACCTTCAGCAAAATGCCCGCCCTCAGGCAGTTCCACTGCAAATGCCAGCATGATGAATATTTGCAACACTCGTCGGCTGAAAAGCCATCGATTGCGATACAGCATGCCACGAAAACGGCGCATGGCTGACCTCTGCTTACCAGCGTCCAACAGACTGCGCACCCGACACACCCAAACCAAGCTCACGTGGCAAGACACGAATTGCCGCTTCAGATAATACACAGTGTTTTTCACAAGTGCCGCAACCGGTACATTTGGTGCTATCCACGGTAGGGATCTGCAATAAACCGCGCTCATTTTTAATCGGCTTCAACGAGATGGCTTCACCAATAATTGGGCACACGCGCACACAGATACTGCAGGTCAGGCCTTTGTAATTGAGGCAGGTCTCATGCCCTACCAGGACTGCCACGCCCATATCGGCTTTTTTGATATCGGTCAGCAACGGGCTGAGCGCGCCGGTCGGGCATGCGCGTGCGCAAGGGATATCGGCACACATGCGGCAAGGGTCATCCCGACCAACAAAATAAGGTGTGCCAGTGGGCGCCGGATCGCTCCATGTGGCCAGGTGCAGAATGTCATAAGGACATGCTTCAACGCATAACCCACACCGGATACAGGCAGCATTGAATTCCAGTTCAGGTAAAGCGCCAGGCGGCCTTAACACATTGGCCGCACGTGCCGGGCGTGATTCCAGAATGGCCTTGCCAAATACCGTAATCACGGTGGCGGCGCCCAACTTGCGAAATACTTTACGAAAGACTTTGCGTCTTTCAGGTTCGGCTATTTCTGCTGCTACAGATATTTTGTCTGCCATTGAATATCTCCTGGCTGGTAAGTGCCGATGAAGTCGGTATAGACGATGAAACAGAAGATGAAACGTTTGTTACGTTGACAAACAATTGTGCGCGAATGATGGGATGGATCCAGCATTGCAGCAAAAACTCGCCTTTGGCATCTTTGGGAATCACCCAGCTACGTTTGGCACCAGGCAGCTGCACGCCCAGATTGACGACAGTGCCATCCGGGTAGGTCACATAAATACTATGTGCGATATCCGAGCCATTGATAATCAGGATTGTTTCACCCGCTTGCGGCACAAATTCAACCGCTGCGAACTCGTGATGCGACAACGTCATCGTGTGTGTCGTCACAGCGCTAGAATGGCCTGCGGTTGCACAACCGGTCAGATACAATGCCAGCAACATCAGCAATGTATACATCACCACCCAGGATGATAATTTGCGTGACAGACCCACTAATATTTGCGCTTTCATAAACAACTCATCATTCACTTTTTATTGCGGCATCGCCGGTGCCTGAATATTCAGCGGCCCGCCATCCAGGCTTTTAATAAATGCAATCAAATCGCTTTCTTCCAGTTCTGAAAGCTCAAAGCGACGCATCTCTTTGGACAGGCTCTGACGTTGTATCGCCTCTCGCTTGTAATGCTTGATGACTGTTTTCAGGTCATGCATGGAACCGTCATGCATATATGGCCCGTCAATCGGCAAATCTCGCAACGACGGCGTTTTGAATGCATGCTGCATCAGGGTGATTTTCGCGGGCACTTTGGCGCCACGGCCCAGGTCTTTACTGGCTAGCCCGATGTCATGAAAACTATCATCGGTAAAACGCCATGAGGTATGGCAAGCCGCACATTTGGCTTTATCATTAAACACGGCAAACCCGCGCTTGGCTGCAGTACTGATCGCCTGTTCATCGCCGTTGACCCAATGATCAAACGGCGCTGGATTCGAGACTAGCGTACGCTGAAAGCTTGCCAGTGCTTGCGTGATACGTTGCTGATCAATGGTTTCATCGCCAAACGCTTTCTCAAATAAGGGGCGGTAACCTTGAATCTGGTTTAAACGACTCACCAGGCTGGCGAGATCGAAATTCATCTCATGTGCAGTGGTGATTGGCAAGACTGCCTGCGCTTCCAGCGAGCTGGCTCTGCCATCCCACATCAACGCGCTCAACCAGGCACTATTCAACACGGTAGGTGTGCGGCGGGCATTGTTCACGCCGTCGGCTAACAAGGGTAAGGGGCGTGCATCACTCCAGCGCTTATCGGGTGCATGGCAAGTCGCACAAGCCATCTCCCCGGACCTGGAAAGCCGTATATCGAAAAACAGGGTTTTACCTAGCGTTGCTTTTTCTAATGTCAGGGGATTGGACATGGGCGCCGGGATACTGTCTGGCCGCTTGAATTTTTCCCTGGCAGGAAGTTCAGCAGAACAGACAGTACCCATCGCCATCAGCGTGCTTGCGATTAGAACAAGGCGTCTAAACAACATACTGATGTTCTTCTACAACAAGACTTTTGCTTAGCAGCCATTAGCTTGCTTTGCCAACGATCGGTGAAATGGTGCAGTGATAGGTCATTGCGTCATTGTCAGCACCGAAGCACCAAACGATGTCGTTGTTGAACTCCGGACGATAAACCGGCAACTCACCTTGTGTGTTCACGCAGTTACAACGACCACACGTTTGTTTACCACAACAATCGCGGTAAGCGATCAGGTAAGTCTGCTGATCACCAGGGTTAAAGCAACTGGCTACCCAGGAACTTGGAGACAAGCTGCTGCCTGGCGGGCAAGAAGTTAAGGTGCCGCCGCAGCAGTCACACAAGTTGCCGTCGATCGTACAATGGCGCCAGTAGTCACATGCCCGTGGATCTTTATCCTGCGGTTTAAAACCAGCCCTGGTCAGGTTACCAGTGGTTGCCGCCTGTACTTCACCACCCAAACGGGAACGGCGATCTACCGGCAATAACGGCAGTAACGTTGAACCTGCGATAAAGGCGCCAAGGCGGCCAATAAAACTACGTCTTCCAGTTTTGCTGGCTGTACCACGCGCCAGCTTCTCAATTTTTGAGTCAAACCCAGTGTTGTTTTTCATTTCGTTTACTCTCTCCGTATTGATCGCGAATGTGTGATTAATGCACTTTGTTCGCGGTTACTTTTTTGAATTTGGTCGCAGTGGAATCATCTTTCAGATAATTCTGCAACGTTGAGTGGCCATGACGAATGGTTTCAAACAGGCTCTCTACATGCTCCCTGGTGTTGCACAGGCCTTTTGCCAGAATCTTGCCATCCTGATCCAGCAGTACGCCGTAAGGCACTTTGGAAACCTGGTAACGCATCCCGATTTCAGCGGAAACGACATACAGCTCGCCATCCAATGGATGGTCTTGCAGGAACTGGCGATGCTCAGCTTGCGTACCATCACTGATCAAGACAACATCAGTCTCTTCAATACCGGCGACTGAGCGGATGATAGGCAGTAGTTTTTGGCAGATTGGGCATGACGGGCCGGTAAACATCAGCAAGCTTGGACGGCCTGGCGTGATAGAACGGCCAACCATGACAGACTCGCCATCAAAGGTATTTGCATTAAAGACGGGTGAACGTTCCCCGACATCCGGTCCGTTATCAATCATCATCGCGCCTAGTGGTGCAGATCTTTCATGCAGTAAACCGATTTGACGGATAACCCCCAGCATTAAGGCGGCTAGTGCCAAAAAAGAACCCCATAACAGTACATTTGAAGCAATCAGAATTCCGTTACTCATTTGTATTTCCTTTATAAATATCTAAATTGTTTTTTGTAGTTGGGAAACCAACAATCATGTCAGCGCCCAGATAGAGCAAAGACAGCATGACTGCCGATACCAACCCGATCAGGCCAGTTTCAAGCGTGATGCCACTGGCCTGTAATGGAACAGCGACGGCATACAGGCTGACGCCTGACAGCGCGAGTGCGCGCAAGACATGGAACATGCCAATACGGCTCATGCTGGTCGGACGCCTGACGCACCCGCAATCAATATGCGTACGTCCCCTGCCGACATTGATGGCAATCGCAATCGCAAACAGCATGAACAAGCCAGCAGCCACGCTGGCCGCGATCGGGCGCAGTGTGGGCACCAGCAAGGCAATTGCGCAGCCCAGTTCCAGCCATGGCAATAACTTTGCAAACGGGGCGACCAGAAAGCCAGGCAACAGCTTGTAGTTCGCCACCACGCCGAGGAACTCATCCTGGCTGCGCAGTTTGGGAATTGCTGCCGATGCGAGGATCAGCGCCAGGAACAATGACGCAAATATCGCAACCGTAGGATCATTCAGCATAGCGTCCATAGCGATCTCACTTATCCGCAATAAAAATCATGGAAGGTGCACGACCCAGCTCATCCAGGCTAGACAATGCCTTACCGTTGACTGCATCAAAGGTAAACAGTGTTTTCGCCTCTTCAGACACGGCGTATAAGTACGGCTTGTCATCCTGGCTGACGGCGATAGAGTTGATTTCATGCTTCAACTCTATACGGCGCAAACGTTTACCTGAAGTCGCATCGACCACGAACACAAAACGGCTAGGCAGTTTGTGCGTCCATTTTTCGCGTTGGTCCGCCAACAAATACAGCTCGTTACGTGCTTTGTGGAAAGCAATGGTTTGCCAGCCACCCGGACGCCATTTATCGGCCTTTTCCTTATCCGTAAACACTTCTATGGTTTTCAGGAATTCTGCGCCGGACTCAGACAACTTGGCCTGGAAGATCTTGCCTTCATAAGTAGGCCATGCCAGGTGATTGTTTGAGTTTGAGTAGTACGGGTTATTCAGCAGGTACTCTTTCTCGGTATGGAATACCTTGGTCGGCTTCTGCTTGGTCGTGCCCTTGTTGTCATAGGTGAATTGCATCAAGGAACCATCTCTACAGTGCATAAAGAAGCTCTGATTTGCCGTCGGGAAAATATGGTAACAATCAGGCACATTCATGATTTTCACGAAAGCCTTTTGCTGCAGATCGACCAGACCTACCCCTGGAGAGGGTGAGAACTGCTGGAACAACAAGTGTTTATTATCGACACTTAAACCAGCTGTACGCTCGAACACGCCAGTCAGGAAACGACCTTCAGGAATATCAATATCGGCGATGGGTTGATGCGTCTGGGTGTCTATCAATTCCAGATAGTCATCACGCTTACCACGTGCCACGCGGGAGTACATGGTGTTGGCAATGGCCAAAAACTTGCCATCTGAAGCCACCATGACGTTAGGCAATTTACCGGCATCGGTCATGCCCAGCAACTTGCTGGATTTGCCATCTACCGTGTAAACGGTAGAAGTCATATGGAAATTGCCTGGATCCAGCACATAGACGCGTTTGGCATCGCTAGGGGGCGCAATCGCGATTGAGGTCTCGTCCTGTAACTTGGCGGTAATTTCTGAACCAAGCTGGTTAGGCGTTGCATCAGCCCTGGCCAGGCCGCTGGATAACATGAGTGCTGCTAGTACAAGTCCTCCTGCGAAGCCTGCTGCCTGCTTCGATTGACGAATCATCGATGGATGATCGAGTGTTGTCATAAATCCTCCTGATATTTTTAAAATGGATGACATCTTCTGATTTCCAGCCAGGCTTACAGCGCCAGCAGCATGAGTGCTGCTGAACCAATCGCCAACAACAGGAAACCATCGATTTCTACTGCGCTTTCCTGCCAACGGGCCAACCAGGCTTGAACTGACTGATCCTTAACAGGTAAGAAGTTAACTGCCACTGGCAAACAGCGGCCGATATTGAATATGGCAATGGCGATCACGGCTGCTTTCACGCCACCGCTGAACAGTGCAACGCCGGTAACGATATAAAGCATGGGCGTTTGCACATAAGTCAGGTAATTCATACCCAGCGAAAAGCCATATAACAAACCAATGACAGAGGACCTGAAACGGAAACGCGCATCGTGTGGCACTTGTGCGCGACGTTGCGGGTAAGGCATTCTCAGGAAACCAAACTGGTGTGCCCCGTAAGCGATTGCCAATAACGCCAGGCCTGAAATGGAATATTGCGTTGGGACTTCAGAGAACAGCAGCCAGCCGGTAAAGCCCAGCATGCTGCCCAGCACCACGGCCCCAATGGCATAGCCTACTGCATGGGTGAAAAAGGTCGGCGCCCAACGCAAGACAGCGCCCAATGAATAGCGGCCGGCAGGTCTTAACAGGCTCAGGCTGGAATAACCGCAAGGAGACCATGTTGATAACAGGCCACCTACAAATGCCAGCAATACAAACATTGAAGTGAATGCTGACTGCATGGACATCGTGTCATGCATGAGTTTGCCTGCAAATAAACCCGTCACAATCGCAATCACCATCATGACCAATCTAGTGCCTGTGGATTGCGATTTTGAAAAGTGATATGCATCCGGGACACAGGTCTCAGCTGCATAAGTTTGTGATGGCCGGCTACGACCAACGCTTGCCCCCATATTCATACTCATATTTCCTCCTTAGGCTTTTTGGCCTGGCGATGTTTTTAAATGAAGCATGAATATAGCGGCCTTGCTGAGCGCGCTTTAGCAATAATCGGCATATCCCTTTTTACAGCGATGCCACAGGGCCAAGTCATGCCAGTTTTTACTATCTGAAAAAAAAGCCCCCTTCGAAGTGAAGGATTTTCTGGAGATGAAAGGGGCTTATAAAGTGACTTTTGGTTGAGATGAAATGTCGCGGAATGCAATCCATCCCAACCGGTTAGTGATCGATTGTTAAGTGAACACAGATGGCTTACATATTCAGGCGGATATAGCCAAAGAATTTATTCTCGGCAGTTTTATAGCCATCACTCGCCACATACCAGTCATGATCGGCATCCAGTGCGACATAACTGATTCCGGCGTTCCACCCTTTGACACTGGCAAAGGTGAAGTCTTTGTTAAGGCCGATGGAATAGTCGGTGTAATCAGCGATGTGGTAATTTTTGACTGATTGATGGCCAACGTGAATGACACAGTTGATAGTGGTATTCGGCAGTTGCGCCGTGTAACTGCCTTCCCAATAGTGGCTACCTTTAGAGTCGCCATCCCCCATCTCATGGCTACCTATCATCCCGTGCCCCATGGAGACGGTGTTAACCCCGAACCAGTCCGTCAACGAATGGGAATATTTAACATTGAACTGGCGATAATCGATGGCGAGATTTAATTCCGACACATGAGGATGCTGTCCCACATAATGGTTATTTTGTGGGTAGTAGTAGGTAATAAACCCTGCCGTCACAGTCAGGTCGTTGGCAAATGTTTTCTTGAATCCTGCATACAAATCTGTTTCATAGGTATTGCCATAGATGGCGTCTTTATCCACATTGGTATAGCCTAAACCAATGAAAAACCCATGATCATTTGAGTAATCAATGGCAGCCTGAAACGCGCCCCTACCCCTGCCGTATGAAATCCCCCTGAACAAGTAATCGGTATAAATACCGACATTGCCATTGATATGATGTGTGGATGGGCTCACTTCATGCGAGCCTATGCCCTTTGCATCACTTGCCTCCTCCGCTTGTATCAGCGAGGTGGTTGCGAATAAAAATACCGACGCCAGCAGGCGCCCTCCTTTGTGTGTCATACAAACCCTCTCAAATCGTTATAAATTTTTAAGTCATCTATAACCAGGCCAGCTTGAAAGGTGCGGAATATATAAGCGTGGATGACGCTCAATCACAGCGAGTGAATCGCATTGAAACTTTAAAATCCTGAATGCTTGCGACAGCAACTCACCGCCACTGAAAATCCATCCGTTTCCCATACCCCTCACCCAGATTCTTGCGTCTGGTCGATAAATAAGCATTGAAGCAATGCGACAATAACTTTGTTAACTGAGGGGGTTTAGCAAGATTTGGCAAACCCGTATTTCTGATTGAAAAATATAGATTGGTTATGCCATTTATTGCTATTCATAGAGTTATTTCAGGTCTAAAGTAGGATTTGGATCATCATATTCAGAACAAAAGCATAAAACTGAATAAAAACGGGCACTTAAAAGTCCGAAAAAACAATAAAAACATCAAATTAGTCCTTTAAAGCTGTCATAAATGGACTTTTGAGAGGTATTACCACAACAAGTTGATGGTGAATATCAGGAGCGATAACATGGGGTTTAGAGAAGTATTATTGGGGATTGACTCGTCGGTCAGTCCTGGCTTTCACTTGGTCAGACGAGATACCACAGACGTACTTGAGCAGGCCGAGGCGGTGCCTTTTTGGTCCCAGGACTATACACAGCTAGCTAAAGGTTCCTTTACGGGATCGGTCAACAGCATTAGTTACAATGGGATTCAAATATTCACCGAAACGATGAATCGAGCGGTTGATCAAATCGCCAGTGCGCCACAGGACTGTTATGTGATCGGCTTGCCAACCATTATTGAAGGTGAGGCGAGCTGGGGTTTACTACCCGTCAGGGCGCACTCCCTGATCACGCTTGATAAAAATGCTGAGCTTTATTTCAAGACATCGATGATCTCTGAGATCACGGTGGCGGTCATCCCTGCAAAACGCCTGGAAGAGTATGCAGAAAAGATGGACTGGATAGATTTCAGGATGGTCATGAATACGATCAAACCGGTTGAATCGCTTAACCCTCATGTGGCCAAGCTACTGCTGACCACCCTGATGTATGGCATGGAATTCGATACCAGTAATGAGCAGGATATCAACCTCAAGGAAAAGTGGGAAAGCTTCGAAGAAGATCTGATGTCGGCGTGCTTACACGCGTTATTTCATGCCAGTGCAAATACGCACCCGCATTTTGATCATCGCATCCCGCGCTATATCGTCAACCGCGTGAGAAACTCTACACTGACCAATGCCGCTTTTCCGCTTTCGATTGAAGAGCTCTGCAAGGTCTTAAAAGTGAGTCGCAGAACCCTGAACCATGCCTTTATCAGGGTGCTGGGCATCACGCCTGTCACCTATATGCGCAATGTGCGTTTACAACGGATCAGGCTGGAATTGATGAGCGCATCTAAGGACTTTTCCAGCATTGCCCATGTTGCTTCCAAATGGGGCTTCTGGCATATGAGCCTCTTTTCACGCTATTACCGTGAGTTATTTGGTGAGTGTCCGATTGATACGTTACAACGCGCAAAAAGCCTGAAATGACTTACAACGCCAATCTAACAAGATTGGCGTGACACACGAATATTGATCTATGGGTTTGGTCATACCGGTGCCACTTCCCGATCACGCTGATGAATTAACAAACTGGCAACCAGTACTCCGAGTTCGTAAAGCACCCATAATGGGATGGCCAGCATGAATTGTGAAATGATATCCGGCGGTGTGAAGATGGCGCCGATGACAAACGCGCCAACAATCACGTAACTCCTGATTTCCTTTAAGGTTTTGACTTCGACAACACCCATATATGCGATCGCTACAACAATGATAGGTGTTTGAAACGAAATGCCAAATGCCAGCGTGATCGACACCAAGAAATCCAGGTAATTACCTATCTCAGTCATCACTGCTACCCCTGCGGGTGCGCTGCCAATAATAAACTTGAAGATGACCGGGATGACGATATAAAAGGCAAAGCTGGCACCCAGAATGAATAGAACGATGCTAGACAAAACGCCTATCAGACTGATAAGCCTTTCCTTTGGGTAAAGACCTGGCTGCACAAATTTCCAAAGTTGGTACAGGGTGTTTGGCAGGCTGAGTGCGATCGCTACATACAAGGCGATTTTCAGGGGGATCAAAAAAGGGGAAGTCACCGAAGTGGCGATCATCTGCCCGCCAGCAGGTAGCTGGCTAAGCAATGGCCTCACGAAAAATTGATGCAGTTCGTTCGCGTAAGGGAGTGTCACACCTAGTGCGAGTAATAAACCGATCACTATGCGTATGCATCTGGTTCTTAACTCATAAAAATGGCTGAGCGTATCGCTTTGTGTTTGTTGTGCCATCACTGATCACTCACTTTACCGTTTCTGGCGTTTGAGAGCGTGTTTGCGCCTCTTCCAGTTGCAGTTCAGAAATAACCTCAGCCTCGCCTTCTAGCGTGATCATTTGTGACTGAAATGCAAGCAGTTTCTGCTGCGCCTCGGCGGTGGCTTTTTTCATCTGGTCAAGCGCCACTTCACGCTCCATGTCTTGTTTAATGCCGGATACATAGCGTTGCACCCGGCCATAAAGCAAGCCATAGGTTCTTGCCAGCTTAGGCAATTTTTCCGGACCAATGACGATCAATGCGACCACCACGATCACGATGATCTCAGAGAAGCCGACCTCAAACATTCCTCGATTGGTCCTCAATGGATGCAGGCTGCTCATTCATTGCTTGTTTGAAGTTTTTGACAGCGCCACCCACATCTCCGCCTATATTACGCAAGCGCTTGGTGCCGAAGATCATCGTGACGACAGCCAAGACTATTAACCAATGCCAGATACTGAAACTTCCCATTTGCGGATCTCCATGTTTTTACTGCAGTCATCATCCTCTTAATGGATGCATTCAGTTAGTAAAAAATGGCACAACTTTCAAACATCAGATAGCGCCAGTTTGCAGGGCATGCATACAGCCTTTCCAACAGGCCAGGCATCAAAGGTGTTGGGTGCACTGCTGCACCCAACACGCTTCGTTAAACGCTCCCGTTACTTTGCTGAGCAACGCCCTTTCTATTGTTTTGCCTGCTTGCAACCTGGCAAAACTCAAGTTCTGTTAATAGACAAACCACCATCCACCAGCGAAGCGGTACCCGTCACAAATGAAGCATCATCTGAAGCGAGGTACAATACAGATTGTGCGATTTCTTCTGGTTTACCGACACGTTTCAACGCGTGCATGCCAGTCAAAAATGCTTGTGCTTCTGCCGTATTATTTTTTTCACGGTACATATCGGTATCCACTGCACCTGGTAACACCGCATTCACCCGCACGCCTTTAGGGCCATACTCTGTTGCCAATGCCTGGGTCAAACCGATCAAGCCTGCCTTACTCGCAGCATAGGCGGCAAACTCAGGAAAAGCTGCGCTATAGCCGACAAAAGTAGAGGTGAAAATAATGGAGCCGCCACCTTGTTTCGCCATTTCCGGAATCTGGTATTTAGCGCCCAGGAACGCACTGGTTAAGTTGATGGCCAGGGTATCGTTCCAGCCTTGCTGCGACACTTCATGCGTTGGGCCGGTTTCTCCCAATGTGCCTGCATTATTAAAGGCGATATCCAGCTTGCCAAAACTGTTGACGGCCAATGCAACCAGCGACTGGTTAAATGCTTCAGACTGCACGTCACCGGCAAACGCAATCGCTTCGCCACCGTCAGCAATAATTTCAGCCACCAGGGTTGCCAATTCTGATTCACGGCGCGCAGCGACCACCACTTTAGCACCATGCTGGGCGAATAATTTGGCAGTGGTGCGGCCTATCCCTGAACTGGCGCCAGTCACAATGGCGACTTTACCGGCCAGGCGTTGATAAGCTTTATTTGTAGCATTTGTCATGATGAACTCCTTAATTAAATGAAAGATGTATTGCAACGACGAATGCAGTATGCGCTTTCTATTCAATTACAATTAGTCACCAATAAATACAAATACTTTATACTAAAGGTATAAGATAAAACGGATTTTCATATGGAAACGCTCAGCAGCATTGAATCTTTTGTCCGCAGTGCCGAGCTAGGCAGCTTCTCCGCCGCTGCGCGCAGGCTAAGCCTGACACCAGGTGGAGTAAGCAAAAACGTGGCGAAACTGGAAGCGGATTTGGGGGTGAGGTTGTTTCATCGCAGCACGCGCAGCCTGACGCTGACCGAAGCTGGAGAGCAGTTTTCAGCGCAGGTGACAGGCGGGCTGGATGCCATACAATCAGCCATCGCCAACACCAGCACGGTCGCCGGCCAACCAGCCGGTACGCTGAAGGTCGGCATGGCGATGGCGTTTGGACGCGATCATATCTTACCTTTACTCGGGCAGTTTCTGGACGCTTACCCAGCGATCAAACCGGATTGGCGCTTTGATAACCGCCAGGTCGATTTGATTGGTGAAGGGTTTGATGCAGCGATTGGTGGCGGCATCGATATTGCGCCTGGTGTTGTGGTGCGAGAGCTGGCTAAAATCCATTTGGTGCTAGTGGCTTCACCTGGCTACCTTGCCAATCAATTCGCACCTGAAACACCGGCTGATTTGGCGCGACTCGATGCGCTTATACGCTATTCTCAAACCACAAACCGTGCCACGCCCTGGCATCTCAAAACAGTCGCGGGTGAGCAAGTGACGCTAGAACTGCCGCCGCGCGTGACCTTGAATGATCCTGAAATGTTGTGCAACGCCGCCATCGCTGGCCTGGGTATCGCGCATGTACCGATGCCACATGCATTACGCCATCTGGAAAGCGGCGCGTTGGTCAGGGTGTTACCCGACTGGTACACAGAAACCGGCGTGATTTCTTTGTACTTTGCTGCGAAAAAACTGATGCCCGCCAAAACCAGGGTATTTGTAGATTTTATTGTGGAGCAATTCCGCGCGCAGCAATTATCGGAAAAGTGGTCAGCGATCTAATCACAACCCTGGATAATGCTTGCGGAAAAGAAAAAATGATTAACGGGGCCAAACGCCCCGTTTTTGAATTATGCTTTTAATGCATCGATAACCATCTCAATGGCGCGACAATTCCCTTTTGCATCATCAAAGGTCAGTAACGGCGCTTTGCCATTGAGGATACAGTCGCCGAAATGCTCAATCTCGAGGTTAAAGTGATTCGCTTTAGGCAACACGATGGTTTCTGACTTGCCACCCGCCTCCCAGCTGATCACCGGGTCATCCACAGGATAAGTCCACATGTTGTGGCACCTGATCCAGCCTTTGTCGCCGATGATTTCATATTCGGCTTTGCGGCTACGCTCGAAGCTGACATCAAAATGGCCATAACGCGCACGGCCTTGCGCATCTGCGCCAAAATCCAACACACCGCTGGCGACCACATCGGCGCCATGCTCATTGAGTTTGCCGTAAGCCACGACATTTTTCGGTTCGGCAGGCGCATCGCCGCCGCCGAAACACCAGCGCAAGGCATGGATCGCATAGGGTCCAATATCCCACATGGCGCCGCCGCCATTGGCCATGCTACGGTTGATACGGTACATACGCGCAGGCGGCATCAGGAAAGAAAAACTGGCGCGGCAGGACAACACATCACCGATCAAACCGCTATCGACCAGCGCTTTGATTTTAGCGTGCTGCGGATGAAAGCGGTACATAAAGCCTTCCATCACGATCACGCCTTTGGCTTTGGCAGCGGCTTCAATCTTGCTGATATCTGCCAAGTTGGTCGTCATCGGTTTTTCTATCAGGATATGCTTGCCGGCATTGATGGCTTTCAAGGCCCACTCCGCATGTTCCTCATTCGCCATCGGGCAATACACTGCCTGCACGTTGCTGTCGTTGATCAGGCTATCCATATCGTCATAGCAAGTGACGCCAGTGGCAGCGGGCGCATATTTATCGAGGACGGCTTGGGCCGCGCCTTGACGACGGCTGGCAATCGCCACCAGTTGCGAGTTGTTTGCCTCGACGATGGCAGGCAGTAAGCGTTCATTGACGCGCGCGGCACCTAAAATGCCCCAGTTAACTCGTTGAGAATTCATCAAGTGCTCCTAAAAACCGTTTATTAAAACAAAGCAAAGAGCCGGGGTTTCCGGCCCTTTTTTCAACCTTTACAAATACAAAGCAATAATTTCTTTAGTCCATTTTGCCTCTTTATCAGTACGACTCTGTAATTGCGTCAATTGTTCTTGTAAATAAGCACGTGTTTCTGGCGTATCGATATCTCCCAATGCTTTCAGCGCCATCGCACGGTCTTGCCACAACCCGGCTTTAGTTGAGAAAAGTTTTTTCAGGAAATCGATTTGGTCAGATGCTTTTAAAATGCCAAGTGATGAAATCGCAGACAAACGCACATATTCATTTGAGCTAGAGGTGTACTTTACCAGCTCTGGAATGGCGAGTGGGTTATTACCAAACCCTAACTGATACACATCCAGATAGGCGCTGCCTTCTTCCTTGCCGACATTCTGGTTGATTTTTTGCACAAGGTTACGCACTTGCTCATCACTGATGGCTGTATTGAATAACTGCTGATTCAATTTGGCAGCGAGCTCTTTAGTCAGCAACGCCAACGGGGCATTGTAGGTCGGGTCAATCACCTCATCAAAGCTCCAAACCGGCACTTTGCCTCGCTTGATATAAGCAGTGATGCGGCGGTTGCCTTGTGGCGTCTCTAGCTCAGCACGCAAAGAGGTAAAGGTGACGAAAGGTGAAAAGCCATTCGATCTATGGTTCTCAATATGCAAGCGCTTGATCAGCACATTCGGGCCTGCAGCTGACTGGGTAGCAAGCGCAACCGGCAAGCCTCTGGCAACCATTTCTTTCACAGTGTGTTCGGCGATCCATGGCACGGCATCAAACGGTTTATTGTCGTAAACCAGTTGCATGGGAATAGTGCCGCCAAGTAGCTTGGTTTTATCCTCTGCAGGTTGTTCATCTTTAAAGAAAAGCGCCACCGGCTTTGCCGCACTTACCTGGTGCAGGGTATTCGATGCTGCGGGGTCCGTGATGGGTACTTTCATATTGAGCGCGCAGCCAGACAACAAAAGCAGTGACAGGCTGACCATTAGCTTAGAGCTGGATTTAAAAGCAGAGACAAACATATGCATCGTACAGTCCTTTTTTAGTATTTTTATCGAATGATTTATGCGCCTTGCAAACTAGCGCGGTCACATTATATTGACTGCAAAGTGTACGCACAATCACCACACCGTAAGCCAGTGATCATGCTTGGTATTTGATGTGTATGTGACGGGTGGCTATCCCTGAACCTGGACTCTACACACTGAATCCAGGCGTTTATTGTGGAAAATTATATGGCGTTTATCGCGTGTTTTAATTCAAGGTGACGTCAAGCGTGACTATGCTAAATCAGCCCCATTTTCTGGGCACTGATGGCGGCTTCAGCACGTGAGGAGACATTCAATTTACGATAAATCTCCTTCACATAACCGGCAATGGTATTGCGTTTCAGGCCAAGCATATTGGCAGTTTCTGCCATGGTCATGCCTTTGGCAATAATCGATAACACTTCTTTTTCGCGCTCCGTCAGCAACTCTTGCGGTTGCTGGCTATAGGGTTCGTGAAAGTGGCGCAGCAATTTTCTGGCAATGGCGGGAGATAAAGGCGGCTGACCGGTGACGATGCCATTCAGTGCTTGTACCAGGGCAGCTTGTGGCTGATCCTTAAGCAAATAACCATGTGCACCTGCGCGCAGTGCGGGGAAAATGTGCCTATCATCGTCAAAAATGCTGGCAACCACGCAAATAGTCTGCGGACTATGCCGATTAAACCATTCAATCACCGTCACGCCACTGCCATCTGGTAGACTTAAATCAATGAGCGCGATATCGACTGGGCGGCTAGTAGAAATGACAGCAATCGCTTGCGCAACACTATTTGCAGAACTAATCGCAATTTTCGGGAAGCTATTATGTAATACTTCTGATAACCACAGTTGTGACTCTGGCGTATCTTCAAGTATGAAAGCAGTTTTCATTGGCTGGTTTGTGCGCGTGCGCTCAAAAAGTATAGCGTGACTATATACGAATTTAAAATGAATACACTCCCGCAAACGTGGGGGATCCAATACAAACAACAAAAATAACCAGCGCCATGACCTACCTGTTACAGCACGTATCAAAAATGCATACTCCCGCCTGGCTGATGTTATGGGCATCGTCCCTCGCCACAGCGCATGCCATTGCCGCTGAGAATATCCCCACTGCGTCCTATTTCGCACTGGATACCATGGCACCCGAAAGCAGCTGGGCAGTACGCTTTGAACAACGCAGCAGCCATTTTGATGCGCGCTATGATGACCGCGGCCATTTGTCTCCGCTAGGCAGTGCTTTTAATAACATGAACTTGAATGCAAGCATGTTTCCAGCCCTGTCAGCACTTGGGCCAGGCGCTTCTTTAGGCACCACGCGTTTCGATCACAAAACCGATAACCAGATCAGCATTTTAACCATAGGCTACGGCCTGACGCCCAACCTGACCGTGGGCGCCATCATCCCTTATGGCATTTCTCGATCACGTGTCAATTTTGCTGTCGATGGTGGTAATGTCGGCTTCAACCCCGCTTTCAATGCCAGTCAACCCATAGGGCCTGGCAACTTCCCCTTCGCTCCGGCAGGGGGTGGCATTCCGCCTATGGGCAGTGCCGGTGTGCAAAATATCCTGACCAACCCTGCATTCGGCTATCAATATAAAGCATTGAAAGACACCCGCAACGAAGGTTTTAGTGACCCCACGCTAGGCGTATTATGGCGTGCCATGAAATCACCGCGTGAAAGCCTGATTCTTGGCCTGGGATTGCGCATGGGCCTGGCAAAAAAAGATGATCCCGATAATTTGCTGGATACACCATTAGGCGATGGCAGCACAGATATACGCAGCCGGGCTGAGTATTTTTATGACCTGGGTGCCAATTTCGATCTGCGCCTGCTGGCCGATTACAACTGGCAGTTCTCGGACAAAGCCCGCATGCGTATTCCAGCCTCCAGCCAGGGGCTGGCACTGGCAAGCTCGAAACAAAAACTGGACCGTGACCTCGGGGATTATTACGAAACAGATATTGAATTAGGCTATCGCTGGTCGAACTGGCGGTTCGCAAGTACCTGGCATCGCTTCGAGAAAAAATCCGATGATTATCGTTCAAGCCAGGGGACTGACACTGCACCGCTGGAGGTTTATACCGACAGGCGCGCAGACCAATACCGTGTCAGCGCCACCTGGAGCGGCGTGCAGGCATGGCAACAGGGTAAATTGCCTTTACCGATGATCGTAAAACTGGAGTTCCAGGATACCTATGCCGGGCGTAACTTTGTCAATGTGCAGGATATTAACCTGCAAGTGATCACCCTGTTCAAATGAAAAAGCGCACGCCCTTTCACTGCTGGATGTGGCTAGTTGGCTGCTTGCTCGGCTCTTTACTTAGCCCCAATGCCGCACTGGCCGACGAGATACCTGCCACGCCCGCTGGAGTAGAAATAAGCCAGGCAGCGTTTGTCCTCAGTGATAGCGAAACCCCTCCGACGTCGGCGGCCTGGTCACCGACCAAATTGCCGGATTTATGGAAACTCACTCACCCGAACGCATTCGGCACCGGCTGGTACCGCTTTCAGTTTGATTACCCAGGCCTGAATGCGCATGACATCTACGCCTTGTACCTTTCCCGGATGAGCCTCAATGCAGAGGCTTACCTGAATGGCAAAAAAATTGGGTCGGGCGGCTCATTCACAGAGCCTATCTCGCGCAACTGGAATCGCCCGTTACTATTTACGATTCCACCCGACACGCTGAAAGCCACGGATAACACTTTATACATCCGTGTAATTGCGCCGCAGAACTCCCAGGGCATGTTATACCCGCCAAAAATCAACCTGCTGCACACGCTACAGCCAGCCTATGAGAAAGCCAGGTTTATCCGTATCACGCTAAACCAGACTTCCAGCCTGCTGATCGTCGGTATCGGCCTGCTGATGCTCAGCCTGTGGTGGCGCAGGAAACAGGATACCGCTTACGGCCTGTTTGGGCTGGCGGCGTTTGTCTGGGCACTGCAATCGCTTAATTTTTACATTATCACCGCGCCGTTGCCTACCGCGCTGTGGGAGATCCTGGTCAATGCCAGTTTCCAGGCGATTTCGACTTTGTGGCTGATTTCGCTGCTCGATTTCGTCGGCATCCGCTTGAAACGTTTTAATCAATTATTGTGGGGGATTTTGATTTTAGCCCCGGTGACTTTGCTGCTAACACCAGCAGACTACTTTATGCTGGCGACCGATTTCTGGCATCTGATCACCATGGTGGTAGTGATTTTCGGCCTGGCTTTACTCGCAAAAACCGGCTTTGTCGATCACAACAAAGATGCCAAATTATTGCTGACGACACTGAGCATCATCCTGCTGTTTGCGTTTCATGACTGGCTGATCCACACCAATGTCCCTGGCATCAATGCCTGGCTAATCACTGAAGAAGAATACCTGATGCAATTTTCGGCACCGGTGCTGTTCCTGATTGTCGGGTTGATGATGACTTCGCGCTATGTCGGGGCGCTCAACAATTATGAGCAACTGAACCAGGAACTGGAACAGCGCGTAGTCTCCAAACACCAGGAGCTGAATGACAACTTCCAGCAACTGCAATCCATCCTCAAGGAACAGGCCACACTGGAAGAGCGCGAGCGCATCTACCAGGATTTGCACGATGACCTGGGCGCCAAACTGCTGACACTGGTTTACCGGGCGCAAAACCCGAACAATGCTGAACTGGCACGCTCGGCGTTACAGGATTTGCGTGATGTCGTGTCGCGCGCCGGCGATGAAAGTAGTGCGCTGAATGACATCATGGCCGATTACCGCATTGAATGCGAAAAGCGGCTAGGTGACGTGCAGATCCAACTACGGTGGGATAACCAGGTTAATGACGACACCTTGCAGCTTACGCAACCGCAGGCGTTAAATCTGGGCAGGATCATCCGCGAGACCATCTCCAATGTGATTCGTCACGCGCAAGCGACCGAGCTGGCTGTCACTTTGCAGCCCACCCAACATCACTTGCTGCTGGAAATCCAGGACAATGGCATTGGCTTGCCTCCAAGCAGCGATAAATCGGTGGGGCGCGGCTTAAGCAATATCCAGAAACGCGCAGTATTGCTTGGCGGAGAAGTCCATTTCGCACCAAGTGCTACCGGCGGATTAAAGCTCAGCCTTTACCTGCCCTGGCAACTGATCTCACGTCAGCCGGCCTAGTTCACCCAGCCACACCTTTTCTCCGCACCATGCGCACCCCCTGTTCAAGGGGGTCACACGCCCAAAGAATCCTTTTAAGATGCAAGCAACAGGTATTGTCACGAGCCTGGCGCGCACAAGTTGTCATAAGAAAGGGTACTGATGTCCAAGCCACTTTTAATGCTCATGCTATTCGCAGGCATGCTAACCACCCCTGCTAGCCAGGCAGATGAAATCAAACCGCAGGCACAGCGCACCAGCAGAAAGCCCGCTATCACACCGGCGGCGGCGACCAATCGAAAACCTGAGCCTGCAGCGACAGCCAAAGGCACTTCCTCAGAAAATAAAAACACTCAGGAACAAAGTAAAAACCAGTCCCCTGCCGCCAGGGAAGAAACTCTTATGTTGCAGGATGATGCGCGGAATGTACTGGATGACCTGCGCGTAAAACCAGATATCGCCGACAAGCTGGTCAAAGAGGTGGCTGACCCTGACAAGAAGGAAAGCGCTATCGACAGAGTCAGGGACATGGCAAACGCGGCGGGAGAGTTGGATGTGGTGGGCGTTGACGCCAAGGCACGTGATCGCGTCGTTGATGCCATCAGCCGTAGCGAAAACCCGAAAGAGGTAGCCAATGAAGCAGTAGGCGAGGCGGCCACTGAGAGCGTGTTTGGCAAAGAGGTTGCCAAGCTGGTGCCTGGTGGCAAGAAGGGGAAATTTAGGGAATTGTTTATGTCTCTGCTAGAGATACAAGGTTCCCTGGAGCATCTTGGCGCTGAACCAGATGCGCCAGAGGTCGTGGAGGCGATTAAAGAAGGTGCCAGGGAAGGAGTGACGACCAGGCAGGAAGCACGCGCCGTCATGGAAAAAGCAGCACACAAGGTGCTGGACAGGCAAGGTTTCACACCAGGAAAACCAGGCGAAACGCTCAATGCGCGCCTGGCGGCCATGGCCGAAGAACAAAAAATCCTGCAAGCGGAGCTGGATGCCAAGAAAGCAGCCAAAGCCAAAGCGGACTTGTTAGCACGGCAAAGGGCAAAAGTCGGTGCTGGCAATCTTGGAAACAGTGCGATTACCCAGGGTGCCGCAGGTTCAACTGCCACTGGGCGCAGTGTTTCATCCAAAGTAACCGTGGCGGTGGGCGGTGGCAAGAGCAATACCAGTGGCGCGGGGACAGCGCAACACGGCACCGGCACAGACGCAACAAAAACAGTGGGTAGCGGCGGCCAAAACCGTGCGGATATGGCATCCACCCGCCTCAGCGCAGATAAAGGTGGCGTGAGCAATGCCGGTCAACCAGCCACGGGCAACCAACCGACGACCAACCCCGCCGGCGGCAACACCCCACCTGCGGCAATTACACCACCAGCTGGGGATAGTGCACCTGCCAATATCGATACGAATAATGCGCCGCAATCGCCTATCCTTTCCGATGCCGATGTCAATACACCGGCCACCAGCCAACCAGCGACGACGACTGCGCCAAACAATCCGCAAGCCGATAGAGGCAACCCGAACTCTCAAGTCACCAGTGGCGGGAGTGAGGTGCTAGTCGGCATGAATGGGCCGCATGTATCCGTAGGCACCGAGAACTACCAGATGGGTGACAACTCCAGGACATCGACGACCTACTTCGCAGATGGTACTTTTGAACAAACAACGGTGACGGTCACTAGAGATAGTAGCGGTCACATCACTAGCAGTACTGAAACCAAAAGTACCGGGACCTGGGCACCTGACAGCCGCGGGAACAAAGAGCAAACAAGCACCACGAGCTCTAACAGCACGACAACGGCAAGCAACGATCAGGGCAGCACAAGCACCAGCAATCAGAGTGATAGTGACGACGACGATGATGACGATGACGACAAAAACCAGTCCGAAGACCCGCCGCCGGCTGAACAAGCATCCACTGAACAAACTGAAGAAACATCCACCTCTGAAGAAAGCAAAGCAGCGAGTACAACCCCTAATCCTATGGATATAGGCGGTGGCGACCCATCTCAACTTTCAACCAGTACCGGTGGCCGCCTGGGTAACCAGGAGGCACGCCGTCAGCAACGCGGACTTGAGCTGGCTCGCGCCGGAGGTGGCGCAGCCGGGCCTAACCCTGAAGGCAAAGGGGGCTCATACACCCTGCTGACGCCTGAAGAAACGGCCAACGCGGAAAGAGCCCTGAACATGCGGGCAGGCGCAGGGGTGACCAATCCTAACCCACTGAGAAAAGACAGCGTCACCGCCACCGATCGCGACTTAAAAGAACTGTATCTACGTGGCAATGGCGGCGCCAAAGGGCCTACGGATAAACCCCCCCCAACCAAGCCACAAGACCCGCGCAGCCCGGTAGGTGGAAATACGCCAGGCCTGGCGCCCACTGGTGGCACCCGCATCAATGCGTCTAAAGCCACATCCGCCACCACACAGCGCAAGCTGAACGGAAACAGCCGGATCGCAGTGGATGGTTTGAAATCCAACCTCAGAAATTAACCTCGTATCTATTATTTGCTAGCAAGGCGTATATGGCACTTCATACCAACAAATACATTCCACTGGCTGTCATGCTGTGCTGCCTGAATAGCTGCGGTTCCTTACAGACAAGTGCTACAGAAACCAGCAAGGCACCAAGTGCTTTGACAGACCATACCTTGCAGGCGAAACGCCTGGCAGTTGTGGATGCGATTAGAAACGGGCAGTTTGACCAGGCAAAAAAATTAGCCGAAGAGTTAGTACTGCTAGATCCGAAATCAGCTATCTCGCACTTGTTGCTGGGCCTGAGCTATCACTCCCAAGGAGATGCCGAATCCCTGAATCTTGCCAGCTCTGGCTACAATGCCTCTCGCCAGTTTGCTGGCCAGGATATGTGGCCTAACTACCTGGCAGGCGTGGTGGCCATGCAACAGCAAAATGCACAGCAGGCGATGGAGTCTTTTTCAACTGCAGTACTGGCAGATCCGGATAACCCTTATGCATTTGAAGGCCTGGCTGCGGCAGCCTATCTTTCGGGCAGGCTCACCATCGCAAAACATGCAGCACAACGTGCATTGCATTTACAGCCAGACTCAGCCATTGCCTGGCGCATGCTGGCACTTACCCTGGCCGCACAAGGCAATGGCCAACAGCTTTCAGTAGTACTTGACCAGAAACCATTGCAGGTGACGCAAGAACAGCAATACTGGCTTAAAACCAGAACGCAAAACCTTATGCGCACCAAACAGGTGGATGAATATACCCAACTAGCGCTGAACGAAGACGAAAATCAGGAACTACGCACGATCAGGAAAAGGATAACTCCGGCAAAAGCAGCAGTATCGCAACAATTAACGGTAGATGTCACCCTGATACTCTCAGATAAAAGAAATACCAGCCGCACAGGTGTGAATCTGCTGGATGGGTTGCAAGCTGTTTTCGGCTACGACCGCACCCTGACGTCCACCAAATTCCGTGAAACCGGATTTCCGGAAATCAACACGTCTAACCGCACAATCACGCGCAGCATCAGCATTCCGGATGTCACTTACAACCTGAATATTTTCAACCGGGGCGACCGTTATTACGACGCCATTGCCAGGCCAAGCCTGACGGCATTTGTCGGTGAAACCTCGCGTTTTTTTATTGGTGACCAACTCAACGTCAATGTGGCAGGCATCCAGTCTGCACAAATCGAGAAAATCAACGTCGGCGTCTCGATGAAAATTGTGCCTTCGCTCATCACTGAAGATGGTGCCCGCTTTCAACTCGAAGTCGATAGAAGCTTTTTAAGTGATACCAATGCCGGCACGTTTACGCAGGCGGTAGGTACATTCAAGCAAACGGTGAGCGCCACAGCGGATATCAAATTCGGTGAAACCCTGATCTTGAGCGGACTCTCGGAATCGGTAGGAGATAATACCGAATCTAAAACACCGATAGTGGGTGATATTCCAGTGATTAAGACGTTTTTTTCGAACAGGAACACCCTGAAAAGAGCGCGTTCCGCCATTATTTTAGTCACGCCTTCACTGCCCAGCAGCTTTGCCAGGACAGTCAACTATCTGCCCGCAACGACCAAGCTGCTCGAGCTGTGGGATAAGGTCATTGAGCCTTCTGTAGGAAGCGAGAAGTTAATTCAGGATATTGCCCAGAATCCGCAATTTAGCCGTTTCTCTCACGGCGATGCCCATGTACGAGGGCTGGAAGACGAGGCGCTGAAAAAAGTATTACTCGATAATATTAAAAACCACGCGAATATTTAAGCCATCCCGCACGAACGCGCCTGGAAACTCGTCTCTGGGTGCCTTAACCATCTCAGCCTCAGCGCTAACTCAGAAGCGCTTCAAACAAATGTATACTCCACACCCCCTGTTCTGGGGGTGCACGTTTTCCTCACCATCCGTTAGTCTTATCAGGAAATTAGAACATTGCTAATAGTGACTTCTGAGAGAGAGGAAGGCAGCATGAAATTCACAGAGTGGACACAACCCACAGGCCAACAAAAAAATCAGTTCGGCCTGGCTTTATCAGCCTTGTTAGGCATCAGTCTGTTAACGTCCAATATTTCTCATGCCAGTGAAATCGCGACCAATATGGTGTTGTCGTTTAATGAAGCGGCTGACTTTGGTCAGGGTATAGATAAATTCCTGACGCTCAATGCCACGACGGCAAATGCGCGCTTTCTGACAGATCGTCTGGGCACATTTAGTGGTGGCAATGTGATATTCACATTAAACGGGCATCAAAGTGTCTCTATCAATGACCCGGGGGTAGACACACTGCCAGATGCTCCGCGTAATTTGCTACGGGTGTATGCCAGCACCACGGCCAGCGGCGCTTTACTTACCGAGCCGGCTGCATTGACCTTCAACACTAACTGGTCTTGTACAAACGCCTCGCTCAAATGCAGCAGTAATACATCCGTCAGCACACCCAAAAGTATTACGCCAGCAACACATGCACTGGTAGATAGACAGTCAGTGTTACAGCCCATTCATTTACAGGCCACTGCCACTGTCGAGCCGCTGGTTGACAATGTGACCATCAACTCCGGCAAGTTGCACGTGAGCGGCACTGTACAAGTCAATGCCAGTTTTACTGCCAAGACCACTGCGCAGTATGCGGCAGACGCACTAGCGGCGACGTCCGCCACCACTGGCACCCTGCGCTGGGGAGCAGCGGCTTCAGACATACGACTGTTACGCAACGCTACATGGACAGATGCGCCAGTCGCCAGCAACCTGCAAGCCAGCCGCACGCCTGGGTTGGAAAAAGCTCAACAACTGCTGACTGTGGCTCGTGACAGTGCTAACTTACTGGCAACCGGCAGCGCCTCTGGCACCAGCTACAACGCTGGCACCACCCTGACACAACAGCTGTGGAATTTGACGGCAACGGTTGAGCCGGCATTGGGCCGTAGCCTCGCTGGGCACACCGGAGAATACTTTTCGGAATCCGATGCCGCTGCTGAGATCGCGGTACTGCGCAGCATGCTGAATGGCGCTACCGACACCAGCTTTGTGGCTGACCTGGAACAGGCATTGAACAACCCATTGGCAGTAGGGCCTGCGCCAGTATTATCGTTTGACGGCTCTCTCATCGGCATCAATGGTGCAACGATGTCAGTGTTTTATCTAGGCGCTGAAAGCAATGGCCGCGTGGAAATCGAGCTAGCCGCTGCAGACCGCTATGCATTTTGGCGCACCGCTTACAGTTTCAACAATATCGCTTTTCTGCAAGGTGCAGCAGAGGGTGTTACCGTCTTTGGTGGCAATTATGATGGCACCCAGATTCGCCTGTACGATCAACAACACGTCGGTGAAGTTAACAGTGATGAACTGTTTTATTTAAGCGGCAACCAAGCGGCGGCGCGGCTGCAATTAAATAACTTCTACAACAACCAGCTGTTAGTGGTTGCCAGCTGGGCGGTTACCCCGGTGCCAGAACCAAGCATTTACGGCTTGCTTCTCTTCGGGCTGGTGCTCATAGGGCGTATGAAAAAGATCGCCTGAACCCTGCTTAACTAATAACAATAAACTGATTGTATTACCCTCCGGCAAGCTTTAAGTGGGCACTCGCGGCCTTCTTAAAGCTTGCAAATTTTTCCACACTCAGTCGCATTCAATACCACTGCCTAGTGCTCTGATCCTCTCAAAACCTTAAAGTCTGCTTCAGGATATTCACTTAATTTCGCCGGGTTTGCTGCCAATTTGCGCTAGCTCAATAGTGTGATTTATCATCGCGGTTATATTGAAATTTTGCTTTTGCATTTTAAGGATGTCATATGCAGCAGCTGATTCAAATTTCACCACCGCAGCGAAAAAAACCGGTCAATAAATTCGCTTTATTCAATCTCGGTTTCCGTCCGTTTTTCCTGCTCGCCGCAGCGTTTGCCGCCATTTCTATCGCCGCCTGGATGTGGTCATATCTCCGTTTCACGCTACCTCCCTTATTCTATGTCTCGGCTTCACAATGGCATGCGCATGAAATGTTATACGGCTTTGCATTTGCGGTGATTGCCGGTTTTTTACTCACCGCGGTGAAAAACTGGACTGGTATCCAGACATTACAAGGCCTTGCTTTATCAGGGCTGTTGGCATGCTGGGCAGGTGCGCGTATCGTGATGCTGATGGCTCCCGACCTGGTCATCCTTGCCGCCATTCTGGACCTGTCATTTAACCTGTGGCTGATATTAGCGGTTGCACGCCCTATCGTTAAAGTGAAGCAATGGCGGCAACTGGGCGTGCTTTCAAAAGTGGGGATACTCACGCTGGGCAATGCAGCTTTTTATGCCCAGGCATTAGGCTGGTCCATGAGTGGCGCACGTGCTGCGTTATGGGTGGGTTTGTTGCTTAATGTAAGTCTGATTCTGGTGATCAGCCGCCGCATCCTGCCAGGGTTTATAGAACGTGGTGTGAAAGAAGAAATCTCGCTGAAAAACTCGGCCTGGATAGACCGGCTATTAATGTTATCGCTGGTGGCATTACTATTGAACATCCTGACTGTTGATTCAACCATGATACATATAGTGTTAGCGCTCACTATCGCCATTGCCAGCAGCATACGGTTGTGGCGCTGGCATGCACCGGGCATATGGCGGGTGCCACTGCTGTGGAGTTTCTACGGCGGGTTGTGGCTGATTAATGCCGGTTTCTTATTGTATGCTTTCAGTTTTATGAATAGCGGCGTGTCACTCATTCTTGCTATCCATTGCTGGGCCATCGGTGGTGTTGGCGTCATCACACTGGCGATGATGGCGCGTGTATCGTTAGGCCATACGGGCCGCAATATTCATGCGCCGCCGGGTAGTCTATCCTGGATATTTGGGTTGTGTATTGCAGCTACGTTATGCAGAGTCTTTTTGCCACTCTGGATACCCGAGACTTACCGCATCTCCGTCATGCTGGCTGCGGCTTGCTGGATAGTCGCGTTCACCTGGTTCTGTATCAGCTATTGGCCCATCCTCAGCAAACCTCGAATTGATGGAACGCCAGGTTGATCACGCTTTCCACTTGATTGAACAACCGATACTCTGCACCTGTTCCTTCGGTCCATGGCCAGTTTGACTCACCTGCTTCATCGCCCTGAATAAATCGCGCGTACTATCTGGCGCGGTTTCCTTGCGGCTTTCGTCAAAGCGTCCACGATATTGCAGCTCGAAGTGCTTATTGAAACCAAAGAAGTCTGGCGTACACACGGCATCATATGCCTTGGCGACCTGCTGGGTTTCATCGAACAGGTAAGGAAAAGGCAGCGCCAATTCTTCAGACAGTTTTTTCATATTCTCCGGGCTATCTTCCGGATAATCAGCAGGGTCGTTGGACATAATGGCGACGGTATTGATGCCTAATGCTTGCAACTCAGTGACATCAGCAATCAGGCGCGGCAAAATCGCTTTGACATAGGGGCAGTGGTTGCAGATGAACATGACCAGCAGGCCTTTGGGACCCATGCTAGCTTGAAGATTCACCAGCTTGCCGTTGACATCCGGCAGGTTGAATTCAGGGGCTTTCCAGCCGAAATTGCATGCTGGAGGATTGATACTAGCCATGTGATTCCTTTCAAAAACTTTCTAGACCTTCACTATATAATTTTGTGCAATTTCGGCGAAGGCTAACTCGGTGAAACTGATGTTAAGCGAAACGGCCGTAGCCAAAATCGCACACGGGTGGGCTAATACTCGCCATCGTCACTCTCCAGCCATATAACAATCAAAGCCGTATGGTACGTGATTAAGTCGTACACGTGAATGCCAGTACTGAATGTCACTCGCCGGCATTTTGGTTACAATGTGATGCATGAGTAACTTACGCTTTTACAGCCCCACCCCTCTCACCATTGGCCAAACCACCGCGCTCAGCGAAAACGCTGCCGCGCATGCCATCCGCGTTATGCGTCTGAAAGCCGGTGATACATTGATTTTGTTTTGCGGCGATGGTTTTGACTACCAGTGCACACTGACTAGTGTAGAGAAAAAAGCCGCGCATGTTGAGGTTCAGAGCCGCGCAGCAGCCAGTAATGAATCCCCTCTCAGCATTCGCCTGCTACAGGGGGTTTCCAGTGGCGATCGCATGGATTACACCATCCAGAAAGCGGTTGAACTCGGTGTCACCGAAATATTCCCGCTAACGACGGAACGCAGCGTCACAAAACTAAGTGGCGACCGTGCCGAAAAACGCGTCGAACACTGGCAAGGCGTCGCGATAGCTGCCTGCGAGCAAAGCGGCCGCGCCTTACTGCCGACAGTGCATGCACCACTCACGCTGGCCCAATGGCTGGGGCAACATGAAACGCAATCCAGCCTGAATATCCTGCTAAACCCGGTGGGGGCGAAACGACTTGCACAACTCGAGAAACCATCCGCTCATATCCACTTGTTGATTGGCCCTGAAGGCGGCTTAAGCGGTAACGAAATTGCACTGGCTACGCAACACCACTTCCAATCGATTGTGATCGGGCCAAGAATCCTCAGAACCGAAACCGCCGCAGTGACTGCGATTGCGAGCATGCAAACGTTGTGGGGCGATTTTTAAAGACTGATGATCCTGCTGTACAACCATCGCCAGCGTATGGAAGAAAATACCAATGTTTAATGTCATGCTACAAATGGCGCTGCTAATCATCGCAGGTATCGCCTGGCAACGGTTCGCGCCTGACCATATCTCTGCGACATCCCACCGCCGGGCACTGACAGACCTGGTGTTTTACATTTTGCTGCCTGCGTTAGTGATAGACGTTCTGTGGCTAGCGCCGCTGGATGCTGACACTTTCAGTATCCAGCTCACGGCCATCACCAGGTTAGTGACCGCGGCAGGGTTGATGTGGTTGAGCCTGCAAATATTCAACCGATTCAGGCCTCTCTCGCGTGCACAGCAAGGTGCGCTGATGCTGGCGGCCACGTTTCCTAATGCCACTTACCTTGGTTTACCCGTGACTAGCGAAGTGCTTGGTGACTGGGCACAGGAGATGGTGCTGAAATTTGATTTGTTTGCCTGTACACCGATCTTGTTATCCATAGGCATGCTGATGGCGCAAGCTTATGGTAAGGCAGAACTTAGTTCAAACCCACTCAGAGAATTGATGCGTGTGCCGCCACTATGGGCACTACTGGTCGCCTGCATGCTCAACCTGGCACAAGTGCCGCAGCCTGAAATGTTAGGTCATGCCCTGCACACCCTGGCAGGCGGAGTGGTGCCACTGATGCTGATCGCACTAGGCATGAGCATACGCTGGGATACTTTCAGGTTTGCACTGATCCCAAAATTATTACCAGTCTGTTTTATCGGCCTGCTGATTGCGCCGCTCACTGCCATGCTGGCAGCAGAATTT
Source organism: Methylophilus sp. E2MeOHC9 (assembly GCF_058744375.1). NCBI lineage: Bacteria > Pseudomonadati > Pseudomonadota > Betaproteobacteria > Nitrosomonadales > Methylophilaceae > Methylophilus > Methylophilus sp. E2MeOHC9. The sequence goes on from NZ_CP196024.1 coordinate 415,578, forward strand.
TTAGGGCTGGACGGGCACACACTCACCGCCATCACCTTATTAAGCGCCATGCCGACCATGGTCTTTGGCGTTATCATCTGCGAGCGCTACCATTTGGATGGCGCGCTGTATGCCGCCGCCGTGTTCTCTACCACCTTACTCAGCATGTTCACGTTGCCGGTGTGGTTTCAATTCCTTTCCCACTAATCTTCACCTGCGCCGGTAGAACAAATCACGTCATCGCTGGTCAATCTTCATACGTAATATGACGAGTATCCAGGCATGCTTACCCCGTTTAAGATACGCCTGAATGCTATGTAATCTGTACGCGTTTTGGAGGAGTGTCACCGCGATGCCAAAAACTACATTTAATCATTTCGCAACGCAGCAGCCTGCGCCGCCAGAAACCTTGGTCAAGCTACTGGGCAAGACAGGCATTACCATTAATGGCGATGCGCCGTGGGATATCCAGGTCTATGACGAAAGCGTGTATCGCGACGTGCTCACACGTGGCACGCTGGGATTCGGACAAGCCTATATCGAAGGACGCTGGGATTGCGCCCGGCTGGATGAGTTTTTCACTCGCGTGATGCGCGCGGATATCGACGAAGAAATGGGCGGCTGGGGAAAGCTGCAATTATTAGGCGATATCCTGCGGCACGCATTATTCAATCTGCAGGCACCTCACCGCGCCTTCCAGGTCGCGAAACTGCACTACGATATCGGCAATGATGTGTTTGAGGCCATGCTGGATTCAAGCATGAGCTACTCCTGTGCCTATTGGCAACACGCCCATACGCTGGAACAAGCACAAACCCACAAACTGGATATGATCTGCCGCAAACTCGACTTACAGCCCGGCGAGCGTGTACTTGAAATCGGTTGCGGCTGGGGCGGGCTGGCCAAACATATGGCGCAGCATTACGCGGTGAATGTGGTGGGTATTACGGTGTCAGTAGAACAGCAGGCGATGGCAAAAGAACGCTGTGCCGGTTTGTCTGTCGATATCCAGTTGATGGATTACCGAAAGTTGCAAGGACAGTTCGACAAGATAGCCTCAGTCGGCATGTTTGAGCATGTAGGCCCGAAAAACTACCCGATTTATTTTGAAACAGTGCATCGCCTGCTAAAAGACGATGGGCTATTTCTGCTGCACACCATAGGCAACCATAAAACCGCACTGTATACCGATGCCTGGATAGACCGCTATATTTTCCCTAACGGCAAGTTACCTTCTGCAAGCGAGGTGAGCAAGGCCATAGAGAAAAAATTCCTGATCGAGGACTGGCATAATTTCGGCCCGGATTATGACCGCACACTCATGGCCTGGTGGGACAAATTCAGCCGTGCCTGGCCCGAACTGCAATTTAAATATGATGAAAGTTTTTACCGCATGTGGAAATACTACCTGATGTGTTGTGCCGGGTATTTCCGCTCGCGGCAAGGCCAACTTTGGCAACTGGTACTGAGCAAGCGGCAGAGCAACCGTATTTATCGCTCGGTGCGTCCAGGGGCCTTAAGTTAATGTAAACGTCGTCTCTCTCTGTATCATTTAACATGACGGCCCAGGCCGTCATTTTTTATGTTTAATTTGCATAAAAAACCAACTTGCTTTATTGTTTTGCAAATTACATTTAACAAATACTCAAATGATAGGCTCAAATATCAGGAATTTGCGAAAATCGCAAAATCTAACCTTGCAACAGCTTGCATTACGCATGGGCACGGATACCAGCAACCTGTCGCGGATAGAGCGCGGCGAAATCGGGATTTCGGATGCTTTATTGCGCGCTGCTGCCCAGGCTTTGAGCACCACGCCCGGCCGCTTGTACGATGCCGACCTCACCCCGAGCAACCTGACCAATACGCCACCAGCCATCCTTTCCAGCGCCAACAGCAAAGATTTTGTGCACTGGTTTCGTTCTGCCGCGCCTTATATCCATGCGTTTGGCGGCAGCACCTTTGTGATCGCCTTTGGTGGCGAAGTGGTCAGCGAACAACAGTTTATCGCCCTTTCGCACGACTTGAACCTGCTTGCCAGCCTGGAAGTACGTTTGGTGCTGGTGCACGGCGCACGTCCGCAAATCGAACATAGATTGAAGCGCGACCACCTGATCCCCAAAATGCACAATGGCCTGCGCATTACCGATGACACGGCGATGGAAGCGGTGAAAGAAGCCAATGGCACGGTGCGGGTGGAGATTGAATCGTTGTTATCGATGGGTATTTCCAACTCGCCGATGGCAGGCAGCGATATCCGTGTCGCCAGCGGCAATTTTGTCACCGCCAAACCACTGGGCGTGCGTGACGGCGTAGACCTGCAACACACCGGCGAAGTACGCAAGATCGATGCGGTAGGTATCCAGAAACGACTGGATGATGGCGAACTGGTATTACTTTCGCCTATGGGCTACTCGCCGACTGGTGAAATCTTCAACCTGACGCTGGAAGATGTGGCGGTGAGTGCCGCGATTGCCCTGGATGCAGAAAAACTGATCTTCCTGATGGGCTCTGAAGGCATTCATAATTTGCGTGGCGAATTGTTGCGCGAAATGACCTCCGCCAAAGCCAAAAACATGCTACGCAATGTGCAGGAAAGTGATGACCCCATCAACTTTTCGGAAGATGTGAATTATTACCTGCCAGCGGCCGTGCGCGCCTGTGAGCATGGCGTTGCCAGGACACACCTGATTTCAAGGCATATTGACGGCGCCATTATCCAGGAACTGTTTACCCGGCAAGGTATAGGCACCATGATTACCGAGCTACCGCTGGAAACCATGCGCCAGGCCAATATTGATGACGTCGGCGGCATCCTCATGCTGATAGAACCACTGGAAAACGAAGGCATATTGGTGCGGCGCGGACGTGAACGTATCGAAATGGAGATCAACTACTTCTACGTCATGGAACATGACAACCGGGTGATCGGTTGCGCGGCGCTGTATCCGTTTCCTGCTGAGAAAATGGTGGAGTTTGCCTGCCTGGCCATAGACCCGGCCTATCGTGGTGGCGGACGCGGTGACAAACTGTTTAACTATTGCCAGGAACAGGCAAAAGCAATGGGCCATCAGTTTTTGTTTTGCCTGACCACGCGTACCGAACACTGGTTTCTGGAGCGCGGTTTTACTGAGAAAAGTGTAGACCAGTTGCCGCAAGAAAAGCAGCAGCTGTATAACCTGCAACGAAAATCCAAAGTGTTTGTGAAAGTGCTTACCTGATAAACGCAGCAATCAATCACAGTTCCTCCTCACAAAATGGCTGGTGAAACTCACCAGCCATTTCTTGCAACGTCTTAATTACTTCATATCCCACGAATAAAGTGGAACAAAGTTGGCGAATCGCCTTCTTATTAAACATCCTGAACAAAATTAACCCTCTAATGCATTCACTGTTTAACTATCAGCAGATAGAATACGCATATCCTTAATTGCACACCCATATGATGAATATTTCAAAAGCCGCCCAAAAGGCGCAAACCCTGTCCGAAGCCCTGCCTTACATCAAACGTTTTTTCGATAAAACCATCGTCATCAAATACGGCGGCAATGCCATGACCGATGAACGCCTGAAAGAATGCTTCGCGCAAGATGTGGTGCTGCTGAAACTGGTCGGCATGAACCCGGTAGTGGTCCATGGCGGCGGCCCGCAAATCAATGAGATGCTGGATAAGCTGGGCAAAAAAGGCGAGTTCATCCAGGGCATGCGCGTGACCGATGAAGAAACCATGGACGTGGTGGAAATGGTGCTTGGCGGCCAGGTCAATAAAGAGATTGTGAACCTGATTAACCGCCACGGCGGTAAAGCGGTCGGGTTGACCGGCCAGGACGGTAACTTTATCCATGCACAAAAATTGCTGATGGAAGACCTGAAAGACCCGACCAAAATGATCGATGTCGGCCAGGTCGGTGAAATTACGGCGATTGATCCCAGCATCATTACCTTCCTTGATAGTGGCGACTTTATCCCAGTGGTGGCACCGATTGGTGTCGGTCGCGAAGGAGAAACCTACAATATCAATGCTGATGTGGTGGCTGGCAAACTGGCAGAAATCCTCAATGCCGAAAAACTGATCCTGCTGACGAATACGCCTGGCGTACTGGATAAAGAAGGCCAGTTGCTGACCGGGCTGACCCCAAGACAGATTGATGACCTGGTTGCCGATGGCACTTTAAGCGGTGGCATGCTGCCAAAAATCAGTTCGGCATTGGATGCTGCCCGTAGCGGTGTGAAAACAGTGCATATTATCGATGGCCGCGTGGAGCATGCCTTGTTGCTGGAAGTGCTGACCGATGAAGGCGTAGGCACTTTAATCAAGGCAAAATAAAGCCCAAAGCCCGATAAGCCGTAAGCAAATACTTACTTTAGTTATATTCTATGTCTCGCAGGGTGTGGATTTTCGATCTGGATGACACCCTGCACAATGCTTCCGCGCAGATTTTCCCAGTCATGAATCAATCCATGACGCGTTACATCATGGATCTACTGACGCTGGAAGAATCTGCGGCCCACCAGTTACGCCAGCATTACTGGCGCATCTATGGCGCCACCCTCAAAGGGCTGATGCGCCACCACCATGTCGATCCGCATCACTTCCTGGCGGAAACCCATGCTTTCCTCACCGATGACATGGTGCAAACCACCAGGCAATTGCGCCAGCTGTTGCAACGCCTGCCAGGACGCAAATGCGTGTTCACCAACGCGCCGCGCGCTTATGCGGTACGCGTGCTGGAAGTGCTGGGCATCAGTGACTGCTTCACCTTGGTATTCAGCGTTGAATCTTCGGGCTTCCATGCCAAACCATCTGTACGCGGTTTCCGCATGCTGTTACGCCAGTTGCGTTGCTGCGCAGCCGATTGCACATTATTTGAAGACAGCCTGCCAGCCTTGATGACCGCAAAGCGACTGGGCATGCGCACCGTGTGGATCAGCCGCCGGCTGCACAAGCCAAACTTTGTGCAATATAGATTACCGCATGTGTTGGCACTCACTCACAGTGCACTGAAAAAACACGCTTCGTGCATTCCCGCCTCTGGCGAATCCGGTTAAAATAGCCGCAAAACGACAATAGCTGCATTCACAGGGATCCCGGAACACATCATGGCGACTATCAACAAAGAAGTAAGAGCAAACCGCAAACAACAAATTCTGGAAACACTGGCAAGCATGCTGCAAACGCCTAAAGGTGAAAAAATCACTACGGCTGCTTTGGCGGGCAAGCTGGAAGTGTCAGAAGCGGCGCTCTACCGTCACTTTGCCAATAAAGCCAAAATGTTCGAAGGCCTGATCGAGTTTATTGAAGGCGCATTGTTTGGCGTGATCAACAAAATCACCAGCGACGAAACCGATGGGCTGAAGCAAGTGCAACTGATGCTGCAAACCATGCTGAAATTCGCCGAGCGTAACCCCGGCATGTCACGCGTATTAATCGGCGATGCACTCGTGAACGAAGACGAAGCATTGCAGGCCCGCATCAATCAATTGATAGACCGCCTGGAAGCCAGCGTGAAACAATCGCTGCGTATCGCCGAGGCACAAGGCAACCAAATCACCAATGCAGGCATTGCAGCAAACACCATGATCAGCTTTGTTGTTGGCCGCTGGCACGCGTTTGCCAAAAGTGGCTTCAAACGCAAGCCTAGCGATAACCTGGAACAGCATATTACGCAGTTGATTACTGCCAGCCTGCAGTAAAACCCCTTTAGATTTTTAATCCACTGAAAGTTTTAATTCATGGAAAACACGATTTTTGGCATGACCGAAGCCCAACTGACTGAAGTTGGCATGACTTATGGCCTCGCCGCACTGATACTCTTCCTTATCTTTATCGTCGGCAACCTGGCCTGGAAATCCAAGGCCGGCAAAGTGGGCACATTTGCCCTGTTCCTGGCGCTCACCTTAGGCATGGTGGGGTTTCTGGCCAAGCTGGTGATCCAGCACTTCCTGCATATCCAATAACGTAAAAACCGACAACAGCCCATGAATATCCTTAAGATTTCCGGGCTGATTTTCTTGGTGTGTGGCGTGTATCTATTATTTGATCACCTGATCTTGCCCTGGATGATCGCTCACCAGCCTCAGCACATCACCAGCCCTGCTGAAGAAGCACCAGTTCGTTTTACCCGGCCCCTCAACGCCAGGTCGGCACCTGCGGCCCCAACCTCAAATGCAATTCAGCCCAATAGCCGCTGCGATGGCCGTACCCACTGCTCGCAAATGACATCGTGTGCTGAAGCACACTTCTTTCTGGCAAACTGCCCTGATACCGAAATGGATGGCGATAACGATGGCATCCCTTGTGAACGCCAGTGGTGTCAGCCACCTCCGCGCTAACGCATGCACCGCTCAAGATGAATAACTTTTAATCAGGAGCAAACCATGCAGCATATCCTGGTGTATTCAGACTCACTGACCTGGACACCAGGATGTCGATCAACACCTGGTACTTTGCCTGGCCATCACCCAAAAAGTTAACGCTTTCTTACGCGAATAAGCCTGGCGGGCTATTGCGTAGTATTTGTCACTTATGTAACCTGATTAACATATTGTGATAAATAAGTTCGCGAAATGAATACACCGCCTGTTGATAGCGATAGCACCATTTATAAAACCCTGCTGGAATCCACCAAAGCCATTCCGTGGAAAATCGACTGGGCAAACAAGCAGTTTGCTTATATTGGCCCGCAGATCGAGCAGGTGCTAGGCTGGTCACAGGATAGCTGGAAAACGGTAGAAGACTGGGTCAACCGTATTCATGAAGAAGACCGTGAACGCGTGTTCAATTTTTGCGTGCAACAATCACTACAAGGGCTGGATCACGAAGCAGACTACCGCGCACTCAACGCCGATGGCGACTTTGTCTGGATACGTGATGTGGTGCATGTGATGCGCACACCGACCGGCGAACCAGAAGCATTGATAGGCTTTATGTTTGATATCAGTGAACGTAAGAAAACCGAAGAGCAATTGCTGCTCATGCAAAAAAAACTGGAAGAGCTTTCTTACAAAGACGGATTGACCGGCGTCGCCAACCGCCGCATGTTCGACACCGTATTGGAACGCGAATGGCTGGAAGCCAGGCAACACCAGCATCCACTGTCATTAATCATGATAGATATCGACTATTTCAAGCAATTTAATGACTTTTACGGGCATTTGCAAGGCGATGAAGCACTCAGGCAAGTGGCAAATACACTCACGCACGCTGGTGTACGTGCCAAGGACTTTTTTGCCCGTTTTGGTGGCGAAGAGTTTGCTTTGATCCTGCCTCAAACCAACGAACTGTCAGCCAGCAAAATTGCCGAGCGTTGCCATAACCTGGTGTTCAAGGAACAAATCCCGCACGCCAAGTCCGAAGTCAGTCAGATACTGACCATCAGTGTCGGTGTCGGCAGCATCACGCCCAACCACAGCGACGACTTCAAAACATTCGTTGAATCGGTAGATGCCATGATGTATCAAGCCAAACGTAGCGGCAGAAACCGTACGGCAGTCAACAGCCGCTAAGAACCAGGGCAATGATGCATACAGCAAACGACTGCTATGCCATGCTGAAGACAGTTATTACAAGTGCTTAGAGAAGTATGAGACGTGCTGAAGGCATGTCATCCACGCCTATGGATGAAGGGAAGCAATTCACTTGTCAGGCAGTAGCGACTACATTAAACAGCATGGCTGTTTAAAATTGCCTGCAAGCGCGCTTCAAAAATCGCCTGTTTAATCGATTGCGGATTGCTATGTTGTTTGGCGATTGCGCCTGCATCTACCGCGAGTGCCGCGTGCAAGGCGGCGGCCAGATGTTCGGCATCATGCAGTGGGCAACTCTCCAGCCCTAGTCGTCCCCGGCTATCACTCTCGCAGGCCAGCAAAAAATCATCGAAACGTGTGCGCTGCCTGAACGCATCCAGCTCTTCCAGAAAGTTTAACAAGGTACTGGCTTTCATCTCCCTGGCGGCATGCAGTTTGCCATGATATTTAGCCACCACTAGCGCTAAGTCCCTGCAATCATTAGGCACTTTAAGCCGCGCGACCACATCGCGAATTTGGTCTACACTGCGTAACTCATGCCCGATGTGCCGTGGCAGCACCTCTGCCGGTGTCGTGCCTTTACCCAGGTCATGCGTGAGCGCAGCAAAGCGCACTGGCAAACTAAAGCCCTGTTTAGCGGCGTAATCAATCACCATCATGACGTGCACGCCAGTATCGATTTCTGGGTGATAGAGCGCCGTCTGTGGGACGCCCCACAAGCGGTCCAGTTCGGGCAGGATGACCTGCAAGGCACCGCAGTCGCGCAACATTTCAAACATGCGGCTAGGCTGTTTCTCCATCAGGCCTTTGGCGATCTCCTGCCAGACACGTTCCGGCACCAGGGCACCGACTTCGCCTGCGGCGACCATTTCACGCATCAACGCCAGCGTTTCGGGCGCAACGGTAAACTCGGTGAAACGGGCCAGAAAACGCCCTGCCCGCAAAATACGCACCGGGTCTTCGCTGAAAGCAGCAGTGACATGCCGTAATAATTTCTTCTGGATATCCTGTTGCCCGTGAAAAGGGTCAACCAGCGTGCCATCTTCACCTTGCGCGATGGCATTCATGGTGAAGTCACGCCGGGCGAGATCTTCTTCCAGCGTGACTTCGGGCGCGGCATAGACACTAAAGCCTTTGTAGCCTTTGCCGGTTTTGCGCTCGGTGCGCGCCAGTGCATGTTCTTGCTGCGTGTCAGGATGCAGAAATACCGGGAAATCCTTGCCAACTGCGCGATAACCAGCCGCCAGCATCTGCTCAGGCGTGGCGCCGACGACGACATAGTCGCGGTCTTTGACTGGCAGACCTAGCAGGCCATCGCGGACTGCGCCGCCTACCTGGTAGATCTTCATGGGAGGGTTATGCTTGTGATTGCTTTGCACGCAATAGAATGGCGTTTAGCGCCTGGCATTAATCACGCGCCCTGCCGCAGCGCGAAACTGGTCATAAGCACCACGGGGGTTATTTTCCACCAGGTAGCCGGAAATCACGGCAAACATATCGGTAGGCACCACGCCCAGTTCATTGGCCATCGGTTGCTGACAGACATTATCTACCTGCATGGATTTCACATTGTCGCGAGACAATAATTTGATAGGCAGCAATTGCATAAAGCTGCCTTGCAGCAGCGAAAGCCGGGTACTCAAGCCTATGATGGGGCGCTGCACCCCTGTAGTTTTCATCACGGCTTCCATCACCTGTTGCAAGGTCATGATTGCCGGGCCGCCCAATTCATAGATCCTGCCGTAGGTGGCTGGCTCATTCACCGCATTCACGATGGCAGCGGCCACATCTTCTACCCAGATGGGTTGGAACTTGGATTGTGGCATCGCCAGCGCCAGCACCGGGATATACTGGATCAGCTTGGCAAACAGGTTAATAAACCGGTCGCGCGCGCCAAAGATGACAGAGGGACGGAAAATGGTGACATGCAGTTTTTTACTGGTCTCCATCACCGCCTCATCACCGGCCGCTTTGCTACGCAGATATTCGCTCGGTGCACTGACTGAGGCCTGCAATGCGCTCATTTGCAGCAGCCGTGGGATACCCAGTTCCACACACAGTTGCGCCACGCGACGCGGCAACTGGTGGTGCATTTTCTCAAAGCCATTGTCACTGGTCTGGTGCAAAATGCCGATCAGGTTGATCACGACGTCACTGCCTGCCAGTTGTGCGCGCAACGCGGCCTGGTCGTTGACATCGCATTCGACCACTTGCACATAAGGCAACAAAATCAAGTGCTTGGCCTGTTCCCTGCGGCGGGTTAATACTTTCACCTGGTAGCCTGCCTGATCCAGCCCGGCCACCACACTGCTACCGACAAAACCGCTACCACCCAATACTGTGACTGTCTTCATATTGCTCATTCCCAATGCATTTTGGTATTAAAGAGATTGTACAGAAAAATGCCGCACTCACTTACTCTTGATCTGTAATGGTGATGGTGGTTGTCACCGTTTCCGCCTCGGCGATGCCAGAGCTACGGGCCGGAATCGTCCCCAAACGTCTTTTAAGCGTAATGACAGGCAAGCCCAGCCTGGGCGCGTACATATGGGCATTCGCCAGCACTTTTTTCACGTAATTGCGTGTTTCGCTAAACGGGATGGTTTCTGCATAAATCGCCCCTTCCAATGGCGTGTTGGCCGCCCAGCGCCTGGCGCGGCTAGGGCCTGCGTTATAGGCTGCAGTTGCCATCGCTTCCTGGCCATTGAAGGTATCCAGCGTGTAGCGCATGTAATAGGTGCCAAGATTCACATTGGTATCTATGTCGTGCAGCATGGCATCACTGTAGCTACTCCAGCCCAGTTTTTTGGCTATCCACTTGGCTGTGGCAGGCATCACCTGCATCAGCCCGCCCGCGCCCACTGACGACTTGGCATAATGCATAAAGCGGCTTTCCTGCCGGATAATGCCATACACCCAGGCTTCATCGATCTCACGCGCCTTGGATGCTTTTTGCAGGTAATCTCGATAAGGCGTGGGGTAGCGCAGCTCAAAGTTATGCGTCCGGCTGGTTTTATCGGCCGCCAGCACGGTCAAATCGTACCAGCCTTTGAGCAAGGCATACTGCGCGGCCACAATGCGCGATGGGTCATCCAGTGCCTCGAGTAGATACATCCACTCCAACCTGGCTTCATAACGTGCGTCAGCGTCAAACAGCGCCTCCATGCGTTTGATGCCTGGAAGCCTGGCAAACTGGCGGACTTGCTCATCGGCTGGTTGGAAAGTCGCCATGGGCTCGCCTGCGACGGGCCCCAACTCCTCAGCCGCCAGCCAGCCATAAAAATGACGCTCCTGCGACAGTTTTGCCAGTAACAAATTGGCTTCTGCCACCTGGCCTTTGCTCTTGAGCGCACGCGCTTTCCAGTAACGCCAGGTATGTTCATCTGCCAATGCATTCGGCATATTGGCTATGACCTTCAGCAGCACCGTCCAGTCTTGTTCCCTCAATGCACTGCGGGCATACCATTCCCATTGTTCATTATTCAGGGTGCCGGGCTCGACCTTGGCAAAAGCCCGCACTGCTTCTGGCTCATGTTTACGGGCTGATTCCAGCGCGATATATGCTTGCATCAGCTGTTTTTCTTCGTTGCTGAGCACGCCACTGTATTTTTGGTAACTGCTCTGCGCCAGGGCGATATCCGCCTTGGCCTGACGGTGAATAGCGTATAAATACAGCGCACGACCATAGGCCGATTTGTCCTGCACATTGTTCTTTTTAAGGACCAACGCCGGGTTCTGCGCCACGTCATCGATTTGTTTCAGCAAGGTGGCATCGGTTTTCCTGCTCCGTTTCGCCAGGCCTTTAGCCATACCTGGTTTATTCGCAAACAAGGCATTGCGGTAAAGCGTCAGCAGAAATGCTTCATCCAATACGCCTACCTGTTGCAAAGCTTCCAGCATGCCCTGGCAATCGGCAGGCAACTCCTTGCCTGATAGCAATAATGTTTTACCGTCTTCGTAAGCAACCGGGTCATCCAGCGCAATGCCTGCCTGCACCTGGAAGCACTGGTTACCGGTGTCATTCAAATTGTAATAGTTGGGAATTTGCGCACGCATCTCGACAAACTGGTCCCAGAACTGCACACGCCCCAGCCGCTTGAGCCATAGCTCGCGTACACGCTGAGAAAGCAGTGATTCGTTGTTTTCCTGCAGAAATGCTTGTACCTGGTAATAGGAAAGCTGATCCATGGTCAGGATCATCTGCCAGTATTGCAGGTAAGGCGCGAGTGGTGATTTACGTTGCTTGAGCGTCTCCAGCGACTCGGTCAGCAGCGGCAGGTTCCTCGTCTGGTAGGCCTGTTTGGCCTGCAGGTAGGTCTCGGTATCGCCAGCATGGGCAGCCGCTGACAGTGCAAACAGGCAGGTGCCTAACATACAGGTGGCAAGAGAAAGGAGATGTCGGAATTTAGTCTTCATGAGTCAATTAATCACGGGGCTTACTATGCTCACGTCCGATTGAATATTTAAGTGCAGTTACGTAGTGCACACTACGCATCACGTGTGCTTGAGGGTGGCAATCAAATTCTGGCCAGGCGACTCAGGAAGAAAAACAATAGCAACAGCAGCAAGACGACAAAGCCACTCTTCCATACTTTTTTTAGCCATTGCCAATAGCGCGCGTTGCCGGTTTGCCAGCCTAATAAGGCCAGCACCAGGGTACTTAACACCAGCACCGCAAATAATATCCGTATCCACCACATAATGTTGTTTTACTCTCTAGGCCGCAGGCAAAAAGGGCGCCGGGCTAAAGTAGTCGCGTTGCCGCACAAAACCAACCGGTGCCTGGCTGTCGTCAAAGGTACAGTATTCCCAGGCTGTGTCATCTTTAAGCAAGGCACGCAGCAATTGGTTATTCAAGGCATGTCCGGATTTGAATGCCGAAAATTGGCCGACGATCGGATAACCGAGAATATATAAATCGCCTATCGCATCCAGTACTTTGTGCTTGGCAAACTCATCTTCATAGCGCAAACCGCCGCCATTCAGTACTTTATATTCATCGAGCACAATCGCGTTATCCAGGCTGCCACCTTTAGCGAGGCCATTGGCGCGCAGGTACTCGACCTCGTGCATAAAACCAAAGGTACGTGCACGGCTGATTTCGTCAACGTAACTCTGGCTATCGTAATCTATGGTCACGGTTTTACCGGAAAACTCGAACACCGGGTGTGCGAAATCAATGGTAAATTCGGCTTTAAAGCCATGGTGCGGCGTAAATTTTGCCCATTTATCGCCTTCTTGCACTTCTACCGGTTTCAGGATGCGCACAAATTTCTTGGGTACGTCCAGTTCGGCTAATCCGGCCGTTTGCAGTAAATAGATAAACGGCCCCGAGCTACCATCCATAATGGGCACTTCGGCTGCCGTTAACTCTATCAATACATTATCTACCCCCAGACCGGCGAGGGCAGACATTAAATGCTCCACAGTAGCAACGCGCGCACCTGAAAACTCTAGGGCGGAGCTCAGGCGAGTGTCGTTCACTGCCGTCGGGGTGACCCGCATGGCAGGCGTATCGGGCAAATCGATGCGCTTGAACACTACTCCATGATCAGCGGGCGCAGGTTTGAGCGTCAGCGTGACTTTCTCACCGCTGTGCAGCCCAACTCCGGTCGCGCTAATCTGTTGTTTAAGCGTGCGTTGCTTTAACATGGTTTTCTCTTTATCAGTGTCTAACGACTATTATAAGCCAATCCCACTTCCAAGCCGACAAGCAATCACTGCCTGAGGGTTAATCAGCCTGCTTACGCAAGAAAGCCGGAATGTCATATTCTTCAATCCCGGAGTTCTTCATGGCTTCAACCTGGGCACGACGGCTGTTGCTGGTGAATACGGCTGGCTCATCTTCTTCAACCATATTCTGGAAGATAGGCTGGTTAGTCGTACCGTCACGCAATGTCGTCGTGGTCATGACTTTCAACTCAGGTTTCGCCTGACGCTTGCCGATAGAACCGTTCAAGCCGGTAGCTACCATGGTCACACGCAGGTTATCACCCATCTCTTCGTCAATCACGTTACCGATAATCACGGTCGCATCTTCCGCAGTGAACTCTTTGATAGTATTCATCACATCATAGTATTCACGCATCTTGAAGCTGGTGCTGGCGGTAATATTCACCAGTACACCACGTGCATTGGCCAGGTTCACGTCTTCCAGCAGTGGGCTGGCAACCGCTTGTTCGGCTGCGATACGTGCACGGTTTGGTCCGGTGGCTTCAGCAGAACCCATCATCGCCATGCCCATTTCAGACATCACGGTACGCACATCGGCAAAGTCAACGTTGACTGTGCCCGGGCAATTGATGATTTCAGCAATGCCAGAAACCGCATTCTGCAATACATCGTTAGCCGCGCGGTAAGCTTCAACCACAGTCACATCTTCACCCAGTACATCCATCAGCTTTTCGTTAGGGATAACGATCAGAGAGTCAACGTACTGTGAAAGTTCTTCCAGGCCTTCTTGTGCGACTTTGGCGCGCTTGCCTTCAAAAGCAAATGGCTTGGTCACGACAGCAACTGTCAGGATACCCATTTCACGTGCGACTTCCGCAATGATAGGTGCAGCGCCGGTACCTGTACCGCCACCCATCCCTGCAGTGATGAACAGCATATCGGCACCATCAATGGTTTCCGCGATACTGTCACGGTCTTCCAGTGCGGCTTCGCGACCGATTTCCGGTTTTGCGCCAGCACCCAGGCCCTTGGTGATATCTGCACCGATTTGCAATACCACTTTGGCATTACTTTTCTTCAACGCCTGCATATCGGTGTTGGCGCAAATAAATTCTACGCCCGGCACCATCTTGGTCATCATGTGCTCAACGGCGTTACCACCGCAACCACCGACACCAATTACCTTGATAACAGCGCCTTCATTCTCTTTATCAAAAATTTCAATCATACTAACCCTCCATTGCCTAATTATCTGAGTGATTGGTTTGCCCCGCACACTCGCCCTAAAAAAAATTAAAAATTACCTGTAAACCAACTCTTCATTCTCTCCAGCAACCGGCCAACCGAGCCCGACTGCAAATTCCCTACCATTTGTTTTTCTACCTGCTGCTTGGCCATCAACAGCAAGCCTATGCCGGTGGCATAACGAGGATTACCCACCACCTCGGATAAGCCTTCCACGCCTCTGGGCACGCCTAGTCGCACCGGTGTATGGAAAATCTCTTCGCCTAGCTCTACCATGCCGCGCATTTGCGCCGCGCCGCCGGTAATCACGATGCCGGAAGCAATCATGGATTCCATGCCGCTGCGGCGCAGTTCTTGTTGTACAAACTCGTAAATCTCTTCGACGCGGTCTTCAATCACCTCGGTCAATGCCTGGCAAGACAATTGACGTGGTTCACGACCATCGACAGCCTGCACTTCCACAACTTCACGCGGATCGGCCAGCTGGCGCAAAGCACAGCCATGCTTGACCTTGATTTCTTCCGCTGACTGCGTAGGTGTACGTAAAGCCACCGCGATGTCATTGGTGATCTGGTCACCCGCGATAGGGATCACAGCCGTGTGGCGAATCGCGCCATTCTTGAACACCGCGATATCGGTAGTCCCACCACCGATATCGACCAGGCAAACGCCCAGCTCTTTTTCATCTTCGGTCAGCACAGACTCACTGGAAGCCAGAGGTTGCAATATCAGGTCACTCACTTCCAGGCCGCAACGCTTGATGCACTTGACGATATTCTGGGCCGCCGCAATCGCGCCGGTCACGATATGCACACGCACTTCCAGGCGGATACCGCTCATACCGAGTGGTTCGCGCACATCTTCCTGGCCATCGATAATGAATTCCTGGGTCAGGATGTGCAGGATCTGCTGGTCTGCTGGCAAGGCAATCGCACGTGCGGTATCCACTACGCGGTCAATATCGCTTTGTGAGACTTCGCTCTCCTTGATTTTCACCATGCCATGCGAATTCAGGCTTTTGATATGGCTGCCAGCAATCCCTGAATAAACGTTGTTGATTTTGCAATCTGCCATCAACTCCACTTCTTCAATCGCACGCTGAATCGCCTGCATGGTGGAATCAATATTCACCACCACACCTTTTTTCAGGCCGCGTGATGCATGCTGGCCAACCCCGATCACCTTCAATGTACCTTCCGGCAATATCTCCGCCGCAATCGCTACGATCTTGGATGTCCCGATATCCAGGCCGACGATTAGATTTTTATCTTCTCTTGCTCTACTCATGTTTTTTCCTTGCTTCCGGCTATCCCTTAAGCACCATTACGTGGCATACGTAATGCGAACCCATTGGGATAGCGTAAATCTGCATACCGCCAGTCGCTTTCAGCGATGGCTGGCTGTTGGCTGTAAGCGGCCACAAACTGTTGTAATCGTTGCTTGGCGGCTTCGCGGCCGAGCATCATTTGCCGCTTATCGGTAGTCCTGATCTCCCACGCACGCCGCGAAGACAAGCTCAGTTGCTGGATCTGCAGCGATGTCACCGACAACGTTTGTGCAAAACTGGCATAGCCTTGCGCGAGTTCCTTCACGGCATCACCCGGGCCATAAAACACCGGCAACTGCGCATCCGAAGCCGCCTGGAATAACTCGCCATGCCGGTTAACCAGGGCCACACCGCCCCAGCGGCCTAATGCCTGGTGTTCTTCAATCTGCACCACTATCGTATCCGGCCACTGACGGCGCACACTCACCTTGCGCGCCCACGGCAACTTCTCGAAGGCAGTGCGGGTACGTTGTAAATCCAGCGTGTAAAAATTACCTTTTAAATACTTGCTCACAATCAACTGGATCTGCTCGTGATTGACATGGTCCAGATTGCCTTCCACCTGCACGTGCTTGACCGGGAAGATCGGCAAATGCAGCACGACAAACAACAAGGCGTACAACAGCAACACCACTGCCAGTGAAAACAGCAGGTTGGCAGTCCAGTTCAGCAATGTTGGTCTATTCCACATGGTCTATCCCGTTACGCCTTCAATGTTTGTTGCAAAATGCGCACAACCAATGCGTCAAAATCCAGCCCGGCCGCTTTGGCAGCCATAGGCACCAGGCTATGGTCCGTCATGCCTGGGCTGGTATTCACTTCCAGAAAGTAATACTTGCCAGCCTCATCCATCAGAAAATCCACCCGGCCCCAGCCACTACAACCCAGCACTTTGAAAGCCTGCAAAGCTTCGGCCTGGATCTGTTGTTCCTGCGCTGCAGGCAAGCCACTTGGGCAGCGGTATTCGGTATCGTCACGCAGGTATTTGGCTTCGTAATCGTAATATTCGTTTTTCGGCACGATGCGTATCACTGGCAGCGCGGTATCACCGAGGATGCCAACGGTGTATTCGCCACCGCCGACAAACTGCTCGGCAATCACCAGTGGATCAGACGCTTTTGCCAGCGCATAAGCTGAAGCCAGTTCGTTGGCTTGCTTGACCTTGCTCACGCCTATGCTGGAGCCTTCGTTGGCCGGTTTTACAAACAGGGGCAAACCTAGTTTCTCAACCACCGCGGCGACAGATGTAGCGTCATCCATCAACACATAATCAGGCGTCACCACACCGGCGGCAGTCCACAACAATTTGGTGCGCCATTTATCCATACCCAGTGCAGAAGCCATCACACCACTGCCGGTGTAAGGGATATCCATCAGTTCCAGTGCGCCCTGGATAGTGCCATCTTCACCATAGCGGCCATGCAAGGCGATAAAGGCGCGGTCAAACGCTTTCAAGGCAGATAACTCCTGTGTCGCCGGGTCAAATGCATGCGCATCGACACCCTGGCGCAGCAGCGCAGCCAGTACCGCTGAGCCGCTTTTGAGCGATACTTCGCGTTCGCCGGAACGGCCTCCGAATAACACGGCGACCTTGCCAAATTTTTGCTGTGTTGCACTCATACTATTGTTACGCTTTCCCCAATAACCTTCACTTCTTGTATCAATTCCACGCCTTGTTTTTCATGCACGGTGGCTTTCACGCGCGCAATCAGTGCCTCAATATCTGCCGCACTTGCATGACCCAAGTTCACAATAAAGTTGGCATGCTTTTCTGAAACCTGTGCACCGCCAATGGTGGTGCCTTTCAAACCTGAAGCCTCAATCAACCTCGCGGCAAAATCGCCTTCCGGGTTGCGGAAAGTGGACCCTGCACTCGGCATATTCAGTGGCTGGCTGGCCAAACGCTTAGCCAGCAATTGTTTAATCTTTTCAGCAGACGCTTTGCCATCGCCTTGTGGCACAGCAAACCAGCCGCCCAGAAACCATTCATCCGCCACCGGGTGTGTCACATGCCGGTATACCGGCTGGTACTCTGCACGATCGCGCACTTGCACGGTGCCGCTGCGATGTATGGTTTTCACCTGGTCTACCCATTGCCAGGTTTCACCGCCGTAGCAACCGGCGTTCATCGCCAGTGCACCACCCACTGTGCCGGGAATACCAGCCATAAACTCGGCACCTGCGCGATTGTGGCTGGCAGTAAAGCGGGCCAGCTTGGCGCAGGTGACACCGGCATCGGCATACACGCGTTCGCCTTGCATCTCTAACTGTTGCAAGGCCTGGTGCATCACAACGACTGTGCCGCGTACACCACCGTCGCGCACCAGCAGGTTGCTACCCAAACCTATGAATGTCAGTGGCTCATTGGCTGGCAGCTGTTGCAGAAACCGCTGTAACTGTTCGACGTTATCTGTCAGCACCAGTTGATCAGCCTCGCCACCTACGCGCCAGCTGGTGTAGCGGGCCAGCGGTTCGTGTTTCAGCACTTGTAATGCAGACACACTCATAGCACTGCCAGCTCCCGCGTTTTTGCTGCCACGCTACCAATATTGCCTGCGCCCATCACAACGATGACATCATCCGGCAACAGGCTTTCCAGAATAGCCTGCGGCAATTCTTCAGACGTTTCTACAAAGCGAGGCTCCACTTTGCCATTCACACGCACGGCACGGATCAGGCTGCGCGTATCGGCCGCCACAATCGGCGCTTCGCCTGCCGAGTAGACTTCAGTCAGCAACAGGGCATCGACGGTAGAAAGCACTTTCACGAAATCTTCAAAGCAGTCACGGGTGCGGGTGTAACGATGCGGCTGGAAAGCCAGCACCAGGCGGCGTCCTGGAAAAGCCCCACGCGCAGCGGCAATCACCGCCTGCATTTCAACCGGGTGATGACCATAATCATCCACCAATGTCGCATGCCCGCCCGTGACGGGGATCTCGCCATAACGCTCAAACCTACGGCCCACGCCCCTGAACTCGGCCAGCGCTTTCAGGATGGCGGCATCTGGCACACTCAGCTCTGTTGCAATCGCAATTGCGGCCAGCGCATTCAATACATAGTGATGGCCTGGCAAGTTCAGCGTGACTTCATTGCGCACTGTGGTGCCGTTTTTGCGTATCAGCGTGAAATGCATCTTGCCGCCATCAGCGACGATATTCTCGGCGCGGATACTGGCTTCTTCATGCGTGCCATAGGTGGTCACCGGACGCGTCACGCGCGGCAGGATTTCACGCACATTAGCGTCATCAATGCACATCACCGCCATGCCCCAGAAAGGGATCTGCTGCAAAAACTCGACAAAGGCTGTCTTCAGCTTGTCGAAGCTATGCTCGTAAGTATCCATATGGTCCTGGTCGATATTGGTGACCACTGCCAGCACCGGGTTCAGGTGCAGGAAAGACGCATCAGACTCATCGGCCTCGACCACTATCCATTCACCCGTACCCAGACGCGCGTTGGCACTGGCTGCTTCCAGTTTGCCGCCAATCACAAAAGTCGGATCCATATCCGCTTCGGCCAGAATGCTGGCGATCAGGCTGGTGGTGGTGGTCTTGCCATGCGTACCTGCCACAGCGATGCCCTGCTTGAAGCGCATCAGTTCCGCCAGCATCAGGGCACGTGGGATCACCGCCACTTTGCGGGCACGGGCGGCCATGATTTCCGGGTTTTCTTCGTTAATGGCACTGGAAACCACCACCACGTCAGCATCGCCCAGATGTTCAGTCGCATGACCCTGGTACACTTTGGCACCAAAGCCTTGCAGGCGTTTAGTGGTCACATTGCTGGCCAGGTCAGACCCGCTGATTTCAAAGCCTAGATTCAGCAATACCTCGGCAATGCCGCTCATGCCTGAACCGCCTATACCGACAAAATGAATTTTTTTGACTTTATGTTTCATAGCGAACTTTGTTTCATATGTGTATTGGCTGCTGCCAGTTGCCGACAAATGTCTGCCACCTGGCGTGTTGCATCCGGTCTGGCCAGTGCCCGTGCTTTTTGTGCCATCGCCAGGCAGGTGATACGGTCCAGCGTTTTCAAAGTATTCGCCAGCTGGGTTACATCTAAATCCCTTTGCTGGATCAACAACGCAGCTCCCGCCTGTTGCAGGTAAGCGGCATTAGTCGTCTGGTGGTCATCCACCGCAAACGGAAATGGCACCAGTATGCTGGCAGCACCTACATTCGCCAGTTCAGCCACAGTCAGTGCGCCCGCACGGCAAATCACCAGGTCAGCCCAGTCATATACCTGTGCCATGTCCTGGATAAACGCGCGGCAATCGGCCGCCACACCAGCGTCTGCATAGGCCTGTTTAAGTGCCTCAATATGTTTTTCACCTGCCTGGTGAATGATCTGCGGCCGTGCATTTGCTGGCAGCAGTGAAAAAGCTCTGGGCAACTGCGTATTCAATGCGGCTGCGCCCAGGCTGCCACCGACCACCAAGATGCGTAACTCGCCTTGATGTTCTGCAAAGCGCGCCTCCGGAACAGGCAAAGTGGTAATGTCTTCACGTACCGGATTACCGACCATCTCGCCTTTGCTACCTAGCGCTTGCGGGAAACCGGTCAAGACACGGTTGGCAATTGTTGCCAGTGATTTATTCGTTAATCCCGCGACAGAATTCTGCTCATGGATGACCAGCGGCACACCTGCCAGTTTCGCCATCACCCCTCCCGGGAAAGCAGCAAAACCGCCCATACCCAGTACCACGTCAGGCTGATGCTGTTTAATCGCCTGCCTGGCCTGACTAAACGCACGCACCAGTTTCGCAGGCAATGTCAGCCAGCCTAGAAGACCTTTGCCGCGCACGCCCTGCATGGTCATCATGGCTTTGGCATAAGGCTTGTCGGCAATCAGGCGATTTTCCATGCCACCTTCGGTCGCCAGCCAGACGATCTTCCAGCCTTGCGTTTGCAGAGCATCTGCCACCGCAATCGCCGGGTAGACGTGACCACCAGTGCCGCCAGCCATCACCATCAGTTTGTACTGACGGCTCATGTCGTCAATCCTTTTTGCAGCCGTCTATTTTCAAAATCAATGCGCAGCAACACCGCCATGGCGATGCAATTCGCCAAAATGCCACTACCGCCGTACGACAACAGCGGCAACGTTAAACCCTTGGTCGGCAGCAAACCCATGTTCACGCCCATATTGATAAAGCCTTGCACACCGATCCAGACACCAATGCCTTGTGCCAGTAACGCAGCGTAATAACGTTCGTTGGCAACCGCTTCTTTGGCGATGCTGAACGCGCGGATGACCAGCCAGGCAAACAGGAGCACCACGACCATGACGCCGACATACCCTAATTCTTCAGCCACCACAGCGAGCAGGAAGTCGGTATGCGCTTCCGGCAGGTACAACAGTTTTTCTACGCTGCCACCCAGGCCTACACCCCAGAATTCCCCACGACCAAAGGCAATCAAGGCATGTGACAACTGGTAGCCGGTATCAAACGGGTCATCAAACGGATTCAGGAAGCCTTTCATACGCTCCAGGCGATAGGGTTCCATCACCACCAACCCCACTACTGCCAGCGGTAACGCAGCCAGCATGGCAAGAAATATTTTGATATGCACGCCGCCCAGCCACATGATGGAGAAAGCGATTGAAGCAGTCACGGCAAAGGCGCCGAAATCCGGCTCGCGCAACAGCAATACGCCGACAAATACCATCACGCCCAGCATAGGCAAGAAGCCTTTGGTGAAACTATGCATGCTGCTGGCTTTGCGCACTGCGTAATCAGAGGCATACATGGCAATAAACAGTTTCATCAGTTCAGAAGGTTGCAAATTCATGACCAGTAACGAGATCCAGCGACGGCTGCCATTGACCACTTTGCCTATGCCGGGAATCAACACCAGTACCAGCAAGACAATGCCGAACACAAACAGGTAAGGCGACATCTTTTGCCACCAGGCCATGGGGATCTGGAACACGATGACGGCAGCCACCAGCCCGACCGCGATATACAGTGCCTGGCGCATCAAGAAATACGTACTTTTATGGCCGAACATTTTGCTCGCATCGGCATAGGCGATCGAAGCCGAATAGACCATGACCATGCCGAACGCCAGTAATGACAGAACTACCCACAGCAGCGACATGTCGTAGCTGGGGGAGTTGTAACGCTCGCGTGTCATCATCAACGGACCAAGCATGCGGCCTCCATGGCTTTGACGGCTTCAACAAATACCTGCGCCCGGTGCTCGTAGTTCCTGAACATATCGAAACTGGCGCAAGCTGGTGAAAGCAGTACGGCATCGCCGGCTTCTGCCAGCGTTTTCGCGATATGCACGGCCGCGGTCAAATCGACGGCATCTACTACCGGCACTTGAATGTTCTGCAACACCTGCTGAATTTTTGGACCATCGCGCCCGATCAGCACCACTGCCCTGGCATGTTTTACAACGGCCTCCCTCAAGGGGCTGAAATCCTGGCCTTTACCATCACCACCGGCGATCAGCACTACTTTCTGTGGTTTGCCCTGTTTGAGCATGCCGCTGATGGCAGCGGTCGTGGCACCAACGTTAGTGCCTTTGGAGTCGTCATAAAAATCGACCTCATCTATCTTGGCTACCCACTCCACGCGATGTGGCAAACCTGCGAAAGACTGCACGGTATGCAGGATAGAAACCTTGTCTACGCCTATCGCCTGGGTCAAGGCGATCGCCGCCAGCGCATTGGCAATATTATGCTTGCCACGGATATGCAAACTGTCGGCTTCGATATAGTGCCTGTGCCCGGCGCACAGCCAGCCGAGGTCATTCAAGCCGTAATCGTTAATGGTCGGTGCCGGGTTCACACCAAACGATACCTGTGGCAACTGGCCTGCCAATGCAGCACTGGCAGGGTCATCGCGATTCACGATCGCGATACGGGCCTGCTGGTAAATGCGAGCCTTGGATTGCGCGTAATCTTCCATGCCGGAATAGCGATCCATGTGATCTTCAGAAAGATTGAGCACGGTCGCCGCATCCACCACCAGGTGATGGGTCGCTTCCAGCTGGAAACTGGACAGTTCAAGCACGTAGACGTCAGGCGCAGTCATCTGCAAGGTATCCAGCACCGGCACGCCGATATTGCCAGCGACTATGGTATTCAACCCGGCCTGTTTGCAGATTTCCCCGACCAGGGTAGTGACCGTGGTTTTGCCGTTAGAGCCAGTGATTGCAATCACTTTGGCATACGGCGCACGGAAGCGGGCAAACAACTCGATATCGCCAATCACGCTCTTGCCCTGCGCGATCAACTGTTGCAGCACCGGCTCTTTCAGTGAAACGCCGGGGCTGGTGACTATGGTATCCATGCTGGCTAGTAGCGCAGCATTGAATGGCCCGAGGTGGCATTCCACCGTCGGGAATTCTTCGTGCAACCTATCCTGCCCAGGCGGATGCAAGCGTGAATCAAACATCACCACTTCGGCACCCATTTGACGCAGCCAGCGCAAAGCCGAGAACCCGGTGTCACCCAGTCCTATCACTCCTACCCGCTGTTGTTCAAATTGTTTTTTCATGACTCGCGTTCGATTGGATTTACTTTATATCTAGTTCAGTTATCTCAGTTTCAAAGTGGATAAACCCACCAGTACCAGCATCATGGTGATGATCCAGAAACGGACCACGACCTGTGTCTCTTTCCAGCCTTTTTGTTCATAGTGATGATGCAAAGGCGCCATCAGGAAGATACGTTTGCCTGTGCCTGTCATTCTCTTGGTGTATTTGAAATACAGCACTTGTGCGGCCACCGAGAACGTCTCCACCACGAACACACCACCCATAATGAACAGCACGATTTCCTGGCGCACGATGACAGCCACTACGCCCAGGGCAGCGCCCAGCGCCAGCGCGCCGACATCACCCATAAACACTTCGGCCGGATAGGCGTTAAACCACAGGAAACCCAGCCCGGCACCAGCCATTGCGGCACAGAACACCATCAGTTCACTGGCGCCCTCAACGTAAGGAATACCCAGGTATTTAGCGAATACGATGTGCCCGGTCACATAGGAAAACAGTGCCAGCGCAGCAGCCACCATCACGGTAGGCAGAATCGCCAGACCATCCAGGCCATCGGTCAGGTTGACGGCATTGCTGCTACCCACAATCACCAGATAAGTCAGCACAATGAAACCAACTGCGCCGAGTGGAAGCACCAGATGTTTAAAAAATGGCACGATCAATGTGGTTTCAACCGGCGTGGTAGAGGTGGCATATAAAAACACCGCCACACCAAAACCAATCAGGCTTTGCCAGAAGTATTTTTCTTTAGCGGCCAGCCCTTTCGGGTTTTTATAAACCACTTTGCGGTAGTCATCGACCCAGCCCACTGCGCCAAAACCCAGTGTGGTGATCAGCACCACCCAGATAAAGCGGTTATGCAAATTGCCCCATAACAGGGTAGAAATCGCAATCGCCACCAGTATCAATGCGCCACCCATGGTCGGTGTACCAGCTTTCACCAGATGTGTCTGCGGACCATCATCACGTACAGCCTGACCAACCTTGTATTCAGTCAGCTTGCGTATCATGGCTGGCCCGACCAGGAACGAGATAGCCAGTGCAGTCAGCGTCGCCAGCACCGCACGCAGCGTGATGTAATCAAATACGTGGAACCCACGTACATCCGATGACAGCCACTTTGCCAATTCCAATAACATAAGCTTCCCTATTTCCCCACCAGTTCGGCGGCTTGTGTTTCCACCAGCGCATTGACTACCCGCTCCATTTGCATGAAACGCGAGCCTTTCACCAGTACGATGTCTTCTGCGGTTGTATTTGCCTGTAATGCGGCAATCAAGTTTTCTATCGCGTCAAAATACTGCGCCTGGCTGCCAAAAGCGTTGACCGCTGCTTTGGTGTGATTACCCAGGGCATACATGGCATCCACGCCATGGTCTTTGGCATAACGCCCGATTTCGGCATGCATGGCTTCGGCGTCATCGCCCAGTTCACCCATATCACCCATGACGAATACGGTGCGTTGACTGGCGTTTTGCAATACATCCAGTGCCGCTTTCATTGAATCCGGATTAGCGTTATAGGTGTCATCAATCACCTTGGCGCCATTGGCAGCCGTTTTCTGTTGCAAACGGCCTTTCACACCGCCAAAGCCTTGCAGGCCTTGGGCGACTTCATCCAAGGTTGCCCCGGCGGCCAGGCTGGCAGCAGCGGCAGCCAGTGCGTTTATCATGTTGTGTGCGCCCGGAACGGCCAGTGTCAGCGTGACTGATGCCTGCTGATAATGCAGTTTGAAAGCATCGTTGACTAATGCCTCAGCGCGGACATCCGCTTGCGCATGCAAGCCAAATGTCAGCACGCGCCGTGAGGTATTCAGGCCGCGCCAATAACTGTAAAACTCGCTGTCTGTATTAATTACGGCAATGCCGTCATCGGCCAGCCCGGCGAAAATCTCGCCCTTGGCTTTGGCAATGTTTTCACGCGAGCCCAGTTCACCAATATGCGCAGTGCCAGCATTGTTGATGACGGCCACATTCGGCCTTGCAATCCGGGTCAGGTAATCAATCTCACCAAGGTGGTTCATACCCATCTCGATCACGGCACTGCGGTGAAACGGGCGCAGGCGCAGCAAGGTCAATGGCATGCCGATATCGTTATTAAAGTTGCCGGCAGTCGCCAGCACTTTGTCGGCCCCGCCCACATGCAACCGCATGACTGCGGCGATCATTTCCTTGGTCGTGGTTTTACCATTGCTGCCGGTCACCGCGATTAAAGGCGTGCCCAGATGCTGGCGCCAGTAAGCCGCCAACTGCCCCATCGCCAGACGCGTGTCTTTGACTTCTACCGTAGGTAATTCTGTTTTCACGGCGCGTGAAACCAATGCAGCAGAGGCGCCCAGCGCAGTGACCTGTGGCAAGAAATTGTGCCCATCAAACTTTTCGCCCGGTAATGCAACAAACAACTGGCCTGGCTGCGCGCGACGGCTATCGGTATCGACGGAGGTCACTTCGACATCCGCACTAAGCCCTTCGGCACGTAACGTGCCTTGCAATACTGCTGCGATGGTGTGCAATGACATCATGCTTGCGCCCTCTTTTTCAGCGCGTTGAGTACCCACTCGGCATCGCTGAACGGATAACGGATACCTTGGACTTCCTGGTAATCCTCATGGCCCTTGCCAGCCACCAGCACGACATCGCCTTTGTTGGCACGTGACACAGCCAGCGCAATCGCTTTGGCGCGGTCTGTCTCCATGGTGAATTCACGGGTCAGGCCTTCGGAGATCGCGGCAATAATCGCGTAAGGGTTCTCGCTACGCGGGTTATCGTTGGTCACGATCACATGATCTGCCAGTGTGCCGGCAATGCGGCCCATTTCGCTGCGCTTGCCGGTATCGCGGTCACCGCCACAACCAAATACGCAGCTCAATTTTCCGCGTGCCTGTATACGTAAAGTATCCAGCGCTTTTTCCAGGGCATCCGGCGTATGCGCATAATCGACCACGACCAATGGCAGGTCACCGCCACCGAACATCTGCATGCGTCCTGCCACTGGCACCAGCCCGGATACCGCCTGCAAGGCCGCGGGCAAAGCGACACCATTGACCAGCAAGCAAGCCAGCACCGCCAATACGTTATAGACATTAAACTGGCCCAAGGCATGCAATTGCACAACGCCATTGCCTTGTGGTGTTTGCACCTGGATTTCAAAGCCGGTCGCATGCATGGTCACTGCGGTCGCGCAGACATCGGCCTCATGCATGCCGTAACTCAATACCTGCTTGCCTTGCTGACGCAAGCGCTCAATCAGCGTGACACCAAAGGCATCATCCGCATTGATGACGGCTGCCGCTAAGGTTTGCCAGTCAAACAGTTTTTGCTTGGCTTCCTGGTAAGACTCCATCGTCACGTGGTAATCCAGGTGATCACGGGTCATGTTGGTGAACACCGCCACGTCAAACGACACACCATTCACACGCCCCTGATCCAGGCCATGTGACGAGACCTCCATGGCGACCATCTTGATATCTTCCAGCACAAAATTGGCCAGGATCTTTTGCACTTCCACCGGGCCTGGCGTGGTGTTCTGGGTAGGCTGCAAATCATCCAGCGTGCCATTCCCCAGGGTGCCTATCACCGCTGATTTTTGCTGCAGGAAACGGTAAGCCTGTGCCAGCCAATGGGTGACGGTTGTTTTACCGTTAGTGCCGGTGACGCCTACGCACCATAACTGCTCTGATGGGTCTTTATAGAATTGGCTGGCAATATGCCCGACCTGGAATTTCAGGTCAGGAATGGCGATATTGTGTACCGTCCACTCCGGGTTCCAGTCAAACCCCAGGCTATCCCAAATCACCGTATTGGCGCCTTTGGTAATGGCATCTGGAATATATTCACGACCATCGCCATGCTGCCCAGGATAAGCGAGGAATAAGCCATGTTTTTCAACCTGGCGGC
Organism: Methylophilus sp. E2MeOHC9; assembly: GCF_058744375.1. NCBI lineage: Bacteria > Pseudomonadati > Pseudomonadota > Betaproteobacteria > Nitrosomonadales > Methylophilaceae > Methylophilus > Methylophilus sp. E2MeOHC9. The sequence continues at coordinate 442,742 of NZ_CP196024.1, forward strand.
TATCTGCGGTGATGCCATGTACCGGCGCTGGAATAATGTATTTACTCACATCGCCTCCGGTACGGCATTGGCTTCTGTTGGCGTTGCCAGTGGTACGGCATTGCCATCTTGTGGAATCGCCAGCATACGCAAGACATCATTCATGACGGCGCTGAATACCGGTGCTGCGACGCTGCCGCCGTAATATTCGCCATTATTGGGTTCATCTATCATCACTGCCATGATCAGGCGTGGATTGGACGCAGGTACCATACCGACAAACGAACCGACATATTTGTCATGTTCATAGCCATGTGGGCCTAACTTATGTGCAGTACCGGTTTTGCCGCCGACGCGATAGCCGGTGACTTGGGCTTTCAAGGCGGTACCGCCCGGCTGTACCACCAGTTCCAGCATGTCTTTCACCGAATTGGCGACCTTGGCGGAAAACACCTGGCGGCCCACTGGCGGCTCAGGTAATTTGGTCAAGGTCACAGGCAATAATTCGCCTTCATTGGCGAATACGGTATAGGCACGGGCCAGTTGCAATAAAGTCACGCTGATGCCGTGACCATAGGACATGGTCGCCTGTTCAATAGGACGCCAGGTTTTGTAATCACGCACCTTGCCGGAAGCTTCACCCGGGAAACCGATTTTTGTCGGTGAGCCAAAGCCGAGCTGGATATAGGTATTCCACAATTGTTCGCGGTTAAGTTCCAGCGCCATTTTGGCGGAGCCGACATTGGAGGATTTCTGGATGATCTGTGACACGCTCAACATCTGGTTAGGATGCGCGTCATGGATAGTGGCAGTCCCTACGCGCAGATAACCAGGCGCAGTCTGGATTTTGGTATCCGGCTGATAGGGGCCGAATTCCATGGCAGCAGCGGCAGTCACCGGCTTCATGGTAGAACCCGGTTCGAAAATATTGACGATGGCTGAGTTACGCAGCTTGCTGGCGACATTGCCCGGGTTATTCGGGTTATAGGTAGGGATATTCACCAGTGCCAGCACTTCGCCGGTTTTGGCGTCGAGCACGACGGCCGCAGCGGCCTTGGCTTTATGTTTTTCTACTGCGCGTGACAGTTCGCGATGCACAACGTATTGCACGGTACGGTCTATGCTCAGCACTAGGTCCTGGCCATCGTGTGGCAATTTAATGGCGACCAGATCTTCAACCACATGGCCTTTACGGTCACGTACAAAATCGCGCTTGCCGGAAGTACCGGACAGCACGCTGTTGCGGAAAAGCTCCATGCCCTCCACGCCAGTGTCATCCACCCCGGTGAAACCGACGATATGCGCCGCCACTTCTGCCGCAGGGTAGAAGCGTTTGTATTCTTTCTGACTGAATACGCCGGGCACTTTCATCGCCATCACCAGTTTTGCCACATCGGGCGCCACTCTCCGTTTGATATATACAAATTCTTTTTTCTTTTGCTGCACTTTTTGCTGCAGCTCTTTTGGCCGCATTTCCAGCAATTTGGCCATCTGTTTCAACTGCGCCGCCGAGATATTCACATCGGTCGGGTTCATCCATAACGATTCCACCGGCAGGCTGATCGCCAATGGCTTGAAGTTACGGTCATAAATCTTGCCGCGGTGCGGCATCAATTCCACTTTGCGACGCGAAAACGCTTCGCCTTTTTTAATCAGGTAATCCTTATGCAGGGTTTGCAGGTAAAACCCGCGACCCAGCAGCAAGGCAAAACTCAGCAACAGCAATATCAGCAGCGTTCTTCTGCGCCAGGCTGGCAACTTGACCAGCTTATGTTGACTCTCTTTAAGCAGCATGTGCGTTCACTGATTCACACCACTTCAAGGCGCTGCCGGCGCAACTACAGGTGTTGCCGGCAGGTCTACCACAATCACTTGCGTCTGTTGCATGCTCGGGCTGTGCATGTGCAAGCGCGCCGTGGCGAATTCTTCCAGGCGCGAATGCATGGCCCAGGTACTTTGCTCAATCTGCAACTGGTCATACTCGGTCATATATTGCTTGGTTAGCATCTCCTGCCGATCCAGTTCAAAATACAACTTGCGCGCCTTATACTGCGCGGTCACCACACCCAATGCCATGGCGATGGTGACTGCAAATAAAATCAGGTTCAGGCGTATCATTCAGCACCACTACTGCACACTAGTACGTTCAGCCACGCGCAACACCGCACTGCGTGAACGCACATTCGCTGACACTTCAGCCTTGCCCGGCTTGATCGCCTTGCCAACCGCATTCAAACGCGGCTGCGGCAGGTCCTTGGCACGCACTGGCAAGCCGCTAGGCAAGTTATCCCTATCCATTTCAGACTGGATAAAGCGCTTGACGATGCGGTCTTCCAGCGAGTGAAAGCTGATCACCGCCAGACGGCCACCTTGTCGCAGCAAGCGCAAACAGTCAGGCAGCACTAGCGAGAGTTCCTCAAGCTCTTGATTGACGAAAATCCGTAGAGCCTGAAATGTGCGCGTTGCAGGGTTCTGGCCCGGCTCAACCTTGTGGATGGCGCCTGCCACGATCTTGGCAAGTTGTCCCGTAGTGGTGATGGCATGCCCATCTTCGCGCTCCTTAACAATCGCCCTTGCAACCTGCTTAGCAAACCGTTCTTCACCATAATCCCTTATCACCTCACCCAATTGCTTCTCTGAAATAGTCGCCAGCCACTCTGCGGCGGTTTTGCCACGACTCTGATCCATACGCATATCCAGTGGCCCGTCAAAACGGAAACTGAAACCGCGCTCTCCTTCATCAATCTGCGGCGACGAAATGCCCAGGTCGAGCAAAATCCCGTCTACCGCGTCTATGCCTAATTCAGCCAAAACAGCTGTCATGCCGGAAAAATGTACATGGGCAATGCTAAATCGCGCATCCGCAATGGTTTGCGCATGCGCAACCGCTGCCAGATCGCGATCCAGCGCAATCAGGCGGCCTTTGGCACCCAGCTTGGAAAGTAACAAACGGCTATGGCCGCCACGCCCGAAAGTGCCATCGACATAAATACCATCGGCACGCACATTGAGCGCATCTACAGCCTCATGCAATAACACCGTGATGTGGCTGGCGGCTGGCGACACAGACGTTTCCGTCGAAGACGCGGGCGCTGACTTCGCGCCCGCCATCATAGTGAGAATCCCTCTAGTTCTTGCGGGATTTGCAGTTGATCGGTGGACATCAGTTTTTCCAGCTGCGCATCCCAGGCGGCGACATCCCATAGCTCAAAATGGCTACCCTGACCGACCATCATCACGTCTTTATCCAAGTGAGCGAATTTGCGCAGCACGGCATTCACCAGCAAGCGGCCGGCAGAATCGAGATGCATCACATCGGCCTGGCCGACGATCATGCGTTGAATACCACTGATTTGAGGGTTAAAACTGGACAAGCTGGTCAGCTTGCTTTCGATGGGCTCCCAGGCGGCCTGGGGATACAGGATCAGGCAACGGTGCGGGTGCGCGGTCAGCACCAGCTCACCCTGCCCACCTGCGGTCAGGGCGTCACGGTGCTTGGCTGGCACACTGAGCCGACCTTTTGCATCCAAACTTAACTGTACTGCACCGCGAAACATGGTTACCTGACTGTCCTTTTCACACTTTGCGCTCGTTAATGAGAAAATTTCCCACAATTCAACACAAAATCACCCTTTTGCACACTATAGATAAATTAAAAGTGCTTGGCAAGCACTTTGATGGAAAATTTTCTTTAAAGACAAAGACTTACGTTATTTTAACAAGTCACTTTAAATCAACATATTGGCGCATTAAACAAACAAATTCGTTTAATAAAAATAGCTATCTCATTGAAAATATTGAATAATTAAAAAATGTTAGTTTTACTGCCATTTTTTGCATGAAAACCGGTCGAATATTCAGCACTTAACCAGGATGGCCCGCACCTATATGTCACACAAATTGAAGTTTTTCTTGATAGGAACAGGCATTTTATTGGCCATGGAATGGCGCTCCCTGTCCTTCTACTTGTTCCCCACACCGAATTTTGGTCAAGGCAAAGTAACTTTGTATGCCACTGACTGGTGCCCTTACTGTGAAAAAACACGCCAACTACTTGAGAAGGAACAGATTACCTATAAGGAGTACAACATTGAAACCTCAGAAGAAGGCAGGAGCCAGTACCAACGTGTGGCCGGAAAAGGCGTGCCGGTCTTGCTGATTGATAAGGAAGTGGTGCGCGGGCACAACGAAAAAGCCATCATTGCCGCACTGGCGCATTGGCAAAGCAGCCAGGGCCAACACGACAAAAGCAAACTGGAGATAAAGCAGGCTGAAGATAAAACAGAAAAGTGAAGCCAACCGATAAGCCGGGTTCTGTGACTACTTGCGTAGACGACAGTCATTCCTCTAGGCGTGCAATTGCTCACACACTCAAGCTATCTACCCGCTGGCAGCGCGAGCCACGCCTTATTACTTGCGTAAAATGCCAGCCTATTTGATATTGCTGCAGATGGAGGTTACCGCGTTTCACCGTAACTAAATACGCTCGTCTCTGTGGCCCTATTCCTCACCTTATACTGTTACCAGCTTTCAGCGTACGGCCGTTAGCCGTCATCCCGCTCTGTGCAGCCCGGACTTTCCTCCCCTTGTTTGCACAAGCGGCGACTGTCTGGTTGGCTTCATTGTCATTTTAACATGCTACACGCTGGCAACACGCTTCATGTGCAAGGCGTCGTATAATTTCAGAATCGAACCTTAGAGCACTCTATACATATGTCTTTAGAAAAAACCGGCCAACTGCATACCTCATGGCAAGCCAAGATTGGTGAAGAACTTGATAAGCCTTATATGCAATCGCTCAAGGCATTTTTACAGCAGGAAAAAGCAGCAGGCAAAACGATCTACCCGCCTGGCCCTTATATATTCAATGCATTCAACCATACCCCATTTGACCAGGTACGCGTCGTCATTATCGGGCAGGACCCATATCACGGCCCCGGCCAGGCGCATGGCTTGAGCTTTTCAGTGCAGGCAGGTGTTGCCTTACCGCCATCGCTGATGAATATTTTCAAGGAGATACAAACAGATATAGGCATCCGCATGAGTGGCAGCGGCGATTTAACCCCTTGGGCAGACCAGGGTGTGCTGCTGCTGAATGCGACGCTGACGGTGCAGATGGCAACGGCGGGTTCACATCAGAACCGCGGCTGGGAGCAATTTACCGATGCGGCGATCAGCGCGCTGAATGCAGAGCGTGAAGGCCTGGTGTTCGTGTTATGGGGTAGTTATGCGCAAAAGAAAGGGGCCATGATAGACCCCGATAAACATTTGATTTTAAAGTCAGTGCATCCGTCGCCATTATCGGCACATCGCGGTTTCTTTGGTAATCGCCAATTCTCGCAAATCAACGACTATCTTGTTTCGCGCGGGCAAGCCCCTATCAACTGGCAACTTTAATGTTTTAGCAACCGGGGATCTTGGCTGGTTTTATCGCTTACGCAACGCGTGTGCAACCAGCCTTATATGGAGCGTCCTTCTTGAAAGCCAGCGATGAATAAGCAAGCCCCTGCTTATTCATCACCTGAATCCCAGGGCAGGGTGTTATACCAATTTCCAGGCGATGGTTTGACCGGCACGTAACGGCACAAGCACATCATCTGCAAAAGGAATACTTCCTGGCACCAACCAGCTTTCTTTGCGCAAGGTGATTTGCTCAATATTGCGTGGCAAACCGTAAAAATCGGCACCATAAAAACTGGCAAACCCCTCCAGCTTATCCAGCGCACCTGCCGCTTCAAAAGCTTCAGCATACAACTCAATCGCGGCATGGGCGGTATACATACCGGCACATCCGCAACTGGCTTCCTTGGCGGATTTGGGATGCGGGGCACTATCCGTGCCCAGGAAAAATTTAGCCGAACCAGAAATCGCTGCTTTTACCAGCGCCTGCCTATGCGTTTCGCGCTTGAGCACTGGCAAACAATAGTGATGCGGACGGATGCCACCGGTAAACATGGCATTGCGGTTCATCAACAAATGATGCGCAGTGATAGTCGCAGCGAGATTGGCTGGGCCTTGTGCGACAAACTCAGCCGCATCTTGTGTGGTGATATGTTCGAACACTACTTTCAAGCCGGGGAAATCTTTGAGCAATGGCTGTAAATGGCGTTCGATAAACACTTTTTCGCGATCAAACACATCGATCTCGGCATCGGTGACTTCACCATGGATCAACAATGGCAAGCCCAGCTTTTCCATTTCTGCCAATACGGCGGCACATTTGGCCAGGCTGGTCACGCCGGAATCGCTGTTGGTGGTGGCACCAGCCGGATACAACTTCACCGCTTTGACGACACCATCCTGATGCGCACGCGTGATTTCTTCCGCCGCCAAGTTGTCGGTCAGGTACAAAGTCATCAGCGGCTCGAAATCCAGGCCCGCAGGCAACGCTTGTCTGATGCGCTCATAATAGCCACGCGCAGCCTCGGCAGTGGCGACTGGCGGGCGCAGGTTGGGCATCACAATGGCGCGGGCAAATTGCTTGGCGGTATCAGGTAATACTGCTTTTAAAGTGTCGCCATCCCTTAAATGCAAATGCCAGTCATCGGGGCGGGTGATCGTCAGTTGGGTTGTCATCTTTTGCTATCGTCTTAAAAAATTTATACGGCGGCCTTGTATGCCAATGCCGCTTCATAGAGTTCGTTTTTCTTGTGGCCGGTGATATCTGTGGCGAGGGCCACCGCCTGTTTCAACGGCAGCTCCTGCAACAAACGCTTGAGGATACGTTGCGTATTTTCGTCCAGCCCCTCTTGTTTTTCAGCGGGTGCCGGATGGATCAGCAGGACGAACTCGCCGCGTTGCTGGTTACTATCCGCTTCTAACCAGGCAACAGTCTCGGGCAAGTTGCTGGTGTGTATGGTTTCAAAGGTTTTGGTCAGCTCACGCGCCACGGTCAGCAAACGCTCGCTGCCGAACACTGTGAGCAGGTCTTGCACGCACTCGACGATACGATGCGGGGCTTCATATAACACCAGGGTCACCGGGGCAGTTTTTAAGGTTTCCAGCCGTTTGCGCCGTTGCGATCCGCTGGCAGGCAAAAAACCTTCAAAACAGAAACCCGGTTGTGTAATGCCGGCAGCAGATAATGCCGCAATCACGGCACTGGCGCCGGGAATAGGCACCACTTTCAACCCTGCCGCGCGCACTGCCTGCACCACCACGGCACCAGGGTCGCTTACGGCTGGCGTGCCGGCATCCGTGACCAGCGCAATAGACTCCCCCGCCTGCAAGCGCTTGAGCAAGGCTTCAGCTGAATGCTGCTCATTGTGCTCATGTACTGCGATCAATGGTTTGCTGATGCCAAAATGCCGCAACAAGCCTACGCTATGCCGGGTATCTTCAGCCGCAATCGCATCTACCTGCTTCAGGGTTTCCAGCGCGCGCAGGGTGATATCCCCCAAATTGCCGATCGGTGTCGCCACCACATATAATGTACCCAACTCACTCATGCCGCTATTTTAAGGCATAGAGGGCGTTTCGCTAAGCAATATAGAAATGCGCACGATAGAATGAGCGGCTAAAGAAATGAATACCAAAATAACAAGAGCCAGGCAGAGATGAAACTTAACCTGAATAATAAAGGCCTTGCGGCTGAAGCGGCGGCGGCCAGGTTTCTCAAACAGCAGGGGCTGGTCTTGCTGGAACAAAACTATAGCTGCCGGTTTGGCGAAATCGACCTGATCATGCGCGACCAGCAATCACTGGTGTTTGTAGAAGTCAGGCTGCGCAGCAACCTTAAATTCACCAGCGCTGCCGACAGCATCCATCCGCACAAACAGCAAAAACTAATACGCGCTGCCCAGCATTATTTGCAAAATCAGTCTTCCAGCAACCCGTGCCGGTTTGATGTGGTGCTGTTTGATAATGCGAGTTACGAGTCACCCAACTGGATTCGTAATGCAATCGACACATAAAAAGCGTAGAATTTTATTTATTACCTGCTGTCACACTACACATCTTCACGGTTTGTCTCGTGAACCTAAGTTTTTATCGTAGAACAAGGAACCTCATGAATCAAAAAATTCACGCCAAAAAAATCTCCGTCATCGCCATGTTATTGATCAGCACGCAGCTGAGCGGCTGTTTTCCCGCGATCGTCGGTGGTGCCGCAGCAGGTGGCGCCATGGCAGCAGATCGCCGCTCTTCAGGTATTTATGTAGAAGATGAAAATATCGAACTTAAAACCCTGAAACGTATTTCCCAATACATGGATAAGTCTTCGCATATCAATGTGACCAGTTACAACCGTATCGTACTGTTGACTGGCGAAGTGCCAAATGCAGGCCAGCAAGCGCAGGCCGAAACACTGACACGCGAGATTGCCAATGTGCGTGACATCCATAATGCCATCACGGTCGGCTTTACTTCTTCTATCAGTGATCGCAGCAATGACGCTTACATCACCACTAAAGTGAAAGCGCGCTTCCTCAGCGAGAACCTGTTCCCGGCCAATGTCGTGAAAGTGGTCACTGAAGCGAGCGTGGTTTACCTGATGGGCATCGTCTCAGAAAAAGAAGCCACTGATGCGGTGGAAATCGCCAGAACGACCGAAGGCGTGAGCAAAGTCGTTAAAGTCTTTGAATACTCCAAATAAATTTTAATACCAAGCTTTAAGGAAACTGAATGGAAGACCAGGAAATTATCATTCAAGGCATCACGCTTGCCGGAAAACCCTTTCGCCCCAGCGACTGGGTGGACCGGATGTGTAGCACTTACGCCAGTTTTGGCGTCGACAAGAAATTACGCTACTCGCCTTATTTGAAGCCCAAGCTGGTGAATAATGTGCGCAGCCTGTCAGTAGATATGAAGCTGAAGCAGGTCAACCCTGAAGGTTTTGAGCAATTGATCCAGTTTGCCAAGGAAAACCAGTTGAGCATCATCAACCCGGCAGGTGAAGCGGTGACTATCGAGGATTAACTTCCCTGGTATCAGCCGACGCGGCTTCTTTCAGCAATTGCTCTAACCAGTGCTTGCTGACAGCGCCGCGTTTTACTTTATACAGCCGCCCATCCGGGTGATATATATAAGTCGTCGGCAATACTTCAGGCTGTGGCAATGGTTTCTTTTGTGCGTCCCCTAAAATAATCGGGTATGAGATCAGCATATCTTCGGCAAAATCCATGACCGACTTTTCGCTTTTGTACTGCACGGCCACCCCCAGCACCATGACATTTTGCTGGCGGTGCTCATCATAAAATGCCACCAGCTCAGGCATCTCTTCCAGGCAGGGCGGGCACCAGGGCGCCCAGTAATTCACCACCAGCCAACGGCCTTTGTAATGAGACAACTGGTGGGTTTTGCCTGCCGTGTCCTGCATGACCCAGGTAGCGGAAAGCTCAGCCATCAGGCTATTCACCCACAGCAATCCAAGCAAGCCAATGAGCCATTGCCTGTAAATGTTATGTTTCATTAAATCCCATCAGCCAATATTAACTACTTGCTCTTGAAAACCACACTATGGACACCATCATAGTATATGTATAGAAAAAGACTTGATTCTGCTGGAAATGTGTTGCTATACTTATCGCAAACACATTTAGTAATTTCATATTTTCAGCAAATTACTAACTCAACCAATTTAAGCCAAACACATTTTTAGCACCAAATAACCAGAATTATTCTGTTTAATTCCACTCTATTTATTCTCCACCCATTCTTACGAGGCAATAATGAGCGACAACATTACCCATTTAAGCGATGCCAGCTTTGAACAGGAAGTTTTACAATCGACGGTTCCCGTATTGGTTGATTACTGGGCAGAGTGGTGTGGCCCTTGTAAAATGATTGCGCCTATTCTGGATGATATCAGCAAAGAATACGCCGGCCGCCTGAAAGTTGCCAAACTGAATATCGATGACAACCAGAATACGCCGCCTAAATACGGCATTCGTGGCATTCCTACTTTAATGCTGTTCAAAAACGGCAATGTAGAAGCCACCAAAGTAGGCGCATTATCCAAGTCCCAACTCAGCGCCTTTATCGACAGCAATATTTAAGACATCCTACCCGGTTTCAAATAGCCTCGAAACCGGGTTTTTCAATCCCACTCTCCGCCGTCTCTCAATCTAGCGAGTCACTCATGCACTTATCCGACCTCAAACACCTCCCTGTTACCGAACTGGTAGAAATGGCCACCAGTAACGAAATCGAAAATGCTAGCCGCATGCGCAAGCAGGACCTGATTTTTGCCATCCTGAAAAACAAAGCAAAAAAAGGCGACAGCATTTTTGGAGATGGGACGTTAGAAGTATTGCCTGACGGCTTTGGCTTCCTGCGTTCGCCAGATACTTCTTATCTGGCTGGTCCGGATGACATTTACGTTTCGCCTTCACAGATCCGCCGCTTCAACCTGCACACTGGTGACAGTATCCAGGGTGAGATCCGCACCCCTAAGGATGGCGAGCGTTATTTTGCCTTGGTCAAAGTTGATAGCGTCAACGGCGAAGCGCCAGAGAACACCAAACACAAGATTCTGTTCGAGAACCTGACACCATTGTTCCCGACCGTACCGCTGACGTTGGAACGTGAAATCCGCGGTGAAGAAAACATCACCAGCCGCATGATCGATATGATCGCACCTATCGGCCGGGGCCAACGTGCTTTGCTGGTCGCCAGCCCCAAGAGTGGTAAAACAGTCATGCTGCAAAATGTAGCGCACGCGATTACAGCTAACCACCCTGACTGTGTGCTGATCGTATTGCTGATTGACGAACGTCCGGAAGAAGTGACCGAAATGACCCGCTCAGTGCGCGGCGAAGTCGTAGCTTCTACCTTTGATGAACCAGCCACGCGTCATGTTCAAGTCGCTGAAATGGTGCTGGAAAAAGCCAAACGCCTGGTTGAACACAAAAAAGATGTAGTCATTTTGCTGGACTCCATCACCCGCCTGGCCCGTGCTTACAACACGGTGATCCCTTCCTCCGGTAAGGTATTGACCGGTGGTGTGGATGCCAACGCGCTGCAAAAACCAAAACGTTTCTTTGGTGCCGCGCGTAACGTAGAAGAAGGCGGCTCACTGACCATTATCGCGACCGCGCTGGTAGATACCGGCTCACGTATGGATGATGTGATTTACGAAGAATTTAAAGGTACCGGCAACATGGAGATCCACCTGGATAGACGTATGGCCGAGAAACGTATCTACCCAGCTATCAACGTCAATAAATCCGGCACACGCCGCGAAGAATTGCTGCTGGATAAAGATGTACTGCAAAAAATCTGGGTATTGCGTAAATTGCTTTATCCTATGGACGACCTCGAGGCGATGGAGTTCTTGCTGGACAAAATCAAGGCCACTAAAACCAATAACGACTTTTTTGACAGCATGCGTCGCGGCTAGCCCGCCTGCGCGTGAAAATTATTTCCATGCATCTATTGATTAATAGAATGAATTGGGTGATAATCGCGCGCTTACCGCAACTGCTTAAAGATTAGAGAGAAAGCATGAAAGCCGACATTCACCCAACATACCCTGAAATTAACGTCACTTGTAGCTGTGGCAATAAATTCAAAACCCGTTCTACCAGCAGCAAAGACTTGAACATCGAAGTATGTTCACAGTGCCACCCTTTCTACACTGGCAAACAGAAGATTGTGGACACCGCTGGTCGCGTTGAGAAATTCCGCCAAAAATACGGCATGTAATTGGGTGGGATGTATATCAAAAAAGGCAGCATGGCTGCCTTTTTTGTTTTCAACGCATGCTGGCTAGTATTCATGTTTGCGTTAAGATAACAACACATAAAATGCCTTACACGAGCACACCGCTGACACATGCAGTTTTTTATTGATCACGACTGGCAGGAAAACATGGCCACCCCGCGCGCCAAGGTGGGGGAACGCGCCAAAACACACCTGCTGATTCTACTGTGTGCCATCTGGCTGTGTGTCGGCCTGATCGGCCACTCACCGTGGAAGCCATTTGAGTCGCAATCTGCCAGCATTATCCAGAGCCTGATCGAGCATCCATTCCTATCTGTGCAAAGCTGGGCCGATGGCCACTGGATCGCCCCGATCTCAGCCGGCCATCCCGCGCTCGAAACACCGCCCCTGTTTTACTGGGTAGCCACCGGATTTTCACAAGCACTCTCCCCCCTACTACCCATTCATGATGCCGCACGACTCAGCGTTGGCATCTGGATGCTGCTCACACTGTTGATGATGGGCTTGAGTGGCCGTGAATTGTGGAACCTGGGCGCCGGACGCCAGACCAACTTCATTTTTATTGGCTGCCTGGGCCTGGTCGTCAGCGCGCATACCATCATGCCAGAGGTATCGGCACTCAGCGGCATCAGCATGGCGTTTTATGCATTGACACTCGTGTTACGCAAGCCGGTACGTGCTATGTGGTTACTTGCTGGCGGGTTATTGATCGCATTTTTATCAGCCGGTGTGCTACCGGCCGCCATGGTTATTGGCAGCACGATAGGCGTGCTGTTTTTACCAGTGATCTGTCAACATGCGGCGGCCAAACGCGCCTTATTATCCGGCCTGGCACTCGCATTGCCTGGCATTTTACTTTGGTGCTGGCTATGCCAGCAGTGGGCGCCGGGCTTGTGGGCTGGCTGGTGGCCGACGCAGGTGAGCATCCAGATGCCGAGCAAGCACTTATACTTTTTGCGCACCCTGGCATGGTATGCCTGGCCGGCTTTGCCGCTTGCGATGTGGGGCATCTGGCGCTTCCGGCATGCTGTGCTGCACACCTATCGCTTCCAGTTATGCCTGATTTTTTTTATCGTTGCATTCATCCTCATCGGCTTTTTTAGTGACCGCAGTGAAGTCAACGCACTACCATTATTGATCCCTCTTACTGCACTGGCAGCTGGCAGCATAGAAACGCTCAAACGCGGCGCGGCTGGCGCGTTAAACTGGTTTGGCCTGATTCTATTCGGCTTGCTGATTGCCATTGCCTGGCTGGGCTGGTGGGCGATGCTCACTGGCAACCCGGTCAAACTTTACCAGCGCCTGGCTTATTTATCCGGCCTGCAAACCATACCCCTCAGCGTGCTATACGGGACGATTGCAGTGGCTGTCACTTTAATATGGCTGTCTGGCGTCATACGTTCCAAACACTCTAACCGCTCCAGCGCAACTAACTGGGCGATAGGCATGACCTGCGCCTGGACAGTATTTATGAGTTTATGGTTACCAATGATAGAAGCCGCACGTACCTATCAACCGATATTTGAAGATTTGCGCAAGCAATTGCCCACTCATTACCGCTGCATTAGCAGCCATAACATCGGCTCATCACAATCTGATTTACTGCATTACCATGCGGGTATACGCCTGGCAGCAGACGCTTCAGGCTGTGACTTGTTATTGATTGAAGATCAGCCAGGCAAACGGCACGCATCGCCGGGTCAAGAGTGGTCGCTGATCTGGGAAGGCGAACAAAGTCGCCAAAGCAAAGAATCTTACAGGTTGCTTCAGCGCCGTTAAGCAACTAACGCGTGCGCAGTTTTAAGCCTGCATATGCTGTTGAATCGCAGCGAGCACCCTGGGGTGCAAGCCAGCGCCCTGCTGCTGTTGCACATAGGCCACCAATGATTTAATCATCACCGAGTTCCAGAATTTTTTAAGATGCCCAGCTATCTCCAGCTTGGCATCTTCAACATCCGGATTCGCCTCAAAAAAATCACCTATCTGGTTGGCCATTTTGATTAACTTGTCTACTTCCATCTCGTGCTCTTTTCAACTCAACAATAGATTACAGGCATCTAGCTTTAATTAGAGTTAGTCAACACGCCGTGATACACCACGCATTGAGTAGGTCTGGCGAAACCCACCAGTAAAAAGTCGTATTCCTGTGCCAGGCCGACAGCTAACGCAGTCGGGGCCGAGATAGCGACCAGTGCCCGACCTCCAGTCATGGTCACCTTCTGCACCATTTCGTAACTGGCCCGACTGGTGGTTAACACCCAGTGCTGGCGCCATAACTCGCTAAAATCCTGCGATTGCCGCAACAATGACCCTATCAGTTTATCCAGGGCATTGTGCCTGCCTACGTCCTCACGCACCTGCAACACTTGCCCCTGGTCATTGGCGATGGCACATGCATGGGTGGCACCCGTTAGCTGTTGTAATGGCTGCTGTGATTTAAGCTGCGCCATGGCTGCATCAATCACTTGCAACGATAAAGAGGGCATGGCCGCTTTCGGCTGCGCAGGCATTTTGAATACTTGCTCCAGGCTTTCAGCACCACATAAACCACAGCCAGTACGCCCGGTTAAATTACGCCGCTGCTCTTTAAGCGCCGCAAATTGCGCGGTGGCGAGCTCGATATGCAATTCAATACCGCGCAGCTGGCCGTTACTGTGATAGATCGCTTTTGCATCAATGCCATAGATCTGCGCCCGCTCACTGATAATGCCTTCAGTGTATGAAAAGCCATAGGCAAAGTCTTCCAGATCAGCCGGGGTAGCCAGCATGACCACATGCGAAATACCGTTATAGACTAATGCGATCGGTATTTCTTGCGCGAGCGTATCGATGACACTGCTTGGCAGTTGCTCACCGCGCCAGCGCGTGACAGTGAATTCACGCACCGTTTCACTGGCGGTAACTGCCTGCCAGTCAACGCTTGCATCATCAGAAAGGCAACTGTTAACTTCAACTTGCGCCATCAGGAAACAACCGTCTGTGGATCCATTCCCGACAACTCTATCTGCGTATCGCTGAAATTACGGTACTCTTTCTGCCAGTCGGACAACTGATTCACTTTGGTTACCTGCACGGCAGTGACTTTATACTCAGGGCAATTGGTCGCCCAGTCAGAGTTGTCAGTCGTGATCACATTGGCGCCAGATTCCGGATGGTGGAAAGTGGTATAAACCACGCCGGGCTGGACCCGCTCGGTGATCTTGGCACGCAACACGGTTTGACCAGCGCGGCTGCTAATGCCTACCCAGTCACCTTCCTGGATACCGCGATCTTCAGCATCATGCGGGTGGATCTCAATTTTATCTTCAGGATGCCACACCACATTTTCAGTGCGCCGCGTCTGCGCCCCAACGTTGTACTGCGACAGGATACGGCCAGTCGTCAAAATCAGTGGAAACTTGCCATTGACCCGCTCTGTCGTGGGCACATATTGCGTCACAAAGAATTTACCTTTGCCGCGCACAAACTCATCCACATGCATAGTCGGCGTGCCTGCAGGTGCTTCATCATTGCATGGCCACTGGATACTGCCCAATTCGTCCAGTTTCTTAAAGCTGACGCCATTGAAGGTAGGGGTGAGCGCTGCGATCTCGTCCATGATATCGCTGGCATGCGTATAGTGCATGGGGTAACCCAGCGCCTCTGAGAAGCGTGCCGTAATCTCCCAGTCTTCCAGGCCAGCTTCGTGTTTGCCATCATCCCTGAGGCCATTCTTGGGTGACATGACTTTGCGCACGGGTGAAATACGGCGCTCAGCATTGGTAAAAGTGCCATTTTTCTCCAGGAAAGAAGCGCCAGGGAAAAATACGTGGGCAAACTTGGCGGTTTCGTTCAGGAACAAGTCCTGCACGATGACGCACTCCATGCTTTCTAGCGCATGTGTGACGTGCTGAGTATCAGGGTCGGATTGCGCAATGTCTTCACCTACGCAATAGACGGCTTTAAAGCTGCCTTCTGCCGCCAGGTCCAGCATATTCGGGATACGCAAGCCTGGGTCTGCACTCAATGTCACGCCCCAGGCGGTTTCAAACAATGCGCGGGTTTCGTTATCCGACACATGGCGATAGCCTGGGAACTCGTGTGGCATGGAACCCATATCACAAGAACCTTGTACATTGTTCTGTCCACGCAGCGGATTGACGCCTACCCCTTCACGGCCGATATTGCCGGTTGCCATCGCCAGGTTGGCAATACCCATCACGGTGGTTGAGCCCTGGCTATGTTCGGTCACGCCCAGGCCATAGTAAATAGCGGCATTGCCGCCGGTGGCAAACAGGCGTGCGGCTTCGCGTATTTTTTGCGGATCCAGCCCTAGGTCTTTTGCCAGCGCTTCGGGAGAGTTTTCCGGTTTGGCGACAAAATCACGCCAGGCGACGAAAGAATCCCATTCACAACGCGCTTTAACGAAATCTTCCTTGACCAGGCCTTCGGTGACCACCACATGCGCCAGGGCACTGATCAATGCGACATTGGTGCCAGGGCGCAGATTCAGGTGATAGTCGGCACGGATATGCGGTGAGTTTTCTACCAGGTCAATCGCGCGCGGGTCGGCGACGATAAGTTTGGCACCTTCACGCAGGCGGCGTTTCATCAATGAGCCGAAAACCGGGTGCCCATCAGTTGGGTTAGCACCCATCACAAAAATCACATCAGACTTCATCACCGAATCAAAGGTCTGTGTACCGGCAGATTCACCCAGCGTTTGCTTCAAGCCATAACCTGTAGGGCTGTGGCAGACGCGCGCGCAGGTATCTACGTTATTACTGCCGAATACAGCCCGGATCAGCTTTTGTGTCACATACACTTCTTCGTTAGTACAACGGCTGGAAGTAATACCACCGACCGCATCTTTGCCATATTTGGCCTGGATACGCTGGATTTCACTGGCGGCGTAGTTGATCGCCTCATCCCAGCCCACTTTTTGCCATGGGTCATGGATACTCTTGCGTATCATTGGGGTAGTAATACGGTCAGCATGGGTGGCATAACCCCAGGCAAATCGGCCTTTGACACAGCTATGGCCATGGTTGGCACCGCCGGCTTTGGTCGGCGTCATGCGCACCACTTCTTCGCCCTTCATCTCGGCATCAAAGCTGCAACCGACACCACAGTAGGCACAAGTCGTAGTCACGCTATGCTCTGGCGTACCCGCTTCAATCACGGTTTTTTCCATCAGGGTGGCGGTAGGGCAAGCCTGCACGCAGGCACCACAAGAGACACATTCAGATTCGAGGAAGTTCTGGTTACCGGCGGAGACCTTGCTATCGAAACCGCGGCCCTGAATGGTCAAGGCAAAAGTGCCTTGTGTTTCTTCACACGCCCTTACACAGCGGGAACAAACGATGCATTTTGACGCATCAAAGGTAAAGTATGGATTGGATTCGTCTTTCGTCTGGCCGAGGTGGTTTTCACCCTCATAACCATAACGGACTTCACGCAGGCCTACTGCACCCGCCATGTCCTGCAACTCACAGTCGCCGTTGGCAGCACAGGTCAGGCAATCCAACGGATGATCAGAAATATATAATTCCATCACGCCACGGCGCACATCGGCCAGTTTTGGTGTTTGCGTTCTGACCTTGATGCCAGAAGCCACCGGCGTGGTACAGGAAGCCGGGTAGCCGCGCCGCCCTTCAATCTCGACCAGGCACAAGCGACAGGAACCAAACGCTTCCAGCGAATCGGTCGCACACAGTTTAGGCACGGTCACACCACTCAATTGCGCGGCATGCATGATCGAGGTACCTTCCGGCACCGTCACATCCACACCGTCAATGTTCAGCGTCACCATGACGTCGCTGTCAGACTTGGGCGTGCCATAGTCTTTGTCCGCATCGTATTTCAGGATGGTGGGGTGGGAAGGGGTATATTTGATGTCATCCATAATGTCACCTCTGCTGCCTAGGCAGCCGCTTCTTTATTACTTAGACCAAAATCTTCAGGGAAATGATTGAGGGCGCTCAGCACCGGATAAGGTGTCATGCCCCCCAATGCACATAAAGAACCATTTAACATGGTGTCAGATAAATCACGCAGCAACTGCACATTTTGCGGATGGTTCTTGCCGGCCACTATCTTGTCCATCACTTCTACGCCACGGGTAGAACCAATCCGGCAAGGTGTGCATTTGCCGCAACTTTCTATCGCACAAAACTCGAACGCATAGCGGGCCATTTTCGCCATATCGGCGGTATCATCAAACGCCACAATGCCGCCATGGCCCAACACTGCCCAGATTTTGCTGAATTCTTCATAATCCAGCGGCGTATCAAATTGTTCTTGCGGCAGATAGGCGCCTAATGGCCCCCCTACCTGCACTGCACGAATCGGGCGACCAGAAGCTGAACCACCGCCATAGTCATACAGCAATTCGCGCAAAGTCGCACCAAAGGCCAGCTCAACCAAACCGGTTTGTTTTAGGTTACCCGCCAGTTGAATCGGCAGCGTGCCACGTGAACGGCCCATGCCGTAATCAGCGTAATACTGCGCGCCTTTATGCAGAATGATAGGCACGGTCGCCAGTGAAATGACATTATTCACAATGGTCGGTTTGCCAAACAGGCCCTCTATGGCTGGCAGTGGCGGTTTGAAACGTACCAGGCCACGCTTGCCTTCAAGGCTCTCGAGCAGCGAAGTTTCTTCACCACAGACATAAGCCCCAGCGGCACGGCGGACTTCCAGATGGAAAGTCTTGCCAGATGCCAGGATATTTTCACCCAGATAACCCGCCAGGTTTGCCTTGCGTATGGCTTCATTCAAAGTGTTGAGCGCATGTGGATACTCACTGCGCAGGTAGATATACCCTTTGGTGGCGCCGACAGCAATGCCTGCAATCGTCATCCCCTCTATCAGGACGAACGGGTCGTCTTCCATAATCATGCGGTCTGAATAGGTGCCGGAATCGCCTTCGTCGGCATTGCAGACGATATATTTCTGTTCGGCTGGTGCATTGAGTACGGTATTCCATTTAATACCGGTAGGGAAAGCCGCACCGCCACGGCCACGCAACCCGGAATCCGTCACCGTTTTGACAATCTCCTCACCGCTGAGCGCCAATGCATTTTTTAAGCCTTGATAGCCGTCATGCGCCAGGTAATCTTCCAGCGAGACCGGATCGGTAATGCCCACGCGGGCAAATGTCAGGCGTTGCTGTTTTTTCAGCCAGGCCAGCTCTTCAGTCAACCCCAGATACAAAGGATGCGCTTTGGCTGATTCGGAGTATGCATTGATAAAATCGGCATTGAACAGGCCGGCGACATCTTTGGGAGTTACCGGGCCAAACGCGACGCGGCCTTCTGGCAGCTCGACTTCGACCAAAGGTTCCAGCCAGAACAGGCCACGGGAACCGTTGCGTACCAGCTGGATTTCAATACCACGTGCTTGCGCTTCGCTGGCAATCGCTTTGGCAGTGCGCTCGGCACCAAGGGAGAGCGCTGTGGAGTCAATCGGTACGTATACCTTAACCATGACACACCTCGGCAATCAGTTCGGAGACTTTTTCGCTATTCATGCGGCCATGCACTTCATCATCCAGCATCACCGCCGGTGAACAGCCGCAGTTGCCCAGGCAATACACCGGCAACAATGTCAACTGGCCGTCTTGCGTGGTTTGGTGGTAATCCACACCTAGCCTGGATTTGAGTTCGGCTTCGAGTTTCTCAGAGCCCATGGCCTGACAGGATTCGGCACGGCAGATCTGTAATACGTGCTTGCCTATGGGATGCGTGCGGAAGTGATGGTAAAAACTGACCACGCCGTGCACTTCGGCGACTGACAGGGCCAGCGCGCTGGAAATATCAGGATAGATGGCTTCTGGCACATAGCCAATATCATCCTGGATCGCATGTAAAAGCGGCATTAAACCGCCCGGTACAAGACGATGTGCTTGAATATGCGCTTGAATGCGCGTTTGCTGCTCATGGCTCAGTATCTGGTTCAAACCAACCTCGCATTTACAATTCAGTTACATTCTATCACCATCGAATAATAACCTCTATTTATGCCTTGTTAAAGCAGGAAAAGGGCATAATATATTGATTACTTTAACATTCATGAGTTTCATGACTCCTTCAAATAGTATACCTACCCAGTTAATCGACCAGTTTGGCCGTCGGGTGGACTATATTCGCCTGTCGATTACAGACCGTTGCGATTTCCGTTGCCAGTATTGCATGGCCGAAGAAATGACGTTTCTACCGCGAGATGAAGTGCTGACACTGGAAGAGTGTGCACGTCTGGTTAAATTATTTGTCCGCATGGGCGTCAGCAAAGTGCGCCTCACGGGCGGCGAGCCGCTGGTGCGCAAAAATGCCATGTGGTTATTTGAAGAGGTCGGCCACCTGCCTGGTTTGGAGGAATGCCTGCTCACCACCAATGGCAGCCAGCTAGACCGATTCAGCCTGCCACTGAAAGCAGCCGGGGTGAACCGCATCAATATCTCGCTGGACAGTTTGGATGAGGCGCGCTTCCGCAGGATCACCCGCGTGGGTGAACTCGCTAAAGTCTTGTCTGGACTGGAGCATGCAATTCAGGCCGGGTTTAGTAATATCAAACTCAATACGGTGCTGATGCGTGGCATCAATGACGATGAAGCCGTTGATCTGGTCAATTTTGCTATCCGTAAACATATAGACATCAGCTTTATTGAAGAGATGCCTTTGGGTGAGGTCAACCATGACCGCGAAAACAGCTGCGTAAGTAATAATGAAACACTGGCGCAATTAAAAAGTAAGTTCTCACTCACCCCCAGCACCCATAAAACTGGCGGTCCTGCGCGCTACTGGCAAGTCAATGGCCAGAAAACCAGAATCGGCTTTATTTCACCACACAGCCATAACTTTTGTGAAAGCTGCAACCGTGTGCGCATCACCTGTAAAGGCGAGCTCTTTTTATGCCTGGGGCAGGAACACAACATAGACCTGATGCCGATTTTGCGCGCGCACCCCAATGATGACAGACCGCTGGTGGAAGCCATCTTGCATGGCATGCGCATCAAACCCAAGGGGCACGATTTCGATTTACAACGTGCTGCACCGGCCGTGATCCGCTTTATGTCGCATACAGGTGGTTGATGCAGATCACAGCAGTCATTCTTGCCGGTGGCCGCGGCATGCGCATGGGCGGTATCGATAAAGGCCTGGTCGATTACCAGGGCAAGGCGATGGTGGCGCATGTGTTGTCACGCATCCAGCCGCAGGTGGATCAGGTCATCATTAATGCCAATCGTAATTTAGAGCGTTATCAGCAATACGGCATCCCGGTTATCACAGATGCCACTGACCAGTTTGATGGCCCCCTGGCGGGGTTTCAGGCCGGTTTAGCGCATGCGCGGACAGACTGGGTACTCACCGTGCCATGCGATTCACCGCTGCTACCACTGGATCTGGTCGCACGCCTGTCGCAGGCGATACGCATCACGAATACTTTAGTGGCAGTCGCCCGTAGCGCCAGTGGCGAGCATCCGGTTTTTTGCCTGTTTCATCGCAGTTTAAGCGCTGACCTCAATGCATTCCTGCAGGCTGGCCAACGCCGAGTCAGCGGCTGGCAAGCCAGACACTCCCCTGTATTTGTTGAATTTGAAGATGAGCAAGCGTTTACTAACATCAATTATGCGCAGTAACGACACTTCTTTGTGAAAACAATCCGCCTGCCTGAGCGCATAAGCGCCTGTGTTAAAAAACATAGTGCGCTGAAGATGGTGATAGCCTGTTTAGTATGTAAAAATAATGTTTTCGCGACTGGTAAATATTTGTCATGCCTCCACAATTTTCTGATTTAGACCTTTCTGCTTTAGCTGCAAATGCCTCGTGCCTGGATGACTATGACCCGAACGCCATGTCAGTCGCACAGGCTCGTCATTACATTCAGCAGTTCTTAAGCCCGGTAAGCGAGACTCAAACGGTGGCGATTAAAGCTAGCCTGGGGCGTGTATTAGCTGTGCCGGTGACTTCGGCCTTGAATGTGCCAGGCCATGACAATTCAGCCATGGATGGCTTTGCTTTCCGGCATGCCGAAGCGGGCAATCCACTCAAAATCATAGGCACTGCTTTTGCGGGTGTTCCTTTCACCGCCGAGATTCCAGTTGGTTGCTGCATCAAGATCATGACTGGCGCAGTCATACCGCCCACAGTCGATACGGTCATCATGCAGGAACATACCGCTACAGAGGGCGAGTGGGTGACCCTGACAAAATTACCGGCGCTGGGTGCCAATATCCGCCTGACTGGTGAAGATATCGCTACCGGCCAAACGGTGCTGGCGCGTGGCCACCGTATTCAACCAGCGGATATGGGCCTGCTGGCTTCTCTGGGTGTGGCTGAAATTGAAGTCTACCGTCCAGTAAAAGTCGCTTTTTTTAGCACCGGCGATGAGCTGGTCGGGCTTGGCAAGCCTTTGCAGCAAGGACAGATTTATGACAGCAACCGCTATAGTTTATGGGGGGTGCTGCAAGCGGCTGGTGTCGACATGCATGATCTTGGCAATGTGGCAGATGACCCGGATGCTTTGGAAAAAACCCTGCTGCAAGCGGCAAAGGAACATGATGTGGTGATCACCACTGGCGGCGTTTCGGTAGGTGAGGCAGACTTTATGAAACAACTGCTAGCCAAGCATGGGCAGGTATTGTTCTGGAAAATCAATATGAAGCCTGGCCGCCCGCTGGCTTATGGCAAAATTGGCGACGCCCATTATTTTGGGCTGCCTGGCAACCCGGTTTCCGCCATGGTGACTTTCTACCAGTTTGTACAGGATGCGCTCAAGCAGCTAATGGGGACAGCCAACCAGGCATCGCCCACATTTAAGGTCGAATGCGTCAACGCCATTAGAAAAGCCACCGGCCGTACCGAGTTTCAGCGCGGCATCTTATTTAAAGAGGGTGAAGACTGGAAAGTGAAAACCACCGGTGAGCAAGGCTCGGGCATTTTAAGCAGCATGAGTCTGGCTAATTGCTTTATTGTGCTTGGCGAAAAAACTGGCGCACTGGAAGCAGGCGCGCTGGTAGAAGTGCAACCTTTTCACGGCGTGTGCTAGGTAAACAAACCTTTTCGCACTGGCAAGAATGCTAAAAAATAGCTTATAGTGTCGGGTCGTGATGGGGGTTTAAGGTTAGGATTTAGGCGTGCAAGCCGTACTGAAAGAATCAAAACAATTCAAACATGCATTGGAGTGGTGCCTGATAGGCTCGCTGTTGATACATGCATTGATTGTGTTATTCATTCCCAAGCCTACTTATGAAAAACCACCTGTCATAAAACAGGAAATCCAGATCGAGCTGGTGAAAGAAACGCCGCCTGCTGCTGAGGAAGCGGAACCTACACCGCCCACGCCTGAGCCAGCCAAACCACAACCGGTGAAACCACCACCAAAACCAGAGCCCAAGCCGGTTGAAAAGAAACCAGTGCCGCAAAAAGCATCGCCCGTGGCGGAACCACCGACAGAGCCTACCCGCGCGGTTGCAGAAACCCCTGCCCCAGCAGTGATCACAGCGAAACCAACGGCGAGTGAAAGTAAATCTGAAGTGGTGGTACCACCAGCAGCTCCGCCTACACCCGCACCTGAACCACCCAAAGCCACCGGCCCGAGTGAAGGTGATATTGAAGCAGCGCGTAACGCTTTTAAAAATGCCGCACACCGCGAACTCAAGAAAAATCAGCGCTACCCCAGGATCGCACAGGACAGGGGTATTGAAGGCGATGTAAAACTGAAGATCAATATTGATGACCACGGCGAGATCACAGGCATCGAAGTAGTAGAGTCCAGCGGTAACAAAGCGATTGATGATGCGGCCCTGGCGGCGGCACAGAAGTCGCAGTTAAAACCGCACTTTAACGAGATTTTGCGCGGTAGAATCAACAATATTATCGTCACCGTCAGCTTCAAACTGTCGAGCTAAGCCCGCGAAACATGGCATTTTCCAAAGGAACATTTAAAACAGCTTTCACGCAGCGGGCTTATGGCAAGTCCCTCAGAAACTTACTGCTGTTTCATGACCTGTATTTTATTGCCCTGATTATCCTGGCGGTTGCCAGTGGCGGCTACGGCATTTACCTGTGGGATAAAGCGTCCAAGCAATCGCAGCGTATCAATATGGTGATCCAGGAAATTTACCTGGTCAGAGGCGACCTGTACCGCCAGGTAAAAGAATTATTCGATGCTTTCTTCCTGCAGGAAGAAAATGCGCTCAATGAATACAATCACTACACCACCTCCATCCTGGAGCATCTGCAGCGTTTGCAAAGCATCGCCATTGATGAAGAGGAGCGCAGCGCGCTCAGTGAGATCGAGAGTAAATACCGCAAGCTGGTGAATGAAGCGCCTACCCTGTTTTACCGTTACCAGAACAACCCCAACAAGCAGGCGCAAAAGTCTATTTACCAGGATATCGAGACTGGGATCTTCACGCACTACGAAGAAGTCTCCAAGCGTGCCGAACACCTGCTGATGATCAAGCAGAGCGAGATCAAGAATCGGCTGGATGATGCCAGGAGCAGTTCCATCGCCGTGCTCTCGCTGCCACTGTTGCTAGCCTGCGTGCTGATTCTTTACTCACGCCGCATCCTGAAACGCTCTATCGTCAAACCCATCAATGACATCATGATTGCCACTAATGCCATCAGTGCCGGCAACTTGAGCCATCAAGTGCCGGAGGCAGGTGCTGAAGAACTGGCGGTGCTATCTAAAGAGATCAATAAGATGGCGGAAGACCTGGCGTTGAGCCGGGATGCATTGGTCAAAAGTGAAAAACAGGCGGCACTTGGCCTGCTCGTGCCTATGCTGGCGCACAACATCCGCAATCCACTCGCCAGCATACGCGCCACCGCCCAGGTGATAGATGCCCCGGATAAAGATACACAGGAATCTGTGCATGGCATTATCCATACGGTTGATCGCCTGGAAAGATGGACTGGCAGCTTGCTCTCCTACTTGCACCCGATCAAGCCAATGCTGAACCAGTTGATGCTTTCTTCGATTGTGCAGGGGGCCATCATGACGTTGCAGCCCAAGCTCAATGAGAAGAATATCAAGGTGATTGAAAACAGTGGCAATATCAAACGCCTGATCCTGACTGATGAACATCTGTTGGAACAAATGCTGTACAACTTGCTTCTGAATGCCTCGGAAGCCTCACCCAAAGGCACAGACATCCAGATTCAATGCTCGCTGCTGGATAATATATTGACCCTGGTGATTATCGACCAGGGGCCGGGCATGCCATTTAAACCTGACCCACATGCCATCACTCCCGGCCCCACCACCAAACGCTTTGGTACTGGCCTGGGTATCCCGTTTGCCTTTAAAGTCTGTGAGGAACTCGCCGGCGCTATGCAGTTTGAAAGCCACGCGGGCAAAGGCACGCGCATCACTATCTCCCTGCCCCAGTAAGGCGGCCTGGCTGCACATAGGTGTTTATGGGCGACTTGCTCGGTGGCCTGGAAAATTTTCTTTTTTCTGCTTGCTTAATTTTGGTTTTTTATCAACAATGTGGTTAAGCATCTGCCACGAATATTATGTTGAATTCACCTGCTCCCGCATTATCCTTACCGGCAACTTCCGGCCTTCAATTCAAAGTCAGTGACTATTTGGGAAAATTCGTTGTTTTGTATTTTTACCCCAAAGATGCCACCCCAGGCTGTACCACCCAAGGTATTCAGTTTCGAGACATGCATGATGAATTCACCGCCGCCAATGCCGTGGTGTTTGGTATTTCGCGCGACAGCCTCAAATCGCATGAGAATTTCAAGGCCAAGTACACTTTCCCGTTTGAGTTGATCTCAGACGCGGATGAAATCGCCTGCCAGGCATTGAATGTGATTAAAATGAAAAACATGTACGGGAAACAGGTACGTGGTATTGAGCGCAGTACGTTTTTAATAGACCCAAAAGGCACCATTGTCCGCGAGTGGCGTGGTGTAAAGGTCGATGGCCATGCCGCTGAAGTGCTGGCCAGCATCCAATCTTTCCACTCATAAAGTGATTTCCTATGGCACGTGCTCCGCAAACTAAGTTGTTCGTTCTGGATACCAATGTACTGATGCACGATCCTTCATCGTTGTTCAGGTTTGAAGAACATGATGTGTATTTGCCTATGGTCACCCTGGAAGAGTTGGACAATGGCAAAAAAGGGCTGACGGAAGTTGCCCGCAATGCACGCCAGGCCAGCCGTTTCCTTGAAGAAATCATGGGCGGGGTAGACACCAGCAATCTCGAAGCTGGCTGTCAACTGGCAATTAAGGGCAATCGCCACCTTTCCGGCAAACTGTTTTTCCAGACCGAACATGTGCCTACAGACCTGCCAGGCTTAGCGGGCAGTAAAGCAGATAACCAGATCATCAGTGTCGTCCTGGCACTCAAAAAACAATCCCCGGACCGTAATGTCATTCTGGTCAGCAAGGATATCAATATCCGCATCAAGGCACGCGCCATGGGCGTGCCTTCTGAAGACTACTTTAATGACAAGGTGCTGGAAGACAGCGAGTTGCTGTATACCGGCTTACGCGAGCTACCGGAAGACTTCTGGGAAGCGCATAGCAAAGACATGCACTCCTGGCAGGAAGCAGGCCGCATGTTTTACAAGATCAACGGCCCGATTGTGAAATCGCTACTGATCAATGAGTTTGTGTTTTACGAATACAACAAGCCATTTCACGCGATTGTGCGCAAACTGGAAGACAATTCAGCCGTGCTTGAGGTCGTACACGATCACGCCAACCCCAAACACAATGTGTGGGGCATTACAGCACGCAACCGTGAACAGAATTTTGCCTTAAATCTGCTGATGGATCCTGAAATCGACTTCGTGACACTGCTGGGTCAGGCCGGTACTGGTAAAACATTATTGACCCTGGCTGCTGCATTGACGCAAACGCTGGATAAAAAGCGTTACTCTGAAATCATCATGACCCGCGTCACTGTGCCGGTGGGTGAAGATATCGGCTTTTTACCAGGCACTGAAGAAGAAAAAATGGCACCATGGATGGGTGCGCTGGAAGATAACCTGGATGTCTTGAACAAGACCGATGAGGATGTAGGCGAATGGGGCCGTGCTGCGACGCAAGACCTGATCCGTACCCGCATCAAGATCAAATCACTGAATTTTATGCGTGGCCGCACCTTCCTCAACAAATTCCTGATCATTGATGAAGCGCAGAACCTGACGCCAAAACAGATGAAAACCCTGATCACTCGCGCGGGCCCAGGTACCAAGGTCGTCTGTTTGGGTAACATTGCCCAAATTGATACCCCTTACCTGACTGAGGGCAGCTCAGGCCTCACCTATGTGGTTGACCGTTTCAAGAACTGGCAGCATAACGGCCACATCACCCTGATCCGTGGCGAGCGTTCGCGCCTGGCGGATTTCGCGGCAGAGGTGTTGTAGACGCAGGTCTGCCCCGATGTTATGGTCAAAGGCTTTTATACTCTACTGATTGCCCAGTTTTTATCGGCAATCGCCGATAATGCCCTGCTATTTGCGGCAATCGCCCTCCTCGCACAACTGAACGCGCCGACCTGGCATGAGCCGTTGTTACGCGAGTTTTTCGTCATCTCCTACATTGTGCTGGCGCCATTTGTCGGCCCGTTCGCAGACGCCTTACCCAAAGGCCGCGTCATGTTCCTGAGCAACGGCCTGAAGTTTATTGGCTGCTTGCTGGCGCTGGCTGGCGTGCCACCGTTATACGCCTATGCAGTCGTCGGCATAGGCGCTGCGGCTTATTCGCCGGCAAAATATGGCATCCTCACCGAAATGCTGCCTTCGCATCTGCTGATCAAGGCCAACGCCTGGATGGAGGGCACCACCGTCACCGCGATTATTTTAGGGCCGGTGTTTGGCTCTACTATCGCTGCGGCGACCAGCCCTTATGTAGGTATTGCGTTTATCACGCTGCTTTACCTGCTGGCAGCAGCGTTTAATTACTTCATCCCTAAAGTGCCGATCGACCATAAGGTTGAGCAAAAGACATTGAAGTTCTTACTGAAAGACTTTTGGCATGCGTTTATTACTTTATGGAAAGACCCGCAAGGGCAGGTTTCATTGGCAGTCACGACATTGTTTTGGGGTGCAGGCGCTACCTTGCAGTTTGTGGTACTGAAGTGGGCAGATGTTAAATTGGGCTTTAGCCAACAGGAAGCGACTTACCTGATTGCCATTCTGGCTGTGGGTATCGCCGCAGGCTCAGTGATTGCCTCACGCTATGTGCAGCTGGAAAATGCCGTGAAAGTATTACCAGCCGGTATTTATATGGGCATCCTGGTGATTAGCATGGTATTGATCACCAACCCGATAGTCGCGGCCGTTCTACTGTTTGTCATCGGCGTATTGTCCGGTTATTTCCTGGTGCCGCTAAACTCCCTGCTGCAACATAGGGGCCATCATTTACTCGGCGCAGGTCATTCGATTGCCGTGCAAAATTTTAACGAAAATATCGGCATCCTGTTATTGCTGGGTGCTTATACCTGGATGGTAGGTGCGCATTTCGAGATAAATACCATTGTCGCGATCTTTGGCGTCTTTATTATTGTCAGCATGTCTCTGATTACTTTCGTCTACCGCAAACATATTCAACGTTAAGTAATCAGAGTAAACACGTTATATATGGATAAAGAAAAGGGCGCTTGAAGCGCCCTTTTACTTTTTAAACCTCTGCAAAAATTAGTGCAGTTTCACATGTGGTTCTGTACGTCTGGAAATAAGGCGACCAATACTATGAATAATCACCGCCAGTACACCATGCAAAGCCATCAAATGCATTTTATACAGACTGCGGTACATCACTCTGGCAAACAAACCTTGTATGTACATACTGCCACCAGCCACTGCTCCCATCAAGCTACCAACGGTAGAGTATTTGCCCAGGTTAACCAGTGAGCCATAATCGCGGTAATGAAACTCTGGCAGAGTCTCTTTACCGGCAACGCGTGCTTTGACTGTTTTGACCAATAAAGAAGCTTCCTGATGCGCAGCCTGTGCGCGTGGCGGCACGGTCGTATCGTGTCCCAGCCATGGGCAGGCAGCACAATCACCAAAAGCAAAAATATGCTCATCGCGCGTGGTCTGCAAATGCTGGTTAACGACTAATTGATTGATTCTATTGGTTTCCAGGCCGTCAATATCCTTCAGGAAATCCGGCGCTTTAATCCCGGCAGCCCACACGACTAACTCCGCTGGAATAAAACGGCCACTGTGCGTGGTAATGCCTTTAGGGGAAACTTCAGTGACACGCTCACCCGTGAAAACATTGACACGCAGTTTGCGTAACTCTACATCCACGGCATAAGAAAGCTTGGTTGGCAACGCAGGCAAAATACGGTCACTGGCTTCAATCAGTGAGATTTTTACGTCGCGGTCAGGGTCAATCTTGTCCAATCCATAAGCGGTTAATTCACGCGTGGTATTGTGCAACTCAGCTGCCAGTTCTACGCCGGTGGCGCCTGCGCCCACAATGGCGACTTCCAGTTGCCCTGGTTTTAAAGGTTCTGGTTGTGTCTGTGCGCGCAACAATGCGTTATGCAGGTAACGGTGGAATTTTTGTGCCTGTGAATGTGTATCCAGTGCCAGCGAATATTCACGTGCGCCTTTGATACCAAAGTCGTTGGTGGTACTGCCAACGGCAATAATCAGCGTGTCATACTTGAACGTACGGTGCGCAATGACTTCATTGCCATCTTCGTCTAGAAACGGCGCCAGACTGACCTCGCGCGTAGCACGGTTCAATCCATCCATGCGCCCCAGGCGGAATTTAAAATGATGCCAGTGCGCCTGCGCCAGGTAATCTAACTCATGGCGATCCGGGTCCATGCTGCCGGCAGCGATTTCATGTAATAACGGTTTCCATACATGTGTTCTGGTGCTATCAATCAGCGTGATGCGAGCCTTCTTCTTTTTTCCGAGAGAGTCTCCCAACTTTGTCGCCAATTCCAGGCCACCTGCACCACCACCTACGATGATGACATGGTGTAAATTATTTTCATCCGTCACACTTATATCCTTCAATAAAAAAGCGCGCCTGCCGTACAGCCAAGCGCGCACAACAACTACATTATACCGCTATTCGTTACCTGTGATTTTTGCATGGCTACGAATAAAAGCGATCACTTTCAATACATCATCAGGTTTTAAGCCATCATCTGGCGCCATCAGGCCAAAACCTTTAGCTCCCATACCACCGTTAGTACCGTGCCAGATGGTCTCAAACATTCCTTTGTTGGTCGCATTTTTGGCATAACGGAAGTTATCCCCTATCAGGCCAGGCCCAACGGCACCTTCACCATGTCCGCCATGGCAAGCCACGCAAGAAAACAGGTTGAATTTCTTCTTACCTTCCTTGATTGCGTCTTCCTTGCCGATGTAAGGGTTCTTACCTGTGCTTAAAAACTCTTTCGCACCTGGCGTATCAAACATTTTGAGGTCGATTTGCAGAGGCTGCCCATCCTGGGTCGCCTCAAATTTAATCGCTTTAATATCCTCAGATGATTCAGCACCAGCCCCTGATGATTGACCACCGTTACCACATGCGGCCAGCAACGCTGCCAGAACTGACGTTAACAACAAACTTCTCATGATTGCCCCCATACCTTTAAGTAAGAATTTTCCTTGAAATAAAACAGTTTTTTCTTGTTTTTATTATTGATAAAACTGACCGAATCATTGTGCCATAAAAACAAAAAACGGTCACCAAGGTGACCGTTTTAAGTTGGTATTATTATTATTCGTTACCAGTAGCTTTTACAACACTGTTACTACGGATGAAAGCAATCACTTGCAATACCTCATCTGGTTTCAAGCCATCATCTGGAGCCATCAAGCCATAACCTTTAGCACCCATACCACCATTAGTACCGTGCCAGATGGTTTCAAACATGCCTTTGTTAGTACCGTCTTTAGCATAACGGAAGTTTGCACCGATCAGGCCAGGACCAACTGCGCCCTCACCTTTACCACCGTGACAGGCTACACATGAATACAGGTTAAATTTCTTTTTACCTGCTTTAATTGCAGCTTCGTTCCCGATATATGGGTTTTTACCAGTCGCTAAAAACTCTTTAGCTGCATCGGTATCAAACATGGCTTTATCAATATTGATGGTAGATCCGTCTTGAGTAGCCGAAAAAGTAATATCAGCCACTGCACCTGTAGCAAATGCCAACAGGGAAATCATCACAGCTGATTTAATTTTATTGCCTAACATGTTGTCTCCTAATCCTAAACAAAATGAGCGGCGTTAATTGAAAACCTAATAATTAACGCATGCTCATTTAACGAATCGTTTCAGAAACGGTTGACGAATATTTCCGAATAATCTTCAGAATCTTTCACTTGGCCATTTCAAAACAAGTGCTCGATTTTACTGGGTTTTTTTTCCATTGTCATTAATCGAGGCCTGTTTATAATATTTTTTCAATTCAGTGTTATTTTTTGTACACACTGTCACCCTCAACCACTGGCACGGTCGGGATACCATAATCTTTCAGGATCGCATCAATCTTGTCTTTATTACGCTCAAGCGCTTCGTTGATCATTTTGATGCGATCTTTATCTTTCATTCTGACGGCAACAGAGATATTCCAGTACTCTTTACCTTTCAAATTGACTTTGTTGTATTCAGGAATCATACGCAACTCAAGTGGCACTTTGGCTTGCTTGGCATAATAGCCTGCAATCGGCGCCCACATGATCGCTACATCAATTTTGCCGGCAACCAGGTCATCAATCATAAAGCTAGTTGGCAAGTTCAAATCACGCTGCATGCGGTAAGGGCGTGCATTGGTCATCAGGTTGTAATCATTTAAAGGAATGGTTGCCGGGCTTTGGCCCACAATACCGATGATGCCTTTTTTCAGGTCCGGTGAATCCCAATTGGTGATGTCATAGTTGCTATCTTTGCGCCAGACGAAGACGTGACCAGAACGGTAATAAGGTTTGGATGTACGCAAGCCATCAAAATCAGAAGTCATGCCGATGATGACATCACATCGCATGGCATTGATGGTATTGCGTAAAAAGCCCTGGCGGTTATAGGCATACTGGTAAGTCAATTTTTTGCCGAGGTCATCTGCCAGCACTTTTGCAATTTTGTCTTCAAACCCTTCCAGCTTGATATTGGAGTAAGGCATGTTGTCAGGGTCAGAACAGACCTTGAATTCTGATTCATCAGCCACGCGGCGCACTTCACCAATCCTGCCTTCGTCAGGGTTGATGGATGGAATATCAATCTCTTCAGCAAACACCGTTGTTTGCGCTACCCACATTAACCCAATCGCACCCAGTAACTTCCATGTCATTTTCATCTTGATTTCATCCTTATTGTGATTTTACCTGTCGTGTTTGGAGTCTTTTTTGAAGCCAAAAGTTCTGCTAACGCCCGACAAGAGCCATCATCTTATCTTGAATAAGTTTCTATTTGTAGCCAAAACGTACTTTAATTTCTCTTGCTTTTCCGAATCATGAATATCATGAAAAAAAACACCCTGCCGAAGCAGGGTGTTAGAGGAGTCAACGTATTTCTTAAGTTAACTTGAGATGAATCTCAAATTACAGTGAGAATACATTCAGTGCACCGCCGCCAGGAGCAGCGTTGTACTTGGTCAACTCTTTGTAACCACCAGCAGCACCCAGTGCGTCTGTGTCGTTAGTCATACCCAGGTTCATCGCAACACCAGCCCAACCGCCGATACCGGACAGTACGCCAACGTATTGTTTACCTTTGTTACCGTATGTGAATGCGTTACCGATTACACCGGAACCAACTTGGAATTTCCACAGCTCTTTACCGTTTTGTGCATCAACAGCTTTGAACCAACGATCCAAAGTACCGTAGAACACAATGTTAGTAGAAGTAGTTAAAGCACCACCCCAAGCAGAGAATTTCTCTTTGTTGTACCAAACTTTTTTGTTGGTCAATGGATCATAAGCGCCGAAGCCACCCATTACGCCGTCAGGACCAGCAAACATAGTCAATGTAGCACCAACCCATGGTTGACCAGCAACGTATTTGGATTCAACTGGCTCGTATGTCATACACACGTGGTTCAATGGTGTGTATACCAAACCTGTTTTTGGAGAGTAAGCAGCAGGCTGTTGGTCTTTAGTACCTAAAGCAGCTGGGCAAACACCCTTAGCGTTGTAGTCTTGGTGAGTAGAAGCAGATGCCAATTTATCTGGCACACCTGTTTTCAGGTCAACATTGTTAGCCCAGTTAACAAATGGATGCACTTTTTCAGCTGCAACCAATGTACCGTTGTTAGCTTGCCATGTGTACAGGAAGCCGTTACGGTCATGGTGCCATGCGTATGTTTTGCCACCTTTGTCGAACAGGATTACTTCGTTAATACCATCGTAGTCCCACTCATCGTGTGGAGTCATTTGCATGCCCCATTTAGCCACGCCAGTGTCTAAGTCACGAGCAAAAATAGTCATAGACCATTTGTTGTCGCCTGGACGTACATCTGGGTTCCAAACGGATGGGTTACCAGTACCGTAGTAAACCAGGTTTGTTTTTGCATCATACGGCCACCAGCCCCATACGGAACCGCCGCCATGTTGCCAGCCATCTTTAACAGCTTGTGGTTTCAACCAGGTACGTGTACCCAATTCTTTTTCACCTGTTTTCAGTTGGTCGTTAGGGATCTTTTTGAAAGAACCACCTTCTTTGTTACCGCCGTTTACGTCTTGGTAAACTGACAGAGCACTGTATTGTGGGTTTTCTTTGTTGAAGTCAGCACCGATCAAAGATTCGCTGTCTGGACCAGCTGAGTAAGCTTTCCATGCCAGTGAACCATCTTTCAGGTTGTATGCAGCGATAAAGCAACGTACGCCGAATTCAGCACCTGAACAACCGGTCAATACTTTGTCTTTGATTACGTGTGGAGCGTTAGTGTTAGTTGCACCGACTTTAGGATCAGTGTTTTTAACATCCCATACTTTAGCACCGGTTTTTGCATCCAAAGCGATCAGAACGCCGTCGTTCTGTTGCAGGAAGATTTTACCGTCGCCGTAGCCCAGACCACGAGATACGTTGTCACAGCACAAAACTGCTTGAACGCTTGGGTCTTGTTTTGGGAAATAGGACCAAACGATTTTTTGGTTATCGTTCAAATCCAGAGCGTATACGTTGTTTGGGAAAGCTGTGTGAACGTACATCATGTTGCCCACAACAACTGGTGAACCTTCGTGACCACGGTTTACACCGGTAGCGAATGTCCATGCAGCTTTCAGGTTTTTAACGTTGCCTTTGTTAACTTGTGACAGCGCGCTGTAACCTTGGTTATTATGTTGACCGCGTGGGTGAGCCCAGTTGTTTGCATCTTTCAATGCAGCTTCTTGGTCTGCAGCAGCAAATGCCACTAATGGCAACGCAGCTACCAGGCCCAAAGCCAGTTTGATTTTATTAACTTGCATATTGATCTCCAAAGTTGATACTAAGGGTTTAATATTAAGTACACATTCAACTTGTATCCACTAGGATTGGAGTACTAAATTGTTCGCATACTTTACACAATACCGGCTAGGGAAAATTTCCCGACTAACTGTAGAAATTCACACTTTGCCGCATATGAGGATTGCAATATAGAACAATTTGTTTTCAATTGCAACACTTTAGTTACAAATTGGTTACACTTTTTTCATCTTTGTTTTTGTTATTTTTTCCAATCAAAATCTGTTTGAAAAAATAGCCTAAAAATCAGATAGTTAATTCACCAGCCCAGAAAAATATACTTCATGAATGATTTAAGTCTTTATCCAGAATGTACGCCATACCAGCATGAGCGCTTACAAGTCAGCGCGACACATGCCATCTATATCGAACAATGCGGCAATCCTACTGGCGTGCCTGTCATTTTTTTACATGGCGGGCCAGGTAGTGGTTGCAATCCGGCACAGCGGCGCTTTTTTGACCCGGCGCATTACCGCATTATTCTCTTTGACCAACGCGGATGTGGCCGCAGCCTACCCGCCGGTGAAACACACGACAACACCACGCAGACATTGGTTGAAGACATTACTGTGATACGCAAGCACTTGAATATCAGGCAATGGCATGTCTTCGGTGGCTCATGGGGCAGCACGCTGGCACTGGCATATGCCACCCAGCATGCAGCCGACATTATCAGCCTGACATTAAGAGGGATATTTTTAAGCAGGCCGCAAGAAATCCATTGGTTTCTAGGCGAAGTCGCCCTCTTTTTCCCGGAGGCCTGGCAGGCGCTACTGGAAGGGGTGCCATTAAGCCAGCAGGAAAATATCCTGGATTACTACGCAAACCTGGTGTTCCACACAGATACTGCGATCAGCATCCCGGCAGCCACCCGCTGGAATGCGTTTGAATCCAGCATCATGAGCCTGGTGCCTAAATCAGATAGCCCCAAACAAGAAAACCGCGACACCCCTAGCCAAGCTCCAGCCAATCCGGCAAAAGATTCTTCTGCTGTAGACGGTGCCATCGAACTGGCCCGTGCACGCGTACAGATTCATTACATCCAGCACTTATGCTTTATTGATGGCGAACAATTACTGCAACAGGCAGCAACCACATTACGCGAGACCCCAACGACGATAGTGCAAGGCCGCTATGATATGGTGTGTCCGCCGCAAACGGCCTGGCAACTCTCCCAGGCCATGCCGCATGCTGAACTGGTCATCGTGCCCGACGCCGGCCATTCTGCCATGGAGAAAGGCACTTGCCAGGCATTGCTGGCTGCGACTGAACGCTATAAAGTGCTGCAGGCTTGATCTCTAATAAGGCGATGGAACTCCGTTGATGCTGACAACCAGTTTAATCAGGTTAAAAAGTCACTGGCACGCGCTGCGGCAGTATTTTTTGCCTTATGTATACTCCACACCGCTATTTGTGATTAAAACCACCCTGCAAGGGGTGAGCAAACATCGCCTGATGGGCTTGTCTGCCGCATTGTCCTTTTATGCACTGTTCGCGCTGATTCCACTGATCATCCTGATCTTCTTTTTAATCAGCCATATGGTCTACTCATCAGACTATGCCATCGTCAAACTGGCAATACTGACCAGTAATCTACTGCCGGAATTCAGCCAGCGCATCATGATAGAGGTATACAATAACACTCAGACCAAAGCGGCCTGGGGTGCGGTGGGCTTCTTCATTCTTTTATGGACCATCACGCCGCTGGCGGCGGCAATGCGCTCCAGCTTTTACCAGATCGCCAGCCGCCATGATGTGCCGTCGTTCTGGAACAAGAAATTCCGCGATGTGATGGCCGTACTGGGTGTGCTGCTGGTTTTCTTCCTGTTTACTGCCGCAGGCTTTGTGCTTGAGTCCGTCATTGTATTCCTGGCGGTGCATTTACCCTCTGCCCTGATCAACTTTGTCGGCGGGCTACTCTCGCTCCTGCTCACCACCCTGCTGATTGCCGGGTTTTACCGGACCTTTTGCCCTTTGCACGTGCAATGGCGCCACTTGTTACTCTCCGCATTATTAACCGCAGGGCTGTGGCTGCTGATGCGGCCTGCATTCGGGTTATTCCTGAGTGTAAATAAAAATTTCGGCGCGGTATTTGGCAGCATGAAAGCCATGTTCGTTTCTATCAGCTGGCTATACCTGAATTTTGCCATCTTCCTGATTGGCTTTGAGTTGATGGTCACCCTCAGGCAAAAAGATGTGTTGCTGCTGAAAGGGCTGTTCGATGATATTCCTAACCAGCAACATTATTTGCAGACATTGATGCACAAATACGGAAAAACTTACACCAACGGCAGTTACATTTTTAATCAGGGCGACGCCAACCATCATTACTACATGGTGGTAGAAGGCACGCTGCACCTGATACAACGCCTGCCGGATGGGGCAGACAAAACCATACGCATCCTGCAATATGGCGATTTCTTTGGCGATATCGCCTTGTTTTCTGCCCAGCCGGTCACCGCCAGTGCGGTGGTGGTTTCTGAGCAAGCAGCGGTGATTGAAATTGATGCCGAATGCATAGAGGATTTATTGCAGGAAGACCCTAAGATTGCCGTACGCCTGTTGAAACAACTCTCTAACCACGCCCAGATCAATAGCACGCCAGCCTGATCTTGATTATTTCCCAGTGCGCGTGCATGCGCTTTTAGATCGCTAATCTCGCCAGTTTTGCTTTCACTCCAATCGCCTGAACCTTGCAGAATTGTAAGATATGTTACAAAATTGTAACAACTTTAGGAATGACGCATCATGGCACTCTCCCTCCCGCAAGAAATCAATGCGCTGATCCAGCAGTTGAATACGCAACAATTCTCCACCGTGGCGAGTCGTGCGCGCCAGCTGCTTGCGCAATTTCCGCGTGAGTTCATTTTGCACCATCTGCTGGCACTGGCATTAGATCAAAGCCAGCAATATCCTGAAGCGGCCCAGGCCTATGCGCAGGCATTAAAACTGCAACCAAACAATGGGGAACTCTGGTTTAACCATGCCATTGTGTTAACGCATTTGAATCAGCTGCCACAGGCAGAACAAGCCTACCGCAAAGCCATTACGCTTAACCCTCAATTTTTTGAGGCGCACGGCAACCTTGGTACCTTGTTACAAAAACAAGGCCGCCTGGATGAGGCGATTACCAGCTATCAAACCGGCTTGCGTATCCAACCACAAGATGCACGCGGCCACTTTAATTTAGGCACGGCCTATCGCGACCAAGGGCACTTGAACGAAGCTGTGCGCAGTTACCAGCGCGCGATTGAGCTATTCCCCAACTACACCGACGCCTATAACAACCTTGGCGAAACCTTGCGTGACCAGGGCGACATGACGCTCGCGGTGCAGTATTACCAGCAAGCACTACAACGGCAGCCTGAGCATGCCGGCGCCAACTACAATATGGGCGAGTTTCTTTACCTGGCAAAGCGATACGAGGAAGCGATTCCTTACTTTCAGCATTCGCAACTGGATGACTGGCAATCGCGGGTGTTGTATTGCCTTTACCAGGCTGAAAAGTTTGAAGCTTTTAAGCAGTTGCGCGCCGAGGTGATAGCACAAGGCCCACACACCGCGCCCTTTATTGCCACGTTATCCAGCCATTACAGTATTAATCACGGAGAGGCGGACCCTTACCAGTTTTGTGCCAACGGGCTGGAATTTGTTTACCACCGGCGCATGCCTGAACTGGCACCTGGCAGCCCGCTGCTAGCGGAGCTACTGGATAATATTGCGCAGACGGATATCGCAGAGCGCAAGCAAGCACGGCTGACGAATGGCAAGCAGTCAGCGGGCAACTTGTTCAAGCGCCCGGAAGCGGCTTTCCGCACACTGGGTGAATTGGTCAAACGCGAGTTTCGCCTTTACCAGCAACATTTCCAGCAGGCGCAATGTGCACTGATTACGCATTTTCCTGAAACGCTGGAATTCACCAGTTCGTGGTACGTCAATATGCAAAAAGGCGGGCACCTCGATGCGCATATCCACGAGATAGGCTGGATCAGCGGTGCGGTTTACCTGGCCATGCCCGAGACTGCGGATCCGAAAGAAGGCGCTTTTGAATATGGCACGCATGGCGACAGCTATCCTAAGTTACACGACAACTTCCCCAGCAGCTTCATCAAGCCGGGCGTTGGCGATATCGTGCTGTTCCCTTCATCGCTGTTCCACAGGACCATCCCCTTTCATGCAGAGGCAAGTCGCATCTGTGTCGCCTTTGATTTAAAACCCGCCACCCACCTGCAAACAGCACGCAACCAATACTGAGCGTGGATGGATGCAAGGCGCATCAGCTGCGGCCTAATCCGCAGATAACACTAAAATAATTTGCTTATCATATGCATACAGAATTTATCAGTGTTTTAGATTGTAGATTTTGCGCCACAAGGTATGATGCTTCATTGTTAAGCGCTTATTGCCTGCACCTGTTTAAAGGATAGTCAGTGGCGCTCCCCGATGACACCTCAAGGGAGTTCAGCCTGAAAATGAAACCAAGCTTTTGCAGGAGAACACAGCGACTCAGCCTGATCATGTCACTTTTCCCCGGCCAGGCATCCCATCTTTTACGCTTCATGCTGCAGCCCAGCCGCCACGATAAAATAAAACCACGTCATTCGGCTCCTGCGTATATTCCCGGCGCCCTGACAGTTATCCTGTTGTGCCTTGGACTGGCAACCGCCAACATCGGCTGGGCGGCTTCCGCCCCGCACGACATGCGTGAAACCACT
Source organism: Methylophilus sp. E2MeOHC9 (assembly GCF_058744375.1). NCBI lineage: Bacteria > Pseudomonadati > Pseudomonadota > Betaproteobacteria > Nitrosomonadales > Methylophilaceae > Methylophilus > Methylophilus sp. E2MeOHC9. The sequence continues at coordinate 481,524 of NZ_CP196024.1, forward strand.
TCTGAACTGATTTATAACTTTGCCCTGCTGAGCCAGGCGCCTAACCGCCTGCCGCAAGAAGCCTATAACATCTGCGCGTTTGAAGAAGATATAGCTTATCTGCAATCCACCACCCTGGAATCACAAAAACTACAGAATTTGCCGGTGTTTTTACTCTCACTGAAAACAATCGCTGACGTGAAACGCTGCAATCTGTTGTATATTCAGGACTTTATTCCACAAAAGCCGCTGGAATTACAACAGTCCATTCAAAAAGAAGTCGTATTGACCGTGGTACACGCCGGTAACAAATTTGCTGACTATGGCCATGTGGTGATTAATGCTCAGGACAAGCGTTACCAGTTTGATTTGCGGATACAACCGGCAAAACAGGCCGGCATCATGTTTGATGCGCGACTGTTGAAATTGGCGACTAATATTATTAACGATTAAGCGTGTATGTTAAGACTGTTTCGTAACCTGAAAATTGCCGAGAAATTACTGCTGACAGAACTGGCAATGACCTTGAGCATGCTATTGGTGTTTAGCATATTCGCCCTTGGTAACCACTATCACGACCTCCGCTCGCATTTAATTCAAAATATCCTGGTGCAGATGAATGTGGTGGCCACTTCGATAGGCCCCGCCGTCATGTTTGACGAGCTGAATTCCGCCGCTAAAACGCTGGAACCACTGACAGATAACGAGAATATCCGCACTATCGTCATCCTTAACCAGCAGCAACATACACTTGAGAGCCTGCATCCCCAGCATGTATCCGCGGCTTCAGGCTGGCAATGGCTGTATCCTTTCTTTGGCGACATGGAGCTCACAGCGCCTATCATCGTCAATGAAAAAGCCGTCGGCACCTTGCGCGCCATCATCAAGCAAGAACAGATCGTCGATATGCTGATAGGCTTTGCCTGGTCGAACACCATCGCCGCCATTGCAGCAGCGTTGTTCGGTTATCTAGTGATGTGGCGATTGAATCGTTACATCGTCGGCCCCATCCATACCCTGCAAACCTTCGTCAGCAACATCACACAAAACCATCACTACGAGCAGCGTATTTATACGACCAGCCAGGATGAAATTGGCCTGTTGGGCAAAGACATCAACAACATGCTGGAAAGCATCAGTCAACGCGATGCCCAGTTGCAGAAAGAGCTGGAACATCGCAAGGAAATCGAAGAAAAACTGCAATTCCTGGCGCATTACGACAAAAGCACACTGCTACTGAATCGTCATGCGTTTGAAGAAATCATCACCAAAAAAATCACCACGCCTGCAGATGAACGCAAACGCGTTTACCTGCTCTTGCTGGACCTGGACCGTTTTAAAATCGTGAACGATACCTTTGGACATAATACCGGCGACAAATTGTTGCAGCAGGTCGCCCACAGGCTGCGAGGCAATATGTCGCAGGAAGATGCGATCTTCAGGCTGGGCGGAGATGAATTTGCGGTGATTCTCGAAGCGCCCAAGCGCAGCACCATAGAGCAGGTCTCTACCCGTGTGATTCAAAACATATCCACCCCGTTTATTGTGGATGACCACGAAATCCATATTGGCGTCAGTATCGGCATTGCCACTTTAAGGCCTGGCTTTGACTCAAAAACAGAAGTCATGAAAAATGCCGACATGGCGCTTTACCAGGCCAAAGATGCAGGCAGAAACACCTATCGCTTTTATAGCGATGAAGATGAAGTCAATACGTCTGAACTGCGCACACTGCGTGAAGAACTGCACTTCTCATTGCAAAACCAGGAGCTAGAGCTCTATTACCAACCCATCATCCACACCCAGCTGATGAAGACCATAGGCTTTGAAGCCTTGCTCAGGTGGCGCCATCCCACCAAAGGCGTGCTCGCCCCAGACCAGTTCATCCATCTGGCTGAAGGCTCCGGCCTGATCATCAGCATTGGTGCCTGGGTCATCCACCAGTCGCTCAAGCAACTGGCCATGTGGCAGCAAACGTTTGATAGCGAGCTGTTCATGAACGTCAACATCTCTTCGCGCCAACTGGATGATGACAGCCTTTCGGGCACCATACGCCACGCGCTGGATTTTTATCATATTGCGCCACGTACACTCAACCTGGAAATCACCGAATCCATGGTGATGCGCAATATCGAATCCGCCAAGCATATTCTTTATGCCCTGAAACAACTGGGCATAGGTATTGCGATTGATGATTTTGGCATTGGTCATTCTTCTATGAATTACCTGAAACAACTGCCGGTCGATATCCTCAAGATCGACAAGCAATTCACCGCCGGCATTCCGCACGATAAAGTCGATATCGCCATTGTGGATGCGTTAGTGGCCCTGGCGGTCAGCCTCAACCTGAAAGTGGTGGCCGAAGGCGTAGAGAGCGCTATCCAGTTTGAATACCTGCAATACAAACTCTGCCACCATGTGCAAGGGTATCTGTTCAGTGCTGCGTTATCGGCCAGCCAGACTACGGCTTTCCTGGCAGATTTCCCGGAAAGCATCCCGGCCGGCTTCCGCAAAGTCGTGCAACCGGAAGTCTGATATTGCAGTTAAGATCATTTAAAAAATAGAGCACGTTTTAGGGGGATTCATGTCACGTTTTTCGTCGCCACTCATGCTTGGCATTTTACTATCTGGTTACCAGCTCACAGGCCATGCGGCCGGTTTCGCCCTTTCCGAACAAAGTGGCAGCGGCATGGGTAACGCCTATGCAGGTGCAGCCGCAGTGGCTGAAGATGCCAGCACGATTTATTTCAACCCCGCCGGTATGACCTATATCGAGGGACGCCAACTGGTAGGCGCTTTGCATACCATACGCACCTCAGGTGACTTTAATAACAAAGGCAGTACGGTTGCCGGTGGCGAAGGCGGCGATTTTGGCGGCTGGGCTTTTTTACCTAATTTTTATTACAAACAGGATCTGACAGACCAGGTCAAATTCGGTATCGGCGTGGGCACCCCGTTTGGCTTGAAAACGGAATACGACAGAAACTGGCTGGGACGCTTTCAAGCTGTCAAATCGGAGCTTAAGACGGTTAATATCAACCCGTCACTGGCATGGAAAGTGAATGATCAATGGTCGTTGGGCTTCGGCATTTCGGCTATGTGGGCAGAAGCGGAACTGACCAGCCGGGCAAATATCGGAACTGGCCCAGACGTCAGGAACAAAGGCGATGACTGGGGCTTTGGTTATAACCTTGGCGCGATTTATCAGGCAACACCGGCCACCCGTCTAGGCGTTGCCTATCGCTCAAAAGTGGAACAGCATTTAAAAGGCGAAGTGCGTTCACCGTTTGTTCAGGCCAATACTATTCCAGGATCCACTCTGAATACCGACATCACGGCAAACCTCACCTTACCGGAAACCTTCTCTTTCAGCACATTCAGCCAGCTGGATGACCGTTGGGATCTGCTGACAGATATTACCTGGACCCGCTGGAGCCAGTTTAAGGAGCTGGTCATCCTCCGCGATAATGGCTCTAATGTACCTGTCGGTTCAACTGTGGAGCACTGGAACAATACGCTGCGCTACTCTGCCGGTCTAAATTACCGCTACACGGAAACGCTAAAGCTACGCACTGGTGTCGCTTATGATGATGAAGCGATCGATAATGAGCACCGCACTGCACGCATCCCTGGCAATGACCGCATCTGGCTGTCTTTAGGTGCAAGCTGGCAATATAGCCCAGCGACCAAGCTGGATATCGGTTATACGCACTTGTTTATCAAAGACGCGCGTATCAACGATGATCAACGGCCGACAAGAGGATTGCTGTCAGGCACATACGAAGGCAGCGCTGATATTTTAAGCCTGCAATTCGCGCATAACTTCTAGCCGGTTGTCTGGTGTTAAACGATAGCCGTGAGTGCATTGCCTCACGGCTTTTTTATTCCCTCACAGTTGCCTATCCTGGCTTGTCAGGTCTGTGTAAGCAGGCTGTCATCTAACATTCACACACAAAAACGAGAATTGCTGCTTTGTAATCACAGCAACGTCGCTTTCAAGGATAACGGATGACCATCAGACATTTTTTCAAATTAGCACTTCTGCCACTGACCATACACCAGGCATTCGCCGCCCAGGCACAAAGCCCGGCTGAACAGTCCAACCTGGCATCGCAAGAACCGCCTTCTCTGGTGTCACGCTTTATGAATGACGATAATCCATTCCGCATCAATTTTGACCTGGGCGACCACCCTTCTTATTTCCAGGTCTACGGCCTGGTGGATATCGGCCTGACCCATATCAACCACTCCTTACCTGAGAGCTATGAATTAGCGAATAACTTTTATCCTTACGCCGGTGCAAAAAAGACCGCCAGAACCACCTCCAGAACCAACTGGGTCAATGGTGGCTGGCAAGGCTCACGCCTGGGTTTTAAAGGTGAAGTGGCCAAGCTGCAAGCATGGGATCATGACTTTAAATTCATCTATCAATTTGAAGCAGGATTTAATACGCTGGATATGAAGCTGCATGATGCCGCGCAAACACTGGCAGATAACTCCGGCACCAACGCCAACTCCAGCGTCAGTACCAACTCATCCATGAACGGTGAGTTGTTCACACGCCAGGCGTGGGCGGGGATAGACGGCGGTTCATTAGGAAAACTGACCTACGGTACCCAATACAACCCGTTCTTTGAAATCACTGTCACTTATGACCCTAACGGTAAAGCGGACAGTTTTTCACCATTGGGTGAAAGCGGCACCGTAGGCGGTGGTGGTGGCGTATCTGAAAACTCGCGTATGAAAAACTCCATTAAATACGCGAATGTTTACGAGTTGGAAGATCACGACAAAATCAACTATGCCGTGATCAACCAGTTTGGCAATTCGGCAGGCACCGGGGATGGTAATGGCTTTACCACGCAACTGGGCTACGAAAGCAGTGCATTTGGCGTTCAGTTTGCCTACGATAAATTCTTTGACTCCGTACGTTCGGGTACCGCAGCGCCGGGCAATCCTTTAGCGAATGACACCATTGCGGTGTCCCTGCTGAATACTGAAGCTGCCTTATTGACCGGCAGATGGTCGCCTACCAAAGACCTGAAAATCATAGGCGGCATGGAGTGGTATCAGTTAAAACCTTCCTCATCGCCTACCATCTCTTATCATCATCTTTATGATCAAACGGTATTTGGCGGCGTTGCCACCTCTGCATTGCAGCCGGGTTTCAAACAGGATAATCACGTGTATTACCTGGGTGCCAACTTTGACTTTGCGCAACGTGTGCCGGTGCTGGCTGGCCTGACGACTTCTATCGGTTTTTATGAAACGAAAGCCGACGCCATTGAAGGCCCGACGGTTTCAACCAACTCGCAAGGCAAGATTGAAACCTGGACGGCGATGGCTGACTACAGGTTTAACAAACGCTTTGATACGTATGTGGCTTATACCACCAACCATTTTTCAGGTGACAAATACCCGAGTGCGTCTACTTACCGCGATGTCAGCAGTGTAGGTGCTGGTTTGCGCCTCAAGTTCTAAACCCGGCGTTGAAACAAAAAAGACTCAAGCAAAGCTTGAGTCTTTTTTATTGGCCCCACTCGTTTAATGCAAAAAAATGCAATCAAACAATAGCATTACGTCTGCGCACTAACAGGCCAACCACGCCTAATCCCACGAGCAACATGCCATAAGATTCCGGCTCTGGCACCGGCGTTACAGTTAACCCTGCCACATTGGCAGCCTGGAAGTAATTACCGCTACCCACAGTACCCGCATTCCAGTTATTCGCGATGACATTGCCGAAAACAGTGCCTGATCCCGTAATTGTTGCCACCGGCGCCAACAAGGTGCCATTGGCACTATTAGTGGTATTGACGCTGACAGCTTCGTAGAAGTTGAACAAGGCGTTATAGCCTGAGAAATTGGTACCGGTGCCACCATTGAACACACCACTTGTCCCAGAGATATTCAGGATAATGGTTTGACCCGCCTGGAAGCCGGTAAAGTTAATATAGGTCGCACCCGAATAATCCGCACCGTTCAGGTTGAACACTTGCGCACCGGTGCCGATGGCGGTTAAATAAATACCACCCCATTTGGCTTCCACAGTCCCTGTGTCGTCCACTTTTTTCAGGCTAGAAGATAGCGCGGTCAGGCGTGCTTGTTCGCTAGCAAAATTAACCGGGTTGGAAGCCCCATAAGTGCCCCCATTGGCGGTGAAGCCGCCACTGGCAGTGCCGCCCGCATACATGTTGCCATTAAAAACGTCACCACTGCTGAAATGGAGATCATTACCAACGACCAGCGAATAACCATTCACTGCCTTATTGCTGGTGTTGATGGAGTAGCTGGTGATATCCAGATTATTACCCACGGCTAATGCGCCTTCTACGGTTCCGCTCGGGTCAATGAAATCATTAAAAATAAACGCGTTATATTGACCGGCGACACCCAAATCAAGCACAGCTGCTGATGCGCCAAGCGCCTGCACCGACAATGCGGTGATCACTAACGACTTAATAAATAATTTCATATTACCTTCTATTTAATTTGTTGGAATATATTGAGATTGGCATACTAATGAATAACGCTGCCATTAGCTTGTGCTTTTAACTACTTTTACGTTGTGGTTATAGCGTTTTCAGGCGAGCACCATCATTTGCCAGAGGTTAGCAAATATCAGCTTTAGGCGCGGCCGGGTCTGCTTTTAGAGCTTCGGCCTCGAGCAGTTGTTCAAACGCCTCTGCCGGAACAGGTGGGGAGTAGAAGAATCCCTGGGCATAATCACAATGGATGTCACGCAGCAGGTCACGTTGCAAGGCGGTTTCCACGCCTTCGGCGATTACTTTAAGGCCCAGTTTATGCGCCATGACGATGATAGCCTCACATAACACATAACTTTCGTTGCCCTCGTTCAGCTCACGCGTAAACGATTGGTCAATCTTGAGGAAATCAATATCAAACTTGCTCAGGTAAGATAAAGACGAATAGCCAGTGCCAAAATCATCAATGGCGACCTGGACGCCCATATCCCTGAAGTGCAGCAGGCGCTGCTCGACAACAGGGTCAGGATTCAACAACAAGCCCTCGGTGATTTCAACCACGATACGCTTGCCATCCAGGCCGAGCTCTTGCATCAGTTGCATCCAGTCGCTGCTCATGGCCGAGGGCTCGATAAACTGCATCGGTGATTTGTTCACACTGATGGCAAACTCATCGCCCACCAGCCCCTGCCACTTCAATGCATTTTGCGCCGCCTGCCTGAAAATCCAGTCGCCCATGCGGATGATCTCACCGGTTTCTTCTGCCACCGGGATAAATAAAGCCGGGCTGATTAATCCTCGCTTGGGGTGCTGCCAGCGCATCAAGGTTTCGGCTTTGACGATTCTGTCACTGCGCAGGCAGATGATAGGCTGGTAAAAATCACGTAACTCATTGTTCTCTACCGCGGTGCGCAGATCCCTTGCTAACGAGGTACGCTGCGTCAGCGCATCACGCATTGCCAATGAGAAATAGCACACATTATCTCGTCCCCGGCTTTTGGCTTCATACATCGCCTGATCCGAATGCTGGATCATCTCCTCGGCATTGACCGCATCATCGGGAAACTGGCTGATCCCAATACTGGCAGTCACGAAGATACGTTCGCCTCCCAGGATATAAGAATGAGAAATATGCTGCAGCAACTGCTTGCACAGCGTTTGCAGGTCAGCGACCTCATCCGGCAGGATCACGGCAAACTCATCGCCGCCCAGGCGCGCCACGGTTGCACTCTCCACCAAGTTTTGTCGGATCCGCCGCCCGACTTCGATCAGCAGATCATCGCCTCTATGATGGCCCAGCGTATCATTCACATCTTTAAATTGATCAAGATCGAGAAACAGCAACGATAGCCGCTGCTGTTTTAATGTCGCTTCCTGGATTGCTTCCACCAGCCGCTTGTTGAAATAATGGCGATTGGGCAGCTGGGTCAGGCTGTCATAATTCGCCTGCCGCCAAATGGCTTCATCGGCGGCTTTTTTCTCGGTGATATCGAAATGCGTCCCGTGCATCACCAGCGGCTCGCCTTCAGGTGTGCGCGAGATCAGGCTGCCACGGTCAGATACCCAGATCCAGCGCCCATCTTTGTGGCGCATGCGGATATCGCACTCATAAAAATCCATCTCGCGGTTGAGATGACGTTCAATCAGCTGCATGGCCACCTGCAAATCATCCGGGTGCATCAGAGTCTTGGCGGTTTCAAGTGACAGCGGCCTGAGTTCGTCCAGCGTGTAGCCTACAATCTCGGCCCAGCGCGCATTAAACTGGCATTCGCCTGTCTGCATATTCCACTCCCAGGTGCCTGCCCGGGTGGCATCGATAATTTCTGTCAGGCGCAAACGCTGGTTTTCGATTTCCTGGCTTTTACTCTCGATTTCGGCAGTTTTCCGCCTGACAGCCACACGCAAGGTAAACACCAGCAAGACCAGCACCACCGCCACCACCAGCACAAATGCCAGCGCCAGGATAGCCTGTCGCGAATAAACATTGCGCGGCACACGGCTACCTTTCCATTTGGCTTCTATGGCCTCCAGCTCCGCAGGTGTGATGCTTGCTGCACCCTGTTCAATCAGTGCGAGTATCTGCGGATTATCTTTTTTGACTGCACGATGGAATTTGCCGTGATACAGGGTAAATGAGCGCAGGATACTGTCCTCTGCACCCAGCCGGTATAGATAGTAGCGGGCCGGATAATCATCCATGCAGCTGATCATGACTTGCTGGTTCAGGGTCGCGTGAATAATCTCGTCATAACTGTTGTACACCCTGAAAGATTTGACCCCGGCTTCTTTCAACTGAAAAATGCAACCATCGCCTTTTTGCACGCCGACGGTAAAACCGGCCAGCGATTCGGCAGAGATCAATCCACTCATGCTTGCATGCGAATAGATACCGACAGAGACAGTGGCATAAGGCGCTGAAAACGCATATTTCGTTTCGCGTTCGGGGTTGCGGAAAATCATTTCGATGACATCCGCATGGCCGCTCAACAATTGCTGTTGCGCCATCTCCCAGGTGGTAGAGATCAGCGTGACATCGACACCGGTTTTCTGCTCCCACAGCTTCCAGTAATCCGCCACGATACCGACGGTATTGCCCTGGTCATCGCGGAACAAATAAGGTGGGTAATTATCATCACTGATGACTGTGATGGCATTTTCTGGAATGGTAATAGCCTGACAGATACTTGTCAGGCTAAAGAATAATAAAAGTGAGTAGCGGATAAAAGAAGACATGTCGAATAGGTGTGACCACTTACATCAATTCAACTTTCGTCACATGAAATAATTATTGTTTGGATTCTCCGATTGATTATGCGGGATATGGGAAATTAAAACCATCTAAATACAATTAATTTAATATTACTGGTTTCAATATATTTTCCCTTAGGCACAAATCAGACATCCGCTGCGCCGGCCTTGATTTTTTCCATCCAGTCTTCGACCTGGATAAAGCCTGAATCCTGTGCTTTCCTGGCATCATCTTCTGACAGCACATCCTGCATAAACTCAAAGCGTTTCCATTCGGCCAATGGCGTTTGGCATTGCGCAACCGGCACATAACGTGACTGGCTTTCACGCGTATAACGGTGAATATAGCGCGGGCAGTTTTGCCACAACTCAGACAAGGTGACTTTGACCACGAACTCGGCTTCCTGGTACATGGCCAGTAATTGCGGATCCCTGGAAACAGCACTTACCCCTTGCAGGCGGATACGGTGCGGCTTGTCAAACGCGATAAACAGCATGCCTATATCGGCGTTCGCCACCATATTACCCACCGATAATTGCATACCGTTGCCGTTATACACCGGGAAAATAAGAGTGTGTTCATCGACCACTTTCACAAAGCCCGTGAAGCCGCCTTTGTAAGACACTGTTGGCCGCCTGTTGTGGTCCACCGTGGAAAGGAAGAACATATCCAGCGACTCAATAAACCCTTTGGCATCGGCATCGATTTCAGTTTTACAGGCGATCTCCTCAATCCTGTCGGCCAGTTTCCTGGTGCCTTGCTCATCTTGCACCTTGCGATGCACTTCTCCGAATAAACGACTCATGCACTACCCCCTATCCAAATTTTTTCTCTTAACAAACAGCATGCTTGAGTGAGCACACCCCAGTCACGTAAAGACATTGTAAATCCGGCGCGGGCAATCGTCACTAGAACACGCGGATCAACCTGAAACTCCATAACTTTTCAGTTTTGCCGGTCGCATTAAGCGTGGAGGTCGCGGCCCCCGCCTGGACGGTGTAATGCTGGTTGATATCATAGTGCAGCTGCGGCGTCAGCCGGTAACGCCACGACCCGCCACTGCTCACCTCCTGATTCAGCTCCAGCCCCAGAGTCAGCCTGGGCGAGACATCATAGAACACGGTATTGTTTACCAGGTATTCGACCTCGGCACTGCGATTAATACCATGGATGCGCAGCCCCAGCATACTGAGTGAAGACCAGTTATCGGCCCAGCGGATGGCATGGATATAAGTCGCATCACCGGAAAGGGTTTTGGTGTGCTTGTTGAGGTCGACAAAGGCCTGCCAGCCATTAGCCATGCCCAGATGGTTATAAATGCCTAAGGTTTTCTGAATGGCCACCTTGTATCTTTCATGGCTGGCATCTTCAAAAGGCAATTCAAGCTCCAGCGCCAGGTCATCTGCCAGGCCATATTCCACTTCAGGCGCCCAGTTGACATCGTTGGTCTGCGGATTGATATCCACCAGCGCATTGACTTCCATATCGCCCTGCCTTACCCCCAATGGGCGCACCAGGTCATACACCATAGGTTCGGGGATTCTCAGCAAGCGATCGCTGTGGGCCGCGTCGGTTTCACGAAACACGGGTTCTTCTGAGGCTTGTGCCACAGGCAGCAACAGTGAACAACAATAAACCAATGTAAAAATATTTTTCTTCCACTTCATAATTGCATTGATATAAATAAAAATGCAATGCTATCATGGCAATCAGGAGATGAGGTTACACAAGCATTTAAAGCCTGGTCGGCATAGTCTTTAAACGCGCAATCTCTGAGGTAATGCGTAACACCCTTGCAAAAGATGAACTTGAGCCAGCTTAGCGAGTCACTAATGCTAATCAGCATCTTTGCATTTATCTGATTTTTTGACGTTTTCCTGGATTAACGTTTCCTAATATTAGGATCAGAGCAAGGAACCTATGTCGACACTTGGCTACTTTCTGACGGGGCAAAACAACCCGTTTGTAGTGCTTCTTTCACTGCTGATGTCATGCAGTATCTGGTGGGGGGTGCTCGTTATCGAGTCCACCATCCGCAGCCTGGATTACCTGAATGCCCGCAAATGGCGTATATGGCAAACATTGCTACTCGGGTTTGGCATCTGGGCCTTTCATTTTATCGGCATGCTGGGCTGGCATCCCGGGTTCACGCTTTACTTTGATACCACGCTCACCTTCACCTCGCTCATCATTTCCATTCTGGCGGCCTACTCGCTGATTTCGGCCTTCAGAATGAAGGCCCCGCTGTTTTCCACTTATATCCTGTTGCGTACGCTGGGCTTCACTATCGGCCTCGGCATCATGCATTATCTGGGCATTTTTTCTGCCCAGACCGTCCCGGGCGCCAAATGGGACTGGGCATGGGTGCTGACATCGCTGGTGCTCGCCATTGTGCTTAGTCTGGGCGCCGTGGCATGGACGCAGTTGAAAACAAAATTACCTGCTTCTAAAAAGCGGAACGTGCGCTTTTTTGTCGCCCTGGCGCTGGGGGTGGTTTTATTTTTCGTGCATTACACCGGGGTGATCGGTGCCAGCTTCCCGCAAGGCAGCTTTTGCATTAACAATGCCGCTTTTTCCACCGGCACGCTGGCGACCATTGTGATCATCTGTGGGCTGATCCTGGCCGCCAGCATGATGTTTACCAGCAATATTGAAGCGCGGATCGAATCGAAATTGCAGGAGCAAAACCGTAACCTGACCAATAAAACAGAGCTACTGGAACAACTCCTGTTTGTTGACACCATTACAGAGTTGCCCAACCGCAATGCGCTGGACCAGAAGTTGCGCGAACTGGTCAAAACCAACCACAACCATGCACATCTGATCAAAATCCTGCTGGTCAGCTATGAGTCGATTTGCGACTCATGGGGACAGGAGTTCGGCAATAAAGTCATCCACCTGATGAAAGACCGGATCAACGGGCACAAACTGCAAAGCAGCACGCTTTATCGCGTGTCCGAGAATGTATTCGAGATACTGTCCACCCATTTTATCCCGGATATCCCGGCGTTTGCCTCTCATCTGAGCGAGCATATTTCGCAATCTTTTGAGATCGATGGCAAGTCTATTTCGGTAGGCTGCCAGATTGGATTTGCCACCGCCAACTCCTATGGTGAGCTGACGCAACTACCTTCCATGTCGCGATCGGCCTGTGATTATGCGCAACGCAGCAGCGTCAGCTGGTTAAGCTTTGAGCCACACATGCTGAAAGATACCCGCGACGAACTGGAAATCCAGGGCCAGTTGCGTAAAGCGATCCATGACTCTGAATTTAAACTGGCTTTCCAGCCCAAAGTAGATGCAAACTCGGGGGAGCTGATTGGTGCCGAAGCATTGCTGCGCTGGAGTACGGGTGATAACCAGTTTATCAGCCCGGCCAAGTTTATCCCCATCGCTGAAAAATACGGGCTGATCAATGCCATCGGCCAGTTGATCCTGCACCAATCCCTGGTGCAACAGGCGCGCTGGATCGCTGATCACCTGTATCTGCGGCTCTCCATTAACTTGTCGCCCTTCCAGCTTGAGCAACCAGATCTGGTTGAAACCATAGCCGCACTGCTGAACAAATACAAAGTGCCGCCCGCTTCCATCTGCTTTGAGATCACGGAATCAGCCGCCATGCTGCGGCCCGAACTCACCATTGAGAAACTGAAAAAACTCAGGCAACTGGGAGTTGAGCTATCCATTGATGATTTTGGCACCGGTTATTCGTCGCTCAGCCTGTTGCATACCTTACCCATCCATGAACTGAAAATCGACCGTAGCTTTGTACAAAGCATACGCACAGGCAGCCTGCCGATTATCCGCGCCTCTATCCAGATGGCAAAAGACCTGCGTATCAGGACAGTGGCTGAGGGCATCGAATCAGAAGATGAAAGAATTTGCATGGTCGCCTGCGGCGTGGATGAGTTGCAAGGCTACCTGATCTCCATGCCCTTGTTTGGAGATGCTTTTACCACTTTTGCCCTGAACCATAAACAGGTGACTCATGAAGGCATTTTTTAGTTTAAGGAATCTTGTCGCAGTGGCAGTGCTGCTGACACTGACTGTCTATGTGGTGCCGCAACATGTGCTGTCACCTATCGTGTCCGAAGTACTGATAGAACTGCAGTTACTCGCCGAATTGTTTGTGATTGTGATTTCGGCACTCATTGCCATCACAGCATGGAACAGCCTGCCCGCAGAATTAGGGTTTTCACGGGCCGGGGCGGAAAGAAACGTGAATCACATTCTGCTGACCGGCTTTTCGCTGGTGTTTATCATGCATGCCGCTTACCTGTATGGCTTTGTAGATGAAAAAACCTTCAACCCGACACACAAGACCACGGTGTTTCTGTTTTACGCCAGGGTATTCGAGATCATGGTGTTTGCCGCATTGACCTTTGGCATCAAGCTGCGCGCCAGCCGAAAAACATTGCTGATGGCGGGCTTGAGTTTTGCCGCAGTGCTGGTTTTAATCACTGAGCCCTACACGCCTGCAGCGCATGTGCAATCTGCCAATTCTATTTTTGTATATGCAGTGGCCGGGTATATGGTGGCGTTGCTATATTTTGGGTTGGCTTATTTATTGTTCTCCCAACCCACAGCCACTTTGTTGCAACATGAGCGCGCCTGCCAGCTGGCTTATACCTGTGTCTTTTCAGGGTTAAGTTTGCTGTGCCTGCAATCGCACGAGACAGCCTCTGACCTTGGCGAACTGGCCAGTCATGTGTTGACACTGGTGGCTTATACCCTGTTGTCGAAACTGACGTTTGTTTTCACCTTTGAGCAGTATTCGCAAAACCTGAAACAGATCCAGCAGCAAAACCAGACTGAACTGAATACATTGATCCAGGCACTCCCGCTCTCGATTGCCCGGCTGGATCACAGCCTGCATTACCGTTACGTGAATACCACCCACGAGAAAGTCATGGGCTTTCATCTCCATGACACCATAGGCAAACATGTGGATGAAATACTGCCGCATGAAATCCGCGAAACGGCCAGGATGCACCTGGCAAAAGCGCTGGAGGGCAAGCACGGCAACTTTAACTATTCGATTGAAAAAGTCGATTCAAAAATGGCTTACCGTCATGTGCAGGTCGTGCCCGAGCCGGATGAGCACAATGAGGGTGGTGTGCTGATGATTATTCTGGACACCTCGGACCAGGAGATCATGCAGCAAAAAGTCAGGCAGTTTGTGCGTGAGTTAACTGAGCTGAACGCTGCCCTGGATGCGCATGCGATCGTGGCATTCACCGACCGCAACGGCATCATCACCAAGGTGAATGACAAGTTCTGCGAGATATCTAAATTCTCGCGAGGCGAGCTGATCGGTCGCACGCACAAAATCATTAACTCCGGCGTGCACCCCACCGCCTTTTTCAAGGATTTGTGGCAGACGATTTCATCCGGCCAGGTGTGGAATGGCGAGATCTGCAATCGCGCCAAAGATGGCAGCCTGTATTGGGTGCATACGACGATCGTGCCTTTCCTGGGCCCGGATAATAAACCTTTGCAATATGTCGCTATCCGCGCCGATATCACCGAACGCAAACTGGCCGAAGAACGGGCCAACTACCTGGCCTTGCATGACGTGCTGACCGGGCTTGCCAATCGCAGGCTCATGCATGAGCGGCTGGAAATCACCATGACCAATTGCCAGCGCATGGCCGTCCATGGTGCGCTGATCATGCTGGACTTGGATAAATTCAAGCATATCAATGACACCTACGGTCACGCCAGTGGTGACGAATTATTGAAACAAGTGGCCAAGCGCCTGCAGCGCTCGGTGCGTGGCAACGATACGGCTGCCAGATTAGGCGGCGATGAGTTTGTGCTGATCATCAGTGATACCGGCGCTGACTTTCAAGCAGCCAAGGAAACCACGCTGCAATTTTGCCAGCGCATGAAAACCCTGCTCAATCAGCACTATGAGATAGATGAGCATGTATTCAAGGTCACAGCCAGCATGGGTTTTGTGCTGTTTAACGGCAACCAGGTGTCAGTGGACCATTTGTTTGAACGCGGTGATGCTGCCCTGTATGAAGCCAAAAACCTGGGCAAAGACCGCTACGTATTTTCAGAGGTGTAAGCACAACAACCGCTAATTTTTAAAACTGTAAGTATTACGGCCTTTTTGCTTGGCGTGATACAGCGCAATATCCGCCTGTTTGAACAACTGCTTCAAGGTGAATTCTGACGTGGGTTCAAACAACGCCAGGCCTATGCTCAACTGCACGGTAATCTCGTGACCGTGGATATGCATCGGTTTTTTAAAGACATTGAGCAGCTTATTCGCGACTTTTACCAGGCTTTCTTCAGAGTGCTGGTCCCTGACCACGATCACAAATTCATCGCCGCCAATCCGGCTGACGGTATCCACATCGCGGATATTGAATTTAAGCACATCCGCCACCTGCTTGATCACCTCATCGCCGACGTCGTGGCCGTAATTGTCATTGATACTTTTAAAGTGATCGACATCCAGCGCCATCAGGCCAAACATTTTGCCGAAGCGTTTGGCTTCTGAATGCACATAGTTCAGGCGGTTCTCCAGCAACCGCCGGTTAGGCAAGCCGGTCAGGCTATCCATCAATGCACCTTCAGACAGGTAGTAGCGCTCTTTAGCAAAAAAGTAGGCAAACAACCCAACCAGCAGACTGAACAGCAGGCTAAGTGAGACGCCAAATTTACGGTCATGCAAGTTGTGGATTTTTTTATTTTCAATCGCCCATTCCCACTTGCCATTGGGCACCAGGCTTTCCTGGATATAGACGTGCTTTTGCTTGAACAATGCCGGGTCGCCATAAAACACGTGTTTGTTATCGGCAGTCCTGATCGCAAACGTAAATTCTTGGCGCAGGTGATCTTTAAATGCGTCTTCTAAAAAAGCATGTGTATCAATCACCGTGGACATAATGCCCCAGTACTCGTCATCCACAAAAATCGGAAAGCGGTAAATCATACCGCTACCACCCTGGATCAGTTCCAGCGGGCCATCCAGCACGCCTTCCCTCGAGTCGATCGCCAATTTGACTTTTTCCCACTGCGCAGGCACATCGCGGTAATCAATGCCGATAATCTTTTCATTGGATTTTTCGGGGTAGACATAGGCCAGTTTGTAATTGACGGCCACGGCCAGGTTTCTCACATGCTGGGCCTGCTTCCACAGATCAGCCAGGATCGCCTGTACTTTTTTAGTCTCCAACTCATTGCGGTAGACTTTGATAAAACTGGACAAGCCGTTGGAGATAAACAGCAGCGCGTTTAGCTCACGGTCCATTTCAGAACGCAGCACACTGCCGTAAGAAGCCGCTTCGAGATAAGCTTCACTCTCATCTTTCTGGCGCTGGTATTCAAACAGGAAATACCAGAACAAAAAAGCGAACAGTGTAGCCAGCATCGCAACAAAAACGCTTTTTAATCTTTGACTGGGTTTACGAAACACTGGTTTTTGATCACTGAGTGGTTTGTAAGGATTTTATTTTAACAAGCCTGGGTTCTTTTGGCGCAAAAACAGGGTGTTTATCAGTCAGCTTTTAGATTGATTGCTGCGATAAAGATAAATTCGCCAGCATTGGCTGTAGATAATGTTGTCATATGCTAGCTCATATAAGACAACACTCGCTGTATTTGATCCGCGCTATTTGCCGCTAAAGATTTATCGCAGGGAGGAATCAGGATTTCCCTTAGTATGCGCTCATGAATAAATACAGCCGGATAAATCTGATCTGAGCAAAAATAGCCTACGTATATACAGATCTGTATATACCTAACAATATTTCATTATCTTGAGAGGAAATCCATGAAAAATCTATTGCTTATCACTGCCGTCACTTTCGCTGTCGCATCCGCTGCCTACGCACAAGATCCTATTGAACGCATGCATGCCAGCACCATGCAATCCTTCACCCCGGACACTGTTAAATGGCAAGACGAGCCCATCTTGCCAAAAGGGGCCAAGAGCGCCATCCTGGTCGGTGACCCGACGAAAAAAGGCGTGTTTATTGCCTGGCTCAAGTTTCCTGCCAATTACCCTATCCCTCCGCATACGCACCCTTTTACTGAAGTGGTGACTGTACTCAGTGGCAAGTTGGGCAATGGCATGGGCAAGGTACTGGACAAAACCAAAGGCGAAGTGCTGAATGCCGGTTCCAGTTTTGTACTACCTACCGGCCATACGCATTATGTGTGGACTACCGACCAGGAAACCATCGTCGAACTGATAGCCACCGGGCCTTGGGACATCACTTATACCAACCCGGCGGAGGACCCAAGAAAAAACGCAGCATCGTCTAAAAAATAAAGGCATTAGCCGCTACAGGGAACCCAGGCGGGATTGCCTGGTGAACCCTGCTGGCTTGAGCAACCCTGATCTCTTCACACATCCTGATTTGATTGCCTGCTTTGTGCATCATCGCAAGGCCAGATAATCAGGATGCCTTGTCTACCTGCGCGCATTTAAAACGAACGTCCCTGTTGCACAGGGGTCTGAGGGTAAAGCGAAGAAAAACGCTCTCAAACTGACTCTTTTATGACTATATGTTTTCTGCGCATTTTTATATAGTTTGAATGAAATCACTCCGGGGAGACATTGTGACCAGTCATGAAAAATTAAGACTCGCCAAACTCAGGTCATTGGGGTTGCTGGACTCTGACCCGGATGAATTCTTCGATTGCATCACCCGGGTTGCTTCCACCATTCTCGGCACGCCCATCTCAGTCATTTCCCTGGTGGATGAAAACCGGCAGTGGTTTAAATCCAGGCACGGCATAGAAGCCACCGAAACTGCCAGGGATATTTCCTTCTGTACTCACGCCGTCAGCAGTGGCAAGGAGCTTATCGTTGAGGACGCCAGCAATGATGAACGCTTCGCCAGCAATCCACTGGTGGTGAATGCGCCCAATATCCGCTTTTACGCGGGCATTCCCATTAAAAGTGTAGAAGGCTATTCGCTGGGCACCTTGTGTGTCATCGACAACAAGCCTAAACGCCCCAGCGTCAGCGAATTAAAGGCGCTCAATGACCTAGCCCAACTGGCCACCAAAGAAATCCAGTTCCGCGAGCGCATGCTCAGCGCACAAGACTCGATAGATCAAGCGCAGGGCAAATTCAAAAGCGTATTTGAAAGTGCCGGCGTCGGTATTGCGCTGGTCAACCCGACGGGCGGTTGGTTACAGGTCAACGATCAGTTATGCAAAATCGTCGATTACACTCAAACGGAATTGCTTGAGTTAACTTTCCAGGACATCACGCATCCTGAAGATTTAAACACCGACCTCAATCTGTTAGACCAGTTGGTAGGCGATAAGATAGACCGCTACCAGCTGGAGAAAAGATATATCCGCAAAGACCAGGCCACCATCTGGGTTGAAATCACCGTCACCAAACACACTACGGAGAGAGGCGAACTCGACTACTTTATCGCTATCGTGAAAGACATACAGGCGGCAAAAGAAACCGAATTTGCCCTGACTGCGCTAAGAAAAACGCTGGAAGAAAAAGTAGCGCAACGTACCGATGAATTGCACTTGGTCAATCAATCCCTCTCCAAGGCCTATCAGGAAAAAATCCACTCCGAGCAAGAGTTACAGAACAAAGAACTGGAGTTGCGAACTATCCTGGACAATGCCAATGAGGCCTATATCTGCATGGATGCGGAAGGACTGGTCACGGCCTGGAACAAGCAGGCGGAACATACCTTTGGCTGGCTGGAACAAGAGGCCATCGGCAGAAAACTGGAAAAGCTGATCATCCCCAGCGAATCGCAAGATGCCCACCATCATGGCATGCACAGGTACCTGACTGAAAAAAAATCCAGGATAGCAGGCACCCGTATCGAGCTGGAAGCAGTGCGCAAAGATGGCATCCGTATCCCGATTGAATTACAGGTCAATGCGCTGGAAATTAATCAGCAGGTGTTGTTTACCTCTTTCCTCAGAGATATTACCGAGCGTAAACAACTTGAGAACCTGCTCAAAAATGAAGCCAGAAATGACCCGCTGACCGGTCTTGCAAACCGGCGGAAACTGGAAGAAATCCTGCCGATCGCCTTCCAGCGCGCGAGGACAAATAACGTTTACCTGGCGCTGGTGTTTATTGACCTGGATGGTTTCAAACTGATTAATGACACCCATGGCCACCAGGTGGGCGACCAGCTACTGAAAGAAGTCGCCAACCGTATCAATCACTGTAGCAGGATGTCGGATACAGCCGTCAGGTACGCGGGCGATGAATTTGTGATCGTGCTGGAAAACCTGAAAACCAAGGATGACACTAATCGCATCTCGGCAAATATACAGAAAATCATGGCTGAACCGATCATGGTGGGTGATACGCAATTGCATATCACCCTCAGCATAGGTATTGCCTATTATGGCGGCCCCGAGCCTCAATCCATTGAGCCGCTGGAACTGATCAGGCTGGCGGATAAAGCGATGTACACCGCTAAAAAGAACGGCAAAAACGGGGTTGTGATCATTGATTAATCCGCTCGGATTCAGCATCACCCCGTCCATCCCTGCTTGAATCAAAGTGTTCACTGCACAGGCGGGGTTTGCTTGCCGGACTCCATCCAGTCATACGCGACTGGCAGAAAAATCAGGGTGAGTAACGTGGCTGTCAGCAGCCCGCCAATCACAACGATCGCCAACGGCCGCAAGATTTCCGAACCTACACCGGTGGCGAGTACGAATGGGATCAAACCAAACACTTCCACCAGCGCAGTCATCATCACCGGCCGTAGCCGCAAAGCAGTGCCTTCTAATACTGCGTCGCGGACTGTCCGCCCTTCTGTGCGCAATTGATTGATAAATGACACCAGCACAATACCGTTCAACATCGCTACACCGAACACCGCAATAAAACCGATGGCGGCAGGCACCGACAGATATTGCCCGGAAATCGCCAGTGCGAAAATGCCACCCATGGCAGCGAACGGCACATTGGCAAGTATCAGCCCGGCATAGCGCAGGGAGTGAAACGCGGTATACAACAACACAAAAATCAGGCCTATGGTCAGCGGCACGATCAGCGCCAGCTTGCCTAAGGCGCGCTGCTGATGCTTAAAAGCACCGCCCCATTCTATCCAATAGCCACTCGGCAATTGGATAGAATGGGCGATGCTGGCTTGCGCCTGTTTCACAAAGCCATCGATGTCACGGCCCTGCACATCCATTTGGATCACCGCATAGCGTTGCAACTGCTCGCGCCGGATAAATGCATAACCTTCTTCTGTGCTCAATGTCGCCACTTGAGAAAGCGGGATTAATGCACCTTGCGCCGTCCGGATAGGAATCTCGGCAATGGCTTTGAGATTGGCACGGAACTCAGGAGCAAACCACACCTGGATATCGAAGCGTTTCACACCATCGATTACCGTCGACACCGGCTTGCCGCCTATGCCGGACTGCACGACCTGCAATACATCGTCGGCATTCATGCCATAACGGGCAATGGCTTCCCGGTCTACCGCGATCTTTAATTGCGGCTTGCCCAAATTGGCCTCTAGCGATAACTCGGTGACGCCTTCCACATTAGCCAGCGTGGCTTTCACCTGGTTGGCAATCCGGTCTATGGTGGCCAACTCTTCACCGTAAACCTTGACGGACAAAGTCGCTCGCACGCCAGAAATCAGTTCTTCCACACGCATTTGTATCGGCTGCGTAGCAGCAATCACGGCTTCAGGCACCGCTTTTTCCAGTTGCGCCTGCAATTTATGCGCGAGTTGTGCATAGCTCATTTTTTCAGGCCAGTCGGATACAGGCTGTAAATGCACCAGGATTTCCATGTAGTTCACATCGGCGATTTCGCCTTTTTCGGCACGCCCTATCATGGCGACACTGCCTTTCACTTCCGGCATATGTTTCAGGCTGGCAGAAATACGGTCTGAAACAGTCAGTGACTGATCCAGTGACGCTGAGGGAATGCTGGTCACCCGGAACAGGATGTCCTGCTCTTGCAGGTTGGGCATAAACTCCTTGCCCAACAACGGGAACAGGATGAGTGAGGCAATAAACGCCAGTGCAGTCATCGCCACAATGACTTTCTGATGGGCCAGGCTCCATTGCAAGCATCGTGTGTAGCCTGACTTACATCTACGTATCAGCCATGGTTCTTTTTCCGTTGCTGGCTTTAATAACAGTGAGGCCAGCACAGGGATCAGCGTCAGTGTCAGCAGCATGGAACCTATCATGGCAAATGTCATATTGATCGCCAGTGGTTTGAACAGCTTGCCTTCCAGCCCGGAAAGTGAAAATATCGGCAGGAATACAACGGTGATGATCAACACCCCAAAAGCAATCGGATGGATGACTTCTTTGGCGGCAGCCAGGACTACCTGAGTTTGGTTAAATGGGGGCTGGTTCACATTACCCTGATTGCCATGCTCCCCGGCAAACTGCGACAGCCGCCGGTAACAGTTTTCCACCAGCACCAGTGGCCCATCTATGGTCATGCCCAGGCCAATGATCAAACCACCCAGTGACATTAAATTGGCCGAGACGCCGTAATATTCCATCAATATAAAAGCAAATAACCGCCCCAACGGGATAGCCACCACGACCACCAACGCTGCGCGCACTTCGCCCAGCAGCAGGAAAAGCACAGCGATGACCAGCAATGCGCCTTCGACCATCGCCCGGTCTGCCATGCGGATAGCCTTATCGATAATCGCGGTGCGGTCATACACTGTCTCCAGCGTCACGCCTGTTGGCAGTGTCGCCTTGATCAACGCCAGTTTCTGCTTGGCGGCATTGACCACTTGTTGTGCATTCTCACCCAGGCGCGCCAGCACCATGCCCATCACCACTTCTTGACCATCTTGCGTCACGGCGCCCACGCGCAAACCTGGGCCTTCGACGACTTTGGCAATATTTTCTATATATACCGGTGTGCCGTTATTTTCGGCGACTACAATCCTCTCGATATCGCGGCTGTTTTTCACCAGGCCTAATCCACGTACCAGAAACTGCTCCTGGCCGACATTGATAAACTGCCCGCCGACCTGCCGGTTATTGGCCGTGAGACGCGCAACCACTTGCGTAAAAGTGAGCCCGTATTTGAACAGTTTTTGCGGGTCGACCTGCACCTGGAATTGTTTTTCCTGGCCGCCCCACGAGGTAATATCATCGACGCCAGCGGTGGTCCGCAACACCATGCGCACCGTCCAGTCCTGCAGGGTGCGCAATTCCATCGCGTTCAGAGTGTCAGACTTCAAGGTATACCAAAGCACCTGCCCCAGCCCTGAAGTATTCGGCCCCAAAGTTGGCTCGCCATATCCCGGCTCACCATTCACCATCGTCATGCGTGCTTTGATATCCGCCAGCTTTTCGCTGACCAGGAACCTGGCCTGCTGGATATCGGTATGGTCTTTAAAATACACGCTGACATACGATAACCCGAACAAAGATACCGAGCGGATATGCTCTATGCCTTTGAGGCCAGCCAGGGCGCTTTCCACCGGAAAAGTGACTAACTGCTCCACATCTTCAGAAGCGAGGCCGGGCGATTCTGTGTAAATATTCACCTGGGCTGGCGTCACATCCGGGAAAGCATCCAAAGGCACATTTTGCCATGCCCTCACCCCAAAAAAGACCAGCAGCAAAGAAGCCAGAATCACCAGTAATCTATAACGCAACGCAGTTTCTAATATCCAGTGCAACATGGTGTTTCTCCTAATGCTCGTCGCTGATCTGGGATTTAAGCTGCCTGGCTTTCAGCGCATACACACCTGATTGCACGATGTGCTCGCCCTCACGCAAACCACTTTTGATTTCAACATCAGCACTCACCCGTAGTCCCAGGGCAACCGGACGCGCTTCAAAAGTCGTCTGCTCTACGCGCTCTTGCTGCACCGTTGTTTGTTGCGCGGCGTTTTGTTGTATCACGTTTTTCTGCAAGGTTTGGGGCAGTGCAATATACACATGCGGAATGCCTTGTATCATCACAATGGCCTCTGCGGGAACCACCAGCGCTGGCTGGCTGGCGGCATGGCTTAATACCGCAGTGGCAAACATATCGATGCGCAATTTATGATCCGGGTTGCGCAACTCAATGCGGGCTTTCACTGTGCGCGTGGTTTTATCCACCATACTGGCCAGGTAGCTGACCTTTCCTGAAAACACTTCTTCCGGGTAAGCGCTCACTGTCACGGCAGCGGTTTTGCCTATGGCGATATCCTTCAAGTCTTTTTCCGGCACATCGGCTTCAATCCAGACGGTAGACATATCCGCGATAGTGAAAATACTGTCTGTGGTTTTCGCCAGCTCGCCGATCACCGCGTTTTTTTCCAGCACTATCCCGGCAAACGGCGCGGTCAGCACATAAGTAGAGCCATTCTCTTTACTCAACCCGCCATACATGCGCAACCGTTCTGAATCTGCATAAGCCGCTGACTTTGCTCTCTCGAGCACAGACTGTGACTCTATCATTTGCTTTTGTGGCACCACTTTGTCTTCATGCAAGCGCGAGATACGTTCATAGTTGGCCTGCGCCAATGCCAGTTCACTTTGCGAACTGCGGTACTGCGCACGCGCCTCCCCCATCTGGATACTGTCGATCTCGGCCAGGCGTTGCCCGGCAGTCACCTGGTCACCAAGGTTGGCAATCACTTTGGATAGCTTGCCTTCTATGCGTGGCGTGACGTGGGCCAGTTTATTCTGGTTGGCGACGATATTGGCGGTGAATGTCAGCTGGTCTTGCAGCGGCCGTGAAGCCACCGGGCCGACAGAAATACCAAACTGCTTAAGCTCTGCCTCTGTGAATGTAAGGGTTTCAGCTACTTCATGCCCTGCACTGGCTTGCACTGCTGTTTCACTATGCCCTGATTGCGGACTGTTATCAGCAGTGCATGCGCTGAGCATCAGTACTGCCATCAGTGTGCCTATGTCCTTATTAAAAGCCTTTAGCGATACTGGTTTTTTGAATAGTTTGTACATGTGTTTATCCTGATCAATTCGCGGGCAAGGTGAGCATTAACCAGCCCGAAACGTATTCCAGCTCAACCTGGACCAGCCGGATGTCTTTTTGGGCATCGATGATGTCGCGTTGCGCATCTACCGTCTGCCGTTGCAGTATCAGCAATTGCGGCAAGCCGATTTCACCATTCTCAAAGGCGATTTTTGCCAGTTTCAGATTCTGTTCCAGCCGTGGGTAAACCTCTTTATCCAGCCGGCTGACGCGCTCGCGGATATTTTCACGGCGTAGCCAGGCAGCCTGGATGGCGGCTTTGGCATTGCGCGTGAGTGCGGTTCGGTTGATCTCAGACTGGGTGAATTCGGCCGTGGCGCGGCCTATCCCGGCGCCATTGCGGCGAAACAACGGTAGCGGCAGTGACAGGCCTACCGACGTGATATTGTCATCGCCGGCCATGGTGGCTTCGCGGCTATTGACCAGGCTGACGGTGAGGTCGGGATATTTGAGGGTTTGCTGCAACTCCAGCCGTGATCTGGCCGCCGATTCTTTGATGTTGAGTGATTGAATGGCTGGCCTGGCCGCCAATTTTTCGAGTAGATCAGTGAGGGTGTAGCTGGTGGCAGCAGGCATCAACTCCCCAGCTACCGTTGGCAATTCGGCCTCCCCTAGCTGCAAGGTCGCTGCCAGCTGCGCCCGCGCGCGTACCAGTTGCTCATTCAATGCACTTAACTGGTTGCGTGCTCGCTCAGTATCGACCACCGCCAGGTTGCCATCGAGCAGGCTGTCTTCGCCGGCCTGCACGCGCTTGCGCGATAAGGCGGTGTTTTGCTCTATCAGCGTCAGGATACGTTGCTCGACCTCTATGCGTTTCTGGATGGCAAGCACACTGACGAACTGTTCTTCCAGCTGTGCATGCAATAAACGGTACTCTTCAGCGATATCCAGCGCAACCGCCTGCTGACTCTGCTGGGCAGCGTTTCTGCGCAAGCCTTGCTGGCCAGCGATTTCAAAGGTTTGCGCAATACCAGCGCCCCACTCACCGTGCCGTGTATCAGCACCAGGCGATTGGCTAATATTACGCTGCCGCACATCCAGGTTTAGGACAGGGTTATAGTAAAGCAGCCCTTTGGCATCCTGGAAATCGCCGTCAGCAATGCTTTGGTTGGCAATCTGGCGCTGCAAATCGGCATTATTCCGGGTGGCAAACTGCCATGCCTGGTCCAGCGTTAATGGCGCAGCATGTAACGCTGTCATTGAAACACTTATGGCAAGCCATAAGCCAAAGCCGACAATGGCTGCAAACCGTCGCAGCCCTGTCATTCTCATAGGGATAAACACAGTGGAATCCTCTCTGTAAATCAATCATGTCCAGACGTGCTATCGCTAGCAACGCCTGTGAATGGCTATTGATTTAAAGGAGGATAGGCGGGCGGTACAAGCCTTTTAAGAAGGGATAACTGACGGGATCCAGTGCTTCTACACTGTAGGCACCGGAATCCAGCCGCGGGATGGCATGGGCGATGTCGCCCGAAATCAATCCGAGCAGATGGGCTGAAAAGTGGCAGGCATGATTGCAGGTGGATTCTTGATGTGGCTGGCGGCTGTCATGCGCGCTTTGCTGCAGATGCACATCGACCACAGTGGCGTTTTCAGGCGCGAATACATCATCGACCAATACTTGTGGCGACACCGCCCACGCTGACGAGCTTAGCAGCGAAAGCAGCGCGATAAAAGCGAATAGTCTTTTAAAAAATGGATGCATGCCAATTGAATTTATCAATTACATCGGCAATAGTCA
The DNA here is from genome assembly GCF_058744375.1 of Methylophilus sp. E2MeOHC9. Classification (NCBI taxonomy): domain Bacteria; kingdom Pseudomonadati; phylum Pseudomonadota; class Betaproteobacteria; order Nitrosomonadales; family Methylophilaceae; genus Methylophilus; species Methylophilus sp. E2MeOHC9. The sequence goes on from NZ_CP196024.1 coordinate 507,431, forward strand.
AGAAACGGACAGATACCTCATCAATTCACAAGGCTGTTATACAGGTTTATAACCATTTTCAAGTTCATGATTAAAAAATATTATTAGCCAGATATTTAACAAAAATTAATAAAGGTGTAAGCTAGGTTTTATCAGTGTCATTGTGATCCTCCTACAGATTTTGGTAATAGGAAGTCGATCAATGACAAGGCGATAGCAATGAGAGTGTCCGTGTTTTAGATTAATCACTGGGGAGGGATAGCAATATGCGATTTGAAAGCATTGCCACAGATGAATTAATAAGAATCGCGCATGCCGGACTGGGCTTTAAACTGAGTGTGGCGAACAAGTCTCTTGACGACCTGATCAGGATTGCCGATGCGGCTAAAGATAAAAGCGCCAAAATCACTTTTACAGGCTTTACTCACCTGAGTGACTACGATATCAAACGCATTGAAATGGCCAGTGAAGGCCACGTGTTGTTTGAGCATTGAGTTACGATGCATTTACCTGCAAGCAGGTGCGGGTAAAAACATAATCAAACTTCAATAAACCCGGCGGTAAACGCTAGGACGATCAAGACCGCAATCACCACACCCATCATGCTTTTACTGGAATGATACTCACCCCAGTGAATGTTATAAGGCAAACTACGGGCGGCGCTCACAGCAGCCAGCACGACAAACACAATAAGCAGAGTACTAATCATGGCGTTCTCCTGCAAATCATTCAGGCATTACCAGTAAACCTGGCATATTCGGCCTTGAACTCTTGACGTTAAATGATGATTCATCATCCCAAACTCAAAGAAATGCCGCTATACAATTTATGCTGAATATTTTGTAGGAAAGTTCAGACAATCTATCTGACTGATGCCATGACTAATATGCTTGAGTTGTAACGACAGATGTCACTCAGGCTAATATTCTCCAGCCTTGCGCCCTTTCAAATGGCTGATCGCAAGCGCCTGCTTCACAGTCCGTGAGCATGATTTGCCTTCACGGGTCTGTAACCTTTCTTCACGGACACGCCCTTCACTTACCCTTTTTTCAGTGATGGTAGTCTGCTGGGAAGCTGGTTCGCCGCTCCTGTCGTCCAGATTTGTTGGTTCTATCCATGGATGTTCTGATCGTGTTTTTTCTAACATAGCAGTCTCCTTGCATGATGTCTCTGCCGTGTTCAATACCTCAAATTGCTATAGGGAATTACTTCAGTAGGAACAACAGAGACAGGTGATATAACATCACGATGGATGATAATTTAAGTACTTGAAGACAGCTTACGTGAGGATGCGGAGGCGCTCTGTCGGCGGTTTCAGAAACCTGCGTAGGAATTTTTACGCTAGTGCGCAAAAGTCATATGCATCAAGAAATTCTGACAAAGTTTTCAGGTAATCACCGATAAAAAAGCAGGCGTCAGGCAAGTATCTTTAAAGCGTTCGTGAACATTCACTGGAGATACATATGCCACCGTCACTCATCGCACAACACTTCTTCGGATCAACTGATGAAACCACCCATCCGGTATTCCCTGAGGAGTCGCACAAGCCGATCAAGCCTGATCCTGATACACCTTATCAACCGACGGAGCCGGCCGAACCGGATGTGCAACCTGACATCATAGGTGACAGCCAGGGATAAGCTCCCCCACGCTTGCCAGCTTCACTGGCAAGATGGCTGGAAGTTACTATTTCATTCAGCCTGTTCACTAAGCAGGGGGAGTCGCAGCAACCCTATACCCCGCTTCTGTGAGCCTGAATGCTTCATCCAGCGGTACTATCCACTCTTGTGATTTGGCATATTCAATGCCATTGACGAGATCTTCCTGACTCTTTTGTTTGTCGTACCAAACGCTACTCAACTTTGTTGCGAGCAGCGCCTCGCCTGTCAGTAGTTTGAAATGGTTAACGAAAATATCGATCAGTAAATGAGCGCTCACTTCGTCAGTATGCAGCGTGTCTTTCTCAACTTGTGGATTCGGATCCGCTTGATTGATCTGAGTTTCACCTGTCATGGTTAACCTCCTGTCAGCGCCACAATAATCAGGATCAGCAACACCAGCCCCAAACCACCACTCGGGTAATATCCCCATTTGGCACTGTGCGGCCAGGTAGGTAAAGCGCCAATCACGGCCAGAATTAATATCACTAACAATACGGTAATCAACATCACACTCTCCTATCACTAATCTGCTATGAAAACGACATCATCTTGCAGGTTGTTGGCAGAAAGCGTTATGTCACTGAGACTGAAATCACTGTAGGAATGGTCGGACACGCGGAGAGAGAACAAGCTGTCGCCAGCAATCCCCTCTGATTACAAAAGCATAGCGCTCACTTTCAGCCTTTTCCTACATGCTTTTCATCCACATCTGACAAAGTAAACCAGTGTATTTTTGTAGCATTCATCCCAAGCTTGCGCTGAGTATGCATACATTTTAAGGGGGCGATTCAGATGGATTTCTCAACATTTCACTTAACCATCCCGCTGTGGGAAATCGTCCTGCGCGGATCAGTGGTGTACTGGTTCCTGTTCATTATTTTCAGGGCTATCCTGCGGCGTAGCATGGGCAGTGTGGGCGTCAGTGACTTCCTGTTCGTGGTGATTATTGCCGACGCCTCCCAGAACGCCATGAGTGGTGACGCCAAATCGATCTCAGATGGCCTGGTGCTCATCATCGTCCTGGTATTCTGGAATTTGTTGATTGATTTTCTCAGTTTCAAATATGCCTGGGTAAGGAGAATGGTCGAAGCCCAACCGCTGGTATTGGTTAAAAATGGCATCTTGCAAAGAAAAGAGATGCGCAAGGAATTCGTCACCAAAGATGAAATCATGGCCAAGCTCAGGGAAGAAGGCATAGGCAACATCTCTGAAGTGAAACAAATGCAAATAGAAATGGATGGGGAGATCAGCGTGATTCGCTATGACAATTAATCACATGCAATCATTAGGGTTGCCGCCAGATTTACCATCTCAGCCCATAAAATAAAAAAAATTAACATTTAATCGTTCCTGACTCTACAGACTCGCCAACTCGCGCCGATAACTACCCTATGGAAGATAATTAGTATAAATTTAATTATTTTAAATAAAGCTTCAAGATCGATATCCAAACAACATTAACGAAAAAAAATAAATTATGTTTATCACTCTTGTATCTCGCGCGCATTTAATCTTTTCCAGATCGCAAACGCCTGTCCTTTAACGCTAACCGGCCATATTTACTGGCTGAAAAAATTGCCGACGCAGCGATAAGACTGAGCTTCTGGAAGGGTGTATCAATATGAATAATCTGTTAAAAATGGGGTGGCGTAACAACCGGGTGCTGACTGGAGTCACCATCCTCCTGATCATCATCACCGCCTTTGTTTCTATCTTTTTATCCCTGATGATTGCGCAGAATCAGGCCATTTCAAAAGAAACCAAACGCCTACGCGAAATCACCAACGGCGTGTTAATGCGCATGAGTTCTACGCGGGCGCAGTTCACCAATGTGGTCAAACATTTCTCACATGTGGCAGAAAAAGATGCCTGTGCTCCACAGCATATTCAGAAGATGCAGGAATTCAATATCTCCGGCTTTTTCCTGCAAGCAGTCGCGCATGTCAAAGATAACCGGATTGTATGTTCCTCAATTTCAGAAGTATTCGATGGCATCACACTGGGCACCCCGTTCAGGATAGAGCCGGACGGCACCCGCTTATGGGCCAATATCAAAGTCTCCGATTGGCAAAATCACCATCTGGTAGTGATGGAAAAAGCGGGCTGGGCCATTGTAATGGTCCCCAGTCATGCGATAGAGGCATTGGGTAATTCCGGGGTATCAGTCGGCATTTTCGGTATCCAGTCGCACAAGCTGTATACCGCCAGAGGTGAGATAGCACCTGAATGGCTACAGCGATATCAGGGTAAGCAAGCGCTTACTTTTATTGATAAAGAGCGTCATATGCTGGTCTACATGGCGCCTAACCAGTTGAACCTGACCGGTGTAGTGGCTGCAATGCCATTGAAGGATATCAACGACGACCTCGTTTCATTTATCCAGATCCTGATTCCGCTGGCGATGGTGGTGGGCATCTCGCTAGGTGGCATTTTCGTTTACATGCAACGCACCCGTTATTCGACAAAGTCAGCCATTTTACGCGGTCTGGCAAAGAACGAATTTTACCTGGAATACCAGCCCATCATGAACTTGCAGAACAATCAATGCGTAGGCGCAGAAGCGTTGATCCGCTGGAAAACTCCAGACAATAATTTTATCAGCCCGGACACTTTTATCCCTGCCGCTGAAGCTTCCGGCGTCATCTGCCAGATCACCCAGCGCGTATTTGAGTTAGTGGCGAAAGATATGCACACCGCACTGAACATGCATAAAAACTTTCACGTCGGCATCAATATCTCTTCACTTGATATTCGTTCAGGCAAGTTATTACCGATGATAGAGCACCTGAAAAAAACCACCGGTGCGCAAGGCAAACAAATTGTCATTGAAGTGACCGAACGCGGATTTCTTGATGATGACGAGGCACTGACCACCATTAAAAATATCCGTGCCTGTGGCGTGATGGTGGCGATTGATGATTTTGGGACAGGTTACTCCAGCTTGTCCTACCTGACCAAATTCCAGCTCGATTACCTGAAAATAGATAAGACCTTTGTCGACTCGGTGGGCACCGATGCCGTGACCAGCCATGTCGCTTTCCATATCATTGAAATGGCAAAAACCTTGCAACTGGATATGGTGGCCGAAGGCGTTGAAACTGAGCAGCAGGCAAAGATACTGCGCGAGCGCGGTGTAAAATATGTACAAGGCTGGCTATTCTCGAAGTCACTCAAGCGCAAAGATTTTTACAGCTACCTGGAAAAGCATACTTAACATCTTGATAGATGCTCGGATTGAATACACCTCTTCCATCCACCCATAGTTCAGCCATAAAAAATTCCGTCATAAAAAAACGCAGCAGCGCTGCGTTTTTTTACTGCCACTATCTTCCAGATTACTTCGGTGATAATTACTTTTTCTGCCGGATCTCTGCCAGCGTCTGGTTGATTTGAGACTTCAACTTTTCATTTCCCTCCGCTAGCGCCAGGCCTTGTTTGGCCACCGTTTCGGCTTGGGTGATCCGCTTCTGCGCCAATAATACATTGGCTAAATTATTATAGGCGGCGGCAGATTCAGGGTGTACTTCAGTCACTTTTTTAAAGCTGCTGCCCGCCAGCGGCAGGTCACCGGCAGCGTAAGCCGCATTGCCTAAACCCATCAGCAATACCAGGTGATCAGGCCATTTTTTTACGGCAGCCTGATAAGCTGTTTTCTTGGCCGGGGCTGGCGCATTTCTTTCATAGGCGACTAACGCTTTCGCCACATCATCCGCACTGGCGCTGGCTGGTAATTGCCCTGGAGTCAATGCGACAAACGCCCAGTGCTCGCTGCGTGCCCAAGTGCGTTGAAAAGCGCTGAGCGACATCTCCTGACGTTGATAAGGCCCTGACCGCAACCAGACCAACTCTTTATTCATATCGTAACCAACCACTACCGCATAGTGCCACGATGGCACCCAGGAAAAACCCAGGTTCTGCATGACCACCACTACATTGCCAGCCGCAATCTCCTGCATCACCGCCTCGAGCTGCGGCGGGATTTGTACAGAGATGGCACCATGTCGTCTGGCGGCGGCCAGCATTTCAATCTGTAGGCTACCTTGCCGGCTTGGCACATACACTTCCGGCGTCAGCTGATCGGGCGTGACTGCAATACTCACCGCGTTTAACGCGGTGGCCAAAGCGGCAGGGCCACATTGATACTGCTCTTGCGGAAAGAAAGGGGTCTGGGTGAGTTCGGCGTGGCGCGGTAGCTGGGTGTTTTGCGTGGCTTCGCGTACGCCAGTGGCGGCACACGCAGTGAGCAGGCACAAAAAAGCCAGCATGCAATAACGATACAGTCTGGCTTTTATGCTGCTCATATATTTAATGTTCCATCTCGCAAAGTGATTTGCGAGATGATAAAGCATTAACGTACTGAACGTGTGAACGGGAAGATTTTAGTGAAACCAAGGATATCAGTCAGCAACAAGACCAGGAACACCAGCACGATCGCACCAATGATACCGCCGCCAGCCGGAGCCTTATCCAATTGTGTCGCCAGTTTATTGGCTTCATCATCATTCAGTGCTGCCACGCGGGATTTGGCTTCCACCGGGTCAATGCCGCGCGCTACCAATGCAGATTGCACTTCGTCACGTGTCAGCATATCCACAATTTTTGCGCGGTCCTGCTCACCTTTAGCGGTGACTGCCGATTCCGCAACTTGTTCGGTCGCTATCATGGCCGCCTGCACTGTCTGGATAGAGCCAGTGAATAAAATTGACATTGCCAAGAAGGCGCTTAAAAAACGTTTTGCCATGATCATGATGTGCTTCCTTATAAAAAATTAAACTAGAGATAAAAATTGGCTTAGATATTTCTATCCAAGCCAATTGAATACGTTTTCCTACAACCTGCCGGTCAATGCAAGGATGAGCAGGATCAACACTACCAGTCCCAGCCCGCCACTTGGGTAATATCCCCAACCGGAACTATAAGGCCAGGCAGGCAAGGCGCCGATTAAGGCAAGAATCAGAATTACAAGCAGGACAGTTCTAAGCATAAGGTTCTCCTTGACATCAAACTATTGCCGGAAATCGAGCAATGTTGTTTTGAATTATTAAATTAATTGAGGCTCAATCATGCAGGCAAGCCACTTGCCACGCTATGCAGTTATGGCTGAATTAAGTGTAGGAATATTCCGATAGCGGAAAATATGCTTGACCCGATTTAATGTGCATTTATAATGCACATTAAATAGACAAAGGATTTTTGTGCAACTTACGCGCTTTTCAGATTTGGGTTTACGGCTGCTGATGTACCTGGCGGTGAATGACCGTGAGTCACCACCAGTGACGGTGGCCGAAGTTGCCCTGCAATTCAAGATGGCGCGTAATCACCTGGTGAAAGTGTCGGCCACCCTGACCAAACATGGCTATATTCGGTCCCTGCGCGGACGCACTGGCGGTATTGAACTTGCCCGCCCGCCCGAGCAAATCAAGGTAGGCGACCTGGTCAGGCTGCTGGAAGGTTCTGAGCATCTGATCGATTGCGAAGCCCTGCATTGCGTGTTGAACCCGGCATGCGGGCTCAAGGCGGCACTAAGCCATGCACTGAATACCTTTTACGATACATTGAACACTTACACCCTGGCCAGCATTCTAAGGGGTAGGTCTACCAGTTCAATTCAAACATTGCAGTACGACTATATACGACTTGTTGGGTAACAAAAATGCACGGGCAGCCCTGCCCGTTTTTTTGACATTTAAATATGCATTTTTTATGCATAATATAATAAAGGAGAAAGATATGTTTTCTGAAACCGCAGTGCCTTATATCAAAGCCAGTGTGCCGGTGTTACGCGAGCACGGCGTCCAGATCACCACGGTGTTCTACGCCAACCTGTTCAAGGCGCATCCGCACCTGCTGAATCTATTCAATATGCGTAATCAGGCAGATGGCATACAGCAACAATCACTGGCGGCAGCGGTGTTTGCCTATGCGGCAAACTTCGAGAACCCGGCGGCGTTGGCGCCGGTGATTACCCGCATTGTGCATAAACATGCGTCGCTAGGTATCACTGCTGACCTTTACCCTATCGTAGGCACACATCTGTTAGGCGCCATCAAAGAAGTCTTGGGTGACGCGGCAACGCCTCCTCTGCTGGACGCCTGGGCCGAAGCATATGGCGCACTCGCCAATGCCCTGATCGCTGAAGAAAAAAAACTTTATGGCAAAACCACTGCGCCGGGCGAGCTGATGCAGATGCGGGTGGCAGACATCATCACGCAAAGCCCCACAGCCAAAACGTTCAGGTTACAGCCGCTGAACCAGACTGCGGTGCCTGCCTATATTCCCGGGCAATACATCAGCGTTTATATCACTTTTGCCGATGGTCAACGCCAGCCGCGACAATACAGCCTGTCTGATGCGCCGGGGCAAAACAGCTTGTCCATTACGGTCAAAAAAGAACCGCTCACTGGCCAGGCTGCAGATAAATCCGTTTCCAACTGGCTGCATGACAATCTCAAGATTGGGGATAGCCTGAGTGTTAGCCACCCTTATGGTGAATTTGCGATAGAGGCACAGCACGACAAGCCTATCGTGATGCTGGCGGCGGGCGTCGGTATCACTCCCATGATCTCTGCGTTGAATCACCTGGCCACAGTGAACCCGCAACATACGGTCCATTTGCTGTATGCCGTGCGCTCCCCTGAGGAGTACTTGCATAGAGCGGATATTGAACAGGCGATCAAAGCGATGCCGCAGTTGACATTCAAACTGTATCCCAGCCAGGCAGCCGCGGACGCCCAAGGCAGGCTGACGATTGACGATATCCCGCAGGCAATCCTCCAGAATGCAGAAATTTATATGTGTGGGCCAACCAGTTTCATGCAGGCGCAGAAGCAACACCTAGTCGCGTCAGGGGTGGCTGCATCCAGCATTCACAAAGAAGTATTCGGGCCGGATTTATTAGAAGAATTGGTCTAACGCTCAAAACAAAGGCGACTCAAACGGGGCCTTTGTTTTATTCAGCCCGAGACCTGGACGCCTCCATTGCCGCATTAACATATTCACTGCAATTTTGAATCTTTTGTGAAAACGCCAGAAATACCGGTTTCCGGTTTAAGTTAACTACTTTTCGTTACGTTATTGCTAGTGAATTGTAATCAATGAACAAGTCAGCGATGCTCGCCCTCAAAAAGAATGCACCTATGGATAGAATGACACAATCAATTGCGAACCTGGCTTACAGTTGGGGTGCCAAGTGGGGAGACGATCAGCGCAGGCTATTTGAAAGCAGCCGTGATGAGCACTCGCGGGTCATCCTGGATATCCTGATCAATCGTAAGCTGACTTCGGTGTACCAGCCTATCGTGGCATTACAGAGTGCAGAGATATATGGCTTTGAAGGCTTGATCCGCGGTCCGTCAGCGACCAGCCTGCACTCGCCACTGGATTTGTTCGATGCGGCAAAAGAACAACTTTTTTTGCCGGAAATGGAACACCTGAGCCGCCAGATTGTGCTGGAAAATTATGCGGCTACCTGCAAAACGCGCAAGTTATTCCTCAACAGTACACCAGAAATGCTGTTGATGTCCGCACCCAACAAAGGCGAAACCCTGGCTTATCTGGCCACCTTGGGGCTGGAACCCAAGCAGATCATCATCGAAGTCACCGAACAAACGCGCAATATGGATTATGGCCTGCTGCGCGAGGCGGTGCAGTATTACCGCAATATCGGCTTTGAGATCGCGATGGATGATCTGGGCGAAGGTTTTTCCAGCTTGCGTTTATGGTCAGAACTCAAGCCGGACTATGTCAAAGTTGATAAGCACTTTATCCGCAACATTCACCAGGACCAGGTGAAGTTCGAGTTTGTCCGCTCTATCCAGCAAATAGCGCAAAACTCCGGCGCCAAAGTGATTGCGGAGGGGATTGAGGCCTATGAAGAACTTTGCATTATCAAGGACCTGAAGATTGATTTCGGCCAGGGCTATTACCTGGGCCGACCGGAGCCTGAGCTCATCCTGTCGATTGATGCAGAGATCAAAAAACAACTGGTGAGGAACACGCTGCATCTTTACCAGAATAACTATGTGGCACTCGACCACCGTTCCAACGTCAACAAGTTATTGAAATACATCCCGCCGATTCCGGCCGACATGACCAATAATGAAGTCATGCGCCTGATCGAGTCCGACAACAGCATCCATATGCTGCCGATAGTCGATGGTGAAGTCCCGATCGGGCTGATTACCCGTTATGCCATGATCGATAACCTGGCGCGGCCTTTCCGCCGCGAGCTATACGGCAATCGTCGCTGTTCAGATACCTTTATGGATGCGCATCCGCTGATCGTGGAAAAATCCATGAGCCTGAAAGCACTCAGTGACATCATCGCCGAAGAAGCGCAGCATTTTAGCAATGGCTTTATTATTACCGACAACGGCCGCTATTTGGGCATAGGTCGCGGGCAGGATTTGCTGCGCGAAGTCACGCAAATGCAGATCAACGCCGCCCGTTATGCAAACCCGATCACGCTGTTACCCGGCAACGTACCTATCAATGAGCAGCTCGAACGCTTGTTGGCCTCCGAATGCAAATTCAGCGTCTGCTATTTTGACCTGGATACCTTTAAACCCTACAACGATATCTATGGCTTCCGCCGTGGCGATGAAATCATCAGCTACACCGCCAAACTACTGCTCAATCATGTCGATCAGCATTTTGACTTTGTCGGCCATATCGGCGGTGACGATTTCATTGTGATCTTCCAGAGTGAAAACTGGCAGGATCGCTGCAAACAGATACTGGCCAGCCTGGAAAAAGATATCCCGGAATTTTATGATATAGCGCATAGAGCAGCCGGTGGCATTGTGGCAGAAGACCGCCAGGGCAAAGTGGTGCAGTACCCGTTTGTCAGTCTGTCGATTGGCGCAGTGAAAGTCAAACCCGGCAAATACAGATCACAGCATGAGTTGTCTTCCGCGGTCAGCCTGGCGAAGAAACAGGCCAAGAGAATCATGGGCAACAGCCTGTTCATCGAACGGCGGGGTTAAAGCAAAAAGGCGAAGCATGCTTCGCCTTTTTGTTTGAGTGACGCAATTAGCGTACGAATAAAGCAATCAGGATAATGATTGGAATGGGTATACCAATAAAATACAGTAGTAATGAGCGCATATAACCTCCGGATTAAACAATAAAATAATCGCTACGTGCCTTCAGCGTGTGCTTTATCCCTGACGTTTCCAGGCATAAGCACATCGATCAGTTAGCGGACAAACAAGGCAATCAAAATAATCAGTGGAATAGGCACACCTAAGAAAAACAGTAGTAATGAACGCATGTTGAATCTCCCGCAAAAATAAAAGATTAAGTAGGCTGGTGATGGCAATTACGCATCACGGCAGCGACCACCCCAAGTAGCAGCCAGGCTGGCTGAGAATGCACCGATCAGCAATGAAACAAACAACCACAAAGTGATGCCTACAGAAGCTTTGCGTGCTTTATCTGCGGCTTCTTTGGCTTTGGTTTCGGCCTCTTTAGCTTTAGTCTGCACATTGTTGTAAATCTCTTTCACCCGAGTTTCAGCTTCTTGCTGGGTGAGGTTGGTGTGCTGGGAAATCAGTTGTGCGACATAGCTCGCATCTTCCTCTGACAAAGCATCATTCGCCAGCGAAGTCGCGAAAATACGGCCTACTTCAGCAATCGGTACTTCTTCAGACTGGCTGGTGCCTACAGCTGCGTGATGATGTGTCGCATTGTGATTATGATGATCAGTTGCCGGGTCATGGTCAGGCGAATCTGTCACCGCAGGAGCCGCATTTGATCTGAACAAGGCATCCACGAAATAGGCGGATGCATCATTGGCCTGATCACCGGCTTCTTTACCAACGCCGCTGTGCGCTGCTGCCACCACACCTGCAGTCGCCGCACCACCTGCGACACTCGCAGTGGCCTGTACACCAGTGCTGACCACTGAGCCAATCACGCTGGTCAACAGCGCAGCGGTTGCCAATGTGGCGATACCCCAGGCAATAAAACCGTGCGCTGTATCACGGAAGTAAACTTCATCGGCATCAGTATCTTGCCATCTGACACGCAATCGGCCAGTCAGATAACCACCCAAACCGGAGGCTAGCGCCTGCGTCACAGTGATCCAGATAATGGCGGCAATACCAAAGGTCGCTGCAGTCACACCATCATGTGCCCACGGCGAAATGGAAGATAAGCCCAGGCCAGTGCCCAGCAGGAAAAGAATCAGGGAAAGTACCGCAGCAGCGACCGCCCCCAACAGGATGGCAGACCAGGAAATGGCGCTGCCATTGATCGTACTCACATTGGTGAGATGACTTGTGCGACCCGCTGACGGGTCAGTGGATAAGATAGCTTGTGCCATGATGTAGCTCCATAAATTTATAATTAAGTTTTTCTTTCAACCTGATACATCTCACTTTAGGCACCTGAATCACACTGGAACAACTGCCCAGCGTTAAATCAGGCCTATCAGCGACAAAATCAGCAATAGAACAAGTGCTGAACCAATAATCCCAATCGGGTAATAACCCCACTTGGTGTTGTACGGCCATGCTGGCATTGCAAAAAATAAAGCCACGATAAGTAGCCCGATCAACACATCCCCAACCATGATCCCTCCAGAAATCAAATAAATGAAAGAAGATTGCACCTTTTGGTTGCGGGCATGACACCTGGTAAAAACCACAACCATTTCACCGCCAGGCATTGTGTTTTATACCCGGTGGAATGAAGCTCAATCATGCGGATTTAAAAGCGTCCGCTCCATCGCATTTATACTGAATTTTTTGTAGGAATCGTCGGACGCGGGGCGACAGTCTTAGGCTTAGGCAGAAAACAGCCTATCTGCGCTTGCTTAAATTTGGGTGGATCTACGCTTTGGAAATAAGCTTCTGCTATTGGCTGTTACGCCGTTACAGCGACGCAAGTAATCCACACATTGCGTGTTTGCCGATTTTTTTGGGACGTGCTGGCAAGGCATATGTGTTAAACCTTCGCCCCACGATTGCATTAGTGAAACCAATCGTGAAAAATGCCGTGAACTTCACACCCCTGCCATAAAAGCATGCGCTAAATCATTGATTTGCATTGCCTGTGCAAAAAAAGCGGGCATTTTCCCGACATTTAATTTACATATGCAAAGATGGTGTGTTTGTTAAAAAAATGAGCGTATATTGAAATTCATGCTGTTAAAAAGCATTGTTGAAAACTTCCTCTTTGTAGCCATGTGAGGCCCTCCCATCAGAGTAGTTGTCTAAAGTATTCGTTTTAAATCTCCCTCTCGTGCGCCCTAGTAGTTTGTTTACTTCTGCAGCATGCGATTGATTTCGCTGACTAACGTAACACGCAGTGCGCGTGGGCTTACAAGTGGTTGCTGTTTTATTCATCCATTCTTCTCCCCCGCTTAAACCTAGTAAAGGTCAAGTTATGGATGAAAATATATTGTTCAATCATGCTGATATAAAAATCAGCCACCAGCAGTTAAATGTGCATGGCAAAACATACCCCATCTCAGATATTCATTTTGTCGAATCACGCCTGGTAGAACCAAAGCGCATCGCGGCGTTGATCCTGTTTTTTACCGGCGTCGCATTGTTGCTCGATGAAGGCAGTTTATTTGCCCTGGGCGGCTTTTGTGTCTTACTAGGGGTGGTATTCTGGGTTTCTGGCGGCACTAAATATTCAGTACTGATTCATACCGCAGCCGGAGAACATCGTGTCGTGACGAGTAATGACCGGTTGTTCACCGAAAAGGTGATCCATGCACTGGATGCGGCCATGCAGCGTCATGCCCTGCCAAAAGTAGTGAACGTGCAAGCTGCGCCTGAAACTGCCTTTAGAGAAAACAATAACGACGTCAGCTTTGGTGCTTCTTAAAGGCCGTCGCCAGGGCCTGTGCTGCTAAGGCAGACCTTATAGCCGTAGCCTGCCACTTCAAGCTGGCTGAGAAATCCCGGTTAACGCTTCCGTAGCGGCATGGTCATCATTCAAGGCCAGGTCTGCCAGTGAAACAATCCCAACCAGGTGATGCTCATGATTGAGCACCGGTAATCTGCGCACCTGGAATCGCTTCATATACTGTGCGGCATCTTCTAGCGTCTGGTCTTCAAACATATATCTCGCTTCGGTTCCCAGCAACTGGCTGATACGCGTGTCATCCAGTGACAAGCCTCTCGCAACAGCGCGTATGGTGATGTCGCGGTCTGACAGCATGCCAATCAATTCGCCATTGTCACAAATAGGCAAGATACCCAGATCATGTTCCAGCATGGTTTTTGCAGCAGCGCGTAAAGTATCGTTTGGGGAGGCGACAATCACTTCCGGGGTCATTATCTGGCTTATCAGCATGCAATATCCTTATCAAATTTCAAGGTGCCAGCTGTTAGGGATAGAAGTTAAAGCACCGTTAAAACAGTGTAATGCCTGGGGCTTGAGGAAATTATCCGTGGCTGGCTGATAGCCACGTCAGACTTTGATTCAAACGCCCGCAGATTTATCTGACAAAGATACTTCGCTGAGTAGGCGCGACTGTTTTGAACGCCCCTGAAACGCACAGCTGGCTGTTACCTTTGCCTGGCTGTGATGGCTGCCTCGATCCAGCTTTCCAGGTGCTCGCTGATATAGGCATAGACTTCTTTACTGTCCGCACCCGGCGGGTCATAAGTCTGGATGATGGCCGATAATTGCCTGCCGTCCGGCAAGGTAAGCGTCGCGAAAGGGTCGGGGCCGGCAGTGGACGGCTGCTGATGCTGATCAAGCAACTTGTGGATGCGTATGCCTAGTATGCCCTTGCCACTACTGAGGGACTGTTCAATTTCATAATTCACCCAGCGACTATTGGCAGTTTCGGCCCCTATCAGCACAATCGTGCAGCTACGCCCGTTCAGCTGCTCGTCTATCCAGCGCATGATGGCGGCTTCATCACCACGTTTGATGCTTTCCCAGGTGTTATCCCTTGCCGCCTGGTTGCCTTCCACTACACCGATGTTCCGCACCATGGAAGCACGCCAGCAATCGCTTTCGTAATCAAAACTATAGAAAACCCTGCGCGCCATAGCTAACCCTGAGATATTCAAAACCCTAATAGCATAAACCGAATGGCGCTGAATATCTAACTGAAGATATAGCCGCTTGCCGCATACAACAATCAGAAGAAATAAAGACTGGTGAACACCGAGGCCGTTGCAACACAGCCCGTGTTATTGCATCGCCTTGGTATTCAGATAAGAAAAGTGCGTGTGAAACAGGCGTGCGAAATCGATGTCGGCCAAATCGGCTTGTGTGCCATAGCCATGGTCTAATGCCAGCGTCAAAGCTGCTCCACCAGGTGAAGGTACCGGCAAGACACTTGCATGCGGATGATAGTATTTAAAGATCGCATGCTCGGTTTCCACCCCTTCCATGCCACCAATGAATACGGCACCGGTCAGGTCCTGGCGAGAAAGCATTTCTTTGCGCATGTGCAATATACTGGCTTCGCGGTCTCCGGCGACAGCATTGGTGAAAACCACATTACCGAATTTTCGGTTCTCTTCAGGATAATCATCCTCAAAAAACCTGCTCTGGTATAACACCACCGCATCGGCATAATCTACGCCCAGGTCTTCACAGATACTCCACAGCATAGGTGTGATGGCCGGGTGCCCACCCCAGATGATTTGATGCTGCCGGATCACAGCGATGACCATTTCACGGACCGCGCACTGGATCAGGAAAGGATTGGCAGTTTCGTGATAGGTGCCGCGGTGTGCCAAAGGCACGCTGGCGGAAAGGAAAATCGCTCCCATGGTCAATGCCCCCACTTTGAAAGTTGGGCACCAGCTTCCGTAGCTTTGATCCAGCTATTAGGCCGCACATGCGTTTTTAGCCAGTCCAAGTGCTTAAGACCGTCCTGATGCAGGCCCACCGGGTCGTAAACTACCGCTGCTGACTGATCTGGTGAATGTGTGTATGCCTGTTCCAGATTGAAAGGCGTGGGCACACCCGCTGTTGGATAAACCGTCATCGGTTCGCCACTAGGCAATTGCAAATGCACGGCTTTGTGCGCACTCACACCCAGCATCTTGCCACCAATAGCCTGGATAGCGATGCGGATACTGCTCACCAGATTCACCGAGCGCACCGCATGGTTCTGGCTGCGCACTTCTTCAAGTTGCTGGCAAATACGTGCCAGCGCATCCTCAGCCAGACGGCCCGACTCAGGGGCGATATCGGTAGGCGACAGTTTCACCAGGCTGGCCGTGGCTGACCTCATGGAAGTGACAGTATCAGGCCAGCTCACTTTCAACACGCTAATGCCTTTGGCCAGCACCCGGCCAAACTCTGCATTGGTCCAGCGATTCTCAAAATAGGCGGGCGTGTCCAGCATCAACAATACATCGGAATCATACAGGCGATGCCAGGAAAGGGCTTCCGTATCTTCAGCGGGTGCCGTGCCCTGGCTGTCGAGGAAGACATCAAACTGCCGTTCCACCAGCGCATTAAATAATTGCGTCGCCACTTCAGCAGCTTCATCGCGACGATAGCTGATGAATACCCGCCGATGTCGGGGCAACAAGCCCACACTTTCCAGCAGCGTCATGGCAATCGCTTGTGCGCCTGCATCCGCATAACTGAGGCAATTAAGCGGACGCAGGATTTCAGGCAATTCAACATTCGCCTGATCCGCCGTCGAGACGACTGGCAATATGGGCACTCCTCGCTCCAGCAACTCTTCGAGGTTGGCAATATCCGCTTGATGGCCAGCAAAGAAAACAGCGGCTGAAGGTTGCAGCTGGTGCGGCTTAAAGTTGGCTGGCAAAATTTCCCAGGCGACATCCTGCCCTAACTGGAGATTGAAAGTTGCCAATGTTTGGTCTATCACTTCGCTGAGCGTACTGATTTGAATCTGTGACGGCGCACCAAGCACCGCGAGTTGATACATGAAAGTCATAGCTGGGCAATCATCTTGCTTTTCTTTCAGAGAAATCATTCAGCGACCTGAATATCGTCATGCTTGCATCAATGCTTATTATCATAATTCACACCATTTATTGATTCATTGCACTCAATTCAACAACGCCAGTTTCACTCTAAACGCGGTTAAACCCATCACACCAGGAAAATCGAATAACGCTTGCCGCTAAAAAATGATGATTGAAACCCATCATGCAGACTTTCCTTTGACTCCAATAGTCCTTAAATGCTGATACGCGTGTAAGAATCCACGGACAACTGATAAGGCATGTCTGTGTCCATCCGCTTGATTCAGTTTCACCTGATCGCGGTCACCTGAACACTCAGATAACGCCAAACACGGCCAACCCGATCAACATGGTCAATAAAGCGCCTGCTACCCAAGTCGGGCAGTAGCCCCACTTTGCGCTATGCGGCCAGGCTGGAAAAAGTGCAAATAAAGCGACGATATTCGTCCCGATCAGAATAGTACCCAACATGCTGTGCTCCTGACATCAAACTAAATATTCTCGGCAGATCGGAAAATTTTAGGTTTTGATTCAAATGGATAGCTCTGAAGTATGGGTAATAGCAAGGAAAAATTCTATCGAATAATCGCTGAGACTGGTGTAAGAATCGCTAGCTGGCATACCATAAAAATTGAAATCAGGTCTTTCTCAGCCTTGCGGCTCAAGCCCTGTAGCCATGTTTAAAAAAAGACTCGAGGGGTGAGTCTCGAGTGCCAGGTCGTTTTATACTTTTTCAACTTTTACCTCTAAACATGCGCGATTCAAGCAATTTGTGATTTCGTATGCTGCGTCGAAAGTCACGTGTTCCCTCTTGAATCATTGCAACGTTTAGAGACTCAAGCTTAAATTTCCTTAATGCATCTGTCTATTCCATGTTTGTAGAATAGACCACTTTTATGCAAAATCCAGAGAAAAGAACTCTATGATTCCAGCAAGATGCGCGATCAAAATAAATGTGCTTGAAAATCAATCACGAATAATCCATTATCGCGTGAATAAGTAATGAAAATACGGGTTCCAATAATTCCCTTAAAAGGACAAAACCAGATAGACTGCTTGTTTTAGCAGTTATTTTTCAGTCTAGAAACAAAAGATTGAGTGTTTTTTTAAAGATACCGCCATCCATATTCCGGCAACCGAACAACGGAGATAAAAATGAGTCAGGACTCAGTATTGCAACTCGCACAAGTCATCAAAGGGAATGAAGAAGCCTTGGTAGATGAATTGATCTCAGCCATGAAAGCTAAAATCATTCGCTTAGATAAAGTGGCAGAATCAGAAATACGTCAGCAGGCTGCCCAGTTATTAAAACTGCTGGAAATCAATATCCCAAAAACCACGATTCATAACCTGAACGAAACGATTTGGGCGGAAACAAAGCAGTTACTGACTGAGTTTTCACAGTCCAGGGTCAAACAGGGTTTTTCACCTGCCGAAACCGCTGGCTTTCTTTTCTCTTTTAAAGAGCCGATTTTCAAACTGCTACGCAAGGTGCTTTCGAATAACCCGCAGCAACTGGCTGAAGAGATGGCAACCACGACTGCATTGTTTGACAATCTGGGGTTGTTCACCATTGAGGTCTACCAAAAAGCACGCGAGCAAATCATCCTGCGCCAACAGCAAGAACTGCTCGAATTATCCACGCCGGTGGTGCAGTTATGGCAAAACGTGCTGGCCCTGCCCCTGATCGGCACCCTGGATAGTGCGAGAACCCAGGTGGTGATGGAAAACCTGCTGCAAAAAATCGTCGAGACAGGCGCACTGATCGCCATTATCGATATTACCGGCGTGCCGACTGTCGACACCCTGGTCGCTCAACACTTGCTGAAGACCATCGCTGCGGCCCGTCTGATGGGTGCAGATTGTATTATCAGCGGTATCCGGCCACAGATTGCCCAAACCATCGTCCATCTGGGTGTGAACCTGGAAGATGTGATTACCAAAGCCACCCTGGCAGATGCTTTTGTCATCGCGCTGAAAAAAACAGGGGCATCTGTCACTAGTCCGTTAGCGGTTTAAGGGGAATCCATGGAACGCATTCCAATCCTGAGGATGGGTACCCTGTTACTCGTCACGATCCAGGTCGACATGCATGACCGGCTGGCCATGACATTGCAAGAAGATTTGACCGATCGTATTGTGAAAGACAGGGCCAAAGGCGTATTAATCGATATTTCTGCACTGGATATCGTTGATTCATTCATTGGTCGCATGATCAGCAATACCGCGGCCATGGCCAAAATCCTGGATGCAAAAACCGTGGTGGTTGGCATGCAGCCTGCTGTTGCCATTACGCTGGTTGAGTTAGGCCTGGCCCTCGAAGGTGTGATTACCGCGCTCAATATTGAACGCGGTATTGCCATGTTAGAACAAAACGCATGAAAGGCGTTTTCAATGTAAAAAATCAACGCATGGTACTTCAATGAAAACAGCAGAATCAGGCACCATCGTGATGCCCTTATACAGCGACGAGGATGTTGTGCGTTTAAGAAAACGCGTGCGTGAAGAATTAAGCGGCCTGGGTTTTGGTATTGTCGACCAGACCAAAATGATCACTGCCGCGAGCGAGCTCGCCCGTAATACGCTGAAATATGGCAAAGGGGGCGAGTGCCATTTTAAAAAACTGAATGAGTCTGCAAAAACTGGCGTTGAATTATTATTCACAGACGATGGTCCAGGTATTGAGGATATTGACCTGGCACTGACTGACGGCTATACCAGCGGTGGTGGTTTAGGGTTAGGCTTAAGTGGTGCAAAAAAACTTTCTGATGAGTTCTACCTGGAAACACAGCCCGGCAGCGGGACTCATGTGGTCATTAGAAAATGGAAGTTCGCATGATGATACTAGGAACACAGAGCTGCCATAACATCGGTGAACTGAGCGAAGTTTCGTCTGTGCGCAGGGCAGGTGCCGACATGAGCCGTAAACTGGGATTCGATGATATCCGCTCAGGTGAACTGGCGATCATCATTACCGAAGCGGCCACCAATATCGGCAAGCACGCAAAATCAGGCCAGATTTACCTGCGGCCGATTTCTGAAGGTAACAAGCATGGGATAGAGGTCCTGGCAGTCGATTCCGGCCCTGGCATGCATAATGTGGCCATCAATTTTGAGGATGGTAATTCGTCTACAGGCACCTCTGGTACGGGCCTGGGGGCGATTAAACGACTGGCACATTTTATCGATATTTATTCTGAACACGATAAAGGGACGGTACTACTGATGATCTTGTGGGCGGACCCCGACATCATCTCGGAAAGTTTTTGGGAGATTGGCAATATGTGCCTGCCCCTCGCTTCCGAAACGGTTTGTGGCGATTCCTGGGTTGCCGTCGGTTCAAGAAATGAGTTGAGTGTATTGATCGCCGATGGCCTGGGCCACGGCCAGGGCGCTGCGGACGCCTCTTTATTAGCGGTCACAGCGTTGCAAGATAGTCCGGAATCGTTTCCCCATCGCATCATGCAAACCAGTCATCAAATGATGCGCGGCAGTCGCGGTGCCGCGGTGGCTATCGCCAAAGTGGATGTGAAAGCCAATGAGCTGCGCTATTGCGGCGTGGGTAACATTGCGGGGTGCATAGTCGCACCAGAAAGCCGCCAGCATTTGATCAGCCACAATGGTATCGTCGGCAACAATATGCACAAAACGCAGGAGTTTTTACATAAATGGGCAGATGATGCCATTGTGATCATGCACTCTGATGGCATAGGCACCAAGTGGTCGATGGAACAGTATCCTGAGCTTGAAAAACGCCATTCGTCAGTGATTGCGGCAGTGATACACAGGGATTTTACGCGCGGCAGGGATGACGCGACGATTGTGGTTTTCAAACGCATATTAAATTAGGCTCACATGTCGATCAGATTTCTCGCATTAAGTATCGAAAACGAATTTGATGTCCTGGCAGCCAGACAGCGCGCGCGTGATATCGCGGCTATCTGTGGCTTTGCTCTGCAAGATCAGGCGCGCATCTCTACCGCGGTTTCCGAGCTGGCTAGAAACGTCTATAACTATGTCGGTAAAGGCAGGATCGAATACTCGATTGAGGGGTCGACCATGCCTCAGCTATTAAAAATAGTGATCGAAGATAAAGGCCCGGGCATACCGCATATCATGGAAGTGCTGTCTGGCGGATACCAATCCCCCACCGGCATGGGTTTGGGTGTGATTGGCGCAAAAAGGTTAATGGACAGGTTTGACATCATCACCAATAGTGGCGGCACTACCATTACATTACGCAAGTTCCTGCCGGTGACGGCACCGTTGCTGACACCGGTAATGATAGGCAGCTCAATCGCCGGGCTTTCAGAACTCGCGCCAAATATCTCTTTATCTGAAGTACAGCATCAGAATCGCGAACTGTTACGCACCCTGGATGAATTAAACGCCAGGCAAAAAGAGCTGCTGTCACTGACGCAGGAACTTGAAGACACCAACCGTGGCGTGGTAGCGCTGTATGCAGAGCTGGATGAAAAAGCCAGCCATCTGCGCCGCGCTGACGAGTTAAAATCAAGATTCCTCTCCAACATGAGTCATGAGTTCAGGACGCCGCTCAACTCCATCCGCGCGCTGGCAAAACTGTTGCTGGATAAAATGGATGGCGACTTGACCACCGAGCAGGAAGTGCAGGTCCAATATATTCTTAAAGGGGCTGTTTCTTTAAGCGACCTGGTGAATGACCTGCTGGATATTGCCAAAATCGAAGCGGGTAAAACCGAAATCAAACCGACGACCTTTTATGTCAGCGAAATGATCAGCGCTTTGAGAGGCATGCTGAAACCGCTATTAGTCTCTAACAAGCTAGCCCTCAACTTCACCTTGCCTGAAGAAGATATCGAGCTGTTTCAGGATGAACCCAAGATTTCGCAGATTTTGCGCAATTTTATCTCCAACTCACTTAAATTCACCGAAGTTGGCAGCATTGATGTCAGTGTCTCCATAGACAAAGATCAATGCGTGACTTTTTCAGTGAAAGATACTGGCCTGGGCATCTCAGAAGAACATCTGGAGCTCATCTTTGAAGAGTTCTCACAGGTTGAAAACCGTTTGCAGAAAGGCGTCAAAGGCACCGGTTTAGGCTTGCCGCTATGTAAAAACCTGGCGACTTTGCTCAAGGGGAAAGTGTCAGTCGAAAGCACGCCTGGTCAGGGCTCTACCTTTTCGGTGACGGTACCTGCCCACTTTAAAGCCATCCCCCCCGCTGAAGAACCTATACCGGAAGTCACGGTTGTGGATGATCGCCTGCCGGTGATGATTATTGAAGACGAAGCCTATGAGCAGTTACTGTATGAACGCTACCTGGCAGACAGCGAATTTAAAGTCGTGCCCGCACACTCTTTGCGCGAAGCCAATGCCTTGTGGGGCCAGGTAAAGCCTGCAGCGGTGTTATTGGATATCTTGCTTAAAGGTGAAGATTCATGGCGCTGGCTATCGGATATGAAGCAGGATGACCACCGTAAAAACGTGCCGGTGATTATTGCTTCCAGCGTGGAAGATGAACGCAAAGGCCTGGCTTTGGGCGCAGATGCTTACTTTCACAAACCATTGCTGAAAACCGATTTGCTGGCCAGCTTGCGGGAGTTACTCCATCTGCCGCAGGATGATACCCTGGAGGCATTAGCCAGCGCAAAAACATCTGCTATAGATACCACTCCCATGACATCGACATCGGACACCACAAAATGAGAGATTCTCAACCAAGAATGGTTGGAATGATCAGGAATCACCCGCTCAGTGATTTCTTAATCTTAAATGTGGATGACACAGATGCCACCCGCTACGCAAAATCCAGAATACTGACGAGAGCGGGATTCAGGGTGATTGAGGCCGCCAATGGCGCAGATGCGCTGACCATGGCTAAAAGCGAGCAGCCAAACCTCATTTTGCTGGATACGCGCCTGCCGGATATCAACGGCTTTGAGGTGTGCAGGAGATTAAAGTCTGAAGCCACGACTGACTCGATTGCCATCCTGCAAACTTCCGCCTCTTTTATCACACTGGTAGACAAGATCAACGGCATCGAGTGCGGCGCGGATAATTACCTGTTTGAACCGATAGAACCTGAAGAGTTGGTGGTAAATATCAAAGCCCTGCTCAGGTTAAGCCTGGCAGAGCAGGATGTGCGCGAAATTGATAAGCGCAAGGATATTTTCCTGGCAACCCTTGCACATGAACTGCGCAACCCTTTGGGTCCGATCAGGAATTCCATCAAGTTACTCAAGACCATCAATTCAACACTCAATACCAAAGAGCTAGCACTGCTGGATATCATCTCGCGCCAAACAGACCAGATGGTGAAACTGGTGGATGATTTGCTGGACGTCTCAAGGATTTCCCAAGGCAAGATCTCCCTGGATATTGAAACCCTGAATGTACGCGACTTTGTAGAAGCGGCTGCTGAAAGCAGCAGCAATTTAATCACAGACCGTGGTCATCAACTCACGATTAGCATTGTTTCTGAGCCATTGTGGGTATCAGGCGATAAAGTGCGCCTGATCCAGATCATCAGCAACCTAATCAATAATGCCGCCAAATTCACGCCTTCTGGCGGCCAGATTGCCATTTATGTGGTCAGGGATGCGCAGTGTGTACTGATTAAAGTCTCCGATAATGGCATAGGCCTGGATGCAGATCACCTGCAAAATATTTTTGAGCTATTTGTGCAACATGCCCATACCGAAGAACGCGCACATGAAGGCCTGGGCATCGGGCTAGCACTGGTCAAAAACCTGACCGATCTACATCACGGCGAGATCCATGTCTCCAGCCCTGGCATTCATCAGGGCAGCATTTTCACCGTGGCACTCACACTGGTTGAAGCACCGCATAGCGAAGCACAAACTGCAGCAACGCAACCCTCACCCAGGAACAATGCGCGCGTCCTGGTCGTTGACGATAATGAGGATGCTGCCAGCACACTCTCAACGCTATTAGAGTTAGCCGGCAATGAGGTGAGAAGCGCCAATTCCGGCAAACAAGGCCTGGCAGTGGCGAAAGAGTTTCAACCCACCATCATCTTCCTTGATATCGGGTTACCGGATATGACAGGCTACGAAGTCGCACAAGAGATTCGCAAAATTGAACACATCAGCAAATGCTATTTAATCGCTTTGACCGGCTATGGCACCGAGGCTGACCGTAAGATGGCTTTAGATGCCGGTTTTGATCTGCATCTCACGAAACCGCTGGATTATGAAAAGATAGAGTCTATTAACCTGGGGCTGTAAAGTCGCGCTTCAAAATTCCACATCCCCGCGTAAAGTTTAAGCGCAGCAATGCTTTGTCAAAAGATTAAGCAAGATCAGAGATCACAATCCGCTGCGGCTCCTTTAGAAATTGCGCTCCCTCACTGATCAACGGGATAGCGTCCCAGTCTACAAAAGTTGCGCCATCATTCACCGTTCTGGTCTCGCCCTCTACAGGCTGCATGGTCATCTCTATCACTAAATCCCCTGCCACTTGTTTCGTTGCCAGGGTCACTTTTCCCGCTTTTTCAGTCGTGTCTATAAAGGTTAAAACGCAAGCAGCAAATACCTGCCTGACTTTACTCACCTTGACCAGAGACTGTGAATCGATCAGGTTGTGAAAAGAAACATTGCTGGTATAAATGTCCATTTTAAGTAGATCCAGGCACTCTTCGACCACTGCATTCACAGGCTGCAAGCTTTCATCATCCGGATTTAACCAGTTGAAAAGATCTACAGCGGCAGCAGTAGCGGCGTTTAATGAGGCCTTGAGTTCCTGCAGACGGCTTAACAGAAACTCAGATTCGATTTGACCAGCCTGTATTTTTTTGGCCATTAAATGAGAAAGTAACGCAATCGGTTGTATACGCCCCAGCATCCGGTGACGGAACCCTGGTGCCAGGCGTTTGATCATCTCAAAACGAAGTGCCATGGCTGAGACATGATGAGAAGTGACGTTCATGTGATTTTCAATCCATGTAATTTTCAATAGGGGATGCATGCATTTTCTTTAAGGCGACAAGTTAGCTCAGCACAATCCCTATCAGGAGGATGCTGGTGATAAATATAATAAACATCATTAATACAGTCGCAGCCACTGCGCCTGCTGAAATAGCCATGCTGGCGAGACTGTTTAACTTTGCTTTGTTGAGATAACCTTTTGCCATAGCTAGCCTGATATTTCACTTTCTGACACGTTTCATTTTCCAAACCGAATCATGCTGCATACCGCCCGCATGGTGTAGCGCACTCCGGCTGAATTTACTGTAAGAATTTCCGTACTAAGTGATTGATTAATTTAATGTTAATCCGGAAATTTTTATAAAAAAATCCCCACCGGAGTGGGGAATAAGATTGGGGGTCTCAGGGAACACAGAAGCGCTCTAAGCCAGCCACTTCTGTTGACGCTATATTCTCAGCTTGTATGACTTTGCAGTATAGATAAAGCGCTGATTCCAAAGTAGGCGCTATCTGACACAGCTAGGCAAACGCAATACTATGCGCGCTCTGACCATGGGTATCTTTTACTGGCCTGAATAGACCACATCCACGCGCCTGTCATGCTGAAAGCATTCTTCCTCTGCACAATTTTGTTTGGAGCGTTCTTCACCGTAGCTCACCGTTTCAATCTGCTGCTCATTCACGCCTTCGATATTGAGTGCGTTTTTCACTGCGACGGCGCGACGCTGGCCTAATGCCAGATTGTATTCATGGGTGCCGCGCTCGTCGGTGTTTCCTTGCACCACCACTTTGGTTTGTGGATGTGCCACCAGATATTTGGCGTGATTAGAAATCAGCGCACGGTATTCATCACGGATCGCATCACTATCGTAATCAAAGAAAATCTGGCGCTTGGCCAGCTCGGAAGCGCTGAGCTGATCTTTGCTCGCATCTACCTCCACTGTTTTAATGGTAATCTTGTTAGGCGCAGCAGGCGTGTCAGCGCTGCTATTATCCTGCGCAGCAGAAATAGGCCGCGTGACGCTGGAACCTTCATTGACGGCAGGGTTCATCGGTGTGCTTTTACATGCAGATAACATTAAAGCTAGGGCAGCAATTTTCCACAGGTTGTTTGTCATGTTTTTTCCTTGAAATAGATCGTTATAAAATCATCAGCACCAGCCGGCATTTAACGCTCAGCGCAAATTAAACGCGGCCATCAATCAGGTGGGTTCAGCAACAGAACTCATGAAATCTGCGCTGTATAAAGCATCTGAAAAAAGCGCGGCTTCATCTTTTGGTGCCTGGGTCTGGATACTTTGCCTCTTTTGCGGTGCAGGCGTTTCCCATGCGTTCCCAGACAAATCATTACCAGTCAGGCGCTTGGAAACCCAGGCCCTATCACTGGGAATGTTCCAGTTGACATCGTTAGATACATAGGAAGAAATCAGCAAAAACAACAGCGCGGCGACGATACCAACAGTGACACTTGCTAAAGAAACACCACTAGGTACTTCAGAATAACCACTATGGACTTCGCCTGAACGATATCCACCAACACTATCAGCCTGACTCATGATGAAACCTCCCTGATTGATTTGGAATGAGGACCAACAGCTTCAGGCAGTTATGCCCCGCCTGTTAGCGCCAGAATAATCAAAATGAGAAGTACCAGACCAAGGCCGCCACTTGGGTAATAACCCCATTTAGCGCTATGTGGCCAAGTTGGCAAGGCTCCGATCAGAGCAAGAATTAACAGCACAATCAAAATGGTATGCAGCATGAATTTCTCCTTATTCTTAAACCTCACCAACATAAGTTAAAAACTGAGCCATTGATGTTGATTGATAGACCAGCTCGCATGACTCAATGTGTGTAGGCTCAATCATGCAGGCTTTGCCTGAAACGCTCTATACCGTTTCAGCTGAATTTGACGTAGGAATCATCGGACAAAAAACAAAAGACCCAACGCATGTACATTGGGTCTTTTTGGTGGAAGCATCAGGGTAAACAGGGCTTAGCCCAGTCATCGCTGCAATTAGATATTCTTACAATACAACTCACTTACAACGCGGTCAGATGATAATGAATGGAGGCAGCCGCCTGATAGATCCAACACTTATTTGGACCGGTTATCCAAATGAGAAAGCGCTTCTTCCAGTGCCTCCAGCGCAATCGGCTTGGTCAGGTGGATATCAAAGCCTGATTGCTTGGACATGGCAATATCCTTTTGTTGACCATAGCCGGTGAGGGCAATCATGAAAGGAATCTGGCGGGCGTTCTTCTTGATCAGGGTGGCTAATTCATAGCCGGTCATGCCTGGCAAACCAATATCCAGGATGACAATATCGGGGTTAAATTCGGGCATGACCAATAGCGCATCGTTCGGGTGTGTAGCGGTAGCAGTGACGTAGCCTATCAGTTCCAGGTATTCGGCCAGGGTTTGCACTGCATCGACATTGTCATCAACCAGCAGGATTTTCTTCGGCGATACCGTGTGAACAGATTTCTCAGACATGACTTCCATTGGGTCAGCGTCATGCGCGATAGGCAACAGCACCGAGAATTTGGCACCATGCCCTTCGACACTTTCAACCTGCACCCGGCCATGATGCAACTCGACCAGGCTTTTCACCACTGACAAACCGATGCCCAGGCCGCCTTGCGACCTTTCCAGGGTTTGCCTGCCTTGCTCAAACATATTGAATATATTGGGCAGCAACTCTGCAGGAATGCCGGGGCCTTGATCCTGTATGGTGATTTCAATCATGCTGCCGCTGAGCGTGGAACTGACATAAATATGCCCGCCTTCAGCCATGAATTTGGCGGCATTATTCAACAGGTTGCTGAAAATCTGGATCAGGCGATAAGCATCGCCGCGGACAAAATGCTGATGTTCACCGGATAAGCTTTTACTGAAGTGATGCCGCTTTTCATTGAGCAACGGCGTACAGTTTTCAATGGCCCTGGCGAGCACCTCATGCAGGTTCACCAGATCATTTTTCAAGGTGGTCTTACCCGCAGTAATGCGTGATATATCCAGCAGATCATCCACCAGTTGGGCCAAATGCTTGGCTTGCCGGTCAATGATATGTAACTCGTTAGGCAGGTCGCCTTTGTTTTTGATCTTCAGGATATCCAGCGACATCATGATAGGCGCCAATGGGTTTCTCAACTCATGGCCAAGGATCGCCATAAACTCATCTTTTGCGCGGTTGGCTCTTTCAGTTTCCTGCTGTGCCCTGGCGGTCAAAATCCCGGTGCCTGCCAGCGTGATTGCCGCCCGGATAAAGGCCAGGTCCGTTAATGAAGGAAAATCTGGTTTCTCCGAACCAAACCAGATGGTGCCACCGGTAGGGCCATAGCCAAGCCTGAGCTTGATAAACTGCAGCGTCTCGCCACGCAGCGCATGCACATAAGGCTTGGCATCCTGCATGGGGAGAAGTTTGAAATCGTTTAATACTGGCTGCCAGGCATTTAGTTGATCACCCGATTCAAACTGGTGATTCCACATCAACGAGGCATAGCTTGAATTTGGCTCTAGCTGCACCTCAGAATAAATGAAGCGTATCGGCAGCGTGCGCTCAATTGCCTCAAAGGTTAACTTGAGGATGGCCTGCCCGCTGCGCCCGACCCACAACCCAGGCAACGCGAGCAAACCCATCATATTGCGCAACGTATCAGATAACTCAGAAGGAATAACCTGATCACCAGGCCTCAATGGCGAGTTTACCAGCTTGAGGTAACTGACCTTATTCTCATCCATTATGCGTAGGTAGCGCCGCGGGCGTTTAACTCTTCAAGCATTTGAGAAGCAGGCGTGTAGAAAGGATTTTCCTGGACCACACCATTCACCAGCGTTAAGGGATGCGTCCGCAGCAAGTCCATCATCATGGAGCCAGACAGTTTGGCGATATCGTAGACACAGACCGCAGGCTGCTTATTGACGATTAGAAACTCATTCACTTCAGCTTCATATGAAAGAATGCCCCTGAAATCCATCTCTTCAAGAAACACCCAATCCATATCACCCACCACTCTCAAACGCGGGAAACCGGCTTCATTGGCCGCATCGCGCGCATCAATCAACTTGGTGAGCATGCTTGATCGTTCAAATTTTCCGTCACCATCCAGGTAAGATCTTTGCCATGTCATCACTTCCAGCTGGCCGGATTTTTCAAGTTCAGGCACATTCATGCCATAGGCATTCAAGCGGGATTTATGATTCTCTTCATAGTCAGGATTGACCAGATGGAGCGTTTTTTCGCCCTGCCCGTGTGCTTCAGCATAAAAAGGCAGTAATACGTCGTACTCATCCGCCTTGCTGTTAAAAAAAGCACAGACGTGAAAATGGTCTGTCAGGGGCGTGCCTGCTAAGGTAAAACTGCTCATGATGTGCCCCCTGAATAAGATATAGAAATCTAAGCTTTTTTGATCTAATTAGCAAGCCCGGTCAGCTCGGGTATAGCGGCAGTAAAGTATTGATACTAAGCATAAAAGATGGGCTGCACACGCCACCCTTGAGCCATTGCTTTCTTAGCAGCCATGATCATTTTCAAGCACAAGTGTTCATATCCAGATATCTTGCAATGCCAGATTGAAAAGACCCAAAGTATCACCGTTGGGTCTGCGACGGCATGCTACTAAGCAACTACTCCGCCCTGGATTTCAAGTTTTCCAGTAAAGAATACTTTTCCCTATCAATCTCATCCTGCGTCCTGATGCCCAAACGCCTCAACACAGGCAACGGCGGACACCATCCTTGCAGGCCGTGTTGCAATAGAAACGGCAAGACCACTGCAGGTAATGCCAGCCATTTTTTATTGAGCGTTAACCCCAGAAACAAGCCGGTAAATGCCAGTGTGGAAGCATTCACTTCAAGCACGCGCTCCACGTCCCACTCTTTTTCCAAAGCCAGGATGCGTTTTTTGACTTCCCACGCCGGCCGGGTGGCGTAATACTGGATATTACGGTTGGTCACCAAGTCGATATGGATATTGATTTCGGCCGCAGTTGAATTTCTTACGCGGTCAAACTGGTTGGTGTTTCTCACTTGATAATTCACGTCCATGCTGTACTCCTCAAATGTTTATCACTGTGTATCAATAGGCAAAAAGTATTTTAAGCAATGAGAAAAAATGGGTTTAGCTACCTGCTGCATGTTTCAGGTTGAGCCCCAGCTTCATATTCGCCGGGATGGCTTTATCGATCATTTTTGGCGGAGGCAGATCCAGGGCATCCATGAGGCGGATAAATTCTTCGCGGTTTTTACCGGCGATGCGTTGATTGTGGTGCCGTTCATGCCCTATGGTTGAAAAGGTGTTGCCATCATAATCATGGCACGGATACACCAGCGTCTCATCAGGGTAGCTAAACAACCGTTGTGTGATGCTATCGTAAAGCGCGCCCGCATCGCCATTCTGGAAATCGGTTCGACCACAGCCATTGATCAGCAGGCTATCGCCAGTAAATAGTTTTCCGTTCCAGAAATAGGACATGGCGCCAGCGGTATGGCCGGGCGTATGGATGGCTTGAATGACTTGGTGATGTCCAAACGTTAAGTCCTGGCCGTCAGTCAGCTGGATTTCAGCTGCAGTGATTTTACAATGGACTGGCGTGGCCGCCCTGGCACCAGTCAATGAACAAAGCGCACCGGCGGAAGTAATGTGATCGGCATGCGCATGTGTTTCGAGGACAAATCTGAGCTTGAGATGTTCGTGCGCCAGTAGTGTCATATATTGATTTAAATGCTGGTCTACCGGGTCAATGATGGCGGCTTCTTGAGTGCCAGCATCTATCAATACATACGTGTAAGTGCTGGATTCATCATCAAAAAATTGATAAAGGTCCTTCATGCTTCATCCCCATATTTTTCTTGATATCCCTGCTTTTAGTTAGCATGGGTTTTTACTGAGCCTGGATCTATACTCAATGTTAGTCAGGCATTTTTAAGGTGCCGCTTGAAGACTTTGCATTTGACAGAACAATCACCTGCTGGATTTATCGACTTTGGTATCATCCTCTGGACTGACTTGCTCGTTTGACGTCAGCTGCATTTCAGTTTGGCTAGTCTCAGACAAAAAGGGTGATTCAGTTTGCACCTGATCTCCAAACATTGCGCTAATCACCATATCTATGGCTATCAAGCCTATCAGCATGGCAATCAACACTGGCAATATCTTCAATACTGACCAGGCAATCACATTGATCACGCCATTAATGGCACTGGCAACCTCATTAATCACAGTTGGATATGACATGCTGGACTCCTCTCGAATCAAACGTTTTTAATGAGGTGCACTACTTTAATGAGGTGCACTACCAGTTTGGACCAATCTTACGGGCGACAAGTTCTAAACTGGCAATGCCTGGCCTTTAACTATTGGTGCGTCGTGGCGGGTGGCGCCGCTTCGTACTCGGTTGGTTGCACCGGGTTGCCTTTGGTGGTGCCTGCCTTATCATCTTTGTTATTCAGCACTTTGTTTTTCTTTTTCTTGAATTGAGGATCAGCTGAACCTTTGTCAGTGCGTTTGTTCTGCTCTTTCACCTGTGGGCTATCGGCATTGCCCAGATTGCTGGCATCATTTGGCACACCATTCTGGTTGACGTCAGTCGGGCCTTTGTCTGTGTAACGTTGCTGTCTTTCGACTTGCGGTGTTTGAGAAGTGCCCAGTTTGGCACCGTCATCTTTACTTTCAGCGGCATACGAACTCATAGATACAGTTGAAATGAGTAATCCAATCAATAACTTGTTCATTTGAATATCCTTTTAAAAAGTGAGCGTCAATTGACCTAAGGTCAGTTCTTTTAAAGCATGGCTCATTAGATAATGATTCATCACGCGCATCTATCAGTTCGGCGCCCATTCCAATGTAGGAAGTGGCTGACTTACGCTGACGCACATCATATTCAGACCTATGCGTCTGAATGACTGATCTTCCTGTCCGGCTGGTCAGACTCAGGCCCCTCAGGGTCAATTTCGGGAACAACATCCTCATCCGGATCGATCTGTTCATCGGGCTGGATGAGATCATCCGGGTCTACCACGGCGGGATTGATGATATCTGGATCTATGGGGTCAGGATTGGTCGGATCCGGAACGGTAATCTTCACATCGCTTGTATTGCCACCTTGAGTTAAAGACATGTCATCTCCTCTTGTTTCCAGACGTATTTGCGTATTAAACGCATAGCCAGAATATAAAAGAATCAAACAATTCAAGTTATCGGTAGCAGGCTGATAGCAACGTAAGAATCCTGTGCAAACACGCGTATCAGGTATGCATTTTTGCTGCATTTGTGAGACTAATCTGACACTAAAATCAGCCTTACCCTAGTGCAATCGCAATACCATTAGAATTACATTTGTATCAATTAAAAAGTCGCATCTGCTCAAGCGTTTAAGAGTAATGGGTGCGGCATGCGATATTGACTTTATGCTTCCATTTTTTTATCAAACTTAACAGCGCCCATTTTCCTGAGCGCTGTAAGGCTTTTTTAAAGGGTCATAAATAATGAGTATCGATAGCCAATTCCCTGATGAGTTAATCAGAAAAAACCCTGTCGCTGACGCGCTGGTTCTTAGCGAATCTACCTTGAATAATGCCATTGAGAATAATCAGTTTGCATTGTATTACCAGCCACAAATAGATTTGCCGACCGGTGAAGTGGTCGGGTTTGAAGGCCTATTGCGTTGGAAGCACCCGGAACAAGGTATGAAACTGCCGGAAACCTTTATCCCGGCGGCTGAAGAAACCGGGCAAATCGCCCAGCTCACTCATCTGGTGATTGATACCGGTTTTAAATTTATTAAAAAGCTCAGCGAGAGTTTATCTTTCTCGCTCAATATTTCATCGCAATGTATCAAGGATAATCATCTGGTGGACACCCTGGATAATTCTTGCCATGCATTCCATATCGACCCTCAAAGAGTTGTACTGGAGTTCACCGAAACTGCAACGCTGGAAAACCCGGTGCAGGCAGAAGATGTTCTCAGCCAGTTAAAAACCAGCGGCTTCAGGCTGGGCATCGATGATGCCGGCACTGGCTATTCGAGTATGCCGCATTTGGGCAGGCTGGCTTTTTCAGAGCTTAAAATCGATAAATCGCTGGTGACCACGATGGAGACTTCATCACAGTCCCGTAAATCGATCATCTCAACCATCGCGCTGGCAGAAAGTCTGGGCATTGCCACCATTGCAGAGGGCATTGAAAATAATCTTGAAGCGATTGGCTTGAGGGAAATGGGATGTCAGTACGGCCAGGGTTTCTTTTTTGCCCGGCCTATGAATGAAGCAGATACGCTGAGATGGCTGGAAAACTGGAATAAAACCCTGAGCCTGCCGATTTAAGCATTGTTATCCACACTGGTTGGTGTAGCGGTTTAAACCCTCAACCACTACACCGATCAGTTGCCGGCTTTATTTTTTGCGGGCCAGCATATCCACGTACGAATCTTCAATCAGCTGTTGCGGCGAAACGCCTAAATCCGCCATCAGCAAATAAGCTTCTGCAATCGCGTTTTCGGTGCTTTCGTCATCTTCAAGTACGACTTCCAGCTCTAAAAACTCACCCAGGTTTTCAACGCGGTCCAGGTGGATACGTGTCCTGCCGCACATGATCAGGGTGCGCTGCTTGATGACGCGGCCAATAATGCCCTGGCCCGCACTTAACACGTTTCTGAGCGTATTCGGTTCACTGGTGGGGGTGACCAGGTAAAAGGATTCTTTAGGCCCAGACTGGTGGGCACGGCGATAAAAAATCAGCTCGCCACACGTATGATCGAACATGCGCAATTTCAATCGGCCATTGTTACACTGGAAAAAAGTATCGTCCTGGTAAATTTCTACCGGCTTTGAAGTCGCTTGTGCAAGTGCTTTGGGAAGTATTGAACTGACGCTTTCGATATTTGCTTTTATTTCTATATTGCGTGCCACTTGTTGTTACCAGAGTTGTGATGGATAGCGCTAGAGTATATCAAAGACCATGTATATAAATATGGCAAAACGTCACATAACGCCTTACTAAATGACTGATGTGCAGCACAAGTGCCCAATTTGAGAAATACAATCAGCTACCACCGCTAAAACCGGTAGTGCCAATACACACTCACCACTTCTACACCGGGGTTGGTGCTATCCAGGTTGGCATTAGATAAATGGCTGACCGCCAGGCCCAGGCTGTTATTCTGGTTGATATCTTTGGCGATTTCTAGCTGGGTACGAAACTCCACCGGATACCCTAAATCGAGATCACTGCTGCCACGGCTGTAATAACCTACACCTACACCTGGTTTCAAATGCCAGCTATCGGCAAATTGCCAATCGTATAGCAGGCCGCCCCCCAGCCATAGCGTGCCATCGGTAGTGGCTTGCACGCCCAGCCATGGCTTGAGGTCATCCAGCCAGACCGAACTATCGTACTCATAATCCAGCCTGAAATCCGTCGCGGAATGAGAACCGTCAATATCATAGCTACCCACCGCAAAGCCCAGTGTATCTGCCTGCACGTCGACACAAGCGGTGAAAGCCAGCACAAGAATAAGCGTGATTTTTTTCATTTTTTTAGCATGCCAGTGAGGTGAGTTGTTGTTTGACGGCGAAAATATCCTTGATTTTGTTTGTAATCGCCAAATCTTCTAGCGACACAATACCGACCAGATGATAGCCACGATCGAGCACCAGCAATCTGCGCAACTGGTGTTCAGCCATAAACTGGATGGCATGTTCAGTGGATTGGTCAGAAAACACATATTTGGCTTCAAACGTCATGCACTGCGCAACCTTGATTTCGTCGAGAGAAAGGCCGTTTGCCAGTGCTTTCACTGCAATGTCCCTCACGCTCAGCATGCCAATCAACCGATTGTTCTCACAGATGGGCAAGGCGTCATAATCATGTTTTTCCATGAGAAGTGCTGCAGATCTGAGAGTTTCTTCTGGTGTGGCAATCAAAACATCCTTACTCATAACTTGATTGATGATCATATGTAACCCCTTTATTCACATAAGAAATCATTGATGGGCAAAAATACGGCAGCCCCGCTGAGAGCCACCTCAATGCTGATGACCAGGCGGTAACCTGCTATCGTTTCCACTGCTGGCATCAACGCCTGTAGGTTAATGCGATTGAATGCCGGGGTTTATCAGAAAGATGCTGGAAATTGTGTAGGATTTGTCGGACTTGAGGTAAACCTGCATTGACCTGCTGCAGGCAATAAAAAAGACGCAGGCCATCAGCATGTGTCTTTTTTAAAATCTGGCACTAACTATTCAGAACCAGTTCGATCTGCTCAACTTGTTAGGATTTTGGCGGGATCAAATGATCATCCGGAATTTTTCCAGGCTCGATTTCCGGTTCAATCGCCGGGTCTTGTTCCGGATCCACGCCTGGGATTTTTCCGGGCTCAATTTCGGGAACGGTTGGCGGGCTGCCCGAGTTGCCGTCATTACTTCTATTGGGGTTTAAATCTTCATGATTGCCGGAGGCGTTGCCTGCCCCTTCAATCACACTTTTAGGGTCTGTTGCCATCGTTAAATCTCCTGATTCCACATCATTTTCCGCATTACATAGCGGCTTATTTACCGAGCGTGAGATGCATCATAAAGACCAGCGCGACAAAGCATTATCAGCAAACGGCTGAAAGCATTGTAAGAATTTCAGCTGACTATGGAATCGAACTTTGGAAAACACGCTGTGTCTTCCCATTTAATGACTACGCTTTGTGCATCAATTGTCAGCCACCTCTGACAGACAGGATGCGGCTTTATCTGTAATATGCTGACGAAATTATTTAAAAACAAGCATTAAATACACGCAAACCATTGATTAAATTAATAAATAAAAATTAAACCTACCAATCATTATCGCAATAAATACCAGCCCACTTTATGAGCAAACATCCAGAAAAGCCTTCCCATTCACAAGGCGTGACCATCGAAGTCACCGACTATCACCAAGATGCGATTACAGATCACAAAGATGATATCTTTTTTGCTGCGATTGAAAGCACGCGCATGCCCATGCTGGTGACTGACCCCAGGCAGCCGGATAATCCTATCGTGTTTGCCAACAAGGCTTTTATTTCCATGAGCGGATACACGGCAGCGGAAATTTTTGGCCATAATTGCCGCTTTCTGCAAGGCCCGGACACAGATCCGCATACCGTGACTTCGATCCGCGAAGCCATTGCTTCACGCACCGAAATCACTACTGAGATCCTGAACTACCGCAAGGATGGCTCTTCATTCTGGAATGCCTTGTTCATTTCGCCGGTCTACAACAAGAAAAAAGAACTGGTGTATTACTTTGCCTCGCAACTGGATGTCAGCAGGCGCCGCGACGCTGAAGATGCTTTGACGCAAGCGCAGAAAATGGAAGCACTGGGCCAGCTGACCGGTGGCATTTCGCATGACTTCAATAATTTTTTGCAGGTGATGTCTGGCCATGTCGATATCCTCAACCTGAAAATCAGCAGACAACAAGCCGATGACGCCTCGATTCTGCGTGGGTTGGATAGCATACGCAGTGCGGTGACGAAAGCCTCGGCGCTGACGCAACAGTTGCTGGCTTTTGCTCGCAAGCAACGCCTGGAAGGCCGTATCGTCAACCTGAATAATGTGGCGCAAGGTATCAGTGACCTGGTACTGAAAACCCTGGGGCATGAGATCTCCCTGCAGCGTGAACTCGAGCCTGAACTATATAACTGCCAGCTGGACCCTACCCAACTGGAAGCCTGCCTGATCAATGTGCTGGTCAATGCGCGCGATGCCATGCCCAAAGGCGGCAAGGTGACGCTGATTACGGAAAATGTCATTGTGACGCCGCAAGACATCAGCGCCTATGCCGGCTTGCCGCCAGGACGTTATGTCTCCATCGCCATCACTGACACCGGTACCGGCATTCCGCCGGAAATATTGAATCGTGTCATGGACCCGTTCTTCACCACCAAGGAAGAAGGCAAAGGCACAGGCCTCGGCCTTTCCATGGTGTATGGGTTTGCCAAACAATCCGGCGGTACAGCGACGATCTATTCCGAGCTGGAGGTAGGCACCACCGTGCGCATGTATTTCAAGGCGACCGACCAGACGCGTCACCCTGACCTTAGCGCAAGCAAAAGCCCGATCGACCGCGGCGGCAAAGAAACCGTGTTAGTGGTAGATGACAGGCCAGAAGTCTCAGAACTGGCGATGGAAATGCTGCTGACGCTGGGTTATGAAGTGATTGTGTCTAATAGCGCAACCGAAGCCATCGGCACGACCAAAAAACTCATAGAGAAAAACCAGCCGCCACAATTGCTGTTTTCTGACATCATCATGCCAGGTGGCATCAACGGCATCCTGCTGGCAAGGGAATTACGCAAGCTAATCCCTAACTTGCCGGTATTGCTGACAACCGGATATGCCGGATCGCCCGATAAAGAACAGGATCAGGGCGTGGAATTTGAAGTGCTGACCAAGCCATATAAAATGACAGACTTGGCCAAAAAAGTGCGAACCGTGCTGGAAGGGCCTACGGTATTACAAAAACGCGGCTGATACATCCTCATCAGCTGTTAACCTGTATTCATTCACATCGGTTGTGACTATTTTGTCACTCTATAGGCCAGTGCACGACTATTGCCCGTGATGGGCGACATTATTGCGCAAAGGCAGCTTAAGTTTAATATCTTAAATCAGTCATAGTCTGCCCAACTGAGGGTACACAGGTCGCCTAAATAAACGTGCCTATTCTTTTACCCTACGCATGGTGGCCTTTCAGGGCAATGTGCCAGGCTGCTTGCCTTGAATAACTGCGTCAAATAAGCTGCTATCCGGCACACTAAAAACATCCCCCCGACTGCACCGCTAGCCTGTATCAGCACCTGCACTCACACTTTTACCTCATTACCTAAACGCACACAAAACCAATCCGGCAAACGCCTCAAACTGTATTACGCCCGGCAGCCTAGATTTGAAGTATCAGCACGCCATTCAGGCCATCTAAAAGAATAAGCGGTAATTCGTAACGGATGGCAGGCATAGCCCTATAAAATGCAGCATAATAACTACATTATTTAACATATCGGGAATCATCTTCCGTTTATATGACCCCCTCAGGAAATCGTACCCACCTTTAAAAGCCTAGTAAGAACAGGATTGGATTTTGATGAAAAAAACAAGAGAAAATGCTATCAAGAACCTGGAATTCGATCCGCACGCGCTTGCCTGCGAGGAGTTGCGTCATGTCTACCGTGGTAAAAGCAGCGGCAAGCTGATTGTATTGTTCAGTGGTTTTATTGCCGCAGCCATGTTGGCCTGGGATATCGGGATCATCTATGGATGCGCATGGTATGCCTGGTTACTGGTGGCACATGCCTGGCATTGGTGGCTAGGACGACTGGATTTCGCTTCTGCCAATATCAGCGCCGAATTGGCGCGCATCAACCGCCATGTCACGGCCGCTGCCTTTGCCGGCCTGGGCTGGGGGGCGCTCTCAATCGCACTGCCATTATTGAGCCGGCCAAGCAAAGCGGCCATTCTGATTATCATGTTGATCGGTGTGATTGTGGCACTGCCACGCTTGGTCGTGTTCTTGCCTATCTTCTTTGCCTTCGCCGCTGGGGTATACGTTCCTCTCCTGCTGGCGACGCCGTTCCTGGATTTTGAAACTTTGCATATGGTCATGGTCATGCTGATCGTAGTTGGTGCCACTTTATGGGCATCAGCGAGCGAAGTCCGCAAGATATTGATCGATGTCCTGTTGAAACAAGTCTCCTCGGAGCAGGCATCGTGGGAGGACAAGCTGACCGGCATTGGCAACCGACGGAGCTTCGATGTCAACTTTGCCAATCATTGGGCGCAGGCATGCCGTTCGAAAGTACCATTGTCACTGATAATGGTGGATGTAGATTTTTTCAAAAAATTCAATGACAGCTATGGTCATCAGGCGGGAGATGACTGCTTGCGGCAGGTAGCCCAGGCACTGGACGGTTGCGCGCGCCGTGCGGGCGATTCAGTCAACCGTTATGGTGGCGAAGAATTTGCCGTAGTACTGTTTCACACCTCGCTAAACGAGGCACAACTCATCAGCAACAACATGCTGAATGCCATCCGTAAACTCACTATCCCGCACACACAATCCTCGCATGAGATCGTCACTATTTCTATGGGCATAGCCACGATTCTGCCCACCATTCACGACGATATGCCCCATTTTATAGAAGAAGCAGATAAGTGCCTTTATCGCGCAAAAGAGAATGGACGCAACCGCGCGGAATGGCAAATCGTCAATAACGCACAGTAATCATCATTTAAACCCCCTCCCCACATTTCACAAAAACGGAATGCCATTGTCATAATTTGTCAGGTTTCAGACAAAATATGTGAATTCGTGCTAGCCATTAGCATGAGCAACACCCAACAAAATTTAAACAAAATATATTTAAATCAATTGGTTACACTGTTTTTCACGAATATTAACATTCATGGCACGCAAGTTGCTAATTACATTGAGAGCAATATATGCTCGGGCAGAAAAAAGTAGCAAGGTGCGGGTTTTTAGGGTTCCACTTTCGCTTGCCAATCAAAGTACCTTCCGAGTACTGACTTTTTTCAATGTGTAATGAATGGGGGTATTTAACGATACCTCGCTAATCAATTTCTCGGGGACTTCAGATGTTAAATTTAATCAAATCAGCTTTCGTAAACTTCATTTCTGACGAAGAAGGTGCCAGCGCCATTGAGTATGCATTGATTGCAGCCATGGTCGCGATAGCCCTTGTTAACTTCGTTACGCCGATCAGTGCGGCTGTGACAAAGATCTTCACTCAGATCTCTGGCGCACTGGCTATTTAAGCACCATGACATAGTCAGTAGCCTCTGGTAATCAATCACTGCATGCATAGTATGACTATCGCAGAAATGATTGTGGTTGCCTGGTGCCTGTGTGTCGCGCTGACAGATATGCAAGCCAGACGCATTCCGAATAGCCTGAGTTTAGGCATGTGTCTGATCGCCCTCTGCTGGCTGCTGGTCACCAGCCATTCCATGCTTAATGCCACCGTGCAGTCAGTCGCGCTTGGGGCGGCAATCAGCCTGCTTTTGACGCTGCCCGCTTATACAGCACGCCTGCTGGGTGCTGGCGATGTCAAGTTGTTGCTGGCAATTGCCCTGGTGAGTGGTGGCTACTTCACGCTGTTCGCCTTTGTCATTGCAGCCCTGCTTGCAGTGATATTAGGTGCGGTTTATCTCCTTGTCACCCGGTTACGCGCACGGCCCCTCACACGCAGGAAGTGGTTGCCGTTTGGCGCTGCCTTGAGTGTAGGGTTGCTATTAGCAATAGGAATTACCAAATGATGATACCCATACGCAACTCTCGCCGTCCGCAGCATTTTCCGCCTCAGAAAGGTGCGGTAGCAATCGAATTCATGATGCTATTCATGCTCTTCTTTGCGCTGTTTTATGCCATGGTCAGCTATGCCATGGTGATGCTGATGCAATCTGCTTTTGCCCATGCGGCAGAAGAAGGCGCACGCGCTGCCATTGCGGTAGACCGCCTGGCGTTTGCCAATAACGTGGCTTACCTCAGCAGTGGTGTCGACCCAAAGGTGCGGAGTGTGGTGGGTAATGCGCTGAACTGGTTACCGGCCAAGCCCAGGGACAAAGTGCTTGGGGCTGGTAACAGCCGGGTGCAACTAAGCATGAGCGGCAACCAGCTGACAGTCAGCGTTGTTTACAGCGGCTATGCCGCTGACCCGCTGATCCCTATGCTGACATTACCCATCATCGGACAGATTCCCAAAGTGCCGGCCGACCTGGCGGGTAAAGCAGTGATTGAACTTTAAATGTATTCAATAAAGGATTTGGCATTGTGAACAGTACATTTTTGCGTGTATTGGCAATATTGATGGTGATTGCTGCCGTCGCGACCGCCTATGTCGGCTATCGGCTGAGCCAGAAAAAACCGGCGCATACCCTGTCTGTGGTGGTGCCGAGCTATACACAAGTGATCGCGAAAAATACGCTTGCTGCCGGGCATGTGCTTGTCATAGAAGATATGGAGACTGCCACTACCCCGCATTTTGACTCACATGCATTCACCGACCCGCAAGCCCTGATCGGCAAAGCAATCGCTACCGCTATCGTTAAAGGTGCGCCGTTCAGCGCCTCACATTTCCCGGTCCAAAACGCCTTGGGGCAAGCACTGGCACCCAATGAGCGTGCAGTTGCCATCAAAGTCAATGAGGTGATCGGTGTAGGCGGGTTTATCAAGCCTGGCGACCATGTCGATGTATTACTGTATTTACGCCAGGAACGTGAAACCGGCGAAATCAGCTCTGCCCAGGTCGTACTCAGCAATGTCAAAGTGCTGGCCTATGGCACGGTCACTGCCGAAACGGAAGCCAGCCAGGACTATGCATTGACGCCATCCGCACCTGGCAAACTGGGCAGCGACAACCGGTCTGACAAAAATGGCAAAGACAGTCGTTCTGCCATCCTGGCGGTACACGCACAGGATATGGCAAAGCTGATGCTGGCAGACAGCACAGGCAGTTTGCGTTTGGCTTTACGAGGTGCAGCATTGCCTAATCCCAGCGCTTCTGCAACGACTGAGAATCACTTTATCCGCCTGGGGGACGTTTCACAGGCATCCGCCTCCAGACAATCTGCGCTTGCACAAACGGTGACAGTAAGCCAGGCAACCGTGAACAAAAACCCTGCCTCGCCTGCGCCCAAACGGGAACGCGTGATTGTGCACCGTGGTGAAAAAACAGAGGTGATCGATGTCGCGAAGTAATCATGGAAACCCAAGGCTGAGCATGTCAGATTTAAAGTCTATCTGCTTAATGCTTTTCAGCTGCATATGTAGCCTTGCCCTAGTGGCGCAGGCAGAAGACGCCAATGCATTGCACCTGGCTGTGGGTGACCAGCAGGTATATGTGCATGCCAAACCGGTCAAACGTGTGGCGGTAGGCAACCCGGACATGCTGAGCATCAGCATGCTGACTTCACGCAATATCCTGATCACAGGCAAACAGGCCGGCGTGACCGAGATTGCCATCTGGGAGAGTGAAAAAGCGGCCACGCCTGCCAGGCAGCTCAAAGTGTCGGTGAGTGTGAACACCGCACTTGAAAAGCAGCGTTTACAGTTTTCAAAATCCATTAAAGTACAGCCGGCCGGCAACCAGGTAGCGATTGCTGGCGAAGTGGATTCCCTGGAGGAGCACGCCTTGGCGACACAGGCGATAGACCCTAAGCCTGCGCCTATCGATGCCACAGTCAACAGCTTTAGCAACCAGGTGCAAATTGATATCAAAGTGGTAGAAGTCAGCCGCCAGAATATGATGCGTGCCGGGTTTTTCCTGGGTAAAAATAGCGGCAATACAACGCTCGCTATTGGCGGCCCCGGCAATCTCAGCGGTGTCCGCAATGAAGGCAACGGGTTCACGCTTGACAGTGCCTCGGGGTTTTTACCGGCGGCGAGTGCATTCAACTTTGTGGCGGGCAATGCCAGCCGCGGTCTGCTCGGCACACTCAGTATTCTTGAGCAAAACGGTTTTGCCTATACCCTGGCAGAACCCAGCCTGACTGCCCTTTCTGGCCAGAGTGCCAGTTTCCTTGCCGGGGGTGAATATCCGGTGCCTATCCGCGCAGGTGCCGGTGGCGACAGCACAGTGACTATCCGTTATAAAGAATATGGTGTGCGCCTGATGCTGACCCCCACAGTGCTGGATAGCAACCGAATCTACCTGAAAGTATCGCCTGAGGTCAGTGAGATTGACTTTAGCAACGCTGTGCAAAGCGGCGGGGTTTCCGTCCCTGGCCTGCGCGTGCGCAGAACCGACACCAGCGTATCGCTGGGTGACGGCGAAAGCTTTGTCATCAGCGGGCTGGTCAGCCGTAACACACTGCAAAACGTGGACAAATTCCCCGGGCTGGGCAACCTGCCTATCATCGGTGCTTTCTTCCGTTCTACCCGCTTTGATCGCGAGGATAAAGAATTGCTGATGATAGTCACCCCTCATCTGGTGCGGCCTATCGCTAAAGATGTGGCGCTGCCTGCACTGCCGGGCGGCAACCTGCGCGAATATAACCCCAGTTTCAGTGACCTGTTCTTTCAAAAAGGGCCTAAGCCGGATACTGGCATCCCTGCGACAGGTTTTTCGAGGTAACCCATGAGCGAACGCAACTGCTTTATTGCCATTACCCACAGCCAGGAGTGCCTGCAATGGTTAGGTCAATCGCTCAGGGATGAAGGCGACCTGATCCCTGCAGACTCGCCCTCTACCGAGCGCGTGATACAACTCGCGGATGCCATTGGCGCTTCTATCATTTTTGTGCAGCTGAACCCGGCTGACTATAGACAGGAAGCATTACTGATAGAGGGCATTATCGCGGCCAAACCTTTTTTGCCGGTGATCGTAGTGGCGGATTCGTTTGACCAGAACCTGCTGTTGACTGTCATCCGCCTCGGCGCGCGCGACTTTATCAAAAGCGGCAGCCGGGCAAGTGAAGTGGTGGCAGAAGTCAAACGCCTGATTCCACGTGATGGCAGTTTGCAAGCCTCGCAAAATGACCAGAATGGCAAAATCACTTCGGTGATCAGCGCGCG
Organism: Methylophilus sp. E2MeOHC9; assembly: GCF_058744375.1. Lineage (NCBI taxonomy): Bacteria > Pseudomonadati > Pseudomonadota > Betaproteobacteria > Nitrosomonadales > Methylophilaceae > Methylophilus > Methylophilus sp. E2MeOHC9. Next base: position 550,489 of record NZ_CP196024.1, read on the forward strand.
GCCAGGCAGTGACTCGCCCATGCTGGCGCTGCACCTGGCGCTGGCAATCCAGGAAACTGAACCTACCCTGCTGCTTGATCTCGGGGTGCCGCATGGCGACGCCATGCTCTATCTCGGGCTGACTTCTTCGTACAGTTTTATCGATGCTATCCGCAGCTTGCGGCGTATCGATTCCACCTTGATCCAGACTGGTTTCGGTCGGCATAAGAGCGGCCTCACTGTGTTGTCCATGCCTGAAGATTCCTGGACAGGCGCCCAATTCACCGCCGCAGATGTCTGTGTGCTGCTACGCAGCTTACGTCGGCATTTCTCCAGAATCGTGCTCAATCTTGGCGGCATGGTCGATTCGGATTTTCTGTTATTGCTGCTGGGCAATGTCGACCAGATCGTGCTCCTGGTAGAGCAAAGTGTGCCTAGTTGCCGGCAGAACATGCAATTGGTCAAGCACTTGCGTGAAGAGAAAGTTTCCCTGGTCAACACTGGCGTAGTGGTTGATCGCTACCTTTCCAAAATGCCTCCCGATGCCGAAAGCATCGCGCAGTCTTTTGGCCTGCCGCTACTTTCCACCCTATCGTCATCAGGCATGGCACGCCTGGCGACCATGAACTCGGGTGAAAGCATGTTTGAGTTATCGGCCAATGATCCTTACAGCATCAGTGTGCGCAAACTGGCTGAAAAACTGGTAGATGGCCAGACCGCGCCAGCAGAAAAAAGGCCAGGCATGCTACACAAGCTGATCTCCACCCTTATCCCGGCGCATGAAAAATCCTAAAGGCGGCATGATGAACTTTCAGCTAGGTGGATTTGATTATGGCCTGAAGCAGGCACAAGACTTTCAGGAACTGAAGTTTCAACTGCATCAGCACCTGATTGCAGAAATCGAGCGCGATCATCTGGGGCTGCTGGAACTGGCACGTGACACCATTGCAGATTATGTACGCGAAAAAGTCATTGTTTATGTGGCTGACCGGCACTTGCCTATCAGCGGCTATGACCTCGACAACCTGGTAGAAGAAGTGGTCGATGAGCTGGCCGGCTATGGTCCGCTGGAAAGCCTGATCAAGGACGATCGCATTAACGACATCCTGGTCAACGGCCCGAAAAAGATATTCATCGAACGCGATGGCAGGCTGGAAACCACCAATTTGCGCTTTATTGATGATGCGCATGTGTTACGTGTGATACGACGTATCCTCGCCCATCTGGGACGCCGCATTGATGAAGCCAGCCCCATGGTAGATGCGAGGCTGCCAGATGGTAGCCGTGTTAACGCTATTATTCCGCCACTGGCGCTGGATGGCCCCTGCCTGTCCATTCGTAAATTCCGTAAACAGCCATTACTGTCTGCTGACCTGCTGCAATATGGGACACTGGATGAAGAAATGCTGACCTTCCTCACCACAGCGGTAGAGCGCCGCTGCAACCTGATTGTGAGTGGTGGTACCGGCGCAGGTAAAACCACTTTGCTGAATGTGTTAAGCCGGTTTATCCCGCCGAATGAACGCATCGTGACGATTGAAGATGCGGCCGAACTGCAACTGGAACACTCGCACGTGGTCAGGCTGGAAACCCGGCCCTCCAATATTGATGGCAATGGCGAAATCACGGCGCGCGAGCTGGTGAAAAACTCCCTGCGGATGCGGCCAGACCGTATCGTGCTGGGCGAGGTGCGGGGCGAAGAAGTGATGGATGTCTTGCAGGCCATGAATACCGGGCATGATGGTTGTATGAGTACCGTGCACGCCAACACCCCTGAAGATGCTATGTTGCGCTTTGAGATGCTGGCGGGCCTGGCTAAGTTCCAGGGCACCGAAGGCACCTTGCGCAAAATGATCACTGCCGCGATCGAGCTGGTGGTGCAGATTGCCCGCATGCCGAACGGGCAACGCAAAGTGGTCTCGATTACCGAAATCGCGGGTGTACGCGATGGCCACTTTGTGCTGAATGAGCTCTATGCATATGACGCCGCCAGTGGCAGTTTTGCGCACCCTGGCGTACGGCCCTGCAACAGGAAATTGCAGAACTTACCGTTCAGGCGGCAGGCATGAATGCGCTGCTAATCTCTTTTGTTTTGTTGCCTGCAGGGATGCTATTTTTAGCCATCTGGATGTTCAGGCATAGCAAACAGGCGCGCATACGCGAGCGCATGATACGTCATTTCAGGGAAGTACTGCCGGATGGCACCACCGTTGCCGGCGTGGCCCCGGGTATGGAGCAGACCCGTTGGCACCAGCTGATCACGCGCGCCTCTATTTATATTGGTTTTGAGCTGCAAAGGAAACACGCACTACTGATTCCGCTGGCATTGCTGTTTTTAGGGCTTGTAGGCTGGATGATTTACGGTTTTACGGGTGCGATACTGATTGTTGGCACCAACCTGTTTTTATTTGGCTTTTTACTGCCATATAGCCGCTTACGTCGCCGCCAGGCGCAAACCATTGCCCAGATTCCGTTGTTTATTGACCAGCTGTTACGCAGCCTGAGTACCGGACGCAGCCTGGAAAGTGCGATCCGCTTTGCTTCGAATGAATCGCTGCCACCTTTGCGTTATATCTTGGACCGCGTCACCCGCGCCGCAGATCTGGGCGCCGACATGGTAGAGAATCTGACCGAGGCGGCCAAACTGCACAACCTGCGTGAACTCAACCTGATTGCCTTATCCATGCGTATCAGCAACCAGTATGGCGGCAGCCCGCGTGACATGCTGGAAAGCGTGGTCAAAATGGTACGCCAGCAAGAGTTGGCGCGTCGGGAATTAGCCGCCATGACCGGTGAAACCAGAATGTCGGCCTGGGTGCTGGGCATGACCCCGCTCGCAATCGCGCTTTACATCATGGTGATGAACCCCAACTACCTGAACATGCTGCTGGACGATGCCACCGGTAAAACCTTGCTGACGACTGCATTGGGGCTGCAAGGCCTGGGTGCATTTATCCTTTGGCGTATGCTGCGGAGCGTATAGAAATGAGTCTGTTATGGCCGATCTCAATTGTATGCTTGCTGCTGGCGGCGGCGCTACTGCTTTACGGCGCCCAGAAAGGCAGCCATCCCAGGTATATTCAACGCCGTTTTCGTGAGGCCTTGCAGCAGGAAGGCATCCATATTTCTTCGCGGCTGGGGCCACTGGATTTTGAAGAACTCTTACACGAGATGCTGGATAAGGTTTCCCGCAGCGAAATGGAGGAAATGCAGCGCCTGCTGATCCAGGCTGGCTGGCACGGAGCCAAGGCACAACTCACATTCCTGCTGACAGCATGGGTATTACCGCTGGTGCTGGGTGGGCTGGCAGCCGCTTATGCAATCGCCAATCAGGATTCCTTTATCAATGTGCTGTTTCATTTGTTGTTTGCGTTTGCCGCCACCTTTGTCGCGGTACGTCGCTCATTGCGCTGGAAAGCACAGAAGCGGCGCGATGCCATCCGCAAAGAAGTGATCCCGTTTTTGCATTTACTGCGCATGCTGTTTGAAGCAGGCCTGTCGATGGAGCATATCTTGTTAGTCATTGAGCAACAGGGTCAGGCGCTGCTGCCCAACCTGGCAGATGAATTGCAACTGGTGATCAAACGCATACAGGCTGGGCAGGACCGGGCAGATGCGCTCAATGAAATGGCAGCGCCACTAGAGGTGATGGAGTTGAATGACACCATCGCCATGCTGAAACAGGTGACGCGCTATGGCGGCAATATCCGCGATTCACTGACTGAATATACGACCATGGTCGAGCAGCGCCAGGTGTCTGACCTGCGCGAATATGTCAGCAAACTTTCTGCCAAAATGACGGTGATCATGATTCTGTTCTTGTTCCCGGCGTTGATGATATTCCTGGCCGGGCCGGGATTTATGGGCTTATCTAAAGCATTACAAGGAGTCAACGGCTTATGAGATCGATCACACTATTCATGACATTTGCGTGTTTATGTTTGCACACCATGCCGCATGCTGTCGCTGCAGATATCAATGCAAAATCAGCACCACCGATTAAAACCGTTGCCGACAAAGCCTGCGCAGATCTTTCCCCCGAGGAAACGACCCGGCTGGCGTTGATCCAGCAGATGCTGGCAGAAGGTAAACCACATGCAGCCCTTGCCCATCTTGAGGCGGTCAAAGTCAAAAGCGAGCGTGCAGAATTACTGCGTGCGCATGCTTTACGCCAAACCGGGCGCGCGCCGCAGGCACAGGTCATTTATGAACAATTAGCCAGCAGCTGCGTTTCAGGCCATGCCTACCGCGGCCTGGGGCTGATCGCCAGCCAGGGCGGTAACCTGCCAGAGGCACTGCGTTATCTCAAGGCGGCCAGCAATACGCTGCCAACCGAACATACCATCCGCAATGATTACGGTTATGTGCTGATGCAAGCAGGCCAGAATGACCCTGCCCTGCATGAGTTCCTGACTGCGGTAGAGCTGGCACCGGATTATCGGCAGGCTGCCCATAACCTGGTGTTGTTGCTTTATAAACAAGGGGATATCGCAAGAGCAGAGGCATTTGCCAGGCAGTTTGGCCTGGTAGAAGATGAAATGCAGCAACTGAAAAAAATGACGCAAGCCAGTAACAAAACCACCCCCTAACCGAGCAAGGAGTCGTCATGAACCGTATTTTTATTCTGATGCTAAGCGGCATTTTCAATCTGCCTGTGGCCCTGGCGGATAATGTGCAGAACCCAGCAGCGCCTTCCGCGGCAGTACAACAGGCATCGCAACCTTCACTATCGCCGACCCAGCAATGGCTGGAGTTGCAACGTTCAGGTAAATCAGCCTCAGCCCAGGCGCAGCCCTTCTCCGGCGAAGTGATGGATAAAGTACATACGCGCTACCTCAAGAGCTTTGAAAAACCGATTCCGGAGTTCTTTGAGCATGAAATGCGCACCGCTCGCTAACTACCGTTACCAGCGCGGTGCGATAGGTCTCGTTGGCGGCTTTGTCTTGTTACTGGCATTACTCTTGACGACCCTGGTGGTGGATAGCGGACGCCTGTGGATGCAACAGAAAAAATTGCAATCCATCGCTGATATGACAGCTATCCATACCGCGCGCCATCTTGGTTGTAATACCAGCCAGCAAGGTGTCACACAAATCGCGCAACAAGCAGCCGTCAATAATGGCTTTGATGGCCAGCTCTCGGCAAGCCCCAACCAGGTGTTGCTTGGCAGGCTGGATACCGTCCAGGGCATACGTCAATTTACTGCCGATGGCAGTGCTGGCGCTGTCTATATCAGGGCGACAAAAGAAGTACCTAGTAGCATGATCACGGGCGGCCTGTTTGGCGGCACAGTCACGTTACACTCAGAAGCTGTGTCTATGTCTGACCCGCTATTAGCCACTTTTAGCGTGGGTAGTTTTACAACCAGCCTCACCAGCCAGCAATCGGTGTTGTTGAATGGCCTGCTAGGCGGCATGCTGGGTGGGCCACTCAGCCTGGATGCGCTGACTTATCGCGGCATTGCAGCTACCACAGTCACCTTGCACGATATTTTGGCAGTCTCAGGGCAAGCTGGCACGGTTGAGGAACTGCTGAATACCAATATGCAAGTGGGCGATTTACTCGACCTGATCGCGAGTGCGGCCGCACAAAACAGTGTGGCAGACCTGCAAGCGATTTCAGGCATACAAACCATTGCCAATATGGTCGTGAAAAATGTGCCGCTTAAACTGGGCGATGTGCTGGCCTTGGCGACACCTGATACCAATGCCGCGGCCACTGTCGCGCTGAATGCGCTATCTCTCATTACCACTACTGCCATGATCGCGAATGGCACAAATGCCATCACCCTCCCTTTGGGCATCAGTATTCCTTCACTGACCAGTATCAATGCCCAAGTGACTGTCATCGAACCACCGCAACTAGCCATAGGGCCAGCGTGTGGAAGTGGCGCTTTACGGACCGTCGCGCGCACGGCACAGATCAGGGCGCGTGTCGCTGTGCTGGTCAATATCCCCTTGCTGGCACGCATTGACCTGGCACTGGGGGTCGAAGTCGCACAAGGGTCTGCCAGCCTGCACAGCATTCAAACCAATGACGGTGCAACCGAAGTGACTATTGAAGCCAGCCCGGGCATTGCTGCGCTGACACTGACGAATATCGCTGGCACGCAACCAGCCAGGATTTCAACATTGTTAAATATCCCGCTTGCAGATATCGGCCTCAATCTGCCGCTACAGCCACCCAGCCCGCAGACCGTTGAATTTACCGTAGCACACCCGGTGAGGGGTCACCTGCCATTGGCACAAACCGTGAGCAGCCCGCTAGGCAGCAGTTTGGAGAACGCCCTGGGAAAACCGAATACACTCACCGTGACTGTCTTGAGTATCTTAAACCTCGGGCTGATCAATAATGTGCTGTCGTCCATCGTGAGCCCGCTACTCGCGGAGATAGGCAGGGTGCTGCTGGACCCGCTGCTGAATTTATTAGGCATTCGTTTAGGCGGCATGGACATCACGCTGGATGATGTGCAATATCGCCAGGCCAAACCGCTGGTTATTTAAGTTGCCCTGCGCTGCCAACTTGCCCGACGATGGCGGCTTTAATGTGCATGCTGCCAGCTTTTGTAAACAAATTCCAGGCTATAGCCATCTAAATCCGTGACCTGGGCAGCGTAGTAACGCGGATCATAATGCAGCTGCGGGCCTGGCGGATGGATAGCCTTTGCACCGGCTGCCAGGGCGGCATGATAAGCTTTTTCGACCATGCCTTCCGAATCTGCCACCAGCCCGATATGCACGGCCCATGGTGCTGCTTGCCCCTGCCGGAGCCAGAAAAACATACGCCCTTTTGCGCCAAACCCCTTCAAGTCCGGGTGCCCCGCCGGGCCGTCTTTCCCCTCATAATCGTGGCGCAAGCCTATCCCCAATACAGGCAGCACTTGCTCATAAAAAGCGATTGAGCGCACTGTGTCGCTGACAGTTAAAAAGATGTGATCTAACATTTGTAGTTCCTCAAGGGAATAACATAAGTGGGCTTGGTACGCCTATGGCTAAATGATTCATAATGATTTAAATTGACCATCGTTTTTATTTAAATCGTGAAACACCTTATTCATTTGAAAAGAAAAATGCATAAAACCCTAGCCTACATTTTATCTGTTACTTTGGTAGCGATTTCGGCAATGACGAGTGCCAGTGCAGTGGCCGAAGAGACACCTGAACCATCTACGATCGGGCTGCCCGGCATTTCCCATGTGTGGGGAGTCGACACAAAAAACATGAGCACCATCACTTTTGAAGAGTTAGAAAAGTGTATTGGCTCTGATGCAGCGATCAAGCAGCAATTTGATCAGTTCCAACTTGAAACCAAACAGATGAATGAAGAAGTATTTAACACCGGCAACAGGGTAGAAGAAAATCAGAATGCCAGGCTTGCTTTGGAGAAAGAAGCAAGTGAGGTGCAATCGGATATCTCAGCAATGAATGCGCTGAATGACAAGTTCTCTCAAAGAAACCAAGAGCTCGCTAAGCTTACCAGCAAAAAAGTCGATGCTGCAGCCGCAAAAAAAATCACCCAGCAAGTCGACCAGTTCAATAAAGACATTATTCAGTTTAATGCGGACTCGTCCGCATTAAATGAAAAAGCGCAGCAGCTAAAGTCAAAACAAAATAAATTCAATGACAGCCTAGAAAATTTGAAAACCGAGCTGGATCAGTTGAATAGCAAAATTAATGGGTTTAATGAACGAAAAAAATCTTTTGATCAAGCCATGCTCTCTTACAAAGACAAATGCACGGGAACGCATAAGCTCGAGAAGTAGCGCCAGAATTACTTTGCAATATGAAAGTGTGACCTGCTTTATGAAAGGCCTGGGGCTGATTGTGCACCTGTTATTTAAACCTTGATTGATATTGCTGTGGCGTCACCTTGAATGTCCGGGCAAACGCTTGCCGGAAATGATCGTCTGAACTGAATCCACACTCAGAACTAATTCTTGCAATAGATTTTGTGGACTCTTCAAGTAATTTCACAGCCACCTCTAACCGGATTTTTTCTAAAAACTTGGTGGGTGTGATGCCTAATTCTTGCTTAAAAACCCTTACAAAATTTCGGGCACTCATAGAAACACGATCGGCCAAGGTGGCTGTATCGATTTCATTTTTATAGTTTTGTCGTATCCAATTGATGGCTGCTGAAAGTCTGCTTTCACAGAGCTCTGAGATCAGATGAGAACTAAATTGCGATTGACCACCGGGGCGTTTGCCAAAAACGACAAGCATTCTGGCCACATCTAGCATGAGCTTCCTCCCGAAATCCTCTTCAACCAACGCCAACGCCAGATCAATACCCGCGGTGACACCTGCCGCGGTATAAATATCCCCATCCTTGGTATGAATGGCATCCGCCATGACTTCAATGGAGGGATAGTGCTGACGTAGCTTTTCAGCTCTCGCCCAGTGGGTAGTCGCCCTCTTCCCATGTAACAAGCCTGCTTTCGCTAAAATAAAAGAGCCGGTACACACTGAACAGAGCCTGGAGACTTTTCCATGGACAGAGAAAACCGCATCGATTAACTCGGCCGGTGCCTCTTCAGCGCTAGGTCCGCCTGCGATGAAAACAGTGTGGGCATCCAGCGGGTCTGTCCATGCCAAATCCGACACCAAGCGTATAGCGGAAGAGGTTTGTATATATTGCTCTTTGGACTGTGCTGCGATACTGATTTTGTACAGCGCTTGCCCGTATATAGCGTTTGCGGTGGAGAAGACGTCTAATGGCCCTGTGACATCCAGCACCCCTGATCCGTCATAAGCGAACATGACAATATGTTTTTGGGGTACCAGACTGGTGCTACTTGATTCAGATTTCATCATAAAGCTCTTTTTCTTAAATGCCACTCGACTCCTTCAGCCGAAAGCCTCTTGGAATCTTTGTAGCATATATGTTACCAAAAGCCATTCAATTCACCACTATGCCGAGTTACCTTTTAAGGTCTTCAGCAGAGCCCAGGTGATTTTTTAATTCGGTTTCGACATCTTCCGCTGACATGGGTCTTCCCAAAAAATATCCCTGTAGATGATCGCAGCCTTGCTCAGTGAGGAAAATACATTGCCCCTCAGTTTCCACGCCCTCAGCAACGACTCTCAAACTCAGTGATTGGCCCAAAGAAATGATTGAAATGACAATCGCTGCATCCACCCCTTCTTCAGTGATTAAATTAGTGATGAAACCACGGTCAATCTTCAACTCGATAGCAGGCAATTCTTTTAAATACATCAGGCTTGAATAACCTACACCGAAGTCGTCTATGGATATCGAAACGCCTAAATCTACCAATTTATGCAAGATATTTAAGCCTTCTTCAAAATCTGACACCGCAGTCGACTCTGTCACCTCGAGTACTAATCTTTTGGGATCAATATTGTGCTTTTTAAGTGCAGAACTCACTGTATCAACCAGTGCCGCACTTCTAAATTGAACCGCTGAAAGATTCACTGCTATCGTAAAATCATGATAACCACTATCAGTCCAGACGCTAATCTGCCTGCAAGCCTCATTCAGGACCCATTCTCCAATTTTTATGATCAGCCCATTTTTTTCTGCAATAGGGATGAATTTATCCGGCCCGATTAAGCCATCCTCAGGATCCTTCCATCGAATCAAAGCTTCAATACCAACAAGCTTTCTGGTTTTGGCATCAAATTTTGGCTGGTAATTTAAATAAAACTCCTGGTTGAGCAACGCGCGTTTCAATTTCTGCACGAATCCAAGCTGGCTCTTGACTCTGGTGTTGGTAGTACTTTCAAAGAACTGACAACCATTTTTCCCATTGCTTTTAGCGCCATACATAGCCGTGTCGGCACTTAAAACCAGGTCGTGGGCATTGGTGCCATTGTCAGGATAGATAGCAACGCCTATGCTGGCTGAAATTTGAATCTCATGCTTGTTGATCACGAAAATCGAACTCATCAATGCATTTATTTTAGCGGCCACGGTTCCAGCATCTTCAGGCTCATTGATTTCGATTAGGGCAACAAATTCATCCCCGCCCAAGCGGGCGACCGTATCCTGGGCTCTCATGCCATTTTTAAGTCTAGCCGCTGCGGCTTTGAGTAACAAATCCCCAATAATATGTCCTAGCGAATCATTGACGTGCTTGAATCCGTCCAGGTCGATGAATAGTAGCGCAAACTTTGTTTCTTCACGTTTTGCTTTGTTCAGATAGAACTCCAGTTGGTTTTCAAATAATTCGCGATTAGCCAAATTCGTCAATCGATCTTTCAAGACTGACTCACTGAGTTCTTCATTCACCCGGGCTAACGACCTTACCAGGACATTTGTTTCTGATTCGTACCTCGCATCAATTAAAGAAGTGACTAGCGCCATGGCCAATACAAGAAATGTGATCACGATGACAAACTCGGCCAGCCACGCATTGTTAAAACTAAAGTCGCTATTGGCAGCGGTACATACACTACCCATCGGAAAATTTGCTGCCGACATACCCGTGTAATGCATGCCAGCAATCGCAAAACCCATCACAATGGCCGCACAAATCTTGAGGAACAGAATATTGACGTTGCTACTTCTTTGCAGTTTAAAAGTGATCCACATGGCCGCAAATGAAGCCAGAATTGCAATGCCTATTGATAAAAGCACCCTGGGTACACTGTATTGAATCTCCGGAGACATTTTCAATGCGTACATGCCCATGTAGTGCATACCGGCAATCGCCGTACCAATACATACGGAAGAAATAACGAGATCTAGCCGCGTCAGTTCTTTCTGGTTGACCCGATTGAGTGCAAAACCTGCCGCTAAAATAGCGATTAATAATGAAATTAAAGTGCGCTTGACGTCATATCCTAATGGGATGGGCAGGTTGAATGAAAGCATGCCCGTGAAATGCATAGACCAGATACCAAAACCCAAAGCAAATGAACCACCAAACCACCATAAATATAGTAATTTCCCCCGCGCGGCATACATTCGATTTGCTAAATCTAATGCCGTATACGCGGCCAATATCGCGATCAAGACTGAGACAATAACAAGGTGTAGCTCGTACTGTGCTAATAGCATTCTAATCAATCAACTTACTAATATTAACGTAAGTAGACATGAGTTAATGTGATGATTGTTGCCATTTAACACGTAATTCATGCCAAAACTGATGGGATTATCAAGGCAACGTTTATAATTGCTTAAAATTTAAGCAATTATCCATGCATGGATATTCCAGAAAAAATTGATCAATCCTGTATGTTTTTCGATAGCATCAGCTACAGGAGTAAATAGCACTGCTATCAACGGTGATCTTTGTATGGTTGGGCATACAAGTTAAAACTCAGCAATCAATTGCCTGGGATGAGAATGTATTGCGACGCTGGAAATTTAGCTGACTTTTAATTTGAGCTTTCATGAGTTCACCGCCCCCAAACAAAAAGACCCAAGGCGCTAACCTTGAGTCTTTTGATCAATGATGACACGTGTGAGTGGTAGACAACACTAACGATGCTACGTCTGCCAATAAAGCATAAACTAATGATGATTATGGAAAATATATATTATCTAAACGTCACCCCGTCATTGAGCGTTTCCCCGGGCTATCCGAGAAAACATGGCTCATTTAACTAGGAAACATCCACATTAGTTTTATCTGCAGGCGGCGTTTCCATTGCCTTCTTCAATTCATTTTTGATGTCTTCCTGCATTTGTGCCATTAGTTTTTGTTTATCTTCAGGCGCCATGGCTTCAAACTCTTCTGGTGAAATGCCTTGTTTCTTGAGCCATAAATATTGCATTTTTTCGGCTTCAGACATTTTCATGAATTTTTCTAATTCTTTATACGGGTCATCGTCATTTTTAAATTTTGTCGATGTTGTTGATTCGGTGATATACGTTTTTGTTGCAGGATTGCTCGTCGTTTCAGGCAGTGGCGCTGAACTAAGTGCCTGCTTCTTACCAAATCGTTGCTCTATATTTGTTTGATTGGCTGCATTTGGTCCGCTGATATTGCTTAAATCCATGATTACCCCTTCAATTAGAAATTAAAGTGCATTTTCTCAACTTAAAATTGACAGTTATTTTGTGATAGACGGTACTTCATCAATTTCAGGCTGGATCACGATCAAAAGATAGGCACGCGTGCTTGGCGGCATCTTTTGCATCAACTCTCTTTTTAGAGGCAAGTAGCATAACGTATGCAAGCAGACGGTGTATCCCGCTAAAAGAAACCGTTTTGTATTGCATTACTTGGGATCAAAATGTGTTTATGCTTAAGAAAAGCGACGCTCAGTGATCTCACTTGGTGCCCATGTATTCACTATGCACTCAAGAATTAGCATCTTCAAGGCTGCTGCTCTGATATGTCTTATGCCTGACTGTATCAATTTCACACTGCGTCACTCTATCCACTAACATGAGGTCTACAGGCTTTTTTGTTTCAACATCGACCAGCATCATCTTGACGCCCTCTTCAGCATAATATTGATTACCCCACTGCATGATGGTCAACAGCACTGGCCTGAAATCCAACCCCTTCTGTGTGATCTTGTATTCATACCTGGGAGGCTTTTCGCAATAGAGATGCCTGTTCAGTAATCCTGATGCAACCATCCCGTTTAGACGTCTGGTCAAAGTACTCGTCGCAATGCCCAAATTATTCTGGAAATCATCAAATTTCGATATGCCCAGCATGGCATCCCGCAAAATCAAAATGTTCCACCACTCACCGACATGCTCAAGGCTTCGGGCAATCGGGCAATGCATTTTTTCCAGGCTTTTGTTTTTCATGGCTGACTCGTAACTTTCATTATGAAAGTAACTATAGTATAGTGACTTCGATTATAAAAGTTTCATTGTAAATTGTTATGTCAAAGGAAGATATGGACAGAATAGTCATTACTGGCATGGGCATAGTCTCACCACTGGGATGTGGCGTAGAGCAGGTTTGGCAACGCTTGTTGTCGGGTCAATCAGGCATTAAAAAGCTGTCCGCCGAGATTGCAGATTTTCTAAATACCAAAATTGCCGGTGTCGTGCCTGACAAATCCGAAGATGTATTAGCAGGGTTTGATCCTGAAACAGCGATCTCCGTTAAAGAGATCAAAAAAATGGATAGATTCATCCAGTTTGCCATCGTTGCGGCTGAAGAAGCGGTCAAACAGGCGGGCTGGTTTCCTAAAAATGAGCAAGAGCAAACCAGGACAGCCACTGTCATCGCCTCTGGCATAGGAGGGTTTCCGGCCATTGCGCACGCTGTACGTACGACAGATAACAAGGGCACATCCAGGTTGTCGCCATTCACCATTCCATCATTTTTAGTCAATCTGGCAGCCGGGCACATATCGATCAGATACGGCTTCAAGGGCCCTATCGGTGCACCTGTCACTGCCTGCGCAGCCGGTGTACAAGCAATCGGCGATGCTGCACGCATGATACGCTCAGGGGAAGTCGATGTGGCGGTTTGTGGCGGGGCTGAGGCGTGCATAGACTTGGTGAGTTTGGGTGGTTTTGCAGCGGCAAGAGCATTGTCATCGAGTTTTAATGACACTCCGCATAACGCCTCCCGCCCATTCGATTCGCAACGCGACGGGTTTGTCATGGGTGAAGGGGCCGGCGTATTAGTGATTGAGACACTTAGCCATGCGCTTGAACGCGGGGCAACACCGATTGCAGAAATTGTCGGCTACGGCACGTCTGCCGATGCTTACCATATCACAGCAGGCCCAGAAGATGGGGATGGTGCAAAACGTGCTATGGAGACGGCCATTCGCATGGCCAACATTAGCCCCGGCGAAATACAGCATTTGAACGCCCATGCAACGTCTACGCCAGTTGGCGATGCGTGTGAAATCCAGGCTATCAAGACGGTGTTTGGCGAAAAGAGCCCGATTGCGATCACCTCTACCAAATCAGCCACTGGTCATCTGTTAGGGGCGGCTGGCGGCATAGAGGCGATTTTTACAGCGCTGGCTTTACGGGATCAGATTGTCCCGCATACGCAAAACCTGGAAAAGCCAGACGAGCAGGCGGAGCAGTTCAATTTCATAAAAGACAAGCCGGCAGAAATGCGTATTGAACATGCCATTAGCAATGGTTTCGGTTTTGGTGGGGTGAATGCCAGCGTGTTATTAAAGCGCTTTAGCCATTAACCCTGCCTCAGGCAAGGGCTTGAATCCTCTAGATCACTCACCAAGGATAATCTCTTGGTGAGTGCCGTTAGTTTTAGTTCAGGAAATTGGATACCTTGCTGACAAAGTCAGCCGGATACTGAAATAGTGAACCATGCGCAGAATCTGGATATAAGACCAATTGCGCATTTGGTAAATGCTGATACAAGGTCATTGAGTTGCTGGTATCTAACATGGTGTCATTTGACCCTTGGATAACAAGCACCGGTTGCTTGATTGATTTCAGCAAATTGAATTCCGAATCAGGTGTGTTTGCCCAGGTAATCAGCGCTTTGGCATGTGCGTTCATATCCTCTTTGGAAATTTCCGGATCACGGTCTTTGCGCACACCGGCGCGTGCAATAAACGCTTTACCTGCTGCCTGGCTTGCCGCTGTTTGAGTGAAAAATAAATATTGTCTTGGATCGATATTCGTCTGCGCGAACGCCTCACCAAGCACTTTCAATAAATGATCGCCACCGCCTTTATTGGACGTACCTACAAGCACAAGCTTACGGATCTTATCCGGATGTGCAGCGGCAAGTTCTTGTGCAATAAAACCACCCATGGAGAAGCCAACCAGATCGATTTGTTTATGGCCTAGCGCATCAATAAAAACATAGGCATCTTTCGTCATTTGCTCAATGCTATCGGCTACTTTTCCACTGCTGTGCCCCATACCTGTATTGTTAAATACAATCACTTGATGTGATTTGGCCAGCCCATCAATCACAGCCGGATCCCAGTAATCCATAGTCCCGGTGAAGTGCTGCAAAAAGACGATAGGCGTGCCGGTCTTTTTACCAAAACTTCTGTAAGAAAACTTGATGCCATTGGCTTCAATGGTTTGATTAGGCGCAGTGGCGAGCCCCACATTTGCACTACCCGCAGCCGCTTCAGTCATGCCAAGAGTGAATAAAGAATTAAAAATCAACGCCTTGCTGATCAGGTTTTTGAATGTATTCATTGTCGCAACTCCTTAAAGATTAATTATTTACCTATCGGTACAAAATACTTTATCCAAGCATATTGCACTTGTCAACATATTTATGTACCATGTGGTAAATAAATTAAAGGAGTGCATGTTATGAGTGCTGAAATCAGCAAGCGTCCACGTGGAAGACCCAGAACATTTGATAAAGATAAAGCATTCGATATCGTGCTGGATATGTTTCGCAAAAAGGGGTTTGATCACACTTCGGTTGAGGACATTGCTTCTGCCCTCGATTTGAAAAAGCCGAGTTTATATGCCGCCTTCGGCAATAAGGAGCAGCTGTTCCTTGATGTACTGACCGCTTATGTGAGTGGGCCTACGGCTTATTTTCATGAAGTATTCAATGAGGAAACCACTAAGGATCTGGTTAGAAAATTACTTTTGCAATCGATAGAGGTGCTTTTTTATTTTGAAAGGCCAAGTGGTTGCCTGGTCGTCATGAGTACCGCCAGCCAGGAGTTAGCGCGGATAGGGATCCAGCAGAAACTGATCGCTAACCTGCAACAACATCAGCATAAGCTAGCGGAGCGATTTGAACATGCCAGAAAAACAGGTGAACTCGAACAGGATATCCATGCGGATAGATTAGCCTTATATGTCGTCACGATACACAAGGGGCTCTCCCTGCAAGCGATCAACGGCTCGACTAAAGCTGAGTTAACAGAGCTGGTACAACAGGTGATAGATTTTTGGCCAACGGCAACATGAGTACTCCAGCGACTATGATCACAACCGATAAAACAAGCGATGTCCGGCCATGGCTGATCTTCCACATTGCCAGCCTGGCGACTTTCCTGGTTTCAATAGATACCACGGTGTTGTATGTCGCCTTTCACAGCATTTCCAGGAGCTTCCCGGATGCGAGCGCTACCAGCATCTCGTGGGTGATGAATGCGTACACGCTGGTGTACGCCACCTGCCTGATTCCGGCTGGCGGCCTGGCTGACCGGTTTGGCCGCAAAAAAGTATTTATGTATGGCGTAGCCGCATTTATCCTGGCTTCCGTTTTATGTGGCTTATCACCCAATGTACACACCTTAATCTTTGCCAGAATGCTGCAAGCGGTAGGCGCATCCTTACTCGGCCCAGCGGCGTTATCGCTCATCCTCGAAGCGTTCCCTCAAGAAAAGCGTGCCATTGTCGTAGGCGCCTGGGGCGCAATAGGCGCATTGGCTGCTGCCTTAGGCCCGGCTTTTGGGTCATGGATTGTAGATAGTTTTGGCTGGGAATGGGCGTTCTACATTAATGTGCCTGCAGGCTTGTATTGCCTGCTAAGGGGTCGTCGGCATCTGGTCGAATCCAGCAACCCTGTCGCCAGGGTTAGGTTTGACGTGGTAGGCATGTTATTGATTATTGCGGCGATTGCTTTGATCGTTAGCAGTTTGATCGAGTACAAACAATACATGCCTGCACTGCTGGTGCCGGCAACCTTGCTGACTTCGGGGATAGCACTGCTCGCAATATTTATCTACTGGAGCAAACGTGCTTTCAATCCATTGATAGATCTGACGCTGTTTCAGAGTAAAACTTACCAGGCGGTGAATATCGCGGCATTTTTCTTCTCCATCGCCTTTGCCACCATGTTTTTCTCGTTTTTCTTTCTCATGACGAAAATCTGGGGCTACAGTTTGCCGCAAGCCGGGCTTGCCATGATGGCAGGGCCAGCCACCGTCGTACCAACGGCGCTACTCGGTGGCAGGATAGCCTCTAAATATGGTCATAAAATTGTACTGACCTTGGGTTGCCTTATTTTTTCCTTAAGCTCGCTATGGTATTTATTCGCAATCACAGCGACCCCGGATTATTTATGGTCGTGTTTGCCTGGACAACTCATTTCAGGCATAGGCGTGGGCCTGGTGATGCCTTCCTTGTCTGGCGCAGCAGTCCATGATTTACCGCAAAAAGACTATGCCATTGGCAGTGCAATCAACCAGGCAATCAGGCAAGTGGGGACTGTATTTGGTGTAGCTTTGACTGTCGCCATCCTGGTCAAAGCCGCCCTCACCCTGGATGATTTCCATCACTTGTATGTCATTCAATTCCTGTTGGTGATTATTTCTGCAGCGTTAGTCACGCAAGTGAATACCAAACCACGGCTGGCGAATCGCAGAACTTGATCAGCCAGATGCTCTAAAAGTAAAAAGACACCCCCGAAGAGATGTCTTTTTAGCATTGGAGCAATATGCAAATCAGTGAATGCAGGTAGGGATTGATTCACCCCGCAAAACTAGATTTCTCTCATTCTGGCGGTCCTAGTGGCAAAGCAAACCCTAGCTAAACAATAATTGAATAATTCCCCGTTTAATATAGGAGTTTTTCCCGATTAATGGCAAATAGGCTAGGCAGCTTTGACATGGAATTAGTAATTATCTATATTTAATTTACATCAATTCCTTTCCCGAGGATCCAGATGACTAAAGCCCGGCATTCCTCCGAATGTTGGGCTTTTTCTTTCATCAGGTGAGATCTTTCCGCCTGGGCAAACCCTCACCCCATGCCCAGCCAACATCATGGCCAACCATCACCGTCAGACGCTGATGACTGGCTATGCATCAATGGAATAAGGTCATTTACAGCTGCTGGGGCCAATACCTTCAAGTGCATTTTGAGTATTAAAATCGATAATCCTGATTGTTGCTTCTGGATATTGCGCACATAGATATTTAACTAGTTTAGGGATCGCTGTTTTGTCCTGAGCAACAAGAGGTGATTCTTTAAAAACTGTTCCGAAAAGATCAACGTTTTCCGGCAGCTTCTCTCCATTTGAATTGAATGCCATCACTCTCAATGGACCGGCTGGTGATGCAATCAGATTGCTACAAGAAACCAAAGCCAACATACCTATTGCAAATGAAACTTTCTTCATTTATTGATCTTCCTTATTTTGAATCATTAGTGTTATGGGTACTTTAATGAATAGATCAGTTTACCTCACACGAAACAAAAAGACCCAAAGCATGAACCTTAAATCTCGCTATAAATATGCTAACTCTCCGTCAGTAGAACAAAGTACCAATGCAAGAATCGTAATATTTCTGAATCGGGCTTTAAGGTTCTTCCGCATTGTTGAAGTCGTAATAGAGAATTTCTGACTAACTCCCCTTGCATTAACTAATAAATATTTATAAACTACAAGAAGACAGACCTGTCTTCCTTCGTTTGGATATTGATCGTCATTTACGGTTTTGAATCAGGGTTGATTGGGCTGCCATATGCGTGCTGTTAATTAAAACAAAGATTTTCAAGGGGAATTAAGATGAACGAAGATAAACATGCCGGTAATGTAATTTTGCTCAGGACAGCTTGCATTACATTACTTATCGGTTTGATACTTGCATGGTGCCTGGTGATGACGCGGGGCATGAAGATTCCTTACATGCTCAATATATTTACCAGCACTCAAAACCTTCTCTCCGGGCATTTAGATTACTTGATGATGACCATGTTATTACTAGGTTTTTACGCGTCAAAAATCAGATTGCCCAAGTTTGTCATTTGGCCCATGGCATTAGGTTCAGTAGGCAATCCGACAGCTTTTTTGATTTTGGCCATTGATCCAAAAATTCATTCATTACCTTATATTCTGTTCCTGTATACCACGTTATCGTTAACCACATTTGGTTTTGGGATGGCTGCCATTAAAGTGCTCAGATACTCCCTCAAATAAAGGGGCTAGCAAACGAAACAATAAAATTTGGATTCAAAATTACGATGGGCATTGATCTTAAAAACTCGCATACACAATATGGTTTGATCGCCAGGATGCTGCATTGGTCTAGTGTTGCGATGCTCTTAACCATCATCGTGCTGGCTAGTCAGTTTGCAGATCAATCTCCCGGCCCTGACAGGCGGGAGTTGATATCCCTGCACTCCTCAATCGGCATCATGTTACTCATACTGATGATAGCCAGATTGACATGGCGAAACCTGAATCCAAATCCTATTCACTCTTACAGCATCAAAAGCTGGCAAAAACTGCTGGCGATTTCTCTTCACAGATCCATCTACCTCATCATCATTACGCAATGTGCCCTAGGTGTATTGATGTTGCTGACTGGCGGCGAAACAATTCATTTTTTCGGCGTATTTGAATTACCGCCATTGCTTGAAAAAGCTTCTCCCATTCACGAAAAAATATTAGGTTTTCACTATTTAATCTCGGTCATGATTTACCCTTTATTCGCTATCCACATCACTGCGGCCATTTATCATCAGATTTTTGGC
Organism: Methylophilus sp. E2MeOHC9; assembly: GCF_058744375.1. Classification (NCBI taxonomy): domain Bacteria; kingdom Pseudomonadati; phylum Pseudomonadota; class Betaproteobacteria; order Nitrosomonadales; family Methylophilaceae; genus Methylophilus; species Methylophilus sp. E2MeOHC9. Next base: position 569,800 of record NZ_CP196024.1, read on the forward strand.
TTAGTAGAAGACCATGAATGAATAGCAAGAAGCCTTTGCATATCAGAGGAACGGTCTTCAAGTCGCCAGGTGATTTCAAACTGTTGCGTTCTATAATTTATTTAGCTTCCGAGATCTTCTTCAAGTTATCCAGGCCGCCTCTGTAAACGCCAGAAATTGTCTTCAAAGCATCTTCATCTGAAGCACCAGCGGATTTAAATTTTCCGCGCCATGTGACTTTAGACTTGTCTGCTGAAATCGCTTTCACGGAGATAGTGGAGCGGTAGTCACTCACCGGCAAAACACCCTCCAATATGATGTATGTGTATCTCTTCCTGGCTGCACTGTAAAATTCCAGCTTCTCCTTGATAGTGCCGCCGTCCTGCAATGTCAACACACGCACTACGTCCTTTTCGTTGTTTTTGCCTTCGACAATTTCAGTTGATTTTACAGCCGGATGCCATGCACCTAAATCTCCATAATTACTCACCTTGCCCCAAACATCTCCTGCCGTTGCATTAATCTCGATCGACTCCTCAGCTTTCAAATGCTTAGCTGCCCATACATTGTTGGACAAAAACCCTGCAAGTAACAGCCCGGCCAAAAATAACTTGTTCATTTTTTTCTCCTTTTAATCATGTAGAAAGTCAAAAGGCCCCGATTTCTCGAAGCCTTTTCAGCAAGATCAATATGCAGATTAATCGTATGCGGCAAGGATACAGCGCCCCGATATATATAGATGAATGAAATGTCTATATTGGTCCTAGTGGCGTGTAGTCCTTGATATCTACTATGCAGCATGGGCAACCATTTCGAATCAGGATTATCACTGCACAAATACGGGAAATTTTCCCGACTGTGTTTGCATCCAAGTAACTGAATTTACCCCCGCATGAAAGACAATGAATTTCTTAATCAAAGTTTTGATTTGTCATTTAAAAGTTACCAAGTTGCCCCTCAAGCTGATAAATCCAAAATGCGAACATCTGTATTTGGACGAGATAAGGTATTTCCTACGGATGAATAAGAGGACTTCTTATTTACTTATAGGTTGATCTGCCTTCAAATGTAAACGCATTCTAATAATTTGAATTCAGACGATTAATCACCAATTTTAGGAAGGAAGTAAAATGAGAAAATTCTTATTCTTATTAGTTTTATCTGCAATTGCTCGCAAAGTTGTTGCTGCAATTAAGACTAATCAATCAGATGTTGACGCCCATAGACAATCTGAGTCTTTAAATCCAACAGCACACTAGCATAGATAAATGACTGTTAGAGTCATCATAACGGTCTACTATTCCACCCGGGGATTACCCGTAGCTTGCCCCTGATTGCTTGGCTATGGCTCAAGACATGTGACTATGGGCAGGGTTGCGGGCTACGTGTACACTTGAAAACTACTATAGCGCGTGTTCAGTAGGGTAAACGCTGCAATCATCAAATGACTCATCACCCAAAGCCCAACCAATTTTATCTTTTAATCTTTAGCTTCTAATTTAAAGCCAAGACTCTTTCAAAGGCATTTTAGTTACTGAAAATACCCTGCCATCACCTTAGGGGAGCTAAAAATTTCAGCGTTTTTCTGCATCGAGATATGATTCGGCCCTATACACCAATACCAGTAAGAAGGGATTTGATAATTTTTAGGCGGAGCTTTACCAATAAGTTAAGCTTTTGCTACGCAGGATATAAAAGATGCTGTTGCAAAAACAAAAACACTAGCCTTAAGGCCGAAGCTATTCATATCGTTTTAACCAAAATTTAATTGCCTGAGTTTAAACAAAAAAGACCCAAGGCGCTAACCTTGAGTCTCTCTATAAATGGTGGCCCTTCTGTGCGTCAAACACAGCACTTAATAGCTTAGCGTCTTAGTCTCAAGTTGTTCAAACCAGTTCGACTTCAACCAGATTATCGCTGAAAGTATTGGAATGCCCCATGTCGCCATATTCAGCGGAGCTGATACAGTTAACGGTACCATTATTGAGTTGGCGCCAATACCCTAGAGTAGCTACAACTATCCCAGGATTTACATCTGTAGTGACCCGTGCCAGACCTTCAAAAGCGCCCCTATCATTGAATACTCTCACTACCAGCCCATCCTGAACATCTCGGGCTAATGCATCAACGGGGTTGATCATCAAGTATTGCTCTCCTTGCACACGGATCTTGGATTCCATATTAGCGTAGGAAGAATTGATGAAGCCATGGCTCTTAGGGGAAATGATGTTCAAAGGAAACCTGGCAGCCAACGCAGAATTTGTATCGGCAGATTCACGACTGGGGACGTATGCCGGTAATGGATCCAGATCTTCTCCAGGTTGAAAACCCTCGTACATCTGCCTGAAAGGTCCTGCTACGAAATTCTTCGCACCTTCTATCATGAACATGCATTTACCAGTAGGGGTAGGGAAATTGCCTTCACGATGAGGTGCCCGGTCGTCTTTGGTGCCTACATTTAACCTTGCAAACCCGTGCTCACGCATGTAGTTGAGATCAATTCCTTTGCAAGCGGGCGAATTCCAATCTACATAATTCTCTAAACACTCACCGTCACTCCATTTGAAATTGTCTTCTTCAAATCCCAAACGCTTAGCCAACCGGCGGAATATTTCATTATTAGGTAATGCCTCTCCTGGAGGCTCGATACATTTCGTGTTGTAGGTGAGGTACAAATGGCCCCAGGATAAAATCATGTCTTCCTGTTCTGCACCCATGGCCGCCGGCAAGACAAGATCTGCATAGGAGGCCGTATCTGAAATGAAATGATCCGCTACGATGGTAAACAAGTCCTCTCGCTTCAGACCCTCGATCACCTTGTCGGTTTCAGGTGATTGTGTGACAGGATTGGTATTCCACACCATGATAGATTTAATGGGGGTTTCTAATGGCGTTTCGCCAAGCAGGGCTCGGCCTAGTTGCAAGATGTTAACGACTGGCGTGCCTTCAGGAATAAGGTCAGGCCTGCAAATCACGTCAAATCTGTACGGGTGCTCCCAAACCGGGAATTGCAGCGCCCCTCCGCCAACATGACGCCAGGCGCCTATCAGTGCAGGCAAAGAAGTCACTGCGCGTATCGCCTGACTTCCACCATAACTTCGTTCTAATGCCACGCCTATACGGATGGCTGCGGGAGGCGTAGATGCATACTCACGGGCAAACAGCCGAATCTCATCTGCGGGTATACCTGTTATTTCAGCAGCCCATTCCGGCGTACAGGTTTTTGCTCTTTCTGATAACTCCGCATATCCCACCGTATATCTTTCGACATAATCATGATCGACTAAATCTTCTTCAATGATCACGTTCATCATAGCCATTGCCAAAGCGCCATCGGTACCCGGCTTGGGTGCAATATGCCAATCCGCTTCTTTCGCAGTTTTAGAAGCGAAAGAATCCACAACCACTATCTTTGCGCCTCTTTTTTGCGCCTCCTTGATGATATGCCAATGATGAAGATTGGTTGAAACAGAGTTACATGCCCAGATAATAATGAAGTTTGCATGTATGAAACTTTCAGGGTCTACGCCAGCTGTAGGCCCCACTGTGAGTAACCAGGCGGTACAAGAGCCTTCACCACAAAAGGTCCTTTCGCATACAGTAGCGCCTAATCTGTTGAAGAAGGCGTCACCGCCGTTGAGGCCATGTACAAGCCCCTGATTACCTAAATAACTCACTGGAAGTATCGAGCGTGGGCCATAGTCTTCAATAAGCGCTTGCCATCGATCAACAATTGTATCGAGTGCTTCATCCCAGGTGATTTGCTGAAATTGATTGCTTCCTTTTGGACCCACCCTTTTCATTGGGTACAGAAGACGGTTTGGGTGATAATGCCGCTTTTCGTAATCCTTTAACTTTACGCATAAACCGCCACGGGTCATCGGATGATTTGGATTACCGGAAACCGACAGCAACTCACCATTTTTGACATGGAACTGCATTGAACAAGTATCGGGACAATCATGAGGGCAACCACCATGAAAGGTTTCAATCACATCTGCAACATCATTCATCTTCCACTCCTTAATAACGTAATCAATTGATAACGACTAAAACAAGTAGACTAAAAACAATACGCCAAGCAATCTCTTAAAATAGACTAATGTCCATTTAGCGTTTAATGTCGGGTTTAATTTATGAATAGTAACACCCAAAAACAAAAAAGACCCAAGGCGTTAACCTTGAGTCTCTTTATAAATGGTGGCCCCTCTGTGAGTCGAACACAGCACCAACGGATTATGAGTCCGCTTACTTTTTCAAAGATAATCTTTATAAATCATAATCTTATGTTACTTTCTGGTTCGCAATGAACTGCTTCAAACTGATTCAAACTTCCTTTATCTAAGCCAAACTCACTTAAAAGTGAGAACCAGAAAAAACGTTCCTATACTGAAATCTCTGTTTTCCAAAAGACTTCAAAGGGGGCACACCACCCCCTATTTTTTAGGGATTTTTATATATGGTTACGCCGCTGAAAACGAGTCAAGTGCCTGGGGTTTCGGGGCCCCAGGCACGCAGCGAGTTTTCGGCGGCGCCTCTTGGTATATTAGGCGAAATGTCAGGCGATTTAAGAAAAATCGTAAACTCTGACACTGGTGAAGTGATTTATGTTGAATCTCTGAATCACGAAATATCTAGAGTTCGTCATGATGATGAACAGCTGAGAGTTAAGCGTTTTGATCTCTTGAATCAGATATCCAGATTACTTGGTAATGAGTTCCGTGTATCTAGTTGCCATCGTTTTGCAAATGGCTTGATACAGATATTTTACTCAGGCCAATATCAGAGAGCCCATTTCACTGGGCTTAATACTTGTGGCTCTGTCTGGGTTTGTCCTGTTTGTTCTGCAAAGATTACTTCCAAAAGAGCATCTTTTTTAAAGGATGCTATTGATATTCATCATTCAAACGATGGTTCTATTTTGATGATGACGCTTACTGCACCGCACTCTCTAGATGATGCTCTTTCAGATTGTTTAAGTCGCTGGAAGAAGGCTTTAACGCATTTACATTCGTCCTACGCTTACAAGTCATATTCTGAGCATTCCTGCTTGCTAGGTCATGTAAGAAGTCTAGAAATCACTTTTAGCGAGCAATCAGGCTGGCATGTGCATGCTCACTACCTGCTTTTCTATTCAGATAGTCATCCAAGCTTAGAAAACTTTTTCAAACTGATGTTACCGATTTGGCAAAAGTCTGCTTTAGCTGGAGGACTTCGCTTACCCAATTGGCGTGGTTTAGATATTCGAATCGCGGATGATTTATCTGGTGATTATGTTTCTAAGTGGGGCATTCATAACGAGTTGGTAAAAGCTAATTTCAAAAATGCTCGAGCTGAGACCTCTTACTCTCCATTTGAAATGATCTCAGATTTCACTGTTAAACCTTTCCTTAAAAATCGTTTTGTTGAGTATGCAAAGGCAACTACTGCTTCAAAACATGGCATTAAAAAAGGTATGAATCACCTTAGTTTTTCTCGTTCGTTGAATCAGCATTTGTCATCAATTGGATATTTCTGCAAGGAAAAAACTGATCAAGAGCTTGTTGAAGAATCGACTGCTAATGCAGTTCACATGCTTGATGTATCAAAAGATGACTTCTCTATTTTGTCTTCTCAAAACCTCTTAGCAGCTTTTTTGGCAGCCGCTAAGAAAGGTACAGAAAATGCCAATCAATTTTTATTCAATTTACGGAGTTTCCCATCATGAGAAATAAGCAAATTCTAACTGTTCTAGGTATGACTTCATCCAAAGGCAATTCTCCAACTACTGGTCCATATGATTCTACAAAGGTCAATATTTTAGTCGAAGCCCGAGAGGTTAACTCCACTGGTACTGGCCGTGGACAAGGTTTTGCAGCTGCCAGCTTTCGTTTTGGGACAAGCCAGAACTTTGAAGACATCTTACTAAAAGAGCGTGCTGTATTTCCTTGCAAGGCAGAGATTGAGTTTGAAGAAGTTGCATCTGGTAACGATACCGTTGTTAAAACTGTAGTTGGCTTCAAGTTTCTTGGTGAGTTATTGCTCCAGGAGAAATTACAGCAAAAGGCGGCATAAATGTATTGCGCTAGAACAAACGAGTTTGGGCAGGTAGTTATTGATAACCCTCAACCACAGAGCATAAATGCTTGCCCACTTGTTTTGTTCTCGCCATCTGACTACCCAAAAGCAGAAGACTTTAATTCAGCGACGTTTGCTGAGTTGTTTTCTTTCGCATTCTTACTAGTTCTGGGTAGCTATTTGATTGCTCTTAAAGTCGGGACAATCAGAAAAGTTATGAGCTAGTTTTTTCTTATTTTGAAAGGTTATTAAATGAAACATTTTACAAAAAAGTACAGCTTTTCTGCAATCGTTGCATCTTTGTTGTTATCTGCTCAAGTTCAAGCAGCGACTACAGTTGCTGAATTAATTGAAGACATCAGCTTTGTAGATGTCATCACTGCAATTTTCAGTATTGGTGCTCTTGTGATTATGGTCGATTTGGCACAAATCGCTTATCAGCGTGTTCGTCGCCATATCAAAGGTGCAGCTTACTAATTCATCAGCCGGAGAGAAATCTCCGGCCTTCTAATTATGGTTTTCTCACTCGACCCCCAATTTTATTATTTAGCGGCTCTTTTTCTTGGAATGGTATGCGGTTTTGTTACCGTTTTAGGCATTAAAAAATGAAATCTTTTAGATTGATATGTATTGTTTCGGCGTTAATTATTCCATTGAACAGCTATGCGATTTCTAATGCGGCCTATAACGGAAAAATTAATAACGCTATTGGATCAATCATTGAATCAAAAGCGAAGAAAGCTGGATTTGCAGCTAACGATCCTAGGATTACAGAGACTGTTAGTACTGTCTCTAACCAGTTAACTGGTCTTGGCACTAGCATGGTTTCATCTGGAGCGGCGGCGGCATTGTTTGGTTTGTCATGGCCTGCTGTTTTGGCTGCTGTAGGAATTGCTGGGGCCACCTATGTGATTTCAGAAGGTCTTCAAATTGGTGTCACTAGTGCTATTAATTGGGTTTATGGGGACGGTGAAAATAAACAAAAAATTACTGTAAGTGGTACTGGTCTCGGTACCTACGATATCAAGTTATTACCTGTTATGCCTAAAACGTATGAAGAGGTAGCGAATAAATATTCGCCTGATAATGAGTTTTGGTTTCAAGATTCAGGAAAGGCTAGGCAGTTCAGATTCATACAAGTACCTTGCCAAATCTCGAATATATTTTGTAATGGTACTAACCCAAGTACTCAACAAATCGACTACACATTTACTGCAAATACAGGCGGTCCATATCCTGGGGCCAATGGTTATTGGAATAACGTTTTTAGACGAATTATTTCCACTGGTCCTGTTGTCCCTGGTGGTCCTAATGTTAATACAGTTCAGATCCTATACGAGTTTAAACCACCTACATCAGTAACGCTCCAACCTCCGTTATCGACCAACGACTATAAAACCATCCCACAAGCTATTACGGCTATTCCGCAAACGATGGCACCGGAGGCGCTTAGCGATGAAATGCTTGCAGATTTGGTAAATAGAGCATGGACTCAATCATTATCCTCATCTATAGCCGCTGGCCCTGCTACTCCTGATGGGACATCTACTGGGTTTATTCCTCCATTGAAGGTAACCCCATCGGACATTGCACAATGGAGACTGTACAACCCGACTCTCGTGCCTACAGTCCAGGACTTTGCAACACCAGTAGCCCCTTTAGGCGAGAATCAAATTTTTATTCCTCGTACTCAGTCTGGTGAAGATGCTTCGCCTAATCCTGGTACACCAACTCAATCTACTACTACTGATCTTAAGATTGATTTCGGTAGTTTTACGCCTCCCGCTTTGGAAACTGCTCCAACTACTGAGCAAATTTTAGATCCTTTGTTTAATTTTTTCCCGCAGTGGGCGCACTTCCAAATTCCACAGCATTCTTCAAGCTGCCCAACGGCAATGATTAGTGTTCAGTTATACGGCCATCAATTATTTGATGGGGATTTAATGGGTCGGATGTGTGAAATGTTCGAAACTTATAAGCCCACTATTCGAGCACTGGAGATTTTAGGTTGGTCTTTTGCTGCTGCAATTATCGTTTTTAAAGCTTAACAAGGGGTAAATATATGGGAGCCATTTTTACTGCGTTTGCTGCGTTCTTGATTAGGGGTGTAGTTGTTAAGTTGGTTTTATTCTTAGGGTTGATGTATGTCACCACTTCTTTTGCTGCGTATTTGGTTACTAAACTGAGTGTAGTCAACCCAGAACAGATTAATTCAAGCTTTGCCAGCATAACTCCTGCAATGTGGTATTTCTTTGAGTTTGCGGCGCTGGATTACGGTCTGCCACTAATTATTTCGGCATTGATACTTCGCTTTTCAATTCGCCGCATCCCATTGATAGGGTAATTATGTCTGTACTGGGATATTTTGGCATTAATGGTAGTGGTAAGACTTATGAGGTCGTGTCGGCTGTTATTTTATCTGCTATCGAAAATGGCCGCCGGGTAATTACCAACATTGACGGTGTGGACTCAGATCTCATCCGTGAATTCGTTTTTAAGAGGTACAACCTAGATGATTATGACAGGCTTGGAACTGTTCTTAAAGTACATAAAAAAGACATTCTTACAGCTGATTTTTTTCCGTTTTATGACTTAGAACATAACATCATAGCAACAGGTATAGTCCAGCCCGGTGATATCGTTGTAGTTGATGAGGCGTTTAATGTATGGGGTACCGATAACAATATTCATAAAAATCACCTCTCATTCTTTCGTGAGCATCGTCACTTTACTAACCCAGTTACTTCAGTTTCTTGCGATTTAGTAGTAATCAGCCAAGATATAGGCGATGTTCATAAGCTGTTAAAGGCGGTTCTTCAAGAGTCATACATGTGCCATAAAGCGAAAGCAGTTGGCATGTCTGATACTTATACAGTAACTGTTTTTTCAGGTTCAAAAATCAACCGTCGCACAAAATTAAATGATTTCACGCGCAAATATAATGCAGACATATTCCCTTTATATAAAAGTTACTCTGCTGGATCTGGGCAGGAGTCCCAAGTCGATAAAAAAGGAAATTTAGCTGCCGATAAACGTATTTATTACAAGCTCGGTATAGCCCTATGTGTTCTATTATTGTGTGTTTGGAACCTATATAAGAAATTTCATCCGGATTTCAACAAAGGTAAAGATCAAGATTTATCCTCCTTGTCCTCTCAATCTATAAGCGGCCTTCCTGGGCAAGTCAACTCATCTAACCAAAATTTCGCGACCTCACTCCGTATTTCGGGCACCTTAAGAATTGACGGTTTTGATTTTGTCATTCTGACTGGCTCTGATGGACATAGCGAAATACAACCTAGATCTAATTTTTCCGGCTCTGGCATGAATATTAATGGCAATGTTAATGGCCGTAACATAACCAGATTCAGTGCTCCTAAACCTGTATCAAATGATAAAAAGGGTGTTTTATGAAGGCGGCTATCTGTTTTATTTTTATACTTTTATGCTCGCTATCAAATGCTGCTGAAAAGCCTTATTCACCTAGAGACCTCAAAATTGAACTGGACCAGGTAGAAATCAGCGAAGTTGTTCGCTTTGTATATATTGAAGCATTCAAACAAAAGCCATACTTTTTAGCTCCTGAACTTTTAGATGATAAAAGGCTAATCAGCTTTCGTTTTTCGAGTGACTATTCTCAATTCAATCCTTTTTTCAGAGAATTTTTAACGCAACTTGGTTATGAAATTAGGTCACAAAACAATGTTGATTTCATTTCCAAATTAAAAGAAAAGTCCACAGAACTTACGCAAAAGAAGGAGGAATTGGCTCCTGTTTTAGATCCTAATGTTGAAGTATTTTTATATACTCCGAAATATAGACAATCTAACTTTTTGATTAATACACTAAGACCTTTATTCAAAGGTCAATTTACACAGCAAGGTGGAATTACTCCAGCTTCCTCAGGTGCGTTTTCTGCTGTTGATCCATCGTCTCAGCAATCTGGATCAGCTCTTTCAAATGTACGCTTAAATAATGGTGTACTGGTATTTTTTGGGGACAAAAGAGAAGTTGTTGCATTAACTAAACTCTTAGAAAGGATCGACACTAAAACGCCTGAAGTTATGGTGTCCGCTGTTGTGTATGAAGTTGGTACCGATAAGCAAAATCAATCTGCAATTTCAATTATGGCCAACCTTCTGAAAAATACGCTTTCACTCTCTATAGGTACGGCATTCACCGCAGATAATTTTTTCAAGGTAACTACTACAGGCGGTCTCTCTTCTATTATTCAATTGCTAGGCACAGATTCACGATTTTCAGTACTATCAAACCCTTCTTTACGCGCAGTAAGCGGTAAGAATGCGACTATAAATATTGGTGAAGATGTACCTGTAATCGGATCTGTAATCGTTAATCAAAATCAGCCTCCAGTTCAATCAGTGGAATATCGTTCTTCTGGTTTGATTTTTGATTTATTACCAACCGTATATGACGAAATAACAAGTGTCCATGTCGTTCAAGAGTTGTCTAGCTTCACTAATACTAAAACTGGTGTTAATAATACCCCTACTCTAATCAAGAGAAGGGTTGAAACTGATATTCAATCAAGTGATGGCGAATTGATTGTTTTGGGGGGATTAAAGGCCAATAGAGACTCTAAAGGGAGATCTTCATTGCCTTTGCCTGGATCATCAGTAACTCTGGGTAACTCTTCCTCAAATACGACTAGTGAGATCTTGTTACTTTTGGAATTGAAACGTATTTGATAAAAATTTAAGGTTCAGCTTGAAATGATTAATACTGAAGTAGGGGCAAATGAGGTATTACAGTACTGTATTGACTACGACACCCAACAAACTGCATTAAAAGCTGCAAAAATGGACTTTAATGAAGCATTGGCAAAGATAGCGAACACACCAAAGTCTGCCGTTGTTAATAGGCATAAGGAAGTTGACATGGAGAAAGAAAGACCCTATAGTGAAGTTATTGGGGCGACTAAAAAGCCGCCCCAGCCTGACTAAATCAGGCGCTGATTAATATGCAAATCAGCAACGCCGCTGTCACTAAAGCGATTGCTAGAAACATGATAACTCCTTTCGTAATGCGCCGGTCTAGGGCTTAGGTTAGGGAAAATGAAAGCCCTGAGTGTTCCACCACTTGGGGCTTTCGCCTTTCTGGATTGGATATTACAAATCATTATCCAAGTCCAGTTCGATAGTTTTGTTAATCAGTTTATATCTGTTGGGTACGCTTCCAATGCCTTTAAGTACTATCCTTATAGTGCCTTCACTACAAAGTTCATTGAGAATAAGCGCAATCCTTGCTCTAGGTTGTTGACCATTTACTGGAACACCTATTTTCTCAAGTACCTCATGTACATGAGCGACAGTAAATTGCTGATCTGCAAATTGTTTTACTACTTCTTCAATTTCCTGCTTAAAGGTCTTTTTGGCAGGCGTTGAAGCTGCCAAGCTTTTGACATTTATAATTTGATGCCTTGGAATGGTTGGTTTTTCTTTGCCAAATACCTCTTCTGGAGTTTTAACCTGTCCAGAAAGACCCATCATTTCTTCCATTACCTTTAAAGCCTCTTCCTGCTTCTGAATAAGCTTTTTATTTTCTTCTATCTTAAGTCGCAGCTCTAGAAGTGCGTTGTATGCATTATCCATAGGTCACCCCCTTTTTAGGAATGAAGTGAGTATATTCTTAAAGAATGAAGTATGCAACATCAAGATAAGATAATAATTTAAGTGTTGCACTTATCAAATGATGATGATTTAGCATGAAGCTAGATGAAGTAAATAAAAAGCCGCAATTAAGCGGCTTAAGTCTGTCCATTCAAGTATATTATTACCTAAAAAAATGGTACTTCAATCAACTCAGATGGACTGACTCTAACGTTAAGACCGTATTTTTCATTTACATCATTCACTAATTTTACAAACCATTCAGGGGCTTTGGGAGAAACAAATACTTCTTCAATGAGAACGTCCAGATCGCATGGAATCATTTTTCCAATATCCTGATGATAAAAATCAATTATTAATGCTCTGACCTCCCTTTCATGTTCAAACGATTTACGTTTTCTCCAAAATGCTTCATCGACACCTGCATAATTTTTGTTTAGATCGATGTACTTTATACGGCCAATATCTATTTCCGGATCTCTACCTAGAGACTGATATAAACTACTATACGAAGTTCTTACTGCAACTGCATGTTCCAAAAAGCTTGAGTACAGTCTCCACATAGCCTCTGATTCGTGTGCACTCTCATGCCAACAATTTACGAAGGTTCTTTTTTTATTGGCCTCACCAGTTAATTCCATATCTCCAAGCAGCTTTTTTGCTGCCTCTTCAACTTCAGCATCAGACAGTTCGCATTTTCTTCCCTCAGGAGGATTTAATATCGAAGTTCTAAAAAACTGAAGATAGTGTGTATCCCAAGTTAGTTTATTCTTTTTAAAGCCTTTTGCACCCTCAAACAAATCTTCAAAACAATCTGTGCGCGTAAAATACAGAGCTTTGGATGAAAGCAAACTTACATATTTTGTGAAATCCATATAACGCCACAATTTTCCAGATTGATCGGGTAGCTCATACGGTCGTGGACGAAAATAATGTCTTCTGGCTGTTTCCTTTAGGCTGTCTGTACAATTGCCGCAAATATATAAGGGATTGTCACTTTCTCCATAACCAAGGTGTGAAGTATCCCCTTCTTTGAATTCGTATTTGCATAGCACGCAATTGTCATAGTTTTCAAACGCTAAACGTTTCAACTCAATTGTTAAGCGTCCCGTCATTTTTTGCATTTTCTCTCACACCCGTGCATAAGATCAGTCTTGTATTTTCAATTCCGTTATTGATTGCTTATATTCTATTTTTAGTATATTTTTAACAAAAAATAACAATTAAAATTATGGAGGATATTGTGCTAAATGAACTATATCAATTAATCGAAAAAGAAATAAGCCAGCAATTTAAGGTTTCACTAGAAGAAGCTGCTACATATAGAGCTTTAATAGGGTTAGCTCTATTGGTCTTACTAGTCTATTTAGCTCCAATTCCCGGATTGATATGTTTATTTGTAGTAGTAATTTCTCAACTTAGTAATCCTCTGCGTGACCTTGAAGATATGAAAGACGCAGTTGAAGATATTCGAGATGAGCTTAAAAACCGAGACCAATTATAAGTCATTGATTTAATTACGTTTAACGCGTGAAACACTCTTTACAACAATTCCTTTCCTGTTCGCTTTCCAAAGTTAATTCGTTCGTGTTTATTTTCGTCAGTAACCTCTTCCATCAATTCTTCTAAATTAAACTCTGTGCCAGCAGATGGTGTGCATTCAGACAATACCAAATCAGGATGACTATCAGTACTAAGATCGCATTTATCTATCATTTCTTGCAACGTTGATACAGTTAGTAGCTCCATATTTTGCGGAACTATCCTGGCGATTGCTGCTAGTTGCTCAGAAGTAGGTAGTCCATCATCAGGTGGGTATGCGAATCTATTCGTTACACTAAGTTGACTCTTTAAAATTTTTTTCCTTTTTTTCTTCAATTTAGTCATTTCGTAATAAGAATTTTTAGACATAAATTCACCTTTTTCTTAAGACTTTCTGAATTATTCTTACTTCATTTTCTGAAAAATTATTTTATAAATTAATTCAAAATTAATAATAATATTTCATTAAATTTTCTGAAAACTTTACACCCTTGTTTCACGCGTGAAACTCAATTAAATCAACAACTTATATTAATGTCAAATAAATGTTGACAGTCATTTTTGCCTAGTTTAAGATGTGTTTAATGCTTCTAAAGCAGAGCTGTTTTTCTCTTGAAAATAGCATTTCAAAATTAGCCTTGAATGGCGAAAACATGACCCGCGTGAGTTCATGTTTTTAAGAATTTGAAGAGTGGTACCTGCATGAGCTATTTAGTTTATGCTTGTTTCTTCCTAATGTTCGCTTCAATGCGGCAGTCCAATATTTAGTTATTGGCCTGTATTGCCCTTCATGGGAGGGCTGTTCTTCCCCGGAGAACGGCCTTAGAACTAAATCCAATCAAATAACTTGCTGGTCGCTACTGCGTATTTTTTCGCATGCGTTTTCTTTGCCATGTCCGGGGCTTGGCTTTTTGGAAAATGCATTATGAAACAATACGGATTAATTCCAGCTTCTATCTTGCGCTGGAAAGAAGTACGCTTGTTAACCTCTCCACATAAGCTTCTATTTGTGGTGCTATTTGCAAACACGAATAATGCTGGCGTTCATCAAGTAGATGTGGATTTCCTAGCGATTGAAACTGGTCTTGAATCAGGAACAATCTACCCTTCAATTGAGTATTTATCTGCCCAGGGATTGTTGGTATTTGATGCTCAGACAGATGAAGTGTTTTGTACTAAATTCTGGTCTCATAACAACTTCAAATCTTTATCGAAACATTTTCATAAAGACTATGAAGAGATTCAATCAAGCACCGTAAAACGCTCTATTAGCAGCAAAATCAAGCACTTACTTCCTAAAGAAAAGGAAATAAAAGAAAATAAAACCCCAGTGGCCCCCGAGAAACCTTTTACTGAAGTTGATGCCTCTGATAATTCTGGACTTATTTCTGGGGATGGCGGGGTATTTTCAGATGATCAACTTCGACATGAAGCTTCAAGCTATATTCGTCGTAATTGTTTTCCTTTTTGGTCTGATTTTAGCAAGCTTACTTGTAATCTACCTGGATCTGATTGCCTCAAATGGGCATTTTGCTTAGTCTCAATTTATGATGATCCAAACGTAAAAAATACGCTGGCCGTCTTTAATACTCGTTTGAAAAATAACAATCCTGAAGATGGTGGTGCTTATCTAAATTACATCAACAAAGAAAAGAATTTTGCTGAGATACAGAAGCAGCATAAATTAGCTGACCAAGCACTACTTGCCAGCATATCCCCTGCTGCTAAAGCAATCGCCAGCCAGAAGAGCGCTAAAGCTGCTCTAAATGCGTCAAAGCGGGGGGCACTATGATCAGATTACCTCGCCCTTACGGAAAGATGCTTCCAGTAGCCTTAGCCTTGCCTCTGCATAGTGAAAAAGTAGAGCTTGTATACGACCTCCTTTGTGATTCACTTACGGTAGATTCAGATACAGATTCATTGAGCTTTTTTGCACGGTCTATTGGTTCTCAATTGCTTATGTTTATTCCTAAGCAATTCACAGATGAAGAAATCGTTAGAGCATGCATCACCATCATCTGGATGCATCAATTCAAGTTTGCTAACAGAGGTACTGAACGTCATAAAAGATTGTTTTCACAGTACTGCATACGCTACAAGTCATTCATTCTCATAAGCTGGTATCAGCAAAAGGTTGATCAACTTCATTCGAAAGAGAGTTTCTGATGTCCCCTCTCAGTAAAAATGAAATGATTCAATTAACTGGCCGTACTAAGTTCAAAAAAATGGTTGAAGAGCTCAAGTGCATGGGTATTCCATTCTTACTAAGAAAAGATGGATTCCCAGTTGTTTACCCCAAAGACTTACATCGAGGTCCAGAGATAATTGCAAGTGCAAAGAAAAGACCGCCTAGAAATCCGAACTGGGAGGCACTCATATGATGTTTTTTCTGTTTGCATTGTCTTTATCTGCCATGTTTTACGGTTCACTGCACTACGCATGTCTGTTCGCATTCCTGCTTGCAATTGATATTGCTGTGGAGGCGAGATGAAAGAAGAATTTAAGCGTCTAAGGGTAAGAAAGCGTAAAAACGGAAAATCCCATTACTACTATGATCTTCATCAAGACGGTGAGCGAACCTTAATTCCTTTAGGTGATGACTTAGGTAAAGCTATTACCAGGTATGAACATTTAGAACGTAAAGAAGATAGTTCTATAGAAGGGAGTCTTGAGCATATTTGGCTTCTATACGTTGATTCTCCAAATTATGCTCGCCTCAAACCTCGTACCAAAAAAGATTACAAAAAATCATGGGATTCTATGATTACTTATGGGCTTAAGATTGCACCAGTTGATGATCTTCGACCAAGGCATATTCTAAAATTTTTATCCGATAATTCTCATAGACAAATTCCAGCTAATCGTGCAGTTTCGGTTATATCTGTTCTTTTTAATTTTGCTAAAGTTCTTGAATACACTGAAAGAGAAAATCCTGTTTTAAAGGGTATGAGATTTCCAGAAACACCTAGAGATATTTATGTAACTGATGAACAATTGAAAGCTTTCTTAGTTGGTGCTGATACCAATTTTTGCAATGATATCCATTTGCTTTGTCTATTTGCTCAGAGGTTTTCTGATGTCCTTAAAATTCTCAAATCTGATTTTAAAAATCTCAAACAGGATAAGACTGGTGCAAAACTTGAATTTGTTCCTGGGCCACGATTATCTGCACTTATAGAGTCTATTGATCACCACAAACCAACGTTATTTTTTCACTGTGAAAGTGTATTTCGTAAAAAGTTTTATGTGCAAAGAAAGGCGACCGGAATTTACTTTACCGTTCATGACTTACGAGCCAAGGCGCTCTCAGACATTGAAAGAGATTATGGTTTTAATTCTGCTTTTGAATTATCAGGTCACTCTCACCCACAAATGACAAAAGATTATTTGCGTAACAAAATTGGTAAGCGTGCAAAAACGCTTTGAAACGCGAACCAAGTTAGCTAAAAACGCGAACCAAAAAAAAGGGCTTACATAATGTAAGCCCTTGATTTTAAATGGTGGCCCCTCTGTGAGTCGAACACAGCACCAACGGATTATGAGTCCGCTGCTCTAACCAAGCATGAGCTAAGGGGCCGGAAAGCGAGTGATTATAAACTAATCTTGTCCGTTTTCTAAGAAGCTGCGCAGGCGTTCGGAGCGTGTTGGATGACGCAATTTACGCAGTGCTTTTGCTTCGATCTGACGGATACGTTCACGGGTCACGTCAAACTGTTTGCCCACTTCTTCCAGCGTGTGGTCTGTATTCATTTCGATACCAAAGCGCATGCGCAGTACTTTTGCTTCGCGTGGCGTCAGTGATTCCAGCACTTCACTGGTGGCATCGCGCAGGCTAGCGTAAACCGCTGCATCCATAGGCGCCAGTGTGGTGTTGTCTTCGATAAAGTCGCCCAGATGGGAATCTTCGTCGTCACCAATTGGCGTTTCCATCGAGATGGGTTCTTTGCTGATCTTGAGGATTTTGCGGATTTTTTCTTCCGGCATTTCCATTTTTTCAGCCAAGGTTGCCGGATCAGGTTCCAGACCAGTTTCTTGCAGGATCTGGCGGCTGATACGGTTCATCTTGTTGATGGTTTCGATCATGTGTACCGGGATACGGATGGTACGTGCCTGGTCAGCGATAGAACGCGTGATTGCCTGGCGGATCCACCATGTGGCATAGGTAGAGAATTTGTAACCACGACGGTATTCAAATTTATCGACGGCTTTCATCAGGCCGATGTTGCCTTCCTGGATAAGGTCGAGGAACTGCAAACCACGGTTAGTGTATTTTTTAGCAATCGAGATCACCAGACGCAGGTTGGCTTCGATCATTTCGCGTTTGGCACGGCGTGCACGCGCTTCGCCTGTGGTCATTTGCTTGTTGATATCGCGCAGCTCTTTGATAGGCAAGCCAACACGTACCTGCAGGTTTTGCAGGCGTTCTTGCTGATCAAGGATGGAGTGTCTGAAACGTGACAGGCGCTCGGTGTACGCAGGGTTACCCGCCAATTCACCATCCAGCCAGTTCAGGTTGATTTCGTTACCCACGAAGCTCTTGATGAATTGCTGACGCGGCATACCGGCTCTGTCTACGCAGAATTCCATGATTTTACGTTCATGCGAGCGCACTTCTTCAACCATGTTACGCACCTGGTCACACAGGGCCTCTACTTGTTTGGCAGAGAAACGGAAGGTGGTCAGTTCATCCAGCACTTGCTGGTGCAAGGTTTTGTATTCGTCGTTTTGTGTGCCTTTGTCCGCACGGATTTCATTCATCTTGGCATTGGTTGCACGAATGACGGAGAAGCGGTTGAGCACTTCTTCTTTAAGCTTGGCCAGCAACTCGGCAGACATGGAAGACGCTTTGGCTTCATCATCTTCCTCGTCTTCTTCTTCCTCTTCTTCGCCAGCTTCTTCTTCAGCTTCCACCGCAGCCAAGGCGTCGTCCAAGCCCAAGTCGCTATCGATCAAGCCATCCACCAGCTCGTCGACGCTCATTTCGTCTTTTTCGACTTTATCTACCATCTCCAGCAACTGGGCGATGGTGGTCGGACAGGCGGCAATCGCGTGCACCATGTGCTTGAGGCCGTCTTCGATACGTTTGGCGATTTCAATCTCGCCTTCACGGGTCAGCAGGTCAACCGTGCCCATTTCGCGCATGTACATACGCACCGGGTCGGTGGTACGGCCAAATTCTGAGTCCACGGTTGCCAGGGCTTGCTCAGCTTCTTCGGCAGCATCTTCATCGGTGACAGCTGGCGGTGCATCAGACATCAGCAGCACTTCGGCATCAGGCGCCTCTTCGTACACCTGGATACCCATGTCATTGATCATGCCGATAATGCTCTCGATCTGCTCAGAGTCTTGCACATCATCCGGCAGGTGGTCATTAATTTCGGCGTATGTCAGGTAGCCACGCTCCTTACCCAGAACAATCAGGGTTTTAAGGCGGGTACGGCGTGCTTCGGCATCCATTGCCTGTGTGGCTGGGTCTTTAGGGGATTCGACTTCTTTGATTCCGAGTTCTTTATCTAAACTTTTATCTGCTTTGGGTCTGGCCATGGCCGATTCCACCTCTAAAATGATTGTTGTCGAGCGCCGACCATATCTTCTGACACGCCACTCGCTATAACATTACGGGAAACCCTACATTTTACCTGATTTTTACATTTTCTTTAAGCATACCCATGACGCTTTTTGTGGGTATTTGGTAAAAACAGGCTAGCGCTTACTGGTTAACTGCCGTAACGACTCTCGTTCAGCATCTGAGAGTGTAGAAAACGGCTTTTCTGTGAGTTTGCCAAGCAGCGATTTATCTCGCGCTGCCAGCGCCATATCGGATAATTGGGTACACGCCCCCTCAAATTCAAGAGTGAAGTCCAGGCTTTCATCCAGCAAAGACAGCTCTCTGTGCAATTGATTGCTGAATACTTGAGAAATGGCTGGACTGATGATCTGCAACAGCACCACCGGACGCGACTCAGGATGCGTGATTGCCGCCTTGACGATCTCCCGCAGCATGTGCTCTTCATCGCTTTCACCCAGAATCTGCTCGAGTAAATCCTGTCGTGCCCATTGCGGACGCATGAGCAATATTAACGCCAGGCGCTGATGCAAAGATGAAGGTGTTCTTGAACGTGGCCGCGCCGCTTTTTGCTGGGTTTTGGCCGGGTTGGGCAATTTAAGCATGCGTTGCATTTCCCCCTCCCCCAACCCGGTCATTTCAGCGACTTTTTTGCGCAACAACATCGCAAAACGCGGCGCCTGGATCTGCTTGAGGATGGGCTCGGCATCATTCAGGAACTGTACTTTATCCTCCTGTGACGCCATAGCATTATGTTTGCTCAAGTGCTGGATAATATATTGCGACAGCGGCATGGCTTTATCCATCTCCGCCTCGAATGCCTGTTTGCCAAACTCGCGCACAAAGCTGTCAGGGTCATGCTCGGCAGGCAGAAACAGAAAGCGCAATTTCAAGCCGTCTTTAATGGCGGATAAGGCATTCATCACCGCGCGCCAGGCCGCGGTGCGTCCGGCTTTATCACCATCAAAGCTAAAGACGATTTCATCCGTCTGGCGCATCAATTTGGCAATATGGAAAGGCGTAGTTGCTGTGCCCAACGCAGCCACCGCATATTCAATGCCATATTGCGCCAGCGCCACCACATCCATATAGCCTTCAACGACTAACACCCGGCCAGCGTCGCGAATTGCCCGACGCGCCATAAACAAGCCATACAACTCATGGCCTTTTTGAAACAAAGGCGTTTCCGGCGAGTTGTAATATTTTGGCGTATCTTCGGGGTTGATTACACGCCCACCAAAGCCGATCACTTCGCCCTTCTGGTTATGAATGGGGAACATGATGCGGTCACGGAAACGATCATAACGCCGCCCCTGCTCGTTCTGCACGACCAAGCCGGCAATCTCTAGCGCTTCGGCTTCATAATTTGGGAACACTGCCTGCAAGTTTTGCCAGCCAGCGGGTGCGTAACCGACCTGAAACTTGGCAGCCACTTGCCCGCTTAAGCCACGACCTTTTAAATATTCAATGGCATGCGGCGATTTTTTAAGCTCGGCTTTGTAAAAAGCCGCAGCCTGTTGCAAGGTCTCCTGCAAACTCAGCATCACTGCTTTGCTGGGTGCCTCGGGCTGGTTAGGGTCCCGCTTTTCCTGCGGCACAATCATGCCCACTTGCCTGGCCAGGTCATTAATGGCTTCAATAAAGCTCAGCCCGTTATATTCCATTAGAAAACTAAGGGCGGAGCCATGCGCGCCACAACCAAAGCAATGGTAAAACTGCTTGGTCGGGCTCACGGTAAAACTGGGGGATTTTTCGTTGTGGAACGGGCAGCAGGCTGAATAATTCGCACCGGCTTTTTTCAGTGGAACGACCTTGTCGATGACTTCGACAACATCTACGCGATTAAGCAGTTCTTGAATAAAGCTTTCGGGGATCATAAATACAAGTATCGCTTATGCAGAGCAAAAAACAAAGGGCGCTCAATGCGCCCCGTCAATCTCTTACTGCCGAGCACTGGCTTAACCTAAAGCAACCTTGATCAAGCCAGATACTTTTGCCATATCGGCTTTACCGGCAACCAGCGGTTTTACTGCCCCAACCACTTTGCCCATATCTTTAGCACCAGCGGCACCCGTGTCAGCCACTACTTTGGCGATGATGGCGTTAATTTCCTCTTCACTCATTTGCGCTGGCAAATAGCCTTGCAGCACGGTGACTTCGAATTTTTCCTGGTCAGCCAGATCCTGGCGGTTAGCACCTTCATACGCTGCGATTGAATCGCGACGCTGCTTGAGCATTTTCTCAATCGCCGTGATCACTGCCGCATCATCCAGCTCGATACGCTCATCCACCTCGCGCTGCTTGATCGCTGCCAGCAATAGACGAATCACGCCCAGCCTGGCCGTATCTTTGGCACGCATGGCGGTTTTCATGTCTTCGGTGATTTGTGCTTTTAAGCTCATAAGGTATCCAACAAAAAAGGCTGACTATAAATAGCTAAAGGTTGTGGCACGCCACAACCTTTGCAATATCGGGTTAACCAAGCATCTGGCTAACCGCACAACACACTCTAAAGATTAATAGAGTTTTGTCGGCAACTGTTGGTTGCGCAGACGACGGTACTGACGTTTAACCGCAGCAGCAGCTTTACGTTTACGTTCCCATGTTGGTTTTTCGTAGAACTCGCGTGCACGCAAGTCGTTCAACAAACCTGTTTTTTCAATCAAACGCTTAAAGCGGCGCAATGCAACATCAAACGGTTCGTTCTCTTTCACACGAATAGCGGTCATGTAAATCCCTATCCTTACAATTATTTGGTTAGACTAATGGTGCTTGCGGATTGATGCAGCACTGAAAACCGCGTATTCTAGCGCGCTTATTTGGATTTATCAATCTTTTCTGTAAAAAATCATGTACGGGACATTTATTAATGTTGGTATTGGGCATTGAATCTTCTTGTGACGAAACCGGGGTAGCGTTGTACGACACGCGCCGCGGATTACTGGCGCACGCCCTGCACTCGCAGATAGACATGCATGCCGCTTATGGCGGCGTGGTGCCCGAGTTAGCCTCGCGTGACCATATCCGCCGGGCGCTGCCACTGACACAACAAGTACTCACCCAGGCAGATAAAACATTGCAAGACATCGAAGGCATTGCGTATACGCAAGGTCCTGGCCTGGCTGGGGCATTACTGGTAGGCACCAGCATTGCACAATCCCTGGCATTTGCCTTGAATGTACCTTCAATAGGTGTGCACCATCTTGAAGGCCACCTACTCGCACCCATGCTGGAAGAAAACCCGCCAGCGTTCCCGTTTGTTGCCTTGCTGGTGTCTGGCGGCCATAGCCAGTTAATGCGTGTAGACGGTATCGGCCAGTATGAGTTATTAGGTGACACGCTGGATGACGCCGCTGGTGAAGCATTTGATAAAACAGCCAAGCTGATGAAGATAGGCTACCCGGGCGGCCCGGCACTTTCCAAGCTGGCAGAGTCAGGCAAACCACGCTTCCAGCTACCGCGCCCAATGCTGAACAGCCCGGATTTAAACTTCAGTTTTAGCGGCCTGAAAACGGCAGTGCTGACACTGGTGAATAATCAGCCGCAACTCGATGAAGAAACAGTGCAAGACATTGCCTGGGAGTTTCAGGAATCAGTCACCGAGATTTTGACACTCAAATGCATGAAAGCACTCAAACAGACGAAACTGAAAAGGCTGGTGGTTTCAGGTGGCGTAGGCGCCAATAAACGCTTGCGAGAACGCCTGAACGAAGCTGCAACAAAACGCGGTGCAAGCGTCAGTTACCCACGATTGGAGTTTTGTACTGATAACGGCGCCATGATTGCCTTTGCCGGTGCCATGCGCTTGCATGCCATGCAGCACAACATGCCAGATTACAGCTTTAGCGTGCGTCCGCGCTGGGACTTAGCCGAGCTCAAAGCGCCAGCTTAAATCACTTTTTACCGAAGCGGGTTTCGGTACCCGCCAGTAATTTCTCAATATTGGATTGATGGCGGATAATCAAAAACGCCGTCATCACCACAACCACCGCGACATACACCGGATAAGGTGACAGGAACTGCCAGGCAATCACCGGTGCCAATACCGCAGCAACCAAGGCAGATAAAGAAGAAATCCGGCTGATCAAAAACACAACCAGCCACACCCCGACCACACTCAGGGCCAGCCAGCCGGAGAATGCAATCATCACCCCAAGTGCCGTGGCCACCCCTTTACCACCTTTGAATTTGTGATAAATCGGGTATAAATGCCCTAAAAACACCGCCAGGCCGACCAGGGCCACCACATCCATCAGCATGCCAGCCTGCAAAGCCAGCCATACCGGCAACCAGCCTTTAAATGCATCGCCCAACAAAGTCAAAATAGCTGCTGATTTCTTTCCGCTACGCGCCACATTGGTCGCACCGATATTGCCACTACCAACGGATCGCGGGTCTGGCAAACGATATAGTTTGCTGACAATAATGCCGAAAGCAATTGAACCGATCAAATAGGCTGCCACCACCCAGATCAGCGCTTCCACCTCAAACCCGAAACCAAATTCACTCATGCTCAAACTCTCAAGAGATGCGCAGCAGGCGATATGTCAGCCACTGCGCGATGTTGTATGATGCCGAATCATACTGGATTCCGGCCCGCGCGGAAATAACAAAGGACGCATAGCGATGGACACGATTTTTCTCGAACAAGTCAAAGTACAAACCAAACTCGGCGTACCGGATTGGGAGCGCGCCGTGCCACAAACTATTATTCTGGATATTGAAATTGGCTATGACTTCAGCAAAGCCTGCCAAAGTGACGCGATTGAAGACACCGTTGATTATGGCAAGGTCGTGGCGCGTATCCGCGAGACATTGGCGGAGCGTAGTTTTAAATTGGTGGAAGCGCTGGGCGAGCATGTTTGTCAGTTGGTATTGCAGGAGTTCAACGTGCAGAATGTGAAGCTGAAGGTGAGTAAGCCAGGGATATTGCCTGGGTTGAAAGCGTTGGGAATTACGATTTACCGGGAAGGTTAAAAAGTAGTTATATATTAGTACGGATTTAAGGTCGCTTTTCGCCCCTAGGCGAGTAACTTTTCTTTGCTTGCCCAAAGAAAACGAAACCAAAAGAAATGCACCCTAGCTTCCGCTTATTCCCTGCGTTGCTCATCCTAGGACTTTCGTCCGTAACCGGACTCTATGTGGGCGTCCAACGAAACTCGCCCTGACAAGCCACACACAACGTGGCTTGTTGCGGAACTCGAACAGCCGCTGGCCGAAACCTCCCACGCCGACTGCGCTACTCGGCGCGTCAGATAGGGGCCCGTGAAAAGCACTGCGCGGTTACTTAAGTGATATTTCTAACATCGTGTCCCGTACAACCATTGAAATAAAACATAGTAATAAAACAAACCAAGCCCCCCCCCCACAAAACAATTGAATTGGTTTGTGGGGGGGCTTGCTTGGTTTAGAAGTTAAAGAAGTCCCTTAGCGCCCCTTAATGCCATACGTTTAACCAACATTTCATCGTGGTGGTTTGCAACGGGCCCCTATCTGACGCGCCGAGTAGCGCAGGCAAAATAAGGAGGAAGGGAGCGACTGTCCGAGTTCCGCGGTGGCTTGCGTAGTGTGCAAGCCGCTAGGGCGAGTTTCGTGACCGCTTATGCCTAAGTCCTGCAAGGCAACGGACGAAAGTCCTAGTTCGAGCAACGCAGGACATAAGCGGAAGCTAGGGTGCCCTTTCTTTTGGTGACTTATTCTTTGGGCAAGCAAAGAAAAGTCACTCGCCTAGGGGCGAAAAGGAAGGGTGCAATATAGCAACGAAGATAGAATGCTTAACCACCCAAAGAAATACCGATTAGGACTTCACAGAAGGTGCAGCATTCACTCTTTATTGTATCCAGGTGATGCATGAACTCCGCCTGGATTCTGGCCTTCGCCAGAATGACGAGCATTTACAGCATGCAACTGCTTTCATGTAAGCCAGTCATTACACAGGCGCATGGCACACTCTAACCACCTCCATTCCTTCCTACGTTGTAGTGGATCTCATGGAAATCACCCCCTCGGATGATGCATCTTATGCAACTGCTGCAACCTTTCCCTCGCCACATGCGTATAAATCTGCGTCGTCGAAATATCCGCATGCCCCAACAACATCTGCACCACCCGTAAATCCGCACCATGGTTAAGCAAATGCGTGGCAAACGCATGCCGCAATACATGCGGGCTGATGTGCTGAGAAATACCTGCCTGTAACGCATAACGCTGAATCAAATGCCAGAAAGCATGCCGCGTCATGGCATCGCCACGATTAGTGACAAATACCGCGTTACTTAAGCTGCCTTTTAATATTTCCGCCCTGGCATGGGCTAAATAACGGTCTATCCACTCAGCGGCTTCCTGCCCCATAGGCACCAGCCTGGTTTTGCTACCTTTGCCTGTGACGCGCACCACGCCATCTTGGGTGCTGACTTCCGCAATCGTGATATTGACCAGCTCGGAAACACGTAGCCCACTCGCATACAACAATTCCAGCATGGCCCGGTCGCGCATGCCTAGTGGCGTATTCACATCCGGCGCATGCAGCAGATCCTCCACTTGTGATTCGCTCATGGTTTTGGGTAATTGCTTGGGCATCTTTGGCGCTTCGATATGCAGCGTCGGGTCCTGCTTGATCAGGTTGGCCAGCAGGGCATAACGGTAAAAGCGGCGCAGGGTCGCGATCAGCCGGTTGATACTCCTGACCTTAACCAGGGGAAAACGGTGCGCTAGATACTCCTGCACATGATGTGACTGTACCTCCCACAGCGTGAGCGTATGTTTGCTGCCCCATTCGGCAAAGCCTTTGAGGTCATTGCGATAACTGGCAAGTGTATTCGGTGACAGCCCGTCTTCCAGCCATAGCTGATCGATAAAACTATCGATCTCGGGAAACGCGGCAACTGCCGTATTCTCTTTGTTTTGCAACATGGGAGATTTATCTGGCACGCTGCTCGTGCGCCAACAACCAGCGCTTGATATCCAGACCACCTTCTATGCCTTGCATAAAGCCTCCCAGGCCGTTGCTGGCGACAATACGGTGGCATGGGTTAAACAAAGGCAGTGGATTGGCGCCACAGGCGTTGGCGACGGCACGTGGGCCAGACTGGACAGCTGCAGCCAATTGCCCGTAGGTACGCGTTTCGCCGACCGGGATTTCGCGCATGGCTTGCCAGACACGTTGCTGGTAAGGGGTGCCACGGTTCGGGGTGATCGTTTGCCAAACTGCATGCGGATCTTCCAGATAAGCGGAAACTTGCTCAGCCACTGCGCGGGCACGCGGATTCGGATGGGCTTTCAGCGGTAAGGCATGTAACAAGAACTGGAGTTCTTCCCCTGTTTCGTAACAGCGCACCCCGACAAAACCGAACGGTGCAGGAATCAGGGCATCGAGCGCATCATAAAGGCTTTTCATCCACCTATTAAACTGTAATCCTGTGCCTGGCGCAATAACATATACGGCACTTTTGGCAATAAAAAAGCCCTTCGAAAGAAGGGCTTTTTGAGCAACGCTTAAATTAACTGTTGCTTGCAGCGATGTCTTTCTCGCGCGCAACCAGTTTTTCTTTAATACGTGCAGATTTACCTGAACGCTCACGCAAGTAGTACAACTTGGCGCGACGCACGTCACCACGGCGTTTCACTTCGATAGAAGCGATCTGTGGAGAGTAAGTCTGGAATGTACGCTCTACACCTTCACCTGAAGATATCTTACGTACGATGAATGAAGAGTTCAGGCCTCTGTTACGCTTGGCGATAACAACGCCTTCGTAAGCCTGCACACGTTTACGTGTACCTTCAACCACGTTCACACCTACGATCACTGTGTCGCCTGGTGCAAAGCTAGGGATGGTTTTGTTCAAGCGGGCGATTTCTTCCTGCTCTAACATTTTGATAATGTCTGCCATGTTACTTCCTTTCGTTCCTTTTAATTTTAAAGAGCTCGTTCCTACTCGACTTCTTTGAGTAGCCTAGCCTCTTCCTTCGTCAACTGCCTTGCGGCGAGTAAATCCGGGCGTTTAGCCCTTGTTAGCAACAGCGATTGTTGTAACCGCCATTGTCTAATCTTTGCGTGGTGCCCCGACAATAACACCGGTGGCACCGCTAATCCTTCAAATACTTCCGGGCGCGTGTAGTGCGGGTAATCGAGCAGGCCGTTTACAAACGAATCTTCCTGCGCTGAATCAGCATCACCCAGGGCACTTGGCAACTGGCGGATAATCGCATCCAGTAACACCATGGCCGGTAACTCGCCACCACTTAACACATAATCACCGATAGAGATTTCTTCATCTACCAATGACTCCAGCACGCGCTGGTCTACCCCTTCATAGCGGCTGGCCAACAGCACCAGCCCCTCACAATCTTTGAGCGCCATCACCTTTTCATGGGTGAGTGGCTGTCCTCGTGGTGATAGATGAATCACCTTTGGCGTTAACCCTTTTGCCAGCAAGCTTGCCTTGGCAGCGCCAATCGCTGCTGCCAGCGGCTCAGCCATCATCACCATACCAGGGCCACCGCCATACGGCCGGTCATCCACGGTGTGATGCACATCCTGCGTATACTGGCGCGGGTTAGTCAGGTTTAACTGATACAAACCACGCTGCCTGGCACGACTGGTAATGCCATGTTCAGTCAGTGCTGCAAACATCTCAGGAAACAAACTGATGACTTCAATCTGCATCATGAGTGCTGTTTCCTTTTAAAAATCGGCATCCCAATCAACCAGCACCGTGCCGGCTTTGATATTCACATCCGGCACTGCATCACTGGTAAAAGGAATCAAGCGCTCGCGGTATTCCTCATGCACTTTGCCATCTTTACCCTTGACGCTGGCAGGCTGCTCTTCACGCACGACCAGCACGTCATTGGCACCGGTTTCAAACACCTGGGTGATCTTACCGAACACGACACCTTGCGTATTGGTGACACTCAAACCTATCAAGTCAGACCAGTAATACTCACCTTCATCAGGTTCTGGCAAGGCCTCGCGCGGCACTGCGATTTGCTGGCCTTTCAGGCTGAATGCGGCATCGCGGTCTGCGACACCTGCCAGCTTGATCAGCAACACATCGTTGTGAATCTTGGTTTGTTCTACCGTGCATTCACGCCAATTTGGCGCTTTACCTATCCACCAGGCTTTGTAATCCAACAGCCCATCCAGATGCTCAGTATCGGGGACTACTTTAAGCCACCCATAAACGCCATATGGGGCGACAATGCGCCCCATTACAACCATATCTTCAAACGCCATCTGAGTTCAGGCGTAAGAAAAATTATTCAGCAGCTGGTGTTTCAGCAGCAGCTGCGGCGGCTGCAGCATCTGCTTCAGCTTTAGCATCTGCATCAGCTTTTGCCTTGGCAGCGGCTTCTGCAGCAGCGGCGTCAGCTTCAGCTTTCAGCTTGGCAGCAACTTCAGCTTCTTTTTTCGCTTTGGCAGCATCCGCTTTAGCAGCGTCTTTAGCTTTAGCAGCAGCCATGCCATCCACGCCTTTAGCGTGAAACTTGACCAGACGGGCAACGGTGTCAGACACCTGAGCGCCAGTACCGATCCAGTATTGCGCGCGCTCTTCATTGATACGCAGGCCTTCTGCACCAGCACGCGCTGATGGATTGTAAAAACCGATGCGCTCAACGAAACGACCGTCACGACGGTTGCGGGAATCTGCCACAACTACGCTGTAAAACGGGTTCTTCTTAGAACCACCGCGTGATAAACGAATAACGACCATAATCTTTGTTCTCTTAAAAATGAATTCTTAGCAGAAAGGCGCGGATTATACTTGATAATCGCGGGCAGTGGCAAGTGTTTTTCACTTACCTGATCAGGCATTCCGGTACGGGGTCGGATCGTCCACCCCCGCTTGCACGAAACCTGTTTTGCGGAACCGGCAGGAATCACAGACGCCACAAGCTGCACCGGCATCATCTGCCTGGTAACAAGAAACCGTCAGCCCGTAATCTACGCCTAAGGCATGGCCAGTACGGATAATATCGGCTTTAGTCATATCGATCAGCGGCGCATGCACGGTGATGGGTTGCCCTTCCACGGCGGCCCTGGTTGCCAGGTTGGCCATTTGCTGAAAAGCCTTCACATACTCGCTACGGCAATCAGGATAGCCGGAATAATCCAGCGCATTCACGCCAATAAAAATGTCATTGGCTTCCAATACTTCTGCCCAGGCTAACGATAATGACAACATGATGGTATTCCGCGCTGGCACATAGGTGACAGGAATACCTTGCGTTTCGTGCTCAGGCACGGCGATGGCATTATCTGTGAGCGCCGAACCACCAAACAGTGACAGATCCAGTTGCACGGTTTTATGTTCCGCTGCGCCTAGCGCTTTGGCGACGCGTTGTGCAGCCAGCAATTCGACATTGTGGCGTTGGTGATAATCCAGGCTGAGGCAGTAACACTCGTAGCCTTGGGATTGCGCAATCGCCAGCACGGTGGTGGAATCCAGCCCACCGGATAATAAAATAACCGCTTTAGGTTTACGTCCCGATGGCGCGTTATGTTGATTTAAAACAACCACCTTATACTCCTTGCTTCTCGCCCCAGAGAATTTTATGTAATTGCAGCTGCATTCTGACATGCAGCTGATCCTGCAATATCCAGCTGGCCAACGTCTCGCCGCTCACCTGGTTAAAACTGGGAGAGAACAAATGGTCACAGTTGGCTGGAAACGGCTGTTCTGCCATCATCTGCCTGGCCCAATCGTAGTCTTCGCGGCTACAGACCACCCATTTCACTTCGTCACCGACTTTAAGCAACGGCAGGTTTTCCCAGCGATTTTTCGACATTTCGCCAGAACCAGGCGTTTTTACGTCCATAATAACTTTGACACGGGTATCTACCGGCGTGAGGTCCATGGCACCGCTGGTTTCCAATGAGACCTGGTAACCTGCATCGCACAGCCTGGTCAGCAAAACGCTGCAGCCTTTTTGCGCCAGGGGTTCGCCACCGGTGACACATACATAGCGTGTGCCGTGCTGCTTGATCTCTTGCATGATCTCGTCCACTGACATATTGCCGCCGCCTTTAAACGCATATTCGGTATCGCAATACACGCAACGTAACGGGCAGCCGGTCAGGCGAATAAAGATGGTCGGCAAGCCGACGCGCGAACTTTCGCCCTGCAATGAATAAAAGATTTCGAAAATTCTGAGTGTGGTCATGGGCGTATTAAAGTAAACGGGCAGATATTGCTATCTGCCCGTTATTATCGCCCAAATAAGGCAATTTCACTCATACAAACTGCTATTTAATGCTTTCAAGCACCTTCAGGCGTTTTTGCGCGCTAGGCGTGACTTCCGCAGAAGGGTGGGCTGCAATCAGATCTTTCAATGTCTTCTTGGCCGCTGGTATCTGCCCTAACTGAATCTGGCTATTGGCCAGACTCAGCATGGCGTTCGGTGCCAGCGGATGTGAAGCATAACTATCCAGAAACTTCTGCTGGGTAGCCACTGAAGATTTGTAGCTCTTGAGCGCAAACTGGGCGTAACCCATGCCATACAAGGCATCAGGTGCCAGCTTGCTGCCCGCGTAAGTTTTCAGGAAGTTGTCATACGCAGTAAACGCTTCCTTATACTTACCAGCCTGATTCAGCGATTCGGCCTCTGAAAACGCACGTGCTTCTTGCTGGGATGCATCAGGCTTGCCATCACCACCATTGGCGGCTTGCGCTGCCCCTGACCCCAACTGCCCGGTCACTTGTTGTGCAAGCGATTCCAGGCCTTTTACACGGCTATCCAGATCAGTGTACTGGGCATTTTGCTTGGTACGCATATCTTCCAGTTGATGGTTGACCACTTCAAGGTCACCCTTCAACTGCGCTACGTCCTGGCGAATCTGCTCCAGCTGGTTCTGCATATCCAGCAAGCCTTTGCCATTCATCATGGCCTCCAGGCTTTGCACCCTTTTATCCAGGGATTGCTGGGTGCGCGTCAAATCGCTGATGGATTTTTGCTGGGCATCGTGCTCAGAAGTCTGCTTGTTTTCAAGCTCCAGGATCCGTTTTCTGGCCTCGCCATCATCAAACAACGCCGCGTGACTGACTGCTGGAACAGTCAGCCCCATCGCTAAAGCCATCAAGATGGCTGAACGCAAATTACTGGCCTGCATACACAACATCTACGCGACGGTCATGCTGGAAGCAATCTTCATCTGCGCAATTTTGCTTGGAACGCTCTTCACCGTAGCTCACTGTTTCAATCTGGCTATCGCTAACGCCCAACACGTTCAAAGCGTTTTTAACCGCAACTGAACGACGTTGACCCAATGCCAGGTTGTATTCGTGCGTACCGCGCTCATCGGTGTTACCTTGCAATACCACTTTAGTTTGTGGATGTGCAGCCAGGTATTTAGCGTGGTTAGCCACCAGGTCTTTGTACTCTGCACGAATCGCATCGCTATCGTAATCAAAGAAGATCTGGCGTTTTGCCAACTCGGCAGCGCTCAGTTGATCCTGGCTATTATCTACATCTACTGTTTTGATGTCGATTTTGTTGCCATTTGCAGAGCTGTCAGCACCATTGTTCTGTGAGTTAGAAATCGGCTTGGTCACGCTGGAATCCTCAACCTTGGCCGGGTTCATCGGTGTGCTTTTACAAGCGGTTAACACCAATGCCAATGCAGCAATTTTCCAAATATTATGTTTCATACTTTCTCCTTAAAATTGAGTTAAAAAACCAAAAAAACTGATGACTACTTGGGAGATGCCTGAGCAGGCCCCCATGCAGGTTCACGAATATCACCGCCAGCTTCAGACAGGCGCTGTCTCACCAGACCATCCACGGCCACTGTGGCCAATGTCCCTCTACCACCAACCCGCGTGGCATACATCAAGGTACGTGAATTCGGTGCGAAGCTTGGGGATTCATCTTGTGAACCGCTGCTGAGTAATTTGACGGCGCCAGTGCCAAGATCCTGCACGGCGACCTTGAATGAACCGCCATCGTTACGGATGTAAGTCAGGTATTTGCCATCCGGGGAAAAGCGTGGGCCATCGTTATAAGCACCTTCAAAGGTCACTCTTGAAGGCGTGCCTCCTGCAGCAGGCACCTTGTAGATTTGCGGGCGGCCGCCGCGGTCAGAAGTAAAGTATATCCATTGTCCATCGGGCGAGAATGCGGGGGAAGTATCAATCGCACTGCTTTTTGTCACCTGTTGCAGATTAGACCCATCAGCCGAGATAGTATGCAGCTGAGAGTTTGCGCCATATGTCAGTACGACTGCTAGCTTGCTGCCATCTGGCGACCAGGCAGGCGCACTGTTATTGCCTTTAAAGTTGGCAACCACCTTGCGCTCACCAGTATAAAGCGACTGTACAAACACAATCGGTTTCTTTTTCTCAAAAGACACATAAGCCATTTTGCTGCCATCGGGCGACCAGGCAGGAGAAATAATCGGCTCGTTAGAAGACACCAATGTCTGAGCGTTAAAGCCATCAGCATCAGCGATCTGCAAGGTAAAACGTTTACCTGTTTTAGTCACATAGGCAATGCGGGTAGCAAACGCCCCCGGCTGGCCGGTAAATTTTTCGTAGATTTGGTCGGCAATCAAATGTGCCACATGGCGGTATTGACTCGCTGGCACAGTGTAAGTCGATTGCAATAAAGGCGTTTGACGTAAAACGTCTATTACCTGCACATTGACTTTTAAATTGCCATTGGCCGCCTGCTGCACTTCACCAATGCTTAAGCCCTGGGCTTTGAGTGCGGTCCAGTCGGTATATTTGATCTGTGCAGCGGTGGTTGGTAATGAAGGAATACCACTCGTGTTCAGAATGCGGAACATGCCGCTGCCTTTTAAATCGTTACTGATGATCTCATGAAGACGGTTTTTGCCCTGCACATTGGCAGGCTCGGTGAATGGAAGGATCGCAATTGGAATCTGGATAGCACTACCGCCGCTGATTTCAATGTCGAGCGCGGCATGCGCAGGGCTTACAAATATCCAGGCGAATGCACTGGTACACAATGCTTTTACGAATACCCAACGAGACTTTGTCAGGTGACTTTTAACAGTTTTCATGGTCTCAGTATTGTTCACTTTATATAATTATCCTGTTAGTTGAAGAATTATAACGAAAAGCCCGCTCAACGTCATTGTTACGCTAAGCAACTCTAGCCGCGATATTCTAGCCGCGCGGCTTAAACTTCAAATGCAGTAAATCAAGCAAGGCTTTACGCGCTGCCGGGTCATCAGGTAAATCAAACGGCTTGGCCGCAACAATTGCGCGAAACACAGCATCATCACACACGCTGTCGCCAGAGCCTTTAATCATTTTTGGCATGCCGGACAAATCACCCGTATTGGTTAACTGTATGTCAAACAACAACTGCGGATTCGAAACCGGGCATAGGCCAGGATTCACATTGCTCCTGATTTTGCGATTCATCAGCCCAACGTAGTAGCTCAACACGGAAGGATCCACTGGCCCTGTGGCCGCAGCCTGCGCATCCATATCCTGCTGACGCATGGCATCCTGGATTTTCTTCAGTTTTTCCTGCTCTTCTTCCTTACGTAGCGCTTCCTGAATCTTCTTCAGTTTTTCTTCCTGCTTTTTCTTCTCTTCTTCTTTCTTTTTCTCTTCCTCTAGCAGGCGTTTTTTTTCATCGTCCCGCTTTTTGAGTGCAATTTCGGCTTCTTGTTCCGCTTTATTCACTTGCGGCTCAGGCGGGGTGACCTTTTCAGGTGGTTTTGGCTTAGGTTCCGGCTCAGGCTCGGGCTCTGGTTTAGGCGGCTCCGGCTTTGGAGGTTCAGGTGCCGGTTTTGGCGCCGTTTTGCTGGGCAAACTATCCCACAATGTCGCCTCCATCACGGATGGATTCACATGCACGGCTTTCCAGTCGATCATAAAGATCATCGCCAGAAACAGAACGACATGCATCAGCACAGACAAGATTGCTGCGCGCCTGCGGAAAACCTGATCCTGTGGGGAATGTGCGATTTTCATCTAAATATGCGACCTGTCGCTTATTTTTCGTTCTGAAACAACAAGCCAACCTGGTTGACTTGCGCCTGCTTCAATAGATCCATGACAGATACCACTTCACCGTAAGGTGTGTTTTTATCGGCCGACACCACTACAGGCTTTTCTGATTCGGATAATTTCTGACGGATCAATGCCAGCATGTCATCACGCTCCATTTCCCTGCCATCCATCGTCACAGTCCCCTCTTTTTGCACGGTGACTACAATCGGGTCGCCACTCTGCTTTAGGGCCTGGCCGACTTTGGGCAACTCCACCATGCCCGGGTTAGTCATTGGGGCGGTCACCATAAAAATCACCAGCAATACCAGCGTCACATCAATGTATGGCACCACATTGATCTGGTTCATCATGCGCCGTTTACGCGTTCTGCTCATAAGCGCTCCGATCAGGCTCTACGTTGCAAAATGTTGGTAAATTCTTCCATAAAGCTTTCGTAACGGACCAATAACCGGTCTACGTTGGCCGCAAAGCGGTTATAGGCGATCACAGCCGGGATCGCCGCAAACAGGCCAATCGCGGTCGCCACCAATGCCTCGGCAATCCCCGGAGCCACCTGGCTCAGGGTTGCTTGCGCCACATTAGACAAACCACGGAAGGAGTTCATAATGCCCCATACCGTACCGAACAAGCCGATATACGGACTGACGGAACCCACAGACGCCAGGAACGGCAGATGTGAATCCAGGTAATCCAGCTCGCGGTTATAGGCTGCACGCATGGCACGACGGGTGGCTTCCATCACGTCGCTGACTTCAGCATCTTTTTGTGTATCTTTCTGCTGTTTGTGGCGAATAAATTCTTTCAACCCGGCCTGGAAAATGCTGGCCATGCCTTGCGGGGTTTTACGGCCGGAACCGATGCGCTCATACAATTCATTCAGGTCACCGCCTGACCAGAACTGTGCTTCAAACTGATCGACATTCTCAGCGGCAGCCTTTAATGAAAACACTTTAATGAAGATATACCACCAGGAGGCCAGCGAGGTCAGCAGCAAGATCAGCATGACCACCTGTACGGGCAAACTTGCGCCGCTCACCAGGGTAAAAATCGACATATCGTTTGTGACATTCATGAAGACTCCAGTGCTATTTTGATACGGGCCGGAATACCCGTGGGTTTAAATGAATCCGCATTGACACAGGCAACCTTTACCTGTGCTTCTAATAAAACCAATTCGTCGCGCATGATCTGTTGCTGGCAGCTAAAGCTACCACGGCCCATTTCAGTCACATGCGAGACTATTTTTAATTCATCATCCAGCCTGGCTGGTTTTTTAAACTGTATTTGCATGCTATGCACTACAAACAGCACCTGTTCATTTTGCCGCAACACGGTCTGTGCAAAGCCCAGCGCGCGCAACCATTCAGTCCGTGCGCGCTCCATAAAGTTCAGATATTGGCTATGGTAAACCACGCCACCGGCATCGGTATCTTCGTAATACACACGCACAGGCAATACAAACATATTACTGCCCGGCATCCTGCCACAGCTCGCTGCTGACCATACTGGCCGGTGCTCTTAAGCCAAAGTGCTGGTAGGTCAACAAGGTCGCCACACGGCCACGCGGCGTGCGCATCAGATAACCCTGCTGAATCAGATAGGGTTCGAGTACATCTTCTATCGTATCGCGTTCTTCGCCGATCGCAGCCGCCAGGTTATCCAGGCCGACCGGGCCACCTCCAAACTTTTCTACCACCGCTTGCAGCAACTTGCGGTCCATCACATCCAGACCTTGTTGATCGACATCCAGCATTTTCAGCGCCGCATCGGCAATCTTGTCTGTAACCACGCCATCGGCTTTCACTTGCGCATAATCGCGTACACGGCGTAGTAAACGATTGGCGATGCGTGGTGTGCCTCTTGCTCTACGGGCGATTTCAACCGCACCCGCTTGCTGCATTTCGACTTCCAATAGCTTGGCTGAACGCGCCACAATGCTGGACAACTCTTCATGACTATAAAACTCCAGCCGCGCCACAATACCAAATCGATCACGCAACGGATTCGTCAACATGCCTGCCCGTGTGGTGGCGCCTATTAATGTAAAAGGCGGTAAATCCAGGCGTACACTGCGCGCTGCCGGGCCTTCGCCTATCATGATATCCAGCCGGTAATCTTCCATCGCCGGGTATAAAATCTCTTCCACCACCGGGCTTAAGCGATGGATTTCATCAATAAACAGCACATCATTGGGTTCAAGATTGGTCAGCAGTGCGGCAAGGTCACCAGCACGCTCCAACACCGGGCCTGAGGTCATGCGCAAGTTAACGCCCATTTCCTTGGCGATAATATGGGCAAGTGTGGTTTTACCTAAACCAGGCGGGCCGAACAGCAGCACATGATCCAAGGCTTCCTGGCGGCCGCGGGCTGCATTGATAAAAATCTCGAGTTGACCGCGTGCCTTTTCCTGCCCAACGTATTCATCGAGCAATTTGGGTCGAAGTGCCCGCTCCAGCGCTTCTTCCTGAACGCTGACCGTAGCTGGGGCAACAAGTCGATCGGTTTCTATCATGGGATGGTCGGGGAGGAGGTCATGGAACACTTAAAAATTGGTGCAAATTTAATCAGTGCAGGACGTCATTGCCGCTAATTATAGAAGTTATTTTTATGCATCATACCATGCTGTGCCTGACTATCACAGGCACCTGACGATGCCAGACTATTGTCATTTGTGATTTGGTATTATTTGGAGAGATACTTCAGCGCTTGCCGGATACCATCACTGACGCCAACGCCCGGCTCCAGCAACTTGATGGTCGCAGTCGCTTCGCGTTCATGATAGCCCAGCGCCACCAGCGCATTCAGGATATCATCGGTCGCCGCCTTGGCTACAGGCTGTGCCGAGGTAGAACCGGTTACGACAAACTTGTCTTTCAGCTCCAGCAACAGGCGCTCAGCGGTTTTCTTGCCAATACCAGGCACACGCGTCAACATGGCAACCTCTTGCTGGCTGACGGCAAGCATCAAATCATTGACGCTGACCCCACTTAAAATCGACAGCGCCGATTTAGCGCCTATGCCATTCACTTTAAGCAATTGCTTGAAGGTGTTTTTTTCCTGCTCGCTGCCAAAACCATACAGCAATTGCGCATCTTCACGCACGACCATATGGGTAAGTAGCTGCACCGGCTGGCCCAGCTCTGGCAGGTTGTAAAACGTGCTCATGGGCACTTCCACTTCATAGCCTACGCCATTGCAATCCACCACAATCAGCGGCGGCGATTTTTCCAGCAAACGACCATTCAAACGCGCAATCATACTAACCTTCCATTTTTGACCCTGAACCCGGTCGTTGCCAGTGCACCCAAGCCTTGGCCGCCATGCGCATGACAGATGGCACATGCCAGCGCATCCGCCGAATCAGGGCTGGGGTTTGCAGGGAGTTTTAACAAGCGCTTGACCATCTCCTGCACCTGCTCTTTTTGGGCGTGCCCGTTGCCGACCACAGATTGTTTTACTTGTAATGCGGTGTATTCTGCCACTGGCAACTGCCTGATGACAGACGCTGAAATCGCCGCGCCTCTGGCCTGGCCCAGCAACAAGGTCGATTGTGGATTCACATTCACAAACACCTTTTCTATCGCTACCTGCGTCGGCTGGTAAGTATCAATCACTTCAAACAGGCCGTCGAGAATGACTTTCAGGCGCTCGGGCAAGGCTTCTTTTTCTGCTTCACCAGCCACACTTTTTTTGGCTGATGCAGTTTTAATCACACCGCTGGTGACATAACTCAGCTTGCCGCCCAGGGTTTCTATCACGCCAAAACCGGTGACACGCAAGCCGGGGTCTATGCCCAGAATACGCTGTACGGTCATGGCAGGTTCGCCGCAGAAAAAATCAATTAGCTCTCTTCAATCACGGCAGAGGTATACACATCCTGCACATCATCCAGGTCTTCCAGCATGTCGAGGATTTTTTGCATTTTGACCGCATCATCACCGGTAAACACCACTTCATTGAGTGGTTTCATGGTCACTTGCGCCATCACTGCTTTCAGGCCTGCGGCTTCCAGCGCTTCTTTCACGCTGATAAAA
Source organism: Methylophilus sp. E2MeOHC9 (assembly GCF_058744375.1). Classification (NCBI taxonomy): domain Bacteria; kingdom Pseudomonadati; phylum Pseudomonadota; class Betaproteobacteria; order Nitrosomonadales; family Methylophilaceae; genus Methylophilus; species Methylophilus sp. E2MeOHC9. The sequence continues at coordinate 607,592 of NZ_CP196024.1, forward strand.
TCACCAGGCGCCGTGATCACCTCAATACTGCCGTCTTCATCGGTGATAATATCTTCCGCACCCGCTTCCAGCGCTGCTTCCATCACTGCATCTTCTGACACACCTGGCTCAAAAACCAGTTGGCCACAGTGTTTGAACATAAAGGCGACGCTGCCGTCAGTACCCAGATTGCCGCCATGTTTAGTCAGTGCATGGCGCACATCCATCACGGCGCGCTGACGGTTATCAGTCAGGCAATCCACAATAATAGAGGCGCCATTGATGCCATAGCCTTCATAGCGGATTTCTTCGTAATTGACGCCTTCTAGCTCGCCCGTGCCTTTTTTAATGGCGCGGGTGATATTGTCCGAAGGCATATTTTCTTCTTTAGCAGCGGCAACGGCTGCGCGCAGACGCGGGTTCATGGCGATATCACCGCCACTCAGCCTGGCTGAGACAGTGATTTCTTTGATCAACTTGGTGAAAATTTTGCCGCGCTTGGCATCCTGACGACCTTTACGGTGCTGGATATTGGCCCATTTACTATGTCCTGCCATGTGGTTTTCCTGTATTTTTTGACAAGGTTATTGAATAATCCGAATCTGGCGATTTTACCACAGGCCTGCATGCTCTTCGCGGCCAGCCTGTCGCACTCGACTACGCCTTAAAAACAAAAAGCCTGACAGCGTCAGGCTTTATTTATTTACTCGTCATGATTGTGTGTTTTATGGCGGCAGCGTATCCGCCTTATTCACAGGCCGCATCATCAGCACTGAAATCAGTACTAATGAAAAGATGATTAACCCCATGCCAGTGATTTCCATCTGGTCTGGCACTTCATTCAGCTGTATCCAGGCGGCAACCACCCCTATCACTGGCGCCAGCATAGAACCCATACTCGCGACACCAGCCGGCAACCGTTGCAAGGCAAACAGCCACAACAACCAGGCAAACGCGCCACACAGGATGACATTGAATAATACGGCGCCTATCAAATAGGTGGTCCATAAAATGGGTGGTGCAGGCATCAAAAATGCAATCGCTACCATGGGTAGAGACCCTAGCAACATCGGCCAGGCAGTCAGGTTGATCAGGTCCAGCTCAGGGTGGCGCCTGTGTAATTTCTTGGTCATGATCACAGACAGCGCCCATGAGATACCGGAGATCACCGCCAGCATCATGCTGAAAGCATCGGCACGGATATGCAGCGGATCAAAAATAAATACCATGCCCAGCACGGCAGCAATCACGGCCAGCCACTGCCAGCCATGCACGCGTTCGCCCAACAACGGCCAGGCAAACAATAATGTCCAGAACGGCATGGTATAAGTCAGCACGGCGGTTTTACCAGCGCCACCCTCTACCAATGCCCACATCAACACGCCGGTAAAACCTACATTTTGCAGCAGGCCCAACATCAGCATGGTCGGAAATTCTGTCAGCCGCATGGAACGCCGCGTGACATATAACACCAGAAACAGCACCAGCGCACCGAAAAATGTGCGCATGGCGGCAAACTGGAAAGGCCCGGCATAATGCAACGCACTCTTCATCACCACCCAGTTGTAGCCCCAGATAATAGCGAGGACTAACAGGGCGGTGAGTGCCTGGGAACGTTGTTTAACCAGTTGATCCATATACTTGTCTCTGGATAATTTTTGTTGGAAAAATACTGCTGATTAATTCCAGATGTGCGTCACGGCCAGCCACTGACCATCGGCCTGTTTCTGAAATACCACTTGCACATTGCCGCCAAATTGCTGTTTTACGCCATCTTCACCAACCAGCGCGCCTGCCCAGTTGCCTGTTTGCGTAGCCAGGGCATCGGTCACAATCGCGTCGTTCATGGTCAGCGCGTGCTCAATCACGCCGGCTTGAATCAAGCCACCAAAGAAATCTGCGATCGCCTGACGGCCTTTGACTGGCTGGCCTGCGGGCGCTGGCAACACAATGGCGCTTTCGGCATATAAAGCGGCAATCGCTTGTGTGTTTTTGCTGTTGAACGCGGCATCAAATTGCGTGTTCAATGCTTTTAAAGTCTCTACTACTGTCGTCATGGCTAAACTCCTTTGTAAAATGCTATGAATTACTGATTGAAATCCCAGGCGGACATTCCATCATCTATCACGCCTAAAATGCTTTGCAAGTCACTACGCTGACTCTCTGACAAGCCCTGCATACACAAGCGCAAGCGGCTGTAATAATCCGGCATCACCGCATCCAGCTTGGCTTGGCCTGCAGGTGTCAATTTAATCTGCACACTGCGCCTGTCCTGCGGCGCAGAAACGCGTTGCAACAACCCGCCTTGCTCAAGACCATCCAGCAAACCAGTCATGCTGGCACGTGTGACGCCGAGCTTTTCCGCGAGTACAGAAGGCTGTGACGTTAAATCACTCTCCCGCATCAGCAAAATCAGCACCCACCAGCGCCCCTGTAACAAGTCATGCTTGGTCAGGCAGGCATCCAGCGCCACAGATAAATCCGTTGCCACCCTCAGTAACATTAAAAAGCTGGCAATCGCCGTGACGTCAGCCGCAGGGTAACGTTCAGCAAAGCGCTGTAATACTTCTTGGGTAGGAAGGTCTCTGAGTTGCAACATAATTAGCAACATTATAGTTAGCCTCCTAACTATGTCAAGTCTTATCAACAGTTTTGCTTACGCACACATGGGTGTATATTAGTTATCCGAGATGATGGAAGGAGGAAGCGATGAAGACACTTCAACAAGTACTCAACCTGAAAACACACCAGGGTATCATCAGCATTGCGCCCAATCGGCCGGTGTATGATGCTTTGGTGATTCTTGCCGAGTACAAAATCGGTGCACTGGCAGTGATTAAAGATGGCGAGTTAGTCGGTATTTTTTCCGAACGCGATTATGCGCGGGAGATTATATTGAAAGGCCGCTCATCCAAAACCACAGAGGTGGCTGAAGTCATGACGCAAAAAGTCATCACCGGCAAACCTGACGAACTGGTGGAATCCGCCATGAACACCATGCTGGAAAAACGTTTTCGGCATTTGCCGGTCGTCGACAAAGGCAAAATGCTGGGCATGCTTTCTATTGGTGACATCCTCAAGGAAACCATCAGTTACCAGCAAGAACTGATCAAGCAACTGGAAAGCTATATCCATAGCTGAACTTCTTTTATGCCCTGATTCAGGTTAAAAAGCCTGAGCCAGGGTTTTGCAACTTGCTTATAAAGCCTGGCGATACAACTTACTCGCCAATAATCTTCACCAGCACGCGCTTGTTGCGTCTACCATCGAATTCGCCGTAAAAAATCTGTTCCCAGGGGCCAAAATCAAGTTGCCCTTCGGTCACGGCCACCACGACTTCACGGCCCATGATCTGGCGTTTGATGTGCGCATCGGCATTATCCTCACCAGTATCATTATGACGGTAGCCACTGACAGGCTCATGCGGTGCCAACTTCTCCAACCAGATCTTATAATCATGATGCAGGCCGCGTTCATCATCGTTGATAAACACGCTGGCAGAAATGTGCATGGCATTAATCAATACCAGGCCCTCTTTGACGCCGCTTTCGCGCACGCACGCCACTACATCCTGCGTGATATTTTTAAAATCCATACGCGCCGGAATGTTGAACCACAATTCTTTACGAAAACTTTTCATGCTTGTTTCTCCTGTCCCCAAGTGAATTAATTTTAACACTGTGCGTGCACAGTTCACCGACTGCTGAATGTTAAATGCCATAAAAAAAGGGCCTCATTTGAGGCCCTTTTATATGCATGTCAGCTTAACTATGAACATCGGCAGTTTGCGTAAAAGACTTGCCTTCATTATCCGTAGCGACGACTTCAAGCTTGCCTGGAGCATCAGGGATAAAACTGAATTTCATGTAAGGATCTTCACTGGTACCTACGCCCACATCTACCGTCATTAGTTCTTTACCGTTATAGGTAAAAGTGGTTTTATTGATATAAAACGCCGGCACATAACCTTGTGACACCAGATCACGCTGCAGGCCGGTACGCATGACATGCTTGATATTAAAAGTCGCGGTGGCTGGCTCACCCATTTTTGGCGCGTCTACATTGAATTTTATTTTTCCCGCAGCAGCACGCACTTCGGATTCGTTATTATCTACCGTACCACCACAGCCACCCGCGGCACGGATTTCGCGCTTGGTCATATACAGCTTGCCATCCGCTGTTTCACCAATCAGACGCACGAAAGAATCTGACTCCTGTCGTATCCTGGTCGCCATCTGGAAGCCGTTTAAACCATCGGTTAAATGGTAGGTTGACGCCAGTTGAATCGGGTTGGCATCGACGATCACATACAGTTTTTTAATGGCTATGCCATTGGCGGCTGCTTTGTCATAAATCAGTGTCACCGGCACCTGTGCACCGCTTTCTGCACGCCGTGGCGCTTCAATCTTCAAGAAATCCACTTCCTGGATATCACGTTTGGGGAAGAATGCCTCTTTCACCACCGTCCATAATTTCGGATCTGCTTCAGCTTGCGCCAAGGTACTGAAACCTAAGCCACTCAAACACAAGGCAGAAATGCCTGCTACCAATATCCATGCTCTATTCATCGTATTCCCCATATATCGCTTTGTAATTATATGATTTGCATCAAAGCCATTCTCTGCTGAAAACACAACTTCAATCTGTGATTTCCATCACACATGATTGAATGCTCAAGCAAGCTTGCTCGGGTCGCCGGAAGGACGCATTTCGTAAGTCGGGTCGGCAAATTCTTCAAAATTCAGTTCGACGCCATTGCCGGCCGGGTCGCGCATGTTGATCTGGTGTATGCCATTGGCCAGTATGCGGGTGGTATAGGTCAGCGCATGTGCTTGCAGCCGCGCTTCCATCTCCGGCATATCGGTACAGGTAAACGACACATGGTCAAACGTACCATGCACATGCAATTGCGGCGCTTCAGCAGTTTTATATTCCGCCAGGTGGATCACATCATTATTGCCGATATAAAGCCAGTAGCCATAAGTGGTACTCGCTACACGCTTGCCAACCGTGAGCCCGAGCACATCACAATAAAAATCGCGCAGTTTGTGCATGGTGTCGCGGTCAGAACGGAAATTAACGTGATTGATTTCGGTCAGTGGCATGATTACCTTATAGATTCATTGATGCAAGTCGGCAACTATAGTACAAATTTTGTTGTGTACAAACTAATGCGCTTTAATCAATGCCCTGAAAATTGACACAGGGCAAATCCTTGTACGCCGGCAGCTGCCAATTGCTGCATACCGCCGAGCTCTGGGAGGTCAATAACGAAGGCAGCCTGTTCGACCACGCCACCTAACTGGCGAACCAGCGCCACCGCCGCCATCGCGGTACCACCAGTCGCGATCAAGTCATCTACCAACAGGATGCGTTCACCCGGCTGGATGGCATCTTGATGAATTTCCAGGGCATCACTGCCATATTCCAACTGATAGGGCTGCGAAATCGTCGCCCAGGGTAACTTGCCGGGTTTGCGTGCGGGTACAAAGCCAGCGCCTAATTTCACCGCCAGCGCGGCGCCGATAATAAATCCGCGCGCTTCCATGGCGACTACTTTATCGAAAACCTGGCCCTGATAATGCTGGCCGAGGATATCAATGGCAGCGGCAAACCCCTGCTTGTCCTGTAACAAAGTGGTGATATCCCTGAACTGGATACCAGGTTTGGGATAGTCAGGAATCGTGCGAATCAAAGTCTCAAACATCATCACCTTGCGAATCAACTGTTAGCTTGTAAGAAAAAAGCGCGCCCGGCTGGACGCGCTTTTAATGATGGCTGCATGTTTATTTATTGTGTGGCATCGCGAACCATGCCAGCGCAAACATGTTTAGCTGGTAGCCGTATTTTGCTGACGTACGCGAATATGTAATTCACGCAATTGCTTCTCATCCACCTCGTTAGGGGCATTGGTCATCAGGCACTGCGCGCGCTGCGTTTTCGGGAAAGCGATCACATCACGGATAGACTCAGCGCCTGTCATCAATGTCACCAGGCGATCCAGGCCGAAAGCCAGGCCGCCATGCGGTGGCGCACCGTATTGCAGGGCATCCAGCAAGAAGCCGAACTTCTCTTGCGCCTCTTCCTTGCTGATCTTCAACGCATCGAATACTTTGGACTGCACGTCCTGCTTATGGATACGCACGGAACCGCCGCCCACTTCCCAGCCGTTCAGCACCATGTCGTAGGCTTTAGACAAGCATGCGCCAGGATTGCTGACCAACAGATCTTCATGGCCTTCTTTAGGTGCAGTGAACGGGTGATGCAGAGCCACCCAGCGGTCATTCTCTTCATCATGCTCAAACATCGGGAAATCAACCACCCACAACGGCGCCCACTGACGGCCATCCAGATGGCCTTTTTCGTGGCCGACTTTGCTACGCAATGCACCCAATGCCTCATTAACGATTTTGGCTTTATCGGCACCGAAGAACACGATGTCGCCATTTTGCGCACCAGTGCGGTCAATGATCGCTTGCAGCGCATTGACATGAATATTCTTCACGATCGGGCTTTGCAGACCTTCTTCGTTCAACTTGGTGATATCGTTGATCTTGATATATGCCAGACCTTTGGCACCGTAGATTTTTACAAACTCGGTGTAAGCATCAATCTCGGAACGGCTGATAGCCGCGCCGTTAGGCACGCGGATCGCCGCCACACGGCCACCCACCATATTGGCAGCACCGGCAAATACCTTGAAATCGACATCTTTCATTACGTCACTGAGTTCAGTGATTTCTAGCGTCACGCGCATATCCGGCTTGTCTGAACCGTAACGGTTCATCGCTTCGCTGAATGGCATGCGCGGGAACTGCGCTGGCAAGTCCACGTCCTGCACTTTTTTCAGCATGCGGCGGATCATTTCTTCCACCAGGTCCATGATGTCGTTTTCTTCAAGGAATGAAGTTTCGATATCCACCTGGGTGAATTCCGGCTGGCGGTCTGCACGCAAATCTTCGTCACGGAAACATTTGGTGATCTGGAAATAACGGTCAAAACCCGCCACCATCAGCAATTGTTTGAACAATTGTGGCGATTGCGGCAAGGCAAAGAACTGGCCGTGATGCACACGCGAAGGCACTAGGTAATCACGCGCGCCTTCTGGAGTAGAGCGTGTCAGCATCGGTGTTTCTACTTCAATAAAGCCGTTTTCATCCAGGTAGTCACGCAGGTTTTTTGCCACTTTATAACGCAGCATCAGGTTTTTCTGCATGGCCGGACGGCGCAAATCGATATATCTATGCTCCAGGCGCACGGTTTCAGTCAGCGTGTCATCATCCAGCATAAACGGTGGCGTCAATGAAGCATTCAATACTTCGATCTCAGTCGCCAGCATTTCGACTTCGCCAGTTGGCAAGTTGCTGTTCACTGTGCCTTCAGGGCGGGCACGCACTTTACAGACCACACGCAACACAAATTCGTTACGTACGGTTTCTGCAATGGCAAAAGCCTCTTTGGTATCCGGGTCAATCACGATTTGCGCCAGGCCTTCACGGTCACGCAAATCAATAAAAATCACGCCCCCATGGTCGCGACGACGGTGGGCCCAGCCACACAGTGTCACAGTTTGTCCAATATGTTCGCGGTTCAGGTGACCGCAGTAATGTGTACGCATCATATATATTTTATTAAAGTTAAAAGGGTTGCGATTAATGCTGCTTGGGCAAAGGCGCCACTGTACCCATGCTGATAATGTATTTCAAGGCTTGATCCACACTCATATCCAGCGTGATCACATCCGCCTTGGGTAACATCAGGAAAAAGCCCGAGGTCGGGTTAGGCGTAGTAGGCACATAGACGCTGACATATTCGCCCTGCAGGTGATTAGCGACATCACCACCGGGCGTGCCGGTCAGGAAAGCGATGGTCCATACGCCCTGGCGGGGATATTCAATTAACAGTGCCTGGCGGAAGGCATTGCCGGAATCTGAAAACAAGGTATCTGATACCTGTTTGACGCTGGAATAAATGGATTTCACCACCGGCACGCGGATAAGCAGGCCTTCCCACAGCTCTATCAATTGCTGGCCAAAGATATTGGTCGCCACCAGGCCGGTCGCCAGCACAATGACAACCGTCAGAATCACACCAAAACCGGGGATATCAATGCCCAGCAGGGTCACTGGACGCCAGGCCGTCGGCAGTAAAAATAAGCTCTGATCCAGCGTTTGCACTAAAGTTTTGAGCACCCATACCGTAATGAATAACGGGACCAGCACCAGCAAGCCTGTAATGAAATATTTTTTCATGGTGATATTTTTCGAGGTTAGTGACAGGCGCAGCCGGTAGCGCATTTAGCAGCTGCTGGGCTGGCAGTGTCTGTACTGGCGCTGGTGGATTCAGCAGCTTTACTGCTGGAAGCACCGCCGTTTTTAAAGTCTGTCGCGTACCAGCCACTGCCGCTCAGCTGAAAATTAGGCGCAGACACTTTTTTAGAAAAAGTCTGCTGTTTGCATTGTGGACATTCATCCACATTAGGGGCAGAAACTTTGCGCATCAGCTCTTGCTGATATCCGCATTCGCTACATTGAAAATCGTAGATAGGCATATGTAAACGCAACCCAAAGGACAACTTGCTGAAAAAGATTTACCAAGCGGCAAATTATACCTGATTCGCGCTGTAAAACATCAAAGCAGCCGCGATGTAATTGAATTAAAAAGACTTTAAGGATATTTGCATGCAACAAACAAATGCTAGAACCGTGGCACTTTCCACCTTATTTGTATTTTTAGGATTGGTCAGCCGCGACCTCAATGCACATCACCAACCGCTATCACTCCATAGCACCCCGCAAAAAGCGCGTACATTTTCTGTCGTGGTCACGGATTTACTATATGCCGAACCTACCCTGACTATCCGCAAGCTTAAATAGGCTGCAACGTTTATCAGCCACCAAGGCTGGTTATAGTTTGATTGGCTACACTTAAATTCGGCTAGACTTGCGCCTCATATGCGGCCTGATCCAGCAATGCCTCAGCGCCACTGGCGCTGGCTTCCAGCTTGAAAATCCAGGTGGCATAGGGGTGGTCATTCACTTTTTCAGGCGAAGACAACGCTTCTTCATTGATTGCCAGCACCGTGCCGGTCAGCGGCGCATAAATATCAGAGCCGGTTTTTACCGACTCAATCAGGCCGCAGACAGCAAATTGTTCAACCGCCTGGCCGACCTTAGGTGGATCAATAAATACCACATCACCCAGCATATTTTGCGCATATTCACTGATACCAACTAGCCATGAGCCATCTTCCGACTGCGCCGCCCAAGTGTGTTCTTTAGAAAAGAGGTATTTCAAGCCTGTTGACATAAGATTAGAAATCAAAAAATTAGGTGATAATGATTGTGCCATAGTCTATTAACCACACCAACGCTTATTCAGTATTCACTTACTGCACCAGTTGTTGTAAAGGTTTAACTTTTTACACTAAAAAATTGCGATAAGTGATTGACGATGAATAATAACTGGGCAATAATAAAACTGGTTTGTGGAAGGTGGATTATGAGTTTTTTCAAGCATTGTCTTAAAGTTTTACTGGTGAGTTCCATCGCATTTGCGCCAGCAGGTCAAGCGATTGCAAAATCTCCGTCTAAAAAACACGCTGTTTCTGCCAGCAAGCAGAAAAAATATAGCCCACGTATTTCTTCAGAATACCGTATCAATCCGAATAAAACCAAAGCCATGCGCCCAGCCAAGGTGCACGCACGAAAATCTGCAGTAGATGCAGAAATGTTTGATTCGTTTACAGGCAAATCAAGCAACAGCAATTTGGCGATCGCTTCGACCAAAGCGCTGGTGATGAACCAGAACACTCACGAAATCATTTATTCAAAAAACCTGGACACCCCAACCCCGATTGCTTCTGTCACCAAACTGATGACAGCCATGGTGGTACTGGACGCCAAACTCAACTTGAATGATGAAGTCTCCATTACCGAAATGGATGTGGACTATCTAAAAGGCACTTCTTCACGCCTGCCGGTGGGCACCACCATGACACGTGAAGATTTACTGAACCTGGCATTGATCGCTTCAGAAAACCGCGCCGCCTCCGCTTTGGCCACGCATTACCCGGGTGGCAAACAACGCTTCATCCAGGACATGAATGCCAAAGCCGCCAGCCTGGGCATGATGAACACCCACTTTGAAGATTCTACCGGCCTGAACAGCAACAACGTTTCTACCGCGATGGACCTGGCAAGAATGGTACATGCGGCATACCAATACCCCATGATACGCCAGATCACCACCACTTCTGACTACGACTTGAACGTTCACAGAAGACAACCACTACACTTCCATAACACCAATGCATTGGTCAGGGAAAACACAGGTAGCAGTTGGGAAATCGGCTTATCAAAAACCGGCTACATCAGTGAAGCCGGGCGCTGTTTGGTCATGCAAGCCACCATTGCCGGCGAACCACTGATCCTAGTATTACTGGATTCTGTCGGCAAACTGACTCGTATCGGCGATGCCAAACGCATCAAAAAATGGATGGAACATAATTACAGCACGCTGAGTTCACATAATGATGGTCGCGGTGACATCGTGCTGACAGGTTTATCCATGAGCAAGACATTGGGCGAAGACGCTAACTGATCAGATTGAATGCAATAAAAAGTCCGCGTTATTCGCGGACTTTTTATTGCACCTCGCCAAACCAGGCCTAAGCCTAATTCACTACCTAACTTTAAATCCAAGTAGTTTTAAATCCAGCCTAAGGCTCAGCACCATCAAACTCCGGATCATAACCTTCATTAGCCGCGGCTTTACGCTGATGTTCTTTCCACTGCTTGCGTAGCGCTTCTTTCTTATCAGGCGTCAAGCTCTGGAACTGCTGGTAGCGTTTACGCGCATTTTCACGCTCATAAGGTGTCATGCGGCTCCACTTTACCAGCTGTTTTTGCACACGCTGCTGTTTCTGCGCATCCATCTTTGGATACTCACGGGCGATATCCAGCATTTTTTCGCGCTGCCACGGGCGCAATGTATCCCACTCGGTTTTTAACGGCGCCAGCACCATACGCTGCTGCTCCGTTAATTGCACCCATGTCACATTGGCCGCAGGATCATCCGGTGACAGATCATTTTTGATCGCACCGATATCCGCCATCGCCAGCAACGACGTACTAGAGTAAACATCAGCGGCTAACGCTTGTGCCAAATGCACATTGGCAGCGACACTCAAAGACAATACCACCCAGCTTAATACAAACGAATGATTTCGCATCACTTCTCATTGTTCCAGTAATTTAATACGCATACCCTGAACCTCAGATATGGTCTGAATAGTGCCAGGGCTCAAAGCCATTATCGACAAATGCCTCTATCGGCAAATCTGCGCTCAACAGCATGGCATCATCATTGTGCTGCATAGACACCATCAGCACCCCAACCACCAGGCACACAGACAACGCTGCAGCGCCCATCATGCGTGGATGGCCAAATGACGCCCACGACAAAATATCACCCACTGCGGGTGACGTTCGCTTGGTTTCGGCAAAGCGCCGCAAAGCAGCCTGCCTGGCTTCATTTAAACGGGTTTCAACCTCTGCGGATAATGGTCGGACATCATTTTTCAGTAAATCCACACATTCGCGCAGAGGGGGTGACAAGTCGTCTTCCGGATGACGCTGTTTCCTCATGGCTTTACTCCTCTTTTTTGCAACTTCTGGACGCCTAGACCGGCCTGGCCTAATGACAACGACAAAGCACCGACCGCGCGTGAGCAATGCGTTTTAACGCTTCCCTCCGAACAACCCATCGCGGCCGCAGTTTCGGCAACATCCAATTCTTCCCAATAACGCAATACGAATGCTTCTCGTTGACGTGCTGGTAATTTTTCTAGCGCTTTTCCTATCAAGGTCATGGTTTGCGAGCGCTGTAACTGTTCGGCAGGGTCACTTTCAGTCCCTTCTACATCTATGGTTTCCAGCAGGTCAAACTCTTCGTCGTCCTGCGAACCAAAAGAAGAAAACAAAGAGGTCCATAAATTACGGACCTTTTGCCTGCGCCAGAAATCGCGTGTGGTATTTTGCAAAATACGCTGAAACAGCATCGGGTATTCCGCAATCGGCTTATTGGCATATTTATCCGCCAATTTCAGCATTGCGTCCTGCACTATATCCAGCGCTGCATGGTCATCACGCACGGCATAGGCAGTTTGCCTGAATGCCCGCTTTTCAATCTGACGTAAAAAATCTGATATTTCTTGCGCACTTGCCACTACGGTTCCTAATCCCCGAGATAATCAAAGTTTTCAACTTGACGATCACTATTACTTTGCTGCATTTGTATGTATTTTTGGCAGTCAAAGAAATAGGCATCGTTTATCTCCCTGTTGATCGGAGTATATCAGTTTTAATTTTATTACTGATAGAATAAGGCTTGATGGCTGCAAAACGATGGTTTACCACATGACACTCAAACAAAAATGCGCTTCAACACCTGGCATGCAGTTGCATCGCTTGAACATAGTTACGGCCTCCTGGGAGCGTGAGTGATGGCCTCTGCATTGCCTGCCGATCAGCTTGAAAAAACACCCGATGTACAACATCTCAGGCTATACAGCCTGTATCGCCTTTGCGCTTCCGGCATGTTGCTGGGCAGCCAGTTGTGGCCATATTTAAGGCATACATTTGCCGAACCAGCCTATGTTTTCGCGGCGCTAGTCGTGTTTTTCTTTTATGCGCTGACTGTCAGCGTCGGTTTCAGGCGCCTGCAATCCAAAAGCGGTCTCGCGCTTAAACTGCAAACCAGCCTGGATATCGTTTTTATCGTGGTTATGATGCATTTCCTGCAAAGTAGCCAGAGTGGTATCGGCCTGTTGCTGATCATTAACATCATCTTTGCCGGTTTGATCAGCGATGGCCGCTTTGCCATGTTCTATGCGGCGATTGCCACGATAGGTATATTGCTGGAAAACACGCACCGCATAATGAAGCACAGCCTGCTTGGCAATAGTTACAACGATTACAGCAGTGCAGTGTTGCTCTCGTTAAGTTGTTTTGCCACGGCTTGGCTGGCACAAACGCTGACCACTCGCATGCAGAGCAGCGAAAAACTGGCGACTGAACGTGGCCAGGATATCGAGCAGCTTGCCAGGACCAATGCGCTGATTACGCAAGAAATGCCAAATGGCGTGCTGGTGATAGATCAGCATCAGCGCTTAAAACATTACAACTTTCAGGCATGCAAATTACTGGGGTTGGAAGACAGCCAGTGCCAGGAAGCAGTGCGCTCACAAGCTGCGTTGAGCATGCTCACCCCAGCGATTACCCAACTATTGCTCACCGCGCCCGCGAACAAACTGACGCCGCAGGATGCCACCAAACTCACCATCAATAACCGTGACCTGGGCATCCGTTTCCATGCCATTTCCGAAAACATTAATAATGGGGTGGTGATTTTTATTGAGGACTGGTCACAAATCCAGACGCAAGCGCACCAGGTGAAACTGGCGGCACTGGGCAGGCTGACCGCTAATATTGCCCATGAAATCCGCAATCCGTTAAGTGCGATCAGCCATGCCACACAGTTATTGCAGGAAGACTCCGTGGAGCCGGGAACAGAACGCATGCTACAAATCATTTCAGATAATGTGCAGCGACTGGACCAGATCATTAAAGATGTACTGGAGCTGAACCGTAGGGACCGTACCAATCAGGAACGCTTTAATATCAAAACGTTTATGCAGGAGTTTTACCAGCAATTTTGCGCTGTAGAAAAAATAGAACCACAGAATTTCACGCTCAGCATCCCCGAAAGACACGGCACCATCGTGTTTGATCGCCGACATATCAACCAGATACTCTGGAATCTATGTAAAAATGGTTGGCGGCATAGCAAGCAACAGGCGCGCAGCCTGCAACTCAAAGTATCTGGAGATAAAAGCGGCCAGTTCATCCACGTGCTGATCAAAGATGATGGCAGCGGCATAGACCCGAAAATCCAGCCGCATTTGTTTGAGCCGTTTATGACAACCGAAAAAACCGGTACCGGCCTGGGTTTGTTTATCGCACGCGAGCTGGCCGAAGCCAATGGCGCAAAACTGGATTATTCGAGCACGGCCAGCGGCACACAATTTTCACTGACAATTAAGAAGGTAATCGTTTAATGGCAAACTCCTATCGCTGTCTGGTGGTCGACGACGAGACAGATATCCGTGAATTAGTCGTCCTGACACTGGAACGCATGGGCATACAGGCAGAGAGCGCCAGCAATGTCACGGACGCCAAACATATGCTGCACTCTTTCAGTTATGACTTGTGCCTGACCGATATGCGCCTGCCGGACGGCTTAGGGCTGGAACTGGTGCAACATATCAATGCACAATTCCCTGGTTTGCCAGTCGCTGTCATTACCGCCTACGGCAGTGCCGAAAATGCAGTTTCAGCGTTAAAAGCCGGAGCATTTGATTACATTACCAAACCGATCTCCTTGAAACAATTGCGGCCACTGGTGGAATCTGCCCTGAAACTCGCCTCACAAAAAGAATCGCATGGGGCCAATACCGTCGATTTGATAGGCGCCTCCCCGGCCATGAGTTATGTACGCACCATGATCGCCAAGCTGGCACGCAGCCAGGCACCTGTCTATATCAGTGGCGAATCCGGTAGTGGTAAAGAGCTGGCCGCCAGGCTGATCCACCAGAACAGTTCACGCAAGGACCAGGCTTTTATTGCCGTCAACTGCGGCGCCATTCCCGAGAACCTGATGGAGAGTGAATTTTTCGGCTACAAAAAAGGCTCATTCACTGGCGCTATCCAGGACACGCAAGGTTTATTTCAGGCTGCCAATGGCGGCACCTTGTTTCTGGACGAAGTCGCCGATTTACCACTGGCCATGCAAGTGAAATTATTGCGCGCCATCCAGGAAAAGAAAGTCCGCGTGGTTGGCAGCACCGTGGAAGAAACAGTCGATGTGCGTATTATTTCAGCTACCCACAAAAACCTGAATGCCATGATGGAAAAAGGCGAATTCAGGCAAGACTTGTATTACCGCCTGAACGTGATTCAACTCAAAATGCCTTCTCTGCGCGAACGGCCGGAAGATATCCCGGAACTGACCGAGCGCTTGCTGGGCAAACTCTGCCAGAACCAAAGTATCAGCAAGCCCGGCATTGCGCCCGAAGCCAAAGTCTATATCCAGCAATTACAGTTTCATGGCAATGTGCGTGAACTGGAAAACATGCTGGAACGCGCGCTGGCATTGTGTGATGGCCTGAACATCGCGATAGAAGACTTATCCCTGGAGGATATGCCTGCGGCGCCAATGAGCGACAGACAGGTGATGCCATGGAACACATCTGCCATAGAAGACCGCGTGGACACACCTGCCAGCAATGCCTTGCATAGCGAAGTGATCGCCCCACTGGAAAGGGCGACAGGCACGGCTGGCAATACCATGTTGCCTATGGATGTCAGCTTGTCTGATTATCTGGAAGATATCGAGAAACGCACCATCTTGCAGGCGCTGGAGAAAACCAATAACAACAAAACCGCTGCCGCTAAACTGCTAGGCATCAGTTTCCGTACATTACGCTACCGCTTATCAAAACTTGGCCTGTCAAAAGAACAGGATATAGAAGATAGCGACGGCGAAGAGGAATAAGGTTTAAAAGAGTTGAAACACAGGGTGGGAAGAAGATATAACGGTTTCAATGACCGTTTTACCTTCTTCTTGAAAGATGGCTAGTTAAATGACTAACTCAGCACAATAGCCAGATACAAAAGATAGAACAGGCCATTGACCAGCAGGTGCCATACCAGTAAACCACCCTTGGCTACGCGGTAGCGCATCCAAACCGCAGCCAGCAGGGTGATCAAAATCCCCAGCGCCACCTCTGTTCTTGGCGCCCAGTCTGTCAGCATGATGCCGATGGCCGGCAACAATGTGCCCTGGAACACCATGGCACCGGTGATATTGCCAAACGCCAGCGTATCCTTGCCTTTGCGTATCCATAAAATGCTGTTTACTTTTTCTGGCAGCTCGGTGGCAATCGGGATAATCAGCAATGACAACAGTAATGCTGATACGCCCAGGATCGCGGCGGCCGTTTCAACCTCATTGATAAAGCCTTTGGCGCCTGCGATCAGCAAACCAAGCCCGATCAGCAATTGCAGCACGATGGTGAAGATATTGGTTGGCAAGCCAAGCTTGGCCAGCATCATGACATCTTCGGCCTCGGTGGCATGCCCTTCTTCAACCAACCCACGTGATGCCTTGATGGTCATCAGCACATAGACAAAATAGATCAGCACCATCACTATGCTGATGGCATAGCGCACCATGGCTTCGGTGTGCGGCACAAACATGGCGATCGTGGCGAAGATAAATGCCAGGATAAAGAAATTCAGATCACGCACCAGCCCGGTACGCTCGGGGCGGATATGCCCGGCGCTGCCACGTCGCTTCCAGACCGACAAGGCCATCAAACTGATGGAAAGTGTGGCCAGCATCAAGGGCGCACCCAGAATCGCACCCACGCCAATATCATGACCGGCATGGCTATCGCCAGTGGATGAGGTATAAGAGAAAATGGCCAGTAAAGGCACCAGCGTTTCAGGCAACGCCGTGCCCACTGCCGCAAAAATAGACCCGGTCACGCCTTCTGAAATGCCCAGTCGCTCACCCAGGTGCTCCAGCGCATTGGTAAACACTTCCGCTGCGATCAGTATCACCACCAACATTAAGAATAACTGTAAGAAAACCATGACTCGTTCCTGTCTGGCGGCAATCAGTTTTCCATGCGGCCTCCGCCAAAGCGGCATGGAATGACAAACGTGTGGTTGCGGGCGGAATCATAACGCAATTCGCCCAAATTCACCTACAATGTTGGCATGTCGCCACCGCTTTCCACCACGATTACAATTGACGATCAAGGTATGGCCAGCCCCTGCCAGGTCATACAGTCACCGAATACCGACCCTCGCCCGGCGAATACTGATATTGACATGATTGTCATCCATAACATCAGCCTGCCGCCCAACCAGTTTGGCGGCCCTGGCATCGTCCAGTTATTTACCAACCAGCTAGATGCCACTGAGCACCCTTATTATGCAGAGATTGCGCATTTAAAAGTCTCTTCGCATTTCCTGATCCGCCGCGATGGAGAGCTGATCCAGTTCGTCAGTTGCAACCAGCGCGCCTGGCACGCCGGTGTGTCTGCCTGGCAGGGCCGGGAACGCTGCAATGATTTCTCGATAGGCATTGAGCTAGAAGGTAGTGATGATTGCGCTTTTAATGACGCGCAGTATCTCGCTTTACAAGCGCTGATTACCGCCCTGCAACACCGCTATCCAATCAAACATATCGTCGGTCATTCGCAGATCGCGCCAGGAAGAAAAACAGACCCCGGCCCCTTTTTTGATTGGCAACGAGTTAAATAATCCTCATCACCGGCATTTCCAAGACCACCTACGCTTAAACCTCAGGATCCGTCGCTCGTGGCTGCGGCGTGGTATCCATACTGACCGCAATCACACCAGTCATCACCAGCACAGTGCCAACCCCTTGTACCCATGACAACTGCTCATCCAGAAAGATATAAGCCAGCACAATGGTAGACACCGGGCCAATGGCGCTGATCAGCGATGCCTTACGGCTGCCCAATTGATGAATACCCAGATTCATCAGCATGGTGGGCAATACCGTGGCTATCACTGCCATTAACAATGCCAACACATACACCTCTTGCGGGAAAACGGTGAGTGTCGAAAAAGAGGCATCAACACCAAAATGACATGCACTCACGAGCGTCGTCAAACTCATGACAATGGCTGTAAACCTTGTCGCACCAAGCTTGGGAATTAACTGCCCGCTACCTAATAGATAAGCGGCAAAAATAATGGCACTGAGTAATATCAGCCATGCGCCATACAGGGTATCGCTTGAATGCAATGTGGCAAATTCAACATCGTGCCAGACAACCAGGATGACACCGGCATAACTGGTGATCATGGCAAGCCATTCACGCCGCGTGATATGGTGCTTAAAAAAGACTGCACTCATGACAACCACCAAGGTTGGATAGAGAAACAGAATCACTCTTTCCAGTCCGGCCGACACATAATGCAGCCCTTCAAAATTCAGCCACATTGAGCCATAACCGCCAACCGTCGTCAGAATCACCAGAAAAATCCAATCTTTGGCTGTCATCGTCACCGGTGATTTCTGGCGCATGGCCCACCAACCCAGGCCAATAAAGAATGGGAGTGCGAATGCCATGCGCAAGGCAATCAGGCTAGATGTATCTATGTGATACACATAGGCGAGCTTGGCCATGATCGCTTTTGAAGAAGCGAAAATAGACGATAACAGCACCAGCATGGCGCCATAATAAGGATGGGTAGCGTGTTTCATTTCAGCCCTGAATGTCATGGGCTCAACGGGAAGGCAATGCAAGATCAACCGCGGAGAGCCCGCGGTTGCAAAAGTTTAAGACAAGCAGCAACCGCGACAGGATGTGGCGACCAGCCACAATGCCTTTCGGGTCATCGTCACAACAGGAAGTTGGGAAAAGTGCTTGTGCATAAGGTTGCGGAATTTACGCGGATTTGAGGGGATGGTCAAGCGGGCAGTATTTGCATCGGTGGCTTCAATGCGTGATTTACTGGCAGGGAAGAACATATCGGCTTCATTTTGAAGCCATTTAGAGCCTTATGTAAGGTACTGTTTCGCCACTAGGCGACCCTCTTTCTTATGCTTGTCCATAAGAAAGAAGGCAAAGAACAAGACACCCTAGCTTCCGCTTGTTCCCTGCGTTGCTCGTCACCGTGGGCGTCCAGCGAAACTCGCCCTAGCGGCTTGCACAAGACGCAAGCCACCGCGGAGCTCAAACAGGCGCTGGCCGAACACTCCCACGCTGACTGCGCTACTCAGCGCGTCAGATAGGGGCCCGTGAAAAACACTACGCAGTTAGTTAAGTGAGGGTTCTCACATCGCGTCCCGTACAACCATTGAATAAAACAAACAAGAGAACCTCACA
Source organism: Methylophilus sp. E2MeOHC9 (assembly GCF_058744375.1). Lineage (NCBI taxonomy): Bacteria > Pseudomonadati > Pseudomonadota > Betaproteobacteria > Nitrosomonadales > Methylophilaceae > Methylophilus > Methylophilus sp. E2MeOHC9. The sequence continues at coordinate 626,562 of NZ_CP196024.1, forward strand.
AAACAATTGAATTGGTTTGTGAGGTTCTCTTGTTTTAGAAATTAAAGAAGTCCCTTAGCGCCCTGAGTGCTATACGTTTAACCAACATCTCATCGTGGTGGTTTTAACCGGGCCCCTATCTGACGCGCCGAGTAGCGCAGGCAAAATAAGAAACAAGGGAGCGACTGTCCGAATCCCGCGGTGGCCTGCGTAGTGTGCAGGCCGCTAGGATGAGTTTCGCGACCGCTTATTTTGACGAGCAACGCAGGAATCAAGCGGAAGCTAGGGTGCCCTTTCTTTTGGTGACTTGTTCTTTGGGCAAGCAAAGAACAAGTCACTCGCCTACAGGCGAAAAGGAATGGTGTAATAAAGCAGAAAAATCGATTGATCAGCCAACCAAAGAAATAACGATTAGAACATCACAAAAGGTGCAGCATTCACTCTTTATTGTATCCAGGTGATGCATGAACTCCGCCTGGATTCTGGCCTTCGCCAGAATGACGACTGATTGCAGGGAGAATAAATCATAAGTCAGCCGTCTCACAGGTGCAAAGCATGCTCTGTAAACCCCTCACCAGCAAAACGAACAGAGGAGACGCGCTTAGAAGTAACGTACAGATCACTAAGCATCGAAAAGCCTAAAAGACAGGCATTACAACCAACAATCAATCACAACGCCTTCTGCAAAACAATCAACTGCATATTCTCAACCTGCGCCTGCCACATATCCGGCTGGTGCGGAAACGGCACCGTTTTCCCCGTTGCATGGTATCCCAACCGCTGGTAAAACGCGATCAACTCCTCACGCAGGCTGATCACCATCATTTCCGCGTGTTTCGCCTCCCACTGTGCCTTCGCCAGTTTTTCTGCTGCGAGTATCATGGTTTTTCCATAACCACGATTCTGCAATAAGGGCGAAACGGCAATCATGCCCAAATGCACTGTGTCTGCAGGCTCAGGATGCCGCTCCAGGCAAATACAGGCAGCCACTACACCGCCGGCTTCTTCGCCGAGTAAGATACACGCTTCTTCGCTTTCAATCAGCGCCTGTATGGTGCGTTCACTGGTGCGCACGCCGGTTAATAAATCCGCTTCTGTGGTCCAGCCTGCACGGCTGGTCTCGCCGCGATAGGCTGCATTCACCAATGCGCAAATGACGGGAGTATCTGATACCTGAGCAATGCGTTGTTCTAACATGGGATGAATTCTAGCTTGAAGATCTGGTTTCCGTCACGTGTTGTACCACCAGGCTACCTATCATGTCGCCTTCGACGTTGACTGCGGTTCTGACTGTATCCAGCAAGCGGTCGATTGGCAGTAATATCGCAATCGCTTCTGCCGGCAAGCCCACGCTCTGCAGCACCATCACCATGGTGACCATGCCGGCGCTGGGGATGCCAGGCGCGCCCATGGCGGCAATCATGGTGGTAAAGCACACCACCAGTTGCTGACCCAGGGATAGATCTATCCCTGCCAGTTGCGCTACAAAAAGCGCGGCAGAGGCTTCATACAAGGCGGTGCCATCCATATTCACAGTCGCCCCTAAGGGAACGACAAACCCGGCGATTTCAGGTTTCACTTGCATGTTCTGCGTGGTGCAGCGCATGGTGACCGGCATGGTCGCATTGCTTGAACTGGTGGCAAATGCTGTCAACAAAGCTTCGCGCGCATTGCGCAAAAACCATAATGGTCGCTTGCGGGTGAGTAGATATAACAAGGCTGGCAACACCACCAGCCCATGCAGCAAGGTGGTGCCCATGACTAACAGGATGAATTTGGTCAGCGTCGCAAACAGACTCACGTCTTGCGTGGCGACCAGTCTAAACAGCAACGCCGCAATGCCAAAAGGGGCCAGCCGCATAATCCAGTTGATCATCTGCATGCAAACCGTCATGCCTTCTTCAAACAGACCCAATAATTGCGGATAACGGTCTGAAGCCATCACCAGCGCAATCCCCAGCACCAATGCAAATGCCACAATCGCGATGATATTGCCATCGGCCAGCGCCTTGAACGGATTCATGAAAATGCCATGCAAAAACTGGGTAAAGAATTCGGGCAAGGTGAGTTGTTTGGATTCAAACTGCTGCATGGCATCGGCAAACATATCCAGATGCAAGCCAGCTCCAGGCTGCACAATATGTGTGGCACTCAGGCCAATCACAATCGCAATGATGGTGGTTGTCGCAAAAAACAGTAAGGTGGTTTTCCAGACCGTATTCATCTGGCTATGTTGGCGCAGGTTGGCGATGCCAGTCACGATGGCGCAGAATACTAGCGGGATCATGACCATTTTGAGTAGATCGATAAAGAGCGTACCGACCAGATTGGCTGCATAAAGGCTCCACTGCGCTGTTTCTGAATCAGCGGGCAAGCCATGCAATGCCCAACCGCCAGCTACGCCCAGGAGCGCAGCGATGAGTATTTGCAGATTCAGAGTGAGTTTCATCATGTCTATAGTTTTATAACCGTATAGGGCTCAAGAATAACCCAAAAGCCTGACATTGACCTATACGCACAGCACTTATGATGCTTAATGGAAAGTATATCGGTCAACATACTTTCTGGCATTGCGGCAAATACAAAAAACGAGCGCCCATGACTGGGCAACTAAACAGGCGTGATGAAGTACTCGATATTGCGCTGGAGCTAACGGGCAAACAATGCGGAGATGCCATCAGAATTGGAGTATCCGCCGAGAGTTGGATTCGTCCAAGTGCTAGCTACCAACTTGGACGAAAGGTTTTGGTTCAAGCGCTGTGAAGCGGGTGATAAGACTGGATATATTGCTAGCTAATGTTACCAATCAGGCACTGGTTTTTTCAGCATCTTTTACTGGGCTTGCTTTTTCAAACACTGCGGCAAAGAATCCGTCTGTTCCATGCAAATGCGGCAGCTGTTTTAAATACTCGCCAGTATCCAGTTCAATATTCTGCTGCGCCAACACTTCGCTCGCCGGGATCAATTTAAAGTCTGGATGCGCTTGCAGAAACGCTTCGGCAATCGCTTCGTTTTCATCACGCAACAGGCTGCAAGTCGCATAGATGACCCTGCCACCGGCTTTGCACAACTTGGCTGCACGCGCCAGGATGTTAGTCTGTTTTACATTTAACTCGGCAACATCCTGTTCGGTCTGGCGCCATTTCAAATCCGGGTTGCGGCGTAAGGTGCCCAAGCCGCTACAGGGCGCATCTACCAGCACACGGTCAAACTTGCCGTTCAGGCGTTTGAGTTTTAAGTCATTTTCGTTGTTGATCAACTGCGCTTGCAGGTTGGATAAACCGCTACGTTTCAGGCGATGACCTAAATTATTCAAGCGTTTTTCTGAGACATCGAACGCATATAAACGGCCGGTGTTTTTCATCAATGCCCCCAACGCGAGTGTTTTACCACCAGCACCGGCACATAAATCAGCCACCATCTGGCCACGCTTGGGCGCTACTAAATAACTCAGTAACTGGCTGCCTTCGTCCTGCACTTCAATTTTGCCTTCGGTAAACAAAATATGTTTGCCTATGTTCAGGCGTGCGCCCATGCGGATGCCGACTGGCGAATACGGCGTGGTGATGATCACGTTATCTTTCACAGTGTTTTCGGCCAACATGCGTGCCATTACTTCTTCGCGCGTCGCCTTGATGGTATTCACGCGCAGATCGAGGCTGGCTTGTTCAAACATGCTGCGGCAGATGGTCATGGCTTCAGTTTCGCCATATTGCGCCACCAGCTTATCCCAGAACCAGTCGCGCACATCAGCCAGAATGGCGGGCGCAAAACCTTCGCTGGTTTTGCTTTTAATTTGCACTGCCCATTCTTTTTGGCGCTCGTCTAGCATCTCGTCAAGGTCGCGTATGCTTTTGCCTTCGATCTTGATCAGATAAGCCAGGATCAGTTTACGGGTATCTTCCTGCTCGTCCGCTTCTGTGATGCTGATTTCGCGCAAATAACGGTAGCGGCGTAATACTCCATAAGCGGTTTCGGCGATCCAGGCGCGCTCTTTGGTGCCTAGCTCCCTATGCTGGCGAAAGAACTCGCTGAGTTTGCCATCGGCCGGACTCTCGAATTGCAGCATGTCGTTTAATAAAGCCGCCGTTTGGCGCATAAGGGTGGAGTTCATGAATGTCTTTCAAATATGTTGCGTCTTGCGTTATTCAGTGATCAAACGCGTGGCGACTTGCTCAATCACCATGCCGTTTTTTTCCTGTTTTCTGATCTTGACTGGCACATAGCGATAATCGCTGGCCAGCCACAATTCTATTTTCTCGTCCGTCTCGCCACGGGTATGGGCAATGTGTACGGTCTGGATAGTCTGGTCGGCAATCACCATGGTATCCTCGCCTTCAAATTCGTATTGGTAAGTGCTCAGGCGCCGCCCGTTGGTAAGGGCGATGTGCATTTCCTGCAATGGCGGCACAAACATAAACTGGTACATAAAACTCAGGATGTCTTGCGTGTTGTTTGGCAGGTCAGTCCGTTGCTCGCCCTTAGCTGTTTTCAAGGTAATCAAGTTGGTTTCCCAATCTAAATTAGCCTCGTATATTTTGTCTTTCTTGTTGCCAAACGCATATCGGTAAAAATGCGGCTTTAATCCATGCGGGCCAATGTCACCCTGGCTTTGTTGCTCCAGCGTCGGGTAGAGCAACTTTAGCAGTCCACGCCCTTCAACCACCCAGCGCAGCGCATACTGCCCGGATGGCTGTTGCACATAATCGATTTTCGCACTACCCGCAGGCTGTTTTTCGCCATTCACGTAGACCGCAAACTCAGTACTGACGCGCTGATAGGGCTGGGGCGATGCGGCTTCTGGCTCGGCAACCGCGTTGTCAGTCTCATGCCAGGCGGCGATTTCTGCCTGGCGGGCTTCTTCAGCTTTCTCTGCGCCCTCTTCACTCGTGGCTACTGGCGGTGACACATCCGGTGCTTCAGTGACTGGCGGCGGCGAATGCGTCACCGGGGCAGATGGCTCAGGTTTGACGCCAGGCACTTTTTGTTGCCTGACTGGTTTGCCGGGCGCTTTCAATACCGGCTTGCCAGACGCAGCTTCTAACTGCGCGTTTAATAAGGTGGGTGGCGGTTCATCTTCTACAAACCAACTGCGCCAGGCGACTTCTTTCAGTACAAACACATGCACCAGCAAGGAGATGAACAGCGCCAACCCTAATGACCAGGAAACGTGTTGCCGTATCCACTTGTACAGGCCTTGTATGTTAATCACGTGTTTTCCCGATGTGGAGAATACCCGTTACTGACCAGTGATACTGGTGATCACTTGCTCCATGCGTTTGCCGTCGTCCATGACTACCAGCTTCACCGGAAGATACCCTTTGTCTTTGGCGAGATACAGCGTTTTCTCACCGTCGCTATCTGCCAGTTTGATCACATTAAACGTACCCGCTTCCGTTTGTAACGGCGTACTTTCTTCAGTGACCACAAAGGTATGCGGTGCAAGTTTTTTACCGTTAGTCACCGCTAGTTTTACCTGTTTGCCTTTGGGTGGTTGCCACATCCAGCAATACATCACACTCAACAGGTCTTGCGTGCCTTTAGCCAGCTTCTCGCTTTGTTGCTCGCCTTTCACCTGCATTTTCAGTACTTTTTTTCCCCAGTCAAAGTCATTGATCAAAGCTTTGTCTGCATGCTTGGATTGACGGGATTCAAAGTGCGCAGGACGTAAAGCATTCTCAGCCACATCGCCTTGACTTGAAAGTGTGCGCTCACCCATCAACTTGTAAATCCCTTTGCCTTCGGCCAGTGAATCAATCTGGTATTTATTGCCAGTCACTGTCAGTTGGTCTTTCACGCTGGCGATAGGCACACCCTGTTGCAGCAAATCATATTTCAAGATGAGCTGCTTGGGTGCTGCCGACAATCCGGTGGCAGCCAGTAACAGGGCTACCGCCAGACCATGGACGACCATACGATGAAAGGAAAATGGATGCATTACACCACCACAGTCGGCGCTTCACCGGCTTGTTGCGCACGGATCTGGCCAATGCGGTAAACGGTTTCGCCAGCAGAGGCCAATACACTCTCGGCCTGCTCCGCATGTTCGGCGGCCACAATAATCGCCATACCGATACCGCAGTTAAAGGTGCGGTACATTTCCTGCGGCGCGATATTGCCTTGTGCTTGCAACCATTGGAACAACGGTGGCAATGTCCAGCTGGATTTTTGTACTTCGGCAGTCAGGCCTGCCGGCAATACACGCGGAATATTCTCGGTGATGCCGCCGCCGGTAATATGTGCCATGCCTTTTACTGGCAGTGTTTCCAGCAGTTTGAGTACGGACTTCACATATAACTTGGTTGGTGCCATCACCACATCTTTAAATTTACGGCCATGGAAGTCAGATTCCATATCGATGCCTGAAGTTTCAATCAGCTTGCGGATCAATGAATAACCATTGGAATGCGCGCCACTGGAGGCCAGCCCCAGCACCACATCGCCCGCCTGGATGGTCGTGCCATCAATGATATTGGCTTTATCCACACAGCCGACCGCAAAACCGGCCAGGTCATATTCACCGGCTGGGTACATGCCAGGCATCTCAGCGGTTTCACCGCCCACCAGCGCACAGCCGGATTCTTCACAGCCTTGTGCAATACCCTTGATCACAGCAGCCGCAGTGCCTACTTCAAGTTTGCCACAGGCAAAATAATCCAGGAAAAACAGCGGCTCGGCGCCTTGCACCAGGATATCGTTCACGCTCATGGCGACCAGGTCAATGCCTACGGTATCGTGCTTGTTGAGCTGGAAAGCCAGTTTGAGCTTGGTGCCTACGCCATCGGTGCCCGAAACCAGCACGGGTTCCTTGAATTTTTTCGGCATGGCGAACAATGAACCAAAACCGCCAATGCCGCCCATGACCTCAGGACGCATGGTGCGTTTTGCAAATGGCTTGATCTGTTCGACCAGCGCATCACCAGCTTCCATATCTACACCGGCGTCGCGATAGGTGACAGAAGTTTTATCAGAAGAAGTCGTCAAAGTGCTCTCGTTTCTTTCTATGCTATGAATATTTAATTCAATATAAATTCATGGATATTGCAACAAAGCGCGTGACATCCACGAAATTCAGTATAATTTTAGGAATAACCATTATTTTAACGCATCTTGCCAGTTCGACCTATGCCGGATTGAAGGGATACATTACAGGCGCCCATGTCAGATCACGAGTATCAAAAGTCCAGTGTGACTCAGTTTGTCAGCGACAATCGCTGGTGGATCGTGGCAGCGCTTTTCATCTACCTGTTTTACTTGCTGGAGCCTGTGCTAACGCCTTTTCTGGCAGCCATGGTCATTGCTTACATGCTGGATCCGCTGGTAGACCGGCTGAGTGAAGCCGGATACCGCCACTGGAAAATCGGCCGCACTCTGGCGACGTTGTTAGTGATGGCTGGCGTGATCCTGGCGCTGATAGGTTTGATGTTGATCATCATCCCGCTACTGCAACAACAATCCATGCTCATCGTGCAACGCTTGCCCGCCCTGGTGGATCATTTTCACCAGCAGGTGGAGCCCTGGTTGCAACAGCGTTTTGGCATCCGTTTCAATGTAAACCCTGCCTATATACAAAAACTGGTGACTGAGCACTGGCAAACAGCGAGCAGCTTTGTTGGCAGCGTATTACTGAGTGCAGGTCAAAAAGGCCTGAACCTGATAGGCATGCTCGCCAACATTCTCTTGTTACCCGTGGTGCTGTTTTATTTTTTGCGCGACTGGGACGATATGATGACCGAAATCGGTGAATTGATTCCACGTGACCTGATAGGCCGTGTTAAAAAAATCGCCAAAGATATCGACAGTGTCGTCGCCGAATTCCTGCGCGGGCAGCTATCCGTCATGCTGTCACTGTGTGTGTTTTATAGTGTGGGTTTATGGCTGGTGGGCCTGGATATGGCACTCTCTATCGGCATGATCGCCGGTTTGCTTAGCTTTGTACCTTATCTTGGTTTTGCCCTGGCATTTATTTTAGCCATCATGCTGGCTTTATTACAATTTGCATCATTGCCAGAAGTGGTGCCAGTGTTGCTGGTGTTTGGTGTCGGCCAGTTTGTGGAAAGTTTTTTCCTGACGCCTATCCTTGTAGGTGACCGTATTGGCCTGCATCCTGTATTGGTGATTTTAGCCTTGATGGCAGGCGGGCAGCTATTTGGGTTTACCGGCGTGTTGCTGGCCTTGCCGGTCAGCGCTGCCATTGCCGTAGGTTTGCGTTATGTGAAAAAAAGTTATATGCGTAGCGAGACCTACTTGCACAGCCAGACATCAGTGATCCAACTAACGGATGACTGATCCCCAAACAAACTAAAGTCTTTGCTGTGAAACAATTACTGCTTAATATCCAGCCACCTGCTGCACCAGGGTTTGACAATTTCATCATCGGTCAAAACGACGAAGCCTTGAACAGCTTGAAGACTGTCCTGGCAGGGCAGGCGCCCACACAATTCATGTTTTTGTGGGGTGCGCCAGGCAGTGGCAAAACCCATCTGCTACTGGCAGCCCAAGCCATGGGCGCGCATATTGCCGACGATGTACACACCCTGGATGCAGAGTCGCAAATCATCCTGTTTGATACCTTTAACCATATTAAAGCCGAAGGCGGTGTGCTGGTCACTGCCGGCAATCATGCACCCACCCAAATGGGATTACGCGATGATCTGGCTACCCGCCTGGCCTGGGGCCTGGTCTACCAACTGCAGCCGCTGAGTGACAGCGAAAAAGCCGATGCCTTACGCGCCCATGCGCAAGACCGTGGCATGAAGCTGCCCGATGAAGTGATCGCTTACTGCCTGAAATATTTACGCCGCGATTTACCTACGCTGGTTTCGGTGCTGGATGCACTGGATGAATGGTCGCTCATCACCAAGAAGCCGGTCACTGTGCCACTGCTGAAAAAAATGCTGCAACTGGAGCTGGCAAACTGATCTGAATCAACCCTTATTCGCCATCAAAGCTGAACGAGTTTTTTCCATTTTTCTTGGATACATACATCGCCTTATCCGCTGCGTGTAATAGTTGTTTCACCTGCTTGCCGTGCCGCGGATATTCGGCAATGCCGATACTGACACCGATATTCAGCGCCATGGTCCTGACGATCACGGGCCGTGAAAATAACTTGATGAGGCGTTGCGCCAATTGCACCAGCTCCATACGGTGCAAATAACTACCCACCACCAGCACAAATTCATCGCCGCCTTGCCGGGCCAGGAAATCCGTTTGCCTGAGTACTTTTTGAAACATTTCAGCCACTTCTACCAACAGGGCATCGCCAATTTCATGACCATATTCATCATTGATCTGTTTGAAACCATCCAGGTCCATAAAGAAGATAGCGAATGGTTTTGAGACATGCTTGGCTCGCTGATACACCGTTTCCAGATGCTCATCTACACTGCGCCGGTTGGGTAATCCGGTGAGCAAATCATGATCGACCTCATGGCTCAACTGCTCTGTCACAGCCTGGGTTTTCAGCACCTCATCTAGCAAGTCAGTGGTACTGCGATATGAAAATAGCAGCACGCCAATAATCAGCATGCATAACAAAATGGCGCCGATGACAGCCTCAACCACACGCTGCCTGATCTCCTGCTCATAGCCGCCCCTGAGATGTTCCAGCTTGCCATCCATCTCGCCTAAACGGTCGTTGATCAGTTTCATCAACTCACGGCCCTTATCTTTGCTTAAGGTCAGATGTGAGGCGTAAGAGCCGGCACGCATTTGTACCTGGATACTTTTATCGATGGCATCGAATTTTTGATGGATTAACTGTTTGACCCTTTCCAGCTCCGGACGAATTTCGCCTACCTTGGCTGCTCGTTTTTCCAGGCTGGCAAGTACTCTGTGCGTATCTGCCCGTCCCTGTTCCATGGTGTCGAGAAATAGCGTATGCCCGGTGAGTAAATAACCGCGCTGGCCGCTTTCAGCATTGGTGATGGCTTTACCCAGGGCGGCGACATCATAACGCTGGCGGTCTACCGAGTCTTTTTGCTCCGAAAAAGACACAAGCTGATACATGGCGATAAACAGCCATATCATTGATCCGCACAAAATGGTTGCGGCAATGATTAACGGAATAAGTACTCGTCGCCTGTAATTAAACATACACTGTATAACGACCAACTCCGATACTAATTAAATAGAACCGATGTGAAAATCTACCATAGGTTAAGGCCGAATGTAATAAAATACGCTTTTGATAGATAACCACTATCCGCGAGCCCGCTATGCTACGAATCACAGAAATCAAACTCCCCCTTATAGAAGCCGAGTCGCTGATCCATCAGGATGACCAGATCAAGGCGGCCCTGCTTAAACGCCTTGAAATCCCGGAAGTTGACCTGATACGGTTTGAGATTTTCAAACGCGGCGTAGATGCGCGTAAAACCCATGCGATCTTGTTTGTGTATAACATTGATGTCGAAGTCAGGAACGAAGCGAAAATCCTTGCCCGCTTTAAAAAAGACCCGCATATCAAACCGGCGCCGGACACCAGTTATAAATTTGTCGCCACCAATACAGAGGATTTAAATCACAGGCCCATCGTGGTCGGCTTTGGCCCGGCAGGCATCTTTGCGGCATTGATACTGGCGCAAGCCGGGTTTAAACCTATCGTACTTGAGCGCGGTAAAGAAGTCCGCCAGCGCACACAGGATACCTGGGGCTTGTGGCGTAAACGTAAACTGGACCCGGAATCCAACGTACAGTTTGGTGAAGGCGGCGCAGGTACCTTCTCTGACGGCAAACTTTACAGCCAGATCAAAGACCCGAAACACTACGGTCGTAAGGTGCTACAGGAGTTTGTCAAAGCCGGGGCGCCCGAAGAAATCTTATACGTCAGCCATCCGCACATAGGCACCTTCAAACTGGTCAGCATGGTAGAAGAAATGCGTAGCACCATTACCAGCCTGGGCGGTGAAATCCGCTTTGGCCACCGTGTCACCGAGATCGATATCCAGGACCAACAAGTACAAGGCGTGACCTTGCAAACAGGCGAATACCTGCCTACCCGCCACCTGGTGCTGGCAGTAGGCCACAGTGCGCGTGATACCTTCGAGATGGTGTACAACAAAGGCATTTATGTCGAAGCGAAACCGTTTTCGATAGGCTTCCGTATCGAGCATCCGCAGAGCCTGGTTGACCGTGCGCGTTACGGCAAAAGCTATAGCGATGACATTCTGCAAAAGCTGGGCGCAGCCGATTACAAACTGGTGCATCACGCGCAAAATGGCCGCAGTGTGTACAGTTTTTGCATGTGCCCGGGCGGCACGGTGGTGGCGGCGACCTCCGAACCTAACCGCGTGGTCACCAATGGCATGAGCCAGTACAGCCGCAACGAGCGCAACGCCAATGCGGGCATCGTGGTCGGCATTACGCCTGAGGTGGATTACCCGGACCACCCATTGGCTGGCATTGAATTACAACGTCAGCTGGAAAGCCATGCCTTTGTGCTGGGCGGCAGCGATTACTCGGCACCAGGTCAACTGATAGGCGATTTTTTAGCTAATCGCCCTTCGACTGAGTTTGGTGAAGTCACGCCTTCTTACACGCCTGGCTTGCATTTAACCAACCTAGCGTCTGCCTTGCCAGAATTTGCGATTAACGCTATCCGCGAAGCGATTCCGGCGTTTGCTAAACAGATCCCTAATTTTGATTTAGCCGATGGCATTTTAACCGGCGTGGAAACCCGCACCTCCAGCCCGATACGCATCAAGCGTGATGATGATACTTTGCAAAGCATCAATACCAAGGGTTTATTCCCTTGCGGCGAAGGCGCCGGCTATGCGGGCGGCATTCTGTCAGCCGCTGTTGATGGTATTAAAGTGGCGGAAGCGGTTTCATTGTCACTGATCAAGCAATAGTGGATACCCGGATATAAAAAAACCTGCCGAGGCAGGTTTTTTTATTGCTACAACATCTTACTGACGGATCAGGTAATCAAACGCACCCAGTGCAGCATTCGACCCTTCGCCCATGGCAATCACGATCTGCTTGTAAGGGATAGTGGTCACATCCCCCGCGGCAAATACGCCAGGCAGCGAAGTCGCATTATGGTTGTTGATTTCAATTTCACCATATTTGCTCAGGTCTACCGTGCCTTTCAGCCAATCCGTGTTCGGCACCAGGCCAATCTGGATAAATACACCTTCCAGCGCCACATGCTTGCTTTCACCACTCACGCGGTCGGTATAAGTCAGGCCATTGACACGTGTGCCGTCACCGGTGATTTCACTGGTTTGTGCACTGGTTAAAATCGTGACGTTTTGCAGCGTGCGTAATTTACGTTGCAAAACGGCATCGGCTTTCAGCTCGGTATCAAATTGCAGCAATGTGACATGCCCAACCACACCGGCCAGGTCAATCGCCGCTTCGACGCCTGAGTTACCACCACCGACCACCGCCACGTGCTTGCCTTTGAACAACGGGCCATCACAGTGCGGGCAGTAGGCCACACCTTTGTTTTTGTACTCGGCTTCACCAGGCACATTCAGGTTTTTCCAGCGTGCGCCGGTTGCCAAGATCACTGACTTGCTGCGCAAAATAGCACCACTCTCGAGTTTCACTTCTATCAGGCCGCCGTGTTTATGGCCGGCTTGTTTCGGCTCACTCAACCCTACCGCACGTTGCAGAGGCATAATATCGACGTCATACGTTTTCACATGCTCTTCCAGCGCTGCCACCAGTTTTGGCCCTTCCGTTTCTTTGACAGAAATAAAGTTTTCAATCGCCAGTGTGTCATTGACCTGGCCACCAAAACGGTCCGCGACAATCCCAGTGCGTATGCCTTTACGTGCTGCATAAATCGCAGCTGAAGCACCGGCCGGGCCACCGCCAACCACCAGCACATCAAATGACTCTTTGGCGTTGAGTTTTTCAGCTTCTTTCGCTACCGCACCGGTATCAACTTTAGCCAGGAACTCTTCCACCAGCATACGGCCAGAAGCAAACATCTCGCCATTGAGGAAAGTCGCAGGCACGGCCATGACGTTACGTTCATTGACTTCGTCCTGATACAGGCCACCATCAATCACCGTCACATTGATGCGCGGGTTGAATACCGTCATCAGCGTAGTCGCTTGCACCACGTCAGGGCAGTTATGGCAAGAAAGGCTCATATAGACTTCAAAATTCAAGTCGCTATCCAGCGCCTTGATCTGGTCGAGCACATCCTGCTCCACTTTTGGTGGATGACCGCCAGTCCATAGCAAAGCCAGTACTAGTGAAGTAAATTCATGGCCGAGTGGAATCGCCGCAAAGCGTACACCATGCGTTTCACCTTCTTTGGCAATCACGAATGAAGGTTTACGTGCATCATCGCCGGTTTCATCCAGGCTGACTTTGTCTGACAACGCGGCGATCTCTTGCAGCAATTCGCGCATTTTTGCAGCATTGTCACTGTTATCCAGGGATGCGATCAGACGGATAGGCTGACGCAGCATACCGAGGTAGGTTTGCAGTTGTGTCTTAAGGGTATCGTCTAACATTTTTTATTCTCCAAAATGACAACTTGTCTGTATTTTGCGGCGACAAGAAGCCGTGGCCATTTGCATGGCGATCAAAAGTTGGTTGGGGAGGCTCAGGTAAAACCACTGCCAGGCAAATAACCTCTTAGTGACTTTACCTGAGCGCCCTGCTTGCGCAGGGCTTTACTCAAGCTAATCTCAGAGAGATTAAATCTTACCTACCAAGTCCAGTGATGGTGTCAATGTTGCTGCACCGTCGTTCCACTTGGCCGGGCAAACCTGGCCTGGGTTTGCAGCTGTGTATTGAGCAGCTTTCAACTTGCGCAAGGTTTCTTTTACATCACGGGCGATTTCGTTGCTGTGTACTTCAGCAGTTTTGATCACACCTTCGTTGTTGATCACGAACGTACCGCGCAATGCCAGACCTTCTTCATCGATATGCACGTCAAAAGCGCGTGTCAATTGGTGCGTAGGGTCACCCACCAATGGGAATTTTGCTTTGCCCACTGCTGGTGAAGTCTCGTGCCAAACCTTGTGGGAGAAATGCGTATCGGTGGTCACGATGTACACTTCAGCACCAGCCTTCTGGAATTCTGCGTAGTTGTCAGCCGCATCTTCAACTTCTGTCGGGCAGTTGAAAGTAAACGCTGCCGGCATGAAAATCAGCACAGACCATTTGCCCTTTAATGACTCTTCTGTCACTTCGATAAATTTACCGTTATGAAATGCCTGGGCCTTGAATGGTTGTACTTGTGTATTGATCAATGACATGTAGCTCTCCTTATAAGTGATTCAAATGGACGATTTAAATCATGGTTAATGAAAAAGGTTGCTGTGTTTCCACAGCGAATGGATGCATTTTAGACAACTCTATTATATATGTATAATTGATTGTTTTAATTTTATTGATAAGCAATGCTTATCAATAAACTATTGAGAAACAGTCACCTGGCCCTGCCCTTCAAACCCGCGATTATCCTGCCAGTGCACCGCAATCACGTCGCCTACCTTGGCCTCTTTAATATAAAAAGTAAAGTAAGGGTTACGTGAAATACCGGTGCCGGTCTGCGCATCGACGATGACCTTGCCGTTGAGCACGACTTGCATCAATTGCATGAAATGCGCTGGCATTAAAACACCATCATCATTTTTACTACGGCCTGTACGCATAGGGTGCACAATAATGATCTTGAGCTCGACTATACCCTTGCCCAAAGGCCCATCTTCCAGCGGGCGAGCACGCATTTTCATGCTGCTGGCAAACGGCTCTTCGCGCTCACTCCCGGCGCAACCATCTTCGAGCACAATCACTGCACGCCGTTGCTGCTGAAACTGGCCCCCAGCCTGCTGTATGAGGGCTATTAATTCACCCGATTGCGCCAGTTTGATACGTGTCACCAGTTTCGGCAACACCTGTTGACCCAGCTCAAAACTGGCGATCAGTGGGGTTGGGTTAGCATCGGCCAGCAAACGCAGGGTGCTGATGCTGCCCGCCGGCTGAGTGCTGGAAACTTCCACCTGCACCACTGCACCATTCTCGGCTTTTTGCGGCGCTTCAATTTGAATATTTTGCGACACCGGCACCGCCTTCGCTTGCAAGGCGGCCATCACTTCCGATGTCTGCTTGGCTTCAAACGCCTGCACAAACCAGGTCGCGGCCTGCACCTTTTGGATGACCATCCAGAAAGGTAGCGTTGCCAGTGCCAGCCAGCCTTTTAACACTGTTCGTCTTTGCATCAGACTCTGCCCCTATCAGCTTTTGTCATCATCTTTATCCCGCGCCTGTTGCAGCCTGAGCGCTTTTAAACGTGCCTCGACCTTGGATTGCAGGTAGAAATCACCGTCTTTGGCTTTGCTGGCAATGTCAAACTGGTCTATCGCGCGTGGCAAATCATATTTACGCACATACGACTCACCCAGTGCCTGATGCCGCAACATCTGCTTGCCCTGCCCCTGGTAAGCTGCGGCCAGCCAGTCATACAGTTTGGGATCCTCAGGAAACATGGACAACTGTTTCTGGATAAAAGTCACCGCTTGAGGCCACTGATTACTGCGAATCAGTAGTTCTGATTCACCTTGTGCCAGCATCCGGTGCTGCGGATACTTTTGCAAGCCTTGCACAAACTGTTGCTCCGCCTCGGCTATTTTCCCCAGTTTGGCCAGAGTGAGTGCTTTCAATGTCACCAGGTAAGGATTCACCATGCCATGTTGCTCCAGCCATTGCACTTCCTGCTGGGCATTTTTCGCCTGGTTTGCACGCAGATAGGCATACGCCAGCCCATAGTGCTCGGATTGCTCATTCTGGAAGCGGCCTTCTTCCAGGTTATTTTTAAACTCCTCCACCATTTGCGTCGGAGCCCCTTCAAAGGCACGGATTTTCGCCCGCATCAATGAAAAAGCTGGGTTCTCACTCACCTGTTTATACGGCAGATTTTGCACGCGATTGCCCATATCGGCAATGCGCTCACTGGTCATCGGGTGCGTACGTAAATAGCTGGGCATATTGCCATCAGAAAAGCGTGTGGCTCGCTGCAAGGTATTAAAAAAAGCCGGCATGGCACGTACATCAAAGCCCGCATCCTGCAAGATGGTTAACCCGACCCGGTCAGCTTCACGTTCATGTTCGCGAGTGTAGTCGATCTGGCGCTGAATACCCGCAGCAGACGCCGCCGTCATAGCACCCATACCGGCCTGCGGGTTCGAGCGCATCACCAGCAACGCCAGCGCAGTCGCGGCGATGTTTTTAAACATATCGTATTTTTGTGACGCCAGCATACGCGCCAGGTGATGCTGTGTGACATGGCCGATCTCATGCCCCAAGACGCTGGCCAACTCCGATTCACTATTGGATGAAGTAAACAGCCCCGTATGCACCCCGATCACGCCGCCAGGCATGGCAAACGCGTTAATACTTCTTTCCTGCAACACAAAGAAATAAAATTTCTGCTGCTTGTCCGGGCTGCTGGCACCCAGCCGCATGCCCAAAGCCTGCAAATAATCAGTCACTTCGGCATCATCAAGTACATCTTCACTGGTCGCCACCTGCTTGAGAATCTGGTTAGCGATTTTCTCCTCATCGCGCGCCGATAATACCGTTTGCGATGCATCGCCCAACTCAGGCAACTGGTTGGAAGAATCCGCTGGCAAACTCAAATCCAGCTCTGGCTCATAAGGCTTACCGGAAAACTGACCCACCGCACTTTCTGCCAGCATAGGGAATCCCGATGGCATCATCAAAGCCAACGCCACCACGCATCGCCGTATTGCCAGGCGCGGGTGCTGATCAACATATTTAAATGGATTAAAAACCATATGTCTGTGAGTGAAAAAGAGAGCCCTTAAAACGACATTATTCCTGGATCAATATAAACCGCTGAGCCAAACTTGTTATGATAACGACTTCATCGCCTGAGTTCATCATTTTTCACCATGTCCGAATTAACGCATTTCAACGCCCAGGGCCACGCCCATATGGTCGATATCGGCGACAAAGCGCATAGCAAACGTATCGCCATCGCTGAAGGCCGCATCCACATGCAAGCGGCCACGCTGCAAACCATTTTGCAAGGTAACGCCAAAAAAGGCGATGTGCTGGGAATCGCTAGGATTGCTGCTATACAGGCCAGTAAAAAGACCAGTGACCTGATCCCGCTATGTCACCCGCTTAGCCTGAGCCGCGTGGATGTAAGCTTTGTGGCAGACGAAGGAGATCACAGCGTGATTTGCCGGGCCCAATGTGAAACGACAGGGCAAACAGGCGTGGAAATGGAAGCGTTGACCGCCGTTCAGGTGGGCCTGTTGACCATTTATGATATGTGCAAAGCGATTGATCGCGGCATGGTTATGCAGGGGATACGGTTACTGGAGAAACATGGCGGGAAGAGTGGCGATTGGATAGCTACTGAGGGAAATGGCAATTAAGCATTTTTATGATTGCAGTAGCATTATCTACTCTGTGCTTTGTTGGAAATGATCTAGCAAAGAAATTCTCTTTTTTGTTTGATCAGGTTTAGTCAATCAGTGTCAAATCTGTCGGGAGGTTTAAATCGGTATTTCTTTGGTTGGCTGATTAATCGATTTTTCTGCTTTATTACACTCTTCCTTTTCGCCCTTAGGCGAGTGACTTTTCTTTGCTTGCCCAAAGAATAAGTAACCAAAAGAAAAGGCACCCTAGCTTCCGCTTATCTCCTGCGTTGCTCGCCAAAATAAGCGGTCACGAAACTCAACCTAGCGGCTTGCACAACCCGCAAGCCACCGCGGGATTCGTACAGTCGCTCCCTTCCTCCTTATTTTGACTGCGCTACTCGGCGCGTCAGATAGGGGCCCGGTTAAAACTACCACGATGAAGTCTTTGGTTAAACATGCCGCACTCAGGGCGCTAAGTGACTCTGTCAGAGTTTTAAAGCAAACGACCAACAAACTATTTTGTTGGTCATTTTGTCCGTTTACTTTGTTTTATTTCAGTGTGTCGGCGGGATGCAATGTGCGTATTCTCACTTCAGTAACCGCGTGGTGCTTTTCATGGGACCCTATCTGACGCGCCGAGTAGCGCAGTCAGCGGGGGAGCTGTCGGCCAGCGCCTGTTTGAGCTCCGCGGTGGCTTGCGTCTTTTGCAAGCCGCTAGGGCGAGTTTCGTTGGCCGCCCACGTTGAGGAGCAACGCAGGGTACAAGCGGAAGCTAGGGTGCCCTTTCTTTTGGTGACTTATTCTTTGGGCAAGCAAAGAAAAGTCACTCGCCTAGGGGCGAAAAGCAACGGTGCAATAAAGCAGCAACATCGAATGCTTAACCATCCAAAGAAATACCTATTTAAGCATCTAGCAAGTGAAACATTTGCTCTTTAACTTCTAGCTGAGCTGAATTTCAACTCTGCCTGGATTCTGGCCTACGCCAGAATGACGATCTTTTACACACAGCAGCGCCCACAAAAGCCAGCCGTTACAGAGGCCAGAGGAACTAGTCACGCTCGCTGGATTAAAGCGTTAAACAATCAACGCCGCAATCCTGCGTGCGCACTCCGGCGCCATCGTCACCCCATACCGAAAATGCCCTGTATTCAGATACAAATTCTCTATCTGCGGATGTCGCCCTATCATGGGGATATTATGCGGCGTGCCTGGCCGCAATCCGCTCCAGTGCTTGATAATCGCTTGCCCACGTAACGCTGGCAATATGGCTTCCGCCTTCGCCTGCATTTCCTCGCGCATGCTCTCCGTCACCCCAGTATCAAACCCGACATCTTCCAGACTACTGCCTGCCAGCAAATGGCCATCCGCACGTTGCAGCATGTAAAAACCATTCCGATAAACAATATGCGGCAACAGGCCAGGTTGCAGTTGATATAGCAACATCTGCCCGCGCATGGGTTTGATATCCAGCGTGAGAGCCGTTTGTTTAAGCAGCTCGAAACTCCAGGCGCCTGAGGTGACGACGAAGGTATCCGCATGCAGGGTTTCGCCTTCGGTGGTTTGCCAGCCATTGATGGGCGCTTGCCCTTCTTGCAATGGCATTAAGCGGGTTTGCTCGCGTAGTGTTACACCGTGTTTGATTAACCAGGCTTTCAGGGATTGCAACAGGCGGGGATTACGGATTTGCACCACTTCGGGGATCAGCAGGTTTTCGCCTTGTGCCTCTACTGCCAGGCCAAATTTTGCACACCAGGCCAATGCCTGTGCACGCTCAAAGGGCGGCTGGATCAGCATGCCGCTCTGGATACATTCGGGGTCAATGCCGGTTTCTGCAAACAGCTCGGCACTGATGGCCGGGTAAGCCCTGGCGCCGGCCAGTGCTAGCTCGTTGACCACATCCTGATAAAACCATGGCAACAGCGGAAATGCGATGCCAGCGCCGGCCCAGGAAGATTCGCCCGAGGTTTGCGCAGCGATAATGTTGCGCTCGACCACGGTGACCTGATGGCCTTGTTTGCGCAATTGCATGGCGGTTAAACAGCCGACGATGCCACCACCGACGATTAAGACCGAAGTGTTTGCCATAAAGATTTTTTCACGAAAAAACGCGGGTGTCTAACAAATAACCTCAAACAAGCTGCCAACTGTACACGGTTAGCAGCCTGTTTGAAATCAGGGGGATAGCTTAAGGCTTGCGGCCGGAAATCAAATAGACTTCCATGGCGATCAGGGCGGCATTGCTGCCTAGCAGAACCAGCACATCGCGTTCGCCCAATACGATATCGCCGCGCGGGACGATGGGCTCTGGCATGTTAGGCCTGCGCAATTGTTTGACTTCAACAGCAAAATCTTCAAACGGAATATGATCCAGCCGCAAACCATGCGCATAAAAGTTTTTATACATTTCAACTGAATGCAACTGCGGTAAAGAGGCGGTTGAAGCATCTGCGTCACTGACACCGCGGAAGTAACCCTTAAACATTTTATAGCGCTCTTCACGGAACTGGCGGATACGTTTAACCACGCGGTTCAACGGCACGCCCAGGGTGACCAGCGCATGCGAGGCCAGCATCAGGCTACCTTCAAGGATTTCTGGCACTACTTCAGCCGCACCGGCGGCGCGCAACTCATCCATCTCACTGTCATCATGGGTGCGCACGATCACCGGCAGGTTAGGATGGCGCTCCTTGATCACATCCAGCACTTTCATGGAGGCTCGCGTCTCGGCATAACTGATGATCACGGCTTTGGCACGTGCCAGGCCGGCCGCTTCCATCACTGAGCGTCTGCTGGCGTCACCATAAATCACATTTTCACCCGCAGAGGCGGCTTCCTGAACGCGGCTGGCATCCATATCCAACGCCACATAGGGGATATTTTCTTCGCGCAGGAAACGGCCCAGATACTGGCCACTGCGGCCGTAGCCACAAATAATGACGTGGCCCGATAGCTCCTGGCTATGCTCCTGGATGGTATCGACGCCTTTAATACTATTGCGGGTATAGCTTTTTACCAGATAGCGCGCAATGCGGCCGTTGTACTGAATAATAAACGGCGCCACCAGCATGGAAAGCACGGCAACCGATAACACCAGTTGCAAGGCGTCGCCATCAATCAAATGCGTTTGTAAGCCCAGCGCCAGAATCACGAAAGTAAACTCACCTGCCTGCCCCAGAATAATGCCAGTACGCACGCCGACGCCCATTTCAAAACCGTAGAACTTGGTCAGGAAGGCAATCAGCCCGATCTTGAACAATAGGTATAGCCCAAGCAGCAACACGATCAGGCCTGCATGTTGCACGATGACAGTGACATCAAGCAGCATGCCGACACTGATAAAGAACAGGCCAAGCAAAATATCGCGGAAAGGCGCGATATCGGATTCCACCTGGTAGCGGTATTTGGTTTCTGAAATCAGCATGCCTGCGACAAACGCACCCAGCGCGTAGGACAAACCAGCAAAATTGGTGGCTGCAGACATCAATAAAGTGACCATCAGCACGTTTAATACAAACAGTTCACGCGAGCGCTGCTTGGCCACCAGTTCAAACCAGAAGTTGAGGATGTTTTTGCCGAATTTGAATAGCAGGAATAACAGGATTGAGGATTTCAGCAGCGTCAGGCCCAGCACATCCAGCCAGTTATTGCTGTGCGCACCCAATGTCTGGATCAATACCAGGATAGGGATCACCGCCAGATCCTGGAACAGCAATACGCCTATGCTCAGGCGGCCATGGCGGGAGTTAAGGTCGACGCGCTCCATCAGGATTTTGGAAACGATGGCGGTCGAGGACATGGTCAGTGCCGCGCCGATAATGAACGCGGTGGTCAGGCTTAATCCAGCGACTTTGCCTAACAGCAGGCTCACTACCAGCGTCAGGATGACTTGCCCGCCGCCAAGGCCGAACAGGGTTTTGCGCATGGCATATAACTTGGGCAGGCTGAACTCTAGGCCTATGCTAAACATCAGGAACACAATGCCGAATTCAGCCACCTGGCGACCGGTTTCTTCATCCTCGAGCAAGCCAAGTGCGTGGGGCCCCAGGACAATGCCGATGGCGAAGTAAGCCAGTATCGCGGGCAGGCCCAATATGCGGAACAAACCGACGGCGAATACCGAACTGGTGAGTAATAAAAGTAAATGGATTAGGGAGTCAAACATGCAAAAGTTCTAAAGCAATTAATTCAGACCACGTTGCTACACTGTTAGCAAAACACTGCGCGTGGTCAAATATTTATTATGAATCTGGATTGTGTCAGGTTAAATATGCTGCCACAAATCTTTATTTAATGCAAAAAATGTGCCTGATATTAAAAAATCATTAAAAAAGCCGTGTTTTGCTTTCTTGCCGGGGCGGTCACTTGCTATACTTACTGCCCATGAGTATAGCAAAATCAGGTGTCAAACTTGCTGAAAGTTCTGACATCGTGGAAAAAGCGCGCAATGTGTTATTGCACGAAGCAGATGAAATCCGCCAGCTGGCAGGACGCTTAGGCGCTGCGTTTGAGGCTGCAGTGCATATGATTTTAGATTGCCGTGGCCGTGTAGTGGTCACTGGCGTGGGGAAATCCGGCCATATCGGCGGCAAAATCGCCGCCACCTTTGCCAGCACCGGCACCCCGGCATTTTTTATGCATGCGGCTGAAGCCAGCCACGGTGACCTGGGCATGATTACAGCAGAAGATGTGGTGATTGCGCTTTCCAACTCGGGTGAAAGCGATGAAATCATCAATATTTTGCCTGCGATCCGCCGCCTGGGTGCGCGGATATTAAGTATCACTGGCACCGAAGACTCGACTTTATCGCGTGAATCGCAAGTGCATCTGAGTGCAGCCGTCAGCCATGAGGCCTGCCCGTTTGGCCTGGCGCCAACCGCAAGCACCACTGCCGCACTGGCCTTGGGCGATGCACTGGCTTTATGCGTGCTGGAACTGCGTGACTTTACCGCAGAAGACTTTGCCCACTCCCACCCTGGCGGTAGCCTGGGGCGGCGTTTGCTGATCAGGATTAAAGATGTGATGCGCACCGGCGATGCGATTCCGAGCGTGAAAGAAAATGCAACGGTGCAACAGGCCATCCAGGAAATAACGGCCAAAGGCATGGGGTTCACCGCCATTGTCAATGCCGGACAAAACCCGGTCGGCGTGTTTACTGACGGTGATGTACGCCGTTTGTTTGTGCAAGGCCTGACCGACCATCAGGCGCCTATCACCAGCGTCATGAGCCACCAACCCAAATTGCTGGGTATACAGCAAATGGCTGTTGAAGCAGTGAGCCTGATGGAACACCATAGAATCAATGGTTTTCTGGCAGTCAATGAACTGCAACAATTGGCAGGGGCATTTAACATGCATGACTTGCTGAAAGCGAAAGTGGTCTAGGCTAGCCGGAATGAATATTCATGCTTAAATATCCGATTTTGCTACCGATAGGCCTGATGCTGTTTTTGGCACTGCTTACCTTCTGGATCAACCAGACAGTGCAGGAGGGAGCTTCGCGCATGACTAGTATCAATCGCAATGCGCCGGATTACATGCTTTACAACTTTGTCAGCACGCGTACCGACGCCAGTGGCCATACCAAATATGTGCTGGCTGCGGCGCAAATGCGCCATTACCCGGACAGCGACTACACCGAACTGGACCGCCCGCGATTTACCCAGTTTGGCGAAAACATGCCTTATACCCAGATTTACGGGCAGCGCGGCAAAATATCCGGCAATGGTAAACTGGTGGAGTTTGTAAAACAGGTCAAAGTGATACGCCAGGCCACTGCTGAAAAAGGTGAAATGCAATTGAAGACGGAACAATTATTTGTTGAACCGGATACGGATATTGCCTATACCGATTTACCGGTGACCATCCACCAGCAACCGGGTAGCGTGGTCACAGGCACAGGCATGCGCTTTGATAAAAAATCCGAAACCATGCAATTATTTAACCGGGTGCATGTACATTATGAGCGCGCACCGGAGCCAGTGAATGCAGTGCCTGCCACCAAGCCGGCCAAAACAAAAAATAAAACCACGCCTGACAAAGGTTAATGATCAAGGATCGATGATTCTGGAGAGATGAGTTGAAAACGCACAAGCAATTATTTTATGTGACCTGCCTGGTATTGGGTACGCTGTTGCATTGGTCTAACACTGTCAGGGCTGAAGAGTCTGACCGTGAGCAACCCATCGAGCTGGAAGCCGACACAGTGAGTGTCAACGATGCAAAAAAAATCAGCACTTATACCGGCAATGTGATCCTCAATCAGGGCTCCCTGCAAATCAAGGCAGACAAAATGATAGTCCGCGAAGACCAGGATGGATTTCAGCATAGCACCTGTATCGGCAGCCCAAGCACACCGACCACCTTCAAGCAGAAGCGCACTGGTAAAAACGAGTGGATGCAAGGCAGCGGCCAGCGCATTGAATACAATGGCCGCATGGATAAAGTGCAACTGTATACCAATGCTTGGGTCAAACGTGGCGAAGACATAGTCACCGGTGATTACATCAGCTACGACGCCAATGCGGAATATGCGGAAGTGATTGGTGGCACCAAAGCCAACCCGAATGGCACGGCCAACAGCCGGGTCAAGGCTATCATCCAGCCCAAGAGCAAAACAACGCCTCCTGTGATCGATAACAAAGCCAATGCACAGCAAGGCCTGCGCATGAACCGCTCATTGCAGTTCAAGAGTGAACCGGCTGCTAACGGCACCGCAAATGAACCCAAGAAAGAACCACAGTAAAGACTGGCAATATGCAAACAACTGCTTCACCAGACAATAGCCATTTACGCGTCAGCCATTTAAAAAAAGCTTACCAGGGTCGCACAGTCGTCAGAAATACGACGCTGGAGTTGCATAGCGGCGAAGTCATTGGCTTACTGGGCCCGAATGGGGCAGGCAAAACTACCAGTTTTTATATGATCGTCGGCCTGGTCGCACTCGATGACGGCCACATTACTTTGAATGGCACCGATGTCAGCCACGCGCCTATGCATGAACGTGCACGCATGGGCCTGGCTTACCTGCCGCAGGAAGCCTCGATTTTCCGAAAAATGACAGTGACCGATAATATCCTGTCTATTCTGGAAACCCGCCCTTATACGGCCGAAGAACGCGAAGCCAAGCTGGAGTCACTGCTCGATCAGTTGCATATCCAGCACATCCGCAACAGCCAGGCAGTCAGCTTGTCCGGTGGTGAGCGTCGCCGGGTAGAAATCGCCCGTTGCCTGGCCACTGACCCTAAATTTATTTTGCTGGATGAACCGTTTGCCGGGATCGACCCGATTGCAGTGATCGAGATCCAGAAAATTATCCGTTATTTGAGCAGCCAGAATATCGGCATCCTGATTACAGACCACAACGTTCGCGAAACGCTGGATATCTGTGACCGCGCCTACATCGTGAATGAAGGCGCAGTATTTGCAGCCGGCACTCCCGATGAAATCATTCAGAATGAAGGTGTGCGTGAAGTATATCTGGGCAAAAACTTTAGGCTGTAATTCGTTATGAAGCAAAACCTGCAATTACGCATGTCGCAAAACCTGGCACTGACGCCGCAGTTGCAGCAGTCTATCCGCCTGTTGCAACTGTCGACGCTGGAGCTTAGCCAGGAGCTGGAAGCCATTTTGCAGGAAAACCCCTTGCTCGAGATGGCCGACAATAATGAAGAAGGCGAGTTTGAAGACAATACGCCCGACGCCCCGTTAGCAGCGCAGGCTGAAGTCGAAGATGCTAGTTCTTTTGATGTCGCCATGCAGCAGCAGGATATCCCTTCGCCAGCCGACACTTTGCGTGAAGAGTTGCGCGAAGACCTGAGCGGCAATGAAGGCGAGTTGCCCAACCTGAATGAAGAATTCACCCCGCCGGAATTTGAAGACGACTACGGCGAATTTGGCAGTACCAGCAACTGGGATGAAGCAGGTCGCAATAACAATGATGATGAAGATGGTGATTTTTCGCGCCAGGATGCCAGCAACATCAGCCTGCGTGACCACCTGATAGACCAGATACAACTGGCGCACCTGTCGCACCGCGATATGAGCCTGGTCAAACTGCTGCTAGACAGTATTAATGACGACGGCTACCTGGAGCAGGATTTGCAGGAAGTGGTGGAGAACCTGCCGCTGGAACTGGAAGTCGATTTGCTGGAACTGGAAACGGCACTCAAGCTGATCCAGAATCTTGACCCGATAGGCATAGGCGCCCGCGATTTGCGTGAATGCCTGCTGCTGCAACTGTATGCCCTACCAGCCAGCACGCCCTACCTGAAAATCGCCATCGCCCTGGTCAAAGACCATCTGGCACTACTGGCCAATAAAGATTTTATCAAACTGCGCAAACAACTCAGTTGCGATGAAGCCTCACTCAAAGGCGCGCAGCAACTGATACGCCAGCAAAACCCCAGACCAGGCAGCGAGTTTTCCAACTTTAGCCATGATCATTTTATCCAGCATGATGTGGTGGTGAAAAAGATCAAAGGGATCTGGGTCGCTACCCTGAATGATGGTGTGATCCCGAAATTGCGCATCAACCAGATGTACGCAGATATCCTCAAGCGCAACCGTGAAAGCTCAGGCCAATACCTGCAAAGCCAGATGCAGGAAGCCAAGTGGATGATCAAGAACATCCAGCAACGTTTCTCGACCATTTTGCGTGTGTCACAGGCGATTGTAGACAGGCAGCGTAACTTCTTTGAGCACGGCGACATCGCGATGCGCCCACTGGTATTACGTGAAATCGCTGAAGAGCTGGATTTGCATGAAAGTACCGTTTCCCGCGTCACTACGCACAAGTATATGCTCACTCCAAGAGGTGTTTATGAACTCAAATACTTCTTTGGCAGCTCAGTCGCGACTGATGCGGGTGGTTCCTGCTCGGCAACAGCCATTCGTGCACTGATCAAGCAAATGGTGGCGGAAGAGAATGAGAAAAAACCGCTTTCTGATAACCAGATCACAGACACACTGGCACAACAAGGCATTGTGGTGGCGCGGCGGACGATTGCCAAATACCGTGAATCATTGAGTATTCCGCCAGCGAATTTGCGCAAATCACTTTAGCTTTTCAAGCTTGTCTGATTTTTGAAAATTAAAAAGGCCGCTATGCAAGCGGCCTTTTTTTTACAATGACGACGATTATTGAATCGTGATCCTGGCAAATTTTCGCTTACCCACCTGGGCAACAACCACGCTTTTTGCCAATTGCAGGTTCTTGTCCTCGACCTTGACGCTATCAAGTTTCACGCCACCCTGCTGGATGGCACGCATCGCTTCACTGGTGCTTTCTACCAGGCCAGCCTGTTTTAATAACTGGCTGATACCAATACTGTCACCTGCTATCGTCACTTCAATTTCAGGCACATCATCCGGTATACCGCCTTTGGCACGCGTCTGGAAATCCTGCAACGCTTTTTCAGCCGCTGCCTGACCATGAAAACGGGCCACGATCTCCTGCGCAAAGCCTACTTTGATATTGCGTGGGTTTTCACCATTGGCGATGCTGGCTTTCCATTCAGCAATGATTTCCAGCGAGGCGAAAGACAGCAAATCGATATAGCGCCACATGAGCGCATCTGAGATCGACATAATCTTGGCAAAAATGCTCTCAGGCGCTTCGCTGATACCGATATAGTTGCCCAGCGATTTGGACATTTTATTAACGCCGTCCAGGCCTTCCAGCAATGGCATCATCAGCACGCACTGCTGTGCCTGGCCAGCCTGTTTCTGTAGCTCGCGCCCCATCAGCAGGTTAAATTTCTGGTCGGTGCCGCCGAGTTCAATGTCTGATTGCAAGGCAACAGAGTCGTAGCCCTGCAACAGCGGATACAGGAATTCATGGATGGCAATCGGTTGGTTGCCTTTAAAACGTTTTGAAAAATCATCGCGTTCCAGCATGCGTGCCACCGTGTGGCTGGCCGCCAGCTTGATCATGCCTGCCGCACCCAGTTCGCTTAACCATTTGGAGTTAAATACGATTTCTGTCTTGGCCGGATCCAGTATCTTGAATACCTGCTCGGCATAGGTATCGGCATTGATCTTCACCTGCTCAACCGTCAAAGGCGGGCGGGTGGTACTTTTACCGGTCGGGTCACCTATCATGCCGGTGAAGTCGCCGATCAGGAACAGTATCTGGTGGCCCAGGTCCTGCAACTGGCGCAATTTGTTGATCAGCACGGTATGCCCCAGATGTAAATCGGGTGCGGTAGGGTCAAATCCGGCCTTGATGCGTAATGGCTTGCCGGCTTTGAGTTTCTCTATCAGCTCCTGCTCAATCAGCAACTCATCTGCACCGCGCTTGATAATGGCAAGTGCTTTGGCAATCTCCGGGCTGATGGCTTCAGGAGTGGGTTTTGCGTCTGTCATAAATACAATTCTGTCTGCTGCATGGCCGAGTTGGTATGGCATAGCAACGGTTAAAATGAAAGCGACTATTTTAACGTAATCTGCTGCTTAACTGTAGGCATATCCCGGCACAGTGTTACCATGTTGGCCTATGATCCCGCTGTCAACCGCCCCCGCTACCCGTTATTTTATTGGCATTATGTCAGGCACCAGCCTGGATGGTGTGGATGCGGCACTGGTTGCGCACACGGGCGATGATTTTCAACAGATCAACCAGGCATTTGTGCCGTATCCAGCCGCGGTCAAACAAACACTGCTGGATTTGCATCATCCAGCGACGAATGAGTTGCATGCAGCCGCTGTCATGGCCAATACATTGGCACAGCTTTATGCAGAGGCGGTGCAGAAGATCCTGCAGCAAAGCGGATTACCAGCATCGGCGATCACCGCCATTGGCTGCCACGGACAAACCATACGCCACTGCCCTGACCTGCCAGACGGTCAAGCCTATACCTTGCAAATCGGCAACCATGCCCGGCTGGCTGAACTGACGCAGATTGCTGTGATTGGGGATTTCCGTAGCCGCGATATTGCCGCAGGCGGCCAAGGTGCGCCTTTGGTACCCGCCTTTCACCAGGCTGTGTTTGCCAGCGCAACCAAAAACCGCGCCATTATCAATATCGGCGGCATCGCTAATATCTCCTGGCTACCGGTGAATGGGCAGGTGACCGGCTTCGATTCGGGCCCCGGCAATATGCTGCTGGATCAATGGACGCAACAGCATACAGGCCAGACTTATGATGCCAATGGCGACTGGTCTGCCAGTGGCCAGGTGAATGACTCCTTGCTAAAAGCCATGCTCGCTGAACCCTATCTGGCGCAAGCTGCACCCAAAAGCACAGGACGGGATCTGTTTAACCAACACTGGCTGGCACAACATTTGCAGGCGCTGGATGACCGGCCGGAGAATATTGCCCGTACTTTGCTGGAACTGACGGCGCTCAGTATCGCAGACGCGATCACGCGCTTTTGCCCCGAGATAGATGAAGCTTATGTTTGCGGTGGTGGCGCGCGCAATGGCTTGTTAATGCATCGCTTGTCCGCATTGACTGGCTATGCCATTGAACCCACCGACAAACTTGGCGTTGAGGTAGATTGGGTGGAAGCTGTCGCATTTGCCTGGCTGGCGCAACGCTGCATCGATGGCCTGAGTGGTAACCTGCCAGCGGTCACTGGCGCACAAGGTCCGCGTATCCTCGGTGCCATTTATCCCGCATAAGGCAGTTCTCTTTTAGCCTGTTTTTCACTTATGCAGTGCAACTGCACCACGCCCAGGGTTGATACTGGTGCATGTTTTTGTGGCATTTTCTGTGTTTTCACTTTCAATCACCCGGCAAGTGCGCTTTTTAAGAGTTCATTGCGTATAATTTAGCCTTAACCCCGTCTACTTATTTTGAGCATGTCATGGCAACCAAAGCGACCATTTCTTTTGACAACGACACCCCAGCGATTGAACTCCCTATCCTGAAAGGCTCATTAGGCACAGATGTTATAGACATCCGCAGCCTGGGCAAACATGGGATTTTCACTTATGACCCCGGGTTTATGTCCACGGCGGCGTGTGATTCAGGCATTACCTTCATCGATGGCGAAGAAGGCCTGCTGTACTACCGCGGCTATCCGATTGAAACGCTGGCTGAAAACTGTGACTTTTTGGAAGTCTCCCATTTGCTGTTACATGGTGAGTTACCGAATGCCAGCCAAAGTGAAGAATTTGGCCGTGCCATCCGCAAAAATAGCATGCTGCATGATCAAATGAGCAATGTATTCCGCGGTTTCAGGCGCGACGCGCACCCGATGGCGGTCATGATCGCCGTGGTGGGCGCGATGGCCGCGTTTTACCCGGACAACAATGATGTCACCAACCCGGAATCCCGCAAACGCGCCGCGATGCGCCTGCTGGCCAAGGTGCCGACCATTGCTGCCTGGAGCTATAAATACAATATGGGCCAGCCGTTCATGTACCCAAAGAACGATTTGGGTTATGCCGAAAACTTCATGCACATGATGTTTGCCACACCGTGTGAAGAGTATGTGCCCAACCCTATCCTGGCGCGCGCGTTTGAACGCATCCTCATCCTGCATGCAGACCATGAGCAGAATGCTTCAACCTCTACGGTACGCCTGGTAGGCTCAAGCGGTGCCAACCCATTTGCCTGTATTGCTGCGGGTATTGCATCGCTGTGGGGGCCTTCACACGGCGGCGCTAACGAAGCCACGCTGAACATGCTGGAAGAAATGGGTGACATCAGTCGCATCGGCGAATTTATCAACCGCGCCAAAGATAAAACCGACAGCTTCCGCCTGATGGGCTTCGGACACCGGATCTACCGCAATATGGATCCACGCGCCTCTATCATGCGCAAGACTTGCCATGAAGTATTGAATGAATTGGGGCTGCAGGACGACCCCATGTTCAAACTGGCGATGGAACTGGAGAAAATTGCACTGGAAGACGAATATTTCGTTTCACGTAAACTGTATCCTAACGTCGATTTTTACAGTGGCATCGTCATGCGCGCGATGGGCATCCCCAACTCCATGTTCACGGCTATTTTTGCGCTGGCACGGACTGCAGGCTGGATTTCACAATGGTGTGAGATGAATGCAGACCCGGAACAGAAAATCGGCCGTCCGCGTCAACTGTATGTCGGCGAAACGCGCCGGGAGTTTGTGCCGCTGCATCAACGCTAGCCATTAGCTAGTTTTATAAAATAAAAAACGCCGGAAATCTCCGGCGTTTTTTTTGTTTGGTACTTGTCTCTTGAGTTTAAACCGAGAATGAGCTACCGCAACCACATGTTGTCGTCGCATTCGGGTTACGAATCACAAACTGTGACCCTTGCAGGCTATCGGTGTAATCGATTTCTGCACCCGCCAGATATTGCAGGCTCATCGGGTCAATCAACAAGATGACGCCATCTTTGTCGACTTGTGTATCATCTTCATTCACCTCTTCTTCAAAGGTGAAGCCATACTGAAAGCCTGAGCATCCGCCACCGCTCACAAATACGCGCAATTTCAGATCTGGGCTGCCTTCCTCATCAATCAGTTCTTTCACTTTTTTGGCGGCATTATCGGTAAAAACCAACGGGGTTGGCATTTCAATATCAATCATAGCTTCTGCGGTCATCATAGACTCCTGTCAAACTCTCAAAACCAATATGGCGGCGAAATAATATATTTCAAGTCAATTCGGGAACAGTCACTTCTGGCGGCTGCTCTCCCAGATAAATCAACTTGCCTTCAATCACCGCGCCGGTATGCATTTCCAGTGATTTGTAATACAAATCACCCACAATACGTGCCTTACTTTGCAATTCAATAAAGACCGAAGCTTTTACCGGTCCGCGTATCAATCCATTCAAGACTACTTTCGAGGCTTCAACCGCACCGGTAATGGTGCCATTCTCGCTGATAATCAGGGTGCTCGGGTGTTCACGTTTTTCAATCACGTTGCCCGCAATCAGGCCATCCACGCGCAGCCCACCAGCAAATTGCATATTGCCATGTATCTGGGTCTCATGACCCACTAAAGTATCTATATGGCTGTCGATATGAACGCTTTTCTTGAAAAACATGGCACTTCCTAACTTTTATCGCTGCTAACGCTTGCACAAGCTCACATCATGCATGCATTTAGCGCTTGGTTATTTTCTTGTAAAACACCAATTCTTCTTTCAGTTTGATGTTTTCATCCTGCTGCGCGGTCAGCGTTTTTGCAAGATTATTGCTTGTTGCTAGTTCTACCTGCAATTCACGCTGCGATGCAATTAACTTTTTCTGCAACTCAATGTTTTCGGAAGTGACCTGGCTCAAACGCTGGCGCACATAGTCACTATTATCATCGTGCAGCGCCCAGTACGCCAATGCAAAGCCAAGCAATAAGTTAATAACAGCCAGTATGCCCTGAAAATACCAGGGCCGGTGTGAACGCACTGCAACTTGCTTGGCGGTTAATCCAAAATGGTTTCTTAGTCTTCTGCGTATGGGTCGTATCATTATGGCAATAATGGCAACACTTGCAAACCTGTATCTGACGCCAGGCCAAACATCAGGTTCATATTCTGGACCGCCTGGCCTGAAGCACCTTTCACCAGGTTGTCTTGCACTACAACGATTGTGACATAATCATTTGCCTGTGGATACAAAGCCATCCGTAAAACATTGGAGCCGCGTACCGAACGCGTTTCTGGCAAAGCGCCAGCTGGCATCACATCGACAAAGTAATCATGCTGGTAACGTTGCTCATATACCTGCTGCAGTGCCTGTTTGCTACCCTCAGCGTTCAGTTTTACATGCAAGGTAGTCAACATACCGCGAATCATGGGAATCAGATGAGGCACAAAGATTAGATTGACCGCATCACTACCAGAAAGTTTTTTCAATTGCGCCAGAATTTCAGGATGATGCCTATGCCCGGCGACGCCATAAGCTTTGAGGTTATCGCTGGCTTCGGAGAACAAGGTGCTGACTTCGGCTTTTCTGCCCGCGCCTGACACGCCGGATTTCGCATCTGCAATAATCGGCACTGCGTAATCAATCCAGCCATTCTCAAGCAGTGGCGCCAGCCCAAGCAGCACGGTGGTTGGGTAACAGCCTGGATTACCAATCACCTGCGCATGCGATACCTGGTCACCATATAACTCCGTCAGGCCATACACGGCCTGCTGCAGAATATCGGTACAGCTATGTGGCAGCTTGTACCATTTTTCAAATTCGGCAGCGTCTTGCAGACGGAAGTCTGCCGCCAGATCAATGACTTTCACGCCCGCCGCTACCAATGCAGGTGCCTGGCTCATGGCGACACCATGCGGCGTGGCAAAAAATACCACATCGCACTGGGTCAAATCGATGGTTGCCGGGTCGCTGAATGCCAGGTCGACCACGCCACGTAGGCTGGGAAACATGTCAGCGACTGGTAACCCAGCCTCACCACGCGAGGTAATGACTTGCAATTGCACCTGCGGATGCCGTGCCAGTAACCGCAACAATTCAACACCGGTATATCCGGTACCACCCACAATGCCGACTTTAATTTTTGCCATAGACTTCAACCAGACTCGCTCATTATCCAGAAACTTGCGGTTTATTGAGAAAAGGTAAAACAATAAATGAAAAAGGCCGCCAATGCGACCTTTTTGCACAACTCTCTTTGTAACAAACGTGAAATTAACGTTTGGAGAATTGCTTCCGGCGACGCGCTTTGCGCAGGCCAACTTTTTTACGTTCAACTTCACGGGCATCACGTGTCACGAAACCAGCGTGAGACAAGGCGCTCTTCAACGCGGTATCGTAGTCGATCAATGCGCGGGTAATACCGTGACGCACTGCACCAGCCTGACCGGATTCACCACCACCATGCACGTTGACCAAGATGTCAAAAGTACCGGTGTTGTTAGTTAATTCCAGTGGTTGACGCAAGATCATGCGAGAAGTCTCGCGTGAGAAATAAACGTCAACTGGCTTGTCGTTTACTACGATGTTGCCACTACCGGACTTCAGGAACACACGTGCCACGGAGCTTTTGCGGCGGCCTGTGCCATAGTTGTATTTACCGATCATGCTTTATCCTAATCGTCTAATATTAGATGGTTAATGTTTGCGGTTGCTGAGCAATGTGCTCATGCTTGTCACCAGCATACACTTTCATTTTCTTGATCATGGCATAGCCCAAAGGACCTTTTGGTAACATGCCTTTAACCGCTTTCTCCAACGCGCGACCTGGGAAACGGTCCTGCATTTTGGAGAATGTCGTGGTTGTGATACCACCTGGGTAACCGGAGTGACGGTGATACAACTTGCCACCAGCCTTGTTACCAGTTACTTTAATTTTGTCCGCATTCACGACAACGATGTAGTCACCAGTGTCTACGTGTGGTGTGTAAATGGCTTTATGCTTACCGCGCAGGCGATGGGCAATAGCACTGGCCAGACGACCCAAGACCAAATCTGTGGCGTCGATCACGAACCAATCACGTTGAACTTCATGCGATTTTGCTGAAAATGTTTTCATTTTATAACTACCGAGTTATAGCGTGTAAATTAAGAGGGCGGATTATAAGCCAGCTTGAGAAAGCTTGTCAACGAATTAATCCGAAAAAGAATCGATCGCAGCCAGTAAAATGCAATCTTGAGGCCAGGTATTTTACCAACGTTGTTTTTTCTCGTATTAATTATGCAAATTAACCGAAATAAAACATGCTTTCAGGCCAATTCCCCTTGATATCTAGGGGTTTTATGCAGCTAAGTGTTATATTAGGCCATTCATTAAGTTTCTACGCAAGCTTCAATTTAAAAAACAATTATTTGTATCATGCTTTTTAGCAACCGCAGGCGCAAACAGAGTGGACGCTTCGCAGCCATTTCCCGGTTGCGATCAACTGCTTTGTTGCTGGCTTTATTTATTTTCGGTTTGGCCCCTGCATTACAGGCTGCCGAGCTTGAGGCATTCAGCATAGAATCCGAGCCCGGGCAGCCTTTCCTAGCGCAACTATCGATCAATCATACTCACCCTAATACCGATATCAGCTGCTTCACCCTGCAGCAACCTGCAGCTGCTGACCCTATCCAGCTTGAATACACCACACTAGGCAGCCAGCAAGGCGTGCTGATGTTATGGTCGAATAGTGCTATTTCAGGGCCGCTAACGCTGACCCTGACTGACAACTGCCTGCATCACAGCCAAACCTTTAACATCCGGGCGGACAATACCGTTTCCACCCCAGCGCCAGCAGTCACGGCGCGCACTGCACCTGAAACAACCCCCAAAGAAGCGCCTGTCCTGACGCCTTCACCGGCTCAGCCAGCCACATTGCCTGAACCTGCCGCAGCAAACCCGAACATTTCAGCGGAGGCATACGATGCCTTGCAGCAACAAATTGATGCATTGCAAACAGACTTCAAACAATTACAAAAAAAATCAGACATTCTTTACGCCAGCAATCTTGCCCAGGTAAGTATTTTGACGTCATTGAAACAGCAACTGACCCAACTGCAAAATGAAAACCATCTATTGCGTACATTGGTGCTGACGTTAAGCCTGGCACTCATCATCACCGGTTATTTCTTTGCCGACTGGCTACGCAGGCATGCGGCCGTGCCCAAAACGCCTAAAGTACGCGAAAAAGCGAAAGCACCTGGCAGCCATACGCAAACTGGTAATGACCAGCAGCCACATCAACATACACAGACACAACATCCGTCAGCAATACTTGGGGCTGCCGGCACTCATCAGGCACCTCACACGCAATCCCCTTACCAGCCGGCGCCTGGCAGGCTGCAACCTGTCCCCGTGCATGCCAATGACGATGCGGTTTCGCTGGCCAGCGCACCACAAAAAGTCAGTTCACAGCAAAGCACCAATGCTGTCATGCAAGATGCCTCGCGTTTGTTTACACATGGCCGCATCAACCAGGCCATTGAGCACTTGCAGCAACATTTGTACAGGCACCCTAAATCTTCGCCGTGGATGTGGCTTTATTTACTGGATCTGTTATCCAAAGAAGGCAAGCAGCAGGAATTTGACATCGTCGCCGGGGATTGCAGGAAGCATTTCAACCTCAGCGTTGAGCGCAATCCCGACTTTAAACAGCAGGGCATTGAATCTTACCCGCGCATTATGAAAGCCTTGCAACAGACCTGGGGCACTCCACAGGTGATTTCGCTGATTGATGACCTGGTATACAACACGCGCCTGGTGCCACGCATGGGGTTTGAACGCAGTATCTTTGAAGAATTGATGATGCTGAAAGAAATTGCCTGCCACACGCAAAACCTGCCCACCTCTCAACCCGCGGCGAAGCCGTCAGCAGATGCAGATTCCATGCAGGATAATTTGCGCGAGTTGCAAAAATTATCCGGGGATATTTATGTGCTGGCGCCGGTAGACCAGACACCTTTCCAGTACTGGACGGATTTCACGTTTGAACTGGACGCCCCTGCGACTGTGCGCAAATCAGCCTAGCCAGTAAGCAAACGCCAGGCCGGCTGTTAAAGCTGCCCCAATCCAGACGTTTTCCAGGAACGCTTTAAAACATTGCTCGGGATGACGTGTGCGAACCAGCTGGTATTGGCGGAGAATCAACACTACGGCCACACTCCAGCCTA
This sequence comes from Methylophilus sp. E2MeOHC9, assembly GCF_058744375.1. Classification (NCBI taxonomy): domain Bacteria; kingdom Pseudomonadati; phylum Pseudomonadota; class Betaproteobacteria; order Nitrosomonadales; family Methylophilaceae; genus Methylophilus; species Methylophilus sp. E2MeOHC9. The sequence goes on from NZ_CP196024.1 coordinate 662,414, forward strand.
ACCAGAATGGCCACCCCAACCTCAAGGAGCACGTTGCCTTGGCCAGGATGACCATCATCATCACAAAGCAGGCCATGATCGCCAGCACATCAAAGCGCCCAAAAGTAATGGCTGAAGAGCGAATCCCGATCTTGAGATCATCGTCACGATCAACCATGGCATAGGCGGTATCATAGGCGACAGACCAGCTCACATTCGCCAGCAGCAACCACCAGGCCAGTACAGGTACTTGCCCTTGCAAGGCGACAAATGTCATCGGTATGCCAAACCCAAATGCCACGCCCAGATAGGCTTGCGGGATGGCTAAAAAACGCTTGGTGTAAGGGTAGCTGATGGCTAAAAACAATGCGGGCACCGACCAGGCAACCACCTGCCAGCCCAGTGTACACACCAGCATAAAGGCAATGAGCGCCAGACCGAGGGCCACCAGGTAAGCCTCTTTCACGGAGATCTCTCCGGTTGCCAGTGGACGCAGGCGTGTACGTGCCACCGCGCCATCCCAGTGGCGGTCAGCAATATCGTTCAATGCGCAACCGGCGGAACGCATCAGGATAGTCCCCAGCACGAACACAACGACGACATGCAGGTCTGGCTTGCCTTGCCCGGCGACCAGCAGCCCCCACAAAGTCGGCCACATCAATAGCCAGATACCGATAGGCTTATCCAGCCGGGTCAAGCGGTAGTAAGCATTCCATTTGGCCAGCGATAGCATCCTTTTAATCCACCCTCTTGATCAAAGCATCTGGTAAAAATACTTCGGTCACCAGCAAATGGTGGTGTTGCAGGCAGAATAATGAGCGCCGTGCCCACAAAGGCTGGCGCGGCATCAGTGGCAAATGCTTTGAGACCGTTTTATATAAAGGATGCGCGGGAGATAGCTTGCGGAAATGCAGTGCACCCCGCTCGACGGTCGGGTTGGCAAATAAAGCAGCGCCCAAAGGCAATCGCCCCATTTTTCGCAGCCCATACCAGGGCCCGCGCAAATCCTTGCGCGCAATCACGCTGTGCGCAAATACACGCGCTTGCCCATCGCCCATCAGCCACACCTCACGTACCCAGGCCTGGGTCGTCATCGGCAATTGCAGCAGTTGCCTTTCGTCTATGTGCGGCTTGCACCACGCCTCACGTAACAACTGCACAGAAAAGTCAGCATAATGGCGTTTCAAGCGCGCAGTGAGTGAGCCACGCTCCTGCAACCAGGGGCGTAAAACATGCTTGGAAGTCGGTGTTGCCTGCCAGCCTGCATCATCGCAATAGTGCACGCGGTGCATGGCAGTCACTGCTGAGGAAGTTTAAAGGTTTTAGGTAGCCAGACCCACAATTGCCCCTGCTGACGCATGGCGCCCGCCAGTTTGCCGGCAGGCTCACCTTCACCCCAATAGATATCAGCGCGCACGCCACCCTTGATTGCGCCGCCGGTATCCTGCGCTAGCATCAGTTGCTGCAAGGGCGTTTCGGTGTTGGGGTATGGCTGCGTGGTCGCCATAAACACAGGCGCCCCTAACGGGATATAAAACGGATCGACGGCGATACTGCGGGCTGCAGTCAAAGGCACACCGAGTGCGCCTAATGGGCCGGATAAGCCTGTGGGTAATAATTTAAAAAAAACATAACTGGGGTTGGTATTAAGCAAACCCTGTAACTGCTCCGGATGTTGCTGGCCCCAGGTCTTGATGCCTTGCATGGAAGCTTCACTGGCAGTCAGTTCCCCACGCTCGACCAGCACCTTGCCAATCGACTGGTAGGGATGGCCATTCTGGTCTGCATAGCCGACCGGCACGCGCTCGCCACTTTCCAGCTCAACAATGCCTGAGCCTTGCACCTGCAAGAAGAATGCTTCAACTGCGTCATTCACCCACAGCAACTCATTACCCAGCAATGGCGATTGCAACTGCTCGATTTCGGTACGTGTGTAATAAGGCACCAATGCCTGTCCTTGCACACGTCCGCGCACACGCTTGTATTTCAGGTCAGGAAACAGGTTTGACAGGTTGACCGTGATCAGGTCCGCAGGCACTTTATAAAGAGGTACCGGGAAACGCTCGCTGGCGGCCCTCGCCCCTTTTAATACCGGCTGGTAATAGCCGGTGATCAAACCTTGCGGCGCGCCATCCACTTGCTGTGTAGCATAAACATTGAAGTACTGCTGCCAATAAGCCTGGATAGCCGGGGCATCATCGACTTTCACCGCCTGGGCCGAAGTACACACGGTTTGCCAGTCAGGTTTTTTCTTCAAGCCCTGACAGCTTTGCAACCAGGCCGTCCAGCTGGCAAGCCAATTTTCATTTTCCAGGCCTGGTATTTCTGTCCAACTGACTGGCTTCAGCAATCCATATGGCTGGGTGGGTGGCTTTAGATCGACTGAAGATGCGTCTGGTTTCTGCGGCACAACCGGCACACTTGTCGGGGCTTTGGGGGGAGATTTTCCTTGTGGGACTGGTGCAGCAGATTGGCAGCCAGCCAGTAACAACACACAGGCCAGCAGCCCTAACTGACGCATGCTGAAGGTTTGTTTTGTCACTGAACCATCAACCAATGTCGCATCCATTGACTTCGTTTTAACTAATTTCACTTTAATTCTTTTCAGCCCTGATTTTTTCAGACCTAATGCAAGCCTGCAGCCTGGTGCAGCCAAAAAATAGGAATGTCGACTTCAAACCAATGCCCATCGACCGCCACCATTTGATAAGTGCCGTACATCTCGCCGCTGGGCGTATTAAACATCACGCTGCTGGTATATTTGTATTCGGCATCCGGTGCCAATAAGGGCTGCTCACCGATCACGCCCAGGCCTTTGACTTCACGCACCTGCTGCATGGCATCGGTGATCACCCAGTGCCGGCTGATCAGTTGCGCCGCAGTAGTGCCGGTATTGCGGATAGTCACGGTATAGGCATAGACATACTGTCCTGCTTCCGGAGAGGATTGGTCCTGAAGATACTCGGTGATCACCGACACTTCGCATGCATATAAGCCGTTATCCGTCACATTTACCCTATCATGCCTGTCGTGGGAGAACTGGGGCTGGCAGAATAGAGTTTTTTCGCCATCCGCCCCGCTAAAAATGATTCACGCCCTGCTTCGACCGCTTTTTTCATGGCACTGGCCATGAGTACCGGGTCACGTGCAGCTGCAATCGCAGTATTCATCAACACTCCGGCACAGCCTAATTCCATGGCGATGGCGGCATCTGAAGCACAGCCGACACCAGCATCCACCAGCACAGGGATCTTGGCGCTCTCGATAATGATTTGCAGGTTCCACGGATTCAGAATCCCCATGCCGGAACCTATCAGTGAAGCCAGCGGCATCACTGCCACACAGCCAATGTCTTCCAGCTGCCTGGCGATAATCGGATCATCAGAGGTATACACCATGACGTCGAATCCTTCTTTCACCAGTGTTTTGGCAGCAGCCAGGGTTTCTGTCACATTTGGATATAAGGTATTCGGGTCACCGAGCACTTCAAGTTTGACCAGTCTATGGTCATCCAGCAGTTCGCGCGCCAGGCGCAAGGTTCGCACCGCGTCCTCTGCACTATAACACCCGGCTGTGTTCGGTAAATAAGTAAATTCCGAAGGCGGCAAATAATCCAATAGCGAAGGCTCATTGGCATTCTGGCCAATATTGGTACGCCGGATGGCGACCGTAATAATCTCGGCACCACTGGCATCAATCGCCGCGCGCGTTTCCGCAAAATCTTTATATTTACCAGTCCCTACCAGCAGGCGGGATTGGTAACTGTTACCGGCAATTACCAGTGCATCACTCATGTCATGTATTCTCTAAATTGATAGGATTCGCAAAGCAGGGCTTTGGTTGCAGCAGATGGACGTTTTGGCTCAACCGCCACCGACGGCGCCGACGATTTCCAGCTTGTCATCCCCTTGCAGATGTACCGCCGGAAACTGGCTGCGTGGCACGATATCACCGTTAAGCTCAACTGCGATACGCTTTCCGGTCAACTGCATATGTTCAACCAGTGCCAGCACCGTCATCGCCTCCGAAGGCAGCTGCATGGCATTACCATTCACAAAAATTTGCATCCCACTCTTCATTTTTCATCGATCCAGCCGTTATTTTACGAAATATTGACGCATTTGGCTTTTAGTTTTTAAGTGCTGCGGCTGTTGTCATCCATTGGTCATCGTTGCGCGTTAAAGTAAACGAACATGGCATCATGTTTGCTTAGATGTTGTAGCGGCGCAAATACAGCATCAGAAAAGGACCAAATTGGGCACTTTGCTATTTAACCCTTTGCTCAATCAGGAACTTTTTGTTAATTTTGTCGCCACAGACACGACGAACACAATTCGTCATGTTGTACTGGAAATATTGAATCCCAAAAGGAAAATTGAAATGCAAATTGTAGAGTCGTATCAACCAGCTTCGTCTATCCATATTTTAACTGACGAAATTTACTCCCCAGGCTTGAACACTGCGGCTGATGTGAGTGCTTCAAAAGCTTCACAAAAAGCGCAGGAGCATAAAAAAGCCATTCTTGAGTTACATCGTTTTCTGGAATCCAGTTGCGATTGCGTTTAACGCTTTAACCCAGGCAAGACCCTGACCCAGATTGGGTCAACGTTTATAGTGGCTACACCGGAATGAAAGCATTGAATAGTGCATGACGCACTGTTTCCGCTTTTTTTGCAGGCAGGCCTCCATAAAACAAAAAAGATGGCAACTAGCCATCTTTTTATTTTTACAGCACGCCATTGTGCAGATGCCGGTATGGCATCCACACCTCAGGCATTCAATTACTCAATCACCAACTCAGGACGACCTTTTTCTGGCCAGTCCAGGTGGAAGAATTGACCACGTGGCTGATCCTTGCGCTCATAAGTATGCGCACCGAAGAAATCTCGCTGACCTTGTAACAGGTTAGCCGGCAGATCTGCACTTCTGTAGCCATCGTAATAAGCCAGCGCCGCAGCAAAGCCCTGTGCAGGAATACCATTGGTCACCGCCAGTGCGATCACTTTACGCCAGCCAGCCTGGCCTTCATTCATGGCATTGGTGAAGTAAGGGTCCAGCATCAGGTTTTTCAGGCGGGAATTCAATGCATAAGCATCGGTGATTTTTTGCAGGAAGCGCGCACGGATAATACAACCACCACGCCAGATCTGGGCAAGTTCACCGAAGTTGAGTTTCCAGTTATAAGCCACTTGTGCTTTATCGATCAGCTGGAAGCCTTGTGCATAAGCGCAAATCTTGGAGCAATACAGCGCATTCTTAATCGCTTCAATAATCGCAGGCTTGTCAGTTTCTTTGACAATCTCCGGCCCTTTCAGAATGCGGCTGGCTTCCACACGCTCCTCTTTCAGGCTGGACAATGCGCGCGCATACACTGCAGCGGCAATCGCGTTGGCAGGTGCACCCAATTCCAGGGCATTGGCAGCTGTCCATTGACCGGTGCCTTTCTGGCCTGCGGTATCAAGGATCTGGTCGACCAGGAAGCCTTTGCCGCCCGGGTCTCTTTGTTGCAGGATATCTGCGGTGATTTCAATCAGGAAGCTGGACAGCTCGCCTTTGTTCCATTCAGCGAATACTTTGCCGATCTCGTCCGCTGGCATGCCCAACAGGTTTTTCATCAGCCAGTAGGCTTCGCAGATCAACTGCATATCGATGTATTCAATCCCGTTATGCACCATTTTCACATAATGGCCGGCACCATCCGGGCCAATGTATTCCGCGCATGAGAAACCGCCTACTATCGGCTTGCCTGGTTCTCCACCTTCCAGCGGCGTGCCGGTCACCGGGTCTACCTTGGCGGCAATATCACGCCAGATAGGCTCGAGGCTGGACCATGCTTTACGTGTGCCGGAGGGCATCAGTGAAGGACCAAAACGGGCGCCGGTTTCACCACCGGAAACGCCGGAACCAATAAACTCAATGCCTTTGGCAGCAAGTTCTTTTTCACGACGAATGGTATCTGTCCACAGCGCATTACCGCCATCAATAATAATGTCGCCCTGCTCGAGGAAAGGCAGCAAGGCATTAATAGTCACATCGGTCGCGCTACCAGCTTTTACCAGCAATACGATTTTACGGGGACGTTTGATGCTCAATACGAAAGAAGCCAGATCGGCATGGCCGACTACACGCTCGTGTGAAGGCTCTTTAGCTTTGCACTCCTCAATAAAGTTCAGCATTTTTTTCGGGTCACGGTTATAGACCGCGATGGTGTAGCCGTGATCAGCAATGTTTAACGCCAGGTTTTGGCCCATCACTGCCAATCCTACCAATCCAATATCCGCATTCTTTGTAGTCATAATTATTGTCTCTAAATAAATGGTTAATTTAGTTGAAAAAAAAGCACAGGCTTTTGGCCTATGCTTGGACTAGATGATATATCGAACGTTCAACGATTGTTTTAACAGCAGACCGTTCAACATATTCATTCTAAGTTTTCGGTTTTAAATTATTTCAGTGCGTTACCGAGCAATTGCAGCGCCAGCTGATAACCAATACCAGCGACCTGCGCATCATATCTTTCACCCTCATCGCGCATAAAGGCATGTTGCCCATTCACTTCATGCCAGGTGTAATTCAAACCGGGGATGTTGGCGAAGCGGTTATACAACTCAGCGCGCTTATCGCCAGGGATATGCGGGTCTTGCTTACCCCAGATCATCAGCAACTCACCTTTGATCTCGCTCACACGCTCCATGCTGTGCTGTCCTGGCTTATTAGGGATAAGGTTGGTATGCAAATCGGTTGCGTAGAAACAAGCGGTCGCTTTTACTTCTGGCTGTAAAGCAGCACGGAACGCCAAATGACCACCGATACAGAAACCGGCCGCGCCCAACTTGCCGCTATACCATGGCTGCGCATTGAGAAACTCAATCATGGCACGGTTATCAGTGTCGTAAGCCTGCACGTCTTTAGCAAACTTATCCGCGTTACCCTTATCGCGACCGGCATCGTCGTAACCCAGCACGGTGCCTATCGGGTTCAGCTCATGAAATACTTCAGGCACTAACACCGCAAAACCATGGCTGGCCAAAAAGCGTGCTGCACGCTCAATCGGGCCAGTTTGCTGGAAGATTTCCGAATAAAACAAAACCGCAGGCACTTTACCATCCTGCTTGGGACGGTGCACATAAGTGCGCATCACCCCGGTCGGCGTGTCCAGATCAACGATTTCGCTTGTAATCAGCATAACTATCCTTCAGCAATCAAAAATATCGGCTATTCTAGCGCTGTTTTGCTGCCTTTTCACTGTTATTCATCGCCTGCGGCAGAATTTTTTGCATTTCATTGATTTAAATGCACCCAGTTATTCCTTAGTAAAATGTCACAAGGAGTCAGCATGCGCACACTGTTTCAGAGCTTTATCGCACTCACATTGATGTTGTCTACGCTTACGTTGCTTGCGGAGCCTGACCGTGAACTGGTTTACAAGTTAAAAGCATCGGTCGTCAAAGTGCATGTCATGACGCAAACAGGCGGCCATGGCGTGGGCACCGGCGTAGTGGTTGCCAAAGATATGATCGCCACCAATTGCCATGTACTGACCAACAGCAATGGCATCAGCATTTCAAAATTCGGCGAAAGCATCAGCCCTGTCGGCATGGCGGCAGATTGGGCACACGACACCTGTATCCTCAAATTCCAGTACCTGGAACTCGCGCCAGTAAAACTCGCCTCGGCGGCCTCACTACATTATGGCGACGAGGTCTTTTCGATAGGCTTTCCCGGCGGGCCACCCAAACCACAAACCATCGCCGGCAAAGTGCGCGCACTTTACCCCTTTGATGGCAGCACCGTTGTGCGTTCAGACGCAGCGTTCATCATGGGCTCCAGTGGCAGCCCGACTTTTAACCAGGCGGGGGAGCTGGTGTCGCTGAGTACATTTAAAAGCCCGGGCAAGCATGCTTATTTTTACAGCATCCCGGTCGAGTGGGTAGAAGCGCTTATGCAACAGGAAAAAATCTCAACCCCTGTGCCCGATGCGACGCCGTTTTGGGACTTGCCATTAGTGGAGCGGCCATTCTGGATGCAAGTGGTGCAGCCCTACCAGAACAGCGACTGGCCAGCGCTGGAAGCGATTGCACGCGGCTGGGTGAATCAGCAAGCAACTTCCGCTGAAGCTTATTTCTATCTGGCGAGTGCCTTACATGGCCAGGGAAAACTGGACGCTGCACAACAGGCTTACCAGCAATCTGTCGCGCTGCAACCTGCCCATATCGATGCCTGGACAGGGCTGGCGATTGTTGCCCAACAGAATAAACAGCCAGCCCTGCTCACTGATGCCAAAGACCACATCAGGCAGCTGGACACACAGGCATATGCTGACCTGGAGCAGCGCCTGCAATAAGCGCGTGAAATCGCAGCGGTATTGCCAGCATGCATGTCCGCACACGCCTCTGTTAGAATAGCGTTTTTGATGTGTTGACTATCAAGGCTTATGACTTCTCGCAATCAGCAACTGTTTGAACAATCCCAAAAACTGATCCCAGGTGGCGTTAACTCACCTGTCCGCGCTTTCCGCAGTGTAGGCGGCACGCCGATTTTCTTTAAAAAAGGCGTCGGCTCCAGATTATGGGATGCAGATGGCAAAGAGTATATCGACTACATCAACTCCTGGGGGCCGATGATTCTGGGTCACGCCCATCCGGAAGTCGTCGCCGCCGTACAGCAAGCCGCGGCTAACAGCCTGAGCTTTGGCGCGCCAACCGGCTTAGAACTGGAAATGGCCGAGTTGCTCAATAAACTGGTGCCTAGCATGGAGCAAGTGCGCCTGGTCAGCAGCGGCACCGAAGCGACCATGAGCGCCATTCGCGTGGCACGGGGATTCACCAAGCGCAACAAAATCATTAAGTTTGAAGGCTGTTATCACGGCCATGCCGATGCTTTGCTGGTGAAAGCCGGCTCAGGATTGCTGACTTTTGGCGAACCAAGCTCGGCTGGTGTGCCCGCTGAAGTGGCGGCCCACACCCTGACGTTAGACTACAACAACTCACAAATGCTGAAAGACACTTTTGCCAGCATCGGTGATGAGATCGCCTGCGTGATTCTGGAACCGGTGGTCGGCAATATGAATTTAATCGTGCCGCACCAGGAATTTTTGCAGACCCTGCGTAGCCTGTGTACCCAGCATGGCACGGTATTGATCTTTGATGAAGTGATGACCGGCTTCCGCGTGGCGCTGGGTGGCGCACAAGCCTTGTACGGCATTACACCTGACATGACCACACTGGGCAAAGTGATTGGCGGTGGTTTGCCAGTGGGCGCATTTGGCGGACGCAAAGACATTATGAGCGTACTGGCACCGCTGGGCGCGGTGTACCAGGCAGGTACCTTATCCGGCAACCCGGTCGCCGTCAGCGCTGGTTTAACTACATTAAAACTGGTGCAAGCTCCAGGCTTTTACGACAAACTGGCAGCACAAACCACCAAATTAATAGATGGCTTAAAAGCCGCTGCGCAAAAAAGCGGCATTGCCTTTAATGCACAAAGTGTAGGTGGCATGTTTGGCTTGTATTTCAGCCAAAATAATCCGACTAGCTATGCTGAAATGATGCAAACCGATAAAACCGCTTTCAACAGCTTCTTCCATAGCATGCTAGATAGCGGCATTTACCTGGGCCCCTCTGCATTTGAAGCGGGCTTTGTTTCGGCTGCCCATACCGATGCAGATATTGCAGAAACGGTTGCAGCGGCAGAAAAAGCGTTTGCTGCGTTGTAATTGCATCACAGTTTTTAGCACTGAAGTCAGTTGTTTAAAGTTGCACCTAAACGGCCTCGCCTGGTTAACCCGGCGGGGCTGGTTACTTTTGATCACCCCGCTAAACATCTCTGAGCGGCTATCTATGGATTTGCGTTAGTTAATCGCATGAATGCGCTACAAAGGTCTTCCGCAACAAACTTCTTCAACTCAGACATATAGCGGTGCTATGCACGTGATGAAAATGACCTAATAAATGGCACGCAACACCTCATTGAAGTCACACAACCCCCCTGCAATAGAAGACTTGGCTTTGTTTGAATTTCGCATGATGTTCACACACGACAATCAACAAATGAAAATGATTCTCAATTATGCAATTAAAATGTGAGGCTGAGTTATTTAACGCAGGCTAAACGATTGAAATTGCTAAACTTTAACGGTATCATTGAAGGTTCCTCCAAATGTTTTGTAAGTGAAGAATCTGGCAATGGATATGCAGTCCGACAACAACCTGATGAGTGCTTCTCAAGATACCGCAACCGCTCTGGGAAACCAGCTCGGTTTAGCCCCGCAATCGCAGGGTTTATACGACAGACGCCACGAAAAAGATAGCTGTGGCGTGGGCTTTGTTGCCCATATTAAAGGCCAGAAAAGCCACGACATTGTTGCAAAAGGCCTGCAACTGCTCGACAACCTGACCCACCGCGGTGCTACCGGCTACGACCCGAAACTGGGTGACGGTGCTGGCTTGCTGATGCAAATGCCTGACACCTTTATGCGTGAAGAAGCCGCATCATTAGGCATGACATTGCCTGCTGCTGGCCAATACGCTGTTGGCCAGGCGTTTCTGCCGCAACAAGCGGCTAACCGTGCCAAATGCGAAGCCATTTTTGCGCAAATCATCGCTGAAGAAAACCAGACCTTGCTGGGCTGGCGCGATGTGCCGGTAGACAACAGTAATATTGCCGATGCTGCCCGCGCAGTTGAGCCAGTGATGCGCCAGGTATTTATTGCCAGCACCACTGCTGACAGCAATACTTTTGAGCGTAAATGTTTTGTTATCCGCAAACGCATAGAGCATGCCATCCGCAAACTCAATTTGCAGGATAACGCGCAGTTTTATATGCCTTCATTCTCCTCACGCACCATCGTCTACAAAGGCATGCTGCTGGCGAATGAAGTGGGTGTTTATTATAAAGACCTGAAAGACGCACGTGTGGTGTCTGCATTGGCTTTGGTACACCAGCGCTTTTCTACCAATACCTTCCCGGCCTGGGACCTGGCCCATCCATTCCGCATGATTGCACACAACGGTGAAATCAATACCGTACAAGGCAACGTCAACTGGATGACGGCCCGTCACGAGACGATTAAATCTGCCGTGCTGGGTGAAGACCTGGAAAAATTGTGGCCACTGATCGTAGAAGGCCAGTCTGATTCCGCCTGTTTCGATAACTGCCTGGAATTACTGGTAGCCGGTGGTTACAGCCTGCCACACGCCATGATGATGCTGATTCCGGAAGCCTGGAACAACAACCCATTGATGGACGAAGACCGTCGCGCTTTCTACGAATATCACGCCGCCATCATGGAGCCATGGGATGGCCCGGCTGCGGTTGCATTTACTGACGGCAAAATGATAGGCGCGACACTGGACCGTAACGGTTTGCGTCCTGCGCGTTACCTGGTGACCGAAGATGACATCGTCATGATGGCGTCTGAAATGGGTGTGATCACCTTCCCACAAGAAAAAATCGTTAAAAAATGGCGCTTGCAGCCAGGCAAAATGTTGCTGATCGACATGGAGCAAGGCCGCATCATCGATGACGAAGAAGTCAAACAAGAGCTGGCGCAGGCCAAACCTTACCGCCAGTGGATTGAGCAGACGCGTTTCCACCTGACTGAACTGCCTGATGCAGGCACCGGTGAAGTCACCTTGCAAGCTAACCTGCTGGATACCCAACAAGCTTTTGGCTACTCACAGGAAGACCTCAAATTCGTCCTGCAACCTATGCTGGATAATGGTGAAGAGGGCGCGGGCTCTATGGGTAACGACGCGGCATTGCCGGTGTTGTCCAACAAAGCCAAAACCCTGTACAACTACTTCAAGCAGTTGTTTGCCCAGGTCACCAACCCGCCAATTGACCCGATTCGTGAAGAATTGGTGATGTCATTGGTCACGTTCATCGGCCCCAAGCCTAACCTGCTTGGCATAGATGAAACCGATCCGCCACTGCGCCTGGAAAGCAGCCAGCCAGTGATCAGCCTGGAAGGCCTGGAAAAACTTAAAAAAATCGACACCTTAACCCAAGGCCAGTTCAAGTCCATCGTTCTGGACCTGACCTACGATGCCGCTTTAGGCAAAGCCGGCATGAAACAGGCACTGGACATCTTGCATGACCAGGCTGAAAAAGCCGTGCATGACGGTTATAACGTACTGATTCTGTCTGACCGCACCGTATCTGCAGCACGCGTGGCAATCCCTGCCTTGCTGGCCTGTTCGGCGACGCACGAGTTCCTGGTGAAAGCCGGGTTGCGCACCAGCACCGGCCTGGTGATTGATACCGGTTCAGCACGTGAAGTGCACCACTTTGCCTTATTGGCAGGTTACGGTGCAGAAGCGGTGTGCCCATGGCTGGTATATGAAACCATGAAGACTTTGACCAGCGATGTGGAAAAAGCCGGCAAAAACTTCGTGAAAGCGATTGGTAAAGGCTTGTATAAAGTCATGTCCAAAATGGGCATTTCTACTTACCAGTCTTATTGTGGCGCGCAGATTTTTGAAGCGATCGGCCTGAACAGCCAGTTCGTGAACGACTATTTCACCGGCACTGTCAGCCAGATCGAAGGCATAGGCCTGGAACAAGTGGCTGAAGAAACCATGCGCATGCATGACCAGGCATTCGGCAACGACCCTACCTTGTTAAACGCGCTGGAAGCCGGCGGCGAATACGCGTTCCGTGTGCGTGGTGAAGAGCACTTGTGGACACCGCAATCGATCAGCAAATTGCAAAGTGCGACCCGTACTGGCCAATATGATACCTACAAAGAATATGCTGCGCTGATCAACGATCAAAGCCGTCGCCATATGACTTTGCGCGGCCTGTTTGAGATCAAACCAGCCGCAGCGGCGATCCCGCTGGACCAGGTTGAGCCAGCCAAAGAGATTGTCAAACGCTTTGCGTCCGGTGCGATGTCACTGGGTTCCATTTCTACCGAAGCACATGCGACGCTGGCGGTGGCCATGAACCGTATTGGCGGCAAATCAAATACTGGCGAAGGCGGTGAAGACGTTAAACGCTTTATCCCGGTAAAAGTAGATTCCAGCATTGCCGAAGTGTTAGGCAGCGAACTGATTGAAGCCGACGTGCCACTCAAGGCAGGCGATTCCATGCGTTCACGCATCAAACAAGTGGCTTCCGGCCGCTTTGGTGTGACCGCTGAATACCTCAGCAGCGCTGACCAGATCCAGATCAAGATGGCGCAAGGCGCCAAGCCGGGTGAAGGCGGTCAATTGCCAGGGCATAAAGTCTCGCCATACATTGCGAAACTGCGTTTCTCAGTGCCGGGCGTAGGCTTGATTTCGCCACCCCCTCACCACGATATTTACTCGATTGAAGATCTGGCACAGCTGATTCACGACCTGAAAAACGCTAATCCAAAAGCGTCTATTTCAGTAAAACTAGTGTCAGAAACCGGCATAGGCACAGTGGCCGCAGGCGTGGCTAAAGCCAAATCTGACCACATCGTTGTGGCAGGCCATGACGGTGGTACCGGTGCTTCGCCGTTATCTTCAGTCAAACACGCAGGTACGCCGTGGGAACTTGGTTTGGCTGAAACCCAGCAAACGCTGGTCCTTAACCAATTACGCGGACGTATCGTGTTACAAGTCGATGGCCAGATGAAAACCGGCCGTGACGTGCTGATCGGCGCCTTGCTGGGTGCAGATGAGTTTGGTTTTGCAACCGCACCGCTAGTGGTTGAAGGCTGTATCATGATGCGCAAGTGTCATTTGAACACCTGCCCGGTAGGCGTTGCGACGCAAGACCCGGAATTGCGCAAGAAATTTACCGGCCAGCCAGAACACGTAGTGAACTACTTCTTCTTTGTTGCTGAAGAGTTACGCGAGTTGATGGCCAGCATAGGTATTGCCAAGGTAGATGACCTGATTGGCCGAGCTGACCTGCTGGATATGAAAGCCGGTATCGAACACTGGAAAATCAATGGCCTGGATTTCAGCAAGATTTTCCACCTGCCAGATATGCCAGCCAGCGTTTCCCGCAAAAACAATGACATTCAGGATCATGGCATTGCCAAAGCACTGGATAACAAGCTGATTGAATTGTCACAAGCAGCGCTGGAAAAAGGTGAGAAAGTCACCTTGAACCTGCCTATCATGAACACCAACCGTACTGCGGGCACCATGTTGTCGCATGAAGTAGCACGTCGTTACGGTAATGATGGCCTGCCAAACGGCACCATACACGTCAACTTTACCGGCACCTCAGGCCAAAGCTTTGCGGCTTTCCTGGCCAAAGGCATCACCTTTGAGCTGACTGGTGAAGGCAATGACTATGTAGGTAAAGGCTTGTGTGGCGGTCGCATCATCATCAAACCGCCAACCACTTTCCGTGGCTTGTCTTATGAGAACATCATCGTTGGCAACACCGTCATGTATGGCGCGACCACCGGCGAAAGTTTCCTGAGTGGTGTGGCGGGCGAGCGTTTCTGTGTACGCAACTCTGGCGCGACTGCGATTGTTGAAGGCGTGGGCAACCATGGTTGCGAATACATGACAGGCGGCACCGTGTTGGTACTAGGCCCAACCGGCCAGAACTTTGCAGCCGGCATGAGTGGTGGCATTGCTTATATTTATGATATCGATGGCCAGTTCGCCAAACGCTGCAACATGAGCATGGTGTCATTGGAAAAGGTCGAAACCGCTGAAGCTGACGTCGGCAAAGTACAGCACATGGGCCAGCCTGACGAAGTACTGCTGAAAGGCTTGATCGAGCAGCACGCAGCGCTGACCGGTAGTCCACGTGCCAAAGATATCCTGGCTGACTGGCCAGCCGCACGCGCGAAATTCGTCAAGGTGTTCCCGAACGAATATAAACGCGTACTGACTGAAATGGCTGCAGCCTCTGCCAAACAAGCCGCTTAATCGTTTTTGTTCATTGAATACCCCGCGTACGCGCGGGGCCTAGTTAAGGTTGCGCCTGAGTGGCGTGATAGGGAAGAGATAATTTAACATGGGTAAAGTCACAGGTTTTATGGAGTTTGATCGCCTGGCAGAAGAAAATCTGCCGGTAAAGGATCGCGTCAAAAACTACAAAGAGTTTGTTCTGCATTTGACAGACGACCAGGCCAAACAGCAAGGTGCCCGTTGCATGGACTGCGGCATTCCATTCTGTACCACCGGCTGTCCTATCAATAACATTATCCCTGACTGGAATGACCTGGTGTACCACCAGGATTGGCGCAATGCGATTGACGTGCTGCATTCAACCAACAACTTCCCAGACTTTACCGGCCGTATCTGCCCGGCACCTTGTGAAGCTGCCTGTACGCTCAATATCAACAACGACCCGGTCGGCATCAAATCCATAGAGCACGCCATTATCGATAAAGCCTGGGAAAATGGCTGGGTCATCCCGCAAATCAACCCTAACAAAACCGGCAAGAAGATTGCTGTTGTTGGCTCCGGCCCTGCGGGCCTGGCGGCTGCACAACAACTGGCGCGCGCCGGTCACAGCGTGACTGTGTATGAGAAAAATGACCGTATCGGTGGCTTGCTGCGTTACGGCATCCCTGATTTCAAACTGGACAAATCCGGTATCGACCGTCGCGTCGCGCAGATGGAAGCCGAAGGCGTGACCTTCAAGGTTAACCAGTATGTAGGCGAAAATGTCAGCGCAGCTGATCTTGAACGCGACTATGATGCAGTAATCCTTGCAGGTGGTGCCGAGTTGCCACGTGACTTGCCAGTGACTGGCCGTGAACTGGATGGCGTGCATTTCGCCATGGATTTCCTGACTCCGAACAACAAAATGGTCGCAGGTGACGACGTACCTGACCAGATCAAAGCCACGGGTAAACATGTGGTCGTGATCGGCGGCGGTGACACCGGTTCTGACTGTGTCGGTACGTCTAACCGTCACGGCGCGGCAAGCATCACCCAATTCGAGTTGATGCCGCAACCGCCAGAAAAAGAAAACAAAGCCATGGTATGGCCGAACTGGCCGCTGAAAATGCGTACTTCCAGCTCGCATGAAGAAGGCGCAGCCCGTGACTGGTCTATCACTACCAAAGAGCTGATAGGCGAAAATGGCAAACTGACCGCACTGAAAGGTGCGCGCGTGGAGTGGAAAGACGGCAAGATGACTGAAGTGCCGGGTTCTGAATTCACCATTAAAGCCGATCTGGTATTTTTAGCGATGGGCTTTGTATCGCCTATCCAGAAAGTACTGGATGCCTTTGGCGTGGAAAAAGATAACCGCGGCAATGCCAAAGCCACCACTGATGGTGCAGGCTGCTACAAGACTAGCAAAGCCAAGGTATTTGCTGCCGGTGATATCCGCCGCGGACAATCACTGGTGGTATGGGCGATCCGCGAAGGCCGTCAATGCGCACGCGAAGTCGATGTATTCCTGATGGGAGACTCTACCCTGCCACGTTAATACGCCACTGGGTTAGTCACAAACGCCGATGAGTCATATCATCGGCGTTTTTGTTTGCGCTGACGCAAAAAAACACCATTCTTTCAGGTGAAAGCAGGCGGCGCACTTTATAATGCTATTTTGATTTTTGACTGGTCAGACCGAGTATCGACACATAACTGCTTCGATGCGAATCAAGACCCTGCCACCCATGAGCCAACTGCAAAACGATACCTTCTTACGTGCATTACTGCGCCAGCCTACCGACTACACACCGGTATGGATGATGCGTCAGGCCGGGCGTTATCTGCCTGAGTATAGAGAAAGCCGTAAAACGGCAGGCAGCTTTATGCAGCTATGCCAGAGCCCCTCATTTGCCACTGAAGTGACTTTACAGCCGCTGGATCGCTATCCGCAACTAGATGCAGCGATTCTGTTCAGTGACATCCTGACCGTGCCGGATGCCATGGGTTTGGGTCTGTATTTTGAAGAAGGTGAAGGCCCGAAATTTGAGCGCACTTTGCAGGACGAAGCCGATATCCTCAAACTGGAAATTCCGGATATGTCCAAGCTACAATATGTGTTTGACGCTGTCAGCAGCATCCGCAAAGCGCTCAATGGCCGTGTCCCCCTGATCGGCTTTTCCGGCAGCCCGTGGACACTGGCGACCTATATGGTGGAAGGCAAAGGCGGTACGGATTTCCTGAATACCAAGAAAATGGGCTATGCCAGGCCAGAGCTGCTACACCACATCCTGGAAATCACCGCGCAGACGGTGATCCAGTACCTGAATGCACAGATTGCTGCAGGTGCGCAGGCAGTGATGATTTTTGATTCCTGGGGTGGCGCGTTGTCACACAATGCTTATACCGAGTTCTCACTCAACTATATGCAGAAAATCGTCGCAGGCCTGACGAAAACCGCTGAAGGCCGCCAGGTGCCTTGTATCGTCTTTACCAAAGGCGGGGGGTTATGGCTGGAAGCGCAGGCCGCGATTGGTGCAGATGCACTTGGCCTGGACTGGAGCATGGACGTAGGCAATGCCCGCAAGCGTGTAGGTGATAAAGTCGCATTGCAAGGCAATATGGACCCGGCAATTTTACTGAGTTCACCAGCGGCGATCGAAAAAGAAGTCGCCAGCATTCTGGCAAGCTACGGCCATGGTCACGGCCATGTATTCAACCTGGGCCACGGCATCACGCAGTGGACGCCGCCAGAACATGCGGCCTGTATGCTGGAAACGGTACGCAAACTCAGCCCGCAATATCACCAGTAACAGGCTGCATAAAAAAATCCCGCTCTTAATCAGGCGGGATTTTTTTATTATGCAACGCTTACTTGAGCGTCATGCGCGACAAGGTTTTATCCTTATCAATAAAGTAATGCTTGAGCGCACCGACGATATGCAAGACAATGACAACAAGCAAAATAGTTGCAAACAACTCGTGCGAATCTTTGAAGATATCGCGCAACTCCGAATTGTCTAGGCCACCGAACACCTCCAGCCCAAACCACTTCAAGCCATATTTGCTATACAGCGTCATTAATACGCCAGTCAGCGGCATCGCCACCATCAGCACATACAGGAAATGATGGGCGGCAGTCGCCAGTTTACGTTCAAAGGTGGAGTTGCTCAGCATGGCAGGCGGCGTATGGCTAACGCGCCAGAACACACGGAACAGCACCAGCCACAACAAGGTGAAGCCTAGTGATTTGTGCAAATTGAAATACAGGGTACGTGCACTGCCCGGCTCGTCCATATGCCAGCTATAAATGCCCCAGCCAAATAAATCAAACTCGGTTTGTTTGGGGCCGTCTTTCGGCAACCCGCCCATATACCACCCCAATGCAAACATTCCGGCAATCGCCAATGCAATCAGCCAATGCAAAATAACGGCAACTTTGGTATATCGTTGCGTAGAACTCATGTCTTCTCCTTGAAATCCCCGGTGACAACTGTCACTTTGTACTCATGAATATATTGATTATGATGTATGAAACATTCATGGGTGAGTCAGCATGTTATCAAAAATCACGCGACTGTGTGTCGGTGTTACATTCGGGTTTGTAACGTTTTGTAGTCATGTGTGGGCAGACAGCTTTGAGTTGAAGAAAGTTGCCGAGGGCGTGTATGTGCACCACGGCCAGCACCAGGATATTGACGATGGTTACCAGGGTGATATTTGCAACCTGGGCGTGGTGATCGGCCGCGACGCGATTGCCGTGATCGACAGCGGCGGCAGTAAACATACCGGAGAGCAATTACTGCAAGCTATCCGCACCATCAGCAAGCTGCCGGTGAAATATGTGATCAATACCCATGTGCATCCTGATCACACCTACGGCAATGCCGCTTTCCAGGGCGAGCCTGTGCACTTTGTCGGCCATGAAAAACTGGCGAACACCATGTTGCTGCGCAAAGAGCAATACGAGAAACTCAATGCCAGCCTGCTAGGTGATGCCGGCAAAGCCAGTACCACTATCCCGCCAGACACTGCGGTGCACCAGCAGTTATCACTGGATTTAGGTGACCGCGTATTGCAATTGCAATCACAAACCGTAGCACACACGCATACCGACCTGACCGTGCTGGATAGCAAAACCAATACCCTATTCACCGGCGACCTGGTTTTTGCGCAGCGCACACCGGTGATAGAAGGCGATATCAAAGGGCTGATCTCGGTGCTGGAGAAACTCAACCAGAGCCAATATGCCCTGATCGTTCCTGGCCACGGACAAGAAAGCGCAGACCAGAAAATCATCATAGGTGATGAGTTGCGTTACCTGAACCTGCTGCTGGCCGACATACGCACCAGCATAAAAAAAGGCATCAGCATGGAGCAGACCATGGACACTGCCGCCGAGTCAGAACGAAAAAAATGGCTGCTGTTTGAGATCGCCAACCGCCGCAATGTGAATGTGATTTACCCGCAACTGGAGTGGGAGTAAGCAAGCGCGCCATGCGCATGTCATGTGAATCAGTGTATGGCCCCTGATGACAAAGACTGGGCGCCTGAAGCTAAGCACTGGTTCTGCCTGAGCATTCTGCTCTAGAATAACAGCATGCCATTACATATCCTGATCGTTGAGGATGAACCCTCAATCGCTGAGACACTCATTTACGCCTGCCAGTCTGAGCAAATGCTAGCCACTCATGTCACATTAGGCCAGCAGGCGCTGGATCTTGTGAAACAGCAATCCTTTGACATGATCATCCTCGACATAGGCTTGCCGGATATGACGGGGTTTGAGGTGTGCAAGCAGCTACGCCGTTTTTGCGCGACGCCGGTGATTTTCCTGACTGCGCGTGATCATGAGATAGACCGCATACTCGGGCTGGAGATCGGTGCAGATGACTATGTGCCCAAACCATTCAGCCCCCGCGAGATCATTGCAAGAATCAAAGCCATACACCGCCGCTTACATCCAGAAAACTCACACCTGGTGGCAGGATTCCAATTAGATGAGATCGCTAGCCGGATTTATTATCACCAGCATATGCTGCAACTGACACGTTATGAGTTCCTGCTACTCAAAACACTGATACAGCAACCTCACCGTGTATTTTCTCGCACTGCGCTCATGGATACTGTCTGGCAATCCGCTGAAGAAACCATGGAGCGTACGGTGGATACCCATATTAAAACCCTGCGTAACAAGCTACGCGAGCTATCGCTTACCCATGCTTTAGTCCCTCAGGAGATGATAGTGACGCACAGGGGCATGGGCTATAGCCTGCTGCCATAATCGCCCCCATGAAAATCAGCCTGAAGATTTTTCTTGGTTATTTTTTGCTGGTAGGCCTGGCAGCATGGTTTGTCCTGGTGGTATTCGTCGATGAGGTCAAGCCCGGTGTGCGGCAAGCGATGGAAGATACATTGGTGGATACCGCCAATGTGCTTGCTGAACTGGCAAAGTATGACTTAAAGCAAGGCAATATCCAGCATGGCCAATTTGCAGAAAGCTTGCAGAACTACCAGGCTAAATCAGGCATCGCCAGCATCTGGGGCATTCCAAAATCCACAGCAGATTATCGTGTTTACATCACAGACCGCCAGGGCATCGTCGTGTTTGATTCCCAGGCACTGGCCATCGGCCAGGATTACTCCCACTGGAACGATGTTTACCTGACGCTCAAAGGCCAGTATGGCGCCCGTTCCACGCCCACCAACCCTGCCAACCCCGATGGCGATACCATCATGTATGTGGCTGCACCTATTTTGGATATGGGCCAAACCATAGGCGTGCTGACCGTGGCGAAACCCAACAGCACCATGCAGCCATTTATCCGGCGCGCGCAACAGAAAATCATGGGTTGGGGCGCCTTATTGTTTATATTATCCCTGGGCCTGGGCGTTGCGTTTACCTGGCGCTTTACCCGCGCCATTCACCGCTTGCGAGACTATGCCATGGCCGTGGCACAAGGCAAAAAAGCAGTCGCGCCGGATTCCAGCAATGATGAGCTGGCGGAACTGGCAAAAGCGATGAAAACCATGCGCGACGAGCTTGATGGGCACCAGCATCTGCAGCACGCCATCCAGCAGTTGACACATGAGCTGAAAAGCCCGATCACAGCGATACAGGCAGCCGTTGAATTGATAGAGCCAGAGATGCCGGTGCAAGACCGCACTCACTTTCTCAATAGCATCAAAACGCAAAGCCACCGGCTGCAACAGATGGTGAAAAACATATTGGGGCTGGCTGCGCTTGAACAACAACAAATGCTGGCGCTTCCGGTAAACATCGCGCTTGCAACCTTAGTGACGCAACAGATACAGCTCGTCAAAGACCGTGCCGATCAACGTGGCATCGCACTGATCACCAGCCTTGACACTACACTGTCCATCCATGGCGATGCTTTTTTATGCGGGCAGGCAATCAGCAATCTGCTGGAAAATGCCCTGGATTTTAGCCCGGACAACAGCAACATATGGATTCGGTTAACCCATACTGCCGAAGGCGTCTGTTTACAGATCCAGGATGAGGGAAGTGGCATTCCCGATTATGCGCTCAATAGGGTCAGTGATAAATTCTATTCCCTGCCCAGGCCTGCCAACACCCCTAATGCCGGACAAAAAAGCACTGGGCTTGGCCTTAACTTCGTCCTCCAGATCATGGCATTGCACCGCGGAAAATTCGCTATTGCCAATGTAGAAAACGGCGGCGTGATTGCCAGCCTGCTGTGGCCTGGCTAATACCGGATACAGCCACTTCACACTCGCTTCACATTCACCACAACATCACTTCACGCACGCCTTTTAAGCTGCAAACTCTTTCATCAAGGAGTTTGCTATGCAAAAACCACTGTTATACAAATCGCTGGGGATACTAGGGCTGATACTGCTCATGTCGTTCGCGATTGGCTACGTCAATGATTTGATTATCGAACGCCAGGCCAGGCAAGTATCAGTAGAAAGCGATATCGCGCAATCTTCCACTGCCGCACAAACACTGACTGGCCCTATCCTGATCATCCCTTACGCAGAACATTACACAGAAACGCGAGGCACAGGCGAATCACAAACCCTTATTGAATATAAAGATGAGAAACGTCTTTATTTGCTGCCAAGCACACTGGATATTGCCGGCGGGTTCACCCACAACGTGAAACAAAGAGGTATTTTCAAAGCCTTGATGTATCGCTTCAATGGTGATGTTTCCGGTTCGTTCAGTCTTGATCAGATCAAACTGGAGCCACAGCATAAAAATGGCAGACTCACCATGGGTAGACCTTTGTTAGCGATAGGCCTCAGTGACACCCGCGGCATTGATGGACAACCGGTGTTAAATTGGGACGGCCAAAAAATCGCCTTGAAACAAGGCAGCCAGTTGCCTTTATCGTTGCCCGGCATTCATGCTGACCTTGGCAGTTTAAGACCTGACCAGCACACAGTTGCTTTTACATTGAACCTGCATATCCGTGGCATGCAGCACTTCCAGGTGATCCCTGTGGCTGATAAAAACACAGTCCAGTTACATTCCAGCTGGCAGCACCCGCATTTTGCTGGCAATTTCTTACCAGATGCTGCCAGCCAGAAAATCGACCAGCATGGCTTCCGGGCAACATGGGAAGTTTCCTCTCTCTCCAGCAGTGTGCAGGCGACCCTGCTCAATACACTGGCTCAGAAATCTGACATGCCAGGCTTAGCTGCCATCAGTGTCGGTTTTGTCGAACCCATCAATATCTACAGCTTATCAGACCGTGCCACCAAATATGGCCTGTTGTTTATCGGGCTTACTTTTGCTGGTTTCTTTATTTTTGAAGTCATGAAGCAGTTACGCATCCATCCGGCGCAATACACCCTGGTCGGGCTGGCGATGGCGGTTTTTTATCTTTTACTGATTTCACTTGCCGAGCATATCGGCTTTGCCTATGCCTATTGCATTGCCAGTGTGGGCTGCGTCAGCCTCATTGGTTATTACCTCGCAAACATCATGAAAAACGTGCGCTTCGGCATCGTATTCTCACTCAAGCTTGGGCTGTTATATGCCACTTTATATGGCATTCTCATCTCGGAAGACAATGCGCTACTCATGGGTTCGATACTGATATTCAGTTTGCTGGCTTTCACTATGGTGGTGACGCGTAAAGTTGACTGGTATGCGCTGAGCCAGCATCAATAGCACTATGTACGGAGCAAGCGCACATGTGCACTCAGTGTATTCAGGCTGATTTGCGCTTGGAAACAAAAGAATAGTTAAACAGGTTTCACCCCACATCAAACCCTGCATCTTTTGCAGGGTTTGATGTCATTCGCCAATCCGTTTTTCTGCAATCTTTGCAGCATTTTCCACACACCAAATTTCACCAATCAATAAAACAATTAAAAACTTCTATTAAATCATGGCGTTAAGAATAATTTAACATTACTTAGCCACATGGCATACCGCTTGCAAAGAGATATCCATATTGATTCAAAATAATAAGGGAAGTCTTTGTGAAGCATCCATTTTTACGCGCCTATGGTCTGTTTTTGCTACTGGGCGGATTAACGCAATTCCTGCTTTGGTTATTTGGCGCTTCATCCCTCGAAGGATTTAAAGACGCAGTGATTGTTTCCACCTTGTGGTTGATCCCACTCTGGTGGCAACCACAACGGTTACGCGCATGGAGTGCGGGTATCGCGGCATTTATCGGTGCCTCTGCCTTGCCCGGCCTCGCTTATTTCCTGGTGTATCGCCAGGAGCTGACCCAAAGCCTGATGATGATTCTGTTTGAATCAAATAAAAGCGAATCCCAGGAGTACCTGCATAACTATTTCGCCTGGTGGATTTTGCTGGTGTTGCTGGCATTTATCCTGATTCCCGCAGTGTACTGGCGCACATTGAAACCCGCCCTGCTCTCAAAATCGCGGGCAGCAGTTTATACCCTGATCACCGTGTTGATAGCGTTTTCATCGCCCATAAAACCGGCCCTGCAAAATGAATGGGGCTACGCCTATAAAAGCTTTAACAAACACTTTAGCGGCGTGCCGCCTTACCAACTGGCGCTGGGTTACCTGAACTACCAGCAGCAACTGGAGGAGGTGAACCGGACCTTGCTGACCATGAACAGCATTCCACCGCTGGCGCATTTCACGGAACAGGCCAAACCTGGCCCGACCACTGTGGTGCTGGTGATTGGTGAATCGACTTCGCGCCTGCACATGGGCTTGTATGGCTATGGTCGCGATACCAATCCCGAGCTAAGCAAAATCAAGCATGAGCTGACGGTGTTTGAAAATGTGTATTCGCCACGGCCGAATACCATTGAAAGCCTGCAACAGGTGCTGACTTTTGCCGACCAGCAACACCCGGATGATTACAAAACCAAACCATCGCTGGTGGCGATGATGAAACAGGCGGGGTATCACACGACCTGGATCACCAACCAGCAAACGTTGACCGGCCGCAACACCATGCTGACCACCTTTGCCAAGCAGGCGGATAAACAATACTTCCTCAATAATGAGCGTCGCCAGAATGCCTACAGCTTTGATGAAAAAGTATTGGCACCGTTTGCCGAAAGCCTGAAAGACCCGCACCCGAAAAAGCTGATCATCGTGCACCTGCTGGGCACGCATATGAAGTACAGCTATCGCTACCCGGAAAATTTTAATGTGTTTAAGACGGCACAAGGCTTACCCACCGCCGGGCTGGATGAAGAAAAAACCGCATTGATCAACAGTTATGACAATGCCATCCGCTACAACGACTGGATCATGGCACAGCTGATTTCCACGCTGAAAGCCAAACAGCAACATAGTTTGCTGATGTATTTCTCTGACCATGGTGAGGATGTGTATGACACGGCACCACACGATTTTCAGGGTCGTAATGAAGCCGCGCCTACATTACCGATGTACAGCATCCCGCTGATGATCTGGCACTCCGAGAACTGGTTTAACGCCAAAACACTGCTCGCCAATGTGGATACGCATGCGCAGTATGACAATGCCGATTTGATCTATACCCTGGCCGACCTGGTGGGACTGTCGTTTGATGGCTTCCGCCCGGATGAAAGCATTGTGAATGCGAAGTTCATGCCTGACAGCATCCTGGTCGGTGACCCCTACTTAGGCAAATTGCAAACCTTGCCTGGCACCATCAACTTTCCTGAGAATGAGGTCGCGACATGGAACGCTGGTTTGCCAACACGCAACTAGGCTGGTTGTGGGGTTTGCTAGGCGCGAGTGCCTTGGGCATTTTCGTCCTGGCCAATTACACGGCCCTGGACTTGACGCTGGCGGACCGCATGTTTGATGCCAGCCGCGGACAATTCACTTATCAACACGTGTTTTTCTTCGACACAGTGATGCATGACTATGCCAGGCAGCTGCTCACCGTTGTATGGCTGGTGCTACTGGTTTTAGCATGGCTACCGCAACAATTGCGCCCTACCTGGCTGTTGCCTACACATCAATACCGTTTGCGCTGGGTGACGCTGCTGGCTGTCACCCATAGCGGTCTAGTGTCGTGGCTCAAGCACCAGATGCCACATGCCTGCCCGTGGGATGTCACCCGCTACGGCGGCAGCTTACCGTGGTTTCCCGCATTTTCTGCACATACCCTGAACATGGCCGGACACTGTTTTCCGGCCGGGCATGCCAGCAGCGGGTTATGGCTCTCCGCCTTGTGCCTGTGCTGGTTGCCGCATGCGCCACGTAAAGCTCTGGCAATGGCCGTTGCCGGGCTGGCAATCGGCCTGGTGCTCGGCTGGTGCCAGCAAATGCGCGGCGCGCATTTCCTTTCCCACACCTTGACATCGGCATGGCTGATGTGCGCTTTGCTGTTGTGCGTTTTGTCATTCTCGCGCAGTGGCTACGCCAATCACACTCATTTAAAAGACAGTTACGCATGAAAAAACTTTCCTTCCCGGCAGTATTTCGCCAGCTATTCACACCGCAGATTTTATTGATCTGGGGCGTGACACTGTGGCTGATGTTTTTTGATAACTATGCACTGGTGTCTCACCTGACTCAGCTCTACCCTCTGCTGGGCGGGCAAAGCGGTTTGCTACTGAGCCTGCTATTGTTTTTTACGCTAGTCACGGCCTTATGGCTATTGCTGATCAGCCATGGGCGCAGTGCGCGCTGGCTATTGGCACTGGTGCTTTTCAGCAGTGCGTTCGCCGGGTTTTATATGCAGGAATTCGGCATCATCATCGATACGGTGATGCTGGATAATCTGTTCCAGACCGACCGCAAAGAAGCTTTTGGCCTGCTGTCATGGCAAATGATTGCCTTTGTTACGGTGCTCGGCGTGTTTCCGGCGTTATGGCTGCTGTTTAAAGCCCCCACCAGCTGGTTTGGCCGCGACAGTTTGCGCATCCGTGCCTTGCACCTAGGCTTGGTACTGGTGCTGATGGTCACCTGCGTCTGGCCTTACTCTGCCGGCTATGCCAGTTTTATTCGCGAGCATAAACTGGCGCGCATGTATTTAAACCCGGGGTTTATGCATTATTCGCTGATCAAATGGGCTAACCAGCAACTGAGCATTCCCGAGAGCCAGGCACTTGAACAGGTAGCAACAGACACTCAAAAAATAGGCGCCAGCCCCAAACATGAATTGGTGATCATGGTGGTGGGTGAAACCGCGCGCTATGATCGTTTTTCGCTGAACGGCTACCATAAACTGACTAACCCACGCTTGCAACAAGAGAACGTGGTGAGCTTTAAACAAGTCTCTTCATGCGGCACATCCACTGGCGTATCGGTGCCTTGCATGTTCTCTGTTCTCGGCAGACAGCAGTATTCCGCTAAAAAAGCCAAGCATATGGAAAATGCGCTCGATGTATTGAAAGAACACGGTATCAGCGTGTTATGGCGCGACAACAACTCCGATTCGAAAGGAGTAGCCACACGCATGGCGTATGAGGATTTTCAGTCACCGGCCATGAACAAGGTGTGTGATACAGAGTGCCGGGATGTCGGCATGTTGCAGGGCCTGGAACAGTATATCCAGGCGCATCACGGCCAGGACATCATGATCGTATTACACCAGATGGGCAATCATGGCCCAGAATATTACCGCCGCTACCCAAAAGCTTTTGAGAAATTCACGCCGGTGTGCCGCAGCAGTGATTTATCCCAATGCAGCCAGCAGGAGATTGATAACGCCTATGACAACGCTATTTTATATACCGATTACTTTTTGAGTGAGGTCATTCAATTACTGAAGAAATACGACAACAGCCATGAAACGGCAATGCTGTATGTGGCTGACCACGGCGAGTCGCTGGGTGAGCACGGCCTGTATCTGCACGCAGCGCCTTATATGATTGCACCCAAAGAGCAAACCCATGTACCAGCCATCTTATGGCTAGGTAAACAATTTGATTACGCCATCAACCAGGTGCAGCCCTACCGGGATTATCCTCTGAGCCATGATGACCTGTTCTGCACCCTGCTGACAGCTTATGAGTTGAAATCAGATACTTGCCACTCACATTACAACTGGCTGATTGCTAATCCTGAGGTACGTGCAGAACTTAAACTGCCGCCTTTACCTGCATTGCCGGCAGCGCCGCAGGTGATGCCAACGGTGGTCCGTCAGGAAACACCACCAGACACAGCGAAAGCCATCCGCAACGCAGCGTTAAGGCGTAGCAGCGCTGCAACGTAGACTGGGCGGCGGGTCGCTGAGGACTTTATTGCCCGCAACCCACAAAATGGCGCGCACGCGGTCATCGAGTTTGCAGGCATCGATATAGCCAATTGCGCTTTCGGTATAAGCCACATAGCGGATCATTGCCTCTTGCGACTCCACGGTATAGGGCGGTTGCGTGCCGTGGAAGTAAAGCTCGTTCCAGTACCCCACCTGCGACCTGGGGCTACTATGTAATACCTGCTGCGAAAAGCGCAGGCGTAACGGGTGGTCACTGGATAAATTAGCCGGGTGTAAGGGTTTGCCGTGGTTGTCGTATAACTTTTTGCGCCAGTAAACTGGTGCCAGGTCATTGGTTGACACCGGCACGCTATACGCTGGTTGCGCCGATACAATGACGGCAATCACAGCGTCATCAGCCATGGCGACTACGGGCAATAGCGCCATGAGTAACAAGCAATATATGCGGTAGTGCAAATGCATCAATACATCATCGCAAATGAAGTGGTAAAGCCACGCGGAACATCTTCATATTCGCCGCTGCCGCCCACCACCTCAAACTTCAGCAACTGATTCGGTTTGAGCCTCTTGGTTAACCCGATCACCCAGCGGTCTGCATCCTGGTCAGCCCGCTGATGCAGGCTTTCGAACCTGGTGATCCAGTACCAGTCATCCTTGATCAGGAAGGCACTTTGGAGATAGGAGCCTTTGCCGCCGATTTTTCCTTGCTCCGATTTACGGGTATAAGCTTCACCGCTGAACTCCCAGCGACCAAATTCCAATAGAAAATCTACCCCCACTAACTGGTATTTTGGTCCGTTCGGTTTCTCGTCACGGAACCTGGAAACATTGAGGCCTATCGTATTCAGGCCGGCGTTTTCATCGGTGAAATTAAAAATATTATTAATGGCAATACGGGCACCCTGCATGTCCTTGTATTGTGTCTCGCCACGGCTTTCAGGTTGCGCATTCATGGTCGCCATATACAATTGGTAGTCCAGCGAACGTTCTTGAAATGGCAGGTTACCAAACAGCTGCAAGCCGCTGGTGAAACTCGGGAATAGTTCAGTGGTCGCCAGCGGCCTACTGGCCGTCCACACCAGCGGAGAGGCATGCAATTGGTTCCAGCGGCCTAATGGCGTCAAAAAACGCCCTATGCGCAAGTTAGCGCTTTGATTCAGGTTCACATCAAAATACAAACGCTCGGGATTGATATAGGCATCGCGAAAATCGAGCCCTTGCTTATGGGTATAAGTCGCGACATTTTCCAGGTCGAGCTCGCCGAAAAACTTGATACGTGAGTTCTTATCCCAGGTCACGATCATGCTTAACTCGTTCCAGTTCAACCGGGTAGGTTCCGTGCGTGGCACATGCAAATCCACGCTGGTATATCCTCCGACGCGGAAACCATCCCAGAAGGATGACTCCTCCTCGGCCAGCAGTGGCTTGCACATCATGCACAGGCTGATTACACTGACCGCGCAACGCAGTAAAATAGTGGACATAAACATTTTCCGATTAAGCTAACGCAACGCCTGGGGAAAGCGATGATTCAATAACAATGTCTTAGCCCGCCTAGGCGCGAATAAAGATTTCGACGTAGTATATGTTGAATATATTAAGTAGAAAATTTTTATGCGTCACACCGTAAGGCGACCAAGCTTTATTGAATCAATGCTTCCCTATGATTGAGCCTCTATTTTCTCATACTCCATGCCAAAACACGCCCCTTTAACCATCCGGAAAATGCTGCTGATCGCATTCTTGCTGGCCGGATTACTGCCCGCACTGCTGGTGAGTGTGCTCAGCTTTTACCAGGCACGCACAGCCTTACGCACCGAGATCAAACATGACCTGCAAACCACAGGTAAGGCAGTCGGCGAACACATAGACCGTGTATTGTTTGAGCGTGTACAGAACGTACGCAGCTGGAGCCAGCTGGCCATCATGCAGGATATGCAGATTGGCGATATCGATAAACGGTTGTCGGTATTTCTTGAAGAGACGCGCTTAAGTTACGCCGCACAATATATTTCAATTGATGTTGCCGACCTACAATCCACCATTGTTGCATCCAGCGATCCGCGCCACATCAACCAGCGGCTAAGCAGCCCACCGGTCTGGTTTTCGTTCAAAGAGGATGACCAGCCGATTACCATCTACCATCTGCAAAATGATCAATTGATGATTTCCACGCCAATCAACTCTGATTTCACCTTGCAACCCATGGGCCACCTGATCGCAACATTTAACTGGTCAGTGATCCAGGATTTACTCAACCATGCCGCTCAACATGCAACAGAACTGGCACTGGTTGACGAGCATGAACGCCTGCTGGCGCAATCCAGAAACTGGTCGCAGCCGCGCTACAACCTGCATACCCATATCCCTATGCAAAGCACCCTGCCCATCTATGGCTGGGAAGTAAAACTCAATAAAGAGCATGATGTAGCAGTCGCCCCTGTGCACAGGCTGGGGCTTATTTTCCTGATCCTACTGATTGTGATCCTGCTTTTCTCCCTTATCCTGGTCAGGCCCATTGCCAGGCAGATTACCCAACCACTGGATGATTTACTACGCTTTGTGAAAAAACTGCGGCAGCCGGATGTGGTGACCCCACCCCTCAGCGGCCCGGTCGAAGTACAAGCGCTGCACCAGACATTTACCAAGATGGCGGCAGATCTGGCCGAATCAGAACAGCAACTGACGCGGGCAGCCAAACTGGCAGTAGTGGGTGAAATGGCCGCGGCCATGAGCCACGAAGTACGCACGCCCTTAGGCATCATGCGCTCTTCTGCCGATGTACTGAAACGCGAACCGACACTCAGTGACGACGGCCGTGAAGTATTGGGGTTTATTATTTCCGAGACCGAACGCCTGAATAAGCTAGTGACAACCTTAATTGATTCGGCGCGGCCACGCTTGCCCAGCAAGACGCCTCTGGAGCTGCAATCGCATCTGCAACACGTATGCGATATGCTGCAAAAACAGGCGCTCGATAAACATATCCAGTTGTCCTTACATGCTCCAGCGCCGCTGATCATTCCGGTAGACCAGGATCAGATGACACAAGTCATGGTGAACCTGGTCATCAATGCCATCCAGATATTGCCCGAACACGGCCAGGTCGCCGTCTCGCTTTCGCATGACTCCCAGTTCGCGCATATCTCAGTGGCAGATAATGGCCCTGGCGTGCCGCCCCCACAGCAAGCCCATTTATTTGAAGCCTTTTTTACCCAGCGGGCTGGGGGTGTAGGCCTGGGGCTGGCGGTGGTCAAACAAATCGTGGAAGCACACGGTGGTACAATTACCTATAGCACCAGCCCATGGCAAGGTGCCCAATTTAACCTGGCACTGCCGTTAAACCCTTAACCATGCATTCAGCAGATTCCAGATACCCAATGTCCACCCCACCACTCACTATACTGGCCGTTGATGATGAACCGAATATGCGGCGCCTGCTGGAAATCAGCCTGCGTCAGGCCGGTTATCGCGCGTTATCAGCGGGCAATGGCCGTGAAGCACTGGAGATTATCCGCCAGCAACAAATAGACCTGGTGGTCAGTGACCTGCATATGCCGGGCATGAATGGCCTGCAGCTGCTGGAGGTTTTGCGTAACGAACATGAACATTTGCCCTTGATCATGGTCACGGCACAAGGTGAAATCAAAACCGCGGTGGAGGCCATGAAACTGGGCGCCAGTGATTATATTCTGCGTCCGTTTGAGCTGGAAACACTGGAAATCGCCATTGAAAAAGCACTGACCGTCAAACGCATTCACCAGGAAAACACTTTCCTCAAGCAAAACCAGCAGCCGGATATTACCGGGCTGATCGGCAACAGTCCGGCCATGCAATCCCTGAAACAGATGATTCAGCAAGTCGCGCCGGAGCGGGCCACGGTATTTATTGTGGGTGAAACCGGCACCGGCAAAGAACTGGTGGCGAAAGCCTTGCATGAAGCCTCTCCCCGCCATGCGGCACTATTTGTCGCCATCAACTGTGCGGCTATCCCGGCGGATATCCTGGAATCCGAATTATTCGGCCATGAGAAAGGCGCGTTTACTGGCGCAGTGAAAGAGCGTATCGGTAAATTCGAACTGGCGAATGGCGGCACGCTGTTCCTGGATGAGATCACCGAAATGCCTATCCAGTTGCAGTCAAAATTACTGCGGGTCTTGCAGGAAAATGTAGTGGAAAAGCTGGGTGGTAACCGTCAGATCGCACTGGACGTGCGGGTAGTGGCCGCCACCAATAGAGACCCGATACAAGCGGTTAAAGAAGGCAAACTGCGTGAGGATTTGTATTACCGTTTGAACGTGCTGCAATTACAGATTGCGCCATTGCGCGAACGTCATGACGACATCGCCCTTCTGGCTGAGTTTTTTCTCGGTAAACGGCAATGTCAATTAAGCGAAGAGGCGCGCTTATGCCTGCAGCATTATGACTGGCCAGGCAATGTGCGCGAGCTGGAAAACATTCTGGAACGAGCAGCGATTCTGGCAGGTAACCAGACCATACAACCGCAGCATCTACCAGCCGATATCGGCCAGCACCCGGCGCAGGTGCCTGCCGAAATAACTGCCACTGCAGAGACAAATATGCTTTCGATTCCGCGTACGACAGAAGCCATGGAACGCAGGTTGATCATGCAGGCGCTGGATACGTGCCAGGGAAATAAAACCAAGGCAGCTAAGTTGCTGGAGATCAGTGAGCGTTCACTCTGGAACAAACTGAATCAATATGAATTACGTTAAAGTGATTATTGTTGCTTGCTGTTGCATGGCGTTTTTTAACTAGCTTTGCCAAACATAGGCATCCATCGCCAGAATGCCGTAAGTGGTTTCCGGCGTGAATCTTTTGGGCACTCCCTGCCCACTACCTGCCGCGACAAACAGCGGCATCAGGTGATCCTCACTTGGGTGCGCCTGTATGCCATGGTCACTTTCATGCCGGTAATTCAACAATGTCTCTGCCTGTTGTGCACCTAGCTGACCAGCCACCCAATCGGCAAAACTTGCCACATATGCCAGTGGTGTAGCATCCCGGTTGGCGCTGAAAAAATCTGACAGATTATGGGTAACCGCGCCAGAAGCCAGTATCAGGACATTCTGCGCATGCAGGGACTGTAACGCCTGGCCTAAAGCAAACTGTTCCGCCGGGGTACTGCGGCTTTGTATCGATAATTGCGTGACCGGAATATCGGCCTCGGGATACATCAGCGCAAGTGGCACCCAGGCACCATGGTCTAAGCCACGCTCGGTATGGGTATGCACTGCGATTCCGCTTGCTTGCAACAAGGCAACGACTTGATTGGCTAGCGCTGGTGCGCCCGGTGCCGGATATTGAATCTCGTAAAGTGCCGGCGGGAAGCCGGAGAAATCATGAATGGTGGCCGGATGTGCCGCCAGGCTAACCGTAGCCACGCGGGTATCCCAGTGCGCGGAAACCACCAGAATCGCATCCGGCCTCGGCAATGAAGCAGCCAGATGTGCCAGCATCTGGCCGGTTTCACCCGACTCCAGTATCAACGTAGGCGCCCCATGCGAGACAAACAAGGTGGTCATTCAATGACTTCCGGCAAATATCTACAACTAAGGGCAGTGTTTAACGGCGTCGATTATCCAGGCTATAAGCGCCTGCACCAAACGCCACCACAATCAGCAAACCACCGGCAATGGTGAGGTTTTTCAGGAACATGATCTGCTGAATCTGGTCAGCGAGGTTGAAGTGGAACAGGAATGCCGTAGCAAAGGTAAACAGTGCAATCCCTGCAGCAGCCCAGCGTGCCTTAAAACCCACCAGCAACGCGATACCCAGGCCCAGCTCTACAATCAGGGCAATCGCGTAAGCGACTTCTGGCAATGGCGCCCCTAAGCTCTGGATATAACCGATGGTTCCCTCAGGATTAGCGGCTTTACCCACACCGCTGATAATAAAAATCTGCGATAACAAAATGCGGCCAATCACGCTGACAACGGCTTGAAATTGAGTCATGTTGTACTCCTCCAGTTTAATTTTATTGGGATGACCGGCCACTTTGATTGTAGCTGGCAATGCGTATTGTATGCCTGAATTCGCATTTGGGAATCCCTAATCATATCGTGATAACTGCCTGACGTTAACTAGCTTCACACTGCCATTCATTGAACACCTGACTCACTGCCCGAACCTGATCCGGGCAGTGACCTTCACTCGAGCGCGCTTAAGCGCCTGCCGCCATCCACACTGTAGCCGCCAGGGCCAAACGCGATCACCACCAGCAAGCCACCAATAATCGTCGTGTTTTTCAGAAACATCACGACCTGCACCGGATCAGCCATATTGCTGTGAAACATCAATGCCGTGATGAAGGTAAAGATGGCAATCCCGGCAGCAGCCAGTTGCGCGTGAAATCCCACCAGCAAAGCAACACCCAAACCCAGCTCGACAAACAAGGCCACCACATATGCCACCTGTGGCAGCGGTAGATGTGCGCTTTCGATATAAGCGATGGTGCCTGCGGGATCAAGTAATTTAACGACCCCGCTGATGATAAAAATCAAAGATAACAATACCCGCCCCACTAAACTGACCCAACGTTGCCGCACATTCATATTCATCGCTCCTAATCATGATTGGACTCGGCGTCCGCGCATCTCTATGGACGCTACGGACATCGGTATGATGCATGCCGGACGGTTGGGGCACTGATCACCACTCAGCAACTCAGCCCTGCCTGACTACCGGTGTATCACATTTGTTACTCTGCACCATTCTGGCGCGAAATACCAGCACATATCCCTACTGGCGTTGACTTTATAAATTAACGGTGTTAAGTTAACGATGTTAATGTTTAAAAACCGCACTTTTCCATGCCGCCAAAAGTAAAAACCGAAGCTGAAAAACAGGTCCTGCGCACCGTGATCATCGATGCAGCGCGTGAACTGTTTATTCATCAGGGGGTAGAAGCGGTGACCATGCGCGCCATTGCCACCAAAATCGGTTATTCCGCCACCAGCCTTTACCTTTACTTTAGCGACAAGGAACAATTACTGCGCGAGGTGGTAGACACCGATGTACTGAAACTGGCACACGCGCTGCAATCCACACTAACAATTGCCGACCCCTTACAACGCTTTCTGCAATTCGCGCAGCACTACGTGCAGTTTGCGCTGACCAACCCCAACCACTACCGCATGATGTTTATGACCCAGCATCCGCCCTGTGACCCGACCCTCTCCAGCATAGAGCAAAATAATCCCGAGCAGGATGCCTATGCACAACTGATAGGCGTGGTCAGCAGCGCTTATGAAGCCGGTATTTTCAAACCGGCATTTACCGATGCGACCTTGATTGCCCAAACAGTGTGGGCCGCCATGCATGGGCTGTGCTCATTGCAGATCAACATGGCGGAAGATGCCTGGATCAATTGGCGTCCGCTGGAAACCCGCATCGATTCCATGGTGCAGATGTGTATGCATGGACTCCTGAAAGAGGCGCAGCATGAATAAACTCATTATCATTTTGACTAGCACGGTGCTGCTTGGTGCCTGCCACAAGGAAAGTCAGGAAACCGCAGCGCCACGCCCGGTCTGGGTGATGACAGTCGGCGCAGCCGACCAAGTGAGCAGCAGCTATACCGGTGAAGTGCGCTCCCGCTATGAATCAAGCATCGGCTTTCGCATTGCAGGCAAAATCACTGAGCGCGCTGCCAATGTCGGCGATCAGGTAAAAAAAGGCCAGCTGATTGCGCGGCTGGACCCGAATGACTCTAGGCTAAACGCACAAGCGGCCAGCGCCGATGTGCAAGCCGCACAAGCCAACCTGGCTCTGGCGCAATCTGAACTGGAGCGCCGCCAGCAACTTTACCGGCAACAATTCATTTCAAAATCTGCTCTGGACAGTTACGACACCCAGGTCAAAACAGCCCAGGCGCGCGTGACGCAGGCGCAATCGCAAGCCGCCGTCAGCCAGCACCAAACCGCCTATACGCAACTGCTCGCTGACCGTGCCGGCGTGATTGGCATGATCCAGGCCGAGCCTGGGCAAGTAGTGGCCGCCGGACAAACCGTGGCGCAAATCTACGATCTGCAAACATTGGAAATACAGATCTCAGTGCCCGAAACCGCGATCGCCCGTTTACAGGTCGGAGACCAGGCACAGGTGACACTAAGCGACGCGGCACAAACCCACTCCGGACGCATCCGCGAAATCTCGCCAGCCGCTAACAGCCAGACACATGCATTTGATTTGCGTATCCAGTTACTACAGCCTGACCCGCGCATCAAACTAGGTATGACGGCACAGGTGGCTTTCAGCCCGGCAAACGTGACACAAAAAATCATCGTCCCCGTCACCGCTGTCACACAACATGGCGGCCAGCCTGCGGTATGGGTGATCGCTAAAAACAATCAGGCACACAAACGGCCAGTCACCACTGGCGCCCTCAGCGAAGCGGGCATAGAAGTCACTTCTGGCCTGCAAGCACAGGAAACCATCGCCGCCATAGGCGTGCACACCCTGACTGAAGGCATGCAGGTGCGAGCAGTGACGCCGGCGCCGGAGGTACTCCACTGATGCCAGAGCCGCATATGCCCACACCGAGTATGCCGGATGAGCAGCTACACCATCGTTTCAACCTTTCCACCTGGGCACTCAAAAACCAGGCGCTGGTACTGTATTTTATTATTCTGACATTGCTGGGCGGCATGCTGGCCTATACCCACCTCGGCCAATCCGAAGACCCGCCTTTCACATTCAAAGTCATGCTGATCCGCAGCAGTTGGCCTGGGGCTTCCGCGCAAGAAGTCGAACAGCAGGTCACCGACAAGATTGAGAAAAAGCTACAGGAAATTCCGTCTATCGATTACATGAACAGCTATTCGCGCCCCGGCGAATCGGTCGTATTCGTAGTGATCCGCGATGACATTTTCTCGGAGAAGATTCCCGAGTTGTGGTACCAGATACGTAAAAAGATCGGTGATATCCGCCATACCTTCCCCGGCGACTTGCAAAGCCTGACTTTTAACGATGAGTTCAGCGATGTCTACGGCACCATGTACGCCATGACAGCCGATGGCCTGACGCCACAACAACTGAAACGTCAGGCGGAATGGGTGCGTGCCCGCCTGCTCAAATTGCCGGATATCGAAAAAGTCGACCTGTTTGGCGAACAGCCGCAAAAAATCATTATTGAGCTGTCTAACCAGAAACTCACTTCCCTGGGCATCAGCCCCGCGCAACTGGCGCAAATACTGCAACAGCAAAATGCCGTGACCGGCGCAGGCACTTTTGACGCCGGCCCTGAGCGCATTCGTATGAGTGTAAGTGGTCGCTTGCAAACCCAGGAAGACCTGCGCAACCTCCCTATCCGCACTGGCAACCAGAACCTGACCTTGGGTGAGATTGCGACGATTAAGCGCGGCTATGCAAACCCGCCTGCACAACGTATCCACTTTAACGGCAAAGCCGCGTTATTGATTGGCGTCAGCATGCAACAGGGCGGTGATGTCATCGCGCTGGGTAAAGCTTTGCAGCAAAATATCACCAGCGTACAAAAACAATTACCGGTGGGTGTGCAGTTGCAACTGGTCACCTCACAACCAGAGATCGTTCAGCATTCAGTGCAAGACTTTGTCCATTCACTGACTGAAGCGCTGCTGATTGTGCTGGCAGTCAGCCTGCTGTCGCTGGGCTGGCGCACCGGCATTGTCGTCGCCGTGGCCATTCCCATCGTGCTGGCAGGTACATTCCTGCTGATGGACTGGTTCAATATCGGCCTGCACAAAATATCCCTGGGCGCATTGATTCTGGCATTGGGCCTGTTGGTGGATGACGCGATTATTGCGGTCGAAATGATGGCAGCGAAAATGGAACAAGGCTGGGAGCGCATGCAGGCGGCCTCATTTGCATTCACCTCTACCGCCATGCCCATGCTGACCGGCACCCTGGTGACTGTGGCCGGCTTTTTGCCGATTGCCACTGCGGTTTCTTCGACTGGCGAATACACGCGTTCTATTTTCCAGGTGTCAGCGATTGCCCTGACCTTGTCCTGGGTGGCAGCCGTGATTGTGGTGCCGTTCCTGGGCTACCACCTGTTACCTGGTGCGGCGCAGCATAGTAACGATTCCCCGAGCAGACTCTCCAGAATCAAGCAATCTTTAGGTTGGAAAGCAAAGCCTATAAGCGCAGCAAGCACTCACCACACCGCGCTTTACGAAACGCGTTTTTACCAGCGCCTGCACAGTGTCGTCAGCTGGTGTGTGCTGCATAAGGGCAGTGTGATCATCGCCACCATTCTGCTGTTTGCGGTGTCCATGCTCAGCTTCAGCAAAGTACAACAACAGTTTTTCCCTGATTCCACGCGCCTGGAAATCGTGGTCGATTTACGACTGGCTGAAAATGCCAGCGACCAGGCCACGGATGATGCGGTCAAACAACTCGAGCGCTGGCTGCAACAATGGCAACAAAGCCATGCGCCATTACAGAATGTGGTGTCTTATGTAGGCTCCGGTGCGCCGCGCTACTACCTGCCGCTGGACGTGCAACTGCCGCATCGCGCATTTGCGCAACTGGTGATCCTGTGTAGCGACCTGCAACAACGCGAAGCGTTGCGCAATGATTTACTCACGCTGTTTGAACACGATTTCCCGCAGTTGCGTGCGTCCATCCTGCGCCTGGAAAATGGCCCGCCAGTGGGATTCCCGGTCCAGTTCAGAATCAACGGCCAGGATCTGCAGGCCATCCGGAAGGTATCAAACCACATTGCCGATGCCATGCGCGCCAATCCGCACCTGCGCAATGTGCAACTGAGCTGGGAAGAACCAAGCAAAGTCATGCGGGTGGACATAGACCAGCATAAAGCGCGTTTGCTAGGCGTCAGCTCTGCCGATATCGCACAACTGCTGAATACCCAGTATTACGAGCAAGTGATCAGCGAGTTCCGCGAAGGCAACGAACGCATAGACTTGGTCATGCGCAGCACCGATGACGAGCATGCAAAATTATCCCAGCTGGCGCAATTGACAGTATTAAGCCAGCGCGGTGAACGCGTGCCATTAGCGCAAATCGCCAATATCCATTATGGCTTTGAAGAAGGCGTGATCTGGCGCCGCAACCGGATACCCTCGATCACTGTCAGGGCACATTTGAACGGCAATATGCAGGCGCCTGTGATTTCGGGACAAATCCAGCAAGCCATCCAGCCGGTATTACAAACACTCCCGGCTGGCGTGACAGTGGATACTGGCGGTGCGATTGAAGAATCCGCCAAAGGCGCACAATCGGTGGTCAAAGGGGTGCCGCTGTTTTTAGCAGCCGTGTTTACCTTATTAATGCTGCAACTGCGGAGTATCAGCAATGTGCTGTTAGTCGTACTCACCGCGCCGCTGGGAATGATAGGCATTACTTTCGCCCTGTTGATATTCAACATGCCATTCGGCTTTGTTGCCATGCTGGGCAGTATTGCATTGTCGGGCATGATCATGCGTAACTCGGTCATCCTGGTGGACCAGATCAACCAGGATATTGCCGAAGGCGCTACGCTGCAACAGGCAGTGGTGCAATCCACCGTGCGACGCTTCCGGCCCATAGTACTCACTGCGGCGGCAGCGATTCTGGCCATGATCCCGCTGACACGCAGCGTGTTTTTCGGGCCTATGGCAGTGGCGATCATGGGTGGCCTGGCAGTAGCGACGGTGCTGACAATATTATTTGTCCCCGCACTGTATACATTCTGGGCCGGATTCACCGCCAGAGCCGCGAAATGAGGGCGCAATAAACTATAATAGTGAGAGAAACAGGCATTAAATGCAGGGCAGCATGCAATGGCGATTGCCTTGCATTCTGCAAGTAGATGGACATTGAACTTATAGACAGGACTAGACCATGACAGACCAGGCAACCGCACGTTTTAACATGATTGAGCAACAGATCCGCACCTGGGAGGTGCTGGATCCCAAGGTATTGGCGACGCTCAATAGCATCCCGCGTGAAAACTTTGTGCCGGATGCCTACCGCGGGCTGGCTTTTGCCGATATTGAAATCCCCCTGGCGCATGAGCAGCAAATGCTGAGCCCGAAAGTGGAAGGCCGCTTTTTGCAGGCACTGCAACTACAGGCGACCGACAAAGTATTACTGATTGGGGCCGGTAGCGGCTATCTGGCGGCGCTGATGGCGCAGCATAGTGCACAAGTGACAGCACTCGAAATCTTCCCTGATCTATGTGCACTGGCCACGCAGAACCTGAGCAAGCAAGGTATCCACAATGTGCAAGTCATAGAAGCAGACGGCCACAGTGGTT
The DNA here is from genome assembly GCF_058744375.1 of Methylophilus sp. E2MeOHC9. Classification (NCBI taxonomy): domain Bacteria; kingdom Pseudomonadati; phylum Pseudomonadota; class Betaproteobacteria; order Nitrosomonadales; family Methylophilaceae; genus Methylophilus; species Methylophilus sp. E2MeOHC9. The sequence continues at coordinate 702,117 of NZ_CP196024.1, forward strand.
ATGAATCGCATGCGCCGTTTGACGCCATTGTATTCACCGCTTCCAGCCCGGTAGAAGCCGAAGGTGTTCGCCGCCAGTTGAGCATTGGTGGCCGCATGCTGATCGTGCTCGGCAAAGCGCCGGTGATGCAGGCAACCCTGATCCAGCGGCTGGCTGAGCACAGCTACAAACAGGATGTGCTATTTGAGACCAGCCTGACCGAGATGCAGAATGCCCCGCAAGCGCAGGCATTTTCATTCTAGGCTATTAGCACCCATGCCAGTCGCCAGTTTCATCCGCAGCTTATTGCTGACAGGGCTCAGCCTGGCATTACCGGCCTGGGCCTCTTCACAAAGCCTGCTGGATATTTACCAGGAGGCCAAAGCCAATGACCCGGTACTGGCTTCTGCCGGCAGTGCCAATCAGGCAGCACAGGAAATCATAGAGCAAGCCAAGGCCGGTTACCGGCCTTCGGTCAACTTTCTGGCCGGGGCCAATGCCAACCGTACCGATTTAAAGATTGTCGGCAGTCAGGCGCCTTTTCCTGGCGGGCGTAATAACTTCGAAGGCTACCAGGCCCAATTGCAAGCCAAGCAGCCCATCTTCCGCAAAGAAAATCTTGAGCGCATAGATCAAAGCAAAGTGCAGGTGAGCATCGCAGACAAGCAATATCACCTGGTACAGCAAAACCTCATGCTAAGGACGACGCAGGCGTATTTTGATACGTTGCTGGCGCAAGACCGTATTACCCTGATCGACGCACAGAAAAAAGCCATTCAACGCCAGCTACAACAGGCCAAAGCCACTTTCGATGTAGGTTCGGCCACCATTACCGATGTCAATGAAGCGCAGGCCCGCTATGACCTGATTGCCGCGCAAGAACTTTCTGCGCTGAATGACATGGAGATCGCCAAACGCAGCCTGCAGGCGCTGACTGGCAAACTGCCGGAACAGCTCGCCAGTGTCCGTCAAGATATCCAGGTCACCCCCAGCCTGAAACCCATGCAGGAATGGCAGGATGTGACCAATGCCAGCAACCTGAATATCCAGATCCAGCAGGAAACCATACAGGTCAGTGAAAAAGACATCGAAATCGCCCGCGCCGGTCACTATCCATCAGTAGATGCGGTCGCTAGCTACCAAGACAGTTACAGCAATGGCGGCCAGTATGGTTTTGGCGGCGACCTGAAAAGCGCCAGCATAGGCGTTGAAGTATCCATGCCCTTATACCAGGGCGGCGCCGTGACTTCGCGCGTACGCCAGGCCGCTTTTAACCGGCAGAAAGCACTGGATGATTTGCAGAACGCCTTCCGCCAGACCACCCTGGAAACCCAGCGCGCTTATTTGAACCTGAATACCAGCATCGCTCAGGTCAAAGCACTGGAACAAGCCCTGAAAAGCAGCCAGAGCCAGGTGGATTCTACCCAGCTGGGATACGAAGTCGGCATACGCACCAGCGTAGATGTGCTAAACGCGCAGCAGCAGTACTTCAGCGCCAACCGCGATTTATTGCAGGCGCGTTATAACTACCTGGTGAATATCATCCGCCTCAAAACCGCCAGTGGCATTGTGTCAGAAGCGGATTTGCAAGATATCGATCAGCAACTCGCCAAAAAGTAAAAAGGTCATCAGTATGAATCCTGTCATCGCCAGCACTGACGCCGTCTGGATGTTAATCGATGTGCAAACGCGTTTGTGCCAGGTCATGCTGGAAGCGCACATGGCAACTGTCATCCGGAATATCCAGCGCCTGCTGCAAGCCGCGCAACTGCTCAATATTCCGCTATGGGTCACCGAGCAGTATCCGGAAAAGCTGGGCGAAACACTGCCGGTTTTGCAGACGCTTTTACCGGATTACACCCCCCGCTATGGCAAACTGGCCTTCTCAGCCTGGCAAGAACCTGCCCTGCAGAAGTCCTCCGTCAGCGTCGCCCCGCAAGTGGTGCTGTTCGGCTTAGAAGCACATATCTGTGTATTGCAAACCGCACTGGATGCGCTGGCGGCAGGCAAACAGGTGTTTATTGTGGAAGACGCCATCATCTCCCGCACTGAAGCGAATAGGCAGAATGCCCTCGCGCGATTGCGTGACGCCGGTTGCATCATCACCAACACCGAATCCATGTTGTTTGAGCCATTGCAAGGCGCAACCCATCCGCAATTCAAGGCGATTTCAGCGTTGATTCGTTAACCAGCACGCGACTTTGAGCGCCGCTTTTTTCTGCGATAATGTGCTGTCGCTATCTAGTGTTTATCGCAAAAATGCATCACATAGAATGGAATGATTTCACCAAAATAGAATTACGTGTCGGCCGCGTGATTGCTGCTGAAGCGTTTCCCGAGGCGCGGAAACCCGCTTACAAACTGCATATTGATTTCGGCCCCGAGATAGGCATGCGAAAATCCAGCGCACAAATCACTGCACATTACTCACCGCAAGATTTGATAGGCAAACTGGTTGTTGCCGTGGTGAATTTCCCCGCCAAACAGATAGGCCCGTTCGTTTCCGAATGCCTGGTCACCGGCTTTAACGATGCCAATGGCCATGTCACGCTTTGCGTCCCCGAACATGAAGTGCCACTAGGCACCAAACTCCTTTAAGCCATCAAGAAAAACCTTATTCATGCATATCCGTGAAGCCACCCTGTCCGATTTTGAACAAATATGGCCCATCTTCCAGGCCATTGTGGCCGCCGGGGAAACCTACGCCTACCCTCGCGACACCACCCGTGAGCAGGCCATCGTCCTCTGGCTACAGACGCCGAGAAAAACCTTTGTTGTAGAAGAAAACGGCGTCATCCTCGGCACCTATTACATCAAGACCAACCAGCTAGGCGGCGGTGACCACGTCTGTAACTGCGGCTACATGGTGTCGTCTGCCGCGCGTGGCCGTGGCCTGGCAACTACCATGTGTGAGCACTCTCAAGAAATTGCAAAATCTTTGGGTTACAAAGCCATGCAATTCAATTTTGTCGCCTCGACTAATGAAGGTGCAGTGAGATTGTGGACCAAGCTGGGTTTTGAAACAGTGGGCAGGTTACCAAAGGCATTTCACCATCCGAGCCAGGGTTATGTCGATGCATTAGTGATGTATAAATGGCTGTCAGAAGTAGCAAGCACTTGAGAAATATGTGGATGCGCTAAATCAATAGCAAATCCCGTGGGGAAATGATATGACAGCTAAAAAATCAATGACGTTAATACGTGGTCTTGCCACTGCCCATTCATTTTTAAATAGGCTTCAGCATATCCCTCTTTCTTAAAATTTAAGCGCAGCAATAACTTCTCACTTTTATGATTATGCGGCATGTAGTTTGCCATGACCCGGTGTAGATTCAGGTCGTCTCTCGCGTATTGAAGGGTTTTTTCTAATGCAGCATGCATATACCCTTTACCCTCAAAATCCTGGTCAATTGAAAAACCAAGATGACACGCCATGAATGGTCCTCTGATGATATTGGTGTAATTAATCACGCCAATCACTGATTGATTACTAAGAATAACGAAATGCATGGCATTGCCATGCGCCATGGCAGAGAGCATATTCAATACTCGGCCTTCTGCAGCAGCCAGAGAAAAGTAACTTTCTTCTCTTGATGGTTCCCACTCTTTAAGATGCATGCGATTTCTGAGCGCATACTCATAAAGCGAGGGCGCATCTTCATGAGATATTGCACGTACTGATATTTCTGGCGTCTCGCACATTCGAGTGTAGTCTTTCTCGTTTTGAAATAGTAAATGCTCTGGCACACCTAGGCGTTATGCCACGGAATCAATATTATGCGAGGAAATACCTCAACTGATTCGCACGCGTATTATAGTAAGCAAACGCCAGCCAACAAAAAAGCCCGCTTGCGCGGGCTTTTAATTGACTGCAACCTTACTCAGCAGAAGGTGTTTCTTCTCTTGCTGGTGGTTCGATCAGGGCTTTGATGCTTAAACGCACTTTGCCTTTGTCATCGATTTCGACCACTTTCACTTTTACCACGTCACCTTCTTTGAGGTAGTCGCCTACCGCTTTGACGCGCTCGTGAGCAATTTGTGAAATATGTACCAGGCCATCTTTACCTGGCAACAAGGTCACCACTGCACCGAAATCAAGAATCTTGACTACAGGGCCTTCGTACACCTGGCCGATTTCAACTTCAGCGGTGATGGCAGCGATACGGCGTTGGGCTTCAGCGCCTTCTTCTGCACTGGTGCAGGCGATTTTCACGGTACCGTCATCTTCAATATCAATGCTGGTGTTGGTTTCTTTGGTCAGTGCCTGAATGACAGCGCCGCCTTTACCAATTACGTCACGGATTTTGTCCGGATTGATTTTCATGCTGATGATACGTGGTGCAAATTGTGACATCTCGGTGTTTACACCAGACACAGCCTGTTTCATCAAACCGAGGATATGCGCGCGGCCTTCTTTGGCTTGTGCCAGCGCAACTTCCATGATCTGTGCAGTGATGCCGGTGATTTTGATGTCCATTTGCAGGGCGGTGATGCCTTGGTCAGTACCGGCTACTTTAAAGTCCATATCGCCCAGGTGGTCTTCGTCACCCAGAATGTCGGTCAATACCGCGACACGGTTACCTTCTTTGATCAGGCCCATCGCGACACCAGCAACGTGTGCAGTCAATGGTACGCCAGCGTCCAGCATGGACAGGCAACCACCACAGACAGATGCCATGGAGCTGGAACCGTTAGATTCAGTGATCTCGGAAACAACGCGGATGGTGTAATCAAACTCACCTTTAGGCGGCAATACCGCTTTCAATGCACGTTTTGCCAGGTTGCCATGGCCGATTTCACGGCGTTTTGGCGTACCGACACGGCCAGTTTCACCAGTAGCGAACGGAGGCATGTTGTAGTGCAGCATGAAGTTTTCGTAGTATTCGCCACCCAGCGCATCGATCAGTTGCTCATCTTTGCCAGTGCCCAGTGTTGTTGCCACCAGCGCTTGTGTTTCACCACGGGTAAACAGGGCTGAACCGTGTGTGCGTGGCAATACACCAGAACGGATCACGATAGGGCGCACAGTGCGTGTATCACGGCCATCGATACGTGGCTCACCGTTCAAGATCTGGCTACGCACTGTTTTGGCTTCCAGTTTAAAGAACTCGTCTTTGATCTTGTTGGCTTCCAGGGTAGAAGTTTCTTCAGTGATCAGGGTGCTCATCACTTTAGACTTCACTTCATCCAGCTTGGCAGAGCGCTCGCCTTTGGATTTGATCTGGAAAGCGGCATTGATATCAGCGGCAGCAATGGTCTCGATTTTTGCAATCAAGGCAGTGTCTGGCTCTGGCACAGCCCAGTCCCAGGCATCTTTACCAGCTTCATTCGCCAGTTCGTTGATGATTTTGATCACAGACTGCATTTGCTCGTGGCCGTAAACAACCGCGCCCAGCATCACGTCTTCTGGCAATTCTTTCGCTTCTGATTCCACCATCATCACAGCAGTTTCTGTCGCTGCAACCACCAGGTCCAGTGCAGATTCTTTCAGTTGTGAAGCGGTTGGGTTCAATACGTATTCGCCATTGATGTAACCCACGCGGGCAGCACCCATAGGGCCATAGAATGGAATACCTGACAATGCGATCGCTGCAGAAGCACCGATCATGGCCGGGATGTCTGCATCAATTTCAGGGTCGTAAGACAATACTGTGGCAACGATTTGCACTTCGTTGTAGAACGCATCAGGGAACAGAGGGCGCATTGGGCGGTCGATCAGACGCGCAGTCAATGTCTCTTTTTCTGAAGGGCGGCCTTCACGCTTGAAGTAGCCACCAGGAATACGACCAGCAGAATAGGTCTTCTCTTGATAATCAACGGTCAGTGGAAAAAAGTCCTGGCCTTCTTTGACGCTGGTTTTGGCAGTAGCTGCGACCAATACGACTGTATCGCCATAGCTCACCATCACGGCACCGTCAGCCTGGCGTGCGACTTCCCCTGTCTCAATCGTCAGGGTATGCGCACCGAACTGGACGCTTTTTTTAGTAATTTCAAACATTGTTTTTCCTTTATCTACCATGGCTATTCACTACCTAATAGCCAATCTCAACAATAGAAACATCGAATAAGGATTTATTCTACGTTTCGCGATATGCGGTGACTTCTATCAGTACGCTATTTGCTTGAGGCATCAAACAAACGCACTCACAGAAGCCACCCCGTTAGTGAAGTTTAAATCCTGGTCTTTCATGCAAAATCTCAGGATTTTTAAAACAAAAAAGCCGAGGCAATCACCATGCCGTCGGCTTTTATTTCGTTATAAGTGAGTTGTAACTTTCGTCACTTTAAACCAAATTATTTACGCAGGTTCAGACGCTCGATCAATGTCTGATAGCGGCTGACATCTTTACCCTTCAGGTAATCCAGCAAGCTACGACGTTGGCTAACCAGCGCCAGCAGACCACGACGTGAGTGGTTGTCTTTTTTGTTGGATTTGAAGTGCTCTGTCAGGTAAGTGATGCGGTTGGTCAATAATGCAACCTGCACTTCTGGGCTGGCAGTATCGTTAGGACTGCGTTGGAAATCTTTGATAATTTTTGCGGATTGTTCTGCGGTAACAGCCATCTTTATCTTCCTAATTAGCGTCAATATCGTTGCAGCCAGACAACCTATTTGCCTTACCGCGTCGATAATCAATTTACTCGAACCCAGCATTATAGTGACAAAGCCCTGCCTTGCAAAGTGATTTGTGCAAGTAAGTTTCTGTTTTTGCTAATTTTTTGCCGATTTCAGCGTAAAGCTGGCTATGCGAAATCCTTATAAAACGCTACACCTTCAGGCACAGCACCACGGATACCACAAATGGCCGCGGCAAATCTGGCAGCCTCTGCCAGCATGGTTTGCCTGGGCATATCGGCCAGTAGGCCGCGTATGACGATTGAAGTGTAAGCATCTCCTGCGCCCACGCTATCAACAAATGGCACACGCAAAGGCACAGGTGCCTCACGGAAACTGCTGCCATGCGCATCCAGCCAGAAACTGCCTTGCTCGCCGCAGGTGACAAACATCTCGCGTAAATCGAATGCTGCCAGTAGCTGCTTTGCCTGCGTGTTTAAATCCGCTACAGCAGGCAATCCCAGCAGCTTGCTGACCTCAGGTAATTCTTCATGGTTGATCTTCAGGATATCTGCCGCACTCAAAGCCAGCGTCAAGTTGCTTTTGTCATACCAGGGCGCGCGTAGATTGATATCGCAAAACACAGTCGCGCCATGGCAAAGTTTCAGCCACTGCTTAGCCACGCCTTGCATGGGCGCATGCCTGAGCGCCAGCGTACCGAAATAGACCAAGTCAGGGGAATGCTGTTCGGCCAACGCTTCTACAGGCAGCCAATCCAGCGCATCATAGGCCTGTTCATCCAGGATTTCAAAGCGATGCCCATGTTGCTCAAAATGCACTTTCACCTGCCCGGTGGGTAAGTCAGCGTGCTGCTGCACGCCTTTGGTGGACAAGCCAGCATCATGCATTTCATCCAGGATGCGTTGCCCCAAGGCATCTTTACCCACCGCAGTTAATAAGTGCACATCGAGGCCAAAAGCATGGCAATGACGGGCGACGTTATAAGGCGCACCACCAATAATGGTTTGCTCGGGGAAAACATCTCCCAGCACTTCGCCTAAAATCATGACTGAATTTGACATACGTTTTACCCTAATTTTTTATTTAGCCACTCACAAATGCCAGGGACGAAGCTGCCGCAACTGCATGAGTGCGCGCTAAAATCCGCGCTTGCATGCCCTGCCAACCGCTTACATTCACTGCCAGGCGCAAGTGTTCGATGTTTGACCATGTGTAGAAACCATTGTTGCACCTGATTGCGAGAACGAGCAATGTTAACTGGGCAGATGCGCGAGACACCATGGCTTTCACAGAGAAAGGCAACCCGCCCGCTTGTGAAATAATCCTCCAAAAGGAAGCTGCAAAATCTGCCAGGAATTTTTTTATCTTTTGTGTGCATTCGCGAATATCTTTGCTATAATGCGCCTCTTGCAATTCGGGGCTAACTCGAATTGTTGTTGGCCAGATAGCTCAGTCGGTAGAGCAGAGGATTGAAAATCCTCGTGTCGGCAGTTCGATTCTGCCTCTGGCCACCACTTCTTCCATGCCTTCCGGCATCTTATTCCTGGGTTTGTTGATGTCATTAAAACACTTAACACCGGATGAATTACACCCCTTATTGAATGACCCGTCCTTATTGCTGATAGACATCCGCAATGATCACGAGCTTGTTTCCGGCATATTACCCGGCGCATTGCATGTGCCTTTAGGTAACCTGGCCAGCGCCTTTCACCAATTACCGCAAGATAAAAAACTGGTGTTCTATTGCCGCAGCGGCGTACGCTCTGTGTCAGCTGGTGAATTTGCCCTTGCGCAAGGCGTCGCCGATGTCTCACATCTGGCGGGTGGCATATTGGCATGGGCGGGCGCAGGTTTGCCCATCAAAGCATTGTAGTCAGCACGACATTCCAGGATATTTCGTATGGTGAGTGATAAAGAAGTTGATGCCCGTAACTTGAATTGCCCGTTACCTATCTTGCGCTGCAAAAAAGCCCTGAATGATATAGGCCCGGCGCAAGTGCTGAAGATCATGGCCACCGATCCTGGCTCAAAAAAAGATTTTGATGCCTTTTGCCGCCAGACCGGCCACACGCTACTTGAATTACAGGAAACCGATGGCGTGTTTACCTTCTGGATCAAAAAACGTACAGACTAACACCCAGTTTTAAAATGAAAAGATCAAAACAAAAAAGCCCGCATGGTTGCGGGCTTTTTTGTTTTTTGTTGCTAACACTGAGAGTTACTTCGCGTTTTCCAGGCTACCCATGGCTTTAGGGAATGTGACTACGCCCCAAGGCATGTTTTTCACTTCAACCTGCTTGGTCACTTCGAGCTTCTCGGCATCAATGACAAACACTGCGTCAGACTTACCACACGCCAACAGAATGTCTTTGTTATCCGGCGTAAAGCTGAAATGCCAGCAACGATTGCCGGTCGGGACTTCCTTGATTTTCTCAAAGGTTTTAGCATCGAATACTTGAAGCAACTTGGCTTTATTAGTTGCTACAAAAATACGCTCACCTTTAGCATCATAGGCAATACCGTACGGTGTTTCGGCAGTATCGACTGTGCGCACTACGTTAAACTCTTTATCCAGCACCAGGAATTTATTGCCGAATTCCAGGGTTGCCAGGTAAGTATTGCCGTCCGGTGAAACCTTGATACCACGAGGGCGATCGCCATGCGCATGCGTCTGCACGGTTTTGATCAACTCGCCGGTTTCAATGTTATGTACCGTCACGGTATTATCGGCTTCGTTAGTGATGACCAGCTGTTTACCATCGGCTGAAAACTCAATGCCTTCGGTTTCCGGCCCGCCAGTGATTTCGCGTACTTTTTCACCTTTGGTTAAATCAACCACTGCGATCTTGGCAGGGACTTTTTCTTCATCATCGTCATCGTCGTCTTCCTCACCTGCTTTAGGTGGCGGGCCGCCTTTAGAACTGGGCTCTGAAGACACAAATGCAAAATTGCCACTCACGCGTACAAACTCAGGGTTTTTACCGACATTGATTTGCTGTAATACTTCACCCGTCGCCGTATCAATCACAGAGATACTTTCGTTATCCTTGGTTGCGACAATCAGTTTTTTACCATCGTCAGTCACTGCCAGGCCGCGCGGGCCCGTTGCCTTTACGTCAAAGTGTCTGGCAACTTGCCAGGTGGCAAGGTCGATGACGTCCACGCCAGCATCTTGCGTGGACACATAGGCCACAGCGCCAGCAGGGGTGCTATTCGCGGCAGGGGCTGTAGCCTCTGTCGCGGATTCATCTGCCTTGTTACAGGCAGCCACGCTGGCAACCAATGCCAGCAATAGCAAACTGATGCGCGTGCGACGCGCGAAAGGTGAGTTCAACATGCAATGTATCTCCTGATTATTATTTAAAGTCTAATGACACCAGCAAAAACCATTCTCGCTCATGAAACGGGCACCCAACGCCACTTATCGCTGATTGATCACAATACATAGGCTGTGGTGGCTGATATAAACCACCACAATGGCTAATATCAGCCAATTAAATATGCATCACCCCAGGAATAATTGATAGGCGGGGTTATCACTTTCATCCCAGTAAGGATAGCCTAATTGCTCAAGAAACTGCTCAAAAGCCACTTTCTCTTGTGGTGGTACTTGCATACCCACCAGCACGCGACCGAAATCCGCGCCATGGTTACGGTAATGAAACAAACTGATGTTCCAGTTGTGACCCATAGATTCGAGAAAGTTCATCAATGCGCCGGGTTTCTCCGGAAACTCGAAGCGGTAAACCACTTCATTCTGCGCTTGCGGCGCATGGCCGCCGACTAGGTGACGCAAGTGCAATTTGGCCATTTCGTTGCCGGTCAGGTCTAAGGCTTTCAAACCGGCTGCATCCAGCGCACGCGTGATTTCCGCGGGCTCGGCTGTGTTTTGCACCGATACGCCGACGAAAATATGTGCCTGCTTAGCATCGGCATAGCGGTAATTGAACTCGGTGATATTGCGGTTTCCCAGTAGGCGGCAAAATGTTTTAAATGCGCCTGGAGTTTCCGGGATAGTCACGGCGAAGACCGCTTCCCGGTGCTCGCCCAATTCGGCCCGTTCTGCAATAAAGCGCAGGCGGTCAAAATTCATATTGGCGCCAGAGGCGACAGCCACCAGGTTTTTGCCTTGCAGCTGATGTTGCGCGGCATACGCTTTTAAGCCGGCGACTGCGAGCGCCCCGGCCGGTTCGAGTATGCTGCGGGTATCTTCAAACACATCTTTGATCGCGGCACAGATTTCATCGTTATCGACCACAATCATGTCATCGACAAACTGCTGCACCAGCGAAAAGGTATGCTCACCCACCTGCTTGACGGCGGCACCATCGGCAAACAACCCTACTTGTGCCAGCATGACGCGCTCACCGCTTTTCAGCGATTCGGTCATGGCTTCAGCATCTTGCGCCTCTACACCAATGACCTTGATCTCAGGCCGTAAAGCCTTGATGTAAGCAGCCACACCGGCCAGCAAACCACCACCGCCGACACAGCAGAAGATCGCCTCTATCGGTTCAGGATGATCCTGCAAAACTTCCATCGCGATGGTGCCCTGCCCGGCGATCACATCCGGGTCATCATAAGGGTGTACGAAGGTGAGGCCTTCGCTTTTTTCCACTTCCAGCGCATGCGCGTAAGCATCGGAATAGCTGTCGCCAAACAATAGTACTTCGGCGCCACGCGCCCTGACGGCATTGATCTTGATCGCAGGCGTGGTGGTAGGCATCACAATCACGGCCCGGCAGCCCAGCTTTTGCGCACTTAACGCCACCCCTTGCGCATGGTTACCGGCACTGGCGCAAATCACGCCACGCGCAAGCGCCTCGGCAGGGAGGTTGGCCATTTTGTTATAAGCACCACGCAATTTAAATGAGAATACCGGCTGCATGTCCTCACGTTTGAGCAAGACCTGGTTTCTCAGCCGTACGCTCAGGTTTGGCATCAGATCCAGTGGCGTGTGGCGTGCTACGGCATAGACTTGGGAGTGTTCGATTTTTTCGCGGTAGTCGGTGGTCATCAAGTGCTTTAAGGTTTTAAAACCGCAAGGTTGCAGTGTATGATAGGAAATTGTTTGTATTATAAAGAATTAATCAAGGATTTAAGCAGATGGCATTGGATAAAGCACAACAAGACGCACTAAAACTGGAAGTGGCAAAAGCAGCGATTACCTACGTAAAAGACGGCATCATCGGTGTGGGCACCGGCTCAACCGCTAACTTCTTCATTGACGAATTAGCCAAGGTCAAACATAAAATCGAAGGTGCGGTTGCCAGCTCAGAAGCCACTGCTCAACGCTTGCGTGGCCATGGCATTGAAGTATTTGACTTAAACAGTGTCGACAGCCTGGATATCTATGTCGATGGCGCCGATGAAATCACCGAGCATCTGCATATGCTCAAGGGCGGCGGCGGCGCGTTGACACGTGAAAAAATCGTGGCGGCAGTGGCGAAATCATTCATCTGTATCTGCGACGAAAGCAAATTTGTACCAGTGCTGGGTAAATTCCCATTGCCAGTTGAAGTATTGCCTATGGCGCGCAGCCAGGTAGCGCGCGAGTTAGTCAAACTCGGCGGCCAGCCAAAATTGCGTGATTTCACGACTGATAATGGCAACCTGATTCTGGATGTGCATGGCCTGACCATCAGCGACCCTATCGAGCTGGAAACCAAAATCAACCAAATCGTCGGCGTAGTAACTAACGGTTTGTTTGCGTCACGCCCAGCCAATGTCTTGCTGCTGGCAACGCCAAACGGCGTTAAAACGCTGACCAAATAATTGAACACTATCACGCTAAAAACTATCATATAGTTGTCATATTGTACTGGTAACCTAGCGGGCACAATAATTAGGAAATTACGTCATGCAATTTGAACATACCTCAAAACAATATGATGTTGAACTGGAATCGGTACGCGCCAAGGTTCTGGAAATGGGGGGGCTGGTTGAACAGCAAATTGTAAACGCGCTGGAATCGCTTACGACTGCCGATGTCAACCTGGCCAAAGACGTGATGGCGCGTGATGCACGCGTCAATGCGCTGGAAGTACAGGTCGATGAAGACTGCAGCCATATCATTGCACGTCGCCAGCCGGCAGCTCGCGACCTGCGCATGATCATGATGATGGTAAAAACCATTACCGATCTGGAGCGTATCGGCGACGAAGCAACCAAGATCGCGCGTACTGCACAACGTATTTACGAGCAGGACCGCATGTACAAGCCTCGTTTTAATGAAATTAAATCGATGGTAGGTCTCGTACGTGAAATGCTGCGTACTTCGCTGGACTCATTCGCACGCCTGGACGTGAGCCAAACCGTAGAAGTAGCCAAGCAGGATGAGCAGGTGGATGAACAGTTCCGCGCTGCCATGCGTCAACTGATTACATTTATGCTGGAAGATCCACGCACCATCTCCATGTCACTCGAAGTGTTGTTTGTGGCAAAAGCGATTGAGCGGATCGGTGATCACGCGAAGAATATTTCTGAATATGTGGTCTACATGGTGAAGGGTAAAGATATCCGCCACACCAGCCTGGAAGACATCAAACGCGAAACAATGTCTTGATCACCCAAACAAAAAGCACTCCGAGGAGTGCTTTTTTTCAGCCTGATGATTTAAGCACTGGGCGGCACATAGCCAGTGGCAACATCCGCACCATCGCCAAAGAAATACTTTTCAGTCTGCTCGGAAAGATATTTCCTGGCACTGGCATCAGCCAGGCTCAGGCGGTTCTCATTGACCAGCATGGTTTGCTGCTTAAGCCAGCCTGCCCATGCTTCCTTGGACACATGCAGATAAATCTTTTTACCCAGTTCGCCCGGATACGGTGGGAAATCCAGCCCGTCCAATTCTTTTCCCAGTTTCACGCATTGCACCAATCTTGCCATGTTCATCCTTATTCCACCGCTAAAAGCGTTATCATAGCGCATGATGTAGATTTTTAGAGAGTATCCATGCAAAACAAACCTTCACCCACTCACGAAGAAAGCCCGTTCAAAGGTAAAACCGGCCTTCGCCGCCTGGTCAACGCTTTTGGCTATTCCATGGATGGTTTCAAAGCCGCCTACCAGCACGAAGATGCCTTCAGGCAAGAAGTGTGGCTATCGCTGGTATTGATTCCACTGGCCTTTTACCTGGAAGCAGAAGCCTTGCACCGCATCCTGATGGTCGGAAGCGTGCTGCTGGTCATGATTGTGGAGTTGCTGAATTCTGCCGTGGAAGCTGTGGTAGACCGCGTATCGATAGAGCGACACGCACTGGCTAAACGCGCCAAGGATATCGGTAGTGCCGCAGTGCTGCTGGCACTCATTAACCTGGGCGTGGTCTGGGGCTTGATTCTACTCAGTTAATCTGCTCGAGTAATATTACCGGCAAATAAAAAAGGTTGGCAATCGCCAACCTTTTTTATTGCATCGTGTTGATTTGATTAAATCACGCTAACCTCTAGAAATCAGCCCTGGCACCTATCAGTACCGAACGCGACCCGGCTGGAGAAATATCCTTTAAGAAAGACGCATGTTCACGAATCTCATCATTGAGCAGGTTATTCGCTTTGGCAAATAATTCTACGTGATATTTCACTGGCAGCTTGTAAGCCAGCAGCGCACTTAGGTTGGTATAGCCATCGGTTTTCAGTTCATTTTCAGCGACGTCATTTTGCTTGAAGGCACGCAACACATCCACGCGGGCATTCCAGTTACCTAACCGATAATCCAGGCCGCCGCCTACACGCCATGGTGAAATACGCGGCAAATACTCATTGTTGCGCGTATCTTTGGCATGCACGTAGTCACCGCGTAGTTTGAGCGTCCATTCATCGTTGAGGGCGAATTTCCCGTCCAGTTCCAGGCCTTTAAATAAGGCAGGTACGGCCTGAAAGTTAGCAATCGGTAAGCCAGAAACTGCGTCTGTGGTACCGGAATCAAACAAGCCGATAAAATTCTGGAAGCGGGTGGCATAGCCACCAAAAGTGACACTATGCCCGTTAGCTTTCCATTTTAACTGCGCATCGATGCCGTTCGATACCTCTTTATCCAGATTGACACTCCCGACTTCAAATTGCCCGGTCGCCACATGCTCACCATTGGCATATAACTCGAAGTAGCTAGGCGCGCGCTCGTTATGCGACAGGTTGGCAGTCGCACTCCAGGCATCATCAATGGTATATAAGCCACCTAACGCAAAGCTGTTAGGATTAAAACGGTTGTTGAATGCCTGTGTAAACTTGTCATCAGCAGTCGAATTGACTGAGGTCTCGCCCAGGCGTCCGCCGAAAGTGATTTTGTGTTTGTCTATCGGTAATTCTTCATACACATACAGTGCCTGGGTTTGCGTGACCACGTTGGGCACAAACGCTTCTTCGCCCAGTGCCTGGAAACGCGTATTCTGGAACTGATACCCAACCACGCCGTTGACGCCGGCCCATGGCACATGCGTCGCTTCCAAGCTGCCTTCCATACCGCGGTTCTTGAAGGTGGTACCTACTTCACCATCTTCCAACTCCACGTGCTGGTAATCGGTATGCGCCACCCGCAATTTCAACTTCTGCAGCGGGCCGCGCAGCTCCCTGACTTCACCCGCCAGTTCCCAGCGTTGCTGCTCCATATCAATGCGCACATTGTCTTCAGCCACTACACCATAATTATTATTTAAACTGGCGTAGGAAATACCCAGGTAACCAGTATCAAATGTCCAGGCAGCCCCTAAAGCGCCACCGTTCGACAATGCATTACTGTTATTCAGTTTGCCTTTGCCTTTGCTATCGCGCGGCTCGCCGTCTGCCAGGCTTTTACGCTTGGACACCGCATAACCTGGGATATCAAGATGGCTGGTTTCCCGCGAATAGACATCGGCATGGATTGCGAACGTCCCGTTACCTATATCTACGACTGCGGCACCGTTACGGGCATTATCCGGCCCGCCAAAACGTGCTTCACCACGCCCGGTCATGCCATTTAAAGACTCTTTGGGGATGCGGTGATCAATCGCATTGACCACACCACCGACCGCACTGCCGCCGTAGAGCAAAGCCGCGGGCCCGCGCACGACATCAATCTGTTCAATGATCAGAGGGTCAATCGCGACTGCATGGTCAAAACTGAGCGAGCCTGCGTCAAGAATGCCTACGCCGTTTTGCATGATACGTACACGTTCACCATCCAGGCCGCGAATAATCGGGCGCGATGCATTGGGGCCAAACTGGGTGGCGGTGACGCCGGGGATGCCATTCAGCGTTTCGCCCAGCGTACCCTGGCGACGCAAACTCAATTCGCGCCCACCAAGCACCGAGACTGGCACCACCATATCATCAGAGGCAACGCCTAATGGATTACCCGTGACTGGCACATTATCGATATCCAGGGTATGGCTGTGCTCCTCGGCGTGCAAAGCTGTCATCGGCAGCGCTAATGCTGCCGTCAACGCCAGCCAGACAGGGTTTAGGGTTAACTGGGCCACATGCGTTGTGCGCTTAACTGTGTTCATCATAGTTCTTTCTCAACAATTATCCGTTCACAGGCAAGTGCTCACACCACAGTGATGTGGCAGCAGTCTCTGCAAACAATGGTTCAAACGCGCAGACGCGCGGAGATAAGGGGGTTAAAGCTGAGTAAGAACAGGTGGGGCACGTGCAGCGTAGGCCCTGGCAAAGGACTGCACACAAGCGGGAGTATTACAGGTTTGGGCGGACTGTGTCTCGATGACAACCGGGCAGACAAAAGCCGCTGTTGGCAGGGCACCTGCCATTAAAGACAAGCCTAAACAAAGCGTACACGGCTCACTGCCGGTGTGTTTAGAATCAGGCTGTGATTGACTGGCAAGATCGTTTAAGTGGCTGATTTCATGCGCAGCCAGGCTGATTTGCGAAACCGCAAATAGCATGGAAAGGAGCACAAGAATATAAAACCGCTTTAACATGTTGAATATATTAACATATTTAATAGCACCGTAAATGCAATTTTGTTGCAAAAATATGACTACTGTACTATCAAGGTCTGCAATATTGACTCAACCGCATGGGCATTATTCGCTGGCACATACCCGCCTTCCAACACCCAAACCGTTTTTTCTTTAGTGTATTGACTCGCTAGATTGATCAGTTTGCGTGCAATGGCGGCGTACCCGGCATCCGAATAACTCAACTCGCCAAGCAAATCCCCCTGGTGCGCATCCAATCCAGCTGAAATCAAAATCAGCTCTGGTTGAAAGCGTTGCATGGCAGGCACTAGTTGTTTTTCAATGGCAGCCAGCAGCAGGGTTTCGCTAGTGCCTGGGGGTACATCCACATTCATGGTGTAGCCTTGCCCATTACCATGCCCAATCTCTTCTGGCCGACCAGACCTTGGATAGAGCGGGTGTTGGTGCGCACTAAAATAAAACACACTATCATCCTGCTCAAAAATAGCCTGTGTGCCGTTGCCATGGTGCACGTCGATATCCACAATCAATAGCTTGCGCACACCATATTGCTTTTGCGCATAGCGTGCTGCCACCGCGACATGATTGTAAATACAGAAGCCCATGCCACGATTAGCCGTGGCGTGATGCCCGGGTGGCCTGACCAGCGCAAACGCACTTTTGGTCCTGCCTTGCATCACGGCATCTATACCCGCCATGGCGGCACCGCTGGCCAGCTTTGCCACAGCTAGCGAATCTTTAGAAATCACAGTGTCGCCGGTACTCAAGGTGAGATACGGCTGAGTGGTGGTCAGCTGTTGCTGCTCGTTTTCCAATAAATCCAGATAACTGGCCTGGTGTACAGCGAGCAAATCTTCACGGGTAGCCGCAGAAAAGGCGGGCCAACGCAGATCAGAGTTTAGGGTTTTGTGTTGTTTGAGATGCTGGATGATCGCTGCAAGCCGGTCCGGCTTATCCGGGTGGCCAGCGCCGGCATCATGCTGCAGGAAGCGATCACTGTAGAGGATGGTGACCGGTGAAGCCTGCGTTTCGAACGGCAAGATGGATAGCAAAAAGAAACTCAGACAATAACTGCATAGCCAGAAATGCATGCCCCCTCCTCAATTATCGTTTTACAAGGATGCGCTCAAGCAAGCAAAGCCAGGGCGCTATAAATTCACGATGCGCTTGGGCGCGATACGCCCATTCGCAAGCTGCACACCCAGTCCTAGAAACAGGCCCGCTTCACTGTAGACTCTCAAATCACCTTCAGGAATCAGCCCTGGTAACCATACCGGATTGCCCTGCTTGAAATAATACGCGGCATCCGTTGTCAGCTCTAATCTTGGCAGCGCGGTAATGGCGGTGTCTACTGGCAACAACAGCGCATCCCGTGCCTCCATCGTCATGGCTTCCAAAGCGTCCAGCGTCACAGTATGTGTGATCTGGTAAGTGGCTGTCGCCGTTCTGCGCAAGTCAATCAGGTGGGCACCTACCTTCAGCGCATGGCCAATATCTTCAGCCAGCGTACGGATATAAGTGCCTTTGCTACAAGTGACTTCAATGCGCGCAATATTATCCTGGCAATCCAGCAATTGCATCGCGAAAATCGTCACCTGGCGTGGCTTGCGTTCCAGCTCTATGCCTTCCCTTGCATAGGCATATAAAGGTTTGCCATCTACCTTGAGGGCAGAATACATAGGAGGAATCTGGGTGATTTCGCCCCTCAGTGCAGGCAAGACCGCGTTAATTTGCTGAGACTGCACATCACAAGCGACCTGCTGCAAAATATCGCCTTCTTTGTCACCTGTTGTGGTGGTGACGCCAAACTTGACTGTTGCGATATAGGTTTTATTTTCGTCTGTCAGGTGTTGCGCAAATTTAGTCGCTTCACCCAGACAAATGGGCAATACACCTGTGGCCAGCGGATCCAGTGTGCCGGTATGCCCGGCCTTTTGTGCCTGGTAGAGCCATTTTACTTTTTGCAGTGCCTGGTTGGATGAATAGCCATGCGGCTTATCCAGCAGTAACACGCCGTGAACGGCGCGTTTGATGCGTTTGGTTTGCATAGAAAGTTATTCTTGCGAGGGGGTATCGGGTGTCGCTGGCTCAGGCACCGGTGGTTCGGAGACTGCCTGATTGATCAGCTTATCCATATGCATGCCACGGTCTATGGATTCGTCATAGACAAAATGCAGTTGTGGCATGGTACGCAACATCATGCGCTTGCCTAATTGCGAGCGCAAAAAGCCGGCGGCTTTCTCAAGACCTTCTTGCAGGCCTTTACTGCTTTTAGATGCAGTGTAAAACACTTTTGCATGTGCCATGTCGCCAGCGACCTCAACATCGGTCAAGGTCACCATTTGCACACGCGGGTCTTTCACCTCGAACATGAGCAAATCCGCCAGTTCGCGGCGTATTTGTTCAGAGACACGGTCGTTACGTGAGAATGCTTTAGCCATTTATTCCTCCTGACTTTAAAAGCCTAAATGAGGCTAGGCGTCACACAAAAAATGGCGCGCGACATAGTTTGAATATGTAAGCGCACATTCTTTGGATGGCGACAATGCCTCATGACGGACTTTAAAATCAAAGCGTACGTGCCACTTCAACCACTTCGTAGATTTCCAGCGTATCACCGACTTCAATCTCATTGTAGTTCTTGAGTGACAGACCACATTCAAGGTTGTTTTTCACTTCCTTAACGTCGTCTTTAAAGCGCTTCAACGAATCCAGCTCACCGGTATGAATAATCACATTGTTACGCAGCAGGCGGACTTTAGCGTTACGCTTGACCACGCCATCCTGTACATAACAACCAGCCACGGAGCCAACTTTGGAAATGCGGTACACTTCGCGGATTTCCACGGTACCAATCATTTGCTCTTTCTGCTCTGGTGCCAGCATGCCACCCAGTGCGGCTTTGATTTCGTCTACTGCTTCATAAATAATGTTGTAGTAACGTAGATCTACACCCAAGGTTTCAACCAGCTTGCGCGCACCGGTATCGGCACGCACGTTAAAGCCGATCAACACAGCTTTAGATGCAGCCGCCAGGTTGACATCAGACTCACTGATGGCACCCACAGCGGTGTGAATAATATTCACGCGTACTTCGCTGGTAGACAGTTTTTGCAGGCTGGTCGTCAGCGCTTCGAAAGAACCCTGAACATCTGATTTAACAATCAGGTTCAGTGTCTGCACAGCGCCTTCACCCATATTTTCAAAAATATTTTCCAGCTTGGCTGCATGCTGTTTAGCCAGTTTCACATCACGGAACTTGCCTTGACGGAACAAGGCAATTTCACGTGCCTTGCGCTCGTCATTCAGCACAATGGTTTCTTCACCGGCACTTGGCACGTCAGACAAACCAAGTACCTCTACCGGGATAGAAGGACCGGCTTCTTTGATGTCATTGCCGTTTTCATCCAGCATGGCACGAACACGGCCATAAGCAGTCCCTGCCAGCAGCATGTCGCCACGGCGCAAGATACCGGATTGCACCAATACGGTAGTGACCGGACCACGACCTTTATCCAGACGGCCTTCAATCACCAGGCCAGTAGCCGGCGTATTTAGTGGTGCCATCAGTTCAAGTACTTCTGCCTGTAACAGCACGGCTTCCAGCAACTCATCAATGCCTTTACCTGTTTTAGCGGAAACCTCACGGAACATGGCTTCACCGCCGTACTCTTCCGGTACCACTTCATGGGTAATCAGTTCGCTTTTCACGCGCTCAGGCTGCGCTTCTGGTTTATCGATCTTGTTGATCGCAACCACGATAGGCACATTACCCGCTTTCGCATGGTGAATCGCTTCAATCGTTTGCGGCATCACGCCGTCATCGGCAGATACCACCAGAATCACAATATCGGTCGCTTTGGCACCACGGGCACGCATGGCTGTAAACGCCTCGTGGCCCGGAGTATCCAGGAAAGTCACCATGCCACGTGGTGTTTCCACATGGTAAGCACCGATGTGCTGGGTAATGCCGCCGGCTTCGCCAGAAGCGACGCGGCTACGACGGATATAATCCAGCAAGGAAGTTTTACCATGGTCAACGTGGCCCATGACAGTGACGACAGGCGGACGTGATTGCAACACGGCTTCCGTCATGTCGGTTTCTTCGAGGAAGCTCTCAGGATCGTTGGCAGCAGCGGCCTGGGCTTTGTGGCCCATTTCTTCCACCAGGATAATCGCTGTGTCCTGATCAAGTACCTGGTTGATGGTGACCATCATGCCCATTTTCATCAAGGCTTTGATCACTTCAGCCGCCTTGACCGACATTTTATGTGCCAGGTCAGCCACTGAAATGGTTTCAGGAATCATCACTTCTTTGATCACAGGCTCAGTTGGCGCATTAAATGCGTGCTGATCATCCTTGTTGGACTTGTGATGCTTGCCTTTAGGAGTGCGCCAGCCTTGGGAGGCGCCACCAGCGGCATCACCGCGGGTTTTGATACCGCGTTTTTTGTTCTCGTTATCGTTCCAGTCACGATTACCAGGCTTGCTCTTTTTATCTTTGCTTTCTGCTGGTTTGTCAGCGACTTTGTTCGCTGGCTTGTGCAGGGTACCTTCAGATAATTTGGTAGGTGCTGGCTTGTTCTTGGCTGCTTCAGCATCGGCCTGACGCTTCGCTTCTTCTTCTGCACGACGTAGTGTCAATGCCTGTTTGCGTTGTACATCTTCGGCTTGCAGGGCTAACAATTTCGCATGGCGTACCGCTTCGTTTTCACGTAGCGCGATTTCTTGCACAGATAAGACTGCGCCTTTGGCCTTTGCAACAGGTGCTGCTGGCGCTTCCGCTTCAACAGCAGGCTCGACGACTTCAGCCACTGGCTCTACCACTGGTTCAGGTTCAGCCTCAACCACCGGCACTTCGATTTCCGGCACTTCAACTTCTGGCTGAATATCAGCCACGATTGTTTCTTCCGGCGCTTCAGGCAGCGTAATGCCAACTTCTTCAACGGCTGCGGCGTCCACTGCAGATTCGTAACCGCCTTCTTCAGAGCGCTCTAATACACGTTTTTTGCGTACTTCAACCTGAATGGTGCGTGCTTTACCAGAGCTATCCGTTTTTTTGATTTCGGTGTTCTGTTTGCGCATCAGGGTGATTTTGTTTTTTGGGGCATTGGCAGCGCCATGCTCTTTACGCAAGTAATCCAGCAGTGCAGCCTTGTCACCTTCTTCCAAAAAATCATCCACAGACGTTTTATTGACGCCTGCGCCTTTCAGTTGCTCGATAAGCAGGGTCGTTGGAAGACCCAGCTCTGCGGCAAATTGTGCGACGGTTGAAAGTGCCATGTACTGCTCCAGTTCAATTACTTTATATTCTAATTTAAGGTGTACGCATGATTCTTGCCTGGCGGGTTATGAGAACCGCTGATTACTTAAACTCAGGTTATGCAAATCCAGACTGTTTAAACCACGATTGCTTAAATAGTGATTATTTAAACCAAGGTGCCCGTGCAGTCATAATCAATGACTTGGCACGTTCCTCATCTATTCCAGTCAACTCAACCAGCTCATCCACGGCCAGTTCAGCCAGATCTTCACTTGAATGGATGTTATTCGCAGACAGCTTGTGGGCTGTGTCCGCATCCATGCCTTCAAGCGTCATCAGGTCATGCGTGTCTTCTTCAACTTTTTCTTCTTTGGCAATCGCCTCAGTCAGCAAAGCAGCACGCGCACGCGAACGCAATTCATTCACTGTGTCTTCATCAAAGGCGTCGATTTCGGCCATTTCTGCAATCGGCACATACGCGATTTCTTCCAGCGTACTAAAGCCTTCCTGCACCAGGATATCGGCCACTTCTTCATCCACATCCAGTTTCTCGATGAATAACTGGCTGATTTTTGCGTATTCGTCCTGGTTTTTCTGGGCGGCCGCTTCTTCAGTCAAAATGTTCAGGCTCCAGCCGGTCAGCTCAGAGGCCAGGCGTACGTTTTGGCCATTACGGCCAATGGCGACAGCCAGTTGCTCTTCACTCACCACCACATCCATGCTGTGGGCATCTTCATCGACAACAATAGAGCTCACTTCAGCAGGGGCTAGTGCATTAATCACAAACTGTGCAGGATCCATGCTCCACAACACGATATCAACACGCTCGCCACCCAACTCAGAAGTCACTGCCTGTACACGTGAACCACGCATACCGACACAGGTACCTACCGGGTCCAGGCGCTGGTCATTGGTTTTTACTGCGATTTTCGAACGCAAGCCAGGATCACGGGCTGCTGAGCGGATCTCCAATAAGCCCTCTTCAATCTCAGGCACTTCCAGCTCAAACAGACGCTTGAGGAAATCAGGTGCAATACGTGACAGAATCAGTTGCGGGCCACGTCCACCACGGTCTACGCGTGACAAATAAGCACGTACGCGATCACCAACACGCAGGTTTTCTTTTTGGATCATCGCCTCACGCGGTAACAGGCACTCAATACGGCCGACCTCGATAATGGCATTGCCTTTTTCCATACGCTTGATCACGCCAGTGACCAGGCTTTCGCCACGACCCAGAAAGTCCTGGATCATTTGTTCACGTTCAGCTTCACGTACTTTTTGCAGAATGACTTGCTTGGCTGCTTGTGCGCCAATACGGCCAAAAGAGATAGACTCTAGCGGCTCCTCAACATAATCGCCAATCTGGCGACCTTCTGCGCGCGCGTCTTCTTCGTCGAATTGGTAAGTCGAACTCTCAAGTAAATCGTACTCCACATATTGCCAGCGTCTGAAAGTGCTGTAATCGCCACTTTCGCGGTCAATCTCCACACGAATGTCGGCACCTTCTTCATGGTTCTTTTTAGTTGCCGAAGCCAATGCCAGCTCCAGAGCTGTAAAAATCACTTCTTTACTGACATTCTTTTCATGTGCCAGAGCATCAACCAACAACAATATTTCACGACTCATCGCAATCTCCAACGCACCGTACGAATTAACTAAACAAATTAATCAAAAACCGGGCTCAAGCGAGCCTTGTCTATATTATCCAGCGATAAACTGTAGTTCCAGCCATCGCAATCAATCTTTACTTTACCTTCTTCAACACCTTGCAAAATACCCAAAAAGGTTTTTCTCGGCAGTGTTGTTGGCGTGGCTTTAGGGCCATCATCCTTAATCCCGATCCGCAACTTGATCTGGACGCGCTCACCGGCAAAGCGCACAAAATCACTCTCTTTACGCAATACACGGTCCAGTCCGGCAGAGGAAACTTCCAGCCGGTCATAATCAATATCCAGCTCGACTGTTAACACGTTGCCCAGCTGATTACTGACCAGCACGCAGTCATCAATGTTAACGCTGTCCTTAGTATCTGTAGGTGCCAGCTTGTCGATAAACACGCGCAGCAACTTACCGCGGTTGGATGTTTCAAAATCAACCAACTCATACCCCAATTGGGTAACCGTCTTTTCAACAACCGACTGCAAATCTTGCATGGCGATCCTTATTTCCCAAACATATCGACCAGAAACGAAAAATGGGCGCAAAGCCCATCAATCCACAGCATTATACCAAAATTCCTTTTAAATTTAAAGCCATAACTTGAAGCATCCTCCTGCCACCTGCCTAGTTAAGCGCGGCGAATAAAAACTCACTCCCCCTGATTAGCCCCAATGGGCCAATGACATATGCAGTGAGTTTTCATATGATGCTTGCAAACGAGGGAGAAGACTCAAACAACAGCCGTACAGCGCAGAACCATACTGCCACAGCGGCGTTAATAACCAGGTAGTAAGCAGTGTAGCAAGACAGATTTCATGGCAGTCTATTTAATGTTTTATCCTAATAGACTTTGATAACCCGGTGCGTGCACCGGGTTTTTTTATGCGTGTTTTGTGGTTTGTTGGCGTCAGCCAGGTCGCTGTTGTTCTATGCTGACACCGTAAAAGCAAAAACCCCGCTATTGCTAGCGGGGTTTTCTTGTAAGGAGCTTGGGGATGACCTACTTTCGCATACGAAGAGTACACTATCATTGGCGCAAGTTCGTTTCACGGCCCTGTTCGAGATGGGAAGGGGTGGTTCCAAACCGCTATTGTCCCCAAACATAACTGGTAATGTTATGCATGGTGCTGAGTGGTAGCTCAGCCTGCTTTAACAAATTGGAAGAAGTAAAGGATTCAAGCGTTTACGCTTGTTTTCAATGGGATTTAGATGTTGAAACAACGTGTTGTTTCAGTATTTCTAGATGATTGCCAAATCATATTGCTTTGAACTACACCTTATAGATTTTCTCAATGGTTTCCCATTCAGGTCGTCTAAGTTTTAAGGTTATAGGATCAAGCCTCACGAGCAATTAGTATCAGTTAGCTTAATGCATTACTGCACTTCCACACCTGACCTATCAACGTCCTGGTCTTGAACGACTCTTTAGCTGGCTTAAAGCCAGAGGCAAGTCTCATCTCGAGGCGAGTTTCACGCTTAGATGCTTTCAGCGTTTATCTCTTCCGCACTTAGCTACCCAGCTATACCATTGGCATGATAACTGGTCCACCAGAGGTGCGTCCACTCCGGTCCTCTCGTACTAGGAGCAGGTCCCCTCAAACTTGCAGCGCCCACGGCAGATAGGGACCAAACTGTCTCACGACGTTTTAAACCCAGCTCACGTACCACTTTAAATGGCGAACAGCCATACCCTTGGGACCGGCTACAGCCCCAGGATGTGATGAGCCGACATCGAGGTGCCAAACTCCCCCGTCGATATGAACTCTTGGGAGGAATCAGCCTGTTATCCCCAGAGTACCTTTTATCCGTTGAGCGATGGCCCTTCCATACAGAACCACCGGATCACTATGACCTGCTTTCGCACCTGCTCGACCTGTCCGTCTCGCAGTCAAGCAACCTTTTGCCATTGCACTATCAGTACGATTTCCGACCGTACCTAGGTTACCTTCGCACTCCTCCGTTACTCTTTGGGAGGAGACCGCCCCAGTCAAACTGCCTACCATACACGGTCCCCAGTCCGGATTACGGACCTAGGTTAGAACCTCAACAACATCAGGGTGGTATTTCAAGGTTGACTCCACGATATCTAGCGACACCGCTTCATAGTCTCCCACCTATCCTACACAAATCTTGTCAAAGTCCAATGTAAAGCTGCAGTAAAGGTTCATGGGGTCTTTCCGTCTAGCCGCGGGGAGATTGCATCTTCACAAACATTTCAACTTCGCTGAGTCCCGAGAGGAGACAGTGTGGCCATCGTTACGCCATTCGTGCGGGTCGGAACTTACCCGACAAGGAATTTCGCTACCTTAGGACCGTTATAGTTACGGCCGCCGTTTACTGGGACTTCAATCAAGAGCTTGCACCCCATCATTTAATCTTCCAGCACCGGGCAGGCGTCACACCCTATACGTCCACTTTCGTGTTTGCAGAGTGCTGTGTTTTTATTAAACAGTCGCAGCCACCTTTTCACTGCAACCCCATCACGCTTCTAGAGCAAGTCTATACACGTTACCGGGGCGCACCTTCTCCCGAAGTTACGGTGCTAATTTGCCGAGTTCCTTCTCCCGGGTTCTCTCAAGCGCCTTAGAATTCTCATCCTGCCCACCTGTGTCGGTTTGCGGTACGGTCTTATACAACTGAAGCTTAGTGGCTTTTCTTGGAAGCATGGTATCAATCACTTCACGTACAAGTACGCTCGTTATCACGTCTCAGTCTTAGCTCTCCGGATTTGCCTAAAGAACCAACCTACACGCTTGAACCGGGACATCCAACACCCGGCTGACCTAACCTTCTCCGTCCCCACATCGCATTGTATAGAGGTACAGGAATATTAACCTGTTTCCCATCAGCTACGCATCTCTGCCTCACCTTAGGGGCCGACTCACCCTGCGCCGATGAACGTTGCGCAGGAAACCTTGGGCTTTCGGCGAGGGAGCTTTTCACTCCCTTTATCGCTACTCATGTCAGCATTCGCACTTCTGATACCTCCAGCGCCCCTCACAGGACACCTTCGCAGGCCTACAGAACGCTCTCCTACCATGCACATAATAAATTATGGCATCCGAAGCTTCGGTTACGTGCTTAGCCCCGTTACATCTTCCGCGCAGGACGACTCGACCAGTGAGCTATTACGCTTTCTTTAAATGATGGCTGCTTCTAAGCCAACATCCTGGCTGTCTATGCCTTCCCACTTCGTTTTCCACTTAGCACGTCATTTGGGACCTTAGCTGTCGGTCTGGGTTGTTTCCCTCTTGACCACGGACGTTAGCACCCATGGTCTGTCTCCCGTAATTGCATTTCTCAGTATTCGGAGTTTGCAATGGTTTGGTAAGTTCTTATGAACCCCCTAGCCATAACAGTGCTCTACCCCCGAGAATGATATACGAGGCACTACCTAAATAGTTTTCGGAGAGAACCAGCTATCTCCAAGTTTGTTTAGCCTTTCACCCCTATCCACAGCTCATCCCCAAATTTTTCAACATTTGTGGGTTCGGACCTCCAGTACCTGTTACGGCACCTTCATCCTGGCCATGGATAGATCACTTGGTTTCGGGTCTACACCCAGCGACTAAAACGCCCTATTCGGACTCGATTTCTCTACGCCTCCCCTATCGGTTAAGCTTGCCACTGAATGTAAGTCGCTGACCCATTATACAAAAGGTACGCAGTCACGGAACAAGTCCGCTCCCACTGTTTGTATGCATACGGTTTCAGGATCTATTTCACTCCCCTCCCGGGGTTCTTTTCGCCTTTCCCTCACGGTACTTGTTCACTATCGGTCGATTACGAGTATTTAGCCTTGGAGGATGGTCCCCCCATGTTCAGACAAGGTTTCTCGTGCCCCGCCCTACTTTTCGTTACCCTAGTTCCACAGACGGGATTTCGTATACGGGACTATCACCCACTACGGTCGGACTTTCCATTCCGTTCTACTATCGCATCTGCTAAAAATAACAGGCTATTCCATGTTCGCTCGCCACTACTTACGGAATCTCGGTTGATTTCTTTTCCTCGAGCTACTTAGATGTTTCAGTTCACTCGGTTCGCCACCATCTCCCTATATATTCAGGAGCGGTTACCCTTGCGGGTGGGTTTCCCCATTCGGACATCTCCGGATCAAAGCTTATTTGCCAGCTCCCCGAAGCTTTTCGCAGGCTATCACGTCCTTCATCGCCTGTAATCGCCAAGGCATCCACCATATGCACTTATTCACTTGACCCTATAACGTTAAAACCTAAACCCTTTTTAAATCTAGATTTCGTCGTGCATGAGACACGCGTTACAGGTAATTCTAAAGCACTATCAAACCTCGTTAGATTTGCTTAAGTTATTGATTACTCAACAACCCAAGCTTCTCAACTTGCGTTTAATATATTTATGATTTTGCAATCAATCGATATTATTTCCGGTTAAAAAATAATATCGCCCATTGAATATAAGTTGTCATCACACAACCTATATTCCTTTACTTCTTCCATTTTGTTAAAGAGCAGACTAGTTAAAAAACTAGAAGCAAGCACTACGCAAGTAACGCTTGCTTCTAATCTCTAAATCTACAACAAAGATCTATTCACTCAAACCATCAATGAAGTGGTGGAGGATAACGGGATCGAACCGTTGACCCCCTGCTTGCAAAGCAGGTGCTCTCCCAGCTGAGCTAATCCCCCGATATAGACTGGTGGGTCTGGTTGGGCTCGAACCAACGACCCCCGCGTTATCAACACGGTGCTCTAACCAGCTGAGCTACAGACCCTAAGGCGGTTCGCCTAAATCTTTGTTGCTGCTTAATTCCAGATGACTGATAAGAGTGAATGCTTGAAGCCGAGTGATCTTCTCTAGAAAGGAGGTGATCCAGCCGCACCTTCCGATACGGCTACCTTGTTACGACTTCACCCCAGTCATGAATACTACCGTGGTAAGCGTCCCCCTTGCGGTTAGACTACCTACTTCTGGTAAAACCCACTCCCATGGTGTGACGGGCGGTGTGTACAAGGCCCGGGAACGTATTCACCGCGACATGCTGATCCGCGATTACTAGCGATTCCGACTTCATGCTCTCGAGTTGCAGAGAACAATCCGGACTACGATCGGCTTTCTGAGATTAGCTCCCCCTCGCGGGTTGGCAACTCTCTGTACCGACCATTGTATTACGTGTGAAGCCCTGGCCATAAGGGCCATGAGGACTTGACGTCATCCCCACCTTCCTCCGGTTTGTCACCGGCAGTCCCATTAAAGTGCCCAACTAAATGATGGCAATTAATGGCAAGGGTTGCGCTCGTTGCGGGACTTAACCCAACATCTCACGACACGAGCTGACGACAGCCATGCAGCACCTGTGTCCACTTTCCCTTACGGGCACCTAATGCATCTCTGCTTCGTTAGTGGCATGTCAAGGCCAGGTAAGGTTTTTCGCGTTGCATCGAATTAATCCACATAATCCACCGCTTGTGCGGGCCCCCGTCAATTCCTTTGAGTTTTAATCTTGCGACCGTACTCCCCAGGCGGTCTACTTCACGCGTTAGCTGCGTTACTCATGGATTTTACTCCACCAACAACTAGTAGACATCGTTTAGGGCGTGGACTACCAGGGTATCTAATCCTGTTTGCTCCCCACGCTTTCGTGCATGAGCGTCAATATTATCCCAGGGGGCTGCCTTCGCCATTGGTATTCCTCCACATCTCTACGCATTTCACTGCTACACGTGGAATTCTACCCCCCTCTGACATATTCTAGTCTGGCAGTTTCAAACGCAGTTCCCAAGTTGAGCTCGGGGATTTCACATCTGACTTGCCAAACCGCCTGCGCACGCTTTACGCCCAGTAATTCCGATTAACGCTCGCACCCTACGTATTACCGCGGCTGCTGGCACGTAGTTAGCCGGTGCTTCTTATCAAGGTACCGTCAGCCTCACACTTTATTAGAATGTAAGTTTTCTTCCCTTGCGAAAGAGCTTTACAACCCGAAGGCCTTCTTCACTCACGCGGAATGGCTGGATCAGGCTTTCGCCCATTGTCCAAAATTCCCCACTGCTGCCTCCCGTAGGAGTCTGGACCGTGTCTCAGTTCCAGTGTGGCTGGTCGTCCTCTCAGACCAGCTACTGATCGAAGCCTTGGTAGGCTATTACCCCACCAACTAGCTAATCAGATATCGGCCGCTCTTATAACGTAAGGTCCGAAGATCCCCTACTTTCCCCCTCAGGGCGTATGCGGTATTAGCTAATCTTTCGACTAGTTATCCCCCATTACAAGGCACGTTCCGATATATTACTCACCCGTTCGCCACTAATCCCCCTAGCAAGCTAAGGTTCATCGTTCGACTTGCATGTGTAAAGCATTCCGCCAGCGTTCAATCTGAGCCAGGATCAAACTCTTCAGTTTATTCCTAACTATTACTTTATACCTCTTTCGAGGCGGTATTCGTTTCGCTTAATTTCTCAAATTCATTTCAAGGTATGTGTGTAAAAAACACTGTACATACTTGTCATAAATCTAAGTGTAAAGCATTTGTATTTTCTGAGTTTCTACGCATTGAATGCGCTTCACTCAACTACAAACACCCACACTTATCAGTCATCCTAATTTTTAAAGAACACAGCCACTAGGGCCTTCATCACTAACGCTTTGCGTCAACGAGGTGCGCATTATACAGAGGTTTTTAAACCGGTCAACAACTATTTAAACGGCTGCTGATTGTTTCTGCTTATGGCATATTTCTTACTGCATTCCTTCGAATTAACGTTTCGTTTTCTCGAAGGAAGCCGCGCATTTTACAGCGCTGAAGATTTTCGTCAAGAAAAATATTATTTATTTTTCATTAAAAAAATCGACTATTGACATAAAAAATAGAGCCTCGCATTCACGAGGCTCTATTCGGTATAAGGAGCTTGGGGATGACCTACTTTCGCATACGAAGAGTACACTATCATTGGCGCAAGTTCGTTTCACGGCCCTGTTCGAGATGGGAAGGGGTGGTTCCAAACCGCTATTGTCCCCAAACATAACTGGTAATGTTATGCATGGTGCTGAGTGGTAGCTCAGCCTGCTTTAACAAATTGGAAGAAGTAAAGGATTCAAGCGTTTACGCTTGTTTTCAATGGGATTTAGATGTTGAAACAACGTGTTGTTTCAGTATTTCTAGATGATTGCCAAATCATATTGCTTTGAACTACACCTTATAGATTTTCTCAATGGTTTCCCATTCAGGTCGTCTAAGTTTTAAGGTTATAGGATCAAGCCTCACGAGCAATTAGTATCAGTTAGCTTAATGCATTACTGCACTTCCACACCTGACCTATCAACGTCCTGGTCTTGAACGACTCTTTAGCTGGCTTAAAGCCAGAGGCAAGTCTCATCTCGAGGCGAGTTTCACGCTTAGATGCTTTCAGCGTTTATCTCTTCCGCACTTAGCTACCCAGCTATACCATTGGCATGATAACTGGTCCACCAGAGGTGCGTCCACTCCGGTCCTCTCGTACTAGGAGCAGGTCCCCTCAAACTTGCAGCGCCCACGGCAGATAGGGACCAAACTGTCTCACGACGTTTTAAACCCAGCTCACGTACCACTTTAAATGGCGAACAGCCATACCCTTGGGACCGGCTACAGCCCCAGGATGTGATGAGCCGACATCGAGGTGCCAAACTCCCCCGTCGATATGAACTCTTGGGAGGAATCAGCCTGTTATCCCCAGAGTACCTTTTATCCGTTGAGCGATGGCCCTTCCATACAGAACCACCGGATCACTATGACCTGCTTTCGCACCTGCTCGACCTGTCCGTCTCGCAGTCAAGCAACCTTTTGCCATTGCACTATCAGTACGATTTCCGACCGTACCTAGGTTACCTTCGCACTCCTCCGTTACTCTTTGGGAGGAGACCGCCCCAGTCAAACTGCCTACCATACACGGTCCCCAGTCCGGATTACGGACCTAGGTTAGAACCTCAACAACATCAGGGTGGTATTTCAAGGTTGACTCCACGATATCTAGCGACACCGCTTCATAGTCTCCCACCTATCCTACACAAATCTTGTCAAAGTCCAATGTAAAGCTGCAGTAAAGGTTCATGGGGTCTTTCCGTCTAGCCGCGGGGAGATTGCATCTTCACAAACATTTCAACTTCGCTGAGTCCCGAGAGGAGACAGTGTGGCCATCGTTACGCCATTCGTGCGGGTCGGAACTTACCCGACAAGGAATTTCGCTACCTTAGGACCGTTATAGTTACGGCCGCCGTTTACTGGGACTTCAATCAAGAGCTTGCACCCCATCATTTAATCTTCCAGCACCGGGCAGGCGTCACACCCTATACGTCCACTTTCGTGTTTGCAGAGTGCTGTGTTTTTATTAAACAGTCGCAGCCACCTTTTCACTGCAACCCCATCACGCTTCTAGAGCAAGTCTATACACGTTACCGGGGCGCACCTTCTCCCGAAGTTACGGTGCTAATTTGCCGAGTTCCTTCTCCCGGGTTCTCTCAAGCGCCTTAGAATTCTCATCCTGCCCACCTGTGTCGGTTTGCGGTACGGTCTTATACAACTGAAGCTTAGTGGCTTTTCTTGGAAGCATGGTATCAATCACTTCACGTACAAGTACGCTCGTTATCACGTCTCAGTCTTAGCTCTCCGGATTTGCCTAAAGAACCAACCTACACGCTTGAACCGGGACATCCAACACCCGGCTGACCTAACCTTCTCCGTCCCCACATCGCATTGTATAGAGGTACAGGAATATTAACCTGTTTCCCATCAGCTACGCATCTCTGCCTCACCTTAGGGGCCGACTCACCCTGCGCCGATGAACGTTGCGCAGGAAACCTTGGGCTTTCGGCGAGGGAGCTTTTCACTCCCTTTATCGCTACTCATGTCAGCATTCGCACTTCTGATACCTCCAGCGCCCCTCACAGGACACCTTCGCAGGCCTACAGAACGCTCTCCTACCATGCACATAATAAATTATGGCATCCGAAGCTTCGGTTACGTGCTTAGCCCCGTTACATCTTCCGCGCAGGACGACTCGACCAGTGAGCTATTACGCTTTCTTTAAATGATGGCTGCTTCTAAGCCAACATCCTGGCTGTCTATGCCTTCCCACTTCGTTTTCCACTTAGCACGTCATTTGGGACCTTAGCTGTCGGTCTGGGTTGTTTCCCTCTTGACCACGGACGTTAGCACCCATGGTCTGTCTCCCGTAATTGCATTTCTCAGTATTCGGAGTTTGCAATGGTTTGGTAAGTTCTTATGAACCCCCTAGCCATAACAGTGCTCTACCCCCGAGAATGATATACGAGGCACTACCTAAATAGTTTTCGGAGAGAACCAGCTATCTCCAAGTTTGTTTAGCCTTTCACCCCTATCCACAGCTCATCCCCAAATTTTTCAACATTTGTGGGTTCGGACCTCCAGTACCTGTTACGGCACCTTCATCCTGGCCATGGATAGATCACTTGGTTTCGGGTCTACACCCAGCGACTAAAACGCCCTATTCGGACTCGATTTCTCTACGCCTCCCCTATCGGTTAAGCTTGCCACTGAATGTAAGTCGCTGACCCATTATACAAAAGGTACGCAGTCACGGAACAAGTCCGCTCCCACTGTTTGTATGCATACGGTTTCAGGATCTATTTCACTCCCCTCCCGGGGTTCTTTTCGCCTTTCCCTCACGGTACTTGTTCACTATCGGTCGATTACGAGTATTTAGCCTTGGAGGATGGTCCCCCCATGTTCAGACAAGGTTTCTCGTGCCCCGCCCTACTTTTCGTTACCCTAGTTCCACAGACGGGATTTCGTATACGGGACTATCACCCACTACGGTCGGACTTTCCATTCCGTTCTACTATCGCATCTGCTAAAAATAACAGGCTATTCCATGTTCGCTCGCCACTACTTACGGAATCTCGGTTGATTTCTTTTCCTCGAGCTACTTAGATGTTTCAGTTCACTCGGTTCGCCACCATCTCCCTATATATTCAGGAGCGGTTACCCTTGCGGGTGGGTTTCCCCATTCGGACATCTCCGGATCAAAGCTTATTTGCCAGCTCCCCGAAGCTTTTCGCAGGCTATCACGTCCTTCATCGCCTGTAATCGCCAAGGCATCCACCATATGCACTTATTCACTTGACCCTATAACGTTAAAACCTAAACCCTTTTTAAATCTAGATTTCGTCGTGCATGAGACACGCGTTACAGGTAATTCTAAAGCACTATCAAACCTCGTTAGATTTGCTTAAGTTATTGATTACTCAACAACCCAAGCTTCTCAACTTGCGTTTAATATATTTATGATTTTGCAATCAATCGATATTATTTCCGGTTAAAAAATAATATCGCCCATTGAATATAAGTTGTCATCACACAACCTATATTCCTTTACTTCTTCCATTTTGTTAAAGAGCAGACTAGTTAAAAAACTAGAAGCAAGCACTACGCAAGTAACGCTTGCTTCTAATCTCTAAATCTACAACAAAGATCTATTCACTCAAACCATCAATGAAGTGGTGGAGGATAACGGGATCGAACCGTTGACCCCCTGCTTGCAAAGCAGGTGCTCTCCCAGCTGAGCTAATCCCCCGATATAGACTGGTGGGTCTGGTTGGGCTCGAACCAACGACCCCCGCGTTATCAACACGGTGCTCTAACCAGCTGAGCTACAGACCCTAAGGCGGTTCGCCTAAATCTTTGTTGCTGCTTAATTCCAGATGACTGATAAGAGTGAATGCTTGAAGCCGAGTGATCTTCTCTAGAAAGGAGGTGATCCAGCCGCACCTTCCGATACGGCTACCTTGTTACGACTTCACCCCAGTCATGAATACTACCGTGGTAAGCGTCCCCCTTGCGGTTAGACTACCTACTTCTGGTAAAACCCACTCCCATGGTGTGACGGGCGGTGTGTACAAGGCCCGGGAACGTATTCACCGCGACATGCTGATCCGCGATTACTAGCGATTCCGACTTCATGCTCTCGAGTTGCAGAGAACAATCCGGACTACGATCGGCTTTCTGAGATTAGCTCCCCCTCGCGGGTTGGCAACTCTCTGTACCGACCATTGTATTACGTGTGAAGCCCTGGCCATAAGGGCCATGAGGACTTGACGTCATCCCCACCTTCCTCCGGTTTGTCACCGGCAGTCCCATTAAAGTGCCCAACTAAATGATGGCAATTAATGGCAAGGGTTGCGCTCGTTGCGGGACTTAACCCAACATCTCACGACACGAGCTGACGACAGCCATGCAGCACCTGTGTCCACTTTCCCTTACGGGCACCTAATGCATCTCTGCTTCGTTAGTGGCATGTCAAGGCCAGGTAAGGTTTTTCGCGTTGCATCGAATTAATCCACATAATCCACCGCTTGTGCGGGCCCCCGTCAATTCCTTTGAGTTTTAATCTTGCGACCGTACTCCCCAGGCGGTCTACTTCACGCGTTAGCTGCGTTACTCATGGATTTTACTCCACCAACAACTAGTAGACATCGTTTAGGGCGTGGACTACCAGGGTATCTAATCCTGTTTGCTCCCCACGCTTTCGTGCATGAGCGTCAATATTATCCCAGGGGGCTGCCTTCGCCATTGGTATTCCTCCACATCTCTACGCATTTCACTGCTACACGTGGAATTCTACCCCCCTCTGACATATTCTAGTCTGGCAGTTTCAAACGCAGTTCCCAAGTTGAGCTCGGGGATTTCACATCTGACTTGCCAAACCGCCTGCGCACGCTTTACGCCCAGTAATTCCGATTAACGCTCGCACCCTACGTATTACCGCGGCTGCTGGCACGTAGTTAGCCGGTGCTTCTTATCAAGGTACCGTCAGCCTCACACTTTATTAGAATGTAAGTTTTCTTCCCTTGCGAAAGAGCTTTACAACCCGAAGGCCTTCTTCACTCACGCGGAATGGCTGGATCAGGCTTTCGCCCATTGTCCAAAATTCCCCACTGCTGCCTCCCGTAGGAGTCTGGACCGTGTCTCAGTTCCAGTGTGGCTGGTCGTCCTCTCAGACCAGCTACTGATCGAAGCCTTGGTAGGCTATTACCCCACCAACTAGCTAATCAGATATCGGCCGCTCTTATAACGTAAGGTCCGAAGATCCCCTACTTTCCCCCTCAGGGCGTATGCGGTATTAGCTAATCTTTCGACTAGTTATCCCCCATTACAAGGCACGTTCCGATATATTACTCACCCGTTCGCCACTAATCCCCCTAGCAAGCTAAGGTTCATCGTTCGACTTGCATGTGTAAAGCATTCCGCCAGCGTTCAATCTGAGCCAGGATCAAACTCTTCAGTTTATTCCTAACTATTACTTTATACCTCTTTCGAGGCGGTATTCGTTTCGCTTAATTTCTCAAATTCATTTCAAGGTATGTGTGTAAAAAACACTGTACATACTTGTCATAAATCTAAGTGTAAAGCATTTGTATTTTCTGAGTTTCTACGCATTGAATGCGCTTCACTCAACTACAAACACCCACACTTATCAGTCATCCTAATTTTTAAAGAACACAGCCACTAGGGCCTTCATCACTAACGCTTTGCGTCAACGAGGTGCGCATTATATAGGGCTGAGGCCTGTGGTCAACCCTTATTTTTCATTTTTACAATTTTGTTACAAATTACTAGAATTACCTTTTTCAACACCTGCGATCAAGCGAGTTTCAAGGCTGCTTTCAGACGCTTCCATGCCTGCGTCAATGCATTGCCATCCAGCTTGTAATGTTTATGCAAGGGCTGTTTGACTTCCCACTTCACTTTTAGCCCAGCAGGGAATATAACGAAGTCACCTTTACCAAAAGACACCGGCGCGCCATTAGTTGGCGTGACTACGCATTCGCCTTCTAATATATAGGCCTGCTCTTCT
This sequence comes from Methylophilus sp. E2MeOHC9, assembly GCF_058744375.1. Classification (NCBI taxonomy): domain Bacteria; kingdom Pseudomonadati; phylum Pseudomonadota; class Betaproteobacteria; order Nitrosomonadales; family Methylophilaceae; genus Methylophilus; species Methylophilus sp. E2MeOHC9. The sequence continues at coordinate 738,355 of NZ_CP196024.1, forward strand.
TCATGAAATGTCCAATCAAAGATGGAGACTTCTTTTTGCCAGGTAGGCCATTTGGAAACACCAAGGCTGTTTAATTGTGTTTCGGCAGGATTGTGTTGAACTTGAATCTGCATGATGGAAATCCCGTGATATGAATCGTTAGCTAAAACGCGCATTTTATAGGAAGCCGATATTCAGCAGTGAAGTTGTTCAGTAGTAAAATAGCTTTTTTGTATTTTTAGAGTGTGTGATGCGCATATCCTTGGCGAAGGCGATTGAACTGTTAAAGCAGGGTGAGGTGGTCGCTATCCCGACGGAAACGGTCTATGGGCTGGCAGCGGACGCCCGCAATGCGCAGGCGATTGCAAAAATATACGCCACCAAAGAGCGGCCTGCCAATAACCCACTCATTGTGCATATTGCTGGCAGCGACCAGGTATCAGACTGGGCAAGTGAATTCTCACCCTTGGCGCAAAAGTTGGCTGAGGCATTCTGGCCAGGGCCTTTTACATTGGTGTTGCCTGCGCGCGAGGATGTTTGTTCTGCCGTGCGCGCGGGCGAGCCTACGGTTGCCTTGCGGGTGCCTGCACATGCGATTACCCAGCAGTTGTTGCTGCAAAGCGGATTAGGGCTGGCAGCGCCCTCTGCCAATAAATACACGCAATTAAGCCCGACCACGGCTGCGCATGTTGAACTGGGTCTGGGTGATGCCATCCCCGTGCTGGACGGCGGCGCTTGCCAGGTCGGCATCGAATCCACCATTGTCAGCGTCTCTGGTGATCGCTGGCAACTACTGCGTCCGGGCATGATTGCTGAAGCGGACATTGCACTGGCCGCAGGTTCGCCAGCCAGCCAGAGAGCGCTGGCTGAAACACCGAAGGCGCCAGGACAACATTTATTGCATTACTCCCCCCGCACGCCGTGCCTGCTGTTCGATTCGCGCCAATCACTAAATGACTATGCGGCGAAGAACCGCGATGCTGCCGCCTTGTTGATAGGTAACAATGCTTTGCCTGGCATTAAAAACCTGACCCTGGCAGCAGACCCTGCGCTAGCTGCCGAACAACTTTATGCGGCATTGCATACGCTAGATGCCATGCATGCGACAGTCATCCTGATTGAGTCGCCCCCGGATACTCCAGACTGGACGGCGCTGAAAGACAGGCTGCAGCGCGCGGCTTACCAGCCAGCCGCGTAAAAAGATTGAGTCTGCCAACCATGACTGGCACAATGCTAGGCATTCATCCATTTCAACGACATCAGAGCAATATTACACAATGAAGAACGCTTATCACTTTTTAATCCTGGCTGCAGTTTCAGCTTTATTGTTCGGCTGCAAAAGTTTTGAAATGCCACGCGTATTTGAGAAGGGCACCAGGGAAACGCCACGCTACGGTAAAGATGCTGTTCATTACCAATGCGAAAACTACCAGTCGTTTGGCCTGAAGCTTTCGGAAAACAAGGAAGATGCCTGGGTCATGCTGCCCGATCATGAAGTGGGCCTGGTCAGGGATGCTACTGACAAGCAGCTTTATCATTACGGCACGATGGATTTACGCTTAAACGGTGACCAGACAACGCTGGATGATAGCGACCACCTGCACCTAAAAGGCTGCAAGCCGCCAGCTGCAAGCTAGTGACTTTATTCATTCCCCAAAAACCCATCAAGTCAGCAGTTTGTATGGGCAATGCGCTGATCAGAAAATTGTCCGCGGATACGCTGAATAATCGTTTGTAATGTGCGCTGAATCAGCTGCAGTGAAGAGGGCTGGCTCAACACCGTCAGCTGTTTTGCATTAGCTGGTAGCGCTTTCTGCAAGCTTTCCAGTTGGCAAGCTGCTTGCCCCAGCGGCGCCTCATCAACAATCACCGGAATCTCATATTCATTTTTGCCGCCATAGGCATTGAATAACAACGTTTCCAGCCCCACCACCAGCGCCAGAATATGGTCACCCGTATACTCAGGGTCAAAAATCAACCCAATCGCTTCAGATTGCTGGGTACGCCGGATCGCATCAAATCTCCAGTTGGCCTTGCCATCAAATACCCATTCCGTCATTTCGCGCGCGCCGACCTGGGTGCTTTTGGCAAGCTCTTCAGGATGTTGCTCGTACAGCGTTAGCATCAGCGTGCGCAGATCATCCGTATGCTGACTCATCACCTGTTTCGCTGTTTGAGACTGACTAACAGGGGCGGCTAGCTGGGTTTTCTTTTTAGGTTGCGCTTGCGCAGCCCCTGCCACCAACCCAAACATGACCAGCACACTTGCCCATTGAAATATTCGCCAGCAACCCATTTTACGCTTGTGTTCCATAGCCACCCTACGCTCGCAATCAGTCAACAATAAAAAAGCCCGAAATGCTTCGGGCTTTAGATGCTATCGCTAAAATGATTTGATTAGAATGGGATATCGTCATCAAAATCGTCAAAATTGCCTGCGGGTTTGCTAGTTGCGGGCTGGCTAAAAGCATTACGGTTGCCGCCAGCATTCGCACCAGCAGCTGGCTGGCGAGCGGGCGCCTGGTTGTAATTATCCGCACCGCCGCTTTGATCCATGTCGCCGCCCTCATAAGAGGTACTGCCACCTTCGCGGCCGGAACCTAACATCTGCATCTGATCAGCGACGATTTCAGTCGTGTAGCGGGTGACGCCGTCTTTTTCCCACTTGCGGGTTTGCAAACGGCCTTCAATATAGACCGGACGGCCTTTTTTCAGGTACTCACCGGCGATCTCGGCCAGTTTGCGATAAATCACAATGTTGTGCCATTCGGTTTTTTCCTGCTTGACGCCGGATTTGTCTTTCCAGTTTTCAGTCGTCGCGATACTGAAGTTGGCAACGGCTTCGCCATTAGGCATAAAGCGTACTTCCGGGTCACGCCCCAGATTGCCCACCAAAATAACTTTATTCACTGATGCCATGACGACTAGCTCCCTATCCTATTCATGATTGCTTGCGACAATGTCGCCTGAAATTCTTTACTGCGCTGATTCTCTAACTTTACCATGAGCATGGTTTCCGATGGAATCGCAACCGCTTCATAGACGCCTGCCATCGCACGTACATCTTGCGCCAACTGCGCGGCCTGGTCGTCATTATACCCTTGAATATGGAACATTTTGGTCTTCACGCTGGGGGGCGGCTGCATGCCTAGCGCCAAGCCAAACCAAACCAGCATGGCAATCGCGCAAATTAAAAATACGGCGCCGCCAGCATTACTGCCAAAATAATTGGATAAACATCCACCCATGGCCGCACCTAAGAACATGCCGAAAGATTGCGCAGTATTATGCACACCCATGGCCGTGCCCTTGGCCGCGACCGGTGCCATTTTGGAGATTAACGAGGGTAGGGTGGCTTCCAGGATATTGAATGCAAGGAAATAGCTGAACAAGGCGAGCACGATGCCAGTCAGCGAATTCAAACTGAATATAAAGGCGATTTGCGTGAACATCATCAAAGCGACAGCGCTGACAAAGACCGGTTTTAACTTGGCTTTTTTTTCTGCATAAATAATCACCGGCACCATCAGTAGAAATGAGACCAGCAACACCGGCAGGTAGATTTTCCAGTGCAGGTTTTCATTAAGCCCAGTGCTATGCTTGATGGCGAACGGCACCACCATAAACATGGCCATTTGTGCCCCATGCAGACAGAAGGTGCCGAAATTCAAACGCAGCAATTGCTTGTCTTTAAGCACTTCACGCATTCTGGCAGGCACTGCTTGCGCATCGGAATGCACATGCGCATTCACAGGGTGCGGCACACCGAATTTCACCACCGCAATCGCGACAATGGATAACGCCGCCATCAGCCAGAACATGCCTGGCACACCGATATACTGGTTTAGCACCGGCCCCAGCACTAGCGAGACCGCGAACGTCAATCCTATGGTTGCGCCTATCATGGCCATGGCTTGTGTGCGATGCTCTTCACGTGTGGAATCTGCCACCAGCGCGGTAATCACGGCAGAAATCGCGCCGGCACCCTGGATGGCACGGCCAAAAATCACCATATAGATATCGGTAGCGGTGGCAGCAAACAGGCTGCCAATCGCAAACAATATCAGCCCGACATAGATCAGCTTTTTGCGGCCAAAACGGTCAGAGGCAATACCAAACGGCAATTGGAAGATCACCTGCATAAAGCCATAGGCACCTAGCGCCAAGCCAATCAGGGTGTGGTTGCTACCACCTTCCAGTTTTTCAGCGTAGATGGCAAAGATAGGCAGAATTAAAAACATGCCAAGCATGCGCAAGCCGTAGATGGAAGCGAGCGCGATGGTCGCACGTGTTTCCAGTCGGGTCATTTTTTCAGAGAACTGCATGGCAATAGTGATAAGAAACGTTGGAGCCGGAAGAAACTTTGGCTTAATTCAGAATAATTGCGTATATTATCAGGTTGGCTGTCAGTTCGTGAAAGTATCATGGAATTTATCAAAATTCGCGGGGCGCGCACCCACAATCTGAAGAACATCAATCTGGATATCCCACGCAACCAGTTAGTGGTTGTCACTGGCCTCTCCGGCTCAGGGAAATCCTCTCTTGCCTTTGATACCTTGTATGCAGAAGGGCAGCGCCGTTACGTCGAAAGCTTGTCCGCTTATGCCCGCCAGTTCCTGGCACGTATGGACAAGCCGGATGTGGACTTGATCGAAGGCTTATCGCCGGCGATTTCCATCGAGCAAAAATCCACTTCGCATAACCCGCGTTCAACTGTGGGCACTGTCACCGAGATCCATGATTATTTGCGCCTGCTGTTCGCACGCGCCGGTGACCCGGAATGCCCCGACCACGGCATCAAACTGGAATCACAAACCGTCAGCCAGATGGTGGATAGCATACTCAAACTGCCAGAAGACACCAAGCTGATGATTCTGGCGCCGGTGGTTGCTAACCGCAAGGGCGAGCAGCTGGATCTGTTTGATACGCTAAAAGCACAAGGCTTTGTACGCCTGCGTATTGATGGCAAAGTCTATGAAATGGATGAGTTACCCCAGCTGGCTAAAACCACCAAACACAGTGTGGATGTGGTGGTCGACCGCCTGAAAGTGCGCGAAGACATGAAACAGCGCATTGCCGAATCACTGGAAACGGCATTGCGACTGGCAGATGGCAAAGTCATTGTCCAGGAAATGGATGACGAAAAAGAACATTTATTCTCAGCCAAATTCTCCTGCCCTGTATGTGACTACTCACTGGCAGAACTTGAACCACGCTTGTTCAGTTTTAACAACCCGATGGGCGCTTGCCCCAAGTGCGATGGCTTGGGCAACGTCACCTTTTTTGACCCGAAACGCGTAGTCGCTTTTCCACACTTATCCCTAGCCAGTGGCGCCATCAAAGGCTGGGATAAACGTAACCAGTTTTACTTCCAGATGCTTGCCAGCCTGAGCCAGCATTATGATTTTGACCTGGAAGCGCCATTTGAGAACTTGACCGAAGAAGTCCAGCAAACCCTGTTATTTGGTTCCGGACGCGAACAGGTGACATTTAAATACCTGAACGAACGCGGCACCTTCTTCAGCAAATCACATACCTTCGAAGGCATTATCAATAACCTTCAGCGCCGTTATCGCGAAAGTGACTCCAGCGCCGTGCGCGATGAACTGGCGAAATACATCAATGCCACCACTTGCCCGGAATGCAGCGGCACGCGCTTGCGTAAAGAAGCGCGCCACGTCAAAGTGGGCGACAAAAACATCCACCAGATTTGTGAAGTGCCACTTAAACAGGCACTCAACTTTTTTGAAAGCCTGCAGCTCAGCGGACAGAAACTGGCTATTGCAGAAAAAATCGTCAAAGAGATCGAGAATCGCCTCAAATTCCTCACTAACGTTGGCCTGGATTATTTATCGCTTTCACGCTCAGCAGAAACCTTGTCCGGCGGTGAAGCACAGCGTATCCGCCTCGCTTCACAAATCGGTAGCGGCCTGACGGGGGTGATGTATGTGCTGGATGAACCTTCCATTGGCTTGCACCAACGCGATAATGACCGCCTGCTAGAGACACTCAAACGCCTGCGTGACCTCGGCAATAGTGTGATTGTGGTTGAGCATGACCAGGATGCGATTTTACTGGCCGATTTTATTGTGGATATTGGGCCTGGAGCCGGTGAGCATGGCGGCAACATTGTGTCATTTGGCACTGCCGCCCAAATTCAAGCCGACCCGAACTCTTTGACCGGGCAATATATCAGCGGCAAAAAACAGATCACCTTCAAATTACCGCGCACGCAGCCTGATCCGGCGCGCATGGTGAAACTGAATGGCACCACGGGTAATAACCTGAAAAATGTCAGTATCGAAATTCCGGTTGGCCTGCTGACTTGCGTCACCGGCGTGTCAGGCAGTGGCAAATCGACGTTGATCAACGATACGCTTTACCGCGCCGTTGCCGCGCATTTATATGGCAGCACCACTGAACCAGCGCCTTACCAGGACATTGAAGGCATGGAGTTTTTTGACAAAGTGGTGGATGTCGACCAAAGCCCGATTGGCCGCACACCGCGCTCTAACCCGGCCACTTACACCGGGCTGTTTACGCCGATTCGTGATTTATTTGCCAGCGTGCCGGATAGCCGCGCGCGTGGTTATGGCCCGGGACGCTATTCGTTCAACGTTAAAGGCGGCCGCTGTGAAGCCTGCCAGGGCGATGGTGTGCTTCGCGTCGAAATGCATTTCCTGCCTGATGTGTATGTGCCGTGTGATGTCTGCAAAGGCCACCGCTACAACCGCGAGACACTGGAGATCCAGTTCAAGGGTAAAAATATCCGAGAAGTGCTGGAGATGACGGTAGAGCAGGCGCATGACTTCTTCAATGCGCAACCAGTCATTGCACGAAAACTGAAAACGCTACTGGATGTCGGCCTTGGCTATATCACTTTAGGGCAATCTGCCACCACGCTATCTGGTGGTGAAGCACAGCGCGTGAAACTGTCTCTTGAGTTAAGCAAGCGCGACACCGGCCGTACCTTGTATATCCTGGACGAACCGACTACTGGCCTGCACTTTGCCGATATTCAGTTATTGCTGGACGTGATTCATCGCTTGCGTGATGCGGGAAATACCGTGGTGATCATTGAACACAATCTGGATGTGATTAAAACGGCAGACTGGCTGATTGATATGGGGCCGGAAGGCGGCGATGGCGGCGGCATGGTGGTTGGCGTTGGTACACCGGAGACACTGGCAAAAAATACGGCCAGTTATACCGGCCGTTACCTTACACCCTTGTTAAAACATCTCGCTGTAAAGAGCTAAGGTCAACATGCAACCTTCATGCTTCAGCATCATTGCTAGTGAGCCGTACTACATACAACTAATCTGATACTCATTGTATGTTCATCAATTCGTTATTGATTGCTTAAACAGAGGCTTTAAGTCAGGGCACTTTTACCAATCGCATGCGTGCCTGAATGGTGGCTGCATGCCGGTTTAAAAAGCGCGTGCTGCGGTGTTTATCATAAAATCGGGGGTTAGGAATCATGGCCGCCAGGCGCGACGCTTCTGCCGGGCCAACTGCGCGGGCGCTGGCATGAAAGTAATGCTTTGCCGCCGCCTCTGCACCGAACACGCCATCGCCCCATTCAATGACGTTCAGGTAAATTTCCAGGATACGACGCTTGCTCATCAGGCTTTCCACCATAAAGGTGATGATGGCTTCCTGTGCCTTACGCCAAGGCGTTCGGTGGCCGGACAAAAACAGGTTCTTTGCCAGCTGCTGGCTAATGGTTGAACCGCCAGCCACGATTCTGCCTTTTTTCAGGTTCTTTTCAAACGCCGTTTCTATCCCGTTCCAGTCAAAGCCGCGGTGCTCAACAAACTTGCTGTCTTCTGCCGCGATGACTGCGCGTTTTAAATGTGTGCTGATGCGCGCATAAGCAACCCACTGCTGTTGTAACTTGGCGTTGGGGTTAGCCTCTTGCATCGCGTCCAGGCGCGCTTCCATAAATGCGGTCGAATCAGGATTGTGATCTACCCACCACAGGATGTGTAGCAATACCCATATCTGGTAAAGAAAAATCCACAACAACAACATGCCGAAAAACAGTTTGATGACGCGCTTCATGATGTGGATGTTTGATCGTTTTGTAAGTAATCAGGATAGGCGGAACGACTGGATCACGGGCGCAGTCTCTGGGCGTACACCATGCCAGATGAAAAAAGCTTCGGCAGCCTGTTCTACCAGCATGCCCAGGCCATCGGCTACTTGCGCGCCGGCCGTATGTGCCTGCTGCATAAAAGGCGTTTCACGCCCATACATCATATCGTAGGCCAAACTGTGGGCGTAAAAAATCGCATGGCTGACAGGCAAGGCTTCCGCCTGCAATCCGGCGGAAGTGGCATTGATGACCACGTCATAGCCTTCGGATAATTCAGCAAACGTTTTCACTTCCAGGCTGACCTGGTGCAATTGTGCATCTGCGGCAAATCGGCCAGCCATGGCTTGCGCCTTATCCAGGCTGCGATTGGCTACCGTCAGCACGGCAGGTTTCTGTGCCAATAGCGGCAACATCACGCCTTGAGCAGCACCTCCTGCGCCCAGCAATAATACTTTCTGGCCATCAATCGTGCGCTGCCAATGCTTGAGGATATCATTGACCAGGCCGCAACCATCCGTGTTATCACCACTGATGTGCTCACCTTGAAAACTTAAGGTATTGACTGCGCCTGCAGCGGTTGCGCGTTCTGAAAGTGTCTGGCTCACCTCAAATGCTTCAAACTTGAATGGCACGGTCACATTCACCCCTTGATAGCCCTCAAGTTGTAACTGTTTAATCGTTGCGGCAAAGCCATCCAGGGGTGCCAGCAGTTTTTCGTAGGTCATTGTTTTACCAAACTGCCTGGCAAATGCCTGGTGTATGAAAGGCGATTTGCTGTGTTCGATTGGATGTCCAATCACTGCGAATTTTTCAGTGGTCATGTACGTTTATCAATTAGGGCGGTGCCGGTTAGTTAGTCCAGGGCAATCCGGCGTGTTTCCAGCCATTAATCAGCGTGCGCTGCTTATGCTCGTTGGCTTCACCTTCAAAGCCTTCCAGCATGTTGTAGGCTTTGCCAAACCCTAACTGTTGTGCCAGCAAGGCCGCATTGTGGCTGCGGCCACCAGTGCGGCACATGAATACAATCGTGCTTTCTTTATCGACCTGCGCTTGCAATTGCGCGGCGAAATCAGGGTTAGCCACCATACCCGGGTAAAAAGCCCACTCGATATGTGTCGCTAAAGGCACGCGGCCAACCAGTTCCAATTCTGCCCGCGAGCGTACATCGACCAGGACGACTGACTGGCCTTCACTAATCAATTGATATGTTTCTTCTGGAGTAAGCGCCCCGGCGTAGGGCAGGTTATTTTGTGTGCCGCGCGTTTGGGCACTGCCTAAAATATTTTCTACATTACTCAATGTGACACCTTTAATGTTGATCAGACTTGATAAGATAGCGAGTATACCTTTGAAAGGTAGCCTATGAACGCATGCACTATTTTTGTGCTTAATTTGTTGCAATGCACACAAATGGTGCTTAACGTTTTTACTATTTTATGCAGGTTACGTCTAAACCACGTAAAATGCATATTTTTGGGTGGCATGCTTCCTGCTAATATTACACTCTAAGATTTAGCGGGATTCAGTGTTGAGCAGAATCCCAAATCATTATTTGTATTTGCCCACGTTCCGGGACATCCGCAACATGTCCCGTTTTTTGTGTGTGCAACTTAAAATTTAGACCTTGCTCACTGAGGAGAATGTAATGTCCGTTGCAAACGTAATGAAATTGGTTGCTGAGAATGACATCAAATTTGTCGATTTCCGTTTTACCGACACCAGAGGTAAAGAGCAGCACGTGACCGTGCCAGTTTCTCACTTCGACGAAGATAAGTTTACTGAAGGTCATGCATTTGACGGCTCCTCCATCGCTGGATGGAAAGGCATTCAAGCATCTGACATGCAACTGATGCCTGATGCAAACACTGCATTCATCGACCCATTTTTTGACGAGCCAACATTGGTTCTGACCTGTGACGTTGTTGACCCTACCGATGGTAAAGGTTATGACCGTGACCCACGTAGTCTGGCTAAACGTTCTGAAGCCTACCTGAAATCCAGCGGCCTGGGCGACACAGCTTACTTCGGTCCAGAACCTGAGTTCTTCATTTTTGACAGCGTACAATGGGACGCCACCATGGGTGGTAGTTTCGTTAAAATCAACTCTGAAGAAGCTGCCTGGTCATCAGGCGAGAAATTCGAAGGCGGCAACACCGGCCACCGTCCAGGCGTGAAAGGTGGTTACTTCCCAGTACCACCAGTCGATTCATTACATGACATCCGTTCTGCCATGGTATTGACCCTGGAAGAGCTGGGCGTGCCAGTTGAAGTGCACCACCACGAAGTGGCGACTGCTGGCCAATGTGAGATTGGTACTAAATTTGCAACGTTGACACAACGTGCTGACTGGACGCAAATCCTGAAATACGTGGTGACCAATACAGCGCATGCTTACGGCAAAACTGCCACCTTTATGCCTAAACCAATGTTTGGCGATAACGGTTCTGGTATGCACGTACACCAATCTGTATGGAAAGATGGCAAAAACCTGTTTGCAGGTAATGGCTATGCAGGTTTGAGCGATTTCGCCCTGTACTACATCGGCGGTATCATCAAGCATGCGCGCGCATTGAATGCGATCACCAACCCAGGTACTAACTCATACAAACGCCTGGTTCCGCATTACGAAGCGCCGGTAAAACTGGCTTACTCTGCTAAAAACCGTTCTGCGGCTATCCGCATTCCGTTTGTACACTCAGATAAGGCACGTCGTGTTGAAGCGCGTTTCCCTGACCCGATTGCTAACCCATACCTGGCGTTTTCAGCTCTGCTGATGGCTGGCCTTGATGGCGTTCAGAACAAGATCCACCCAGGTGAACCAGCGACTAAAGACTTGTACCATCTGCCACCAGAAGAAGATGCACTGATCCCAACCGTGTGTTCATCACTGGAGCAAGCGCTTGAGTACCTGGACAAAGACCGTGAATTCCTGACACGTGGTGGCGTTTTCACTGATGACTGGATTGATGCTTACATTGCATTGAAAATGGAAGAAGTCACTAAATTGCGTCAGACACCACACCCGGTTGAGTTTGGCTTGTACTACTCCTGCTAATCACTAGAGTACGCACTAAAACAGGGCAGCTTAGGCTGCCCTGTTTTTTATTGCCGTCGCCAGCGTCAACCGTTTTAATTTTAGCGCCGTTGATAAGCATTACAATCTACTCTAAACTGTTGCCATGAAAAGACTTTTTTACTTTATTGCCACGCTGCTGGCAACCAGCCCAAGTCTTGCGGATATTTATAAATATACCGACAGCAACGGTGTCACAACCTATACCAACATCAGGCCAGATGGAAAACAAAAACCCGAGTTAGTCATTAGCGGACCCAAGGAAAGCGAAGCACCGCCCGCAGCCCGTGAAAAAAAGCCAGCCGCGAAAACGCCGACGCCTAACAACTTTCCCAAGGTGGATAACCAGGTGCAAACGCAACGCGACATGAAGCGCCGGGAAATATTACTGACTGAATTAGATCAGGAAAAACAAGCACTTGATAATGCTAGAGCGCTATATGAAGAAGCTAAAAACACACCTGAAGTGTACAAAGGTGCCAACGGAAAAACCTTCAGGAATGTCGCAAAATATGAAGAAAAACTCCACATTATCGAAGCTGAAATCCAGGCGCACGAACGAAATATCGAGCTATTAAACAAAGAGCTGAATCACTAAATGCACCATTTTGGGATTTTTTAATTTGAGATGAGATAAATCATATAGAATTGGCTTGGCTTTTGCTTTAAAACAGGGCGTCATCACTTATTTTAACAAGCTAAGGATATGGTTCAGATATCTCCACATGGGTTTAACGGTTTAGAGCATATTGCCACTGCGGTCATCTTGCTCAATAACCAGCTCGAAGTGACTTATGCCAATTCCAGTGCAGAGATTTTATTTGCCTTTAGCGCCAATCAAATCCATGGCCTGCACATCCATGATGTGTTTGTAAACTGCGAAATCCTGCAAATGGCGGTCACCAATGCCATCCAGACCCAGGGGCCTTTCCGCGAACATGAATTCACATTAACCACCCAACGTGGGCATACCACGGCTGTCACTTGTACGGTGACGCCGATTTCAACCAGCATCAACCAGACCTCTGAAGATATGTTGATCCTGGAGTTTGTACAGATGGATCAGCAATTGCGTATCGCTAGGGAAGAGCGCATGCTGATTCAGCAGCAGGCCAATTCTGAATTATTACGTAACCTGGCGCATGAAATCCGCAATCCTTTAGGTGGCCTGCGCGGCGCAGCGCAATTGCTGGAATTTGAATTGCCGCAACCGAGCCTGAAAGAATATACCCAAGTCATTATTAAAGAAGCGGACCGCCTGCATAGCCTGATGGACCGTTTGCTAGTCCCGCATCGAGTGCCAAAATATGAGCCAACCAATATTCATGAAGTTTTGGAGCGCGTGCGCAGCTTGCTGCTGGCGGAATCACCTAACAATATCAGAGTGATCCGCGACTATGACACCAGCCTGCCTGAACTGATCGGTGATCGCGAAAAACTGATACAGGCAGTACTGAATATAGCGCGTAATGCAGCGCAGGCCATGCAGCAGAACCACACTAAAGATGCCAGCATCACATTCCGCACGCGTGCCGAACGCCAGATCACGCTGGCAAGAAAACGTTACCGGGTCGGCATTCATCTGGAAATTATTGATAACGGCCCTGGCATTCCTGCCGACATTAAAGAACGCATTTTTTACCCGCTAGTATCCGGCCGGGAGGGTGGTACTGGCTTGGGCCTGGCACTGGCACAAACCTTTATCACCCAGCACCACGGCATGATTGATTGTGACTCACAACCGGGAAAAACCATTTTCCATATTTTGTTGCCCATTGAAAGCACGCTATTTAAATAATAACCATGAGATTTTTGCCGAAAAGTGGAGCCACACTTTCAGCATCTGCCTCACCCTAACATTCATCAAACAGCAATAATTCAAAGAGAAATGCCATGAAGCCAATCTGGATCTTAGATGACGACAAATCAATCCGCTGGGTATTTGAAAAAGCCCTCGCTCGCACCGATTTTGAATTTAAAACCTTTTCATCACCCGCTGAGGCGCTCAATGCCCTCAACCGCGAACAACCACAGGTGATCGTCAGCGATATCCGCATGCCCAATGGCTCAGGGCTGGACTTTTTATCCGAAGTTAAACAGCATTACCCTGAAATCCCGGTCATTATCATGACGGCGTATTCCGACCTGGAAAGTGCTGTCGCAGCGTTCCAGGGCGGCGCATTCGAGTATCTGGCCAAACCATTTGACGTCGACCAGGCGATAGAAATTATCAAACGCGCTGTCGATGAAAGCATGCGCCAAGCGGTGGAAAAAGTTGAAGATAACGAACCCACGCCAGAAATTATCGGTCAGGCGCCTGCCATGCAGGAAGTATTCCGCGCCATTGGCCGCCTAAGCCGCTCGCACTCAACCGTGTTGATTAATGGTGAATCCGGCAGCGGTAAAGAACTGGTCGCCAGCGCCTTGCACAGGCATAGCCCACGCGCTGACAAACCGTTTATTGCGATCAACACCGCCGCCATCCCTAAGGACTTGCTGGAATCAGAACTGTTCGGCCATGAACGCGGCGCGTTTACCGGCGCCGCCGCTGCCAGGCGAGGGCGTTTTGAACAAGCAGATACTGGCACCCTGTTTCTGGATGAAATCGGCGATATGCCGGCAGACCTGCAAACCAGGCTGTTACGTGTGCTTTCTGATGGCCAGTTTTATCGTGTTGGCGGCCACCAGCCGATCAAGGTCAATGTACGCGTCATTGCCGCCACTCACCAGGACCTGGAAGAGCGCGTAAAACAAGGTTTATTCAGAGAAGACCTGTTCCATCGCCTGAATGTCATACGCCTGCGTTTACCGCCTTTACGCGAACGCAGAGAGGATATCCCGTTCCTGACAAAGCACTTCCTGTCACATAGCGCCCAGCAACTTGGTGTAGAGCCGAAACAACTCTCTCCTGCCGCCTTGAAATACCTGATGTCAGTGAACTGGAGCGGTAACGTCCGTCAGCTCGAAAACGTCTGTCATTGGCTAACAGTGATGGCACCCGGCCAAAATGTAGACGTCAACGATTTACCACCAGAACTAAAAGAAGACTCGAGCAAGCACAATAGTGGCGGCTCTTGGCAAGAAGCGCTGGCGCAGGAAGTCACCGACGCACTAAACCGCGGCGAAACCAATATCCTGGATGCAAAAACCAAAGAGTTTGAGCGTATATTAATCACCCGCGCCTTGACGCATACTGATGGCCGCCGTATCGAAGCAGCCAATCAGCTGGGTATGGGACGTAACACGCTTACACGTAAGATCCAGGAATTGGGAATTGATGATTAATTATTATAAACGCATTTGTTGACTGCTATGGCTTTGAATGCCGCTATTCACTTTCTTATTCATAGCAGATTGGCTTTTTAACATCGGCACGACCAGCCTCTACCAATTAATGTGCTCTAAACGAAATAAAAAACGGCAACCGAAGTTGCCGTTTTTTACTGAATCTAACTTAAGCAGAGTAATCTGCAGTTAAACTAGAAGAACAGAATCGCGCCCAGAGAAACTGTTTTAGCATTGCCTTCAACAGTTGTTGTGCGGTTATCAAATTCACGCTCAGATTTAGAGAACTCTGCAACCAGGTTCAAGTGCTTGGTCAGTGGGTGGTAAGCACCAACTACCCACAGGCTGTCTTTGATTTGATCCAAAGCTACATCAGCAGAGTTGCCATCCAACTTAGATTGACCCCAGCTCAGACCCAATTTTGTACCAACGCCTGGCAATGTGTATGTACCTTGAACGTAGTAACCATTAGAGTCACGACGGTTACCAGCAGCGTCTAAACCACCAGCGAACTGGAATGTTTGACCGATACCTTTACCATCGTAGTAGTAACCTGTCAGGCCAAAACCAGCCAGATTAACTGTTGTACCAACGTCCCATGAGTAAGCGTTTTCGCTACCACCAGCACCTGTTACACCAGCGATTTTTTGGCTAATTGCAGAAGCCCAAACTTTACCAGCAACATCGCCTGTCCACTCGTAAGAAACTTTACCTTCGTAACCAGTGCTAGAAGCTGAACGGTCAGTAGAAGTTGCGCCAGCAGCTACACCTGGGATACCTGTGTTAGTTGCGTTCCAACCTTGTGTCAAACCAACAGTGAATTGCAGACCATTCCAGTTTGGTGAAGTGTAAGCAACTTGAGATTTCCAGTCAGCATACATGAAACCTGAACCGATACGGCCCAAAGTTGTTGTGTTACCAGACAGTGAACCAGCACCACCACCAACACCCAGCAATGTCATGTCATTCAGGATAGCGTCTGAACCGTAAATGCCCAGATCTTTACCCAGTTTGAAAGAGCCCCAAGAAGCGTCACCGAATGTCAAGAATGCTTGACGGTTTTCAGCACCACCACCGTTAGCACGATCGTTGTCTTGAATACCAGAGTTGTTTGATGAAGAACCTGGGTTGATGCTGATTGTGAAACCAACATCCAGATCGTTCTGACGTGTTTTACCAGAAACGCTCAGATAGTTTGGCAACAAACCTGTAGTGATGTTGCTTTGTGAGCTAGCATCGCCAGCACCCAAACCCAAAGCGGCTGTACCAGCACCTGCATCACCACCAAATTTTGTGTTTGTATAGTAAGCGTTAACCACACCACCGATGTCCAGTGTCCAGTCACCAGCTGGGATAACGATACCAGCTTGAGCGCCAGTAGTAGCAGCGAACAGAGCTGCTGCAACTGCAACGTTTAATTTTGTATTCATACGAATCTCCAAAAATGTTGTTTTTACAACTTGTGTAAGGATATTGCTTTTGGCCGGATAATTTAAAAAACACCCTGACCTCCAGTAACTCCCTCGGAATCGCCATGCATTTCCAAGAAGGTCAGTGCAATTTTTGCAAAATGCGCCTGTTTGGCGCAAGTGAATACGTCAAATTGCTTAGTCCTAGTTGAGATTGTTGTAGATTTGCAACAAATTCGCGTCTTAAGTTGAATGGATTTTTTAAACAGTGCGCACATACCCAGATTTTCACACTGCCTTTATTAATTAGTTTCTGCTAGCATTGTGGTGGCTCCCAGTTCTTTGCATATCGAAGCCATATTCAATAACCATAAATATATATACAATCCTTACTAAATATATATAAAGGTCCCTCATGATTTCCGATATTCAGTTATGTAGTCGATTTATAGATACATTAGACTGGATCTGCCAGGTGTTGGTCAGGCACGCTGATGACTTTAATATCGCTTTGGTCAAAATCGCCTATGGCGATGACAATAGCCTGGGAGAGGCTTACGGCGCACCCGAGGCGCTACGTCAGCTTTCATCGTTGACGCATGACTTGCAAAATTCATTCAGGAAGTCCGACCTGGTCGGCCGTGAAGGTACAGATTTCTGGATCCTGTTTCCGTATACACGCGTCACAGACAATGTTTATGACAAATTGATGGATGTATTGCAGGGTTCCGCGCACAACAACCTGAACATTGTCGAGCGCGAAATCGCGATTTTTGAATTGCCCATGATTTATCAGAAAGCCACGGTGAAGCCTGAAGATGGGCTCGCCTTATTGCATTACGCAAAAGCCAATCAGACAGAGTTAGCCAGCCATATTTTCCGCCTGGCTAATGTAACGGCTTAAATAGCGCAGCAATATCAATAGTGTGATTGCTGTAGCGTCTTAAGCAATGTCCGCACCGGGGTAGGCAAGGCGGCTTCAATCGCATCCGCCAGCGGCAACCATTGCAAATGCGCAGGCAACGCTGGCCGCTTGCCAGTAAGTTGCAGTGGTTGCGGCGTAATCTCCAGCTTGAAGTGCGTAAAGGTATGCCATAACACCGGCAAACCTTCCAATGATTCGGCCTGCATGCCATACCTTTCCTCAGTCTGCTGCACAGAAATCTGGTCTGGCTTGCACTCAGGAAAACTCCATAAGCCGCCCCATATCCCTTTGTCAGGCCGCTTTTCGAGCAGTATCTCTCCACGATCCATAATCATCAGCATGGTCGTCTGCCTTTCGGGGATGGCTTTACGCGGCTTGGTGGCAGGCAGTTGCGCGACACGTTGCTGCTGAAAAGCCTGACACTGGTCCTGCATCGGGCATTCGTGACAGCGTGGCTTGCTGCGGGTACATAAGGTGGCACCGAAATCCATCAATCCCTGGATATACGCTGGCAGATTTTTTGTAGGCAGCAGGCTTTCTGCTAATGACCATAATCGCTTTTCAATCAGCGGCAGCCCTGGCCAGCCTTCAATGGCATGCAGCCTTGCCAGCACCCGTTTTACATTACCATCCAGAATGGTCTGCGGTTGCTGAAAAGCAAATACTGAGACCGCCGCTGCGGTTGAGCGGCCAATGCCTTTCAGGCTTTGGATTTGTGTAAAGTCTTGCGGAAAAACACCACCATGCTCGCGCACGATGGTTTGGGCAGCATGGTGCAGATTACGGGCGCGGGAGTAATAGCCCAAGCCGCTCCAGTGTTGCATGACATCATCCTGCGAGGCTTCGGCCAAACTGGCAATGGTAGGGAAACGTGCCATAAAGCGGCCATAGTAGCCGATCACTGCGCTGACCTGTGTTTGCTGCAGCATGACCTCTGAGACCCATACCGCATACGGATCGCGTGTTTGCTGCCACGGCAAATCGTGCCTGCCGTGCACTTGTTGCCAGGCGATCAGTTTTTCTGCAAAAACACTCACGTTAGAAATTGAGCAGCTTTTTCAAAGCCTTTTGTTTTAATTTATCCGCAGGTTTTTCTTCTGCGGGCTTGGCTTCTTCACTACTTTTTTCGGATTCGGGTTTTGCGGCATCGCCCTCAGTATTTTTTGAAGAAGACTTGCCGTTCAGCAGCCCCTTCAAAGCGTCTGCCTTGTTTTCGCCACCAATTAAAGATTTCACTGCGCCGGCCTTGTCGCCACCCAGCTTGTCGGTCAATGCATCCAGGGCAGCAGACTTTGCCAGCGCCTGGCCTAAGGCAGCCATATCTATGCCAAACTTGGGCGCAGCGAATGTACCGGTGACTTTAACAGGGACACTAATGCCGGCCAGCTGCTCGGCGTCTTTGCCGCCTTGCCCTTTCAGGGTATTTACCAATGTAGGTTTGGCCAAGTAGTTAATTTGCTCTTTACCGATATCAATATCGCCTTTGCTTTCGCCTTTAGGCAGGCGGAAAATTGGTGCTTTCATCGCCAGATCATCATTGTGGGCAACGCCACTCTTGATATTAAAGAGCGCGGTCAGCTCACTGAAATCTGTCTTTTTGGTTTGATCTGCTTCCGCACTGGATTGGCCTTTTAACAGGTTAAGCTTACCTTTGGCGTCACGGATGGTCCCCGCCAGATCAAACCCCTTTACGGCGCCATCGGCCATACGTAGATCAACCGAGCCGCCCAGTGACTTTTTTAGTGCAGTCACCGTATTACCTTGTGCAGTGATATCCAGCGTGACATTGCCGGTGCCGGAAAGCATATCGTTATTAATGGTATCCACCAGCAAGGGGCCAACTGCGATATTCTGCAGCGTTTGCTTGATGGCAATGGCAGGGGTCGCGCGGGCGTCCACTTTCACAGCGCCACGCACAGTACCTTGGTAGACATCCACATTCAGTGGATCCAGGCTCGCCAGGCCATCCTGTGCTTTCAGGCCGATATTCAGGTTCTTGGCTTCAGTTTTGCCATATTTTAACCAGCCGATCCGGATACTACCTTGTGCATTCAGGGCTTTCAACGCAGACAAATCTAATGGCTGCTCTTCAGCAGCGGTTGTTTTGGCAGCAGGTTTACTTTCAGTCGCAGCGGATGTTTGCGGTTGTTGCGGCAGATAACGGTTCAAGTCCAGCTTGTCGATATTCAAATCAAAGGTATACAGCGGCTTGTTAAATTGGCTGATGCCGACATTGCCGTGAATACGCGAGTCATCCAGTTTCACATCCAGGCCTTGTAGCGCCAGCTTTTGCCCATCGGCCTTGATGCCTACATTCAACCCTGTCAGCGTATATGGGCTATATAAGATCTTGCCGATATTGATGCTGCCATCCAGGAACAAAGTTTTTAATGCGCTCAAATCAGTTGCCTTGGCCGGCTTTGTGTCCGCGTTGGCGCTACTGGTCGATGCAGGCGCGCTCTTTTTGGCATTGGTGTTGCCCAGCAAGGCGTTCAGGTTTAAGGTATCCGCATGCACTTTAAAACCGATATGCGGCGTTTTAAATCCGGCTACACTCACATCGCCGTTTAACCTGGTTTCTGCCAGGTTTAAATCAAAACTGGTTTTCACTTTCTCCTGCTTGACGTCAGCGTTGGCCGAGAGCTTGAACTGGCCTTGCATGGCGCCGTTCGGCAATGCCGGATCTTTGATATCAAACTTGCCCGCCAGCGCAGGCACATCAAAAATCATATCCGCCAGATTCGCTTTCACAGGCGATTCAAAGTGGCCGTCAACCTTGCGGGCACCAGCATTGACTTTCACATCGGCGGTGATGCCCTTGCTTTCAACCGCCTGCTGATTCCCTTTCAGTTCAGCCAGCACCACTTCCAGATTGATATCACCCTGTGCGTCCTGTTGTTTTAGCGCTAACAAGACTTTCTCGCTGGAGATCTGCTTAGGGTTCACCAGCAAAGCAGGTGCCTGCAAACTGACATCGCGCTTGGCACCATTAAAGTCACCCTGCATGGCCAGTTTCAAACCAGAAATATTCAGCGCTGTCTGGGCAGCATCAATATCCACTGCACCGAGTGCGGTCACATTCACATCTTTGCCGTCCAGCAATGCGCCTTTAATGCTGGCGTCCAGGCCCTTCACCACAAAGTGCTTGGCCTCCGGGTCAACCATCACATTGGCTTTGATCTTGGCCAATGCATCCACCACCGGTTGATTCGCCACCAAATGAAAATCTGCTGCCAGGTCAAACGGCGTCTTCAACGCGACTTGGCCCGTGGTCAAATTAAATTGGTCCACGCTGTATTTCGCACCGCTGGCCTCGTTGATAAAACTGGCCTGGGTGTTAGTGATCTTCACGCCCTGCACATCAAAATTGATCTGCTGAGACTCTTCCTCTTCTTTGCTGAGCAAGTCATCAAAGTTGAAGCTGCCATCCGCATGCTGGATCACATTCACCTGCGCACCATCCAGGTAAACAGTATCAACCACGATTTCTTTTCTCAGCAAAGGCAGTACAGCCAGCGCCACTTTGGCACCTTTGATTGCAGCAAACTGTTTATCTGACTGGTGCTCGGACAAGGTGATTTCACCAAGGTCAGCACCGATCTTTGGCCAGAAACTCAGTTTGATATCGCCTTTGATATCCAGCGTGCGTTGTTTTTTGTCTTTCACTAGCTGGATGACGGTAGCCTTGTAATCGTTAGGATCAAAAGTCACGGCCAGGTAAACAACCAACAGCAAAACCAAGCCAATGATGGCGGCCACTGCGTAGAGGATTTTTTTCAGAAGTGTATTTTTCATCCATTACACCTTTAAGTGAAAACTAGGCAAATTAACGCGCAAAGAACAACAGGATAAGAATACCGAACACAATGCGGTACCAGGCAAACACGGCGAAAGAATGCTGGCCGACAAATTTAATCAATGCGCGTATGACCACCAGCGCAGATAAAAATGCCGTGACAAAGCCAATCAGGAAAATAAATGCATCATCCAAAGAGAGCAAATCACGCGCCTTGAGCAGGTCATACCCCGTTGCCGCAAACATGATAGGCAAGGCCAGAAAGAAGGAAAACTCGGTGGCCGTTTGCCGGCCCAGGCCAAAACACATGCCGCCAAGAATAGTTGCACCAGAGCGCGAAACGCCTGGAATCAGCGCCAATGATTGGGCAAAACCAATCTGCAACGCCTGCTTGGCACTGATAGCGTCAATATCCTGCACCTTGCCGGCGGGGACAAACTTCTCAATCAACAAAATCAGCACGCCACCCACGATCAGGGCGATACCAACGGTGAAGGATGAAAACAGGAATTCTTTAATTTCGTGATGGAAAGCCAGGCCAAGGATAGCGGCCGGCAGGAAAGCGATAAACAGGTTACGCACCAGATGTTGCGCGTTAGGGTCGGTTTGAATGCGCTGTACCGTGTGCACCAGCCGTTGCCTGAACTCAACGCAGACAGCCAGTACCGCGCCCAGCTGGATCATGATTTCAAATACATCACGTTTATCTTTATCCAGAAAATTCAGCCACTCACCTGCAATAATCAAATGTCCGGTGCTACTAACCGGTATAAATTCGGTCGCGCCTTCGACCAGGCCCATGATGATGGCCTTCAGCATTAAGTAAATATCCATGGTTGTATTCTAGCAGACACTGGAAACTAGATTCGCCATGTTCGTGAAATTTGAGGTATTTACAGCAGGGGTAGCGTTATTGCCTGAGGACTTTGGTCATTGCTAGGCTTAACCGCTCTTGGGAGTAGTGATGGAGTTTTTATGCGTTGCTTTTCGCCCCTAGGCGAGTGACTTTTCTTTGCTTGCCCAAAGAAAACGTAACCAAAAGAAATGGTGAAATAGAGTTCTGAACCACCCAAAAAATACCGATTAGAACTTCCAAGAAATGCAATAGCAGTTCACGTATTTTCACTAAGCTACGCCTGGATTCTCCATTGCAGGCCGCACTGATTTCCGCATAGCCCACGCTATCCAAGGGCAAAGCACTGATACGCAATCTTAGTGAGTAGGTTTATCAACAAATAAAAAAGCGCCTCGATTCCTCAAGGCGCTTCCTCTTGCTACATCAACATTACTTCAAATCGAATCTATCCGCATTCATCACTTTAGTCCATGCCTTCACAAAATCCTGCACGAACTTTTGCTTGGCATCATCCTGCGCATACAATTCTGCATAAGCGCGCAATATAGAGTTAGAACCAAACACCAGGTCAACACGGGTTGCGGTCCATTTGACTGCGTCGGTAGTGCGTTCCCGCACTTCATACACATTACTGCCTACCGGTTTCCAGGTGTACTGCATCTCGGTCAAATTGACGAAGAAATCATTGCTGAGCACGCCTGGCCTCTCGGTAAACACACCATGTTTGCTGCCACCATAATTGGTATCCAGCACCCGCATGCCACCAATCAACACTGTCATTTCCGGCGCGGTTAATCCCATCAGCTGGGTTCGGTCCAGCAGTAACTCTTCTGCTGTCGGCACATAGTCGGTCTTTTGCCAGTTGCGGAAACCATCATGCAGAGGTTCCAGTACCGCAAAAGATTCCGCATCGGTCATGTCGTCTGTGGCATCGCCTCTGCCCGGCGCAAACGGCACTTCAATCGCGACACCTGCTGCATTGGCTGCCTGCTCCACGGCAGCAGAACCACCTAGTACGATCAAGTCGGCCAGGCTGACCGGTTGGTTAAATGCCGACTGGATGCCTTCTAATACCGTCAGCACTTTCTGCAATCTGGCGGGCTCGTTACCTTGCCAGTCTTTTTGTGGCGCCAAGCGAATACGGGCGCCATTAGCTCCACCGCGATAATCCGATGCGCGGAAAGTGCGTGCGCTATCCCAGGCAGTCGCCACCAGTTCAGCCGTCGTTAAGCCACTTGCCAGGATCTGCGATTTTAGTGCTGCAATATCCGCCGCACTCAGGTTGGCATTGCCTGCTGGCGTCGGGTCCTGCCAGATCAGGTCTTCCTGTGGTACATCCGGCCCCAGATAACGGGCTTTGGGGCCCAGATCACGGTGTGTCAGCTTGAACCAGGCTCGCGCAAACACCTCGGAGAAATACGCCTGGTCACGGTAAAAGCGCTCGGAAATCTCACGGTAGATGGGGTCTTTAATCATCGCCATATCCGCATCTGTCATGATAGGGTTATAACGGATAGAAGGGTCTTCTACATCCACCGGTTTATCTTCTTCCTTAATGCTTACCGGCTCCCACTGCCATGCGCCTGCTGGGCTCTTGCTCAACGCCCATTCATGCTCAAACAACATTTTGAAGTAGCCATTGTCCCAGCGAGTAGGGTGCGTGGTCCAGGCGCCCTCGATGCCACTGGTGACTGAATCGCGACCCACTCCGCGCCGGGTATGGTTGTTCCAGCCCATACCTTGCTCTTCCACACTCGCGCCTTCCGGGTTTGGCCCGAGATGCGCGGCATCGCCATTACCATGCGCTTTACCCACTGTATGGCCGCCAGCCGTCAGTGCGACCGTTTCTTCATCGTTCATCGCCATACGGGCAAAGGTCTCGCGGATATCTTTCGCCGTGCGTAACGGGTCAGGGTTACCATCCACCCCTTCAGGGTTCACATAAATCAACCCCATCATGACTGCTGCGAGCGGGTTTTCCAGATCGCGTTCACCTGAATAGCGGCTGCCCTGTGCGCCTGTCTTAGCCAGCCATTCTTTTTCATTGCCCCAGTAAATATCTGTTTCCGGATGCCAGATATCAGCGCGGCCACCCGCGAAACCAAAGATTTTCAAGCCCATGGATTCATAGGCAATGGTGCCAGACAGCACAATCAGGTCCGCCCACGAAAGCTGGTTGCCGTATTTTTTCTTGATCGGCCATAGCAAGCGGCGCGCTTTATCCAGGTTAACGTTATCCGGCCAGCTATTCAGTGGCGCAAAACGCTGGTTACCGGTGCCTGCGCCACCACGGCCATCTGCCACACGATAAGTACCTGCTGCATGCCAGGA
The DNA here is from genome assembly GCF_058744375.1 of Methylophilus sp. E2MeOHC9. Taxonomy (NCBI): domain Bacteria; kingdom Pseudomonadati; phylum Pseudomonadota; class Betaproteobacteria; order Nitrosomonadales; family Methylophilaceae; genus Methylophilus; species Methylophilus sp. E2MeOHC9. Next base: position 762,110 of record NZ_CP196024.1, read on the forward strand.
CAAGCGGATCATCAAACCGCCGTAATGGCCCCAATCGGCAGGCCACCATGACTGGCTATCCGTCATCAGCGCATGCAAGTCGGCTTTCACTGCCGCTAAATCGAGCTTTTTAAACTCCTCGGCATAATCAAAACTTTCACCTAAAGGATTGGTTTTACTATCTTGCTGATGCAAGATATCCAGGTTTAGGGCATTCGGCCACCAGCTGGTGTTCGATTTCTCTGTTGCGGTGTTACCGCCATGTCCGAATGGACATTTTCCGGTTGTGCTTTGTTGATTTTCCATTTTTTTAAGCTCCTTTTTCTTATGGCTGACCACCCTTGAATGGCCAGGTGCCAGATATACTACTGGTTAAATGTTGCGATAATTATTTTCTAGCTAATAAAATTAGCTTTGCCTAATTGCTTGCAGCATAAGCCGCCAATATTTCCTGTAATTGCGATAAATCCTGAAACCATCTTGTCATCATTTTTGTCTCCACGAATCAATGTTGGGTGATACATGAAGGCCATTTTAGGTAAGCCTGCATTATTTGTATAATTGTAAGTTTTGATATTATTGATAAATAAAATTAATGAGATTACACTATCCATTGAATCCACGCTTGGTGAGAAAAACATGACCCTGATTGAATTGAAATTTGTGCTGGCAGTAGCGCAGGAACGTAACTTTCGCCGGGCAGCGGATAAATGCTTTGTCACTCAACCGGCCTTGAGTCTGGGCATAAAAAAGCTGGAAGAAGAATTAGGACTGTTACTTTTTGAGCGCAATCGTAACGATGTGACGCCGACGCCGATTGGCGAGCAGATCATTACGCAGGCGAATATCGTGCTGGAACAGGCGGCCAAAATCAAGGAAATGGCCAAGCTTGGCAGCGACCCGCTCAATGGCTCATTTAAACTGGGCATGATTCATTCGGTAGGGCCTTACCTGCTGCCGGAAATGATTCCGCCATTGGTAAAAGCAGCGCCCAACATGCCGCTGGAAGTAGAAGAAAACATTACCGCGACACTGGAGCAGCAGCTGAGGAATGGTGTGATTGATGCAGCAGTCGTAGCTTTGCCATTTAATGTGCCTGGCATTGAAATCACGCCGCTTTATGACGAAGACTTTAATGTCGTAGTGCCCGCCAGCCATCCTTGGGCACAACGTAAAACAGTGAATCCGGATGAATTAGGCAATGAGAAAGTCTTGTTGCTGAATAGCGGCCACTGCTTCAGCAACCAGGTCACTCAGGCCTGCCCGGAGCTAGGTCGTAAGGGCGAAGTATTACAAGGCAACTCACTGGAAACCATACGTAATATGGTGGCCTCTAATCTTGGCATCACCGTGTTACCCGCTATGGCAACGGTAGCGCGCTACCAGAACCCGTTGATCCGGGTGATCCCTTTTAGCAAGCCTGCGCCCAGTCGCCGCATTGCCTTGGCCTGGCGTAAAAGTTTTGTGCGTACAGCTGCGATCGAAGTATTGGGCAAGGTGATGTCAGATATCGGTGCGCAGGCAACATTCACAGGCGAAGCCTGATTCAGAATAGCTCAATAGGCGATCGCGACACGAAAACCGGTCACGGCTTTTTCTTCCAGGCCCAGCGTGGTTTTCACCGCTTGCTCTTGTTGCGCAGCTAAACCCTCAGTGACTTTAGAAGCGGCGGGTAAATACTCGGCGGGTTTCAGGATTTTGCGCAATACCGGTTCATCCGCCATATTGGTCAGGGTCAGCTCTATCATCGGATAAGCCTGTGCGACTGCGCCGTGATTGATCAGCACACTGGAAAATACCAATACACCTTCCCGCTCCCGGTGCTCCTGGATGTCAGCATCATCAATCGTCAATTGGGTAATATCGTTAGGCAGGGCCACTGCACAATGCAAGGCTTTGCAGGCGGCCTGCAACAGCGGCTTGGTGGATGGGTAATTAGCAGCCAGGCTAGTGCGTGTGAAATACACCAGTTGCAGCAAAATGGCGATTAACAACACGCCAGATAACAGCGGGAATATCCAGGGTAACGTGATTTTTTCAGGTGCAGGCGGACGGTCATCCGTTAATGAAACATTGCGTAAAAATGCCGGGATGTCTGGATCATGCGCTTCTTCATGGCCAAGATTCCATGACAGCGCAGGCGCTTGCTCAACCACTTCAGGTTCAGCATGCGTCGGGCTGGTCTCTAATGTTTCTGTAGGGCTGTCGAGTGTAGCGACTGGGACTGCTTGAATTTCTGAATCATGCGCTTCGGAAGTAGAGACTTCTGCAGTACCAGGCTCTGCAGTCCCCGCTTCTAAAGTAAGCGTCTCTGAAACCTGTGCCGCTGGCTCAGCTATTTGTGCCTCGGTAACCAGCGCGGATTGCGCATCGAACACATGGTTACACTCGCCACAACGCACTTTGCCAGCGTAGGCTTGCAGTTGTGCGTCGTTGACTTCAAATTGTGTAAAGCAGGCAGGGCATTCAGTGATTAGAGACATTTTCTGCTTCCCGTCAGCAAGACCCATCCATCTTGCTGGATGGGGGCATCCATTTCAAACCATTCTGAGTAACGCGCCAGCAGCATTTCCTGTTGGCTATCCAATATGCCGGATAATGCAACTTTACCGCCATTTTTGCAAGATTTAGCGATCACCGGTGCCAATACCATCAAGGCACTGGAAAGAATATTGGCGACCACGATATCAAACGGTTCATGCAGATAGTCTGCCGAATCATAAAACACCGCTTCTACCTCGTTATTGGCTGCATTGTCACGGCTGGCGATCACCGCCTGCGTATCAATATCCACACCTATCACCTGACCGGCACCCAGCTTTTTGGCAGCAATGGCCAGAATGCCGGAACCACAGCCGTAATCCAGTACATTGGCTTGCTGCAACTCAGCTTTAGGTAATTGTGCCAGCCAGCTCAAGCATAAATGCGTGGTCGGATGGCTGCCGGTACCAAATGCCAGGCCGGGGTCGAGTACGATATTAATCGCCTCTGCATTCGGTGCCTGGTGCCAGGAAGGGACGATCCACAAATTGTCTGTGACGCGAATCGGGTCGAATTGCGCCTGGGTGGCGCGCACCCAATCCTGCTCTTCGATTTGCTCCAGTTGATATTTCAGGCCGTCCAGCTGCAACTCTGCCTGTACAGTAGCCAATAGCGCCTGCACATCGGCTTCATCATCCAGCATGGCAGTGACGATATTCTGTTGCCAGATACCGGGCGGTGGATCACCCGGCTCGCCGAAAATGGCCTGCTCGGCCAGCGTGTCGGCATGCGCATCTTCTATGCTGACCGACAACGCGCCATGCTCCATCAACACATCGCTGAGTGACTCCGCCTGTGGCTCGGTCGACTGAATTTTAAGTAACAACCAATGCACAATTACTTCGAGCTGATACCCAGCTTTTGCTCCAGGTAGTGAATGCTGGTGCCACCTTGCTGAAAGGCCAGGTCAGCCATCAGGTCAGAATGCAATGCAGTGTTGGTTTTAATGCCTTCTACATTCATTTCGGACAAGGCCACACGCATTCTGGCAATCGCCTGCTCGCGCGTTGCGCCATGTGTGATCAGCTTGCCTATCATGGAATCGTAGTGCGGAGGCACGGTGTAACCGCCATAGACATGGGTATCCATGCGTACGCCAGGGCCGCCAGGCATATGGAAGCGGTTGATAAAGCCTGGCGAGGGCACAAAGGTGTATGGGTCTTCAGCGTTAATCCGGCACTCAATGGCATGGCCATTGAGCACGATATCGCGCTGACGGAACGGCAGTTTTTCACCGGCAGCAATAAAGATTTGCTGTTGTACCAGGTCAATCCCGGTAATCATTTCCGTCACGGTATGCTCAACTTGCAGGCGTGTATTCATCTCAATGAAATAGAACTCGCCGTTTTCATACAGGAACTCAAAGGTGCCGGCACCGCGGTATTTGATTTTACGGCAGGCTTCGGCACAACGCTCACCGATCTTGTCACGCAATCTTGCCGGCAATAACGGTGAAGGCGCTTCTTCAATGATCTTCTGATGGCGACGCTGCATGGAACAATCACGGTCACCTAGGAACACCGCATTGCCGTGCTCGTCGGCCAGAATCTGGATTTCAATATGGCGCGGATTTTCCAGGAACTTTTCCATGTAAACCACAGGGTTGCCAAACGCGCTTTGCGCTTCGGCCTTGGTCATATTGACCGCATTCAACAATGCCGCCTCTGTATGCACCACACGCATGCCACGACCACCACCACCGCCAGCGGCTTTGATGATGACCGGATAGCCTACACGTTTGGCAGTTCTGATGATTTCAGCCGGGTCATCTGGCAAGGCTCCTTCGGAACCAGGTACACAGGGCACACCCGCTTTTTTCATCGCATCCTTGGCGGATACTTTGTCGCCCATCAGGCGAATAGTGTCCGCACGTGGCCCGATAAATACAAAACCACTTTGCTCCACACGCTCGGCAAAATCGGCATTTTCGGACAAAAAGCCATACCCAGGATGGATCGCTTGCGCATCGGTGACTTCAGCGGCGCTGATGACAGCTGGAATATTCAGGTAACTTTTAGCTGAAGGCGCCGGTCCGATACAGACAGATTCATCAGCCAATTTGACGTACTTGGCATCGCGATCAGCCTCGGAATGCACTGCAACGGTTTTAATCCCCAATTCACGGCAGGCACGCTGCACGCGCAGGGCGATCTCTCCGCGGTTGGCTATAAGGATTTTTTCAAACATAGATGCTTAACCAATCAGGAATTTTAGCCAATGAGGAATAAAGGTTCGCCGTATTCAACAGGCTGCCCGTTTTCAACGAAAATCTTCTTAATCACACCGGCATATTCACTCTCAATTTCATTGAGCAGTTTCATCGCCTCGATGATACATACGGTTTCACCGGCGTTAATGCTGCTGCCTACATCCACAAATGCTTTTGCATCGGGAGACGAAGCACGGTAGAAAGTACCTACCATAGGGGATTTGACTATTTTGCCTTCCAGCTCAGGGGCTGGCGCTGGTGCACTCGCCGCAGGTGCTGCGACCGGTGCCGCATAAGCAGGTGCCGCAGGCGCAGCTACATATTGTGTGACTGGTGCAAGGCCAGTAATCGTGCGGCTGATACGTACTTTTTCTTCGCCTTCGGTCAGTTCCAGTTCGGAAATTCCCGATTCCTCGACCAGATCAATCAATTTTTTAAGTTTGCGTAAATCCATAGAAACCTCGATTTAAGATGTTTTAGTTATAGTTGTTGGATATGGCGATAAGCGGCGTAATAGCCTTCTGCGCCCAAACCGCAGATAACGGCCGTCGCAATATCGCTGAAATAGGAGTGATGCCGAAATGGCTCTCGTGCATGTACATTTGAGAGATGTACTTCAATAAACGGCACTTTGACCGCTGAAATTGCATCACGAATCGCCACCGAAGTATGTGTGAAAGCCGCAGGATTAATAATGACATAATCAACGCGGTTAACAGACAATGTGTGTATTTTCTCAATAATGTCCGCTTCAGAATTGCTCTGAAAGGTTTCAAGCCTCGCCTGATCAGCGCGCGCAAGCGTTTGCAACCCCTGGTCGATATCTGCCAGGGTCTGGTTGCCATAATGCTGCGGCTCGCGCGTGCCAAGCATGTTGAGGTTGGGTCCATGAATCACCAGGATAGATTTGGTGCCCATTTCACATGCCTTTTAGAGAGAAATATACGACCTTCATGGCGCGAAGTTTGCCGAAGTTATTGCATTTTGTCCAGCAGAATTCGTGATTCAGGCGAAAGGGGAAAATCGCTAATCCTGCTGTTAAGTGTGGTATTTCTGCACCTAACATGCAGCCATCCAAGCACTGTCAGGGGTGTGAAAACGGTTGAAATATCCTACAACTTGAGCGCTTTTTGCAGCATGTCTCGGTTAACACGGCCAAAGAAAATATGCGTGATTTCACCTTTTGCAGACACAATCACAGTATATGGCAACACGCCTTTATTGTTACCCAACACCTCTGCCAGTGGCATGCCTTCGTTCTCTGCGATTAGTAGCGGATAAGCTACCGGGGTGCTTTCAACGAATTCATGCACTGCGGCGGCTTCATCTATCGCTACACCTAGCACAACAATTTCGGGATGTGCGGTAGCAAGCTCAGAGATTTCAGGCATTTCATCGCGACAAGGTTCGCACCAGGTGGCCCAGAAATTTAAAATCATCGGCTTGCCTTGAAATTGTGCCAGCGGGTAAGCCTTCCCTTTTTGATCACTTAAAGTCGTGTTCCACAGCGTAGCGACTGCCGATTGATCCGGCAGCGTCGTATCTGTAGCCAGAAACTGGTGCCGATTCAGGTAAAGCCAACGGAAACCGCTGCCTAGCACCACGATCAGCAATATGGTCATGACGATGCGTGCCACGTTACGCATGGGCTTGACCCTTCAATGCACGCAAGATACCCAGAAAACGATCAGCCCCCTGATAGCCTTTGATGACAGGCTGCACAGGCTGGCCTTGGGTATCAAAAAACACGATACCTGGCGGGCCAAACAAGTCGAATTTTTTCAATAAGGCGGCATCCTGGGCATTGTTAGCGGTCACATCTGCCTGCAACAAGACTATTTGATTCAACTCAGCCTGCACCTTGGGGTCGGTAAATACAAACTGCTCATATTCTTTACAAGAGACGCACCAGTCAGCGTAGAAATCCAGCATAACCCGCTTGCCTTGCGCAGCCCGCACTGCCTGCTCGAGTTCTTGTACGCTGTGCACGCGCTGAAAACGCACAGCCTGTTTACTGGTGTGGTCCCCAGAGACAAGATTTTGCAGAGGCCTGAGTGGTGAACTCGCACCTGACCAGGCGCCTATCACCAGCGCAACCCCATACAACAGCAAAAAGACGGCTGCGCCCTTGCTTAGCCTTTGTGCTGTGCTGGCAGTGGTTGGCAACGGGTCAATCGCTCGCAAATAAATCGCCGGAACGATGCTTAAGAGCGCCCATAACAGCATTTGCACTGTCACCGGCAATATAGGACTGATCACCCAGATAGCGACGGCCAGCATCAATACCCCGAATAATCGGCGGATGGCATTCATCCACTCCCCCGCTTTGGGCAATACAGACCCAGCAGAGGCACCAATTAATAATAACGGCACGCCCATGCCCAATGAGAGTGAAAACAGGGCAACAGCGCCCAGCACCACGTCATGCGTCTGGCTGATATACAGCAATGCACCTGCTAACGGCGCAGCCACGCATGGGCTGATGATCAGCGCGGAGATAGCGCCCATCAGAAAATCACTGAGCAAATGGCCGCCTTTAAAACGGTGGCTCCAGTTAAAAAAAGCATTTTCTACCGCGCTTGGCAGTTTCAGCTCATAAAAACCAAACATGGAAAAAGACAAAGCCACAAAAATCAATGCGCCGGCGGTCAACGCTAGCGGTGTTTGCAGGGCGTTGCTTAATAACTGGCCAGATAACCCGGCCGCCACGCCTGCCAGGGTATAGGTCAGGCACATGCCCAGCGTGTAGGCAAGTGATAAAGTAAACGCTTTGGCGCGTGAAGATTGCGCATTCTTTCCGACAATGATGCCTGACAGAATCGGGATCATAGGAAACACGCACGGCGTGAAAGCCAGCAATAAACCGGCGCCGAAAAAACCGGCGACGATTTGCCACCAGTGGCCGGAAGACAGTAGTTTTTCGGAGACGCCATCCTCAACCTCTATCGCAGGCGAGGTGCTGGCACTCATGGGCACAGATGACGCGGCTGCAGCCGCCAGCGGAGCTAATGGCAGTGACCTGGTTTGCGGCGGATAACATAATCCCTTCTCACTGCAGCCCTGATAACGTATTTGCAACGCGGCTGGCGCAGCGCCGGTAAAAGCGACTTCTGCCACCGTATCATGATGAAAAACTTGCTGTGGACCGAAGTTGGGGTCATTCTTGGCTTCGCCAGGCGGCAATGTGATTTGCGCAGTTTCACCAGCAGGCAATACCAGCTGTATGCGATCTCTATATAGATAATGGCCGGGCGCAATCACAAATTTAAGCTGCGCATGGGTTGGATCCACCAGCGCAGCTTCTACTTTAAATGCCTTATCGACCGGCAAGAACTCTTGCGTATCATCATTGGTAAACAGTTGGGAAAACCCTGAGTCTGCCTGCACCGGCGCCATTGTTGCCAATAGCACTGCCAAGGTCACCCACGCTTTGTTCCAGATAGTCATCATGTTTCCTGCACCCTTTATCTCACCAGTCTTATGCCAGCGTTTCCGCCGCTACCCAACGCAGGTATTCCGGCAAGCCCTCGTTCACATGGATAGCCACAATCTCGGGAAGTTCATAAGGATGCAAAGCGCGTACTCTTTCAGCCACTTTGGCATAGCCGCGGCGCGGGGTTTTGATGGCCAAGGCGATCTCTTCCGCCGTCTCGATTTGCCCCTGCCAGCGATAAACCGATTTGACGGGGCTTGAAATATTCACACATGCCGCCAACTGTTCATTAACCAGCGCGTGCGCCATGCTTTCTGCGCACGCCATATCCGGCACATGGGTAAACACGATTATAATTTCCTCTTCTGGCGTCATGGACGCTGACTCTTCAACAGGACTACTGACATGCGGTTTATCATCTTTGCTATTTTACTGGCTTTTCCGTTTCTGGAGATAGCGATCTTGATTGAACTCAGTCAACGCTATGGTTGGTGGGTACTCGCTTACCTGCTGATCATCGGCTATCTTGGCCTGAAACTCATCCGCAACGAAAAAGATCTGATCGCCGCGCGCATGTTCCAGCAATTAGGCGCGGGCGGCAATCCGATCTCCGCCATGTTCTCTACAGCACGCAATATGTTTGCTGGTGTATTGCTGCTGATCCCTGGTGTGATCAGTGATGTGATTGCGGTAGTGTTACTGTTGATGCCTGGCAATTCGCCCACCGCTGGCAAAGCCTCTAATCAAGCCAATTTTGATTACCGGGCCAGTGCCAATGACGAAGCGATTGAAGGCGAATATACTGAAATCAATGAAACCAAACCCAAAGACAACGTCGTGCGCCTGCCAGGAAAAGATTAGGCCTGCTAAAACACTGCTTGATAAAGACAACGCTCTGACACTATAAGCCATGAACCGTGTATTGATAGAAAACAGCGGCCACACTTTTGATGTGCGCCCCAGCCAAACCGTGCTGGAAGCGGCGATTGAGGCTGGCATCAACATGCCTTATGGCTGCCGCAACGGCGCCTGTGGTGCCTGCAAAGGCAAAGTGCTCACCGGCAAAGTCTTCCACGACGACTATCAGGGCAGCGCCATGAGCGATGCAGAACTGGCAAGCGGGCAAGCGCTGTTTTGTTGCGCCAGGCCGCTGGAAGACCTGGTCATTGAATGCCGCCAGATCGATATGGTGCAAGGGATCAAACCGCGCATACTCCCCGTACGTGTGCAAAAAAAAGAGCAGCTCACCGACGATGTCATGGTGTTGCACCTGCAACTACCAGGGACTGAACCGCTGACATTCATGGCCGGGCAATATCTTGAATTTTTGCTCAAAGACGGCCGCCGCCGTGCTTTTTCCATCGCCAATGCACCGCATGAAACCGGCTTTATTGAACTACATATCCGCAAGATTGCAGGCGGGCACTTTACCGAACAAGTGTTCAACGAGATGCCCTTGAAAACCATTCTGCGCGTGGAAGCACCGTTAGGCAGTTTTTTCCTGCGCGAGCAAAATGACAAACCCATCATCATGTTGGCTGGTGGCACCGGTTTTGCACCGATCAAGGGCATGATAGAGCACATGATCTACCAGAATATCCAGCGGCCAGTGCTGCTGTATCGTGGTGCCCGTCACGTGAATGACCTGTATATGGATGAGCTTTGCCAGCGCTGGGCAGAATTTATGCCTAATATTACTTATATCCCGGTGATTTCAGAGGGCGAATCTAACGAGGACTGGCATGGGCGGCGTGGATTAGTGCATCAGGCAGTGCTTGAAGACCATACGGATTTGGCTGGGTTTGAGATATATGTTTGTGGCGCGCCGGGGATGGTAGATATTGCGAAAGAAACGTTTGTCGCGCGCGGATTGCCGGAGCAAGAGTTTTATAGTGATGCGTTTACCTTCGCGCCGAAATAACCCTGCTTGTATCGTTAAATAAGATTTATTTTCGCCGCTAGGCGAGCTCCTTTTCTTGCCCAAAGGATAATAAACAGGACCCCTATCGGCGAAAAGAAACGTTACAATCTTCTGGAAAGTCATGCAAAAGACGCTCTGTTGATGGGCACAAATAAAAATTTAACAACATAGGAGCCACAATGGGATTATTCGACAATATAGCCGGTGCCATGATGAACAAAGTCATGGGCGACAAAGCCCCGATGGCGAAAATGGCGATGGAGCTGTTTCAGCAATATGGTGGTTTGCCTGGCATTCTGCAAACCTTAAAAAATGGCGGTTTGAGCGAACAAGTCGATTCTTGGGTAGGCACCGGGGCGAATGCGGATGTCTCCGCCCAGCAGATAGGCGCCGCATTGGGTACCAGCGTATTAAACGGCATTGCGGCCAAGCTGGGGATGAGCAATGAAGCACTTACAGCCAAGATTGCGGAATATATCCCGGATGTTGTCAATCAACTGACGCCAAACGGGGTGGTGGAAAATAATCCGGCACTGATCATGTCCAGGTTAATGGGCATGCTCAAATAAAAATAGCGCGTTTGATACGCGCTATTTTTAAGCAGAAATACCTATTACAAAATGCAATATTGAGCGCGATATGCCTGGATCGCCGGGAAATATTGCGCCAGGCTCTCGTTGCCTTGCAGATAAGCAAATAAATCAGCCAGCTTGGCAATGCTCACTACCGGCATCTGGTTGGTTTGTTCCACCTCTTGTACCGCCGATAATTCGCCCAGGCCTTTTTCCTGCCGGTCTAGCGCGATGCTGACGCCGCAAGGGGTTGCGCCCGCCTGGCGTATCATGTCTACCGATTCACGAATCGAAGTCCCGGCAGAAATCACATCATCGATAATCAACACGCGACCTTTGAGTGGCGCACCCACCAAGGTACCGCCTTCGCCGTGATCTTTGGCTTCTTTGCGGTTATAGGCATAAGGCAAATTCTGCCCCATGCGCGCAAATGCGATACTGATCGCGGATACCAGCGGAATACCTTTATAGGCCGGGCCAAACAGCATGTCGAATTGCAAGCCAGACTGTAGAATACTATGTGCGTAGAATTCGCCCAGTTTGAGCAGGCTTTCGCCATCATCAAACAGGCCAGCATTAAAAAAATACGGGCTTAAACGACCCGCTTTGGTTTTAAATTCCCCAAAACGTAACACCTGTTTCTGGATGGAAAAAGTAATAAAATCGGCACTAATTGGTTTTGCAGTCATTTGAGAAAAACAGAAAGAATTTGAACAATGCGTATTATAACCTTGAACCTGAATGGCATACGTTCAGCCTGCAACAAAGGCTTTTTGCCATGGCTGGCGGCCAGCCAGGCCGATATCGTCTGTTTGCAGGAGCTCAAAGCACAGGCGGCGGATCTGCAGCCGGAGATGTTGCAACCGCCCGGCTATCACGGCTACTTTCACTATGCCGAAAAAAAGGGCTATAGCGGCGTTGGCATTTACAGCAAACAGCCTGCAGATAAAGTCATTATCGGCTTGGGGCATGCATCCATCGATGCCGAAGGCCGTTACCTGGAATGCCAGTATGGCAACCTGAGCGTGGTGTCTTTATACCTGCCCAGTGGTTCTAGCGGTGAAGAGCGACAGCAATTCAAGTTTCAGGTGCTGGCCTTATTTCTGCCGCATCTGGAGCAACTGATTGCCGGCGGCCGCGAGGTGGTGATTTGCGGTGACTGGAATATTGCGCACCAGGAAATCGACCTTAAAAATTATAAAGGCAATCGAAAGAACTCCGGCTTTCTGCCTGAAGAGCGTGCGTGGATGACAGATATCCTGGGGCGGGTAGGCTGGGTAGATGTCTACCGCACTTTACACCCTGAAACCACCGATGAATGTTATACCTGGTGGAGTAACCGCGGCCAGGCCTGGGCGAAAAATGTAGGCTGGCGTATCGATTACCAGCTGGTCACGCAGGCATTGGCGCAGCGGGCAACCACGGTGAGTGTGTATAAAGCAGAGCGCTTCAGTGACCACGCGCCACTGATAGTGGATTACCAGGATTAGTCACTAGCTTATTGCTTAAAGGGGTGGATATGCATAAACAGCAAAACATATGGGCGATCATTATCGCAGCTGCTGCCATCCTGGCTGTGACTATGGGCATACGGCAATCGTTAGGCCTGTTTGTTTCGCCGCTAAACACCAGCACTGGGCTAGGCATAGTCACCATAAGCTTTGCCATGGCCATGGCCCAGTTTGCCTGGGGCTTGGCGCAACCCTTATTCGGCATGCTGGCTGACCGCGTCGGCTCATTCAAAGTGATTGTGATCGGCACCTTGCTTATGGCAGCCGGGTTGGCCGTGACCCCATTTGTCAGCTCCGAATTCGGCCTGGTATTTTCTATTGGCATCCTCACGGCGGTGGGCGCAGGGGCAGGCAGCTTCTCCATCCTGATCGGTGCTGTAGCAGCGCGATTGCCCGCCGAACGCCGTTCTTTTGCGGCCGGATTTATTAACGCCGGCGGCTCGTTCGGACAATTTATATTTGCACCCCTGGCACAAGCGCTGATCCATTCTTTTAACTGGATCAATGCCCTGCTGATGCTGGCACTCACCTCGTTAAGCAGTATTTTTCTGGCGCTACCGTTGCGAGAAAACCGGGCTGCCAGTGCACAAAACGCTGTCAATGCACCAGCAACGATTACCCTCAGGCAACAAATACGCATCGCCTTTAAAGATCGCAGCTATCTTTGCCTGCATGCCGGGTTTTTCACTTGTGGTTTCCATATTGCCTTCCTGGTCACGCACCTGCCCGGTGAAGTGAATCTTTGTGGATTATCACCAGCAGTGGGTGCCACTTCACTGGCGATTATCGGCCTGGCCAATGTGGTGGGCAGTTTATACGCAGGATGGCTGGGACAAACACAACGCATGAAAATGATCCTGTTCTGGATGTACGCGTCGCGTGCCGTTGCCGTGGGCCTCTATCTGGCAGCGCCGAAAACGGAATGGACGTTTTATCTATTTGCGGCAGTGCTTGGCTTTACCTGGCTCTCTACGGTGCCACCCACTGCCGGGCTGGTGGGCAAGTTATTTGGTCCTAGATATTTAGCTACCTTGTTTGGATTAACCTTGTTAAGTCACCAGATCGGCGGTTTTTTTGGTGCCTGGTTGGGTGGGCTGGTGTTTTATGCCAATGGGGATTATCAGTGGATGTGGGTGGGAGATATTGTGCTGGCTACATTAGCGGCGGTGGTTAACTTGCCCATTAGAGAGGTAAAGCCTAAGTAGGATTTCTCATCTGCTGTACGATTGGGTAACGGTTGAATTATGTGCGAAGCAGGTACCCCCTCCTGCAACAGGTCGTCATTCTGGCTTAGGCCAGAATGACGACCTGTTGCAGGGAATATCTGTTTAAAACGGCCTTGCTCTGTGGTTAACCGCAGAACACTTAGCGCACCCGCCACGGCGCTACCCTAAACAACAACACCATCCCCGGAATCGCCAATAACGTACACACATAAAAAAACTGTTCCCAGCCCAGGCTTTCAACCATGCCACCGGTCAGCGCGTTAAATATCGAGCGAGGCACCGCAGATAAGCTTGTGAATAATGCCAGTTGCGTCGCGGTATAGGCGGGGTTGGTTTCACGCGCCATATATGCCACATACGCAGCCGTGCCCAAACCGATGCCAAAAGCCTCTGCGCCAATCACAATGGCCAGCATGCTGCGTTCAGCCGCGCCAATCTCGAGAAAGGGGCCGCTGTGTGCCAGCCAGGCAAAACCCAAAATGGATAAAGCCTGTACCACGCCAAAAATCCACAAACCGCGGTTAATGCCAAGTTTGAGCATCCATAAGCCGCCGACAAAGGCACCGGCAATCTGCATGACCAGGCCACTGCCTTTGGCAATCGCGCCGATATCGGTCTTGCTAAAGCCCATATCAATGTAAAACGGCGTAGCCAGCGCTGTCGCCATGCTGTCGCCCAGTTTGTATAGCAGGATAAACAGCAGTACCCATAGCGCGTATTGCCAGCCATTGCGTTGCATGAATTCTTTAAAGGGCTCTACCACTGATTGCAGTAATGTTTTGGGAATAATGGTGACAGCAGGTTCTTGCGACCATAAGGTGAATCCAATGCCGGGCAGCATGAATAAGCCAACGATCAAAAATACTTGTGACCAGGCCATATGGTCTGCCAGGATCAGTGCTAGTGAGCCGGGCACCAGGCCTGCGATGCGGTAAGCATTGACGTGTATGCTGTTGCCCAGGCCCAGCTCTTCATCACTGAGTATTTCGCGGCGGTAGGCATCAATCACGATATCCTGGCTGGCGGAGAATAAGGCCACCAGCGTCGCAAGCAGGGCCACGGTGGAAATATCCAGTTGTGGCTGGCACATGCCCAGGCCAACAATACTGGCGAATAACGCCAGTTGCGTCGCCAGAATCCAGCTGCGCCGGCGGCCAAACCTGGCCAGCAATGTGTATCTGTCCATCAATGGCGCCCACAAAAACTTCCAGGTATAGGGCAGTTGCATAAAGGCAAAGGCGGCGATGGTTTTGAGGTTGAGCCCCTCGCTACGCAGCCAAGCTGGTAATAGCTGCAATAAAAGGTAAAGCGGCAGGCCGGAACTGAAGCCTAGCGCCACACACATCAGCATGCGACGGTTGAATAGCGTTTTTGCAATGGTCATGCCAGCATTGTAATCGCTTTTATTTGGCCGCCACTGACCGGGCAAAAAAAAGCCAACCCTTCCGGGTTGGCACACTCGGAGATCAAACCGTGCAAATAGGGGTACTACAAACTTAATATCCACTGGACCAGGGTTTTAATGTCCTCGTCCTTCACTTGCGGACTATTGGGCGGCATAGGCATATCCCCCCACGCGCCACTACCGCCAGCTTTCACTTTCTGGATCAGCTTGGCTTCAGCCGTTTTGTCGCCTTTGTATTTCGCGGCAACCTCTTTATAAGCTGGGCCCAGGATTTTTTTATCTATACTGTGGCACATCAAACAATTACTTTTTTGTGCCAGTGCTTCTGCGTTTGGCGCTGCCATGGCTGTGGTTGCCGTAGCAAGCAAAGCGCCTGTGATTAAGATTTCTAATTTGGTCATAGATGTTCCTTGATGATCTATTTATAAACTGAACACGTTCATGCCACCGCCACCAGGGGCAGCGTTGTACTTGGTCAGCTCTTTGTAGCCTCCGGCAGCCCCCAGGCCATCGGTTTCATTGGTCAGGCCGAGGTTCATCGCCACCCCTGCCCAGCCACCAATGCCTGACAATACCCCCACGTATTGTTTGCCTTTGTGGCCGTAAGTGATGACGTTGCCTACCACGCCGGAGCCTACCTGGAATTTCCAGAGCTCTTTACCGGTTTTGGCATCCAGTGCTTTTACCCAGCGGTCCAGCGTGCCGTAGAACACCAGGTCAGAAGCAGTCACCAGCGCACCACCCCAGGCCGAGAATTTCTCTTTGTTGTACCACTGTGCTTTGCCTTTTAACGCATCCCATGCCATAAAGCCGCCCATCACGCCGTCAGGCCCGGCAAACATGGTTAAGGTCGCTCCTACCCAAGGCTGGCCTGCCACGTACTTAGACTCAACTGGCTCATAAGTCATGCACACGTGGTTAAGTGGCACGTAGAACATTTTGTTCTTGGGTGAGTAAGCGGCGGGCTGTTCGTCCTTTACACCTAACGCTGATGGACAAATGCCTTTGGCGTTGTAATCCTGGTGCGTGGAGTATTTGGCATCTTTCACCGGGATGCCGGTTTTCAGATCAATCTTGCTCGCCCAGTTGACGAACGGATGCATTTTTTCTGCCACCAGCAGGCTGCCGTTGGTGCGGTCAAAGGTATAGCCAAAGCCGTTGCGGTCAAAATGTGAAGCCAGTTGCTTACCATTGGCTTCCCACAGGATGATTTCGTTCATACCGTCATAATCCCACTCATCGTGCGGGGTCATCTGGTAGGCCCAACGCGCCATGCCGGTGTCGAGGTCACGCGCAAAAATCGTCATCGACCACTTGTTGTCGCCAGGGCGTACATCCGGGTTCCAGGTACCAGGGTTGCCGGTGCCGTAATACATCAGGTTCAATTTCGGATCATATGAATACCAGCCCCAGGTCGGGCCACCCCCGTTCTGCCAGCCATCTTTTTGCTGCTGCGGTTTATGCCAGGTGCGTACACCCAGGTCAGCTTCCGGGTATTTCAGTTGAGATTTATCCAGAGGCTTGAAAGAACCGCCTTCTTTGTTGCCACCGTTCACATCCTGGTAGACAGACAACGCGCTGTAATGCGGATTCTCTTTGTTAAAGTCTTTGCCGATCAGCATTTCGCTATCCGGGCCGGTGCTGTAGGCTTTCCACAACAGGCTGCCGTCTTTGATGCTGTAGGCAGAGATATGGCAACGCACACCGAATTCGCCGCCTGAACAGCCGGTCACTACTTTGTCTTTAAACACGTGAGGCACGTTGGTATTGGCCGCGCCTGTTTTAGGATCGTTGACTTTTACGTCCCATAATTTGGCGCCGGTTTTTGCATCCAGCGCTACCAGCACACCATTGTTCTGCTGCAGGAAAATCTTGCCGTCGCCGTAACCCAGGCCTTTGTTCACGTTGTCACAACACAAGACAGATTGCACATCCGGATCCTGCTTGGGAAAGTAAGACCACAGGATTTTCTGGTTATCGTCCAGATTGAGGGCATACACATTGTTAGGAAACGCAGTGTGGATAAACATTGTGTTGCCGATCACCAGCGGTGCACCTTCGTGACCACGGTTAACACCAGTGGCAAATGTCCAGGCCAGTTTGACGTTTTTGACATTGCCTTTGTTGATTTGTGACAGTTTGCTATAACCCTGATTCGCGTAATCTTTACGCGCCATGGCCCATTGGTTATCGTCCTTCATTAAAGCGTCCAGCTCTGCATTGGCCCATGCGCTGGTGCTCATGCCGGCTAGCATCATTGCAGTGATGGCAAGCTTGATGTTGTGTTGCATACATACCTCCAAAAAATGGTGTGTTTGAAGCTGGAATAAGTGATTTGCACGCCAGTAAACAAAAGCTTCTTTTGCTACTCGCAGGGCAATGATTGCAACGCCTGTGCCAACAGCGTGTTTTATTTGGGTTAATGAAAAAAATGAATTAAAATCAAACGGTTATTTATTGGTACCAGGCACGACATTCCGCATTGCAACAGTGAAAACTGTTCAATGTTGTGTCAGATCGGTACAGTTGTTCAATCACGTGATACAGGTGTGCAAGCGGTCATGTCCAAGTTTTCTCCAGCCTCCTCGCAAACATCATTGCCAGCCATGCGCGATGATCAACTGGCGATTGCCGAAGCGATTGAACGCTCCTGGCGTCGCTGCATGGTCAAAGGGGTGGATGAGCAGGCACCCGCACATGACCAGATCATTACGGCACAGGAGTTGACACAGCGGCTGGAAAAAAACAGTTTGTTGCTCACCCACGCCGAACCCGAGATGCTGACCCTGAGCGGGCAGATCGCGCACACGCGTAGCCTGGTGATACTCACAGATAGCGATGGCGTGATTTTGCGCACCATGGGTGAAGGCGTTGAACAAGGCGATATCCGTGCATCGTTGTTACCCGGTGCTTCGTGGAGTGAAGAGCACCGAGGCACCAACGCCATAGGCACTGCCCTGGTGGAGCGGGCGCCTATCAGCGTCCAGGGCGCCGAACACTTTATGGCCTATCATCATTCGCTCAGTTGCTCGGCAGTGCCTATCTTTGCGGCTAACAATCAGCTGGTCGCCACGCTGGATGTGTCGAACGACTTGAACCAGCCACAGCAACACACACTGGCCCTGGTCAAAATGGCGGCACAAATGGTGGAAAACCGTTTATTCCATGCCACGGCACAAGGCGACATCGGTGTGCATTTTCATGCCCGTGCCGAGTTTATTGGCACCTTGTGGGAAGGCCTGGCGCTATTTGGCAGTGATGGCCAATTGCGGGCCATCAACCGCAGTGGCCAATTCCAGTTCGGGTTGCCGTTGGATGAGGATGTGCTGGCCAATCGCCGTGTGCTTTTTGATGATGTGTTTGATGAACCCTGGAGCGCATTCAAGCAGCGTTGCCTGGGAAGTGATGTGTTGTTTCCACTGCAATTACGTAACGGCGCCCGCCTGTTTGCACGCGCCTCGGTGAAAAATACTTCGCCTGCACGGCCGGTTGTTTCCCAGGCGCGCGAATCCGCTGCCAGCCTGGAGATGCTGGATACCGGCGACCCTCAACTGAAACAGGCCATCACCCAGGTCAAACAGGTGTTGAATCGCGATATCCCCATGCTGGTGCTGGGCGACACCGGTGCGGGCAAAGAGCTGTTTTCTCGCGCCATCCACGATGCCAGCAGCCGTCGCCATCATCCTTTTATCGCGGTCAATTGCGCCGCTTTGCCAGAAGGGCTGATTGAAGCTGAATTATTTGGCTATGAAGAGGGCGCCTACACCGGCGCCAAGCGCAAAGGCAATCAGGGCAAGATACAACAGGCAGATGGCGGCACTTTATTTTTGGATGAAATCGGTGATATGCCACTGTCTTTGCAGGCGCGGCTGTTACGCGTACTGCAAGAGCGGTGCGTGACGCCGTTGGGTGCCAGTAAATCCATTCCGGTTAATTTCATGTTAATCAGCGCCACCAACCAGAAGTTGAAAGATAAAGTCGCTGCCGGTGAGTTTCGCAGTGATCTGTATTACCGCATCAATGGCCTGGCCGTGCAGTTGCCCTCCTTAAACCAGCGCCAGGATCTGCAGCGCCTGATCAGCTTGATTTTGCAGGTAGAGCAATCACCGCACACTGAAATCAGCCCTGAAGTCATGGCGTTGTTTGCCCGCCACCCATGGCCTGGCAACGTGCGGCAACTGCATAATGTCTTGCGCACGGCAATCGCGCTGGCAGATGGTGCCGCGATCAACTTGCCACATCTCACGCAGGATTTCCTGGAGGAGCTAGAAGTCACCAGCAGTGAGCCGCTTTCACGCCCGGCACTGACTTTAAAAGCGCAATCAGATGAAGTCATACGTTCGGCAATGCAACAGCATGCCGGCAATGTCTCCGCCGTTGCACGCCAGCTCGGCATGAGCAGAAATACGCTTTATCGCCGTTTAAAAGCGTTGCATCTCACTTGATCATTCTGTAAAAAATAAAAGCCCCGGCATAAGACCGGGGCTTTTTTCATGGCTTTATTTAAAGTTTACTGGCGCCGACGTACAACAGCGCCCATCACACCCGGGCCCAGCAACATCATGGCGTAGCTGTCGGCTTCTGGTGCGCCTTTTACTTGCGCCAACTGGAAAGTCACGGATTTGCAATGACCACTGATGCTGCAGTTAACGCCGTAAGAAGTGACCGGCGCAGACAGATTGGTCAGCTGCGAGCACTTTTCAGTCGGTACATGGCCAGGTTACCCATCAGGTTCGGTAATACATGCACATCTTCGCCATCGGTGATGACTTTGCGTTCAATGACCTGGATGTGGTGATCGGTACAAAACTGGTCAAAATCATGAATGGTGCATAAGTGCACGTTGGGTGTGTCATACCATTGGTAAGGCAGGGTTTTTGATACGGGCATATTGCCCAGCGTAATTTGCATCCGGTTACGCCAGTAACCAAAGTTAGGGAAAGTCACAATCGCTTCGCGGCCGACGCGTAACATTTCTTCAACAATGGTTTCGGTATTGTGCATGGCTTGCAAAGTTTGCGACAAAATCACGGTATCAAACGATTGATCTTCAAAGCCGGATAAGCCGTCTTCCAGGTTCATCTGGATGACATCGACGCCATTCCTGAGCGCTTCCAGCCAATTGGCGTCGTCTTTTTCCACACCATAACCGGTGGTATCCAGCGTTTCGTGCAAATGCGTGAGCAAAGTGCCATCGCCGCAACCAAGGTCAAGAACTTTGGTTTTCGAACGCACCCAATTTGTTATTAATGCAAAGTCTGGGCGAATATTTGTAATATTTGCATTTTTCATACTTTGACCTGCTCTAAATAAGCACGCATGATGTCGTGATAATGTGGGTCCGGCATTAAAAATGCATCATGGCCATGCGCCGAAGTGACCTCAGCATATTTGACCGGCAAGGCGTTATCCAGCAATGCCTGCACGATTTCACGCGAGCGACTGGGTGAAAAACGCCAATCGGTGGTAAATGAGATGACGATAAACTTGGCTTGTGCCTTACTTAGCGCCTGGCTTAAATCACCACCGTATGCTTTGGCCGGGTCAAAATAATCCAGTGCGCGCGTCATGCGCAAATAGGTGTTGGCATCAAACTCACCGGCAAATTTATCGCCTTGGTAACGCAGGTAAGACTCCATCTCAAATTCAACATCGAAGCCGTATTTGAGCTCACCATGGCGCAGTTTGCGGCCGAATTTTTCACCCATCACATCGTCAGAAAGGTAGGTGATATGGCCTAGCATGCGTGCAATGCGCAAACCGCGGCGCGGCACGGTGCCATGATTGTAATAGTCGCCTTCGTAAAATTCCGGATCGGTGATAATGGCCTGGCGTGCAACTTCATTAAACGCCATGTTTTGTGCGGTCAAATTGGGGGCAGAAGCAATCACGAATGCATGCCGCACACGTTCGGGGAAAGCGATATTCCATTGCAGGGCTTGCATGCCGCCCAGGCTGCCGCCGATGACCGCAGCCAGTTGTGTTATCCCCAGATGATCCAGCAGGCGCGCTTGCGATTCCACCCAGTCTTCAACCGTCACGACCGGAAACGTCGCGCTGTAAGGCCTATCCGTCAGCGGGTCCACGCTCGATGGCCCGCTACTGCCATGACAGCCGCCCAGGTTATTGAGGCCAATCACAAAAAACTTGTTGGTATCCAGCGGCCGGCCCGGACCGATCAGGTTATCCCACCAGCCCGGGTATTTGTCATCTTCAGAATAACGGCCAGCCACATGATGATTGCCGGATAACGCATGACAGATCAGCACCGCATTGGATTTGGTCGCGTTGAGTTCGCCGTAGGTTTCATACGTAAGATGGTATTGTGGCAACACGGCGCCACTTTGCAAGGTGAGTGGCTTGTTGAAATGCGCTACCTGCGCTTTCACAATACCAACAGAATTCAATTCAGACATGCCGGGATTATACTATGTGGCGTGTATAAACGGCGAGTGGGAGCGCTGCCGCGTTTACTGCGGCGCGGCAGACAGGCAACCGAGCAAGGCCGGCAGGTCTGCCACCGAGTGGATGACCGCATCGGGGTCGACAGCAGACAGCCGCGTATATGTTTCACGGTATTTGCCGGTTTTCACCAACACGCCATGTAACCCGGCATCTTGCGCGCCACCGACATCCGCATCAATATCATCGCCTACCATCATCACCTCAGAAGGTTTCAGGCGTAAGGCATCCACCGCAATATTGAAAAAATGCCGTGAAGGTTTACCCATCAGCATGGCTTTGGTATTGCTGGCATATTCGAGACCAGTGACAAACGCGCCAATATCCATTTGCAGCCCGGTTTCGGTCTGCCAGAAACGGTTTTTATGGATGGCGATCAGTTGCGCGCCATTCACCAGGCAGTGAAACACTTCATTAAGTAATTCATAAGACCATTGGTCACCGATATCGCCAATCACCACATAGTTGGCCGCCGTGTCCGATTGATCAAAACAGGCGAAGTCCTGTTTGACGTCTTCCGCCAGGAGCAGTTTGCATACCGGGTTAGGCTGTTTATTCAAGTGTTGGATGGTCGCTTGTGGTGCACTCATGATTTCTTCAGGCACCGTATTGAAGCCAAGCCGGTTCAGCTTTTGTTGTAAAGAGGCTAGTGACAACGTGCTGGTGTTGGTGACAAAACGCACGGCGATGCCGGCTTTGCGCAACTGTGCAACCGCTGCCAGTGCGCCCGGAATCAGCTGGTTGCCGATATACAAGACCCCATCCAGATCGAACAGGACGGCTTTTATTGCGTTGAAATTAAACATAGGCGACCTTTCTTGCTGCAATCATATTGACCTGATGCAGCAAGAATCGTGCACAACGGTGAATTACTTTTTAAAGGGATACAGCAATTGTTTCCAATAACCATTGGGTACTGGATGGCCGCCGATACCATAGCCGCTAGGCCATTGGTTTTTTGGCATGTAATAAGTACCGAATAACCTGTCGAATAAGGGAAAGTGGATGGCAAAATTCACATCGATCGCTTCTTTCTCAATGCCGTGGTGCCAATGGTGAAAACGTGGCGTCACAATCAATGGTTTCAGCCATTCGACATTGAAACGCACGTTGGCGTGCACAAAAGTGGCATTCAGGTAGACCAGCAAAATATAGATATGCAATGCCGCTTCAGCAAACCCGAGTGCATACATCGGGATCACGGTCATGCTGCGCAGGCCGATGATTTCCACAATATGCATGCGCGAACCGGCCAGCCAATCCATCTTTTTGGCCGAATGATGCACGGCGTGGAATCCCCACAGAAACGGCACCTGGTGAAACGCACGATGAAACCAGTACTGGACAAAGTCCGTCAGGAACATGATTTCAATCACTTGCAACCATAGTGGCTGGCTGGCAACGGCATCTCTAAACGTTGCCCAGTCACCGGTGTAGTGTAATACCGTCATTGAGGGTGCCAGGGTAAATAGCGTCAGCGTCTGCACAAACACGCTGCTGATTAAAAAGTAAAACAGGTCCTCGCGCCATTCATCCCTGAATAACGCCTGCTGGGTCAGGCGGCCAAACAGTTTTTCCAGCGGGATAAACAAAAAGCCGGTCAGGAATATATTGAGCACAAACCAGTCCAGGCTCAGCGCGAGGCTATTTGTGCGGGCCGCCTGCGCCGCCAGCGTTTGCGCGATAGTCATGGTGACCAGCACCAGCAGGATAGCGCTGAAGCCCAGGATACGGTTCCTGCGCAACACCAGGTTGGTGCAAGCCAGCAGAAAGCTGAGCACCAACAAGCCCTGAATGATCAGTGTGAATTGTGGCAGCGCATACAATGGCGCCAGCATTTGTGTGGAGAACACGCCTTGCAGGCGCTCGCCAAGCAGCAGGCACAGGCTGGCAATGCCAAACACCAGTGCGGCCACGCCACTTAACCAGCCCGAACCAAAACGCCTTAATTCTTCCGGTGCTTCCAGGTCGTTGCGTATCGCCAGACGTAATTTATGAATCATGATTCCCCCTTTTTTGTCGTTGATTATTTTTAGCGAGTTTAAGTGTTTATAGCCACTGCGCCAGCGTAACCCTGGGATTGTCGCCTAAATCGCGCAAAGTTTGAATATGCTGAAATCCGGCCGTTTGATAGAGGGATTGCACCGCCTCAGCCTGGTTGTAACCGTGTTCCAGCATCAGCCAGCCGCCTTGATTTAAATAGCCCGGCGCCTGCGCGATAATCTGTCGGATATCCGCCAGGCCATCGTCGCCCGCAGCCAGTGCTGACAAAGGCTCAAAGCGTAGATCGCCCTGGGTTAAATGCTGGTCAGCCGCTTCGATATACGGCGGATTGCTGACGATAAGGTCGAATCTCTGCTGGGCGAGCTGAGAAAACCAGTGGCTATGCAGCAAGGTGACGTTGCCAAGCTGCAAGTTTTGCCGGTTTGTTTCAGCCACCTTCAAGGCCGCGGCTGAAGCATCCACGGCGGTGACATGCGATAGCGGTGCATGCCGGGCAATGGCCAGGGCGATGGCGCCGGTGCCGGTGCCTAAATCCAGTACCTGCAATGGTTGCGTGATTTTCTGCAGGGCCGCTTCAACCAGGGTTTCAGTATCAGGGCGTGGGATCAGCGTGTCTGGTGTGACGCGGAGCTGAAGGCCAAAGAATTCACGATAGCCGAGAATGTAAGCGATGGGCTCACCTTGCAGGCGGCGTTGCAGTAAGTGGGTGAAATCTTGCGTAGGCTTTTCAGGCACGTCATCTGTAGCATGTGCCAGCAACCAGGCGCGGTTCACATTCAATACATGCATCAGCAATAGCTGTGCTTCTATGGAAGCCTCGCTGGCAGGCACAGCTTGCGCCAGCTGTTGCCGCGCTGCTAGCAACAATTGTTGCACCGTCTGTGGCATGGCTACCTGCCCCCGGCAGCTTTGCGCAAGGCAATCGCGGTGGCATTACCTTGTTTCGCCGGATGGCGCACCGCGTGGCGGATCACCCATTTCAACTCTTTGTCGGCGTTAGTTAACCAGCGGTCACACAGCTCAAAAGCAATCTGCGGATGGTCTTTGGCAATATCACCGACATGGTTGGCCACACTACGCCGCACATACAGGCTGGGGTCGCTTTTCAATGCTTCCAGGATAGGCAGGGTCGGCGTCGGGTCTTTGATCAGTTGCGGGATGCGCGCACCCCACGGTAAGCGGGAGCGGGTGCCTTCCGAACACAGGCGTCGCACATGCGGATCCGGGTCATCCAGCCACTGCGTGAGCTGGTGCAGCGTACGCTCAAAATCATGCGTTAAAAAGGGACGGATGGAAAATTCGGCAGTGAAGCGGCGGGTCAACTCATATTGCGCGCGCATGGCGGCGTCAAAAGGGTCTTCCCCGGCATTGTGCAAAACATCGCGGCCATATTCCGCAATAAAACGGGTATGCGGCAAATAGAAAAACACGCTCAACCCCAAGCGCTCGGTATGTATATTAGGGGGCGTCAGTGTATTGATTAAAACTTCAGTTGCCTCGGCAAACTTGGCCGGCAAGGTCGCTTTCAGTGCCGCGGCAATATGGGCAGAGCGGTCCATAAAACCCAGTGGGGCGATGTTAGTAAGCGCCAACTGTGTGAATGCCTGCGCATCAAAACCAGGATGCACCAGCGCAATATTGTGCGCCAGGCAATCAATGGCTTCCGTATCCAGGATGAATTTGATCGGCTGGTCTTTTTGAATACTGCGTGGCGCCGCAGGTAGGCGGAAAGAGTGCATGGTTGCCCCTAAACAGGCCGCTCTTCATATTGCGGAGCATCATCATGAATGTCATACCATTCGGCTTTAGAGGCGACAAAAATATGCGCTGTTAGCTTTTCCGCTAGGGGCGTATCCAGAGACCCTACCCTGACCCTGATGGTATCGGGGTCACTCTCGCGGTAACCGATGATAGGAGAGCCGCATTGATCGCAGAAGTCGCGATGCACACCAGCTTCGCTACGGTAACTTTTTAAATGTTGCTGGCCTTTTGTAATGACAAAATGACTTTTTGCCACTGGCGCCACAGCGGCAAAGGCAGAGCCATTGGCTTTACGACAGCGGCGGCAATGACAATAGAACACTTTTTCGATAGCGCTGATAATCTCGTAGCGCACCGCTTCGCACAGGCAACCGCCTTGATGGTGAGATGTTTTTGTCATTGCGTCCCTAAATGCCAGATTTAATTATCTTCACCCAGGCTCGCCAGCAAATCGGCCTGGTACTCGTTGGAAAGTGCGCCTATCAGCTCGTCCATATCACCTTCGGTAATTGCCTCAATTTTGTATAAGGTCAGATTGATGCGATGGTCGGTGATACGCCCTTGCGGGTAATTGTAGGTACGGATACGTTCTGAGCGGTCGCCGGAACCAATCAGGTTGCGGCGCTCCGAAGCGATTTTGCTTTGCTGTTCATCCACCTGCTTGGCTTTGATACGTGCTGCCAGTACTTGCATGGCTTGTGCCTTGTTGGCGTGCTGGCTGCGGCCATCCTGGCATTCCACCACGATGCCGGTAGGTGCATGGGTGATGCGCACCGCAGAGTCAGTTTTGTTGATGTGCTGACCACCGGCACCACTGGCACGGAAGGTATCGATGCGGATATCAGCCGGGTTGATTTCCACATCGCCGACTTCTTCTACCTCAGGCAAAATCGCCACCGTACAGGCAGAGGTGTGGATACGGCCCTGCGTTTCGGTATCCGGCACGCGCTGCACACGGTGACCGCCGGACTCGAATTTGAGTTTTGAATAAGCGCCGTAACCATTGATTTTGGCGATGATCTCTTTATAACCGCCGACTTCGCCTTCGTTGGCAGATACGATTTCCACCTTCCAGCCCTGGCGGTCAGCATAGCGCGAGTACATACGGAACAAATCACCAGCAAACAGGCCGGATTCATCGCCACCGGTACCGGCGCGGACTTCCAGGAAAATGCTTTTATCGTCGTTGGGGTCTTTAGGCAACAACAGTTTTTGCAGCGCCAGTTCCACTTGTTCCAGTCGCTGCTTGCCGCTGTCTATCTCTTCCTGTGCAAACTCTTTCATCTCCGGATCTGAAAGCATGGCATGCGCTTCTTTCAGGTCGGATTCTGTTTGCACATAGATATGATACTGCTCAACAATCGGCGTGATTTCCGTATGTTCCTGCATGATCTTACGGTAATTATCCATATTATCAGTCACGCCTTCGCTACTGAGCAGGCGGTTGATTTCTTCGAGACGCTCGCTTAAGTTAGCGAGCTTTTGCAACATACTTGGTTTCATTGGTTACCCTAAATGCTGGAGGAATATTTCCGCCAATTTATTTCTTTCAATTTATTTCTTCCACGCTTTTCCTGGCCTTCATTGCCGCATGCGCAGGCAAGCCTATGAAAAGGTGTGTGTTAAAAACTTATTCTTTCAACTGGAACAGTTGTTTCACCAGATGCTCAAGGTGGGCATGCGCGTCGCCATTGCTGTTGTTGAGCGCATGGCTGGGGCCATGCAAAAATTTATTGGTCAGGGCATTACTGAGTACTTCCAGCACCTTGTCAGCAGATTCGCCTTTTTGCAGCAGCTTAAGCGCTTTTTCCAGTTCGGCCTGCCGCACGGCGTCTATCTGGTCGCGCAGGGCTTTAATGGTCGGTACCGCTTCGCGCTGCTTGAGCCACTGCATAAAGTGCTCAACGCGCGCGTTGACGATCAGCTCGGCATTCACCGCTGCTTCCTGGCGGTTGCCTATGCCTTCGGAAACCACTTGCGCCAGGTCATCCACCGTGTATAAAAACACATCATCCAGTGCCGAGACTTCAGGTTCGATATCGCGCGGCACAGCCAGATCGACCATGAACATAGGGCGGTGTTTGCGGATTTTAATCGCGCGTTCGACCATGCCCAAGCCCACCATGGGTAACTGGCTGGCGGTGCTGGTGATCACAATATCAAATTCGTGAAAACGTTCAGGCAGGTCATTCAACAAAATGGCCTGCATGTTCAGCCCCTGGCTGCGGATTTTTTCTGCCAGCTGTTCGCCACGCTCTAATGTGCGGTTGGCGACCGTGATTTTTCTCGGTTTTTGCGCGGCAAAATGGTCGGCACACAGCTCTATCATTTCGCCGGCGCCAATAAACAACACACTTTGCGCGCTCAAATCACCAAAGATACGCTGCGCCAGCTTCACCGCCGCCGCGGCCATCGAGATGGAGCTGCCGCCGATATCGGTATTAGTGCGTACTTCTTTGGCGACTTCAAACGTGCGCTGGAACAATTTGTGCAGCATGGTGCCCAACGTACCAACGTCCTGCGCGATTTTGACCGATTGCTTGAACTGGCCCAATATCTGCGCTTCACCCAGCACCATGCTATCCAGACCGCTGGCAACGCGGAAAGCATGCTTCACCGCTTCATGGCTGCTCAAGGTGTAGGTATACGGCAGCAGCTTGTTGGCTTCCAGCTTGTGATAGTTGGCCAGCCAGTCGATCACGATCTCCGGGCGGATGGATTGCACATAGATCTCGGTACGGTTGCAGGTGGAGAGAATCGCCACTTCGGCCACGTTGTGGCGCGTCAGGTCTTCCAGCGCATGCGGCAGGCTTTCGTTGTTAAACGCAACGTTTTCGCGGATAGCGATAGGGGCGGTGGTGTGGTTTACACCAATGGTAAACAGTTGCATGGCGCTATTTTACCTTTGAGATCAGGCAAAAGGATAAATTAACTAGCGCGTGCGAGTCGTTCATGGTTGATTTGAATGGTGCCTGTAGCAAAGGTGCCGACATTTTCTTACATTAGTGCTTAGCAATCAAGAATCCTGTCAATTTAGCCCAGAATGGCAATTTGACCCAGAATGGCGTTAAAATATTGGTTTTACAATAAAAACACCAGACTAATTCACTGAACTTCAGATACGGAACACCAGCATGGACAAAACTTTTCGCATTGCCCCCAGTATTCTTTCTGCCAATTTTGCCAAATTAGGCCAGGAAATTGAAAACGTTATCAAATCCGGTACCGATATCGTCCACTTTGACGTGATGGACAATCATTATGTGCCTAACCTGACCATTGGACCTTTGGTATGCGACGCCATTCGCGAGTTATCCCACAACGTGGGCGCGCTGATCGACGTGCACCTGATGGTAAAACCGGTTGACCGCATTATTCCCGACTTTGCCAAAGCCGGTGCCGACATCATCACTTTCCACCCTGAAGCGTCTGACCATATTGACCGCAGCCTGGCCCTGGTGCGCGACAGCGGCTGTAAATCCGGCCTGGTATTCAACCCGGCAACGCCATTGCATTACCTGGACCACGTGATGGATAAAGTCGACATGATTTTGCTGATGTCGGTGAACCCGGGTTTTGGCGGCCAGAAATTTATTCCGGAAACGTTGAACAAATTAAAAGAAGCACGTGCACGTATTGATGCTTACTACGAAAAAACCGGCCGCCAGATCTGGCTGGAAGTAGACGGCGGCGTGAACGCCAACAATATCGCCGAGATCGCTAAAGCCGGTGCCGATACATTTGTGGCAGGTAGCGCGATTTTTGGTTCA
The DNA here is from genome assembly GCF_058744375.1 of Methylophilus sp. E2MeOHC9. Classification (NCBI taxonomy): domain Bacteria; kingdom Pseudomonadati; phylum Pseudomonadota; class Betaproteobacteria; order Nitrosomonadales; family Methylophilaceae; genus Methylophilus; species Methylophilus sp. E2MeOHC9. The sequence goes on from NZ_CP196024.1 coordinate 790,904, forward strand.
CCTAATGAATCAGATGCTAACCGTTACGACACCGTTGTGGCAGCCATGCGCGCGGCATTGGCAACTGTTTAACAGCAATCGTTTTTCACTATGCGCGCGAGCTGCATAAAAATTCAGGGCTTACCTATCGTTAATAGGCTAAGCCCTGTTTTTTATCCAGGCCTGGCTAAAGTAGTGTTGTTTTAAGGGTAATAGATGCGTTTTCAAGTCAAGCTGGTGATGTTCGACCTGGATGGCACGTTGCTCGATACTGCCCCTCAAATTGCTGAAGCCGCCAACCGTATGCTGGTGGCATTGGGTAAGCCCATGTTGCCGCAGGCGCAGATCACTAGCTATATTGGTGAAGGCGTGCACAAGCTGATCAAACGCTGCCTCACTGGCGATATGGACAAAGAGCCCGAGCTTGCTTTATTCGATAAAGCGCAGCCTTTATATCATGACTCCTATGCTGCGCATGCCAATGACAGCCAGCCGTTCAGCGGCGTAGTGCCGGCGTTGCTACAGTTGAAGGCACAAGGCTATCTGCTTGCCTGTGTGACTAATAAACCTGAGGCATTTACGCTCCCCCTGCTGGAAAAAGCAGGATTATCCGGTTTTTTTGAAATGGTCGTCTCAGGCGACAGTTTGCCTAAAAAGAAACCAGACCCCATGCAACTGTTGCATATTTGCCAAAAACTAGCTGTGTTGCCTGCCGAAGCCATGCTGGTCGGTGACTCGGAAACCGATATTCAGGCCGCACATGCTGCAGGGTGCTTTGTCGTGACCGTCCCTTATGGGTATAATCAGGGGCGCGCCATTGATGTGGCAACCGTGAATGCCACGGTGCAGCAGTTAACCGACCTGGCGAAGCTGCTTGAGCTACCCGCTCTCTTAAAGCGGGGTTTAGAAAAAACGATTCCAATATCATGATGTTTTGTACAGATCATTCTTCCAGTTGGCCAGTGTTAAGCTGGCGTCGTTCATGGCGAGGCTAACTCAGCCCGCAAGCGTCCGACCCTAAAAGCGTCGTACACGCACTGCTCTGACCTGTCGTGGTGTTTACCGCGACACACTCAACGAATCAAACTGGAAAAAGCATCATGTTAAGCACATTAAGCAAGACTGAATTCGACGCGCTGGCGGCGCAAGGTTATAACCGTATCCCGCTGGTGCTTGAGACCTTTGCCGATCTCGATACGCCGCTGTCGCTGTATCTCAAACTGGCGAATCAACCCTACTCTTATCTGCTGGAAAGCGTACAAGGCGGCGAACGCTTTGGCCGTTATTCGATCATCGGTTTGCCAGCGACTATCCGCATTGAAGTCCGCGACCAGCAATTGCAGGTGATCCAGGGCGACACCGTCATAGAATCGCACACAGACCAGAACCCGCTAGACTTTATCAAGGCCTACCAGGCGCGTTTCAAAACACCGCCCTATGAAGGATTGCCGCGTTTTACCGGTGGCCTGGCCGGCTATTTTGGTTACGAAACCATCCAATATATCGAAAAACGCCTGGGCAAACAGAAAAAGCCGGATGCGATAGGTACGCCGGACATCCTGCTGATGGTGTCCGAACAGATCGCAGTCATCGATAACCTGACCGGTAAGTTATATTTTATTGTCTATGCCGACCCGGCACAGGCGAACGCCTATGAAGCCGCCCGTGACCGCATGCAGGCACTCCTGGCTAAACTGCGTACGCAAGTCGAGATTCCCACCGCTTTGGCCACGGCCAAGACAGCAGCAGTCTCAGAGTTTGGCGAAGAAAACTTCAAGGCGGCAGTGAAAAAAGGCCAGCAATATATCCTTGAAGGCGACATCATGCAGGTGGTGCTCAGCCAGCGCATGTCACAGGATTTTGACGCCTCGCCTTTAAGCCTTTATCGCGCGTTGCGTAGCTTGAATCCATCCCCATATATGTTTTATTACGATATGGGCGACCATCATGTCGTGGGCGCCTCGCCAGAAATCCTGGTGCGGCTGGATAATACGACCGTCACTTCACGCCCGATTGCCGGTACACGCCCGCGCGGCAAAAACCGCGACCATGACCTGGCACTGGAAGCCGAGTTGCTAGCAGACCCTAAAGAGCGTGCCGAGCACGTGCAGCTGATGGATCTGGGCCGTAATGATGTCGGCCGTGTGGCACTCACCGGCACGGTGAAAGTCACCGACAATATGACGATTGAGCGCTATTCACACGTCATGCATATCGTCAGCAATGTCGAAGGCCAGCTTAAACCCGGGCTGGATGCGATTGATGTGCTGAAAGCGACTTTTACCGCAGGTACTGTTTCTGGCGCGCCTAAAGTACGTGCCATGGAAATCATTGAAGAACTGGAGCCTTCCAAACGTGGCATTTATGCGGGTGCGGTGGGCTATCTAGGCTTCAACGGCGATATGGACGTGGCAATTGCCATCCGTACCGCTGTGATTAAAGACAAAAAATTGTATGTACAGGCCGGGGCGGGCATTGTGGCAGATTCGATTCCGCAAAATGAATGGGATGAAACCCAGAACAAGGCCAAAGCCGTTATCCGCGCCGCCGAGCTGGTGCAAGACGGCCTGGACAGCGCCGCCCAATTAACAGGAAAAGGAGCCTGATATGTTGTTAATGATTGATAACTACGACTCTTTTACCTACAACCTCGTGCAGTACCTGGGCGAGTTGGGGCAAGACGTGCATGTACACAGAAACGATGAGATCACGCTGGAACAGATCAAGGCGATGAAGCCGGAAAAAATCGTGATCTCACCAGGCCCCTGTACCCCGAATGAAGCTGGGATTTCGGTCCCGCTGATTCATGAATTCGCTGGCAAGATTCCATTGCTGGGTGTGTGCCTGGGTCACCAGAGCATAGGCCAGGCGTTTGGCGGCAACATCATCAAAGCCAAAACGCTGATGCACGGTAAAACTTCATTGATCCACCATACTAATACTGGTGTCTTTAAAGACTTGCCTAACCCTTATACGGCAACGCGTTATCACTCACTGGTGATTGAGCGCGCAACCATCCCCGATTGCCTGGAGATCACCGCCTGGACTGATGATGGCGAGATCATGGGCGTCAAGCATAAAACCCTGGCGGTTGAAGGCGTGCAATTCCACCCGGAATCTATCCTGACTGAATACGGGCATGAGTTGCTGGATAATTTCCTGAAGGGGTATTGATGAGCATCACGCCTAAAACGGCCCTGCAGCGGCTGATTGATCATACCGATTTCACGCATGAAGAAATGCTGGAAATCATGCGCCAGATCATGAGTGGCGAGTTCACCCAGATTCAGGTCGCCGGCTTTCTGTCCGCCCTGCGTGTCAAGGGCGAAACCGTGACCGAGATTGCCGCCGCGGCACAAATGATGCGCGACCTTTCCAGCAAGGTCACTATTCACGATGCACGTCATTTGATTGATACCTGTGGCACCGGTGGGGCACCTAATAAAGCATTTAACGTCTCTACTGCATCGGCATTTGTCGCTGCAGGTGCTGGCGCAAAAATCGCCAAGCACGGCGGTCGTGCGGCATCCTCTAAAAGTGGTTCAGCCGATGTGCTCGAAGCGCTAGGCGTCAATATCAGCCTGACGCCTGAACAAGTCGCACGCTGCGTAAACCAGGCCGGCATAGGATTCATGTTTGCGCCTAACCATCACGCGGCCATGAAATACGCAGCGCCGGTACGTCGTGAACTAGGCGTGCGCACCCTGTTTAATTTGCTGGGGCCTATGACCAACCCCGCGGGTGCCAAACGGCAGGTGATGGGCGTGTTTCACCGCGATTTAGTGCCTTTGCTGGCGCAGACCTTGCAAACACTGGGCAGCGAGCATGTGATGGTGGTGCATAGCGCCGACGAGATGGATGAAATCTCTTTTTCTGCCGATACTTATGTGGCTGAACTGAAAGATGGCAAAGTCACTGAGTACACAGTGAATCCGACCCAGTTTGGCATGCCATTGCATGATATCAACAGCATCCGTGTTGAGAGCGCCCAGCATTCCAGCACCATCATCCTTGGCTTGTTATCTGGCGAAAAAGGCTCGGCACGTGACATCGTATTGTTGAATGCAGGCGCCGCCATTTATGTGTCTGGCCTGGCAACTGATTTGTCATCAGGGATAGAAAAAGCCGCGAAGTCCATCGATACTGGCGCGGCATTAGATAAGCTGCAGCAACTAAAAGCGCTAAGCCAGGCCGCATGAAGCGTTTGCTGATTTCACTATGCTTGTTGTTAACGGCCTGCGAGCAGGCGGCACAGAGCACAAGTAATCGGCCACAGTCGGCGATTGAAGTTAAATCGCAGGTACAGAAGCTTAACCTAAAATCATTGTCTTCTGGCCTGGCCACTGAAGATAATGCAGCTGTCAGACAGGCATTTGCAAAAAAACAAAGCCATGTCTGGCTGCAAGGGAATGGTATCGTTAAAAAACTGCTAGCAGATGACACTAAGGGCGCAAGACACCAGCGCTTTCTAGTCAGTGTGTCATCTGAACAAACGTTGTTATTTGCACATAATATTGATCTGGCGCCGCGCGTTGCTGACTTGAATGTAGGCGACCAGGTGCAGTTTAAAGGTGAATATATTTACAACCCCAAGGGCGGCATCATGCATTGGACGCATCATGACCCGCAGGGTCGTCAGGGCGGTTGGATTAAGGTTAACGGACAAATCTATGAGTGATATTTTAAACAAAATCCTGGCCACCAAAGCCGAAGAAATCGCTGCCGCACAAGCCAGACTGCCATTGGCCGAGGTGCAAGCGCTAGCCGCACAACAAGCGCCTGCGCGTGATTTTGTCGCTGCGATTCGCAACAAGATTGCTGCAGGTAAAGCCGCAGTGATTGCAGAGATTAAAAAGGCCAGCCCTTCAAAAGGGGTGATACGCGAAGATTTTAAACCGGCCGAGATTGCCGCCAGCTATGAGCAAGGTGGCGCCGCCTGTTTGTCGGTGCTGACTGATGAGCAGTATTTCCAAGGCTCTGCCGAATACCTGAAACAAGCCCGTGCTGCTTGCCAGCTACCGGTTTTACGTAAAGACTTCATGATAGATGATTACCAGGTCTATGAAGCGCGTGCCATGGGTGCTGACTGCATCCTGCTGATCGCCGCTGCGCTGACACTGGCACAAATGCAGCAGTTAGAATCTCTGGCACATCGTTTAGGCATGGCTGTGCTGGTGGAAGTGCATAATGCTGAAGAGCTGGCACAAGCGGTTCAATTGACCACGCCATTATTAGGTATTAATAACCGTAATCTGCGTACGTTTGAAGTGACGCTGGATACCACTCTAGGCCTTTTGGCTACCATTGCCAGCGACAAGATCGTGGTGACTGAAAGCGGTATTTTCACACCCGATGATGTCAAACTGATGCGCGACCATGCAGTACATACTTTCCTGGTCGGCGAAGCATTTATGCGTCAGGAAAATCCTGGTGCTGAACTCGCCAAGGTATTTGCCTGAGTATTTTTAATCGAGTTGTGACCGGATGTTTACGCACAACTTGCACTATCTTTAATCCTCCGCCTGCGCTGTAGAGCGTTTAGGCAAATATGGAGATTATTTTGAGCCAATTTCTAGCTATCCGCCCTCGCCGTATGCGTAAAGATGACTTTTCACGTCGTTTGATGCGTGAAAATGTCCTCACCGTGAATGACCTGATCTACCCGGTCTTCGTCCTCGAAGGTGAAGGCAAAATAGAGGAGGTTAAATCCATGCCCGGCGTGCAGCGCCAGAGCATAGATGTACTGCTGAAAACTGCCAAAGAATGCGTAAAACTGGGCATCCCGGCCCTGGCGTTATTCCCGGTAGTGCCGCAAGAGTTTAAAAGCCTGGATGCCAAAGAAGCCTACAACCCCGAAGGCTTGGTGCCACGTACAGTGCGGGCACTCAAAAAGGCATTCCCCGAGTTAGGTGTGATCACCGACGTGGCCCTGGACCCCTACACCACCCATGGGCAGGATGGCCTGATAGACGACACTGGCTACGTGCTCAATGACGAAACAGTCGAGATACTGGTCAAACAGGCGCTGTGCCACGCTGAAGCAGGCGCTGACGTTGTCGCGCCTTCTGACATGATGGATGGTCGTATCGGTGCCATTCGCGATGCGCTGGAAGATCAACGTTTTATCTACACCCGTATCATGGCCTATTCCGCTAAATATGCCTCGGCCTTCTATGGCCCATTCCGTGATGCGGTTGGCTCAGCAGGCAATCTGGGTAAAAGTAATAAATACAATTACCAGATGGACCCCGCCAATTCAGACGAAGCATTGAAAGAAGTTGCGCTGGATATTGAAGAGGGCGCGGATATGGTGATGGTGAAACCGGGTATGCCGTACCTGGATATTGTGCGGCGGGTGAAGGACGAGTTTGGCGTGCCGACCTATGCTTATCATGTGAGTGGTGAGTATGCGATGTTGAAAGCCGCAGCGCAGAATGGCTGGCTGGATGAGAAAGCCTGTGTGCTTGAGGCGATGCTCGGGTTCAAGCGTGCCGGGGCGGATGGAGTATTAACGTATTATGCGATGGATATCGCAAGGTGGTTGAAAGAATAGGCTCTCTGGAGGGGTTTTTCACCATCGCAAAGGTGGTGCATATAGGTTCTAATGTTGGATGCCGTTTTGCCCCTAAGGGCAAAAAACAAGCGTTACCATCCTCTGCCCGCTAGTGACGGGCTATCAAAACTTCTCATTCTCCGCCAAATACCGCCATTGCCCGGCCGGTAGTTTCCCCAAATTAATCCGCCCAATGCGAATGCGCTTCAAGCCTACCACTTTCAGGCCCACCAGCTCACACATCCTTCGAATCTGCCGTTTGCGCCCCTCACGCAATACAAAGCGCAACTGATCTTCATTCTGCCAGGAGACTTTGGCCGGTTTGAGCTGTACTCCATCCAGGCTCAGGCCGTGGTTCAATTTTGCCATACCATTGGCACTCAGCTCACCCTCTACCCGCACCAGGTATTCTTTTTCCGTGCTGGAATCATCCCCGATCAAGACGCGCGCAATCCGCCCGTCTTGCGTCAGTACCAGCAAGCCGGTGGAGTCAATATCCAGTCGTCCGGCAGGCGCCAGGCCATGAAAAATCCCACGGTGGAAGGTTTTCTGGGTAGGGTCTTCTGACCACTGGTTTTCGGGTTTCACCAGCACAACTGCGGGTTCATAGCCGTCTTCCGCCTGACCGCTGACATAACCTATCGGCTTGTGCAGCAGGATGGTGACATTTTCGGCCTGGTATTCTTTGGCGTAGGTGCTGATGATGATTTCGGCATCCGGATCTATGCGGGTGCCCAGGGCTTCGATGATCTCGCCATTGACCTTGACCCAGCCGTTGACGATCCAGTCGTCGGCTTCACGGCGGGAACACAGGCCGCGGTCCGCCATCACTTTGGATAAACGAGGCTGGGCATCTGGATCCGCTGGCGCGATCTGGCGCCTGGGTGCGGCGTCATCACGCCTGACAGGGCGGTCGGCGCTATATTCCTTGCGAGTATCATGCCGGGTGTCACCTCGCGATTCCCTTCGCGGTTCATTGCGTGCGTCTTTACGTGCATAGGGTTTATCGCCCGGCTTGCCCTCATGCCGGCTGCGCTCCTGGCGTGCCGGTTTATCTGCATAAGATTTTTTCGCAGCTGCGGGCGCTTTATCACCCGCTGCCTGCGTTGCTTTTGGTGGCACGGGTTTAGGCGGCGGTTGTGTGCGGTCACGCAGGGTAGAGGCGATACGACGTACCGGTTTGCTGCGCTTCGGCTCTTCGTCAGCGCCAGCAGGGGGTTTATTCAGTTTGATTGTACTCAAGATACGGGTCCCGGCTTGATTGGGAAATAAAGTGCTATTGTAAGTTATCCAGCGACTTTCACCGGACGAAAATTCAAATTGCCTGGTTCTTTGCGTGCACTACGCGGCATAAAATGCAGGATATCTTCCGCACGCTTTAAATCCGGCTGCTGCTGGATATACTGTTTTTTCCAGGCGCGGTGCGGATTACTGATAATGCCAGCCAACCAGGCCGCCTGTATAGGATTCAATTTATCAGGCGTGAGATCAAAATAATAACGAGAAGCCGCATGTGCACCGCAAAGACTGGGGCCTAAATCCACCGTATTCAGGTAAAGCTCCAGGATATCGGTTTTGGTCAGTGCAGCTTCCAGTTGCACGGCATAGAGCAATTCTTCTACTTTGCGTTTCCAGGTGCGCTCGCCATTTGTGAACATGTATTTTGCCAGTTGCTGGGTAATGGTACTGCCACCAACCTGTTTATCTGCGCTTTCCTTGCCTAGCAAATGCTGCATTTGTGCCATCACATAACCGGGATGATGTTTGAACTCGGCATCCTCGGCGATGATGGCAGCCACTGGCAGCCAGCGCCCCAGTTTGTCGTAAGAGACCCATTGCATGCTTTCCGGGTGCTTATGCTCATCCAGTAACGGGCAATCATATTGCAAAGGCAAAGTGGTCGCAGCGCTTATGTTCAGGCCGGAGACTGTCATCGCATCCAATTGCGGTTGTGCACTCCACTCCTGCTTGGGCCAGCGCAAGGTGCCCGAAGCGGTTAGCGTACCGGAAACAATGGCATCGCGTATCACTGGAGAATGTGGTTGCAACGGTTTAAGCAATGCCTGCAAGGGCGTTTGCGGCAGTTCCCAGGTCAGTTTCAGGCTACGCATACTGACTTTGCCATTAAAATCTATTTTAAACAGCGGCTGGTGTTCGCCTACCGAGAGATAGCCATGGATATGCTGCTGGTCCATTTGCAGCCAGAGTTCTACGATGGGGATGACAATGGGCTGGTCACTGACTGATTTTGCCTCTATCGAGCAATGCAGGCAGCGTGCCCGCAAACCATCTTCGTCATATAACTGGATATCGCCGTGGTGCAGATTAAAGGCGCGCCGATCCAGTAACCAACGCCCGGGGGCAGAGGTCGCCAGCATCAGCACCGGCACCACCCGCACTTGTACGCCGCCAGCCACTGGCAACTTGACGCGCCAGGCCTGGGTGTCATAGGGTTGCCAGATCCATGCAAGCAATGCCAGTACCGTCACCAGCATGACGACCAGCAACGTAAGCACCAGCCTTTTAAACCACAATAGCAGCATGTGTGTTTGCCTTAGACCAGCAAGCGCTCCACCACTTTGCCGTGCTGCAAATGGCTTGCGATGATCTCGTCGATATCTTCATTATCGACAAAGGTATACCACACGGCCTGCGGATAGATGACCATCACCGGCCCCTCGCCACAACGGTCCAGGCAACCGGCACGGTTGATACGGACTTTCCCCGTACCTGCCAGACCGTGTTTCTTGACGCTTTTTTTCATGTAATCAAACGCTGCTTCCGCCCCTCGATTCATGCAACAATCCTCTCCCTTTTCGCGCTGGTTGAGACAGAAAAATACATGATATTGAAAGTGACTTTGATTCATAAGGTTGCTTTCTGGTGCCGCTTATACATAATGATCAATGAAAAATACCACAGAAAAAGACCTGCCATAGAAAAACTTTAGACGTTTTATTCTGTTGAAAGTTGGTCTTCTTTGCTGAATGTCCAGGTGCGGGTGATGCTCAGCACATCGGTATCCTGGCGGATATCTTCGGGAAACACAGGGAAAGGCGCGGCGAGTTGCACAATACGGCGTGCGGATTCGTCGAGCAACCTTTTTCCCGAACTCTGCTGGATTTTAATGCTTTCTATACTGCCATCGGCGCGGATAGCCACGGTCAATTGCAATTTTCCATACAGCTTTTGCGTGCGTGCCGCTTCCGGGTAGTTAAGGTTACCCACCTGCTCGATCTTTTGCCGCCATTGATCTACATAATTGGCAAAGCGGTACTCACGCGTACGCGCCCCTATAAACTGGCGTTTGGGGCGCATTTCGTATATATCCTGCTGCTTGGCGATCAGGGCTTCGAGTTTAGCCATTTCCTGCATGGCCATGATTTCACGCTGGGTTTGCACCGGCTGGTTCAGGGCTTGCGGGGTTGGCTTTCTGGCAGCCGCCTGTGTCTGTGACAGCGGTGGTGCCTGCACGGTGGCCACTGCCTGGCTCGCTTTGAGCTGGGTCATCAGCGCTTGCGCTTCTTGCTCCAGTTGCGCCACGCGCTGTTGATGGCGCTGCAATTCTGCATCCTGCGTGGTGGCTGGCATCGCTGGTTGCATAGTCGCTTCAGCTGCTTGCGGTGTTGTCGCAGGCATTTTCTGTACGCTGGGCAACGGGCTTTTCATCTGTCGTTTTTCGTCGGTATTGCCGCCACGATCAAGATTGGCTTGCGCCAGGGCATCCGCATTTTTAGGCGCCTGCTGGGTTTTGCTGTTAACCAGCATCACTTTGAGTGAGGGGATCTGGTCTTTCAGCGCTTTTAATTCAGGCTGGAAATGTAGCGTTAGCAGCACCGCATGCGCGATCAGCGAAAACCATAAAGCCCACACCAGAGGCGAACGTTCACGGAAGCGCATAGGGCATCTGCCGCCTGTTTAGCCCTGCAAAGCCTGTAATAATTGCTGGTGCACGCCACCGAAGCCGCCGTTGCTCATCACCAGCACATGGTCGCCAGGTTGTGCCGCCTGGCTGACGGCTTGCACCAGCTGGGATAAATCCTCAAATGTTTGTGCTTTGCTTTGCATGGGGGCGAGGGCAGCAGCCGCATCCCAGCCCAGGTTATTGGCATAGCAAAACACAGCATCTGCATCACGTAAACTGTCGGGTAATGCGTCTTTCATTACGCCCAGCTTCATGGTGTTAGAGCGCGGTTCCAGCACCGCCAGAATACGGGATTTCCCCACCTTGGCACGCAAACCTGCAACCGTGGTGGCGATGGCGGTAGGATGATGGGCAAAGTCATCATACACAGTGACATTGTTAACGACGCCTCTGACTTCCATGCGGCGTTTGACGTTTTTAAATTCGTTTAATGCTTCAATCGCGATACAGGGCGCGACACCGACATGACGGGCAGCGGCAATTACGGCTAGTGCATTACTGCGATTGTGTTCACCCATCAGCTCCCAGCTGACATTGCCCTGACGCTCGCCGTTAAAGAACACATCAAAACGCCCTTGTGCATCTACATTCTGTACTTGCCAGCCTGCAGCGCTGTCTATGCGCTCGACAGCACTCCAGCAGCCGCGCGCCAGCACCCGGTCCAGGCTTTCCTGCTGATTCGCCACTACCAGGCCTTGTTGCGGCACAGTGCGTACTAGGTGGTGAAATTGCTTTTCAATTGCGGGCAGGTCTTCAAAAATATCGGCGTGATCAAATTCCAGGTTATTCAGCACCGCCGTGCGCGGACGGTAATGCACAAACTTGGAACGCTTGTCGAAAAAGGCGGTGTCGTATTCGTCCGCCTCAATCACAAAAAAGGGGGAAACAGATTTGGGGTCCTGCTTAGGCGTTTGTGGCAAACGGGCAGAGACGCCAAAGTTCTCCGGCACGCCGCCGATCAGGAAACCAGGTGCCAGACCTGCGTATTCCAGCACCCATGCCAGCATGGAAGAAGTCGTTGTTTTGCCATGGGTGCCGGCGACAGCCAATACCCATTTACCTTGCAACACATGTTCGGCCAGCCATTGCGGGCCAGAAATATATGGCAAACCTTGATTCAGTATTTCTTCCATCAAGGGGTTACCGCGTGTGACGACATTGCCAATCACATACATATCAGGCTTGAACGCGGTCTGGCTGGGGTCAAACCCTTCGATCAGCTCTATGCCCTGGGCTTCCAGTTGTGTGCTCATCGGTGGATACACATTGGCATCACAGCCGGTGACACGGTGCCCGGCCGCTTTTGCCAGCACGGCAATGCCGCCCATGAACGTGCCGCAAATACCAAGGATGTGAATGTGCATAGAATTTACCGAATCAATTTAACGAATGCATTTTACCAAACTAACGTTTGATAAAGCGGTAGCGAAAAAACTCAATTTTTCGCAAACAATGGCAGGTATATGCTACAACGTGCTGCAATATCACTGGCCTGGAAAATATCTGTGATCACAGCCAGCGCATCTGCGCCAGCGGCGATCAATGGCGGCGCGTTATCCAGTGTAATCCCGCCTATGCCGACCACGGGCAATGTCAGTGATTGTTTGGCGCGGGTGAACAAGTCTGCGGTAGCGCGCGGCGCATCGGGCTTGGTAGGCGAGGGGTAACAGGCACCAAATGCGATGTAATCCGCACCGGCGGCTTGTGCCTGCTCTGCCAGTTCAAAACGGTTGTAACAGGAGGCGCCTATGATTTTGTCCGCCCCAAGTAGCGCTCGTGTTTGTGAAACTGCTTCATCATGCTGGCCGACATGCACGCCGTCAGCGCCCAGCGTCACCGCCAGGGCCACGTGGTCGTTGATCAATAAAGGCACATTGGCCTGGCGGCAGATATTTAACAGCGCGCTGGCCTGTTCAAAACGCAATGCTTCACTGGCTGTTTTATGGCGGTATTGCACCATGGAAACGCCACCTTGCAGCGCCTGTTCAACCTGGGTGCACAGCAATGCGGTGTCATCGCAATCTGGCGTGACCAGGTATAGCCCTTTAATGCTGAAGCTCACTGGCTTTTTCCTGCACCTCGGTTTCGCGCGCCCAGAAGAAACGGTCCGGGATAAATTGCCCCATGCCAGGACGGAAAGCGTGGCGCAAAGTCTGCCAGGTGAATTCCTGCGCTTCATGCACGGCTTCTTCAATCGTCAGCCCATGTGCCAGGCAGGCGGTGATCGCGCTGGTCAGGGTACAGCCAGAGCCATGATAGCTGCCTGGTAACCGTTCCCAATGGTAATCCTTGATCAGGCCTGGCATATTGCTCAGCTGCATGCCGTACAAGCTATTCACTACATCAATAGAGCGCTCATGCGTGCCGGTGATCATGACGTATTCGCTGCCCATTTCCAGCAGCCGCAACGCGCATTCTTCCAGTGAGCTGTGCTTCACTTCATCGCCCTCATCGTAATAGGCGAGGCGGCGCGCTTCCAGGCTGTTTGGAGTAATCAGCGTGGCCTGCGGGAACAGCAGTTCACACATGGCGGCCTGCATTTCTTCATTAGATAGCTCATCCCCACGCCCTGAAGTGAGGATAGGATCAATAATGAGCGGCACATCCGGGTAATCGGCCACGATTTCGGCGATGATGGCGACATTTTCTACACTGCCCAACAAGCCCAGTTTGAATGCGCTGACTGAGACGTCTTCAAGTATGGTACGTGCCTGGTCATTGATCCAGTCAGCATCCAGCGGCATGACACTTTCTACACCAACGGTATCTTGCACCGTGATACCCGTGATCACTGAGAGTGGGTAACAGCCGATACTGGCGAGCGCCATGATATCCGCTTGCACACCGGCACCGCTGCTGGGGTCTGTTGCTGCAAATGTAAGAACGGTTGGGGGAGTGATAGCCATGAAAATTCCTTTGGAGCGGCTGACGGGAATCGAACCCGCGTATCAAGCTTGGGAAGCTGGCGTTCTACCATTGAACTACAGCCGCGAATAGCCATTATTTTACTTGTATTTTACTTGCTTGGCTAAGCACCTAAATAAAATGTTATGACACACAAAAGAAAAAGCCGGGCAATTGCCCGGCTTTTTCTTCAAGCGCCGTCAAACCAGGCGCGAGAGCACTAGCTGACCTGTACTAGATACAATTCGAGCTGACACCATCCGGCAATTTCACGCCAGAGTTCAACACCGGTGTACTACCCAGGCTATCTTCATTGACCGGACATGCTACCGCGTCCAGATCTTCTTCATCACCCGCAGCAGGGTTCAATGAAACGATAGTCATCGTGTTCAGTGCCGGGTTGTTAGGGATCAAACCGCCTAAACCAGCATCATCCCGTGGGGAAGCGAAGCCCAATGTTGTGACTGGTGCAGGCAACGCCACGATAGTGCCTGTGGCGTTTGAATTCGTTACGACTGTATAGCCATCAAACGAACCTGCGGTTGGGTTGAATATCTGCTTGCCTTCGTTGGTTGTAATGCTGACCACATTGTATGTACTGGCGATGGACTTGCCTGTACCGGCTGCGGCATTATCATAAGTAGCAGCAGTGATCGGCGTTGGTGTGATGGTGACGATATCGCCATCCAGCGCACCTGAGGTAGTGACTGACAAGCCACTCACATCAGTGACCACATTAGTGCCATCGAAAGTCTTGGTTGCGGTACCGTTCAACGTGGCGGTCACGGTTGGGCTGACTGCATGCACAAAGCCATTACCCGTGCCTAGCAGCGCGCCACCAAACGTGGTGCCATATTGCTTATAGTCATACGCGGCCAACAAATTCGCGCCTTTGACATCGTTGGTCGGGTCGCTGCTGTAAATGGTCCAGTTTCCGTCCGTACCGGTAGTGATCGTAGCATCTACATTATTTTTGAAATTGCCACCGGCCACCAGTTGCACCGCATCATCTGTTCTGCTGCTGGTCAGAATGTTGCCATTCAGGTTCAAGTCGCCACCTGCTTGGGCAAAGACATTGGCTGCTTTACCGGCAGTCCCAAAGAATGACGCAGTACCGGCCAGATTACTCACCGCACCCATATTCACAGTACCATTCGCCGCGATTAACTCTACTTTACCAGCCGCACCACCAGATGGATTCAACAGAACGCCATTGCCGCCATTGGCATTAATGGTGCCTACATTAATATTGTTGTTCGCATTCACCTTCACATTACCCGCGCTCATGCCCTGGGTAATGGGCGTGCTAGCACCAGCACTGGTATTGATGTTCAACGCTGTGACGCTGCCACCTTTGGCATCCAGCGTGACGCTACCGCCTATCCCATTCGTGCCACCATTGCTGTTGATATTGCCAGCGTTAATGTCGCCAGCGTTGCTGGTGATATTAACGGCGCCTGACAGTCTGGAACCCAATGCGGTTAAGCCTGCATTGCCTGAGCTGGTGGTGATGTTACCAACTGTTGCAGCGTTGGCTGTAGTAATGGTCACTGCACCACCCTGACCGCCGCTTAACAATGGATTAAGCGAAGCACCACCGGCAGTATTGATATTTCCGGTCATCGTCAAACTGTTGGCATTGATTTGTACTTCACCACCTTTATCGCCAGCAAAAAGCAGGCCGGTACCACCAGTGGCATTGATGTTTGCGCTACCAAGGTTAGCACTGCCCGTGGTATCAATTTTCACATCACCGGCAATGCCCAGCGGGTTGCCAGTGGTATTGATATTGCCTGCCGTGTGGGTAATTGTGGCTGCTGAAAGCGTGACGCCTGCAGAACCCGTAATGTTCGCCCCAATGGCGATGTTGCCACCACCGACGCCATCTGCGTCAGCTTTCAACGTCACCTTACCAAAGGTGCCTGAAGTAATGTTGGCATTTACATTGATATCGTTACCGGCTTCCAGGCGAACACTGCCTGCCAACTTCGTCATGGTCAGCGCACTATTGACAGTAATATTGTTAGTCGCTTGCAGGAACAACTCATTAAAGCCTTTAACGCTATTCACGTTGACTGTCGTTGTCGTACCTGGGTTGCCAAAAGCGATGTCTGGCGTGCCATTTGCAAGATCAGGCAATGGTAGCTGAGGGTTGGTATTCAGGACGATATTGGTTGGATCCAGCAGCACGGTACCACCTGCACCATGCGCAGCGCCCACATCAACGCCGCCATGGAAATCCAGGTCTTGCTTGCCGGACACCTCAACGAAACCACCATTACCGCTGACCGCACCGCCTTGTGCAGAAATATCACCGTAGTGGCGTGTCAACTGGTCTGCCCATACAACGACTGTACCGCCGTCACCTTGCTGGATGGCATCTGCCTTGATTGTTGCGCCAGCGCCGATATAGGCAGTTTGAGCGTTGTAAACAGCCTCATTCTTGCCTTGGTAATCACCGCCTACCAGCACTTTACCGCCGCCTTTATCGCCAGAAGCATCCAGCACGGCACCATTCAGCAACGCCACTTGTTCGCCGGTCACGGTAATCGTACCGCCGGTCGTGTTCTCACCTTTTGCCAATAGTTGACCAGAAACCTGTACCTTGGCGTTATCTCCACCTTCCAGGCGGATCACACCATCACGTTCAACCAGTTGGTTGGCTTCTACAATACCAGTGATATTGATTGCAGCAGAACGGGCATTGGTCGCTAATTGCACCAAACCGCCATTGGCCTGGATCAAGCCGCTATTTTTAACAATGCCTTCAACCGCTTGTGCAGTTAAATTGGCTCTCACCAGCCCATTGCCATAGAAATCTAAAACAGCTTCCTTGGCAGAAGCAAGTACAACGCTACCGTTATTGGCTACTAACGTACCGGAGTTTTCGACTTCTTTACCCAGCATGACGATATAACCTTCGTCCTGGGCTTTAATCGCACCTTTGTTAACGACGCTGCCTGAAATATCCCCACCAGAGAAATGGTAGCGGCCTTGCAGGAAATCGTCATTGGAAATGTTCAGTGTAGAAGCAACGATATTGCCAACGTTGACTTCAGCGTTTGGGCCAAACAGCACACCATTCTGGTTAATTAAAAACAGGGTACCATTCGAATTTAATTTCCCCATGATCTCTGAAGCGCTGTTTCCCAGCACACGGTAAAGTGCGCGGCCAGCATCAGGCATCACCACATCCAGCTGATGGCCTTCAAGCACACCAAACTTGTAGAAATTCACAATGTTGACGTTGGCGGTGTGGGTATATTGTGTATGCGTGGCGCTGATATCTTTGATGGTCAGATCACCTGCCACAACACCTGCCACAACGTTGGTATCCGCAAATGCAGAGAAAGGCATCAATGCTGCGGCGAAAGCACTCGCAATCACAACACGCCATTTTGTATCCGAGCTAAAAGATACTTCTGTTAAAGAATGGCGATTACCTGACTCGCTGGAGTCATTCACTTGGCCATTCAAAGACGATTTACCGCTGGTGCGCGTACCTTCGGCAACGGCGACCCATGCTTGTTGGACTTTGCTCCAGATCAAACGATAAACGTGGTTTAGGGATGCTGCTTTCATGACATTCTCCTCTAAGGGGGTCCACCGATTCTCCAAGAATCGGTGGTCTTCCATAACTTCTCTTAATTCCTGATAGTCGCTAGTTTGCTTCAGGAAAATTTTTTTGTATGTAGCCCAGTATGACTAATGGGCAACAATTATATTTATTTTTATATAGTTCTTTTTCGACTTCGCAATGTGCCTTGCAATCATCTAAAAGTTTTTACGCAGCTGAGCCCATAACTGATATTCAGTATCGCTGGCAGCACCATCCAGATCACGTTTTTGCTGTGAGTAGGTGGTGGTCAGTATCCACTGCGCCGGGAACTGGATATCAGTACCAACACCCACGTGATTTGACCGGACATAATTATTACTGCCAGATGGATCATGGTTCAGCTTGCCGCGACCTGCGTCATAAAAGGCAAATGGCGTCACAGATTGAATATAAGGCGTGACATCGGCAGCAGTAGACACGAACGTTCTACGTATATCAGTGCCTACCATCCAGCCCTGGTCAGCCTGGCTAGGAATCTCTGAGAACTGACGCCAGCGGTTAATTGCACCAATACCGAATCTTTCGGCAATATCCAGGTTGCTGTCGGTGCCCTGATAATCTGCACGCACAATCCAGTTGATCCCATTTTCAAAAATTTGCGTGCGGCTTGAAGTCCAGTTCCATTTCAGGAAACTACCCTGGGTATCTAACTGCGCTCTATCGTTTGCTTTGGCGGCGTTGTCTTTAAAGGAAACATTGCCTTGTGTGACGAGGAAACTCCACTGGTAAGCGACATTACCGCCATCATTGATCCAGTCACCCACCAAACCTAGTTCCAGGCTGGCGATATCACGTCGGTTATTGATCAGGAATGCATCCACATCATCATCCAGGATCTTGTAGTTGCTACCGATCTTGAATGCAATGCCTTTTTTGGTTTCGCGTAACAATGGATGCTCTAAAGAACCATAGAAATAATGCGCATCACCAGAAGCATCGAACACCTTGAAATCTTTGCCTAGCTTGTAATCAACGTAGCTATAGGCGACGTTCAAGATAGTGCCCGCATCTCCCACTGGCGTGAAGTACAAGCTGCTCAGCGAGCGCTGCCCTTCATCATTGGAGACTTTACCAACCACTGCCAGCTGGTCACCGCGCCCATTGAGGTTATTCACAGCCAAGCCAAAACCCACTGTTTCACGGCCGGTATAACGGTTGCCATATGTGTTGGCATTGATAAACCCGCTGTACTTCGCTCTTGGTTCTACTGAAACAGCCACATCCGAGCTACCTACTGCTTCGCCCGGGTTAAGTTGCGAGGTCACTTGTATGCCTGGCAGGCCATTCATCACCATCAGGTTGCGCATCAAATTGCGCTCATTCAGGACTTCGCCTTTATCCAGGCCATATTCTGAAAGTGACTGGAAATACGGCTGGTTAAGGCCTTCGCCAGCTTCGGTTTTGACGTCGCCCAAGGTACCTTCAAGGATAGAAAGCTCAACAACAGCATCAGTAGCACCAGATTTTTGCAAATCTTGTGTCGGTAGATACACTTGTGTCAGCAGGTAGCCGCGTTGACGGTAATAATTACGGATGGTGCCCACGGCTTCATTGAGTTCACGCATGCCGATTTCATGGCCGGTCAGGTGCGCAACTTGTGCAGCCAGTACTTCACTTGTAAATTGTTTATTGCCAGAAAATTTAAATTCTTTGACGACGATCTGCAGGCTGGATTTTTTTTGTTTCTTTTCAGGGACTGGTGTCTCTTCTGGTACCTGGATGACAGGGTTAGGTTGTGGCAGGATAGGTCTGGGCAAATTCTGCTGAATATCGGGTAAAGACACACCGCCAGCAAACGCTTGCACTGTATAACCTACCGCTAATAAATTTAATACGCTCCACCGGGTTATTTGTTTTTTCAAGATGATTCCTTATAACACCCTCAATATAAGGTCTCATCATATATCACTACAAATTATACTATATATGCTTAATCAAATTGGTAACAATAAATTACAATACTTAAAGTTTGAATACAATAACTGTTGCAAAAACAATGCAAAAATCAATACTCAAGCGCATCCACATCGACCACCCAGCGTATCTTAGCCTGTAGCCGATGCTGCCTTGCCCAGGCGACCGCCGCCTGTAAAAGTTGTTGCAATGCACCTCGTTGTGCACATTGCAACATCACATAGCCCCGCTCCATGCGATTCAGCCTGGCAATACCGGGTCGCACCGGGTCATAAATCATCGGTTTTTCCGGGAAATTTTGCGCGTGTTGCGCGACAAATTCGCGAGCAGAATGTGTCAAATCTGTCAAGAATTGCTCTACCAGCGCATAGTCAGCAGCTTCAGCTTTCATGACTGCAATATAAGCCGCCGGCGGAAACTGCAAGGTGATGCGTTCCTGCAATAAAGTGTTGGCGAATTCGGCATAATTTTGCTGCTGCAAAGCGGCGAATAAAGGGTGCTGCGGAAACGCCGTCTGTATCAATACTTCACCCGGTTTATCGCCACGGCCTGCGCGCCCTGCCACTTGCATCAGCTGGGCAAACAGGCGCTCGCTGGCACGATAATCGGGGCTATACAGCGCACTGTCGGTATCCAGCACACCGACCAGTGTCAGGTTGGCAAAGTCGTGGCCTTTGGCCAGCATTTGCGTGCCGATCAGGATATCTATTTTTCCGGCATGCACGGCGGACAGCAGCTCGGTGAGTGCGTCTTTACCCTGTATGGTATCCCTATCTACCCGCGCCACCCGCGCTTGCGGAAATAACTGCTGCAAGGTTTCTTCCACACGCTGTGTCGCCTGGCCGACCGGACGCAGATCGGCATTGCCGCAACTCGGGCATTGCAGGGGCACCGGTTGCTCATCGCCGCAGTGATGGCAGCGTAATAGCCGCTGCCGCAGGTGCAGCACCACTTTGGCAGAGCAGCGGCGACAATCTGCCAGCCACTGGCAGGCGGAGCAATGCAATACCGGCGCATAGCCACGACGATTGATAAACAATAAACTTTGTTCGCCACGTTGCAGGCGTTGCTCTATCGCTTGCTTCAATTGCGGCGTCAAGCCAGCCTCTGGCGGCGAGTGCGTGGTATCTACACAAAATATGCGTGGCAGTTGTGCTTGCGCGGCAGCCCGATTGTTCAGGGTCAGCAGGCGATAAGTCGGTTTTTTTACCGGGTGATCCGCCTGCCCGAGCGCGTTGTACCAGCTTTCCAGCGAAGGGGTGGCACTGCCTAGCACCACCGGAACCTGGCATTGCTTGGCGCGCACCAAAGCCACGTCACGCGCATGGTAACGCATGCCGTCCTGCTGCTTATAGGAGCTGTCATGCTCCTCGTCGAGTATCATCAACTTGAGATGTGGCATAGGCGTAAACACACTCAGGCGTGTACCGATGACGATGCGTGCTTCACCTGACTGTGCGGCCTGCCAGTGTTGCAAGCGCTCACTTTCACTTAAATGACTGTGCAAAGTCACCAGTGAAAACTGGCTCAAACGGCTGCGGAAACGCCCTTCAAGCTGCGGGGTGAGGTTGATCTCCGGCACCATGATCAACACCTGTGAATGCGGCTCAGCCAACACGGCTTGCAACAGGCGGATATAGACTTCAGTTTTGCCCGAGCCGGTCACGCCAAACAGCAGCCAGGGCTGAAAACGGTCTGCCTTATTCAAAATGGATTTGACGGCAAGTGCCTGCTCATCATTTAAGGTGGGCTCATGGTCAGAGGCCGCTAGCGAGGGACGTATCGCCACCACTTCGCGCCTGGTGACCAGGCCACTTTCCAGCAATGGCTGCATGGTTTTGCGCCAGCTGGAAGACACTTCCGCCAACTGGGCTTCACTGCATTCCTTGTGCTGCTGCAATGCATCTATCAATCTGGAAAGTACGAGCTGACGCTTACCAACCAGCCCCTCAGGCACCGCTTGCGCCAATGCATACATCCACATTTTGCGCGACACCGCCGGTTTGATTTGCCGCAGGCGCAATGGCAAACTGGACAGCACGGTCTGCCCGAATGGGTAATGATAATAATCAGCGCAAAATCGCAACAGCTTCAGCGTGGCCTCATCAAACGGTACATCGTCAAAAGCCTGTATCACCGCTTTTAATTTATTTGCGGGCACTTCACTTTGTGTGGGCAGGGCCATCACAATGGCGATCAGTTGCCGCCCCGCAAAAGGCACGACAACACGATTGCCTACGCGAATATCCAGCCCCGGGTTGAGATAATCAAACTGGCGATCCAATGGCACATCCAGCACCACGCGGACGATGCCGGTGGAAGTGATGGCCGGAGAGGAAAGGGCTGCTGAACACATGGGTGAAAGTGGTTTATTAGGTTAAAATGGCGGTTTGATTATTCAGCACCATTTTAACCTTGAAACAAACGATCACAGAATTGATTCTGCAAGCGGTGACTCCGCTGGTGGAAGACACCTCCAGCCTGAATATCATTCTTGAGCGGCCGAAATCTGCCGAGCATGGTGACTTTGCCTGCAATATTGCCATGCAGCTGGCCAAACCCCTGAAACAGAATCCTCGTGCCATTGCACAAACGATTATTGATGGCTTGCCAGCCAATCAAGTGATCAGCAAGGTAGAAATCGCCGGTGCCGGATTTATTAATTTTTTCCTCTCGGCACAGAGCAAGCAGGATATCGTCAAAAGTATTTTCCAGGCTGGCGCAACGTTTGGCCGTAATACTGCTGGCCAGCACGAAAAAGTGCAGGTGGAGTTTGTCTCGGCCAACCCGACCGGCCCGTTGCATGTAGGCCACGGACGTGGCGCAGCGGTGGGTGACTGTTTATGCCGCTTGCTGGATGCCAATGGCTGGGATGTCACACGCGAGTTCTACTACAACGACGCCGGCGCACAGATCGATAACCTGACCAAATCTGTACATGCACGAGCACAGGGCATTGCTACTGACGATGCGCGCTTCCCCGAAGATGGCTACCGCGGTGAATATATCGCTGATATTGCCCAGGCTTATTTAGCCAAAGAAACCGTGACCGCGGATGATATGGCAGTCACCGCCAGTGGCGATATCAATGATGCTGAATCTATCCGCAAATTCGCCGTGGCTTATCTGCGCCATGAGCAAGACCTCGACTTACAGGCTTTCCAGATCAAGTTTGATGTGTTTTCGCTGGAAAGTGCCTTGTATACTGAAGGCAAAGTAGACAACGCCGTACAAGCGTTAATCGGCAGTGGCCATACCTACGAGCTGGATGATGCGCTGTGGCTACGCACCACCGATTTTGGCGACGATAAAGACCGCGTGATGCGCAAGAAAGAGGGCGGCTATACTTACTTTGTGCCCGACGTGGCTTACCACCGCGAAAAATGGAACCGTGGGTTCAAACGCGTCATTAACGAGCAGGGTGCCGATCACCACAGCACCATCACCCGTGTGCGCGCTGGCTTGCAGGCATTGAACACCGGCATCCCGCAAGGCTGGCCGGAATACGTGCTACACCAGATGGTCACCGTCATGCGCGGTGGCGAAGAAGTCAAACTCTCGAAACGGGCCGGCAGTTATGTGACGTTGCGCGACCTGATTGAAGAAGTCGGTTGTGACGCGACCCGTTACTTTTTGGCCGCGCGTAGTGCAGATTCCCAACTGGTATTCGACATTGACCTTGCCCGTGCGCAAACCAATGACAACCCGGTTTATTACATTCAATACGCACACGCACGTATTTGCAGCGTACTCAACCAATGGGGCGATGATAGCGCCAGCCTGGCAGATGCTGACCTGTCACCATTGGCATCTGCGGCAGAAACCGCACTGATGCAGGCACTCAGCCAATATCCGGAAGTAGTCAGCACGGCTTGCCAGGCATTGGCGCCGCATATGGTGGCCAATTACCTGAAAGAGCTAGCCAGTGCCTTGCATAGTTATTACAATGACACCAAATTTTTGGTGGATGACGTGCAAATCAAACAGGCCCGCCTGGCGCTGATCACCGCCACACGCACGGTATTGCGCAATGGATTGCAACTGCTCGGCGTGAGTGCGCCAGAAAAAATGTAAGCGTTAATGGTCGCTTTGTAACAGAAGCAGCTTTGAAAAATCAGTTGCGTTAGCACATGCGCTGAAACATAACGAGCTAGCAATAGCTCACCGAAATGAATGGTCAAACACTACACATGAGTCGCGATTACAAACCCTCTCAAACAAAAGCCAAAGCTAAAAGCAGCGGCAGCTCGTTTTTTAACGGCCTGCTGGTAGGGCTTTTTTTGGGGGTCGCCCTGACAGTGGCCCTGATCATTTACATCAAAGGCGACCATAGCCCTTTTTCCAGCGCCTTTAAAAAAGATGAAGGCCAGCAGGAATTACCGATTAAAAACACTGTGACGGAAGAAGAAGTCAAACCCGGCAGTGCGGCGATTGAAGACCCGAACAAATTTGATTTCTACACCATCCTGCCAGATACAGAGAGCAAGATCAGTGAAGAACAGGTGAAAAAGAACCCCACCATCAAGCAAGAAAGCTATTTTGTGCAGGTGGGTGCTTTCGCTAAAGAAGATGATGCAAACAACCTCAAAACCAGGTTGGCTTTAGTCGGATTTGAGGCATTCGTGCAAACGGCCGAGATCCCTAACAAAGGCACCATGCACCGCGTCCGCATTGGCCCGCTGCGTGATTTAGGCAAGATCAGTAAAATCAGCCATGATCTGGAAACCAATGGCTTCCAGGCCAATCTGATCAAGGTCAATATCGAATCCTCTGCCCATTAATCTCATGGATGCATTTGGGCTGTCATCGTGTTGTCACCCAGACACGTTAAATCACTAGTACATGAATTCTGGGTGTATTAAAAATCAGAGATACGTTTAATCATTACTTTCCACCGAACAAGGAAACTCACTATATGAAAAAAATGTTGTTAAGTTTGCTGCTACTGGCTGGTCTCACCTCCACTGCGGCGTTGGCAGATCCACAAGCGGGTGACCAGTTTGACCAGGTCGCGCAACAAATCGCTACCGACCAGCCTGCCAAAATCGAAGTCATGGAAATCTTCTGGTACGGCTGTCCGCATTGCTATCACATGGAACAGCCGCTGGAAGCATGGGTGAAAAAACTACCTGCCGACGTTTATTTCAAACGTGTACCGGCCTTGCCAAACGCCAGCTGGGCCCCCATGGCCAAAGCCTACTATGCCATGCAGGAACTAGGCGTACTGGACAAATTGCATAGCCAGCTGTTTGATGCGATCCACAAAAGCAAAACATTAAACCCGGCGGATGAAGCTGCCGCCATTGACTGGGTGATAAAACAAGGCGGCCTGGACAAAATCAAAGTTGAAAAAGCATTCAAGTCATTTGCGACCACCATGCAGATGAATAAAGCGATGCAAACTTTCAAGGCCTCGGGTGCTACGGGTGTGCCTAGCCTAGTGATTGATGGTAAATATATTACCGGTAGCTCGATGGCTGGTGGTAATGATGCTGCACTGCAAACGGCGGACTTTATTATTAATAATGTACGCAAAGACAAAGCCAAAAAATAAGCTTAGCCTGTAATGAAAAAGCCCTGCACCTGCAGGGCTTTTTCATGCTCTCAACCTAGCAGCTGTAGGAAGTAGCCTAGTGCATCGCTCATGCTGCATCACATGATCTACACATCGGGATGTTGGTTTTCTTCACGCGCGTTTTTATTCCAGCGCTTCCCCGTAAACACCCAGCCGCCCAGAATCATTTCAATACATACCCTGAAAATCCTGCTGATTGATACCCTTGAATCGCGTTTAATTGCTTGTGGTACGGGCTGTATAAAATCAATTAATAACTCGCGTGCAACCGCTTGAAACTCAGCCGGCACCATCACAGTCTGCGTGTTGTAATCTTTGATTTGCAGGCCTGGATAAAGCTTGCTAAAAGCACCGCCACGGATGAAATATGGAATGTCATACGCGTCCAGCATGGACGAAATCACAGCGACTTCAGACTCAGTTTGTGGTGTATAGATTGCAATCACTGGATTTCCCTCACATCAACATCATTACTTGAATATTTTTTTAATAAAGTGGCGTGCATCTCTCTCTAATGGGCACTTCTCAAAATGATGGCCAACGAACCCCAGGTTTTGCACCGGGATTAAATTAGCAACACTGATGACTAAATCAGCAGCTTCGGGATGCTCTGTTTCAACTTCCAAGGACCAGAGTTTTCTACCACCTTTAGGGGTGAAGCTGGATAAAGGCAAACTGCCGGTACCATCATTGGTGATCAGTTCGACTACATTTCTCGCTTGATTACCGAGTGAAATATAAGACCGGATCGCCCCAAAATACATCACCGGATAGTGCTTCTTTTGCCTGCCGCCAAAAAAAGTATAGGTAGTGACAACGATCTGCTTGCTGGCCTTATTGATCAGTATTTTCTTTTTTGAAGCGATGTGCACACGCCTGGCCCCATAGACGGCGAGCATGAGCGTCACAAACAGCAGGGCTTGAGTGACTACGTTGAAGCCTTTACCCAGATAGTTTGCAATCGTTAAAAACAGCAGGGTAACAAGCAATAAAACAGGTTGGGCTTTAAGCGTACCCTTGGCAGGGGTTATTAATAATTCGGTCATACAGCCCTAGCAAAAATTCAGCAACACCTGCACATGTCAGCACGATACATTTGGCTGATAGAGGTTGCGATGCGTGTATTAGCACGCATTTAATCATGCCGATACTTTAAACTTAAAAGTGTTAATTATGTTTTTATTTGATGAAATTTCACGCTTTCAACCAGCGCCCAATCCAGGTTTCCGGCATCTCGGTGCCGGTGACGATGTAATGCAGTGTTTTGATGTCATACATGACATACCGCTGTATCGATTTTGCCTGATCCATCCCGCAACACAAGATTTTGTCTCCTATCTGCAGCGGCGTAGAAAGCTCGGGTAACATGGATTTTTGTTCACCTCGCACCAGCATCAAGGGCACAACCGGCATCTCGTGCCGCTGCCCGGAAGGGCTCATCACCAGGTGCTTGAGAGTAGGTTGCAAGCCTTGTTGCATCAATGAGCAGACGGCAAATGCCATCTCACCCTCGATGGTGATATCCCAGGTATCGGGCACCTGCTCACCCAATTTGGACACCAGTTGCGCAATCACCGCATTAGCCCAGGCATTGGTTTGATGCCTGGCATTTGCCAGAAATTCAGCCAGCATGGGCGACACCATATAAGACAAGCAAGTATGCGCAATCACGTCACTAGGCTGCATGGTGATATCGGCATTAAAGTGGTCGAACAGCGGATCGTTATGGCGTTTGTTTTTGCGGATAATCACGAATAGTTCGGGATTCACCTCCAGCGCCGTCATCACAATCGACAGGTTATTAATGTCGTTATCGGTGCCTGCGACGATACCTATGGCGTGTTCTATGCCAGCTTGTTGCAAGACATGTGACTCCACGCCACTGCCGACAATACAGTCCTCACATTGCGTGCCTTCCGGGTCCGCCTCAATAATGGTCACGTCCATGGCGCCATTTTGCAAACTACTCACTACCGACTTGCCAAAGCGGCCAAAACCACAGGCGATCCACTTGCCCTTGGGGATAGCTGCCGGCGGCGCAATGGCATCACCCGGCGCCATGGTCAGCCATTCATGTAGCAGGTAAGTCCCCAGCGCATTGAGCCGCATGGCCAGATGCTCACCAAAGATCTTATAAGGGTTAATGATATGGTCAGTGCCAAAAGACGCCATATTGGCGGCCACCACATCATTTTCCACCCTGGCCAGTACCGGCAGTTCTGGCTTGATCAGCTTGATGGCGACCGAGATGGCCAGGTTGGCATGATCATCATCGGTGAGGGCAGCCACACCACGGCACATGGGGTTCTTGATGCCGGCAAACAACAGTACTTCAGACAGTTTGGCATCGGCACACAAGTGCGGAACATAAAACTGGTAATCGGTCATTTCCAGTTCATTGATGCGCTCCGGTGAAATCTCCAGCACCACCACCCGCAATTCATTTCTATCCAGGGCACGCACCAGTTCACTACCGGTTTCACCATAGCCGCAAATCAGGTAGAACGGCTCCATCAGGTTACACACATCGCGCTTAAACCTGGCCGTTTTGATCGCCTGTTTGAGGGTAGCCTCCTGAAACAGGGCAATAATCGCCCCTATCGCATAAAACCAGGCAATCACCGTGAAATAAATCGAGAAGGTCATCCACATGCGTTGATGGCCGGTGAACGGGTAGGGGATCTCGCCAAAACCGATGGTGGTCGCGGTATAACTCAGGATATAAAACGCGTCGAAGAAACGCAGGTGATAAACCTGGCCATGATCATCCGCGCCGGGAATCAGCACAAAACCGATCAGCGCAATGGCATAGCTGATAATCACCATCAGCAGCGGCGCACGCATGCGCCGCAGAATCAGGAAGATGATCTGATTGAGGTTCATCGCTTGAATATCACTAGCGGCGCAGGGTGACGGTTTCGTAAATCAGCAGGATCACCGAAGTCACATTCGCCAGGAAAGCCCCGCCAGACAGCGACACAATACCGACAATCACTTCTGCCTCGGTGGATTGTGTACCGGCAGCGGTCCAGATAATCGCGGCGGCGATCAACTGCAGATCAGCCACCAGGCTGGTGGCGAGATGGATAGCGCCTATCTGCGTACGATCGCCAAATTTCAGCACAGTCGCAATCAGGTTGACCACAATCGCGGCATATAACTCATAATGCAAGTGGTGTTTGGGATTATCAATTTGCCCGACAAAAAAACCAAAATTGAGCGTCATGGCTAAAATAATAAAAAAACCAAAGATCACTTTTTCCAGATTCATGATTGTTTCCCCGTATTGTTTTATGGCATTCTAACCCAACCATTTTCTCCTGTAACTTTTATGCAACAAGCAACTCCATCCCATCTACGTATCGTCATCACCGGCGCCTCCAGTGGTATCGGCCAGGCATTGGCTAAAGCGTATGCCCGCCGCTACGGCGCGCACTGTACCTTGGCTTTGATAGGGCGCAAACAGCACGCGCTGACCACCCTGCAAAATGAAATCACCGCTACTTTTGGCAGCCAGGCGCATTGCTATACGGCTGATGTGCGTGATGCCGCGCGTATGCAAGCAATTGCACACACATTTCTTGCCGAGGTCGGCACCCCGCATATTGTCATTGGCAATGCCGGGGTCAGCCGGGGCACACTGACGGAATATCAGGAGGATATCGCCGCCTTCCAGGCCGTGTTTGATACCAATGTGATGGGGCTGGTGCACACCTTCCAGCCGTTTATCGCCGCCATGAAAGCAGTTGCAGGGCAAGGTGAGCCTGCGCAACTGGTAGGCATCGCCAGCGTGGCAGGGATACGCGGTTTGCCGGGTTCCGGGGCTTACAGCGCCAGCAAAGCAGCAGCCATCACCTATCTGGAAAGCCTGCGCGTCGAAATGCAGCTGCATCATATCGGCGTCACCACCATCTCGCCCGGCTACATCCGCACGCCGATGACAGATATCAACACCTATGCCATGCCCTTTTTGATGGATGTGGATGTATTTGCCGACAAAGCATTGCAGGCGATTAACGCAGGCAAGCGTTATACCGTGATCCCCTGGCAAATGGGCATCGTCGCGCGCCTGTTACGCCTGATCCCGGCCTGGCTGTGGGACTATCTGACGAAAAAAGCCCCGCACAAAGAGAGGCTTTAACTCAAGAGAGCGATTGATCAGGTCAAATCTTTAATTGTTTCGGTCGTGCCATTGTTCTTGACTGAGGCGATGCCTTTATCGCGCGCATCAGCTGAGGAGTACATCTGGCTGGTACCGATGATCTGGCTATTCCCTGCCAGTAAATTGAAATAAGGGCTGCCATCTTTGGCGACCAGTTTTTGATAGCGCTCATCCGCAGGACTATTTTTCTGCACAGACTCAATGCCATTTTGTGCAGCGGCTTTGGTCGTATACTGCTCGCTTCTCAGAATAGTCTCCGCATTACCGGCCTTCAGTGCAAAACTAAACTGACCATTTGCTGCACTTTTTGTAAGTTCAAACCAACCTGCCATCGCTCGCTCCTTTTATTTCATGAATAAAGAAATTCCTACAAATAACGCATGACTATCATGAACAATGTTGTTTTATTTGTAAACAATCCCTTTCTAAAAAATCTCGCGTTCGATCATGTGTATGCTTTAAATCATACTGATCAGTACCGGTGCCAAAAAAATCCCATTCAATGAATGGGATTTTTGTTTTAGCGTGCAATCGGTTTGTATCGGATACGTTTGGGCTTGGCGCCTTCTTCACCCAGGCGCTTCTTCTTATCAGCTTCGTATTCCTGATAGTTGCCGTTGAAAAACGTCCATTGTGAATCACCTTCCGCCGCCAGGATGTGGGTTGCAATCCGGTCCAGGAACCAGCGGTCATGCGAGGTCACCAATACGCAACCGGAGAACTCCAACAATGCATCTTCCAGCGCACGCAGAGTTTCCACATCCAGGTCATTTGAGGGTTCATCGAGCAGCAACACGTTAGCACCTGAAATCAGGGTTTTTGCCAGGTGCAGGCGGCCACGCTCACCGCCTGACAGTTGGCCGACGATCTTCTGCTGGTCACCGCCTTTAAAGTTAAAGCGGCCGATATAGGCACGGCTAGGCATTTCGAATTTGCCCACCGTTAATATATCCAGGCCACCAGAAATAGCTTCGAATACCGTTTTATCGTTATCCAGCCCTTCACGGCTTTGGTCTACCGCTGCCAGCTGCACGGTTGGGCCTGTGATGATTTCACCGCTATCTGGTTGCTCTTTGCCTTGCAGCATGCGGAACAGGGTAGATTTACCGGCACCGTTAGGGCCGATGACGCCGACGATCGCACCTGGCGGAATGCTGAAGGACAGGTTATCGATCAGCAGGCGGTCACCAAAGCCTTTGGAGACATTGTTGAACTCAATGACCTGGTTACCCAGGCGCTCACCTGGTGGAATAAAGATTTCCTGGGTTTCGTTGCGGCGCTGGTACTCGACACCGGACATTTCTTCATAGCGGGCCAGACGCGCCTTGCTTTTGCTCTGGCGTGCCTTGGCACCCTGGCGCACCCATTCCAGCTCTTGCTTCATGGCCTTGCGGTGAGCATCTTCCTGTTTGTGTTCCTGGGCCAGGCGCTCTTCTTTCTGTTCCAGCCAGTTGGAATAATTACCTTTCCACGGAATGCCTTCGCCACGATCCAGTTCCAGGATCCACTCGGCGGCATTATCCAAGAAGTAGCGATCATGCGTGACGGCAACGACGGTGCCGGGGAAGCGCACCAGGAACTGCTCCAGCCAATCGACAGATTCAGCATCCAAGTGGTTGGTCGGTTCGTCCAGCAGCAGCATGTCAGGCCGGGAGAGCAACAATTTGCATAAGGCGACGCGGCGTTTTTCACCGCCTGATAAAGGACCGATTTTGGCATCCCACGGCGGCAGGCGCAGCGCATCGGCGGCGATTTCCAGCTGTTGCTCGACATCGCTACCGCTGGCAGTCAGGATATTTTCATATTTGGCTTGTTCTTCGGCCAGCTTGTCAAAATCGGCATCCGGCTCCGCGTAGGCGGCGTAGATTTCTTCCAGCTTTTGCTTGGCTTCCATCACGGCACCCAGGCCAGCTTCCACTTCCTGGCGTACGGTTTTTTCCGCATCCAGTTCAGGCTCCTGTGGCAGGTAGCCGATGGAAATATTCGGCTGCCATTGCACTTCACCTTCATAATCCTTGTCAGCCCCGGCCATGATACGCAAGACGGTCGATTTACCGGAACCGTTCAGGCCCAGCAGCCCGATTTTGGCCCCGGGGAAGAAAGACAGAGAAATGTTTTTGATGATCTGCCGTTTAGGCGGCACGATTTTGCTCACGCGGAGCATGGACATCACATATTGGGCCATAGGATTTGCAAGCCTTCAAAAAATTCTAAAAACGTATTTTAATACGCATCACCCAACTGCGCTTGGTTAAACGCAAAACCAATGCGGTATTCAGCATGCGCATATGAAAAAAGGGCCCGGCGGGCCCTTTTTTATCGCTGGCTGATTAAGCCGCTTTTTGCTCAATGAAGCTTGAGACATTGGATTGCACTTGCGTGCCGATTTCGATTTTGCGCGGTTTGAGCGCTTCTGGAATTTCTCGCACCAGGGCAATACTCAATAAGCCATTCTCCAGGTTGGCGCCAGTGACTTTGACGTGATCGGCCAATTGGAATTTATGCTCAAAATCGCGGTTGGCGATGCCTCGGTGCAGGAAAGTGGTTTCCTGCTCTTTTTTGGCTTTGCGGCCAGTCACGCGTAAGGTTTGGTGTTCGGTTTCTATTTCCAGCTCGTTGAGCTGGAAGCCGGCGATGGCCATGACAATTTTGTAGGCGTTTTCATCGACCAGTTCGATGTTATAAGGCGGGTAGCTGATTTCGTTTTCGCTGCGCTGGCCGTCGTTGAGCATTTTTGCCAAACGATCAAAACCAATGGCAGTGCGGTAGAGTGGGGTTAAGTCATAAGTACGCATACGTTTATCCTTTTAAAATTAAGCGATTAACTTGAATCACAGACCTCAAACTGCAAGCATCTGTGATTTCAATATGGGAATGCGCCTGATTTTTTCAAGTGGATAAATGCGCGCGTTTTCTAAACGCCTAACTTTTCAGTCCAGGCCAAGGCTTCCATATGGCACTGGTTTACTTTCTCCGGGTTGAGCTGCAACATCTCAGCCAGATGCAGGATT
Organism: Methylophilus sp. E2MeOHC9; assembly: GCF_058744375.1. Lineage (NCBI taxonomy): Bacteria > Pseudomonadati > Pseudomonadota > Betaproteobacteria > Nitrosomonadales > Methylophilaceae > Methylophilus > Methylophilus sp. E2MeOHC9. Next base: position 822,546 of record NZ_CP196024.1, read on the forward strand.
TGATCACTGTTGGCATCTTCGCAAGCTTCAGTCAGCTTGAGGAAAGGACCAAAAATGCCTGATCGTTCTGTCAGTGCATCGACAATCTGTTCCGGTAGCTGCAGTTTGTCCAGAATGTCTTCCATCGGCACCTTCAGCATGACATCCAACAGCGAAAATACGCCGACCACAAACAGGTTGTCGCGGTCTTTTTTATCAAAGAAAGGCTCGCCGAGTAACTCGGTCAGGCGGCCCCGCGTGATCGATGTTTTCATCAGGGCAGGGGAGGTGCTGTTATTGCCTGCAGTAACCATTAACAAGGTGAGCCAGCGATAGAGCTGGTTACGCCCAAGGATAGTTAAAGCATGCCCTATCGATTGCACTTCGCAAGACAAGCCAAAGCCGACAGAATTAATGTAGCGCAAGAGCTTGTAACTAAGCGTGGTATCGCGTTTGAAACCGTTTTCAATATCTCTGTTATCCGCTTCCTGGCTGACCAGGTTCAATAAATTCAATACACCTTCAAAACTGGGGTTTATGACCTTGGCATTCAGGTTTTCTGGCCTGGCGTAAAAGTAGCCCTGAAACTGCTGGTAACCTGCTTCCTGCAAACTCTTGAACTGTGCGTTTTGTTCTACTTTTTCTGCAATCAGCTTGCAGTCAGGTTTTTGATATTTCTTTAGCCATGCTTTGGCTTCTTCGATATCCACATCGCGCATATCCAGCTTGATGTAATCGGCTATGCTCACCAAAGCTTCCAGTTGCGGGTAGCGTTGCGGATTATCCAGCGCGATTCTGAATTTTGCGGCTTTCAGCGCCTGGCAACGTGCAATGATTTCAGTCGTCACATCGACCTGGCGCACGATCTCCAGCACCGTTTTTTCGGCTGGCATTAACTCGAGGAACTCGCTGTTGAGCATGACATGATCGACATTGATAAATGCCAGCTGCTGGCCCAGCAGCCAGCTTTCATGCATTTCATCCATGGTGGTGGAGAGAATTTTGGCGCAGGTCTGGATATCTTCTTCAAACGGCGTATCACTGCCGTCGGATTCTTTCCTGAAAAAGAATTCGTAGCCAATGATTTCCTGCTTGTCATTAACAATAGGCTGGCGCCCGATAATACTCTGCTGTGATGTGGTCATGACTACATTTCCTAATTAGCACCGTGTAACCGGTGGCTAGTGTACAAATACTAGTACCAATGACAAGTGTAAGTGAAAGCAATCTACTTCTTAATTGTAAAAAGGCCCCAATTGCTGGGGCTTTTCTAGGTTTGGGTTTATTCTACGGTGACGCTTTTGGCCAGGTTACGTGGTTTATCCACATCCGTCCCTTTAAGCAAGGCCGCATGATAGGCCAGCAATTGCACCGGGATCACATGCAGGATAGGTGACAGTACGCCTACATGCCGTGGCGTACGAATCACATGTACACCTTCAGACGCATTGAAGTGACTGTCAGCGTCAGCAAACACAAATAACTCACCACCGCGCGCCTTTACTTCCTGCATATTGGATTTCACTTTTTCCAGCAGTGCGTCGTTAGGCGCAATCACCACCACCGGCATATTGCTATCTACCAATGCCAGCGGGCCATGTTTCAGTTCGCCCGCGGGATAGGCTTCGGCGTGGATGTAGGAGATTTCCTTGAGCTTGAGTGCCCCTTCCATCGCGATCGGGAAATGTACGCCACGGCCCAAGAACAATGCATGCTCTTTATCGCCAAATCTAGCGGCCCATTCACGGATTTGCGGTTCGAGGTTGAGGGCGATTTGCACGCTGCTTGTTAATTGGCGCAAGTCGGTCAGGTAGGCCTGCTCTTGCTCGGCTGCCAATAAGCCACGTTCTTTCGCTAACGTCACCGAAAGCACAAACAGTGCAATCAACTGCGTAGTAAACGCCTTGGTGCTGGCAACGCCGATTTCAGCCCCGGCGCGGGTGTAGAAAATCAGTGACGACGCCCGTGGAATAGCGCTTTCCTGCACATTACATATTGCCAGGCTGTATGGATGCCCCAGTTTTTGCGCATGTTTGAGCGCTTCCATGGTATCCAGTGTTTCGCCAGATTGCGAGATAGTGACCACTAACTGTTTAGGATTAGGCACTGAATCGCGATAGCGGTATTCACTGGCGATTTCTACCGAGGTAGGGATTCTGGCGATGCTTTCCAGCCAGTATTTAGCGGTGAGGCCGGCGTAATAGCTGGTGCCTGCCGCCAAAATTAACACGCTATCTATTTGCCGGAAAATATCGGCAGCAGCAGTGCCAAACAACTCACTTCTAAAAGCACCATCATCAATCAACGCTTCTATCGTATCGCTGATGGCGCGTGGTTGTTCATGGATCTCTTTCTGCATGAAGTGGCTGTAAGGGCCGAGCTCTAGCGAGGCCAGCGATACATCACTCATATGCACTTTACGTTGCACCGTTTCGCCTTGCCTGTCATAAATGACTACCGCATCGGTACTTAACGTGGCGACATCACCATCTTCAAGGTAAATCACTTTACGTGTCGCAGACAATACCGCAGACACATCAGAAGCGACAAAATTCTCCTGCTCACCCAAGCCAATCAACAACGGGCAACCCAGGCGGGCAACCACTAATTGCCTGGGATTATCCAGAACGACAGCACTGATGGCATAAGCGCCGGTCAGTTCATTGATCGCCTGTTGCACCGCTTTCAATAAATCTTTGGTCTGCTGGTAATAATAGTGCACCAGATGCGCAATGACTTCAGTATCTGTCTGTGAATAAAACTGGTAGCCTAATGCCGTCAGGCGGTCACGCTGTTCGTCGTGGTTTTCAATAATGCCGTTATGTACCACTGCGATCTGCGCATTATCCTGCCCTGGCGAGACATGCGGGTGCGCATTCTGCTCAGTCACGCCGCCGTGAGTGGCCCAACGCGTATGACCGATGCCGATATGACTCTGTAAGCCTTGTGCTTTGTTCTCAAGCTCAGCCACGCGGCCAACCGAACGCACACGCTCAATCTGCTGGTTGAGCACTGCAATCCCTGCTGAGTCATAGCCCCTATACTCAAGGCGGCTCAAGCCCTCTATGAGTAATGGAACGATATTTCTGTTTGCTACCGCACCGACAATGCCACACATACGCTTATTTTTTCACCTTTTGTGGACGTTTCCATCCTTGAATTGAACGTTGCTCACGGGCACGACACAGGGTCAGTGAGTCAGCCGGGACATGTTTAGTAATGGTTGAACCTGCCGCAATGGTAGCGCCTTTGCCGACGGTCACCGGGGCAACCAGTTGCGTATCAGAGCCGACAAATACATCATCTTCGATAATGGTCTTATGTTTGTTCGCACCATCGTAATTGCAAGTGATCACGCCAGCGCCGATATTCACATTGGCACCAATGCTGGCATCGCCGACATAACTTAAGTGATTAACCTTGCTGCCGAGGCCTATCGTTGCATTTTTAATTTCAACAAAATTGCCTACATGGGTTTCAGCCGCGAGCTGGGTTCCCGGCCGCAACCGTGCAAACGGGCCGATTTTGCTGTGTTGGCCTATAGTCGCATCATCAATATGGGTGAATGCCGCCAGCCTGCTGCCTTTGGCAATCACGGCATTCCTGATCACGCATTGCGGGCCTATCTGTACATCATCTTCAATGACGACATTGCCTTCAAAGACGCAATTGATATCAATCAGCACATCACGGCCACACGAAAGTTGACCGCGGATATCAATGCGGCTGGCATCCAGCAAAGTCACGCCTTGCGTCATCAACGCGGTTGCCTGGCGCAGCTGGTGTTGTCTTTCAATCTGTTGCAGGTCGATTTTGGAATTAATGCCAGTCACTGACCAGGCGTCTGCCACGACTTGCGGCAATACAGCACGGCCTTCATTGACTGATAATGCGATGATATCGGTCAGGTAATATTCCTGCTGTGCATTATCGTTTTTAATCTGTGCCAACCAGCTTTTCAATTGCACATTGGGCATGGCCATAATGCCCGTATTCACTTCCTGGATAGACCGTTGCGCTTCGCTGGCATCTTTATGTTCAACAATCGCTAAAACTTCATTATTGCCATTGCGGACAATCCGGCCATACCCCGTAGGGTCATCCTTGATAAACGTTTGTACGACCAGGTGCTGGTTGGCCTGCTGCAACATTTGCTGACAGGCAGCGACATCTACTAAGGGTACGTCGCCTAGCAAGATCAGTGTTGCGCCATTATCGTCCAGCAAGGGCAGGGCCTGTTGTACCGCATGCCCAGTGCCTAGCTGCTCGGCTTGTAACACCCATTGCAGATCTTCACCTGATATTTGCTGCTGCACCTGTTCGCCGCCAAAACCATACACGACAATGATTTTTTGCGGGTTGAGCTGCCGTGCGGCATCAATCACATGCTGCAAAATCGGCTTGCCACCCACGGCATGTAATACTTTAGGCAAGTCCGAACGCATACGCGTCCCTTTACCGGCTGCCAGGATAATAATATTCAGGTCACTCATACCGTTATTTTAGCTTAGAAATAAAAGGGATGGCATTTTAGCTCAGCAACAAAAAAGGCGACTCGAGAGCCGCCTGTTTTTTGTTTTGCACTTGCTTAGTGTACAGATTTACGCAATTTCTGGATTGCCTGAATTTGTGCCACCGCTTCGGCCAATTCAGCTTGCGCTGCTGCATAATCAATTTCAGAAGAACGATTTTTCAAGGCTTCTTCTGCGGCTTCTTTCGCAGCAATCGCTTTGGCTTCGTCCAGATCCTGGCCGCGGATCGCAGTATCAGCCAACACAGTGATCACACCTGGTTGCACTTCCAGCATGCCGCCAGAAATATAAATCACGGTTTCATCTTTGTCAGCCGACTGCTTGATACGCAAAGCACCTGGCTTGATAGTTGTGATCATAGGCGCATGGTTAGGGTAGATACCTACTTCACCAGCACCTGCTGGCGCCACGACAAATTCAGCTTCGCCGGAGAAGATTGATTCTTCCGCGCTTACTACATCGATATGCACAGTATTTGCCATAATGTTCTCTTTTCTATTTCACTGAAAGAAACAAGCAGGGATAAAATCGCCTGCTTGTATTCATACACACATTAGTTCAGTGTTTTAGCTTTCTCAACAGCTTCTTCGATACCACCCACCATGTAGAACGCTTGCTCAGGCAAGTGATCGTATTCGCCGGCAACAATCGCTTTGAAGCCTTTGATGGTTTCTTTCAATGGTACGTATTTGCCTGGTGCGCCAGTAAATACTTCAGCCACGTGGAAAGGTTGTGACAGGAAACGCTGGATTTTACGTGCACGGCCTACAGACAGTTTGTCTTCTGGTGACAATTCATCCATACCCAGAATCGCGATAATGTCGCGCAATTCTTTGTAGCGTTGCAGTGTTTGTTGAACGCTACGTGCCACGTTGTAATGCTCTTCACCAACAACCAGTGGATCCAGCTGACGTGAGGTTGAATCCAGTGGGTCAACCGCTGGGTAAATACCCAGGGAAGCAATGTCACGTGACAACACAACGGTGGAATCCAAATGCTGGAAAGTCGTCGCTGGTGATGGATCGGTCAAGTCATCCGCTGGTACGTAAACCGCTTGGATAGAAGTAATGGAACCCACTTTAGTTGAAGTAATACGCTCTTGCAAACGGCCCATTTCATCAGCCAGGGTAGGTTGGTAACCTACGGCTGAAGGCATACGGCCCAGCAACGCAGATACTTCAGTACCGGCCAGTGTGTAACGGTAGATGTTATCCACGAAGAACAATACGTCACGGCCTTCATCACGGAATTTTTCAGCCATGGTCAAACCTGACAAAGCGACGCGCAGACGGTTGCCTGGAGGCTCGTTCATCTGGCCGAACACCATCGCTACTTTTGATTCTTTCATGTTATCCAGCTTGATAACACCTGCATCTGCCATCTCGTGGTAGAAGTCGTTACCTTCACGGGTACGCTCACCTACACCGGCAAACACGGATAAACCGGAGTGCTGTTTAGCGATGTTGTTGATCAGTTCCAGCATGTTAACGGTTTTACCTACACCGGCACCACCGAACAGGCCCACTTTACCGCCTTTAGCGAACGGGCAAACCAGGTCAATCACCTTAATACCTGTTTCTAACAGGTCAACAGAAGGGGACAGCTCTTCAAAAGCAGGGGCTTTCTGGTGGATAGAACGGAATTCTGTAGAATCGATTGGACCGACTTCGTCGATTGGGCGACCCAATACGTCCATGATACGGCCCAGTGTGCCTTCACCCACTGGTACAGAAATCGCTGCGCCAGTATTTTTGAATGCGGTACCACGCGCCAGACCATCTGAGGAACCCATGGCAATGGTACGTACCACGCCGTCACCCAGCTGTTGTTGCACTTCCAGTGTCAAACCGGCTTCTGCATTGGAGTTTTTGTCATCGATGATCAACGCATCGAATACTCTAGGCATTTGATCGCGTGGAAATTCCACGTCAACCACAGCGCCAATACACTGCACTACTTTACCTGTTACTACTTGATTTGCCTTTGCCATTTTCTTTTCCTAACTGTATGAGTCAGATCTAATTGAATTCTTTCACTTGCGCTTGATGCGCGCGCCTTAGGACGAAACTGCTGCCGCACCGCCGACGATTTCTGAAATCTCTTTGGTGATCGCAGCCTGACGGGCTTTGTTGTACACCAGTTTCAGTTCGCCGATCACGCTCTTCGCGTTGTCGGATGCAGACTTCATCGCCACCATACGTGCAGATTGTTCTGACGCCATGTTTTCGGCCACTGCGTTGTAAATCAGTGATTCGATATAACGTGTCATCAATTCATCCACCACTGGTTTAGCTTCCGGCTCATAGATGTAATCCCAATGGCCATTCGGGCTGCCCAGTTGCTCACCAGACAATGGCAGCAGTTGCTGCATGGTCGGTTCTTGCTTCATGGTATTGATGAATTTGGTATAGCAGATGTAAAGCTGATCGATTTCACCGGCAATATAAGCATCCAGCATCACTTTGATGCTACCGATCAGTTTTTCCAGATGCGGTGTATCGCCCAGACCAGTGATATGTGATTTCACCTGTGCGCCGATACGGTTCATAAAGCCATAGCCTTTGTTACCAATCGCGCTGACGCTGATGCCTTTGCCTTCAGCTTCCCAGGCTTTCATCTGGTTCAGCGACAAACGCAATACGTTGGTATTCAAACCACCGCACAGGCCTTTATCTGAACTGACCACAATCAGACCGATATTTTTCACCACATCGCGCTTGATCAGAAACGGATGTCTATACTCGGATTGAGCAAAGGAGAGGTGAGCAGCCACATTACGGATTTTATCCGCATACGGGCGCGAAGCACGCATTCTTTCCTGCGCTTTACGCATTTTAGAAGCGGCCACCATCTCCATCGCCTTGGTGATCTTGCGTGTATTTTCTACACTCTTGATCTTGGTTCTAATCTCTTTACTACCTGCCATGTTAGGTTCCTAAGTCGAAGTGTCAGAGATTAATAAGCGTTAGTTGCTTTGAAATCTTGAATCGCAGCTTCCAATGCTTTCTCGTTGTCGCCACTCAGATCTTTACTGGAATCAATCGCGTCGATGATGTTCTTGTACTTGGAGTTCAAGAAACCATGCAATGCGTTTTCAAATGCCAGCACCTTGTTGGTTGGTACATCGTCAAAGTAACCTTTGTTTGCTGCAAACAAGCTTACGCCCATCGCTGCAACGCTCAATGGTGAGTACTGTGCCTGTTTCATCAACTCGGTAAACATACGACCGCGGTCCAGCTGTTTACGGGTTGCTTCATCCAGGTCAGACGCAAACTGCGCAAACGCAGCCAGTTCACGGTACTGTGCCAATGCCAGACGTACACCGCCACCCAGTTTCTTGATGATCTTGGTTTGTGCAGCACCACCTACGCGGGATACTGAAATACCGGCGTTGATCGCTGGACGCACACCTGCGTTGAACAAGTCAGTTTCCAGGAAGATCTGGCCATCGGTAATCGAGATCACGTTAGTTGGCACGAATGCAGATACGTCACCAGCCTGGGTTTCAATCACTGGCAATGCAGTCAATGAACCTGTTTTGCCTTTGACTTTGCCTTCAGTGAATTTTTCTACATATTCTTCGTTTACACGCGCAGCACGCTCTAACAAACGTGAGTGGATGTAGAACACGTCACCTGGGTAAGCTTCACGGCCTGGTGGGCGGCGCAGCAACAGGGAGATCTGACGGTAAGCAACCGCTTGTTTTGACAAGTCATCGTAAACGATCAGTGCATCTTCACCACGGTCACGGAAATATTCGCCCATGGTACAACCGGCGTAAGGCGCCAGGAATTGCAATGCAGCAGAGTCAGAAGCAGAAGCAGCCACGATAATGGTGTAAGCCATCGCGCCGTGCTCTTCCAATTTGCGCACCACGTTAGCAATGGTAGAAGCTTTCTGACCAATCGCAACGTAGATACAGGTCATGTTCTGACCCTTCTGGTTGATGATCGCATCAACAGCCACCGCTGTTTTACCAGTCTGACGGTCACCAATGATCAATTCACGTTGGCCACGACCTACCGGTACCATGGAGTCGATAGACTTCAGGCCAGTTTGCACTGGTTGTGACACAGATTTACGCGCAATCACGCCTGGCGCAATTTTTTCAATCTTGTCTGTCAGTTTGGTATTGACCGGGCCTTTACCATCAATCGGTTGGCCCAGTGAGTTCACTACACGGCCAATCAGTTCCGGGCCAACTGGTACTTCCAGAATACGACCGGTACATTTACATACGTCACCTTCGGTGATGTGCTCGTAGTCACCCAGCACAACGGCACCAACGGAGTCACGCTCCAGGTTCAATGCCAAACCAAATGTGTTGCCTGGAAACTCAATCATCTCGCCAGCCATGACATTGGACAAACCGTGAATACGCACAATGCCGTCTGTCACAGAAATCACAGTACCTTGGGTACGCGCTTCAGCGGTAGTAGAGAAGTTTTCCAAACGGCTCTTAATGAGCTCGCTAATCTCTGATGTTGATAACTGCATTTAAATCTCCTATGCCTTATGCTGTGAGCGTATAGGCTAAATTTTGTAACTGACCTTGGACAGACGCGTCGATGACCGTGTCGCCAACAATAATTTTGATGCCGCCGATGATTTCCGGATCTACGGATACGCTTGCTTCAATCTTCTTGCCGAACTTGGCTTCCAGACGTTTGATCAAATCTTTAGTCTGCGCAGCTGTCAGTTTTGCAGCAGCAATAATTTGAGCGTCCAGCGTGCCTTCATCTTGCGCTTTCAAAGCCTCAAAAGCTTCAGCAATAGCAGGCAATAAGGATAAACGGCCGTATTCAACCAAAATCTTGATTAAATTTTGCCCATGATCGTCAAGATTGTCACCACCCACCTTGAGGAATGCCGCTTCAATATCAGCAGCATTCAGTTTGGGGCTGTCAATCAGCGTTTTCATGTGTACATCTGATGCAACTGCCGCAGAAAATGCCAGCATTTCGGACCATTTTGCCAATGCCTTTTTTTCTTTGCCTAACTTGTAGGCGGCAACGGCATAAGGCCTTGCAATGGTTGAGAGTTCAGCCATGTTTTATCCTTATAGTTCCGCAGCAAGTTTAGACAACATCTCGCTATGTGCCTTGGCATCGATCTCTTTGCGCAGGATTTTTTCTGCACCGGCCACAGCCAATGTAGAAACTTGAGCGCGCAGGCCTTCTTTAGCGCGGTTCACTTCCTGATCAATCTCGGCTTTGGCACCAGCAATAATGCGATCACCTTCAGCTTTGGCATTACCCTTAGCTTCATCGATGATCTGCGCAGCGCGTTTTTCAGCTTGCCCAATAATCTCACTTGCTTTTTGTTTTGCTTCATTCAGTGTCGCGTCAGATTTCTTAGCCGCTACTTCCAAGGCACTTCTACCTTCTTGAGCAGCAGCCAAACCATCCGCGATCTCCTTTTGGCGCGCTTCGATCGCTTTTAACAGCGGCGGCCAAACGAATTTCACTGTGAACCAAATCAACACTGCAAATGCGATAGCTTGCGCGATGAGTGTGAAATTAATATTCATTTTTGATCCATCTTACTGGGTTGTTGAAAGGTTTAAGTCACTACTTAAACCCTACCTGGCGTGAATTACTGTGTAACAACGCTCAACAATGGGTTTGCGAATGCAAACATCATGGCCAAACCAACACCGATAATGAAGGACGCGTCGATCAAACCCAACAGCAGGAATACTTTACCTTGCAAAGCTGGGATCATTTCTGGTTGACGTGCAGCACCTTCTAGGAAACTTGCACACATAATACCAATACCGATACAGGCACCTGCAGCGCCCAAACCGATGATCAAACCGATACCAATGCCTGTGTAGGCCTGAATCAATGCTAAAGCTTCCATTATGTATTACCCTCTCTTATATTAAGAAATAAAAACAACTACAAAATTAATAACCAAAAACTTGAAACTAGTGCGATTCATGCGCCATGGCCAGGTAGACCACAGTCAGCATCATGAAAATAAACGCTTGCAGAGCCACAATCAGGATGTGGAAGATAGACCAGCCAGCACCCAGCACTGCACCTGCGATTGTCCCGGTGATGCCTGTGGCTGCCCACAGACCCAATAACAGGAAAATGACTTCACCGGCATACATGTTGCCGAACAAACGCAATGAGTGGGAAAGTGGTTTTGAAACGTATTCGATGAGGTTAAAAGCGAAGTTTGCGACGAATAACAACGGGCTTAAAACGAGACCAATAAAGCCAAGAAAGCTTTTCGGTTTGAAGAATTTGGCAGAACCGAACGGGGCACAGAACAATTCGTGGATCCAGCCGCCCAGGCCTTTGGCCTTGATCGAGAAGAAAATCATCAGGAACCAGACCGCCAGCGCTAACGCAAAAGTCGTGTTGATATCTGAGGTTGGCACTGCACGCCAGTGATCGAAACCTAAGGCATGGATGAATTTGGCAAAGATGTCGACCGGCAGGAAGTCCATGGCATTCATGGCAAACACCCACAGGAAAACGGTCAGTGCTGTTGGTGCGATAAAACTGTGTCTGTCACCGTGGAAAATGTTTTTTACTTGGTCATCGATAAAACCAAACACTAATTCAACGAAAGCCTGGCGCTTGCTTGGCACGCCAGACGTTGCACCGCGTGCGACCCACCAGACCAGACCCATCACGACAAAACCCAGGATAACTGACATCGCCAGCGTATCCACATGCAAGGTCCAGAAACTGGTATCACCAACAGATTGGGCGTTAAAACCCAGGTGATGCTGGATGTAGCTGGAAGGAGTCAGCGCGTGTTCTGCTTGTTGTGTGTGTTCGGTTGTCATAATCTCAAACTATTTTTTTAAAATAAACGTGTCTACACAGGGGTTTGCGATTTTGCCAGGGCAGCACCCGAGAAGAGGGCAGCGGCCGCCAGACCGGCAATCAGTGCAAACGGCACCAACGATTGATACAACTTGAATACCGCCAATAAAATAATGGCAATAATCAGAATTTTTACTGCTTCAGCCTTAAGCAGGTTCAACAATACATCTGTCGCCTGCGTTTTAGACTGACCTCTTGCTGCGATTCTTGCGGCAAACCAGGCACCTACTATCACCGCCGTACCACCAAACAATGCTGAAACACCTGCGGGAAATCCGGAGATCAAACTCGCTGCGATCGTTACAGCAGCCGTTGCCATCACTTGCCAACGCAGCATATTGCGGTACATTTGTGCGTCGGAGAGGCTGGTTTCCGGTGTGGTCATGGGGTTTAACTGCAAAAAATCAAGGCAAATTGCTACAAAGACGCGAGATTTTGAATTATTCACCGTGTGAAGTCAAGCTTTCAACACGACATAACTGCCTGAATGTGCTGGAAAAATCCTACACCAGGCTAAAATTTTGCTTTTTGCCGGAACTTTTGCTTATTTGCCCGTGAGTTTTGCTATCCAATCATCCAGCTGGTCTAAATTTGCATAGCTCAGTTTCAGCACACCGGAACCATTGGTTTTAGCGCTGATATTCACGCCGGCACCCAACTGCTCACTCAATTGTGTTTGCAGGGAAGCGATATCCGGCTGCTCATTTTCCTTGGCTTTCTTTTTCCCGCCCGGTGCTTGTTGCATCAGACGCTCGACTTCGCGTACAGATAAGCCATCCTGCACTACTTTATTCGCCAACAGGATTTGCTGGGCTGGCTCAACGCCTACCAATGCCCTGGCGTGACCCATATCAATCTGGTTATCCAGCAGCATATCCTGCACCATCGGTGTCAGTGTCAGCAGGCGCAACAAGTTGGAAACCGCTACGCGGGAGCGACCAACGGCTTCAGCGGCTTTTTCATGCGTCATGTCAAATTCATCAATCAGGCGTTTGATGCCCATGGCTTCTTCAAGCGGATTGAGGTTTTCGCGCTGGATGTTTTCAATCAGCGCCATTGCCAGTGCCGCTTCATCAGCGATCTCGCGCACCAATACCGGCACTTCAGTCAGCCCGGCTTTTTGCGACGCGCGCCAGCGGCGTTCGCCGGCGATGATCTCAAATTTATCCTCAGCAATTTCTCGCACCAGGATAGGTTGCATGATGCCCTGCGTGCGTATGGAATCGGCCAGCGTCTGTAAGGCCTCTTCATTCATATATGAACGAGGCTGATATTTGCCCGGCTGTAGCTGGCTGACATGCAGCGTACGTAACGTGTCCGATTGAGCGATGGTTTCTACATCACCGGATAACAATGCATCAAGTCCACGTCCGAGTCCTTTGAGCTTAACCATACTGCTGATTCCTTGTGTTGAATGTCTGTGAAAAGTTTGGGTAAAAAATTAATTCTTCTGGATCAGCTCTTGTGCCAGCTCCAGATAGGCCTGCGCGCCTTTGGAGGCACGATCGTACAACAACACCGGCATACCATAACTGGGCGCTTCGGCCAGGCGCACATTGCGCGGGATAATGGTCTGGTAGACTTTTTTGCCGAAATGGCTGACCAGTTGCGCCGACACCTGTTGCGCCAGCATATTGCGATTATCAAACATGGTACGCAACAGGCCTTCGATTTCCAGTATCGGGTTTAAGTGAGCGCGCACTTTCTTGATGGTATTGACCAGGTCTGACAAACCCTCCAGCGCATAGTACTCACATTGCATAGGGATCATGACCGAATCTGCGGCCGTTAAAGCGTTTACTGTCACCAAGTTAAGCGAGGGCGGACAGTCCAGTAACGCATAATCATAGCTGTCACCCAGCTTGAGCAGGGCGTTCTTTAAACGTGTCTCGCGCGCCATTTCATTGACCAGCTCGACCTCAGCACCTGCCAGATCACGATTGGAAGGGGCAACATCAAACTTTGCTGCTTCCGCATGCAGAATCACCTCTTGCAAGGTCTTATTGCCGATCAGCACCTGGTAGATACTATCTTTCAAATGTGTTTTGTCTATGCCGCTACCGGTACTGGCATTGCCTTGTGGATCAAGATCGACCAACAACACTTTTTTACCATGCTCGGCCAGGCTGGCAGCCAGATTCACGCAAGTAGTGGTTTTGCCCACGCCGCCTTTTTGGTTGGTGATCGCGATTATTTTCATTATGAATTCTCAAACACAATTAAATGTCTTTCCGCTTGCAGGTTAGGTACTTGCAAACGAATAATTTCGGTTGGGATGATACTCGCCAGTTGCAACTCATCATCAGGCACCACCCCCTTCATGGCTAACCAGCGCCCATGCGCAACAATCAGGTGCATGGTCAGGCGCCTAAATAGAGCGATATCTGAAAATGCCCGGGAAATAACCTGGTTAAAAGGCGAGGGTGGCAGGTACGCTTCTACGCGCCCGTGCACTACCTCTACATTACTCAAACCCAGTTCTGCTTTCACCTGGCGCATAAAGATGGCTTTTTTCTGCACGGTATCGATAGTGGTTACCTGCACATCCGGGCGGGTAATGGCAATAATCAGCCCAGGCAAACCTCCGCCACTACCAACATCCAGCAAACGACCGGATTGTATATGCGGCAATACACTCAGGCTATCCAGTATATGCAGGTTCACCATTTCCTGCGGGTCACGCACCGCAGTCAGGTTGTACACTTTATTCCATTTATGCAGTAACGATATATAGGCCAGGCATTGTGCCTGCATCTCCGCAGAGACAACAGACTCCAAACCCAGCGCCTGCACACCGGCGGCCAATTGTGATTCTAAAGTCATCATGCGGCGGCAATATCGCCAGCGTGGCTTTGCTTTTTCTGTTTGCGCTTGATATATACCAACAACAAAGAAATGGTGGCTGGCGTAATGCCCTGGATACGACTAGCCTGACCTACAGTCTCAGGTTGTTGCATCAGCAACTTCTGACGTGCCTCATTACTTAAACCATGCACATCATTGTAATTAATCACGTCACCCAGTTTTATATGCTCACTATTCTTCTGGCGCGCAATCTCTTCGTTTTGTCTATCTATATAGCCCTGGTATTTAGCAGCGATCTCCACCTGCTCCAGCACATCCTCTGTCAATATTTCCGGGGAGGGCACAATATCCAATAGCGATTGATATGTAATCTCTGGACGACGCAATAATTCGAACAGGGAATACTCGTGCTCCAACGCTTTACCAAAAACAGCTACCTGTGTTTCACGTGAAACAATCTTGTTTTGACTGCTGCTATTTACCTGACCGCCCTCTGGCTGCAAATAAGTATGCTTTAATCTTGCTTGTTCACGCTCAACCATTTCCTGTTTTTTACTAAAGGCTTCCCAGCGCGCATCATCCACCAGGCCCAATTTTCGGCCAATTTCGGTGAGTCGCATATCAGCGTTATCTTCACGCAACTGCAAACGATATTCCGCACGACTGGTGAACATACGATAAGGCTCACTCACTCCGGAGGTAATCAAGTCATCGACCAACACACCCAGGTATGCCTGCTCGCGGGAAGGGCACCAGCCATCTTTCTCTTGTGCGTACAGCGCCGCATTTGCGCCTGCCAGCAACCCTTGGGCAGCCGCCTCTTCATAACCAGTTGTACCATTGATCTGGCCTGCAAAAAACAAACCTTTAACAGTTTTAGTTTCCAGAGTCGATTTCAATCCTCTTGGATCATAGTAGTCATATTCTATGGCATATCCGGGGCGCAAAATATGTGCGCTCTCCAACCCACGGATGGAACGCACCAGCGATAACTGGATATCAAAAGGCAAACTGGTAGAAATCCCATTCGGGTATATCTCATGCGTCGTCAAACCCTCAGGCTCAAGAAATACCTGGTGTGAATCTTTATCTGCAAAACGGTGAATCTTGTCTTCAACAGAAGGGCAGTAACGTGGGCCCACCCCCTCAATCACGCCGGTATACATAGGCGAGCGATCCAGGCCACTGCGGATAATGTCATGCGTCTGCTGGTTTGTATGAGTGATCCAGCAAGGTAATTGCTGCGGATGCTGCGCCACATTACCCAAAAATGAGAACACCGGCACAGGTGTATCGCCAGGTTGCTCAGTCATGACACTGAAATTAATAGTGCGCCCATCAATGCGTGGCGGAGTACCCGTTTTAAGACGGCCAGCCGGGAGACCAATTTCACGCAATCTTGCAGCCAATGAAATAGCTGGCGGATCTCCGGCGCGCCCAGCACTGTAGTTCTGCAAACCGACATGTACCAAACCACCCAGGAAAGTACCCGCTGTCAACACCACAGCTTTGGAGTGGAAACGCAAACCGATCTGTGTCACCACACCGACTGCTTTTTCACCTTCCAGGATAATATCATCCACCGCTTGCTGAAACAGCCACAGATTAGGCTGATTTTCCAGCCGATAGCGTATGGCCGCCTTATACAGGATGCGATCGGCCTGCGCACGCGTGGCGCGCACGGCAGGGCCTTTGCTTGAATTCAGGATACGAAACTGGATACCACCAATATCAGTGGCAGCAGCCATGGCGCCGCCAAGTGCATCCACCTCTTTGACCAGATGCCCTTTACCAATACCACCAATGGAAGGGTTACACGACATCTGCCCCAATGTTTCGATGTTATGGGTCAGCAGCAAGGTTTTTTGACCCATACGCGCAGCAGCTAGCGCCGCTTCGGTACCGGCATGGCCGCCACCGACAACGATGACATCGAATTTATCAGGGAAATCCATCATAAAGTGATTGAACTATTTGATTTAAAAAGAGTTGTGATTTTAGCGTAAACTAGGCTGGTGGTCATTTTAATTCACACCTTAATCACATCTTAGTTACACTTGAGCAGCGTTTTAATACAAATTGATAACGGTTTAATACAAATCAATTACACGCAGGCCATAATTATTTAACATAAAAATACTAAAATTAGTCTCAATAATAACCAAGGAGCTCTTACCATGAAAATCAAAACAATAATTGCTGTATTCGGGGTAGTTTTTTCTGTGCATGCACTGGCAGACGTTACCAATGCTGAAAAACTGGTTTATAAATATACCAATATCGCGCACTCAGTAAACCCAACCTTTCAAGCCCCGTCTATCACTGACGGCAAGATATTCTTTAATCGCAAGTTTCAGACAGCTAGCGGTAGAGAAGCAGCTTGCGCGTCATGTCATACCAACAATCCGGCAAACGTTGGCAAGAACATCGTTACCAACAAGGAGATTCCTCCTTTAGCGCCACGCGTCAATACCAAACGCTTTACCGATATCGATAAAGTAGAGGAGGAATTTACCAAGCACTGCAACGATATTTTAGGTGCAGATTGTGCACCAGCTGAAAAAGCTAACTTTATTGCCTATTTACTGACTGAAACCAAGCCAACTAAATAATCAAGCCGAGTTAACAACCGGTATGTTGCGCTACGTATGGGATCCATTTATCCGGATCTTCCACTGGTCCCTAGTGGCGGCTTTCTCATATGCGTTTTATACCCATAGTTCCATGTGGGATAGACTGCACCATGCTTATGCAGGCTATGTAGCAGGCACCTTAATCGTTGCGCGTATTATTTGGGGCGTAGTCGCTACCGGCTACGCCAATTTCCAAAGCTTTCCGTTAAACCCCGTTTGGGCAATGAAGCATTTATTCAAACTGCTTAAAGGGACAGCCAGGCATTATGTTGGCCACAACCCTGTCGGTTCTATTGCAATCTACGCCATGCTGGGCTTAGGTATTTTGGCAGTGGGATCAGGCTGTATCGTTTATAACAGCGGCTGGGGATTTATTGATGACGATTTAGCCCAAGTGATTCATCACTACGTTACTTGGGCCTGGTTAGGGGTAGTTGTGATTCATGTCTTAGGCGTGTTGTTTGAAAGCTTTATTCATAAGGACAACTTGATCTGGGCCATGATTACCGGCAGCAAACGGGTGTGCAGCATTGATGAACGCTTCAGCCAAAGAAACACACCATTCCCCAGACGAAAAAAAACCCGCTAAGGCGGGTTTTTTATTTGCCTATACAAAAGCGGCTGAAAATCTCACCTAGTAAATCGTCAGGCGTGAACTCACCAGTGATCGAAGCCAGCGCCTCTTGTGCACCACGCAACTCTTCGGCAATCAACTCAGCAGCATGCATTTGTTGAGCTGCCTGCTGCAAATGTAACTCAACTTGCTGCAATGCCAGAAGGTGACGGGCACGCGCCATAAAAACACCTTCATTACCGGGTTGATAACCGACTATTTTCAGAAGCGTTTTTTGCAGGGCGTCGATACCTAGACCTGTCTTGGCTGATAAAAACAAGTGTGTCTCATTTTCTCGATTTTCGACACGCGATGTTTCACGTGAAACATCTATCTTATTATGCACCCAGATTTTTTCTACTTGCGCAGGCAACTGCTGCAAAATACCTGTTTCATAAGGCCCAATGCCATGCTGGCTATCGACCAACAGCAAGGCCACCTGTGCGGTTTCTATCGCCTTCCAGGTGCGCGCAATGCCTACTTGCTCAACAACATCCTCGGTGTCACGCAAGCCCGCTGTGTCTATGATATGTAAAGGCACACCTTCAATTTGAATCACACTTTTGATCGTATCGCGGGTAGTGCCGGCTATCGGCGTCACAATGGCAACGTCTTCGCCGGACAGTGCATTGAGCAAACTTGATTTACCGACATTAGGTTGCCCAATCAAGACGACATTCATGCCTTCGCGTAGCAGTGCACCCTGTTTTGCGCGTTGGTAGATTGTTTGCAAAGTTAGCTGATTGGCCCGCAGTTTTTCCAGCACACGGCCCTGACTGATAAAATCAATATCTTCTTCAGGGAAGTCTAAACAGGCTTCGACATACATGCGCAAGTCTATTAACTGCTGCAACAAGGCCTGGATAGCATGGGAAAACTCACCGGATAAGGAGCGCACCGCACTGCGTGCAGCTTCGGCTGTGGCTGCATTAATCAGGTCAGCGACTGCTTCAGCCTGCGCCAGGTCGAGTTTATCGTTCAGGTAGGCGCGTTGGGTAAACTCACCGGCAACTGCATGCCGTGCGCCACATTCAATACAGCGCGCCAACAGGATTTGCATGAGCGCAGTACCGCCATGCGCTTGTAGTTCCAGCACATCATCACCGGTATAAGAATGCGGGTTGGGGAAATAAATCGCGATACCACGATCAATCAGGCTGTCGTCCGCCTGGTAAAAAGGCAAATAAGCCGCATGCCGTGGGGCAGGGCAGTGACCGAGGACTTGCTCGGCAATTTGTTTAGCTAAAGGGCCGGATACTCGTACCACGCCGATGCCACCGGCACCAGGCGCGGTGGCAATCGCTGCTATCGTTTCAGTGGTTGCATGACCTGGCGCAGGATTGTGCTGCGCCAGGTCAGCCGGGTTAATATCACCCGATCGCTGACTATTTGCCATGTCCTTTTTTAGCAACCGCTTCTGCATGGATCATGCGGTTGATCGCCCATTGTTGCCAGATCGAAAGAATATTGTTCACCAACCAGTACAGCACCAGGCCGGCCGGGAAGAAGAAGAAGAACACACTAAACAGCACTGGCATGATTTTCATCACTTTGGCCTGAATCGGATCCGTAGGTGGTGGATTCAAGCTTGTTTGAATGATCATGGTGGCGCCCATCAGTATAGGCAGAATAAAGTATGGGTCTGTGGCTGACAAATCCTGGATCCAGCCAAAGAACGGCGCATGCCGTAATTGTACTGAACCCAGCAACACCCAATACAGTGAGATAAATACCGGAATCTGCACCAGGATAGGCAAGCAACCGCCCATAGGGTTGATTTTCTCGGTGCGGTACATCTCCATCATGGCTTGCTGAAGCTTTTGCTTGTCATCGCCAAACTTGTCTTTCAACGCCTGCATGCGCGGAGCCATTTCACGCAGGTGGGCCATATTACGGTAGCCGGAGGCAGACAGTTTGAAGAAAGCAGCTTTGATCAGCACTGTCAGGATAATGATGGCAATGCCCCAGTTTTTCACAAGGTCATAGATATGCGTGAGCAACCACATCAGCGGCTTGGCGATTATGGTCAGGATACCGTAATCAACCACGTACTCCATGCCCGGCGCGGCAGCTTCCAGATCATCTTGTTCCTGTGGACCACTGAATAACTTGGCATCTATGGTTTTAGTCGCACCAGCGGCAATCTCACCCACAGGCAAAATGGTGCCGATAGAGAAATCCTGTTCGCTGAGTTTTGTGGTGTAGAACTTACGCTCGGCTTTGGATTGTGGAATCCAGGCACTGACAAAATAATGTTGTACCAGGCCTACCCAGCCATCTTTGGCATTGATGGACACATCTTTTTTGGCCATTTCATCGAATTTGACCTTGTTGTATTTATCCGCTTCAGTGAAATAAGCACCACCGGTAAAGGTAGGCATCATTTTTGAGCCCTGGTTAGACTCGCTGTCATGGATGATCTGGTAATAAACAGAAGGCGAAATCGCTTTTTCGCTATTGTTTTTGATCTCGTAACGGACATCAATCTGGTATTCGCCACGGTGGAAGGTATAGATCTTATCGACCGCTACACCATTGGTTTCCGGTGCGGTTAAACGCACTTCCAGCGAGTTTTCACTCTCTTGCATCACATAACTAGTATTAGGCGCTGTAAACGTCTCGTAATGCGTAGGCAGACCATCGCCTTTCAGGCCGGTCTGTGCAACATACAACTTTTCCTTGCTCTGATCACTCATCAGCTCATAAGGGCCGGAGTTATCATCCGCTTTATGCTCCAGCAGAGATAATTGACGCAAGTCGCCACCCACAGTGTCGATCACAGCAGCATAACGATCTGTTTTGACAGAAATACGCTCGCCCTTTTTCAGGCTGAAACCACCATTTTCCAGCGGTTTATCAGCAGGCGCGCCTTGTGGCGTCGCAGCGGTTTGTACGGCTGGTGCCTCAGGTGCATGCTCTTTTTGCCAGGCATCCCAAAGCAGCATGATAGAAAAGGAAAAAATGACGAACAGAATTAAACGGCGAGTATCCATAAGGTTTCGTTTTTACAAGTCAAGGAAGAGGGTCCACACCACCAGGATGCCAGGGATGACAGCGGCCGATTCGGGCCAATGCCAGCCAGGAGCCTTTTACAGAGCCATAGCGCTGTAAAGCCTCGATCGCATAGTGTGAACAGGTTGGATGAAAACGACATTGACGCCCCAGCCAGGGACTCAAGCCCCACTGGTAACACTTTATCAAAGTAATCAGTAGCATTTTCATCAGCGTAATCAGGAAACTGTAGAAGGTTTTTTAAGCTTGCTCAGCAATACTGACAAATCACGTTGCACGGCTTGAAAATCCGCGTGTTGAAAAGTCTTGCGTACCTGAAGCACAACATCATAACCGCTTGTTGTTGAAGAAGGTTGATTTCTTAACAATTCGCGCAACACGCGCTTCATATAATTACGTCTCACCGCCAGTTTGGCAATTTTTTTCGGCACGACTAATCCATACCGATTGAGCGGTTGCTGGTTAGGTTTGATATTGGCGAGCAGCCATTCACCATATAAGCGTTTCCTGAAAGTAAAAACGGATGAAAATTCATCCGTTTTTCTAAGCTTATACAATGTCATGGCTGGTAGACTGTCATGCATTGGCAAAAGCAATGCAACGCCGGGATTACAGACCCAGGCGTTTACGGCCTTTAGCGCGACGGGCAGCAATCACTGCGCGGCCACCTTTGGTTTTCATACGCACAAGAAAGCCATGGGTACGTGCACGACGGGTTTTAGATGGTTGGTAGGTACGTTTCATTATTTAGCTCCTGCGCCAAGTAGGGAAATAAATCCCGACAATTAAAATCTGTTTCGGCCCGCTGATTTCGCAGCTGAAATTTGCCGATTTCAAAAACCCTTAATTAAACATGAATTCAGCTTGGTATGTCAATGATTTTTTTTATATTTATATAGTCTAAGGCTGTGGATAACTCTAGTTAAAACGTTTAAAATAACTCCAGTGAATCAGTCTATCTGACAGCTTTGATTCCCACTTCTGCCACTCTTTCCTGGCACATACGAATAAATAAACGCAAACTTCTCCCAGGCTAATAGGCCGGAGCAAGCATTTTGCATACTTTGAAAATACTGGAGCAATGGAAAATTTTTGGGCGCATTGTCTGCTGAAGTTCGAACAGGAACTATCCGCACAGCAATACAATACTTGGATTAAACCCCTGCGTGCACGCGTGAATGGTCAGGCTGTGCAAATTGTCGCGCCTAACAAGTTTGTCATGCAGTGGGTGAAAAGCAAGTTTTTTAACCGTATTGAAACCATTGCGCTCGAGTTATCCAATACAGTGGTGGTTGAGTTGATTGTCGATAGCAGCATTCTGCAAACAGAACCTGCGCTGACGAATACGGCTACAGCCAGTAATGGTCACTCGCCCAGCGGCAGTGCAGCGCCAGCTGAAAAAAGCCAGCCCAGGCAAAGCGAAAAGCCTGTTGAGAAAAAAACTTTTCCGACCCGCGCACCAGTTAAAAATATCAAAGCCGAAAAAAGTAGCGGGCTTAATAACAGCTTTCTGTTTGATAACTATGTCACCGGCCGTGCCAACCAGCTAGCCCGCGCTGCGGCGATACAAGTCGCTGGCAACCCAGGGCAGGCATATAACCCTTTGTTTATTTATGGCGGAGTGGGCCTGGGCAAGACGCATTTGCTGCAGGCGATTGGCAATGAGCTGAAAAAGATTAAACCAGAAGCCAATATCCGCTACCTGCATGCTGAACGTTATGTGTCTGACGTTGTGAAGGCTTATGAAAACAAGGCGTTTGATGAGTTTAAACAGCAATATCACTCGCTGGACTTGCTGCTGATCGATGACATTCAATTCTTTGCCAAAAAAACGCGTACGCAAGAAGAGTTCTTCTATGCCTTTAATACGCTGATTGAAGAAAAGAAGCAGATCGTCATTACCTGCGATACCTATCCTAAGGAAATCGTGGATATGGATGAACGCTTGCGCACACGTTTTAGCTGGGGCCTGACGGTCGCGGTTGAGCCACCAGAACTGGAAATGCGTGTTGCTATTCTGCGCAAAAAAGCCGAGACACTGAAGATCAATCTGCATGAAGATGTGGCGTTTTTTGTCGCCAAGCAGATCCGCTCCAGTGTACGTGAGCTAGAGGGCGCCCTGAACCGTATTATCGCTATGGCCAACTTTACCGGGCATGCTATTGATGTGCACTTGGCTAAAGATGCCTTACGTGATTTGATTGCTGTGCGCGGTCGCCAGATCACGATTGAGAATATCCAAAAAACCGTGGCTGATTATTACAAGATCAAAGTCAGTGATATGTTCAGTAAAAAGCGTTCACGTAATGTCGCCAGGCCACGCCAGGTGGCTATGGCACTGGCAAGAGAATTAACCAACCATAGCTTTCCCGAAATCGGTGAAGCCTTTGGCGGACGTCACCATACGACGGTGATGCATGCCTGTGATGAAATCGAACAACATCGTTTAAATGACCAGACGCTCGCGCGCGATATTGGTTTTTTAACACAGGTGATTAGAGATTAGTATTAAGGATTAACGCTAGAAAATGCAAAAACAAAAGCTGTGGATAAGGTGCGAATGAAGTGTGCTTAAATATTGCGTATAGACAGGATAAAATCGGTTTACAATATCAGCCACAAACTATGCATGTTTAAATCGCAATTTATACACAAGTTAAATGGGTAGCAAGTAACTGAATATAAAAGGTTTTTTTAGTTACCCACAAATAAATGCTACATTACTATTAATCTTATCTTTTATATATTGAAATAAAGTTATTAATCAGGTCAGGCCATGCAAATCAAAATCAGTCGTGAAGTATTGCTTAAACCACTTAACAATGTCACCGGAATCGTTGAACGCAGACATACGTTACCTATTCTTTCCAATTTGTTGATTAACATCAAACAACAGGAAATGCATTTGACAGCGACAGATCTGGAAATGCAGATTTCACTGAAAGTGAATAGTGGCGTAGAAGGTGAACTGAGCACGACGATTTCTGCTAAAAAATTACTGGATATCTGTCGTTCATTGCCTGAGAACACGGCAATCGAAATGAACAACCAGGATAACCGCATCACGTTGAAAGCAGGCAAAAGCCGGTTTAACCTGCAAACACTGCCGTCTGCCGATTACCCATTGATGAGTAAAGCCAGCGGCCAGAACATCAGCTTCAGCCTGGCGCAATCAGAATTGAAACGCCTGTTGAAACAGGTTGAATTCGCCATGGCGCAACAGGATATCCGCTATTACCTGAATGGTTTGCTGCTTGAAGTACAAGGCAACCAGCTACATGTAGTGGGTACTGATGGGCACCGTTTAAGCTACACCAATACCACGCTGGATAAAGATTTTGAAAAAACAGAAGTCATCCTGCCACGCAAAACCGTGCTGGAACTGACAAAACTGCTGGATGATCAATCTGATTCACCTGTGGTGATTGATTTATTGAATGGCCAGGTCAGTTTTGAATTCGGTGATATTCAACTGATCAGTAAAGTGATCGATGGTAAATTCCCTGATTACAACCGTGTGATTCCAAATGGTCACCAAAACACGTTTGAAGTGAATCGCCAGGAGATTTTGAGTGCATTGCAACGTGCCTCAATTTTGTCTAACGAGAAATATCGCAGTATCCGCATGGTGATCACTGATGGCCAACTCAAGCTGATCAGCACCAACACCGAGCAAGAAGAAGCCGAAGAAGAACTCGATATCAATTACAGCAAAGCTGCACTGGATATAGGCTTTAACGTCACCTACCTGATTGATGTACTCAATAACCTCGGCGATGAAAATATCCAGTTTGCGTTTGCCGATGCCAACAGTAGTTGCCTGATCACGACAGCGAGCGATGCCAACTATAAATACGTTGTGATGCCAATGCGCATATAATGCAAGGTTACCGTGTTTCACGTGAAACACGGTCGCTATTGGTTTCAGTCGTTTTTTAATCTTATTAAAGAAACTTTTGTTATGGCACAGCCACAAGAATATAACTCAGACAGTATCAAGATTTTAGAAGGTTTGGATGCAGTACGTAAGCGTCCAGGCATGTATATCGGTGACACGTCAGACGGTTCAGGCTTGCACCATATGGTGTTCGAAGTACTGGATAATGCGATTGATGAAGCCTTGGCTGGTCATTGCGATGATATTAAAGTCATTATCCATCCGGATAACTCCATCAGTATTTCCGATAACGGCCGCGGCATTCCAACCGATGTCAAAGACGACGATAAACACGAGCCCAAGCGTTCAGCGGCTGAAATCGTCATGACTGAGCTGCATGCTGGTGGTAAGTTCGATCAGAACTCCTACAAGGTATCTGGCGGCCTGCATGGTGTGGGTGTGTCTGTGGTGAATGCCTTGTCCGATTGGCTGAGACTGAAGATCTACCGCAAAGGCCAAGTGCACCAGATGGAATTCCACCGAGGCGTGCCACAAGCGCCGTTAGCGGTGACCGGCACTACCGATAAAAAGGGCACAGAAGTGCACTTCCTGGCCTCTGTAGATACATTTGTGCTGGTTGAATACCACTTTGAGATCCTGGCCAAACGTATCCGTGAACTGTCTTTCCTGAATAACGGCGTCAAGATCGAGTTGATCGACCAGCGCACCGGCAAGTCAGAAAACTTTGCTTTCAGCGGCGGCATCAAAGGTTTTGTGGAATACATGAACCGCAGCAAAACCGTATTGCACCCAAAAGTGTTTTACGCTGTGAGTGAAAAAGACAATATGACGGTTGAAGTTGCCATGCAATGGAACGACAGCTACTCAGAAACCGTACAGTGTTTCACCAACAATATCCCGCAACGTGATGGCGGTACCCATTTAACCGGTTTGCGCACAGCGATGACGCGTACGCTGAACCAGTATATCGAGCAAAACGAATTCGCGAAAAAAGCCAAAGTGGAAACCACTGGCGACGATATGCGTGAAGGCATCACATGTGTGTTGTCAGTCAAGGTACCGGATCCGAAGTTCTCCTCACAGACCAAAGACAAACTGGTTTCCAGTGAAGTGCAACCGGTAGTGTCTGAAATCGTGTCGGCTAAACTGGCCGAATTTTTGGCTGAAAACCCTATCGATGCGAAAATCGTCTGCGGCAAAATCGTAGAAGCTGCCCGTGCGCGCGAAGCTGCCCGTAAGGCGCGTGAAATCACCCGTCGTAAAGGCGTGATGGACACCATGGGTTTGCCGGGAAAACTGGCTGATTGCCAGGAAAAAGACCCGGCACTCTGTGAAATCTACCTGGTCGAGGGTGACTCCGCGGGCGGTTCAGCCAAACAAGGCCGTGACCGTAAAAACCAGGCCATCCTGCCACTCAAAGGTAAGATTCTTAACGTAGAAAAAGCCCGCTTTGACAAACTGTTAGGCTCGCAAGAAATTGCGACACTGATCACCGCGTTAGGCACAAGCATAGGCAAAGCGGATTTCAATGTTGAGAAACTGCGTTATCACCGCATCATCATCATGACCGATGCCGACGTCGATGGTGCGCACATCCGTACTTTGCTGCTGACTTTCTTCTACCGTCAGATGCCTGAGCTGGTTGAACGCGGCCATATCTACATTGCGCAGCCACCACTCTACAAAGTGAAACAGGGCCGTGATGAACGTTACCTGAAAGACGAACACGAACTGGACGAGTACCTGCTGAATTCAGCCTTAAAGGGTGCCGAACTGCTGACGCGTGAAGGCGGTAATGTCTTGAAGGATGACGCCCTGAACAGCATTGCCAAACAAATGGTGCTGACAGAAGCCGTGATCCGCCGTATTGCCAATCTGTATGACGAAAGCGTGTTGCGTGCGATTCAAGACTTGGGTGACCTGGAACTGAATACAGAAGCCGCAGCCAATGCCGCAGCTGAAAAATTGCGTCCTATCCTGGGTGCGATCGGTTCTGAAGTGATCGTGGCGCAGGATACCGAAACCAGTGCTTATCGCCTGGAAGTGAATAAATACGTACACGGCAACTTGCAAAGCTGCGTCATTGACGCTGAGTTCTTAAGCAGCGGCGATTACCGTCAGATCAACCGCACCTCACAAATGGTCAACAACCTGCTGGGTGAAGGGGCTTTGATCAAACGTGGTGAGAAAGAGCAAAAGGTCAGCACTTTCAAACAGGCACTGGATTGGTTGTTAGGCGAAGCCAGACATAACCTGAATATTCAGCGCTATAAAGGTTTGGGCGAGATGAACCCGGAACAATTGTGGGAAACCACCATGGATCCTAAAGTACGTCGCCTGCTGAAAGTGCAAATTGATGATGCGATCAGCGCCGACGAGATTTTCACCACCCTGATGGGCGATAACGTGGAACCACGCCGCGCATTTATTGAAAGCAATGCACTCAGTGTGAGTTCGCTGGATATTTAAATTCACATGTAGGTTCGCAGAAATAGTGAAAACTTTCGCACAATTGTGAAAACTCAGTTGTGCGAATTTTTTTGAAAATTATGGATATAAAGGCTTTTAAAAAATTGGGTTGCAAAAAAAGCTTCCTATATAAGAAATAATACAATATTTATATAACTAAATTTCCTTTTAAAACAATAAGTTAATCAACATTTTTGTTGAGAAAATAATCCCGGTGATGTAATCTTTCTATTCGAAGATTATTAAATCCGGGATTTTTTTTGAGCCCTTTCGCTGCACATCTTTATCAACTTCGCCAAAGACTTAAATTAAGTCAGCGAGAGCTTGCTGTGCATGTAGGTTACGAGCAAGGGCTGATCTCTGCGCTGGAGTTGGATAAGAAATCCCCAACGGATGAGTTTGTAGAAAAGTTAGTACGAAAATTCAACTTGAGCTTGGTTGACGCTGAGGAGCTGAGAAAGCTCGCTAAGGTTTCTCAACGTAAACTTGTTATTCCACCACAAACACCACCAGAAACATTCCATATGCTGCATCGCTTATGGAGTGCCTTACCAGAACTCCAATCATCCGAGATACGCATTTTTGAAGAGTTACTGAGTTTGCGAGAGCAAAGAAGTCTTGCTTTGAAAAGGGGAGCGGAAGTGACTAACAGGCTTTGCATGACACCGCATTGTCAATCAGCATCAATACCACTATAATTGAGAATGATTCCTATCTAATTATACGCCGGACGCTGCTTTGATTCGAGAGCTTCACCAAGAAATTCACACGCTCTATGTGACGCATCATAGCTGGCTGTTGAAATGGCTAAAGCGCCGGACAAACTGCATGCACCATGCGAGCGATCTGGCGCAAGACACTTTTCTACGCGTGATCGACAACCCTCAAAAACTGGTCAATCACACTGAACCCAGAGCGCTTTTAAGCACGATTGCGCATGGCTTGATGGTTGACCACATCCGCAGGAAGCAACTAGAGCAAGCTTATCTTGAATCAATCGCCCATCTGTCCAGTGATCACCTTGAGTCGCATGAGTATCGTATGATGGTGATTGAGAGCCTGATGCAGTTTGATGCATTGTTTGATGGGCTCAATGCAAATATCAGAAGCGTATTTTTGTTGTCGAAACTAGAGGGTTATACCTACCCTGAGATCGCTGATATTCTCGGTGTATCTCTACGAACCGTTGAAAATCATATGGCCCAGGCGCTTAGGCATTTTCTTGCTAACGCCTAGAAGATTCATGTAGTCTTACGCACTCCTCCATTGGTTAAACTCCCCCTTGAAAAATAGCGCACTTTCTTCTGCTGAAGTCCCGTCTGAAAAAGTCATTCCCCAGAATGTGAACGAGGAGTTGATTTCCTGGACGGTAAAACTCAGCTCGGGTAGTGCAAAAGAAGAGGATAAAGCCGCTTTCATTCGCTGGCGTCAATCTGACCCACTGCACGAAAAAGCCTGGCTCAAACTTCAGTCTATACATGCAAAATTTGAACGCGTTGATAAAGAGGCAGCACCATTTTTAGCAGGCACCATGGATCTGGCCGATAAGAAAAAAACAGCCAGCGAACAACGACGCAAACAGCTCAAGCTGCTTGGTTTGGCTGCGTTTACCCTTATAGGCAGTAGTATTTTGGTGACTAGCTATGCACCAGGATTAAAAGATCAGTCCTATGTCGCTGCTGTAGGCAAAAAAGAGACTGTGTTGCTGAGTGACGGTACCAGGCTGGTTTTAAATACAAATACTAAAATCGATGTTAAATATACTTTCTTCAAACGAGAAGTCGTCATGCAGCAGGGTGAAGTTTATGTTGATACCGGTGATGATAAAGAATCCTTGATCGGGCGCCGCTCTTTCTGGGTCACAACCAAACAAGCAGGGCTGGAAGCGATAGGGACACGCTTTGCAGTGAAACAATCTATAAATGCTACAAGGCTGCATGTCGCAGAGGGCATCGTCGCGATACACATCGCTAATAATCATCCTGTCAGCGCGTATGCCAATGAAACCTACACCATCACAGATGCAAAACACTTGCCTGTCAAAGCGAATGCTTTGACTATGGACCCGGTAGGCTGGGTTGATAATGTGCTGGTTGCCAGACAAATGCGTTTGGAGGACTTTGCGGCTGAGCTTTCAAACTATAGTCGTCACCCAATTTACTGTGACGCCAACGCTAAAGACCTCAAGGTTTCCGGGATTTACCAGCTAGATCCAACTGAGCCGGTTGCGCCTATCCTCAACGTCATTGTCAGGACATTCCCAGTGAAACTGGCTCAGCAAAAAGATGATTCCATCCTTATTGTTGGTCAATAAAAATAATTCAGTCAACGTGCGGTTTTTTCCTGAGCTATTCGGTAAGTAAACATTACTACGAAATCTCAAGGGAATCTTTAATGTCGCGCAGTACCAGTCATCGCATGGCCCTGGCCATTCAAACACTTTTTTTAAGCACAGTGATAGGCGTGGTCTCTACCCAGACTATCGCTCAGGTGCATGCTGCTGAGCTTGAGCGCGTCGCTTATGATGTCCCTGCCGGAAGCCTGGAGGATGCGCTTTACGCCTTCGCCAAGCAATCCGGTGTCACCATCTCTTTCAAATCAGATTTGGTGAAAGGCAAGACTGCCCAGGCTTACAAGGGGTCCGCGACCAAAAACGAGGTGCTGGATAGCCTGCTTAAAGGGACTGGACTAACACCTGAAATCAAGGATGGCGCCGTGGTCATCAAACAGGGTGCAGGTTCAAACTCAAGTTCAGGCGCAGGTCACGCAGATACTTTACCTGAGGTGAAAGTCACGGATAAAAAGGATGATGACTCAGGCATACACAGCTATCACGCAACGACTTCTCAATCCGCGACCAAAACGGAAGCGTCTTTAAATAAAACACCACAATCTGTTTCTGTGGTTGGTGCAGACCAGATACGTGATCAAGGTGCCCAGGCTTTATCAGAAGCTTTGCGCAGTGTTGCGGGCCTGGACGCAGGACAACGTGGCAGACGCGGGTTTGATGACCTGTCTGTCAGGGGCTTTGTACAGAGCTCGTATTTACTACGGGATGGCATGCGGGTCGATAATGACTTGTGGGTTCAAAATGAAGTGTTTGGCCTGGAAAAGATAGAAGTCTCTAAAGGGCCTGGTTCGGTGCTATATGGGCAAATACCGGCAGGTGGCGTTGTCAATCTGATCACCAAGCGACCAACCAGTAAACCGCTGGCCGAAGTGGGTGTGGGCTATGGTAACTATGCGCAGAAGCGGCTAACGGCGGATTTTTCTGATGCGCTCAATGAAGCTGGTACGGTGAAGTATAGACTGACGGCCATTTCCTCTGCCAGTGACGACCAGGTTGATTTCGTAGACAGGCAAAGGTTTTATATTGCGCCCACCTTATCTTGGGACATTAGCGATAATACTTCCATCACATTACTAGCCAACTATCAAAAAGATGACTACATACGTGTGTTTGGTTTACCCGCATTAGGCACAGTGTTACCGAATGCCAACGGCAAACTTTCATATAGCACTTTTACCGGTGTACCTGGATTTGACAATATCACCAGAAAAAGCAGCCAGGTCGGCTACTTTTTTGAACACAAATTCAACGAAAACGTCACCTTCAAGCAGAATCTGCGCTATATCCATTACACGCTGGATGGCGCATTTACCAGTGTCACTGCACTCGCAGCAAACCAGCGCAATCTCTCGCGCTCCGGCAGCCTTCAGGATATTGATGGAAAAATCCTCACCATTGATAACCAGCTGGGGTTTAAATTTGATACTGGCGAAGTGCGTCATCATGCTCTGGTGGGTGTGGACCGTTTTAAGTTTGATAGCCATCGCTATTTAAGCTCCAGAACCATGACGCCAAACTTCATTAATATCTACAATCCAAACTATGCCATGCCCGCCCTGGGGCCTGAAGTGACTAACAACCTGAGCAGTAACGATGAGCTGGTACAAACCGGCTTTTATGTGCAGGACCAGTTGGCCTATGGCAATTGGAACCTGATTGCTGGTTTACGCTATGACAAATCTAACCTGGATGAGAACAGGGTCACTGGTGTACGTACGCTGACCAATACGCATGCGACAACAGGCAGGTTAGGGTTGTTGTACGCTTTTGAATCAGGTTTTTCACCTTTTATCAGCTACAGCGAATCATTTTTGCCAGTCACGGGTACTACTCAATCCGGGGGCTCACTTGATCCTGAAACAGGCGAACAACGGGAAGTCGGCCTGAAATATGAATCACCGGATCAGCGCTATGGCGCCACACTGGCTGCTTTTGATATTCAGCGACAAAACGTGACTACCACTGTGACGGATGCTTCTGGCACCTATAACGTTCAAGTGGGCGAGCAGCGTCACAAAGGTTTTGAATTTGAAAGCAGCGGGCAGGTGACTGACAGGCTCAAAGCGATCATTACCTACACTTATATTGATGCAGAAGTCGCGAAAAGTACGCAGGGAAATGCAGGTTTGCGGCCTATCCAGGTGCCAAAAAACATGGCCAATATTTGGCTTACCTATGACTTTAATACTTGGATATCCGGGTTAAGCGTGGGCGGCGGCGCTCGCTATATAGGCGAGCAGGCGGGTAATAACCTCAACACTTTCAACGTGCCGCACTATACTGTCTACGACGCAGCCATTTACTACACCACAGGCCCATGGAGATTTGCCTTGAATGGGCGCAACCTGCAAAACAAAAACTATATCGCCTCGTGCTTTCCGACTAACTTTACCACAGCAGTGAACAATGCCACCTGCGGTGCAGGCGATCCAAAAATGCTGTTTTTAACGGCTAATTATTCGTTTAAATAAATATGACTTCATCCACCATTCCACATAAAACTAAAAGATTGCCTGGCAAAACCGGGCAACGCTCTCGCCGCAGCACGTTCTTAAAATGGTTGCGTGATATCCACGGCTGGCTAGGCCTGTGGGGGGCGATCCTTGGTTTACTGTTTGGTGTGACTGGCATCATTCATAATCACCGCACAGTTTTAAAGATCGAGTTAGAGAAACCAACGTCTAACCAGATTCAAATGGTCGTCCCAGAAGTCGCCATGAAAAACCCTGAAGCGATGGGCGTCTGGTTGCGTCATGAGCTATCCATGGACAGGGCGCCCCGTATCAAAAAAGACAAGGCTGAGACTGTTTCATGGAGTGGCCAGGACGTAAAACAGCCCGAACATTGGGATATTCGTTTTGTGGCGCCTCAATATAAAGTCGTCGCTGAGTACTGGGTGGGCGCAAATATGGTGACGGTCAAACGCACTGACGAAACATGGGTGGGTGCACTGAATAATTTCCATAGAGCGAACGGGGCAGGGGTGGGCTGGGTTTTGCTGGCTGACAGTATAGGCGGCAGCATGATTTTGCTATCCCTGACCGGCATCTTGCTGTGGACAGAGCTGAACCGCAGGAAAACAGTGGGTGCGATTATCTTTATAACCTCTATTGCAGCCATCATCGGCATTGCCATGCAGACCATGTTTGCCTAGCGTTTGAATCAGGTGGCATGCTGATCAGAAACTGATAGCCAGCGCAGTGGTAGCCAGTAAGCTGCGGCTGCTCAAATCGTGATCATCTTGCATGAAAATGCGGTCTTTGCTGATGAACTGGCGTAGCTCTGCCCGCAGCAGTATGGCAGGGTGTAATTGATAATCCATATTGATTGAATAACCCTGAGTTTTGAACCCGTTAGGCGTATCTGCGCTGACGATCACGCCTTGTTTGTCCTGATAATATTCCGCCCTGGCAGCCATACTCAGCTGATCCGAATAGCGGTATCTTAAGATCAGGTTAGGCGTGTACCACACATTGTAGCGGCCCCTGTCATCCAAGCGTTGCTCTGCGCCGATATCAAATCCGGCCAGCATCGCCCACTGGTCATCCAGCTGCACCTGCGCATACAAATTATGAAAGTAGCGCATCTGGCGATCGGCATCTGATTTGTCATTGCCTATGAAAGAGCTGCTATTGATAGTCAGCCTGTCACTAGGCCTGTAGGTGATCTGATGGCCCAGTGAGGGCGTGGTGTTTCCCTCTGGCCTATGTATCCGTTGCCAGCCATTCAACAGCAAAGCGCTGGCATACCACTTGCCATCTGTACTGGTATAAGAAAGCTTTGCGCCTGTCTCAAAATAGGGCGAGTTTTCTGCCATCATGCTTCTGGTCAGGGTCCAGTTTTCAGCGCCGACCGCACTCTCAAAACCAATGTGCGAAGGCATCACCCCCACATCCAGCCAGACATCGTGCTGATCTGAAAGCTTAATGCCGACGTTGGCTTCATACAAATGCTGCAACATACGGTTCTCAGCCGCATAGTTGGCTTTCATATAGGTGCCAGAGGCAACACCCAGATGCGCTCTGAAATGGCTGGCAGTGAAGTCGGCCTTAATGAGGGCAAGGTTAATCTGCAGGCTATCATCCTGGTTATAGCTGTAGATAAATGACGGCCTTTTTTGCATTGAAGGATCATTGAAATCTTTGCTGTAATAAGACTCAAGATATCCACTCAACTTGAACTTGGAATCACTAAAACTTTGTGACTCTTCCGAGAGGCTTTCATTTGCCATGAATGGCATTGCCAGCAAGCAACCATAAAAGAAGCTATGGATGATGGATTTATTCACGTGTTACCCTTAAACAAATGAATCGCTTTTTGAAAGACTGCTTATTTTAGAAATGAAATGAATTTTTTGGATAGGTTTAATCAGCGACGTGTAATTGACACTTAAAAACAAATATTTCTCGGCGCAAGACCAACCAATAAATGATTCCAGACCCAGCTA
Organism: Methylophilus sp. E2MeOHC9; assembly: GCF_058744375.1. Classification (NCBI taxonomy): domain Bacteria; kingdom Pseudomonadati; phylum Pseudomonadota; class Betaproteobacteria; order Nitrosomonadales; family Methylophilaceae; genus Methylophilus; species Methylophilus sp. E2MeOHC9. Next base: position 856,129 of record NZ_CP196024.1, read on the forward strand.
TGGTGTTGTATGTATCAAGAAATTCTATTGCAAGTGAACAGACCTTTCTGTATATTAAATTCATGGGTAATTATTTTAATTACCTGGCAATGGTGAACACACATTATTCACTAAAAGACTGTCTGAAAACAACAATACATTAGCAACAGCGGCCTTAGAAAGACTAATTGTGTTTCACAATTTTTCATCATGAATACAGGGGAATTCAACATGGAATCAGCAATTGATGCACACTTAAAATGTCCACGCACAGTCAACAGAAATATGGAAGAAGGCTATGAGCCGGCTTTTCCACTGTGGGCTGCACGTGCTGGCACAGATTTAAAACAGGTAGTCATGGGTTATTTTGGCGTGCAATTCAGTAAACAGGAGTTACATGGCCAAGCCTGTGCAGTATTGGGTAAATATCTGCGCAGCTTTGCTTCTGCGAATGGGCCACAACATTACGACATTACACAATTTAAGGACGCTTCAGGTTTTGAAAATATCATTGTGATTGCCTATTGGGATCAGCCGGAAAAATACACGCAATGGCAAACCAATGCTGAGATTGATGACTGGTGGAACTCTGATGATCGCTTAACAGATGAATTGGGCTATTTCCGCGAAATTTTAATGCCGCGTGTAGAGAATTTTGAAACTGCTTTTAGTGGGCCCGACTCGCTTGAAGGCATAGGCGTTGTGATGGGTAATATCAGTGGCGAAATCCAGGAACATGGTTACTGGGGGTCCATGCGCGATCGCCTGCCTTCTGCGCAAACAGATGCGCTGGTAACAAAGGAAAGTCTGGCTGATGGCCTGGTGTTTGATCAGAGCAAGAAACGAATCAAACTGGCAGGACATGAGAATTTAGCCGTCATCCGCTCCGGACAAAACTGGATAGCAACCGAGGGCAAAGAGCGTGCTTTATATCTGAATGAAATGGAACCCACGCTACGCAAAGGCATGGATTTTTTGCACCATGATGGGCTTGATATTGGCTGCTATGCCAACCGATATATGCGGCATGCCGACAGTAAAGGCCAGATACTGGAAAAAAGTTTTGGTATGAGTTTTTGGCGGTCACTGGCAGACCTTGAAAACTGGTCAAAATCCCACCCTACGCATCTAGCCATTTTTGGCACCTTTACCAGGATCGTTCAGGAACTGGATGCTGAGTTAAGCATGCGGCTTTATCATGAAGTTTCAGTACTCAAAGCGGATGAGCAGTCTTACGAATACATCAATTGCCATCCTAAAACAGGGTTGCTGAATGGTTTAAGCGAGATCGCTGCTTAAAAGCCAGCAGGCTGGATTCAAATGTATCCGCTAAACGGTGTATGGCATGCGAAGGCATTAAAGTAATAAGCAATTGATCAAGGTCAGTGCTTATCTTTAATGGCCTCAATAGCAGGCGCAAACCATGGTTCATCAGCGCGCATACTCACATAAAAGTAGCATGCGTGCTACTAATAGGCGAAGGATGCTGCATACGTATTGAACCTGGTTTGCGTTTTGACACGCTTCACAGAAGTGGCAGCGGGCTTTAAAAATGCATCTACAGCTGCGGCCAGGCGTGCCGGTTCATCATAGGGAAGCCCATGTCCGGCATCAGGAATCAATTTGTACTGCAGGTCCGGGTTGAGTCTGTGCAACGCCAGGGCCGTTTCAGAAGACACGATGCCTTCGCTGCCAAGTACCAATAGCGTAGGCACATATACATTGCGGATCAATTCATCAAACTCCGGGTTGGGCGGAATAAGGACATCAAACGCTTTCACGTTAGTCTGTAACCTTGCTTGAATGATATGCTCGATCAGCTCAGATGAGCGGTATCTATGCCTGGCTTTTGCTTCCTTAAATAGCACTTCCTTGCTGGATTCCAATAGCTGCAGATGCTGCTCGACCACACCACTTTCATAAACACCTTCCTGCCATTCAGGGCTGATGAAAGTCGGGTCAGCCAACACCAGGCCACTGATCGCGAACCCTAAACGGCTCGCCACCATGGCAGCGGTCATACCGCCCATGGAGTGTCCGAGCAGATATGGAGATTTAATGCCCAATGTCCTGATCAGTTCGATGACATCATTCGCATGGTCCTGATAGGTATAGCCATGCAGTGGCGCGCTCGATAAACCATGGCCTCTGGCATCAGGCATGATGACGTCATAGTCTTTCTCAAGCGCACGTGCCAGTTGCGACCAGCAGGCGCCACTGCCTGCCAAGCCATGCAGAGCGATCAAAGGCGGCTTGTTGCCACCCGTCCTTAAATAATTGATGTTGATATCGTTGGCCCGGCAAACGCCATTGGCCCAGCTGGTAGAAATAATGTTTTTACGTGTCATGATCAAAACTTTCTAAAAGAACCGGTGACTACACCCCAGATTTGAAACTCCATCCGGGTTTGAATCAGGATAGGGCTGTATCTGCCGGAAGAGTTAGCAGGTAATAATTTGGGCAAGCCGTTCGATTGTTTGGCCAGGGTTTTAACTGTGAATTCGCCATCAATCATGGCTAGTACGATATCGCCCATCGCCGCTTGTTTGCGCTTTTGCACAATGGCTTTATCCCCTGGCATTAGGCCGACTTCTATCATGGACTCCCCCTGTATCGTGATGAAAAAGGTGTCATCGGTATTGGCGATCAGGTATTGGTAGAGGTCCAGCTGTTCTTCGATATCGTTGTTAGCGGGCGATGGCAAACCTGCAGGCACCTTGGATTGATACAAGGGCAGGCTGATACTTTCAGATGCCAATAAAGGTTGCGCGAATGTATCAACCGCATCCAGATGATCATTGAGTTCATGCAGGCGTTGCTTTTTAGCATAGGCTTCAAGAAAGTCAGCAATGACTGCCTTTTGGCTGTTTGGGATACGGATGACAGAGGTTTCCTCGCGAAAAGTACCTGAGCCAGGCTTACGCCCGGAACCTGGTTTTCTGCCAGTCATTTTCAATTCGTCTTTTTTCATAATTTTTATTGTAACAAAAATAATTATTTTATTGTTACAATAAATAAATATATTTTTGAGCGCCTTGGCGACACCTCACTATCGACTTGCCAAGACTTGAATCGAGCCAGCGTGACTAACTGGATTCGAATGGCCGAGCTGATCTGTCCACTTTGTAAATTAACTAATGATTCATCATAAAGAGCCCTATGGAACTCAAGCAAAAACTCGAAATACTGGCGGACGCCGCCAAATACGATGCTTCATGTGCTTCCAGTGGCACTGATAAACGCACGTCAACAGACGGCAAGGGCATAGGTTCCACCACCGGCATGGGTATCTGCCATAGCTATGCGCCTGACGGACGTTGTATTTCACTGCTGAAAATCCTGCTGACCAATTTCTGCGTCTACGACTGCATTTATTGCGTCAACCGCGTCAGCAGCAATGTGCCGCGGGCACGCTTCAATGTGGAAGAGGTGGTCAACCTCACCTTGAGTTTTTACCGCCGCAATTATATTGAAGGCTTGTTCCTGAGCTCTGGCATTATCCGCAACCCGGATTACACCATGGAACAAGTGGTGGAAGTCGCGCGCGTGCTGCGCGAGGTGCACGATTTCCGTGGCTATATCCATCTCAAGACCATCCCCGATGCCAGCCCGGAACTGATGGCGCGTGCCGGTTTGTATGCTGATCGACTCAGCATCAATGTCGAACTACCGACCATCGCCAGCCTGCATACCCTGGCGCCGGAAAAAGACGGCCAGGCCATACGCCGTTCCATGGGGCACTTGCGGCTGAAGATAGACGAGAGTAAAGACAAGACACTGACCGGCAAAAAGCCGCCACGTTTTGCGCCTGGCGGGCAGAGCACGCAGATGATCGTCGGCGCCGATGCCACCGATGACCGCGCTATTCTCGATACCAGCGCCAACCTTTACGGTGCCTACCGTTTGCGGCGCGTCTATTACTCGGCTTTCAGCCCTATCCCCGATGCCAGCAAGATGCTGCCGCTCAAAGCGCCGCCGCTGGTGCGTGAGCACAGGCTGTACCAGGCCGACTGGTTGTTGCGTTTTTATGGTTTTAACACAGATGAGATCGTGACCGGGCAGGATGGCATGCTAGACCTCGACGTCGATCCCAAGATGGCCTGGGCACTGCAACATAGAGAGCAGTTTCCGGTGGATCTCAACCGTGCACCCAAGGCCATGCTGTTGCGTGTGCCAGGGCTGGGTGTGACCAGCGTCGCACGTATCATTTCGGCGCGCAGGGTACGCGCCATCCGGCATGACGACCTGGCCCGTTTGCGCGTGTCGCTGAAAAAGATACTGCCCTTCGTCGTGCTGCCGGACCATCACCCGGGACGTAGCCTGGACCACCAGCACCTGAAACAGCACGTGCAGCAGGCTACGGTACCGCAACAGTTCGCTTTGTTCGGGCCGGTGTAGCCAGATGCAGGTCATCCGGCTGGCAAATGAAACCGATTTCGACGGCTGGCGTGCCGCCGCACGTACTTTATTGGCGCAAGGCATTGCCCCTGAACATATTGAATGGCGTGTGGGCGAAGAGCGTGGCGGTTTATTCGATACCCCTGAGCCGGATGTAGTGCAAAGCCAGCCATTCCAGCAACTCCCCCCGTTCAAGGTACCCCGTGATTTTCTTGAGTTGTGCAGCAAGGCCATCCTGCATCGCGATCCAGCGCGCTTTGGTTTGTTGTATCGCCTGCTGTGGCGTTTAAAACAGGTGCCTAAATTGCTGCAGGTTGCATTTGATCCTGATGTGGCAAAGGTGCAGGCCATGATCAAAGCCGTCAGGCGTGACCTGCATAAGATGAAGGCATTCGTGCGCTTTCGCGAAATAGAGATGGAAAGCGGAGAACCCGAATTCATTGCCTGGTTTGAGCCTAGCCAGCATATCGTACAGGCGTCGGCGCCGTTTTTCACCGGACGGTTCACCAATATGCGTTGGTCCATACTCACCCCAGACATTTGCATGCATTGGGATGGCAAAACACTGAGCTACAGGCCAGGCGCCAGCAAGGCTGACGCACCGACTGAAGATGCCGGCGAGGAGCTATGGCGTGCCTATTACCGCAGCATTTTTAACCCGGCACGGCTAAAGGTGTCGGCCATGCTGGCGCAAATGCCGAAGAAATACTGGCGCAATCTGCCTGAGGCGCCACTGATCGCCGGCCTGATCGCAAATTTTTCGCAGCGTATGGATAACATGATGATCGCCCCGTCGACTGAACCACAGCGAAAAATCGTGAAATATATCGCGAAAAAAGCGAGCACTATGCCATCAGCAGAAGCAAGCGATGCTATGCATGCTTTGCACGCGTTGAACGCGTTGAACGAGCGCATGCTGGCCTCAATTGAATTCCCGCTGGCAGTCCATGCCACGCAGGCGGTGTTAGGGATAGGTGCCGCGCCAGGAGCTATCATGCTGTTGGGTGAACAGCCGGGCGAGCAGGAGGATCTGGCGGGACAGCCCTTTATAGGCCCAGCCGGAAAATTACTGGATCAGGCATTGTTGCAAGTCGGTATACAGCGCTCCGGGATGTATGTGACCAATGCCCTCAAACATTACAAATTCAAGTTACAGGGGACGCGACGTGTGCGCATGCTGCCTGGGGTTGCTGATATCAAAACCTATTTGCCGTGGTTGCAAGGTGAGATCGCAATTGTGCAGCCGCAAGTGGTTATTGCTTTGGGAACCGTTGCCGCACATGCCATCACTGGCGTAGCGCTTGAAATGGAAGTCAATCGCGGCAAATTTTTTCAGCTTATGGATAACCGGCAGGCACTAGTCACTTACCACCCATCCTATATCCTGCGCTCAAAGGATGAAGCAACCAGGCGCCAACTTTATGAAAAGTTAGTGGCTGACCTTAGATTGGCGATCAGCATGGTGATGATCGCCGCTGAATAAGTGTACAGAAACCGCAATAATTGCAGTCGGTTGCATCAAATAAAGTTCAGGCGGCTTTTGCTGAGCGATACATATACAGCTGTGACAGCTCACCAGTCAGCAGCTTGCAGGCTTCATCATAAGTGATGCGGGAGAGCAGTATCCGGTCACCCTCGGCAGGCACAAACAGAAACGATGCACTTACTTCATCCGAAATAAACTCGCCTGCGAATACACCGTTAATATGCACAAAATCCAGGCTGGATTGCGTTTCTGATTTTTTAAATTCTATTTTCATGAAAATGCCTTGCTCATGGATAGGACACAAAAGCGGCGGCTCCCGTAGAAGCCACCGTATTTTTAGCATGCCGGAACCTGAAATGCAGCCTAAGGTTTAAGCCGACGATTTGCTATATATGAACATTAACGGCAAGCAATGAAAAAATTTATAGGGCGAATACGATTTAGTTTGTAGGAATATCTTTACGCCTCAGGATTTGGGCTTTCCAGTTCCAGCAAGGTTTTCAGATCCTGGCGGCCTTGCTCCATTAAACTGGAAATCGCTTTACGGTCATGACGGATTTTCAGGGTGGCTTCCAGTTGATCTAAATCGTGCTTTTCAAACTGATCGACGATCTTTGCCGCTGAACTGGCGCTTTCACCAATGGCCAGTAATGATTGCCTGGCCGCTTCGAGTGAAGAATAAAAGGTTTCCCTGATCGGGTTTAAATCCAGCTCACGCAAATCAAAAGCATCAGTCCTGCTTCTGGCGCGTGCAACAATGGCCACGCCGGGCCAGCGCTCTTTCACCAGTTTCGCCATTTCCAGCGCAGCCGCAGAGTCGTTGACGGCGATCACCAGTAGTTTTGCTTCGGCGATGCCGGCTTCTTCGAGTAGATCCAGCCGCGATGCGTCGCCGTAATAACAGCGCCAGCCAAATTCGCGCATAAGGTCGACCTGGTTGGGGTCGTTATCAATCAGCGTCGGCGTGATGCCTTTGGCCACCAGCACGCGGCCAACGATTTGCCCGAAACGGCCAAACCCGGCAATGATGACGGCGTTATTTTCCGGAATGGCATCTTTGGGCCGCTCGCTACATTGCAGGCTGAGAAAGCGCTCATACAGTAACAGCAGGATAGGCGTAGTCAACATGGAGACGGCGACAATGGCATTGAGGATATTGTAGGTTTCACGCGAGATAGAGTCTTGCGCCAGGGCCAGGCCAAAAATCACAAATGCAAATTCACCGATTTGCGAGATGGAGACACCGAATAATAACTTGTCGCGCAGTGGGTATTTAAATAGCCAGCCCAGGCCCATCAGCACCGCGATTTTGATGGCGACGATCAGCAGGGCAAACCCGAAAATCAGTAGTGGCTGGTTGGCCACCAGGTTTAAATCCACGGTCATGCCCACCGCAATAAAGAACAAGCCTAACAACAGGCCTTTGACCGGCTCGATATCCAGCCGTAATTCATAGCGGTATTCCGAATCGGCTAACAGCACGCCGGCGAGAAAAGTACCCAGCGCCATGGATAAGCCGACTGACTCCATGGCTAACGAAATGCCGATCACCAGCAACAGTGAGAAGGCGACAAAAATCTCCCGCACGCCGGTTTGCGCGATCATGCGCATAATCGGGCGCAATATGGTGCGGCTGGCCAGCACGATGGCAATGATCACGGCAATCGCCTCAGCCACTGCCAACAGGTCAAAACTGGAGGCAGAGCGGTTAGGTGCCAGGAAGGCAAGCAGCATGAACAGCGGGATCACGGATAAATCCTGGAATAGCAGCGTGGCGAATGCCGCCTGGCCGCCAGAGGTATGCAGCTGCTTTTTTTCGATCAGCGCGGTCAGCCCGATTGCGGTGGAAGACATGGCCACGCCCATGCCTATGATCAGCGATTCACTCCATGAAAAATTCAGCGTGTGAGCGATCACTGTCACCAGCAGTATTGTCAGCGTTACCTGAGTACCACCCAGACCAAATAACAGCTTGCGTAATTCCCACACCTTTTGCGATTCCAGTTCCAGCCCGATCAGGAACAGCATCAGCACCACGCCAAACTCGGCAAAATGCAGCACGTGCTCCGGGTCTGCGATCAATTTGAGCGCAGAAGGACCGATCAATATGCCCGCGATCAGGTAGCCGAGCACCGACCCCAGGCCCAGCCGCTTGAACAGCGGCACCAGGATAATCGCGGCAGACAGGTAGATGGCAGCCTGGAAAAGAAAATGCGAGGTATTCATTAAAGCCTTTGTACATGGTTGGGTGTCTGGCATGCCTGTGATTGACTGACAGCCCGGCAACCCGTGAATTGAAAGAGTGGATTAGCGGAAATTACCATAGATAGCGCCTGAGTCAAAATCATCAGAATATGCAATAAAAAAACTGGAAATGACTGATCGCCTGTCCACCAGAAAAAATCCTGTCTTGTAGGAGAAACTTACCATTATCCATCGCTAATAAGCACTAAACTAATCTTTACCCGCCAAATATGGGCATAGGCTAGCCATCCCATGCTATCTACGGTATCTTTATCAGGTTAAGCAGAGATATTTTCAGGGATAGCAATGACAGGCCAGCAGCAAGTTGATCAAATCGGTTTTCGCAGAATCCTCACGCGCAATGTCACCTTACCTTTAGCGCTCGGTGTGCTGAGCGCGCTAATTTTTGTCGTACTTATCTACAACTTGCTGGCGGCGCTGAACTGGGTGGAACACACGCAGAAAGTCATAGGCAAGCTCAATGAATCAGCCAAACTCTCCACCGACATGGAGTCTGGCATGCGCGGCTACCTGTTGACTGGCGATGAAAGTTTTCTGACGCCTTACCAGGTCGCGCGGCCCCTGGTGCACTCTGAACTGGATAGCCTGATAGCCCTGGTGGGTGACAATGACTACCAGGCCAATCGCCTGCGCAAAATCAAGAGCCAGATCACGCAGTGGGATGAGTATGCGCAATCCATGATAGAGATGCGCCAGACAAATCAGGATTATCTATCCATCGTCAGGTCGCAACGCGGCAAGACGCAGTTCGATGAGTTAAGAAAAGAGTTAGGCCTGGCGCTGGAAACCGAGCAGCGCCTGCTCAAGGATAGAAACGACAAAGCCATCAGTACGACCACCACCAGTGTGATCGCCTTCCTGGTCATCAGCCTGCTGGTGAGTGCGATTTTGGCACTGCTGGGGCGCCGGGACCTGATGGGGCTTTCCAATAATTACAACGCCATCCTGAAACAGCAGGATGAGCATGGGCAGTACCTGCAGGAACAAGCCCGCATGCGCGAAGGACAGGCGGAGATAGTGCAAAGCGGCCTGGGCCAGCTAGCCTTGCCGGAGCTAGGCAGTTCGGCGCTGGCGATCTTGTCCAGATATGTGAATATGCAGGTCGGTGCCATTTACGAATATAAAGAAGATGGCACGCTCAGCCTGTTCGCCAGCTATGGCTATAAAGATAATGCAGATCACCTGCAGCAGCACTTGCTCAAACATGAAGGCCTGGCCGGTCAGGCGGCGCTGACTGGCAATATTATCCAGCTGGCCAATCTGCCGGAAACCTACCTCAGTATCAATTCTGCCCTGGGTTCGGCAGCGGCAAACGGTATCGCCATCATCCCGCTCAAAAGCGAAGGGCATGTGAATTCGGTGATGGAACTGGGGTTTATCGAAGCCATCCCGGCCAAAGACATGGCATTGCTGGAATTTATTGCCAGCAACCTGGGCTCAGCGATTGAAGCTACTCTCGCCAAACAAAAACTGCAAAGTGCCTATGCCGAAGTACAGCAGCTCAACGAAGAGTTACAGGTGCAGCAGGAAGAGCTTAAAACCGCCAATGAAGAGCTGGAAGAACAATCTACGATTCTTGAAGAATCGCATTCCATGCTGGAAAACCAGAAAGCCGAACTGGAGCAAACCAATGAGCAATTAGCTAATCAGGCGACACTGATTGACCAGCGCAATGATTCGCTGATCCTTGCGCAGCAGGCTCTGGAGAAAAAAGCCGAAGAGTTGCAGAAATCCAGCCAGTATAAATCCGAGTTCCTGGCCAATATGTCGCATGAGCTACGCACACCACTCAATAGCGCATTGATCCTTTCCAAACTGCTCGCGGATAACACGCAGGGTAACCTCGACGAAGAACAGGTTTCGTTTGCAGAAACGATTTACGCATCTGGCAATGACCTGCTTAACCTGATCAACGATATCCTGGATATTTCCAAGGTCGAGGCAGGCAAACTGGAGCTGAACTTGCTGCCGGTCAGTGTGCAGAGCATCGCTGACGCCATGAAAATGAGCTTTGACGCGCAAGCCAAACAGAAGGAATTGCAGTTCCAGATCTCCGTCAGCAAGCAGGCACCCGCCAATATCACCACCGATAAATTCAGGCTGGAGCAGATATTGAAGAACCTGCTTTCCAATGCGTTTAAATTCACACAGGCAGGCAAAGTATCGTTTGCGATAGCCGCATCTGCCAGTGGCCAGGTGTCGTTCAAAGTGCAGGACAGCGGCATAGGCATCGCCAAGGACCAGCAGGAAAATATCTTTGAAGCCTTCCACCAGGCCGATGGCTCTATTAGCCGCAAGTATGGTGGTACCGGGCTTGGCTTGTCGATTTCACGCGATCTCGCGCGCTTACTGGGCGGTGAGCTGACAGTGGAAAGCACGCCTGGCACTGGCAGTACATTTACGCTGACCTGTCCGCTGGAAGTCACTGCAGCGATGGCGACTCAGGGCGTCGCCGCTGAGATAAAAGCGCCGTTGATCCCGCGTGCCGTGCCGACTAAACCTGTTGAACCTGCGCCGTTGGCTATGCCGGCGTTTCCGGATGACAGGGATGATATCCAGCATGCCAACCGGCTGGTGCTCATCATCGAAGACGAGACCGATTTCGCCAGGATACTGTATGACATTTCGCACGAGATGCAATACAGCTGCCTGGTAGCGCACAGTGCCGCTGAAGGCTTGCGGCTGGCAAAAGCCTTCAAGCCGCAGGCGATCCTGCTGGATATCCGTCTGCCAGATGCCTCCGGGTTAACCGTGTTGCAGCAACTGAAAGAAGACCCCGAAACCCGGCATATCCCGGTGCATGCTTTGTCTGCTACTGAACAGCAGGATGCCGCCTTGCAACTGGGCGCGATCGGTTTTGCAGTCAAACCGAAAACGCGCGATGAGCTAAAAGAAGTCTTCCTCAAGCTGGAAGAGAAATATACCCAACAGATCAAACGTGTGCTGGTGGTGGAGGATGATGCCAGGCAGCGTCAGAGCGTGATCCAGTTATTGTCTGACGAAGATATCGAGATTGTCGCGGTCGAACTCGGTGAAGAGGCTTTGCAGCAACTGCACAAGCAGGTGTTCGACTGCATGATCATAGACCTGAAACTGCCGGATATGAAAGGCAACCAGCTGCTACAGCGCATGTCGACCGAGTATATCCTTTCTTTCCCGCCTGTCATCGTTTATACCGGCCGCAACCTGACCCGCGAAGAGGAAATGGAGTTACGCAAATATTCCAACTCCATCATCATCAAAGGCGCCAGGTCGCCGGAACGCCTGCTGGACGAAGTGACCTTGTTCCTGCATAAAGTCGAGTCGCAACTGTCGGCCGAGCATCAATCCATGCTGAAAACCATACGCAGCCGTGACCGCGTGTTTGAAGGCCGCAAGATCCTGCTGGTGGATGACGATGTGCGCAACATCTTCGCCCTGACCAAGGTGCTCGAGCATAAAGGCCTCAATGTGGATATCGCCCGCAATGGACGTGAAGCGATCGAGAAACTACAGGCGCTGGATGACATCGACCTGGTACTGATGGATATCATGATGCCGGAGATGGATGGCTACGAAGCCATGCGCGAGATCAGGAAAGATGCGAAATTCAGCCGTTTGCCTATCATCGCGCTGACCGCCAAAGCCATGAAAGACGACCAGGAACTGTGTATGAACGCAGGCGCCAGTGATTACCTGGCCAAACCGGTGGATATCGACCGCCTGCAATCGCTGCTACGCATATGGATGCCTAACCTGGAGCGCTTGTAAGCATGCAGTTGCAAGACGCAGAGATTGAGATCAAGTTGCTGATAGAGGCTATCTATCTCAAGTACAACTATGATTTCAGGGATTACTCCAAGGCCTCGCAGAAACGCAGGATAGAGCAGGGCATCACCGCGCTCAAATGCCAGTCTATTTCAGAGTTGCAGTCGCAAGTGCTGCACGACCCGGCTGTATTCATGCAGTTGCTGCAATACCTCACCATCCCGGTGAGCGAGATGTTCCGCGACCCATCGTATTTCCTGTCCATCCGTGAGCAGGTGGTGCCGGTGCTCAAAACCTATCCTTCGCTGAAAATCTGGGTGGCAGGCTGTAGCACTGGTGAAGAAGCCTATTCGCTGGCTATCCTGTTGCAGGAAGAAGGCCTGCTGGAACGCAGTATTATTTACGCGACCGACATCAACCCGGTCTCGCTGGAGAAAGCCAAAAAAGGCGTGTTCCCGCTGGAGCGCATGGCGCTATACGCCGAGAACTACCAGGCTGCGGGTGGCAAACGTTCCCTGGAGCACTATTACACCGGTGCCTATGGCGGCGCTTTGTTTGATAAAGCCCTGGCCGAAAAAATCACCTTCTCTGACCATAGCCTGGCGACAGATTCTGTGTTTTCTGAAACGCATTTTGTCTCCTGCCGCAATGTGGTGATCTATTTCAACAAGGCATTACAGAGCCGCGCGTATGGTTTGTTCCACGAATCCTTGTGCAGGCGTGGTTTCCTTGGGCTGGGCCATAAGGAAAGCCTGGATTTTTCGACCTGTTCGCACCTGTTTGAAGCAGTGGTGAAACGGGATAAATTGTTCAGGAAGCTATAAATAATGAGCGAGCCACTGGCAGATGAACGGTTACAGGCGATCCAAGCCATTGTGGTGGGCGCCTCTGCGGGCGGCATAGAAGCCATGATGCACATCTTCTGCCCGTTACCGCCTGACTATCCGTTGCCTATCATCTCGGTTATCCATATGCCGGATAACCATGACAGCCACCTGGCGGAAGTGTTCCAGCAATGGACGCGCATCAAGGTGGAGGATGCCGAAGACAAGGCGGCTATCCATAAGGGCAGGTTGTATTTTGCCCCGGCCGGCTACCACTTGCTGGTGGAAGAGGACGCGACGTTTTCCCTGAGTTGCGAGATGCCGGTCAATTACTCGCGGCCATCGATAGACTTGATGATGCAAACCGCGGCCCAGGCTTACGGCAGCGGCTTACTGGGTATCTTGTTAACCGGGGCGAACCTGGATGGGGCCATGGGTATGAAAAGTATTAAACAGCACGGCGGCGTCACTATCGTGCAAGCGCCGCTGGAAGCAAAATCGGGTACTATGCCGAAGGAAGCCATTAAATTACAAACGCCGGACCTGATTCAGGGATTGACCGAGATTAAGAACATGTTGCTGCGACTTGGGGATATGCATGCCGTACAGTAACGAAAAGATCAAGGTATTGATCGTCGATGACTTGAGCGAAAACCTGCGTGCGCTGGATGCCATCCTGCGCGCACCGGATAGGGTGATCATGCAGGCCCGCTCTGGCCTGGACGCCCTGGAATTGTTACTGGAGCACGACTTTGCGCTGGCGATGGTCGATGTCGAAATGCCGGAGATGGATGGCTTCCAGCTGGCAGAACTGATGCGCGGCACCGAAAAAACCAAGCATGTGCCTATCGTGTTCGTCACCGCAGCGGGCATGGAACTCAATTACGCTTTCAAAGGCTATGGCGCCGGCGCTGTCGATGTCTTGTATAAACCATTGGATATCAATGCGGTCAAAAGTAAGGCCAATGTGTTTGTCGAGCTGTTCCGCCATCGCACCGCGTTTGAAAACCAGGTCAAAGCGCTGGAAGAAAGCCGCAAAGAACAGGAATGCCTGCTCAAGCAACTGCAGGCGACGCAGGCAGAGTTGCAACATTCACTAAATATGCGTGAGGAATTTATGTCACTGGTGGCGCACGAGATGAGGACGCCGTTGAATACGCTGTTCCTGGAAGTGCAGGTCAGGTTATCGCAGCTCGCCAAAAACAACCTGTCCATCTTTACGCCTGAGAATTTGCAGAAGATGCTGGGCCGCGGCGAGCGCCAGCTGAAAAGCATCATGCGCCTGATTGAAGATATGCTGGACGTTTCCCGCATCAAAAACGGCAAACTCTCCATCCAGCCGCAAGACGCCAATCTATCCACCTTAGTCAGGCAACTCGCTGAAGACCTGGCGCCGTTAGCCAAAGAGTCGGAGACGGAGTTTGTGCTGGAGATCGCCAGCGAAGTCGAAGGCCACTGGGATGCTTTCCGCATAGAGCAGATCATCATCAACCTGCTGACCAACGCCATACGTTATGGCAAAGGTAAGCCTGTGCATGTCTCGTTAGCTATGGAAGGCGAGCATGCCGTGATCAAGGTCGCAGACCAGGGTGTCGGTATCGCCGAACATGAGCAGAAAAAGATCTTCGAAGCGTTTGAACGCAGCGGTGACAACGAAGTAAAAGCCGGCTTAGGCCTGGGCCTGTATATCTCGAAAAAACTGGCCGAAGCGCATGCAGGTGAAATCAGCGTCATCAGCCAGAAGGATATTGGCAGTACTTTCATATTGCGCTTACCCCTCAAGAGTACCGCTGCATGAAAATCCTGGTCGTAGAAGATGATATCGATACGCGGGAGATCCTCGGCGAACTGCTGCAAATGCAGGGGCACGACATTGTCACCGCCAGCGAAGCGCAGCAGGCCCTGGCGTGTATGCGCCAACAGCCGGATATCGACCTGCTGATCACCGATGTCAGCCTGCCTGGCATGTCCGGCATTGAGCTGGCGCGTGTGGCTAAAGAAACCTATGCCAACCTCGCCATCATGATCTGTTCCGGCTATGGCGAGCAACATTTTGAAGCCTTGCCGTTTACCGCCACCTGGATACAGAAACCGCTGGAGATGGACTCGTTTCTACAGGCGATCGAGCAGTTTTCCGGGGTGAATCAATGACTATCCCTGCCCACTCGGAAGCTTTTGAAAAATTACGCACAGAAGTGCTTAACCGCGTGATGCCAGGCCTGCGCCACAAGATGCTGGGCAAATTGCAGCCGGTGACTTTGCTGTCCCAGGTACTCAGCAGGAAATTGGCGCTGGGCAGTGCCGATAACGCCTACGTACAAACCCAGGTCGATGAGATCAAACTCAATGCGCGCTTGGTCACTGCCGCCACGCAAAACCTGTTTACCTGGGTGGCACTCGATGCACCCGTGCAGCTCCCTGCCGATGAGCTGCTGAACGAGTGTGTAGACTTGCTCAAGATGGAGTGCTATACCAACCACCTCATCATCACCAATCATGTCACTTCCAGGCAGCAACTGCCGGCGCTCGAAGCCAGGGTACTGATCTGTGCCGGCATTATCCTGCTGGCAGACAAGCAGGCGCTGGAAAAAACGCTGGAGATCAGGGCTAGCGATAACGCAATCCAGTTCCAATGGAACAAAGCCTGTACCGGCGCAGGTTCCAGCAATCCTGGAATGTTAAGCAACTGGGATTGGATCACCGATATTTCGCCCAAGTGCCAGATCGAAGAGATGGATTCCGGCATACAGTTCAATTTCCAGGCTGTCGCCTGAGCATAGCCACGCGTGCGTGCGACGCCTTCAATGACAGCCCTTTCACCCACAACAGAACCGACCCGCGCAGAAGTAGATGGCCTGGCAGGCGCCACTCTGCTGGAGTTTGGCGCCACTTGGTGCGGCCATTGCCAGGCAGCACAACCGGCCATTACGTCTGCCATGCAGATGTTCCCGCAAGTCCGCCATATCAAAATCGAAGATGGCAAAGGTCGCCGGTTGGGCAGGTCGTTCCATGTCAAATTATGGCCAACGCTGGTCTTTTTGAAAGATGGCGTCGAACTCCACCGATTAGTCCGGCAGATCCAAACGCATGAATTAAACGATTCGCTGCAACGCATCACAGCACCCTGAATATCCGGGCGGGTTCCTTCAGCTTTTTGCCAGATTAATCTGACAAGAAAATCAGATTACCGCCAGTATGCCACCTACCTGTTTCACCCTACACTGACGCCATTCTTGCTTGATTGCAAAACGATCATTAATCACAGGCTGAACGACATGCGTACCCCTAACCAATTTGCAGAACAGATTTTTGAAGTACTGAGTTTCTCAATCAACCAGGCATGCAATGAGCAAGATTGGTTTAATGTCAGACGCGATGCCTTAGCCTACGGTTTCAAGCAGACAGATGTCTCCACCAGCTCTGCCTACGGGCAACGGTTTGACCTGTTGATTGAGCCTGGCATTTACCTGTGCCTCAACTATCGCTCGTTCGACCCTTCCGGCCCGTTCCAGACCCTGCCGGTCATCAGCCGTTTTGAACTCACTTGCGCCATCGAAAACGAAAAGATCAAGTCATACCAGAACGGCTTTGACGAACCTGTCGCCGCCAACGATAAATCCATCTGGCACGAGCTTTCATTTGCTTGATGCTTTAAAAAAGGCCTGACATCGCTGTCAGGCCTTTGCATTAGTACACCCCTGATTTTAAACTGGCAAGGAGAAGGCGATATGAACCGTCCAAACAAGGTAAATGTATGGTCCGGCTTCCTGAAAAAATGCCTGCTGGTTTACAGCGGCCTGTATACCGCAGTCGTCATCGCTGCCGAGCCAGCCCAACTGTTTGAACCCATACGCTCCGTACTGCAACATCCGCGCTGCCAGAACTGTCATATCCCCGGTGACCAGCCCTTGCAATATGATCAGGGCAAGCCACACGCCATGCTGGTGCAGCGCGGCATAGATGGCAAAGGCATGCCGGCCATGGAATGCAGCTCCTGCCACCAGGAGAAAAACTCACCCACCGTGATGGGCATGCATGCGCCACCTGGCGCACCACACTGGCAATTGCCGCCACCCGGCAACAAAATGGTGTTTATCGGCCTCTCCCCCAAAGACCTGTGCATGGTGCTCAAAGACCCGGCGCGTAATGGCGGCCGCGATGGTCAAAAACTGATCACTCACTTTGCCGATGACAAACTGGTCGCCTGGGGCTGGAACCCAGGTGGTAACCGCACATTACCGCCACTCACCAAGGCGCAGACCGTCACCGCAGTCAAACAATGGGTAGATGCAGGTATGCCTTGCCCGGCTTAATGCCTTAATCCTTAATTGGGTATGAGTTGCTTAATCTACAACCTGGAGATTATTCAGGCTATTAGATTGCCAGGCCCACAAATGCGCCGCCAGCAAAGCGCGCCAGGGGCTGAATGCTTTCAGCCATTGCTCTGCCTCTTTCTCGCTGATCTGCTCCACCGCCATCAATCCCCTAATCGACCGCCGTACCGCTGCATCGCCATGCAAAGAGCCATCCAGCCAGCCATAACCGCGTAGTAGGGTGTAACTGATAGTCCACGGCCCTATGCCTTTAATCGCGGCGAGCGCCGTGGCAATCACTTCGGAAGATACCTGATTTCGCAGCCAGTCATCCATAGGCAACTCGCCCGCCAATACCAGTTCACTTACCCTCAACAAAGTATTGGCCTTATTCTGCGAAAGGCCCGCCTGCCGCAATGACTCAGCTGATAACTGAAACACCTGCGCTGGTGAGGGGTAGCAATAAAAACCGGATGAATGTTGCGCATTAGCCAGCTGGATAAACTTGCGCCGCAACGAAATCGCCGCATGTAAGCTCACCTGTTGCCCTATGATCGCCCACGTCAGCGCCTCAAACGGGCTCACACTCACCGGCACCCGCAAACCCGCCTGCTGCGCTATCATCACTCCCAGCAATGGGTGGTCGGTATAGGCCTGCTCAAACCCTGATATAGGCTGCGTAAAGCCCAGCATGTGCTGCACTATGTGAATCACCGCATCCGCATTTACCTCAAGCACGGCATCATCTATCGCCAGGCTGTATTCAACCTCACGTTCACCAAAAGTCAGCGTCAACAGGGCAGGACGATCTTGCAACACAATCGCCTTTTCCAGCACATTGCCCGTGATTTTTTCCGACACCGCCAGCTTATCCCGTCCATGAAACGTCAGGAAATCCTGCGCGCGGAATCCATCAGGTAATTGAATACGTTGTATAGTGTGCACAGGAAATTCGCTTTCAAACAGCAGTACAGGTGTTAGCGGCCCACATAAACGTGAGTTGGTTTAATAGAATGCAATTTCATTGAAACACATACGCTGATACTTTGTCTGACTAATCAGCAAGCCTACCGTTTCGATATTCATGGAGATAAGCATGTCTGATGTATCAAAAAGCAAAGAAAACCCACCCGCAACCCCCGTGTATGACGAAACGTCACTGTTACCACCCACACACCCTAAATCAAAAGACAAACCTAACTCCCACTCGGCTGAAATAGCAGAAGAAATTGAAGAAGGCCAGGTATCACCCGGCGAGTTGAGTAGTGAGAATGACATTTAATCGCTGAGCTGCTTCCACACTCAGGCAAATTTAAAAAGCTCCTTAGGGGGCTTTTTTTGTTAAGGTAACGCGTGATTATTTTCTTTAAAGGCAAAACGCATGAGCCAGCTAGAACAAAACTTCCAAAACACCCTGTTCAAACTCATCCCGCAAACCAAAAACCTGGGCATACAGATATTCAGGATAGATGAAAACCAGATCACAGTCCGCGGTTCCTACGCTTTAAACAAAAACCATCTCGATATCGTATTTGGTGGCAGCATTGCAGCCATTTCGATTACCACGGCCTGGTCGTTAGTACAGTCGAAAATTGAGCAAGCAGGCTTAAAAGGCAACTTGGTGATCAAGCGCCAGGAAATTGATTATTTATTGCCAGTGAAAACCGATTTTGAATGTGTGGCGAGTTTTCAATTAGCGGATGATTGGGAGGGTTTCGAAAGGACTTATCAGGAAAAGGGCAGGGCGAGAATTGTAGTGATTGCACAGATAATTAGTGAATCGAAAGCGACTTCAAAATTTCAGGGGGTGTTTGTGTTGTATAGATAGCAATTCGGTCGCTATAAAATGAAAGGCTATGATTTGATCAAATGCACGTTCTTCACCAGTTTAGGAACCTGAATATAGTCATCTGTATTTTTAGTCCATCTAAGAGCTGAATAACCAGCAATTATTCTGTGACCAATCCATCTAGGATCAACAATTGAATGTTGTTGGGGCTGATTTACGAGTAATAGCCTTCCCATTAATTTAATCCACATATCAGGATCAATAAGATGTGTACCATACCCGTAATTAAGCCTACTGCTGATCACTCGATCATAATTAAACCAGATGATCAGGAAAAATAAATTTGATTTACTAGGTATGGTTTAAGGGCTTTTGAAGTTTTATGTTGATGCAACGCCCCATGAAGTCTGCATATCAATCTCATCAAATGGCTTAGGCTTACTAAAGTAAAAACCTTGCACCACTTTGCAATCACAACCTAGTAAATACTTAGCCTGTTCAGCCGTTTCCACCCCTTCTGCTACCAGCTCTTTCCCCAAGCTTTTCGCCATTGAAATAATCGCCTGCACGATCAGCCGGTGGTCATTGTTATCGGCGATGCCTTGCACGAATGACTGATCAATCTTGATTTCGCTGACTGGGAATTTATTTAGATAACTAAGTGCTGAATAGCCGGTGCCGAAGTCATCGAGGGAGATTCTGAAGCCCAGGCTATCCAGGCTTTTCAGGGTTTTTCTGATGTGCAGGCTGTCGCTCAGCAGCAGGCTTTCGGTGATTTCCAGGGTGATCCATGCCGGGTTACAGTGGGTTTTCTTTAACAGGTGCTTGATGGAGTTGAGCAGGTTGTTATGGATAAACTGGCGGCTGGATAAGTTGATGGCGACGCTGATGGGTTCTGCGCGGCCGGTGTTCCAGCGGACTGCATCTTTAAATGCCCTCTGCATGATCCATTCACCGATCTCGACGATAAAGCCTGAATCTTCGGCGATGCCGATAAACCGGTTGGGCGGGATCATTTCGTTGTGGTTGCGGTGCCATCTGAGCAGGGCTTCTACGCCGACAATTTTGTTGGTCTCCAGATTCACCTGCGGCTGGTAGTGCAACAGGAATTCATCGTTTTGCAGGGCTGTGCGTAATGAGCGCTCGATATCTATGCGTTCAATCGTGGTTTGTGACAGGTCAGACGAATAAAACTGGTAGTTGTTTCTGCCGTGCTTTTTGGCCTTGTACATGGCGATATCGGAATATTTCACGATATCGCTGACATCATTGCTATGATCAGGGCAGATGACGATGCCTATGCTGGCAGAAATAAACAGTTCGGTGCCGCGGATGAGGATGGGTTGCTTGATAGTCTCAAGGATTTTTTTCGCGACGATGCCTGCATTTTTCGGGTCTTTGACTTCTGACAGCACGATGGCAAATTCGTCGCCGCCCAGGCGGGCCACGGTATCAGTAGGGCGCACTGATCGTTCTATGCGTCTCGCCATTTCGTAGAGCAGCAAGTCACCTTCCGAGTGTCCGAGTAAATCATTGACGGCTTTAAAGCCATCCAGGTCTAGCATCAAAAACGCGAATGAAGATTCTGACTGTTGCGATTGTTTGATGCAGTGATCCAGTACTTCAAGCAAGGAGATACGGTTGGGCAGTTTGGTGATGGAATCAAAGTAAGCCAGGTTATTGATGCGGTCCAGGTTTTCATACGACTGCGTCATGTCTTGCCCGATGGCGATCACGGCGATGACTTCGTGGATGGCATTAAATTCGGGCGTTAACACGGTGTCCATGATTTTGTGCTTGCCATTCTTGGTGGTCAGCCTGAATGCGACATGTTGATTCTCGCCACTTTCAAACACCTCTCGTATGCTCTGCTCAAGTGCTTCGGCAGATGCGCCACCCGGATATTGCGACGGTGTTTTGCCGATCAGGCGGAGGGAATCGACTTCATAAAATAATGAATTGGCGTTGTTAAGAAAGATACGCTCGCAGGCCTGGTTGTATTTGGCGATACAGTTGGACGAGTTTTCGACAATGGATTTGTATTCGTTTTCTTTCTGGATATCTTCAGTGACATCCCTGGCGTAACCTAGCGAGCCGACCACTTTGCCGTCTACCACCACGGCAGATTTATAAGACTCTATCCAGTAATACTCGCCTTCTGCGTTTTTGATGGGCACGGTGACTGGGCTCGGCGAGGTGCTGAGCATGGCTTTTTTATCGCCATCTACATATTCCTGTGCCAGGTCAGGCGGGAAAAAATCAAAATCAGTTTTGCCTATCAACTCGGCACTTGAATCTACGCCCACCATGTTGGCGTAGGCAGTATTCGCCACCAGGATGCGGCTGTTCACATCCTTCAGCCAGACCATGAATGGAAAATTATCAATCAGTGTCTGGATGTATTGGTTGCTTTCAATATTTTGTTTTTTAATATTTTCCATAAAATGAACGAATATTTAATATTGATCTATTACTATCTTCCCACAATAAATTAAGTTGATTGCTAATAAATTGTTTTCGGTGATATTTGATTTTTCTTAAATATCAATATGTTGCTTATTTACCTCACACAGATTGTGCTTTAACTGTGCTCTAAAAATTCTCCGTTTCTGTATCTGGTTTCCTTGCGCTACCTCCCTTACGATGATTGCAATCCTCAATCCGTATTTATTCGCTGTTCTGCTTTAACCAGCCCCCAGCTTTTATTCGCAAGCAAGTAGGAAAAATGTCGCAACAAAAAGCCTCCATCAAGCCATATCACCACCCTGCCGCCGGTTGGGGTGCGATCAAGCAAGTGGCCGCGCAACTCGCGCTGCAGAAGATCCCTGTCAAGGGCATCATGACTTTGCTTGCCCAGAACCAGCCGGATGGCTTTGATTGCCCGGGTTGTGCCTGGCCGGATAAGGAACACACTTCTACCTTTGAATTTTGTGAAAACGGCGTAAAAGCGGTGGCCGCTGAAGCGACTGCCAAACGCACACCGCCTGCGTTTTTTGCCAAACACACAGTAACTGAACTAATGGGGTGGAGCGATTTTGACCTGGAGAATGAAGGTCGATTGACGCATCCTATGCGCTATAACGCTGCTACGGATAAATACGAAGAAATCTCCTGGGATGGCGCATTTGAGTTGATCGCTGCGCACCTGAATGCATTGGCTGACCCGAACGAGGCGATTTTTTATACCTCTGGCCGCGCGGCGAATGAAGCGGCTTTTCTCTACCAGTTATTCGTGCGTGAATTCGGCACCAATAATTTCCCGGATTGTTCCAACCTTTGCCATGAATCTACCAGCATGGCCTTACCGCCTACCGTGGGCATAGGCAAGGGCTCGGTGACTCTGCATGATTTTGAGCATGCCGACACCATACTGATCTTCGGCCAGAACCCGGCCACCAATCATCCGCGCATGCTGGGCGAGTTGCGCGAAGCAGCCAAACGCGGCGCGCGCATTGTCGCGATCAACCCGTTGAAAGAGCGCGGCCTGGAGCGTTTTGCCGACCCGCAAAGCCCGTTTGATATGCTGTCTTTCAAGGGTAGCAAGATCAGTGACCTGTTTATCCAGCCAACACTGGGTGGTGACCTGGCGCTGGTTAAAGGCATGATCAAGTTCATCATCCAGTGGGATGACGAAGCGATCAGGCAGGGCACTGAGCGGGTGGTGGACCTGGAATTTATTGAACAGCACACCAATAATTTTGAGGCAATTGCGGAAGATGCACGCCAGGAAAACTGGGACTTGATCGTTGCTGAATCCGGCGTGCCTTTGTCACAGATCGAGGAAATCGCCCGTATTTATGCCACTGGTGACCGCGTGATTGCGACCTGGGGCATGGGCATCACCCAGCACAAGCATGGCGTGGCCACCATTAAAACGCTGGTCAACCTGATGTTGCTGCGTGGCAATATCGGCAAGGAAGGCGCTGGCCTGTGCCCGGTGCGCGGCCATAGCAATGTGCAGGGCAACCGCACAGTGGGCATTTATGAAAAGATGCCTCTGGAATTCCTCGAAAGCCTGGAACGTGTGTTTGATATCAAGGTGCCGAAAACACCAGGGTATGATGCTGTCGCAGCTATCCAGGCGATGATAGATGGTAAGGGCAAAGTATTCTTTGGCCTGGGCGGCAATTTCTCGATTGCGACGCCGGACACCGACCGTACCTGGGAAGGCATGCGCAAATGCGACCTGACCGCGCATGTGACCACCAAGCTGAATCGCAGCCATCTGGTGCATGGCAAAGAAGCACTGATCCTGCCATGCCTGGGCCGTACCGAGATCGACACCCAGGAAAGCGGCCCGCAAGGCGTGACCGTGGAAGACTCCATGAGCATGGTGCATGTGTCTTACGGCATCAACAAGCCTGCTTCAACAACGCTGCTCTCCGAACCTGCCATTGTGGCGCGCCTGGCGCATGCCACACTCAAGCACAGCAAAACACCATGGCTGGAAGTGATCAAGGATTACAGCAAGATCCGCGACCTGATAGAGCAGACCATGCCAGTGGCATTCAAGGATTACAACGAGCGCATCAAGACACCGGGCGGTTTCCGCATGCCGGTGCCTTCCAGCGAGCGTATCTGGAAAACACCTTCAGGCAAGGCCGAATTCACGGTGCAGGCGATCCCTAACCAGTCGCCTATCCACCTGGCGCGTCAGCAATATGGCGACCAGTTATTTGTGTTGATGACCACCCGCTCGCACGACCAGTACAACACCACCATTTACGGCATGGATGACCGCTACCGTGGCGTGTTCGGTCAGCGACGCGTGGTGTTTATGAACCCGGTGGATATTGCGCGCCTGGGACTTGAGGCCGGTGACTGGGTCAACCTGGTCAGCGTCTGGCAGGATGGTGTCACCCGCCGCGCAGATAAATTCCTGGTGGTGTCTTATGACATTCCGCAGGGCTGCCTGAGCGGCTATTACCCGGAAACCAATAACCTGGTGCCGCTGGAAAGCGTGGCTGATGATTCGCGCACACCTACCTCTAAATCTATCCCGGTGATCCTCGAAAAAACCACTGCGCCTGAGGTTGCCCGTGCTGCTTGATCGTCATTACATACAGGATGCATTGCCTGTAGAAGAAGCGTTTATCGCTGACTATGCACCGCTGGACAGGAGCACAGTGCTGATGCTGAGTATCCTGGAGTTGCTGCATGCCGAGCATGCAGAAGGCCGCGCGCAGGTATCGCTCGCCGTCATCTGCAAGCGGCTGGATATTCGCATGAGCACCGTGCAGCGGTTAATGACCGCCCTCAACGAGCAGCAACTAGTGGACGTATTTATGCAAAAAGACCGCCTGGTCGCTGCCCTCACCACTAGCGGCAAAGAAGTTTCGCAGGTATTGAAAATCGCCTAGGCCGGCGCACACGCCATTCGTAGAACGACAGCCAGGGCCAGGCTGACGTATAATGGAAAACACCTGAATTTTCCTCCCTCGCTTGGCCACCATGAAGCTTTATGTCTCGTTTGCCGCCCGCATACGCGCAATGATCGATGAAGGCGTTTTACGGCCTGGGGACAGGATTTTCTCGGTACGCCAGGCCAGCCAGAAGTATGGGCTGAGCATCAGCACCGTGTTGCGCAGCTATTTGCTGCTGGAGCAGGAAGGGGTCATCAGCAGCCATCCACAGTCTGGCTATTACGTCACCTTGCGCAAACGCCTGCAGCAAAAACACACCTCGCCACTTGCCAAAGATATCAACCTTTCTGAAGTGGATGCCAGTCGGCTGGTGCTGACTACCCTTAAATCCATCCGCGAATTCGGTACCGTGCCGCTAGGTTCGCCATTCCCTGATCCGCAACTGTTCCCGCTCAAAAAAATCCACCAGTATGAAAAAGCCCTGACAGATGACCAGGGCGAGTGGGGCGTGCTAAGCGACCTGCCGCCCGGCAATGAAATGCTGCGCCAGCAGATCGCGCGCCGCTACCTGGCTAATGGCATGGATGTGTCGCCGGATGATATCGTCATTACGCATGGCGCAACAGAAGCGATTACGTTGTGTTTGCAGGCGGTGGCCAAGGCCGGCGATATCATTGCCATGGAATCGCCAGGGTATTACGCCCTGGCACACACGGTAGAGCGCCTGGGTATGAAAGTAGCTGAAATAGCCACGGACCCGGAATCCGGCATAGACCTGGAGGCCTTGCGTGCCATGACCGTCCAGGTGCGTATTGCTGCCGTCATCCTCACCAGCAATTTCCAGAATCCACTCGGTTTTGTGATGCCGGATGCCAAGAAGCAGGCCTTAGTGGCGTTTCTGGCCGAGCAGCAGATCCCGCTGATCGAAGACGATGTTTACAGCGAACTGTATTTCAGCGACGAGCCGCCTATGCCTGCCAAAGCCTATGATAAAACGGGCATGGTGCTGCATTGCTCGTCGTTCTCCAAATCGCTGGCGCCGGGTTATCGTGTCGGCTGGACCACTGCCGGGCGCTATCGCCAGCAGGTGGAACAGCTGATGTTCCTCAATAGCCTGTCGCTGACTTCGGCACCGCAGATTGCGATTGCCAAGTTTATGCAGCGCGATAGTTTTGAGCAGCACCTCAAGCAATTGCGGCATACCTTGCGCTCGAATTATGTGCTGATGCGTAACGTGATCGCGCAAAGCTTCCCGCCAGGCACGCAGCTTTCAGAACCTAAGGGCGGTTACGTCATTTGGGTCAAACTCCCGCCAGCGCTGGATGCACTGGCGTTGTACCGCGCCGCTATCGACAACGGCATCACGGTTGCGCCCGGCACTATTTTTTCCCTCAAAAAAGACCTCACCCACTATATCCGGCTGAATTTCAGCCATTTGTGGACATTAGCCATTGAGCAGGCGGTGCGGGATGTGGGGGCGATCGCTTGTGAGATGCTGTCGTCCGAACAACCGCATCAGGAGTAACTTGGTTTAAGGTTTGAATCACTTTTTTCCAACAAGTAGACAGCATGCAATAAAACCGGATCTTTTGATGCGCTTTGCGTTATAAAGCCGTTTCAAAAGCCATCTTTAAAGCCAGGACACCTTTTTCCAGTTCAGTCGTCGTCAAACTACCGAAGCCCAGCCTGATCGCATGCACGCTTTGTTCGGATTCTGAAAACAGGGTGCCGGGCAGGATGCGTACCTGATGTTTCAATCCGTGTGCCGCGACTGTCTCTACATTTATCCCTTCTTTCAGACGTAGCCAGATGGCGAGGCCACCATCCGGTGCATCAAAGGTCACATATTCTTTCAGTTCTTTTTTAACCAGCGCAATCAGCAGGTTTCTACGTTCGTTATAGACTTTGAAGGTGCGGCGGATATGGCGCTTGATTTCACCGGAATCCATCAGTTCAGCCACCGCCAGTTCAGTGATGGAATTACCTTGCCGGTCTATCAGCATGACTTCTTTGGCACAGCGGTCTATCAGGCCGGGTGTTGCCACCAGGTAACCTACGCGTAAACCCGGGGCGAGCACTTTGGAGAGGGAGCCTACATACATGACGCGGCCGCCGTGGTTGGTACTGGCCAGTGGAAACACCGGGTGATGCGAAAAATGGAATTCGTGGTCGTAATCGTCTTCAACAATGGTGAAGTCATATTGTTCGGCCAGCATCAGCAGTTTCAGGCGTCGTTCGGCAGTCATGATCACGGTGGTGGGGAACTGGTGATGCGGCGTGACATAAATGGCGCGGATAGGCTGTTTCTGGCACAGTTTTTCCAGCGCGGTGACGTCTATGCCGTGTTTGTCTTGCCCTACAGTGAGGATGGTTGCGCCGCAAGACCGGAATGCTTCTTTTGCCGCCGGGTAGCTGAGCTGCTCGACCACGATATGGTCACCTGGCCGGGTCAATACGCGTGCGGCCAGGAAAATGCCCATCTGGCTGCCGCGTGCGATACAGATCTGGTCTATATCTACACTCAGGCCCCTTTCCATATTCAGCATGGTGGCAATCGATTGGCGTAACGCCAGTGTGCCGCGCGGATCACCGTAACCCAGGCTTTTGCCCTTGCTGGAACCTATCAGTGCATGGCGGAAAGCGCGCGACAGGATATTGAACGGGATCAGCCGCGAATCGGGGATGCCATCATTGAAATCTATGACGCCATCCACCGGTGATTGATAACTCAGTAACGGGTGATTGGTGGCTTCCACCACGTTGGCGGGTTGTTTGCTGGTTTTTGAGTTTTGCGGCTGCGCATTGAAGTTGGGCAGGTTGGCCGAAACAAACGAACCTCTGCGCTGCTCGGAAACCAGCCAACCCTGGGCGATCAGTTCATCATAGGCCAGGATCACTGTTTTGCGGTTCACCTGCAATTTCTCGGCCAGCTCACGCGTGCCGGGCATGGCGGTGGAAGGGGCTAAACGACCGCGCTGGATCTCTTCCATGATTTGCTGGGCGATTTGCAGGTAGACCGGTAAACCCGAAGTTTCGGTAATGGTTAGTTTAAGGCTCCACGAACGTAGCATTTTTCACGTCTCCACCCGCCTGGAAAACTCCAAACGGCGGGAAAAAATCCCTTTTCTTTAGTCTGAATCTGGACTATGTAACCTTCACTATATCGCATATTCAGCTGGACCAGCAAAGTTCTCAAAACTGGAGGATTGTGGACTAGTTACATTCTGTTACATTTTTGAAACATTCTATTAAAGGAAAGATTCATGTCCGCTTCATTAGATATTCAATTGGCAGATTGGCGTAACCATGCACTGAACCTGGAAAAACAGGTCAACCAGGTGATCGTAGGACAGAGCAAAGCCATTCGTTTGATGAACATTGCGATTTTTGCTCGCGGGCATGTGTTGCTGGATGGCGGCGTAGGCGTGGGTAAAACCACTTTGCTGCAATCGATTGCACGCGGTATCGGCGGTGCTTACGAGCGGATCGAAGGCACGGTCGATCTGATGCCGAACGACCTGATCTACCATACCTTCCTCGGACCGGATGGTCGCCCGCAGATCGACGAAGGCCCGTTGCTGCGTGCCGGTGAAAACTTGTCCGTGTTTTTCTTTAACGAGATCAACCGGGCGCGGCCGCAAGTGCATGCGCTGATGTTGCGAGTGATGGCTGAACGCCATATCAGCGCGTTTAAAAAAGAATACCGCATGCCGCACATGATCGTGTTTGCCGACCGTAACCAGGTGGAAAAGAACGAGACGTTTGAGATCCCGTCTGCGGCGCGTGACCGTTTCATGATGGAGATCCCGATTGAGATCCCGACTGACCGCGAGCTGAAAAAATCACTGGTGTTCAATACCAAGTTCCAGCATGCCGAAAAACTGACGCAACAGGTGGAGAACGATATCCTGAAATTCGACCAGTTGAATGCGTTTTCTGACCTGCTGCAAGACCACATTAAATCCAGCGATGTACTGGAAGAGTACACCATGGACTTGTGGGATGCGACGCAGAGCCCGGAGAAATTTGGCGTGACCATGGACAGTGTCGATGTCGGTCGCGTGATCCAGACCGGCGCCAGCCCACGCGGCATGGGCATGCTGATGAAAGCCGCGCGTGTGAATGCCTGGCTGAATGGCCGCGATAGCCTGTACCCGGAAGATATCCATGCGGTGTTCCACGAAGTGATCTCGCACCGCCTGGTGTTTAACGCAGCTTATGAAAACCGCAGGACGGCACTGGCGCGTGAACTGACCACCAATATCATCCGCACGCTTGCGGTGCCTAGCCTGGCATTCAGCAAAGCAGCTTAAAGCCAGCAATGATACGTTCATTCATTAAAAAGACTGACAAGCAGCCGCCTGAGCAGCAGGACGATGCGAGCTATGCGCGGCCATTCGAGTATGTGATTGGCTGGAAATCAGACAGCATACAACTGGGTGACCATGCCGGTACGCAGCGTGGCCTGGGCTCGGACTACCGCGGCACAGTCAACCTGGTCGATTACCCGGATGCGCGGCGCATGGATTTGCGCCAGACCATACGCGACCCGTTTGAGCAGGTGCAAGTGCGGCAGTTTAACCAGGACAGCACGACGCCGATTTATGCCGTCTGTGATTTATCCAGCTCCATGCAATTTCGCGGCCGCAAGCGCAAGCTGGATACCGCGATCGAGATCGCCACGGCGGTGGCGAATTCGGCTTACAACGCTGGCGATCTGTTTGGGTTTATTGGCTATAACCAGCAGGTGATCGAAGACTTTACCTTGCCGCTGAGCCGCAATCTGCACCAGAGTAAAGCGGCGATTGCCTTGTTGCAGGACTACCAGCATTTGCGCATAGGCGTGGAGGGCGTGACGGATGTGCCCAATTTCCTCGGCCAGACGCGTGCGCTGGTGTTCTGGATCTCAGACTTCCATATGCCACTGCACCTGATCGAAAAAACCTTGCTGGCGATGTCGGCACATAAAGTCATTCCTATCGTGCTGTGGGATGACGAGGAATACAAGAAACTGCCCAAGTTTGGTTTTGGCACCATGATAGATCTAGAAACCGGACTCAACCGCACCCTGTTTTTCCGCAGCGAAGTGAAAGCAAAATTCCTAGCTGCATTCAATGCACGCAGGCACGCACTGGAAGCATTGTTCTTGCGCTTTGATAGCCCGGCCTTGTTTATGCACGGTGACTACAGGCCAGAGCTGATGACGCATTATTTTGAACAAGCCATGTGACCACGTTTTGTGAACAGACAAACAGTGATAACCCGTTAAATAAGCGAAATATACAACCATGTACAATCAAATTTCAACCATGACAAACCGCCAGGCGCTGCAACGCCTGCTGCTAGTCGCCAGCTTATTATTCACGGCCGATAGCGTGATGGCAGAAGAGGCAGTGTCCCCTGCCAACCCTTCGGCGCCATCGGTGACAGTGACTAATCCACCGTCTACCAATGGCGTGCATATTGGCGATGTGCTCAACAGAACGGTGGTGGTAGATGCGCCAACAGCGTATACACTGGCCGAAAATGCCCTGCCTAAAAAAGGCAGCAAGCATGACGGCATTGAGTTGGTCGATGTGGCGCTACAAGCCCAGCCGCAATCTGGCCACACTCAATACACCCTGCAACTCAGCTACCAGGTATTTGCTGTCAGGACTTACCCCAGTGTGATGCATCTACCCACTGAAAAACTCACATTCACCGGTGCGAGCGCCGCGACTGTTGACGTGCCTGCCTGGGGCTTCTGGTTTTCGCCCCTGGTCACCGGTGGTACTGCCACCGCCAAGAAAAACCTGCTGCCAGAATTCAAGACGCCATTGATCGCTAGCGGCGCAGACCAGCAACGCCTGGGGCTGTTTTTGACCTTGCTGATTGCCAGCCTGGCGGCCTTGCTTTATATCAATGCCGATGGCCACTGGTTACCATTCATGGGCGGCGCTTTTGCCCGTGCACATCGCCAGCTCAAGCGCCTGGCAAAGTCATCCAAACCGAAAACAGCGGTGGAAGAGAAAAAAGCCCTGGTGTATTTGCACCAGGCATTTAACCAGCATTACGGTGCCAATATTTTTGCGCGGGATATCGAAGAGTTTATGCGTTTGCGCCCTGGCTTTAAGGGCATGCAACGTGAAATCACGCAGTTCTTTGAGGCGTCTAATCAATCCTTGTATGATGTAAAGACGCATGACAGCCAGCAGGTGATTGCGCAACTGGTGCAACTCAGCAAGCAGCTGCGTGATTGCGAGCGGGGCGTGGCATGATTATTTTGCATCCGTGGGCATTTGCGCTATTGCCGATTGCGCTGCTGCCTTTCTGGTTAAAAGGCCATCAGGGCCAGCATTACAGCTGGCTGGATATCGTCCCCGAAGACCAATTTTCTGACCGCCTGAACCTGGCAGTCAAAGTCATCATGTCGTTGTTGTTGCTCAGCATTGTGTTTGCGCTGGCCTCCCCCAGAGGTTCGGATGAGCAGGTGCCAAGGGTAGGCAAGGGCGCACAAACGGTGATGGTGATAGACCGCAGTGTGAGTATGGATCACCCGTTTGCCGGTGATTCTTCAGGACACGTGGCGGAGATCAAATCCGCCACTGCGCGGCGGATTATTACCCAGTTTATTGATTCACGGCCCAACGATATGATGGGCGTGGTCGGTTTCACCAACTCCGCGCTATACGGCATCAAAATCACCACCAACCGTGATGCTATCCATGCGGCGATCGTGGCGGCAACCAGTCCATCACTGAACCAGACCAATATCGGCGCCGGGTTGACTGAAGCGGTCGGCCTGTTCGACAACATCCAGAGCTCCGGTTCGCGCGCCGTGATTTTATTATCAGATGGGGCGGGCAAGCTGAGCCCACGCGTGAAATTCTTACTGAGCGAACGCCTGAAGAGCCGCAAGCTGAGTATCTACTGGATCATGCTACGCGAACCGGGCGAGGCCAGCATTTTCTCCAAAGAGGAATATGACGAAGGCCGCACACCCAACTCTATCGTGTTGCACAAATATTTCCAGTCACTGGGGCTGAAATACAAGGCGTATGAAGCTGATAACCCGGAGACCTTGCAATCAGCGATCAATGACATCGATTCACGTGAGAAAAAGGTCATTAAATATAACGAGACCATTGCCGGTTTTGATTATTCCAAAATATTTGTGATCAGTGCACTGGTGTTGGTGTTGTTGATCCTGGGCATTAAAAATCTAAGGGTGTATGAATGAAAAACCATTTAACGCGCAAAAACCAAGTACTGGGGCTATTGTTCTTCGTCGGGCTGGCCGGCAGTGTTTACGAAGGTTTCCAGGTGAGTAATATCGCCTCTGCCAACAGCATTTTGCAAGGTGGTGAGGTGCTGGAAGGCGACCAGTTTGCATTCCACCGCAAATTTGCCGATGCTTACCAGCAAGGTAAAACCGGCAATTTCAAACATGCCAGCCAGAATTTCGGCCAGTTGCTGGAAGCCCCAAAAAAGCAGGATGAGCATGTGTTCGAGCCTGACCAGTTGCTGAAATCAAAGATTCATTTCAATATCGGTAATCACTTGTTCCGTGCTGGTTTGCAGCGCCTGGTTGAAGCTGATGGTGCGATTCAGGAGCAGGCAAAATTCGATTATCTGCAGGCACGTGCCTCCTATGAGCAGGCACTGAAGCTGGACCCACACAACCAGGCAGCCAAATTCAACCTGAGCCTGTTGCATGGCGTGATTCCCAAGCATATCAAGACCGTGCCGCAAGATCCTTCAGGCCTGGAGATCAGTAATCTGCCGCAGGGGCTGCCATGAAACGCTTTTTTACACTGTTAAAAGAAAACTACGAAACGGCCTTGCTGCTGGGCGCCATGATTTTCCTGGTGCTAGCGCTGGTCAAACCGGAGATTCAACTCAAGCAGGAAGTGCATAACTATCTGTTACTGGCCGATATCTCGCAAAGCATGAATGCAGAGGATATGAAGGTGGCTGATAAGCCTGCAACACGGCTGGCTTATACACAACACCTGATGAAGCAGGTAGTGAAAACTTCGCCTTGTGGCACCTATGTCAGCGTTGGCGTGTTTGCGGCCGAGAATGTGGCGCTGTTGTTTATGCCACTGGAAGTGTGCGCTAACTTTGACATCATCACCGATAGTATTAATCACCTGGAATGGCGTATGGCCTGGAGCGGTAATAGCCGTATGACGTTTGGTGTGAAAGCGGCAGAGGCCACTTTTGACTACCTGAATATTCCCGCGCAAATGCTGTTTTTTACCGATGGCGATGAAGCCCCGAAAGCCAACGGTATTAACAAGCTGGATATCAGCGATGTGCGCATAGGCAAAAATGTGATTTTTGTTGGCATAGGCGGCACTGAGCCTTCGCCCATCAAACGCTTTAACGCCAACAACAAGTTTGTCGGTTACTGGGGCACCGATGCAGCCGCCGAAAGCGCGGGCGGCGGTGTGAATTACAACGATGCCAGTAAAGACGACCCGGACCCCCCGGTGGCTTATGCTGAATTTGACCGTTATTTATCCAGCCAAGATGTGGAGCATTTGAAAGAGTTGGCTTCGGATATCAAAGGGCAATATATTGAAGGTGTGGACCAACCGGCGTTTTATGAGTTTGTGCAATCGCAAACCCCGGCAGCAAAATTTGTGACCAGTTATTCAGTGAAATGGTTGTTCTTGACACTGGCTGCACTGATGGTGATCGCGACTTATATTCCAGATTTGCTGGCTTATCGGTTGCGTTACCGCAATGTTGCCAGGTGAGTGTTGACCGCGTGAAAGCGCCAAGTTAAAAATAGACCAGTAAGCGCTTTCACAAACCCCATCAATAAAAACGGCGACCAATCTGGTTGCCGTTTTTCATCAAGATCTGCAGCCATTTAATACGAGGCTGCTAGCACAAGTCATCTAAATGAGTAGGTTCAGGAATGGCTTTTCCGATCGACATGGCATTGGTGTGTTTGGACATTTCATATGTGATTTTGCGCAAACGCATCACCGAGCCCAATGGCCGGTGCGATTTGATGCCATGCCAGGGCGAGAACATCATGCCATTATCCACCACTTGTGAGCGATAAGGGCTCCAGGCAATTTGCGGTTTGGCGGTAATCTTGGCCACCGGGAAATACGGCGATACATCTTCAGACCAGACCACCGAGGAATCCTCAATCGGCATTTTGTTGATATCGGTGCACAACTGGATACGCAACTCCCATTCGGCCGTGTGCGTAATAAAAAAATCCACCACCGATTTTTTCAGGCTATCGGAAGCAAAGCTGACATCGATAGGCTTATTGGTCAGGGCAATCAGCGAAGGCGCAATCGGCACGAGCGCAACTTTTGCCATGAAATTACCATACAAAATAGGGTCCTGGCTAAAGTAGGTTTCGCCGAGGATATTGGTTTCCGGCTGCCCCTCATTGTTCATCAGCCTTTCGCGGCCACCGCTCAATGAGGCTATCAGTGTCGAGGTGGCTTGCAGTATTTGGGCGAGAAACTGTTTGAATTCAGGCGTGTTGTCTGTGTTGGCGAGTATCTTCAGGTTGGATAAAAATTGCTGCACGCTGGAAGACAAAAAGCTGGAGCCGTTCACAAACAGGAAGTTTTGCGTAGTGGCTTCTTCGCTGCCGCTGAGTCT
Organism: Methylophilus sp. E2MeOHC9; assembly: GCF_058744375.1. NCBI lineage: Bacteria > Pseudomonadati > Pseudomonadota > Betaproteobacteria > Nitrosomonadales > Methylophilaceae > Methylophilus > Methylophilus sp. E2MeOHC9. The sequence goes on from NZ_CP196024.1 coordinate 889,911, forward strand.
TTCACCTTCTACACCCAGTATCTTGATGGCCAGGCTGCGCGGCGTGCATAATTTGTCATTCAGGATATCGCCTGGCACGGTAGAAAAACGCATCACCAGAGGCAGTTTTTTCGGCGTTGCAAACATGCCTTGCGCTAAATGTTCAGGCAGATGGTCATAAATCTCCATTTCTGCATAAATCAGCCCATGGCTTTTGCCATGCACACTACGTGCGGAATAAGCGGAATGATGGTTAGTGGTTTCAGAGATCTTGCGCAGGGTATATTGCAGGTTTTCTTTACGCCTGGTTTTACTTTCGTCCGGCACGATTTCCCCCGATGCGCCTTCGGTCATTATTTGCTCATCAAGCACTTCATAGGCTGGATGATATTCGAGTGGCGAAATTCTTGAGCCCACGGTTGGTTGCATATAAACCCCCACTTCCCATACGCAAGAGTGTTTATTGACAAACAAACTTGTGATTTACATTTTTAGATAAAACATAAAAGCCATTCATCAAAAAGACTGAAAGTGTTGCCGCCGTGAGCATGGGCTGAATGATTGATCGCCCTTGCTATTAGGCCACATTCCAAAGCTCACGACTTTAAAACATTCAAGACTCTTTAGTTTCGCCAGCGCGTTTTCTTTGTTTATTCACAATCCTGGCGGCGACTTCTTCTTCACGGCCCGGGTATCGGTGATCTTTTTTGAATTCGGTCTTTAAGGCTTGGTATTCACGTTCACGCTTGGGGTTGGAGCCTCTGGGCATTTGAATACTCCTTAATCAGATTCAAGTGAGTGCAAACGGCAGCCGCTAAGGCTGCCGTGTGTCTTGTTGTGAAAATGAATGCGAGATCCATTTCAAACGCGACAATTGCAGGTTACGCCTTAAATTGTAAATATTTAATAAGGATTTTTCTTATTGTTTTGTAGGAATTTCTTTATCATCCTTGCAGTGATCAGGTCACCGGCGACTGCCAGTCTACGGTCATCGGTGTCCTGCGTGAGAACAGCGCAATGTGTTCATTCAACACGAATTGCAGTTGTTTCAGGTTTTCATCGGAAATGGCATGGCATTCAAATTCCAGCGCGCCTTCCTGTGCCTTGAGTACGCAGTCACCCCAAGGGAAATGGGCAAGCCCTTGTTGCTCGTTATATTCGACGTCGATTTTGCGCCGGAAGTGACTACATAGACCTACCAGATAGCGGCTAGGTTCATGGGTGGGCAAACGGCCTTTCAAGTGGTGCATGTATCTCTCTCCTGCGTTTTTATAGTGGGTAGTGTTTTTGGGATGATTGACTGACACGCTATTTCAAGTTTGTTTCGTCATGGGTTCAGGTTGATCGCCCGTTCGGCAATCACCATGGCAGAGCCGAGTGAACAGGTCTCGATGCGCGCGGTGATGCCATAGGCTTGCGCTAAAAGTGCAGGTGTCAGTATCTGGCCAGGTGCACCACGGGCAATCAGGTGTCGGTCAGCCAGCACCAGCATGCTGTCGCAAAAACGGATCGCCAGATTGAGGTCGTGTATCGCCATCAGGCAGATGGTCTGGTGTTGCCGTACATGCGTGCGCAGGGCTTCTAGCAGGCATAGTTGCCAGCGCAGATCCAGTGCGCTGGTGGGTTCATCCAGTAACAGCAGGCGCGGTTCGCGCGCCAACAGTTGCGCCAGGCCTATCATCTGTCGTTGGCCGCCGGATAATTGATTGAGGGGCTGCATGGCCAGGCTTTCCAGTCCCAGTTCGCTAAATACCTGCGCGTTACGCGCATGGCTGGTTGCCGCGCTCAATTGCGGACAAGCCGTGCGCAGGGCGCTCAACACCGACTCATAGACGTTGAGCGATGAAGCTTGTGGCAAGCTTTGCGGCATATAAGCCACCTGCCGGGCACGTAACAGCATGGGCATGCGTCCCAGGTCATGGGCATCGAGCAATGCCTGGCCATGCATCTGACCAAGGCCAGCCAGCGCACGCAATATGGACGATTTGCCAGCGCCATTGGCGCCGACCAGGGCGATGATCTGGCCAGCAGGCAACGCATCGATATTGATATCTTTCATCAATGCGGTGTTGCCATAACTGACACCAAAGTCTTTGAGGATCAGGCTCATGTGCGCAGGCCTCCCTGGTTGCGCAGGATCAGCAGCATGAACACCGGCACACCGACCAAGGCGGTTAAAATGCCCACCGGCAATACAATGCCGGGGATTAAAGTCTTGCTCAGGATAGAAGCGCACGACAGCATCAACCCCCCAGCCAATGCACTGGCTGGCAGGTAGAAACGATGATCTTCACCCAGCATCAGCCTGGCAATATGCGGCCCGACCAGGCCCACAAAACCGATGGTGCCGACAAAAGAAAGTGCCGTGGCCGTCATCAGGCAAACACGAACCAGGCTCATTAAACGCAAGCGTTCCACCGCCACGCCACTGCTACGGGCGTGATCTTCGCCTATGCGCAAGGTGGTCAGCGACCAGGCTTGGGTTTGCGACCATAGTGCGCATAGCAAAAACACCGTTGCCAAAACGCCGATTTTTGGCCAGGTGGCGCGAGCCAGGCTACCCATACTCCAGAACACGATTTGCTGTAATGCATTGCTATCAGCCAGGAATTGCAGCAGCCATAGCACCGCCTCAAACGTAAACATCAGGGCAATGCCGAACAACAGCACGGCATGGGCAGAGGCGCCAGAACGCCACGCCAGGAACTGGATCAGTAAAGCCGCCACCGTCGCGCCTATAAACGCACAAATGGGCAAGGTCAGGTCTGGCCCCAGGCCAAAAAATGAGAAACCAGTGACGATAGCCAGCGACGCGCCGACGGTGGCCGCCGCGGATAAACCCAGGGTGAAAGGGCTGGCGAGCGGATTATTGAGCACGGTTTGCATTTGCGCCCCGGATAGCCCAAGCGCGGCACCCACCAGAATCGCCATTACCGCGTAAGGCAGGCGTACATCCCACAGGATGATCTGCAGGCTTTCATCCAGTTGTTGCGGTGCGACTAAGCCTTGCCAGAGCGTATGGTAAGAAAGGCTGGCGGGCCCGGTCGCCAGGTCAAGCACAAACGCAGTTGTCAGTAGCAGCATAAGCAGCAACAGTGCAAACAAGCGCCGACGGATATGTGCGGCATACTGCTGCGCCAGGGTGAGCGCTGGCCTTGGAGATGGTTTCATCGGGAAGGGGTATTCTGTGGCGTGGCTGGCAGTGACGTCCAATACTCTCCGTCTAGCGGCACTGGCTGGAAACGTTCGTAAAACAGCGACAGGGTTTTTTGCGGGTCGAGGTCGGCGAATAATTGCGGATGTAACCATTTGGCAAACACCTGCACCGCGACTACATTAAATGGCGAAGAATAAAAGTGGTGCCAGATGCCATGCGCATCGCCTTTTCTGACGGCGGGCAACGTGGCAATCCCTTTGCGTTGCAAGGCGAGTTTCAATGAGTCATCGGCGGTTTTGCGGTCTACCCCTGCGCCCAGCACAATCCGCAGCGGCATTTTCTCTATGGTTTCCGGCGCGCCGATGGCGGTGCCTATATATTGATCTGGCGGGTGGCTGATCAGGTATTCAAGGCTCAGATTGCCAAATGCGCCGGGAATCATTTCACTGGCAATATTACGGCCACCGGCAGCTTTAAGCATGATGCCCATCAAACCATTACTCATGGTGGCGCAGCATTCATCACTCAGGCCAACACGGTTTTCAAGAAAAACAGTCGGGCCTGGTGTTTTTAAAGTTGCCAGTCGATGAGTGACGATGTTCAACTGACGCTGATATTCAGTGACAAACGCCTGGGCCTGTTTTTCCCGGTTTAGCACCTGGCCCAATACCTCAATACTGCGGGCCGTATTCAACAAGGGCTCTTTACGGAAATCGACAAACACCACAGTGACGCCAGCCTTGGTCAACTGTGCGATGACTTCTTTATTGTCAGGGCTGGGGCCATGACCTTCAAGGCCAAAAATAGCGATGTCCGGTTTGAGCGAAAGCGCTAATTCAACGCTGAAACTTTCAGCATTGGTACGGCCAGTATGTGCCACATTACGCAGTTCAGGATAACGTTGCACAAACTGCGCAAATCCGCGTGGATCCAGTTGCTCAAAGTCTCTAGGCATACCGATAATACGGCGGTCAAGATTTGCCTGTTCCAGAATGGCAATGGCTGGCAATAAGCGTGCTTCACCCAGCAATATACGCTCGTTTTTTACCGGCAGCGTAATGTGACGCCCGGCCAGGTCAGTCACGCTATTGTGAGCTGCTTGCGCAGAGAGTGGTGCTAAACCACAGGTTAATAGCAAGCTTGCTATCCATGCAAAAACAATGCGGGCCATGCGTCTGTAGTGCGCAGAAATCATACAAATACATCCAATCAAATAAGCAATGAACCCACTCGGCCAGTCAATCACATTGGCGGAGTGGGTAATCCTGCAATGCCGTGACGGCACAGCGGGTGGGGCAACTAGAATGAGCTATTCACTAATACATAGAATGCGCGTCCCGGTTCGTTGTAGGTTTCAGCACCTGCGCCAGAAATTGCACTCGTGACGCCAGCAGCCGTGTTACTCACACCTGAAGCGTTACCGCGGCTGTAAAGACGTTTATCAAACAGATTGCTGACGCCGGTGGTCATGCGCCAGTTTTTGTTGAACTGGTAGCTGGCGTTGATTCCGAACAGCGCGTAGCTGTTGCGCACATTGTCAGCATCCCCCGTCACTCGCCTGCCTTGATAGTCAAGTCTTTTCGGTTCCTGTTTGCCGAAAAGTGACATGGTGGCTTGCAGGCCCAGCTGGTTATTTACTTGCCAGTCCATCACTGAATTTAAAGTGACTTTAGGGATAATAGACAAAGGCTCATCAGTCTTCTTATTGATGGAATCGATCATATAAGTGAAGTTGTTGGTCCATGTCACCTGGGTGAACAACGGAAACTTCAATGTGCCCTCCAGGCCTTGTACCAGCGCATCCGGCACATTCACCCATTGGAAAATATTTGCCGCACCCTGGCCAGGGACACGCGCATTGGGGGTAATCCCGGCATCAATCTTGTTCTTGTAATCGTTGCGGAAGAAGGTCAGCCCGGCCAATACGTCTTTGGTCTTATACTCAATTCCCACTTCTTTATTGATGCTATGTTCGGCATCGAGGTCGTCATTACCTTGCAGGTAACACGCGGTCGTCCCGCCACCAAAACAGCCATTGCCGTTGCTGAAAAGCAGGTAGTTACTGTTGAGCTGATACAGGTTAGGTGCTTTGTAGGCACGGGCGATCCCGGTTTTGAGTGTCCATTGATCGTCTATCATATGAGACAGGTTCAACGAAGGACTCCAGTTATCACCGACCCGGGTATGGTGGTCGAAACGCAGGCCGGGGATCAATAGCGTGCTGTCAGTCAGGGCGATATTGCTCTCAGCAAACACCGAAAATATATTGGCTGCCGTGAAAGTATTGCGGCCGGTACTGGTGATGCCAGGCACAGCGCCACCAGTGCCTCCTCCGGCGGTCGCCTGCGTCATCGAGTTGGGGTCATCCAGCGTCTGGCGTACCCATTCGGTGCCCACAGTCAGCATCTGGCTCAGGCCCGCGACCTTACCAGGGATACTGGCCTCGGCATGGCCGGTGTATCCTTTCAGCTCAGAGGTAGTGAAAGAATCGCTATTGAACAACCCGGCGACGCCACCCGCCAGACCCTCATTCAAGCGGTTGTTGCGCGTATGCTCATACTGTAAATAAGCCATAGAGGTGCCAAAATCATATTTACCGTGATGAGTCAGGGCATAGTTATCCCGGTACATGATATTGGTTTCGCGGCCCAGATAGGCATTCAATCTTTGAGTCGCCGCGTTGGGGACGCCGGCTTGCAGCGTGTTATTGTTTGTGTTTTCGGTAGAGCCGGCATAGATATTCCCCTGGCGACTGAAAGTTGCGTCGAGGTCTAGCCTGTGGTTTTCGTTGACTTGCCAGCTTAGACGGCCATTGAGGTCACGATTACGCACGCCTTCGCGGCCAGAAGGATAGGAGTTTGCATAGATGCCGGTACGCGGAGATGCGTGGCCTTCGTTAATATCGAAATCATCAGCATCGGTCTTGTTCATATTGCCGAAAATGCGGTAGGAGATACTTTCTGAAATCGGGCCGCTCAAGCCAAAGTTCAGGCGGCGGGTAGCACCATCCACAGAATCTTGCGGGATGCTGGTATAGGCGGTAACGTTGCCATGCGTTTCTTTGGCGGCGGCCTTGGTGATGATATTGATCACACCACCGGCAGCACCGTTACCGTAACGCGCAGCTGCCGGGCCACGCAGGATTTCAATACGCTCGACCTGTTCCGGCGGCACCCAGTTGGTGTCACCGCGTGTATCACGCTCACCGCGCCAGCCATAGCGCACCGAGTTACGGCTGCTGACCGGGCGGCCATCAATCAGGATCAGGGTGTTTTCCGGGCCCATGCCGCGGATATCGATCTGGCGGTTATTACCGCGCTGGCCGCTGGTGGAGTTGCCGGTCAGATTCACACCTGGCATGGTGCGGATGATTTCTGATAGATCATTGGTCGGCGGGCGCCTGGCAATATCTTCCGCTGTGATGACAGACACACCAGGCGCTTGCTTGAGCTCTTCCTGGGCAGAGGTGATCACGACTTCTTCCAGTTGCTGTGGTTGATTGCCTGCCTGCACTTGCTCTTCAGCGATGGCAGAATGGTTGGCATAAGCCATCAGTACGATGGCGGCGAATGTATTTTTTCTAAAGTGTTGCGAGGGATGTGCACTGCGTAACGACATGTTTTTTTCCGTATGATGAGAGCCTCTGCCATCAAATTGCATGTAGCAGATGAGTTGTTGTAATAAGAATCATTATCATTCATAATTTTATCATCTGTCCTCTTAATGGATGGCTCAGTTTTGTTTGTTTGAACAAGAAAGATGTTTGTGCGCACACTCTCACACGGCAATAGCAGTGGTAAACGCAATGCAGGACGCGTCTCTGCAACGCGCAGGCTTTCGCCAGACCACGATATCGACATGGAAAACCTGCATGCCAAGATCGGTGACGATCACCGTTTGCTCTCCCCGCATATTGGTAAAAGCTCGCCGCTGATGCAGGGCGATTTTTCGTTTAACCGGGTGCGTGAAGGCATGACCCTGCATTGCACGGACATTGTGCATTTACACGACATGAACACGCAGTTCATGATCCGCGACCAATGCATCAAGATCATGCTAAAGATCGAAGGCAACGCGCGCGTGGTGATGGGGGAAGAGACGTTGCAGCTGGATGTCGGCGAAGGCGCGGAGGCGATCCCGCAGGGTGTAGTGGTCAGCATTAACCAGCCAGTGAATTTTGAGCGCTATTCGCGTGCCGGCAGCCGCCAGCGCATGGTGGTGCTCACGTTGACACGTGCCTGGCTGCAGGCGGCCGGGTTTGATCCTGACCTGTTTCAGGACAGCCTGGTGATTCACGACTGGAAACCAACTGCGCGGGATATTGCGATTGCCGAGCAACTGATACACCCTGTCAGCGGTGAAGGGCCGTTGCAGATGCTGCATCAGGAAAGCCGGGCGCTGGAATTGATCGTGCATGCATTGTCGCAGATATTACCAGCTGAACCGACGCTGCCCGTGAGCATGCCGACCACGGCCTACCAACGCGTGTTGCGCTTGCAGGCGCTGCTTGATAGTGGCGAAGCCGATCACCTGGATATGCGCACGATTGCCAAAACCATAGGTTGCAATGTCAATACCTTGCAGCAGCAGTTTCGCCAGATTCGCAGCCAGACCATTTTTGATTATTTGCGTCAAAGCCGGTTAGAGCGTGCCGCGCATGCCTTGCGCGATGATGGCGTCAGCGTGACACGGGCGGCCGAAATTGCCGGATACAGCAGCCAGGCGAACTTTTCGACCGCCTTTCACCGCCATTTCGGTACTTTGCCTAAACACTATCGCAATAAAAACTGATCGCATTGCCTGCCTGGCTTTCATTTAAATCAAAGCCACGGCTGCGGCATAGCCAGCACTGACAGGTAATTGCCAGGCCTGGATATCCGTAGTGTTGCCATCAAGAGATACCTGATAGCGCTGATGTCTGGCCGGCAGTACGCAGACGGTTGCGAGGGATGTTTGGATGCCCGTTGCCAGCGCCTTCAGTACCGCTTCTTTGGCTGTCCATAATGTAAAAAAGGCGGCAGGGTGATTTTGCTGCGCACAATACCACTGTTCCTCGGCAGACAACACATTGCACATGACCTGGTGATCTAATAAAGGCGTGACCGCTTCAATATCAACGCCGACCGCACGCCGCTCAGACAAGGCAATCAGGCCGGCATCGCCGCTGTGTGAAATATTGAATTGTAGTGTCGTTGCCGGCATATCCAGGTAGGGTTTGCCAAACGGCCCGTAGGCAAGACGAATATGCGCATACGGTTGCTGCAAACGTTCAGCCAGCAATTGACGTAACACGATGCGCATGACGGCAAAGCGGATACGGTCCGCTAGTTGTCGATAACGCAGGCAACGCGCACGTTCATTTTCGTGCAGTAAATCCATTAAATGCTGTAATTTTTCAGCATCTTTTGACTGCTGCCCGGCGCCGGGAGTCATTGCTACCTGCCAGAGGCTGATATCCGCTGCTAACTCATCTGCCGGTAGAAAATCCAGCGCTAATGGCAACACCTGCCCGATAAACGGCAGCCTATGTAACGCTAGTAAACTCGTGGTGGATGGTTGCAATGATGCAAGCATTTACTTACGCGCCAAGCGTCGCTCCGCCATCTACACGTAGATCATGCATGGTGATATGGCGGGCCTGGTCACTGAGCAAAAACAAGATAGTTGCGGCGATATCTGCTGCATCGGCAATCCGTCTTAGCGGTATCCCGGTGCGGTAGTGTGGCAGCGAACCGGCAATCACTTTGCTGGCATCACTGCCTGATTGCCACAGTTGCCTTTGCATGTCGGTGTCGGTGGAGCCCGGCGATACGATATTGCAGCGTATGCCGTACTCCGCGAGTTCCAGCCCCAGGCATTTGGCGAAATGACAGGCTGCCGCTTTGGAAGCGGCGTAAGCAGCCATCTGCATACGTGGGATCGCCGCGGCATTGGAGCCGACGGTGACGATGCTGCCGCGTTGACGTTTGATCATATAACCTGAAACGGCGCGCGATAAATAAAACAGACCGTGCGTGTTCACGGCAAAGGTCTGCTCCCAATCCTCATCGCTGCATTCAGTGATACTGCTCATACGCAGTATGCCCGCCACATTGGCCAGCATATCTACCGCCCCCAGTTCTTCTTCTATACGATCAACCACGCTGCTCACATCGCGGCTACGGCTGATATCGACCGCAAAGGCTGTCACCAGGCCAGCATGCTGCGCTACCAGGGCTTGCAGTGGCTCGGCCTGGATGTCCAGCGCTGCCACGCGTATGCCTGCCTGCACCAATGCTGCCACCACTGCCGCGCCTATGCCTTGCGCGGCACCGCTGACTATCGCCAGTTTGCCTGTCATGCGAGGCTCATTTCCGGTTGTGGCATATGCTCCGGCGACTGTTTATTTAACAGCCGCTCAGCCAGCGCCTGGCCAATCGCTGCCATGGGCGCCGGGTCACTCATGCCGAAGTGGTTGCAATTCAACACCACACAGTCCAGCCGCCCCTCTACATAAGGCAGCCAGGACGAAGGCAGTGGCGCATGCGCTTCACGCTGGGATGCCTGGAACAGCAATAAATCTCCGGCATAACGTGGCGTGTGGCTGGTGCGGAACAGCTGCATGCCATGTAAAGCCGTTGCGCCCAGGCGTTCTAGTGCCTCGCGGCCTATGCTTGCCAATGGGCTGCCTGGGCGTAGCAGGCGCTGGTAAATGGCTTCAGGGGTCTCGGCATCTACTTCACCGGTCACGCTGAGCAGGGTGATCAATGCATCGTGCAAGGTCGGTTCGCGCCAGTCAGCAAAGGCGGCCGCCGGGTAACTATCCATCAGGGCGACCAGCTCGACCGGTTCGCCGATCTGGTTCAGCCGTGTTGCAATGGCTTGCGCCAGTGCCCCACCCAGCGACCAGCCCATCAAGCGGTAAGGTCCATGTGCCTGTTGCGCGCGTATGCGTGCCACATAGTCATCCACCATGGTCTCGAAAGTGTCTGGCAAATCGATATCCGCTGTTGCCTGCAAGCCATAAATGGCCACGCCCGGTAAATGGCGCGCCAGGCCCAGGTAGCACCAGGATAAGCCTTCTGCCGGATGCAGGCAGAACAGCGCCGGATGCGTGCCTTGCTGTATGGTCAGCATAGGCGCAAAAGCCTGGCTGGCATTGTCTGATGGCGCACGATGGGCGACAGGAGCACTCAGCGCTTTTGCCAGCGCCTGCACGGTGGCATGGGTGAATAAGGCCGAAATGGGGATTTCACGTTGCAGCAACTGCCCCAGCTTGCTGGACACCTGAATGGCTTGCAGTGACTTGCCACCCAGGTCAAAAAAGTTGCTGTGTACGTCTTCCGGCATCACGCCCAGCACGTCTACCCAGACCTGCATGATTTTCTGTTCCATGGGTGAGGCATCCGGCAATGTGGCGGCCGATTTGGTTTCAACCAGTGTGGCAAGGTGTTTGCGGTCTATCTTGCCGTTGAGGTTGCGCGGCAGGGTGGGCAAGAAATGCCAGTGGTCGGGCAGGGCGGCTTCTGGCAAAACGGTGGCCAGTTGCTGGCGTAATTCGGCTTGCTGGTGAGTAGTTTGTGTTTGTTGATTGGTGCAGACGATAAACGCTGCCAGTGCTACCCCGGTAGGTTTGCGCGGGAGCGCGATCACCGCCACTTCTTGCACCGCCGGATTAGCCAGTAACGCATTCTCCACTTCGGCCGGGTCTATGCGCAGGCCGCTGATTTTGACTTCATTATCCAGCCTTCCTAAGAATTGAAGTTGCCCTTGATCCAAGCGCACCAGGTCGCCGGTCCGGTACGCGCGTGCCGAGAACTCTTCGCCTGCCGAAGCATGCACACGTGGTACGACAAAGCGCTGCGCAGTCAAGGCGTCGTTCTGGTCGTATTGCAGCGCCAGTGCTTCGCCGCATAACAGTAATTCTCCTGGTTGGCCGATGGCGACCGGGTATAGCCGTTCATCCACGATCATGGCTTGCACGCCAGGGCGAGGTAACCCGATAGGCACGTTGTCACTGCCATCCCAAATAGCACCAGGGCCACTCAGTACCGCCGTGGTGGCAATCACGGAGGCTTCGGTAGGGCCATAGCTATTCAGCAATACGCTGGCTGGTAATAGTGATTGCCAGCGCCGTGCGCGTTCCGCCAGGGCGGCTTCACCGCCAATAATGGTCAGCCTGACATTGGACAACTCGGCGGCTAGCGCTGGCGTCAGGGAAAATGCCAATTCGTGCCAGTAGGCGGTGGGCAGATCGAGTACGCTGATGTGCGCCTGTTGCAGAAAGCCGGTAAAAGTCGAGATCGAATCCAGCACCTCATCTGTGCGCAGTACTAGCGTCGCGCCCTGGCAAAGCGATAAAAAGATCTCTTCGATACTGGCATCGAAATGCAAGGGCGCAAATTGCAGCACGCGGTCGTGCGCATCAATCTGGTAAAGCTGGCCAGTACTGGTGACAAAGTGTGCCAGCGCGCCATGACTCATGAGCACGCCGTTAGGTTTGCCGGTAGAGCCCGAGGTGTATAACAGGTAGGCCGGGTCTTCCGGGTTGACCGGCACTGGCCGTGCGAGGACATGATTGGTGAATATGGCTGATAACCCGGTTTGTTGCAGGACCTGCTCATCTATACAAAGTGTATTCGATGTACGGCTGATGTGAGCCCATTCCTGCCGGGTAATGACTTGTTGTGCTGCGGCAGCGCTTAACACCATCTCCAGCCTGGCCGATGGACCTAACGGGTCCAGCGGTACATAACAACCGCCTGCCCAAAGCGTGGCCAGAATAGCGATGATGGCTTCCGGGCTGCGCGGCAGCAGGATCACCACCCGCTGCTGGGGTTGCAGGCCATTGGCTTGCAGGCGTTCAGCCATCTGGATCACCTGGTGCAGCAGGGCCTGGTAAGTCAGTGTTTGCTTGCCGTTGGTGGCATCTTGCCATTCCAGGGCAATATGGGTGGGTGATTTAAACGTGGTTTTATACAAGCGGTGCAGTACCGATTGCGCAGGTTCCAGTAACGGCGCACCACGCAGCAATGACAGCGCTGGCAAGTCTTGCAGTAACGGCGCCAGCGACGCATGCGGCGCATGTGCTGCTAGTTGGTTCAGCCATTGCGATAAATCCTCATGCAGTGTTGCCAGGCGCTCACTGCTATAGGCATTCGGGTTGGCTTCCAGCAATAATTGCCATTCGCCATTCAGGGCAAATACGCTGATGTTGAGGTCTTTGACCGGGCCGGCACTGATGGGGTGTATGGTGCTTTCCAGGCCAGTAAATGGTGCATGCCGGTCAAACGGCATGATATTCACCGCCTGGTTAAACAGGTGCTTCTGTATTTCCAGCAGGCCCAAGTCGCCGCGTATCCAGCCGTAACGGTAGTACAAATGCGGCCTGATAGTGCGCAGGCTGTCGGCCAGCTGTTTGCTCATGCTTTGCATGTCTTGCTCGGAGTCTACATAAACGCTCATGGGCACAATATTCATCGCCATGCACGGGATACTGATGGCTGGCGTACCCAGGCGATTCATCACCGGCAGGCCAAAGGTCAGGTTTTGCTGGCCTGATTGACGCGCCAGCCACAGGCCAATCGCGGCCAGCATCCAGCTGCCCCAATCCTGGCCGCATTGTTTGGCCGCCTGTTCCAGTACTGCGACTTCTTCCTTGCGCAATCTTTTGCCATGACGCAGTACTTCGTCAGAAAAATCCTGTGCTGGTGCGACCACCGCCGAGGCGGGCGCATGTTGTAAATGGCTGCTCCAGAAAGCCTTGTCGCGCTCGAATTTGCCATTGGCTTTATAGGTGCGCTCTGCTTCCAGTACTTTATCCAGCGACCAGTCCGGCAAGTCTGGCACTGGCTGGCCACTGACAATGGCGCTGTAACGGGCAGCCACCGCCTGGCACACCATGCCATAACCATAACCGTCCAACGCAATATGGTGGGCCTGGAAATACCACAGGTGGCGATCATCAGCCAGTTGCAACACGGCTGTGCGATAGAGTGCGTCTTCGGTCGGCCGGCATACGGTGGCGAGTGACTGCCTGGCCCATGCCCATGCCGCAGCTTCCGGGTTTGCCTGGTCACGAAAATCATGCGTCTCCAGCACGGTGGCAGCAGTTTGCGGCCATTGCCACAAGCCTTGGTTATTCATTTCAAAGCGCATATGCAAAGTTTGGCAATGGTCGAGAATAGCGGTGACGCTTGAGCGCAGTGCTTCAATATCCAGCGGCCCGCGCAATTCGATGGCTTCTGCGGTCAGGTAACTTGGGCTGTCCGGGACCATTTGCTGGCCCATCCAGATACCATATTGGGCAGAACTGGTTGGTAAACGTGCAAGAGTTGAGTTCATATCATCGTCCTAGGCTTGGGCACTGCCACTTGCGCAGTGCAGTAAAGTAATCAGTAAGTGCCAAGTCACCGGTGGCGTTGGTACAAGGCGCGTAGCTCACCTGACGCTAACATTGCATCGGCGAGGTGCAGGGTATGTGTAGGCAGGCGTTAAGGTGAAAAAGCAAAGTCCAGTACACGCCGTGCGCCGTGCATCAACATATCCATATGATCGTGGTCGCTTAGGCGCTGGAGTTTCACCTCTATGCCCGGCGGGCCGTCTTGCTTGAGTAAAGTGGCAAAGCGTTCGGCGTTATCTACCATGGTGCGGGTTTGCAGTTTTGCCTGTTCTTCCGCCGAGCTGAAACTGGCAGGGTATTGTTCGTTGTTGCCAACAGTGATCATGACCTTGCGTATGGATGCGGTATTTTTAAGCGCCTGCAGGCGTTCAGGTAATAACTGCATGGTTTGGTGCTCGGCAAACCATAAAGAAGGGCTGGCTGCCCAATAACGCTGGAAATATTGCGGCTGCGTTGACAGCGTATTCAGCGTGAACAGGCCGCCGTAGGAAAAACCGAATAAGGTATTTTGTTGTGGATTTAGCGCAAAGTGTTGGGCAATCAAGGGCCGCAGTTCCAGGGTCAGAAACTTCAGGAAAGCTTCGTCCCCGCCATGTTTGCTCGAGAATGAGTCGCCGGTCTTGGCACTGGTGGCAGGCGTGTAGTCCTGCGCCCTGGCATTGATATCCATGGGGTCGCCGCTGGCATAGCCTATGCCCACAATCAAGCCGGCAGGTTCGTCGCCGATTTTCTTGCGCCATTGCGCACTATCGTTATTGGAGGCTGGCCTGGGCCGCGCGACTTCCATGAATGGCACACTGGCCAGGCCGTCTAATGCCCACAACACCGGATAGCCATCGGCAGGCGCTGCTTTGTGTGGCAAGCCGATCACAATGCGGTATTGCTGGCCGGTATAGCGTGAAGTCATCTCAAAAGTCAGGCTGCGCGAGAGTTGTGCTGGTGCCCAGCTTTCAGGGATGGCAAGCAGCTTGGGCTCGGCTGCCTCACCACTCTGGGGAAAATGCAGCAAGGCTGCGCACACCATCAATAAGCTGGCCTGCCATACCGTCAATAAACGCAAGCTGCAAGGTGACTTAAACACAGTCAGAAAAAATCGGGTCACTGATTACTCCTGGGGATAATAAGTAAATACGGGCTGGCACAAAACACCGTTTGTAGCCGATTATGCATGCGCCGGTTCTTCATGGCTAAGCCGTGCCCACCATGCTTCCAGAGAAGGGTTTTCTGCCAGAGCCGTAAAATTCAGGTCCAGGCCCGCACTCCGCCAGCGCTCCACCAGTGACATGATACGAATCGAATCCAGGCCCCAGTCCAGCAGGTTGTCGTCATCTTGTAACTGGCCAGGTTCTATATTGAGCAGGGCGGCGATATTGTTGCGTAATGCTTGCAGCGAAGCGGGTAGCGCCGGGCGTAAACTTTCAAGCATGGCGTCTGTGGTTAACGCCATGCCGCAACGCTGTGACGCATAATCCAGTGCCATGGCGTGGTCCTGCGCAGAAAAATCGGCCAGTGCATCAGCAACAAAAAATGGCTTAATATCACGCATAAAGGCGTCAGATGCCGTCATCATGCAGCCAATATGCGCGTAAATTCCACAAATGATCAGCTGGTCACGCCCCTGGTCAAACAGCATTTCCTGCAGGGTCGATTTCTGGAAAGCACTGTAGCGCCATTTATCCAGCACAGTATCTTGTGGTTGCGGTGTCAGTTCCCGCGTAATGTTTTTACCCTCGGGATGAGCAGTCAGGCCTGGCCCCCACATATCCTGCAGCAAGCCACGTTCTTGCGCAGATTGTTGCGGCAGTTGCGCGGTATAGATCACCGGTATGCTCAATGCATGAGCCTGGTCGATCAGGCGTTTGCTATTGGCGAGTAACTGGGGAACCGGCGTGAGGCTACGGTCATAAAAATCCAGGAAATAGTCTTGCATATCATGTACCAACAGTGCGGCACGTTGCGCATCTGCTTGCCAGTTGACGCGGTTTTTAGACACCAGCGGTGGCATGACATAAGAAGCGATTTTTGGGATTGCCATAAATAAACCTTAATTTGAGATCAGTGATACTTGCGCGTCAGTATTCGCAAGCCGTGTTGCAATGCGCTGGCGCAGCTCTTTTTTATTGATTTTGCCGACGCCGGTTTTCGGTAGCTCGCTCACAAATTCAATGCGGTCAGGGATTTTGTAAGCCGCCAGACCACGCGCACGCAAAAAGCGTACACAATCGATCTGGCGCAGACTAGCGTCCCGCGCAACAACAAATGCGCAACTCTTTTCGCCCATATAGGCATCAGGCATGGCGACAATCGCGCAATCAATCACCAGGTGATGGACCAGCAATTGATGTTCGACTTCTTCAGCCGAAATTTTCTCGCCACCGCGATTGATTTGATCCTTGTTGCGACCTTCTACCACCAGATTGCCGTCGGCTGTGATGCGCACCATGTCGCCGGTACGGTAAAAACCATCGGCCGTGAAAGCGCGTGCGTTATGTTCGGGTGCTTTGTAATAGCCACGAATGGTGTAGGGGCCGCGGGTGAGCAAGTGGCCGATTTCACCAGGCGCGACCGTCTGGTCTTCATCGTCGACAATGCGGATCTCGTCATCTGCGGAGATAGGTCGGCCCTGGCTATGCAGCGTCACTGCCAGCGGGTCATCCAGCCGGGTGTAATTGACCAGCCCTTCGGCCATGCCAAATACCTGCTGCAAGGTGACATCCAGTGCATCGGTCAAGCGTTGTGCCATGGCGCTATTAAAACGCGCGCCACCGACCTGGATCACTTTCAGCTTTCCCAGGTCAGGCTGGCTGCGGTGAATGGCATCCAGCCACACGGGTACCAGTGGCGGCACTAACGCTGCCATCGTCACCCCTTCCTGCACCATCCATGCGATAGCGGTATCCGGATCGGGCTTATCGCACATGACAACACTTCCGCCTGCATACAGCACACCGAGTGAACCGGGTGAGCTAAGCGCAAAGTTATGTCCGGCGGGAATCACACTTAAATAAACGCTGTCTGGCGTCAGCTGGCAAATGTCTGCGCTGGCCCGTACGCTGTATAAATAATCATCATGGGTGCGTGGGATCAATTTAGGCGTGCCGGTACTGCCACCGGAAAGCTGTAAAAATGCGACATCCTCTGCCACAGGTGCAGCGGGTAATTCACCTTGCGGTGCTGGTAGATCAGCCAATGAATGAAATTCTTCGGGCTCGCCCAGCACGATCACATGTTGCAAGGTCAGGCTGGTTTTTTTCACTTCCCGCGCCAGTTGCCGATAATCAAAATTCTCGTAACGGTCAGCAATAATGTAGGCGACCGCTTCGCTATGCTGGCAAAAGTAAGCAATTTCGAATTGGCGATGCGCAGGTAACGCAAATACCGGTAATGCGCCTAACCGGAATAATGCAAAGATCGTGGCCAGGAATTCGGCAGAATTCGGCAGTTGCACGATCACGCGGTCACCATGACCAATGCCAAGCTGGTGAAAGCCTTGTGCCATGCGCATCACTTCAGCGCCTAGGTCACTATAACTCCAGCGTTGGGTGTGGCTGACGACAGCCAGTTTATCGCCATATTTTGCTACGCGAGCAGCCAGCATTTCCGGAAAAGTTTCGCCCTGCCAATAACCTTTGGCACGGTAGTCGGCCGCGACTTCCGGCGGCCATGGGGTGCAGTGTGCCAGCATCAGTAAACGGCTTCCTGCACTAACCCGAGTGCGTTTAACATGGTTTTGAATTTGGCCGTGGTTTCGGCCAGCTCATGTTGCGGTTCTGAATCAGCCACCACGCCGGCACCTGCGAACAGACGTACTTTTTTACCGGATACTTTCGCGCAACGCAGGGTGACTATCCACTCGCCATTGCCATCGGCATCGCACCAGCCGACCATGCCGGAATAAAAGCCGCGGTCAAAGCCTTCCAATGTATGGATCAGGTTGCGTGCGATGCTAAACGGATGGCCGCATACCGCCGGGGTTGGATGCAGGCTGGCGGCCAGTGCCAGAGCACTCGCATAAGGCTCAGCCAATTCGCCATCGATATCACTGGATAAATGCCACATGGTTTCTGTATTGATCAGTGACGGCAGCGCAGGTACTGAAAGCATTTTGCAGTAAGGCCGCAGCGCCTGGGCGACCGCATCAGCAACGAATTTGTGTTCATGCAGGTCTTTTTCGGATTGCAACAACCCCTGGCTACGCTGAAAATCCGCGCCATGTTCCTTCACGCGTGGTATAGAGCCTGCCAGCGGATTGGAGCGCACATGCTTGCCCTGGCGACTCAATAACAATTCAGGGCTGGCGCCTATCAGTGTGCCTTGGCCAGAAGGCCCAGTGTTGCACAGATCCACGGCAAAGGTGTAGCCCAGCGCATTGCTCCAGGCCAGGCGTTGTAACAATGCCTGTAGATCGACCGGCTGGCTGGTGGTTAATTCCAGCGAGCGTGCCAGCACTACTTTACTTAAAAGATGGTCGCGGATCTGGCGTACGGCAGTGCCTACACCTTGAGCATACATTTCCGGCGCCGGCATTGGCGTGATTTCGCAAGCGGCAGCGCGCGGCGGGGCCAGATAGCCTTCACGCGGCAATGGCCCGGCGCGCAACACTTGTTCCGGAATCATCAGGCAGGCGGGCTGATGCGTATCAAATGGGATAGCGCCTACTACGATCGGATTGGGATGCCCGTTTTTTGCTGCCTGTGATAACGCTGCATCCACGGCCTGGTTGAGTTCGGCCATATTGCTGGTGGCAGGTATCGTGGCATAGCAGCCTTGCGCCAGCATGGTTTGTTCCGGCGTGGTAAAAAAGAAAGGCGTTGCCTGGCTGTAACTGCTTAACAGCTTTTCTGCTTGCGGGTCACCGATGAAGCCTCTGAAAATATCATTCATATTGCTATCCTCATATTGGTTTAATGTAAATGTGGTTGCGGGGCAGGGCCATTGGTCAGGCCGCGGCAGGTTTGGCTGCGCCAGGTGGTGGCATTGACAGCATCTGTATGCGTCCGGCCAGCACGATAGTGAATACGGTCAGGCCGACTGCCAGCCAACCGGCATCGCCATAACCGCTGATGCTGCCATCCGCCGCTGGCGTGATCATGACTCCTCCCACCAGTGCCGCTGCGCCACAGGCCAATTGCTGGATGGCGGCATTGAGTGACATAAAGGTGCCGCGCAGGGGCGGGTGGATGGCTGAAATGGTGATGGCCATGGCTGGGATCGCGCGACCGGTGCCGACCAGGAAGAATGCTGTCGTGCATAGCAATACCCAGCCTAGCGCCAGTGGCTGCAAATGGGTCTGCAGCAGGATAGGCAGGATGGACAGCGTGGCGATCAGGCGGTAAGTGCGCACCTTGCCCCAGCGGTCGGCCAGGCCACCAATCCAGCGTGCGCTGACGAAACTGGCTAGGCCGCCCAATAAATAGACATACGGCATTTGCGCCATACTCAGGCCGACATTGCCGGTCAGGTACAAAGTCAAATAAGGGATCACCGTAAAGGTAGAAAATGCCCCCAGCGCCATAAATAACAAGCCGGTGAGATGATTGCTGTTTGCCAGCACCGCTTTCATATTGCTGGTGACCTGTTGCCAGCTGCGTGGCGCAAGCTGTTGTGCTGATAAGGATGGGATATGACTCGCGGCCAGTAACAGGAAAATACTTGCCACGGCGGCAATCGCTACAAAAGGCGCCTGCCAGCCGATGTGGTTGGTCAATAATAGTGAAATCGGCACGCCGAGGACAGTTGCGGCTGCCGTGCCGGACATGACCGTGCCACTGGCTTTGCCGCGGCGCTCGAATGGAATAAGGTCGCCGACCAGGGTTTGCAGCATCGCGCCGAGCACACCACCGAATACACCAGCCAGCCCTCGCGTCAGCAATAGCGTCTCATAATTTGGCGCCAATGCACACGAGAGCGTCGCCAGCACAAACAGCGAGAACAAGATCAACAACAAGCCTTTGCGTTCGAACAGATCGACAAAGGTAGCTGCGACCAAGCCACTGACCGCGGCAGCCAGCGTATAGATAGAGAGCAGTAATGCAAATTGCGCCGGACCGATTTGCAGTGTTTGCATGAGGATAGGCCCGATAGGCATCATCACCATAAAGTCCAGGATGTGGGAAAACTGGATGCCCGCCAGCGTGAACAGCAGGGCTTTTTCCTGCTGGGGATTAAGAGGTGTCGCTTGAGGAGTAGAGTGACTGCTTGCCATGATTTTCGTGGTTCCTGATTGGTTGCGTATGTAAAAAAGGGCTGGTGTTGCAATGGATCTACGCAGTACCTGCCAATCAATGAGATGTATTTAACTGAGAATAATTCTCATTCGTGAATAATACACCAACCTCAGGCAATAAATTTTTGTTGAAACAAGAAAGACGTTTGCGCAACCACATGTCCTCGGCACAGTAAATGTGCGCTTGGGTAATCGTTTGCTAATCGCCATCGGGCAAGTTCAATGCTCCCGAGCGATGGATTCATCACTTTGGAAAACCTCAGGCCAGCGCTATTTGGCAGGCGTGATGGATTGCAGCTGGTGGCGCAGTCCTGCGGGATAATCTGCATGACAGGGAGGGAGTGCTGGTAGCTAAAAAGCAAAAAAGGCCCGCAGGCCTTTTGCTAAAGCATGATGTAGTTGATTACTTTGCTTGCAGGGTATTGTAAGCAGTCATCAGGTTGCGGTAATCGGGGATATGGTTAGCGCATAATGCGCCCAGGCCTTCAATATCGCGGCGCCAGTCGCGGTGCAACTCGCAGGCAACGCCAAACCAGGTCATCATCTGTGCCCCGGCTGCTTCCATACGGCGCCATGCTGCATCGCGGGTCAGTTCGTTAAAGGTTCCGGAAGCATCGCCAACGACAAACACTTCAAAGCCTTCTTCGATCGCAGACAGTGCAGGAAAAGCCACACATACCTCAGTCACCACACCGGCAATAATCAATTGTTTTTTACCGGTGGCTTTAATCGCCTTGACGAAATCTTCGTTGTCCCAGGCGTTGATCTGGCCGGGGCGGGCGATATAAGGCGCATCTGGAAACAGGGCTTTTAATTCCGGCATCAATGGGCCATTGGGGCCGGTTTCAAAGCTGGTGGTGAGTATGGTCGGCAGGTTAAAAAACTTGGCCGCATCCGCCAGCGCCAGTACATTGTTCTTGAAGCGGTCAGGTTCAATGTCACGTACCAGCGATAATAATCCGGCTTGATGGTCGACCAGTAAAACCACTGCGTTGTCACGGTCCAGGCGTACATAAGGTTTGTTATTCATGATAAATCCTCTCAAAGATGTATGTTGTTTTAAAAATTAAGGGTTAAAAAATCAACGACTATGCGGTTGCAAAACGGCCCAGGTTATAGTCATTAATGGCCTGGTCTATCTCTTCCCAGGTGTTCATCACAAATGGGCCATGGCCTACGACTGGTTCGTTCAATGGTTCGCCGTTCAATAACAACAGCACGGTGTCCTGCTGGGCCTGCAACACAAGCTCAGTGCCTTCGCGTTGCATGACGGCCAGCTCGGAAGGGCGGATGGTATGCACGCTGCCGGTTTTGACTGCGCCTTTAAGCACAAAAATCGCAGTCGTGTGGCCTTCAGGCAGTGTGAATACAGTGCGTGTCCCTGCGTTCAAACGTACATCCCATACATTCATTGGGCTGAAGGTGCTAGCGGGCCCAGCTTGTCCTGCATATGCTCCGGCAATCACACGTACTTTGCCTGCCTCATCCGGCAATGCCACTTCAGGGATATCTGCACGAGTAATGCCCTGATAACCTGGTGCGGTCATTTTGTCTTTAGCAGGCAAATTCACCCATAGCTGGATCATTTCAAACGGGCCACCATTTTTAGCGTAATCGTCGCCATGGTATTCCTCATGAATAATGCCTTTACCGGCTGTCATCCATTGCACTTCGCCTTCGCCTATGGTGCCGCCGGCATTGGTTGAGTCATGGTGTGACACCTGGCCGTCATAGACTATGGTCACGGTTTCAAAACCACGGTGCGGGTGCTGACCGACGCCACGACGTTGCTCGGTGGGCTCAAAGCGGGCCGGGCCTGCATAATCCATCAGCAAGAATGGAGACATTTCTTCAGCGATATCCCTGTAGGAAAAAATGCTTTGTACCGGAAAGCCATCGCCTACCCAGTGATTGCCGTTGCTGCGTTTGATAAAAGCCAGTTTTTTCATGATGCGCTCCTTGTGTATTCATGTCGTGTTGCGATGGTTCACACTATAAACAGATGACTTTTAGGGCACTAGATGGTTAAATATGAAATTACTTTTCAATATAATGAACAATCATGGATTTGAACGAGGCTGCGGTATTCGTTAAAGTGGTGCAAGCTGGCAGTTTCAGCGCTGCAGCCCGCCAGTTAGGGTTGCCGACCTCAACCATCAGTACACGCGTGGCCCGGCTTGAAAAGCGGTTGGGCGTGACCTTGTTGCAGCGCACCACGCGGCGCTTGCATCTCACAGAGAGTGGCGCCTTGTATTTTGAACAAGCCGCGATCGGGCTGGGTTATTTACTGGAAGCCGAAGCCGCGCTGGATGCCGCCAGGCAGCAACCGCAAGGCACTTTGAAAGTCACCGCTCCTGCTGACCTGGGCGATGCCTTACTGGCGGGCCTGATCAGGCGTGTACAAATCGAATTCCCTGAGTTAGTGGTTGAAATGCTGCTGACTGACCGCTATGTCGATTTGATTGCCGAGGGGGTGGATGTGGCGATCCGTACCGGTGAGTTGCGTGATTCCAGCCTGATTGCCAAATCCCTGGGTACCATCCAATGGGCCTTGTTCGCCAGCCCGCAATACTTGCAGCAGGCGCCCAAGCTTAAAGCGCCACAGCATCTGCATGCGCATCCCTGCCTGCAATTCAGCCCGATGGGGCGTGAACATTGGGTGCTCACCAACGAAAGTAGTGAGATCAGTGTACCCATGAGTGGCCGCACGCTGGTGAATAGCATAGGTGTGGTCAAAGCCATGGCTGAAAACAGTCAGGGCGTGGCCTTGTTGCCTACTTTTATCTGTCAGCCTGCACTACGCAGCCAACACCTGCTGCGGGTATTGCCTGGCTGGCTGGGGCTCGCAGATAATGTGCATCTGGTCTACCCGCAACAACGCTTTATGCCGCCAAAATTAAGGGCATTTATTGACCTGGCGCTGGCAGAATTAAAACCACAGTTTAAAGAAGCGCCTTGAAGAAACCACCTGCAACAAAGGTATATGAAGCCTGCGTTGTCACGGACAACTTGAGATAAGAGGATTTCTCCTGACTATGAGCCAAGCTACAAACATCAATCTGCAACACGGCGCCAGCGCGGTGATTACCCACAGGGTCAGTGCCGCGCAACAACCCGCCTACGAACAATGGCTGCAGGAGATAGGCCCTGTGTGCAAGGCATCAGCGGGTATGCTTGATTGGCACCTGATCCGCCCTATCGCCGGTTACACCGATACTTATACGGTGGTGATACGCTACGACAGCGAGCAGCACCTGAAACAATGGATGTCGTCCGATATCCGCCAGCAACTGATAGCTAAAGTTGAAAGCCTGTTGAGTGAGAAAGACAGTTACCAGATCAAAAGCGGGCTGGATTTCTGGTTTGCCGCGGAAACCGGCAAGGTATTGCTGCCCGTGCGCTGGAAGCAGTTTTTATTGACCTGGTCAGCCATTTTCCCATTGGTGAGCGGGGTGTCGTTGTTGATGATCCCTGTCATGGATAAGGTTGGGTTGCCGCAAAACTGGCTGCTACATACCTTTTTGATCACCGGCGTAGTGGTGGCGTTGATGGTATATGTGGTGATGCCACGTTACACCAGGCTGGTGCGAAACTGGTTGCATGGCTAATCTGTTGTCTATTTGTCGTCAAAAGCGTCTATTTTTAGGCGATATTCCCGAAATTCAACCAACAACGGTAAAACGGATTTAAGAGTAGTGTTTTTGCCTGATTTTTGGTGCATGATTTAAGCAGAAATTAAAGTGTGGATTCAAAACCACCGATGAATATTGCATAAATACAATATCAGGGGGTACGGCGTTGAGCACCACGGCGGAATCAATAGCATTGCACGCAGAAATTGTGGAAATGCTATATGCAAATAACCGTAGATCATTGATGGCTGCCATCGTGGTCATGGGCGCGCTTTTGTTAACGCAGCGTGATTTCATTGACCACACCATCCTGGCCATCTGGACGGTGATTTTCTTGTGCGCATACGGCAGCCGCGCTTACTTCACCTTTTTCTATTACAAAGATCAACAACGTGTTGTGCATAGCAGGCGTTGGTTACACTGGTTCCGTTTCACGACCGGTTTTTGCGGTTTGGCCTGGGGACTGGCCGGTATTTTGCTGTTCCCCGAGGCGGCACCCGCCAACCAGGCTTTTCTGATTTTTGCACTGGTAGGTGTTTCCGGCGCCGGCATCGTCATTTATTCTGTGGATAGTTTAACCACCAACCTGTTCACCGGCGGCATCCTGTTATTTATGATTCCGCGCTTTATCGTGCACGGCAGTTCGGTCTCTATCGCGCTGGCAGTGCTGTTTATAGTCTATGTACTGTACGTCACCGTTGCCGGGCACGCCCTGGCTAAAAGCCTGCGTGAAAATATCTCTTTGCGCATTGCGGCCAACCTGGACAATAAAAAAGTCCACCAGCTGGCCTATTATGATTTTTTGACCAACCTGCCGAATCGCCGCCTGCTGTCTGACCGCTTGCAGCAGGCGTTTGCGCGTTGCGCCCGTAGTCAGTCTTTTGGTGCAGTGTTATCGCTGGATCTGAATAATTTCAAAGGCCTGAATGACAGCAAAGGCCACCAGGCCGGGGATGAATTGCTACAGCAGGTCGCTGCCAGGTTGCAGCAATGCCTGCGCAAAAAAGACACCATTGCGCGTATGGGTGGCGACGAGTTTATTGCCGTGCTGGATGAGCTGGGCACTGAAAAAAATGAAGCGATCAAGTCTGCGCAGGTAGCAGCTGAAAAAATGATGGCGGTTTTTTCGCAGGCTTTTCAGTTGCAGCAAAGCAAATACCGTACAACGCCTAGCATAGGCATCTGCCTGTTTCTTGGCGATGACTACAGCGAAGCCGAGGTGTTAAGGCGTGCGGATATTGCCATGTACCAGGCAAAAAAATCCGATAACCTGAATAGCGTCGAGATGTACGACGAAGTATTGCATCCGGCGGTCAAGACGCGCGCCACGCTGGAAACCGACCTGGCATTCGCCTTGCAGGGCAACCAGCTCTTGCTGTACTTTCAGGTGCAGGTGGATGAAACCCATCAGCCGATAGGTGCCGAGGTATTGCTGCGCTGGCAGCATCCGACGCTGGGCATGATACCGCCTGATCAGTTTATCCCGATTTCAGAAGAAACCGGCGAGATCGTGCCGATAGGGCAATGGGTATTGCAGCAGGCATGCCTGCAACTCAAGCGCTGGGCCAATGCGCCATTGACGCGGGCGCTCAAACTTTCGGTCAACGTCAGCGCCGTGCAATTTAATCAGCCGGATTTTGTGCAGATGGTGACCGATACCGTGCTGCAAAGTGGGTGTGATCCGCGCTTGTTGCGGCTGGAGCTAACGGAAAGCCTGATTGTGCGCAATGTGGAAGAAATCATAGGAAAAATCCAGGCCCTGAAAGCCTTAGGAATGACTTTTTCACTGGACGATTTCGGTACCGGTCAGTCTTCATTATCGGTGCTGAAACGGCTGCCACTCGATGAGCTGAAAATCGATAAAAGCTTTATCAGGGATATCCTGCACAATACCTATGACACCTTCATCGTCGAAACCATTATCAAGATGGCGAAAAACCTGGGGCAAACTGTGATTGCAGAAGGCGTTGAAATGCAGCCGCAAAAAGCCTTGCTGCAAACCATGGGCTGTCATAGGTTCCAGGGCTATTTATTCAGCAAGCCACTGCCATTAGAAGCCTTTGAAGCCAGTTTGCAATCTGGCATGACGGTATCGGTGCTAGGTCATGACAATATGTTGAATAACGGAACTGCCAGTGTGGCGGGTAACTAAGTTATACCTTCACCAGTTCGTCACCGTGACTCAACCAGCGTTGCAGATGCGCGGCGACTGCTTCGGGTGTCTTAAGCAAAAGTTGATCTGCCACCTGCTTGGCCTGTTCCAGTAAGTCGACATCGCGTTCCAGGTCAGCAATTTTCAGCATGGGCACGCCACTCTGGCGCGTGCCGAGCAATTCGCCAGGGCCGCGCAATTGCAAGTCGGCCTGGGCAATGTGGAAACCATCATTACTTTCGTAGATCACCTTTAACCTGGCGCGGCCTATCTGCGAACATTGCTGTTTACTATAGAGCAGGATACAGGTACTTTTTGCCGCGCCGCGTCCCACGCGCCCGCGCAACTGGTGCAATTGGCTCAAGCCCATGCGTTCCGCATGATCAATCACCATCAGGCTGGCATTCGGCACGTCTACGCCGACTTCAATCACTGTGGTCGCCACCAGCAAATGGGTTTCGTTGGCGGCAAATGCCTGCATCACCGCCTGCTTTTCCGCTGGCTTCATGCGGCCATGCACCAGGCCTACCTTTAATTCAGGAAAAGCTTCCTGCATATAAGCATAGGTATCGTTAGCCGTTTGTAATTGCAGGGTTTCCGATTCCTCAATCAGCGGACACACCCAGTAAGCCTGATGGCCCTGGGCGCAGGCCTCGCGTACCCGTTGCAAAATCTCTTCACGGCGGTCATCTGCCACCAGCTTGGTCGCCACTGGCGTACGGCCGGGTGGGAGTGCATCAATGACGGAGACATCGAGGTCGGCGTAATAACTCATGGAGAGGGTGCGCGGAATCGGCGTGGCCGACATCATGAGCTGGTGCGGTTCGAGGTTGGTGCGCTGGCCTTTTTTACGCAGTGCCAGCCGCTGGTGTACGCCAAAACGATGCTGTTCATCGACAATGGCTAACCCCAATTGTTTGAACTGGACTTCTTCCTGGAATAAGGCATGTGTGCCTATGGCCAGTATGGCTTCACCATTGGCAATGCGCGCCAGTGAGTGCTCACGTGTTTTCTTATTCTGGCTACCGGTCAGCCAGGCGATCTCTATGCCCAAAGGCTGTAACCAGCCGCTGAGTTTCTTGTAATGCTGTTCCGCCAGGATCTCCGTTGGCGCCATGATGGCAACCTGCCAGCCTTGTTCTATCATCTGCAAGGCTGCCAGGCAGGCGACGATGGTTTTGCCACTGCCGACATCGCCTAGCAAAAGACGCTGCATCGGGTGTGGCTGGCTCAGGTCGTGGCTGATCTCGGCGACCACTTTCTGCTGCGCCATGGTCAAGGCGAATGGCAGGCTGGCCAGTAATTGTGACACCAGTTGTTTAGAGGGTGCAGCAGCAGGGGCATGGCCTTGTTTGCGACGCGCATAGTGCTGGCGCATGGATAATTGTTGCGCCAGCAACTCGTCATAAGCTAGCCGCTGCCAGGCGGGATGGCTGCGGTTTTCCAGGGCGGATAAAGCAATCTCCGGGCTGGGCTGGTGCAGTTGCTGCAGGCTGCTGGCAAAGTCTGGTAATTGCAGCGTGTGATAGGCCCAATCCGGCAGTGTTTCCTGCAAATAATCAGCGTTTAACACCAGGTTGACGGCTTTGCGGATAGTGTTCTGGCTCAGGCCTGCGGTGGTCGGGTACACCGGCGTCAGCGCGGTACTGACTGGCGTGTCTTCTTTGACCTTGCGCTGCTGGGGGTGCACCATCTCATAGCCGAAGAATCCGGGACGAACTTCCCCAAACGCACGGATACGGGTGCCGGTTTGCAGGGCGGTGATCTGGCTGGGGTAGAAATGGATAAAGCGTAAATTGATGATGCCGGAGTCGTCCTGCACCCGCACATTGAGCATTTTGCGTGGCTTGTAACTGACTTCATTATGCACCACCACGCCTTCAATCTGGGCTTGTTCGCCCAGCCTTAAGTCACGAATGGCGGTGACATGTGTTTCGTCCAAGTAGCGTAGCGGTAGATGCAGCAATAAGGCCTGCGGCGTGTATATGCCCAGCTTTTCCATCTGGCTGCATACGGCAGGGGTGAAACCTCGGATATCGCTCAAGGAAGGCATGCTGGCCAGTCACCCGCCGTTTACTGGATACGTTGTTCCAGCTGGTTGCCCTTGACCCGGTTGATACGCACCACTTGCTGGATTTTGCGCAGGTTACGGATCAGGGTCGCCAGATGCACGCGGTTGTGTACCTGTACGGTGAAGTTCACATTGGAGTACTGGCTGCCATCACTGGATTCAACGCTGACGTTATCAATATTGGCGTCTGCATTGGCAATGGTGGCTGCAATTTTTGCCAGCATGCCGCGCTCATCCACCACAGAGATACGCAGGTTGACGCTGAACAGTTTTTTCGGGTCAGCATCCCATTCCACATCCAGCCATTTTTCCGGATCCAGCTTGAATTTGCGTATGGCCTGGCAATCATGGGTATGGATGACCAGTCCTTTGTCTTTATTGATAAAGCCCAGGATAGGGTCACCAGGGATAGGGCGGCAGCAAGGGGCAAACTGCACCGCCATGCCCTCGGAACCGCGGATAGTAATGGTGTCCAGTGTCTTGCTGGTTTTATCTTCAGCATCCGCCGGGTGTGCCAGCAATTGGTGCGCAACCATCAGGCTGTTACGTTTGCCCAGGCCAATATCCGTAAGTATGGTTTGCCGGGTTTTGGCACCGTAGTCATTCATGACTTTTTGCCATTGCTTGTCAGAAATATCGCCCGGCTGTATATGCATGGCGCGCAAAGCCACGTTGAGCATGCGCTCGCCCAGTTGGGCAGATTCTTCTACTTTCACTGTTTTCAGGTAATGGCGGATATGCGAACGCGCCTTGCCAGTGACCACATAATTGAGCCAGGCCGGGTTAGGTTTGGCCAGCGGTGCCGTGATGATTTCAACATGGTCGCCATTACGCATTTCAGTACGCAGTGGTGCCAGTTCGTTATTGATCTTGACCGCCACGCAACTATTACCGACATCTGAGTGTACGGCGTAGGCAAAATCCACTGCGGTAGAACCACGTGGTAGCGCCATAATGTTGCCTTTGGGCGTGAAAATGTAGACTTCGTCCGGGAAAAGATCGACTTTGAAGTTTTCCAGGAACTCATGACTGTCGTCACTCTCGGTCTGGATCTCTACCAGGCGCTGCAGCCACTGATGTGTTTGCTGTTGCAGTTTAGTCAGGTGCGCATCTGTGGTTTTGTATAACCAGTGCGCCGCCACGCCCGCGTCGGCGATATTGTGCATTTCCTGGCTGCGGATCTGTACTTCTATCGGCGTGCCGAACGGGCCAAACAAAGTGGTATGCAGCGATTGATAACCGTTGGCTTTGGGGATAGCGATATAGTCTTTAAAACGGCCGGGGATCGGCTTGTATAGGGCATGTAGTGCGCCCAGTGCCAGATAGCAGGCGGCCGTATCTTTCACAATCACGCGAAAACCGTAAATGTCGCCAATTTGCGACAATTTCATCGATTTTTCGCTCATTTTCTTGTAAATGCTAAAAAGGTGCTTTTCGCGACCTTCTACATTGAATTCAAGTTGATAATTCGTGAGCTGGTTCTGGATCGCTTCCAGGATTTTGCTGATGACTTCTTTGCGATTACCGCGCGCGGTGCGGATGGCCTTATCAATCACGCGATAACGGTTGGGGTATAAATACTTAAGGCTCAGGTCTTCCAGCTCGTGAAAGATAGGGTTCAGGCCCAAGCGATTGGCAATCGGCGCGTAAATATCCAGGGTTTCACGCGCAATGCGCTTTTGTTTTTCCGGACGCATGGCGTCCATGGTCTGCATGTTGTGCAAGCGGTCGGCCAGTTTGACCAGGATCACGCGTACATCCTGGCTCATGGCCAGCAGCATTTTACGGAAGTTTTCTGCCTGCGCCTGGGTGGCAGTTTGCAGTTCGACTTTGTCCAGCTTGGTCAGGCCATCGACCAGGTCAGCGACCTGCTTGCCAAATTTTTCGGCGATCTCGGCGCTATTGATATCCGTATCTTCCACCACATCGTGCAGCAACGCAGCGAGCAGGGTGGGCAAATCCAGGTGCAGCTTGGCCAGTATGCAGGCCACAGAAATCGGGTGGGTGATGTAGGGTTCGCCGGTTTTACGTGTTTGACCG
Source organism: Methylophilus sp. E2MeOHC9 (assembly GCF_058744375.1). Taxonomy (NCBI): domain Bacteria; kingdom Pseudomonadati; phylum Pseudomonadota; class Betaproteobacteria; order Nitrosomonadales; family Methylophilaceae; genus Methylophilus; species Methylophilus sp. E2MeOHC9. The sequence goes on from NZ_CP196024.1 coordinate 919,549, forward strand.
GCGTGCGCCTGCTCGGCGTAACGATACGCCTGCCAGACCAGCTGTACTTCTTCTTCGTTGAGGTATTTACGGATCAGCTGCGTGAGGGGGGAATCCTCACGGTCGGCTGGGAGTAAGTCTGCTTCTTCTAGCGGTGATTTAGACTTACGATAGGCATGGTCACCTTGGGTGTGCGGCATGACTGCTTAAGCCTGCCCTTTTTTTTCCAGGATCTCAACACCAATTTTGCCGGCTGCAATTTCACGCAGGGCAATCACGGTCGGTTTGTCTTTCTGTGCATAACCGGCAACTAGCGGGTCGGAACCATTGGCGATTTGTCTCGCGCGGTAAGCGGCTACCAGGGTGAGTTGAAAACGATTAGGGATGTTGTCCAAGCAATCATCGACGGTAATACGAGCCATATAAAACCTTTACATTGTATTGAATCACAGATCAGCGGCGGATTGCGCTGGTATCAGGTGAGTAATTGAATCAGTGACGCGTGGCAAGCAACCTGGCGGTCAAGCTGCAAGCGCTTGGCACGCACAATGGCGATTAAATCCTGCAGCGCCACGTCAAAATTGTCATTAATTGTAACATAATCAAACTCATGCACGTGACGCATCTCCTCACGCGCAGCGGCTAAGCGGCGGGCAATCACGGCCTCGCTGTCCTGTCCGCGGCTGTTCAATCGGTGTGAAAGCGCCTCAATAGAGGGTGGCAAAATAAAAATAGAAGTCGCCTGCGGAAAAAGGGTGCGGATCTGCTGTGCGCCTTGCCAGTCGATTTCCAGAATGACATCGCGCCCTTCCGCCAGGGCATTTTCCACTTCGCTTTGCGCAGTGCCATAACGGGCGCTGTGCACATGCGCACTTTCAAGGAAGCCGCCTTGTTCCAGAATCTCCATGAATGCGGCTTCAGGCACAAAGTGGTAATGAATACCGTCTTCTTCGCCCGGACGTGGCTCGCGGGTGGTGTGCGAAACCGATAATTTAAGTAGCGGGTCTTGCGCCAGCATGGCGCGCACCAGGCTGGTTTTACCGGCGCCGGAAGCGGCAGAAATCACAAATAAATGGCCATGGCTCATCATGCACCCCATTCCGGATTAGGCAATGAAGAAAACACCGTTTTCAATCCTTCGCCCCAGCCTTTATGTACGCTGGCGTAATACGGGTCGCGTTCGGTCAGGCGCTGGCGGCAATCGGCAGTCAGGGTGTCGGTGCGGTAAATCATTAAATCGATAGGCATGGCGACAGAAATATTGCTACGGATGGTGGAATCAAATGAAATCAGCACACATTTGACGGCTTCCATCATATCGGTCTGGTAATTGATCACGCGGTCTATGATGGGTTTACCATATTTGGTTTCGCCAATCTGCAGGTAAGGTGTATCCGAAGTGGCTTCAATAAAGTTGCCAGCCGCATACACATTGAACAGCCGTGGTTTCTCACCTTTGATTTGCCCGGCCACCAGGATGCTGGCAGTGAAATCGATGCCATGTTCCTTGAGTGATTCACCATCCCGGTGATAGATGCTGCGCATGCCTGCGCCTACGACGCTGGCAGCTTCAAACAGGGAGTGCACGTTGTTCAGGTTGGGCGTCCCTGGTTCGGGCTCTTTAATCTGCTCACGCAGCAGGTTGACCACCGATTGCGTGATCGCAAGATTGCCGGCGGTGAGCAGCACAATCACACGCTCGCCAGTGATTTCAAATACATGCGTTTTGGGGGCAATGGCTACCTGGTCAACACCCGCGTTAGTACGTGTGTCAGACGCGAGCACCAGCCCTTGTTCCAGCAGGATGCCTACACAATATGTCATAACGGTATGGAAGAAAAAAGCGGAGTCGCTAAAGTGACATGATAGCACGGGCCGTCTGCACGACTCTACTGCCACAAACGGCTGGTTTATTGCTGTGCGGAGAGCGCTTGTTGATAGAGCTGGTCTTGATGACGTTGGCGCTGTTCATGTGTCAGCACGGTTTGATTGACACTGACCGTACTGGACATGCCCTCCATGCCGCCGCCAATGCGGGTGCCGGTCACCGGGCTGGCACTGCGGTAATCCAGGCCAACCGCCAGCCGCACATGGGTTTCATTGGTCCACATGCCATTGGAGACATCCAGCCCGAGCCACGCCTCGTTTTGCCAGACGTCGACCCAGGCATGGGTTTGCATCAGGCTGCCATCTTCGGTAAACAGGTAACCGCTGACATAGCGAGCTGGTACGCCCAAACTGCGGCAACAACCGATAAATGCATGCGCATGGTCCTGGCAGACGCCTTTGCCCAGCCTGAAAGCTTCGGCAGCCGGTGTATTCACCTGCGTCGCGCCTTTGATGTAGTCCATTTTGTCACGCAGTGCATGCATCATGTCTGTTAACGGCGCCTGGGCAAACTGGCTGGCAAAGGCTGTCATGGCAGCATCCGCCTGCGTGAGTGGGGATTCGCGCAAATATAGCGCTGCTGGCAAGGGCTGGTGAGAGGCCGGGTTTTCAACCCCGGTTTCTACCTCGCCTGCCACTGAAATCAGCAGTTCCTGATGCGGCTGGTCTATCACCAGCGTGTGGGTGAGATTGCCGTAGGTATCTTCAAAGGCGTGACATTGGCCGTTGACTTTAATCTCCCAATGTTTCACCTGCTGGCCCATGCCATCGCGCGGTGTCAGGCGCAGTTGTTGAATGGTGTACTGCGCTGCTTCACTGTAAATATATTGCGTTTGATGCTCGATATTCAGCAGCATGAGCGTGGCTTAGCCGCAATTCGATTGCAAAGTGGAGACGCTTTGGCACTGATATTTGATATCCGCTGTGGCATCAGTAATCAGGCGGTCGCACTTAAAAAATTACGCTGAATCTCTTCACCCAGTTTGCGATTCGCCAGGATAAATTCATCCAGGAAATGGTGTACGCCGTCTTTGACGATATCCAGCATGCGGCCATAGTGTAGTTTTGCATGCATTTGCCCGGCCAGGCGTTCGGCCTCGGTTTGCCGGCTACCGGCCACCTGCCGCAAAATCGGCATGATCTCGGCGTAGCAGGCGTGTAAAGAGCGCGGCATGTCTTCACGCAATATGAGCAATTCAGAGACTTTGGTCGGCTCGATCGCGTCGCGGTAGACTTTCTGATAAGCCTGGAAAGCGGCCACGGAGCGCAGTACGGCACTCCATTCGTAATAATCCACCGCGCCTTCGTTAGCTTCCTGCAGGGGGATCAAGAATTCGTATTTCACATCCAGCAGGCGCGCGGTATTGTCAGCGCGCTCCATAAACGTCCCCAGCCGGACAAAACTGAACGCTTCATCACGCAGCATGGTGCCAAAGCAGACACCGCGGAACAAGTGCGAGCGGCTTTTTACCCATTCACAAAATTCGTTGAGGCCAGACTGAGTCAAATCCTGCTTGATATATTGGTCAAACTCCAGCCACAGCGTGTTCATGTTTTCCCAGGTTTCCACTGTCATGGCGACTCGCACCGCACGCGCATTTTCGCGGGCATTACGCAAAGAGCTGTAAATGCTGGAGGGGTTATTGCTGTCCATCACCAGGTGTTGAATAACATGGGCGGCATTGAGGTCATCGTAAGTGCTGTCATAAATATCGCGGACCCCGGCGATTTCCAGCACGCTATCCCATAACGCCTCTTCGTTGCTGGCGTCAGTAGGCAGCAGCGACATGCTGTAAGTCACCTCCAGCACCCGCGCCACGTTTTCGGCACGCTCGATATAACGCGCCATCCAATATAAATGTTCTGCGGTTCGACTTAACATATCACGGCCTCTTGACGCTGGAGTTGGGCAGCCATTTGCGACTGCGTTTGTTCTATACATACATCATCACGTTCCAGCACCCAGGTATCCTTGGTGCCGCCGCCCTGTGACGAGTTGACTACCAGTGAACCCTCCTTGAGGGCCACGCGGGATAATCCACCCGGTACCACGCTGACGGTTTTGCCAGAAAGTACAAACGGGCGCAGATCGACATGCCGCGGCGCAATGCCTTGGTCGACCAGAGTCGGGCAGGTGGAAAGCGCCAGTGTCGGCTGCGCAATGTAGTTCGCCGGCCTGGAAACAATGCGTAACCTGAATTCTTCGATTTCCTGTTTGCTGGCGGTCGGGCCAACCAGCATGCCGTAACCGCCTGAGCCTTGCACTTCCTTGACGACCAGCTCGGGCAGATGATCCAGCACATAGGCCAGATCATCTTCCTTGCTGAGTTGATACGTAGGCACGTTCTGCAGGATGGGAGACTCACCCAGGTAGAATTTGATCATCTCCGGCACATAGATATATGTCGCCTTGTCATCGGCGACGCCGGTGCCCACGGCGTTAGCCAACGTGACGCCACCATTGCGGTAGACAGAGAGTAGACCCGGTACGCCCAACATGGAATCAGGCTTGAAAACCAGAGGGTCTATGTAGTCGTCGTCGATGCGGCGGTAAATCACGTCCACCCTTTGCGGGCCTTGCGTGGTGCGCATATAAACGGCGTTATTGCGGACAAACAAATCCTGGCCTTCCACCAGCTCTATGCCCATTTGCTGGGCGAGGAAGGCATGTTCAAAGTAAGCGCTGTTATAAGCACCTGGTGAAAGCAGTACCACGGTCGGGTCAGTGACCCCGGTTTGCGCGACTGAGCGCAGATTGTTGAGCAGCACATGCGGGTAATGCTCGACTGGCGCGATCGGGTATTTCTTGAACAGGTCAGGGAACAGCCGCATCATCATTTTGCGGTCTTCCAGCATGTACGACACGCCGGAAGGCGTGCGCAAATTATCTTCCAGCACATAAAACTGAGACTCGCTGGTGCGCACCAGGTCTATCCCGGCCACATGTGCATAAACCTGGTTGGGCACATCTACGCCCACCATTTCCGGGCGATATTGCGAATTGGTTAAAATGCTGTGCGGCACAATGCCCGCCTTGATTATTTCCTGGTCATGGTAAATATCATGCAGGAACATATTCAAGGCGCGCACGCGTTGTACTGCGCCTTTGGATAAATGCGCCCACTCACTGGCGGAAATCATGCGTGGGATCACATCAAACGGGATCAGGCGCTCGGCGCCATCTTCTTCCCCATACACGTTAAAAGTAATCCCCACGCGGCGGAACAATACCTCTGCTTCAGCCCGTTTGGCCGCCAGTTGCTGGGTAGGTACATTCGTCAACCAGCGGTCATATGCCTGATAGATGCCACGTACATTGCCCCCATACCCCTGCATTTCATCAAAAAACTGTTTGGCCGTTTGCGTCATGGTCCTTGACCTTTGCATTGCTTATAGAAATCAATTACATAAGAGCAAGCCGTGTGCCAGACATTATTTCTTAATTAAATCAGTGGCTTAAAATGTAGGCAGCAAGATATGAAAAACAAAACGCACCATTTAGGTGCGTTTTGTTGTGCTGAATAGGGTGCAAACTCAGAAACCAGGACTCATTAAAGTAAGCTGCCTGGCATTGAATACCGAAAGAATGGGGGTTATTTGTAACTCACAGATGTTGCAAATTTATCCAGCAACTGCAGATCACTTTCCTTGGGGTTAGAAACCGCTACATGCAGGTTCGCCCATCGGCCACGGTAAGCAAACAGATAATGCACATGTTTTTGTTTGATGGCAGCGTCCTGAAAGGTGTTTTCAAAATCGTAGCTCAGTTTGCAATATTGGCTATTGCAGCTTTTGGCGACTGTGGCCGGATTGATCAAAGGGTCTTTGCTGGCTTTAGGCCAAAAACAATTCAGTACCGCTTCGTGCGACTCACCGCCAGTGCATGAAGGGGTATCAACATTCAGCGTCACGGCAAAATTATTTGCGTTAGCAGAATACATATAGTGATCATTAGAATCTGCCTCCCTCACAGGCCGCAGCTTGGGCGCATCAAACGTGATGCCCCAGTCCTGGTCGGGGATCGGTAAAGTGGTTATTTCAGCGAAGGATGGGAGCGAGAATAAGCTGGCGAGTACCAGGCAGTAGCGAACAACATAGCGGGACAGAGGCATATTTCTAAACCCTATGAGTATATTGAAGTAAATTGACTATAGCATCATACATTCAATAAACGGTGACATCCGCATGGCTGCGGCGTCACATTTTGCATCGTTGTGGCGTTATTCAATATTCTGGATCTGCTCACGCATCTGTTCGATCAGCACCTTGAGCTGCATGGAAACCTGTGTGGTTTCGATCGCCACCGATTTTGAACCCAGGGTATTGGCTTCGCGGTTCATTTCCTGCATCAGGAAATCCAGTTTTTTACCGACAGGGCCGCCTGCAGTCAGGATGCGGTCCATTTCCGTAATGTGTGAGTTCAAGCGCGCGAGCTCTTCATCTACATCGGTGCGTTGTGCATAGAGCACGATTTCCTGACGCACGCGGTCATCGTCTGCCTGCATCGCTTCACGCAGTTTGGTGGTCAGTTTTTCCTGATATTGCTGGATTGCCTGCGGCAGCAGCGGTTTCACAATGGCGATTTGCTCGCGTACGCCTTGCAGGCGGTCCAGCAATACCTGCTTGAGTTTTTCGCCTTCGCGCTGACGCGCCGCAATCAATTCATCAATCGCTTGTGCAAGGCCGCTTTGCACACTGTGTGCCAGCGCTTCAGTATCCACGGCCTCGGTTTGTAACACGCCCGGCAGCTTGAATATATCGACCAGGTTGACCGGTTGTGCTTGAGGAAAGTGCTGGTGAAGGTCTTTCAGTGTCTGCGCGATCTGCGTGACCATGGCCGGGTTCAATGCCAGTTTGTTTGCGCTGGCATTATCGCTTTTCAGGTTCAGCCGGCATTCCACCTTGCCGCGTCCGAGCTTGCTCTGCAACTGGTCGCGGACCAGCGCTTCAAACTGGCGCAAGCTGTCTTCAATTTTGACGTTCAGTTCCAGGTAGCGGTGATTCACCGCACGCAGTTCAATCAGCAACAGGCCGGCCGGAAAGCGCGTTTCGCTATTGGCAAAGCCTGTCATGCTTAAGATGGGTTGCTGGTTGGTATTCTTTTTTACGGTCATGTTTTTACTTACCTTGCTTCTATACGCCTTGCTACTCAGGCTAAGCGGATGATTGTATCAAATGCAGTATCGATATGCGAAAATAGCGTTATAACAAGTAAACATAGTTAAAGGAAAAGCGGAATGCAGCAATGTGCCTGCATAAACACTGATTCTGTATTCCCTTAATTTCGTGTTTCCCTTAATTAAAGCCATGATCCGTACGTTATACCTTTAGTGAAGCTCGCCAATAAAATCGATATTGCCCTGCCTGTGGGCACCGAACTGCATGACTACACCATTACACGGGTGTTGAGTCTGGGTGGGTTCAGCTTCGTCTATCTGGCGCAGGATAAGCAGAAAAACACCGTTGCTATCAAGGAATATATGCCGGTCACGCTGGCCAAGCGCGATGGCCAGACGCATATCCGTTCCAATGGCAAAAACGAAGCCGCCTACAAACATGGCATGAAATGTTTTTTTGAAGAAGGCCTGGCGCTGGCCAATATCGAGCACAAGAATATTGTGCGCGTGAAAAACTTCTTCCGCGCCAATAACACCGTGTATATGGTCATGAAATACGAGCGCGGCAAATCGCTACAAGATTACATCATGGCGTTGTCACAGCCGGTGCCGGAAAACTTCATGATCCGCATGTTTGTGGAGCTGCTGAATGGCCTGCGCGAAGTACATACGCGCAAGTTGTTGCACCTGGATATCAAACCGGCCAATATTTATATCCGGCTGGATGGTTCGCCAGTGTTGCTGGACTTCGGATCGGCGCGCCAGGCCTTGTCTGAAGTGACCTTGGCGCCAACCTACACGCCGGGCTTCGCGCCGCCGGAACAATATATAGACCGCAAGCATCTGGGGCCGTGGAGTGATATTTACAGCATAGGGGCCAGCATGTATGCCTGTCTGCAACGCTCATCACCGCTGGCGGCCAATATCCGCCTGAATGAAGATACGCTGGTGCCTGCGGTGGAACTGGGCAAGCAGGTCTATTCTGAAAAACTGTTGTCGATTATTGATGACTGTATGCAGATTGATTACCTGATGCGGCCACAAAGTGTGTTTTCATTGCAGAAGAAAATGATTGAGGTGCATGTGGCGGATGACGTACGCGGCTCCTTGGTCGATAAAATTATTAAAGTGCTCACCAAACCACTATGAGACCTTCAGGGATGAGATTTTCGCGACTATGAAATTTTCAATTGCGCAAGGCAGTCGCCAGGGGCCGCGTCCGTATAACCAGGATCGCCTGGCTTACTCATACCATAGGCATGCGATTTTAATGGTGCTGGCCGATGGCATGGGCGGGCACCAGCACGGCGATGTGGCGGCAGAGATCGCCGTCAAAAGCATGGTGGAAGCCTTCCAGCGGGAATCCGAGCCCATGATTGCGCACCCGGCGCAGTTTCTGCGCGAGCAGATCGCCCAGGTGCACGATGTGATCGAAAATGTGCGCGTGCGCAAAAAACTGGCCGAATCGCCACGCACCACCATTGTGGTGGCTTTGATCCAGCACAATAAATTGTTTTGTGCGCACGTAGGCGATTCCCGTCTGTATCTGTACCGTAACGGCCTCGAAGAATTCCAGACCCAGGACCATTCAGTGGTGCAATCATTATTGCGTGAAGGCAGGATCACTGCCGAGCAGATTGAACATCACCCGCACCGCAACAAAATCTATAATTGCGTAGGTGGTGACAAGCCACCTCAGGTTGAACTGGCAGATCCCATCCCGCTTAGCGAGGGTGATGTGATTTTGCTATGTTCGGATGGTGTGTGGAACACCGTGCCCGATATCACCATGGCACAGCATATGCTGGCGGCCAGTATGCAGGATGGCATCACGCGGTTGCTGGACGATGCCGATGCTGCCAGCATCACCGTTGGTGACAATATGAGCGCCATTGCCGTGCAGTGGGGTGAGCGTCACACCGCGCCGCTGTCGGTCTCAACCTTGGACTTACCGGGCGATGGCACTACCACCATGCTCAGCCAGGCTGGTGCCATGCCCAACCCGCACGCACTGGATTTGACTGACGACGAAATTGAAAAAGCAATTGCCGATATACAGGACGCGCTGGGCAGAACCCGGCAACATATTAAAAAAGAGGAATCTTAAAGAATGACCAGACCGAGCGAACGTGCCAACGATCAGTTGCGCAGTATTGAAATCATCCGCAGCTACACCAAACATGCCGAAGGCTCGGTATTAGTGAAATTTGGCGATACGCACGTCATTTGCACTGCCAGTATCGAGGAAAAAGTACCAGGTTTCCTTAAAGGCAAAAACCAGGGCTGGGTGACAGCCGAATACGGCATGTTGCCACGCTCTACCGGTTCGCGCATGGACAGGGAAGCTGCCAGAGGCAAGCAAACCGGACGCACCCAGGAGATCCAGCGCCTGATAGGCCGCAGCTTGCGCGCGGTGATCGATATGCAAAAACTCGGTGAGCGTACCATCCATTTTGACTGTGACGTGATCCAGGCCGACGGTGGCACGCGCACGGCCAGTATTACCGGCGCTTATGTCGCCATGGTCGATGCTGTGAATACCTTATTGCAAAAAGGCCTGCTCACTGTCAGCCCGATCAAAGACTCGGTGGGCGCGATTTCGGTGGGCGTGTACAAAGGTGTTCCGGTGCTGGACCTGGATTATATTGAAGACTCCGATTGTGATACCGACATGAACGTGGTCATGACCGGCAACGGCGGCTTTGTTGAGATCCAGGGCACCGCCGAAGGTGAGCCTTTCAGCCGCGATGCCATGAATGAGATGCTGGACCTGGCGGCCAAAGGCATCGCGGAATTATCCAAGCTGCAACAACAGGCATTAGCGAAATAACATGGCATTAGCTTTCAACAAACTGGTGATCGCCTCTGGTAACAAAGGCAAAATCCGCGAAATCGCGCATGTGCTGGCGCCCTTGAATATCGAGATTGTGTCGCAATCTGAATTCAACGTGCCTGAATGCCCGGAGCCGTATGAAACCTTTGTTGAAAATGCATTGGCCAAAGCGCGACATGCCAGCCAGCACACCGGTTTACCGGCCTTGGCTGATGATTCCGGTTTATGTGTGCATGCCCTGCAAGGCGCACCGGGCGTGATTTCTGCGCGCTATGCAGGCCCGTTGCCAGCGAATAGTTTGCTCACGCAGGATGAACGTAATAACGATAAACTGCTCACAGTGATGTCGCGTGAAAGTGATCGCCGCGCTTACTTTTACAGTGTGCTGGTGCTGGTGCGCTCGCCCAATGATCCGCAACCGATTATTGCAGATGGCCTGTGGCTGGGTGAGATTTTGCGCGAATTCCGCGGGTCAGAAGGGTTTGGCTATGACCCTTTGTTTATGGATATTGAAACACGCAAAACAGTGGCTGAATTACCGCTGGAAGTGAAAAGTAAAATGAGTCACCGTGGCCAGGCCTTGGTAAAATTGCTGCAAGCTTTAGAAAAAAGCCAGTAAAAGCAGCGAGCGAAACAAACGGTAGGTGAAAGAACAAGCATATGACAAATGAGTGGCCCAAATGGGTGCGTGACGATGGTTCGGTGGTTTCCTGCACCGAAAAAGTCAAAGTCATGTCTGAAAATTTTGATGAACTCAAGCAGATCGCCCAGGATGCGCTGGAAGATGGCTTGCTGATGGAAGTCAGCGAAGCGCAAATGCGCGAAGCACTTCACAAGTTAGTTGAGCAGCTTATTAATCCCTACAACAAGATCTAGGCTTGCTATTCAACATGGCAAGCTCCTCTCCGCAACAAATCCTCCACGACGTTTTCGGTTATAACCAGTTCCGCCACCAGCAACAAGCCATTGTTGAACATGTGATTGCCGGGCAGGATGCGCTGGTGCTGATGCCCACCGGCGGTGGTAAATCCCTTTGCTATCAAATCCCAGCCTTGGCGCGCGATGGCCTGGCGATCGTCGTCTCGCCGCTGATTGCCCTGATGCAGGACCAGGTCGAAGCGCTGCAACAATTAGGTGTTAATGCTGCCTTTTTAAATTCCAGTTTAAGCGCTGAAGATAATGCCCGCATCACCCGCGAAGTCGTGAGCGGAGAAATCAAGTTACTCTATGTCGCGCCCGAGCGCTTGATGGTCGGCAGTTTTTTAAGCCTGCTCGACGAAGTGCAACAACACACAGGCCTTGCCCTGTTTGCGATTGATGAAGCGCATTGTGTATCGCAATGGGGCCATGATTTCCGGCCGGAATACCGCCAGCTCACCGTGTTGCACAACCGCTTTCCAGATGTGCCGCGTATCGCGCTGACTGCTACGGCCGATGCGCCGACACGTGCCGAAATCATCAGCCAGCTCAATCTCGAAAACGCCCGCCAGTTTGTCTCCAGTTTCGATCGCCCGAATATCCGTTATCACGTCGGCATCAAAAATAACGCCCGCCAGCAATTGCAGGCATTTCTCGAACGCGAACACGCCAACGATGCTGGCATTATCTATTGCCTGTCACGCAGAAAAGTTGAGGAAACCGCTGCCTGGCTGGTCGAAAAAGGCTGGTCGGCGCTGCCTTACCACGCCGGGTTACCTGCGCAATTACGCGAGGTCCACCAGCGCCGCTTCCTGCGCGAAGAAGGCATCATCATGGTCGCGACCATCGCTTTCGGCATGGGCATAGATAAACCCAACGTACGCTTTGTCGCGCATCTGGACCTGCCAAAAAGCATGGAAGGCTATTACCAGGAAACCGGCCGCGCCGGGCGTGATGGCCTGCCCGCCAATGCCTGGATGGTCTACGGCATGGGCGATGTCGTCTCCATGCGGCAAATGCTGGATAGCGGCGAAGCTTCCGAAGAACGCAAACGGCTGGAACGTTTAAAACTGGATGCCTTACTCGGCTACTGCGAATCCACCGCCTGCCGTCACCAAAGCATTTTGCGCTACTTCGGTGAAAGCCATCCCGGAGCCTGTGAGCAATGCGATAACTGCCTGCACCCGGTCGAAACCTGGCAAGCCACCCAGGTCGCACAAATGGCACTTTCCTGCGTGTTCCGCACTGGGCAAAGATTCGGTGTCGGCCATTTAATCGATGTGCTCAGTGGCAAAATCACTGCGCAAGTCGAGCGTTTTAATCACGATAAAGTCAGCACTTTTGGCATAGGTAAAACCCTCAATCAAAACCAATGGAGCGGTGTCTATCGGCAACTGATCGCGGCTGGATTATTAGAAGCCGATATGGCTGCCTACGGCGGCTTAAAACTGACTGAGGCAGCAAGGCCGGTATTAAAAGGCGAACAAGAAGTCTGGCTACGCCGCGATGCCGAACCCGAAAAACGCATGAGCAAAGCCGAGCGTAGCGCCCGGGCCAAAGAAGCATTCGCCGGCGCCAATGACGACCCGCTCTGGCAAGCGCTCAAAGCCAAACGGCTGGAACTGGCAAGAGAGCAGGGCGTACCTCCTTATGTGATCTTTCACGATAGTACCTTGCTGGAGATCCATAACCGCAAGCCGCAGACTCTGGATGAGATGGGGCAGATCAGCGGCATAGGCCAGGCGAAATTGCAGAAGTATGGGGACGCATTTTTGCAAGTGTTGGAAGAGATGCCTTAATGTCGTTTGAATTTATAAACCAATTTTAAAAATCCACTTATACAATGAGGGGAGATTTTTACGTTATGGATACAGAATTTACGATACCATTTTTTGTGCAAACTAAAATGGATATTGAGGGTATTTTTTATTTTTTCCCATTGGCTGCTTATATATCATCTTAGGCTTGATAAAAAAGCTTTGAAGAAGGTGGATACATTTGGCTTGGAGTCGTCGCATCAGGTTTAATTGGTGCTGTGGAGGTACCACGAATAATATTTCTGAAAATCTTCTTTTACTAGCTCAGAGCCGAATGAGCGGAGCAATAGAAATGCTTAATTCTACCGTGCAATTTGGGAAAAGTGATGCCATTTGTAGAACGTTCGTCCGGTAGGAATCTTCTCCACCAGAACCAGAATTTATATACTTATAAAAAGAATACGATGTGACATGCTTATGGTTTAAAAGGTGGCCACTGAACTTCCAAAAAAATTAAAAGATATTTCCAAGCCTATAAATATAAACTTGTTACCTCGATCATTTGGTTTCAGAACAGAGTCTCACATGGTCCATTTAGCAGTTTCGGCGTGAAGCTACTTATGTTAATGAGCAGTGGGAAGCTATCTCAATGTTACGCGTTAATATAAAACGGGATATTTTCCAAGAGGTGTTTCTTATGTTTGAGCCTTTGCTACTTGCTATAGCTATTGCATTGCGAATTGCAAAAGTAACTGGTGAAATCAAACAATAATAATTTTAAAGGAAAACCAAAATGGTTCTTGAAATGAATGAAGATGCATTACACAAAATAGCTTGTAAAAATTCGGAGCCACTTTTTTTGTCTCCACCTTGGATGAGTGGTGGGCATACGCCTGAAAAAGCAAATGGAACAATTACATATGTAAGCTATAAAAATCAATTATATGGAATAACATGTGCTCACGTTTTCAAACAACAGTTTGCTTCGAATCCTGCAAAATGGCTAACCGTGCATGGTGAAGTTCGAACAGTGTACCAATTTGGTTTTTTTACAGATAAAGGCTACCAGAGTTTATTTCGCTCGCTTCAAGAAAAAGACTCAAAAGCGCCAGATATAGCAATAGTAAAACTTGATGCTGTATTTAAGGAGATACATATGGCAAATAAAAATAAAGAGCCTATCAACCTCGATAGTTGGATTGAACCAATTTGGCAAGAGTTAAAGTCACCCATTGCCTTCGGATATCCGACAGAACATAAAACAGAAAAGGATAGTTTTCTTGAAGCGCCGCTTATGGGAGTAACTGCTGATTTAACTAGAACTATATCTTTACAAGAAGATAGCTTTCTCATGGCCTCTTCTTTGGAGGATGAGAGCAGTTATTATTTTAGTGGTATGAGTGGTGGGCCTGTTTATTCTTTCTTTTCAGATCAACTTCCGAGTCTCATAGGCATAGTTTTTGAAGGTGCCCCAGGAAGTTCTGTTGAGTGGGGAAATAGAAGTGATGAGTCTTTTTTTACAAAGAAAGACATTCAAATCAGAGCACATACACTGACTCCCGCTATTTTCCAAGGATGGCTTGAACGCGCAGGTTTTTAGCTACTAATGTATTGGCCTTACTTTGTTAGCAGCGGTTTTAAAGTCGGCCAAACATTCTCCAATATCTTCTTCTGCGCAATCACATTCGGGTGCAGTCCATCTTCCAGCACCAGATCACTATGGCCGCTGATACCATCCAGAAAGAACGGGATAAATGGTGTTTTGTATTTCTCCGATAAATCCAGGTAAACCGCTTTAAAATCATTGGTGTATTTCGGGCCATAATTCGGCGGAATAAACATGCCTAATAAAACCACCTGCGCATTAGCCTGCTTGCTGGTGAGTATCATTTTTTCCAGGTTGCTCTTCATTGCCTCAAGCGATAAAGCCCGCAGGCCGTCATTTGCGCCAAGTTCTATCACGACGATGCTTGGTTTAAACTGCTTGAGTGCTGCCGGTAAACGGCTGAGTCCGCCAGCGGTAGTTTCACCACTCACACTGGCGTTGGCAACTTCGTAGGGTAATTGGTTGTCTTTCACTCGTTGTGCCAGCAGACTGACCCAGCTTTGTGCCTGGGGGATTCGGTAGGCGGCGGATAAGCTATCCCCAAATACCAGTATCGTTGGTTTGGATGCAGTATCGGCGATCACCAAGTTGATGAACAATAAACCAGGTAACACGACTAATATCTTTAGAAATCGGAACGTCATTAATGCAAAGCCCTTATGCTGTTGAAGCGCTGTCTTTAAGTAAATCTGTTGTGAGCAATGATACAACAATCCCCATTCTGACCAATTTGAATCTTGCTGTGCCCAAGGGTGAGAGGCTGGCAATCATTGGGAGTTCCGGTTCCGGTAAATCTACTTTGCTAGGCCTGCTGGCCGGGCTGGATACCGCCAGTAGTGGAAAAGTGTTGATTGCCGGTCAAGATATCGGTCAGATGGATGAAGATGGCCGTGCGGCGGTACGCGCTGAACATATGGGCTTTGTGTTTCAATCCTTTCAATTACTGGGCTCGCTGACTGCGTTGGAAAATGTGATGCTGCCTTTGCAGTTGGCAGGCCGCCGTGATGCACAAGCGATTGCCATCGCTGCACTTGAAAGCGTAGGCCTGGCAGCGCGTGCCACGCATTATCCAAAACAATTGTCGGGCGGCGAACAGCAGCGGGTGGCGATTGCTCGGGCATTTGCGGCCAAGCCTTCTATTTTATTTGCAGATGAGCCGACTGGTAACCTGGATGTCGCAACCGGTGAGGCGATTATTCAGCTGTTGTTTGATTTGAATGCGCAGAGCGGCACGACGCTGGTGCTGGTCACACACGATATGAATCTGGCGAGGCGCTGCCAGCGGGTGTTGAGTTTACAGAATGGCGTGCTAAACGAGATCACTATTGCCAACAATTCAGGAGCGCATTAAATGTTGGCGCTATCGATTGCCTGGCGCCAGTGCCGCAGCCTGTGGTCTTCTGGTGAAATCCGCGTATTGCTGTTCGCGCTGATATTAGCGGTGACGGCGACTACGTCAGTCAGTTTTTTCACTGACCGTATCAAGTCCAGCATGCAAACCCAGGGCAATGTGCTGCTGGGCGCCGATTTGGTGGTGAACTCAGACCATGCCATCCCCGCCGCTTATCTGGTGGAAGCACAACGGCGCCAATACCGGGTCACGCAGGCATTAGAGTTTTCCAGCATGGTGGTGAAAGACGACAGTAGCGAACTCGCTGAAATCAAGGCTGTGGAAGCCGGTTTCCCGCTGCGCGGCCATTTGACCATCAGCAAGCAGTCAGCGGCCACGGCAAAGGCGGAACAAGCTTCAGAAGAAATTCCCGCACCCGGCACGGTATGGATGGAGCCGCGATTGGCGCAAAAACTCGCATTGAACATAGGTGATGAGATCAGCGTCGGCGAAAGCCAGTTTACTGTTGTCGCATTTGTATTGCAGGAGCCTTCGCGTGGTGGCGATATGTTCAGCATTGCGCCGCGTTTGTTTATGAACAGCGCCGATGTGGCTGCCACCCGCTTGGTTCAGTTCGGCAGCCGTGTGAAATATCAGTTGCTGGTAGCCAGCGACAATAACGTTGACGAGCAATCGATAGAAAATTATGCCGAATGGCTGAAACCGCAATTGGCGCGTGGGGAACGCGTAGACGATATCCGCAGTGCACGCCCGGAAATGCGTAACGCGCTCGACAAAGCGCAGCAGTTTCTGGGTATTGCCTCCATGGTCGGCGTGATCCTGGCGATGGTGGCCATGTTGCTGGCGAGCATTCCCTATGTGCAGAAAAGCCTGGATGCCTATGCGCTGATGCGCTGCTTTGGCGCGACCAAAAAACTGATTACGCAGATTTTGCTTTACCAGACCTTGCTGCTGGCTCTAGCCGGCAGCCTGATTGGCTGTGTGTTGGGTTTTGCTGCCCAGCACGGGCTGGCTATCCTGGCCGGGCGCCTGTTTTTGGAAACTTTGCCTGCCCCTGGCTGGATGCCGGTTTTTCTAGGCCTGGCGACAGGATTTGCGACCTTGCTCACAGTCGTGTGGCCGCAACTGATGCGCTTGCGTGCAGTACCGGCATTACGCATTCTGCGTCAGGACCTGGAAGGTAATGTGCGTATGAATGCCATCGTATTTATGCCTGCGTTCCTGGTGCTGGCAGGGCTGGTTTTCTGGCATGCGGGCGATATCAAGCTGGCTGGAATCGTATTCGCAGCGCTGATCGCATTAGTCGTGGTGGCAGGTTTCCTGGCCTTGGCCGGGTTGCGTATCGTGCAGTCATTCTCTGTGCAAAATTTCGGCATCATCAAACTTGGCCTGATGGGTTTAAGGCGTCGCCCCATATTAACCATCGCCCAAGTGGTGGGTTTAAGCATGGGTTTAATGGCGGTATTGCTGCTGGCTTTTGTGCGCAATGATCTGCTAAAAAGCTGGCAAACCTCGTTACCGGCAGATGCGCCTAACCGTTTTGTGATCAATATCCAGGCAGACCAGATTCCTGGCATTAATGATTTACTGACCGCACATGCCATCCAGCATGCCGATATTTTCCTTATGGTGCGCGCACGCCTGGAAGCGGTGAACGGCAAGCCGATCAATACCGACGATTACAAAGATGACCGCGCCAAACGTCTGGCCGAGCGCGAATTCAATCTCTCATGGGCGGCGCAGATGCAAGCCGACAACGAATTGGTGGCCGGGCAATGGTGGCGTGCCGAGGATGCAGGTAAACCGCAATTGTCTTTAGAGCAAGGGCTGGCCGAGACGCTCAATTTAAAACTGGGTGATCAACTTTCTTACGATGTGGCGGGCAGCAAACTCAAGCTCACCATTACCAGCTTGCGTAAGGTGGAGTGGAACAGCATGCACGTCAACTTTTTTGCCGTGACGCCGCCCAAAGTGCTGGATGGTTATGCTGCCAATTACCTGACCAGTTTTCACCTGCCTGCTGGCAACGAGAACGTGTTGAATCAGCTGATCAAGCAGTTTCCCAACCTCACGATTATTAATGTGGCGGCGGTGATGGAACAACTGCAGGGCTTGCTCAGCAAAATGAGTTACGCGATTGAGTTTGTGTTTGGCTTTAGCCTGCTGGCCGGTGTGGCCGTGTTATACGCCGCGTTGATGGCGACCCGCGAAGAACGCGTGCGGGAAAGCACCTTGATGCGCGTGCTGGGCGCTTCAAGAAAACAAGTGGTACTGGCCATGCTGGTGGAGTTTTTATGTATAGGCATATTGGCCAGCATAGTCGCCAATATTTTTACCAATGTCGCCGCCTATTACCTGGCCACTTTCATCCTCAATATCGAGTACCAGTTCAATGCCTGGTTCACGGTGCAGGCCTTGCTGGCGGCAATCGTGCTGGTGCCGTTTGCGGCATGGTTAGTGGCGCGTAATCAATTTAATCAACCGCCCAGAGTGTTGCTGCAAAGTATTTAATCAGAGGCTGTTTAACGGTTACACGTTAAAATGCACGCATGATCCCGATTTACCCTGCCAACAGTTTAAGTGACGCGCCCTTACAAGGCGACGTCACGCTGAGCGGCCTCACCAATCCGCCGCCACTTTCGTTGTATATCCATATCCCCTGGTGTGTACGCAAATGCCCTTATTGCGACTTCAATTCGCACGAAGCGCGGCAAGAGATACCCGAGGCCGCGTATGTCGATGCGCTGATTGCTGACCTCGAACAAGCCACGCCTCTGGTGTGGGGGCGTAAAATCCGCAGCGTGTTTTTTGGGGGCGGCACGCCCAGTATTTTTTCTGCTGCAGCCATTGATAAAATCCTCAGTCACGTGCGCATGCTTACACCACTGGAATATGACGCAGAAGTCACGCTGGAAGCGAACCCCGGTACGGTGGATATTGCAAATTTCAAGGGCTACCGCGAGGCAGGCGTGAATCGTGTTTCGCTGGGTATACAGAGTTTCCAGCCGCAATACCTGAAATCCCTGGGGCGTATCCATGACCGTGAACAGGCACTCGCAGCGGCTGAGCTGGCGCTGAATACCTTTGATAAAGTGAACCTGGACGTGATGTATGCATTGCCAGAACAAAGCCTGGAAGATGCATTGCAAGATGCCGAAACCGCCTGCCAGCTGAAACCTGCACATTTGTCGTTTTATCACCTGACGCTAGAGCCCAACACGCCGTTTCACCGCACGCCGCCCAGCTTGCCGGATGACGATACCAGCGCCACCATGCAGGAAGAGATCGAGAAGATTCTCGCCAGCCATGGTTACCAGCACTACGAAACATCAGGTTTTTCCCAGCCCGGCCAGCAGTGTCAACACAACCTGAATTACTGGACGTTTGGCGACTATCTGGGTATTGGTGCCGGTGCTCATTCCAAACTAAGTTTTCACGACAAGATCATTCGCCAGAGCCGGCATAAGCATCCAAAGAAATATCTGGAATCTGTGGCCACAGGGCAGATGGTTGATAACGAATGGCAGATCGGACGCGAGGATCTGGCGTTTGAATTTATGATGAATGCGTTAAGGTTAGTGGATGGGGTTGAAGTAGGATTGTTTCAGCAACGGACGGGTTTGCCGCTGCAAAGCATTCAAGCGACCATGAAGCGGGCTGTTGAGAAAGGGTTGCTGCAACAGACGGCGCAGAGGATAGTGCCGACATTGTTGGGGCAGCGGTTTTTGAATACCTTGTTGGAGATGTTTTTACCGGAGTAGGTGATTTTTTAAACTCAATGGTCATAGCAGGTGTTTCAAAGAGCATGCTCTTTGCCTGCGAAACGACTGGCTTATGCAGAAGCCAGTGCGCCCTGCAAGGGAGAATCTAGGCAGGTTCATGTATAGCTTGGTTAAAAAAGAACAAGTGTTGCACTTGCTGGAAGTTCTAATAGGTATTTCTTTGGATGGTTAAGCATTCGATGGTGCTGCTTTATTGCACCATTCCTTTTCGCCCCTAGGCGAGTGACTTTTCTTTGCTTGTCCAAAGAATAAGTCACCAAAAGAAAGGGCACCCTAGCTTCCGCTTTTTCCCTGCGTTGCTCGTCACCGTGGGCGTCCAGCGGAACTCGCCCTAGCGGCTTGCACACTACGCAAGCCACCGCGGAGCTCAAACAGGCGCTGGCCGAAAACTCCCACGCTGACTGCGCTACTCGGCGCGTCAGATAGGGGCCCATGAAAACCACCACGCGGTTACTTATACTGAAATCCATAAGATTGCATCCCGCCGGCACACTGAAATAGACAAAGCAAACAGACAAAATGACCAGAAAAATAGTTTGTTGGTCATTTACTTTAAAACGCTTACAGAGTTACTTAGCGCCCTGAATGCATACTTTTAACAAGCATTTCATCGTGGTGGTTTTAACGGGGCCCCTATCTGACGCGCCGAGTAGCGCAGTCAAAATAAGGAGGAAGGGAGCGACTGTCCGAATCCCGCGGTGGCCTGCGTAGTGTGCAGGCCGCTAGGATGAGTTTCGTGACCGCTTATTTTGGCGAGCAACGCAGGATACAAGCGGAAGCTAGGGTGTCTTGTTCTTTGCCTTCTTTCTTATGGACAAGCATAAGAAAGAGGGTCGCCTAGAGGCGAAATAAAAGGCATCAATCACACTCGGAAATTATTTATCAGCGATCCGAATGACGTTTACCCTGCAATCCCCAAACCACCGCCAACACTAACAACAATAACCCACTACTCACAATCATCACTAAATGCGGTTGTCTTGATAAGCGCTTCACCGACAGATGCCCAAGCGCTTTGATATTCGATTGAAAATTCCCCTGCATTTGCGCAGTCACCCCCGATACTCGCGACTTCACTGAAGCAAAAGTCGCATTGTTCAATTTCATCCACGCCGGTACCTGGATAGAAGGTAAGCTAAGTTTCGGAAATATACTGCCAGATTGCTCTACCTGCCGTATTTGCAGGCTCATCACCAAGCCTTGTGTTGCAAACATTTGCGGATCCGCTTCATCCGCTTTTTTAATGCGATGCGTCACTGTATGCAGCGCTTGCGCATTCGGCACGGCGATCAATTGCGCAGAGTCTACGCGTTGATCGGCAGTCAGTAATATGCCGCGACTGCGGCTGAAGGTAAGTGATTGCTGCACAAAGCGTTGCTGCAACACCGGGCTTTGCGGATATAGTTTGGTCGCCAGGCTGTTGATGCTTTCGCCGGGTAGCAGCGGCCATAGCATGGATTGTTCGTGTTTGGGGTTGGCAATGCCAAATGCGGCGTGCGCTGGTTGCTGAACCAGCACAGCTAAGCCAAGGAAAAGCATGAATCCTGCCATTATCAGCCAATGTGATCTGTGATTCCACTGGAGATGAGGCAGGTGTGTCATCAGCGCCCTAACTGTTGCCTGGCTTGCGCGATGGCGCGGCGGACTTGTTCGGGAGCGGTGCCGCCGGTGTGGTTGCGGCTGGCGACTGAGCCTTCCAGCGTGAGGACTTCAAACACGTCATCACCGATTGTGGCGCTGAATGCCTGTAAATCAGCCAGGCTGAATTCGGCCAGGTCGCGGCCGGTTTCCACGCCTGCTTTAACTGCGTGCGCGACGACTTCGTGCGCATCGCGGAACGGCATGCCTTTTTTCACCAGGTAATCTGCCAGGTCGGTGGCGGTGGCAAAGCCTTCTAGTGCGGCCTGGCGCATATTGTCGGCTTTTACGGTGATGCCGCGCAGCATATCGGCGTAAATCTGCAAGGTGACTAACAATGTATCTGCCACATCAAACAGCGGCTCTTTGTCTTCCTGGTTGTCTTTGTTGTAGGCCAGCGGCTGGCCTTTCATCAATGTCAGCAAGCCAACTAAATGCCCATAGACGCGGCCGGTTTTGCCACGTACCAGCTCCGGCACATCCGGGTTTTTCTTTTGCGGCATGATGGAGGAGCCGGTACAGAAACGGTCGGCAATATCAATAAAGCCAAATCTTGGGCTCATCCATAAAATGAGTTCTTCAGAGAAGCGTGACAGATGCATCATCAGCAACGAGGCGGCGGCATTGAATTCAATGGCAAAGTCGCGGTCGGAGACGGCATCCAGCGAGTTCTGGCAGACGCTGTCAAAGCCTAATAACTCTGCTACCAGTTCACGGTTGATCGGATAGCTGGTGCCGGCCAGTGCGGCAGCCCCTAGAGGCAGGCGGTTGATCCGTTTGCGGGCATCGGCAAAGCGTTCGGCATCGCGATTGAGCATTTCAAAATAGGCCATCAGGTGATGGCCAAAAGTCACTGGTTGCGCTACCTGCAAATGGGTAAAGCCGGGCATGATGGTGGCGGCATTTTGTTCAGCCAGATCGAGCAGCGAAGTTTGCAGGGCGCGGATACCGGCAATGGTGTCATCGACCACGCTGCGTAGCCATAAACGGACATCGGTCGCGACCTGGTCATTGCGTGAACGGCCGGTATGCAGGCGTTTGCCGGCATCGCCGATTTTTTCGGTCAGGCGTCTTTCAATGTTCAGGTGTACATCTTCCAGGTCCAGCAGCCATTCAAACTGGCCGGCTTCGATCTCGCTCAGAATCTCGCCCAGACCGCGTTTGATATCTTCAACATCTTGCGCAGAAATAATGTCTTGCGCACCCAGCATAGTGGCGTGCGCAATTGAGCCTTGTATATCAAATGCAGCCAGTCGCTTGTCGAAATCGACCGAGGCGGTGTAGCGTTTGACCAGTTCGGCCACCGGCTCATTAAAACGGCCGGACCAGGCCTGGTCTTTTTGATGCAGCGAAGATTGTGGTTTGGATTGCGAAGTTGTCAAAGCAAAAATTCTTTCTGCCAGAAATTGGGCGTCTAGCGCATGCTTGCGCCACCGGCGCTTAATACTTATGATGCTGGCACGACATTATAAATGAAACGCGCGATTAAGTGATTGAGCGAGATGAAGTGCAAGACGCACGGAACGCAATAACAGAGATAGTATGCGTTATACAGCGAGGTTACGAAGCTGTATTTGGACAAGCTCGTGTAACACAGCAATTCGCTCGCGTAGGCACTGATTGCGTGTTTCATGAACGGACATCCCGCCGTGCGTAAAGGCAACCGCATCCCCAATTTCCGCAATCTAGGCATACATTTGCGTGTATTGTTATTGCACGTTTGTTTGCTGGGATTGCTGACGGTGGCTGGCGGGCAGCCGGGCTGGAGTATTGCGCTTTGGGTCACTGGTCTCACACAACTGGCCGGGCAGTGGCTGCCGCCTTTGCTGCTGATCATGGGCGCGTTAACCCTGTTGTATCCATTGATTCTGCGCCTGCCTTACCGCAGCGGCCTGGCTGCCATCATGGCGCTGGCGCTGCTACTCACGCTGTTATGCAGCTATGGCTATCAGAGTTGGATTTCACCCCTTTCCACCAGCCAGTATCTGCAAATCATATTGCTGTGTGTAGGCGATGTGGCTTTGTGCCTGTATTACCTCGATTTGTTACAGCGCGCTTATTCACCGGCCATTGCCGAAGCACGCTTGCAGGCTTTGCAAGCACGTATCCGGCCGCATTTCCTGTTCAATAGCCTGAACGCGGTATTGTCACTAATACGCAGCCAGCCACAACGTGCTGAAGTGGCGCTTGAAGATATGGCGGAATTGTTCCGGGTGCTGATGGCAGATAACCGCGCGCTGGTGCCTCTGACGCAGGAGATTGCGCTCTGCCAGCAGTACCTGAGCATTGAAAAACTGCGATTGGATGAACGCTTGCAATGCGAATGGCATATGGCGGAAATATCCGCCGGTATCATGATTCCGCCGCTGATCTTGCAGCCGCTGGTTGAAAACGCGGTTTATCACGGCATTGAGCCGCTGGCGCAAGGGGGCAAAATCGTGATTCATATTCAAGCCAGTGGGCAAGACTTATTGCTGCGCATCAGCAACCCGCTGTCATCGCGCGCGGACAAAACCGGCGGCAATAAAATGGCGCTTAAAAATATCCGTGAGCGTTTGCGCTTGCATTACGACCTGGAAGCGCGGCTCAAGCAGTATGAATCGCAAGGGCAATACGTGGTTGAAATCACGATTCCAACCCGTCCGCTCTCCGAGGTGGCGCATGGCTAACCAGCAATTGCTGATCGTGGATGACGAGCCGCTGGCAAGGCAGCGTTTGCGCGACCTGGTAGGTGATATCGGTGGTTATACCATCGTCGGTGAAGCTGCCAATGGCGTAGAGGCGATGGCAGTTTTACAACATGCGACAGTCGATATCGCCTTGGTGGATATCCGCATGCCAGTGATGGATGGGATTGAACTGGCGCAACATATGCGCAAACTGGCAACGCCGCCTAACCTCATTTTCACCACCGCCTACGATCACTATGCCTTGCAGGCGTTTGACCTGAACGCGATTGATTACCTGCTCAAACCTATCCGTGCGGAAAGGTTGTCAGCGGCCTTGGCCAAGGCGCGTCCCTTGCAAGCCAAGCAGTCACAGGCCTTGCAAGCATTGCAGGAAGCCCCGCAACATTTGAGTATTCATGAGCGCGGCAAAGTGTTGCTGATCGCAGTCGATGAAGTACTGTATCTACGCGCCGAGCTTAAATATGTGACGGTACGGACACTTGAAAAAAGCTATTTACTGGAAGTGTCACTGAATCAGCTGGAGCAGACGTATGCGGACCGCTTTGTGCGTGTACACCGCAATGCATTAGTCGCAAAAAATGCCATTGCCGGTTACGCAAAACAACGTGTGCACCCAGGAGAGCTAACGGGTGAAGAGGCAGGGGAGTCAAGCTGGGTGGTGCTGATCAAAGGCATTGCTGAGACGCTGGTCGTCAGCCGGCGTCATCAACATATGATCAGGGCCGTCTAAACGGCCCTGAATTGAGGTTTATTACATTTTCTTCTTCTGGTCGGCTTGCTCAATCACCTTGGCTGCCCAGTCTTTACCACCCAGGCCGAACGCAATCGCCAGAGCCAGGAATACCGCGCCAAACACAATGATAAACAAGGCGTGTATCAATTGCATGCCTATGCCCAATTGTTCCAGGCCAATAAAAATCGCCAGGATCTGGATGCAATATTCAGCCGAAGTACTGATGATCAGCGCCTGTTCAAACTTGATGCTATGCAACCAGGCAAATACCAGGCGGTTGATAAAACGTGCAAACAAGGTACCAAAAATCACCACCAGGATAGCGACGATAATATGTGGCAAATAGCTGGCCAGTTCACGTAACAGCATGGCTACTTCTGTCATGCCCAGCGAATTGGCACAAGTGATCACAAACAGCAAAATCACCAGCCAGTAAATCACCTGGCTGATAATGCCGCTTAACGTGACATTGAAATTGGCGCTACGCATGAATGATTCCAGGCCGGAACGCTTGGCAAAGGCGTCAAACTGTGTGATTTCGAGCAGGCGTTTCACGCCTATACGTACCAGTTTGGCGACCAGCCAGCCAAAAAACAAGATCACAACCACGGCCAGCAATTTAGGCACAAAGTTGACGAGTTCTACCCAAAATTGATTGAGTGAAGAAAGAAAAATATCGATTTGATACTGCATGGCAGCCCTCCTTTTTTATCGTTAATACTTTAATTTTGGGGAAACACGCAATCAGTGAGCGGGCGGGATAAAGTGCAAGACGCACGGAACGCAGAAATCAAGGCAGTACATTAAAGTACGGCTTGGTTTCTAGTACCGCACAACGCTGCAATTCGCCCGCGTAGCCATTTATTACGTGCTTCCTGAGCAAAGTTTCTGCTTAAAAGCCTAGGTAGCATAACTCAATCCGACCTGACTGTGGCGTAAAAGGTTCGTGAACAATACGCGGCAAGCGGTGTCACGCAGTCCGCCAATCCCCTATGTTAAAATGGCGGCATGACTACCGTTACCCCTCCAAAATCCCTGGTCATTGCCTCGCGTGAAAGCGCATTGGCGATGTGGCAAGCCCGGCATATCCAGGCCCGTTTACAGGCACTCTATCCACAATGCGAGGTCAGCATTTTAGGCATGACCACCACCGGTGACCAGATTCTGGATTCACCGCTATCGCGTATTGGCGGCAAAGGCTTGTTTGTCAAAGAACTTGAGAATGCACTGGCCGATGGCAGTGCGGATCTTGCCGTGCACAGCCTGAAAGATGTGCCCATGCATTTGCCGGAAGGCTTTGCCCTGGCTGCCACCGGCGAGCGTGAAGACCCGCGCGATGCCTTTGTCTCCAATCATTTCACCAGCCTGCAAGATTTACCCGCAGGCAGCATCGTCGGTACTTCCAGCCTGCGCAGGCAAAGCCAGATCCAGGCGCGCTTTCCGCAGCTGAAAATCGAATCGTTGCGCGGAAACGTTCAGACCCGTTTGCGCAAACTGGATGAAGGCCAATATGCTGCGATTATCCTGGCCGCCGCAGGGCTGATCCGCCTGGGGCTGGGTGAGCGCATCAAAGGATTTATTGATCCGGCGGAGAGCATCCCGGCTGTCGGGCAGGGCGCGCTGGGCATTGAAATCAACGCCAGCCGTCACGATTTGATAGCGATTCTGGCGCCACTTAACCATGTAGATACCCAATTATGCGTGGAGGCCGAACGTGGTTTTAGTCGTGCGCTGGCGGGCAGTTGTACCGTGCCGCTTGGCGCATATGCGACAAAACAGGCCGACACCATCACCATACATGGCTTCGTCGCCAGTGTGGATGGCCAGCAAATGCTAAAAGAAACTGTCACTGGCCCGGCGCAAGGCGCTGAAAAACTGGGGCAACAACTGGCGTTAAAACTGATCGCCCGTGGTGCGGATAAAATCCTGGCTGCGCTGGACGGCGTGAAATGACCCAGCCACTGGCTGGCGTGCACATAGCCGTCACGCGGCCACCGGAGCAGGCGACAAAACTGAATGCCGCCATCACTGCCGCGGGTGGGGCGGTGATCTCTTTCCCGTTGCTGGATATCACCAGCCTGCCTGACCTGACGGCTTTTCATGCCGCCATTACGCCGGTCAGCCAGTTCGACTGGGCCATGTTTATCAGTAGCAATGCCGTGCAATATGGCATGCCCTTGTTGCAGCAAGCTGCATTCACTTCTACATTGAAATTCGCCGCCATCGGCCCGACCACCGCCAGTGCATTGCAGGGATTTGGTGTGGTTGAAGTATTAACCCCCATGAGTAGATTCGATAGTGAGTCCTTGCTCGCATTGCCTGAATTACAGCAGATGCAAGGCCAGCGCGTGCTGATTGTGCGCGGTGTCGGCGGGCGTGAAGTGCTCGCGGATAGCTTAAAGCAGCGCGGGGCCGAAGTGGTGTTTGGGGAATGTTACCGGCGCATCAATCCGCAAGCGAATGCAGAGGCGCTGGCACACGCTTACGCCGCAGGTCAGTTGCAAGCAATCATTATCACCAGCTCAGAAGCCTTGCGCTTTTTGCTCGATCTGGCCGGGCAAGCGGATTGGCTGAAGGCGGTTCCGCTGTTTGTGAACCATGACCGCATCGCCGAGCAGGCCGCTGCGCATGGCTTAACCGTTGCCAGTGCCGGGCAGCCTGGGGATAAGGCAATGTTGCAGCTACTCGCCAGGCACTTCACCGCCACGCCTTAAATTCATATCCGCCTGAAAAAATGCTTGACACATATAACTAAATAACTAATTATATAGTTATATGAAGCTGATCACACACATTCCAGAAGCCTGGTCGGATATTTCTGACCTATTTGTTGCATTAGGTGATGCACACCGACAGCGAATTTTGCTATCGTTTGATAAAAATGAGCGCCTGACCATTTTACAGATCGTCGATAGTTCGCAACTAAGCCGCACCGCCGTGACCCATCACCTGAAAGTGCTTGAACGCGGGGGCGCCTTGCGCAGCGAAAAGATTGGTCGCGAAGTGTATTTCTGGGTGAATAAAGACGGGATGCAGCAAGCGTTGCAGAACGTCATGACTTATTTAAAAGAAGAGATATAAGGGGAAAGTCAATGCTTGCCAGCATGTTGAGAGTATTGTGTCGTTTGGTGTTTAGGGTGCGTGTGTTGGGGTTGGAGAATATTCCGGCAGAAGACCGCTTACTGATCATCGCCAATCATGAATCATTACTGGATGGCATGTTGATAGGCCTGTTTTTACCCAAGCGCGCCACTTTTGTGGTGCACAGCGATGTCCTGAAGAATCCTTTTTTCAGGGGCATCCTGAGCCTGACGCCGCATGTGGCGGTGAACCCCAGCAGCCCGCTGGCAATGAAAAAAGTCATTCAGCGTTTGAATGCCGGTGAAAACGTGGTGATCTTCCCTGAAGGGCGCATTACCTCAACCGGTGCCTTGATGAAGGTGTATGACGGCCCTGGATTTGTGGCCGCCAAGACCGGCGTCAAAGTACTGCCGGTACGTGTGGAAGGCGCTGCGCAATCCTATTTTGGCCGCTTATCTGCCGCGCACCCGCGTAAATTATTTCCCAAGGTCACGCTGACCGTATTGCCAACCACTGAAATAAAGACCGATTCTGAAGCG
Organism: Methylophilus sp. E2MeOHC9; assembly: GCF_058744375.1. Taxonomy (NCBI): domain Bacteria; kingdom Pseudomonadati; phylum Pseudomonadota; class Betaproteobacteria; order Nitrosomonadales; family Methylophilaceae; genus Methylophilus; species Methylophilus sp. E2MeOHC9. The sequence goes on from NZ_CP196024.1 coordinate 947,460, forward strand.
CAACCGCCGCTCACCAGCAAGCAGCGCCGCCGTATTGCTGGTGTTGCCATGCGCAACATCATGCAAAACCTGCTGTTCAAGACCCAGCAAAGTAGCACCTTGTTTGAAACCCTGCTGGATGCGATTGCCAAATCCGGCAGCAACATGCGCATGATAGAAGACTTGAACCTGGTAGAGGAAACCTACAAAGATCTGCTGAAGAAAAGCCTGGCGCTGGGCCGCCTGGCCAGCAAAATCAGCCAGCCGAACGAAGCGGTGGGAGTGCTGATGCCCAATGTCACCAATACTGCTGCCTTGATTTTGGGCATGATGGCTTTCAAGCGTATTCCGGCCATGCTGAATTACACCTCTGGTACCGCCGGGCTGCAAAATGCCTGTATTGCGGCCAAGATCACGACCGTGATGACATCACGCAAGTTTCTGGAAACAGCCAAGTTATTGGATGTGGTTGCGCAGTTGCAAGGCACCAAGATTGTCTACCTCGAAGACTTGCGCTCGCAATTTAGTTTATGGGATAAAGCCTGGCTCATGGGTTATGCCCTGCATTTCCCGCGTGCGGTGATGGCCTCTGCAAAAGCCGAAGACACCGCGGTGATTCTTTTTACCTCTGGCTCTGAAGGTAAACCCAAAGGCGTGGTGCACAGCCACAAAAGCATACTGGCCAATATCCACCAGATCATGGCCATGCTTGATTTTAACCCTACCGACAAATTCATGATGGCATTGCCGATGTTTCATGCGTTTGGTTTTACCGGCACTTTGCTGCCTTTGCTAAACGGTATCCGTATCATGCTGTTTCCGTCACCGCTGCAATACAAGGTGATCCCGGAAGTGATCTACGAGAAAAACTGCACGGTGTTTTTCTCGACCAATACCTTTTTGGCTAACTATGCCAGGTTTGCGCACCCGTATGATTTCTACAAATTACGCATCGTGGTGGCCGGTGCCGAGAAGCTGAATGACGAAGTACGCAAGGTCTATCACGAGAAATTCGGTATCCGGATTCTGGAAGGCTATGGCACCACAGAGTGCGCGCCGGTGATTTCTGCCAATACGCCGATGGCGAATAAAAATGGCACTGTCGGCCAGTTTTTCCCCGGCATTGCACACACGCTGGAGCCTATCCCGGGCATTGAAAGTGGCGGCTTATTACGTGTCAAAGGCGACAACATCATGCAAGGCTATTATTTGTATGACCAGCCTGGCAAGCTGATCGCACCGCAGGACGGCTGGTATGACACCGGCGATGTGGTGGAAGTCGACGCGGAAGGGTTCATCCATATCAAGGGCCGCGTCAAACGCTTCGCCAAAGTCGCCGGTGAAATGGTCTCGCTCGAAATGGTAGAAAAAATTGCAAATACCGCCGCACCTTCGCACCAGCATGCCGCGACTACGCAAAGCAATGCCAACCGTGGTGAAAATATCGTACTGTTTACCACCGATGCCGCATTGAAACGGGAAGATTTGCAGGTGGTTGCTAAAAACCTGGGTGCGCCGGAAATCGCCATCGCCAGAAAAATCATCCTGGTGGAAGCGATTCCCCTGCTGGGTACCGGCAAGACCGATTACGTGACGCTGAAGCAAATGGCAGAAGAGCAGCAATGAATCGTCGGCAGTTCTTGCTGGCGGCAGGGGGATTAGCCTGCGCGGGCATAGGCCACGCCGCCTGGCGTTATTGGCCAGATGCCGGATTAATCAATCCCTGCCAGGCGGAAACACCAGCCAGTCTGTTGCAACACCCGACTTACCAGCAGATCTGGCAGGGCATCAGGCCAGACCATGTGTGGGACGCGCATGTGCACCTGGTAGGCGTGAGCGATGCCAGCAATGAAACCTGGTTTAACCCGGATATGGATAGCTGGTGGCATCCGCAGTTAAAGCTGCAAAAAGCCTTTTACATGAACGGTACCTGCGCGGACCCAGCGCATATTGATGATTCCACCGTGGCGAAAATGACGCAGCTGGTCGCAACGATGCCTGCTGGCGTCAAATTGATGCTATTTGCTTTTGACTGGTACCGCGATGAGGCTGGCGCAGTGCTCAAAGCACCTTCTATTTTTCATGTCTCCAATACCTACGCGGCGCAGATTGCCAGCCAATTACCAGAGCGTTTTGAGTGGGTGGCGAGTATTCACCCTTACCGCCCGGATGCTTTGGATGAACTGGATAAGGTATATGAAACCGGCGCTCGTGCCATCAAATGGCTGCCTTCAGGCATGGGCATAGATCCCGCTTCTAAAAAATGTGCGCCTTTTTATAAAAAGCTGGCTGGCATGCAATTGCCCATCATCACGCACACCGGCAAAGAAAGTGCCGTGGCGGGGGGTGACCAGACGTATGGTAATCCGTTACGCATGCGCCCGGCACTGGAACAGGGTGTCAAAGTGGTGCTGGCGCATTGCGCCAGTGACGGTGCAGATGAAGACCTCGATCATGGCGGCCGCGTGGTCAACAGTTTTGATTTATTCACCCGCCTGATGGATACCGCTGATTACCAACCTTTGTTGCATGGCGATATTTCGGCAACTACCCTGATCAACCACGCCTGGGTTTTGCCTACCCTGATCGCGCGTCAGGACTGGCATGCCAGGCTGGTGAATGGCTCGGATTATCCACTGCCCGGCATTATGCCGCTAACCAATATCAACACCCTGATTGCCAACGGCTGGCTGGCTAGTGAACATAAACCCTTTTTACTGGGTTTAAAACAGGCCAACCCTTTGTTATACGACTTTGCGCTCAAGCGTTTGCTCAGTATCAACGGGCAAACATTCTCCACTCAAGTATTCGAAACCAGGTCATTATTTGAACGCCATGAATAATCTATTCTCCTTGCTCACTCAAAACCGTTTCCGCCCTTTTTTCTGGACCCAGGGATTAGGCGCATTTAATGACAATGTGTTTAAAACAGCGCTGATCACACAGGTGGCGTTTAATACCGCCAGCCTGACCACGCTGGATGGCAGCACCCTGGTCACCTTGTTGCCCGGCCTGTTTATCCTGCCATTTTTCCTGTTTTCGGCTTCTGCCGGGCAACTGGCAGACAAGTACGAAAAGTCGCAGATCATCCGCATGGTGAAATTGCTCGAAATCGCCATCATGCTGTTAGCCAGTGTTGGCTTTCTGCTACATAGTCTGGCTTTGCTCGCACTTGCCTTGTTTTTGATGGGGTTGCATTCCACCGTGTTTGGGCCGGTGAAATACTCTTACCTGCCGCAACATTTGCAGCCACACGAGCTGACCGCAGGCAACGGCCTGGTGGAGATGGGCAGCTTTGTCGCCATTTTGCTAGGGCAGGTATTGGGCGCTTGGCTAGGCAGCTTGCCGCAACACGAATTCTTCACCAGTTTAAGCATCCTGCTGATTGCAGTTTCCGGTTTTCATATCAGCCGCAGTATTCCGTTGTCACCAGCGCCGGTGCCGGAGATGAAGATTAACTGGAACCCTATCAGTGAAACTATCAATAATGTCCGCATCTTCTGGGCGCAACAAACATTGTGGGTAGGCATAGTCGCCATCTCCTGGTTCTGGTTTTTTGGCGCGACTTTGCTGGCGCAGTTTCCCAACCTGGCAAAAGATGGCCTGCACGGCAGTGAGCGCGACTTTATTGCCTTGCTCTCCATTTTCTCCGTAGGCGTGGGCATAGGGTCGGTCTGGTGCGAGAAACTTTCCAAAGGCAAGCAGGAGCTAGGCCTGGTGATGCTGGGTGCGGCTGGCATGTCGTTGTTCGCATGGGATTTCGCGGCGACTGCGGGCAATATCCAGCAGCAGTTTCTGGCGCATCCTGACTGGACATTACAAGCTATCAGCCAGCTGGATTATTGGCGCATGCTGCTGGATGTCGCGCTGCTAGGAGTGAGCGGTGGCCTGTATATCGTGCCTTTATATGTGTTGTTGCAATCACGGGTTGAGGCACGCTATCAATCGCGTGTCATCGCCGCCAACAATATTATGAATGCATTGTTTATGGTGCTTTCTGCCGGCTTCTCGCTGATGTTATTTGGCTATGGCTTGAGTATTCCGCAATTGTTTGCAGCGACAGCTGGCCTGAACCTGCTGGTGGCGGCTTATTTATGTGCGCGGCAGCCTGAGTACTGGTCCAGTAGCGTGGCGTATGTCAAACGCTGGTTTGTAGCAGAGTAGGGGTTAGCATGCGACAACTGGCTTGGTGGTTACTGGGATGTTCTCAGGCAATAGGCGCGGCACAGGCAGGTGAGGTTGTGAAACATCCTTTAGGGCAATATGAAAGTGAGCAGTTTGCGACAGTGACTGCGCCTTGTGCGCATTGCCAGGGGCTGCCACAAGCGCAATGGTATTTCAAAGGTGAGACGATTGCAGTTCCGCAGGCGGATCAGCCTGTCACCGGTTTTAATGCAAGCCAGCGCGGGGCCGAAAATGTCACGGCTTTGGACGCGAATGCCTTGCCAGGCGTGGTTTGGACTGGCTCCACCCAGCAATGGACGAATACGCATTTATTGGCAGGCGGAAAGCAACTGCAAGTAGCAGCGGGTACACAATCCCCGTTTGAAATCGTCCCGAAAATCCCGACCAATTTGTCATATTGGAATCAGGCTAGCCAGGCTTTTTTCGCGCAGCGTGCGCTCAGTATCCGCGGTGAGCAGGTAGGCGACACCATCGTTGCACGCACCATTTGGCCGGAAGATTTCCGCCTGGATCTGCAGGCCCAGCCGCAACCATTGCAAACCAATGAGTCTCTCAAACAGCTGGTGCAATTTGAGCAAGGGGGCGCGCAGAGCCAGCATGAGAGTCGGTTGTTATGGCAAAAAACGCCTGGCGTTCAGCCGGCGCTGGCAGGCAAGGCGGTATTGGGTGTGTTATTAAATGGCGCACAAGGCGATGACGACGAAGCGCACGGCGGGCATTTTGCGTTAGCCACCGGTGTCGTCGGGGCCGATGGCAGCTACCACCACTGGCTGGTGAACAATTACTACAACCTGGCGACCAATAGCGAAAAAGGCATTATTGCCGGGGTCACGCCTTTTGATAAATACATGGCTGACCTTAACAGCGGGCAGGCATTTTACCGGCCGTCTTATATGCTGGTGGCTGTGTTTTCGCAGCCGACCATTCCGGCCAGAATCCAGGCCGCAAGTAACCGCGTTTACCAGCATTTTTACCGCAATGATTTTGTTTATGACCATGCTACCAACAACTGCGCAGGTATCAGTGTCGATGTCTTGCACCATTTGGGTTGGAAAGTGCCGGAGAGCGGCGGCGAAAGTGTGCTTAAAGCCAGCGCGGCTTACTGGTATATCGCCGCCACCGAAGGTAGCCTGACCAAAGGCCGCGCGATCTATGATTACCTGAATACAGAAATGACGCGCCTGTTCCCCGCGGTGGCGTTTGATGCCATAGGTAATGACATGCTCAACATTGCGCAAACCGCTAGCACGCAGACCTTGGCCTCACCCGAGATGCAAGCCATGGCTAACCAGATCGAAGCGATATATTTTGTACGCATCCCGCAAATCCCCTCCAGCCGCGTCAATGGCCTGGCGCCGGTATATAGCTTTGCGCAATATCTGCAGCAAGCGCCAGCGGATCGTAGCCAGTGGAAAATTATTCCAGTTACGCCCAATCCCTTGCCGGATGATTTAAAAAATGGCTGGGCGCTAAAGCCGCAAACCCCCGCCTTGATCCCTGTCCCTGCGATATTGTTTTTAATCAGCGCAATCGGGCTGGCCTGGCTGTTGTTAATACTAATCTGGAAAAGCCTGAAAAGGTTTTTCATGAATCAGGCAAAGCGTTAAAATCAAATGATGAAAAAACAGCATTCTATTCTGGCCGCATTGTTAATCAGCGTGTTAACCAGTGAGGTGTATGCAGAGGAAGGCGATGCCCTCGAGTCTGAATCAAGAAATGTGGCGTCTGCCTTTATAGGCGCAGCCAATTTTGTCGTCGGCCGTATCGGCATTGAGTGCCTTTCATTACTAGGCCGATTGGAGACGCCAAGAGAGTTTGTGAATATCTGGCAGGATCGCAATGCCAAATATTACACAGCATCCACTAAATATATCGCGAAAAAAATGGAAGCGGCGGATGCTTCAGGCGGCACTATCGCCAGGGATGCCGTACTTAAGGACTACTCCACTATCGTGCGTAAAGAGGGTGAAGGCATCATCAAAGACTGGATAGGCAAAGGCAATAAAAGGGAAGGATGCCAGCAGGCGGTGATGCTGATTGATAAAGGCATACTGGATGTGACGCCTGAAGCCCCCATTTACCAAGACCTGCAAGCTCTGGCTGTGTGGTCTAAAATCAATTGAAGATGGGTTCATTTAAAGGGTGGTCAGTCTCGTTGTTTAATGGCGAAGCTGGTTGAGGCCGTAAAGATTTATTAAGAATCCGCCAACTTATCTGCTAAAGTGGTGTCAGAAAAAACTCAATAATAAGGAGGCACACTATGTCGCTGGCAATCAATCGCAAACTGGTCCTCACCGCTATTATTTGTTTGTTGTTATATCAGGTGGGTACCTGGATCACTGTGATCGCAGGCGCAGTGTGGGGCGCAGGCGCTGCTGTCATTGTCGCGTTGGTTTCGTATGTCTCCGCACGGCTTGCCAAACGCGGCGCGACCAGCACGATCTGGTTTCTGGTGCCGACTTTGTTATTTACCGTGATTCCCTTGCTCGCAAAAGTATGGAGCGCGTTTACCAGCCAGACCGGCATCGTCGATATGCTGGTGGATTTAATTCCTCTGCTGGTCGGCTTTGTCATACCGATTGTATTGTTATCAGCCGTGTATCTGGATTTGCGCAAAAAGACACCGCTGGCAGATGGTACTTAAATTAATTGCCTTTTAATGCTATGCCCTATCGTTTTCGCAAAGTGCGCTGCAATAACATTCCGCAATAACCCGTTATAATGTCACGCTTGAATCAATTCTGATTAAGCAAAACATGCGATCAAGTTATTTCGGTAAGCCTCCTTCACATTCCAAGCTCTGGACGATAGGTCACTGGTTCGGCCCTTATGCGCCGCTAATAGTGATGTTTTTAAGCGGCCTGGTGTTTCTCTCGTTGACCCGTCTGGGTCTGGTGGGTTGGAAATGGGAGCGCGTTCTGGCCACTGGCGAACTCTGCCAGATTCTGCTGCAAGGTGTGCGCGTTGACCTGATCCAGCTCGGTTTGCTGGCTATTATTCCGGTATTACTCGCGCCCGTGCTGGCGACACGCAAGCGCTTTAATATCTGGCGCGCGTTCACCTTTTGGTGGGTGTTGCTTTCACTGGTGTTGCTGGTGTTTCTGGAAGCGGCGACCCCTGGTTTTATTCTCGAATATGATGTGCGCCCCAACCGTATTTTTGTGGAATACCTCAAATATCCGCATGAAGTGTTCGGCATGTTGTGGCAGGGCTTCAAAGTAGAACTGTTTTTTGGCCTGGGCATGGCTTTGCTGGCGCTGGTACTGGTCTACAAACTGCTGAAACCATGGCGTGAAGCAGAAGCAAAATGGTCAAATTGGGCAGTCTGGCTGGTATGGCCATTTATTTTAGTGCTGACTGCGTTTGCCGTTCGTTCAACACTCACGCACAGGCCTGCTAACCCGGCCCTGTTCGCCATCACGCAAGACAGCATGGTGAATAGCCTGATCCTGAATTCCACTTATTCGGTTTTTTATGCCGCTTACAGCTTGCAGCATGAAGCAAAATCGAGTGAGATGTATGGCAAGTTGCCACGCGAAAAAGTATTTGCGATCACGGGCGCTAAAGAGGGCGATATCCCCACCCTGACTACGCTGGTGCCGTCTGTCACGCACGACAAACCCTTGAACCTGGTCATCCTGTTGCAGGAAAGCCTGGGCGCCGGCTTTGTAGAGTCATTAGGCGGCAAGCCTGTGACGCCCAATCTGGAAAAACTCAAATCTGAAGGCGTCTGGTTTACGCATTTGTATGCCACCGGCACACGTTCTGTGCGCGGTATTGAAGCGGTGGTGACGGGTTTTCAGCCTACGCCTGCCGATAGTACGGTCAAGCTGGGTTTAAGCCAGAGCAACTTTTTCACGCTGGCTTCGTTGCTAGGTAAACAGGGTTACAACACTGAGTTTATCTATGGTGGCGAGTCGCACTTTGACAATATGCGCAGCTTTTTTATGGGCAATGGCTTTCAGCAGATCACCGACCAGCCCGATTTCAAGAATCCGGTATTCGTTGCCAGCTGGGGCGCTTCCGATGAAGATTTGCTGAATAAGACCCATGAGCAGCTGCTGGCGCATCATGCCAGCGGTAAGCCATTTTTTACTTTGGCATTCAGTTCGTCCAATCACGCACCGTTTGAATTCCCGGATGGCCGTATTGAGTTATATGAGCAACCGAAAGCGACCGATAACAATGCGGTGAAGTATGCCGATTACGCGATAGGCGAGTTCTTCAAAAAAGCCAAGGCCAGCCCATACTGGAAGGATACCGTGTTCCTGATCGTAGCCGACCACGATATCCGTGTGCGCGGCGATTCACTGGTGCCGATTGAGCATTTCCATATCCCGGCACTAATCCTGGGTGGCGCGGTGCAGGCCAAAACGGTGGATGCCATCGCCAGCCAGATTGATTTACCCGTCACTGTATTGTCATTGATGGGCATCGCCGCCCAGCACCCGATGACCGGCCATGACCTGTCTGATATCAGCGCCGATTACCGCGGCCGCGCCATGATGCAATACAACTCCAACTATGGCTGGATGCAGCAACTGGGGCCCAGCATCGAGCAGAATGAGGTAGTGGTGTTGCGTGAAGGCAAGGCCCCGGCGTTTGGTCATTACGATCCGCAAAGCAAAAAACTGCAAAATACTGCCGCGCCTGCCGATGCGCAAGCATTGGCCGAGCAGGCTCTGGCGAATGCCTTGCTGCCTGCTTTGCTCTACAAAGAGCAGCGTTATCGCTTGCCGGAGTAACAAGTGGCTGTGAAACTTTCCAAGTTGCCCAGTATGCTAACCCGGCAGGTGGTGCAGGATGGGTTAGCCTATATTTTCAAAGGCGGCCTACGGCTTAAAAACAGCCATTTACCGGTTGAAAACCATGCCATTCCCACGCATTTCATAGGCATTTGTGTCGCCACCAACCAGCAGCCGGAAACTGATGATTATGTATTGGCGCAACTGGCTGCTCTAGGGCTGGGGCGCGTGCGGCTGGATATTGGCGATGACGACATGTACGAGCACCAGATCAGGTTACTACAGCGCCTGCTGGATGCCAGTCTGCTGGTGGACGTGCACCTGGTGCAGCCATTTGCGATTGCCCGCCATATGCTGGATACGCAGGTGCAAGCCAGGTGGCAACAGTTCGTAGAGCAATTTTTGCAGCAATATGCCACGCAGATTGCCAGCCTTGAAATAGGCAATACCATTAACCGCAAGCGCTGGTCTGGCTACCAATGGCCGGGGTTTTTGCAGGCGTGGCAGATCGCCCATCGCCTGGCCAGGCAATATGGCGTCAAAGTGGTCGGCCCTAATATCCAGGATTTTGAGCCGCTGTATAACATCAGCGCATTCAAGAAATTACAGGCGGAGCAGCTGCTGCCGGATGTGCATAGCAATAACCTGTTTGTAGAGCGTGTGATCGAGCCCGAGCAGCCGGACCACCGCATTTTCCAGTTCCGCTGGACCCGTTGCCTCAAATTTAACCTGATCAAGAAAGCCCGCTTACTGCAAAAGATAGGTGTGGACTTTGGCGTGCCTGCGCTGATTTCACCGGTGGCTTTCTGGGCTATTTACCGCATCCAGCGGCATTTGCCGGATGGCGCACAAAAGCAGGCCGATTATGTCACGCGCTACTTCACCTTGCTGGCAGCTTCGGGCGCCTTGGAGCAAGCCAATTGGGGTGCGATGATTTGCCACCGCGAAGGTGTGATCAATGACGGCCTGGATGAGGCGCGCTACCCGGCGCTGGAGCGTGTGGCCTATTACCAGTCTGCCGATGGCAATCTACATGAATACCAGCGCAACCCGAGCTTCTCTGCCTTGAGAACAGTTGCGCGCTGGCTCAATGGTGCGCACTATATCGGACCACTGGCGACTGGTAATGGATTGGAGATCCACCAGTTACGCAAGCATCAAAAGCTGATCCATGTCGTGTGGGCCATCAATGGGCATTGTGCGATATTGAACCAGGTGTATGCGGAATCCGGTTTGCGCAAAGTGGAATGTATTAACCGCAATGGGCAGTCGGTTGCTGCGCCAGCGCTGATCACCGAAACGCCTGTTTACCTGATGTGGGATGCCGCGGAAACGGTGGAGTTACACACCAGCAGCCCTAAATTATCGCAGACCATCATACACGCGCATATCCAGGGACTGCAGTACTTCCCGGTGCAAGAAGCCGACTGGCGCGGCATGATCCTGGCGGAAAGCAGTGAGCAGGCGGCACAGCTCTGGTACGCCTGGCACCCAGGCACCCTCAGGGCGCCTGCCAAAGAGCAAGCCTTGCGCCATGCCAGAAACGCGATCTGGCCGATTGCTGACCCGAGGTCGGCAAACCGGAAAGTCACTGTCAAACAACCGGTCAGGATGCACTGGCACAAGACGGTGCTGGACCGCTTTAAACCCAGCAAAGCCAAGCGCAGCTGGAACGGCGCCATGGAATTATTGCGCCGTGGCGTAGGCACTGCCATGCCGCTGGCTTACTTCGAGCGTGTCGACGACACCAGCCTGAAGCAGAATTTCTTTATTTGTGAATATGTCACGCACGACTTTACCATTGCCCAGGCATTTATTGCTTTCAGCCAGGGCGAGGAAACTTTCCATGGCGTCGCAGCGCAAAGCCTGTACCAGGCCTTTGCGTTGTTCTGCCTGCATATGCATGCTTCCGGTATTTATTTCAGGGATTTTTCCGGCGGTAATATCCTGGTCAGCAAGCAAGATGAACGCCTGACGTTTTCACTGATTGATACTGCGCGCCTGCACGCTTATGCCACGGCAACGCCATACAGCGAAAGAATTGCCGATTTAACCCGTGCGATCCAGAAGTTACACTGGGATGGCCGCAAACAGTTCCTGACGCTTTACCTTGGTATGTCCGGACACAGCTTGAATCTGGGTACTTTATTGCCATTTTATTTATATGACTTCAAAGTCCACTTAAAGCGCACCATAGGCCGTAAAGGCATGCGTAAGTTATTGCGCAAGATCAAAAGTGTACGCGACGGAAAAGGTGATTAGGACAGTCTCATGAAAATCATGATGGCTAGTTGCGGAGTTTAAGCACGACAAGGATAGGGCGCAGTTTTAATATGGGTACACGTGATAGCAAATGCTAAAGCGCAAATATTTAATAAACTAGCGAAAAGGAAATCAATCATGTGGACAAAACCAGCTGCTACCGAAATGCGTTTCGGCTTTGAAGTAACAATGTACGTAATGAACAAGTAATTGTTTCTTGCTACGAAAAACGGGCGCTATCAGCGCCCGTTGTCATTTGCGTCACACTTTTAAAATCGGTTAATCAGTAATTGATTTGCCCGGAGAGGTACCAGCCGGTCTGGTTTTCTTTGGTGGCAATCGTGCCCAGGTCAACATAAGCGCCAGTCACCGAAACATTTCTATGCGGGAACCAGGTCAGAAAGATGTCCTGCGCTTTTTTTTCTTCAGCCGCGGAAAGGTTATCCGGTTTAATGCGCAACTCAGTGCCTACCAGAAAGCTATCCGATAACATGATCGCCGCAGAAACGGCAGGGTAAATGCGATAACTGTCACGTTTGTCGCCACCAAAACCTAACAGGCCAAACTGGTTGGCTTTAGTGGCATGCAAGTTGGCATTCACTAGCAGGTTGTAGCCGTTAGCCGCACCAAGAAACAATTTGCTGGCCGCCACGTAGTAATCGACACCGCTGCGGTCTTTGGCACCCAATGCTTTGGGGATAAAGCTAAAGTCTTCGTTATATTTGTATTGTGCGCCCACTGAAATCTGCGGTAGCCAGCTGTCCTGGTCATAAATGGCATCGCCAATGACGCGCAATTTAACGCCTAGTGTATTCAGGCGTATTTCTTCCCCGCGGACCGTATTACCCAAACCAAATCTGGTTTGTGCAGCACTGACTTCCACGCGATTCACAAAGCCTAATGTAATGCCTGCTGAATTCAACTTGTAATCCGCTTTGGTTTCAGCATGCGTATAAAATGCCGAGCCGCCGATCTGCTTGTCTGTGCCGTAGCCACTAATCACCGCCCACGGCATCAATCCGCCGCCAGCAGAGCCTTCAACTTGGGTCACACCACCGGTCGCCAGTAAGCGATCGCCCGCATGTGTCAGTGACGATGCTGCAAAGCTTGCCAAGATGGCTGATAAAGCAATGGCGATAGATTTCAGTTTATCCATAGGAACCTCGGTTGTTATGCATTCATTCATTGATGCATTATCTAATTGGCGCGATAAATATAATTGCGCGAAAAAAGACAGGAATACAGGTTTTTTTGCGAAATGCATGTTGCGGCGTGGTTGTATGATGCGAGCATTGGTCAAAATAATGATGGGGAAAATCAATGCGAAGTGTTGTCATTGCGATGGTGGTATTGTTATGTGCAGGGTGTGCCTTGCAATCCAAGCCGGAAGCCACATTGTTTCAGCGTATAGGCGGCTTGCCCATACTGAGCAGGGTTTCAAACCAGACTCTGGATATCGTCAGCAAGGATCCGCGCACCAAGCGCTCCTTTGAAGATGTTAAGATGAAGACATTAAAGGAAAGCCTGACTAATTTTCTCTGCATCAAAACAGGTGGTAATTGCGTTTACGAAGGCGAAACCATGAAAAAGTCGCATGCGGATCTGCACATTACCACGGCGGAGTTTGAGATCCTGGTCGATGTACTGCGGGAGCGCATTGATGCGAATGGCATAGCCACCAAAGAGAAGAACGAGTTGCTGAAGATACTGGCACCGATGAAACACGATATCGTGACCAATTAAATGTATAAAGGAAAACCTATGCTGGCAGCAATGTTGCGAACAGTGTTGCTGGTATTCACCACTGCACTGTTAAGTGTGGCTAATGCAGACACGGTGACAGTGATCGTGAGCGATGCAGCCGGCAATACGGTGACCGATGCTGTGGTCGCTTTTTATGATGGTAAAACAGCCGCCAGCAACCCGAGTGCGACTGGCAAAATCGTGCAAAAAAACAAAATGTTCAACCCGAAGATTACGGTTGTGCAGACCGGGACGCATATTAATTTCCCGAATGAAGACTCCTTCCGTCATCATGTGTACTCTTTTTCGCCCGCCAAAAAGTTTGAATTGAAACTGTATTCCGGTGTGCCGACCAATCCAGTGCAGTTTGATCAAGCCGGTTTGGTGACCTTAGGGTGCAACATTCACGATTCTATGTTAGGGTACATATACATTGTAGATACGCCATTTTTTGCTAAAACCGATGATAAAGGACGGGCTGTGCTCAAGTTGAGTGAAGGCCAATATAGTTATCAAGTCTGGCTGCCAGGGGTGAACAAGCCGGGTGCTGAGCAAAAAGTAAAAATTGAAGGGTCTACAGAGGTAAAAGTCACCATTCCATAAAAATAAACCTGAATGATCAAGTTCAAACATATTCGCTCTCGAATAGCGTTTACATTCCTCTCCGTTGTAGTCGTTATTCAACTTGCTGGCCTCATACCGCTGAAATACGCGCTGGTTAAACATGCTAACGAGCTTGCCCAGGACCAGATCAACGTCGGTGAACGCGTTTTTGTTAACCTGCTGCAACACAATACCCAAAGCCTGAAACAAGCCACGCAAGTGCTGGCTGCTGATTTTGCATTCCGTGATGCAGTCGCCAGTAACGACGCGGAAACGATTAAGTCTGCGCTGGAAAGCTACCAGGGCCGCATTCACGCCCAGGTCGCTTATTACATCAGCAATAGCGAAGATCTGGTGATCGGTACGGCCGATGGCAAATTTGATGAAGATGCGCGACAAGCCGTATTGCAGGAACAGAACGGCACGCTCAAGTTTGATATTGTCGAGGGTAAGCCGTATCAACTGATCACCGTGCCGGTGAAAGCGCCCGATGTGATAGGCTGGATTGTGATGGGCTTTGCTGTGGATGGCAGGCTGGCCGACCAGATCAAGCAGCTCACGCATCTTGATGTCACCTTTCTGCAAAAAACGGCACAACACGATTGGAAGCTGATGAGTGGCACTGGCACCAGCCAGCTCTCAAACGTGCTGGTCAAAACCGTTTCTGACATTCACCGCCAAAAACTGTCCCTGCATAAAGTCGATTTGCGCGGCCAAACCTATCACCTGAAAATCCGCTCATTGCATGAAACCAAAGACGAAGTGTTGCTGGTCGCACTGCAAGGCTCGGTTGCCCCGTTTACACGTGAGTTGAACCAGCTGTTTCAAAGTATGGTCGCGCTTACCTTTGTCGGCGTATTGATTTTTGCCGTGCTGATCTGGTATGTTTCGCGCAAAATCACCGAGCCTATCGCTGAGCTGGTGAAGAATGCCGATGAAATCGCCATGGGTGATTATGCAAAAGAAATCCATGTTAATAGCAGCGATGAAGTAGGCTACCTGGGTAAAGCGCTTAACAGCATGCGTGAAGCGGTATTGCAGCGCACGCTCCGTATCCAGCGGCTGGCGTTTAACGATGAGTTGAGCGGGCTGTCTAACCGCCTGGCATTCATGCAGGGCTTGCAGCAGGCGATTATGCGGCACGTAGAAGCGCAACAGAAATTCAGCGTGCTCGTGATCAACATCCACCGCTTCAAGCCCATTAATAAAACGCTGGGCCGGGATTTCGGCGATGATTTGCTGCGCCATGTGGGCCAGGTATTAAAAGAAAATATCCTGTCTGAGCATGATGTGGTCGCGCGATTGGCAGCCGATGAGTTTGCCGTGTTGTTACAACAGGCAGACCAGGCCAAAGCGACGCAATACGCTGACAAAATCAACCGCATTTTCGATACACCGGTCAATGTGCAAGGACAGGCGATCGATGTGCGCATCGCCATGGGTATTGCGCTGTATCCTGACCACGGCGTGAGTGAAGAAGCGTTGCTGAATCACGCGGAGACTGCCCTGCATGAGTCCAAAGTCAAAAAAGCCGACTGGATCGTCTACAACACAGCACTCGAGATCGATCAGTCAGAAACCCTCACCCTGATTTCCGATTTAAAAGAAGCGATCCAGAAAAACCAGTTATTACTGTATATCCAGCCAAAAATCGATGTGAAAACACGCAAAACGCTGGGTGGTGAAGCGCTGATCCGTTGGGTGCATCCGGAAAAAGGCATGATTTTCCCCGACCAGTTTATTCCGTTTGCCGAACAGACTGGCATTATCAGTGAGATCACCAACTGGATGTTGTTACGTGCCTGCCAGGTGCTGGCCGATTATCAAAGCCAGGGGTTGCACATGAGCCTGGCGGTGAACTTATCCACCCGTGATTTAAACAATATGGAGTTGCCGGAACAGATTGCCGAATTGCTGAAAACGTACAGGCTGGATGCAAAAGCGCTCAAGCTGGAAATCACCGAAGGCAGTCTGATGCAAGACCCGGAACGCGCCGAAACGGTGGTCAGGAAACTGGCGGCCATGGGCTTGCATCTGGCCATTGATGATTTCGGCACCGGGTATTCCTCGCTGGCTTATTTACGGCAACTGCCAGTGCAAGAACTGAAGATAGACCGCTCGTTTGTCATGTTTATGGATAAAAATACCGGTGATGCCAGCATTGTGAAGTCGACCATAGACCTGGGACACAACCTGGGCCTGAATGTCGTGGCTGAAGGGATTGAGAACGAAGAGGTACTGGGCCAGTTAGCCAAATTGGGTTGTGACGAAGGGCAAGGCTATTTCATAGGCAAACCGATGCCGGAAAAAGATTTTTCTATCTGGCTGGAGCGCTGGGAGGGCCAGAACGAGATTGATATCGATATTGGCGACGACTTGTCATTTGCTGTGAACCCGCTGGATGGTTTCAACACCCCGCGTTAAGTTGATTTGTCCCTTCACTTTTTCTAATATCACCGCCGGCTGATGGCAACACCTGCCTGAATGCTTAGCTGAGCTATCAATTACTCTTATTGGCAGCTTCTCTTAGCAACAATTTCTCTTATCAGGCTCATAAAAAAAATCAATTTTATTTTGTGGCAGATTGGTTTTACCATGTGTCACATATTCAAAGGAGATTGAAATGAGCAAAATCAGAATGCATAACAAAGGCCACTTCGTAGTCCGAATCATCTTAAATTTGCTGAAAAAATAAGCATTTAATTTTTTATTGCAATTAAATAGCGCGCTATATATAATCATCAGCATGACTGGCAATACCAAGAGCAAGACCCCGATTTTAAATGAGCAATTATGTTTTGCCGTGTATTCGCTATCGCTGGCAATTAACAAAGCCTATCGGCCATTGTTAAAAAAACTGGGCTTAACTTACTCGCAATATCTGGTCATGCTGGTGTTGTGGGAAAGCGATCAACGCACTGTCAGTGATATCGGTGAGCAGCTATTCCTGGATTCGGCTACTTTAACGCCATTGCTCAAACGGCTGGAATCCGCCGAATTGTTACAGCGGGTGCGTTCGAATAAAGACGAGCGACAAGTCATTATTTGCCTGACCGACACCGGACGCAATTTGCGTCAGCAGGCATCCGGTATCATGGATGAATTGTTATGCGCCATGGGCTGCCCGGTCGAAGAGCTGGTTTCATTGCGTGACCGTATGAAAGTATTACGCAACCATTTGATCCAGCATGCCGGATAAAAATGGTTGTTTAAGTTGTTGGGGTTATTTTATATTTTTTATGTCATAAAAGTAGCGCACTATTTAATCTTGTCATATGGTTAATTTTGCAAGATTTATCTATTTAATTTTTTACCTCACAGATTGAAAGGGACATCATCATGAAAACAAAAATACTGATCAGCGCTTTAACAGCCGCTTCCTTGATCGCCGCCCAGCCTGTTATGGCCGACGATAAAGTGGTTACGGATGCCAAGCCGGTCACCGAACAACTGGTCGATACGTTAACCACGCTGTCGGGCGGGCCGCATGCAGGCTTTCGTTCCAACCATGCCAAAGGGGTGATGCTGGAAGGGTCATTTAAACCTTCAGCACAAGCTGCAGGCATCAGCAAGGCGGCGCATTTTCAGAAAGCAGAGAGTCCTGTGCTGGTCAGGTTCTCGGATGCGACTGGCGTGCCGAATATTCCAGATGCCAATGGCAATGCCTTTCCTAAAGGAATCGCCATACGCTTCCAGCTGGAAGATGGCCTGGCGACCGATATTGTCAGCATCTCGGTGAATAACTTCCCGGCCGCGACGCCTGAAGACTTTTTAGGCTTGCTCAATGCCGTACGTGATTCACAAAACAGCACTGCCAAACCCAGCCCGGTGGAGCAGTTTTTAGGGTCACACCCGGCCGCTTTGAAGTTTGTGACCACGCCCAAGCCAGCGCCAGTCAGTTTTGCCACGCAGCCGTTTTTTGGTGTGAATGCCTTTAAATTCACCAATGCGGCGGGGCAGAGTGTATATGGTCGTTACCAGATCATCCCGGTGGCAGGTGCGCAGTATCTCAGCAAGGAAGCGGCAGATGCAGCGGCGCCGGATTACCTGATGAATGATATCGCCGAGCGTGTGAAAGCAAAGAGTGTGCAATACAAGCTGTTGCTACAAATTGCCGATCAAGGCGATGAAGTGAACAATGCGACTGTGCAGTGGCCGGAAAGCCGCAAGACTGTTGAATTAGGCACGTTGACCTTGAAAACGGTGGTGGCAGATAGCAAGGCTAAGGAAAAAACACTGATGTTTAATCCACTGCAATTAACCGAGGGCATAGACGCCAGCCAGGATCCTATCCTGCTTGCCCGCCCGACAGCATATGCCGTGAGCTTTGGCAGAAGATTAGGTAAATAAAGCGAGTTCAGAAGTGAATTGGCCCCTGTTGACGCAAGTCCACAGGGGCCAATTTTTTTAAGCGCTGATAAAAGTGGTGGCCTTGCCGTTAATGCAATAGCGCAAGCCGCTTTCAGTTTTGCCATCGGGAAACACATGCCCCAGGTGCGCATCACAGACATTACATTTCACTTCAATCCGCTGCATGCCATGGCTGCCATCTTCAATATAGGCAATCGCATCTGGTGACAGTGGCTGGTCAAACGAAGGCCAGCCTGAGGATGATTCAAATTTTTGACCGGAATCAAACAATGCTTGTTCGCAGCAGGCACAGGCATAGCGTCCTGGCGTAAACGCTTCACACATTTCTGAAGAAAATGGCCGTTCGGTCGCGCTCAGCCGCGTGATGGTGAACACATCTTCATCCAGGATCTCACGCCACTCCTGCGGCGATTTTTGTACTTTGTGGCTAGGCTCGTGATTGCCTTCTCTGGCAAGTTTGAGTACATCTTTCCATTTCAACATGATCATTTACTCGCTAACGATGACTAAGGTGGCTCGAAATAAAAACGCGTTAAAGCCGCTGATTCCCCTGTTTCTTTCGCAAATGCAAACAGGGCGCGGGCAGATACACTTAAACCATCGAGTATACATCACAACAATAGTTCGATTTGCAGGAGAACCCTTTTGATCGTCAGACCCAGACCGCATTTACTAGAACTGTTTTTTATTATCAAAGGTTCGATTGTGTTGAAGATCATGCCATTGCTGGTCTTTGTGGCGACGCTCTCCACCCTGATCGTATCTATCTACACTTACCGTCCAGACTGGTTGCCCAAGTTTGATGGGGGGCCGTTCGCCTTGCTGGGGATCACCTTATCTATTTTCCTGGCCTTCAGGAATAATGCCTGCTACGAGCGCTGGTGGGAGGCGAGGAAGATCTGGGGCGAATTCGTGCTGACTTCCCGCAGTCTTGCTCGTTTAAGCCAGGTGCTTGATGAAGGCAACAAAGACAATGCGCAATCACCGCGCCGCATTTTGCTCGAGTGTAATATCGCCTATGCACAAGCGTTGTTAGTACAACTCAGGCCAGGTAACCCCAAACACAAGATCCACGCCTACCTGCCAGAAGCGGTATTTCATGAGTATGCAAACAGCAGAAACCCGGCAGAAGCGATTCTACGGGCGATGGAATGTGTATTGATTCAGGCGTTGCATAGTGATCGCATTGATACTATCCAGTTCAATATGCTCGATGAATTGATCCAAAAACTGGCGCTGGTGCAGGCCTCTTGCGAGCGCATACAAAATACCCCTATCCCGTTTGGTTATACCTTGCTGCTGCACAGAACTGCCTACACCTTTTGTTTTCTGCTGCCGTTTGGGTTTGCAAATACCCTGGGCTGGGCAACGCCTTTTGTCACCGCGCTCGCTGCCTATACTTTTTTCGGCCTCGATGCCCTTGGTAACGAGCTGGAAGAGCCGTTTGCCGTGGGCGCGAATGCATTGCCTATCAGTGCGCTGGTGGATGTGATCGAAATTGAAACCAAGGAAGCCTTGGGCGATGCAGATATTCCTCCACAGCCGGTGCCGAAAGACTTTGTATTGATGTAGTTTGCTTAGAGGGACTCAATAAACTTCAGCAGAAGTGCGCGTTCTGCTTTGGTAAAAGTCATATACCGTTGTTTAGCGGTTTTGCCTTCACCGTCGTGCCAGAGTATAGCCTCCTGCAAAGTCCTCGCCCGTCCATCATGTAAAAAACCGGCGTCAGGATGCACTTTCCTGGCTAATCCTATTCCCCATAGTGGTGGCGTGCGCCATTCGCGGCCATTCGCCGCAAAGTCTGGCCTATGGTCGGCCAGGCTTTCACCCATATCATGCAGCAATAAATCGCTATAAGGGCTAATACTGCGCTGGTTCAACAGCGCAAGGCTAGCGCGTTGCCCGGTACGTAATTGATCCGTGTGGCTTCTATACATTGCGCCTGCTTGAATAATAATGCACCGCGTTGCAACGCCTGGCTAGTCGCCTCAGGTTGAGGCACTGCCAGGGCAGATAGGTAAAACTCTATTTCATCCAGTTGCTGGTCTGCTAACTCCGGCATGGCTTGAGTGGGGGCTGCCAGGCAATGCGTTTGTTGCGGTGTGCAGTTTTCTATAGCAAACAGGCTGGAAGTGATCCCCAGGTCGCCAAGGAAAGCACTGGCGATCTGCTGGCGTAAATTAGGCACGTTAGCCTTCCAGCCAAATTTACCTAGCACATTTTTCTGTTGCGCAATATCCCACACCAGATTTGGCCGCCCGGCGATGCCCTCAGGCTTGCGGCGTTGTGCCTGGCGCATGATTTCTGCATCCGCAATATTATCCAGTAACCCTAATCCAAAAACGGCTGGCGCAATTCGCGCAGAGGTCAGCACATTGGTGAGCGGGCCATAAGCCAGCTCGCTAAAACTCAGTTGTGGTTGCCGTAATTGTACGGTTTCGCCATCAGCCAGCGTGACGATGATGGTTTCATAACGCACGCGCGCAACCCCTTCGCCAGCCACACCAGGAATACCGAATTCATTGAGCTGTTCGCCATAAACCGGGTGCGGCAAACTACCTTGCAACGGATCCTGCACGCTCAACCTGACCAGCATGGTTTTCATCGATTGTGAAGAGTCATCGGGTGCAAAACCACGTCCATTGCCCGGATGACAGGCCACGCAGGAGAATCGGCTATACAGCGGCCCCAGCCCCGAAAAACGATGGTCTTCACCACCCTGTATCGTCCAGATCTGGCGGAATAATGTACGCCCTTCCTGAAACGTCTTGAGGGCTATGGGGTCAGTTAAGCCCGGGTAGGGTTTTGTATAAGCGTCGGCTGAACGAAATGGCGTTGTTAAAGTGGCCCCCTCGGCTGCGGCATCGAATACGCAGCACAGTACGCACAGACACAATATTAACCGCATGTGTTAGTCACCATCAGGGTGCGGCAAGCAATGCCTGCAGTGCGTTAGCAATAGACAAATAGCGGGTTTTGGCCTGCTCTGACCATTGTTTGACCAGCGCTTCTTTTTCACTGGCCTGGTCGGGTTGAAACCGCTGGTAATGCTCGGCAGTAAATAGCTGCTGTTCGGAGAATAGCGGCTGCAATAACTGTTGTTCAATGTCATTGATTTTTGCAGGGTCACGTTTTAAATGCCTGGCAAAGGACAGGTTCACGAATAAGGATTGCAACAAGGCCTGATGCCTGGCGAGCGTCGCCTCGAAATACGCATTCAGGAGGTTTTGCTCTGTGGTGTCTCGCAGTTTCCTGCTTTTGCTTTCCACGACGGCATAAGGGTTGAAATAACCTTGCGGACGCTGCGCATAGGCCGCAGGGTCTACCGGTAATTTGCGAATATCAGGCGTAAACAGTAATTGCTGCCCGGCAGTTGATAAGGTGAATTGCACAAAGTCCCGGGCTGCTGCCGGGTGAGGCGCATCTTTTAATATCGCTACATGCGCCGGCGAATAAGCCACAACGGGCGGATAGATATATTGCAGCGGAGCACCTTTGGCAATCGCCGATGCTGCAAAGAAATCCATGCTAATGCCGACCATAGCGCGCCCTGCAGCTACTTCATCGGTGATAAAAGTGGCGCCGTTTTCAACAAAACGTGCATTCAAGGTGATTTTGGTGAGCATGGCCCAGCCATCTGGCCAGGATTGTTCCCGCAACATGGCATCAATCAACCCACCGGCAAACCCGACTTTGGAAGGCAAAGGAAATGCGATCTGCCCCTGCAAAGCTGGCTGCGTAAGGTCTTGCCAGCCTTTTGGAGCAGGTATTTTGGCTTTGGAAAATGCTGAAGGTGCAATGACCATACCCAGGCCAGCAATTTCTGTTGCAGCATAATAGCCCTGGGGATCATTGAGTAAAGTACCATGCAAACTGGCAGGCGATTTAATCCATAACGGATCCAGTGCCTGCAGTAACCCTTGTTGCTTCAACTGCACAAAATTCTGCCGTGAAGGCGTCCAATACACATCTACTTCACCATGTCGCTGGGTGAGGTAGGGCAGGGCATCATGCGATTGTTTCCACAATACTTCCAGCCGGTATTGTGGAAACTGCTTTTCAAACGCCGCTTCAAACTGCGAAATCATCTCTTGCGGATAGCTGGTCATGATTACTATTTTTTCAGCAGCGGCTGCTGCCAGGCTGAACATGCAGCTGCTGCCAACTAATAATCCACAGAGCAGGCTAACAAGTTTGTGGCGAATGGACATGAAATAACTCCTGCTTAATATGGATAACGCACTCATTAAACTGCGTGCCTGCATATGTGAAACCATGGCAGGCATGCAGTCTGGGCCGGAAAGTAAGGGCGCATGACGTGCTTAGAACTGGTATCGCGTCGACAACAGGAAGTTACGGCCTTGCGAAGGATAACCGGCCGACAACTCATAGTTTCTGTCTAGCAGATTATTGGCGGCAAAAGACACTACCCAGTCGTTCACGATCCGGTAATCAACCTTGAGGTTAAGTAAACTGTAAGAGCCTGTCTCCACGTATCTCGGTCCGGGAACCCCAGTTAACTGCGAAGACCATCGTTGGTCTGCGACTTCATAGCTAGGCACGATGTTCCATTTGTTGGTGGGGGTCCATTTTGCATAGAGAAAGCCTTTGTTTTTGGGTGTCGCCAGATATGGATAAGAAGTCACCGTGCCAGGTGGCGGCGATATCTCCGCATCAATCCAGGAGAAATTGCCCCCCACTTCGAGCGTGGGCAACACAGAGGCGACCAGTCCAAGCTCTACACCTTTAATCGTGGCTTCGCCAACGTTCTGGTTCTGAGCGAAGAAGCCTTCACCTTGTACAAACACAGCATTCGGCACTTGCTGAATGTAGTCTTTAATTTTGTTATGAAATATCGCTGCAGTACCGCGTATGCCCTGTGCCAGGTTATCCTCTATGCCTAGCTCATAATTGCGCGAGCGTTCCGGGTCTAGTCCGGGATTCGAGACTGCCGTACCAAAGCGGCCACTGTAGCGCTCAAAGATGGTGGAGAAACGTACGCGGTCAGATACCGAAAAATGTGCTTTCCCGCCGGGTTGGTAGCGCCAGATTGCCGCAGCCTGGTAGTTTGTCGCGTTTATGTCTTTTACCGGTAAATTGAAAAGCGTTAGTGGCTGCCCTGACGATTGCTGGTTGAATTCTTCTGCTTGCTTGGATCCACGCATGTCGCGGCTGATGCCTCCTACCAGGTCGATGGTAGGGGAGATATGCCAGGTGTCTTCTAGCGCGAGTGACCAAATATCTTCAACGGTTTTTTGCTTTGGTTCTGGTGGGTTGTTGTTAGCAGCCACTGGCGAGTTGCTTAGTTGGTTGGTGTTCATCTCAATATGTTCGTCTCGACGATAGTGCAACGATGTTTTCAGGGTCTGTTGCGCAAGATAAGTTGTCCCAAGCTCTACACTGAATCCTTTGGAATTGTCATCATAGGTACTGGAGTTCGCCAGGGTGCCGAGGCGATTACCGCCACCCGGTGCCACGGTATAGAAATCCAGCTGATTGTTAAAGGTATTGTAAAAAGCGCGGGTTTTCAGATAAGTTTTGCTACCAAGCTGGGTGTTCGACAGAAAGTAAAGACTGCTGGTATCCCAGATTGGCCAGTCCCAGACACGTGTGTTAGCACCGGTACTTTGCACATCATCATTCCCTCGCACAGGCGGCGCACGACGCTTTTCGCCACTTTGTTTGGAATAGTTGAATGAGTATTCATCAGTCTCGTTCGGTGTAAAACCTAACTTTATGCTGCCACGCCAATCACTCGAATCAGAGAAGTTACGCAACCCGCTGCCTTGGTAGTTAGGTGCAGTGGCAGGCAAGTCGGATTTATAATCCCTGGAGAGGCGCCAGCCGTCGATATCGCGTTGCTGCAAGCTGGCTTGCCAGTAAAACTTCTCCTGTTTGCCGCCGAGGTTGGCGTACCAGATATCGCCATCGTACTGACCATCGTTACCCAGCAGCGCAGAATAGCGTAGTTCGCCTTCGAAGTTTTTGACCGGCTTGCGTGTCACCAGGTTAATGGCACCACCCATGCCGTCCGGGCCGTTAATGACAGAGACATAGCCTTTGGCGACCTGGATCTCTGAAAGGTCCGCGGTCAAGAACCGGCTGAAATCGATGCGGTTGTCCGCAGGCAAGAAAAGACGGATGCCATCGATAGTCAGTGGCACGCGTGTGCGGTCAAGGCCGCGCAGGCTGATGTCTGACTCGTTGCGCCGACCCTGCCCGGAAACCATGGTCGTCGCTACACCCGGAATCAGGTTAAGCGCGTCAGCCACACCATTCTTGCCAAAATCCCAGAGTTGCTCACGATCCAGCGTGGCAGTCCCCAGCGGGTTTTCTGAGTCACGGTTGCCGGTCACAGTGATTTGGCCCAAGGTAAATACGTTGCTGCTGTTATTGTTATCTTCTGCCAGTGTCTGAGCGCTGGTGCCTCCCAGCAGGCATGCGATGATGCCTGCTATTTTTTTATGATGTAAAACTGCCACCTTAGGTTGTCCTCTCTTTTCAGTGCTTTATCCCAAGAAAAATCTTTCGATATATCCAATAAGGAATAGCGATATGCAAACGGATACAGAATTTTTCTTTCCCCTTAAATCGTCAGGGATTTTAGCATCGTTATACCCTATGGGGAATATCGATAGCTTTGGCGCTTGAGTTAACAGGAATAATAGATGTGAGAAGTGGCGATTTATGACTAATTATTGAGAGATCTCTTGGAACGAGCTTCTGTGGTGACATGTTTATATTGGCCACAATAGGAGAGTGATGATTTTTATTCTTTATAGCGGGAATAGGCTAAGTCTTTGGTTTCAATGGCTGGTTTTTCATCATTAACTAAGTCAGCCAATATCCGACCCGAACCGCAAGCCATGGTCCAGCCCAGCGTGCCATGGCCAGTGTTTAGCCATACATTCGGGAACCGGCTATCGGCCAAACCGATGATCGGTGTGCCATCCGGCGTCATGGGGCGTAAGCCGGTCCAGAACTTGGATTGAGAGAGATCACCGGCTTGCGGAAATAATCCGTTCAACACTTTTTCCAGGGTTTCACGGCGGCGCGGGTTGAGTGTTAAATCAAAGCCTGCTAACTCCGCCATGCCGCCTACACGTATGCGCTGGTCAAAACGGGTGATGGCGACTTTGTAGGTTTCATCCATCACGGTGGAAACCGGTGCAGCAGCACTGTTGATAATCGGCACTGTCAGTGAGTAACCTTTGACCGGGTAGACCGGTAAATTCAAGCCTAGCTCTTGCATCAGTTCGCGCGAGTAACTGCCTAGGGCGACGACATAATGATCGGCATCCAACGTTTCAATGCCATTGGCGCTATTAATCTCAACCCCGTGGAATTGATTGTTTTGCGTGATCAAGCGAGTGATGGTGACGCCCTGCCTGAATTGCACCCCCAGTGATTGGGCCAGAGATGCGAGACGGGAGGTAAACAGCTGGCAATCGCCTGTTTCATCATCGGGTAAATGCAGGCCACCTAGTAATTGATCTTTGACATAACTTAATGCAGGCTCAATACGGGCGCATCCATCCGGGTCCACATGCTGGAAAGGCACGCCCATGTGGCTGAGCACCGCAATGTCCTTGGCTTCTACATCCAGTTGTTTTTGCGTGCGAAAGACTTGCAAAGTGCCACGGCTACGTTCTTCATACTGGATCGCCGTATTGGCACGCAAATCACGCAGGCAATCGCGGCTGTATTCGGCCAGCCGCACCATGCGCGATTTATTGAGGGTGTAGCGGGCAGCAGAGCAGTTACTGAGAAATTGCGCCATCCATTGCCCTTGCCAATGGCTGAAATCTGGCCGCAACCGGAGTGGGGCATGCCGTTGAAACAGCCACTTGAGTGCTTTGAAGGGGACGCCAGGGCCTGCCCAGGGGGCAGCGTAGCCAGGAGATATCTGGCCGGCATTGGCAAAACTGGTTTCCATGCCAACAGCAGGCTGGCGATCTATGACGGTGACATCGTAGCCTTTTAATGCGAGGTAATAAGCGCTTGTCACCCCAATCACACCAGAACCCAGCACTAGCACACGCATGAATGACACTCCTGGAACAGCCGCCGATGATATAACGTGTTTAAATAAACCGTTTAAGTCATATTATCAAAATTGATAAAGTAAAACGTGATTCAATCGCAGGATTTTGTGTTTAACGATGTATTTTGAGGTGTAAGCACAGGTGTACAGTCAAGGTACGCACAAGGCCATCCATAGAACGGGAAATGGTAAAAGTGTTAAGCGCGTAAAACCGGCAGTAAATCATCCGCGGCTTTTGTGAGCCTGGCGTGACTTTTAACTTGCGACCACTCTCTCCAACGCTTCCACCATGACCTGGGCCGGGTCGCAAGGCGCTGCCCATTCTTTGGATTGCGCAGCAATTTCTACCATGCCGGTCGGGCTGGTGACATTCACTTCGGTGAGGTAATCACCGATCACATCTAAGCCGACCAGAAACAGGCCGTGCTGCTTGAGGGTTTTACCAACCGTTTCCGCAATTTCACGGTCACGGTCACTCAACGGTTGCGCGACACCTTTGCCGCCTGCGGCCAGGTTGCCGCGTGTTTCACCGGCTTTGGGTATGCGGGCGAGTGCGTAAGGCAGTGGCTCACCATTGATGATCAGGATACGTTTGTCGCCTTTGGCTATTTCCGGAATATAGCGCTGCACCATAATGGTTTGCGTTTCAAACTGCGTCAGCGTTTCCAGGATGGCGAAAATATTCGGGTCGTCCTTACGCAACCTGAAAATACCGCTGCCACCCATGCCATCGAGTGGTTTGACGATGATATCGTCATGTTCTGCCAAAAAAGCCAATATTTTCTCGCGCTGGCTGGTGACGATAAACGGTGGCGTGAATTGCGGAAAACGGGTCACGGACAGTTTTTCGTTCCAGCCCCTGATTGATGCCGGGTCGTTGATAATTCTTGCGCCTTGTTGCTGGGCCAATTCCAGTAAATAGGTGCTGTACAAATATTCGTTATCAAACGGCGGGTCTTTGCGCATGAGTACGGCATCAAAGATTGTGGGTACCTGCGTGGTTTTATCGCCTGCCGACCAGCCTTTGTCATTAAACTCAAATGGTTGCGCATCCACCAGTGCAATCTCGCGCTGCAAATGCCAATCATGCTGCTCGCATACCCAAAGTTGGTGCCCGCGTGCCTGCGCGGCACGCATGATGGCGAGGCTGGTGTCTTTGTAGGCGGTCAGTGTATGCAGCGGGTCGAGTATAAACAGCAGTTTCATCATGCGCCTTCGAGTCGATTATGCGTTCAGTGGATCATTTTCCTGTAGCTCCATGCCCGCTGCCAGCAAGGCCAGGCGCGCCACCACACCATAGGCGTAGAAACGGTTAGGCGGTGCATCTGGCGCGTCGGAACAGTCGGGCAGGGTACAGGGTTTTTCAAACGCTAGTGGCACAAACTGCATGCCGGGCGCATTGAGGTTTTCATCGACACCACGGCTGGTGTGCACGCGGTAAAAACCGCCAATGACAAAGTGATCCATCATGTATACCACCGGTTCGGCCACGGCATCATTGATGTTTTCAAAGGTATACACCCCTTCTTGTATCATCACCTCGGAGACTTCCACGCCTTCTTTGATCACCGACATTTTGTTACGGGTTTTACGGTTGAGGTCGCGCACTTCGTCGGCCGACTTGACGCTCATAATGCCCATGCCATAGGTGCCTGCATCAGCTTTTACGATGACAAATGGGGCGTGCGTGATGCCGTATTCGGCATACTTGGCGGCGATTTTTTTCAGCATGGCATCGACTTTGTCGGCCAACTGGTCTTCCCCGACGCGGGCATGGAAATCAATACCGCTGGCCGTATCAAAATAGGGGTTAAGCAGCCAGGGGTCTATATTCAATAGTTTGGCAAAGCTTTCTACCACTTTGTCATACGCCGCGAAATGTTGCGATTTACGGCGGGTAAACCAGCCTGCATGCAGCGGTGGGATCAGGTTCTGTTCCAGGTTTTGCAGCAGGTCCGGCACGCCACCAGAGAGGTCGTTATTGAGCAGGATGGCACAGCTATCAAACGCCGGATAATCGACGCCTTCGAAAGTGACGGCTTTTAATTTGAGGCGATTTTTTTCACGCACCAGCGGTTCCAGGATCAAAGGCAGGCCATCATGGGTTTCCAGCCGGGTGACTTCGGTGATCTCAGGTGAAAGGCTGCCTACGCGTACTTCCATGCCCGCCGCTTTGAGGATATGGCAAAGCTCAACCACATTCCGCAGGTAGTAAGTATTACGGGTATGGTTTTCTGGAATCAGCAATAAACGGCGTGCATCAGGACAGATTTTTTCCACCGCCACCTGTGCCGCCTGTACTGCCAGGCTGAGGAATTCCGGATTCAGGTTGTTAAAGCCACCGGGAAACAAATTGGTATCCACCGGCGCCAGTTTAAAACCCGCGTTGCGTAAGTCCACGCTGGCATAAAAGGGCGCGGCGACTTCTTGCCACTGGCCACGGAACCAGTGCTCGATATCCGGCATGGCTTCCAGTATACGCTTTTCCAGGCTGACCAACGGGCCGCTCAAGGCGGTGGTTAAATGGGGAACCATATCTTGCTCCTATGCAAATCTTTTTGGGCTGGCTTTTCAGGGCGTTGGCCAGCGATGCTTTTCATTATGCTTCTTGTGCGATGACGGCATGGGCTTGCGCATCCGCATGGTAACTACTGCGCACCATGGGGCCGCTGGCGGCATTATCAAAGCCCATGGCATCTGCTTGCTGTTTAAACCAGGTAAACGTATCAGGCGTGACATAGCGTAGCACGGGCAGGTGATGCACACTGGGTTGCAAATATTGCCCCAGCGTCAGCATACTGACATTGTGCGCACGCAAGTCGCGCATGACGGCTATGATTTCTTCGTCTGTTTCGCCCAGGCCCAGCATAAGGCCGGATTTTGCGGGTATATGCGGATACATCTCGCTGAATTGCTTGAGCAAATTCAGCGAGTGTTGGTAATCAGATCCTGGGCGTGCCTGTTTATACAAGCGCGGCACGGTTTCCAGGTTGTGGTTCATGACGTCTGGCGGTGCTTCACGCAGGATTTTCAGTGAAATGTCGAGGCGACCACGGAAATCCGGCACTAGGATCTCGATTTTGATATTGGGGGACTGGGCACGGATGGCGCGGATACAATCCACAAAATGCTGGGCGCCGCCGTCAGGCAAATCATCGCGGTCTACCGAAGTCACCACTACGTAGCGCAGTTTCATCTGCGCGATGGTACGCGCCAGGTTTTCTGGCTCATTCTGGTCAGGTGGCAGCGGTTTACCGTGTGCGACATCGCAAAACGGGCAGCGACGGGTGCAGATATCACCCAGGATCATGAAAGTCGCGGTGCCGCTGCTAAAGCATTCGCCAATATTCGGGCAACTGGCTTCTTCACACACGGTATGCAGGTTGTTGTCGCGCAGGACTTGCTTGATCTCCTGGAAGCGGGCGGAATCCGGTACTTTCATGCGTATCCATTCCGGCTTGCGCAGCACAGGCATAGGTACGATC
Source organism: Methylophilus sp. E2MeOHC9 (assembly GCF_058744375.1). Taxonomy (NCBI): domain Bacteria; kingdom Pseudomonadati; phylum Pseudomonadota; class Betaproteobacteria; order Nitrosomonadales; family Methylophilaceae; genus Methylophilus; species Methylophilus sp. E2MeOHC9. The sequence continues at coordinate 976,877 of NZ_CP196024.1, forward strand.
TTAATTGGAATACGCGAGGTTTTTGCAGCGTCGATTTCTTTGACGCCAGCCACCTTTTTCGCCGGGCGTTCGGTTTGGCATTTATCTGACATGCGCCAGTTTCTCTTTCAATCTCTGGGTTAACTCAGCAGCGATATCAGCCATGGTTAACGGAATCTGTAATTCTTTGGTTTGCGTCATTTGCATGCCGGCATAGCCACACGGGTCTATGTCAGCAAATGGCTGCAAATCCATCTCAATATTTAAACTTAAGCCATGATAACAGCACTGATTTTTAAGGCGTAATCCTAATGAGGCGATTTTTTTACCGGCCACATAGACACCTGGAGCATCAGCGCGTGCTTCCGCAGGCACGCCATATGCTGCCAGGAATTCTATCAGGCTATTTTCCAAGATGGAGACGAGTTGCCGTACATTCAAGTGATGGCGTGCCAGATCGATCAGGCAATAGATGATCAGCTGGCCTGGGCCGTGGTAAGTGATTTTGCCACCACGGTCTACATTCACCAGCGGAATAGTGTTTTCGGGCAGGCGTACACCGCGCCGGTTCAGGCCCAGGGTGTAAACCGGGGGATGTTCGGTGACCCATAACTGGTCAGCGGAGTCGGCGTTGCGTTGCGCCGTATAGGCCTGCATGTCGGCCAGGGTGACTGCATAATCAGTCAGGCCCAGCTGGCGAATTTCCAGGGCAGGCATGGGAGGTGAAGAAGAGACTACAGCACGACCTTGACCATCGGGTGCGAGGTCAGGCTGCGATAGATATCATCCAGTTGCGGTTTAGAGGTGACATAGACCGTGCAAGTCAGGCTCAGGTATTTGCCATTGCTGCTGCCACGGATTTCGATCAGGTGCGTATCAAACTCCGGCCAGTGGGCTTGTATCACACGCGTGACTTCAGCGCTAAAGTCATCATGTGTTTCACCCATCACCTTGATAGGAAAGTCGGTAGGAAACTCAATCAGGGTTTCTTCTGTCGCTGGTGTTTCTTCTACTCCGGCGGCTTGCTCTGGCGGATTCTGATCTTGCTGGCTCATACGGTCACCTGTTTGATACGCTGTTATTGCAAGTACAAACGCACTTGGTCGATCATGCGTGAAAAAATATTACTGGCTTCCACTGCCTGCATGGTCACCAGTGGCACGCTGTGAACAACCTGGTTATTGAGCGTAAACTCAATTTTGCCTACTGTTTGTTGCGCCTTGAGTGGCGCTTCCAGCGGTTTGGCTATGCGTACATTGGCCTTCATATTGGCGTATTCGCCTTGTGGCAAGGTCAGGTATACCGGTCTGGCGACAGTCAGATCGACTTCGCTTTCTGTGCCTTTCCAGACTTTCTGGCGGGTAATCGCTTTAGCGGCCGGATAAATCAGTTTTGATTCAAAGAACTGGAAACCGAAGTTGAGCAGTTTCTGGCTTTCAGCCGCGCGCACATTGTCAGAGGCCGTGCCCAACACTACTGAAATCAAGCGGAAATCATTACGCTTGGCTGAAGAGATCAGGCAATAACCTGCTGATTCAGTGTGCCCGGTTTTCATGCCATCGACGGTAGGGTCGAGGAACAGCAAGCGGTTACGGTTAGGCTGGGTGATCTTGTTATAGGTATAAGACTTTTGCGAATACAGGCGTGCGTAGTCTTGCGGATAATCGCGGATCAGCGCATTGGCCAGGATAGACAAATCACGCGCCGTCGTCGTGTGGGTAGGGTCTGGCAAGCCGGTAGAGTTGATGAAATGGCTGTTTTTCATGCCCAGTGCCACCGCTTTTTTGTTCATCAGCGTGGCAAACAGTTCTTCACTGCCGGCAATGCCTTCTGCCAGTGTAATCGCTGCATCATTGCCAGACTGGATGATCAGCCCATGCAGCAGCTCGTCAACCGTAACTGTCATCGTGGTGTCGATAAACATTTTAGAGCCTTCGACCTTCCAGGCTTTATGGCTCACCGGCAATGTTTGCGTCAAGGATAAACGCTTTTGCTTCACGGCTTCGAAGGCGAGATATGCTGTCATCACCTTGGTCAGGGAAGCGGGTTCCACCGGCATATCCGGATTGCTGGCCGCCAGTAATCCGCCGGTATTGGCATCGCGCAATACAAAGGCTTTAGCGGCCAGTGTCGGTGACGGAACATTCAGGGTGACGGTTTCAGCCGCCAGCGTGATGATAGGTAAAGAGAGTAGAAGTGCAATGCAAGAGCGCCACATGGTTAGTCACTTAACGAGAAAAACAGTCAATGAGAAAAAACCCTAAACGGGAAACAAACTTCACGCAGGAAAATCTAGCGTGAAAAAACAATTACCGGGAAAAAATCAGTGCAGGTAACTGCAGTTGGTCACGCATCTGGCTGGCAGCCTGTGCGGCCAATGCGTGATCTGGATACGGCCCCAGCACAACCTGGAACAGCTTGCCATTATACACTTTGTTGAGCAGGGTTTGTGTCTCGGGGATGCTGTTGGAGATGCGTTTTTGCAAGCGGTCGGCATTTTCTTCCTGCCCGAAGGCGCCTACCTGTATGTAAATGCCATTGGTTTCCAGCCCACTGGCATTCATACTCGCCGGGGAGGGCGGGCTGGCAGGCGAAGGCGTACCTGCTGATACCGGCTGGACGATCTGCCTGGTCACCTGCACGGTTTCACTGGATGCTGGCGGCGTATCTGCTGCTGCTGCGAGCGTAGTGTCTATCAGTGTGATTTCTACCTGGCTGGAACCATGCTGGATAATATCCAGTTGTTTGGCTGCCGCATAAGATAAATCAATAATGCGCGGCCGCCCGAATGGCCCGCGGTCATTGACCCTGACGATCACCGATTTGCGGTTACTGAGGTTGGTCACGCGTGCGTAGCTGGGCAGAGGCAAGGTTTTGTGCGCGGCGGAAAGCTTGAACATGTCATAGACTTCGCCGCTGGCGGTTTTGCGGCCATGGAATTTCTTGCCATACCAGGAGGCATGACCGGTCTGGGTAAATGGGGTGGCAATGCTAGTCATCGGCGAAATCGTCTCGCCATTGACAATGTAAGGTTTGGTGGTGGATTTGACGATAGGGTCCAGCCTGGGTGTGACCGTGGTTTCCAGTGGCGTATTCGGGTCTATGCCATCGGTGGCATTGCCTTCGAATTCAGGTTTCGGGTCAATATTGATCACGCGCGGCCCCATGATAGTCGGTGCCGAGGGCGCTGTTGCCTGTGGTTTTGCGGCTGGCCGCTCAGCCGGCGTACTTTTGCTAGCGGGTTGTGAGGGCGTGGTCTGGCGCGGCGGCATACTGCTGCTACACGCGGCCAGCAGGCTGGTAAGCAATAGTATTCCCAGCAGATTCAAATTAAAAGACATCCTATCCTCACTCAATGACAGCACTAGTCGGTCGCCACTAATCTGTAGCAACCAGGCGTTTATGCGATTGCACACTCATTAACAAGCCCAGGCTCAGGCCCAGTGTTAAAAGTGAGGTGCCGCCATAACTGACCAATGGCAGCGGAATGCCCACCACCGGCAAAATGCCACTGACCATGCCCATGTTCACAAAGCAATAAGTGAAGAAGGTGGCAGCAATACTGCCCGCCAGCAGGCGCGAAAACGTATTTTTGGCTTGCGAGGCAATGATGAAAGCGCGGCCAATGATGATGATAAACAGCAGCAATAACAGGCAGCAGCCCACCATGCCAAATTCTTCGGCAAACACGGCAAAAATAAAGTCGGTGGTGCGTTCAGGCACAAAGTCCAGTTGTGACTGGGTGCCGTTTAACCAGCCTTTGCCTGTCATGCCGCCAGAGCCGATCGCAATCGTTGCCTGGATGATATGGTAACCCGCGCCCAGTGGATCCTGGCTGGGGTCTATCAAGATCTCGACCCGGCGCCGTTGGTAATCATGCAGCATAGACCACAAAATAGGCAGCGCGGCGCCAAACGCAATCGCGCTGCCAAAAATAAATTTCCAGCTCAGCCCGGCCAGGAAAATGACGAAAAAGCCTGAAGCAAAAACCAGTGTGGCGGTGCCCAGATCAGGCTGTTTGGCGATCAGTAACACCGGCACCAGCAAAATCACGCCTGCGACCAGGTAATCGGTGGTGCGCAACATGGTTTCGCGTTTGGAAAAATACCAGGACAGCATGATAGGCACGGCCAGTTTCATCAGCTCGGACGGCTGGATCTTTGTCACGCCCAGGTTTAACCAGCGCCGCGCGCCGTGGCTGATATCGCCTATCAGTGCGACTGCGAGTAAGAGCGTCAAGCCAAAGATATAGACAGGAAAAGCGATACGCTCGATCAATAGCGGCTGGGTATTCGCCACCACCAGCATCACCGCCATCATGATGATGATATTGATGATTTGCGCATTCACTTTGGTCAGTGACTGGCCCGAGGCGCTGTATAACACCATCAGTGCGACCACCAATACCATGAGCACGGTGGCTAGCAGGATGGAGTCTATATGCCTGATAAAGCGGACGATCAATTGTCTAATCATGAGGCTCTTCCTCTTCTGGTGCATTAGGTACAGTGACTTCTGGCACCGCAGCCGCGGCCGGGTCAACCGGCACTTTGCCGAGCAGATAATAATCCATGACCTTGCGCGCAATCGGGCCCGCAGTTGAGCCACCATGGCTACCGTTCTCAACAATCACCGCGACGGCAATTTTTGGGTCATCCGCAGGGGCATAAGAAATAAACCAGGCATGGTCGCGGTGCCGCTCGTTGATCAGTTTTTCGTTATATTTCTCATTTTGCTTGATGCCGACCACTTGCGCCGTGCCGGTTTTCGCAGCGATCAGGTAACCTGCATTGGCGCCAATCGCAGCAGCCGTGCCGCCAGGCTGGGTCACATCCATCATCCCCAGTTTGACGATTTCGAGGTTATTAGCGCCTAGATTCAACTGATCGGCAATGGCATGCGGCAGCAAGCTCACCTGGTTGGTTTTAGAGTTCACAATCGCATTCACCAGGTGCGGGCGTATCGATTTGCCGCTGTTGGCCAGCATGGCAGTGGCATGCGCCAGTTGCATGGGCGTGACCAGGGTGTAACCTTGCCCGATGCCGACAATGACGGTTTCGCCCATATACCAGGGTTGTTTGAAGCGTCTTTTTTTCCAGGCTGGCGTGGGTAGCAGGCCTGATAATTCGCCCTGGATATCGATATTGGTTTTTTCACCAAAACCAAAATGCCGCACAAAATCGGTCAGCCTGTCTATGCCCAGTTCCATTGCCAGGCCGTAGAAGAACGTGTCGCAAGACACGGTAATCGCCCGACGCATATCCACGGCACCATGGCCGGAGGGTTTCCAGTCACGGTAGCGGTGGCGGCTATTCGGCAGCATGAAATAGCCAGGGTCGCTGATAGCGAACGGCGGCTGGCGTTTGCCGGATTCTAATCCTGCCAGTGCCACAAACGGTTTAAAGGTAGAGCCTGGCGGATAAATACCTTTCAGGCTACGGTTGATCAGCGGCTTATCCAGCGAGTTATTCAGCAGGTTCCAGTTATCGTAATCAATGCCATCCACAAACAGGTTGGCATCAAATGAAGGCATGCTGGCCATCGCCAACACTTCGCCGGTTTTGGGCTGGATGGCGACCAGCGCGCCGCGTCGGCCTGCAAATTCATGTTCGGCGATTTCCTGCAATTTGGCGTCCATAGACAGCACGATATTATTGCCGGAAGTTGGTGATGCGCTGGAAAGCACGCGCACCGCGCGGCCATCCGCATCGATTTCTACCTGCTGGAAACCGGTGATGCCATGCAATTGCTCTTCGTAGGCTTGCTCCACCCCGGCTTTGCCAATGTGCTCGGTGCCTTTGTAATTTGAGAGCTGGTTGTTCTCTTTCAGCTGCTTGAGGTCATTCTCATTGATACGGCTGATGTAGCCAATGGCATGGGTCCCCAGCGTGCCATAAGGATAGTGGCGGAATAAGCGCGACTTCAGTTCTACGCCGGGAAAGCGGAAGCGGTTCACAGCAAATTTGGCCGCTTCGTATTCATTCAGGTGGGTGCGGATAGGAATGCTCTCAAACGTGTGGCTTTGCCCGCGCAGTTTTTTAAAGCGCTTTAAGTCGGTAGGCGAGATCTCGACCAGTTGGCCCAGTTCTTCTATCGTATCCTGCAGGTCGTCGGTTTTAGAGGGGGTGATTTCCAGCGTATACACAAAAAAGTTATGCGCCAGGATAATGCCGTTGCGGTCAGAGATCAGGCCGCGGTTGGGCGTGATCGGGACGATCGAGATGCGATTGTTTTCTGCCAGCGTCTGGTAGTAATCGTAGCGGTAGATCTGTAGAAAATAAAAGCGCCCGGCCAGTGCCGAAAACGCGGCAATCACCACTAATACCAGAAAAACCAGGCGAACCCTGAACTTGTGCTGTTCGTTCTGATGGTTCTTGAGTTCGGTGCTATACCCCATGCGCTTACAGCTTTTTCGGGCGCGACAGTTCGCCAAACCACATAATCATGATTTGCCAAAGAATCAGGTCGGAGATAATCGGTAAGCCATAGGTCCAGTCAGGCAATTCGCCGCCTGCAAAAAGCTTTAGCAACATAATCAATACACGTTGCATGCCAAACAGGAAGATCAGGTAAAGATACAGCTGCCAGCGGTTAAACAGCACCAGGCGGCGCTGATAGATCGTACCCAGGAAACCTGTGATCGAAAAAGTCAGTGCGTGCTGGCCCAGCAGGCTGCCGGTGGCCAGGTCTACGAGTAAGCCCGCAAACCAAACCCAGCCAATGTTGCAGTGGTAGGGGGCTTGTAACAGCCAGTACAGCGCAATCACCAGCAGAAAATCTGGCCGGATAATCACGCCGGAGTTAGACCACGGATAGAGCTGGAACACCAGCCCGACCAGCAGGGTAAAAAAGAAAGTGCTAAACTTAACCGGCTTCATGGGTGCCCCGGTATGGTCGTGGTCTGGCCATTATTAGGTGGCGTGCTGCCAGGTGTAGTACCTGCTGGCGGTGCCGTCGGCGAGATAGGTGTGGTTGGCGCAGGTTCACTGTCTGTCGTGTCCAGGCTAGGGATCTCGGTGACGGGATGCGGGTCTACGGCGGCATTATTTTTCTGCAGTACATCGACCACCGATTGGTCCAGGTGTTGTGCGTTATTACGCGGCAGCACCGGTTTATTGTCAGTCACCGGGTTGATGGCCGCAGCTTCCGGGATCTTTAAGATCAATACGTGTTTATGGTTGTTCACCCCGGCGATCGGCCGGCTGACGATTTTGGCAAACGGTGAATCCTGGCTTTGTTTAATCTGCGTCACAATAGCGACAGCCAGCCCGGCAGGGTAAACACCATCAATGCCTGAAGTCACCAGTTTATCGCCGACTTTGATATCGACGCTGGTCGGCAGGTAGGGGATATCCAAAGTGTTGCGTTTGCCTTCACCGAACGCAATCGCCCGTAACTGGTTACGTTCGATCTGGATAGGAATGGATAGTTTCTTGTCGGTGATCAGCGTCACTTCACTGGTGAACGGGTAAACGCGGGTGATCTGGCCAACCACGCCCTGTTCATCGACCACTGCTTGCCCGGGCGTGATGTCGTGGCGGCTGCCACGGTTGAGCGTGATGATATTGCTGAACGGGTCGCGGCCCATATGCATCACTTCACCTAGTGTGGCTTTGGGGATGATAGGCGCATCGCCGGCGAGCAGTGTGCGTAAGTGCACATTTTCGGCATCCACAGTCGCTAGCCGTTGCAACGCGGCATTGTCAATCAGGCCCTGTTGCTTCAGCTTGAAGTTTTCCTGGATCAGCTGATTGTGCGAAGTGAAGTAAGTGTTGATATTGCGCCCCCACTCATTCGGGGCACTGGCGACGATTTCCAGTGGATGCAGCGCAGCGCTGAACCATTGGCGGACCTGGCTCAGGTATTCAAAACGCGCGTCTATAGCCATCATGACCAGCGACACGGTGCAAAAAAACATCAGGCGTGAAAATGGCCGCGGCCCCTGGATAAAAAAGGCCGGGGATTCGTGCGGGTCAAGCTGTTGGTGTATGCCTTTGAGCATGATGAGGGTGTCGCCAGCCAGACCTTGTCTTATTCACTGGCAAATACATTGCCCAGCTTGTCCATTTCTTCCAGCGCCCGGCCACAACCACGGGCCACACAGGTGAGCGGGTCTTCAGCCACAATGACTGGCAATCCGGTTTCTTCAACCAGCAAGCGGTCCAGGTCACGCAGCAATGCGCCGCCGCCAGTCAGCACCATGCCTTTTTCTGCAATATCGGCACCCAGTTCAGGCGGTGTTTGTTCCAGGGCAGATTTCACTGCGCCAACGATAGAGTTCAGGGGCTCAGTCAGTGCTTCCAGGATTTCGTTGCTGGAAATCGTGAATTTACGTGGCAAGCCTTCTGCCAGGTTGCGGCCGGTGACTTCCATCTCCAGCACTTCAGAACCAGGGAAAGCAGAACCGATTCTTTTCTTGATCGCTTCAGCGGTGGGTTCTGAGATCTGCATGCCGTAGTTACGGCGGATGTAGTCAATAATCGCCTGGTCAAATTTGTCGCCACCGACGCGTTCGGATTTAGCGTAAACAATACCGCCCAGTGAAATCACGCCCACCTCAGTGGTACCACCACCGATATCCACCACCATGGAGCCAGTAGCTTCAGCGACCGGCATATCGGCACCGATCGCAGCTGCCATCGGTTCTTCAATCAGGAACACCTGCTTGGCACCTGCGCGCTCGGCAGATTCTTTGATGGCACGGCGTTCAACCTGGGTAGAGCCGACCGGCACACAGATGATGATGCGTGGGCTAGGGGAGAACCAACGTGATTCGTGTACTTTGCGGATGAAAAACTTGAGCATTTGCTCAGTGATGGTGAAGTCGGCAATCACGCCATCCTTCATCGGGCGTATCGCCTGGATGTTCGCTGGTGCGCGGCCCAGCATGCTTTTCGCATCGGAACCTACTGCCAGTAACACCTTTTTACCGTTAGGGCCGCCTTCGGTACGAATGGCCACTACAGACGGCTCGTCCAGCACGACACCCTTGCCGCGCACATAAATCAGCGTGTTGGCTGTGCCAAGGTCGATGGCGAGATCATTGGAGAAGTAGCTGTTGAGTGCACCGAACATGTTTTATCCTGTAAAATTCCGACTTTTGAACTGTCAGCCGAGTGTGGCTTGAAATCAAGGTATAATAGCGCAAAACGCACATGAAATTAAGATGTGATTTCGAATTCTTGAAGACTTAACCTCTATGGCACTCAATCTTGAAGACATCAAACGTATAGCTCATCTGGCTCGCATCGAAGTCAGTGACAGTGAAGCGCAAGAAACTTTAAATAAACTTTCCGGCATTTTAGGGCTCATTGAGCAAATGCAAGCGGTAAATACCACCGGAATCGCCCCCATGTCCCACTCCCAGGATGTGACTCAGCGCCTGCGTGAAGACGTGGTCACGCAAACCAATCAGCGTGAATTATTCCAGTCGATTGCGCCTGCCACGCAAGATGGTTTATATCTTGTGCCCAAGGTCATTGAATAAAAAATCGATTACATGCACTGATCGAATAACCAGTCGCTCCCTCTCATACGGTTTTAATGATGATTAACAGTAGCCTCAAACAGCTGGGTCAACAATTGGCCAGCAAACAAGTTTCCAGTGTCGAGCTCACGCAAGCCTATTTGCAGCGAGTGACGCAACTCAATCCGGCCATCAACGCCTTTATCACTCTTGATGAAGAAAAAACCCTGGCCCAGGCCAAAGCTGCGGATGCGCGCATTGCCACCGGTGATTTTGGCCCGCTGACGGGTATCCCGCTCGCACAAAAAGATATTTTCTGCGCCAAAGGCTGGCGCACCACTTGCAGCTCAAAAATGCTGGAAAAGTTCATTGCGCCGTATGACGCGCATGTCATCAGCCAGTTTGATGCCGCCGGTGCCGTGAATCTGGGCAAAACCAATATGGACGAATTCGCCATGGGCTCTTCCAACGAGACCAGCTATTTTGGTGGCGTGAAAAACCCGTGGGACTTCGACCGCGTGCCTGGTGGCAGCTCAGGCGGTTCCGCCGCCGCGGTGGCAGCGCGCTTGTGTGCCGCCGCCACCGGTACCGATACCGGCGGTTCCATTCGCCAACCGGCCTCGCTGTGTGGCTTTACTGGCCTGAAACCTACTTATGGCCTGGTTTCACGGTACGGCATGATCGCGTTTGCTTCTTCGTTAGACCAGGCAGGCCCGATGGCGAAATCGGCAGAAGACTGTGCGTTGATGCTCAACGTCATGGCCGGTTTTGACGAACGCGACTCCACCAGCGTCAACCGTGAAAAAGAAGATTACACCCGCGGCCTGGCCGCCATGACGGGCGACCAGCCGCTAAAAGGCCTGCGTATCGGCCTGCCTAAAGAGTACTTTGCAGAAGGCCTGAGTGCCGAAGTCGCCAAAGTCATTGAAACCGCGATTGCCGAGTACAAAAAACTGGGCGCAGTTATCGTGGATATCAGCCTGCCAAATAACAACCTGTCTATCCCGGTGTACTACGTGCTGGCGCCGGCCGAAGCCTCCAGTAACTTGTCGCGTTACGATGGTGTGCGCTACGGTCACCGGGCTGCCGAATATAACGATCTGCTTGAGATGTATACCAAATCCCGCGCCGAAGGCTTTGGCGCCGAGGTCAAGCGCCGTATCCTAATCGGTACCTATGTATTAAGCGCTGGTTATTACGATGCTTATTACCTGAAAGCCCAGCAGATCCGCCGCCTGATCGCGCAGGATTTTGTAGAGGCGTTCAAGCACTGTGATGTGATCATGGGCCCGGCTGCCCCTTCGACAGCCTTTAAAGCCGGGGAGAAGACCAGCGACCCGGTCGCCATGTACCTGGAAGATCTCTATACCATTGCCGTTAACCTGGCCGGTTTGCCTGGCATGAGTGTCCCGGCAGGTTTCACCCAGAATGGTGACGGCAAACCATTGCCGGTCGGCTTGCAGATTATCGGTAATTATTTTGATGAGGCGCGCATGCTGGATGTAGGCCACGCTTATCAACAAGTCACAGATTGGCATACACGCATGCCGGAGGGCATCTAACATGCAGTGGGAAGTCGTGATCGGGTTAGAAACCCACGTTCAGTTACAAACCAAGTCCAAACAGTTCAGTGGTGCTTCGACCACCTATGGCGCAGCGCCAAACACACAAGCTTGTGAAGTGAGCATCGCTTTGCCGGGTGTATTGCCGGTCTTGAACAAGCAATCGGTCGAATGTGCCATCAAATTCGGCCTGGCCATCGATGCCGAGATCGCCCCCCGCAGCATCTTCGCCCGCAAGAATTACTTTTACCCGGATCTGCCCAAAGGCTACCAGATCAGCCAGTTTGAATTACCGGTGGTGGGTAAAGGCAAAGTCACCATACAGGTGCCTGCAGGCAAAAATAGCGAAGCCTACGAAAAAGTCATCAATATCACCCGCGCCCATCTGGAAGAAGATGCTGGTAAATCGGTACATGATGCGGTGGAAGGCATGTCCGGCATCGATTTAAACCGAGCCGGGACGCCATTGCTGGAAATCGTGACCGAGCCTGATATGCGCAGTGCAGCAGAAGCCGTCGCCTATGCGAAAAAACTGCATGAACTGGTGCAATGGATAGGTATCTGTGACGGCAATATGCAGGAAGGTTCTTTCCGTTGCGATGTGAACGTCTCGGTACGCCCGAAAGGCACTGAAAAGTTAGGCACCCGCCGCGAAATCAAAAACCTGAATTCTTTCAAATTCATGTTGCAGGCGATTGAGTACGAAACCCAGTGGCAGATTGAAACACTGGAAGATGGCGGCACTATCCAGCAGGCAACGATATTGTTTAACCCGGATACCGGCGAAACCCGCGCCATGCGTTCCAAGGAAGAAGCCAACGATTACCGTTATTTCCCGGACCCGGATCTGCTGCCGCTGGAAGTGACAGAAGCTGACAAGGCACGCGTGCGCGCGGACATGCCGGAGTTGCCGCAGGCATTGCAGGCGCGGTTCACTAATGAGTATCAGCTCTCCAGTTACGATGCCAGCAACTTGACTGGTTCACGTGCAGTGGCAGATTACTTTGTGACTGTGGTGAATGCCGGTGGCGACGCTAAACAGGCTGCTAACTGGGTGATGGGCGCGCTTTCTGCCAAACTGAATGCAGATGAAAAAGCCATTGCCGAGAGCCCGGTTTCTGCCGCACAGCTGGCAGCGTTATTGCAACGTATTGCCGATAACACCATCTCTAACAACGCCGCCAAACAAGTGTTTGAAGGTTTGTGGGCCGGCGAAGGGGAAGTCGACGCAATTATTGAAGCCAAAGGCCTCAAGCAGGTATCCGACACTGGCGCGATTGAAGCCATCATCAATGAAGTATTGGCAGCCAACCAGGCCATGGTAGAGGAATATAAAGCCGGTAAGGAAAAAGCGTTTAATGCGCTGGTAGGTCAGTGTATGAAGGCTTCCAAAGGCAAAGCCAACCCGGCCCAGGTGAATGAGCTGCTGAAAACTAAATTAGGTTGATCGCTGGCTTCAACCTGTTTCCAAGGCTGGTTGAAGCGTTGAGAGGCTAACAAACAATGGCGTGAAGATTACTCTTCGCGCCATTTTTCATTAATGGCAATTAAATCTGGCAAACAGCTGAGCATGGCTTCGACGACCCGCTGGTCAAAGTGGCGGTTGATCTGGGATTTGATTTCTTCCACCGCTTTTTCTACCGGCCAGGGCTCTTTGTAAGGGCGTTTGCTCAACAGGGCATCAAATACATCGGCGACCGCCACAATGCGTGCCTCCAGGGGAATCTCTTCGCCTTTCAGCCCAAACGGATAACCGGTGCCATCCCATTTTTCATGATGATAGAGGGCCACGGTAAAGGCCAGTTTGATTAACGGCGAAGTGGATTTATCCAGGATATCGGCGCCCAGGCGAGGGTGGGTACGCATGACTGCCAGTTCTTCATCATCCAGTTTGTCAGGTTTGAGTAACACGCGGTCAGGAATGCCGATTTTGCCGATATCGTGCATGGGCGCGGCATGCACCAGTTGCTCGGCAAAGCCTATATCCAGGCCCATTTCCAGGGCGATCCTGCCCGAGACATGGCTCATGCGTATCACATGCATGCCGGTTTCATTGTCTTTAAACTCGGCTGCACGCCCGAGCCGCTGTATCAATTCCAGGTGCGTGTTTTTTAATTCGTCGATATGCACCAGTGACAGATGGGTTTTCACACGTGCACGGACTAATGCTGGTGAAATGGGTTTGTTAATATAGTCCACGCCACCCGCGTTGAAGCCTTCTGACTCATCGGCTTCATCCGCCAGCGCGGTGACAAAAATGACTGGAATCGTATGCGTTTCCGGATCATTTTTTAAATGCCTACAGACTTCAAACCCGGTCATGCCCGGCATCATGACATCGAGCAGGATCAGCCCTGGCCTTTCTTTTTTCACCAGGTCCAATGCATCCATGCCATTCTTGGCAAAACTCAGTCTATAGTCATCCTGCAACACTTGCTTGAGGACTTTCAGATTGAGCGGCTCATCGTCGACAATCAGGATCTTGGGTTGTTGGGTGATGTAATCCGTCATGAAGTCGTCCCTTGGGTTTGGGCCTCCAGTAATGTATCGATATGAATCACTGCCTGTTCAAAATCAAAGTCATTCAGGCATTGGGATACCGTATGCAATGCCTGGCGCCAGTCAGCCGGGGCATGTTGAATCAGTTGATTGGCCAGGGCATCATCCAGCTCGGCCATCGCTGCCAGCGTACGCAGTTCTCGTAACCATGCCAGCAGTTGTTCGGCATCAATATCGGATGTGGCCACATCGGTTTGAGCAGATTCAGGTTCAGCGTCGAGTAATGTAGTAATCGTTTGATGCAAGGCTTCAGTGGTGGTTTGCAAGCGCTTGACCAGCGCAGGGCATTCTTGCCAGCGCTCTTCAGTAATATGTTCCAGCGCATCGTATATGGACTGCACTTTAGGCAGTGCCAGATTGGCGCTCACGCCTTTGTTGGCGTGCGCAATCATCCTGAATGCGGCATGATCTTTAGCCTGTATGGCTGCTTGCAATGCTGCTATGTGGCGCGGCGCTTCTTCCAAGTACTGACCGACTTCAATCAGGTAAGTTTGCTGGTCGCCCCATAACTTGACGCCCTTATTCAGGTCGAATTCTTTTTGCGCCAGCGTCTGTTCGGCCACGACATCTTCTTGCGATGCGACTGAGCCAGTCAATACGCGCTGCATCTCGGCCAGTAATAAAGGTAATTCAATCGGCTTAGAGCTAAAACCATCCATATCGGCCTGTTTGGCAGCCAATCTATCCTGCTCAAGCACACTGGCGGTCAATGCAATGATCGGTGTTCTATCCCAACCCGCTTCGCGTTCCATTTCGCGAATACGCAAGCTGGCAGTCAAGCCATCGACCACTGGCATCTGCACATCCATTAAAATGATATCGAAAGAACGGGTTTGCAGGGCGTCGATGACTTCCTGCCCATTCGAGGCCAGTGTCACTCTATGCCCTTGTTTCTCCAGCATAATATTCAGTAGTTTGCGGTTCTGTTCAATGTCGTCTGCTGCTAGGATATTGAGGGATGGCAAGACGATTTGAGTGACATCTACGGCATGCTCTATGCGCATGCCTTCCTGTAACGGCAAGGTCACACTGAAGCAGCTGCCTTGACCAATCTGGCTGGTCGCCGTAATACGGCCACCCATCAGTTCAACCAATTGTTTACTGATGGTGGTGCCCAAACCGGTGCCGCCAAAACGACGGCTCATGGTGGCATCTGCCTGGGTGAACGGGTCGAATATGCTTTCCAGGCGGTCTGCGTCTATGCCTATGCCGCTATCGATCATGTCAAACTTGATCTCGCCAGTTTCGGTTGGGTATACCCTGAGCTCGACATAGCCTGTTTCAGTGAATTTCACTGCGTTGCCCAGTAAATTGGTCAATACCTGGCGGATACGGTGTTCAGCGCCTTTGAAATAACCGGCGGTTTCCGGAGCCAGGGTCAGCTTTAATTCCAGATGCTTTTTGCGCGCTTGCAGCCACAACGAAGAAATCACGCTATCCACCAGTTCACGCATGGAGAAATCCAGTATTTCCAGCTCTAACATGCCTTTTTCCAGCTTGGCACTATCCAGAATGTCATTCAGCAAATGCAATAGCGATTTGGCCGACTGGCTGATGGTGGATAAATAATTACGTTGTTCCTGCTGCATGGCGGTGTCCAGCAGCAACTCGCTAAAGCCGATAATGGAGTTCATCGGTGTGCGGATCTCGTGGCTCATATTGGCCAGGAAGGTACTTTTGGCACTGGCTGCCTGTTCCGCTTTATCCTTGGCCAGCAGCATCTCTTGTTCCATTTGTTTGCGTTCGCTGATGTCTATCATAAACATCAGCACTTTAATGACTTTGCCATCCATGTCGCGGATCGGGCTGTAAGAGGCATGGATCCAGATTTTTTTGCCATTCTTGCCATGGCGCAAAAATTCGCCATGCACAAACTCACCTTTTCTGAGGGATACCCACTTCTGCCGGTAACGATCAGTAGTGATGAATTCAGGTGGGCAAAGGATGGAATGGTGTCGCCCCAGGATGTCTGGCAGTTCATAGCCGAGCAGGTCCAGAAAGCTCTGGTTAGCAGTCAGCACGAAGCCGTCAATGGTAAATTCAGCCATGCAGGTGGAGTTGTTGATGGCATTGGCGATGCCCTCAAACTCGGCATTTTTCTGTTTGGATTCAGTCACGTCCAGCATGACGCCATCCAATGCTTCGGCCTCGCCATCATTGCTGTAAATGGCGGAAGCGAATTCTGAGATCCACTTTTCATTGCCTTTGCGGTCTGTAATCCGGTATTCAATCGCATAGTTGGTGCGGTGGGCGACAGCAGCCTCGACGATCGGTTGTATCCTCAGTCCATCGTCGGCATAAATCAGCTGCGAGAAATGAATGCTGCCGGTCAGGAAGTCTTCTACTGTCCAGCCGGTCAATTCCAGCACCGCATCACTAATCAGGCGCATGCTCCAGTTTTCATCCAGGTTGCAGCGGAAAGTCACGCCCGGAATATTGCTCATCATGGAGCGAATCTGCTGATCTTTTTCGCGGATGGCTTTTTCAATCGCTTTGCGCTGGGAGAGGTCGGTAATAAAGCCGACAAACAGTTTTTCGCCCGGCAGTTTGACCTCGCCAATCGCCAGTCGTATGGGAAACTGCGTGCCATCTTTTTTAACGGCTTCAAGATCGCGGCCTTCGCCAAGAATTTGTGCCTGTCCACCAGCCTGGTAGTTTTTAAGGTAGTAGAGATGGTTGGAGCGGTCCGGTTCCGGCATCAACATTGAAATATTGTTGCCTTCCATCTCGTTTTTGCGCCAGTCGAATAACCGCTCTACGGCTTCGTTGCAGGAGATGATCTGGCCGCTGGCATTGATGGTAACAATGCCATCCACTGCGGTATTTAAAATCGTCGATAAACGGGTTTCGCTGGCCTTGATGTTAGCAAGCGCCTGTCGGTAGCTGATCAGCACATTGATTGCGGCTGCAATGATGCCTATCAGTATCGTCACCAGCGTGATGCCAAGTGCCAGCGAGATGGATTGGTTATCTTCGGGGTTGAAGCCGGATTGCGCCTGCCCGAGAAAGCGTGCCGATGCCATGCCGGTGTAATGCATGGCGGTGATGGCGCTTCCCATCAATATACCGCCCAATGTGATGCTCACTTTGGGCGGTAGCTTGCCTTTCTGGTTAAGGAAAATACCTGTCCATAATGCCAGTGTTGCCAGGCTGACCACGACGACTACAGAAATTAGTACCCAAACAAGGTCAAATTTGAGCACGGGCTCCATGCTCATGGCCAGCATGCCGGTGTAATGCATGGCGCCAATGCCGGTGCCTACCGAAAGGCCACCTTTGATCAGCTTGCCATAATCAAGCTGGTTCTCCGTCATCAGGTTGAGCGCATAAAAAGACGCCAGAATGCCTGGCATCATAGAGATCATGGTGACTTCAGGGTTGTAAGTGACTTTGGTACAGATTTCGTAGGCCAGCATGCCGATGAAGTGCATGGCCCAGATGCCTGCCCCGAGTGAAATGGAGCTGGCGATAATGGAAAACTTTTGCGAAACCAGGGAGGTTTGCTTTTGCGAAAGACGTGTTAATTGCAGCGCGAGCACCGAGGTACCGATGGCCACCAGTGCAGACAGGATGACTAGCCATGGGTTATAAGTACCATAGAGCAGGGCGGTGGGAGTCCCTTCCCTGAAAAAGAATATGCTGTACCAATCCATGCGCTCAGTGCCTTAAAAAGAAAAGTTTGATCATTCTTGCTAACGATATTCTAGCTGTCGTTTGCAATAATTTATATTGAGAACAATGCTGTTTTAAAAGGCTATTTCGGTGTTTAACTGATAGCTTGGCCGGGTAATTTAGTTGGGTCTGGCAAACAAAAAACCCTGCGCATGCAGGGTTTCATTAGACGGTTGCGTGGCAGCTAAGCCGATCAATGACACAGCACGTGGCATATCAGCTGGTAGCAGATCGTCATAAAACCGATAGTGGTCAGCACAAAACTGATGGCGGAAAATACTTTCCATTTCATTTTGCTCCAGAAATCAGTGTCAAACGCAGCAATTGTGAAAATGGTCGGGTTAGTAAAACCGCCAATCGCGACACAGACGCAGGCAAAGTGATGCAGCTCAATGCCAGCTGCTCTGGATGCTGCAAAAAATCCCAGTTGAAACAGTGCCATCAAGGCGTAATCAACGTGGGCACGGATCATGGTTTTGTAATCGATCAGAAATCCGCCATCTATCCCCGGGATGGGAAACCAGCGGGCAAATGTCATCAACCATGCAGATAAAATTAAAGCGGTGGTACAGGCAACTGCGCCTATCAATAAGACTTCCATGTTTTTCTCCTGAGCTCTGATTTGAAGGTAACCCGTATTTTTTATTAGGTGGGTAACGTGATTGTAGACAGATCTGTCTGTCTGTCAATATGCGGCAGATCAAATACCGAGTAACTTGCGTTATCTGTGGTTTTCCCGCACAATCCGTCCCTTGCTAGGGGTCTGTAAACCCTTCATTCAGTGAAGATTTTACAGTGAGAGTTACCCTTCGAACCTGACGCGGTTGATACCGCCGTAGGGAATGCAAAGGTGCGCATCCTTACGTCTTTATATTTTAAGGATGCCTAATGAACGCTATTGATAAAAATATCAAGTTCGTCAACGCGGATGCCAAAGTTGACGAAGCTACTACCAAACCGTTTGCCAAATCGCGCAAAATTTACGTTCAAGGCTCCCGCCCTGATATTCAGGTACCTTTCCGTGAAATTTCCCTGAGTGATACACCTTCCAGCTTTGGCGGTGATATCAACCCGCCAGTGGTGGTGTATGACACTTCCGGCCCCTATACTGACCCAACAATAGATATTGATATCCGTAATGGTTTGCCAGCTTTGCGCGCGACTTGGATCATGGAACGTGGTGATGTAGAGCAGCTGGATGGCCCGACTTCTGAGTTCGGTCACCAGCGATTGGTCGATCCGGCATTATCCGAGATGCGTTTTAACCTGCACCGCAATCCTTTGCGGGCCAAGGCCGGCCAGAACGTGAGCCAGATGCACTATGCGCGCCAGGGTATCATCACCCCGGAGATGGAGTTCATTGCCATCCGTGAAAACCAGCGCCGCGAAAATATGAGCGAGTTGCTGCAAACCCAGCATCCTGGCCAGCATTTTGGCGCCAGCATTCCGCAAGTCATTACGCCAGAGTTTGTGCGTGATGAAGTGGCGCGTGGCCGTGCGATTATTCCTGCCAACATCAACCACCCTGAAATCGAGCCTATGATCATTGGCCGTAATTTCCTGGTCAAGATCAACGCCAACATTGGTAACTCAGCACTGGGTTCTTCTATTTCTGAAGAAGTGGAAAAAATGGTGTGGGGCACACGCTGGGGCGGTGATACTGTGATGGATCTGTCCACCGGTAAAAACATCCACGAAACGCGGGAATGGATCATCCGCAATTCACCGGTGCCTATCGGTACCGTGCCTATCTACCAGGCGCTGGAAAAAGTGAACGGCAAAGCCGAAGACCTGACCTGGGAAATCTTCCGCGACACGCTGATCGAGCAGGCCGAGCAAGGGGTGGATTACTTTACGATACACGCCGGTGTGCGCCTGGCGTATATCCCGATGACGGCCAAACGCATGACCGGCATCGTGTCACGTGGTGGCTCCATCATGGCGAAATGGTGTCTGGCGCATCATAAAGAATCTTTCCTGTATGAGCATTTTGAAGACATTTGCCAGATCATGAAGCAATATGATGTGAGCTTCTCACTCGGTGATGGCCTGCGCCCCGGCTCTATCTACGACGCTAACGATGCAGCACAGTTTGCTGAGCTGAGGACTCTGGGTGAACTGACGCAAATTGCCTGGAAACACGATGTACAGTGCATGATCGAAGGCCCTGGCCACGTACCCATGCACCTGATCAAAGAGAATATGGACTTGCAACTGGAGCACTGTGGTGAAGCGCCTTTCTACACCCTGGGCCCGTTAACAACAGATATCGCTCCTGGTTATGACCATATCACTTCCGGTATTGGCGCCGCCATGATCGGCTGGTATGGCTGTGCGATGTTATGTTATGTGACGCCGAAAGAGCATCTGGGCTTGCCGGACAAGGAAGACGTGCGCGTAGGTATCATCACCTACAAGATCGCAGCCCATGCTGCCGATCTGGCTAAAGGCCATCCTGGCGCGCAGATTCGTGACAATGCTTTATCCAAGGCGCGTTTCGAGTTCCGATGGGAAGACCAGTTCAATCTTGGCCTGGATCCTGAGAAAGCCAAAGAATTCCATGACGAAACCTTGCCACAGGAAGGCGCAAAACAGGCACATTTCTGCTCCATGTGCGGCCCACATTTCTGCTCTATGAAGATCACGCAGGATGTCCGCGATTACGCTGACAAAATGGGCGTAGATGAAAAAGAGGCGCTACAGAAAGGCATGCAGGAAAAAGCGATCGAATTCGTCAAAAAAGGCAGTGAGGTTTATCAAAAAGTGTAGTAAAACTTCTGTGCCTCAATGAGTAGTAGTGCCGATTAAAAGCCAGCAGCAATGCTGGCTTTTTTATTGCGGTTTGCACGCGCTAGCGATGAAAGATGTAAAGAATTGAATTTAAATAAATATATTTTTTCTAAACTTTATCGGATTAAAGTGCTTTATGAGGAGAACGTGATGAGACGCATGCTCTATTTTGTTTTGCCTGATATTAAAAGTGCACGTAAATTGATGGATGAATTGTTGCTGGAAAGCATTGAAGAGGACGATATCCATTTCCATGCTCATCCGCCACAGTCTTTAGGCAATCTACCCAAGGCAGAGGCAATGGAAAAATCTGATGTCGTATACAGCGCCATGGGCGGCTTTTTGTTTGGCGCCATATTCGGGTTGCTGGGTGGTATTTTGGCCTATATGGTGCCCTGGTGGTTTGGCGAAGTGTCGCTGAGCGTGATTCCATACTGCATGGTCCTGGGTGCCATTTTGTGTGCGGTTTGGGCGGCGGCCGTGGCAACCGCAACCCCCAGTTACCGTATTAAATCGTATTCAAACGCGATTGAGCAAGGCAATATCCTGATGATGGTCTCTGTTCCATTACGCAGGCTGAATGAAATCCGCTTAAACCTGGTCACCAAACACCCGGAGGCGACTTACCGCGGTGTCTGGCCTGCCGAACATATGTTGATCCCCTAACTAAAAAAGCCAGCGATTGCTGGCTTTTTTAATGCGTGCTGGTGCAGGCTACTCAATGTCTTTCAATCGGATGGCCTCAATCTCAAAACTGCCACCTTCGTGGCTCACCAGTATCTGCTGATCCTGTATGGTGAAACTGATAGACAAGCCGCGTGCCGCTGCGGCGGCTAGTTGCTCTGTGTCAGGCAGGTTGATGATGGTGACGTTATCCAGCTTGAGCATGGCTTTGCTGTTCTGCGCCCACCACATGTCAGCCGTCCTGCCGCCATACAATACCTGCACCACGTGCTTTGATCTGCCACAGGCTTTGCGGATGTCGCGCTCTTCAGGCAGGCCTACGCATATCCAGCGCTGAATCGCACCGGTTAAATCCTTTTGCCACAGGTCGGGTTCGTCGTCATCGCTCAAACCGTTGCCAAATTGCAGGTTCTCATCAGCGTAAAGCACGAATGCCAGCAAACGGACCATCAGGCGCTCGTCTGTTTCGGAAGGATGTTTGGCCAGCGTCAAGTTGTGCTGCTGGTAATAATGCCTGTCCATATCCGCAATATTGAGGTCGATTTTATAAATGGTGGATTTCAGCGCCATGCGTGAATATCTCTTGTGTATGAAAGTGTGGCGAGTATAGCAAACATGCGCTCCAGGCTGGTAAAACAAGTCAATTGGCGCATGCAAGCTGATATACGCGTATCGGGCTCGATACAAGAAATCACTTGCGTCTTTTGGCTTTAGGCATAAAATGAAAAAGAAACGTTTTATTTTTATTTTATGCAGACTTTGATATCTTCATCGACCATGGAAATTTCTCCCCATAAAGTTAAGGCCGGACGCCCCAGAGCAGGCACTGAGCAGGATAGACATGCGCTGTTGCTGGAACAGGCGCTGGAAATATTCATGCTGGAAGGTGTGGCGCAAACCAGCATAGGCCGCATTGCGGCTGCTTGCGGTGTGTCTACACGGACTATTTATGAGCGATTTGAAAATAAATATGCCTTGCTGATTGCGGCTATCAAACACATGGTCGAAAAAGATGTCTCTGCCATGGTGCAAGTCGATCATTTATCCAACCAGACGCTACACCAGGTACTCACAGAGATAGGTCGCTTTATGCTCAAGCGCGTGCTGGAACCGCGCATGTTGTCATTCTTTAAGATCGGTGTGGCCGAAGCCTCTCATTTGCCTGAGCTATCCCGCGCCATGAAAGCCGTGGGACCGGAGCGTATCCATCAGATGCTGGCGGATATCTTCAGTTTTTATGCGGCAAAAAACCTATTGCCTGCACAGGATTTCAAACGTGCGGCCGAGTCTTATTGCGAGTTGCTGATCGCCGCTCCGCGTCTGAAAGCGTTATTCGGTGTGCTGGAGCCGGACTGGGATGCCGAGGCGCATCTCGCATTTGTGGTGAATTTATTTTTGCACGGATTACAGGGAATGGAGCCAACCAATGCAGTTAAGTAAACATTGGCACTGGCTACTGATACTGCCTCTGACAGGCTGTTCGGTGATAGACGAATATATCCGCCCAACCCCGGTGACGGTTGAACAATGGCAGGCACCGTTACCACACAATGGCAACCTGGGTTCATTGACCAACTGGTGGGCGCAATTCAAAGATTCGGTACTGGACCAGCTATTGGCACAGGCGCAAAAAGAAAGCCCTTCACTGGAAATCGCACTGGCCAATATCCGCACCGCACGCGCGAATGTGCTTTCGGCACGGGCACAGGGTATTCCTGATTTAACCAGCACTGGCAGCATGAACCGCAGCAAAGGTGGCGGTGGCGGCGGCGCGTTTCCGGCCACCACCATTGAAATTGACTCGATATCACTGGATGCGAGCTGGGAAGTCGATTTGTTTGGCAAGATCAAGGCCACCAAACAGGCAGCCAAAGCCCAGCTGGAAGCAAAGAAAATCGCCTGGCATGATGCACGCCTGACGGTGGCGGCGGAAGTCGCCAATAACTATGTGAATTATCGTGCATGCCAGGCTTCAGTCGATGCTTTGCAAGGCGCGTTTAACTCGCGTAAGGAAACCGCACGTTTGACAGGCATTTCAGCCAAAGCTGGCTTCACTGCCCCGTCTGACCTGGCGCTGGCAGAGGCAGCCACTCATGCCAGTGAGTCTACACTGGATGGCCAGCAGGCAGAATGCGATGGTTTGGTGAAAGCCATCGTCGAGCTGACTAACCTGCCGGAAACAGAATTACGCACGTTGCTGGCCAAGCGTAAAGGCGTGCCGCAACCTGCCATGTTTGAAGTGAACGCGCTACCGGCAAACCTGCTCACCCGCAGGCCAGACCTGGCGATTGATGAGCGCAACCTGGCCGAAGCCAGCGCCAATGTCGGCGTAGCCAAGGCCCAGCTTTATCCTAGCCTGACATTGAGTGGCTCAATAGGGTATCGCCGCACCAGTTTTGGTGGCGCAGTCACGCGTACCGATTCATGGTCTTACGGGCCGTCAATAAAATTGCCTATTTTTGATGGTGGTACTTTACGCGCGGATTTAGCTGAATCCCGCGCCAATTTTGACAGCCTGATGGCGACTTACAAACAAGATGTGCGCAAAGCGCTCAAGGAAGTGGAGCAGGCGTTGGTCAATCTGGACAGTGCCAACCGGCGCTCACAATCCGAACAGGCGAGTGCACAACAATATGCGCGCTATTTCCAGGCGGCTGAACTGAACTGGAAATCTGGCGGTATCGATTTGCTGTCACTGGAAGATGCGCGTCGCCAAAAGATCAATGCCGAGTTGAATGTAGTCACCCAGCAAAAGAACCGGGTTTTACAGTGGATCGCACTCTATAAAGCCTTTGGTGGCGATTGGTATGAATTGCAGCAGCAGGCGACTCAAAATAAGCAGGCTGTACAAAGTAATAAAACGATAGAAAAGGGTAAATAAACATGGCGAGAGGACTCTCAAAAAAAGCAAAATTCCTGATCATTGCAGCCGTATTGGTCGGAGTGAGTTTATGGTTTATTCAACACCCGCTGCATAAAGCAGAATTGGCAGAAAAACGCGGCAATCGTCCAACTGCCACTGGTGACGCCGAAGCTAGTAAAGCCACCTTGAGTGTAGAAGCGACCAGCCCGGGCAATGTGCAGTGGCCGATGACGCTGGTAATGAATGGCAGTATTTACCCATGGCAGGAGGCGCTGGTCAGCGCTGAAATCTCCGGTTTGCGTATCCAGCAGGTGCTGGTAGAGGTCGGTGCGCAGGTGAGCAAAGGCCAGCCTTTAGTGTTGCTGGCAGATGAAACGGTAAAAGCAGACTTGCAAAAGCAGCTGGCGACAGTGGAAAAAGACAAGGCAGGCCTGGCTGAAGCCAAAAGCAATGCCGACCGCGCCAATGAGATCAAGGACAGCGGTGCTTTATCCGCGCAGAAAATTAATGAGTATGTGATTGCGCTGCAAACTGCGAGGGCCAATCTTGCCTTGTCTGAAGCGGAGCTGGAAAACCAGAGAATCCGTATTCGCCAGACCAAGGTCGTCGCGCCTGATGACGGTGTGGTTTCTGAACGGTCAGCCAATCTGGGGAATGTCGTGTCATCCGGCACTGAGTTATTCAAACTGATCCGTCAGGGCCGTATCGAGTGGCGGGGTGAAGTCAATTCTGACCAGCAGGCTGCCTTGCACACCGGTCAAACTGTGAGCCTGAATTTGCCTGGTGGTAAAGTCGTGGCCGGTAAAGTGCGCCTGATTTCGCCGGTGGTGGATAGCAACACCCGCAATGCGCTGGTGTATGTGGATATCCCCAAAAATAGTGCGAAACCCGGCATGTATGTGCAGGGCAAGATCGATATTGGGCAACAGCGCGGCCTGGCGATTCCGCTCAGTGCCGTGACTTACAGGGATGGTTTTGCCTATGTGTTTGTGCTGGGCGCAAGCAACGCCGAGGGCATGAGTAAAATTATCCAGCGCAAAGTGCAGACAGGCCGCACGCTGGAGCAGCAGATCGAAGTACTGAGTGGCATAGAAGCCGGCACCCGGCTGGTGCTGAGCGGTGGTGCCTTCCTGAATGATGGCGACACAGTCAAAGTAGTCACCGCGACTAAAGCCGGAGCTTAAGCATTATGAATTTTTCGGCGTGGTCTATCCGTAATCCGGTGCCGGCAATCCTGCTGTTTGTCGTGCTGACGTTTCTGGGTGTCAGATCCCTGAACCAGTTAGGCAAACAAAACTTCCCCGACATCGAACTGCCGGTGATTATGGTCAGCGCGACGCTGGAAGGCGCGGCACCCCCGCAACTGGAAACCGAGGTTGCGCGCAAGCTTGAGGATAAAATTGCCACCATAGGCGGCATTGAGCATATGTCCAGCGTCATCACCGATGGCGGCGTCAGCATCAGCGTGCAATTCACCATTGATACCAACAGTGAAGAAGCACTCAACCTGGTGCGCAATGCGGTAGACAGTGCTCGCTCGGAACTACCGGCTGCGGTCACCACGCCCACCGTCTCCAAGCTAACCACCACTGGTAGCGCTATCCTCACCTATGTGGTGTCGGCAGATAATATGGACGAGGGCGAGCTGTCCTGGTTTGTCGATAACGAGATCAGCAAGGCCATGCTGTCAGTGACTGGCGTGGGTAAGATCACCCGCACCGGTGGCGTAGACCGCGAAGTACAGGTCAATCTGGACCCGACGCTGATGTCAGGGCTGGACGTCAATGTCAGCGATGTCTCGGCACAACTCAAGCGTGTGCAGCAAGATGCTTCAGGCGGACGCGGCGACATTGGCGACAATATCCAGTCAGTACGCACCCTGGGCGCGCTGCATAGTGCCGATGAAGTACGTAACCTCGATATCCCGCTAGGCGACGGGCGCCATATCAAGTTGTCACAAGTGGCTAAGGTGCTGGACACCTATGCCGAGCGCAGTACCTATGCGAGCTATGATGGCAAAGAGGTGATCCGCTTTGAAATCACGCGCAGCAAAGGTACCAGTGAAGTCACTGTCGCCAAGCACGTGCGCGAGGCGTTGGCGAAGTTCGAGCAATTGCACCCGCAGGTCAAAATCGTCGAAGCCTTCAATATGGTCAAGCCGGTGGAGGATAACTACAACGGCTCCATGCAGTTATTGTACGAAGGCGCGTTGCTGGCAGTACTGGTGGTCTGGTGGTTTCTGCGCGACTGGCGGGCGACCATCATCGCTTCGGTGGCGTTGCCGCTGTCTATGATTCCCACCTTTGCCTTTATGCAGTATTTCGGCTTTTCACTCAACCTGCTGACCCTGCTGGCGCTGGCGCTGGTAGTCGGGATACTGGTGGATGATGCCATCGTAGAAATCGAGAATATTGTGCGTCATCTGCGTATGGGCAAAACGCCTTACCAGGCCGCCATGGAAGCCGCTGACGAAATTGGCTTTGCCGTGATCGCCACAACGTTTACGCTGGTGGCGATCTTCCTGCCAACTGCGTTTATGAGCGGTATCCCCGGTAAGTTTTTCAAGCAATTTGGCATCACTGCAGCGATTGCCATTACCTGCTCACTGATCGTGGCGCGTTTGCTAACGCCCATGATGTCAGCCTACCTGCTCAAGCCGCATCCGGTCAAAGAAGAGCAAACCTCAGGCACCATGCGTGCTTATCTGCGCTGGGTGACCTGGTGTCTGGGCCACCGTAAAACCGTAGTGCTAGGTTTTGTGTTGTTTATTGTTGGTTCCATGAGCCTGATGCCATTGCTGCCCAAAGGTTTTGTGCCTTCTTCTGACAGTAGCCAGACCAAAGTCAATATTGAGCTGCAACCCGGCACGCCACTGGCACAAACGCGCCATCTGGTGGAGCAGGCTGAGCATATCGTTAAACAGCACCCTGAGGTAAAAGCCGTGTTTAGTGCCGCCGGCGCAGCCAGCACTGGCGGTGGCGGCCCGCACGCGGCTGAAAGTACCACCGATGTGCGTAAAGGTAGCCTGATCATCAGCCTGACCGAGCGCAGTGACCGCAAACAGAAGCAATCGGAGATCGAAGCGGATTTGCGGGAGCGACTGAAAAGCCTGCCGGGTGCACGCATTTCGGTTGGCTCAGGCGAATCTGGAGAGCGCTTGCAAGTCACGCTGGCCAGTGATGATCCGGTGGCCTTGCTCAGTGCCAGCCAGCAAGTGGGTCAGCAATTAAGAGGCATCAACGGCCTGGGTAACATCACCTCCAGCGCCAGCCTGCAGCGGCCAGAAGTGCAGATTATCCCCGATGTGGATAAAGCGGCCGAACTTGGCGTCACTGTAGAAGCAATTGCGCAGGTGATCCGTGTCGCGACTTCAGGCGACTTCTCTAACAGCATGCCTAAACTCAACTTGCCACAGCGCCAGGTGCCTATCCGTGTGCGGCTGGGGCCTAGTGTACGCAGCAGCCTGCAGGAAATCGCGCAGTTAAGAGTGCCAGCCCGCAACGGCAGTGTGAGCCTGGAAACCGTCGCTACGGTACGCATGGGCAGCGGGCCGCAGCAGATAGACCGCATGGACCGCATGCGCAACGTCACCTTTGATATCGAGTTGAATAAGCGCCAGATCGGTGAAGTCATGCGTGACGTGCAGCAACTTTCCGCCATGCAGAATCTGCCACCAAGCGTGAAACAGCTTGAAGCCGGCGATGCCAAGCGCATGAACGAATTGTTCAGCAGTTTTGGCGGCGCCATGATCATAGGCATCATGTGCATTTATGTGGTGCTGGTGTTGCTGTTCGGCGACTTTCTGCAACCGATTACCATCCTTGGTGCCTTGCCGTTATCGCTGGGCGGCGCATTTTTTGCGCTGCTGGTGACGCATAACAGCTTCTCCATGCCTAGCGTGATTGGCCTGTTGATGCTGATGGGCGTGGTGACGAAAAACTCGATTTTGCTGGTGGAATACACCATCATGGCGCGCAAGCAATCCAAAATCAGCCGCTTTGACGCGATTATTGATGGTTGCCATAAACGGGCAAGGCCAATTGTGATGACGACCATTGCAATGGCGGCAGGCATGATGCCGATTGCGTTGGGCTGGAGTGCAGACCCGAGCTTCCGCGCGCCGATGGCGATTACCGTGATTGGCGGGTTGATTACTTCAACGGTGTTGAGTCTGCTGGTGATCCCGGTGTTGTATACCTATGTGGATGATTTGCTGGGATGGTTGCGGGGCGTGGGCAGGTTGGCTAGGAAGCATTCCTAATGCGTTATTTGATTGGATGTTTCTAGCGGCTTGGTGGAAGTGCAAAGCTTCTATGTGATGTGATCCGTGGTGTTGGGCGTAAGGTTTTATGCAGCTGTTGTGTGCTTACGTAACGGTTGGCTTGCGCAAAAGCTGCCTGAGTACTGCGCAAGCTCGTCATTCTGGCGAAGGGTGTCGCAGGGTTTCAAAGAGCATGCTCTTTGCCTGCGAAACGACTGGCTTATATAGAAGCCAGTGCGCCCTGCAAGGGAGAATCCAGGCAGGGTTCATGCTTAGCTTGATGACAATCAAAGAATAAGCCTCACACTTGCTGGTAGGTGTAATCGGTATTTCTTTGGATGGTTAAGCATTCGATGTTGGTGCTTTATTGCACCATTCTTTTTCGCCCCTAGGCGAGTGACTTTTCTTTGCTTGCCCAAAGAATAAGTCACCAAAAGAAAGGGCACCCTAGCTTCCGCTTTATTCCTGCGTTGCTCGTCAAAATAAGCGGTCACGAAACTCAACCTAGCGGCCTGCACACTACGCAGGCCACCGCGGGATTCGGACAGTCGCTCCCTTCTTCCTTATTTTGCCTGCGCTACTCGGCGCATCAGATAGGGGCCCGTTTAAAACCACCACGATGAAACGTTATTTGAATATATTGCATTAAGGGCGCTAAGGGATTTCTTTAATTTCCAAAGCTAACCCCCACCAAACCAATTCAATTGTTTTGGTGGGTTTTCTTGTTTTTTTTATTGCTGTGTTTTATTTCAATGATGGAGCGGTAATGAATGTGGCGAGTCTTAGCTTAACTGAATGCGTGTGCTTTTCGGGTCCCCTATCTGACGCGCCGAGTAGCGCAGTCAGCGTGGGTGGTGTCGGCCAGCGCCTGTTTGAGCTCCGCGGTGGCTTGCGTCTTTTGCAAGCCGCTAGGGCGAGTTCCGTTGGACGCCCACGTTGATGAGCAACGCAGGGAACAAGCGGAAGCTAGGGTGTCTTGTTCTTTGCCTTCTTTCTTATGGACAAGCATAAGAAAGAGGGTCGCCTAGGGGCGAAAAAGAATCTATCAAATTGAAATTAAGTTTGTAAATAAGCAATCAAGACTCAAGCGCACATTCCACCCGCTCAGCCACCACTTTCTGCAATTGATCCCTCACCGCCTGACTCAGCAGCTGCGCCTCGGAGTCCCTTGTCGCTTCTGCCCAGTGGCTATTCGGAAAGTGCTTGTCACTCTCAAACCGTGGAATCACATGCCAGTGCATATGTGGTGTTTTATTCCCCAAACTGGCCAGGTTGATCTTATCCGGCTGTATCGTTTCCCGCAGTGCTGCTTCCACAGCAAATACGACTTTCATGGTGCGTGAACGGTCAGCGGGAGGCAGGTCTGTCATTTCCTTGATATGTGCCAATAATTCAATCCGGCAATAGGCCGGATAATCAGCATCATTCAGCAGCACTACGCGGCAAAAGTCATCCTGCCATAGGATATCTTGCGATGACAGCTCACACAGCGCACAGCCTGTCATTAAGAGACCGCCAGCATTCTGTCCAGCGTCAATTTGGCTAACTTGGCTTCATGTTCAGGTACTTTGATCTGGTTGACGACATTGCCTTCTGCCAGGTTTTCCAGGCACCAGGCCAGATGCTGCGGATCAATACGTGCCATGGTGGAGCATTCGCACACCACGTGGCTCATAAACTGCACCAGCTTGTTTTGCGGTTTCATTTCTTCGGCCAGGCGGGTGACCAGGTTCAGCTCGGTACCTACCAGCCATTTGGTGCCGGGTTCAGCTTCGCTGACGGTGCGCAGAATGTACTCGGTGGAACCAACGTAATCGGAGTTGATACATACCTCAAACGCGGTTTCCGGGTGGGAGATCACTTTGCCATCCGGGTGCTGGGCGCGGAATTGTTCGATGTTCTGTTTGCGGAACATCTGGTGCACTGAGCAGTGGCCTTTCCATAGCAGGATTTTCGCATCTTTAATCTGCTGTTCAGTCAGTCCGCCCATAGGCAGGTCAGGGTCCCACACCGGCATTTGTTCCAGCGGGATACCCATTTTGTAACCACTCCAGCGGCCCAGATGCTGGTCGGGGAAGAACAGGATTTTTTCGCGTTGGCTAAAACCCCATTCCAAGATTTTTGGCGCATTGGTGCTGGTGCAGACAATGCCACCATGCTCACCGCAGAACGCCTTCAGGTCAGCTGCGGAATTGATGTAGGTGACCGGGGTGATGGTTTCATCAAAGTTGAGTACTTTGCTTAATTCGCGATAGCTACGTTCAACTTTCGCCAGGTTGGCCATGTCTGCCATAGAGCAGCCGGCAGCCAGGTCAGGCAACACTACGATTTGCTCCGGGCGGCTCAAAATGTCAGCCACCTCGGCCATAAAGTGTACGCCTAGGAAAACGATGTATTCGGCATCCAGGCTTTCGCAATACTTGGAAAGCTTGAGTGAGTCACCTGAGAAATCGGCATGGCGGTATACGCTTTCATGCTGGTAGTGGTGGCCCAGAATCACCAGGCGCTTGCCCAGCTTCTTGCGGGCAGCCAGGATGCGCGCCTGACAATCGTCGTCTTGCGCGGTTTGGAATTTCTCAAATTGAATAGTGGCAGTTTGCATGCTTTTCAGATGTCGGGCCAAGCCCGGCTTTCATAAAAATAGTATTTTACAGCCGATCGGGATTTATCCCAATCATATAAGGTGTTGCAAAGGCCAACAAGATGTTTACAAAACCGGGCCTCATCACAATAGATGGTGGCGCTCCCCCAGCTTTTTCAAGGCGTCTACGTTCGTCCAGCTAAATACTTTTTTTGCGGCTTCGCGCCAGTCTACCCATTCGTAGCGTGTATGTTCATCAGGCGCTAGTGTCACCGGCATTGTGGCTGGCAAGCACAGCCCGAATAGATGCTCGGTATTTTCAATGACGCCGGGTGCATAGCGATGGCGCCAGTGCGGGTAAATCTCGTAAATATTACTGGTATGCCAATCCTGGAAATCATAGCTTAGCGCATTGAGTCCTGTTTCTTCCTGCACCTCGCGGATGGCCGCTTGAGCGGGTGTTTCAGTGCCTTCTATACTGCCGGTCACTGATTGCCAGTAACCTGCTTTGTCTGCCCGTTCCAGCAGTAGCACCTGCAGATCAGGCGTGTGAATCAGGACGAGGGCAGAAACCGGGGTTTTGTAAGGCTGTGTCATCCGCACATTGTCCTTGAAATGGGCAGTGACTGTCTATGGTGGCTATCGTCCCCGTTGCCATGGCAAACACCGTTTTTTTGAAAGATTGTCGTAAGCGATACACGGTATTATGATTGCAAAATAACGGCTAGCACATAAAGGGAATCTTCAATGCTGTGGCGTCAATCAAGAGTTGTTTGCTTTGTGCTGTTAGCTGTCTGGATGCTACCCCTTTATGCAGAGAATGCAGCAGTAGCCGATCTGCAAACTATCCCACTTGATCATTTGACGCTCCCGCAGGCCGAGCAGTTATTTGCCGGCTACAGCCGCGAGCTGCTGGCCGCCAAACGCTCGTTGCAATCTGCCGAAGCCGATACCCTGATCGCCGGGCAGCGACCTAACCCGGTCTTGTCTGTAGGTGTTTCCAGTCTGAACCTCAACCGTGGCCAGGGCAATAACAACCAGAATGGCAGCAACGGCTTATGGGACAAAACCTACAACTCGACACTGCAGGTCAGCCAATTATATGAGCGCGGCAATAAACGCGAGTTGCGCACTTCAGTGGCTGAAAGTGCCGTCAAAGCCTCTGAATTCGATTTGAAAGAGACGTATCGTCGGCAGGCGCTGGCAATGGCCACTGCCTATTATGACCTCAAGCTGGCGCAGGAGGCGGTGCAGATTCAGCAGCTGAATGTCGGGCTGTATGACAAAACCTTGCAGGCGGCTGAGTTTCGCCTGAAAGCAGGGGATGTGGCTTCAGCCGATGTGGCGCGGATCCGGGTGGATGCCTTGCGCGGCAAGAATGATTTGCGGCAAGCAGAAGCGACCTTGCAAAAAGCACAGGCACAACTGGCTTATTTGATCGGTAAAGATCAGGATGCTGCGACGCTTTATGTGGCCGACCCATGGCCCACACCGGGAGCGGAATCCGGGGTGCAGGCAGGGGATGCATGGTTGACGGATCGTTCAGATATCAGGGCGGCCGAGGTGCGCATGCAGCAGGCGCAAGAGGCAAGAAAGCTGGCAGAATCCCTCAAAACCAGGGATTTGACCTGGTCATTGGCTTATCAGCATTTCCCCGGGCAAGAGCCTGGGTCCGGGCCGGACACTGTGGGCGCAATGGTCAGTATTCCTTTATTTACTAATTACAATTATGAAGGCGAAGCTGCGCGTGCCGAAGTGGATTACAACGCCGCGACTGATGCAAAAGAGCAGGTGAGGGCAGCTGCGCTGGCTGAAATGCGTAGTGCCAAAGCCGATCTCGAGGCGGCCATCGACAAAAACCATCGCTTTGACCAGAGTATTTTGACCGAGGCGCAAAAGGCATCTGATGCTGCTGAATTCGCCTATCAACATGGCGCCATGAGCGTGATGGACCTGCTGGACGCCAGGCGTATCCTACGCGCGCTGCAGCTCGAATCTGCCAGTGTCAAAGCGGATTATGCCAAATCGCTGTTTGCCTGGCTGGCGGCCACCCATCAAGTGTTTAATACACCTTAATCATGAAAACGACCCTCTACCACATGCGCATATCCTTTATTTTGAATGCTTATCACAGGCAACTGGCTGGCTGGCTGGTACTACTGGCCGGATTGGCGTGTTCTACCCATACGCTACATGCCGCTGAGAAAAATGCAGCCGCACCGCGGTTGGCAAACGAGATTGTGCTCACCGCCGGATCGCCACAGGTCGCCAGTTTGAAAGTAGAGGCAGTGACTGAGATCCCGGTGCCGGTGACCGAGCCGCTCAATGGCAAAATCATTCTGGATGAAAACCGCACTGCACGCGTCTTTTCACCGGTTGCCGGCCGGGCGATGGCGATTAAGGCGCAAGTGGGCGATCAGGTAAAAGCCGGACAGGCCTTGCTGGTGATGGATTCACCGGATGTAGGTGGAGCGGTGGCTGATGCCCGTAAAGCACAAGTCGATTTGCAGCGTAAGCAACAAGTGCTTGAGCGTAACCGCATGTTGATGGAAGGCGGCGTGCTTGCCAAAAAAGAAGTAGAGACATCGCAGGCGGACTTTTCACTGGCACGTGCAGAATCTGACCGTGCTTCGGCGCGCCTCAAAAACTTGGGCGTTTCGACGGCCGCCAATGATAATTATGCCTTGCGCTCGCCTATCAGTGGCACGGTGGTGGACCGCAAAATAAACCCGGGCAGTGAAATCAGGCCTGATGCCGCTGACCCCTTGTTTATTGTGACTGACCCCACCAATTTGTGGGCCAGTATTGATTTGCCGGAGCGGGATTTAAGCCGCATTACGCAAGGGCAAAAAGTCAGTGTGCAGGTCGATGCCTATCCAGACGAAGTGTTTAGCGGTGAGGTGAAAACCATAGGTGTCATGGTGGACACGACCACCAGGCGCATCCCGGTGCGCTGCGTGATCGAGAGCAAAGGCAAGCTCAAGCCTGAGATGTACGCACGCATTACGCCGCTGGATAACAGTCAGCATAAAGTCATACGCTTGCCTAACAGTGCCCTGATTACAGAAGGCTTATACAGCTATGTGTTTGTGGAAGAGCAGCCACTGCATTTCAGAAAGCGCGTGGTGACGCTGGATGTACAGCGCAGGGAATACGCAACGGTGAAGCAAGGCTTGAAGGCCGGTGAGCGCGTAGTCACTGGCGGCGCGATTTTGCTGAATTCTGATCTATCCGTGAATAAATAATGTTGGCGATCAGCCTGCAGTCAATCATTCACCGGTTTGCCATGCGCCGGGTTATCGAAAGCCAAACATGTTAAAAGGGTTAATCACTTTTTCTCTACAACAGCGCGTGTTTCTGCTGATAGGCGCAGTCGTATTGATGATCTTTGGCTGGTTTGCCGTGCAAAACCTGCCGATAGAATCCTTCCCTGATGTGGAAGATGTACACGTCGTGATTGTGACGCAATCACCAGGCATGGCGCCTGAAGAAGTCGAGCGCGTGGTCTCGTTGCCGATTGAACATGGTATGAGCGGCGTGCCGGGATTAACGCAAATCCGGTCCGTGTCTATCACCGGCTTGTCAGTGGTGACACTGACTTTTGCTGAAAACACCGCAGATTATTTCGCCAGGCAACAAGTGTTGGAGCGTTTGCAGGGCGTGAGTCTGCCCAACAGTTTGCAACCCACGTTGGCGCCGTTAACCACCGCGGTAGGTGAGATTTACCGCTATCTGGTAGAAGCGCCAGCAGATATGCCGCAGCGCGAGGTGCGCGCCATCCAGGACTGGAAAATCATTCCCCAGTTACGCATGGTGCCAGGCGTGGCGGACATCACTAGCTTTGGCGGTGCGGTCAAAGAGTATCAGATCAAACTGGACCCGCATTTGCTCAAAAAATTTGCAGTGAGCATAGACCAGGTCAACCAGGCGGTCAGCCATAACAGCAGTAATGCCGGTGGCGGCCTGATGCACAGGGGCGATGAATCGCTGGTGGTGCGCGGCATTGGTTTATATCGCAATGTGGACGACATTGCGCAATCGGTGGTCGATACCCGCGATGGCAAGCCTATCCTGGTCGGTGATTTGGGTGAAGTAAAAATCGGCGACCGGCCTCGCTCTGGCATCGTGTCATTCAACCAGCAGGATGACATTATCGAAGGCATCATCCTCATGACCAAAGGCCAGAATGCGGCCAAGGTGATTGAAGCATTGCGCGAGAAAGTCGTGCAAGTCAACCAGACGCTGCCACCCGGCGTGAAGATTGTACCGTTCTATGACCGTACCGGGCTGGTGGACCATACTGTACACACGGTCTCGGAAAACCTGATCGTGGGCGCCTTGCTGGTGGTGGCCATCCTGATCATCTTTTTGCGCAACTGGCGTGCGGCTTTGATCGTCGCTTCGGTGATCCCCTTGTCGCTGTTGTTTGCATTTATTGTGATGGATTTACGCGGCGTGTCTGCCAACCTGATCTCGCTGGGCGCGGTCGACTTTGGCATCATCATAGATAGTGCCGTGGTGCTGGTTGAAGCGTTGATGGTGCGGCTGGCGGTGGCGCAAACAGATAATAATCCGGCACATTCTGGCCTGGCCTGGCGCATGCAAACGCTGAAAAATACCGCGATTGATATGGGGCACCCGATATTGTTCTCCAAAGCCATCATCATCACCGCTTTCCTACCTATCTTTACCTTCCAGCGTGTGGAAGGCAAGATTTTCTCGCCTATGGCGTTTACCCTGAGTTTTGCCCTGCTAGGTGCAATTTTGCTTACCTTGACGCTGGTGCCAGCCTTGCTCTCATACACCATGAAGCGTGAGGACATGGCGGAAAAACATAGCAGCTGGATGCAGAATATCCAGGATGCCTACCGTAAAGTATTGCTCAAGAGCACCCAGGTCAGAAAGCTGGTGGTCCTCGCGTCGGTGGCGGTGTTAGTGCTGGCGATGCTATGCGCGCCTATGCTGGGTTCTGAGTTTTTACCCAAGCTGGATGAGGGCAATATCTGGCTGACGGTTGATTTACCACCCTCCGCCAGCCTGGAAAAAACCAAGGAAGTTGAACGGCATATCCGAAAAATCCTGAACAGTTACCAGGAGGTCAGGCTGGTAGTGGCGCACGTAGGCCGGCCGGATGATGGCACCGATCCTAAAGGGCCATACCATATGGAGATCCTGGCCGACCTTAAGCCGCATAGCGAATGGCATTTCGCCGATAAAGAAAGCCTGATCAAAGATATTTCGCGGCGTATCCATGAAATTCCCGGCATCCCGACCAATTTTTCACAGGTGATCCAGGACAGTGTGGAAGAAGCCTTGTCCGGCGTGAAGGGCGAGATCGCGGTCAAGATTTTTGGCCGTGACCTGACTATCCTGGAGCAAAAAGCCGCTGAAGTAGTGGATGCCATCAATGGTGTACGCGGGGCGACCGACGTTGCTGCCGTGAGGATCTCGGGTAATTCGGAGCTGGATATCACCTTGAGCCGCGGCCAGCTGGCCCGCTATGGTTTACTGGTCGACGATGTGAACAATACCGTGCAAACGGCACTGGCTGGCGATGCTGCCAATACCTTTTACGATGGCGACCGCCATTTTGATGTCACCTTGCGCCTGGAAAGATCTTATCGCGATTCGGTGGATGACATTGATGAGTTGCCGATTGCGCTGCCGAATGGCGCGGGTAGTATTCCGCTCAGTGAAGTGGCTGAGGTGACTATCAAACAGGGCGCATCACGCGTCAGCCGTGAAGCAGGTTCGCGCATTGTGTCTATCAAGGCCAATATTACCGACAGGGACCAGGGTAGCTTTGTGCAGGAAGCCATGCAAAGGGTGAAAGCGCAAGTCAAGTTGCCGCCTGGTTACACCATGACCTGGGGTGGGCAGTTTGAGAACCAGCAACGGGCGATGAAGCGCCTGATGGTGATTGTGCCGCTCTCTGTGCTGCTGATTTTCATCCTGTTGTTCTGGGCATTCAAGTCAGTGAAAAATGCCTTGCTGGTGTTGCTGATGATTCCATTTGCGCTGGTGGGCGGCTTGGCAGGTCTGGCTGTCGCAGGCTTGCACTTATCTGTGTCTGCGGCGGTGGGCTTTATCGCGCTGGCCGGGATCTCTGTGCAAAACGGGGTGATCATGGTGGAGCAGATCAAGCATTTGATGCGTGAAGGCAAACGAGGCAGTGAAGCGGTGATTGAAGGTGCGGTGGCGCGCTTGCGTCCTATCCTGATGACGGCGTTGATGGCGGGCATAGGCTTGATGCCTGCCGCCTTGTCACACGGAATTGGTTCTGAAACGCAAAGGCCATTTGCAGTCGTGATTGTGGGCGGCTTGATCACAGCCACGCTTTTCACCCTGCTGCTACTGCCATTATTGTTCCCGATGTTTACTGATGAGCGCCGCCAGAGGAGCTGAGTATTCACCGGGGTGGTTTTTTTAAGCCAAACTGGTGGTTTAAATCAACCGGGCATTTGAAGGGTATTTTGTTTTTATAATAATTTAATTATTATAATCAATGACTTATTTGGATTTAAGGTTTGGCATATTAAATGCTATATGATTTATATAGTATTTAATTGCGCGCATATAGTAACTGCCGCAGCTGTCTCCAGAGTATGAGAGTCATTGAATTGTTGCATAACAACAATGAGCAATGTTTTCCCCTATTATCCTTTCCCGAGGATATTGCTTGAGCCCAGGCCTAGCGCTTGGGTTTTTTTTGCCTGAAGATTCCGTGACTGAAATAAACTGAATTGAATGTCAGGCTGGTGTCAGCGGCAGCTGCGTCTTGTTGATTGGCTAGTGATTAAGGAGCTACCTGGTTTTGCGTACGTTTTTCTGCATTCACCAGATTTTTAGGTAGTTGGAAAACCACATTCTCAACCACTCCTTGCAGTTCCTCCACGTGGGAGATGCCCATGGTATGCAAGGCTTGAATGACTTCCTTTACCAAGACTTCCGGCGCGGAAGCACCGGCTGAAATGCCTATTTTTGTTTTACCTTTTAGCCATGCCGGGTCAAGCAGGCTTGCGTTATCCACCATATAGGCTTCAACGCCCTGGTTTTTAGCTACTTCGCGTAAGCGGTTGGAGTTTGAGCTGTTCGGCGAGCCGACAATGATCACCAGGTCGCAATCTTTGGCCATGATTTTGACTGCATCCTGGCGGTTTTGCGTGGCATAGCAAATATCATCGCTTTTAGGCGCTTTGATACTCGGAAAGCGGGTTTTCAATGCGTTGATCACTTGCGTGGCATCGTCCACCGACAGTGTGGTTTGCGTGACATAGGCCAGCTTTTCGGCATCGGATACTTGTAAAGCAGCCACATCTTCCGGCGTTTCAACCAGATACATGCCGCCCGCTTCAGATTGCCCCATGGTGCCCTCGACTTCCGGGTGGCCTTTATGGCCTATCATAATTATTTCCAGGCCTTCTTTACGCATTTTGGCCACTTCGATATGCACCTTGGTGACCAGCGGGCAGGTGGCATCGAAAGCTGTGAGGCCACGTGACTCTGCCTCTGCGCGCACCGCTTTGGAAACGCCATGCGCACTGAAGATGACAATGTTGCCTGCTGGGATCTTTTCCAGCTCATCGACAAAAATGGCGCCTTTTTCGCGTAGTTGGCCCACTACAAATTTGTTATGCACGACTTCGTTGCGCACGTAAATGGGCGCCCCGAATTTTTCCAGTGCCTGTTCGACAATAATAATGGCGCGGTCCACCCCGGCGCAAAATCCGCGTGGGTTAGCCAGCACAATATTCGGTGAGTCATTTGTTTGCATAAATCAATTCCGTGAAGGAGGCTGCTGCATTGCGTCCGCTAATCCTTAAGGTTAAGCACATGGTCAGTCACAAGGTCAGGCATGCATCAGGTATAATCGGCGTTTTGTTGCCAGTTACCCGCCAAATGTTATGAAAAACACTGCTACTTTGCTGATTACCTGCCCGGATACCAAAGGGATTGTGGCGGCGATTGCGCAATTTTTATATGAGCACAATGCCAATATTTTACACGCAGACCAGCATCAGGATGCGGAAAATAATCTGTTTTTAATGCGGGTCGAGTGGGACCTGAGTGATTTCAATGTGGCGGTGGGTGATTTTGAGCAGGCATTCAGCCCTGTCGCCCAGCGCTTTGCCATGACCTGGCAATTGAAACTTTCCGAGCAAAAAACACGCATGGCCATTATGGTCTCGCAGTATGACCATTGCCTGGCAGACTTGTTGCAGCGGCATCATAGCGGCGAACTGGCCTGTGACATTCCGCTGATTATCAGTAATCACCGCGATACGGAAAAACTGGCCGCCTTCTATGGCATCGATTTCCATTATCTGCCCATGACCAAGGAAACCAAGGCCGAGGTTGAAGCGCAACAGTTTGCGCTGTTCGACCAATACCAGATTGATTTGATTGTGCTGGCGCGGTACATGCAGATATTGTCACCAGCGTTTGTGGCCCGTTATCCGCAAAGAATCATTAATATCCACCATTCTTTCCTGCCCGCATTTATTGGTGCGCGCCCGTACCACAGAGCGTTTGAGCGTGGCGTGAAACTGATAGGCGCCACCAGCCATTACGTGACTGAAGTGCTGGACGAAGGGCCTATCATCGAGCAGGACCTGGCGCGTATTTCGCATCGCGACCAGGTGGAAGATCTGATCCAGAAAGGCCGCGACCTGGAGCGTATCGTGCTGTCGAAAGCCGTACGCTGGCATATTGACCACCGTATTTTGCTGTATGCGAACAAGACCGTCATTTTCGATTAAACGCATGCCGTCAGGGGCGGCATGGATGAATTGCCGGCTTGTGCGCTAACACCCAATAAAAAAACCGAAGCTCAATGCTTCGGTTTTTTTACATCGACATTGTCACTTTAGGGCAAGGTGCGTTCCAGTTTAAACAGGTCGGCAATCTGCTCGCGTTCGCGAATCACATGTACCTGGTCGCCATCTACCAGCACTTCTGCTGCCCGCGCCCGCGTGTTGTAGTTGCTGGCCATGCTCATGCCATAAGCACCGGCGGAGTGGATCGCCAGGTAGTCGCCTTCTGCAATCGCCAGGGTACGGTCATGGCCAAGAAAATCACCGCTCTCACACACCGGGCCGACCACTTCATAGAGTTGTGCTTGCGCTGACGAGGCGGCAATGGTGGTGATGTTGTGATAGGCATCGTACAGCGCCGGGCGCATCAGGTCGTTCATGGCGGCATCGACAATCGCAAAGTTTTTGCTCTCACCTGGTT
This sequence comes from Methylophilus sp. E2MeOHC9, assembly GCF_058744375.1. Taxonomy (NCBI): domain Bacteria; kingdom Pseudomonadati; phylum Pseudomonadota; class Betaproteobacteria; order Nitrosomonadales; family Methylophilaceae; genus Methylophilus; species Methylophilus sp. E2MeOHC9. Next base: position 1,016,528 of record NZ_CP196024.1, read on the forward strand.
TCAGATATTCAACTTTGGTCAGCAATACACCGGCATTACCTACTAATGCACGTCCAGGTTCAAATAGTACTTTCACGCCACGGCCAGCCAGCTTTTGCATGATGGCTGCGGTGTAGGTCGCAAAATCCGGTGGGGTTTCGTCGCTGTAAGTAATCCCTACGCCACCGCCAACATCGATATGCTGGATATGGATATTTCTTTCTGATAAGGCATCCACCAGGCCCAGTACTTTATCCAGCGCATCGAGAAAAGGCGACAGTTCAGTGATCTGTGAGCCTATGTGGCAATCCACACCATGCACTGCGATATTCGGCATGCTGGCGGCTTGCTGGTACAGATCCAGTGCATCTTCAAATGCCACGCCAAATTTGTTGTTCTTGAGGCCGGTGGAAATGTACGGGTGGGTTTTAGCATCCACATTCGGGTTCACCCGCAATGAAACCGGTGCAATGTTGCCCATGTCGGCAGCGACTTGCTGAATACGGTGTAATTCATTAATGGATTCAACGTTAAAGCACAGAATGCCCGCTTCGAGTGCAGCGCGGATTTCACTATGTGATTTACCCACCCCTGAGAACACCACTTTTTTCGGATCACCGCCTGCGGCAATCACGCGTGCCAGTTCGCCACCGGAGACGATGTCAAACCCGGCGCCCAGGCGGGCAAACAGGTTGAGGATAGCCAGGCTGGGGTTGGCTTTCACCGCAAAACAGATCAGGTGCTCATGTCCTAGCAGGCCAGCCTGAAAGCGTTTGAATGTCTCAGTCAATGCATTACGGGAATACACATAAGTCGGTGTCTGATGTTGTTGGGCAATATCGCGCAAAGCTACATTTTCGGCATGTAGCAGGCCATTTTTAGTATTGAAAGCAGTCACTGGGCAGGCGTTTTTGGTTGAGGTTGAGGATACTGGCGTTCGGGAATATATAAATCACCCTTGAGCCCGCAGGCGCTTAATTGTGCCAATAACAGGCCAAGCGCTAATAGTCGCGTCCAGAAGGAAAGCATAATCTACAGTCCGATTTAAATAGACCTGCATTTTATCACTAAACCGCCAGTGTCTGATGGCGTGCCTGGTTGACCGCTTATCGGCTAAACATTGCCGTTGGTCAGCCCACGCTGGACATCCCCCTGGGCAATTCGCATGATGGGCACATCGTAAAAAAGGTCTCACTATGATGCGTCGCTCCATGCACCACGGGTTTAGTTTGATTGAAATCATGATTGTCGTTGCCATCATGGGCATCTTGGCCAGTATCGCCGTGCCTGGTTACCAGGATTACATCAAAAGCGGTAACTCGGTAGAGGCGCCTGCTAACCTGGCTAATTGCCGGGTGCAGGCAGAGCAGTTTTACCAGGATAACTATACTTACGTCGGCTTTACTTGTAATCCGACGGATGCCAAATTCTTTGATTATTCAGTAGATAGTCTAACGGCCACCACTTACACCTTGAAGGCGGCAGGAAAATCGACCCGAAACATGGGTAATTTCGAATTCACAGTGAACCAGGACAACGTCAAGACTTCAAAATATGACGGCACCACTGGCAGCTCATGCTGGTTAACGACTTCATCAGGCACTTGCTAGCCATGCAGCAACAGGGATTCACGCTGGTTGAACTGGTGGTCACTGTCGTGGTGCTGATGGCAGTTTCTATGCTGGCTATCCCAGCCTTCCAGTCTTCCATTGGTAACTCGCAGATCAGGACCGTGGCGGAATCTATCAAAAACGGCTTGCAACAGGCGAGGGCGGAGGCGATCAAACGCAATGCCAATATCAAGTTCACGTTAAAAAGTAATTCAAGCTGGCAATTAGGCTGTCAAACAGTGACTGCCAATTGCCCGGCTAACATTAGTTCTAAAAGCGCCGCAGAAGGATCATCAACCAATATTCAGGTGACTACAGATAACAACACGGCGGTTTTCACCAGTTTTGGCACCAGGGATCCGGCGATACCGGCTGCGCTGTCACGCGTGGATATCACTAATCTACAGGTCAACAGTAGCGAGCGCAGGGCCTTACGTATTTTATTGGCCGCCGGTGGCTACACTAAATTATGTGATCCATCTGTGACCACCACAGGAGACGCGAGAAAATGCTAAAACCTGTGCCTAAACAACTAGCGGCCTCTCGCTTGCCAGCGCAGCGTGGATCGGTGCTCATTGAAGCCATGGTGGCGGTGGTGATTTTCAGCATGGGCGTGCTGGCGCTGGTGGGTTTGCAAACAGCCATGCTGAAAAACAGCAATGACAATCGCTACCGTGCCGAAGCACAGTTGATTGCCCAGACGCATCTGGCAAATATGATGGCTTATGGTGGAGGGGCTTCAGGCTATGTCAGCAAAATAGATGGCGAGAAAATCAAAGCGCAACTCCCCAATGGTACGCTGAGCTTTTCTGCCCTGACCAATAGCATGGTGACTGTGACAGTGGGGTGGCAAGTACCAGGTGGCAGCCAGCATCATGTCAATGCTTCAAGTTATTTGTTTGACGTGCTGCCATGAAACCGCAAGCTTTTGACATGCCAGCTAAGCGAGTGCCGTTTTTGCGCCATCAGGCAGGCATGAGCCTGATCGAGTTGTTAATTGGCCTGTTAATCGGCCTGGTGGCTACATTGGCGATCACTAATCTGTTTAGCGGTTTTGAAGCACGGAAACGCATGATTTCCGGTGGCTCGGATGCGCAATCCAGCGGTGTACTTGCACTTTATTATATACAGCGCGATGCACAGAATGCGGGCTATGGTTTACCGCTTTATAACAGTTCAGACCCTTCGCCATTGTTGTGCCCGATTGATACCTCGATAAATCAGGCCGGCGTGGTGATCAATTTGTCGCCTGTGGTGATTGTGGATGGTGGCACTGGCAATGACATCGTGCGCATCCGATACGGGAATCCTGCCAGTGGTGGCGCTTCTCTGCGCTCGACCGGCCTCATGTCCGGACCCTCCCTGGATGGCCGCCTGATTGGCTGCCAGGAAAATGACATTGTGCTTTTTCATCAAACACCCGCCACGCCTAACTGCACTTTAGCGCGCATTCAAAAGCTGAATGCAGACCGCACGATCAATACCTTAACCGAGCTCAATACCGCGCCGACCGCCAGCCCGGTCACCAATCTGAACGGGTCTGACTGGGTGCGTTTCTCTTGCCTGGGCGCATGGAACCAGTACGAATTCACCGTCAATGACAAGCAGGAGTTGACGCGCACTGGCGGCACGCCTAGCTCCACACCGTTCCCCAATAGCATTGCCGTGCCAGTTGCCAGCGATATTGTTGCCTTGCAAGCGCAATATGGGATTGCAAGCACTGAGGACTCAGCTTCTACTTCAGTCACGGCGGCAAAGTATTTGAATCGCGTGGATACGTGGGCGAATGCAACCGGCACTTATGGCACAAGTATTAGCTTGCTGGACAGAAATCGTATTCGCGCCATCAGGATCGCTGTGGTTGCCAGAGATGGCAATTTACAAAAAAACATCGTCAGCCAGGAATGCAATGGCACAGCGGCAGGGGTCAACAAGGTGTGTATCTGGAAAAGTGACGCGACACCCGCCAATGTCAATTTAAGCGCGAATGCTGACTGGCAGCGCTATCGTTACCGGACGTTTGAAGTCACCATCCCGCTCAGAAATGTGATCTGGAACCGCGATGCTTTATAGCCGATTATCATCAAACACCCAATGCCATCACCCTGCCCATCAGGCGGGGCTGGTACTGTTTTTTGCGTTATTAGCCCTGGCAGTCATGTCGATTGCTGCGGTTTCACTGATTCGCAGTGTCGATACCAACGCCCTGTTATCCGGCAATATGGTGTTTCGTCAGTCCGCCAGCGCGACCTCAAATGTGGCGCTCGAAGGCGTGGCCGAGAATATCACCAAGAAAGTGTTATTGATTGATAGCGTGAAACATAATGCGCAACTTGGCTATTACGCGAACTGCAGCCAGTTTGATGCGCAGCCAAGCGCCTTGATCTGCGATGCGAAATTGTTAACCACCATGGCCTGGAACAATGCAAACAGCAGTCTAGTGCCAAGCCAAACCGATGGTAATGATGAGATCCGTGATGGCATAGACCGTCAGGGTAACGAGATCCGCTATGTGATCGAACGGATGTGCAATTACAGCGATGCAGAAATCAATGCAGGCACCGCAAAAAGTGAAGCGGCGCGTTGCATGATGGCCAGTTCGCCCAGCAACGGGGAAAACTGCTCGCACAATGTGACCAATATCGAATTATTCAAACAATGTATTGCCAGTTCGGATTCGCCTTTATACCGGGTGACGCTGCGCATTGCGGGGCCCAAAAATACATTAACTTTTATGCAATCCTTTATTTCCAACTAAACGGGTGGAATCATGAAAAACACACTCTGGGCACGCCTATTTATTTGTTTGGGATTATTGCTGCCAGCGATGTCACAGGCTGAATTCCTGGATCTGGCAACCATGCCATTGCAAACTTCCGGCACCTCAGATGTGAAGCCTAATCTGATGTTTATTCTGGATAACTCCGGGAGTATGGGCTGGGAATATACCCCGGACTGGGCGGATAGTGGTTCCGCCTGGTTATACGATAACGCCTCCTACAACACTCAGTATTACAACCCGGGGTTCACCTATATTCCTGCTGTCACTTCACAGAATGTGTCTATGGGTAGCCAGACGAATTTTCGTGCTGTCAAAAATGATGTGACCGCAAGTGGGGCTGCCAAAGGGGGCACCGTTAATATTTCTAACAGTGCCGAATATTTTGCATTTGTCGCAGGAGAGTATTGCACAACGGCCGCGCTCACTAGTTGTATCCGGAGTACGCAGCAAACCACCACTAACCAGTTCCCTGCAGATATCCGCTGGTGTAATTCGGATGCCGCCTCAAAAGCAGCCACCTTGACTGGTAACAATGTGTGCCAGGGAGTCAATGATCAGGGCACTTTTACTTTTCTGAGGCAACCCAGGGCGACTTACAGGCTCAGAATCACCGTATTGAGTGGAACGCCTTCGATTACCAGCATTAAAGTAAACAATATTGAACTGCTTGCAGGGACAGTTTCTGACAATACCAGCAATAACCTGGCAGCAAGAGTACGCACGTCCGCAACAAACTTTACGAATGGCATTTGTACCACAACCCTTTATAGAAACTGTCAGGTGACTGGAAATACGATTTTAAGTACCACTGGTAATGTGGTGGAATTTAGAACGATTGCGGGAGACCCGATCAATACGGCCAGCCCTGTGCAGGTGACCTCTACCGGGAATGTCAGTATTGCGGTAGAAAAACTGACATCCACAAACGCTGATATCCCCGGTAGCCTGGTGTATGTGAAGCTCGTGGATGGTTCTGCACGGTATGCATTGCCTGGTAGTACGGAAAAAGGCCCGGAACGTACTGATTGCCTCGAGACAACGTGTACCTATACCGAAGAAATGACCAATTATGCGAATTGGTATACCTATTACCGAAGCAGGATGCAGGCCATGAAAACGGCTGCCAGTCTGGCATTCAGTAATATGGATTCAAGATACCGGGTGGGCTTCGTCACCATTAATAATTCTACTTCTAACTATTTAGCCATCGCGCCTTTTGATAAGGCGCAAAAAAACAGTTGGTATGACAAGCTGTTTGCGACATCAGGTGATGGGTCTACGCCGCTGCGTAAAACACTCTCTATGGTGGGGCGGCATTTCGGCGGTAAACAAACGCTAGGTAAAGATGATCCCATGCAATATGCCTGCCAGCAAAACTTTGCTTTGCTGACAACTGATGGTTACTGGAATGAGGATGCCAGTGATGCCAATAACATTGTTGATTTAAAGGGAAAGGCGATTGGCAACCTTGATGGTGACGGGACTTTGCCGCCGCAGTTTGATAGTGCAAATGCCTTTAAAACGTTAGCAGATGTAGCCAAGTATTTTTATGATACGGATATGCGGGATAGTTCACTATCGAATTGCAATGGCGCGCGCTCATCGTCGGTATGCGGTACGGCAAATGATTATCTCACGCAAAATATGGTCACACTCACGTTGGGTTTGGGCATAGATGGTACCTTGGTTTATACCGATGGCTATGAAAAGCAAGATATTGGCGATTTCAGAGATATTAAAAATGGAAATAAGAATTGGCCAGACCCCACCAAAGCGGCCAATGGCACCCGTATCGATGATCTTTGGCACGCTGCAGTGAATGCGGGTGGCACTTATTACAGCGCAAAAAACCCTAAACTGTTACGAGAGTCATTAGCAAAAGGGCTGTCTGAGATTAAGTCGATACAGGGCGCAAGTGCGGCAGCTGCAGCGAGCAGCCTTGCGCCTACCAATGGCGATAATTCTCAATATGTGGCCAGTTACCAAACTGTGAAGTGGACTGGTAATCTTGAGGCGCGCAAGGTCAATGTAGACACATTGGTGACTTCAGAAACGGCCGTTTGGTGCGTGGAGAGTATTGCAGCAGAGAAGTGCCCAAGCACCGCGACACAATATACTGGGCCAGATGGGAGACTCTATTGTAAAACAACCAGCGCAAACCAATCGGACTGCGCTAATGCTAACTTAGGCTCTACATTGGGGTTTAGCGAATCTGCCTCTTGTTATGTTGAAATTTCGAAAAGCTGCACAGGACGTTTGCAGGCGCAAGTGACCTCATCTAAAGGTCGCACAATCTACTTCAATTCAAATAATAATTTGACGCCATTTCTTGCGGGCAATTTGCCACTGACACATAGAGATGCACTCACCCAGGGATATAAAGACCTCAGCCAAATGCGAGGGCTACTGGACACTGATCCGAAAATGAAGGAAACCGATAAAGCTGGCAAGTTGGTAGATTACTTACGCGGTAATAAAACTTATGAAGACATTAGCTCTAATACCAAAGCAGAAAACAGGCTATTCCGTGAGCGGCAGGCCACGTTAGGTGATATCTCACAATCACGCCCTGCCTACTTTAAGGTCTCAAATGCAGGCTATCTGGACCAAGGTTATAAAAAATATAAAACCGATATGGCCGGCCGCACACCAGCTGTTTATGTCGGCGCAAACGACGGCATGTTGCATGCGTTTAATGCTGACACCGGAGATGAGTTATGGGCATTTATCCCAACACCGGCCATCGCTAATCTGGCGAATCTGGCAGATAAGGAATATGGTGCGAATTTTCACACCAATTATGTGAATGGCAGCCCGGTTGTAGCCGATATTTGTATTTCCGCCTGCAGTGGAGCGAATCCTGTCTGGCGCACTATTTTAGTCTCTGGTTTGAATGGCGGTGGTCGTGGCTACTTTGCGATTGATGTGACAAAACCTGAATTGCCGGTATTGCTATGGGAATTTGGCACACAATCTTCTATAGATAGCATAAACTTAGGCTATAGCTTCGGTAATCCCGTTGTCACTAAAATGAAAGACGGCCGCTGGGTGGTTTTAGTCACTTCGGGATATAACAACGGCAATGATGCAAGAAAGCTAAACAGTACCACTTTTGCAAAAAATAGCCCGGCAGGGGATGGCGCAGGCCATTTGTATGTACTGGACGCGAATACAGGTGCGCAAGTGAAGCATATCTCCACTGGCAGTGGCAGCGGGGCTGAACCTAGCGGACTGGCTAAAATCTCTGCTTATGCGGATCAGATGTTTGAAAACAATTCGGCCTTAAAGGTCTATGGCGGCGACCTCAATGGCAACATCTGGCGCTTTGATATTAATACTGGTTCTGTCAACAGCATTGCTATCTTGAAAGGTAGTGACAACAGTATACAAAAAATCACTACTCAGCCTGAATTAGGCAAGGTGGATAAAAATTTGGTGGTGATGGTGGGGACTGGCAAGTTTCTGGAGCCGGCTGATTTGACTAACACCCCATTGAATTCGGTCTACGCATTTAAAGACAACGGCCAGACTTCGCCGATAGATGCTCGCAAATTAGAACCCCGGAAACTGGAAGATGATCGTAGGATTTCCTCCACCGTAGACGTGAGTTTTGACAATACTTATGGTTGGCTTCTGGATTTCCCGCCTGGCGAGCGTGTGAATCTGGATCCTTTGCTATTGAACGGCGTGTTGTTAATGCCAACCATGGTGCCTACCAGCCAGGCATGCAGTGGTGCTGGTTTTGGGTGGTTTAATTACTTTGACTATAAAAAAGGGCGCTCAATACTGCCTAGTGGCCTCGTTTCAGAGCGTATGACTTCACCTGCCGTAGGTTTTAATATCGTCTATGATGGCAAGGGCGTACCTCATGTGGTGGTGACGGGTAGTAACGATCCGACGCCACAGCAACTCAGTCTGGATGACCAGGTATTCGGTATCTCCGGCACGGGTAAGACCGGTAACATATTCAAGCAAAAAACCAACGGTAGTTATGGCACCAAGCAAAGCTGGCGTGAGTTGATCCAATAGGCAATAAAAAGCCCCTGGTTGAAATGCCCGAAATATCAGACGTCATGTCTGGGAGCGGGCAGTTCATTGAGGGGCTTTTTACAGGGCTGTGTTATTTCACTATTTTTGCAAGCGCATACAAGATCACACAAATCACTACAACAATACCAATCAGCGCATAGATTCCAATCGCTCCTTGAAACATACCTGCCTCCTGTCGTATAGGTGAGGGAAGGTTTATTCTAGGGAAACATCTGGAGACTGTCTAGGCGTATATCGCCTACAAAAAGAGGGGTGTGAGGGAGGAGTGGATATGCCACTACCACAGGCAAAGCATGCATGGCTGCATCTTTGCGCTTTTAAAACCTTAAACGACTTCGAGTGACAGTTCAGCAGGTTTGTAGATTGCCAGTATATTGTTGTCAGCCACGATATCTTCCGCCAGGTACATAATGTCCTGCGCCGTCATCAGTTCAGGCATGCTAGCGGTGTAGGTCAGGGGTTCTTCCAGCCAGTTGTTCATGATTTTTCCTTTATATGTGATCTGTATAAATCTATAACGTCATAGCGGATGAATTCTTGATGGCAGGCACCGCATCATTCACGGTTATTTACATCTGCTATTCATCCTGTTAATCAATAGCTTACAGTCCATGTATGAAGATTTAATGAAGTAAATGTGGAAAGCATGTGTCACAGGCTTGCCTGCTGGTACAAAGAGAAAAATACGCGCAAAATGACTTGAAGCTTATGGCGCTACTAACTCTATGAAAGCGGCTTACGATGAAAACTTTTCAGGTGGTCGGCATCCTAGCCGTGGCATTCATCACAGGTGTAGGTGTACTCTACTGGCAGAATCTGGCGGATGACCCATTAGACCAGCCGCTCAGTGAGTTGGCGCAGACGATGAATCAATGTGACCTGATTGCCAGCAAGGCGGCTGCAGAGTTGCCTGAAGCGCTGCCTTTCCAGAAGCTGGAAAAAATGGCCAGGCAGTCGCGGGTGCTGGATAGGTGTATGCAGGATCGTGGCTATCAGCAAAATCCGGCTTGGGTGGCCAAAGCGAATGCACGCGCGAGTGAAATCGCCCAGGCACAAAGTATCTCGCAGGACGAGGCCTACGAAACCCTGCGCAGGCAGGCGATGTTAAAGGATGATGTGGCGGGCACCAATTACTGGCGCGCGCGTAAGTAAACGATTAGCGCTTTTGCCCCAGGTAATCGGTTTTGCCTAAAGGCACGCCAATGTGGCGCAGGATGTTGTACGCGGTGGTGCTGTGAAAGTAGACATTTGGCATTACCCATTTTTCCAGGTAATCAATGCCGCTAAACGTCAAGTCGGCTTTGCGTATGGTGAGCACCACTTCTTTGTGCTCAGCGCCTTCTAATTGCGCGGGCTGGATCTGTGATAAAAAATCCAGGGTCTTGGCTATACGCGCATACAGCATCTCAAAACTGGTTTCATCATCTGCATATTGCGGGATCTCCAGCCCGGCCAGCCTGGCACCAGCACCTTTGCTCATGTCGCTCACTAGTTGTACCTGGCGGGTCAATGGATACATATCGATAGACAGCCGGCTATTGAGTATCGCCGCTGGCTCGACTTTTTTCTGCTCGGCATATAGTTCGCCTTGTTGCAGGATATGTTTCAGGTTGTGAAGGTTGCGCACCAGTGGCGCGATACTGACATCATATAAATGCATGGCTGACACTCTCAATATTCATAACGACGATATTGTAACGCCTCCGCGATATGCGCATCATTAATCGTTTGGCTCCCCGCTAAATCTGCAATCGTCCGTGCCAGTTTCAGGATGCGGTGATAGCTGCGCGCAGAGAGCGAGAATTTTTTCATGGCCGCCTGTAGCAGCGCATTGCTTTTGTCATCCAGCTGGCAGTGTGCTTCAATTTCTAGCGGTCCCAGTGCGGCATTCGGTTTGTTCTGGCGCTGCATCTGCCGCTGCCTGGCCATCATCACACGCTCGCGGATAGTGGCACTGGCTTCGCCAACCTGGCTATGGCTTAACTCTTCCGGTTTGAGCGCAGGTACTTCAATATTCATATCAATGCGATCCAGCAACGGGCCGGAAAGCTTGTTTTTGTAACGCGCAATCTGCTCCGGCGTACAGCGACAGCGCTGGTTATAGTGGCCGTAATAGCCGCATGGGCAGGGGTTCATGGCCGCAAGCAGCTGGAATTGTGCCGGGAAAGTCGCTTGCCTGGCCGCGCGGGAAATGGTGATCATGCCGCTTTCCAGCGGCTCACGCAGGACTTCCAATACTTTTCTGTCAAACTCAGGCAATTCATCAAGAAATAGCACACCATGATGCGCAAGGCTGATTTCACCCGGGCGTGGCACGCTGCCACCGCCCACCAGTGCCACGGCTGACGCTGTGTGGTGCGGCGAGCGAAACGAGCGCTGTTTCCAGCTAGCTGCGGGAAACTGGCTATTGAGCGACAAAATCGCTGCGCTTTCTAGCGCTTTCTGTGTCGTCATGGCGGGCAAGATGCTCATAAACCGATGCGCCAGCATGCTTTTCCCTGTGCCTGGTGGACCGCTCATCAGCACGCTGTGTTGCCCGGCGGCGGCTAGCTCCAGCGCACGCTTGGCGCGCAATTGCCCTTTCACTTCACGGTAATCCGACAGCACTGGCGGCTCACTATGCGTCATGGCCGGCTGCTGCGGTAAAACCTGTTTCTCCGATAAATGTGCGCACACTGCCAGCAGGCTGTCAGCGGCATAAATCGTTGAACCTTCAACCAGGCTGGCTTCGTATGCACTCTCTTGGGGCAGAATTGCCGCCCGCATATTTTCGGTATCCTGACGGAGCTGATAAGTCATCGCCAGTGCGCCGCGTATAGGACGCAGTCCACCCGTGAGGGCCAGTTCGCCGGCAATCACATAATTGGCCAGATGCTTTTTAGGAAGTTGGCCAGAGGCGGCCAGAATGCCAAGGGCGATGGGTAAATCATAGCGACCCCCTTCTTTGGGTAAATCCGCAGGTGCGAGGTTGACGGTGATCCGTCTGGCCGGGAACTCGAATTGCGCAGTCTGAATCGCGGCGCGAACGCGGTCCTTGCTCTCTTTGACCTCGGTTTCAGGCAATCCGACAATGGTAAAGCTAGGCAAGCCATTTGCTAAATGTACTTCTACAACTACTTCCGGTGCTTCCATACCGCTTAACGCGCGGCTATACAAAACTGCCAGACTCATGCTGCACCCCTGCTTAACGGAATGCTAACAATTGTAAATTAATTTTTACTTTCTGTTGTGTGAGCCTGTTCCAACGCAGTGATTTTTTCTTCCAGCGCACGCAATTGTTGCTGGGTGCGGGCTAGTAAAGCCGATTGAATATCAAATTCCTCACGCGAAACAAGTTCCATTTTGGTGAGCACGCCCTGAATTAGTGCATGAATATTTGATTCAAGCTCTGAAATTGGGCTTGAATCAATTAATTGTTTGATTTTAAAAGATAATTCTTTAATTCTCTCGTTTGAAAATAGCATGATTGAGTGCTCCTTTTTCTCGAATTTTAACATGCAAAGCGGTTGGGGATATAGGTTTATAGCGCTGTTTATTTATATAAATCAATAAAAATCAATTACTTATAAAAGTATTTTTATTATTAATTTATATTAAATTCCATAAGATATTGATTATAAACGATTATATATATTGGCACATGCTTTGCTTAGTCGTCAATGTTGTTTCATTATCGTTTACAACAATTCGATCAAGACTTTTATAGAGAGAGGACTCATAAATGCGTCAATCTATTTTGATTACAGCAGTGTTAGGCACCTTGTCATTGGCACAAGTTTCTTATGCAGCTGAAGAAGCAAAAGAGGAAGCGAAATCTCCTTGGGCAGCGACAGCCAACATTGGCTTCGTGTCTGATTACTACGCGCGCGGTATTTCACAAAACTGGCACAAACCTTCTGTGCAAGGTGGCCTGGATATTACGCATGACAGCGGCTTTTACGTCGGTGCCTGGGGTTCTAACGTCACGCCAAACACATTTCCTGATGCTACGGCTGAAGTAGATGTTTACGGTGGTTATAATGGTGCCGTACCTGGCATTGAAGGTTTAGGTTACAGTGTCGGCTTGATCGGTTACTTGTATCCAGGTGGTTCATGGAAAAAATACAGAGGTTCTGCTTCTGTTGGACCAGATGGTGCAAATACAGTATTGACGCCACGTGGCGGCCGCTGGGATACCGCTGAAGTTAACTTTGGCCTGGCTTATGGTTGGGTGAGTGCCAAGCTTTCTGTGACATTGACTGACTGGTTTGGCGCTGAACGTGCTACCGGCTGGGATGGCAGCACTAAAGGCAGTACCTATTTTGAAGTGAATGCGAACTATCCATTGCCATGGTGGGATCTGACATTGGTTGGTCACGTGGGCCAATTGAATGTGAATGGTAAACTGGATACAACATTCTCAAGCGATGGCGGCACAAACCTGCCAAGTACAAGCTGGTCAGGTGCTTCCAGCCCTGATTACACTGACTACAAAATCGGTTTGAGCAAAGCGTTCAAGATCGGTGCTTCTGAAGGTTGGAACGGTGGTATCTACTACGTAGGTGCCAGCAACAAGCAGTACTGGGGCGAAAACGGTTACGGCGGCACAAGCTTTAACGGTAAAGGCGACAGTGTGCGTGCACAAAGTAAAGACTTGAACGAAGGTCGTTTGGTATTGACCCTGACTCGTACGTTCTAAGTACAGTCAACACGATTGCTGTAAACACATCTGGCAGGCACGGTGCCTGCCAGAGTTAACAACAGGAGAAGCAAATGAAATTTGTGTCCGCAATAATCAAGCCATTCAAGCTTGATGAAGTGCGTGAAGCTTTGTCCAATATTGGGGTACAAGGCATCACTGTCACTGAAGTTAAGGGGTTTGGACGCCAAAAGGGGCATACCGAGTTGTATCGTGGCGCTGAATACGTCGTAGACTTTTTACCAAAGGTAAAACTCGAAGTCGCCATCAAAGACGACATGCTAGATCAGGTGGTGGATGCCATCGAAAAAGCAGCGGCGACAGGCAAGATTGGCGATGGCAAAGTATTTGTCTTCGATTTGGAACAAGTTTATCGTATCCGCACCGGTGAAACCGGTCCGGATGCGTTATAGGAGAGGGCTTCAGTTATGAAGAAAATTCTTTCTGTATTATCGCTGGTCGCCCTGATGGGTTTGGCAGCAACGCCTGTCGCATACGCTGAAGAAACTGTGACAGAGACTGTGACAGTGACGGAAACAGTCACGCCTGATGCTGCACCTGCCGCGGAAGCGCCAGCAGCAGAAGCTGCGCCCGCTGAAGCCGCTGAAGCACCTGCGACACTGGATGTAGGCAATACCGCATTCATGATCATCGCGACGGTGCTGGTGATCCTGATGACGATTCCTGGTTTGGCGCTTTTCTACGGCGGCCTGGTACGCCAGAAAAATATGCTTTCAGTATTGATGCAGGTTTTCGTGGTGTTCTCGCTGATCTCTGTGTTGTGGGCGGCTTATGGCTACAGCCTGACATTTACTGAAGGCAATATGATTGTCGGTGGCTTAAGCAAGGCGTTCCTGTCTGGCATCACTACTGACAGCCTGACGGGCACGATTCCTGAATACGTGTTCCTGACCTTCCAGATGATTTTTGCTGCGTTAACGCCTGGCCTGATCGTTGGTGGTTTTGCAGAGCGTATCAAGTTCTCTGCAGTGCTGCTGTTTACCGCTTTATGGGTGACATTCGCTTATATCCCGATCGCGCACATGGTGTGGGGTGGTGGTTACCTGGCTGAACTGGGTGCCAAAGACTTTGCTGGTGGTACTGTGGTGCACATCAACGCTGGTGTAGCGGCATTGGTAGGTGCATTGATGTTGGGCAAACGTATCGGTTACGGTAAAGAAGCCATGCCTCCGCATAACCTTGTGATGACGATGATCGGTGCTTCATTACTGTGGGTGGGTTGGTTCGGTTTCAACGTAGGTAGCGAATTGGCTGCAGATGCTACTGCTGGTATGGTGCTGGTGAATACACAATTGGCAACGGCTGCTGCGGTATTGGGCTGGATCCTTGCTGAATGGTTGTTCAGAGGCAAGCCTAGCATGTTGGGTGCGGCTTCAGGTGCGGTTGCTGGCCTGGTAGCGATTACGCCGGCATGTGGTTTCATCGGCCCTATGGGTTCTATCATCCTCGGTTTCACTGCCAGCTTCGTCAGCTTGTGGGGCGTGACCAAACTGAAAGGTGCACTGGGTTACGACGATTCTCTGGATGTGTTCGGCGTGCATGGCCTGGCTGGTATCTGGGGTGCGGTAGGTACTGGCGTGCTGATGGCGCCTGGCTTGGGCGGTGTGGGCTACGCTGAAGGCGTGACCATGGGTGGCCAAGTAACTACGCAGATTATCGCGGTGGTTGTAACGCTGATCTGGACCGGTGTTGTGAGCGTGATCCTGTACAAAATTGTCGATGTCGTGGTTGGTCTGCGTGTCAGCGAAGAGTACGAGCGCGAAGGCCTGGATACGACAGAGCATGGCGAACGTGCCTATAGCTTGTAATGGATAGCACTCTCAAAATGATTAGCAGTCTGTGACCACAGATCTGCTGGGAAAAACGGCTCTTTCAGAGCCGTTTTTTTTGAACTAAATCCAGTGCAGGGTTACCAACGCACTGGGCCTGAATTACAATAACTTCATTATGGCAAATGCACAGTCGGATTTAACGCCTCTTCAACGAGTTTCCCAACTAATCAGTTTTGAAAAGCAGGACATCCTGCTATTGGTTTACCTTACCATGGGCTACGGCCTGTTGGGCATCGCAACGCCTGTTGCCGTGCAAACCATGGTCAATCTCGTCACCATGGGTGGCGTGCTGCAACCTCTTTACGTCGTCGGCTTTATCCTCTTTTGCCTGCTGGCGCTTTCCGGGGCGATCTATGCGATTGAAAGTTTCCTGGTGGAACTGATCCAGCGCCGGATTTTTATACGCAGCAGTTTGCTGATCGCCCAGAACACCCAGCAGATCCATATCTCGGTGTATGACAAAAACAACCCGGTAGAACTGGTGAATCGCTATTTCGATATCCAGACTGTACAGAAATCGGTTGCGACACTGCTGACCATTGGCCTGACGGCTTTGCTACAAGGCCTGATAGGCAGCATTGTGCTGCTGTTTTACAGCCTGTATTTCGGCATCCTGGTCATCATCATGCTGGTGGTGCTGTGGGCAGTCATTTTCTGGCTGGGCAAGCAGGCTGAGCAAACGGCTCTACATGAATCCAAGGCCAAATACACGATGGCGGCCTGGCTGGAAAATATCGCCAGGAACAAATGGCTATCTAAATTCTATGGTGCCAAGCAACGCACGCTGGATAAGACAGAGCACCTGGCACAGTATTATCTGAGCGCCAGGAGTGATCACTTTAAAGTATTAATGACGCAACTTATCAGCGCGGTCAGTATGTATGCGGTGATAGGCACTGGCATGCTGGTGTTGGGCGGTACGCTGGTGATCAAGGGGCAGATCAACCTCGGGCAATTTGTCGCCGCAGAGCTGATTATTTTTGGCGTGTTGTCGGCTTTCGTGCGCTTTATCACCAAGCTGGAGTATTTTTACGACCTGCTGGCCGCGGTGGATAAGTTAGGCGTACTGGAAACATTGCCGGTGGAGGCTTCAGGCCAGCATCAATCGAATGGCGAGGGCTATCACCAGTTGCAGGCCATAGACCTGAGCTTTAACCATCATCATCAAACCGCCTTGGTCAACAAGCTCAACTTTAGCGTACAGCGCGGGCAAAGCCTGGCCATACTCGGCGCCCTGGGCACAGGTAAAAGCACGCTCCTGGAGCTGATTGCCGGTTTGCGGCAGCCGGAGCAAGGGCATTTGACCTATAACGGTATAGATTTGCGGCAACTGAATTTAAACCACCTGCGCGATCGCATCGGTGTGGCGAACAAGGTAGAGTGGCAACAAGGCACGATTCTGGAGAATCTGCGACTGACCAGAAACGGCATTGAGATAGATGTGATTATCGATGTCTTGCAAGCGTTGGGCTTGTGGGAGGACATCAGCAAACTGGAACGCGGCATCGAAACCGAACTGACGGATTACGGTGCGCCCATGTCTTACACCCAGCTGCAACGCCTGATGCTGGCACGAGCCATCATAGGGGCACCGGATTTGATGATTGTCGATGGGTTACTCGATGGCCTGGCCCAGCATGAACTGGAGCAGGTGTTGACCGTGCTCAAGCGCTACGAAGCAAACTGGATGTTGATTGTGACCACGCGCTTCAAGCATATTGCACAACAGTTCCAGCAGGTGATCACGCTGGATAGCACAAACGGTAAGTCAGGGGCTGAACATGCATAATAAAGTGCAAACAAGCCTGATGCGTGGCGTTGAAACTCCGGACCGGCTGCGGATATGGATCAAGCGTATGGCCTGGCTACTGCTGGTGTTGCCGACCATTTTCATGTTTTTACCCTGGCAGCAAAATGTGACCGCCTTGGGCAAAGTCACTGCCTATTCGCCTTCAGAGCGTGTGCAAACTATTGATGCACCAGTGAGTGGCTTGATCAATCGCTGGCATGTACAAGAAGGCACGCAGGTGAAAGAAGGTGATCTGCTGCTGGAAATCAGCGATACCGATCCTAACTTCAAGCAACGGCTGGAAGCGCAGCGCGATAACCTGCAAAGCAAATTCACCGCCAAACAGGATGAATTAAGTGCCTATGAGCTACAAAAGCAAAGCCTGACCGCAGCCAGGGACGCCAAAATTTCGGCTGCCCAATATAAGCTCGATGTGGCCAACCAGAAGATACGCAGCAGCCAGGAAGCTGTGAACTCCGCCCAGGCAACCCTGGATGCAGCCAGCTTGCAGGTGGCACGTCTGCAACGTTTGTTTGGTGATGGCCTGGTTTCCAAACGTGACCTGGAAGTAGCCGAGCGCGACCATATTATCGCCAGCCGTAACCTAAGTGCTGCGCAGGCGCAATGGCAATCCGCCAAGGCGGAAAACAGTTCTGCCGGGGCCGATATCCAGCAGATCCGCTCGGATACACAGGCTTATCTGGATTCTACTTCGGCGACCATCAATAAGATCAAGGGCGAAATGGCTGATAGTGAAAACAGCCTGCATAGCTCCGAAATATCCTTGGCGCGGCAAAACATGCAAAAAATCGTTGCGCCACGTGACGGTACTATTTTCCGCCTGCCGGTGAACTCGCAATCGCAAATCATCAAGCAGGGAGACCCTTTGCTGGTGATCGTGCCGCACACCACGCAACGCGCTGTCGAGTTATGGGTCGATGGCCGTGACGCGCCGCTCATCACCCAGCGCAGTGTGGTACGGCTGGAATTCGAGGGCTGGCCGGCCATCCAGGTGCCAGGCTGGGCACAAGTCGGGGTAGGCACATTTGAAGGCGAGATTTCTTTTGTGGACCCGACTGATAATGGCAGTGGGCATTTCCGTATCATGGTCATACACAAACCCGGTTCGCCAGAATGGCCTTCACCGCGATTCCTGCGGCAGGGCATCAGCGCCAAAGGCTGGGTATTGCTGGAGCGCGTGACCATAGGTTACGAGATATGGCGCTTGCTGAACGGGTTCCCACCGCGTATTCCACACGAGCTGTCACCGTTGAACACTGGCGCGAGCAAACCAGCATGAGGCGGATAAACGGCCTATGGCAGTGTGCCAGCTTATACATGCTGATCTGCCTGGGCAATATGGCGTGCGCTGAAGAAGTCAGTGATACGCGCACCCGGCAGCGATTGGAAAAACCGGAAGGCCGCGCCCTGCAAAACTACAGCCAGCAGCCGGCACAGCCATTGCACGACGCGATCAAACAGCAGCAACGCAAGCCGTCAGTCGCAGTTGATCTCAAGCGCGCGCTGCAGCCGTTTGATAATCCCGAAGACGATAGCATGCTGCCCGAAGCACAAGGTCAGCAGGTGACGATCACCGATATCCGCCAGCGTGCATTGCAAAACAATTTGCAGGTGAGAGTCGCGCGTATGGACCCGGAACTGGCCAGGCAGTCATTGCGCGAAGAGCAAGCCAAGTTTGACCAGGTGATTTTTGCTTATGCCAAGTACGCCGAAAAAGATACGCCAGCCATGTCGGGCGATAAAGTGATTATCAAATCTGATAATCCGCTGCTGGATGGCGAATTGGCAAAGTTGAACACTGATGCGCAGAAAAAACAATACTGGGATGTTGAAGCCGGCATCAAGGTGCCGTTGCGTACCGGTGGTACGGTGACCTTAAGTGCTCCGCTGGAAAACCGGCAAAGCCTGGGCAAATTCGCCAGTGACCAATACCGCAGTGCCCTGCGCTTTTCATTCAGCCAGCCCTTATTGCGCAATGCCGGGCGTGATGTGAATGAAGCCAGCATCCGTATAGCCGAGCTGGATCGGGACGGCGTACAGTTGCGCACCCGTTTGCAAACTATCCGTATTGTGGCCATGGTGGATAAAGCCTACTGGGAGTTATACGAAGCCTGGGCGGCGCTGGATGTGAGGAAAAATCAGTTTGAATATGCCAGCCAGAATATGTCCATGGTCAAACGCCGGGTACAGGAAGGCCTCACCGCTGCTGTAGAGATCAATCGCGCCGAGATCGGTGTCGCTGATCGCATGGAAGCGCTGATTATCGCTGAAACCAACCTCAAACTCGCGCACAGGCAATTACAGTTTTTGTTGAATGACTTGCCGGATGACCAGGAAAAGCAATCGCCCTGGGTACCTGCGACCCCGCCTAACCTGGTCAGGTTCGAGTTTGACCGTGCGCACCTGATCCGTGACGCGCTCGATAGCCGCATTGAACTGCTGGACCAGGAGCTGAAATTAAGTGCTGACCTGATCCAGATTGACTATTTACAGAACCAGACATTGCCGATGTTTTCACTGGATTATCAATATGGCGCATTATCAGGCTCTGGCGAGCGCTTCAGCGATATCGGCCAGGATTTGTTTGATGGCCGCTACCGCGACTGGTCGCTGGGACTGAAGTTCGAGATGCCGGTCAGCAACGAGGCACGCAAAGCCAAGCTGGACCGGGCAGTTGCGCAGCGCATGCAACGCCTGACCACAAAAACATTGCAAACGCTGACCGTGAAACGCGAGATTCATGATGCGCTGGATAAAATAGACCAGAACTGGCAGCGTATCATTGCGGCGCGGCAGCAGGTATTGGTCGCTGGCATCAACTACGAAGCCGAACTCAAGCAGTTTAATGAAGGATTGCGCACCATGACTGAAGTACTGGAAACCCTGACCCGCCTTGGCGAAGCGCAACTCAAGGAGATACGTGCTATCAGTGATTACCAGATCTCGCTGGTCGATGTGGCTTTTGCGACTGGGACAGTATTAGGTCACGGCCAGATCAGTTTGCAGTAGTGTTTTTTAAAGTAAGCTAATGGATTTGCCGACGGGAGATTTGATTATGCCGGGTCTGCTGATGGCTTCGCGCGCACCAATTCGCTAAATTGCGATAAATTCATACGCTGTATGCCGGACTTCTCGCCATTTTTACGTGGCGCCGATCGAATATCATCCGCCTCAAAAATACTGATACGTTGCGTACCGAATCTCGTTTCCACCAACACTACCGGCACGCGTTTGCGCACCAATTCATGTTTCTGCTTGCCCGGACGGTCTGACATGCGGTATTGCTGCTCATCGCCGTGATAGGGGATATTCTGATTGAGCAGGTATATCTCCAGTTCTTTGGCGCTTTCGGCGAAGACGTGGATATCCGTATCGGCATAAGGCCCGGCGGTGCCGTCCAAGACCGAGCCAGTCAGGTGCGGATTGAATTTTTGTAATAGCTGCATGGTCAGCAACGCTGCCTGGCGCAGATCCAGCAAATGGGCAGCGTCGGCTTCGTCGGCATACAAGGCATGATATTCGCGCAAAGCCATATCGATTTCGGCATTGGTTGGCAATGGCGCATCCTGCTGTATCCCCAGTACCTTCACCGCCTTGCGCTTGGCGCGCGCGTAGTCGCTGATGCCTTCTTCAAACATCAGCCTGGCTGCCGATTGCGCTATTTCCTGGCGCAGGTCATTTGGAAAGTCGTCAAACATACGCGCTTTTTAACAATCAATCTCTAGTTAGGGCTCAATAGTTTTGCAGCAGGGTTGACCGGCGCTTTTCTGTCCTCATCGCCGCCGGAATGTTCACCGATCAAGCGCTCGAGGAAGGAAGGTTCATCTTGCTCCGGCGCTTGATCGCTTTCCGGGTCAAACAATCCTGGCAGGTTTTCAGGTTTCGATTGCGGCAAGTGTTCTTCATAGAAGTACTCAAAAATGCCCTGGTCATCTTCGCCCACCTGCGCGCCAGTGTAAGTGTCCACTTTTAGCTGCAGGATGCCCTCAGGCACTTTGTACTGATAAATCGGCACCCCTTTGAGTGTGTCCTGCATGTATTTGATCCAGATCGGCAAGGCGGCACGGCCACCGGTTTCGCCACGCCCCAGGTTGTGCGGGTTGTCATAACCGACCCAGGCCACTGCGACTTCTTTCGGGTGGTAGCCGGCGAACCAGGCATCAAACTGGTCATTGGTGGTGCCGGTTTTACCAGCGATATCCGGGCGACGCAGCGACAGGGCGGCACGTGCCGTTCCGTCACGCACCACGTCTTGCAGCATGGTGGTGATAATGAAGGCATTACGCTGGTCTATGACCCGCTCTTGCGAGATATGCTTGCCTGGTTGCACTGCCATCACCACTTTGTCACGGCTGTCTGTGATTTTTTCTATCAGGTAAGGGTGTACCTGGTATCCGCTGTTGGCAAAGGTCGCATACGCTGCCGCCAATTGCCAGGAGGTGGTAGAACCTGCGCCCAACGCAGTTGATAAATAGGGTGGGTGGTCTTTAGGATTAAAGCCGAATTTACGCAGGTAATTTTGCGCATAGCGCGCACCGATGGCATTCATCAGGCGGATGGAAATCGTATTCTTCGATTGTGCCAATGCTTCACGCAAACGCATGGGTCCGGCGTATTTCTCATCATAGTTGCGTGGCTCCCAGTTGCTGTTGCTGCCGGTTTCGGTAGAGGCAAAGCTGATAGGCGCATCTTCAAATACGCTGGCCGGCGAGTAACCTTTTTCCAGCGCTGCAGAGTAAATAAACGGTTTGAAACTGGAACCAGGCTGGCGACGGCCTTGGGTCACGTGGTTGTATTTATTACGCAGGAAACTGAAGCCGCCTATCAATGCATTGACCTGACCGGTTTCCGGGTTGAGCGCAATAAAACCGCTTTCTACTTCTGGCAATTGCACCACCATCCAGTGATCGTTTTGCTGGTAGACGCGAATCACGGCACCTGCGACCAGTGTGGTCGGTGTGCGTTTGGCGGGTGGCATATGGTTTTTCACCAGCAACAGGGCTTTATCCTGCAACTTGAGCACGGTGCCACGCTGAGTGACCAAAGTGAGCAGGTTGGGTTCGACCTTGGTGACCAAGGCGGGCACAAACTGGTTGTAAGTGACAAAATCACGCAGTAATTCCCTGGCTTCCGAAGCTCGCATTTTGCCCGATGGCAATGGAATGACTTTTTCCGGACCGCGGAACCCATGGCGCAGCTCAAAGTTGATGATGCCCTGTATCACGGCTGCATTGGCGGCTTCCTGGTGCTGTTTGTGGATGGTGGTGTAAACCTTGAATCCGCTGCTATAGACTTTTTCACCATAACGTTTGTACAAGCTGGTACGGACAATTTCAGACACATATTCTGCGCCCAATGCCTGCACCATGCGTTTTGAAGACTGGAACTTGAGCGGTGCCTGCATGGCGGTCTCAAATTCATTTTGTGAAATCATGTTGTAGCGGCGCATGTCGCGCAGTACTTCATGCTGGCGCCTGATGGCAAAGTCCGGGTGTATATAAGGGTCGTATTTGCTAGGCGCCTTCGGCAGGCCGGCTAGCAGGGCAGCTTCAGCCAGGTTGAGTTGGCGAAGGTCTTTATCAAAATAGGTTTTCGAGGCCGCGGCAAACCCATAGGCACGCTCGCCCAGGTAAATCTGGTTCAGGTAGAGTTCGAGGATTTTATCTTTGCTGATGGCGTTTTCAATCTTAATCGCCAGCAGCGCTTCCTTGATTTTGGTCCACATGTTGCGTGGCGTGGTCGGGCTGCTGAAAAAGTTCTTCGCCACTTGCATGGTGATGGTGCTGGCGCCTTCGTGGCCGCGCCCGGTCATGTTGTTGCGGATCGCCCGCAGAATGCCAGTAGTATCAATGCCGTTGTGCTGGTAAAAGCGCCGGTCTTCGATCGCCAGGATGGCGTCTTTCATCACCTTGGGCGTCTGTTCAATCGGTACAAACGCGCGTCTTTCCTGGCCAAACTCACCGATGAGGTTGCTTTCAGCATCGTAAATGCGCAAGGGAAGTTTCGGGTGGTAATCGGTCAGGGCTTCCAGCGACGGCAGTGAAGGGTAAAGGATGCTTATCATCAATACCAGTAGTGCCGCGACGATCAAACTGCCGATGATGGAGATAAAAAGAAAAGACTGTAACCAGCGTTTTGAATTCATGCCTAGTGTTGCCATCGTGAGAATTACCCCTGAATTGTAATCTTTTTTTGCTGATTCATCGGCAGTTAATTATGGAATCATGCAAATTGTCAGGGCTCGTCTATATCTATGAGCAATAACATAATTTACACAATTTACATTAATGCATAAAAAATTGATGGGTTGGCACGTTTGATGCATGCCCCTTTAAGAATTTAATACTAGCAAAGGGCAATTCAGTTGAGTCTGGGCTTTTTACAACGGAAAAAAACCAGTTTTATCGGTGTGGATGTCAGCGCGACCGCCATCAAGATGGTGGAGCTATCGGCGATTGGCAAGCACCAGTTCCGACTGGATGGTTACGCCAGCGTTGCCCTGCCTAAAGGTGTGATCAGCGACGGCAATATCAATGATTTAACGCAGGTGGCAGACACGATACGTTCTGCCTGGCGATTACTGGGCTCGCGTGCGCGGCAAGTGGTCATGGCGTTGCCTGCATCTGCTGTCATTTCAAAACGCGTCATCATGCCTGCCGGTTTAAGCGATGAAGACCTCGAGTTGCAGGTCGAAGCCGAGGCGAATCAGTACATTCCGTTTCCGCTGGAAGAAATGAATCTGGATTTCCAGGTGCTGGGGCCGATAGGTAAAAGCACAGATGAAGTGGAAGTGCTGATTGCCGCAGCCAAAAAAGAAAAGATTGATGACCGTGTCGCCGTGGCTGAAGAGGCTGGCTTGAAAGTCAGCATCATGGATGTAGATGCCTACGCCACAGAAACCGCTTACAGCCAGATTTTTAAGCAATTACCCGCGCATACCAAAAAAACCGTGACCATGATTCTCGATATCGGTGCCCATGTGACCCATATCAGCGTGATGGTCGGTTTGCATTCGGTGTATTCGCGAGAGCAGGCATTTGGCGGCGCCATGCTGTCACAGGAGATCCAGCGCCGGTTTGGGCTTTCTCCTGAAGAAAGCGAGATTGCCAAACGCCAGGGTGGCTTGCCTGATTCTTATGACCAGGAAGTATTGCAGCCGTTTTTGCAGACGCTGGCAGGTGAAGCGGCGCGTGCCGTGTCTTTCTTCACTAACTCGACCCAATACAACAAAGTAGACCATTTGCTATTGGCAGG
Organism: Methylophilus sp. E2MeOHC9; assembly: GCF_058744375.1. Taxonomy (NCBI): domain Bacteria; kingdom Pseudomonadati; phylum Pseudomonadota; class Betaproteobacteria; order Nitrosomonadales; family Methylophilaceae; genus Methylophilus; species Methylophilus sp. E2MeOHC9. Next base: position 1,040,544 of record NZ_CP196024.1, read on the forward strand.
TGGCGTGGCCGCGACTGAAGGCCTGGCTGCACTGATCCAGCAAAAAACCGAGATACACACACTGGTGGCTAATCCGTTTCACGGCATGACGCTGGTGAATAAAGTGAAACCGTCACAACTGGAGACTGACGCACCTGCGCTGATGATTGCCTGTGGCCTGGCATTGCGAGGGGTAGACGCATGATTAAAGTCAACCTGCTACCGCACCGACAGATCCGCCGTGCCGAACGGCAGCGTGAGTTTGGCCTGATGGCATCGCTGGTCGCTACTGCCGCCGCAGCCATCCTGTTTGTCAGCTGGAGTTATGTGGGTGCGCAGATACGTACCCAGCAAGAGCGTAACCAGCGCCTGCAGGACGAAATGGGGCGCCTGGATAAAGAAATCGCCGTGATTGTGACGCTTAAAGAGCAGATCAAGCACGTGCTTGAGCGCAAGCAGATTGTGGAAGGCTTGCAAAGTGACAGGAACCAGGCAGTGCAGATTCTGGATGAACTGGCCAGGCTGTTGCCGGAAGGCGTATCGCTGAAAAGTATCAAGCAGATCGAAAATGAGATAGAACTGAAAGGCATCGCCGATACTAATGCCAGGGTGGCTTCACTGGTGCATAACCTGAGCGGCTCGGCCATCATCCATAGCCCCAACCTGGTGGAAATCAAGGCCAGCACTAATCAGCAAGACATCAAGCAATATGAGTTTGTAGTCAAGATTACGCTCAAGCAAGAGCAAGCGGATGATAGCCAGGCCAAGCAAAAGCCTGCGGCACCACAAGGATAATGCGCGTCATGCAACTTTCGGATTTTAACAATATTGATTTAAAAAACGCCGGCAACCTGCCAGTGCCCATGAAAGTGGTGCTGCTGACCATATTGGCTGCTGTGGTGCTGGTGCTCGGGTATATGTTTCTGCTCAACCCTAATCTGAAGGAGTTGCACGCCGAAAAAGAAAAAGAGCAAGGATTGCGCGATGAATACCTCGCCAAAAAGATCCAGGCGCTGAAAGTGCCAGCCTATGAGCAGCAAGTGCAGGAGATCCAGCGTACCTTTGGCGTGTTGCTCAAGCAATTGCCGGATAAATCAGAGATGGATGGCTTGCTGACTGATGTGAACCAGGCCGGTTTGAGCCAGGGATTATCGTTTGAGGCTTTTGTGCCGCAGCCGGAAGTGTTTGCCGAGTTTTATGCCGAAAAGCCTATCAATATCAAGGTGTTGGGGCGTTATCACGAACTGGGTGCCTTTGTGACCGAAGTGGCCAAATTGTCGCGGATTGTCACCTTGCACAACTTGCAAGTGCAGCCGATGGCCAAAGATGACAAGCAGCCACACAGAGATATTCTGGTCATGGAAGCGGTGGCAAAAACCTACCGCTACCTGGACGCGGAAGAAGTCGCCGCACGCAAGGCACAAGAAGACGCCAAGGCAGGTAAAAAATGATGCGCATTCAATCCCTGTTAATCATCAGTCTGACCCTGCTTCTGGCGGCATGCGACGCGCCAAAAGAGGATGATCTGACGCAGTTTATGAACGAAGCCGAGCATACCCCGGTTGCGCCGATTGAGCCATTGCCGCAAGTGCAGGGGTTTTCGCCCAAGCAATATAACGCGGATGGCACGCTGCATGACCCGTTTGTGCCACGCAAGGCGACGGTGCATAACACTTTCCAGCCCGACCTCAAGCGCCATAAAGAACCGCTGGAAGCTTATCCGCTGGAAAGCCTGAAGTTTGTCGGCGTGATGAGCAAGGCGAGCAAAATATTTGCCACCATACAAACGCCGGATAACATGGTTTACCAGGTCAAGCCAGGCAATTATGTAGGCGAGAAGCTGGGGCTGATCACCGCGCTGGCTGAAAACAGACAGACGTTGAAGTATGAATTAAAAGTTAAAGAGACCATTCAGGATACGGTAACTGGTGAATGGACCGAGCAAATGACGACATTGGAATTGCAGGAACATCAATGATGAAAACACTTATATCTTTTGCTACACCGCTAGCATTATTTTTCGTTGGGATGACAACGCAACCAGTGATGGCGGCAGACATGCCCGCGGCTAATAATCAATTGCAGGCGGTTGAAGTGACGACGCTGCCGGGAGGCCGCCTGAACGTACAGTTGCAAATGGCACGGCCTTTGTCCGCAGCCCCGGCCAGCTTCACCTTGTCGAATCCGCCAAGAGTGGTGTTTGATATCCCTCGCACCAGTAATGCAACGGGTAAAAATGTGGTGGCTATCAATCAAGGTGCGTTGAAATCCGTGCAAGTCGCGCAAGCGAATGATCGTAGCCGCATCGTACTGAATTTATCAAAACCGGTGCAACACCAGTTGCAGTTACAGCAAAATAACTTGCTGATCGCGCTTGCGCAGGAAGGCGGCGAGCTGGTACCCGCCACCGCTGCTGCAAAAAGATTCTCGGAACCAGCCGCAGTTGCCAATCATCGCATCCAGAATATTGATTTTGTGCGTGGCAAAAATGGCGAAGGCCGCATCCTGGTCGACCTGTCTGACAGTCATGTGGGCGTGAATGTGCGTAATGCCGGTAAAACAGTGGTCATCGATTTCACTAACACAGAGTTGCCAGAATCCTTGCAACGCCGCCTGAATGTCACCAATTTCAACACGCCGGTACTGTATGTCGACGCCATGCGACACAACAACCAGGCGCAAATCGTGATTGAGCCGCAGGGCGACTGGGAACAATCGGCTTATCAGGCAGACCGCAAGCTGGTGGTGGATATACGGCCATTGGTGAAAGATCAGAACAAGTTAATCCAGGGCTCCAAGCAGGGCTATGCTGGTGAAAAGCTATCGCTTAATTTCCAGCGTGTCGATGTCAGGGATGTACTGAAAGTGATTGCTGACTTCACAGGTAAAAATATCGTCGTCAGCGACTCTGTTTCTGGCAGTGTCACCATAGGCCTGAAAGATGTGCCATGGGATCAGGCTTTGGACGTCATCATGCAAAGCAAAGGCCTGGATATGCGGGTGAACGGCAGCGTGATTTCCATCGCCCCGGCGGAAGAGTTTGCGGCCAAAGAGAAAGCACAATTAACAGCTGACGCAGAGCGTGAAACGCTGGAAACGTTACGCACAGAAGTGTTTTCCTTAAAGTATCAAAAAGCCGCTGATTTCAGGAATATGTTGCTGGGTGGTGGTGCCGGTGGGGCTGCAGCGCCGAGTGCTTCATCATCCACAGGCTCTTCAGCAGGACGTTTGAATCGTATCCTGTCGCAACGTGGCAGCGTGACTTTCGATGCACGTACCAATACCATTTTTGTGCAAGACACGACCAAAAAACTGGAAGAGATCCAAACCATCATTAATAAAGTGGATGTGCCGGTGAAGCAGGTGATGATTGAATCGCGCATGGTGATCGCTTCCAATACCTTCTCCAAAGCGCTGGGTGCGCGTTTCGGTATTCAGCAAACGGGTACGCCTGGCAGTAACTCTGCCGTGGCGATTGGTGGCAACATCGGTAATAGAGCCACCGCTTATACTGCACCAACAACGCCAACCGGTAATGGTACCTACACCCAGGGCACGCAAGGTGGTACTGTGCAAACAGTGACTGGTTTTGATAACGGGCGTGTGGACCCAAATGGCTATCTGCTGAGTTCCAATGGTCAACCTGACCTGATGTCCAACTTGCCAGTGACCAATGCCTATGGCGGGATCGCCCTGAGCCTGCTCAAGTTGTCCGCTAACTTGTTGTTAAACCTGGAGTTGTCGGCCCTGGAAGCGGATTCTCGCGGTAAAGTGATTTCCAGCCCGCGTGTGACCACTGCCAACCAGCAAAAAGCACGCATTGCACAAGGTGTAGAGATCCCTTACCAAACGGCGACCAGCAGCGGCGCAACAGCGGTCAGCTTTAAGAAGGCTGAATTAAGCCTGGAAGTCACACCACAGATCACGCCTGATCAGAAGATCATCATGGATCTGGATGTGCGTAAAGACAGCAGGGGTGAAGTATTGCCTGGCGGCGTCGCTATCAATACGCAAAACGTGCAAACACAAGTGTTGGTCGGCAATGGTGAAACGGTTGTCCTGGGTGGCATTTATGAGCAAGTATCACGTAAGAGTACTGACAAAGTGCCTTTCTTTGGTGACTTGCCTGTCGTCGGCTATGCGTTCAAGCGTAATACCAAGCAGGAAGACAAAACCGAGTTGCTGATTTTTATCACCCCTAAAGTCATGGATGAGACGCTGGCCCTGAACTAATTCCCGGTTGCTAGCCCGCTGTTACTGACAGCGGACTAGCTTTGCCTTAAAATGCCCAACTGGATCGGTTGGGCTTTTTTTATGGGTGAGCGTATACCAAACAATATCTTTTTAATCGGTTTAATGGGCGCAGGCAAAACCACGGTAGGCAAATTGATCGCCAAAAGCCTGGGAAAAACCTTCTATGACACCGATCATGTGATCGAGCAGCGCACCGGCGTTAAAATCCCTACCATCTTCGAGCTGGAGGGGGAGGCCGGTTTTCGCAAGCGCGAAACGTCTACCCTTGAAGAGTTTGGGCAGCAGGACAATATCGTGCTGGCCACCGGCGGCGGCGCCATTATCGCGCCAGAGAATCGCGCTATCCTGAAACAATATGGCTATGTGGTGTATCTGCGGGCAAATGTGAATGAGCTATATCTGCGCACCCGCAATGATAAAAATCGCCCCTTGCTGCAAAATGTCGATGTCAAAGCCAAGCTGGAACAGCTGTTTCATGCCCGCAACCCCTTGTATACCGAAACAGCCGATTTAATCGTGGATACCGGACATCAACCGGTGGCTGTCATCATTCAAAAAATAGAAACCGCATTGCACGCGCTGGAGTCCTCATGCAAACCTTGACTGTTAGCCTAGCTGACCGTAGCTACCCTATTCATATCGGCAATGGCCTGCTGAATCAGGCCGAGCTGATTCTGCCACACCTGAAACGCAAGCAGGTGGCGATTGTAAGCAACACCACCGTTGCTCCTTTATATATGCAAGCACTTGCCCAGCCTCTGCGTGACGCGGGCATCAGTGTCATTGAGATCATTCTGCCAGATGGCGAGGCTTACAAAAACAGCGAAACACTGCAAACGATTTATGATCATTTACTGCAGAATCGCTGTGAACGTAACACAACGCTGATTGCACTTGGTGGCGGGGTGATCGGCGACCTGACCGGCTACGCGGCGGCGACCTATCTGCGTGGTGTGCCATTTATCCAGGTGCCAACGACATTGTTGTCGCAAGTGGATTCCAGCGTGGGTGGTAAAACCGGGATTAACCATCCATTAGGTAAGAACATGATAGGCGCGTTTTACCAGCCTAAACTGGTATTGGCTGATATTGATACCCTGAAAACCTTGCCGCAGCGTGAGTTATCGGCAGGCGTGGCGGAAGTCATCAAATATGGCTTGATACGCGATGCCGATTTTTTTGACTGGCTGGAAATCAACATGTCTGCACTGATGGCGCTAGAAACTGCCGTGACCAGCTATGCGATATATCGCTCCTGTCAGAACAAGGCCGAAGTAGTGGCAGTTGACGAGCATGAGCAGGGCGAACGTGCTTTGCTGAACTTGGGCCATACCTTTGGTCATGCGATTGAGAACGCCATGGGTTACGGCGTATGGCTGCATGGTGAAGCGGTTGCGACCGGCACTGTGATGGCGGCGGATTTATCCCAACGCATGGGCTGGCTGAATGCCGCCGAAGTGCAGCGCATCAAGGCGATTTTGCAAGCGGCCAAATTGCCGATTGAGGCGCCGGACTTCGGCGCTGAAGAGTATTTGCGGTTGATGCAGCTGGATAAAAAAGTATCCGATGGCCGCATACGCCTGATCTTGCAGCAGGCGATAGGCAAGGCTGTGATCACCGCTGATTATGATGCCGATAAACTACAGCAGACGCTCTCGCTGGCCGCTTAACAGAAAATAGAGATCAACAGTGACCTTAGCCAGCTTTGCCGCGCATCCCGAACAAACGCGTGGTCGAAAGGTCATTGAGCAAGAGTCGCCCACGCGCAACGTGTTTCAGCGTGACCGCGACCGCATTATCCACTCCACTGCTTTCCGCCGCCTGGAATATAAAACCCAGGTGTTCGTGAACCACGAAGGCGATTTGTTCCGCACCCGCCTGACACACAGTATCGAGGTCGCACAGCTGACGCGCGGGATAGCGCGTACGCTAGGTTTGCATGAGGACCTGGCCGAAGCGATTGCACTGGCGCATGATCTTGGCCATACGCCATTTGGGCATGCCGGGCAGGATGCGCTTAATCATTGCATGCGCGATTTTGGCGGATTCGAGCATAACTTACAGTCTTTAAGAGTGGTCGACCTACTGGAAAACCGTTACGCCAGCTTTGACGGATTAAACCTCACGTTTGAAGTGCGCGAAGGTATCCTCAAACATTGTTCGCGTAAAAATGCCGAACAATTGGGTGATGTCGGTGAGCGCTTCTTACGTAAAGAATCCCCTAGCCTGGAAGCCCAGGTGACTAACTTTGCCGATGAAATTGCCTACAATAACCACGATGTGGATGATGGTTTGCGTTCTGGCCTGATCACTATTCAACAGCTATCTGGTATCCAGTTGTTTGCCGAAAATATGGCCGAAGTAAAACACCTGTATGGTGAGATTGAAGAGAAGCGGCTGATCCATGAAACCATCCGGCGCATGATTAATGTGCTGGTGGTGGATTTGTGTGAGCAGAGCCAGCAGGCCATCGCAAGCCTCAATCCAGCAGCGATAGAAGATGTACGTAAAGCGCCGTATCTGGTCGGCTTTAGCAAGCAAATTGCTGATAAAAACCATGAACTGAAGCAATTCTTGCACAAGCATTTATACCAGCACTACAAAGTCAATCGCATGAGCGCCAAAGCTAGGCGGATTATTGAGGAGTTGTTTGCAGCCTTCATGCAATCGCCCAAATTAATGCCGGATGAGCATCAGCTCGCAGCCAAACAGGATCAGGCGCGTGCAGTCGCTGACTATATTGCGGGCATGACAGATCGTTATGCGATTCGTGAGCATAAGCGGCTTTTTTCTGTTGAGGAAAGCTGGTAAAGCAGGGATTGTTCGTGGTGATATCTGCATGGGCGCTGATATCCAAGCTGGCTGGGCGATACTGCCAGGTTTGTGGTTGGTGGTGTGTGGGAATAAAGCAGGTATTAAAAAAGCGAGTGGCAGTTTTGCGCACTCGCCTTTTTTACGGCAGTCAGCTATTTAGCGACTTGTCTTTCACGCATTTCATCCAGCGTTTTGCAATCAATACAAAGGGTGGCTGTTGGGCGTGCTTCCAGGCGTTTCAGGCCAATTTCAATGCCGCAACCTTCGCAGTAGCCGTAGTCGCCAGCATCAATATTGCGCAATGTCTCATCAATTTTCTTGATCAACTTACGTTCGCGGTCACGGTTGCGCAACTCTAAAGCCATATCTGACTCTTGGCTGGCGCGGTCGTTTGGATCCGCAAAGCTAGTCACTTCGTCCTGCATGGTGTGCACCGTACGGTCAATATCGTGACTGAGTTCAGCTTTCCAGTTATTGAGGATTTTCTTGAAATGATCCTGCTGTTTTTTGTTCATGTACTCCTCACCGGCCGCTGGCTGGTAAGGGACAAAAGATTTGTTAACGGTGTCTGCCATGATGGTTCCAAAGGACGAAACTACTTGATATTACTGCCTTTACGGCGCTTTTTACTGCATTACGTTAATCAATAATCGCGCGAGTTTACACCGATTTTATGGGCTTGCAAAGTATCTTTGTCAAAGGGCGCCTTTGCCAGTTAGGCCTGTTCTCTGAGTTCCAGCGCCTTCAGCGTATTTTCCATCAGGGTTGCCACCGTCATCGGTCCGACGCCACCGGGTACCGGTGTGATATAAGCGGCACGTGACTTCGCCACCTCGAACTCAACATCGCCCGCCAGTTTGCCATCCGGCAGGCGGTTGATGCCGATATCCACCACAATCGCGCCTGGTTTAATCCATTCGCCTTTGATCAAACCAGGCTTGCCTGCTGCCGCTACCACGATATCTGAGCGCAATACATGCGCTGCCAAATCCTTGGTATGGCGATGGCAACTGGTCACCGTACAGCCAGCCAGCAATAATTCCAGCCCCATGGGACGGCCCACGTGATTGGAAACGCCGACCACTACCGCATCCAGCCCCTTCAGGTTAATGCCACTGGCTTGCAGCATTTTTATGACGCCATAAGGCGTACAAGAGCGTAATTGCGGTTGGCGCACAGCCAGTAAACCAATGTTGTATGGGTGAAAGCCATCCACATCTTTGGCCGGGTCTATCAATGCCAGAATGGCTGATTCATCAATATGATGCGGCAGGGGCGACTGTACTAAAATGCCATCCGTATTTGGGTCTTGATTCAGGGTTTCAATCAGGCTGAATAACTCAACTTGTGAAATGCTGGATGGCAATCTATGCGCTTGGGAAACAATGCCCACTTTCTCGCAGGCGATCTGTTTGTTGCGTACATAAATGGCAGAAGCCGGGTCGTCACCCACCAACACCACTGCCAGGCAGGGTGCGCGTTTGCCGGATTGCAGGCGTTGATCAATGTTATTTTTAATATCGTCTAACAGTTGATTGGCAATTTGCTTACCATCAATAATGTGTGCGCTCATGAGCAAAAAATCATCGTTAAAAATAGAATTTTATCACATCAGGATTGACACGATTTCGGAAAATCGGTTATATTCCTGCTTTCGGCGTGTAGCGTAGTCTGGTAGCGCGCCTGCTTTGGGAGCAGGATGTCGGGAGTTCGAATCTCTCCACGCCGACCAGTTTCTCTTGGTTGCCCAATCGTCATGTAACACCTATCTGCTCGTAGCTCAACTGGATAGAGCACCAACCTTCTAAGTTGGGGGTTACAGGTTCGATTCCTGTCGGGCAGGCCAATGTAAAAGTCTCTATGGTGGCTGTAGCTCAGTTGGTAGAGTCCAGGATTGTGATTCCTGTTGTCGTGGGTTCGAGCCCCATCAGCCACCCCATTTACCCCCCCCTGCAGATTTTCCTAAATCTAACATTAGATTTAATATTTAGCTAAATTTAAAAGACTGATTAAAAATACTGGCTCTCTTCGCCAGTAGTTCACAAGCTTGCCTCTGGTAAAGTGTTCAAAAATCCTTATGCTGAACACATGACTACTCAATTAAATCTCGGCGAATTTATGCAGGCGCTTACTGACCTCACCAAGGTCAGGGAGAGTCTTGCGCTGGATCCAGCCTTGCTTTCGCTGATGCAACACTGGTTAAATATCTTCGCGGCCCAACCGCAGCCAATCAGAATGCAGGTGTTATCCAGGCGGCAACTGGTGTCGGTCATCAATACCTTAGAAGGTGGTGAAAGCACCCATGCGGCATTTGATGGCTGGATGCCGGAAAATTACGCCTTATTGCTGGATCACATGGATAAAGGCTCCCATCAATATGAATGCCTGGAAACAAGTAGCGGCAAGCTGCATATTTTCCCTTTACAGCAAAGTATTGCGCACAAGCATGCCATTCTGCTGATTCAGCATGAAACCCTGGATGACGTATCCATTGGCTTGATCAAACAGTGCCTAGATATGTTTCATCATTATGCCAGCCTGATTATCGAGAATGAGCGTGATGCTTTAACCGGCCTGCTCAATCGCAAAACATTTGATCATTGCGTCAGCAAAATCCTGCTCAATGATTACAAGCCGGAATTCAAGTTTCCCCTGCATCACTTCCTGGCGATTTTTGATATCGATTTTTTCAAGAAAATTAATGATACTTACGGCCACCTGATTGGTGACGAAGTATTGTTACTGCTTTCCCGGCTGATGCAGCAAACCTTTCGCGAAGGCGATTTGCTGTTTCGCTTTGGTGGCGAGGAGTTTGTCGGTGTTTTTTCTTGCGCCGATGAAAACGATATTACGGTGTTGCTGGAACGATTTAAAGACACTTTAAATGCGTATGTCTTTCCACAGGTCGGGCATGTTTCCATGAGTGTGGGCTGTTCGCGTATGGCGCTGAATGTGTTGCCAAACACAGTATTGGAGCGCGCAGACGAGGCTTTATACTATGCCAAAGATCATGGCCGTAACCAGATCTGCTTCTACGAAGAACTCATTGCAAATGGCCTGCTCAGTGACAGTACCATTCAAGGTGAAGTAGAGCTGTTCTAAATTGTATAGAAAATACAGGAATTATTAACTTATAATTAAGTAAGTGGACTTTTAATCCGTTTGTCGTGGGTTCGATCCCCACACACCCTACCAAAATACAAAGACGGCTCGCAGAAATGTGGGCCGTTTTTCTTTTAGTCTGACGTAACTAAATTGTAACCACTCAAAACTGAGTCTAACTGTGAAGCAGCAACCTCTAGGCCTTCTGGTGCCACATGAGCATATATTTCAACCATCGAGCAGTTAACCAACCCCCGCCCGAGCTTTTGAAGTTCATTAGTTGGTGTGCCTGCTTACGTTGTCAGGTAGTCCATGTATGTCGTAAATCATGCGATCTAAAATGGGAATACTGCATTTGTGTGTAGACAAAGCCAAACCTAGACCTTACTTCCAAAGCTGGCGCTTTCACGCTTAAAACTCTTGCAGCTGTTGCTGACTTCGAAAGATATTTAATCAGAGAACGCACTCTTGCAGGTCAGGCTAAGGCTTGGCTGGCAGGTAAAACCAAAGGTAGACGTTCAAAAACCTCAATATCTGATAGAAAAAATAACAGAGAAATTAAACTCGGGAGTAAGCGTCAGCCATCTTGCAAGGGAATATAAAGTGAGCCGAGCCAGTATCATTAACATCAGGCCATTTAGTGAGTAATCTATCTTGGTTTATCAAACAGACCAATGGTGTGATAGGGTGAGTCATTCTTATCAATATTAATACCTATAACTAAACACAATTTAACGTGATCCGGCTCCACTCCGCTAGAAGCTGCTTGTTCAATAAATTCATTGCGCCTATCTCGGTTTTCATTCTTATACAAAACTATTGCAAGTGCGTGCTCAGATGATTGAGCTGGCACGTATATAAGCATATTTTTGTGGCCCTCAATTTGCCAATTCTTATTAACCACATAAGCTAGATCTTTAATCGCTTTAACTATTTTCACTTGGTCATACGGAGGGAAATAGTTCAGTATGCATCCAATTTCTGACCATCTAGGAATAGCGCGCTGTTCGAGCTTAGTAAGAATAGATTTAAAAAATGGGGCTATTTGCGGTTGTGGCTTTGGGATTTTTATACCTTGATCCTTGGACATATAGTACCGATCAAGCGGAATCGACATATCTGAGATAATTAGATCACTTTCTTTATCTGTATTTCCCATATCAAACAATGTTGAAATATGAATTTGCACTTCAAAACAGAGGGATCATGCGTGGTACTTACGGTGGATCAGATTTATTGAAACAAAAAAGGCTCGAATTAGAGCCCTGGCTTACAGATGAAGATGCAAGAATAAGGGCTTTTTCAGGAGACTATATTCTGAAACTTGATAAAAGAATCACTCAGGAACGGCACTATGAGGAACAACAGCATGAAATGTGGAAACGTCAGTTCTAGAAATGCTAACTTAGTGGACAAGCAAGCATTTATTTGGGGCTCAATCAGGGGCTTTTTTTTAAAAATCTCATTAGTTTATTCATAAATTTCAATAATTTTCACTTGTGTTCGGGGCCTCTCTTGGGCATCTAACTATTCCAAAGGCACCATATAAAAGTTTCTTTGTACATAGAAGTTAAGATGTCGCTGACGAGATTTGAATGAGTGTACTGTAATTAAAACGTAACTTGACTAGGTTGATTAAGGTTATGAAAAGTTCACCTAGACTAAAAAAACTCACTCACTCACTGCCCCACACCCTGTTCTGCGGCCATCGTGCTTTCGCATGGCGAAAACGGGCTGGGTGGCATACAATCCGTGTCTGGCGGGGTGAGTCACGCGATGAGCGCGCCTGTACATGCGGGCGAGCAGGAGAACGCAGATGGTGACCTGATGTTTGTCGACAAAGCCCAGCAGCAAACCGGGAATGCAGTCTTTGATGACAGGCTGATCATGCTGTCACCCAAAGTGCTGATCCAGCAAATGGTGCAAGCACAACGCCTGCCCTAAACGGAATCTATACATCAGGTATGCAAGACAATTTATTGCTACGCTACAGCCGGCACATCATGCTGCCGCAAATTGAATACGCGGGCCAGGAAACCCTGACGCAAAGTCACGCGCTGATTATCGGTGCCGGCGGGCTGGGTGCGCCTGTGGCCATGTACCTGGCAGCGGCAGGGGTGGGTACACTAACCATTTGTGATTTTGACCATGTGGATATGACCAATCTGCAACGCCAGATTATTCATACCACTGCTGCTGTCGGGCAGAATAAAGCGCTGTCAGCGCAGGCGACGATTGCACAGCTCAATCCGGAAATCACGGTCAATACAGTATTGGTGCGGATGAGCGAACAAGAGGCTGCCGAGCGTACTGCTGCCGCAGATGTAGTGATAGATTGTTCGGATAATTTCGCCACCCGCTATCTGCTGAATCAATTATGTTTTAGCGCGGGCAAGCCACTGGTTTCTGGCGCGGCAATTGGTTTTGAAGGGCAACTCAGCGTATTCGATTTCAGGCATGCTGAATCGCCTTGTTACCATTGCCTCTACCCCGATGTAGGCGATGATCAGGAGTTGCGCTGTGCCGATAATGGTGTGTTTGCGCCCCTGGTTGGCATGGTAGGGTCAACGCAGGCGGCAGAAGCGATCAAGCTATTATTAAATATCGGGCAGACGATGCAGGGCAGGTTGCTGTTGCTGGATGCTTTAAGTGCACAATGGCGCACCATCAAGTTATCCAAAGACCCGGCGTGCAAGGTCTGTGGTCACTCGGCCTGATCGGGCCCCGGCGCCGACTCCGCCATTAATGCCTTCACCAGTTCGCCTATATCCCACTCACACCCGCCACACCCACTGAGTGCGCCTGAGTAACGCGAAATGGCGTCCAGATCTTTGCCTTGCCTGACCATGTCCTGAATCATGCCGCGCGTGGTGCCACTGCAACTGCACATCACTTCGTTAGGCGATTCTTGGTTTTCTTCAGGCATGCGAGAGCATTCAGGTAAAACCGCATTTTACTGCCAGCAGCCACACCATGCCAGTGCTGGTTAATTGACTAGCGCTTGCCGCAAACTTGAAACCCCGTTAGCATCGTTAGCAATCTCCCTGTTTAAGGCAATGTCATGAGCAAAGGCGTTCGATTATCCGAGAAATGGTACAACCGTGCTTTATGGGTGGTAGCGATTGTTTTTGCCTGGTTTCTCACCGGCCTCGGCCAAAATATCATTGGTGATTTGCCACGGGTAGAGGCCAGCTACACCACAGAACATTTCGTGGATCATCGTAAGATTGATCCCTTGCGTACTGAACTGAAGGTGCTCGCCAGGCAGCACCAGACATTGGTCGATCAACTGGAGCAAGTCAATTTGCAGTTGATCATCCGGCAAAAAGATTACCAGGCCGCACGCTCCACTTTTGATAATTGGGTATCCACACGGGATGTCACCGACCAGGTAGATGACCTGGTTGGCCGAACGCGGACCTTGGATACCTTGAAGAAATTAGAGCGGGATGCTGAAAAAGCGATAGAAGACATCCAGCAGAAACAGACAGATATTTCACAGCATGAAACCCAGCTACTAGCGCAGGTGAATATATTGGAAGATATCGCGCGCCAGCGTTATGACGAGGCGTATGAAGACCAGGCAATGCGCGTATTTCTATACCGTTTAATGTTGACCCTGCCTTTGCTGGCAGCGGCTGCATGGCTGTTTGCAAATAAAAGAAAGTCCCAATACTGGCCATTTGTCTGGGGCTTCATTCTATTTGCCCTGATGGCCTTTTTTGTTGAACTAGTGCCTTACTTACCGGATTATGGTGGCTATGTGCGCTATATTGTCGGCATCCTGCTCACGGTGGTTGGTGGTAAATATGCCATCACTGCATTGCAAAACTACCTGGAACAGCAAAAACTGGCGGAAGCGCAGCCTGAATTTAAACGGCGGGAAAGATTAGGCTATGACACGGCGCTGGCGCGATGGGCCAAAAGTGTATGCCCGGGTTGTGAACGTAATGTGGACCTGAAAAACGAAAACAATGATTTTTGTACGCACTGCGGCATCTGCCTGCATAACTATTGCAATGCCTGCCAGTCACGCAAGAATGCGTTTGCGAAGTTTTGCCACAAATGTGGTGCTGTGGCCTAAAGCAGTTTGATCTAAGGTACCGTGGGTTAACGTATTCTGAAAATAAAATACCGTGACCTGAATTCCAGGCCACGGAATGACGGATTAAATAGCGTTTTAATCAGAAAATTACTTCAATTTTGCGAGTTGCGCCTGTAATTTTTCCAGGTTGGCACTAAATTCTGCCAGTCTGGCTTTTTCCTGCTCAACCACCGCTGCCGGGGCGCGGGCGACAAAACTCTCGTTGCCCAGCTTGCTATCGGCTTTGGTGATCTCCCCTTGCAGGCGGGCGATTTCTTTGCCTAAACGCTCTTTCTCGGCAGCGACATCAATCTCCACCTTCAGCATCAGCCTGAAATCAGCTGCCAGCATGACTGGTGCATCGGCCTCGGGTAATTCAGCCACGATAGCTACGTTTTCCAGCTTGGCCAACGACTTGAGGTAAGGCGCAAAAGCCTCTAGTTGGCCGGCATCACCCGCTGCAATCAGGGGCACTTTCGCCGCAGGCGAAATGCTCATTTCGCCACGCAGGCTACGGCAGGCTTCTACCGCGGTTTTCAACGTAGCCACCCAGGCTTCGGCTTCTTCATCAATCTTTTCCAGATCCGCCTTGGGGTAAGCCTGCAACATGATGCTTTCCGTGCCGCGCGACTTGTCTTTCAACTCTGTCATCGGTGCAACCGTCTGCCAGATTTCTTCAGTCACAAACGGAATAATCGGGTGCGCCAGGCGCAATATGGTTTCCAGCACGCGTAACAGGGTGCGGCGTGTGGCGCGCTGTTCGGCTTCGCTACCGCCCTGGATCTGCACTTTGGCAATTTCCAGGTACCAGTCGCAATACTGGTCCCAGACAAACTCGTAAATCGCCTTGGCCGCCAGGTCAAAACGGTAATCATTGAACGCGCGCTCGACTTCGGCTTCAGTACGCTGTAACAGGCTGACAATCCAGCGGTCAGCCTGACTGAATTTACGGCCACCATCGTCACAACTTTCTACGCCAAAACCGTTGTCCTGGCCTTCGGTGTTCATCAATACAAAGCGTGTGGCGTTCCACAACTTGTTGCAGAAGTTGCGGTAACCTTCGCAGCGTTGCAGGTCGAATTTGATATCGCGTCCCGGTGAGGCCAGGCTGGCAAAGGTGAAGCGGAGTGCATCGGTGCCATAAGCGGCAATGCCTTCCGGGAATTCCTTGCGCGTGCGCTTCTCGATTTTTTCAGCATCTTTCGGGTTCATCAGGCCGGTAGTACGTTTGCCTACCAGCGCTTCCAGGTCGATGCCATCGATCAGGTCTATCGGGTCCAGCACATTGCCTTTGGACTTGGACATCTTCTGGCCTTCAGCATCGCGGATCAGGCCGTGTACATACACATGCTTGAATGGAATCTTGCCGGTGATGTGCTTGGTCAGCATCACCATACGCGCCACCCAGAAGAAGATAATATCAAAACCAGTCACCAGCACTGACGATGGCAGGAATTGCTGTAAAGACTGATTCTGTGCATCGATCGCTTCGTCGCCTGTCCAGTCCAGGGTGGAGAATGGCCATAAAGCAGAGGAGTACCAGGTGTCGAGTACATCATTGTCACGGGTCAGGTCGCCGGCGTAACCATCTTTTGCCGCCAGTGCTTTGGCTTCTGCCTCGTCATGCGCCACATAGACTTTGCCGTCATCGCTATACCATGCCGGAATCTGATGGCCCCACCACAGCTGGCGTGAAATACACCAGTCCTGGATATTGTTCAGCCACTGGTTATAGGTATTTACCCAGTTTTCCGGGTAAAACTTGATTTCGCCATTGGCCACGACTTCCAGTGCTTTTTCGGTGATGCTCTTGCCGTCTTCGCCCGGCTTGCTCATCGCGACAAACCACTGGTCGGTCAGCATAGGCTCAATCACCACGTTGGTGCGGTCACCGCGCGGTACTTTCAATTTGTGTTTTTCGACTTTCACCAGGAAACCACCCGCTTCCAGGTCAGCGACCACCTGTTTACGGGCAGCAAAACGCTCCAGGCCTACCAGGTTGGCAGGCAAGGTGATCGGTGTTTTGCTGCTGCCATCAGCGGCATACACTTCAGCCGTCTCTGGCACAAAGCCTTGCAGGTTCAGGATCACAACCTTGTCCAAACCCTGGCGCTGGCCGACCATATTGTCGTTAAAGTCGTGCGCTGGGGTGACTTTAACCACGCCAGTGCCGAACTCTTTGTCTACATAGTCATCGGCAATCACCGGGATCTCACGGTTGCACAAAGGCAGTGAGACACGCTTGCCTATCAAGTGCGTATAACGTTCATCTTCCGGGTTCACCATCACGGCTACGTCACCGAGCATCGTTTCCGGACGCGTGGTTGCGACAGTCAGCTGGCCTGAACCATCTGCCAGCGGATAGTTGATATGCCACATGGAGCCATCTTCTTCTTCCTGCACCACTTCCAGGTCAGAAACAGCCGTACCCAGCTTCACATCCCAGTTGACCAGGCGTTTGCCACGGTAGATCAGGCCTTCATTGAACAAGCGCACAAAAGTTTCTGTCACCACTTTATTGAGGCCGGCATCCATGGTGAAACGCTCACGGCTCCAGTCGGGCGAAGTGCCCAAACGGCGCATCTGCTGCGTGATGGTGCCGCCGGAATACTCTTTCCATTCCCAGACTTTTTCCAGGAACTTCTCGCGGCCTAGATCATGGCGGCTCACGCCTTGTGCATCCAGCTGGCGTTCCACCACGATCTGTGTGGCAATGCCGGCGTGGTCTGTGCCTGGTTGCCACAGGGTATTGTCGCCGCGCATGCGGTGATAACGGGTGAGAGCGTCCATGATGGTCTGGTTAAAGCCATGGCCCATATGCAGGGTGCCGGTGACGTTAGGCGGAGGCAGCAGAATACAGAAGTTGTCTTTGACTTCAGGGTTCATGCCTGCGGCATAAAAGCCTTTGCTTTCCCAAAAGGCATACCATTGGCTTTCAATGGTTTTTGGGTCAAAGGATTTGGCGAGTTCGCGTGCGGTGCTGGAATTTTGTGTAGGGGTAGTCATGCGCCTGATTTTACCATAGGCCAGTGTGCGCTTTGATGCCTGAGCTTGTCTTTGCAGCAGATTCTATTGCGTAATGATGTAAGGCATTCGGCCGCTGTCATATCTGCAATCGGCAGACAATGCTAATATGCAACACTCATTCTTTAACCTGGGTGCACGCAGTGGGGGTATTTGACATGGATATTATGTGGATTTGGTGTGGTGTGGGCCTGATTTTACTGTGTCTGGAAATGCTGTCCGGCACCATGTACCTGCTTTGGCCAGGGTTGGCCGCGCTGGCAATGGCGTTACTGGCCTGGTTATTACCTGCATTTAGCCCGGCGTGGCAAATCTTCATTTATGCGGTTTTCTCAGTGTTAGCGGTGGCCATTTGGCGCAAACGCGAAAAAACCCAACCTACGCCGCGGGTCGGGCAGGCACAGGGTGAAGAAATCGGCCGCCAGGGGACTATCGTCCAAGCCGTCAGCCCGGCGCAGCCAGGACTTATCCGTTTTACCCAAGGCGTGATGGGCAGCAAAGAATGGTCAGCCGTGGCTGACGTTGAGATTGCGCTGAATCAAGCTGCCAGGATTGTGGCGGTGGAAGGCAATAGCGTACGTGTGGCGCCAGTTTAAAAGGCGGGCAGAGTTTAAAGATATAGCCACATCAAGGTTATCCAAGAGTTAAGTTTATCCACGAGTTGCCAGGTCATCAGCAGCTCAAACATTTGTTAATTGAAGGAGTACACATGGAAATCAGCATTATCGTGTTGATATTGGCAATCATTGCCATCGTCAAAGGCGTTCGTATCGTCCCGCAGGGTGAAGAGTGGGTGGTTGAACGCCTGGGTAAATTTGCCGGGATCATCAGCCCGGGATTACATGTGATTAATCCGGTATTGAGCAGGGTCAGTTACAAAGTGACGACTAAAGACATTATCCTGGATATTCCGGAACAGGAAGTCATTACCCGTGATAATGCGGTGATCCTTGCCAACGCGGTTGCCTTTATCAAGGTTTCAAATATCGAGCGCGCTGTTTATGGCATTGAGAATTTCAGGGAAGCGATGCGCAATATGGTGCAAACCAATCTGCGCTCTATCATTGGCGGCATGGATCTGAACCATGCACTCACCTCGCGCGACCGCATCAAGACTGAACTGAAGATCGCCATTGCTGACGAAGCACTCGATTGGGGCCTGACAGTGAAAAGTGTAGAAATCCAGGACATCAAGCCTTCGGCCAATATGCAGCACGCCATGGAACAACAAGCCAGTGCTGAGCGTGAACGCGTGGCTGTAGTGACGCGTGCTGAAGGTGAGAAGCAATCGCTGATCCTGAATGCGGAAGCACGCCTGGAAGCAGCGCGTAAAGATGCAGAAGCGCAAATGGTAGCTGCCAATGCGTCAGCAGAGTCGATTAAAATGATTTCGGAAGTAGTGAAAGAGAATAATACTTCAGCGACCTTCCTGCTGGGAGATCGCTATATTCAATCACTGCAAAAGATCAGCAGCTCGAATAACAGCAAAATTGTGGTGCTGCCGGGTGATGTGGTCAGTGCCGTGAAAAACCTGATTGGTGGCAAGTAGCGCCCATCACTGGTTATTGTGTTGATCCCGAACGCGGCAAACTTTCATCAGTTTGCCGCGTTTCTTATTTTTTATCCTGGCATCACCGCGCTGGCATCGTCACCCTAAACTGATGATGTACTAAGCAACTTGCATAATTCATGGCAACTGGCATATTTCCTGCATCTCTCTGTTTAAAACAATCATTTCAAGAGGGGTCGCAGTGGCAATTCGCGTGGCGTTACATCACCGCACCAGTTATACCTTTGACCGCCTGGTCAATCTTTCTCCTCACGAAGTCCGCCTGAAGCCAGCCGCACATGCGCGCACACCCGTGCTCGCTTACTCATTGACGGTCACGCCTGAGAAGCATTTTATCAACTGGCAGCAAGATCCCTACGGCAACTACATTGCGCGTTGTGTATTCCCCGAAATGGTGCGCGAGCTCGACTTTACGGTCGATTTGGTGGCGGATATGACCGTCATCAACCCGTTTGATTTTTTTGTCGAGAAATATGCCGAGCAATATCCCTTCAATTACACCGAACAGCAGGCGTTTGAACTGACCGCTTATTTGCAGCCTGATGACCTTGGTTTTTTACTGCAAAACTGGATCAATAAAATACGTAGCCAGGTGATTCAGCCTGGCATGGGCATCGTCGATTTCCTGATGGGTGTGAACCAGTGTTTGCAAAGCGAGATCGGTTATACGGTACGTCTTGAGCCTGGTATCCAGACGCCGGAAGAAACCTTGCAGAAGCTAACAGGCTCTTGCCGTGATACTGCCTGGTTGCTGGTGCAGATCATGCGTCATCTGGGGCTGGCTGCCAGATTTGTTTCCGGCTACCTGATCCAGCTCAAAGCCGATGTGGCGGCGCTGGATGGCCCTAGTGGCACCGACCAGGATTTTACCGACCTGCATGCCTGGACTGAGGTGTTTATCCCCGGTGCCGGGTGGGTAGGGCTGGACCCGACATCCGGGCTAATGGCAGGCGAAGGCCATATCCCGCTGGCCTGTACCGCACTGCCCTCATCGGCTGCGCCGGTGGTGGGGTTTACCGATGTGGCTGAGGTCACCTTCAAGCATGAGATGACGGTGACGCGTATCCACGAAGACCCGCGCGTGACCAAGCCCTATAGTGAACCTGACTGGCAAGCCATCCTCACACTGGGTGACCAGGTCGATGAAGAGTTGTTGGCCATGGATGTACGCCTGACCCACGGCGGTGAACCTACCTTTGTGTCTATTGATGATATGGATGGCGCGCAGTGGAACACGCTGGCCCTCGGCGAGCATAAACGCGACTTGGCGGGCAAGCTGGCGCTGCGCCTTAAATCGCAAGTGGCCGCCAATGGTTTTTTACATTATGGCCAGGGTAAATGGTATCCGGGCGAGGCCTTGCCACGCTGGGCGATTAATATTTACTGGCGTCCTGATGGCAAGCCGGTCTGGCACGATGCCAGCCTGTTTTCCGCCGAAGGTGCCAATGATGGCTATACGCTGGTGCAAGCGCAGGCTTTTACCAATCACCTGGCTGACATGCTGGGTTTTCCGCAGGCTTGTGTGATCCCCGCTTATGAAGATGCCCTGGCGCTCACCCTGCAAGAGCAGCAATTACCGGACAATGTGGACCCGCTGCAAGTGGATCTGACAGACAGCGCTGAGCGCAAGCGTCTCGCCCAGCTGTTGAATCAGGGCCTGGGTTCGGTGGTCGGCTTCATCATGCCACTTAAACCGGACGAAAAGCGCAAAGCCGGGGAATGGCTGACCAGCAAATGGCCATTGCGCCGTGAGCATTTATACCTGTTGGGCGGTGACTCACCCATGGGTTTGCGCCTGCCATTGGCATCTTTGCCCTGGCAACTGCCTGCCGATATTGAACCGGATTTTCCGCTCGATCCCTTTGCGGAAACGCCTGCCTTGGGCGAAGCCACCGCGCCTATCGTTCGCCTCAAACATAAAACCGTTCAGCCCTCGGCACGCGAGGTGATCCATACCGCCTTGTGCGTGCAGGTGCGCAAGGGCAGGCTGTATGTATTTATGCCGCCTGTCACTCGCCTTGAAGACTATCTGGATCTACTCAATGCCCTGGAGCAGACAGCCAGCGATTTAAAACTCAAATTGTGGCTGGAAGGCTATACGCCGCCACGCGATAGCCGGCTCAGGCTGTTAAGTGTGACGCCAGACCCTGGCGTGATAGAAGTGAATATTCATCCTTCCAAAACCTGGCAGGAGCTGGTGGCGAATGTCAGCATGCTGTATGAAGAAGCACGCCTGTGCCGCCTGGGCACCGAAAAATTCATGCTGGATGGTCGCCATACCGGCACTGGTGGCGGCAATCACGTCACGTTAGGCGGCGAAACAGCGGCGGATAGCCCCTTGTTACGCCGTCCTGATGTGCTGCGTAGCCTGATCACTTACTGGCAACATCATCCGGCGCTGTCTTACCTGTTTTCAGGCACTTTTATCGGGCCGACCAGCCAGGCACCGCGCGTGGATGAAGCGCGCGACGATAATTTGTATGAGCTGGGCATTGCTTTCCAGCAAATGGAAAAGGTCGTGCCTGCCGGTAAAGAGAGCAAACAACCGTGGCTGGTAGACAGGCTGTTGCGGCACTTGCTGGTTGATTTAACCGGCAACACGCATCGGGCCGAATTTTCCATCGATAAGCTGTATTCACCCGATGGGCCGACCGGGCGGCTGGGGCTGGTTGAGTTTCGCGCATTTGAAATGCCACCTCATGCGAGAATGAGTTTGCTGCAAAGCCTGCTGATCCGTGCGCTGGTGGCGCGCTTCTGGAAACAGCCTTACACCGGCAAACTGGTGCACTGGGGCACTGAGTTGCATGATCGCTGGATGCTGCCGCAATTTATCGCGCAGGACATGGCCGATGTGGTCAATGATCTGCGTGAAGCTGGTTATGCCTTCGAGCAGCGCTGGTTTGAGCCATTTATCGAGTTCCGCTTTCCGCGCTATGGCACGGTGGCGTATCACGGTATTGAAATGGAATTACGGCAAGCGATTGAACCGTGGAATGTGCTGGGCGAGGAGGTCTCGGCAGGCGGCACCGCACGTTATGTCGATTCGTCCGTCGAGCGCATGCAGTTACGCGTACGTGGCCTGACGGAAGGGCGTTATGCGGTGACCTGCAACGGGCGGCCATTACCTTTGCAATCCACCGGGGTAGCAGGTGAATATGTCGCTGGCGTGCGCTTCCGTGCCTGGCATCCCTGGTCTGCGCTGCACCCGACCATAGATGTACAGGCACCGCTGGTGTTTGACCTGGTGGATACCTGGAGCAATCAGTCACTCGGCGGCTGCACTTACCATGTCTCGCATCCGGGCGGACGAAATTACAATACTTTTCCAGTCAACGCCAATGAGGCGGAAGCAAGGCGATTCGCGCGTTTCTGGGCACATGGGCATACGCCTGGCAAGATAGATGTCGTCAAGGAACCGCCGAACCCGCGTTTTCCGTTTACACTGGATCTGCGCTGGCAGGCTATTTAGGCCAGCTGTAGCGACGTGTAAGCTCACCAAGCGGGCGTAGGTAATATAGGCGCGGCATAGAGTCATAGGCGAAAGCAATGCTTGTGTGTCGCAACCTATAGTGATGAACTGGTGTTTGCTGCAGGTTTCCCTAGGAACCTACTGTGACACTCACTCCTCTATGATGAGTAGTAATGAATATGTTTTAATTGAATCAACGGAATTTTTATATAGATCATCAGCATGCAACCAGTGCTCAACCAGCTTTATTTTTCTGACCGCTACAACGAGCTGCTGGATAGCAACGGCCAGTTGCGTCCGCATTGGCAGGCACTGGTGGCGCAACTGGAGTCAGAGGCGCCGACCGCGATGCGCCAGCGGCTGGAGGCGGTGCAGCGCCAGGTGCGGGATAATGGCGTAACCTACAACGTCTATGCCGATACGCATGGCGTGCAGCGGCCGTGGGACCTAGATGTGCTGCCACTGATCATTGCGCAGGATGAATGGCAGCATATTGCCGCTTCAGTCGCGCAACGTGCCACTTTGCTGAATAAAGTATTGCTGGATGTATATGGCGAACAGCGCTTACTGGAAAGCGGGCAACTGCCGCCTGCGCTGGTCTACGGCCACAGCGGCTTTTTACCTACCTGTGTCGGTATCCCGCATTACGACAACATTGCCCTGCATAGCTATGCTGCCGATATTGCGCGCGCGCCTAACGGGCAGTGGTGGGTGGTCTCTGACCGTACGCAGGCACCCACCGGGGCTGGCTATGCACTCGAAAACCGCACCATTATCTCCAGTGCGTTTCCTGAGCTGTTCCGTGACCTGAATATTGAGCGCCTGAGCGGTTTTTTTGCCAGCATGCGCGACAGCCTGGCGCAGTGGGGACATCGCGTGGCGGAAAACCAGGCGCTGACTGTCCCTGAAATCACGCCCTTAGGCGCCGGAGAGCCGCCACTGGTGGTGATCCTGACGCCGGGACCCTATAACGAGACCTATCATGAACAATCCTTCCTGGCCGGGTATCTAGGTTATCCGCTGGTGCACGGCAGTGACCTGACCGTCCGCAATGGCGTGGTCTGGTTGAAAACGGTGGCTGGGCTCAAGCCGATACATGCGATCCTCCGCCGTATCGATGATGACTATTGCGACCCGCTGGAGCTAAACGCCGAATCGCTGTTAGGTGTGGCTGGGCTGGCGCAGGTGGCGCGGCTGGGTAATGTGCTGATCGCCAATGCCCTCGGCTCTAACCTGTTGCAATCCGGTGCCTTGCTGGGCTTTTTACCTAAGCTGTGCCAATCGCTACTGGGTGAAGAATTACGCATGCCTTCCGTCGCGACCTGGTGGTGTGGCGAACCTGCCGCGCTGGAATACGTGGTCAACAACCTCGATTACCTGGTCATTCACCCGGCTTACCCGCAGGTGCAGTCATCCCCGGTGTTTGGCGAAGATTTAAACCCTGAGCAAAAAGAGTCGTTGATTGCCAGGTTGCGCGCGCAACCCGATCACTATATCGCGCAGGAACAATTGGATATTTCGCATGCGCCGGTGCTGGTCAATCACCCGCAACCGCAGATCAGTTCACTGGCAGTCAGTTTAAGGGTATACGCATTTGCCACGCCGAATGGTTATGCGATTATGCCGGGCGGCCTGTCACGTGTGGCCAGTGGCAAAGATGCACGCGAAGTCACCATGCAGCGTGGCGGGACCAGCAAAGACACCTGGGTTTTATCAAATGACAACCAGCCGCCCGTCAGCCTGTTGCGTAAAACCAATTCCAGTCATGACCTGGTGCGCGAAAACACCTATCTTTCCAGCCGCATGGCAGAAAACCTGTTCTGGTATGGCCGCTATTGCGTACGCAACCTGCAAAAAGCCATCATGTTGCGGGCAACCATACGCGCACTGGTGGAATACACGCCGGATACCCGTGCTGGTGAGTGGGCCACTATGCAAGGCTTGTGCCAGTGGTTTGATTTATTGCCGACGGCAAAAGAGGAAGAAGCACTGGCCCCCTGGCAACCATGGACGGATGATGACATTGCACCTTTGCTGATACAGGCGGTGTTTTCACAGCAATCTGCCAGCCTGGCCACCAGCGTGCAGCAATTGTTCCAGCAGGCGTTTAATCTGCGGGAGCGGATTTCCAATGACCACTGGCGCACGGTGAATACGCTGTCACGCCAATTTATTACCCGCCACCAGCAGCCAAGCTTGCAAGATGCCATGGCATCGATTGAAGTGGCGATTAATCATTTTGTGACCCTGACTGGTTTTGCCATGGACTGGATGACTCGCGACCTGGGCTGGCGTTTTATGTCATTGGGTCGTCGCATTGAGCGCCTGCAGTTCATGTGTGTGTTACTCAGCCGTGCGTTGACCATGCCGGAACAGAGCAACCTGGAGTGGTTATTACAAGTGACCAATAACCTGGTGACCTATCGCGCCCGTTATGCGGCGCAGCCAGAGTGGTTGCCGGTGCTAGATTTGTTATTGATGGATGAGAGTAATCCGAATGCCATTGTTTTTCAGATCAAGGGCTTGTTGAAATACCTGGAAGAAATGGACGCGCAGGACAATGCGGGCGGCATGGCCATTGAACTCCGTGATTGCTGGCAAGCTTTGCAATTGCTCGATGCAGATCAGTGTTTTCATGCTGGCAACCTCACACTGGCTGACTGGCTGAATCGGACTTACAATGTGACACAGTCTTTGTCTGACCGGCTGAGTTTGCGCTTTTTCAGCTATACCAGCCCGCACGCGACGCCTGGTTATTAAGAGACTTCCATGCGCTATCAAGTCGAACATCGCACCATCTACAACTATGACATCCCGGTGATCCAGTCACAGCAGTTACTGCATATGATGCCGCGCGAAACGCCTTATCAGCAGAGCGTTTCCTATACCTTGGTCTGTGAGCCACAACCAGCTGAGCAATCGCGCCGCCTGGATTTTTTTGGCAACCATAATGACTACGTCACTATCTTGATCCCGCACCAGTCATTGCAAGTCACCTCACGTTTCCAGGTGGATGTGCTGCCACGGCCGACCATGATGGCATTCACCGATAGTCCGAGCTGGGAGCAAGTTCAAGCGACGTTGCAATCGCAAGGCACGCAGCATATCGAGGCCATGCGCTATATATACTCCACCGTCAAAGTAAAAAGCAGCGAGGCGCTGGCCGATTTTGCACGTAGCTGTTTTACCGCGCAGCGACCATTGCTTGAAGCGGCCATGGCACTGACACAACAGATCTACCAGGAATTTGAATTTGACCCGCAGGCCACGGATGTGGCAACACCGCTGGATGAAGTGCTCAAAGGAAAACGCGGCGTTTGCCAGGATTTCGCGCACCTGATGATAGGCGCTATGCGTTCACTGGGGCTAGCTTGCCGCTATGTGAGTGGTTACATACTGACGCATCCACCCGAGGGCCAGCCACGCCTGGTGGGCGCAGATGCTTCGCATGCGTGGGTATCGGTGTATTGCCCGGTGTATGGCTGGGTAGATTTTGACCCCACCAATAATTGCCTGGTCCAGCACGAACACATCACGGTGGCATGGGGCCGCGATTTTGGCGATGTCTCTCCTATGCGCGGCGTAGTGCTCGGTGGTGGACAGCAACAACTTGATGTCAGCGTCACTGTCACGCCACTCGAATATGCGCTGACTTAGTCATTAGTTTTATTATGATTCTCCATCACTGCCTGCAGTCGGCTATGAATGGTGGGATGGGAAAAAGCCAATGGTTGGGTACGTATTTTTCTTGATGCTGACATATCCAGGCTGGCAATCACGCTAAAATAGCAGATTGTGATTTTTAAGATTTGCCGAGACTGCTACGTGATTAAAGCTGCTATTTTTGACATGGACGGTCTGCTGATCGATTCCGAACGCATCATCATGCAGGGCTGTATCCAGGCGGCTGCCACCATAGGCATTACCTATACACAGGCAGAATATGTAGAGCTGGTCGGGCGGGTCTGGACGGATTCCACCCGTTTGATGACCCAGCAACTGGGCAGTGAAGAAAACTTCCAGCACGTGATGCAGGGGCTGAACACCTATCTGGATGCCTGTAACCACGTATTTCCGCTAAAGCCCGGTGCGCATAAATTACTGCAGTTTTACCATTCGCAAGGCATTATCTGCAGTGTGGCGTCGTCCTCGCCAACGCAACATATCACCCATCGCTTAAGCCATACCGGCGTGCTGGATTACTTCAGTCATGTCACCAGCGGCCAGGAAGTCAGCCGCGGTAAGCCTAACCCTGATATATATTTGCTGGCCTTGCAAAAGCTGGGCTTGCAGGCCGACGAGTGTATTGCGTTTGAGGATAGCGAGTTAGGCGCGCAGGCAGCGATTGCCGCCGGGTTGCGCGTGGTGGTGGTGCCCGATTTAAGGCAGCCTAGTGATCTGGTGAGGACCAATGCGCATCAGGTCGTGGAGAGTTTAGAGCACTGGCTGCAAAACCATCCATCACTGGCAGGTTGCGTTATTTAGTTGGGTTTAATAACCAAAGCTTCTCTTGCGCCGGGTATTGTCCTTTTAAACCCGTCGGCATGATTTCTTCTGCCAGCAGCGTAATACTGTAAGTATCCCCGTAATGCGCGCTGATCTCATCCTCGCTGACATTGAATGGCGGCCCTGCCAGCAAAGATTGGTCGTAATGAAAGCTGATCAATAACTGGGGAGCACTGTTGGTGATATTGATCAGGTGTTCGCTATAAGTGACGCGCAAGTCTGGTGGCAATGCAATCAGTGCGGCCCTGTCATACACGGCGTTGATTTCCCCTAGCAACGGCTGATCCAGTGCAAAAAAATCACCCTGGAAAATATCAATAGTGACGGCATGTTGATCGACAGCGTGATAATGCCGTAGCGCACCTGACTGGGTGATGATTGGTGTGAGCCCTAGCTCGGCAAATAAGCTATCCACGGCCAACTGGTTCAGTTCGGCGCCAACGACATGGATGCCTTGAGACAACAGCCAATGGATATCCAGTGTTTTACCACACAATGGAATAAACACCCGTTGGCCAGGTGTTAAGCCAAGCGCCTGAAAATGCGCAGCTAACAGCGGGTTCACTGATTTCAGGTGAAAACCGATTTGCTGGTTCTGCCAGCGGGTGTGCCAGAAATTGTGATCAGATTGCATCGCGATAACCAGTAGATTGAGTGGCGCATAGTATAAATCAGCCACCGCCCACACACAGGCAGTTTATTTATGATTGCTGTGGCTCAGTTTCGCCTGTGCTTCCAGTACACCCTCTTCAACACCCGCCGCTTCAGTCAGTTTTGCCACATTATCGCGGGTAAAAAAGCCGTTAAATCCGTTGTAACGCTGCACATATTCTATGATCAGCGACGAATGCTCGGACGCATTGGAGAATATCTGTTTCAGGCCTTCTTCCTTGGAACCGATCACATCCAGCAAAAAGCCTTTGCCTTCACTGGCAATCGCATTCACCACGAATTCGATATTCTCCATGCCATCACGCGCGCCGTCTTTCACCGACAACGCGACGTGGTGCAAGCGTGGCCCATAATTGCGTACAAAAGTTTCGGTGGGCGAAGGCAGTTTTTCCAGATGGTTTACAAAGTAGGGCGTATTGTTGGCGGTAAAGACTTTGGCCGGGCTTTTGGTTTCGGAGAACCCGTGCACGCTCTTGGTCACATTGGTGGAAGAGTTCTGGTCCCAGATATTATAAGCGCCCCAGAAATAATAGCTGGACCATGAAAGGTATTCCAAAATGGCGACTTCACGATTCTGGCTATACACGCGGGTGGCCAGGTGATCCACCGGCAAAATCAAATCATCAATACGCAGTTTGGCTTGCAGGTTTTTGGCTTGGCTGTAAGCCGTATGCACATCAGGGCGTATGGTGCTGATTCCCAGTGCATACACGCGCAACTCACCCGGGTCGCGTTTCATATAACCAATAATGTTATGGGTGTAAGGCGAAGGTTTGCTGATAGCGACATTGCCTGGCAATTCCAGCTTGCGCACTTCATCCTGGGTAAAAAAGCGAAACTCGCGTTCCTCCTGCAGTTTCACCACTTCATGCATATTGGTCACGCGGATGATCTCGCCCATATAGCGGCTATTCGGCTTACGCGCCCCGACTGGATAGATTTCATTCAGTGAGCGGAAAATACCGCGAAAATTAGGGTCTTTGACTTCACGCACCAGCAAATCCGGAGAATCCAGGTCTATGCGCATCACATGCGTCCAGTGTTGCTCACTTTCCAGCGTCACCAGGTAGTGATAGGAAGTCATCAGCGATAATTCAGCGATATATTGAATCGAATGGTCGGGGTCCACCGTGATCATCAGGGCATCGATTTCCTGGATCATGTCGGTCAGGCCGAGTTGATCACGCTCCTCCAGCAATTTTTGCAGATACTCCTCAAAAAAAGCCGAGTTTTGTTTATCGCCATGGCGGGAAAACTGGAAAGAATTAAGCGTAGAAGGCGTATTCATAGGCGTTTTACCAAGTTGTGCATACCTTTATTAAGCAAAGCTTGTACCTAAGACTAAATATCGGGTGGATAGTGCAAAAAAGTCATTTTTTGGCTGAATTCGTTACTATCTGGTAAAAGTCTTACCAGGAAAAACAAACAGGGCACTTTAAAGTGCCCTGTTTTAGTGCCAGCTTGCGCCAGAAGTTAGCGCGTACAGCGATTGAGTTAACGGGGTTTCAGCGAACCACGACGCAGAATCGGGTCATCAAACGCAATACAGCGTCCCACGCCTAAAAAGCTTGGCCGCATACCCAAGGGGCAACCATTGCTGCGCTCAAACTGTTCCACTTTCACTTTGGCCACTTCGGCTTTTTTTGCATCTTTGAATTCCCAATAGCCATTGGCATGCAATACCACCTCATCGCCTTCGGCGGTTTTGGCGTGGATATCATCCGCCTCTTCTTTGGCGGCGAAAGCCATACCAGGAATGGCAATACCTGGAATAACCAGGCCAAGAAAAACAAACAGGTAGAGGCGAGACATTTTTTATCCTTGCAAAAGATTTAATAGCGTAAATAAATGGTGTGAAAAAGCCAGGTACGTGACCTGGCTTTATACAAGCAATTAACTCGCCATCCCGTTATGCCTTAACAATGCATCCAGGCTAGGCTCACGTCCCCTGAAAGCCACAAACGACTCCATCGCTGGGCGCGAACCGCCTTGCGCCAGTACTTCGTTCTTGAAGCGGCTACCTGCTTCGGCAGACAATACACCGAGTTCTTCGAACAGGCTGTAGGCATCGGCAGACAAAACCTCTGCCCATTTGTAGCTGTAATAACCGGCTGAATAACCGCCGGCAAAAATATGGCTGAAGCTATTCGGGAAGCGGTTCCATGTTGGTGGGCGTAGTACAGCGACTTCGTCCCTGACCTGTTCCAGGATATCCAGTGCTGTTTGTTTGCTATCCGGGTCAAAATTGCTGTGCAGGCGCATATCGAACAGTGAAAATTCAATCTGGCGTACGGTTTGCATGCCAGCCTGGAAGTTCTTGGCGGCGACCATTTTGTCGAATAATGCACGCGGTAATTGTTCGCCAGTGTCTACATGCGCAGTCATATGGCGCAACACGTCCCATTCCCAGCAGAAGTTTTCCATAAACTGGCTGGGCAGTTCAACGGCATCCCATTCCACGCCTTTAATGCCGGAGACACTGTATTCATCCACCTGCGTCAGCATATGGTGCAGGCCGTGCCCAAACTCATGGAACAAGGTAATCACTTCGTCGTGCGTGAACAGCGCAGGTTTGCCAGACACAGGTGCTGAGAAGTTGCAGGTCAGGTAAGCCACCGGCAGTTCAATGCCGCTGGCAGTTTTACGCCGGGTGATGCATTCGTCCATCCAGGCGCCACCGCGTTTGCCATTGCGTGCGTACAAATCCAGGTAAAAGTAAGCGATAGGCTGGCGCTGCTGATCGGTGATCTCATAAAAACTGGCGTCTTTATGCCACAGCGGCGCTTCAGTCTGGCGCACTTGTACGCCAAAGATGGTTTCGACTACTTTGAACAGGCCCGCTTTCACTTTATCTTCAGGGAAGTACTGTTTGACTTCCTGATCTGAAAATGCGTATTTCTCTTCACGCAGTTTCTCGCTGACATAGCCGACATCCCAGGCCTGCATCTCGCTAAAGCCCAGTTTGGTGGCATACGCTTTCAACTCGGCCATATCTTTCTCGGCATACGGCTTGGCGCGTTTGGCTAAGGTATCCAGAAACTCAGTCACTTGCTGCGGCGCATCGGCCATTTTGGTGGCCAGTGACAATTCGGCATAGTTCTTAAAGCCTAATAGCTGCGCTTCTTCCCGCTTGAGTTTCAGCAGGTCGGCAATCAATGGCGTGTTATCCCACTCTGGTTTGCTGAATTCTGAAGCACGTGTCGCGTAGGCGCGATACAGCGTTTCGCGCAGGGCGCGGTTGTCGCAATATTGCATGACCGGCATATAAGAAGGGAAGTGCAGGGTGAACAGGTAACCAGTTTTGCCTTCCGCTTTGGCGGCATCAGCTGCTGCCTGCAAAGCGTCTTCCGGCAATCCGTTTAACTCGGAAGCATTTTCCACGATGTGTTTGAAGTCGTTGGTGTTATCAAGGATGTTTTCTTCAAATTTGCTGCCGGATTTGGAGAGCTGTTCGGCGATTTCCTTGAAGCGTGCTTTCTCAGCGGCAGGTAATTCGGCCCCACCCAGTTTGAAACCACGCACTTCGTTCTCGATGATCTTCTTTTGCGCCGGGCTCAGTTGCGCGAATTCGCCACTGGCCTGGATGGCTTTGTATTTATTATACAAGCGCTCATCCTGCGATAAATCGCTGTAGAAATCGGTCAGTTTGGCCAGGTTGTCGTTATAGGCTTCACGCAGTTCAGGCGTGTTCACCACGGCATTCATATGCCCGACCGGCCCCCAGCTGCGCGATAGCTTTTCAGAGAAATCTTCAATCGGCTGCACAAAGTTTTTCCAGCTGGCCGGTTCAGTGGCAGTCGCCAATTGCTCCACCAGGGTACGACCTTCGCTGATCAGTTGCTCAATCGCCGGAGACACATGTTCCGGTTGTATCTGGTTGAATTTTGGCAGACCGCTAAAAATGAGTAATGGATTCGTGCTCACAACTTGTCCTTTGATGAAATGCAATATCGCTAATAATCAGATGCCTATTATTGGCCAAATGTTCGCGCTTGGGTGATTGTATATTTTGATGATGGTGATGAGTTTTGTTAAATCAAGCGATTTACTGCAAGCTGAGCGCTGATCAGGCAAACTCACCATTGAATTTTTTCACCAGCGGCTCTATTTTCTCCAGGTCGCTCAGGGACAGGATTTTTTTCGACTGCCGTGACAAGACTGCTTCCTCGCATTGCAGGATTTGCGATTTCACACTGAGTATCTGCGAGGGATGCATGGACAATTGCCGCATACCCAGGCCCACCAGCAAGCGCGTCAGCTTGATATCGCCCGCCATTTCGCCACATACCGAAACCGGTTTGCCATACTTTTCTGCCGCCTGTATGGTGAGCTGTATCAGTTTCAATACCGCCGGATGCAGCGGGTTGTAAAGATGCGCAACGGTGTCATCGGCACGGTCGATCGCCAGTGTGTACTGGATCAGGTCGTTGGTGCCTATCGACATAAAATCCAGCTCTTGCGCAAATGCCTCGGCATTAATCGCGGCTGCCGGGATCTCAATCATGCCACCCAAGGTGATCTGCTCATCAAACGGAATATTCTGCTGGCGCAATGAATCTTTGGCGCGCTGCAATAGCAGTTTGGTCTGCCTTAGCTCAGCCAGGGTGGAGAGCATAGGGATCAGGATTTTGACCTTGCCGTAATGCGATGCCCGCAACAGAGCCCGGAACTGGGTATGGAAGATATGCGGTTCTGACAGGCAATAACGTACCGCGCGTAACCCGAGTGCGGGATTGGTAGCGGTAACGATCTCATCAGGGTGTAATTGTTTATCGGCACCGATATCCAGGGTACGTATGGTCACCGGATAGCCCTTCATGGCCTCGGCCACATGTTTGTAGGCTTCAAACTGCTCCTGCTCGCCCGGCATTTCACTGCGGTTCATAAACAGGAATTCGGTACGGTACAAGCCAACGCCTACCGCACCCGAAGCCTTGGCGCTGACGACATCTTCCGGCACCTCGATGTTGGCTAGCAGGTCAATCGCAATGCCATCTACCGTGACTGCTTTGGTGGTTTTGATACGTTGCAGTTTTTGCTGCGCCAGTTGCCACTGGTTTTGCTTGAGCTGGTACTCGGACAGTACTTCCGGGTCGGGATTGACGATCACCACGCCCTGGGTGCCGTCGACTATCATCAGCTCGCCATCATTGATCAGATCACGGGCGCGTTGCAAGGCGACGATGGACGGAATATTCAGGCTACGCGCCAGGATGGCGGTGTGCGAGGTGATGCCGCCGACATCGGTAATGAACGCCGCAAACTGGTGATGTTTGAACTGGATGGCATCGGCAGGGGAGACATCATGCGCGACCAGGATCATGGCGCGTTCCTGTTTGGCCTGCTGTTTTTTCTCGCTGGCGTCCAGCTGGTCACGGCCAAGTAATACCTTGATCACGCGCTCGACGACTTGCACCACATCATGTTTGCGTTCGCGCAAATAAGGATCTTCAATCGCCTCAAACTGGGCGACGATATCGTCCATTTGTTGCTTAAGCGCCCATTCGGCATTACATCGTTCGTTCTGGATAATGACTTTTGGTGCCTCGGAAAGCGCCTTGTCACTGAGCATCGCCAGGTGGGTATTGATAAATGCGCTCAGCTCGGCTGGTGCGCTGGCCGGCAATTGCTGTTTGATCTGTTCCAGGTTGTTCTTGACGATCGCAATCGCGCTTTCAAAGCGTGCGATCTCTACCGGAATGGCCGTCACCGGTACTTTGAAATGCACGACTTCCAGCAAGGCATGCGAGATCAGGTGGGCATGCCCAATCGCAATGCCACTGGAAACGCCCACGCCATGCATGCTGAAACTGGTCAATTATTCACCCTCGCCAAAATAATTGTTGATCAGCGTCTGCAGGGCGGCGATCGCTTGCTCTTCGTCTGCGCCCGTGGCTTCGATTTCAACGATGCTGCCCTTGGCGGCTGCCAGCATCATCACGCCCATAATGCTTTTGGCATTGACGCGGCGCCCGTTCTTTTCTATCCAGACTTCGCTTTTAAACTGGCTGGCAGTCTGGGTGAGTTTGGTTGAGGCACGCGCATGCAGGCCGAGTTTGTTGATGATTTCTAAAGAAATGTTGGCCATAAAGTAGTGAAATTATTGTGTGTGATGACAAGTTGTTTTAGTGAAGTGAACCACCCCTTCGCGGCCACCGCTTAAGGCTTTGTCTATGCAGGCATGCAAGCCTTCATGACGGTAGTTGAGCACGCGCACCAGCATGGGCAGGTTGACGCCGGCCACGCCTTCGGTCGCATCCGGCGTCAGCAGGCGGGTGACGATATTGCACGGGGTAGCGCCATAAATATCTGATAACACCAATACCCCTTGGCCGCTATCCAGGGTTTTCACCAGGGCTTCGGCTTTGGGTAATATCTTTGCAGGGTCATCGTGATTGGATATTTCAAGATAATCCAATTGTGCCGGGCGATTTCCCATGACATGGGTTGCGCAGTCGATCAGGCTTTGGCCAAAACTGCCATGCGCAATAATCAAAACACCAATCATAGTTTTACTTTCAGAATCCGTGATTTAAGGGGATACCACCACTGCTACATCCTGCAATTCACGATGACGGATCATGACCTGATGTAGTTGTTTGAAATATGCCCCCAATTGTTCCACCAAAAAGACGGAACGGTGTTGCCCCCCTGTGCAGCCGATGCCAACCGTGACATAGCTGCGATGATCGTGATAAAAGCTTGGTAGCCATTTTTCTATATAGTGCTGAATATCATGCTGCATTTCAAGCACCATGGGTTCATTTTGCAGAAATTGCTGGATAGGCGCCTGTTTGCCATTGTAAGGGCGCAAAATCAGGTCGTAATGCGGGTTGGGCAGGCTGCGCACATCAAACACAAAATCGGCATCGAGCGGGATGCCATGCTTAAAGCCAAACGAAATAAACGACAGCACCAGGTTGTGCGGGCGCACTTCCTGGAAGCCCTGTTCGATCTGCAACATCCATTCGCGGGTGTGATTGCGCAGGGCGTTGGATGACAGGTTGCTGGTATCGACATGATGGCCGATGTTACTCAGGCCAGATAATAGCTCGCGCTCGTGGGTAATACTTTCAGCCAATGCCTGGCTGGGTGTGCTCAGTGGATGCTTGCGCCGTGTTTCAGAAAAGCGTTTGACCAGCGTTTCATTGTTGGCATCCAGGTAAAGCAAATGGAACTGTATGCCCTGCGTTTTCAGGGTTTGCAGGATATCGGGCAGCGACTCAATCGCGATGCTGCGGCTATCGATGCTGACAGCCACTTTGGCTGAGTTCTGGTCAGCCACATGGTTCTGGATATGCGGTAGCAGGGTCGCCGGCAAATTATCGATACAGTAATAACCGCTGTCTTCAAATACCCGCAGCGCGATGGTTTTACCCGAACCGGATAAGCCAGTCACAATGACTAGTTGCATGAGCGTGACCACCTGTTTGTCATCGTAATTTGCTCTCTCTCAGCATAATTTGCTTTTGCCGTTGCGTCAGTTGCTTGGTCGCATTGACGCCGCGTAATAACAACATATGGTTACGCACAGCCGCTTCTACAAGTACCGCGATGTTGCGGCCGGCAGCAATGGGAATGATCACCTTGCTGATCTCAACATCCAGCAGGCGTTCGGTCTGGCGGTTAGCGCTTAATCGATCCAGTTCCAGCGGGTTCATTTCATCGGCCAGTTCCAGCTGTATCATCATATCCAGCGGCTTGGTTGGTTTGACCGCATTATCGCCATAGAGTGCGCGTATATTCAAAATGCCCAAACCGCGCACTTCCAGGAAATCTTGTAACAGTTCCGGGCAGCGGCCTTCTACGCGTTCTGGAGATATCCGGTAAAAATCGACAATATCGTCAGCCACCAGGCGATGCCCGCGTGAAATCAGTTCCAGCGCCAGCTCACTTTTACCGATGGCAGCGCTACCGGTGATCAGCACGCCAAAACCTTGCACTTCCATGAATACGCCATGCAGGCTGGTCGTTTCCGCCGTGGCTACTGCCAGATAGTGACTGAGCAGCTCCATCAGTTGCGGGCTGATCATCGGTGTGGTGAATAGTGGCACCTGGCTTTGTTGTGCGGCTTCCAACATGGTGGGGGGGACTTGTTCGCCATTGGCGACCACCACCATGGCCAGGTCGGTGGAGAATAAATTAGTCACAGCCTGTTGCAGCGCCAGAATGCTCAGGCCACCAAGATAATCCATTTCAGCACAGCCAAGCACTTGCACCCGGTTCGGGTGGACAAAGTTTAAATGCCCAACCAGTGCCAGTGAAGGTTTGGTGACGGTGCCGGAGTTGAGGATTTTTTTGCCGCCTGATTCGCCGGCCACCCATTTCAATTTGAGTTTTCCGCGAATTTGCTTGTACAAGTCGGCCACTGAGATTTGTGCCATGAATGGTCCTGAACCAATTGCAACAAAGAGACTAGGCTTATTTTACAACTGAAAGTTGTTGCTGGGGAGTGAAACGAGGTAAAAGTAATCGGTGAGGGTGAATTCTCTACCCGGTGGGTAGAGAAGTTGAAACAGAAATTAAGCGCTCAACTGGTGCTTCACAGCACCGCCAGACTTATGATGGTCGCCGTGTTTTTCCTTGTGTTTCAATACCTGACGGTCAAGTTTGTCAGTAAGCATGTCGATGGCGCTGTACATATTCTCATCGGTGCAGGCAGCGTGTAAATCGTTGCCTGGAACATGTAGCGTGGCTTCTACCTTTTGGGCGAGCTTTTCAACAGACATGGTGACTTTGACATCAATCACATGGTCGAAGTGATTGCTGATGCGCGAAAACTTGGATAATACATACTCGCGCAAAGCCGGAGTGATTTCTAAATGATGTCCTGTAAGTTGTAGATTCATGACAAACTCCTTTTATGAAAAGATCCCATCCTGTTCTCAATTGCCTTATCAATTGGGCGGCGGGGACAAGTTCAGTGTACTCCTTTGAAAAACAGATGCAACCCGGAATAGCGCCACATTTTTGATGTTAATCAGAAGTTGCAGAGACACTGTAAGATTACCGACAACTCTCAAGCCAATAGTTCCAACCCATAAAATTCAACGCGGGTTTTATTTGGCTTTTCTCAATGTCAGGTTGATCCGCCTTGGGCCAACCAGCGGATGCGTGTCTGTTTTCACCTGCGCCACACCATGGTAGAAGCGTCGGCTGGCGCCTCCCCACACGACTACATCGCCATGCTGTAACGGAATCTTGACTGGCTTATCGCTACGTTTGCTACCGCCAAATAGAAAAGTGGCCGGGATGCCCAGTGACACTGAAACAATCGGCTGCGAAAAATCCATTTCATCTTTATCCTGATGCAGGCCCATTTTACTGCCAGGCGCATACATATTGATCAGGCAGCTATCCGGCACAAACCCAGCGTAACCCGCCTTGTGCGCGGCCTCTGCTGCCAGTTGCAATATCACCGGCGGGATGCGCGGCCATGGCAAACGGGTGCCCGGCTGCATGGCACTATAAGCATAGCCCTGGCGATTACCTACCCAGCCCCAATCGCCCATGCTGCTGGTTCTCACGGACATCAGGCCCATAGGTGTCATCATCTGTTGCG
Organism: Methylophilus sp. E2MeOHC9; assembly: GCF_058744375.1. NCBI lineage: Bacteria > Pseudomonadati > Pseudomonadota > Betaproteobacteria > Nitrosomonadales > Methylophilaceae > Methylophilus > Methylophilus sp. E2MeOHC9. The sequence goes on from NZ_CP196024.1 coordinate 1,077,580, forward strand.
GTGGGTATTCGGCTAAATGCTGTTGCAAGCCTGCCCACAGTGCATCCATTACCGGCAAGGCAAAGCCAGGTAACCAGCTGGCACCTTCGGCCAGCGCAACGCGTTCGGGAGGTTGTTCGGAAAATAAGTCCATAAAATCACATTGATATCAGGCACAAGCCGGATCATTGGCAGATTGTTTTATTTAATGCATCCATTCGATACGGACATTCTTTTCGCGCGCCAGTTTTTCCATATGTGGGATGGCGCGCTCAAGCCGGATCAGATAATCCGCAGCGGTTTCCTGGTGAAAACCCAGCACCATGACGGGGTGATGGGCATTGATCAACTGCTCGAATAGCTGCAATAATGCTTTTGTATTGGTGTAGTCAGCCAGCGCCGCATTGTCCGGGTATTCCATCAGGTTCATACTCAGCGCAAATGGCTGCGCAAGCGGTGTGCTGTGCGGATGTAATTTTTTTAGCAAACGTATCATGCTGCTATCCTGGTGCCAGCGTCCGCTCAGCAGGTTTGCATCAATGGTTGAGCTATCCCACACAAAGCGGTTCGCTTCCAGGGCCGCCTGTAATTTGGGGCCAAATTGCCAGGCGCCTGCGCGAAAATGGCGCGGTCGCTGAAAGCCATTGGCCGTCAGTAAATCACTGCTACAGGCCACCAGTTTAGTGAGTTCCTGCTGGCTGTAAGCGTATTCCAGGCTCACCGAGTAACCACAGCTTGTGTGCGCACAATCCTCTTGCGCATCTGCAATTGATGGCGTTGCCTGAAACGCGATACCGCAATATTCAACCAGTGAGCGCATGGCATGCACATGCAGCCCCATCGTGTCATGCGCTAAAAAAGTGCTGCGGATATGACTGCCTATCTGCGCACGGTTCACGCCTGGCTGTATGAAATAGGCCGGATTGATCAGGTGCAATAAGGGGATGTAAGGAAATTTTTCGCGAAAGGCGCGTATGGACTGGAGGTTATCCTCTTCCAGCGACAGCCCTTCCCAGTCTACCGTCACCCATAGCTGCATGCTGTCTGTAGCCATGCCTGGCAAAGGCTGCATTAACGCCCACATGATCAGCAAGATCCGGCTAAGGAGATACGGCATTTTCGCGCTTCGCAGGCCGCTTGAGTGCTTGGTTGTGCCTGATGCCGATTAACCAGAATAAGCCGCCGCCAATCACTGCTGAAGCAAAGATGAACAGGCCTTGTGCATGTAGTTTTTGCAGCCTTTCCGCGTTGTCCAGCGGGCTCAGCATAAACATGAATACGATAGCGGCACATATCAGTGCCGCCACCATGCAGGCGGTTAAGCCCAGCCATTGTTTTGTATAGAGTAGCCAGAATAAAAGCGGGCCTATCGCCAGCACAAAAGGGTAGGTGATATAAGTGATCATCAGGCTGATCACCAGAGCATCGCCGAAGGGATAACCGCCAAATAAAACACACATGAAAGTGATGGCCAATGCAGGTGCGGTCAGAAATGCTGCAATCACTCTCAACATACTTGCTCCTATCCCGTGGCAGCAACCTGCCCAAGCGTCATAAAGATCACTTTAGGTCGTCAGGTAGTGCAGGTTAAGCGACCTAGTCCTGCGGACATTTTATCGTGTGATTGACCATTTTGCCATCCACCAGCTGTATGGTTTCTTCGCCTAGACGGCATTTCTTCTCGGCATCCATATGCCAGGCATTTTTATAGATTTCCGTATAACTATTTCTGTCCCATGACGATATGGATTCACTGCCATGCACCGCATCGCTAGAAGCTTCACTGATCTTCCTGTATCCGTTCAATTTCTTTTCTAACACGTCTACCTTGCTAGTGGCCGGCGCATGCCAGATCAGTTTTGCTGTGCTACCTTTCATTTGAAACAGCCATACCGGGCAAAAAGCATCGTTGCACAGGCAAGTGTGCGCGGGTTTCACCAGATAGGCTTTGGTCGTTTTATTCAGGCTCACTATTTCAGCTTCAAATACATCCGTAGGCTTGTGTTCCGAGCAACTGGCTAACGCACTTTTACCTACTTCTTTAGTCAGGTGCGCAATCACCGGCGCAGGGATTTTGGCCGGTGTTTTGAACTGTTCTTTGGTGTTGAACGTGTCATCCGCCTGCGCGGCAGTGGATATCGCCAAAAGGAAAAACAGGATGGCGGTTGCAGGGAGTGATGTTAGGGTTGCAAACATAGTGGTGATGCCTTTTCGCTTTCAATGCGCCGATATTTCAATGCGCTGATATTAAGTGCAAGGAAATGCATTGGTGAGAATTAAACTTTAAGACATACGTTTGATGTCTTAATCCATTTACCGTTTTTTAGTTCTTCGATTTCTGCTTCATTACATTCCCGCTCAGGGTTCCAGATCCACACCTGGTTGTAGATCTCCTGGTATTCCGCGCCATCCCACACATAACCTACCTCATAACCATGGGTGAGTAATCCGCCAGAAACCTTGATGTCGGGATAGCCCTTGCTTTGCTTGTCCGAGAAGGTGAGCAAGCCCGCCATCGGTGATTCAAAAATCAGTTTCGCCTCATTCTGTGAGGCTGCGAACACCCACATCGGGCAAGCGTCACTGCTGCAAAAACATCTTGCTCGTGGTTTTACGACCAATGCTTGCACCGATGAGTTCAAGGCAACTGTTTTTGCCTGAAAGGCCTTGTTGATAGTGGCAGCTTCCTGTTTGCACTCAGGATAAGTCGTATTGATTTCATGCGCCAGGTAAGTCACCACTGGCGCAGGCATCATGATCGGCTGATCAAATGTCTGGTCAGCGCGGATATTGTCGCCAGCCATGAGTACAGATGAGAAGGCGAATAGCAATAGCAGGCTGGCAAATGCATATCGACGCATGGTTAAAAGGGTTGAATACATGAGGTTGGCAACTTTATCGCCGCTATATCCTTAGCCAGGCAGGTTAAACTAAAATGCAAAGAGGGCGGGTGCGCCCCATCTATATCGGCAGAGTCGCACGGAGTCAACGACGGCTCATCAGCGAATAAACTTCGCGTACTGCCTGATTCACTGCACCCGCGCCGCTATTGTAGGTTAATCCGCGGCGCAACCAAAGCGCCGGCTAACCATCAGGGCACAAGGTCGGATAGCGTATAATATTGCTATGTCTTTATCCGTACGTCAGATTCTGGCCCATCAGGGCTTTGCTTTCCCCAAGTTGCTCGCTTTTCGTATCATGATGGTGCTGTCTTACCAGATGATGATGGTTGCTATCGGCTGGCATATCTATGAGCTGACGCATGACCCATGGTCGCTGGGGCTGATCGGCCTGGCGGAGGTGATCCCTTACATGAGTAGTGCCCTTTTTCTTGGGCACGCGGTTGATCACTATTTTTCGCGGCGCGGCTTTGCCATGATATCGGCGCTGTTTCTGGCGTTGAACGCCTGTATGCTGGTGCTCATCACCCAGCATCAGCCAGCGCATATCGTGATGTGGATTTATGGCACGGTCGCGCTGACCGGCTTTGCACGCGCGCTGATCTCTCCCAGTTATAACACCCTGTTTGCGTTGATTATCCCGCGGGCATCGATCGCCCGCGCATCAGGCATAGGCAGTTCCATGTTCCAGATCGGCCTGATCGTCGGTCCTGCTATTGGGGGATTGCTGGTCGGGTTTGCCGATAAGTATGTGGCGTATGAAATATCTGCCCTGCTGGCGCTGGGTGCTGCGATTGCGGCACTGACCTTGCGCGTGCAGGAACATCGCAGCCATGCGCCTATGAAAGTATTTGCCAGCATCGCCGAGGGTTTACGTTTCGTCAGGCGCACGCAGGTAGTGCTGGCGGCGCAGTTGCTGGATATGTTTGCCGTGTTGTTTGGCGGCACCGTGGCCATGTTGCCTGCCTTTGTGCATGACGTTTACCAGATGGGCCCGGAAGGGCTGGGCGTGTTACGTGCTGCGCCGGCGGTTGGGGCGATTGTCACTGGTGTCTGGCTGGCTAAGAAACCGATTCACCAACATAGTGGCCGTTGGTTATTGCTGGCGGTGGCCGGGTTCGGCCTGTGCATGATCGCCTTTGGCTTAACCAGTACTTACTGGCTGGCGATTGTCATTTTGGCGATTTCCGGCACCATGGATGCCGTGTCCGTGATTTTGCGGCAAACCATTTTGCAACTGGCGACACCTGATGGCATGCGCGGCCGTGTCTCTGCCATCAATGGTATTTTCATTGGCTCATCCAATGAGTTAGGCGCGTTTGAATCCGGCCTCACTGCCAGGTTGATGGGGTTGGTGCCTTCGGTGATATTTGGTGGTTTTATGACGATTGCAGTGGTGGGCGTGACAGCAGTCAAAGCGCCGAAACTGCGTGATTTGCATTTGTCGGAACTGCATTAATACGAGTCAATAGCGCATGCGTGATCTGGCTCAGTTGTTTCAAACATTGCAACGTTCCAAATTCCGCACCAGCTTTCATCTCAATGCCAGGGACCTGCAATACCTGCGGCAAAAAGGCCTGGCCGTGGTGCTGGATCATGCAGAAGCTTTTATTGCAGATCGTTTGGCACCGGCAGTGATTGCCAATGAAGGGCAGCAAACGCCGATGCGCGGGCATCCGGTGTTTGTGGCACAACATGCAACTGCGACTTGTTGTCGCGGGTGTTTGGCGAAGTGGCATCGCATTCCGGAGGGGAGGGTGCTTAGTCTGGATGAACAGGCTTATATTGTGGTGGTGTTGGAGCGGTGGTTAATGCCATTGATTGCTGATTCATAGCAATCACGCAACATTCTTCTGTTCGTCATTCTGGGTAGGATTTAGCAGGGGTTCCGGAGAGTAGCTCTGTGCCTGTGTAACGATTGGTTTATGCGAAAGGTGTGCGCCCTGCAATAGGGATACATTGCTACTCGTCATTCTGGCGGAGGCCAGAATCCAGGCAAGGTTCATGTGTAGCTTGGTTATAGTAAAGAAAAAGCGCCATCCTTGCATGAAGTCGTAATAAGTATTTCTTTAGCTGGTTAAGCATTTTATTTGGTTGTTCAATTGCACCATTCCTTTTCGCCCCTAGGCGAGTGACTTTTCTTTGCTTGCCCAAAGAATAAGTCACCAAAAGAAAGGGCACCCTAGCTTCCGCTTGTTTCCTGCGTTGCTCGTCAACGTGGGCGTCCAGCGAAACTCGCCCTAGCGGCTTGCACACTACGCAAGCCACCGCGGAACTCGAACAAGCGCTGGCCGACAACTCCCACGCTGACTGCGCTACTCGGCGCATCAGATAGGGGCCCGGTTAAAACCACCACGTTGTGGCTTTGGGAGATGAGTCCCCATCCTATCGCGCTAAGTACAGTAGCCATTAAAAGCGCAATGAAGGTGCTTTCTTGGTTACTTTTCGAGCGCCTTACTTCCAGCCGCCACCCAGCGAACGATACAGATTCACCACTGCGGAAACCTGTTGTTGTTTGGTTTCTATCAGTTCCATTTTGGCGTCCAGTGCATCGCGTTGCGTGAGTAGTACTTCCATATAATCGGCACGCGCGGCTTTGAACAATTGGTTGGCGACATCAATCGACTGCGTTAATGCTTCCACTTGTTTGTTTTTTAGCTGGTAGTTTTTGTCCAGGTTGTCGATGTTTGAAACCTGGTTGGCGACTTCCATATAGGCGTTGATGATGGTCTGCTCATACTCATAAGCGGCCTGAACCTGCATGGCGCTGGCGCTTTTGTATTGCGCTTCAATCGCGTTACGGTTGATAAGCGGGGCAACCAGTTCACCACCAAACGAGGCCGCGATCGAGGCTGGAATATTGAGCAGGTATTTCGGGTCAAATGCCTGAAAGCCCAGCCCACCACGGATAGAGAACGAAGGGTAGAAGTTGGCTTTGGCGACATCGATATTCAGCTTGGCCGCTGAGAGTTCCAGTTCGGCCTGGCGGATATCCGGGCGGTTAGCCAGCAACTCGGAAGGCACGCCTGCCTGGACCATTTTCGGTTGCATATCCATAAAGTGGGCCGATGAACGCGCAACCGGTTGCGAGGTTCTGCCTAACAAGAAGTTGATGCGGTTTTCTGTTTCCACAATTCGCTGTTTCAACACAAACTGGCGGCTCTGGTTCTTCTTCACCTCGGCTTCAAAGCGCTTCACCGCCAGGGAGTTGGCACGTGCGTATTGTTGCAGTTGTTTCACCACTTCAAAGGCGTTTTGCTGGATGGCGATATTCTGGTCCAGTGTATCCAGCTCGTTATCCAGCGCCACCAGCTCATAATATGAATTGGCGACTTCTGCTACCAGGTTGGTCACCAGGAAGTGTTTGCCCTCTATGCTGGCCATGTACTCCGTGACCGCGACTTTGGTGGCGTTACGCAGTTTCTTCCAGACATCCAGCTCCCATGAGGCAGTCAGGCCAAACTGGTAGTTACCGAGAAAACGCGGGTTAGAGCGGCCTTCCTTGATATCCAGGTTTTCTTCCACGGCGCCGTTGCGGGTGTATTTGCCGACTTTTTCTTTATCGGCACTCCCACCTATGCCGACAAATGGCAGATACTCACCGCGACGGGCCTGGATTTCATTCTGGGCGACGCTGATGCGCTGCGCCATCATGTTGACTTCTTTGTTGTTTGCCACCGCGATATTGATCAGGGAGATCAGGTGCTGATCGTCAAAAAAGTCTTTCCAGTTGACGCTCGCGCTATTGCCCGCCGGTTCTACCGCTTCCTGAAAGTGGGTTGGTAAGCTGGTATCTGCCTGCTTGGTCGTGATGCCCGGAATGGAACAAGATTGCAGCAGCATGGCTGTGCTACCCGCCATTAACCAGGCCGCGGTTTTACGTGAGTTAAGATTAAGCTTCATCATCATCTTCCAAGCCCTTGCTATAGTGATAAATTTCAGTCAGAGGGTCTTGTTCCTCGTGCTTGATCAGGGTTTTACCATCTGTCATTTTTGCGAACATGTAGTAAAGACCAGGGATCAGGATAACGCCGAATACGGTGCCGAACAGCATGCCGCCAAAGGCAGAGGTGCCGATAGTACGGTTACCTACTGCGCCTGCGCCAGTCGCCATCACTAATGGAATCAAGCCTGCCAGAAACGCAAACGAGGTCATCAGGATAGGCCGGAACCGGGCGCGGGCGCCTTCAATTGCGGCATCACGCAGTGACATACCCTGATTGTGTTTTTGCACGGCAAATTCCACGATCAGCACCGCGTTCTTGCCCAGCAGGCCCACCAGCATCACCAGCCCGACCTGTGCATAAATATCATTGGCCAGTCCCAGTGTTTTCAGCAGGAAGAAAGTACCGAACACGCCAGCTGGCAATGACAGGATCACCGCCAGTGGCAGTACAAAACTTTCGTATTGCGCGGCAAGTACCATGTAAACAAAGATCAGCACCACGCCAAAGATCAGTATCGCTTCGTTACCACGTTGTGCTTCGTCAAATGACAGGCCTTCCCAGCCGATGTCATAGCCGTGTGGCAGCGTGGCTTTGGCGACTTCTTTCACTGCTTTAATCGCATCGTCACTGGTATAGCCCTGCGCTGGCGCAGCACGGATAGTGGCTGAGTTATACAGGTTGTAACGCGTGATTTCGTTTGGCCCCTGCATTTTCTTCATTTTCATAAAGGCGGAGTAAGGCACCATTTCGCCATCTTCATTCTTGACGTAGTAGTTCAGGATGTCACTTGGATAGCGCCTGAATTCAGGGCTGGCCTGGGTATACACCTTGAAGAAGTTGTTGAAGCGGATAAAGCCCTGCTCGTAAGTACTACCGATCAGGATGTTCAGGTTATCCATCGCTTTACCGATGGACACGCCTTTTTGCATGGCTGCCTTGTTGTCGATTTCCAGCTCATATTGCGGATAGTTGGCCGCATAGAAGGTGAACAGACCGGACAGCTCCTTGCGTTTGCCCAGGGCCGCCATGAACTCCTGGTTGATCTTGTCGAAAGCATGGTAGTCAGTGCCATTGGTTTTATCCAGCAGGCGTAAGGCCAGGCCAGAAGCCGCACCGTAACCTGGTACTGCAGGGGGTTCAAAGTATTCGATCACCGCACCGAAGTTCTTGGTTTTTTCTTCCAGTTCTTCAATGATCTGGTGCACCGATTTACTGCGTTTTGACCAGTCTTTCAGGTTGATCAGGCAGGTACCGGCGTTAGAACCACGGCCTTCAGTAAGGATTTCATAACCCGCCAGTGATGAAACCGATTCAATGCCATCAATACTCTGCGCTTCTTTTTGCAGCAAGCGCGCGACTTTGTTGGTGGCTTCCAGCGTCGAGCCTGGTGGCGTCTGGATAATGGCGTAAATCTGGCCTTGATCTTCACCAGGAATAAAACCGGCTGGCAGGGTTTTGTTGACGACAAACGTACCAAAAGCGAAAGCAGCCAGTGCAAGTACCGAAATCGTACGCACAGTCACAATCTTGCCCAGCAGTTTGGTGTAATGCCCGGTCAGGCGGTCAAACCAGCGGTTAAATTTATCGAGCAACCAGCTGATCGGCGTTCTGCGTTTAGGCTGACCGTGATTATTTTTCAGCAGAATCGCACACAGCACTGGCGTTAGCGACAGCGCAACGATACCGGAAATCACAATTGAAGACGCCATGGTTATGGAGAACTGGCGGTAAAATACGCCGACCGGGCCAGACATAAAGGCCACCGGAATAAACACGGCCGTCATCACCAGGGTAATCGCTACAATCGCGCCACCAATTTCACCCAGTACTTTTTGTGTAGCGCGATAGGGCGTGATGTGCTCGTCTTCTTCAAACTTGGCGTGTACCGCTTCCACCACCACAATGGCGTTATCGACCACGATACCAATCGCCAGAACCAGCGCGAACAGGGTAATCAGGTTAATGGTGACGCCGAATAACTGCATGCAGAAGAAGGCACCGATCAACGACACTGGCACCGCCAGGATCGGGATCAGGGTAGAGCGCCAGTCACCAAGGAACACATACACCACCAGCGCGACCAGGAAGAACGCTTCTACCAGTGTGTGCAATACTTTTTCGATAGAAGCATCCAGGAACTTGGATACGTCATAATCGATTTCATAAGACATGCCTGCCGGGAAGTTAGGTTTCAGCTCTTCCATGCGCTTCTTCACGTTCTCAATCACTTCGCTGGCGTTACTGCCGTAGTTTTGCTTGAGCACGATGGCGGAAGAAGGGAAGCCATCCTTGTTGGAATAAATATCAAAGAACTCGCTGCCAAGTTCAATCTTGGCCATGTCTTTCAGTTTCAGTATTTCACCTTCGGAATCGGCGCGGATGATAATGTCGCCATACTCTTCAGGCTTGTTGTAGCGGCCTTTGTAGACCAGCACATATTCTTTCGATTGCGCAGAAATGCCCGAGCTTTGCCCCAAACGACCAGGGCGGCCGATAATGCTTTGCTCGCTGATGGCTTTCATCACGTCTTCAATCGACACCTTGTAAGCGCGCATGCGGTCAGGGTTCAGCCAGATACGCATGGCATATTGGCGGCTACCCAGGATCTTGGCGCTGGCGATACCGTTCACGCGCTGGATCTCGGGAATGACGTTGACGTTGGCATAGTTGTACAAAAACTTCTCGTCAGCATTTTTATCCTTGCTGAACAGGTTGATGTACATCAGCATGCTTGGCTGCACGCGTTCTACGACCACACCTTCCAGTTGTACCAGGTCCGGCAAACGGCTCATCACCTGGTCGATCCGGGTCTTGACGTTGATCATGGCCTGGTTAGGGTCGGTGCCCAGCGCAAAAATCACCTGGATAGTCGCTTCACCGGCACTGGTCGCATCAGACACGATGTACTTCATGCCTGGCACGCCGTTGATGGCGCGTTCGATGGTGATCAGTGATGATTGCACTAATACATCGGCACTCGCACCTGGATAAGCCAGCGACACGATCACGCGCGGTGGCGCAATGTCAGGGAACTGCGAAGTCGGCAGTGACTTGATGGAAAGAAAGCCTAAAAACACGATCAGTAGCGACAAAATAATCGCCATGACCGGTCTTTTGATAAAAATACTTAGCATGGGGGATTCGCTTTCTGGCTGACTATTCGGCGTAAAGATCTAAATGGGAATACACATGCTCCGGCGTCTGGAAGTTCACCGCAATGGTTTCCCCGTTTTGCACCCTGCGCAGGCCTTCGATCAATACGCGATCATCTTCTTTCAGGCCGGATTTGACGATAAACAGATGTGGCTGCTCGGCCGCGATCGTGATCAGGCGTTGTTCCAGCTTGTTGGCCTTGGTCACCACATAGACATAGGTTTTATCCAGCACTTCAAATGTGGCTTTCTGCGGAATCAACAGCGCATTCGCAAAAGGCACTTCCATTAAAATGTTGCCGGTTTCACCATGCCTGAGCACCCGGTCAGGATTGTTAAACACGGCGCGAAATTCAATATTGCCGGTTTTATTGTCAAAGTCACCTTCTATGGTTTCTATGGTGCCTTCCTGGTTGAACTCTTGCGCATTGGCCATTTTCAGTTTGACCTTGCGGTGTTCATCGCGGCCTTGTATCGCCATGTAATCCAGGTACTCGGCTTCCGGCACGTTGAAATACACCCACATTTTGCTGTTGTCAGACAGCGTAGTCAGCAGGTCGCCTTCGTCCATCAAGCTGCCTTTTCGTGCTGCCAGGTGGTCCATGACGCCGGTAAACGGCGCCTTGATATCGGTAAAGTTCAAATGTGTCTGCGCGAGTTTCACTTCGGCATTGGCTTTGTCGAGTTTGGCTCTGGCCAGTGCCAGTTCATTGGGCGAAACGATATTCTTCTCGGCCAGTGCGCGCGTGTTCTCGTATTCGATCTGCACGGTCTTGGTCTCGGCTTCGGCTTTCAGCAGCTCGACCTGATACACATTCGGCATGATCTTGAACATGGGCTGACCCTGTTTGACCACTTGTCCTTCATCGACAAATATATCCTGCAGATAGCCACGCTCCAGCGCGCGCAATTCAATATGCTGAATCGCATGGATCTGGGCGACATACTCCTTGGTGATGCTGGTGTCCTTGCGCAATGGCGAGGTCACTTCCAGTTTCGGAGGCGCTTCCTTGTGCTCTTCTTCTTTGTGGCAGGCGCTGAGCACGCTGCCAAGAAAGCCTAAAACAACCAGGTGCTTAATCATTGAGTGCTGTTTAATCATAGTGTTTTATGTGTATCAGATAATAAAGAAAGGGTAAGTCTAAGCACAGGTGCTGCGAGTGCTGAATTGGCATGAGCGATAAACCTGTCTGGCAATACACAGCCATGGAGTCCGCATGGTGAAGTTGAAGTTGCTTGGCTAGTTTGCTTTTTTCTGGCGCAAGCAAGCGCTTACCTACAGTGGCGGATTCGGGTGTGCGGGTGTTCAGGTTCAGCGCGCGCCATGCTCAGGCGCAAACGCGGGTAACACCTTAATGTGAGGCGGGCGGTGCGCGTGAATGCAGGTGACGGACAACCACCGGGCGTGGGGCCACGCGACGGCGAGAGAGACACAGCAACGCAAAAGGAATCACGCAGGCAATCGTCATGCTTGCGGCAGGGGGGATCAGGTAAAGCGGCGAAGTGAGCGGCGATTCGCCATCGCCGGTATATTCAATGATTTCGGCTACGCGCACCCTGACGGTGTCATCGCTGTAGCTGGAGTGATCGGAGAATTCAGCAACTAACGCAAAGCCGAGTACAGTCAGCAGTACTGTGACTACCCACAGTCTGAGTTGCATTGCAGCTGTATTCAAATGTTTATGCATTAAGTCAATTAACGGAAAAGAATCGATTTTCTGTAATGATGGTTTTAACGGATGAAATAAGCGCTTGAAAACCATGCATCAAAATGTCTTTTTGGGGCTTTACAATACTTACATTAAACGCTTTTACATTGCGAATGACAAGCCGCAAGCGCGCCAAGTTCGTACAAAATGGCCGTTTGTAAGCTGGGTGTCAGTTTCGAAGCATTTATTTCAATGAAATGGTTGTTTTGCAGAGTATGCGGAGTGCTTGCGTAGCGGTTGGCTTTCGCAAAAGCTGCCTGAGTACGGCACAAGCTCGTCATTCTGGCGTAGGGTGTAGCAGGGGTTTCAAAGAACATGCTCTTTGCCTGCGAAAAAACTGACTTATGTAGAAGCCAGTGCGCCCTGCAAGGGAGAATCCAGGCAGAGTTAATGCTTAGCTTGATGACAACAAAGAACGAATCTCACACTTGCTGGCAGGTGTAATCGGTATTTCTTTGGGTGGTTCAGCGTTCGACTTTGCTGCTTTATTGCACCGTTGCTTTTCGCCCTTAGGCGAGTGACTTTTCTTTGCTTGCCCAAAGAAAAAGTCACCAAAAGAAAGGGCACCCTAGCTTCCGCTTGTTTCCTGCGTTGCTCGTCAAAATAAGCGGTCACGAAACTCATCCTAGCGGCCTGCACACTACGCAGGCCACCGCGGAACTCGGACAGTCGCTCCCTTCCTCCTTATTTTGCCTGCGCTACTCGGCGCGTCAGATAGGGGCCCGGTTAAAACCACCACGATGAGATGTCAGCTAAACATGCTGCACTCAGGGCGCTAAGCGGCTTTTTTAAAGACAAAGCAAATGACCAACAAACTATTTTGTTGGTCATTTTGTCCGTTTGCTTTGTTTTAGTTCAGTCTCGGCGGGATGCAATGTGATGAATTTCAATATAAGTCACCGCGTGGTGATTTTAAACGGGCCCCTATCTGACGCGCCGAGTAGCGCAGTCAGCGTGGGAGTTGTCGGCCAGCGCCTGTTTGAGCTCCGCGGTGGCTTGCGTAGTGTGCAAGCCGCTAGGGCGAGTTCCGTTGGACGCCCACGTTGATGAGCAACGCAGGAAATAAGCGGAAGCTAGGGTGTATTGTTCTTTGCCTTCTTTCTTATGGACAAGCATAAGAAAGAGGGTCGCCTAGGGGCGAAAAGCAACCCTATCGAGTAAAGCACCAAAGCTAGTAATTCTGATTAAAACTAGCCCAATCTAAGTTTCAAAATCCCAAATGCGGCCGTAAATAAGTCAGCACAATAGGCAGCCCAATCGCGCTGATCACCCCATTCAGCCCCATCGCCATGCTGGCGTAAATCCCGGCTTCTTCGTTCACACTAAATGCCCGCGTAATACCCAGGCCATGTGCCCCGACACCGATCGCCGTACCACGTATCCACCATTGGTGTACTTTAACTGCGTTTAAAATATAGGGCGCCAGGATTGCGCCCAGCATGCCGGTAATCACAGTAAATACGGCAGTCAGGGTAGGCGATACGCTTAATCTCTCGGCAATGCCCATCGCAATCGGCGCGGTCACTGATTTGGCATACATACTGCCGACAATATTGTCAGAAGCGCCCATCAGTTTGCTGATCGCCACCGCGCTGATAATCGATACCGTACTGCCTGCCGTCAATGCGACCCAGATATGGAAAATCTTGCCCTGCATGCGTTTAAAGCCGTAGTAGATAGGCACTGCAAGCGCGATGGTGGCCGTGCCCAGCAGAAAGTGCACAAACTGCGCGCCTTCAAAATATTTCTCATACGGCATCTCCAGCGCATCAATAATCAGGCAGGTCAGGATCACGGCAATCGCGACCGGGTTGACCAGCGGATGCCGTTTTGCGCGCACGTATAACAAATAGCCTAGTTGGTAGGTCGCCAGCGTAATGATCAGCGCAAACAATGGGTCGCCGGACAGGTAGACCCAGATTTCAGAAATAGGGATACGTTTACTCATGGCGCTGCTCTCTGCTGATGCCCTTGTTGCGCTTGAGTGAAAAATACCAGAACACTTTTAGCACGATCGCTGTGACCGCGATGGTCAAAATCACGCTGACCAGTAAGGCTGTACTGACTGCCAAAGCATGCGTTTGTAATTCGGGCAGGAATAACAACACACCGACAGACGCGGGCACAAACAATAAACCCAGATGCTGGCGGAAAGCGTCTGCCACGTTGGCAAGGTCGGTATCAACCTGGCCTTTAAAACATAAAAATGCCAGTAGTAACAATAAGCCTAGCACCGGCCCCGGAATGCTGGGCAGGAAGAATTTGCTGAGCAATTCGCCCAGGCCCTGCCACAAAAAGAGTTGAACCAAACCTGATATCATGCAATCCCCTTACATAGCTGGCTGCTGAATGGCAGCCAGTTTTATCCATGCTGTTTTATACCAATAGAATGCCGCGATGTTAATGTCATTTTCCCGATTCGACTATATTTTTTTCAGCCGTGTTTTTTTAATTCTGGGTTTGCTCGGTTCACTGCCTGCATTTGCTGAGACTGAAGAAGACGGCCGCTACTGGTTAAGTGTGTATACGCAGGGCAAGTTGCCGGCAGATAATTTTTACTGGAGCATGGATACGCATCCGCGCTGGCGTGAAGAAGGACGGGACTTTGACCAACTGATTTTGCGCCCGGCGGTATTCTATAAATTCAATCCCAAATCCAGCGTCTGGCTGGGTTACGATACAGTGATCACGCATCCTGCCGGGCAATCCAGCTTCCGCGAAAACCGCTTATGGGAACAGTTTCAATACCAGTTTGATGAAGTGGCGGATATTACTTTTACCAGCCGCACGCGTTTTGAACAGCGTCGCCGTGAAGATTTTCAGGATGTAGGGCACCGCATGCGGCAAATGGTCAGGGCCACCACGCCGAGTACGCTGCACCCGCAATTACAATGGGTGGTGTATGACGAGTTGTTTATCAACTTCAATCAAACTGAGTGGGGTGTACGCCGTGGCATAGACCAGAACCGCCTGTTTCTTGGCGGCAACTGGAAATTCAGCGACTTTTCCAATGTCGATGTCGGCTACCTCAACCAATATATCAATACGCGCACCGTGGACCGCGAAAACCATGTGCTGATGACGACTTTCCGCTTCAATTTCTAGCAGCAGAGCTTGAAACCCGCTGTGATAAAATAGCGCTTTTATTTTCAAGTTGATACGCATGACGCAACCGTCAGTCTCCACCACTGAGCAATGGCTACGTGAAGCCTTGTCCAAACGCATCCTCATTCTGGATGGCGCGATGGGGACGATGATCCAGCAATACAAGCTGACTGAGGCAGATTATCGCGGTGAGCGTTTCAAGGATTTCCAGGGCCCGGCGGGCGAACGTGAACTGTTTGTCAAAGGCAATAATGAACTGCTGACACTGACCCAGCCGCACGTGATCCAGGAGATCCATGAGAAATACCTGGCGGCGGGTGCTGACATCGTAGAAACCAATACTTTCGGTGCCACCAGCGTCGCGCAGGACGATTACCATATGGCGCATCTGGTGTATGAGATGAACGTAGCATCCGCCAAATTAGCCAAGGCCGCCTGCGAAAAGTACAGCACACCGGACAAACCGCGCTTTGTTGCCGGTGCTTTGGGCCCCACGCCAAAAACCGCCTCTATCTCTCCGGACGTTAATGATCCGGCCGCACGTAACGTCAGTTTCGATCAGCTGGTGACTTCATACCACGAGCAAATCCGCGGGCTGGTCGATGGTGGCGCCGATATCCTGATGGTGGAAACCATTTTTGATACGCTCAACTGTAAAGCTGCCTTGTTTGCGATTGAGACTTTCTTTGACGAGCAGGGCAAGACCTGGCCTATCATGATTTCCGGCACGGTGACTGATGCTTCCGGCCGTATCCTGTCTGGCCAGACCGTGACTGCTTTCTGGCATTCGGTACGCCATGTCAAACCGCTGACGGTAGGCCTGAACTGTGCGTTGGGTGCGACACTGATGCGTCCCTATGCTGAAGAACTCAGCAAAGTCGCAGATACTTTCGTTTGTATTTACCCTAACGCCGGTTTGCCTAACCCGATGTCAGACACTGGCTTTGATGAAACGCCTGATGTGACTTCCAGCCTGGTCAAGGAATTTGCCGACAGCGGCTTTATCAATATCGCCGGGGGCTGTTGCGGTACTACGCCAGACCATATCAACGCCATTTATAACGCCATTAAAAGCTTGCCACCGCGCCAGGTGCCTGAGCTGCCAGTCACGACCAAGCTCTCTGGTCTGGAACCTTTCATCATCGATGAAAGCTCGCTGTATGTGAACGTCGGTGAGCGTACCAACGTCACTGGCTCTAAAGCGTTTGCACGCATGATCATCAACGAGCAATACGAAGAAGCGCTCAGTGTCGCACGCCAGCAGGTAGAAAACGGCGCACAGGTCATCGATATCAATATGGACGAAGGCATGCTGGATGCGGTCAAGGCGATGACGCATTTCCTCAACCTGGTCGCCTCCGAACCGGATATTGCCCGCGTGCCTATCATGATCGATTCGTCCAAATGGGCGGTGATCGAGGCCGGACTAAAGTGCGTGCAAGGTAAAGCCATCGTCAACTCGATCTCGATGAAAGAAGGCGAAACCGAGTTTTTACGCCAGGCCAAACTCTGCCAGCGCTACGGTGCTGCTGTAGTGGTGATGGCGTTTGATGAAACCGGCCAGGCTGATACTTACGCGCGCAAAACCGAGATTTGCAAACGCGCTTATGATTTGCTGGTGGGACAGGGTTTCCCGCCGGAAGATATTATCTTTGACCCCAATATTTTTGCCGTGGCAACGGGGATCGAAGAGCACAACAATTACGCGGTGGACTTTATCGAAGCCACACGCTGGATCAAGCAGAATTTGCCATATGCACGTATTTCCGGTGGTGTATCTAACGTGAGCTTTAGCTTCCGCGGCAACGAACCGGCACGTGAAGCCATTCATACCGTCTTCCTCTACCACGCCATCCAGGCGGGCATGACCATGGGCATCGTCAACGCCGGCATGGTCGGTGTGTATGACGATATCCCCGCAGAATTGCGTGAGCGGGTCGAAGACGTGGTGTTGAATCGCGTGGTCGACCCCGACAATCCGCTGGCGGCGACCGAGCGCATGATCGAGATCGCCGGCACGCTGGTGGCAGGCGGCAAAAAAATCGAAGCCACGCTGGCCTGGCGCGGTACACCAGAGCAGCCGGTACCGGCAAGCAAACGCCTGGAATACGCGCTGGTGCACGGTATCACCGACTTTATCGTGGCAGACACGGAAGAGGTGCGCCAGGAGATCATGAATAACGGTGGTCGGCCTATCCATGTGATTGAAGGCCCGCTGATGGACGGCATGAATGTGGTCGGCGACCTGTTCGGCCAGGGCAAGATGTTCTTGCCGCAAGTGGTGAAATCGGCGCGCGTCATGAAATCCGCCGTTGCGCACTTGATCCCGTTTATCGAAGAAGAAAAAGCGCTGGAAGAAAAACGCACCGGTGTGGTGGCCAAGCCCAAGGGCAAAGTGGTCATTGCCACGGTTAAAGGCGATGTGCACGATATCGGCAAAAACATCGTCTCGGTAGTATTGCAGTGTAATAACTTTGAAGTGGTGAACATGGGTGTGATGGTGCCCGCCGCCGAGATCCTGGCCATGGCCAAGGCGGAGAATGCCGATATCATCGGCCTGAGCGGCCTGATCACGCCATCGCTGGAAGAAATGGCCTATATCGCCAGGGAAATGCAACGCGACCCGCATTTTGTCGAAAACCAGACGCCATTGTTGATTGGTGGCGCGACCACTTCACGCGCGCACACCGCCGTGAAAATCGCGCCTCATTACGAAGGCCCGGTGATTTATGTACCGGATGCTTCGCGCTCGGTCAGCGTCATGCAAAACCTGCTGACGCCAGAAACTCGTGGCGCATACCTGGCCGAGATCCAGGCCGATTACGCCAAAGCGCGCCATCAGCATGCCAACAAAAAAGGCGTGCCCATGCTGAGCCTGGCTGATGCACGCGCCAATGCCGCCAAGGTGGATTTTGCAGCAGCCAATGCGCCGGTAAAACCTAAATTCATTGGTCGCCGTGTGTTTAAAAACATCGACCTGGCACTCATCGCACAATATATAGACTGGGGCCCGTTCTTCCAGACCTGGGACCTGGCAGGGCCTTACCCGGCCATCCTCAAAGACGAAGTCGTCGGTGAAGCCGCCAGCAAAGTATTTGCTGAAGCGCAGACCATGCTGAAACGCATCGTCGATGGCCGCTGGTTATCTGCGAATGGTGTGATTGCCTTGTTCCCGGCCAACCAGGTCAACAGTGACGATATCGAGATTTACACCGATGAAACCCGCAGTCAAGTGGCACTTACCTGGTATGGCATGCGCCAGCAAACACAAAAACCGGTGATCGATGGCGTAGCACGCCCTAACCAGTGCCTGGCCGATTTTATCGCGCCTAAAGGCACCGATGATTACATAGGCCTGTTTGCCGTCACCGCCGGCCTGGGCATGGAAAAACGCCTGGCCGACTATGAAAAGAATCATGATGATTACAACGCCATCATGTTCAAGTCATTGGCTGACCGTCTGGCAGAAGCGTTTGCCGAATATATGCATGAACGCGTGCGTAAAGATTTATGGGGTTATGTCGCAAGCGAGCAATTGGATAGTGAAGCCCTGATCAAGGAAAAATACCAGGGCATCCGTCCGGCACCAGGCTATCCCGCCTGCCCGGATCATACGGTGAAAGCAGATATGTTCAGGGTGCTGCAAGCGGAAGAAATCGATATGCAATTGACGGATAGCTACGCGATGTTACCGGCTGCGGCGGTGAGCGGTTTTTACCTGGCGCACCCTGAATCCAGGTATTTCAGTGTCGATAAGATCGGTAACGACCAAGTGGCAGACATGGCGAAGAGAAGGCATGTGGAGAAGGCATGGTTGGAGAGATGGTTAGCGCCTAACCTTGGGTAGGGGATAGTTGCTTTTATATGTCAGCTTGTGTCCCCGTCTTATCTGGTGCCTGGCTGGCTTTTATACGTCTTTTGATGCTCTTAAACTCAACAATTCTTTGGCATAAACCGCAATGTTGAGAGCCAGAAAACCAGTGCCAATCCGCTGACACCAGCACCTAGCAGGCATACTCCCTGCCAGCCTGATGAGGCATAGACCGACGTAGACACAATGGCGCCTAAACCGCTCCCTGCAGCGTAGAAAAGCATATAGCACCCCACCAGGCGGCTGTGCGCGTGCGTTTGGCTGCTAAAAATCATGCCTTGATTCGTGACATGAATCGCCTGGCCACCAATATCTAACATGATGATCCCGATCACAAGCCAGTAAAGAGAATGTGTGCCGTACCCAAGCGGCACCCATGATGTGAGGAGTAGTAGCAACGCGACCCCGCTGGTCACTTGTCCCAGGCCGCGGTCTGTCCAGTGTCCCGCTTTTGCTGCAATCAGCGCGCCGAGCACGCCAATGAGTCCGAACGCGCCGATAGCGGTATGCGAAAAACGATACGGTGGTGAACTCAAAGGCAAGACCAATGCGCTCCAGAAGATACTAAAAGCTGCAAACATCAGCAATGCAATCGCCCCGCGAATTTGCAGCACACGCTCAGTGCCCAGCAAGGTAAACATCGACACAATCAATTCCACATACGATAACTTTTGCAATGGCCGTGTCTGCGCTGGCAATACCCGCCAGAGAATGACGCCCAGCGTTAGCATCACCATGGCAGAGAGGAAATACACTCCGCGCCAACCGGTTAAATCAGCAATAAAGCCTGCCTGTACTCTTGCCAGCAGTAAACCGATGACGACACCACTTTGTGCGGCCCCAACCACGCGGCCCCGTTCTGCAGGTGCAGCAGCAGTGGCCGCATAAGCAATGAGCCCCTGAGTCATCGCCGTACCCAGCAGACCGATGGCCAGCATGCCCAAAAGCAGTAGCTTGGAGGATGAGGCCACACAAACACTTGCCAGCGCTAAAACCAGTAAAGCTAGTTGCGCCATCATCAACCGCTTCCTGTCCACCACATCACCCAAAGGCACAACCAGGAGCAAGGCTAACGCGCTGCCAAGTTGAGTCGCCGTGACGATGACTCCCACATCTGCAAGACTGATGGCAAATTCAGCAGCCAGAGCGTCCAGTAACGGTTGAGCGTAATACACGTTCGCCACACATAATCCACTGGCACAAGCAAACAGCAGGACTAGCTGGCGAGGCATCGAATGTGCTGGTTTCGATAATGTAGTGTGGTCATCAGGCATATATCAATTGTGCAATCTGGTTTCAAATTAAGACTGGTTGTATTGTAGATGAACTGGTCTTAAAATGAAACCAACTTATATTCGGCATTTATCCCAACCTTGATCATGAAAAAGCAACCAGGAAAACGCATCGAAACCTGTCCGGTGGCGCGCTCGGTAGATATTATTGGCGATCGCTGGTCATTACTCATCGTCCGTAATGCCTTTGACGGAACACGTCGATTTAGCGAGTTTCAGCGTGATCTGGGGGTGGCGAGAAGTATTCTTGCCGATCGTTTGCGTGACTTGGTAGATAAAGGGGTTTTGGAGGTGCAACCCGCCTCCGATGGCACGTCTTATCAGGAATATGTGCTGTCAACGTCCGGACAACAACTATTTACATTAATTGTGGCGTTGCGACAATGGGGCGAACAAAATTTGTTCACAAAAGGCGAAGTACATTCCCAGTTAATAGACAATCTCTCAGGTAACACGCTGAAGTTAATGCAAGCAACGGCGGCGGACGGTCGAATTGTTACTTCGCAGGAAGTAAGTGTTAAAAAAGTGCCCTAGTGATTAACCCAATACCTACTCTGGATTAATAGCTAATGACGAGGAGAAAAGGTATGACGCGAAAGAGGTATGTGCAGAAGACTTGGTTGGAGAGATGGTTAGCGCCGAACTTAGGGTAAGTGATTAACTGCAGATGAAAAAGCGCACAGAATAGTGCATTTTTTGTCTGATTGATTTAGAAAGCAATTCATGGGACTGGGGTATAGATGGATTGGTTGGCGTTTTCTTTCGCCCCTAGGCGAGTGACTTTTCTTTGCTTGCCCAAAGAATAAGTCACCAAAAGAAAGGGCACCCTAGCTTCCGCTTGTTCCCTGCGTTGCTCGCCAAAATAAGCGGTCACGAAACTCAACCTAGCGGCCTGCACACTACGCAGGCCACCGCGGGATTCGGACAGTCGCTCCCTTCCTCCTATTTTGCCTGCGCTACTCGGCGCGTCAGATAGGGGCCCGGTTAAAACCACCACGATGAAACGCTTGTTAAAAGTATGCATTCAGGGCGCTAAGGGACTTCTTTAATTTCTAAAACAAGAGCACCCCACAAACCAACTCCATTGTTTTGTTGGGTGCTCTTGTTTGTTCTATTTCAATGGTTGTGCGGGAAGCGATGTGAGGAGTCTCACTTAAGCAACCGCGTAGTGCTTTTCACGGGCCCCTATCTGACGCGCCGAGTAGCGCAGTCAGCGTGGGAGGTGTCGACCAGCGCCTGTTTGAGCTCCGCAACAAGCCGCGTTGTGTGTGGCTTGTCAGGGCGAGTTTCGCTGGACGCCCACGTTGATGAGCAACGCAGGAAATAAGCGGAAGCTAGGGTGTCTTGTTCTTTGCCTTCTTTCTTATGGACAAGCATAAGAAAGAGGGTCGCCTAGTGGCGAAAAGGTGAGCGGCTAACTATCACAAAACTACTAAGCCAATCAGATGGTTCTTAATCTCGACGAATTAAGGTTTTAAAAACTCTCTGATCGCTACCATCAATCTTTGCGTCGTTCCTCTATGCTGCAAAGCAAACTCCCTCGCCGCGAACGCCATTCTTTGTACTTTTGCCTTATCCGCTGCCAAACTGGCAATCATGCCACGCAGTTCTGAAACTGCACTAATTTGCACCGCTGCATTCGCCGCGACAGCCTCTCTTGTCACCTGTGCAAAATTAAACATATTCGGCCCTAAAATCGTCGGCACGCCCATCGCCGCTGCTTCGATCAGATTCTGCCCACCCAGCGGTTGCAAACTACCGCCCATCACTGCAAAGTCACTCGCCGCATAATAGGCATACATTTCACCCATGCTATTACCTAGCACCACTTGTACATCGTCATTCAGTGTTTGTGACAGCTCCGTACGCAACACATAGCGCAGGCCGCGTGCTTTTAATAAAGTTTCAACTTCGGCAAAGCGTTGCGGATGGCGCGGGACTAGCAACAGCAAAACGTTGCTCTCTTTTACCGCGTCTAGAATCAGCGGTTCTTCGCCTTCACGCGTGCTGGCCGCCATCAATACCGTACGGTGATTACCCAGCAATTCACGTAATGCTAGGCCTTTGGCCTGGCTATCAACCGGTGGCGTGACGTCAAATTTGAGGTTGCCGCATACGATGACATTGTTTGCGCCTAAGGCTTGCAGGCGTTGTGCATCGGCTTCAGTTTGTGCCGCGACCAATGCTAATTGTTGCAGGCCATCACTCGTCAGTTTGCCTAGTTTGGCATAACCGCGGGCAGATTTTTCGGATAAACGTGCACTCAGCAAGGCGACTGGAATCTGCTTTTGTTTTGCCTGGTCTATCAGGTGAAACCACAGCTCGGTTTCCATGATCAAGCCGATAGTCGGCTTGAAATAGTTTAAAAATCGTTTAGCTGCGCCTGGTGTATCAACGGGCAAGTAAGCTTGCAGCACGCGGCCATTGGCAATTTCATCACGCAATATCTGCTGGCCGGTTTCACGTCCGGTAGGCGTGCCGTGCGTCATCAGTATCTGGTGTTGGGGATATTCTTTCAGCAGCGCTTGAATCAGTGGCTGTGTAGCACGCGTTTCACCAACGGAGACGCAATGCACCCAGATCAGGGGCGCGTTGATTTTTGGTGTATATAAGCCGTAGCGTTCAGCCCAGTGCTGGCGGTATTCAGGCTGTTTGAGGCCGCGCCACAGCAGCTTGATTGGCAGCAACAGCGCCACCAGCAGCATCAACAGGGAGTATACGAATTTTGGCATGGCGCTATTCTCGCATATTTGCGCTGACATCTTGCCTGAATGCACCAATCAAATGCATGCGAAACACGAGAGTGATGACTCACCTATGCTTGAAGCCTTATAGCAAAAGTGATTAAAAAAGTGCAAGGTTTATGCACTAAAAAAAGGCATAAAAAATGGGTTGACGTTAACAAAATATAGGCATAAATTATAGTTAATAACACAAGATATAGTGTTTAGTCGGTGATGCGCCCCCAAGCTGAGGGCGCGGCTTTTTTGTGAGTTGTGAATGCTCACCCGGCGTGTTCCAAAGCGAGGTCAGTCGCTCAAGCCTTGGTGCTTACAGGCTGATGCATTAAACCAAATAAGAATCACCAAGGTGTGGAGAAGATCAATGCTAAAAGCCGTTGAAACGAATAAAAAAGCCTATACAGACGAAGCCGTGGTGGAAATCCCGGTGCAGCCTGTCTCGCTGGATATCTGGGATAAAAAATACCGACTGAAAACCAAATCTGGCGAACATGTTGATCTGAGCATGGATGATTCTTATAGCCGTGTTGCCCGGGCGCTGGCCGATGTGGAAACCACCGAAGAGAAAAAAGCCGAGTGGCATGAAAAATTCCTGTGGGCGTTACGCCGCGGCGCGATTCCGGCTGGCCGCATTACTTCTAATGCCGGAGCGCTGGAACACAAACCTGCCACTTCTACCATTAACTGCACCGTGTCCGGCGTGGTGGAAGACAGCATGGACGACATTCTGGGCAAAGTGCACGAAGCTGGCCTGACCTTAAAAGCTGGTTGCGGTATCGGTTACGAGTTTTCCACCCTGCGTCCTAAAGGCGCATTTGTTGCCGGTGCCGGTGCTTACACTTCCGGCCCGCTGTCGTTTATGGATATCTACGACAAAATGTGTTTCACCGTGTCTTCTGCTGGTGGCCGCCGTGGCGCGCAAATGGCGACTTTTGATATCAGCCACCCCGACGTGACTGACTTCATCAAGGCCAAGCGTGAAAATGGCCGTTTGCGCCAGTTCAACCTTAGCTGCCTGATCACCAAAGAATTTATGGAAGCAGTGAAAGCCGATGACGAATGGCGCCTGGCTTTCCCGGTCACCGAAAAAGAGGCGATTATCGATGGCCTGAACGTGAATGACGAGTCACAAGTAGTGTGGCGCGACTGGCCGGTCAAGCATAAATATCTGACCAAGGCCGATGGCCCTGAGGCCGGTAAAGTCGCTTGCCGCATCTACAAAACCCTCAAAGCGCGCCGCCTGTGGGATGTGATCATGTCTTCCACCTACGATTTTGCCGAGCCAGGCTTTATCCTGATCGACCGCGTCAATGAGATGAACAACAACTGGTTCTGCGAAAATATCCGCGCTACCAACCCGTGCGGCGAGCAACCATTGCCACCTTACGGCGCCTGCCTGCTGGGTTCAGTCAACCTGACCCGGTTTGTGCGCCAGCCATTTACTGTCGAAGCACATTTTGATTGGGACGAATACCGCGAAGTGGTCGGTGTATTCACCCGCATGCTGGATAACGTAGTTGAAATCAACGGCCTGCCACTCGAACAACAGCGCCAGGAAATCGCCCGCAAACGCCGTCACGGTATGGGTTACCTCGGTTTGGGTTCCACCCTCACCATGCTGAAAATGAAATACGGCGAAGAAGATTCAGTGAAATTCACCGAAGAAGTCACCCGCATCATGGCCGAAGTCGGCTGGGAAGTCGGCGTACAACTGGCTGATGAAAAAGGCCCGGCGCCTATCATGGACGAGAAGTTCGAAGTGACTGCCGACATGCTGCGCGTGCGCCCTGAAATGGCCGCCGATGGCATCAAGGTCGGCCAAAAACTGGCCGGTAAAGTGTTGCTGGGTAAATACAGCCGCTACATGCAGCAGTTCCCCGAAGGTTTGCGCAACCAGATCGCGACCAAGGGCGTGCGCTTTACGCACCACAGCTCCATCGCGCCAACCGGCACCATTTCACTGAGCCTGGCCAACAACGCCAGCAACGGTATCGAGCCTAGCTTTGCCCACCACTATGCCCGTAACGTGATCCGTGAAGGCAAAAAGTCGAAAGAGAAAGTCGATGTATTCAGCTACGAGCTGCTGGCTTACCGCGAACTGGTGAATGCGAATGCCATGCCGTTTAGCGACAAACCAGAAGAGCAATTGCCGGATTACTTCCTCGATTCATCCACCATCATGGCAAAAGCGCATGTGGATATCCAGGCCGCTGCGCAAAAATGGATAGATAGCTCCATCTCCAAAACCATTAACGTGCCTACCGATTACGACTTTGAGGATTTCAAAAACATCTATCTCTACGCCTATGACAAAGGCCTGAAAGGTTGTACGACTTTCCGCTTTAACCCGGAAGCGTTCCAGGGCGTATTGGTGACTGAGAAAGATCTGGAAAGCACCACCTATAAATTCACGCTGGAAGATGGCACTGAGATCGAAGCCAAAGGCAATGAAGAGATTGAGTACGATGGCGAGATTCATACGGCGGCCAACTTATTCGACGCCTTCAAAGAAGGCTACTACGGAAAATTTTAGTGTTTGCCTGCTGCGCTCGCCATTGCGGCGTTAAAAAGCAGTTTTAAATCCTCATGTACTATTTGTACACTCCGGTTTAAAACCGCTTTTCGCCTGGCACTGGCTTCGCTCGCGACGGCAACCATCTAAAATTTAGGTATTTTAGAAGATTGAATTTAATAAAGAATTGATTACTCCAATAGGGAGAACAACATGGCAATCAAGATCGACAAAAAAATCACCGCCTACAAACTGGTGACCGATGAAGACAAAAAAGCAACCGAGGCCGCAGCAGCGGCTGCAACGAATGTTATCCAGATGGGCGAACCGCTAAGCCGCCCGGATATGCTTGTGGGCAACACCTACAAGATCAAAACGCCGGTGACCGAGCACGCGCTCTACATCACCATCAACGACGTCATCATGAACGAAGACACGCCACAAGAGCACCGCCGCCCGTTCGAGATATTCATCAACTCCAAAAACATGGAACACTTCCAGTGGATAGTCGCACTGACCCGCGTCATGTCCGCTGTGTTCCGTAAAGGTGGCGATGTCACTTTCCTGGTAGAAGAGCTGAAAAGCGTGTTTGAACCTTCAGGCGGCTACTTCAAAAAAGGCGGCAAGTTTGTGCCTAGCCTGGTGGCCGAGATCGGCGAAGTAGTAGAAACCCACCTGCAAGAAATCGGCATGCTGAAAAAACCGGGCCTGGACGAACACCAGCAAAAACTGGTGGAAGAGAAAAAAGCCGAATACCTGGAAAAACATGCCAAGGCAGGTGATGAATCCAACGACGAAGGCTTTCCCAAAGGCGCGCAGCTTTGCAAGAAGTGTAATACCAAAGCAAGCATACTGATGGATGGATGCATGACCTGCCTGAACTGCGGCGACAGCAAGTGTGGTTAATCAAAAAGGGGCGTTAAGCCCCTTTTCTTTCGTTACTACTCATGCCTTACCAGCGATAAGTTGCCGTCAGCATTGCACGACGAGGTTCTCCGTAATAGCAACTGCCAAAAGAACAATTTGCAACGTACTCTTTATTGGTAAGGTTACGAACATTGAAAGCAAGATTCCAGTGGCGTAAATCGTATCCTACTAAAGCATCAAGCAAGGTAACAGAAGGGAGTTTTTCTGAAGCCGTATCGAAGTTTCCACGGGTGCTGCCATTGTATCGTGCGCCAAGCCCAACTTTGATGCCATTCGTAAACCGGTAATCATTCCAAATCGCAAGTGTGTTTTCAGGCGTGGCAATTGCGGGTGTGCCAACTTGGTTAGCATCCGCACTTTTAGTAATTTCAACCTTTGGCGTGTAAGTGTAAGCCACAACCATATTCATACTTTCAACTGGCTGAGTGTGCATTTCCAGTTCGAAGCCACGCACTTGTATCTGGCCAATTTGGCGAGGACTAAAAGTGATAGGGTCGTAAGTAATGAAATCATTACGCTTCAAATCGAAAATAGCAGCGCTATAAATTTCTTTGCTTCCGGTTGGCTGATAGCGTAGCCCTACCTCATATTGACGTCCAGTTTCTGGTTTGAAGCTTTGGAGCGTTACGGGGTCTAGTGTTGCTGTAGGTACAAAAGACTCAGAATAACTTATGTAAGGCGCTAAGCCATTATCGGAAAGATAAACTAAGCCGGCACGCCCGGTGAATCTATGATCGGTAAATTGTTGCGACCCACCACTGATTCGCTCTTCTTGATCAATCTTTGCCGTGTCGTACCGGCCGCCTAACGTAGCAACCCAATGGTCATCCCATTTGATCTGGTCTTGAAGATAAACACCTGTTTGCGCCAGCTTTATCCGCACATCACTTGAAGGGTCGCCAACAGGTATAGCTTGCGTATTATTGGGAGCAGACAAATCAAGATCTGGAGCATTGCCAGAATATGACTCATAGCTGTCTTTAACATGCTGGTAATCCAGACCAAGTAATACAGTATGCTTTGAGTTACCAAATTGGAAATGTGACTGCACCTGGTTGTCTATCGTAAATGCTTTCAGCTTTTCTGGGCTGCCGGTCATGCTTCGGGTGATGAACCGAAAATTATCTGGATCAGAAGGATTTCCGGCATTTACTGTTTGATATGCTCCTCCATATACCTGCCAGTACTCTAAATCTATTTCGCTATAACGTGCATTTTGTCTAAACGTGAATTGGTCATTAAATTGGTGTTCAAATAAATAGCCCACGTACCATTGCTTTTGATTAAAGCGGTTGAAGTTTTTATCGCCAGGAAAGGTGTTATATGAAAGTTTATCCCCTGATGGCGTTCTCAATAATGTGCCTTGCTCGGGAAGCGCTCCTGCAAATACGCCAGCATCAGAATGCATATACTGTGACATCAGTGTTAGCGTGGTCTTATCAGATGGTTTGAAAGTAATTGAAGGCGCAATGAAAACACGATCATCTTCCATGTGCTGGCGTGGAAGCTCTGCGTCTCGTAACAAGCCTGTCACTCGATAAAGCACAGAACCATCCTCATTCAATGCGCCTGAGAAGTCGCCAGCTATTTGCTTACGATCAAAATTACCCAATTGAACCTGTACCTCTCTGATTGGCGTTTCAGTAGGTCTTTTACTTGTCACATTAATTAAACCACCCGCTGAGTTCTGCCCATACAATATCGAAGCAGGACCTCTCAAAATTTCCATGCGCTCGATGCCATAATTCTCGACTTTCCACAGCGCAAAATTGCCTGAGTTTCGCCATTGCAAACCATCTTGATAAAATCCGGGTGAGTAAGCATCAACACCTCGTAATGCGATCCAGTCATATCGTGAATCCGGCCCGTATGGCGCGATATTTACACCAGGTGTATAAGCCATCCCTTCTTTAAGTGTTTGTGCGCCAATAGACTCAATAAAATCTTTTGTCACGACAGAAATAGATTGTGGCGTTTCAACAATCGGCGTATCTGTCTTCGTTCCTGTGGCAGAACGTTTTGCTACATACCCTTTGACGGGGCTCCATGCGGTTTCTTTTTCGACTGATGCCGTCACCTGGACTTCTGGCAGGACACTTTCTTTTGCAGGTGAAAGAATAATCGCATAACGCTTATCACCACGGTGCTCCACCTGCAAACCAGAGCCCTTAAGCAGGGCTTCCAGCCCATCCTGTACATTAAACTTTCCCTGAAGCCCGGGGCTTGACTTTCCCTCTGCCAGCGAGGCATTTGCAGATAGGAGAATACCTGACTCAGCAGCAAAGCGATTCAACACCTGACTAAGCGTTCCTGCGGGGATATGATACTCATGCACCTCGGTGGTGACTTCTGCTGCGCGTAAATTGGCAACGTTGCAGGCACTTCCCAGAATGATGGCAATCAGTGCCGCTCTTACATGATGAGCGACTTGTTTTGAATGATGTGTTTTCATTTTTACTCCCTGAAGATTACGAAATGCGTGATTACATATCTAATCCGAACAAGGGATATAAAAAGGGAACCTGATTTGAAAAAAACCTGAAGTTATTACGACCACTTAATTCTTTGGCAATAACTCCATATTACCCAGCCCATCAATGCTCAGTCGGATTGATAAGCTATTGGCAACTTCGGCCATGACGATTGGGACATTGCTGAATGGATATACGCCCATCACCCGATGATGGGCCAAGCTTCTAGCAACAGAGATTTTCTTAGTTGTGTAATTGGAGAGCTCAGCGACAAAGTCCTCTAGTTTAGAGTTGTCTGCAATGAGCATGCCACGGGTCCACGCTTCCCGGGCGGGCGATGCCGGTTCAAAATCATGAATAGACTGGTTATCGAAATAGGCTTGCCATCCTGCATCAACCACCTTAGCGCTTCCCCGAGTAGGTGTAATCGCTACTTGACCCTGGTAGACAGCAAGTAAAGTTTTTCCGGATTCCTGGCGTACCGTGAAACGAGTTCCCAAAGCCGTCAAACGACCATGTTGAGTATCAACAACTAGTGGACGTTGTTTTTCATCATGGCCCGATTGAAGCAGGATCTCGCCTGCTAACAAAGTGATGCGTCGCAGTGCCCAGCCGTATTCAACCTTTGCCTGACTATTGGCATTTAGCCAAAGCTTTCCGTGATCAGTTAATGCAACCATTGAGGTCTCGGCTGTGGGCGGTCTATACGTTTCATTTGTTGCTGTCAGTGTAGTAACCCAATCCTGCCAAGGGCTGTATTTTTTAATCAGCATCAGACTGAATACAGAAGCACCTGCAAATCCTAATACCTTCATGAAATCTCTTCTGGAAGAAGATTGTCTCAGTGCATCGAAAGATGCAGACTTGCTGGCGATATCATTAAGTTTTTGGAGTGAGGCATGGACACTTTCAACTTCTTGCCAGGCAAATGCATGAGCCGGGCTTGCTGCCAACCATGCTTTCCATGCTTGATGATCACTCTCATTAGCCCGTGCGTCATTGAGTACAGCAAACCATTCTGAGGCTTGTTGCAAAGCAAGATGTTCAGCAGCCAACATTAACCTTGCTCCTCATTGAGCGTACGGCGCAGAAGTAAGCAATGCATCATTGAAGTCGCCATATACTTTTTGATCATGCGTTCTGAAACACCTACGATGTCGGCAATTTCTTTGTAATTAAACCCATGAATTTGAGAGAGTAAGAAAGCCTGCTTGGCTTTAGGATTTAATCGGTTAAGCATTGCATCAATTCTCAATAAGGTTTCAATGACGATGGCTTTTACTTCTTGAGAGGCATAACTCTCATCACCGGATACGCTGAGGGCTTCGACATAACGCTGTTCTAATACCTGCCTGCGCCATTGATCAATGATTAACCCTTTAGCAATACGGACTAGGAAAATTCTTGGGGTAGATAAATCCTGTAATGCCTCATGCTTTAACAACAGCCGCAAGAAAGTATCCTGAGCTATATCAGCTGCGTTATGAGGGCAGCCCAGTTTTCTATTCAACCAGCTAAACAACCAAGTATGGTGACTTTTATATACGATTGAGATCGGTAGCTCGGACGAATTGGCCATGATACTTTTTAAATGCTTAGATGATAACAATTCTCATTCTAAAGCTTTAACTTCTATCTGTCCAAAATTGTGAAAGCAATGATTTCTAAGATGGGAAATTAAAAAGATATTGGAAGCTGCAGAAGGAGTAGTATGTGCGGTTAATCAAAAAGGGGCGTTAAGCCCCTTTTTCTTTTGTGGTCTGCACCATAAGTTGCATTCAGACCTTATCAGTAAACCATTCAAACGTTAACTGCCACCTATCGCCAATTCCAATTCATCAACCTCCACCGGCTTTACCAAATGTTCGTCAAACCCGGCATCCAAAGCACGTTTTTTGTCCTCAGGCTGCCCATATCCGGTGATGGCAATCTTGCGCACGTTTTTGCCTAACGCTAACTTGCCAAGTTGCGCTACCAATTGGTAACCATCCATGTCAGGTAGGCCGATATCAATCAACATGATATCTGGCTTGAAACTATCAATACTGGAAAGTGCCTCTTGAGCACTATGCACAGCCATAGAAACATGCCCCAGTATCCCTGTGATCATCACTAGCGTATCGGCTGCATCCACGTTGTCGTCGACAATCAAAATGCGCACTGGCGCTGATTCGGCTATGCTGGCCTGGTGATCAGTCGCCGTTGAAGAGACGATACGCGGCAGTCGAATTTCGAATGTAGAGCCTAGCCCCTCACCCATACTGAAAGCGCTTACACGGCCGCCATGCATGGCAATCAGGCGTTGCACAATCGCCAGGCCGATGCCCAACCCTCCCTGGGACCTATCCAGGGTCACCTGGCTTTGCACGAAAAGCTCGAAAATCTGCGGGAGCATTTCAGGGGCAATGCCGCTGCCCGTATCTGCCACTTCAATGATCACTTCAGCCTCTTCACTGCGGACATTGATCTTGATTTCGCTATGGGTTTCAGAATATTTGATGGCATTGGTAATAATATTCGCAACGCATTGCACAAGCCGTGCCATATCTCCTTCTACAAACAGTGAAGTAGGGGATGTGATCGTCAGGTGCTGTTGCTTGGCCTGGAGCTGCGGCTCGCACATTTCAACCGCCTGGGCGAGCACGTCAGAGATATTAATCACTTCTTTTTGCAGGTGAATATGGCCTTGCGTGACGCGAGATACATCAAGCAGGTCATCAATCAGCCGCGTCATATGCTTGGCTTGTCGGCGGATGATAGAGGCGGGCGTAGCCACCGATTCATTGGTCTTGGAAATGTGCCAGAGAATCTCGCCTGCCGTCACAATCGGGGCCAGGGGGTTACGAAGCTCGTGGGCTAACATGGCAAGAAACTCGTCCTTGCGCTTGTCGGACTCTTTCAGCGCTTCAATCAATTTGACTCTTCTGGTAATGTCGCGGAAAAGGACAGCAACGCCATCCCCAACCTTAAAAGCCCGTGCCTCAAACCAGAATGCCCGGCCATCCGGGAATACATAATAATGTTCCAGGAACTTAGGCTGCCCATCCAGTTGGACTTGCCTGTACATTTTGCCAATGTCAGATTCGTAGGTTTCCGGAAACTGCTGCCATTGATTAGCGCCTAGCAATTGCGCGCGAGGAATGTCTACAAACCTGCAAGTCGCGTCATTCACTTCAATAATGTTGAAGTCCTGGTCAAACAGGGCAAACGCTTCATCCATATTCGTGATCACGCCACGGTGTCTGGCTTCGCTTTCTGCGACACGCATCTCAACCAGTTTTTGCGCCGTCACGTCCACGGTAATGCCGTCAAAATGGATAGGGCTACCGTCAGCGTCATAATCGGTGCCGCCGAGCGCCCGGATCCACTTTACCTCACCCGTCATGGGGTTCACGGTGCGATAAATGATGTCGTAGGCATCCCGGCTGCTGATGGACTCAGCAATCGCAAGCCTGGTCCGTTCCCTATCATCCGGGTGTATCCTGTCGTAGAAATCTTCGATCTTGACCGCCGCTGCAGGCTCTATGAAAAAGTGATTTTTTACCTGCGCGTCCCACTCGAGCACATCAAAGGGCAGGTCGCAGTACCAAAAACCCACATGCGAGAGGCGGCTTGCGTATTCGAGGCGCCCGCGATTGAGCTTAAGCTCTTTATCTAACGTATCCCGTGCAATGCGCTCACTGGAAAACACCTGGTTGAAGTAATCCACAGATTCGGCAATCGCCTGATCAAGCGCCTCGTTAAAGCGCGTCACATCCTCTATGGCCGTGGCATCGGATAACGGCGTATTACTCATTGCCCATAAGCGCATCACTGAGGCACGCAGGGCGCGATATTCGCTCACAATCTGGGTAATAGAAAATCCGTCCTCTGCCCTAATCCTTCCATGTATTTCAGCGCCTGTTTCCGGTGACAATACTGGCGGTTTCGTGGAACGGGTGGCACTGGTTTGTGACTGACGCAAGTCTTCGGCAATCGCACGTAGAATTTCAGAGCGATGGTCCCGTCCCGCAAGTGCGTTTGTGTTTGCGGCAGATGAAAATTGTGACGCGACGAATGCATCCCACTCTTTCAGAATGTTGTCCAAATGTGAATCGATTACATCAGCCATCCGCATGGATGCGTCCCCTTATTACTAACCTAATCAATGTTTAACTACTTCTAAGCCAATTTTATAGCGTTACTTGCATCCCATGCGAATTTTGTGAGTTGTCGAATTGACTATACAAAGAAAGCGGTCTGAGTAAATTTGGCGGCTAGGGCTTCACAGTTGAAGTCGCTGAAAAAAAAGAAATCATCGCCAAAGCCCAGGAAAAAGTCGCCGCCCAAGTGGTTTTTTCCACCAGCGCCAACTCAGATGAAGCGCCAGTTGAAGCATCCAACAAACCCGTCGATCAAAACTTTAAAGAAGCCACTCTCAAAACAGAACGCGTTGCTCCGCAGATATTGCCATCCGCAGGCTGGGTTTTCCTGGGGCGCGTGGATAAAAATAAAACCCAATGGCAAGACGGTGGCTCACCCACCACTACCGCAACATGGCCGATTAAACCCGATGATGTGCTGACGGTAAAGGATGACGTCTACACTCGCGCAGTCACTAATGATCAATGGCATTCCAAAGCGCCGGTGACTACGGTTTCTAAGATAGGCGATAAGCTGAAGGTGGTAGAGCTGGATTATTCTTCAGCTAAAGCTGGTGGGTTTTTCGTTTGGGCTAAGGTTGTGCTTCAGTCTAGCTAAAGTATTTGAATATATGCATGGCTTGCTTGAACTGCTGAAATAGTAGTTGAGGTTAAACTAAGAGAGAGGTTTCGGCCTCTTCTTTATATAATTAGATGCTACAAAGGACATTCCTCAACTGAACTCGCAGCCGTGCTGCTTTAGCTGTATGTCATGCTATTATCGCTGTGCTATGCTGGTGGTGATCAAGTTTGCGTGCCTGTTACTTATCACCAAGGAGGAGGCTTGAATTTCACAATTGACGACATTCGACAAGCGCTAGACGTTGCGCCACAGATAATCAGCCCAAGCGGAATTATTCACCAGGATACGCTAGCCGGGCTCGAAGGTACTGTTGATTACTCTATTCACTTGGGATGGGATCTTTTGATCGCAAACTTGTGTGATCGCACATGGGGTACATTTAATGTTGCACTCCTTCGTCACATCCGAAAGCTTGAAAGTGAAGGCGTAGACATAGCTCCGATTCTGGAGTCTGCGCAACTCGAAGACAACCATTGGCGCTGGCTTGATAAGACTTTGCACTATCGAGGTGACAGCTACAAGTGGTTTTTTCTGATTGCGGAAAACTACCCTCAGGCAGCTTGTCTTGTCTATCACCCAAAAGCCAGTGTCGTTGGCGCGGGAGACATTTTCTATGTTGAATATATTGCTGCTGCACCCTGGAATCGCGAAAATGTTTTTGCTGAACGCATTTTTAAGGGGGTAGGACCAAAGCTTCTGAATCGCGTCATTAGCTATGCAAAAGATGACTTGAAACTCCGGCCAGGATTTTCGTTGCACTCACTTCCAAAGGCTGTTCAGTTCTATGAAAAGATTGGTATGACGGCTTTCCCCCAATATGATAAAGGGGAGTTGAAATTTTTCGAATGGGTAGATACTCAAATGCAAGCGAAAGGATAATTCAATGCAAATCCTTACTAAACTTGAAGATGATTTCCCGTGCCCTGCCTCTTCAGCGGTTGATGCACGTAAGTATTACGACGCATTTCTTAAAGCCGAAGCAATCCTGTCTGCGGCGCCTAAGCAATATCAAGCCTCTGGTGAAGAGCGCCTCCCAGAATTGATGAGTTTTATATATCGCGGTGGCGATGCTGTAGTAGCGCTTTACCGGAAACGCGACGACGCCTCAGAAGTGTTGAGCAATCTTTGGTTGTCTTCGGTCCGACAGACGGCTGGATGGTATGTGGCAGCTAACTCCACTCCAGTGTTTAAGAGCTTAGATAAAGCTATACTCTCCGATTTACCTAGACGATTTCAGGACCCGAAAACGCTAACACAAATCGGTCCATACTTAGCATTTCACGGTATCGTTTTCCTTTGGGAAGATTCAATTCCCTCAATGAAACTAGACGGTGCTGTGCTTTCTCTTTCATCGGGGCAAATTGTTATAGCGCTGAGTCTGAGATATTCACGCCTAGATCATTTCTGGTTTACTTTGATGCATGAGCTCGCGCACGTGGTCCTGCATGCTGACCAGTTAGATAAGCCGATACTTGATGATTTTGATTCCGTTTCAGAGAGTCTTATAGAGCAGCAAGCCGATCGCCTAGCATCGGATAGCTTGATTCCAAGAAACGAGTGGCGCAGTTGCCCTGCTCGATATACGAACTCAGCAGACGATATCGTTAGCTTTGCGCAACGGCTAGGCATTCCATCTCAATGCGTTGCGGGTCGCTTGCAAAGAGAGCTGGGTCGATATGATTTATTCTCCGAAATTATTAATAAATATAATGTTAGGGAGATTTTGAATGGCTCTAAAATATAACTACACGCCTTTTTTTAAATTTAAAACTAACGAAGTAGCCGGTCTCACTGCACTCAGTTCAGAGTTGAAGGCTCAAGTGACTCCTTTTTTTGATTTGCCTAGAAAAAATGGAATGACTAGAGTCGATTTTGAGAAATTGGTAGACGCTTGCTACAAAAAGGCAGAGAAATATTTAAAAGATTTCCCTTATATCTTCATCGACTCATTTGACATCCCGGATACGATTGCGAAACACGGCTCGCCAAATTGCAGAGTCGTAATCGAAGCATTCAAAGATTTTGAATATGTTCCCATACTGGGGTTAGATCGTGCCTCCGATCATAACCAGGCGATTTTTGATGCGAAGATTGATGATGAACTAATTTCAGACACTATAGCGGTGCGCTTTCAGTCCGATGAGTTCGCCTCCTTTGATTTGATCGAAGATGAATTGAGTGAATTGATTGCGGCCGGTGCGGAATTATTCTCCAACTGGATTTTCATTTTTGATTGCAGAGCCTGCTTGATAAGCAATCGAATGAAACTGGCGGCGGATGTTGCAAATTTTGTCTCAGCAGTAAATCAGAGTATTAAGGTAGAAAAGTACATTATCGTTGGCTCTTCCGTTCCCGCAACTATTACAGATATTGCTAGGCCAGGTGATGAGTCGGTTATAGCTAGGGCCGAACTCGAAATTTTCCATGCTGCTCAGGCAATGGTTGGTACCATTCCTCTGTCACTAGGTGATTACACCATCGTGAGTCCAACTTACTCAGAGCTTACGATTGCACCGGAGTTGATGCTTAGCGTAACGGCGCCAAAGGTGTTTTATGCATTTGAGAACTACCACTACATTGCCAGAGGTGGGCGCATAAAGACCAATGGGTACGGTCAATACGATGACATTTGTGAGGAGATAGTTAGTAAAAGCTTCTACCGAGGAGCCCCTTACTCATGGGGAGACAAATTCATTCAACAACGGGTAGACGGTGATCGAGAGAAGAACGTTACCCCTTCAACGATTCTGAAGCCAACAATCTGTGCTCATGTTGCCTATATGGCCATGGATTACCCGGCGTAATATCGGACAAGTTGCGGGTTGAAAGGGCTAGTCCGACACTCTCATTGATCACGCTTGTTGGGGAGCTCATAGCGATGAGTTTCGCAATCTTCTGTTTATTCATTCTTTCTATAGATGCAGTGGTGGTAACAGGGAATTGCATCAATTCTGAGCGCCATAAGCTCAACAATGCTATTTCAGGGAGATAGCACGGATTTCTTGTAGCGCCACGCACATGCTTGAGGATCACAGAACCGTTGTAGGAAGGATTAGCCAGCACGATTCCCCAATGCTTGGGCGTAATATTCTCAGCTCTTCTTAAGTGATTTGTAGTTGTAATCAGCGTTATTTTAGGGAACGCTTGGTCATAAAAATGTGATTGTCGGACGATACGGTTTATTGAGTCGGTTTCACCTTTTATTTCATAGCAGTGCATTGTTTTGTATACCGCAACAACATCTGCAATTGCATTGCCGTTGCACACGTGAACCTCCTCCAGAGTTGCACGCGGTGGATTAGATCTTCGACCTAGATTGTCTAGGAGTGCAATTCTAATTTCTTTATCTGTCAGTTTTTGCATGGTGAGGCGATTTCTTTACTGCTCCAGTCGGTGCTTAATAGTGTAAGGCTAAAGTTGCCGCTCAAGAAGTTTCTCACATTCTCCCAGATAACGGCTCATCATGCTCGCCCATTAACAGGGCACAGATCACAGTTTTAAAAGTAATCGGTGGTTAAAATGGCTATCGTAGGGCGAGTGAGTTTAACCTGATCCGCCGAACATCAATCCAAGTGTAATGAAATGTCCTTACATTCTGCGCATGACTCCGAACAAAACTAAAGATCAGACTCCTTTAATCTTAATACTTAAGCCAATCCCATCCATTGTGTGGTACCAAGAGCCAAAACTTGTACCGCCTGTTGATATGTAGCTGTGGCAGGTAGATGTTTACCAAGCTGGTGTAGCGAAATAAAGCCGGGATCCAAGTGGACATCTTTTTCACGAAATATGCTGTGCTCTTTGGCGTAAGTTTCCGCCAACGCCCTAAGCAATTCTGCAAGTGGTCTGTTCGGGTCGCCATAGGCCACTTCGTAATATTTCACATTGGCCGTCAGCAGCGAAGTAGGGCCGTCAATTGGCACGTTGCCAACCGCATAATAGCCTGCAATCGCTCGCAGACTTTTTAAGTGATGTTCTTTGCCAACAAAGTGGATGGTTTCACCGCGTGCTTGTAGCTCTTTGATGCCCACAGCCATGTCTTTTGTGGCAGCGTAGATAAGCGCGGCATAATTGTCAGCGCTTTTTCTGGCAAGGCTGTAGTTGATCATGGCGGTGCCGTTGTGATAAAGCTCCATTGCGCTGGTGGCGGCTACTTCGCCTTGTTCATCCAGCACCACTGAAACTGCCATTTTGGTGCCGTTTTCGTTACCACCCGCTAAGGCGGCAAGCCAGTTTTGCAATTGCTCGGCAGGCCATTCTGGATACTGATCTCTGGCAAGCCCGAATTCTTGCGGCAGCAGACTGGTTTGTTCGGCCACACTCAGGTTTTGCAGCCGCACGGTGATATATGTTGGCGGCAGGTTGAAGTCGTAGATCACTATCGTCGCATCCTCTTTTGCTACTCGCGCTTATTATGCAACGGCGGCGTTAAATCTTGTCTTGCGTGTTGGTATCAAAGTCGCTGGCAGCATGGCGTTCACGCAGTTGCTCGGATGGCTCTCCGGTGGTGCGATTGACCATGCGGCCACGTTGCACTGCAGGGCGCTCAAAAATCTCTGCTGACCACCGCTTGAGGTGTGTGTAACTCTCAGCATCTAAAAACTTGCCTGCA
Source organism: Methylophilus sp. E2MeOHC9 (assembly GCF_058744375.1). Classification (NCBI taxonomy): domain Bacteria; kingdom Pseudomonadati; phylum Pseudomonadota; class Betaproteobacteria; order Nitrosomonadales; family Methylophilaceae; genus Methylophilus; species Methylophilus sp. E2MeOHC9. Next base: position 1,115,562 of record NZ_CP196024.1, read on the forward strand.
TTGCCGTACGCTTCATTGCGCACTAATGTGCCATACCAGGGCCAGACGGCCATATCCGCAATTGAGTATTCATCGCCGGCGAGAAAGCGATTGTTCGCCAGGTGTTTATCCAGTACGTCTAACTGCCGTTTGACTTCCATCGCAAAGCGATCGACTGCGTATTTGATATGTACCGGTGCATAGGCATAAAAATGCCCGAATCCTCCGCCCAGGAAGGGGGCAGCACCCATTTGCCAGAATAACCAGTTCATTGTTTCGGTGTTTGATTTGTGATCTTTTGGCAGAAAGGCATCAAACTTTTTTGCCAGGTAAAGCAGGATGGATCCGCTCTCAAACACACGGGTGGGTTCAGCGGTAGAGTGGTCCACCATGGCCGGGATTTTAGAATTAGGGTTGATATCGACAAAGCCGGAGCCGAATTGGTCACTATCGAATATTTTGATCAGCCAGGCGTCGTATTCAGCGCCTTGATGGCCTAGCGCCAACAGCTCTTCGAGCATGATGGTCACTTTGACGCCATTGGGTGTGCCTAATGAATATAGCTGTAGCGGGTGCTTGCCGACGGGAAGTGCTTTTTCATGGGTGGCTCCAGCGGTGGGTCTGTTGATACTGGAAAATGTGCCGCCGTTTCCTGGCTCCCATGTCCATATTTCAGGAAGTTGGTAGCCTGCAGGAAAATTGTTTGCGGGTGAGTTAGACATAAAGATTAAGACCTTTGGCTGAGGAAAGTGAAGGCGAAAATATTGGTGTATATATTAAGTAAGAACATTCTAATGACATAGTTGATCTGCACAGTGTGACTGAAGTTACCTGCTATTGGCTGATTCAATCTGAAAAATCCCACAACATAATCAGCCTCTTGCTGATAAATATAAAGCTATGTATTCACTAACATTTCCAATCGGCGAAAAAGGAGATTGAGATGGCTAGTGACCCAAACCAGCTTGCTGACCCTGAACCAGACATTGAGGTTGAACCCGATGACGAGATCGTTGTTGATCAAGGTGTAGACCCTTACGAGGAAGCGGTTGAAAAGCCACTGAAGGATTCAGAAAACTTTATTCCATCTGAAGAGCTATAACAAAGTAATCCCGGTTAATCATACAACTTGAATTGGAGATGATGATGGCATTTGATTCAGCAGTGCCTATTGAAGGCGTGGAAGAAAAATCTACTGTGGTGAAGAATGTAGACAAAGATACCAGGCAGCAAAAAGACGTGAAAGACAATTTGGGAAACTTAGCAAAAAACCCTGCCATTGACCGGAAAACGCCACCGGATGTGGAGCCAGGGAAGTTACCTGAAGATAATAAATTCACTCAAAAATAACTAGCTGAAAAATATGCCAGCCCAGCCGGTTAACACCCTTTGAGTTGCTGGCTTTTACACTGCGCAGCCAATTGGGTGGCAGCGGCGACCTGTTCAGTAGTCATTTGCGCTAGCGTGTAATTCAGCATTTTTGTGTGACGGTTAACCAGGTGCTTATCTTCGTTTTGGGTGGCGAGCATTAGCCACATGGCTGATTTTACGGCATCTTTTTCTACGCCTATCCCTTGCCTGTAGATATTGGCCATATAGCCTTGGGCTTCACTATTGTTATTGCTGGCAGCCAGGTTTAACCATTTAAATGAGGCCGCCAAGTCTTGCGGAATCACGTCACCACTAAAATACAACATGCCTAAATTCAGCTGCGACTTCACGTGCCCTTGCTCCGCAGCTTGTTGATAATATTGCGCGGCTCTTTCATAAGGGATGCTTTGAATCTCACGCCTGAACACCAGCGAGGCCAACATATACTGCGCCTCTTTGTAATTCAAGTCTGCCGATTTTGTATACCACTTCACGGCTTCGTCCATATCCTGCTTTACGCCATCGCCATCGTGATACATCAGTCCCAAGTTGTAACAGGCCTTGGCGTCGTTTTGATTGGCAAGGAATAAATAAATGGTGTGTGCCGCTGCAAAGTCTTTTTGCGAGAGCTTTTGTTTGGCTTCTTCCAGCGTGTTGGCTTGCGCTATACAACAGACCAACATCCCTACTATGAACAATCGCATTTGCAGCATATGGACCTCTCGATGGTGAGTATTGATGGGTTGTTGGATAGGTGAAAACGTATTAACTATTTGCCTGCCAATGCTGCCTTCAAGCGCAAGAGCGCAGCCAGTACATTGGCCTTTGGAGTACCGATGTTCATGCGCATAAAACCCTCGCCGCCGCGACCAAACATGGCGCCGGGGGATAAACCTAGTTTGGCTTCTTCAATAAAAAAACGATTTAACGCGCGGTCATCAAGTTGTAGCTGACGGCAGTCCAGCCACAGCAAGTAGGTGGCTTGCGAGCATATGACGCGGATGGCTGGTAAGTGTTTTTTGATAAACGCAATGGCCTCATCACGCGTGTCTTGCAAATAAGCAATTAACGAATTCCGCCAGTCACCACCTCCGCGATAGGCGGCTTCAAACGCGACAAGATTAAAGGGATTAGTGACTGAAACCCCCATATGTTGCAGATGTTTCTGGATGGCGCGCCTGTGTGCTTCGTTCGGGATAATCAGGGCAGAAAGCCCGAGGCCGGGGATGTTAAACGTTTTGCTGGGTGAGACGGCGGTGATGATGCGGTGGGATGCCTCTGAGCTTGAGTCAGTATCCATACTCAACCGGCTTAAAGGCGTGTGTTTCGCGTCGCTGTATACCAGATCGGCATGAATCTCATCGCTGAGAATGGTCAGGTCGTGTTTTTCAGCGATGGCCAACAATGCAAGCAGTTCGTCTTTCTGCCACACGCGGCCAACCGGATTATGCGGCGAGCAAAGCAGCAATAGCTCTGCATCTTTTGCAGACTCCTCCAGCTGCGCCAAATCCATTTGGTAACAAAGATTGCCATCGTCTGTGAGCCGCAGCGGGTTTTCAATCAAACGACGATTCTGGTTAGTCACTGCCGAAAAAAATGGGAAATAAACCGGTGGCTGCACGATCACGCCTGCCTGTTCGGCAGTTAACGCAGCTACCACCAGGTTAAGCGATGGCACGACGCCTGGCGTCAGCACAATCCACTCACGTTTAACTTGCCAGTCATGGGTGGCAAGCAGCCAGTCCATCAGCGCTTGATACAGGCTTTCGGGCGCCATTGAATAGCCAAAAACGGGATGTTCGGCGCGGGCTTGTAGCGCTTGGGTGATGGCTTCCGGCACCGCAAAATCCATATCGGCTACCCACATCGGCATCACGTCATCAGTGCCAAAGGTGGCGACTCTGCCATCAAACTTCAGTGATTGAGTATGCTCACGTGCAAGGGGGTGGTCAAATAAGCCGGTCAACGGATGCGCTCCCATAGTGTTACTTCGGAGAGTGTGTGCTGGAATTTGTGCTGGGTTTCACGAATCACAAACGGGATATCCACGGGAGGCTGCATCAGGGTAAAGTGCTCGCCCAGGATGGCTTTCAGGCCGTCTAAGGTGGTCACGTTTTCACCATCTTTTTTATAGCCGCCTATCCATTCCTCACGTGGCGTGTGTTCTTCCAGCCAGGTATAAGGCGAGGTGATCATCAGCACACCGCCGATATTCAGGCGTTCATGAATCGCACTCAAAAATTGACGCGGGCTATAGAGCCTATCGATCAGGTTTGCCGCGAGAATAAAATCGTAGCCGGTGAATTGTGGTTTGAGGTTACAGGCATCGCCTTGCCAGAAGGCTACTTTATCCACCACTTCATTTAAACCAAGCTCAGTGAGATTACGTTCCTGGTAACTGATCAGGTCACCTTCGGTGGCCATGGTGTAACGCAATACCCCTTGCTGCGCTAACTTCAGGGCCAGGCCGATAAACCGCGCAGAAAAATCAATGCCGGTCACGTGATCAAAATGTCTGGCTAACTCGAAGGTGGCGCGCCCTGTGGCACAGCCTAAGTCCAATGCCTTTGCGGCGGGCCTGGATTGCAAATGTTGTATCGCATAATCACTTAGTGCCTTGGAGAAAATGGGCACACCAAAATAGCTATCCCCATAATGAAACTCGGCATACTCAGAAAGCAGTTTGTCTGACTCATAGTGCGAAGCGTTTTCTTCAATCGGCGTATCACTCACAATATAGCGGAATCCTGCATGTTGAAAAAAATGGCGCCTGAACGCATAACGGGCACTTTTCAGCGCCTCGTTGCCTGTGGAGATCCATGAGCCGCCTTTGAATAAATGATGGCGGCCATCAAAAGTGGGGGTCGTGAAATCATCGTATAAAGGATGCACTTGAAAACCGTCAAATGGAAAAATAGGCGTTTCGGTCCATTGCCAGACATTGCCCACCACATCAAACAATTCGCCCTGTGCAAACTGGTTAACGGGGCAGGGGGACGCAAAATGATCGAGGAACAGGTTGGCGTTCATGCTACCGGTTACCTTTTCATCTGACAAACCGGCATGTTCATAGAGACTATACCATTCATGCTCGGTAGGCATGCGTACCGGTTTGCCCAGTTGCACCGATAGCCAGTGACAGTAAGCTTTTGCCTCGTGATAATTAACTTCTACCGGCCAGCTCCACGGCATATCGACCTCTTCCGTCATTAGCCGTAGTTTCCAGGTATCGCCATGTTTTAACCAGAATGCCGGATGCTCGGCTTGCGCATATCGCCGCCAGGCCAGGCCTTCTTCCAGCCAGTATTCATCCTTTTGATAACCGTCAGCTTCCACAAAACTTAAAAATTCAGCATTTGACGTCAGGTATTTTGCTGCCTGAAAGGCGGAGCTCTGCGCTTTAAACTGGCCGTATTCGTTATCCCAACCGTAATAATCAGTAGATTTAGTGAGCTGTATATCCCTGGCCGGAATGTCTACCAGGCTATTCAGTGGCGCAGGGTCATCCTGTGTCTGGCACGGTGCCCAGGCTGGGTTTTGTTGCACATACTGCAGCGCGTGTTGCCGAATCAAAACCGAGCTGGTTTCCAGATGAATCCGTTCGTGCTCAATCCCCATCAGAATCGGCCACCAAGGACTTTCCCAATCAATCGGCAAATTAAACGGCAGTGTGCTGATCAGTTCATCTACCACCAGGCGCACGCTGGCCCTATATGCCTTGACCTCTGCGGGAGTCGGCCAGGTATAGTTCATCTCGTTCACGTCGTCCCAGCCCATTTCATCCACGCCTACCGCAAACATCGACTCAAATTGTGGATTGACACGTTGCGAGATCAACCCTGCCAGGATCAGTTTATTGATAAGAAACGTATTGGTATGACCGTAATAAAAAATCAGCGGATGTCTTAGCGGATTGGGTTTGACGTAATAAGCTTCGTCGCTCTTTAGCAACTGAAACAACGATTCATACACATCCGCAGTTTCATGGAAATAAGCCCGTATATGCTCACGGGTGATGAATGTTTTATTGTTGTGTATCGGGATGCTACGGTTGCGATGCTTGTTCATGTGTTGTGGTGATTAGTTTTCATGGTTGATCGGTAGCGCCAATCAATGTGTTCTTGGAAGATATACGCAAACATGTTTTCAACATATGCGCCTGAAAACGGCCGCCAGGAAAGCGAGTAAAAACGACTGCTTCACCTGATCATAAAAGCTCTTATTTGTTCGGTGTTCAACCGTATTAGTTCATTGCCGACCATTGAAAAAGTCACCAAAAATGCACACTGATTTATTTTTTGTGTAGCCTGGCATTCAATTGATCTATCACTTCGGCCCAGTCCGCATCCTTCAAAATCTCTTCACGTAAAAATGCAGCTTGTGCTGGTGTCCAGTAGGTTGCGTCAGCGAGTGAAATATAGCCTGCGAGATGGTTATGCGTTTGAATAAAGGTTTCTATCTCTTCATCACTGTTTGGCAAGCCAAGTTGGGCGAACAGGTTGTTGAGTGTGTGTAGTGAAGCTTCCATGATGGTTCCTATCGTTGTGATCTCTGAATAATTCACTGCCTGAACAATTCAGACATATTAACTCTAAAGAGAATTCCTACATCTTTTTAAGCAAACGCTGATGGAAGGGCTTTCCGGCATCGCCCATACTCTAAGCTCAAATTGTTTAAATCTGATTCAGGAGACTAGCAATGGTGGATAACAATGATGTGATTGCCATATTGAATGAATTAATCGAGACCTCAAAAGATGGTGAAGAGGGATTCCGCAGTTCGGCTGAACATGTGGATGATGCGCGTTTGAGGGATTTTTTCTTGCGCCGCTCAAAAGAGGTCGGTGAAAGCGTGCGTGAATTGCAGGTTTTGGTGAGCTCGTTAGGCGGCGTGCCAGTGAATGCGACGTCGATAGGCGGTACTTTGCACAGGCGCTGGATCGACCTTAAAACTGCATTGACTGCGAATGATAACTTGGCCGTATTAAATGAGACTGAACGTGGTGAGGATGTCGCGTTAGCGGCTTATCGCGAGGCCTTGGAAATTGGCTTGCCACAACCGATCCGGGCGATCGTCATCCGTCAGTTGGACGGCGTGAAACGCAACCATGATCTGGTGAAACAGTTACGCGATGTGTTTGATGCAGAAGCTGCGATTCACTCGTAGTACCAGCATCGTAATACCGAAAGTAGTCCAATGTGTTATTAAAGGAGAATGCTATGAATACCAGTCAGATTATTCCGGAAATGCCAGTCGTCTGTTCGCAGGGTGGCCAATTCGCTACCGTTGACCACATGGAGGGTCGCAATTCCATCAAGCTGAAAAAAGATGAACAGGGCCAACACCACTATATTCCTACCAGCTGGGTGACCGGCATTGAGGACGGCAAAGTGGTGGTCGACAGGCCTGGTGAAGAGGCGATGGAAGACTGGACTGAAACACCTACGCACTAACCCTCATGGCTGGCGCTTGATGCCTCGCCGATGATGGACCGTGATCTGAAAGACTCAAAGTGAACGCTTTGGGTCTTTTTGCTTTGGTAAGCGACTCCCCGGAATGAACCTTAAACAGGCTGCTTCGCAGGTGGAATCTTACAGCTTTTTAAGAGATGTCCTATGCAAGCCGGGTGCCGACATTGGCATACTTGATTCACTCAGAAGGCTAAATTGAATGCGGAGATTGAAATGATAGATCACAACGATGTCATTGCTGTGTTGAATGACCTGATTGAAACGTCTAAAGATGGCGAAGAGGGATTTCTCAGTTCGGCAAAACATGCAGATGACGCGCGTCTGAAAGACTTTTTCTTGCGTCGCTCGAAAGAAGTGAGCGCAAGTGTGCGTGAATTACAGGACCAGGTACGTGCCTTGGGTGGCGAACCAGTGGACTCCACTTCGATTGGCGGCATTCTGCACAGACGCTGGATCGATATCAAAACTGCCCTGACAAGTAACGATAACCTGGCAGTATTGAATGAAACTGAACGCGGTGAAGATGTGGCCCTGGCGGCCTACCGTAATGCTTTGGAGCAAGAGTTGCCAGCAGATGTGAGAATGCTGATTTTGCGTCAGGTGGAAGGTGTTAAACGCAATCATAATCTGGTGAAACACATGCGTAATATTTATAAAGCTGAAGCGGCTGTTCATTAATGATCAAACGCTGCAGAGCGTTAAATAATGGAGAGAATAATGAAAAAATCACAAACATGGGTTTACGGTATTTCGGTGGGTTTAATGGCGGTGAGTTTAATCGGCTGTGAGCGGCCGCCAGAACAGGAAAGAACCTCGGATAACAAAATCGTTGCTGAGCAGCCGCCTTTGGAAACCACAGCCAGCGAAATCGCTAAAGAATATGCCGATAACTCGGTGGCTGCGGATAACAAATTCAAAGACACTACTTTTAATGTCAGCGGCACCATCGTTGGCGTCAATAAAAATGCGATCAACGAGCCTTACGTCAGCCTGAAAGGTGGCGTTGACCCTAGCAAAGAGCCGCAGTTCGCCTTTATTGTGGCCGATAGGGAAAAGGCGTTTGAATTGAAGCCAGGACAAAACGTCAAGCTGCAATGTAAAGGCCTGGGTGATCTGGCTGACGCGCCTATGGCTGGTGAGTGCAAGATCCTGGAGTGAGCGCTAACTGTTTAATGTAATCAAGCGCTGGTATAGATAAAGAAAAGGAAATAGCAATGGCAACAGATTCAAAAAACCTAATTGAAGAAATTATTGATAACGCGATTGATCCCTCTACCCATCTTGGTCAAGAAGAGGCTGAGTCGACGGTGCCAGATTCTATTGATCCGGATATCATCAAGCGTACACGCAACGATCGCTTGCATAAGGACGACCCGCTCAATGAAAACCTGGTGCCTGACTCAGACAAAGTATCAGGCGCGTAGTGTGAAGTTAACCAGTACGCTATAAAAGAAAAGCCGCGATTCGCGGCTTTTTTCATCTCTACTGCTGACATGTCCTTTTACAATAATTCTTCCACGTGTTTTTTGATATTGGCCGCCAATTTTGGGGTGGGCAAATCATTCAAATCGCTACCAAACGGATCTTCGATTTCTTCTGCGATCAGCTCCAGGCTGGCTAGCACATAGAAAATAAATACCACTACCGGCACCACGTAATAGCCAAGATTGAACACAAATCCAAATGGCAAGGTCATGACGTAGAAGAAAATGAATTTTTTGATAAACGCGCTGTAAGAGTAGGGGATAGGGGTGTTTTTAATACGCTCGCACGCACCACAAATCTCGGTAAATGATTTCAGCTCTTCATTAATGATGAAAAACTGGTCGCCACTGATTTTGCCTGAGACATACAGCGCGTTGGCCTTTTGGAACAATTTCTGGGCAATCTGGTTGGGGTGATGCTCGTGGTGGTCTATCTCTAAATCCAGCCCTTCAAACAGCATTTTGCTGACTTCTTCGTTCATCAGATGCTTTGAAAGCACCGAAGCATAAGTCGGGATGATCTTTCTAAAAAAATCCAGGTCTTCTTCGTCAGACAAATAAGCAGAAAGCTTGATCGCAAGGTTGCGGCTGTTGTTCACCAGCGAACCCCACAGTTTTCTGCCTTCCCACCATCGGTCATAAGCGGTGTTGGTCCGGTAAGCCAGTAATAATGACAACACGAAACCGACGGTGGTGTGGATCAGGGAAAGGTTTTTCACATGACTGGTGTCAGCCAGTTTCCAGTACTCTAGCTCTAGGTAAGCAATCCCGCCTGCATACAAACCAATCAGTATCATCATTGGCGTCAGCTTGCGAAAGGTATCCGACTCGTGAAAACGGAAAATGAAGATAATCCAGTCTTTGGGGTTGTATTGAATCATGGGCTTTTATTTGTAGAGTAAGTGCGGCGAGTTTAGCATGGCCGCATCATAAAACCTGCTGTCCGGCCTGGCGATTCGATGATTCAAGTTCAGGGCTTTATCAATGCGAATGAAAGCATTTCTAACAGCACACTATGTTTTTCACCAGAGCTAAACGAAAGAAACCCGCCTAGCGTAAAACCATAGACGGGTTGTATGAAGCCTTAAACAATTGATTTAGGCTGGGATGCTCTCTGCCAATGCCTCTCTTTCCCAGGTGCGATGGGCTTTTAATGCAGTGAGCAATTTACTTTCTAACGCAGTCAGTGAGTCGCCACTGATCAAGCCGGCATCTTCTTTTAGCGGTAGGTCGTTCAGCAGTTTGGCTGCATCGCCAGTGAGTGCGATGGCTTTAAGGTGTTTATACGACTCATACAAAAAGTGAATGGCAGCGCCGTTTTTTAACAGCTTCTGGTTAATGTCATCACCATCCAGGACTATCACCGCATCAAATGCGATAGAGGGCTCGCCTTTGATGGAACCATCTACTTCTATCGATTTCTGATTGCGTGATTTGACCGGGGCGGAATTTTCACCCAGTAACATGACGGTGATTGCATGTTTTTCGGCAAAAGATCGAGTGGCCTGTAGTTGCTCATCCGAGATGCCTGCAAAAGCCAGGATGGCGATTTTTTTACCTTTCACATCCTCAGGCAAATGATTTTGCTGGCTAAGTGCTGGTGAGGCTTTCAGTTTGGTATCGGGTACTGCCACGGTTTGTTTTGTTGGCGGCGTGATGCCCAGATTGCTTGCTACTTTTCCGGCGAGGTCTAAATCGATGTTGGACAGGATCTCGTTCACCACGCGCTCGCGGATAAATTTGCGCTGTACTTTGCCCAGTTCAAAACTATAGGCATTCACCACGTGCGTTTTTTCATGATCACTCAGGCTGTTGTAGAACAGGCGGGGTTGCGAAAAGTGGTCGCTGAATGACGCTGACCGCTCGCGGATCTTATGTGCATCTATGCGTTCGTAATAGCTTTCAAAGCCCCCATCTTTGGCTGCTGGTGGGGTTTCTTTCGGCCAGCCGCCATCGATGGAGTTGGGTTCATAAGAAGCCTGGCCTTTGTTGATGGTGGTGCGATGGATGGCGTCGCGCTGGTTGTTGTGGAAAGGGCACACCGGTTTGTTGATCGGGATCTCATGGAAATTGGGCCCACCCAGCCGGCTGAGCTGGGTATCGGTATAAGAGAATAACCGGCCTTGCAGCAAGGGGTCATTGCTGAAATCAATGCCGGGCACGATATGGCCGGGGCAAAAAGCCACTTGTTCGGTTTCGGCAAAGAAATTATCCGGGTTGCGATTAAGCACCAGCTTGCCTAATGGCGTGATAGGTACCAGTTCTTCGGGGATGATTTTAGTCGGGTCAAGAATATCGAAATCGAAGTTGTGTTCGTCTTTTTCATCCACGATCTGCACGCCAAATTCCCACTCGGGATAGTTGCCTTGTTCAATGGCATTGCCTAAATCGCGTCGGTGGAAATCCGGGTCTTTGCCGGCCAGTTTTTGCGCCTCATCCCACACCAGCGAAAGCACGCCTTGCTTGGGTGTCCAGATGAATTTTACAAACTTGGAAGCGCCTTCGTCATTAATCAGCCTGAAGGTGTGCACACCAAAGCCCTGAACGGTGCGCAGGCTTTTGGGGATGGCGCGATCTGACATGGCCCAGATCACGGCATGTGAGGCTTCGGATTGCAAGGAGACAAAATCCCAGAACGTATCATGTGCCGAGCCGCCTGTAGGTACTTCATTGTGTGGCTCCGGTTTGACCGAGTGCACAAAGTCGGGGAATTTAATCGCATCCTGGATAAAAAACACCGGGATATTATTGCCGACCAGATCAAAATTGCCTTCGTCGGTATAAAACTTAATGGCAAAACCGCGCACATCACGCACGGTATCGGCGGAGCCTCTTGGCCCTTGCACGGTGGAGAATCTGACAAACACCGGCGTCTGCTTGCCTTTTTCACTAAGGAAACCTGCCTTGGAGAGTTTTGCATGATTGGCATACGACTCAAAATAACCATGCGCGGCAACGCCTCTGGCATGCACGATACGTTCCGGGATGCGCTCATGGTCGAAATGGGTGATTTTTTCGCGCAGCAGGAAATCTTCCAGCAACGTTGGCCCGCGCGCACCTGCGCGTAGCGAATTCTTGTCATCTGAGATTTTAACGCCCTGGTTTGAGCGTAGCGCCTGGCCGCTGGCATCGGATGTATATTGTTCTAGATCCTCAATTTTTGCCGAGGTATTTTGCTTGTCCAAAGCATCTGCACCCGCCGCACTACTTTTGTTTTTGCCCGTAGTACTATTTTTATCCGTGTTTTTATCCGTGGTCACCGCCATTTTGTTTCTCCTAACCCATGTTTTTAGTTTATTGATATTAGGAGGTTTGCTGGCAAACCATTATAGGCAGCTCACGGATAACCATGTAGGAATAACCAGCGCCTGTTTTGCCCTGCTTGCCGCTTGATGTGGGTAGCCTTAGAGACGCTAGCATAGCGCGCAAGCAGATGAGCCCGCTGCGTTTAATTCAATCGGGGGACTCGGCAAGACAAAGCTTGCGAATGAACACCTTAAGGGATGCCGATGATCTTGAGATATTCTTCCAAAGTCAGCGTCAATTGTTGCAATGAGTTGTTTACTTCATCCAGATGCTGATTGCCATTTAAATGCAATTTTTCCAATAACGCTTTGTGTTTCTCCACTGCGTTTAAATGCGCTTCGAGTTTGGCTTCTTTTAATTCTGAGGTCATCATGATTTCTCCTGATAAAAAGCTTTTACTTTATGAGATGGATTGTATTCAGGCTTATCTTTCGCTACAGATGTAGCCAAATTGCGCTCTTTTAGGTTGGAGTCATTAACTATGCGCAAAGTTTGGGCAGTGAATTAAATTAACTTCCAGAAACGAAACAACCCGCCAACAGCAAAACCGTTGGCGGGTTGTGTTAGTCACGCATTATTGATCTTGCGTATAAATCAGGCACGCATAAGCACCTATCGTGATTGGCGCTGAAAATCCATAGCCATCTAAACCTTGTTCATTCGCGGTGATATCGCCAGAAGGGGTCTCATCCATTTCTTCGTTATACAGGCCGGCGTCGCTGTTGAAACGTAGTTTCCAATCCCCGCCTTGCGGCAAGCCGATGACGTAGTTTTCTTTGCGGCCTTCGGCAAAGTTGAATACGACGACGACATCATCCCCGGCACCGCCTTCTTTCCAGCGGTGCATGGCGATAAGTTTGTCGGTGTCGTTCACATGGTAAACCGCAGTATGCTGGCCACTCAGGCCTGCGGAATGGCCGGCGCGGTTCAGGCGCAGGTTAATCAGGTCACGGTACAGGGTGGTGATGTCGGCATATTCATCGGCGCGCTGCCAGTCGATAGGGCGGTCATCGCGGAACCACTGGTCGCGCAGGAACTCCTGGCCCTGGAGCAGCATGGGGATACCAGGTGCAGTGAGCACCAGGGCAGCGCCCAGGCTGGAGCGTTTGATGGCATAGCGGTTGGGGTGCTCGCTAGGGTCTATTTCCGACACCAGGCGTTGTTTACCATTGGCCACTTCGTCGTGTGACTCGGTGTAGACCACGCGCTGGAAGGCATCCTGATTGTATTGGTTCAGCAGGGCGTCACGAACGACAGCCATGGAGCGGTTGGCATCGTCCATTTCGATCAGGATGTCACGGATGGGATGCACAAACCCCGCATCCCACTGGCTGCTGAAATTGGCGCCGCCGTGTTCTTTGTTCCGGGTGAGTTCCGGGCTATTTTGCAGGTCTTCGGCAATGGTGATTTTGCCGGGATGGCGAATTTGAACTTCACTGTTGATCCATTGCAGCAGGCTGAAACCTTCGGCAATCAGGTCTTGCGCGTCGGCTTCCACACTGCGGATATACAGGGTCATGTCGTAACGCAGGCCATCGGCATGATAGTCGCCCAGCCACATCATGGCGTTATCAAAAATGTACTGGCGGACTTCCCCGCGGCCATAATCCGGGCGGGTATCACCCCAGGGTGTGGTAGAGCGCCAGTCGTTGTAGAAATAGATGCCGCCTTTGTCATTTTCGCTCCAGCCGTCGAATTGCCACAGGCTAATATCGGACGGACCAAAGTGGTTGTACACCACATCCACGATCACAGCGATGCCTGCCTCGTGTGCGGCGGCCAAAAAGCGCTTGAAACCTTCCGCGCCGCCGTAGGCGCTTTCAATCGCATAAGGGTGCGCCGGGTTATACCCCCAGGAATAATCGCCGGCAAATTCGGCAATCGGCATCAATTCGACTGCATTAATGCCCAGGGCTTTCAAATGCGGCAGGCGTTCAATCGCACTGTCAAACGTGCCGACCTTGCCTTCTTCGGTATTAAAAGTGCCGATATGCATTTCATAAATCACCAGGTCATTCCAGGCTGGCATCTGGAACTGGTTATGTGGCGGCTCAAATAAATCCAATGGCGGGATCACGCCGCTGCCTACCGAGTTGGTGACGATCTTGGCATAAGGGTCTATGCGCTCCAGTTGCTGTTCGCCATTGATGATATGAAATTTGTATTCGTCGCCGGGTTTCGCGTGCGAGAGGTCGGCATACCAGTAGCCGTTTTCTTCATGTGCACAGGCATCTGTTTCTGCTTGCCAATCGTTAAATGAGCCTATGACAGACACTTGATCTGCATGCGGCGCCCATACGCGGAATGCTACTCCATGCGCATGCGGGATGGCACCCATGCCGGGTAGTGGGTCGAAGGTGGTTTGTAGATTGGCAGACGACATAATGATTAACTCCGCAATGGATGAGTGAGGGGCTGTGAGCCTGTTTTGCAGGCTGGGCGATGTAGGAGAATCTATATAATCAGCGATCCGGAAAAAAGACGCTGCATTCTGATAATGCTGTCAGCGCTTTCTGTCAGATAAGTCTTACTTGAGAATCAGCAATTGGCCTGCAATTGAAAGTCCTTCGTCCAACTAAAATAATCAAAAATTTGCATTACTAACAATATTATTGGACAGGTTGAAGATATATGCTGACATCGATTGAATTTGCGAATGAGGTTTTTGAAGAATTAAGTCTCGCTATAGATCAGGCTTGTAAAGAACGCTACTGGTTTACCGCCTGCCGCAATGCGCGCGTGCTCGGGTTTAAACAATCCGACATGAGTAGTGGCGCTACCTATGGGCAATGCTTCGAGTTGCAGATCGAGCCAGACATCTACCTTAGCCTCACTTATCAATCGATTGAGTCTTGTGAGACGCTCACGCCATCAGATATCGCTAAATTTGAGCTGCAGCTTAAACATGGCGATGTACTGATTAAGGCCTATAAAAATGAGTTTGAAGAGGCACCCATCTCACTGGTGAGAGCCGCTCGGCATAGAGACTATTCAGCCAGCCTTTAAATCTAGTCTGCATACATATTAAAAAAGCCGGGGATCCCGGTTTTTTTAATTTTACAGCTACAGCCCCTGCGTCGACTGGGGCTCATGCATAGGGCAGCCATTCAGCTGCCTGCGGAAAGTGCTCGAATGCTGGTACGTGAGTTTGCGGGCACGCATCACCGACCCTAGCGGCCTATGCGCCGTAATGCCGGTCCAGGGGCTAAACGCCAGTTTGTCTTCAATCGCTGGCGTGATTTTTTCATCCCATGCCGTCTGCGGTTGCACATCCAGGGTCGCCACTCTCAGGTAAGGGCTTGCACCTTCGGGCCAGGCGATAGACGCATCTTCAATTGGCATAGTGTGCAGATTCCGGCATAACTGCACCAATATCTCCCACTGCCCAGCATTGGTTGCAAAAAATGCATTCACCGCATGCCTCAAGGCATGGGGTTCATCATGATTGGCATTCACATGCTTGCCAATCAATGCCTGCAATGCTGGGCTGGATGGGCGCACAGATAATTTCGCCATATAAGGGCCATATAGCACCGGCACCTGGGTAAAAAATTGTTCGCCCAGGATATGGGTTTGTGGGTAACCGCCCAAACTTTTGATGGTGGCACTTTCGCCTCCCAGGCTTTCAATCACTTGTTCTACTCCACGCAAAAACGCCGAGATCACTTTTTTAAACTGGGGGAATTTATTGGTGGTTTTTGCCAGTAATTTCAGGCCAGGCAAAAAACTTTTGGCATCTTTATTCACAAAGGCCGGGCCGCTCACCAGCAGGAAATCCTGGGTATTCTCTGTTGGCTCACCTTGTAATCGCTCACCCTGCACGCCAATCAATTTCAGGGCAAAACCGCGCGGCGTCGAGACACTGTCATCAAGAAAATCTCCGGGGCTGGTGGAAAGCCGGATGACAGCCTCATAAGTTTTCTCATCCGCGAATATGCCCTGCTTCAATTCAGGAGGCAAGTCAGGCGCCACAGTCAATCTCCCAGTGAGCACGCCATGGCTTTTGATATGCACGCTACGGTAGCCATGCCTATCATCCTTTGCCGTCACATCACTGATGCTTTGCAATGTGTTAACCAGGTCTTGGATAGTTTGCTGCTCGTTCTCTTCTGGTGTTTCAAACGAGGGGTCATAGGTGATTGGTGGGGAAAGTGATGTTGTCATGGTATGGGCCTTGATGGATCCTGCTTTTAATCGTCTTCCAGCAGGACATTTATTTTTATTGAATGCATTTTCCCCATCATTTAATAACGTTTTCGGTTTTTTCTTTATCAGGAAGTTGCGCATTTTCTTGTAGGATAGGCTTACCAGTAGGGTGGGTGTAATGTCGTGCCTGGCGGGGAAACTTGCTTGCCAGAAGCCTGAAAACATTAGGATTCAGGCGCTTTTGAAGCAAACTAACTGAGAATAGAGTGGATAATCTATCTATTTCTTAGAGATTAAATTAAATTGGCGCTAATTAATATTGGGCAACCAGAAATGAATTATAAAAATGCCTTTTTCTAAAACAACAACGCCAGAACTTCTGCTCGCCAGGTATCGTAGCCTGATGGCTGATGTGCCCGTAGTGATCTTCGCCGGGCTGAGTGCAACGGCTATCCAGGTGGTAGCCTTGCGTGATGGCATTGACTGGCGTGTGTCGGTGGCGATGCCACTGGTGAGAATGACCTTGGCTGCCATGCTGTTCATCTATTGGTTCTGGCACCGGGAAGATAATCCGGGCATAGAAAAAGTCCGCTGGCGATTACGGGCAGCTTCGATTGTGCTGGTGTTTTCCGGCGTAGTGACTTTCTTCCGCAGTTTGTATCTGTTTAATCACACCGATAGCTTCGGCCATTATTTTCTCATCATCTACATCACATTATTCGGCCTGTGCTTTGCCTTCATTTTAAGCAAAATTGGCCTCGCCGCATTTATCTATAATTTCCTCCTGATTTCCGCCGCCCTGGTTTGCATTTTTATGGGTGATTTTGAGCAGCCCTATGTATTGGCCGGGCTGGTTCTGGTGTTTGAGATCGGTATGCTATTTGCCATGCGGGCAAGTACCAATGTGTTTGACCGGCTGGTGAATGCCACTTATGAAACGCATAGCCTATTGGAAGAAAACCAGCGCCTGGCTAATTTGGATGCATTGACACACCTGCCCAACCGACGCCAGTTTTTCATGCATGTGGAACAGCAGCTCGCACACGCAAAAAGAACCGCAGACCGGTTTGCCGTGGGCATTGTCGACCTGGATAACTTCAAGCCGGTGAATGATGTGTATGGGCACCATATCGGTGACCTGGTACTGGCGGAAATGGGTGAGCGACTGACGCGCATTAAAATCGCAGGAGTGCAGTTTTACCGCTTGGGTGGCGATGAATTTGCATTCCAGGTGATCACTGATCCGCAACATACCATCCTCAAGCAGATCGGCAAGGAAGTGAACCGTGTGATTTCGCAACCTATCATTGCCGATGGCATCCCTATCAGCATTAAAGCCTCGATTGGTGCCTGCGTGTTCTCAAATACCAAAGATACGGCGCAAGAGCTATACGAACATGCGGATTTTGCGCTTTACCATGTCAAGCGCACGGGTCGCGGCAGTATGGAAATCTATTCGCAAACGCTGGAAGAAGAGCGCCAGCACCTGAATAAAGTAGATCAGGCATTACGCGCCGCCGATATGGAGGCGGAGCTATTCCCGGTGTTCCAGCCCATCGTCAATGTGGATACTGGCGCCATTAGCTCTTTTGAAAGCCTGGCCCGCTGGAACAGCCCTGCCATCGGCATCGTACCGCCTGCCGTATTTATCGGCGTGGCGGAAAGCCTGGGCATTATCTCTGACCTCACGCGCTTGATGTTCCAGAAATCCATTATCGTCATGGGCGCCTGGCCGACGCATATCCGGCTGTCGTTTAACCTTTCAGCCTATGATGTGACCAATAAAGCAGTGATTGAAGAGCTGATTTACATGGTGGCGCAAAGCCGCATCCATCCTTCACGGTTTGTGTTTGAAGTGACCGAAACCGCCTTGCTGCAAGACTTTGCCACCGCCAAGGATAATATCGAGTTGTTACGCCAGTCTGGCGCGAGGATCGCACTGGATGATTTTGGCACCGGTTACTCCAGTTTGAGCCATGTGCAAAACCTGCCGCTCGATAAGCTCAAGATAGACCGCAGTTTTATCAAGGATATTGAAACCAACCCCACCAGCCAAACCATTGTGCGTTCGATTCTGGCGTTGTGCCAGGGCATGCAGGTGGAATGCGTGGCCGAAGGGGCTGAGACCGAGAGCCAGGTACAGTTTCTGCAGCAGATGGGCTGCCAGCTGATTCAGGGTTATTTCTATTCCAAACCGATGGCAGAGGAACATATCCAGGCGTATCTGGCCGAGCGCAGCCTGGTGCCGGATGCCGTCGTTCCAGACGTGATATTGACCGGCCTGGTTGCATAAGCACATCGCTTCACCAGGCCGTGCTGCAATGACTTTTAAAAAGTCGCGATCAATGAATCTTTCCTATTGTTGATGGCATGCCGGTCGCTTAACCTATGGGCTTTTGGAACTGGCCAGGAGCCCCCATCATGGGCAAGACATTCATGGGCATGCTATGCATGCTGTTGGTCGCAATGCAGGCGCATGCCGCTGATGTTACTGTCAATTTAGCCACCAGCGATGGCCGCACTTTTGATCGCCTGACCGCTGAAGAACTTGAAACGTTGAGCGCGCCTGATCAGGCGGCTTATCACATATGGGCAGCAGCACGTGGTGCTGAAACATCGACCTATCAGCAAACAGAAGGCCCTAATACCATGGATCTCTCATCCGATTTTTCGATGTAAGCCGCTATTCGTTCAGGTTTATTTTCTTAAACCTGGCGGCTAGCCTAAAATAGCGGCATGTCTCTGCAGTTGATCCAACGATACTTCCCCAGTTATCCCAGCCATGTGCATGCGCAGATTTTGCTATTGCATACCCAAAATAAGCTGGGCCACTATATCAGCCAGCGCTATCCACAAGCGCATATCATTCAAAGTGATAAGGCTCTGTATGATTTTTGCAATGAGTTCAAGCAGCGCTACCTGAAAAATGCGCCACTACTGGATAAAGTGTATTTTGATAACCGCCTGACCGTAGAGCGGCAAACATTAGGCTTGAACACCGCCATTTCCCGCGTGCAGGGTGGCAAGCTGAAAGCCAAGAAAGAGATACGCATTTCGGCTTTTTTTAAAGGCACGCCTGCTGAATTCCTGACCATGATCGTGGTGCATGAACTCGCCCATCTCAAAGAACGCGATCACGACAAAGCGTTTTACCAGCTGTGCCAGCATATGGAACCCAACTATATGCAATATGAATTTGATTGCCGCGTGCACCTGTTATGGCTGGCGTTAAACAAAGGTCAGGCAGATAACTCCACCTAGTTTTTGCATGGGAGTGAGCAAGTACTTACGGCTCAGCCACCGTACTGATCAGCTGCAGTAAAGTATCTGCTTCCACCGTAGGGCGGCTCACCAGTAACCAGACGGCGGCAATCCTGTCAGCCCTTGCATAAGCTTCAGTCAGCAGTTCCTCACTGAAGATATCCGGGTCTATCTCCGTGTATTGATACGTGCAACCGGCAGTTTTGGTCAGCTGTTTCACTGCTTCCAGAAACGGGTCATGGCCATCGACAATGGCAACACCGGTGTATAGCATCAGGCTACCTCCCGGTGCCAGACGCGTCAACGCGGCCTCTACGATATCCAGCGAAAGTTGTGCGCCTAATGGCCCGCTGCCATGACGGTAAGCGCGAGCAGAAGGGTCTACCAGATAGGGTGGGTTGGCGATGATCAAATCAAACTCGCCTTGCAGGTCATGCAACAGGTTGCTGTACTGGAAATGCACATTAGCAATGCTGCTGGCCTTGGCATTGGTGTTAGAAAATGACAATGCTCTTTCATTGATATCGATACCCAGGATCTCAGCGTAAGGCAATGCTTCTGCCAGCAAAATAGCGCCCACGCCCGAACCGGTGCCAATATCAACACAACGCTGTACTTTGCCTGGCAGTGTCGCCAGCGAGCGATACATGGCGTTGATAAAGCGATAGGTATCCGGGCCAAAAAATACCGCGTCTTGTGCATCCGTAGGAAAAGCCGAATGCAGGAATAATTTGTCGGCCACACTAGAAACACGCACCAGCGATTGCCAGCCATTGTCTACCGGCCGTAAAACATCAGCGGCGTGCATCAGCTCTAAAATCTCTACACCGACAATTTCTTTGGTAAATGCACGGTTCCAGCCAAACACATCATGCAGATTGTGGGCCCAGGCATTGGCTGGCCGCTGATTGACCAGTGTATGCGTGGTCGGGGTGACCGTCACAAACTGGTAGCCGCGCTCATATAAGATGCCGAGCAGTTTTTCTAATGGGTCCTGGGCTTTTAAATCATGGACTTGCGCTGTCACGGTGACATCCTTTGGCAATGACATAGAAGTAATGACATATCAGCTTAACAGAAGTCTGCCATTGTTTTAATAAGCGCATTCCTACATGTTTCTCCTTGATTGTCTGATAGGGAATTTGACGCTAACTGCGTAACTTACGCATATGATCAATCAAAGGCGTTCACTATGTCTGGTGTGCATATAGAAATCGGAAGACCGCAGGAAGCAGTCAAGCAGTGGTCTTCAAAGTCGATTTACTTCTCATTGCTAGAAACAAATCATATAGCCAGAACCAGGGCAGAGAGTGCTGTTTTTCTGGCCAAACAACTGAGCGAGACACATAGCCATGCTACTACCATGCCTTCCACGATAGAGCAGTTGGATGATTGGCTGGCTGAACACAATGAAAACGTTGGCCGTCAATATCATGCCTATCTGGCCGCCCGCAAAGCAGGCCAGCCTAGACAGTACTTCCGCACAAAATCGCATGCATTGTTTTTTTTGCGCGCCGTCGCACCGACCAAATTGGTGGATGGCTCCTGGCTGTATGGTTTAATGAAACACTGGCAAGACCCGAGGTTGGCTTCATTAATTAAAATCTATCTTGAAGAGCTGGGCGATGGCGTAGAAGCCATGAACCACGTAGTGCTTTACCGTAAACTGCTCAAACTGAATGCCTGCGAAGACTGGAAAAACCTGGATGAAGAATTCTTCACGCAAGGTGCTATCCAGTTAGCGTTAGCTGCGCACACCGATAGCCATTTACCTGAAGTCATCGGTTTTAATTTAGGCTACGAACAACTGCCGCTGCATTTGCTGATCACCGCTTATGAGCTCAAAGAGCTCAATATCGACCCCTATTATTTCACTTTGCATGCCACCATTGATAACGCCCAATCTGGTCATGCCCGGGCAGCAATCGATGCCGTGTGTGAGGCCATGCCACTGTTCGGTGAATCACGTGACTATATGCGACGCGTGATCGCAGGCGTGAAATTGAATGATGTCGGCTTAAGCACCCTGGATATCATCCAGCATTTCGATATGCAGGATGAGGTGGTGCGCATTCTGCAAAGCAAAGCCAATATCGGCCAATTCATGCATTCGGATCGTTGCGTCATTGCTGGAAAAACCGTCAACGAATGGTTGGGAGATCAAGAGCAGGTAGCCGTGTTTTTAGCTGAAATGGAAAAAGTCGGCTGGGTGAAACGCCATCAGGATCCTGAAGATAGCCCGTTCTGGAGAGTGATCGCCGGCGATAAAGCGCCTATGTTTGGCGTATTCACCGGCTACGAGCAGCAAGTCATTTACGACTGGATCGCAGGAGAAGCCATCGAAAGCCTGCCTATGCTGGCACGCTTGGGGCGCCCATGGCGTATGGTAGAAAAACAATCTATCGCCCAAGATGAAGCGCGTCAAAAACAGTATGCCAATGTGTATGACTTCAAGTCAGGCAATAAACTGACGCACCAGTTGCGGCAGGAAAATGATTTCAATCAGGACCAGCTTTCCTTCGAGCGGCATGTGCATAGCATTGATGACGAGCAGAAACTCATGCACTTTTTAGTGGACTGGATGTCACCCGCCAAACACTATACTGCGCTAGGTTTGTGTGCGACACGCTATTTTAAATCACATATGGATTCGTTATTTTAAATAGACAAACGTGTGAATAGACAACGGTGCTCCAGCCAAAATACAAAAGCCGCACAGTGATGCGGCTTTTGACTAACTAACAATCTCATCTAACGAGTTATGAGCAACAACCGCCCGAACTGCAACCACAGGACTTACCGGATGGCTTAAGCGTCTTTTTCTGCCAGGCCTGCTCAAATGCTTCCCTGCTCATCGGCTTGAGATGCAATGACTGTTGCAATTCGTCATCAACAGCCTGCGTCTGGTAACGGTTGAAATGCGCCAGATATCTGGCATAGGCGCGGTCAGTGCCTAACAACTTTTGCCAGTGTGTCCATAACCATTTTTTCAGTTTAAACATGCATGCTCCTTGCTAACTACTCGTTTGATAAGGCATTGTACAGAATGGTTCTTGTCATGGTGCATCTAAAAGATTCTATTGTTTATGAAAACGATGTGGGTAAGGGGTCGCATAGCATGCTGAAAAAGGTCGTCCTTCTGGCGGCGGCCAGAATCCAGACGGAGTTCATGCATCACCTGGATACAATAAAGAGTGAGTGCTGCACCTTTTGTGATGTTCTAATCGGTATTTCTTTGGTTGGCTGATCAATCGATTTCTCTGCTCTCTTGCAGCATTTCTTTTGGTTACATTTTCTTTGTGCAAGCAAAGAAAAGTCACTCGCCTAGGGGCAAAAAGGAAGGGTGAAATAGAGCACCGAACCATCCAAAGAAATAACGATTAGAACATCACGGTAGTGCAACATTTGCTCTTCGACTGTGATCAAGCTAAACATGAACTCTGCCTGGATTCCGGCCGTCGCCGAAATAACGAAGTAGCAAATCGTAGCATTCCTCTGACTAAGTGAATCCTGTATTAAGGGATCAGTTTTTAAAGTCTGGAATTATGAACTGTTTGCTCAGAACCTTTAATTTGCTTTCATCGGTAAATTCAGCCCGCGTACCTCAAATGTATGGGTATCAAGTAGTTTCCCCTGTGTATCCATCAGCGTCAGCCTATGTCTCCCCGGTAACGGCAGTGGCACCAAGACTTTGGTTTTTCCGCATACCGCCACGGGGCGATCATCCAGGAGCAGGCAGGATTTCCCACTGCCTCCCGATTGCAATAGCAGCGCTTGCCGCTGCTGTGGAATATCAGGATCCGGCGCAATAATCGCTGAATCCGGCGGCGCAATCAGCATAGCGGATGCCGGGGTGACATTGATCAAAATGGTTTGATTGGTAAGTGTCCGCGTCGCCTGGTTATGTTGGATTACCCAGTCTTTTCTTGGCGATTCTATGGCCGGTTGGTAGCGCACTTGCTGATGCAGCAGCCCCGCTGGCGCGGCGGGTTGCTGGCTGTGCCTGGATTGGTGCAGGTATTCAATGATGTCGCGCCAGACCGGCGCAGCGCCGGTAATGCCCGACACATCCCACATGGGTGCGCCGGAAAAATTACCTACCCATACGCCAACTGTGTAACGGTCTGTGTACCCTATTGCCCAGTTATCACGCATGGCCTTGCTGGTGCCGGTTTTCACCGCTGCCCAGGTGCGGGTGGAGAGTGGGCTGGAAAGGCCAAAGGTGTTGGTTCGTGCGCCGGGGTCGGAGAGGATATCGCCTATAATAAAACTGGCTTGCGGGCTGAAAACCTGCTTGTTATCCGCTGTCATTGTTACAGGTGTGGCAGCGGGGGCAAAGGTGGTGGCCTGCCATTTTCCGCCATTCGCCAGTGCGCGATAGGCATTGGTCAGTTGCAGCAAGGTGCTTTCTGCGCCACCGAGTGCCAGGCCAAAGCCATAGTGCTCGGCATCTCGCGTCAGGCTGCTTAATCCTAAGGCTCTCAGTGTTGCCAGAAACGGGTCTACCCCGACCAGCGTGAGAGTACGGATGGCGGGCACATTGAGCGATGCAGCCAAGGCGGTGCGTACGCTCACCGCGCCCTGGAAGTGCCTGTCGTAATCCTGGGGAATATAAAGGCCGGAAGGGGTGGTCAGCGCCAGCGGTGAATCATCCAGTACCGAGCTTGCATTCAGCCAGCCCTGATCAATGGCCAGGCCATACAAAAATGGTTTCAGGGTAGAGCCAGGCTGGCGTGAGGCAGTAACGCCATCGACTTCAGCCGCGCCAGACAGATCGCCACTGGAACCGACATAGGCGAGCACTTCACCGCTATGGTTATCCAGGACGACGACAGCGCCGTCTTCTACATTCTGGTCTTTCAATTGCGCCAGATGGGTGCGCAAGGTATTGCGTGCAAAACGCTGCAAACTGGCATCGACGCTACTTTGCAGGCGTTGGCCATTTTTGCTCAGCAAGTGTCGCGCAAGATGCGGCGCGTCGTCGATGCCGGGGATGGGGGATGGACGCGAAGGTAATAGCGCGGTGCGCAATGTTACCTCCAGGCAAGGTTGCTTTTTTGCGGGAATATTCACGCTGGCTGGCATGGCCTGTAAGGTGGCGCAGGCACGTCTGGCCAGCCGGCTACGGGCAGCGCCCGGTGACTTGATCAGCGATGCCAGGATAGCGGCGTCAATGTTATCCAAGCCATTGGGGCCTTTTGCCAGCAGGCCTCGGGCGGCGGCATCAATCCCGACCAGCTCCCCGCGGAAAGTGACGCGGTTAAGGTAGGCTTCGAGTATTTGCGGTTTGCTCCAGCGTAGTTCAAGCGCCAGCGCCATGCGTATCTGCCTGAGTTTTGCTGCCCAGCTATGTTGCCCTTTGCTTTCGCCAGGCTCAATTAACAGCTTTGCCAGCTGCATGGTGACGGTACTGGCGCCCCTGGCACGCGTGCGATGCAGGTTATCTATCAACGCAGAACCCGCCGCCAGTAAATCAATACCTGCATGACTGTAAAAACGTTTATCTTCAGCCACCAGCACTGCTTGTTGTAGCGTTGGCGATATTTCCTGTAACGGGATCCATTCCAGCATGCGGCGGTGCTTATCCAGGCGCAGGCGTTGCAAGACCTGGCCATCGCGGTCAAGTAGCACAGCTTCTGAACTGTAGGTCGCAGCTTTGGCTTGCTCAAAAGTGGGCGTGGGCGTGAAGAACACCCAGCCACTGGCAACAATGACTGTAAGCGTCAGTGCTGCCAGTAGCGTTTTCTTGCGCGTCACCTGGCCTGTGTCTCCGTTTTGACCTCTATCGCAGCCACAGGGATTTCGGCAAATATTTCCGGTGCATACATGGCTTCCACATGACTGGCCGGCATGGCGAAACGGCCAGCATTATTCAGTCTAACGGTATATTCAATACTGAATTTGCCTTTAGGCACGTAGGCATAATAAGCACGGAAGCCATCAAACGCGCGCTCTTCAAACGCCGGGCGCTGCCAGCCTGCTTTCTTTTCACCCGCTGATAGCTGGCTGGAATCACCACCCAGGCCACTGCCTAAAATAGTTGCCCCTGCCGGCACCGGGTCATTCACCACCACCCAGGTCATATCGCTTTGCGCGTCGATTTCCAGTTGCACACGGTAGGTATCGCCACGCTGCCATTGGCCACTGGTTTTCTGCTCTATGGCTGTGACTGTGCGCTTGAGTTTATAGCCAGCGAATAAAGGTTTATCTAGCGGCAAAGCGGCTTTGGAGGTGACAAATGCCCAGGGTTTGCCAGCACCCAGATGCTGGATGGAGAGTGGGGTGGAGGTTTTTGGCCATGCGAAATGCGTGGCCAACCCTGCACCCATGGGGGTGCCCTTGGTGGGGTCAGTATGGCGCGGGTCCTGTTGCGCGGCTGTTTTGGCATCCGCCCAGTTGAGCGATTGTGATTGCTCACCCAATTTGACCTGGGTAGTGCCTGCGACGGGCGTCTTCTCAAAATGGGTCTGGAAGTAACGCAGCGCAGTTGCGCCCCAGGCATTGGCGACTGTCGTGCTCCAATGGCCATTCACCTGACGTGCAAGGGCACCACGCGCGAGGCGACCAATATCTGCTGCCTCCATGTCCTGGTCTTCCGCCAGCAGGCGCAATGCCCGTACTGCATTGAGGTCAGGCGACACCATCAGCCACCACAGGTAATCCTGCTTTTCGGTGGAGAAACTCATGCTGGTGCCGGAGAACATCAGTCGTGATTGCAGGATCTGGCGTGCCTGTTTCAGCTTCTCATCGTGCCCGGCTATTTCCGGTAAGCGTTGCAATACCGATATCCAGTCGATCACCCCTGAGCTAGGCCACAGGTTAGGGCTGATCTCCAGTGAATCCAGCATGGCCGGGCGCGCCCGTTCATATCTGGCCAGGGCATCAATCGCTGCCAGTTTACGCAGCGTCAGATCAGCCGACTGCAGGCTGCCATAACGGTGTATGCGTCCGGCGACAAAGTCTTCCAGGCCTTTCAACATACGTTCGCGCGGCCCTTCCGGGATGGTGTACTGTGCTTCATCGGCGATACGCAGCAGGTAACTGGTCAGCGTGTCATCGCCCTGCAACCAGTCGATGGCGAAGTACCTGGCCAGGCCATCCTGGTCCAGGTGCGCAGGCAGGCTGTTCATCACCCGGTTCCAGCCATCTTCATTTTCCAGCGTGATAGCGACCGAAGCACGTTGCTCCAGGCACACATACGGGTACCGGCTCATCCATTCGCGTAGTGCATCCTGGTTGCCTGCCAATGAGCGCGTCAGTTGAATATCCACGCCACCGCGTCCGGCAATCGCGCCTGCCGGTTGCTGTACTGAGAAAGTCCACGGCGCATCCGGTTGCGCTTCTGTATTCTGCTGGCCTGAATTTAACTGCTGTAAGGTCTGCTGGTAAACCCTTACCGGATAAGCGGCACCGACTTGCTGCGATATTTTCAGGTTATCCTGCGCCGGTTTTTGTTGCTTGCCAGAAACGACTTCTTTAGCGCTAATCGCCCAGTTGAGCTGATCGACATTGAGTGGCACGGCAGCAGGGAAAGATAAGGTAGCACCCAAGCCTTGTTTCAAAGTCACTCGTTGTGTATGCGGCGTTTGGCTGACACCATCCGTCACTGAAACATCCAGCGTCAATGGCCGCTCAGCGCCATTGCGTACCGTGACCATGGCATTGAAATGGTCGCCCTCCCGCACAAACGGCGGCAACCCTGAGAACAGCATCACTTCCTGCCCGCTACGGATCAGCGTCGATGCCGTGCCGAAACGCATGGCGCCGGCATGGGCAATGGCCGCAATACGGAAAGAAGTCAAAGAGTCATTCAATGGCACATCCACCACTGCCTGGCCACGCGCATCCAGTTTCAGGCTGGGTTTCCACAACAGCAAGGTATCAAACAGTTCACGTGCATTCGCCCCTTGGCCGCCACCGCCGCCTGGTGCAACGGCTTTTTTGCCAAAGTGGCGTTTGCCTATGACTTGTGATTGCGCGGTCGAAGTACGTACTTCAATCGGGCGGCGTTCCATCATCGCTTCCAGCAAGTTCCATGATTGCGGTTTTGCCAGTTGCAGCAGGCCTTCATCGACAGCTGCCAATGCGACTTCAGCGTTGGCCGCCGGTTTGCCAGCCGGGTCTGTGACCGTGAGTTTTATGCGTGCCTTGTCGCGCACATGATAGGCCTGGCGGTCAGGCTCTACTTTCACTTTGAGGCTATACGCCTGCCAGCCGACACGAATTTGCGTCATGCCCAGCTTGAAAGCCGGCTTGGTCAGGTCCACCAGCGCCGTTGGCCGGGTATCAATTTCCACCGGCATTTTCTTGACCAGGCCAAGGAAGATCCCGACGCGGTATACCATACGTTTGAGCCATGAAAACTGACCTGTCACTTCAGGGTCTATACGGCCGCGCACCACCATCACAGAGACGTAAGCATTGGGGCCATAGTGGCTGGCAATCGGTACTTTGACAAATGGCGAACTGGCGCTGATGGGTACTACGAATGAATCCAGTATGCCTTCGCGTTCGACCGTCACCAGGGCGGTTGCCTTGCGGAAAGGCATGCGTACTTCAAAGCGTGCGGTTTCACCTGGTTCATAAGCACGTTTGTCGGCCCGTAAATCGATGCGATCGCTTTGTGAAGCATCAAACCAGGCGTTGTCGTCCGCAACATACACTTCACTGCTGGCGACGGCGACGTTGCCCTGGGTATCTTTGGCAGTGGCCACCAATATGATTTCGCCGGATTCCGGCGCGGCACCATCACAAATCAACATGCCGCGTTTATCTGTGCTGCCATTGCAAATAGTACCTGCATGCTTCACCTCAGCGGTTTGCTCATAGGCATAAAACCCGCCCAGCATACGTTTGCGGTAGGCGTAGGTTTTTCGCGTATACGCCTCTATGTATATTTTGCGATCTGCCCACGGCTTGCCCGCAGCATCCAGTGCCAGCACCTTGAATGCCAGCCGTTCTTTGGTGGCAAAAAAGCCTTCTATTTTCATGCCCAGTGACAGCGCTGAAGGCAGGATCATTGCCTGCGTGGCCGCATTTAAAATCTGCCCGTTGGGGTCGGTATATTCCATCTCCACTTCCAGCGCATGTGATTCCTGCACTTTGGGTAATTTGTCGAAGGTTATCCTGGCGCCGCCATTGCCATCCAGCGACATATTCACTGTCTTGGCCGGATAGTTTTTGGCGCTGGCCGTCGTGTCCGTGGCATCAATGTCTGCGCCTTCTTCCATCTCCGGATCGTAGGAATAAGGTTGTACGGCTTCAATGCCTTCTTTGGGAATGCGTCCGCCAAAACTGAAATCTTCAAACTGGCTGTATTGCAGGGGATAGCGCACCAGACGGCTACGGAATTTCACCGGTGCGCCAGCGGCAGCGCCGCCCGCCAGGTAATTCAGTTGTGCATCGATAGCCAGCTGGTTGCCGTTCACCAACGGTTGCGTTGGCGCTTTTAAAACTGCTTTCATTAACGGCACCCGGTATTGCTCCACGCGGAAAGAGCCGGACGACAGCATATACTGCCCGGCCATCATCGATACCGAGTACGTCCCCAGTTTGGCTTCTTTCGGAATCTCCCAGGTGGATACACCAGCCGCGTTAGACCAGGCTACGTCGACATCGTATTTCTCGCCACTGCCTTCATGCACGATGCTGATGGTATCTGGCTGCTGCTCGGCCAGGTTGAAGCCTTTGCCGGTGCGCACGCGGATAAAATGCTTCATAGAGACTTTTTCGCCCGCGCGGAAAAGCGGGCGGTCAAACACCGTGTGTGCAATCAGCGGTGTGCTGCTTGAGCCGCCACCCAGATTGAATTGCCACGGGCTGATGCCGTCATCCCAGGATGAAAACACAAACGACATGTCGTCATCCTTGCGTGCAGTTGCCAGCAATCCATAGCACTGGTTGTAATAGCCCTCAGAAAATTCTTCTTCAATATGTGCCATGCCTTTGCTATCGGTTTTGCCTTCCCACAGCGTGCGGCCTTCACAAGTGGACAGGCGCACGGTGGCATTGTTAACCGGTTGCGCATTATCCAGCCGCGTCACCCATACCAGTGACGATTCACGGCCTTTTTTCAGGTGCACCGCCATATTGGTGACCAACGCGCTGGAAGAAACATAATAGGGTTTATGTTCGCCATGCAAGGTCGCACCGAGGCGGTCACTGGCGAATTCAACCACGTAAAAGCCGGGTTTTTTCAGCGGAACGCCTATCAGTTCAAACGTTTTGTCGCCGTGAGCACGCGGCAATTGCAATGGGCTGGTTTTGAACCCAACATTCTTCGTCTCACCCATCAGCAACGGGATTTCACCTTCGCGCGGGTAGCGTTTGTGCTGTTTCTCAAACTGTCTATCCAGCTGGTTGTCAGGATGCTTGGTCACCCGGAAAAACCATTCTGCCAGCGTCGCATCGTCGTCCAGTGCCAGCCTGCCCACCACGCCGTTACTAGTCGCTGAGGCACCCGACTGCAGTTGCACACCCGTCAGCGTCGCTTCTACATTGCGCACACTCACGGGCAGGGCAGGCTGGGCATGTTGCTCCAGAATACCAAAACGGGAAGGGAACTTGATCAGCGGCGGGTCTTCATCGATATTGAGTTTCAGCGGAAAGGCAGCCATATTGATAGGCGAACGATTCGCGTCATCTTCAAAGCCGGAAGGCAGTGACAGGCTGACCACACTTTTTTCTGTAAATGGTCCGCTGAAAGATACAGACTCTACCGTGTTTCCGTTGTCACTTTTGGCAATCACGGGTGCTATCTGCTTGCCATCGGCAGTCTTCAGCAATAATTTGCTGGCCAGGTCACGTGCCACTGGCGCGGTAAACTGCACAGTGATGGGCAGCACCGGCACACAGCCTGCTTTCGGGTTGGTGCGTGTGCAATTCACGCTCACCTTGAATGCCTCGCGCACACGGAATTGCAGGGATTGGTTCTGCGAAGTGGCTATGCCTGACGTGGAGGCGATGCCTTTGTTCCACCACAAAGTCACTTCACTGCCTGCCGGTAACTTGCGGTCGCATTGGGCGACGATAATGTTCGCGTTTTTCAGGCGATTATCTTTGACTTCCACAATGCCCACGCGCGCGTTTTTAGTCAGCACCTGAAAAAAATTACTGGCGCGCGAAGCCTGTTCAGCCAGGATCTTGTCGCGTTGGCTGCCTTCGATAATCATCAAAGGAATACGGTCACCCACGCCTTTGATACTGCAGGCGGCATATTTTTTCACTGAATCGATGCTGACCGGCGCATCCAGCCCCAGCAGAAATACCTGTTCTTCATCGATAGCCTCATTGCCTTCATAAGGGTGGGCAATCTGTATCGCCGGGCCACCGGTCGTGAAACTGAATGCGCGTTGCTCGATCACCACGCCATTCAGGCTTTTGAGGGTAGGTTTAGGCGTGAAAGTACATTTCAGCCCGGCTGGCAGGTCACTGTCAAAATCATAAATCCAGTTGCGGCCATCTGCCCAATGTCCGCTGCCAGCGGCCGGGCAGCTAATATCAAAAGGAGATTCCAGCCTGGGGTCGCCAAATGCCACCATGGCTTCAGAAAAGCGGGCGCTTACTTGGCGAATCGCTTTGACTTCACCTTGCGGGGAGAAAGATTGTACGGTGACGGAAGTGTTTGCAGGCGCGGGTGCGGCATCCGCATTATTGGCTAGCAACAGCATGCTTAACAACACAATCTTCAACGCGCTCATGAATATCCTCTTACTTTTTATGTCAGGCCGGCGGTATTTTATCTGCTGCCCGTTTGGTTTTTGCGACATGGTGCGAACAGTCATAGGCGCCATATGCAGGATGGTTTAAGTGTAACCAGCTTTGGCGACTCTTGCCATATCCTCTGGATATTCTTAAGCAACTGTCATTTTGACGTTAGCGTTTAGCAGGCGCAGAGTATGCGCTGTGAAACACCTGTTTCAAGCTCCGTTAGCTTGATGAGCCAAGCACAATATAAAATCCTGTGATTAATCGTAATATCTATATGATGCTGTTGTGATCACTGCCGTTTTATACATTAAAAAATATTATGACCAACGAATTCTATTTCAACCTGATTCTCTTGTTTCTAGTTGCCATTATCGGCCTGGAACTGGTCGCCAAAAAACTCCGCTTACCACCCGCCGTGGCACAACTGGTCGGTGGGGCGATGATCGCTTTTTTACCCGGCTTACCTTCATTCGAGATTGATCCTGCGCTGGTGCTGGTCGTATTTTTGCCGCCCTTGCTCATGGATGGCGCCTATTTCACCGTCTGGCACGAATTCCGCCGCCACCTGACAGGCATCCTGTTATTGGCGATAGGCGCAGTGCTGTTCACGACGCTGGTGGTGGGTCTTGCCTTGCATGCTTGGAACCCAAGCTTGCCATGGGCGGTATGTTTTGCGCTGGGGGCGATTGTGTCACCACCGGATGCGATTGCGGCCAAGGCCGTATTGCAGCGGGTCGCGTTGCCGCGCAAATTGATGGTATTGCTGGAAGGAGAGAGCCTGCTCAATGATGCGACGGGCTTAGTGCTGTACAAGTTTTCGATTGCTGTGGCACTGACCGGGGTGTTTTCCATGCAGTCTGCCCTAGGTGATTTCGCGCTCTTAAGTGTAGGCGGCGTATTGCTGGGTGCGGCTTTTGGCTATCTGGTGTACAAAGTGCTGGGCTATTTGCAGGATACCGCATTGGTGATCCTGGCTGCGGCATTACCCGGCTGGATCTGTTATGTGGTCGGCGAGCACCTGGGCGTATCCGGCGTGATTGCCACCGTGACTTACGGCATGATACTGGGTTGGTTCCAGCATGAAATCATGACCGCCACCGCCCGCAGGCGCGGCAGTGCCTTCTGGGAGATCATGATATTCATACTGGAATCACTGGTGTTTATCCTGATTGGTTTATCCCTGCGCGGCGTGTGGGAGCGGATTGAGCATGCTGAAAAATCATGGGCGGCTTACAGTGTCGAAGTGTTGTTGGTGCTGGTCGCCGTGATTGCCACGCGTTTCGTGTGGATTTTTGCGGTGGACGCCATCGCCAAACTGTTTAAACATCATCCGCAAAAGACGCATTTGCAGACCAACTGGCGCGAATCCTTTATTAAAAGCTGGGCGGGCATGCGCGGCGTAGTCACGCTGGCGGCGGCATTGGCTGTGCCGGCGCAAGTGCCGGGGCGCGACCTGATGTTGCTCTGCGCGTTTGCCGTTATCCTGGTCACCGTGCTGGTGCAGGGTACCAGCATGGGCTGGTTGATTCGCGCGCTCAACATCAAGCACGTGGCGCATGAGCAGGTCTACCTTAACGAGCCCCAAACCTGGGCCAAACTGGAAGCCGTGCAGTTTGAGGTCGTCAAGCAACTGGCGCACGATGACGCGGGTGAAGTGATACATCCGCGCTTGCTGGAACAATATGGCTACCGTGCCAATTTATCCCACACCTTGAAAGATGCACATGCCTTGCCTGCCGATGTACGCAAAGCGCATTTCGATGTGGTGCTGGCGGCGGTGGCCGCTGGACGCGAAGAGCTGCTCAGGCTGCATCGCTCCGGCCAGATCCATGATGAGTTATTGCATATGATGGAACGCGACCTGGATATCCAGGAAATCGCTGCTTTGCACACCCGCGGTTGATGCATGGCGTGAATCCACATTTTTTGTGGATAACTTTTGGGATGTGCTGTGGGTGGATGCTGTAATTACTTGATTTTATGGGGTAATTTAGGGGTGATTAAAATAAGGGCGTTGGCTGGGATGCATAAATCTGCGTGACAAAAACATTTTTTTGTGTGTTGTCGGCAAGCAAAACCCGGCGTAGGATAGAGTGACCATAAGCCATGTTGAGGGACAGTGATGAAAAAACTTTTTTATATCGACTATCCACAAGAGCATTTTGAGGGCCAGGCGCATCGCTATCGTTGCGCATTTTGCAAACAGGAAACCACCAAAATCAATGGTCGCCTGGAAGGGCATTTAGCCAGTTGCGAATTCCGGATTGCCATGGAAAAAGTAGGTTTTGAATGCAATCAAAACCTGCCACGCCGAAATCTGGAAACGACAGACGAAGAAGATTGATGTTTCGTCCCGGCATATAAAAAATGAATCCCTATTAACCAAGAACCTTCGCTATGACCAACTTTACCCCCTGGCAATCCCTGATCGGTGGATTCCTGATAGGCTTTTCCACGCTGCTGTTAATCCGCTGGCTGGGCAAAGTGGCAGGCATCAGTGGGATTGTCGGGCAGCTCTGGTCGGGAAATGCCAGTGATAAGGCATGGCGGCTGGCGTTTGTTATCGGCCTGCTGATCTCGCCATTGATGTATCAATTATTCACACCGCTGCCGGCCATGCAGATCGAAGCCGATTTGCCAGTTTTAATTGTGGCGGGCCTGCTGGTTGGTTTTGGCACGCGCCTGGGCTCCGGTTGTACCAGCGGTCACGGCGTCTGCGGCCTATCACGGCTGTCGCTACGTTCGCTGGTGGCTACGATGACCTTTATGCTGGTTGCCATGCTGGTGGTGTGGGTCACCCGCCATTTATTACAAGCGTGAACACCACACACACTTATTTTAAAAGGGCGCACAACATGGTGAACTTGATTGCATTGCTGGCCGGGCTGATTTTTGGATTGGGCCTGATCATAGGCGGCATGACCAACCCGGCTAAGGTGCTGGCATTTCTGGATATCACCGGCGACTGGGATCCTTCATTGGCCTTTGTCATGATAGGCGCCATCGCCGTTGGCTTCTTTGCTTTTCGCGAGGCCAGGCAGCGCACCTGGAGCGTGTTGGGTTTGTCTATCGATTTGCCAAAAACGACCGGCATTGACCGGCCGCTCGTCATCGGTGCGGTCTTGTTTGGCATCGGCTGGGGCCTGGCTGGTTTTTGCCCCGGCCCGGCAGTGGCTTCGGTATTGATCGGCGGCAGTGGCGTGTGGATATTTGTCGCCAGTATGCTGGTCGGGATGGGGCTGTACACGCTAGCAGAACGGCAGGGCTGGCTCTAAGCAAGCGCGCTACTCGTGGTGACGTTGGAAAGTAGATTGCAGGATTGAAGGGACGTCATCAAACAAGTAGTGCGTCAAATGAAGATCGTATAACACGCTATCTACTGACGTTTTAACCTGGGGCAACCATTAACCTGAACAGCATTCCCAACCCGCCACTGATGACAATGACGGCAATGACATTGAGCCTGAAGCGAAATAATGCCAGCGCAGCCAGCAATGCCAGGCCAGCAGCAACCCAGTCTATTTCTCCCGGCGTTTGCTGCCAGAACACATGGTAGGCAAAAAATAATGCCAGGTTAACAATCACGCCCACAATGGCGGCAGTGATGGCACTGAGAGGTGCAGTGAATTTTATATTACCGTGCGTCGTTTCGATAAAAGGTGCGCCCATGAAAATAAATACAAAACTGGGTAAGAAGGTAAAGAATGTCACGATAGATGCGGCCACAAGCGCAGAAGCAAACACGGCATCGGCGCCTAAACTATGCGTGATCCAACCACCAACAAAACCGACAAAAGTAACCACCATAATCAAAGGGCCTGGCGTTGTTTCACCCAATGCCAAGCCGTCTATCATTTGCGTAGTGCTTAACCATTGGTAATGTTCCACAGCCCCTTGAAAAACATAAGGTAATACCGCATAGGCGCCGCCAAATGTCATCAGCGCAGCCTTGGTAAAGAACCAGCCCATTTGACTGTAGGTAGCGTTCCATCCGTAGCAGGTAGTTAACGCCAGCATCGCTGCAAGCCAAATGGCCAGGCCGGTCAACCCTATGTGCCAGAGCTTTTCCCAAGTGAATCGCGCGTGTTCTGGCGGTGGGGTATCATCGTCTATCAATGCTTTGCCAGCGTAGTGATCAACCACAGCATGCGCACCTGTCTGGAATGCCCTGGGAGCCAGGCGCCCACCAATATGCCCAATCACGCCGGCAACCAGCACAATGAGTGGAAAAGGCAGCTTGAGCAAGAAAATGGCGATAAATGCCAATGCGGCAATCGACCAGAGCATTTTATTTTTGAGTGTTCTCATGCCAATACGGTAGGCGGCGAGTAATACAATCGCGACGACCGCGGGCTTGATGCCGTAAAAAACACCGGCAACCGCAGGCACTGTGCCGTAAGCCATATAAACCCAGGCCAGCCCAATCAGAATGAAAAATGCAGGCAGCACAAACAGCGCGCCGGCAAAAATGCCACCCCAAGTCCTGTGCATCAACCAGCCGATATAAGTTGCCAGTTGTTGCGCTTCAGGGCCAGGTAACAACATGCAGTAATTCAGCGCATGCAAAAACCGTTTTTCAGAGATCCAGCGCTTTTTCTCGACCAGATCGTGATGCATGATGGCAATCTGCCCAGCCGGGCCACCAAAACTGATCAAGCCAAGCTTTAGCCAGTACAACAGAGCCTGTGTGAAAGAAATCCTGGCGGGAGGGGTGAGAGTGTTGTTATCTGTCGTATCCATAAGCGCTCGTGTCGTGGGGTGTCCCAAGAGTGAGAGCAGTCCTTGGACGAAGGTCGTCTTGATGCGGGGAGGCTGCGAAATCCCCATTCTGTAAAAATTATACTATCGATTGGTTTGTGACAACAATCCATGTGCAGGCTATATTGCAAGCGGCGCTATGTCACGAAAGCTTCATATTCACCCGGCACCGCCTAATGAGTCAACGTAAAGCCAACGCCCTGCCAGCGTTGTATTCACAAGGCCTCACACATCACAGATCAATCACATGCCTTAGCCGCACTAAATTTTTCAGATTTGTCTGGCTGAATCTATTCATACATACAACCATGTATGTTAGGATGGTTTCATAAAGATGAGGCCCCATCCGCAGGGTTTCGCACACTGACCTGAACGTCTGTCATAAAGGAACCCTTACCACATGAAACTCAATATCAATGGCAAAGAAACAGAACTGAATGTCAGCGATGATATGCCCATTTTATGGGCGATTCGCGATATCGCCGGATTGACCGGTACCAAATTTGGCTGTGGCATGGCTATGTGCGGCGCCTGTACTGTGCATCTCGATGGGCAAGCTATCCGCTCCTGCGTGACGCCGGTGAGTGCGGCTGCAGGTAAGAAAATCACTACCATTGAAGCCATGCAGGACGACAAAGTCGGCCAGGCAGTGCAGGCCGCCTGGCAGCAGATCGATGTCGTGCAGTGCGGTTACTGCCAGTCCGGCCAGATCATGTCGGCCACCTCCTTACTCAGGCAAAACCCCAAACCTAGCGATGCCGATATCGATGCTGCCATGAGCGGCAATATCTGCCGTTGCGGGACTTATCAGCGCATACGCGTAGCGATTCACCAAGCTGCTGAAAAACTGGCTTAAGGAGAGAGAGACCATGAATGAATTGATGAATCTTTCCCGTCGTAGCTTTATTAAAACCACTGCACTGGTCGCTGGTGGCCTGGTGGTGGCATTTACGATCCCGCAGGCGAAACGCTTTATGGCGGTGGCCAATGCTGCTGAAGCGCTCAAGCTGCCGCCTCCGAATGCATTCCTCAAGATAGGTGCGGATGACAGTATCACGGTATTGCTGGCGCATAGTGAAATGGGGCAGGGTATCTGGACCACTTTGTCCATGCTGATTGCCGATGAACTGGATGCCGACTGGAGCAAGATCAAGGTTGAGCATGCACCGGCAGCACCGGCCTATGTCCATACTGCATATGGCATCCAGATCACCGGCGGTTCATCGACCACCTGGTCTGAATTCGAGCGCTATCGACAGGCGGGCGCATTGACGCGTGCTTTACTATTACAAGCCGCTGCCAAACAGTGGAAAGTGCCGGTTGAAGGCTTGCGTGCTGAAAATGGGTATGTGATCAATGGCACCAAAAAACTGAGTTATGGGCAACTGGTAGAAACCGCGAGCACGCTGGAAACACCGAAAAATGTCACACTGAAAAAACCGGAACAATGGAAGTTTATCGGCAAACCGACTAAACGCCTGGACAGTGCCGACAAAATTAACGGCGTCGCCAAGTTTGGCCAGGATGTGCAATTTGATGGCTTGAAGATCGCCATGGTGGCGCGCGCGCCGGTGTTTGGCACAAAACTTAAATCGTATGACGATACGGCTACACGCAAGATACCGGGTGTGATCAAAGTCGTCAAAGTGCCGACCGGTGCTGCCGTGATTGCCGAACATTACTGGGCCGCCAAACAAGGCCGCGAAGCCTTGAAACTGGAATGGGATATAGCCAGCCATGACAAACCGGATACTGCACAGCTATTAAAACAGTATCAGGCATTGGCGCAAAAGCCGGGGATACAGGCCGCGAAAGCGGGCGATATTGCCAGTGCCGGTAAACAGGCCACACACACCTTGAATGCCGAGTACGTATTGCCCTTCTTGTCGCATGCGCCTATGGAACCTTTGAATTGCGCGGTGAAAATCACTGACAAAGGTTGCGATATCTGGACAGGTACCCAGATGCAAACCACAGACCAGGCGGCAGCTGCGAAAATCCTGGGATTGAAACCTGAACAAGTGAATATTCATACCCAGTTTCTGGGCGGTGGCTTTGGCCGTCGCGCCAATCCGCGCGCAGATTTTGTATCCGAAGCGGTGGAAGTCGCCAAGGCGGCAGGCTTGCCGGTGAAAACCGTGTGGAGCCGTGAGGATGATGTGAAAGGTGGTTTTTACCGCCCGATGTTTGTACACCGCGCCAGTATCGCGCTCGATAAACAGGGCAAACCACTGGCATGGCAGCACACGCTGGTCGGCCAATCCATCATCAAAGGCACGCCGTTTGAGAGTGTCATGATCAAGGATGGCATTGATGCGACTTCGGTAGAGGGTGTGGCAGATTCGCCTTATGTGAAGGGCACCGCCAATCACCAGGTGCACCTGCATTCGGTGCAAAGTGATATTCCGGTTTTGTGGTGGCGTTCGGTCGGGCATAGCCACTCCGGCTTTGTGATGGAAAGCCTGATAGATGAACTGGCGCATGCTGCCAAGCAGGATCCGCTGGCCTACAGGCGCCAGTTACTGAAAGATCACCCACGTCATCTGGCGGCACTTAACCTGGCAGCGGATAAAGCCAGCTGGGGCAAGCCATTGCCTGCCGGAGTGTTTCGCGGCATCGCCGTGCATGAATCCTTTGGCAGTTATGTGGCACAGGTCGCCGAAGTATCAGTGAAAGAAGGCGAAGTCAAAGTCCATCGCGTCGTCGTCGCTATTGATTGCGGCCTGGCAGTGAATCCGGATGGCGTGCAGGCACAAATGGAGTCTTCCGTAGCTTATGCACTAGGCGCGGCGCTGACCAGTGAGATCAGTTTTAAAGACGGGCAAGTGGTGCAATCCAATTTCCATGATTACCAGGTGTTGCGCATGAAAGATATGCCTAAAGTGGAAGTGCATATTGTGCAAAGTAACGAAAAAATGGGCGGTGTAGGTGAGCCGGGCGTGCCGCCTCTGGCACCTGCGGTGGCTAACGCCGTGTTTGCCGCCACCGGTAAACGCATACGCCGCCTGCCGATTGGTGACCAGCTGGCTTAACGCGCATGCAATCTTCTGATCACGAAGTCTTGCAGCGCGCCAGCGACTGGCTGCAACAAGGTTATCGCGCGCATTTGTTTACTGTCATCCAGACCTGGGGCTCCGCGCCCCGGCTGCCGGGCGCTATCCTGGTGGTGCGTGAAGACGGGCACCTGGTAGGATCCGTATCTGGCGGGTGTATCGAGGATGACCTGGCTGATAGAGCCAAACATCACGAATTGCCCGAGCAACCGGCGATCCTGGAATATGGCGTCAACCAGGCAGAAGCCCAACGGTTTGGTATCCCCTGTGGCGGGCAGCTCAGGATTTTTTGCGAACCCCTCAGCCATGAGTCGCAATTGGTGCCCATGCTGGAAAGCCTGTCACAACGGCGTTTGCTGAAACGCTCGGTGCATTTAAGCAGCGGTGAAGTGCGTCATCACTATGTATTGCCTGAAGGCCAGCCTTACCTGGAAGCCGACTGGTTCCACAGCTATTTCGGGCCGCAATGGCGCTTGCTCATTATTGGCGCCAACCAGTTAGGCTCAGTATTGGCCGCCATGGCACAGGCGCTGGATTTTCATGTCATGATCTGTGACCCGCGTGAAGAAATGCGCGCCGAGTGGCATGTAGAAGGCGCTGACTGGTTGCCTGGCATGCCGGATGATGTAGTGCTGGAGATCGCGCCTGACCCGCATACCGCCATTGTCGCCGTCACGCATGACCCGAAACTGGATGATATGGCCTTGCTGGAAGCATTGAAATCCCAGGCGTTTTATATTGGTGCCCTGGGGGCAGTGAAAAACCAGGAAAAGCGTAAGCAGCGTTTGCGTAGTTTTGATTTAAGCGAGCAGGAAGTCAACCGGCTGCATGGGCCGGTCGGGCTTAGGATAGGCAGTCGTACGCCTGCTGAAATTGCGGTATCCATATTGGCCGAGCTGATACAGGAACGTTCGCAAGTGCAACAGGTTGGCCTTTCCCAAACACTATCTCAAACAGGTAAAGCCCGCGCCGTCGCCTGATTGCAGGCAAGTGCATGCATCAAGGCAAATCCTGCGGGGTATCAATATCCTGCACAATGCCCTGATCATCACAGGCCAGCAAATACACTTCATGCTGATGGGCGCGCAACACTTCGCGTGCGCCCTGGTCACCACTCACCGCAAGCAATGGCTGCGCAAACCGGCTGGCAAAGCCGACCGGATGCCCTCGTTGCCCATTGATCGTCGGTTGCACGATGGCAGAAAACTTTAATTGATCCGCGATTTTGCGGATAGTATCTGGCTGGATAAAAGGCATATCCGCCAGCGCAATCACAAAGCCGGTGGCGTTAGGAAAAGCGGCTTGGGCAGCCCGTACGCCCAGCTTCAGGCTATCTGACATTTCAATCGCATCTGCCTGACAGGGTGTGACACGATAATCCTGGGTGGCTAAGGTGTTCTGCAAGGCAACATTCTCCTGACGCACGACAGCCACTGCATTGGGTAAAGCGTTTATCAATGCTAGACCGGCAGCTTCGGCCACAGATAAGCCATTTTCCAATGGATGCAACAGCTTATCCTGCTGGCCAAAACGGCGTGAAAATCCACCTGCCAGTAAAATGCCGACAATTAGCGATTGCTGCGCGGTATCTGCCACAAACATCCTTGAAAATTAAATAAGGCCATATTATTAATCATGTCGTGTGACTTTAAACGATTTGATTATTTCATGGGCTCGCTCAAGTGCTAAATCGTCTTATTCTTTTTATCAGGAACAAACTTCAAAACTGCACTATTGATGCAATAGCGTTTGCCTGTCGGCGGCGGGCCGTCATCAAACACATGACCTAAATGAATGCCTGAACTGGCGCTTAACACTTCGGTACGGCGTGCGCCATGACTGGTGTCTTCTTTCAACACCAATGCGCCGGGCAGCGGGTCGAAGAAGCTGGGCCAGCCGGTGCCGCTATTGAATTTTTTGTCACTACGAAATAGTCGCTCACCCGATACCGGGTCAACATAATAACCAGCAGCATGGTTATCCAGATTGGAGCCAGTGAATGGCAGCTCTGTGC
Organism: Methylophilus sp. E2MeOHC9; assembly: GCF_058744375.1. NCBI lineage: Bacteria > Pseudomonadati > Pseudomonadota > Betaproteobacteria > Nitrosomonadales > Methylophilaceae > Methylophilus > Methylophilus sp. E2MeOHC9. Next base: position 1,156,114 of record NZ_CP196024.1, read on the forward strand.
CTTTCTCAAAGGCGATTTTCCGCTGCTCAGGACTCAATGTTTGCACACCCAGCCAGCGCCAGAAACGCTGTTTGTTACCATCGTAGCCAGTGTAGCGCGCAGCCTCTTTGCCGTTTTCAAACAGGACGATGGTGGGCGTTGCCCATAAATTTTCCTTCAGAGCCCAGCCAGCCGGTGCTTGAGTCGCATAGGTTTTGGCGATACTGACATCGGATTTCCACTGGTTCATGACGTCTTTTTCAAATGCTTTGCAAAAGTTGCATACTTCAGACTCGAATACCACCAGTTGTTGCGTGGCCAATTTCTTGCCATCCAGCGGTGCAGCGGCAATCGGCACAGTGAGTGTATTGCCGGGAAAAACCACGCCAGTGCCGCCCAGTCCGCAATAGCCATTCGGGTTCTTTTTCAGGTATTGCTGGTGGTAGCTTTCCGCCGGGTAAAACGCTTTCAGTGGCGTGATCTCGGTGGTGATGTTGCCTAACCCGGCTTTGCTTAAGGCCTGCTGGTAAATATCCCGGGTTTGCAGCGCCACTTTTTGCTGGCCGGTTGAGCTGTAAAAAATCGCACTGCGGTAATTAGAGCCCACATCATTACCCTGACGGTTGCCCTGAGTAGGGTTATGATTCTGCCAGAACGCCGCCAGCACTTTATCCAGTGTGGTCACACGGCTGTCGTAAGTGACTTTCAGCGCCTCCGCATGGGTGGCGGGTTTATTAGAATGACCTTCTTTGGAGACCGATTCGTAGGTAGGCGATGCACTGCTGCCACCCGCATAACCGACTTCCGTTTTGATCACACCAGGGATTTCTCCCATGCGTTTTTCGGCGCCCCAGAAGCAGCCCATGCCTAAGACCACCGTGTCTGTGGTAGGTAGAGTGTCTGCGCCTGCCGTGATGGAAAAACAGGCAAACAGGCACAGCAACAATACGTTTTTCAACCCTTGTATCAGTTTCATGATCATGACTCCTTCACACTGTAGCGCCCGCTACCTTGCGTCAAAATGGTGAACAACATCAATGCCAGCATGAGCGGTACTTTAAACCCCAGGCCGGCGTCGGTGTCTATCTGGTTCCAGCCAGCCCAGCCTAAATCAAAATGCACGGTGTAGATGGCGACAAAGGTGATAAATAACAAACCCAGCGCTGCCAACCGGCTATAAAAACCTATCAATATGGCAAAGCCAAACACGATTTCACCTGTGCCTGCCATCACCCAGTTCAGGTCTGGGCCTAGTAAACCTAACGGAAAAGGAAAGGACAGGCCGCTGAACCACTCCGGCGCATGAATGCCGCCGCTGAGTTTGGTATAGCCGGCCAGCAAGAATTCCTGCCCCGCCCACAGCCTTAAGGCTAGGAGGCCGAGGTCATGAATGCTCGCTATCAGTTTCGCGTGCCAGGAATGTAAGGAATTCATTTTTAAGGTCTCCATAATAATGTGATGTCCAGGCAGACTGGCGTACGAATGCCTGTATTAATGCTTTCCATTCAGTCTCCCCCAGCTGCTCACGGACAGCCGGAAAATGCGCTTCAACCATCTGGCTCGCCCCCAGGTACACCAGGTGCCGGTAAGCGCGCATGCCGGATTCGGTGTAGCCGGGTGGAATGACCTCAGTCACGCCTCTTATATAGAGATAGAAGTCTTCAGGCATGATAGTTGTTGATTGATGGTGGCGAGTGAAGGAATATCGTTGTCCCATTCCAGCAGGATGGGGATGTCATATTGCTGGTGCAGTGCCAGTGCGGCTTCGCGCGTTTCAGTTTCAACGGGCTGGCTATGCGTATCAATATACAGCCCGAAGCGCTCATCAAACTCGTGGCCAGCCACGTGCATATAAGTCACGCGTTGCATGTCTACCTCGGCTAAAAACTGCTGTAATTCGCTAAGCTGGTGGTTCTTGTGATTGACCGCGATATTGTTGATATCAAGCAAAATATGGCAGTCAGCCCGTTCAACCACACGCATCAGGAACTCCGCCTCGCCCATGTCGCCGATGTTGGTATAGTAAGTCGTATTTTCTACCGCCATCCTGGTACCCAATACATCCTGCACTTGTTTGATACGGTCACTGATGCGAATCACTTCACGATCAGTAAACGGAATCGGGAACAGGTCATACAACTGATGTGCGTCGCCGCTAGCGGCCAGGTGATCCGAGTAGTATTCAGCCTGCAGGTCATGCATCAGTTCACGCACGCTATTGAGAAACGTATGCTGGATGGGGGCTGTGCCGCCCAGGTTTAAAGAAACACCATGCAGCCGGACCGGACGACCTGCGTCTATGAGTTGGTAGAGGGGCGCTCTGTCACGTCGTACCCAGTTTTCAGGCGCGACTTCGAAGAAATCGGCATCAATCGCCGATACCTCCCACTCATTCATTTCAGCGCGGTAACCCAGTCCTGCCATGGCTATCTTCCTTATTCCTGGTTTCTTATTTCTAAAGTCGCGCTTATTTTTTAGAGCAAGACGCTTCTTTTTTACTGCAAGACGCTTCTTTTTTGGAACAAGAAGCCTCTTTTTGCTCACCGGCGGCTTCTTTTTTAGAGCAGGATGCGTCTTTTTTCTCGGAAGAGATTTCTTTTTTGCTACAGGTGCCGGCGCTACATTTCTTTTCTGGAGGGCTGCCGGCAAAAGCGCTGGTGGCAATGATCGTGGTGGCAAGTGCAGCTAATTGTTTGATATTCATTTTGAAAACTCCTGTTTAGGTTGAGATGCATCGTGCATGTTGCAGTGCAATATTCACAATGTTCTCTTGCTAATACGTGGCTGGGCAGATTATGGTTACACTCGTTGATAAAAATATTTTTTTAAGTTTCTGTAACCTTTATATCTTCATAAGCGAATAGATCAATGATGAGTGAGGAAGAACTGCGTGCGTTGATGTTGTGTGCCCTGGATGGCGATGCCGAGGCTTATCAGCGCGTGTTGCAAGGTGCCAGTTCGTTGATCAGGGCCTATTTAAGGCGACGCCTGACGAATGCAGCCGATGAAATTGAGGATTTGTTGCAAGAGACCTTATTGGCGATTCACACCAAACGCCATACTTACCGACGTGATGAACCATTCACGCCATGGCTATATGCGATTGCACGCTACAAAATGATCGACTGTTTGCGTAGACGTTCACACCATGAGGCGTTGAATGACCCCTTCGATGACGAAGCGGAATGGTCGGCTGTGAGCGATGAGGAGGCCAGTGCCTCTAAGAAAGATCTGGACGTGATGCTGGCGTCATTACCAGCGAATCAGCGTTTATCTATACAGCATACCAAGCTGGAAGGGCTGTCTGTGGCAGAGGCTGCCGCCTTAACCGGCATGTCCATCTCTGCTATCAAAGTGAGTGTGCACAGAGGCATGAAAGCGCTGGCCCATATGTGGAAGGAACAAGCATGAAAACCGATGAATTAATCAAGATGCTCTCGACCGGGGTTGAACCTGTCGCGCAACATGCCAATGCAAAAAGCATAGGCCAGGCATTGCTGGCGGGCGCTGTCATCTCTTTGATATTGTTGATCACTATCTATGGCATCCGGCCCGATCTGGGTGCAGTGAGTAGCAGCTTTGCTTTCTGGATGAAACTGGGTGTACCGCTTGCCAGCGCCCTGATGGCACTGGGGTTTGTCATCACCTTGTCGCACCCGGGCAAGTTTCCCAAAGTGGGCTATTGGGTGTTGTGCTTACCGGTTCTGGCGTTATGGCTATGGGCTATTTCGACCTGGGCAGGTGCAGATGCAAACCAGCAGGATGGCATGCTGTGGGGTAAGACCTGGCGCGTCTGCATCATGAATATCACGTTCCTGGCAGTGCCCGTTGGCGCTTTGACATGGCTGGCTTTACGAAACCTGGCGCCTACACAACCGGTCTTGACCGGAGCGATGGCGGGATGGCTGGCAGGGAGCACCGGTGCCAGTATCTACGCCCTGCATTGCCCTGAAATGGCGGCGCCGTTTCTCGCGGTCTGGTATGTGCTGGGGATGCTGGTGCCGACTGCCATCATGGCCTATGTCGGGCACCGTAGCTTGCGCTGGTGATGTCGCGGGATTCGCTTGCCATTAATTACTCTGCTTGAGCTTGGTAATCTGCTGTGCAATCAAATCCCCCTGGGCTTTATCCAGTGCCGAGACGGCAGGCTGTAGCGACTCCAGCGCACCCAGGTTGTTTTGCACCAGCGCGATGCGCGATAAGGCCAGCATGGCATCCAGGTCACGCGGGTTAATGGTGTAAGCCCGCTTGAAATCTTTTTCCGCCTGCGGCAGTTGCAGCAAGCCTTCTTCCGCCAGACCTAAAAAATACCAGGCATCTGCCGATTCGGGCTCTTTGCTGGTCCACGCGCTGGCGATGGTTTTCAGAGTGGCCCATTCCTCATTCTGGTAAGGGATCACTACCTGCATAAAGTATGGCCTCTCCTCTATGGGTAAAGCCCAAAATGGCACTTCCTGGGTTTTTAATGAAACCACCTCCGGGCTATCCATCAATTCCTTGATCCACTCAACCGGCAAGCTGTAGAAGAACGCATGGTGCCCAGGGCTTTTAAAAGTCGTCAGGCCAATCAAATTGAAGTTCTGGTCAAACAGGGCGCCGCCGCTGGAGCCCATGGCAAAGGTCGCGCTCGAACGCACAATCCGGCCACCATCGTAAGCGTAAATGCCTTTGATGGTGCCATAAGACGTTTGCGGCACCGGCGAGCCTGCAGGGAAGCTCAGGGTAAATACCTCTTCTTCATATTGCAGCGTTTTGCTTTCGCGCATGGCGACAGGTTTAAACGGCAACGGTGTAAATTTAAGCAGGCACAGATCGCGCCGCCAGTTAGCCTTGAGACCGGTTGGCTGGTAACCATCGCGGAATTTGGCGATATTGGCGCCGTTACTGTTGGCAATCACATGGCAATTGGTAGCAACATATTCAGGGCTGATCACCACACCAGAGCCGCGCCCATTGGAACCCCCCGGCAAGTCAGTGGTGACCATCACAATCGAGTGTCCCAGTTCTAGAGTATCTACCATATCCGGCTGCGCCTGTGCGGTAAGCACATGCGTAGTGAAACCCAGAGCAAAACCCAAAAACGCCACGATTGATTTCATGCGAATCCCCGCTTGTCGTTAAATGCAGCCAGTTAAAGTGGAAGTATGACCATATAAATAAAAAAACGTTTTCAGCATGCCACAGATACTGATGCTCAGGTGTGCGATAGAGCACACTAGGTATTTTTCCGTCCGGGTAAGGAAATTCTGACAAGCAAATAGGCGATATCCTTCTTATTCCTACAGGCCTGCCCCTCTACCATTTCAAATTAAATAATCAAGTTGAGTGGTTCACGATGCACAATGCAAAATCCTACATGGTTCCAAAAATGATTTTTGCCAATGTACTGGCAGTGATTATGATGACCTTTGAACAGCACGCTCCCGCAGAATTGCAGGAAAAACCGCAAAAGGTGGTTGATAAGCAAGCCAGTCAACCTGGCCCGGTGATGCAGGTGTCTGCCAGTAAAGAAGCCAGCCAGGAACCAGTGCTAGAGCATGCTGTGGCAAAAAAACGCATGCACAACTCGCAACATAAAGCGAGAACGCCGCATACCCAGTTTATTCACAGCAGGTCCGCGCCTGTCGACTGCTGCTTCCGTGGTTATAAAAGCTAGTTGGTGATCAAATATAAAAATGACTGACTAGATTGAACATCATTGATCCTCCAAAAGCCTCCTTGTGAGGCTTTTTTCTTGCAGGTCTTTGATGGAGGCAATACACTGGCACAAAACATTCTAAAGAAAAGTCTATGTTCAAGTCCTTTTTCCCTGACTCCCGCTGGTTCTGGCCTTCGGTCATTGTATGGTCTGTGATCTGCTGCGGTGTGTGGTTTGAGTTTTCCACCGTCATAGGCACAGCATTTGGCTTGGATATGAGTGAAAAAGAGCCCGTGATCGGGCTTGGCCATTTTGTCACTGATTCCTTCAAGTTATTTTATGTGTATTACGCGCTCAGTGTCGCTATCTTCGCTGCGCTCTGGTTCACCCTGAAACCCAGCCGCTGGCAATGGTGGTCGATAGTCGGTTCTGCGTTTATCCTGTTTTCTACTTATTACTCAGTGCAGGTATCGGTTGCCATCAATAACTGGCGGCGGCCGTTTTTTGATGGTGTACAGGCGGCGCTTTCGCCTAACTCCAAAGTGACCACGGCAGAGCTCTATACATTGATGCTGCAGTTTGCTGAAATCGCCTTCGTCGCCATTTTTATCTATGTCATCACGCGTTTCTTTGTCAGCCACTATATTTTCCGCTGGCGTACTGCGATGAACGACTTTTACACCAGCCAATGGCCGCAAGTACGCCGCATTGAAGGTGCCTCGCAACGGGTGCAGGAAGACACCATGCGTTTTGCTACCATTATGGAAGGCCTGGGCGTATCCATGGTAGAAGCCATCATGACGCTGGTGGCTTTCCTGCCGGTGTTGTGGAGCCTGTCTGCTTATGTCAGCGAGCTGCCAGTGTTTGGCGCGGTGCCAGCACCGCTGTTTACTGCGGCGATTGCCTGGTCAGTGTTTGGCACCTTGTTGCTGGCGGCGGTGGGGATTAAATTACCGAATCTGGAATTCAGGAACCAACGTGTTGAGGCGGCTTACCGTAAGGAACTGGTCTATGGCGAGGACAATGCCGAGCGGGCGCAGCCTGAGACGTTAAAATCGCTGTTCCTGGATGTGCGAAAGAACTACTTCCGTTTGTATTTCCACTATTTGTATTTCAACGTGGCACGCAGTTTATATTTACAGGCAGATAATATTTTTGCGTACCTGATTCTGGTGCCTACTATTGCAGCTGGCAAAATCACGTTTGGTATTTTGCAACAGATTCTGACGGCGTTTTCGCAAGTCAGCAATTCGTTCCAGTACCTGGTGAATTCGTGGACGACGATTGTTGAGTTGTTGTCGGTGTATAAACGGTTAACGGCGTTTGAAGCGGCGATCAAGCATGAGGCATTGCCGGAAATCGAGCATACGAGTTCGTAATGTAACCGCCCGTCATTCTGGCGTAGGGTGTAGCAGGTGTTTCAAAGAGCATGCTCTTTGCCTGCGGAACGACTGGCTTATGCAGAAGCCAGTGCGCCCTGCAAGGGAGAATCCAGGCAGAGTTCATGCATAGCTTTGTTGCAACAAAAAGCAAGTGTCGCCTTTGTTGATGGCTGTAATAGGTATTTCTTTGGGTGGTTGAGTATTAGACTTTGCTGCTTTATTGCACCGTTGCTTTTCGCCCCTAGGCGAGTGACTTTTCTTTGCTTGCCCAAAGAATAAGTCACTAAAAGAAAGGGCACCCTAGCTTCCGCTTGTTCCCTGCGTTGCTCGTCACCGTGGGCGTCCAACGGAACTCGCCCTAGCGGCTTGCATACTACGCAAGCCACCGCGGAGCTCAAACAGGCGCTGGCCGACAACTCCCACGCTGACTGCGCTACTCGGCGCGTCAGATAGGGGCCCGTTTAAAATCACCACGCGGTTACTTATACTGAAATTCATCAGATTGCATCCCGCCGACACACTGAAATAGACAAAGCAAAAAGACAAAATGACCAACAAAATAGTTTGTTGGTCATTTGCTTTAAATTCTTACAGAGTCACTTAGCGCCCTGAATACAATACGTTTAACTAACATTTCATCGTGGTGGTTTTAACCGGGCCCCTATCTGACGCGCCGAGTAGCGCAGTCAAAATAAGGGAGAAGGGAGCGACTGTTCGAATCCCGCAGTAGCTCACGGTTTGTGTGAGCTACCAGGTTGAGTTTCGTGACCGCTTATTTTGGCGAGCAACGCAGGGAGCAAGCGGAAGCTAGGGTGTCTTGTTCTTTGCCTTCTTTCTTATGGACAAGCATAAGAAAGAGGGTCGCCTAGGGGCGAAAAGAAAGGGCCCAATACCAAAGAGTAGCGAAAAAGAAAGCTTAACCATCGAAAGAAATACCGATTAAAACCTCAAGCAAGTAAGACAGTTGTTTTTTATTGCCACCAACCTAAGCATTCACCTTGCTTGGATTCTGGCCATCCCCTCAATGACGAGTAGTGGCAACTCTAACTATTTATATATAAGCCGACCATCTCACAGGCGCACAGCAGGTGGTTAGTCAATTATGCTATAGCATAGCAATCACACAATAATGGCCAGTCTTACCTGGCCACTCTCTGCATATGATCAAATTTCGGCTGTTGCTCTCGCATAAACTCCGCCAATGCCTCTTCCGACAACGGTCGGCTGTAATAATAGCCTTGCCCGACATCGCAACCACTATGTAGCAGGAACCGATGCTGGTATTCGGTTTCTATGCCTTCTGCCGTCACCGATTTATGCAAGCTTTTACCCAGGTTGATCAGTGCAAGTAAAATGTTGCCGTTGGTGACGCTTTGCTCCAGGTCTTGCACAAAGGCTTTGTCGATTTTGAGTTCATCAATCGGGTAGTTTTTCAGGTAGGCCATGTTTGAATACCCGATACCGAAATCATCAATCGCGATACATACGCCCAGCCGCTTGAGCTGTTCCAGCGTGCGTGTGAACATGGCTTCGTCTTTGAATCTGGCGTTTTCGGTGACTTCAAGCGTCAGTAAGTGTGGTGGTACGCGCTCTTGCCGCAATACCCTCTGCACGGTTTCTACCAGGTTGCCGCGTAAAAACTGGATGGGCGATACATTGACCGCTATAGGCACCAGGTAACCCCATTCGGTCTGCATGGATTTTATTTTCTGGCAGGCGGTTTGCAGCACCCATTCGCCGATGGCAAAAATATGCCCGGTTTCTTCTGCCACCGGGATAAATTCGTCCGGTGGAATCAGGCCCTTTTCAGGATGTTGCCAGCGGATCAGTGCTTCTAGTGCGCTGATATTGCCATGCTGCATATTCATTTGTGGCTGGTAGTACAGCATCAGCTCTTGCCGCTGTAGCGCATGACCCAGGCCGTATTCGATTTCATTGCGTTCACCCAGTTGTTGCGCCAAGGTGCCGCTAAACATTTGTACTTTGTTTTTGCCGGCATTTTTGGCGCTATACAGTGCCGAATCTGCACAACTGAGCAGGGCGTCTATCTCTTTGGCATGGTCCGGGTATATGCTCACGCCGACGCTGCAAGTCATGTTGAACACATAGTCGCCAATCTCTATCGGTAACGAGATGGCTTCCATCACGCGCGCCAATAGGGGTTCGGCATCTTCGCCGTCACGCAAGCCGGGGTAAAGCATGACGAATTCATCGCCGCCAAAACGCACGATGGCGTCGGTAGGGCGTGTGCTTTGGATCAGCCGCTGGGCGACATTTTCCAGCATTTTATCGCCTGCCCTGTGGCCCAGCGTGTCGTTGATCAGCTTGAAATGGTCCAGGTCGATAAATGCAATCGCGATCTTGCGCTGCATTTTGTCGGCTTCGGCAATCAGGCTGGCCAGTTTGCCGCTAAAGGCATGGCGGTTCAGTAAGCCGGTCAGTTTGTCGGTCACGGCCAGCTGGTGGATTTGCTGCTCATGATTACGGCGGTCAGTGATGTCTTCTACCGTGCCTTCGTAATAGAGGATATGGCCTTGCGTGTCGTATACCGCATGCGCGTTTTCTGAGATCCAGATGGTTTCCCCATTGTGCTGGTAGACCTCGGACTCAAAGTTTTGTACCCGGCCATAGGTGCTGATAGCCTGCGTAAATTCGCCACGACGGCTTTCGGCGACATACAGCTGGGTGCTGATATTGTTCAGGTCGCTGATGAGGTCCGCGGCAGAGGCATAACCGTATAAGTCGGCCAACGCCTGGTTGGCATTGAGGTAAGTGCCGGATTCCGTGGTCTGGAACATGCCCAGGGTCGAGTTATCAAACATGGAACGATATTTTTGCTCGGTGCTGAACAGCGCCTGCTCAATGCGTTTATGGTCGCTGACATCCTGGATAATGCCTTCCAGTGCGACAGGCTGGCCATCATCATCAAACACGCCGCTGCCGCGTTCTGCCACCCAGAAGATATCGCCATTGGCGCGCACAATCCGGTATTCCAGCTGAAAGCGCTCACGCTTCTCCAGCGCTTCGGCAATGGTGGCGCGCACCCTGTCGCGGTCATCGGCGTGGGTGATGTTTTCATAAGAGACTTCTTTATTCAGCAGCAGCGCTTGCGGGGTATAGCCGGTCAGCATCTCGCAGCCTTTGCTGACATAGATCATGGTCCAGCTGTCGTCATACAGGCAGCGATAGATCATGCCATCCAGGTTATCCAGCAGGGTATCCATCAGTCGTTGCTGTTGCGCGGTGAGTAGGGAGTCCATGATGTCGTTTTGCATGATGCCGAGTATGGTTTGGCTGTTCATCAGACAAGTACCTGTTCTTCCTGCCTGAGTGTGCGCACGGTCAGTGCCTTGTTCCACATGCTTTGCGCGGTGACCAGTGTCAGCATGCTGTGCTGCGCAATATTGGCAATGGCGATGCCCGGGTTATGGCTGACGCCCCTGAACAATGACGTCATCGGCTGGATTTGGCCTGGAGTCAGGTAAGGGATTTCACCCAGTGCCGAGACAAACACGCCAAATTTGAGTGAGGTGGTTTTATCTTCAATCACAATGATCTGACGGTAATCGGTAGAGTAATGTGCGTGGCCCAGCATGCGCGCCAGGTCTATGATAGGAATCACTTCATTCTGATAGGCATGCATGCCGGCGATAAACGGCGCCGGCTCTGGCAGGGTGCGTAACTGCACTTCATCGATCGCTTCACGCACATATTGCGTTTCTATGCCCATCCAGGTATCCGCCACGTAGAAGGTCGCGTATTCCTGGGTATCTTTGCCATATTGCAAAAACAGGTTAGGGTTGAATTTATTGTGGATGACCTGCGCTTCGGCACGGATGCGTTGATTAATCTCATCCACTTTGCCCAGTGGGGTAAAGATCAGGGCAAACACTTTATTGCGGTAGCTGTCTTGCGCGCCTTTGTATTCGCGGTAACCGTAAGAGGCATGCGCGCCGACGGCGTAATAGGTGTTGTGGTAAACGGCAATATCAAACAGTTGCTCGCCTTCTTTCAACTTGCAGATGGCCGGGATCAGTTCGAAACTTTCACCAATGGCGATTTCCTGGTGGGTGCTGGAAATCACGCTGAGCTGGTCATCCACAAACACGGTAAAGCTACCGGCAACCGGCGCATCATCGCCATCACGCGGCACCACATCTTGCAGCATGGCCTGGAACTGCGGCGCGCTATCAAACACAATGGCGATACCGCCAACAATACCGTTGCTCTCGAGGTGGCGGATAGGTGCTGCGTAAATATAAGTGCATTGGTCGCCATACAACGGCGTTTTTTCAAATGGTGAGACTACGTAATCCTGGGTCGACAGACAGCTGCGTGTGCGGCCTACCCAATCATCCTGCAAAGTGGTGCCGACCAGGTGTTCGTAACGGTGGTTAGACACCGCCATCACTTCACCCTGGCGGTCAAACACGATCAGGTTGTCATACACGGTATACAGGCCGTTGATGTAACGTAATACGTCGCTGATCTTGCGCTTGTCTTCTTTGCTCACCTGGCTTTGGCTCAATAGCTCCCTGAAACTGTGAGTAAGCGCCCACCAGCGAACGTCATTGGCGCGTTCATACAGGTTGCGGTCCAGGATATCCACTGCCATTTGTGCGCAAAAACTGGAGTTTTCCAGCATCACCGTCACCACGGTCTGGTACAGCTCAGACACCATCTGTTCAATGATCTGCTGTGTTTTGTGGCCGGTATTACTGATCTCGCACAACAGTGTTTTGGAGAAGTTCTTTTGCTGGGTATCCACATAATTGCTTTGCCAGATATTGCCGTTCCACACCGACTGGTTTAACTTGCTCTGGATGCTGGCCGCCTGCTTGGGGATATTCAGCAGGGTATCCGAGAAGATCATTGGGCTGCGCATGACCTTACGCAGGGTCTCGCCATCAATTTGGGCCACCATCGCGTGCATGGTGTGATGAAACGCATATTGCAGCGGAATCATGGCCTGACCCAGCCAGCCTGGCCCGAGGTAACCCTGGTAGCCTTCAGAATGCTTGGTTACGCATAAATATTCCCGACCGGCAAAACGACAGATGAACCAGTCCTGATCTGGCGCAGTACACAGTTTGGCGCCCAGTGGGATCTGGTAGGTATCGCTGGAAGCAATCACATTGCGTTGCTCATCGAGCAATATGCCCACGGTCCAGTCATTTTCGGCAATCAGGTTGTGGAAGATCGTATCCAGCTCATTCACAAACTTAAAGCACAGACACAATACACCTAACGGTTTACGGCCATCTTCGCTACGCACTTCATGCGCATAGACCAGTGATTTATAGGTACGGCCATTGACTTCTGTTTCGTAGAAACGCTCTATATATGCTTCTGATGATTGTTGTGCCAGCGCCACGATAGGGTGGAAATGATCCAGCATGGTTTGGCTGGGGTCCAGTTGATGCAGTAGCTGGCCCTGGCTATCAAACAGTACGATGTTCTCGTACACCGTATATTTTTTCTGGTACTCCTCAAAACGCGAACACAGGTCTTCGTGTTGTTGGTCGGTCATGGTGCCTTGCATATATTGCGCAAGATAATCGCGCACATCATCATCGGTGGCAAAAAAACCGATATCGGCGGTGCGCTCAAACAGGTTGCGCACCAGCAGGTTAATCGTTGCCAATGCCTTGGAAGATAATTGCGCCGCCGTTTTGCGTAATGTCTCCTGCGACAGATGCTGCAGCACGTCATTGGAAATGGTATTAAACGCACCACGCGTGTGCTCCATTTCGGAACCTGTGCCCGATAGTTGGGCCATGAGCGCCAGGCTGTCCCAGGAATTTTGTAGTTGATAGATGCGGGAACGAAAGTCATTCACTTGTTTAAAGTGGCTGGCAAGTTCATCGGTAAGGGGTTGCTTGAGCATGAAACACTTTCAAAAACGTCGAATATCCAACCCTTGTACAGCAAGAACGAGTCCTAAAGCCCAGGTGTAATTTGTTGAATAACAGGCAAAAAAGGCTGTTTCCTTCTGCTTTGAGGCCTGCAAACGCACGTTTTCAACTTGATTGAAACCTAATCGGGGCTGGAATACACGCTAAATGACGGTCTATCCATGCGATTTGCACACTCATGGGGCGGTGATTCCCTGTATTGGTGCAAAAAATATTGAAGTAAAAATAGAAAACAAGCTGTGAGATTTAATCTTTTTGCCTGGGCACAAGAACTGCTTGCAGGAGAAGTAACCAATCACCAATGAGAAAGGCAGCCTGGTATTTATGATAGGCAGCGCATTTGAGATTCACAACGTTTCGGGCGCCATTCGCGATGCGGTAGCGCCGGTGTTTTTGCTCACCGGCATAGGCTCCATTCTCGGCGTACTGATCGGCCGCCTGGGCCGCTCGATAGACAGGGCACGTTTTTTGACGGATGCGCCGGAAGAAAAACGTGAACGTTTTATGGATGAATTAAAGATTATTGTGCGAAGGACAAATTGGCTGCGCCGGGCCATCGGCCTGGCGACTTTTGCCGCCCTGTGTATTTGTGTCTCGATCGCCAGTATGTTTCTTTCAGTCGAAACCGGCTTGCGCTTGCCGCACCTGGTGATGATCTCTTTTATTATCTCAATGGCATCCCTGATACTGGCTTTGTTATGTTTTCTGCGCGAGATCGTGCTGGCCTCACGCGAGGTGATTGTGCCGTATCAGCAACTGGAAAAACTGAAGAAACCCTAACGGAACAGGTCAGCGATACAGCGCACGGATAATATCAGTCTGGGTCAGTATGCCCACCAGCTTGTTGTGCTGGTCCACCACTGGCACCAGTTGCAGATGATGGCTGGTCATCAGCGGGATGGTATGCATTAAATGCATGTCTTGCAGGATGGTAATGACAGGCGTCGCCATGATCTGGCCGACCACTTCCGGTTTGTTGCTGTGGGTAGTGGTTGACCAGCGGATCAGTTTTTTAAGCGCCGGGGCCACCTGGTTGAATTTTTCCGGTTTGGCGTGTCGCATGAAATCTGCCACGCTCAGCAAACCTATGACCAGGTTGGCTTTGTTTACCACCGGGATGGCCGGTTCAGATTGCTGCAATAGCACCTGCCAGGCATCTTCCAGCGTATCGCCAAATTGCAAGGTGTCAGTCACCGGGCGCATGACATGTTTGCATTCGATTTCTTCCAGTTTGCGGTGATAGGCAATCAGCTCGGTTTGTTGCAGCAACGCCTGCAAACTATCCGGGCTGATATCCAGCACTTCATGGAACTGGCCTAACGCCGCCTGCAAGTCTTCCTGCCGGAACCCGAATTGATAATTCATGTGCTCGGGCGAGGTCGGCTTGCTGTCGATCTGCACCGCCGGGTAACGGTAACCGGTCAGGGTATGGTACAGCCAGGCTGATAAGACCAGTAATACACTGTTTGCCAGCACCGGCCACCAGATAAATGTATAGCCCAGCTGATAGATGGTTTCGCCACCCAGTACTGCCGTCAACGCGACTGCACCGCTGGGCGGGTGCAGGCAACGCAGGGCGAACATCAGGGTAATCGCTGACAGCATGGCCAGGGCCGCGGCATAAGCCAGTTGCCCTGGCAGCAAGTGCGCAAAGAAAACACCACAGAGGGCAGCGACAGTGTTGCCAGCCAGGATTGCCCACGGTTGCGCCAGCGGGCTGGATGGTAAACAGAACAGAATCACGGCCGAAGCGCCCATGGGTGCGATCAGGAATATCGCGCTGAGCCAGTCACCAGGGATAGCAGCATGTGCCACCAGGCCAGTAGCCAAAATGCCGAGTCCGGCACCAAATGCAGCGCGGGCATGGTCACGCAGGGAGCCAGTCACCGGACGTGGCCAGTATGGTTTCAAAAACGCGGGAATAGCAGGCATAAGCAAATACAAACTGCGAGTGCACGATGAAAGTTCGCAGTGTATCACGCACACAGCCCGATACAGCCGCAAGGCAGCGGTTGAGAGCGCCAGTGTTGATACATCAAGATACAAATGCAGGGAAACTTCGCCGTGACTATTTCGCTCATAAACCCAGAAAGTGTTTTTTATGGTTTCCCATACAAGCACTCACGAAGTAATACATACCTTAGAAAGGAAGAAGTTATGCAGGCATTCATGCAATCGAAACTCACCCATTGGGTCAGTGTGCCCCTGGCGGTAGCCGCCTTGTTTGGCGCGGGCTACTGGGTAAAAGGCAATACTTTGGTCAATGACGCCCAGGCGACGACACCGGTGGCTGCGCAAACCATTGCCGGCCCCAGCGCCTATATCACTTTGCCAAATTTTGCCAGTATCGCTGCCAGCCAGGGTGCGGCAGTGGTCAATATCAGCGTCACCGGCACCGTGAAAACCAGTGGCATCCCAGGCATGGATCCGAATGATCCCATGTATGAGTTCTTCCGTCGTTTCCAGCCTAACCAGCCACAAACCGAGATGCCTATGAGCGGCATGGGCTCGGGGTTTATTGTGAAGCCGGATGGCGTGATCCTGACCAATGCGCACGTGGTCGATAAGGCCGATGAGGTGATTGTCAGGCTCACAGATAAGCGTGAGTTCAAAGCCAAGGTGATTGGTGTCGATAAACTGACCGATGTCGCTGTGCTGAAGATCGATGGCAAGGACTTGCCTACCGTGAAAATCGGCAGCACTAAAAACAGCAATGTCGGTGACTGGGTGGTGGCAATCGGCTCTCCGTTCGGCTTCGATAATACGGTGACAGCGGGCATTATCTCTGCCAAATCGCGCGCACTGCCGGATGAAGGCTATGTGCCGTTTTTGCAGACCGATGTTGCGATCAACCCTGGCAACTCAGGCGGCCCATTATTTAATTTAAATGGCGAAGTGGTCGGTATCAACTCTCAGATTTATAGCCGCAGTGGTGGCTACCAGGGGTTGTCATTTGCGATTCCTATCGATGTCGCCATGGGCATAGAGCAACAACTGCTGGATAAAGGCAAAGTCAGCCGTGGTCGCCTGGGCGTCGGCGTACAGTCTATCAACCAGGACCTGGCGAGCTCATTTGGCCTGAAAACCAATAGCGGCGCACTGGTCAGCAATGTAGAGAAAAATGGCCCGGCCGACAAAGCAGGCCTGGAACCGGGCGATGTCATCCTTAAGTTTAACAACCAGGTCATAGACCGCTCCAGCGACTTGCCGCCTATGGTGGCCAATTTGGCGCCTGGCAGTACCGTCAAGATGGAAGTCTGGCGTAAAAAGTCATTGAAGACCCTGAGCGTGCGTGTCGATGAAATGCAAACCGCGAAGATCGCACCTGCGATTGCGCCTGATAATAAACAGGCCAAGTTAGGCGTGAGTGTGCGCCTGCTAACTTCACGGGAGCTGGCACAGACCCAGATCAAGCAGGGCCTGCTGGTGGAAGAAGTGGGTAAGGGCCCGGCTGCCAACGCGGGCATCCAGCCCGGGGATGTGATCCTGGCGGTGAACGGTGACCAGGTCACCAGCGTCACACAGCTGCACGACAAATTATCTCCCAACACTAAAAACGTGGCCCTGCTGGTGATGCGCGGTGACAACAAGATTTATGTGCCAGTTAAAATCAGCTGATTGAAGTTTTTTTAAATCCCCTCCCTTTGCCCCGCGATTGCGGGGCTTTTTTCAGCCTTTTACAGGGCTTGCAAGTTTGGCTTTCTGACACGCTTATATTTACTCGGGTAGAATGCTGTTATGCAAAATTTCCAGATAGCCTCCACTAAAAACGATGCCTTGCAAAATGCGCTTACGCAGCGCATTAACCAGAAAACCAAACCCCTGGGCGCCTTGGGCAGGTTGGAGGCGCTGGCATTACAGCTGGGCCTGATCCAGAATACAGAACAGCCAGGCTTGCAGCAGCAGACCATGCTGGTATTTGCCGGTGACCATGGCATTGTCGCTGAAGGCGTCAGCCCCTATCCGCAGGCAGTCACGGCACAGATGGTGCTGAATTTCCTCAATGGAGGTGCGGCCATTAATGTGTTTGCGCGGCAACATGGTTTCCAGTTGCATGTCATCGATAGCGGCGTCAATGCCAAATTCGAACCGCACCCCATGCTGATCGATTCCAAGCTGGGCATGGGTACCCTGAGTTTCCTGCGCCATCCGGCCATGACGGCCGAAGAGTGTACGCAAGCGATTGCGCGCGGTGCCGAAATCGCCCGTGATGCGATTGCACAAGGCTGTAATGTCCTTGCGCTTGGTGAGATGGGCATAGGCAATACCTCCAGCGCCAGTTGCCTGATGAGTGTGCTATGCGGCCTGCCCTTGCATCAATGTGTAGGCCGTGGCACCGGCCTCAGCGATAAAGGGCTGGACCATAAATTAGCCGTGCTCACCACCGCCCTGCAAACCCACCATGTCGATGCCAGGAACCCCCTGCAAGCGCTGACCGTATTTGGTGGGTTCGAAGTCGCCATGATGGTGGGCGCCTTGCTGGCAGGCGCGGAAGCCAGGGCCACTTTGCTGATTGATGGTTTTATTGCGACTTCTGCACTATTGGTTGCGGCAAAGCTATACCCGCAAGTATTGGATTATTGCGTATTCGCACATTGTTCTGACGAGAGCGGGCACAGCAAAATGCTGGAGCATTTAAAAGTGCAGCCATTACTGCATTTGTCATTGCGGCTGGGTGAAGGCACCGGCGCGGTGTTGGCGTATCCCTTGTTGCAATCGGCTGTGGCTTTCCTGAACGAAATGGCCAGCTTTGAAAGTGCTGGCGTCAGCGAGAAAAACGCGTGAATCTCAACCTGCAATGGCGGTATTTCCTGCTCGCGGTCGGCTTTTTCACCCGACTGCCGGTGCCGACCCTGCCGGATTTCCAGGAAGCCGAACTCAATCACGCTGCGCGCTATTTCCCGCTGGTAGGGTTATTGATAGGCTTGATTGCTGCCATGGTCTGGTGGCTGGCCGCATTGATTTTCCCGCCTGCCATCTCGGTGTTATTCAGCATGCTGGCCACGATTTACCTGACCGGCGCTTTCCACGAAGATGGCCTGGCTGACAGCGCCGACGGGCTGGGCGGCGGGATGGATAAAGCGCGCAAACTGGAGATCATGCAGGATTCGCGCCTGGGCAGTTATGGCGCCATCGCGTTGATTGGTATCCTGCTATTCAAGTTCCAGGCGCTGACTGCCTTACCAGCGGCGGTGTTGCCATTTGCCCTTATTGCTGGCCATGCCTTAAGCCGCCTGGCTGCAGTTTATGTCATGGCAACCATGCCCTATGTCAGGTCTGCCGGTAAATCCAAGCCGCTCGCCACCACGCTGACACGTAAAGACCTTTGGTGCGCCAGCGCCTTTGGCTTATGGAGCTGGCTAGGTTTTGCCGGATTGCTGTGGCTGAATCATTCCGGCTTTGCTGCTTTACAGTTTTTATTGATCACAGAATTGCCTGTGTTGCTGGCCTGGTGGTGGTGGCGCAGCTTGCTGTTACGCAATCTGCAAGGCTATACCGGCGACACCCTGGGTGCCATGCAACAGTTTACAGAACTGGCTTTTTACCTGGGTTTGCTGGCGTGGAGTCGCCTGCTATGAAATTGATGCTATGAAACTCACATTGATCCGCCATACCAGCCTGCAAGTGGCTGAGGGGATTTGCTACGGGCAAACAGATATTGATGTGGCCGCCAGCTTTCATCATGAACTGGCTACCTTACAGGCAAAAATAGCTGGCGAGCAGTTTGATGCGCTGTATGCCAGCCCGCTGCAAAGGTGTAGCAAGCTGGCGCATGCACTCGATCTTGATCACCAGATCGCGCATGACGAGCGTTTGAAAGAACTGCATTTCGGCGACTGGGAAATGCAGGCGTGGAATGATATTCCGCGCGAACTGTTTGATGTCTGGGCGCAAAACTATGCTGATCTGTCTCCGCCCAATGGCGAGACATTCGCCGCTTTGCAACAACGCGGCATCGCATTTATCGATGAATGTTTACAGCACCACGCTAACCAGCACGTGTTAGTGGTGACCCATGGCGGCATGATACGGGCCATGATTGCACACGTGTTGAACATGCAACTGAAAGGCCTGTTCCGTTTTCATGTTGATTATGCCAGCCTGACCCGCCTGGATTTTTCAGGCGCTGTGCCCAAGATTGAGTTTGTTAACCGTTAAGACCGGTGGTGACTTTCATAAGTGCCTGCTCCAGTCGCGTCCATTCAGTTGCTGGCGGCAAACCAAACCGCAACGCTTGCGGTGATTCAAAATAGCGCGTCCAAATACCTTGTTCCGCCAGGGCGTGTTGTAGCTGACGGCTGGCAGGATGTTGCACATATTGGAATAAATCAGTGCCACCGCTTGGGCTTAATCCATATCGGTTAAGCAGCTCGAACAACTGCCTGGACTGCGCGGGTAAGTGTTCACGCATCTGTTGTTGCCAACTCGTATCTTGCAGCGCCAGTTGGGCGACATAGCGGCTAGGCCCGGTGATTGTCCATGGCCCCAGTAATGCTTCTACTTCTGCCAGGACTTTTGGCTCACCCAGCAAAAAGCCTACCCTGAGTCCTGCTAATCCGTAAAACTTACCCAGTGAGCGTAACACCCACAGCCCAGGCTGCCCTGTTTGGCTGGCAAGGCTGAGCTGTGGTGTGGTGTCCATAAATGCTTCATCCACCACCAGCCAGCCGCCGCGTGTTGCAAGTTGAGCATGCCAGCTTAATAAGGTAGCCACTGGATATGCCTGCCCGGTCGGGTTGTTGGGGTTGCAGAGCAGCAGCACATCCGTATTGTTCAGGGTATCTGCATCAGGCTGCAGATCAAAAAAATGCACTTGATGACCCGCGCCTTGCCAGGCATGGGCGTGTTCCTGATACATCGTGCGCGGCATGGCTACCCGGCAGGGCTTGCGCAAGGCAGGCAGCACTTGCAAAGCAGCTTGTGAGCCGGCACATGCCAGAAGATGTGGCGCGCCGTAATAGTTTTGCGCAGCCGCATGCAAACCATCATTGATAGTCGGCAAGCGTTGGAACAGCGCAGGCGGCAGGGGTGGGATCGGGTAGTGTTGCGGATTAATGCCGGTGGATAAGTCCAGCCAGTCTGCCAGCGGGATACCGTATTGCGTGGCTGCCTGTTGCAGGTTGCCGCCGTGTTCAAGCATAGATGTAGACCCCAATAACCACTGCGATCGCCAGCCAGGCGTACAACCCTATGCTGACCAATCGTAATGCACGCGGGATATCTTGCATGGTTGGCGTTATGTTGGTGCCCAGTGCCGGACGCTCATGCCAGACATCATGATAACGCGCACGTCCGCCCAAGGCGACGTCCAGCGCACCTGCGCCTGCGGACATGACTGGCCCGGCATTCGGGCTATCCCAGTGTTTCGCTTGCGTGCGCCACGCATGAAGTGCCTTTTTGGTACTGCCCAGCAATGCATAGGTTATGGCTGTTAAACGGGCAGGAATGTAGTTCAACAAGTCATCCAGCCGCGCGGCGGCCCAGCCAAAATAATAGTACTGGCTGGTTTTATAGCCCCACATGGCATCCAGCGTATTTGCCAGACGGTACAACAATACACCGGGCCCGCCTGCAATTAAGAACCAGAACAATGCTGCAAACACGCCATCATTGCCATTTTCAAGTACCGATTCCAGCGTGGCAGGCACGGGTTCAATCGCTTCTTTATCACGGCTGACCATATAGGAAGCCGCAAGTTGTGCCTGCAGGGTATCGTTATTTTTCAGTGCTGCATACACCGCCAGGGCATGTTGCCGCAGGCTCTTGTGACCTAGTGCAAAGTAGAGCAAATAGCCATGCACCAGCCAGCCAAACTGTGTTTGCGAGAGTAACCATGCAACATACGTCAGTGGCAACACAGCCAGCATCCATGCAAGCAAACCAGTCAGGCGTTGCGAGGATCTGGCTTGGGCGGTTGGCGGATTAAACCGCTGACTTAATAAATTGGCGAGACGACCGAATCCTACCAGTGGATGCCAGCTTGCGGGCTCCCCCAGCCAGCAATCAAGCGCAACCGCGCCGCAGGCAATCAGGGCGAGTATGAGATAATCGGCAGATGGATAAACAGGCAGTAAAAACATTAATGGTTCAGGGCACCACATCGGATGCCGGTAAAAGTACGCTGGTGGCCGGGTTGTGCCGCGTATTGTACCGCAGCGGGGTCGCTGTCGTCCCTTTCAAGCCGCAAAACATGGCGCTGAATGCCGCCGTGACCGCCGATGGTGGCGAGATTGGCCGTGCGCAGGCGGTGCAAGCCATGGCTTGTGGTTTACAGCCACACACCGATATGAATCCCGTGCTGTTAAAACCTAATTCTGATACCGGTTGCCAGGTGATTATCCACGGCCAGATGCAGGGTAACCAGGAAGCAAGCACTTACCACGAGTACAAAAAAGTCGCCATGCAGGCGGTGCTGCAATCCTACCAGCGGCTGCAACAACAATATGCATGCGTGGTGGTCGAAGGCGCGGGCAGCCCGGCCGAAATCAATCTGCGCGCCAACGATATTGCCAATATGGGTTTTGCCGAAGCGGTCGATTGCCCGGTGATCCTGGTCGCCGATATCGATAAAGGCGGTGTGTTTGCGCACCTGGTCGGTACTCTGGCGTTGCTCTCGGAGAGCGAGCAGGCAAGGGTGGCTGGTTTCGTGATCAACAAATTTCGCGGGGACATTGCTTTGTTACAGCCGGGGCTGGATTGGCTTGAGCAACGCACCGGTAAGCCTGTGATAGGCGTGTTGCCTTATATGCATGATTTGCACCTGGAAGCCGAAGATGCCGTTGCCACAACCCATGCGAAAAAAACAGGGGTAAAGCTGACCGTTGTTGTCCCGGTGTTACCGCATATCGCCAACCATACCGACTTTGATGCCCTGCGCTTGCATCCGCAAGTAGATGTGAAATTTGTACGTTTGAATGAGCCGGTCCCGCCTGCCGATTTGATGATTCTGCCGGGCAGCAAGAATGTACGCGGTGATTTGGCGGCGTTGCGAGAGCACGGATGGGAGCCCCTGATCGCGCGTCATCTACGTTATGGCGGCAAATTGCTGGGGATTTGCGGTGGCTTCCAGATGTTGGGCCAGCAACTGCATGACCCGCTGGCGATTGAAGGTGAAGCAGGCAGTAGTGCAGGCCTGGGCTGGCTGGCGATGGAAACCACACTGGAGCCTCACAAACAGCTTAAACAGGTATCCGGCAAGCTGGCCTTTGCCGATGCTGAGTTACAAGGCTATGAAATCCATATGGGGGTAAGTGCCGGCCCTGCATTAGCAAGCCCGGCGCACCTGGTTAACGATAAAGCAGAGGGTGCATTGTCAGCAGATGGCCAGGTGGCGGGCAGTTATATCCATGGCCTGTTTGATCATCCGCAAGCCTGCGCCGCCTGGTTGCAATGGGCCGGGTTATCAGATCAGCTTGCTTACGACTATCCGCAATTGCGTGAGCAAAGCCTGGAACAATTAGCGGATAGTTTGCGCAAGCACCTCAACTGGTCCGCACTCGCCGCTTATTTGCCAGCAGGTTTTACACCCACTTAACCGGCGACCACATTGATGGTCTGCTCAAACGCCTGCACCACTTGCCCGGCGCGGATTTTAGCGGTTTTGCGGCGTTCGATTTGACCATCTACAGAAATCAGCCCTTCAGCCACCATGGACTTGCCCTGGCCGCCGCTATCCGCCACACCTTCCAGTTTTAGCAGGTCGCAAAGTGCAATGAATTCACCTTTGAGTTGAAATGTCGTTGTCGGCATGATGTTGTGTTTTCCTGTGAAGTTATAGTAAAAATCGCGAAAATCAGGGCTTTTTCTGAGTTTCTGCTGGCAGATTCACTTCCAGAGTCAGTGACGCATTCTGGCTTTCCCACAGGTTCTCGTTCAGCTGGTGATGCACGGTCACAAACAAAAAATTCAGCCCGGCTTTTTTCGGGGTAAAAGTAAACTCACCTTGCTGATTGGCATGAATGTTAGATTCCCTCACGTTATCCAGGTCGTAAAGATCTTCAACACGGTGCTTGATAAAGTGTTCGTTATCCGTCACCACGATGATGCGCGCATTTGGCACCGGTTTGCCATCTTCCAGTATGCGGAATGCACCCTCAGCGCCCAGCACTAGGCCATTAGGCGACGTCAATGGAACGATTTCCAACCCTTTGTTAAATGGCCTGGCTACATACTTTTGCTGGCCTTTGAAAATATAGGTATCGGCATAACTGTAGTAATTCATGGTGGTCGGCTTGCCGGTCACGCGCTTCATATCTGCTGCGAAATACAGTTTTTTATCAGCCGTTTCGACTGCTTTATAGATAGGCCCAACGCGTTGGCCGGTGCTGATGCGGTAAGTGCCTTCTTCAGTGAGTGTAGGCTCCAGGTAAACCGCTGCCTTGGTCTTGGCGATAGGCTTGATGGCAGCTGTGGCACCGTTCGGGCTGGTGATGGTGAAGTTAGGCGAATCCATAGCAAAGTCTGCCTGGAAAGGAAACTCGGTAAACGCAGATTCAATGGTCAGGCGGTGGTGCGTGACATTGAACTGGTTAGGTTTCAAAAAGGGGACGTGTGCTTGTGCAGTCAACGAGGCGGCAAGTGTGACCAGCACGCTGGCGATGAGGGAGAACTTTTTCATGATTGTTCCTGAGGTTTAATTAACTATTTATTTAAGCGTGATGGGCAGCCCGGCAGCAATAAAGCTGACTTTGTCAGCAATCGCTGCCACGTGCTGGTTCAAGCGCCCCTGTTCATCCTGAAACTGGCGGTTGATTTCACCTAGCGGCACGATGCCCATGCCGACTTCGTTGCTCACCAGGAAAACGCTGGCCTGTAATTGCGGCAAGGCAGTCAGCAACGCCTGTTTTTCTGCCTGCCAGTCCAGCCGCTCCGGTTTGTCGCAATCCGGGCAAATGCATTGTGCCAGCCACAAGGTCAGGCAATCGACAATCAGGCAGGTGTCAGGCGCATCATTGTCCAGCAATGTCTGGCCCAGGTTAAAGGGCGCTTCTACTAATTGCCAGTAAGGCGGGCGGCGCGATTTGTGTTGCGCCACGCGGTTGGCGAATTCGTCGTCATACACTTGTGCGGTGGCGATATAAGTCACGGGTAGCTCAAGCGCAGAGGCCAGGCGCTCGGCAAACGCACTTTTGCCGCTGCGCGCACCGCCCAAAATCAGATGTGTCGTCATGTAAGACTCCCGGTTTGCTGTTGCCAGTGTTGGATAATGGTTTGCAATTGCGGTAAACCCTCAGTAAACAGGGCCGGTCCCGGTTGCAAGATATCGACAGATTTAATTTCATACAGATGGCCGTGCTGAACGGCCGGCATCATTTGCCAGCCTGCACGCGCCTTCACTTTTTCCGGCTGGAATTTTTTGCCGCACCAGGAACCGATCACAATGTCTGGCTGCGCCGCCAGCACTTGCTCTGAGGTCACCTGGCGGTCACGCGCATTGTGAAACTGGCTCAGCGCCGGAAAGCAATCCTGCCCGCCAGCCGCTGCGATCAACTCCGCCGCCCAGCGTATGCTGCACAGCATGGGTTCATCCCATTCTTCAAAGTAAATGGTGGGTTTGCGCGGCCAGCCAGCAGCCTGTTGGCGTGCAGCATCCAGCAATGCCTGGCACTGCGCAACCAGGGCGTATGCCTTGTCGCTGGCACCGACCAGGTCGCCCACGGTCAGTATCATTTGCAAGGTATCGTCCAGGCTACGCTGGTTGAATACATGCACCTGGCAACCGGCTTTGATCAGCGAAGCTGCAATGTCGGCCTGCAAGTTGGAAAAACACAACACCAGGTCTGGCTGTAATGCCAGTATCTTCTCTATATTCGCGCTGGTAAAGCCACTGATCTTGGGCTTTTCTTTCCTGGCAATGGCCGGGCGCGTGGTAAAGCCTGAAATACCGACGATACGGTGCTGTTCGCCTAGCAGATACAGTACTTCTACTGTTTCTGTGGTCAGGCAGACGATACGTTTTGGCCAGCGCTTCATGGCTGGTTCTCCTTGGTGCTTTGCCAGCCATTTTCCATCAGCATGTCGGAGAGCGGTTTTTCTGTCGCCCAGCCTTCTTCCACCAGCATGGGAGATTTGTAAAAGGTATTCACATAGCCCAGGCATAGAATAGCGACCGGTTTGGCATCCTCTGGCATACCCAGCAATGTCGCAAGTGCCTGCGGGTCAAACAGGCTGACCCAGCCCAGGCCTATGCCTTCGGCGCGTGCGGCCAGCCACAGGTTCTGGATGGCACAGCTAACCGAGGCCAGGTCCATTTCCGGCAGGGTGCGACGGCCGAAAATATATTTCTCGCGCTGGTCGCACAAAGTGGCGACCAACAGTTCACCGCAATCGAGAACACCTTCGACTTTCAGTCGCATGAATTCGGCCATGCGCGCGGTATTTTCGAATTCACCAATCGCTAGTGCGGTTTTTTTACGTTCTTCATCGACCAGTGCATGTATGCGTTTGCGCACATCCGCATCCGAAATGCGGATAAAACGCCACGGTTGCATCAGGCCCACACTAGGCGCCTGGTGCGCGGCTTGCAAAAGCTTCTGTAATAACTCGGGTGCAATCGGCGTAGGCAGAAAATGCCGCATATCGCGCCGCTCGGCAATGACTTTATAAATCGCCGCTTTATCGGCTTCAGAATAAGCAAAACTCATGGCAAAAAGAACTGCGCAGCCAGTGACGGGTTAGACGGGAAATAAAAATGCAGGAAGCTGGCGGTGATGTTCTGCTGGCGATACACCGCTTCACCGGCACCATATCTGCCTTTGCCATGCGCAATCGCAGGCATGCTCGTTTCAAAGCGGCCATAGTGAAACGTGTGCGCGCCTATGGTGGCTGCGACCTCGCCGGAGGTGGAAGGGAAGGTGGCGTGTTGCGTGCCCAGGCCCTGCCGTTTAGCTTCAATCGTGCCATGACCAGCCAGCAAACCGAAGACCGACTGTCCGTTCAGGCTTTCGCCCGCTGCCAGCATGCCGCCACATTCGGCCAGTACAGGCATGCCAGCTGCGACGGCTGCCTGCAAACTCTCACGCATGCCGGTGTTGTGTTGCAGCGTTTCTAAATGTAGCTCGGGATAGCCACCTGGTAGCCAGCAAGCATCTGCCACAGGTAATTGCTTATCGTATAACGGAGAGAAAAAAGTGATCTGTGCGCCCAATGATTGCAACAAATCCAGATTGGCCTGGTAGATAAAACAGAAAGCCGCATCTTTGGCGACAGCAATGGTTTTGCCTTGCAATAATGGCGCACAAGAATTCTTTTCTGGCGTATCAAAATTCACAGCCGGGGGTAAAGAGATGTCCTCTCCCAATAACTTTGCAGCCGCTTCAATACGTTGGTCTATATCAGTGATTTCCTGTGCCAGGTGCAAGCCCAGGTGACGTTCTGGCAGGCTCAGTTGAGCGTCGAATTTCATTGCGCCCAGCCAGGGGATATCCGCAGGCAAGGCTTCTTTGATCATATTGGCGTGGCCTTCACTGCCAACCTGGTTAGCAATCACGCCACCCCGCTGCAAGGACGGACGAAATGCATATAAGCCGTATGCCACCGCAGCACAGGTTTGTGCCATCGCTTTGGCATTGAGTACCAACCCTACCGGGATACCAAAACGCTCGGCAATGTCGGCACAGGACGGCTTGCCGTCGTAAAGCCCCATCACGCCTTCCAGTAATACCACATCATTTTCTTGTGCGGCCTGGTAGAGCAAACGCCGTGCATCCGCTTCGCCGCACATGCCCAGATCCAGGTTATAGACCGGCTTGCCGGTGGCGACTTCCAGTATCATGCCATCGATAAAATCCGGCCCGCATTTAAATGCCAGCACGCGTAAGCCGCGATTACGGTAGGCGCGTGCCAGCGCAGCGGTGGTCATGGTCTTGCCCTGGCCGGAAGCAGGCGCTGCGATCAGCATCGCATGGCAGGTTGCCGTCTGTTGGGTCACAAGTCTATTCCAGCCTGGGCTTTAATGCCTGCACGCCAGGCATGTTTGACATCCATCAATTCAGACACCGTATCGGCCGCGTTGCGCAATGCTTCAGAAGCGCCGCGGCCGGTGATGACCACATGCTGCATGGGCGGACGCTTGACAATGGCATCCAGCACCATTTGCTCATCCAGAAAACCATATTTGAAGGTGTAGGTGAGTTCATCCAGTACGACCAGATGAATCGCGGGATCTTGCAGCATGCCAGAGACTATTTGCCAGCCACGCATGGCTGTTTCAGTGTCGCGCTGGCGATCTTGGGTGTTCCAGGTAAAGCCTTCGCCCAACACATGCCAGGTCACTGCCGGATGCTGGCGGAAAAAGGCCTCTTCGCCGGTGTCAGATCTGCCCTTGATGAACTGGGCGACGCCGACACGCATGCCGTGGCCAAGTGAGCGGGCAACCATACCAAAAGCAGAAGAACTTTTGCCTTTGCCATTGCCGGTGAGTATGAGTAACAGGCCTTTTTCCTGCTTGGCCTGCTCGATTTTTTCATCAATGACCGCCTTTTTTCTTATCATGCGCACCTTGTGGCGGCTGTCGCGGTCATTGGTTTCCATATTGATCCCTAAGAATTATGCTTTTTCGTGTACAGAGCGTTTGGCCAGGCCAAATACCACATGTGCAATCAGTGCCACCACTACCCAGAACGCAATCGCTTCCAGCTGTTTTGGATAGTATTTCACCACGCGCGCGCCGAATTCAACCAGGGTCGGGTTTTCGTAACGGCCACCAAAGAAATAGAACCCGCCGCTGGAGAACAACTCAGCGATGGCGGAAGCTACTACCACGACACCTGCCAGTTTAAACAGGCTGCTGAATTCCCAGTTGGTATTGTCCGCTGTCCAGCGACCTGCCAGCCACATAGTGCCATACGCTGGCAGCAGAAAGCCGTACGCAGGTGTGACGCAGAAATTGCTGACGCCACCCCAGGTGACTGCCGCCAAATCCAGTCCGGCACACAAAGCCAGCAGCGCAACGAACAGGAGGGTGGAACGCAAGTAGTAGCCCGCAATAAAGAACGCGGCATATGAAGCGCTAGGCAGAAAATCGATTGAAGCGAAATGATGGCCGCGCGTGACGATGACCATCAGTGCAATGACCAATGCGATTGCCAGAGATTGAGTTGAAATTTTACGTGGCATGCCAACGACTCCCAAATTTTATTAAATTAGCCAGGGGTGGATTTTAGCCCAATTCGAACTGGCTTGGTCAAAATCCACCGGTTATTCAGTGCCTAATGCATGTCATAGTGAAGACTGAAAAATACATTCGCACCCATCGTGTTGTAATCGACGGTAGAGCTCACTTTCGCCAGTACATAATCCTTATCCAGGATATTGTTTGCGCGTGCCTGCAGTTTCCAGTCACGACTCAATTTATAGCCTAAAGTTGAGTTAAGTAAGGCATAGCCTGAAAGGGTGGTCGTGTTGGCGGCATTGTCGTAGCGTGGCGAGAAAGCAGAGACTTCCGTGCTCCAGTCCCAGTCGCCCGATTTATATTGCAGGATGAGATTGCCATAGCGTTGGCTTCGTCTGGCCAATAAATTATTCGACTCATCAACACGTGGGGATTGGATGGTCGCGTTGCCAGACACTTGCCAGTCTGCATTCAGCGCATACATCGCTTCAGTGGTGATTCCCTGGATTTCTACTTTACCTGCATTAATCGGACAGAAGCCTGCAAACGTAGCACCGCAAGTGGCTGTGACTGGACCTGCATTCTGGATGAGGTTGCGAATATGGTTGTCAAACAAAGTGAGTTTGGCCTGCATGCGATCCCCTTGATAGCGAAGGCTTGCTTCCAGGTTGTCTGACTTTTCCGGGCTGAGCAGTGGGTCGCCAAAATTGGGAAAATACAGCTGATTGAACGTTGGTGCTTTAAATGCTGAGCCATATTGTGTAGTCACTTGCCATTGTGGTGATAGCGTGTAGCCGTAGCCGATACCGCCAGTCACAAAGCTGCCATACTGAGTATTATGATCCTCTCGTAAAGACAGTTGGGTACTATGCGCTTCATACTGACCGACATAGCCTAGGGTAAAGCTGTCGTTATTTCTGCTTTTATCGATATTGCGGATACTATTGGTAGAGGTCAGAGCGTCCTGCTCAAGTCTGTCATAAGCAAATGTGAGTACGCCAATGGGTAACGTGAAGTCGTGTTGCCAGGTGATCTGCGTTTGATCCGTTTGAAATCTGGTTTGGCGGGTTGGCCTTTCAAAGTTAAATGAGCGGTCCTGCCCGATGCCGTATTTAAATGTGCTTTTCCAGAAATCGGTGATTTGATCTTTCAACGTGGCACTGTAGGCCTGCTGATGCATGGTGGAATAGTTGTTGAATCCATTGTTGTTGTCGTAATGGTTTTGGCCATCGGATCCGAAAAAATTCAGATTCAAGCTATGCCCCTCAGCGATATTGAGTGTGGCGAATGCAGAACCGCCTAGATTGCGGTAGCCATCGCGATCTCTGTCACGTGCCAAGGGCGGGTTTTTTCTGGCAGAAATGCCTCGCGTGTCATAGCTGCTCACTTGAGCACCAAACTGCAACGCTTTGTATTGAGTGCTCAGACCAACATTTCCTGTATAGGTATCATAGCTTCCAGCACCGACACTGCCATAAAGGCTGGTTTTGTCGGTTAATCCGCGGCGAGTAAAGATTTGGATCACGCCACCAATAGCGTCCGAACCGTATAGGCTAGAGGCGGGTCCTCTTAAAATCTCGATACGATCTATAGTTGATAATGGTAAGTTTTCAAAGGCAGTCGTACCAGTTGTGGCCGAGTTGATTCTTATGCCGTCAACCATAACTACCAGTTGATCAGCATTGGTGCCACGCATGTAGACGCTGGCGGTATTGCCCATGCCGCCATTAGTGAGAATCTGTATTCCCGGTTGCAATTTGAGTAAATCGACCAAACCACTACCGGAAAGGCGCTCGATTTCATCGCGTTCAATGATGGTCATGTCGCCGGTAGCTGTTTTTGTCGATATAGGCGTCCTGGCTGCAGTAACGTTGATTTCACTCAGGGAAAGTGATGCTTGCTGCGTAGTACTATCGCGAAAGATATCTTCTGAGAATGCTAAAGCCGGATAAATGGCAATAAGTGTTTTTATGAGGCTTTTATACATGATTTTCCTGTAGGCATGCGACCCCGCATGCGGTAATGATCACGTTGAATCACTACGGGAAAGGAACGTAATAAAGCTGGAAATAGCCACAAGACTATTTCCTGACTTAAACGCCGTCACCCCGCGGTGTTTCAACACTATTTTGGTTGTGAGGCCGGTCTCCGGGCTTGCAAGTTTTGATCTATCGCCTTCCCGAGTGTGTACTCAGTGGCATATGGATAGACCCGCACTTGCTTACCGTTGCGGGGGCAGCACAGGCATTGCGAATGTGGATTCACGCACCTGTTTCCCAGTTTCACTCCGTCTGCAAGAACACAGCGCGGAGCACCTGACAACTGGCGCTCATTTTAGTTGAAAGCGCCTGCTTTTGCGAGCAAACATTCATTGAACAAGCAAGCTGAAATTGTTAATTTACTTTGAAAAACTACGCTTAGCTATTGACCACAATCATTTTTTTCATTGATAATGGTTCGATGGATGCTGATCTGAAAAGTTTGGAAGAGCGTGTGGCGAAGTTAATTGCGCTGTGTCATCACCTGCGTGAAGACAATGGCCAGTTACGTCAGGAGGTGACGAAACTGCACCAAGAGTCGCAATCGCTCAAGCTGAATATGACGCAAGCCAGTGTACAGTTGGAAAAATTATTGTCTGCGCTGCCACAGGAAGGTCAATAAACGATGGCTAAACAACCAATCGATATTGAGATCATGGGTCGCGCGTTCAGTGTGACGTGTACCGACGAAGAGCGCGATGTGATCGTGCAGGCGGTCGGCTACCTTGATGGTAAAATGCGTGAGATCCGCGATGCGGGCAAGATGGTCAGTGTAGAGCGCATTGCGATCATGGCGGCACTGAATATCACGCATGAGTTATTGAATACCCGCAGTGATGGCGTGGATGTGGGCGATGTGAAAAAACGCATCACGACCATGCAACAGCAAATGGATGAAGTGTTATCCAGCCAACATAAATTGTTGTAATCCGCTTAACTTCATAAAATATTCACCGTCAATATTATTAATTGGCGTATCATTTTTTATACGGTGTGCTTTTAAGAAGGTGTATTAAGGCGTTGCCTGAGTCTAAATTCCTTGAACTAGTCTTTGTTATAGGTTTCGGCTCATCAGGTGCTGTGCGATCGCACTAAGTTGGGATATCTTTTAAGACTCCCTTGGCGTGTGAACCTAATGTACCTTAGGCTGTTACCACCTGAACTTTTTGGTTCAGGATTATGGCTCAGGTAACCCCTTAATACACCTTCTCAAAAGCACATGTGTCTCTTTCTGCCACGTTACCTTAAGGCGTGGTACATCAAGTCAGCCAGGCTGACGACTTCCAGGCAACTTTCATCGCAAGATTCCAGCACTACCGGCGGCGCATAACCAGCTTCACTGGCTTCCAGCCATCGCCGGGCACATACGCACCAGCGGTCACCAGCATGCAGCCCGGGGAAGCCATAATCCGGCATAGGCGTGGATAAGTCGTTGCCCTGCGCGGTGGAAAAAGCCAGGAACTCATCGGTCATTTCTGCACAAATCGTATGCCTGCCCCTATCTTCCGGGTGAAATCCGCAACAGCCATCGCGCATAAAACCGGTGACAGGATGCGTGCTACAAGGGATAAGCAGGGTGCCGAGGACGTTTTTAGCCATGATGTAATGTGGTGAGACTTTAGTTTATGATACTGGGGTTTATGATATTTGGGTTTTAAGATGTCAGGGTTGCTGGCACTGGCATTGATGATACTGGACATTTGCATGAGAGAAGAAGGTTTTAACACATGGCACGTTATTGGCTGATGAAGTCCGAACCATCGGATGTTTCGATTGATGATCTGGCGGGCCTGCCTAATCAAAGCATAGACTGGTATGGCGTGCGCAATTACCAGGCGCGCAATTTTATGCGTGATCAAATGAAAGTGGGCGATGGCGTGCTGTTTTACCACTCCAACTGTGAGGTGCCCGGCATTGTGGGTATCTGTGAGGTGAGCACCCTGGCGTATCCGGATAAGTTTCAGTTCGTGGCTGGCCACAAGTATTTTGATCCTAAATCCACCTCTGAAAATCCGCGCTGGGTCAATGTGGACGTCAAGCTGGTGCGTAAAACGCGGGTGCTTAGCCTGAAAGAGTTACGCGAGATCCCCGAGCTTGCCAATATGCGCACCTTGCAAAAAGGGAACCGATTGTCGATTACGCCGGTCGATCCCAAAGAGTGGGCATTCATCACGAAGTTGTTAGATGCATAAGCCTGGGCAGGAGACGCGCTATATTTTGCTAAGGCGATGGGATAGAGCATGAAAAGACAACGCAAAAAAGCGGTGCTATACATCCTTGTTGCCGGATTTTTGATTGCGTTTATTGGCGCGCTATTATTCCTGTGGATTTATTTTTCCAGCATGCGCGAAATGCACCAGACCACGCGCAATCTTTACGAGAAACCGTTTGCGGTTTCCAATGCCGCGCTGGAATTAAAAGCCGATTTATACCAGATTCGCAGCAGCTTGCTGTACGCCACGCTGATCCAGGCCGATGCCAGCGCCATGGGCGAAACCATCACTTTTATTGAAACACGCGAACGGCTGGCAGAAGAAAAGATAGCGATTATGCAGCATAGCTATTCTGGTGACCCGCAACAAGTCGTCAATCTGCAGCAAAAGTGGCAAACGCTGAACCAGGTACGCGATCAGATTCTGCAAAAGCTGGAGGATGCCAGATTTAAGGAAGCCAACCGCTTGATAGAAACCGACTGGACCACCCGTTTTTCAGAAGTGGCGCGGCTGAATGAATCTATCTTTACCTACGCCAATCAACGTGCCAATCAATATGTGGAAGAAAGCCAGCAGCGGCTACAACGGCATACCAAAGCAGGGCTGATTTACGCCTCTTTATTGCTGACGCTATTTCTAGGGGTGAGCGTGTTCGTGGTCTGGCGGATCTACCAGTTGCATGTCGAGGCTGACAAATTTGCGTTCACAGACTTTCTAACCGGCATCGCCAACCGCCGGCATTTCATGCACGAACTCGAATCCGAAATCAGGCGCAGCCAGCGCTATGAAGCGCCATTTTCATTCGCCATGGTCGATATCGATCATTTCAAGAAAATCAATGACAAACACGGCCATCATGCCGGGGATCTGGTGTTGCAGAATTTTTGCCTCAGGTGCGTCAATGCGCTGCGCACCAGCGATATGGTTGGCAGGCTGGGCGGCGAAGAGTTCGGTATCCTGATGCCCATGACCGATTTGCACGAAGCTGCGCGTGTCATAGAACGCCTGCGCTCCGAGATTGACCATAGCGTGCTGATTGAAAATGGCGAGAAAATTCACTATACCGCTTCGTTCGGGCTGGTGTCTACTTCACAACTGAATGACCAGCAAGGCCTGGCACATATGATGCGCATGGCTGATGCCGCGTTGTACACCGCCAAACAACAAGGCCGCAACCGGGTATTTATTGCCAACCATTAGCGCTGGCTCTCAGCAGCTGTATTTGAAAACTTAGTTCTAAGCCCTGGCCGCATTTCATATGCGGCTTTTTTCATGCGAGTGGACGCGTTTATAGCATACGTACTCACAGCAAACGCATGCCTGATCCTTGAGTAAAAAGGCGATGTGCATAGATTGTGCATGGCCTTATTTTTACGCACGTTAATGGTGCGTATCTGCATGTTTCCATCTTTAAGTCGCGATGATTTAAATCGTGATTCTTCTGTTTTATAAAGTCATCCTTATCAATTCATTTTGTTCTGTATTTATTTAAGTGGCTGATTATAAAGAGTTATTTTTTGTATTGTCAGGCGGTTAAGATAAAGATTGTGCTGCTTTATTTGTGTGCATGACAGGTTGGAATGCATCTTGCTGAAATGCAAGTACAGGCTTTCCAACGACACACCAAATTTGCTGTAACGGATTGGAGCACAACATGACAAAGTTTTTGATTGGTTTACTGGTAGCGTGCTTAACTGCACCATTGATGGCAGAACCTTCTGGCGAGTTATTGCAATCGTTAAACAGTCGTGTGTTGCGCATCCAGGTCGGCCTCACCAACGGTCAGTTCGGTCTGGGTTCCGGAGTGGTGGTGGCAGATAATCAAGTAGTGACCAACTGCCATGTGGTGGCGAACGCCAGCAGCATCAGTGTATTGAGTGGCGGCGCTGTTTACCATGCGGTAGGCGTAAAGCCGGACTGGAAACACGATGTCTGCATGCTGCAAATGGAAGATTTGCCGCTGGCTCCTGTCAAAATGAAATCCAGTAGCGAATTGAAATACGAGCAACCGGTATTCACCATAGGTTATCCGAGTTTCGTACCAGCGCCAGTCACCACCCAAGGCGTGGTAAAAGGCTTGTTCACCATGGATGATTCAGTCATTGTGCGTGCCACGCCTACTTTCAGGCAAGGTGCCAGCGGTGGCGGCCTGTTTGATGAGTCCGGTACGCTGGTAGGCCTGATCACGCTGAAGAGCCCAGGCAAGGATGCGTATTACTACTACATGTCCATAGACTGGGTGCAAGCGTTACTGAGCCAGCCAGCAGGCCCGGTGATGGTTAAAAGCGAGTTGCCATTCTGGGGTAAACCGGCTGCACAATGGCCAAACTTCATGAAAGTGGTGTTTCCTTACCTGCATAAAGACTGGGCCGGGCTGAAAACAGTGGCGGCACAATGGGTGAAACAAGAGCCTGCCAGTACAGAAGCCTGGTTCTACCTGGCTGCCGCAGAATATGAAACGCATGACCTGACCCTGGCTGAACAACATTTACACCGTGTAGTGAGTATGAACGAGCAACATAGCCAGGCTTTCTACTACCTGGGCCTGATCGCTGAAGCCAATGGCAAACATAGTGAGGCGCTGGCAAGTGTGGATACGCTGAATCAACTGGATGCAGAAAAAGCGGCAGAATTGATAGTAGCGATGAAAACGCAACCTTAAGCAAGGCGTCAACCTAAGAAAACAGGGTGGCAGAACACTTAGCCACCAAGCAGTACCTAACAAAAAAGCGCCTGATGGGCGCTTTTTTGTTGCTTGCTATTGCTGGTTATATTAGTTAAACCACTTCCAGATCCAGCTCTTCCACATGGTAATAATGCTCGTCATCCCACACAGTGAAATCCTGCGCTGTGACAACTGCTTCGTGAAAGTGATGAAAGGTCGCGATGCAATGATTCTCTTCGTCCATGACCTGATACATTGACATAATTTCCCGCCTTTCCTGAGTGGTGAATAAAGTGATCAAACAACATAAATACTGCAGTTGTTACATCATGCCACGGTGGCAGCTAAATGATTTTATGGAGAAAAGAGGTCTATTGGTCTCAATTTGTAATCATGCTTTATTGCCGTTTTTAACCCTCTTGAAATTCTCCTACACGCATTGTGAAAGCAGGAGGGTATGCTTTGTTAAATGCATTATTTAACTGAGGTTTACGGGCTTGTTTTGGCGATGATAAAAGGTGGTATTTTGTAAAATATTGCGGTTGGCGGTATAATTTCCGCCTTCTGAGGAACGCTGCGAGAGTTTTCAAACTCCCAGGCTCAGAGTGATAGCTGCAAAGCTTCTCAACTGCGTTCACTTTTCACTGTGCGAGCACGGAAAAAAGGTGAGCAAAACGTTTCCACCGGTTCTTCATGAACTTTCCCTGCTCAGTTTTCATTTTTTTAGGACTTCAAACATGAATACTGTAGCTGATTTCAAAGATTACATTGTGGCGGATATGAACCTGGCCGGCTGGGGCCGCAAGGAAATCGCCATTGCCGAAACCGAGATGCCTGGCCTGATGGCGATTCGTGAAGAATACGCTGCTGTGCAACCACTGCGTGGCGCGCGTATCACCGGTTCCCTGCATATGACCATCCAAACCGCGGTGTTGATCGAAACACTGAAGGACTTGGGCGCTGAAGTGCGCTGGGCTTCCTGTAATATTTTCTCCACCCAGGACCATGCCGCGGCTGCGATTGCTGCGACTGGCACGCCAGTGTTTGCCGTTAAGGGTGAAACACTGGAAGAGTACTGGGATTACACGCACCGCATTTTTGAATGGGCGGACGGTAGCTATTCAAACATGATTCTGGATGATGGCGGCGATGCGACGTTGTTGTTGCATCTGGGCGCGCGTGCAGAAAAAGATTTATCCGTGGTCGGCAACCCGACTTCTGAAGAAGAAGTGTGCTTGTTCAACGCGATTAAAGCCAAACTGAAAACTGACCCGACCTGGTATTCCGTTCGCCTGAAAGAGATCATAGGCGTAACCGAAGAAACGACCACTGGCGTGCATCGTTTGTACCAGATGCACAAAGACGGTAAATTGGCTTTCCCGGCGATTAACGTCAATGACTCAGTCACTAAATCCAAATTCGACAACCTGTACGGCTGTCGCGAATCACTGGTCGATGGTATCAAACGTGCTACCGACGTGATGATTGCCGGCAAGATCGCTGTTGTGGCTGGTTATGGTGACGTGGGTAAAGGTTCTGCCCAAGCGCTGCGTGCGTTGTCTGCACAAGTATGGGTCACTGAAATCGACCCGATCTGCGCATTACAGGCAGCCATGGAAGGCTATCGCGTGGTGACCATGGATTATGCGGCTGAGCATGCGGATATTTTCGTGACTGCGACTGGTAACTACCATGTGATCACACACGACCATATGGCAAAAATGAAAGACCAGGCGATTGTTTGCAATATCGGCCACTTCGATAATGAAATCGACGTTGCCGGGATTGAAAAATATCAATGGGATGAAATCAAGCCACAAGTGGATCACGTGATCTTCCCTGATGGCAAACGCATCATCCTGCTGGCAAAAGGCCGCCTGGTGAACCTGGGTTGCGGTACCGGCCACCCTAGCTATGTGATGAGCTCCAGCTTTGCCAACCAGACCATTGCGCAAATCGAGCTGTTTACGCAAACCAGCAATTACCCGGTCGGCGTTTACACCTTGCCTAAACACCTGGACGAAAAAGTGGCTGTGCTGCAGTTGAGAAAACTCAATGCACAACTGACAGTGTTGTCAGATGCACAAGCGGCCTACATCGGCGTGAGCAAGAACGGTCCTTACAAGCCAGATCACTACAGATATTAATAACTTTGCATGTTGCACCCGAAACGCCCGTCAGATGTCCTGGCGGAAGTTTCGGTGTACACTCTTCTTCAATCTAATGACGACGGGAGGGTGTGATGTTTAAGTTACTGATTGTATGGGTATTGAACGCATTGGCTTTAATGGCGGTGGCTTACCTGGTCCCTGGCATTCATGTGGCCAACTTTACCGCTGCATTGATCGCCGCGTTGGTGATTGGCCTGGTCAATATATTGATTAAGCCGTTGTTGGTGTTACTGACCTTGCCGATTACTTTGTTAACCCTGGGTTTATTTATCCTGGTGATTAACGGGGTATTGTTCTGGCTGGTCGGTAACTACCTGCAAGGTTTTTCAGTCAGCTCTATCCTGATCGGTGTGATTGGTGCTTTGGTCTACAGCGTCATTTCCGGGGTGCTGAGTTCGATAGTCCCGGATGGCAAAGACTAACAGGCTGGAAAGCGTAGCCTGCAATAAATAAAGATTAAACAAGTGAATAATAAAACTTCTTTCAGTTTTGAGTTTTTTCCGCCAAAAACAGCGGAAGGCATCGCCAACTTACGGCTAGCACGTAGCGAGCTGACTAAATTCTCACCGGAGTTCTTCTCCGTGACCTTTGGTGCAGGCGGCTCCACGCGTGATCGCACCATGGATACCGTGCTGGAAATTCAGGGCGAAGGCGTGGGGGCGGCACCGCATATTTCGTGTATCTCTTCGAGCAAGCAGGAGATCAGCGAGCTGTTGCAGGCCTATCAGGCCAAAGGCATCAAGCGCCTGGTGACCTTGCGCGGCGATATTCCTTCCGGTGAAGTCAGTGTCGGTGATTTTAAGTACGCGAATGAACTGGTCAGTTTTATCCGTGCCGAAACCGGTGACTGGTTCCACCTTGAAGTGGCGGCATACCCGGAGTTTCACCCGGAAGCAGGTTCTGCGCAAAAGGATCTGGAAAACTTCAAGCGTAAAATAGATGCCGGGGCAGATTCTGCGATTACGCAGTATTTTTATAATGTGGATGCCTATTTCCGCTTTGTAGAGGCGGCGCAAAAACTCGGTATCACCGCACCGATTATTCCGGGTATCATGCCGATTTATAACTACACGCAACTGGCGCGTTTTTCTAATGTGTGCGGGGCTGAGATCCCGCGCTGGTTAAGAATGCGCCTGGAAGCATATGGCGATGACCTGGCCTCATTGCGTGCATTCGGAGTGGATGTGGTCGCCGATATTTGCACCAAACTTTCGCAGGCGGGCATCGATAAAATGCATTTTTACACCTTGAACCAGGCGGGCATCATTGGCCAGATCATCCGCCAGCTTTAAATTGATCCTGCAAAAGTAAAAAAAGCGCGATGTAGATCGCGCTTTTTTGTTTTTAGAACTTTGTCTTTCGGGCGTGCTATTGCAATGACAGCCCTTTCGGGTTGAACAAGGCGTCTTCTACAAACAGGTAATCCTGTTTACGGTTTTCATCCCATAGCACCATCATAGTGATCCAGCGGATATCTTCCATGTTCAGGGTTTCCTGTGGCAGCACCATACCACGGTCTATGATCAGGTCACGTTCGTAAGCAGTGATGATGTCACTTTTCTGCAATAGACAAAGAAAATTCAGGCTCTCGTCATTGATCTTGTCTCGTTCCATCTCGCAGAAAATACGCAGCGCAGAAGGGTCCTGCAAATATTGCGGTTGCTCAACAGAACGACGCAGGTCTTTGACCCAGTCAACTGCGTGTAAAATATCCTGATGGTTAAATCCTGCCTGGGACAGCTCATAGGCCATGATCGCTTCGTCGGTTTCTTTCAACTCAAACGCTTCATGTTTATCCCAATAGTTTTGATAAATAAATATCAATACTTCCAACATGCACATCTCCTCAAACATGCTATTCAATCACTAGCGCCACAGTGTGAGGTTAAGCCAGTCTCTGGAATTGTCCATTCGCGAGATGGCTGACTACACCTTCTAATTCAAGTAGTGTAAGCATGGTGGAAACTTCCCCGGGCGTCAAGCCTGAGCGGGCGGCGATCTGTTCGGCAAAGATAGGGTCAAATCCCATGCAGGCCAAGACTGGGCTTGCTTCTGAGGGTAAATTAGTCCAATTGGGCATTAGCCCGTTTGGGCTAACAGCCAGGCTGGTATCGGCAAGGCGGATATGGCGTAACTCGCTGAGGATATCCTCGGTGGACTCCACCAGTTTGGCGCCCTGTTTAATCAGGGCATGACAGCCCTTGGCAACCGGGGAGTGGATGGAGCCGGGCACTGCAAATACTTCACGGCCTTGCTCGGTCGCTAGTTTTGCGGTGATCAGCGAGCCGCTGTCGACATTGGCTTCCACCACCAGGCAGCCTTCGGATAAGCCGCTGATGATGCGGTTGCGTCTGGGGAAATTATACGAAATTGAAGGCGTGCCCAACGCGTATTCCGACAACAGCAGTCCATGCTGGGCGATCTGGTGCGCCAGGGCTTTGTGTTTGGCCGGATACACGATATCCAGGCCGGTGCCGACCACGGCAATGGTGGCGCCATCTGCTTTGAGCGCGCCTCTGTGGGCAGCGCCATCAATGCCGAGTGCCAGGCCGCTGGCTACAGCAAACCCTGCCCGACACAAACTTTCGGCAAAGTTTTCGGCAGTGGCTTCTCCCTGTGCGGTGGCATGCCGGCTACCGACAATCGCCATGCACGGGCGTTTCAGGATTTGCAGGTTGCCTTTGGCATACAGCACCGGTGGCGGCTGGTCGGTTTCCAGCAGGCGTTTTGGGTAGTGCAGATCTGCCAGGGTGATCAGGTGATTGTCAGGTTGCGCCAGCCAGTCCAGGGCTTTGGCGATATCCGCGTGTTCCAAGGCGCGCTGGATACCTTCGGCCACTTCTTTGCTCACGGTATCGCGTAATGCCGTGTATGAAGCAGCCAGGATGGCTTCAGGCGTTTTAAAGGCCAGTAGCAGCTGGCATAAGGTCGTGCTGCCCAGCCCGTCTACCAGGGTGAGCGCTATCCATGGCGCGTATTGTTCTGCGGTGGCGTTTTTCTCGCCAGCGGTCACTTCAAAATTGTCGACATCGCCATTATCCATAAGTGGGATCTTACGGCGTACGCACAATATCTTCCACATGCACAGGTTGTGAGGCTTGCATCACCAATGCGTAAGACAACCTGGGGAAGGTTTTAAACACCATGACCAGGCCAACCGGTTCATCTGGCAATTGTAAGGTCACCGGATGTTCACGGTCAGAGGTCGGGTCTGTCATACTGGCGCCTTTACGGAGGATAGACAGCACATGTCCGCGTTCCAGCCCATCATTTGCGCCGCGATTTAACACCACCACCCGCCCGGAGCCGGTTTCATTGATACCATCGCTGATGCGGGCGATCTGGCCGCGCAACTGGTTTTCAGGGGCGTGAGGCAAATAGGTCTGTGTCAGTTCATCTTCAACCGCAATCAGTTTATCTTTCACCGCAATTTCTTCTTTGACCTGGCTGATGTTCAGCGTTGCCGGCTGGCCCGTGCGCAGCAGTCTGGCTTCACCCAGGTAATGCGCTTCAATGCCAAGGATTTCTCCGTTCTCAGGGTTCTTGACAGGTTCACCTTCACGGTAGATGGCCCAGATCGGCTGCGGTGTTTGCGGTAAACCTTGCACGTAAATGTGTGTGCCAGGGCTGAGTATTTCACGCTCTTCCTCTGCGGCGATAATCCTTGGTGCATTTTTCAGTTCGTCGGCAGATACCAGCATAGGCCTGGTTAGAAACGGCAGTATGGCATTCGGCTGTATGGTCGGTATCGCATCTGCCTTGATAGGCGTCACAATCACGCCCGGCTCCAGCGTGACTGATTCACGTATCAATCTGAGCACTGGTTTACCACTGCTGGTATCCAGTACAATCACGTCACCGGGATAAATCCAGTGCGGGTTTTTGATATGGTCGCGGTTGATTTGCCATATCTGTGGCCACTGCCAGGGGTTTTTAAGAAACTTGGCCGAGATGTCCCACAAAGTATCGCCTTTGACCACCACATGACGTTCTGGATGCTGCGGACGTAAAGTAATTTCATCTGCAAAAGCACACAGGCTGCTACAAGTCATGGCAAGCAAGGTTATAATTTGAACAATTTTGGTCATGTGACGTCTCTGTTATAGGCAGTACTTTGCATTTTTAGCGCCTAGAAATGAAGTACTTAGGTAAAGGCAACACGCATGTCGCAGTTTTATGCGCAATGTCGACCAATCTAGCATGGGTTTAAAGTTATTATCAAGATGAAAAAACAGGCGTTTTGCCCTGTTTTCGTTAAACACTTTGGATTGAAAGATTTGTAGAGCATGGCACTCCTTCCGATTTTGCAGTATCCGGACCCTCGCTTGCACACGGTTGCCAAACCCGTGAAGGTGTTTGATCAAGCGTTGCAGCAATTGGTCGCAGATATGGCTGAAACCATGTATGACGCGCCTGGCATAGGCTTGGCGGCGACGCAGGTCGACCAGCATATCCAGTTGATCGTGATTGATCTGAGCAAGGAAAAAAACGATTTGCTGGTGCTGATCAACCCGAAAATCATCGCCGAAGCCGGTCACCAGGATTATGAAGAAGGCTGCCTGTCTGTGCCTGGCATTTACGAGAATGTGACACGCGCGGAATTTATCACCGTGGAAGCACAAGACGCCACCGGCAAAACCTACAGGCTGGATGCCGAGGGCTTGCTCAGTGTGTGTATCCAGCATGAGATGGATCATTTAAAAGGCAAAGTGTTTGTGGAATATCTTTCGCCCCTGAAACGTAATCGGATTCGCAGCAAAATGGTCAAGCACGCGCGCGAAATCGAGCGTAATAGTTATTAACAGGCAAGGCGGATAGATGCGGATTATTTATGCCGGGACACCGGAATTTGCGGTGCCTGCTTTAGAGGGGCTGATTGCTGCCGGGCACGAGATCGTCATGGTGCTCACCCAGCCTGATCGCCCCTCCGGGCGTGGCATGCAGCTAAAGGCCAGCCCGGTCAAACAGCTGGCCTTGCAACATGGTTTGCAGGTGTTCCAGCCAGAAAGCTTAAAGCCGGCAGAAGTGCAGGCCGAGATTGCAGCGACCAACGCCGATGTGCTGATCGTCGCGGCCTATGGCCTGATTATCCCGACCGCGGTCCTCAATATTCCCCGGCGTGGCTGTTATAACATCCATGGTTCCTTATTGCCACGCTGGCGGGGTGCGGCGCCTATCCATCGCGCTATTCTGGCAGGCGATACCGAAACCGGTGTCACTATCATGGAAGTCGTGCCCAAGCTGGACGCAGGCAATATGATCAGCAAGTGGTCCGCGCCGATTACCGAAGCAGACACCACGCAAACTTTGCATGATGCGATTAGTCGCGAAGGCGCGCGCCTGATGGTAGCAGCCATGCATACCCTGCAAAGCAGCGGTCAACTGCTTTCTGAGGTGCAGGATGAGTCGCTGGTGACTTATGCGCACAAGCTGGAGAAATCCGAATCCGCCATCGACTGGACGCAATCTGCCGTTCAGTTATCCCGACAGGTGCGGGCATTTAATCCTTTCCCCGTCGCTACCACCAAATTTAAAGACCAGGTATGTAAGTTGTGGTTTGCCCAGGTTGCGCAAGATGCCGGCGTGCATGAGTCAACGTATGCAGCTGGCACCATTACACAGATCCAACCCTTGCAGATTGCTTGTGGCGACGGCGTATTAGAAATACACGAACTGCAAATGCCTGGCGGCAAACGGCAGACGGCGCAGCAGTTTGTCCACGGCCAGCATGTGCAGGTTGGGGACAGATTCTTTTAAGGCTGGTGCTGCGCTTTTTAAGGGCCTGTCATGTTGTATTCATCTGCCACAGTCACCATTGAAAAACACGCTTGCCTCCCCCATGTAGTTGTTGAGTAACAAAGAACTGAAGGAATGTGAATGTTAGGTAACTGGACTAAAACTTTTGTGCTGATGGCAGCGATCACTGCCTTGTTTGTCGCTGTCGGCGGCGCATTCGGCGGACAAAGTGGCATGCTGATGGCTTTGTTGCTGGCAGGTGGCATGAACTTCTACGCCTACTGGTTTAGCGACCAGGCTGTGCTGAAAATGTATGGCGCGGTAGAAATCAACGCTGAAAACAACTATGGCAATAACCAGTTCAGAAACTATTTCAACATGGTCAAAGAACTGGCGGAACATGCGCAATTGCCCATGCCGCGCGTATTTGTGATCAATGAAAGTCAGCCGAATGCGTTTGCCACTGGCCGCAATCCTGAGAATGCGGCTGTTGCAGCAACAACCGGCATTATGCAAATTTTGAGCGAGCGCGAACTGCGTGGCGTGATGGCGCATGAGCTGGCACACGTGAAGAACCGCGATACGCTGATTTCTACCATGTCGGCCACCGTTGCCGGCGCGATTTCTGCCATTGCGCAATTTGGCATGCTGTTTGGCGGCGGCAACAGGGATGGCGAAAACAGGCCTAACCCCATGCTGGGGATTTTGATGATCGTGATGGCACCGTTGGCGGCCAGTTTGATCCAGATGGCGATTTCCCGCTCGCGTGAATATGAAGCGGACCGTATGGGTGCAGATATCAGCCGCGACCCGAAAGCGTTGGCGAGCGCCTTGGAAAAGATCCATAACTACGCCCACCAGATCCCTAACCTGACAGCGGAGCAACATCCGGAGACAGGCCAGATGATGATTATCAATCCATTATCCGGTGCAGATTTTTCCGGCTTGTTCAGCACCCATCCCAAAACAGAAGAGCGTGTGCGTCGTTTACTGTCGCTAGCAAATCAATACTAATTGTCCTTATCGGGCATTTCAAAAGGCTTTCCTGAGGAAAGCCTTTTTTATTGCGCCTATCTTTATTTTTAATATCGAATCTTTAATATTGGCTTATTACAGTGTTTCTGCTGTGAAACAGGTGTCATCAAGTAAAATAGCATTTTTTAGCTAGAGTTCACCCGTGCAAGTTGCCCAGTTAATTGCCGCACACGCCGTTGCCGAAGTCCTGGCCGGCCATAACCTGACTGTTTCAATGCCCAAGGCATTGCGCAAAGTCAAAGCAGCCACGCCACAACAGCAGGCAGCTGCGCAGGATTATAGTTACCTCACTTTGCGTTTTTATGCGGAATCCGCTGCCTACCTGGCGGCACTGACGCCCAAACAGGTCTCGGATACCAGAGTAGAGGCGTTGTTGCTGATCGCTCTCTCGCAGTTGCTGCATGGTCACGATGATGATTTCACGGTCGTCAACCAGGCAGTTGAAGCCGCAGGTAAAACCGGGCAGCGCTGGGCCAAAGGCTTGGTCAATGCCGTGTTGCGCAACTTCCTGCGCCAGCGTGAAGCGCTGCAAGCGGAGGTGGCGCAAAGTGAAGAGGTACAGTGGAATTACCCGCAATGGTGGATAGCGCTACTCAAGCAGCAGTACCCTGAGCACTGGCAAGCAGTGCTGGCGGTGGGCAATGCGCACCCACCGATGA
Organism: Methylophilus sp. E2MeOHC9; assembly: GCF_058744375.1. Lineage (NCBI taxonomy): Bacteria > Pseudomonadati > Pseudomonadota > Betaproteobacteria > Nitrosomonadales > Methylophilaceae > Methylophilus > Methylophilus sp. E2MeOHC9. Next base: position 1,200,658 of record NZ_CP196024.1, read on the forward strand.
CATTGCGCGTCAATATACGCAAAACCAGTGTAGAAGCCTACTTGCAGGCATTGCAGGAGGCAGGCATTGCCGTCACGCATTTGGGTAGTGCCGCCATACAGCTGCATCAGCCACTGCCTGTACATAAACTGCCGGGGTTTGAGCAGGGCTGGGTCAGCGTGCAGGATGCAGGCGCGCAATGGGCAGCGCCATTGCTGGATGTTGCACCGGGCATGCGCGTGCTGGATGCCTGTAGCGCACCAGGCGGCAAGACCTGCCATGTGCTGGAATCGCACGATGTGGAATTAACCTCACTGGACTTGGAAGCGGACCGTTTGAAGCGCGTCCATGAAAATCTGCAACGCCTGGATCTGACAGCCAAAGTGATTACTGGCAACGCAGCAGCGGCTGACTGGTTTGATGGCCAGTTGTTTGACCGCATTCTGGCTGATGTGCCGTGCAGTGCTTCCGGCATCGTGCGCCGACATGTGGATATGAAATGGTTGCGCAGACCTGAGGATTTAGCGACTTTTGCACACACACAGCAGCAAATTTTATCTAATTTGTGGCAAATGCTGGCAAAAGGCGGTAAATTGCTTTATGTGACATGTTCGGTATTCCAACAAGAAAACGAAATGCAGATCCAGCAATTTTTAACTTCCCATGACGATGCGACCCGACTGCCGGTACAGTTCGATGCAGCCCTGTTGCCGTGCGAGCATGCGGCACCTGGGCAATTGCTGCCGGTGGCTGCCCATGACGGATTATTTTATGCGTTGTTGCAAAAGCATTAAATCCTGGTTGTTATTAGGCTTTATGCTTTTCACTGCCTGGTCAGTGCTGGCCGGTGGTAACCATGCCCATATTAAAGTGGCAGAACTGGTGTTGCGCGATGACTTGTGGACGCTGGATGCTGAAATCGATATTCAGATGGGACATGCGCTTGAAGAAGCGCTGAATAAAGGCGTCACATTGAGCTTTTTATATGAATTCCAGATCGTGAAACCGCTTAAATACTGGTTTGATGATGAAGTGGTGACCGAGCGTCGCCTGGTCACCTTGAATTACCATGCGCTGACCAAGCAATACATCCTGCATTATCCCCAGCAACAAAAAGTATTTGATACCCTGAGCGATGCCAAACAGGAACTGGCCGTCATTCACGACTGGCGGCTGGCACCACATGCGGTACTTGAAAAAAACCAATCCTATCATGCCGCCCTGAAGATGCATCTGGATACCAGCAAGCTGCCCAAAGCCTTGCAGGTGGATGCCATTGGCGAGAGCGATTGGGAACTGGTGACGCCTACCTTTAGCTGGTGGGTGAAAGAAACCGTACGCTAAGCTATGCGTTATGTCCTGATCCTGTCGATTACGCTGGCCGCAGGTCTCCTGTACCTGCTATCGCTTGCCAGTGCCAATACCGCCATCAGTGGCGACTATTACATCATACTGCTCTACATCAATGCTGGCCTGGCGGTGTTGTTGCTCGGTGTCATTGGTTACCAGTTGCGCCACCTGTACCGTACCACCAAATCCAAGCAGGTCGGCAGCAAACTCAATTTCAGGTTGCTGGTCACCTTTGCGCTGATGGCGCTGATTCCCGGCATGATCGTATACCTGGTTTCGGTCAACTTCCTCAGCCGCTCGATTGAATCCTGGTTTAACGTCAAGGTCGAATCGGCGCTCGATGGCGGCCTGAGCCTGGGGCAGCGCGCACTGGATATCATGCTGTCCGAGCTGAAAGACAAAGCACAGGGCATGACGGTTTCCTTGTCCCTGCAAACCGCCAAGTCCAATTATGCGCAGCTAAATGATTTACGTGAAAAAGCAGGTATCCAGGATGCTGCATTACTCACGCCACAAGGTGCTATTCTCGCCGTAAGTAGCGCCGACCCCAGTAGTTTCTTACCTGAATTGCCATCGGTGCCGCAATTGCGGCAGGCCAGGAGCGGTGTCTACGGCAAGATCGAGCCTATCGTCGGCAAGGGCTTGTACATGCGGGTGCTGGTGCCGGTGGAGCCGTTAGGCATCATAGGCGAGGTGCGTATTCTGCAACTGATGCAGCCGGTGCCCAGAGCATTATCGAATACCGCAGAGGCGGTGCAGGATGTGTATCGCGAGTACCAGACCTTGTCGTATAGCCGTCAATCGCTGAAAGATATTTTCATGCTGACGCTGACCATGATCCTGTTGCTATCTATGCTGGGGGCATTGATCATCGCGTTTGCACTGAGCCGGCGTATGGCGCAGCCGCTGACGGTACTGGCGGAAGGCACGCGACTGATTGCCAGCGGTGATTACTCGCAGCAGTTACCTTCATTCGGTAAAGATGAACTCAGTGTGCTGGTGAAATCATTCAATAGTATGACGCGCCAGTTGCAGGACGCTAAGCTTGCTTCCGAACAAAGCCGTCAGCATGTGGAATCTGCGCGCGCTTATTTGGAAGCCATCCTGTCGCACCTTAGCTCGGGTGTGATGACGATCAATGAGCGCGCCGAACTGCGTGTCTATAACCTGGCGGCTACCAATATTCTGGGCATCTCGCTGGTCGGGTTTAAAAACAAGATATTTACCGAGGTTGCCACTGAAAATATTTATTTACGCCCATTTGTAGAAATTGTCATGCGCCATTATGATGAGACTTTGCAACTGGATCACCATGAGCGGCACCTGACTAGCCAGATTGATATTGAAAGTGAGCATGGCAAGCAGATTCTGATGTTGCGCGTGACAAGGCTGCCAGAAGGCGCCGGGCATGGCTTGGTCGTGGTGTTTGATGATGTGACTGTCATGGCGCAAGCGCAACGGGATGCAGCCTGGGCCGAAGTGGCCAGAAGGCTTGCGCATGAAATCAAGAACCCGCTCACGCCAATCCAGTTATCTGCCGAGCGCTTGCAGTTCAAGTTGCACGACAAACTGGACAGCAAAGATGCCGAGATGCTGCTCAAATCGACCGACACCATTGTGAATCAGGTACAGGCCATGAAGAATATGGTCAATGAATTCAGTGAATATGCCAGGACACCGGCGGCACTGTTGGTTAAACTCGATTTAAATGCTTTAATCCGTGATGTCAGCCGGTTGTACAATGGATCGACGGTCAAGTTGGAGCTGGTGTTGCAGCAGCAGTTGCCAGAGGTGCAAGCCGATGCCACCATGATGCGGCAGATTCTGCATAATTTATTGCAAAACGCACAGGATGCCATGAGCCAGGTCGAACAGCCGCTGGTCGCCATCATGACCGATTTCGACGGCGAACGTGTAAAATTGTCTGTGACAGACAATGGCGGTGGTTTCCCGACCGAGGTGATGGCAAGGGTGTTTGAACCGTATATTACGACCAAGTCACACGGAACCGGTTTAGGATTGGCTATCGTCAAAAAAATGATAGAAGAGCAGCGTGGACAGATTCGCATAGACAATCTGCCACAAGGGGGCGCCAGCGTCACCATACACCTGCCGGTAGATAAACAACAACAGCGTCGGCGCGTTGAGCGCATCGTGTAAGGAAATACGGTACATGGCATCACGGAATATACTGGTGGTTGATGACGAAGTCGGCATACGCGAGTTGTTGAGCGACATCTTGCGCGACGAAGGGCATCAGGTTCGCCTGGCAGAAAATGCCCAATTGGCGCGCGAAGAGCGACTCAAACAGCGCCCGGATCTGGTGCTGCTCGATATCTGGATGCCGGACTGTGATGGCATCAGCCTGCTGAAAGAATGGGCAAATGCCGGGTTGTTGACCATGCCTGTCATCATGATGTCCGGCCATGGCACTATTGATACCGCCATTGAAGCGACCCGTCTGGGGGCTTTTGATTTCCTCGAAAAACCCATCGCACTGCAAAAGTTGCTCAAAACAGTCGGCGCTGCCATCAAGCATACCGAGCACCTGGCGCATACGGAAATCAATCTTTCCAGCTTTGGTAAAAGTGCCGTCATTCAAGAACTTAAGCAGCGCCTCGAGCAACTTGCCCGCCACAAAAATACCTTGTTCCTGATCGGCAAAAAGGGCGGCAGTGTCGCGCTGTGTGCCAAATTTCTGCGTCCGCAAAATTCGCCATGGGTTTCACTCACTGAATATGACAAGCTGGTCTCGGCGCCGATGGAAATCCTGGAGCAGGCACGTGAAGGCGTCGTATTTGTTGATGAAGTCACCCGCTTAGGCAAAACCGAGCAAAAAGGCCTGAGTTTACTGATCGCCAAATCAGAAAAATACGGTGTGCGTGTCATCTGTGGCAGTGAGTTTGGCTTGCCGCAACTGATTGAAAAAACCATGCTGGAGCAGTCACTATTGCAGACCCTGGCCGGTGCTGCAGTCAAAGTGCCTTGCCTGGACGAGCATAAAGAAGATATCCCCGACTTGGCTAACGCCATGGCCACCTTGATGGTGGAAGCCAGCAAAATCGACTACAAAGCGTTTGATGTGGCGGCGCTGAATGCTTTACGCAATGCAGATTGGCCCGGCGACCTCGATGAGCTCGAATCGGTGGTGCAGAACCTGCTCATGACCAGCCTGGGTGGCAGCATTACGCAAGAAGATGTGCAGCGGGTGCTAAAGGATTTTCAGGGGCAGGTGGCAGAATCTGCGGAACAGCATATGCCCTTGAACCTTGACCAGCCTTTGCGTGAAGCAAGAGATGAATTTGAGCGTTTTTACTTTCAATACCATATGCGGCTGGTCAAAAATAACATGAGCCGCCTGTCAGACATCTCAGGCCTGGAGCGCACGCACTTATACCGCAAGCTCAAACAACTGGGCATTCGTATTAAAGGTTAATGCTTTAAAGCAAATAAAAAAGCCGGGGCAGCCCGGCTTTTTTATTTGCTGAACCAACTATTTCTGACGGTCATCCAGGCTGTAGCCAGTCTGTGGGTAAAGGCTAAGCAACCACATGCCGCCAGCAATACCCATGTATACAAAAAATGCATCCAGCGAAGCCTGGCTTAGTACAATCGCCATGAATACTGCTAGCACGCCCAGAATACGCGCACTGATTTTAGTTTTAAAGCCGACCAGCAAAGCTAAACCAAATACCAGTTGAATCAAAATCAGCAACGGCGCAAACACAGCAGGCAAGCCTAACTGGCCGAGCATGGATTGATATTGCAAATAGCCCTCAGGCACAGAAGTAATGGCAATCAACTTCAAAATCACAATGCCAAAGAACACCAGTGCCAGCAGAATCCTGGCTGCAGCAGTTTGTAAAGGACACATCACTTTTCCTCAAATCCTGTTTTTATAAAGCGCTTATAATGCCTGTGGCTAATCACAATTGCAAACTTTCATCCGGAGCGGAAATTTGTCCGTACAACGCATTCAATTAACCATTCATCGGTTTGATACGCAGCATGCATTGTGGCCGCAATGTCGCATCATCCGTACACGCGTGTTTATTGACGAGCAGCAGGTGCCGGTGGCGCTGGAATGGGATGCTCTGGATGCAGAAGCCATGCACTTGCTCGCCATTGTGGATGGGCAGCCAGTGGCATGCGCGAGAGTACTCCGTGATGGGCATATCGGCCGCATGGCGGTGTTGCCTGAGTGGCGGGGGCAAGGCATAGGGGAAGCGTTATTGCTGCAGGCGATCCAGGAGACCCAGCAGTTAGGAGTCACGCATGCGCGTTTATCGGCGCAAACCCATGCCATCGATTTTTATGCGCACGCAGGCTTTGTTGTGTGTAGTGCGCCTTATCTGGATGCCAATATCATGCATGTCGATATGCAGCTTGAGCTGGTATAATTGCGGTTCAAATTTTTCTCTCACTTCCAGACATAAAAGGAATTCGCATGTCAAAGATCGTATTAAAAGCCGGTGAAGCCACCGTATTTTCCGAAGGTAAAGATGTGACTGCAGCGATGCCGGAAATCGTCATCGGCGCTGTGGATGGCCCGGTTGGTACTGCATTTGCCAACATGATGGCGCAAACCAAAGGCCACACAGCCATGTTTGCTGTGCGTGATATCAACCAGTTGGTGCGCCCGGCGACCATGATGGTGCCTAAAGTCACCTTGAAAGATTCATTGAACATTGAATTGTTCGGCGGTGTGGTGCAAGCAGGTGTTGCCGATGGTATTACTGATGCAGTGATCGAAGGCATTATCCCTAAAGAGTTGGTGAATGATTTGTGTATCGTGGCATTGCTGTGGATTGATCCGGGCTGTGCCAAAGAGGCGAATCTGGACAAAGCTGACTTGTACAAAAATAACTACGAAGCGATCAAGCTGGCATTGAAGCGCGCTTTGAATGATGAGCCTAGCATTGATGAAATCATTGCCAACCGTCACAAAATCAAACACTGCATGTGGGAAGAAAGCTGGGATCAGAAGTAATCCAGCTTTATCCTGTTAAGCCCCGCAGTTGCGGGGTTTTTGTTATCTGGGAGGATAACGATGAAATCGCTCATAAAACGCTATCTGGCCGTTGTGTACGAATCACTCTTGATGATAGCGCTGGCACTGACGCTCACGGCTATTTATTACATGCTGTTTGGCGATGCCAGCCATGGCTGGAAAAGATTAGGATTGCAGCTACTGGTATGGGGAGTTATGGGTGCCTACTTTGTCCGCTGCTGGACAGTCACCGGGCAGACCTTAGCCAACCAGACATGGAAATTGAAAGTCGTTAACCAGCAAGGGCAGTTGCTGGCATGGCAACAAGCGGCGCTGCGCTATGTGCTGGCCAGCGTATTACTTTTGCCTGCCGGGTTGACGTTGTGGTGGGCCATAGTAGACCGTGACCAGCAGTTTTTGCATGACCGCTTACTTGGCTCGCGTATCGTCTGGGTCTAGTCGTTTAACCAGCTAACGCCGTTCAACGTAATGCAGCATGCCCAGGCCGGCAAACAGAAATAGTATGGTCGGGCCGATGGCACTAAACAAGGGTGACCAGTCGTTGAGCACCCCAAGGTGGACGAAGACGCGGTTCATGATTTGATACACCACGCCTAGCAAGATGCCGGAGAATATTTTGGCACTGATGCCGCCCGCGCGTTGTTGCAAAAAGCCGAAAGGCAAGGCCAGCACTACCATGACCAGGCAGGCCAGCGGATAGATCAGCTTGGACCATAACGCCACCTGGTAGCGGGTGCTTTTCTGGCCATTGCGATGTAAATGCTGGATAAAGCTGTACAGGTTCCAGGCCGACATTTTTTCCGGTAATACCAGTAATACATTGAGCAACTCTGGCCGGATCAATGACTCCCACTGCGCCTGTTTTACAAACTTTGAAGTCACCGAGCTATTTTGCACCGAACGCTCGTTATTGAAATTGGTTTGCGTGACGTTGAGTAACTTCCAGTGGTCATCGGCAAAATGTCCTTTTTCGGCATGGCTGATGCTACGCAGGCGGAATTGCGGGTCGAAGTCATAGATATCGATATTCACCAGGCTGCTGTCGGGCAGTACGGTGTTCACATTGACAAAACTGCTGCCATCTTTAATCCACAAACCGGATTTGAAGTCTTGTGCCACGACAGAATCAGTGGCCTGGATGCGGATACGCTGCGCCATTTTTTCACTCAATGGGGCGATGATTTCGCCAATCATAAAAGTCACAATCGCAAACACCAGGCCGATGCTGAGCAGGATTTTGGCAATGATTTTGAGTGAAATGCCACTGGTACGCATGACGATCAATTCGGAATTACCTGCCATCGCGCCCAGCGTGTAGACGATGCCCAGCAGCACAGCGACAGGTGCGACTTCATAGATATGCCCGGGGATGCTCAGCGCGACAAATGTCAGCATGCTGTTGACGCCGTAATGCCCGCGTCCCAGGCTATCCAGTTCTTGCAGCAGATCAAAGAATGAAAACATGGCGAGCAGGCCAAACAACACCAGCATGATGTTAAAGCTGATTTCGCGCCAGAAATAACGATTGAGTATGCGAAGCGTCATGGGTTATGCAGCCTTGGGGCGACGCTTGAACAGGTCTGGAATCAACGGCTTGAGGTGTTTTCGGCGATGATACAGATACCAGCCCAGCAAAATAAAACACAGATGCACCGGCCATAAGCCTATCCATGACGAAATCTTTCCTTGGGTGATCCAGGCCTGGAAAATACTCAGAATGTTGTTATAAACGATAAAAATCAGGATGGCGAACATGATATTCAGCGAGCGTCCGGCCCTGGGGTCGACAAAGCTCAATGGAATCGCCAGCAACACCATGACAATGGTGGAAATCGGGATGGCAAAGCGCCAATGCAGTTCTGCCTGGTCAGACAGTGAGGCATCTTTCATCAGCCCCATAGTGGTCTTGCCTTGCGCAGTGCCGGTTTCAGGGGCAGATTCCTTGGTCTCGATACGGATATCGTAGCGTTCAAACTCGGTGATGGAGACATCCAGGGTGTTCGGGATGACCTCGTAGCGCCGACCATTTTGCAGCACTAAAAAGTTATCGCCGTTTTTGGCTTTATAGCGGCTACCGCGATTGGCTGTGATGATGCCGGTTTTGCCATGCTGGTGCGACTGCACAAAGATATTTTTGACTTCGTAACCAAGTTTGTCAAAACTCTCGATAAAGTAAATGCGCTCCCCGCTATTCGATTCTTTAAACGCGCCAGGGCTGATCGAAGAAAGTTCGTCTCGTTTTTTCAGTTGCTCGCGGTAACCTTCCGCTTTCTCGGTCGCCCATGGCATCACAAACAGACTCAGCAGGCTGATGATTAGCACGATAGGGAAAATAAAGCGCAGGATAGGCACTACCCATTGCCGCAGGCTTAATCCGGCATTCATCCAGATCACCATTTCCGAATCGCGGTGCCAGCGTGTCAGCGTCAATAGCACTGCGAGGAAAATAGCCAATGACAGCATCATAGGCATCAATTTGACCAGGCTGAAGGTGAGGATAGTGCCGATAGCGTCGTTAGGCAAAATGCCTTTAGAAACCTGGCGCACGATGTTACCGGCGCGCTGTGCGACCACGATACCCAGAATAATCAGGAAAATGGCAGAAGATGAGGACATCAACTCTGCGGACAATGCACGTTTGAATATTTTCAATTTAAATGCACCGCTTTGAAATCAGCATAAAACACTAGATAATACAATCATCGCTCAAGTCACAGGCACTCGAACATAAAAGGATAAAGATGGAATTTAGCATAAAAAGCACTGGCCCGGAAAAATTGCGTACCGATTGTTTGCTAGTAGGCATTTATGAAGGTCGCAAGCTGACCGATCTTGCCAAGACTGTAGATGAAATCAGTGACAAGGCGATCACGCTTGCGCTGAAGTCCGGTGATATGGAAGGCAAGTCCGGCAGTACCTTATTATTGCGCCAGTTATCCGGCATTTCAGCAAGTAGGGTGCTGCTGGTTGGTTTGGGTAAAACTGAAGACAGCAGCCTGAGAACATTGCGAAGCGCTTTTCGTGCCGCGCTGAAAGCGTTACCGGCCGGGGTGGAATCGCTGGCCACGGATTTTGCCAGCCTGACGATCAAGAAAACAGATAGCCATTCAAAAGCGGCTGCGCTGGCTGAAGTCGCGCTGGATGCCAGCTACCAGGTCAATGCCGTCAAAGAAAAAAAGGCGGAGCCAAAACCGCTGCAACAGATTACATTGCTTGTAAATAAAGACGCGGCCGACGCGGTCAATGCAGGTTTGAAACAAGGTCAGAGCGTAGGCAATGGCGTCACGCTGGCCAAAGACCTGGGCAACTTGCCGCCTAATATTTGCACACCTACTTACTTGGGCAAGCAGGCTGAGAAATTGGCGAAAGACTATGGTTTTAAAGTAGAAGTGCTGGAAGAAGCCGAGATTGAAAAACTCAAAATGGGCTCTTTCCTGGGTGTGACACGCGGCAGCGACGAACCACCACGTTTTATTGTATTGCAGCATCTCAAAGGCAAAAAATCGCAGAAACCGGTAGTTTTGGTGGGCAAAGGGATTACTTTTGATACCGGCGGCATCTCGCTCAAACCGGGTGCCGATATGGATGAAATGAAATATGACATGTGCGGTGCTGCCTCGGTGCTGGGTGTTTTTAAAGCCATAGGCGAGCTGGATCTGCCATTGAATGTAGTGGGGCTGATCCCGACTTGCGAGAACATGCCTAGTGGCCGCGCCACCAAGCCGGGCGATGTGCTGACCAGTATGGCTGGCCTGACCATTGAAGTATTGAACACCGATGCAGAAGGGCGCCTGATTCTGTGTGATGCCCTGACCTATGCCGAGCGCTTTGAGCCTGCTGCCGTGATTGATATAGCAACCTTGACCGGCGCATGCGTGATCGCATTGGGCCATCATCCTAGCGGATTGTTTGCCAATAATGATAGCCTGGCCAGAAAACTGCTCGACGCCGGTGAAAAGGCCCAGGATAGAGCCTGGCAGTTGCCGTTATGGGATGAGTATCAGGGCCAGCTGGACAGTAATTTTGCCGATATGGGCAATATCGGTGGCCGTGCGGGTGGCAGTATCACCGCTGCTTGCTTCCTTTCCCGTTTTGCCAAAAAATACGACTGGGCTCACCTGGATATCGCCGGCACTGCCTGGAAATCCGGTAAGGAAAAGGGCGCTACTGGCCGTCCGGTACCGTTGCTGGTGACTTACCTTGTGCAGCAGGCCGTTGAGAAAGCCTGATAAGGTCATTGTAGAAGAACTATGACGCGGGTGCGCTTTTATACTGATATCCCTGACCGTGCCGGTTTGATTGTGCACCTGGTCGGGCAAGCGGTCGCCAGGCAACGACAGGTGACCATTTACCTGCCGTCTCCTGAAGCGGCAGAGGAATTGAGTCACAGTTTGTGGCAGCAGGCAGCATTTATCCCCAATGTGCTGGCAGATGCACCGCATGCGAGCCTGACGCCGGTGCTGCTAGCCTGGTTGCCGGAACATATCCGGCAGGATGATATGCTGTTTAATTGCCAGGCAGAGCTGCCAAAGTTTTTCAGTCGTTTCCGGCACTTGTTTGAGTTGATCGGGTCTGCCGAAGATGAAAAAACCGCGGGTCGCCAGCGTTATACGTTTTACCGTGACCGTGGTTACGAAATTCAGCATATGAACATGCAGACGCAGTAAGCGGCTATCAAGGGAGGTTGTGTGGATATTTCAGAAATTCCTGTATTAACCAAAGTCGTACAAAAAAATAACCCGGCCGCCCTGGACGTGGATGAGCTGGTTGCCCAGGTCAAACAGGCGTTATTGCCTGAGATTGCGGAGATCGTCGCCAGCCAGTTAGGCCAGCGCGCGTTTGAACGTTCTGTGGTCGAGCAGCAGGCGTTGTCCGAGTATGCAGAATCCATACAGCAGGATCTATCGCGACATGCACAAACCCAGGTTGGCGAGAGTTTGCAATCGATTGAGCAGGCATTTCGCGAAGCCATGGGCAATGTCGGTAAGCAACAGCTGCAATCTGTAGAAGAAGACGTGGCCCGTTTAACCGAAACGCAGCAGCAACTACTGGCGACCACTGAGCAAACCATACGTGAAGTGGCAGAAAACGCGGGCAGGCAAAAGCTGGAAGAAAAACTGGCGCAACTGATTGAAGACCAGCAAGCGCAAATTGCGACCAAAGTGCTGGAGATGCAAGCGCAGTTAGAGAAGACCACGGCGGATCACATCCACCAGCTGCAAGAAAGCAGCAAGGAAACGCTGACCACCGGTCAGGAGGCGATGGAAGCCAGGCTGGTGGAAGAGTACAAACTGACCCTGCAAAGCGCTTTTGCCGAATTCACCGATCAGCAAACCGCCGAGTTTAAACAGAAATTCAATACCGAACTGTCATCGGTTGAAGCCGAATTACAGACCAAAGTGCAGGCCATGGTCACCGCGCAAATGGAAGTCATAGAAGGTGAGTTGAACAAACGGCTGAAATCCAGCATCCTGGAAGTGTTGCAGGGCATCAAGTTTGTGATGCCCAGTATTTAGGGGTTGATCTTAGTCAGGGACACTAGCCTTTTCAGGCGTTGGCGAGCGTTAGAACAACAGGCGTGTGATCGCTAGGGCGTTCAAGTTTACGTGGCAATTTGTCGATCAGGCAACTTAGGCACAGAGGTTTTAATGCTTCACTGACCAGGATATGGTCTATGCGCAAGCCCATATTACGGCGGAAAGCCGCCATCCGGTAATCCCACCAGCTATATTGCCCTGCTTCCTCACTGAACAAGCGGAAACTATCTGATAAACCCAGTGCCAGCAAGTTCTGGAAAGCCTCCCGCTCTTGCGGGCTGACCAGTACCTGACCTTCCCAGGCCACAGGGTCATGGCAGTCACGGTCATCCGGCGCAATGTTGTAATCCCCCAGCAACGCCAGTTTTTCATGCTGCTTTAACTCATCAGCCACCCAATGGTGCAGCGCGTTCAGCCAGTTGAGCTTGTACTGGAATTTATCTGAATCCAGTGCCTGGCCATTCACCACATACGCACAAATCACCCGTACACCTTGTATGGTCGCCGCGATAATCCTTTTTTGTTCGTCCGCAAAGTTAGGCAGGTCAACATGCACCTGGTTGATGGCATGCGGGCTGATGATGGCGACGCCATTGTAGGTTCTCTGCCCGTTGTGGATGGCATTAAAACCGGCTTCTTTTAAAGCGGCATAAGGGAACTTGCTGTCCTCCTGCTTGGTTTCCTGGAGGCACAACGCATCGGGTTGGTTGGCGACCAGCCAGTCCAGTACATGCGGCAGGCGTACCGTCAGCGAGTTAACATTCCAGGTGGCCAGTTTCAACAGTATTCTCCAATCATGGGGGATGGGTGGCAATCAACGATTGCCATGACACTCGCGCATTTTACACCAGTCTTTTGCCATTTTCCGGCCATGTGTGTTGGGCTGACAGTCAGCATCCGCTAGCCGTGGTTGTGCGTTTTTAGACTGAATATCAGACAAATGGCGTATTTTTGAATTGTTCACCTACTATTAAAGTGGCACCTGAGTGAATTTACTTTCAGGAGAGCAGTTATGAAGCAGGACCTTAACCATGCACAGGGCAAGCGCGCTGGATTTTCCCGGGGCGAATGGGGCCTGGTGCTGGCGATTGTGCTGGTGGCGATGGCGTTAAGGCCGGGGATTGTTTCTATGGGCCCGGCCTTGCCCGCCATCATTGATGCCTTCCAGCTTAGCCATGCCATGGCTTCGTTAATGACAGCTATTCCCGATCTGTTAATGGGCGCGCTGGCCTTGCCTACCCCCTGGCTGGTGCGCAGGTTCGGCGTGAATAAAGTACTGATGCTGGCATTGGGTTTGCTGAGCCTCTCGATGGGTATGCGCGCGTATGCTGACAGTGAGCGGTTGTTAATCAGCGCTACGGTTGGTGTAGGGGCGGGCATTGCCGTTGCGGGGGCCATGTTTGCCGGCATTGTCAAAGCCAGTTTTGCCAATCGCGCCGCGTTCATGATTGGTATCTATGCGACCGCCTTGTCGTTAGGCAGTACCCTGTCCGCCGGGCTCACCGGCTGGATATTGCAAGCGACAGGTTGGCGGGTGGCGATTGGTGCCTGGGCAGCGTTGGGCGTGATTGCCATGATTGCCTGGTGGCGAGTGATGCCAAAATCAGTGGCCATACAGCCAGCATCTGGCACAGCGGTCACGCCAACAACACGTTTGCCACTGCGCACGCCAGTCGCATGGCTGATTGCCTTATTTTTTGCCTGTGTGAATTTCCTGTTCTATGCCATCCTGACCTGGACGGCGGCCATGTATCAGGAGGCCGGCATGCCAGCTGCTGAAGCGGGTGCCGTGCTCGCCAGTTTTACCTTTTGTTTCATGCTGGCAAACCCGGTAGTGGGCATGCTGAGTAAAAGCCTGGACCGGCGTGGCTGGTTAGCTGGCTGTAGCCTGTTATCTACCATAGGCCTGGCAGGCATGGCAACGCCAGGCGCATGGCCGTGGTTATGGGTGCCGGTGACGGCGTTTGGCCTCGGTGGCGCATTTACACTTGCAATGACTTTGCCACTGGATCATACGCATACGCCAGATGCGGCAAATCGCTGGAATGCATTTGTGTTGACCATAGGTTATTTGATTGCTGCTACCGGGCCTTTTATCATAGGGTTGATACATGACCACAGCGGGCATTTTGCCGGTGGTTTCCAGTTGCTGGTGGGTGTTTCTGCGCTGATGCTGGTGCTAGCCATGATGCTCAAACCACCCAGGTAAAACACCTCTGCAGCTTTAATATAAAATGACTGCAAGCCTGTCTTGCAGTTGTTGCATTCAATAGTTTGCAACCAAATGCATCGATACAAATATAAACCCCTGTCTATTTGGCCGATGTCATGGCCATGGTTTGCGGTATAAATCAGGCTGGACTTAATCATTGGCAAAACGCCCAACCAGCTTGTAGTGATACCGTTGTTCTAAATTACCATGAAACGCAATTCAACCCTCTCTTTGTTCAGATGGCTGGTGGCTATTGTCACGTTTGCCAGTACTGCGTTTGCGGTTGCTGCAGATAACATCACCTTGCAGTTGAAATGGCGGCATCAGTTCCAGTTTGCAGGCTATTACGCTGCCCACCAGCAAGGCTATTACAAAGACGAAGGCTTAAACGTCAACATCATTGAAGGCAGTAAAGACCGCTCGCCATTGCAACAGGTGTTATCAGGCCAGGCTGAATACAGCATAGGTGATGCAGAGATCCTGGTAGCACGCATTTCCGGCAAGCCAGTGGTGGCGCTGGCGGCCATTATGCAACACTCTCCCGGTATATTGCTCAGCCTGCAGGAAAGCAATATTCGTGAACCTCAGGACCTGATTGGCAAACGCATCATGATGTCGGCTGACGGCCAGGGGGTGTTCCAGTTCAAGGCCATGTTGCTGAAACATCATCTGGATATCAAGCAGATGACGATAGTGCCGCATACATGGCGTCTGCAAGACTTGATAGAGGGCAAAGTCGATGTGATCTCGGCATATGCCATGGACGAGCCAGGCCAGTTGCAGCAAATGGGCTATTCACCTTCTATCATCAGTAACCAGTCTTCTGGCGTGGATTTTTACGGCGATGTGCTATTTACCAGCGAGCGTGAATTGGCCACGCACCCTGAGCGGGTAGAGGCGTTTTTACGTGCGACTAAAAAAGGCTGGCTGTATGCACTAAACCATCAGGAAGAAATGGCCAATAGCATTGCTGGTATGCCCGGCGTTTCCAAGAGAGGCGTCACAGCACAAACCTTATTGCGGGAAGCCAGTTTGATGGAGCCCTATGTGCTGACTGGGGTGGTGCCCTGGGGCCATATGAATGAGGAGCGTTGGCTGGCAATTGCACAAACGCTGGCTGACTTAGGGCTAGTGCGCCCTGATTATAATCTGCGAGGGTTTCTGCATCAGGGCGATATGCGTATCAAACGGCCGTACATTGTATGGTTATCAAGAGGCGTCGCGGTGCTGCTAATGATCCTTGGCGTCACTTTTCTGTGGAATCTGCAGATCAGGCGGCAAGTAGTGCACCGCACCCAGGCATTGCAAAGTGAAATAGACCGCCGCAAGCAGGCAGAATATCTGCTCAAAGTAGCAGGCAGCGTGGCCAAGATTGGCGGCTGGATGATAGATATCAAAACCGACACCTTGCAATGGTCGGATGAAGTCGCTGCCCTGCATGAAATGCCTCCCGGCTATACGCCGACGGTGGAAGAAGGCGTACGCATGTTTGTGCCTGAGTATCAGCCACTGATGCAGCATGCGCTGAAAAAATGCATAGAAGAAGGGGTTGCCTACGACCTTGAGCTGGAAAAGATCACTGCGACAGGCCGTCGTTTCTGGGTGCGCGCCATGGGCCAGCCGGTGCGTGACCCGGATGGCCACATTGTTAAGCTGCAAGGGTCATTGCAGGATATTACCGCCCAAAAACAACTGGAAGCCATCAGGCAAGGGCAGGCCAAAATCCAGGCCATGATGCTGGCGGATGTTTCCCTGCACGAAATTCTTAATACAGTGGCACAACTGGTCGAGTTGCAATTCCCTGACGCCTGTTGTGCCATTCTGCTGCTTGACCAGGAAGGGTCGCATCTGCGGCATGCCGCCTTGTCCAAACTGCCTCTGCCATATATGCAAGCGATGGATGGTATCGCATGGCAAAGCAGCCAGATCGCGGTTGTTACCCAAAGTAGGGTGATTGCCAACGATATCAGTACCTACCCCTTCGGCGACGAGCACAGCACCTTAGCGTTGAGTCACGGCCTGAAAGCCTGCTGGAGTGCGCCTATTTTGTCGCGTAGCTGGCGTGCATTAGGTGTGCTGGTGATCTACAGGCGGCATCAATATGCGCCGGTAGCGGCTGAGATCGATTTTGTCGAAAGCTATGCGCAAATGCTGGGCCTGGCCATTGAACGAGAGCAGTCCGACGAACAACTGAATCTATTACGCAGCGGAATTTCGCGGCTCAATGACATTGTCATGATCACCGAGGCCCCTTTGCAGGCGCCCATGCAGCAAAAAATCGTGTTCCTTAACGAGGCATTCACAAAAATCACCGGCTCATCGCTGGAGCATTTAAGCGGCAGTTCACCTTTTGATATTTTCAATGTTGCGACACCCGGACGTGAGCTTGAGCGCATCAAACACGCTTTTCAGCACATGTTACCCATCACGGCCGAAGTGATCGCTGTCAATCTCGATGGCGCAGGCGTTTCACTGGAAATGGATGCCTTGCCCTTGCATGACAAAGGGGGGCGGTATACCCACTGGGTGCTGGTGTTGCGCGATATCACCGAACGCAAGCAGGCCGATGCGCAAATCCGCCAATTGGCCTATTACGACACCATGACTGGCCTGCCTAACCGCTTGCTGCTGCAGGAGAAACTGGCCGCTCATCTGCGAAAAGCAGTGCGCAAGAAAACCAGTGGTGCACTGCTGTTTATTGATATTGATAACTTTAAAACACTCAATGATACGCATGGGCACGATATCGGCGATGCGCTGCTGATCGAGGTGGCAAAACGCATCAAACATTCCGTCCGTCGTTTGGATACTGTCAGCCGCCTGGGCGGTGATGAGTTTGTCGTTGTACTTGATGGATTGAACCGGGATCAGGCACAAGCCGAAAAGCAGGCGCGTATCGTGTGTGAAAAGATCGTTGCCGCCTTTGAAAGCCCATTTAATTTAAATCATTACCAGCACTACACCTCGCCTAGTATCGGCGTTGCGCTGTTTGATTATGATGCCCCCAGCCAGGCGGAAGAGCTGTTACGGCGAGCCGATATGGCCATGTACAAAGCCAAAGAAGCCGGTAGAAACGGCTACCAGTTCTTTGATACCTTAATGGAAACCGAATTATTGCAGCGCGTGGCGCTGGAAGCTGATTTACACATCGCGATTGAATCGCAGCAATTCCTGTTGCACTTCCAGCCGCAATATAACCAGCAGCACGAAATCGTGGGTGCTGAGGCCTTGATCCGCTGGCAACACCCGGAGCGCGGCCTGATCATGCCAGGCCAATTTATCACCATGGCCGAGAGTTCAGGGCAGATTGTCGCGATTGGGCACTGGGTATTGCAGAAAGCCTGCCAGGTATTGCTGGCCTGGTCTACCCGCCCGCAACTGCGCTCGCTGGTACTCTCTGTAAACGTCAGCCCCAAACAATATCTACAGCCCAATTTCGTGCAGGAAGTACAGCGCATGGTGACTGAAACTGGCATTCATCCCGGCAGGTTGAAACTTGAACTGACAGAAAGCATGCTGGTGGACAATGTGGAAGACATTATTGCCAAAATGACTGCCTTGCGCGAAGTCGGCGTTTGCTTCTCGCTGGATGATTTCGGTACCGGCTATTCTTCTTTGTCTTACCTGAAACGCTTGCCGTTCGATCAGCTAAAAATCGATCAGTCATTTGTGCGCGACATGCTCAATGGGCATGATCACAAAAGTATCGTCAATGCCATTATTTCGCTAGGGCAGAGCTTGCAGCTGGAAGTATTGGCGGAAGGCGTGGAAACCGATGCACAATTACGCGTATTGACGGAGCTGGGTTGCCAGGCATTCCAGGGCTATTATTTCACCAGGCCATTAGCGATAGATGTGTTTGAACATTGGGTGAACAACAATGCAAGCTACGCTGCAAAAGATAGCGCTGTGTTAAAAATGCTTTAATCGATCCGCAAACGCACCATAAAAAACGGCCATCCTGTGACGGGTGGCCGTTTTTGTTTGTTAACGCTTAGGCTGGGACAGCATGTGGCAAAACCAAGCAGTATCTGACTAAGCGTCAGACCAAGTAGTGGTATTCACACCGTGACAGAATTACTTTTTGGAAAAAGCAGATTTCTTCCAGGTATATGTTCCGCAAGTGATCAAATACAGAATGGCCGAAAAGATGTTGAGTACCGGCACCATACTCCTGAAAGCCAGAAAGAATGCTTTGCCTAAAGCGTGCCTGAGCGTATCGAATTCGCAATTACGAAATTCAATCAGCGCACCTATGGCCGAAATCACTAACGGCACTAAATAAAAGGCAGAAAAAATTTCAAAATCCATGACATCTTGTCCATTGAGGTCGCATTGATGGTTGGGTGTTTTGACTATTTGAAGCAAGTTCAGCAATGCCAAACTGGAATTTTACAACGCAATCCGGTGCCGTTGGATAAATCCATCAGGTAGCATAAACCGGTATAACTGTTTAAAGCATCAAAGCCGGTAGATGTCTGTTGTTTGCTTTTTAAAAGGCGTGTCTTTAAAGCTGCTGAGTGCAGATATTTTACTTAGACATACACATCAATTTGATTCTGATAACCAGTCTGCCTGATTTGCCCTGAAAGTGATTGTGTGCCAGCCCCGGCCTTTGCTTTGGTGTCAGTTTTCTCCAGCGCTTGTTTGCTTTTCTCGGCTTCTTGCTGAATCAGTTGATTGAGTTTTATTTGCGCCATTTGTATTTGTAACTGAATATTTTTAGCTTTTTGCACGCCGGTTTCGCTTTGATCACCCAAAGCGGTTTGCAAATCCTTATTGAGTGCGGCAAGTTTTTGTTTCAGGCCTGCGATAGTATTGCTGTTACCTTGACTCGATGTGGAAGAGCCGCCGCTGGTGGAGCCCACTTGCATGTTGATAGAAATAGCCATAGGAATGCACGCATCATAATCATGTAGAAGATGACTGTTTAACGGCAGTTTTAAGCACAGGCTTTAATCAAGCACTGGTATTTGCTGACATGGGTCTAGTCGGAAATGACCTTGCATACATATGGGATTGAGGGCTAGCCATAGGCAACAAAAAGCCCCGTTTCTCAACGGGGCTTACAGTTACAACTGATTCAAACAACAATCAGGCTGCGAAGTTCTTGGCAGCAAATTCCCAGTTGGCCAGGCTGGCCAAAAAGGTTTCTACAAATTTTGGACGTGCATTGCGATAGTCTATGTAATACGCATGTTCCCACACGTCTATGGTCAACAGGGCTGTTTCACCAGTCGTTAATGGTGTGCCAGCGGCACCTGTGTTCAGGATATCAACTGTGCCATCGGCTTTTTTCACCAGCCAGGTCCAGCCGGAACCGAAATTGCCTACGGCAGAAGCCTGGAAAGCTTTTTTGAACTCTTCAAAAGAGCCCCATTTTGCGTTAATGGCATCAGCCAGTGCGCCAGTAGGTTCACCGCCACCGTTAGGTGACAGGCTGTTCCAGAAGAAGGTGTGGTTCCAGACCTGGGCTGAGTTGTTATAGATGCCACCGGAAGATTTCTTGATGATCTCTTCCAGGCTGGCATTTTCAAACTCGGTGCCCTTGATCAGGTTGTTGAGGTTGGTCACATAGGTTTGATGGTGTTTGCTGTAATGGTAGTCAAACGTTTCTGCGGAGATATGGGGTGCCAATGCATCTTTGGCGAATGGCAATGGAGGTAAGGTATGTTCCATGGTGTTTCCTTTTTTATGGTGTGTTGAATGAAATGGTATTGAAAAAGTCTTGTTAAGACGCTGTTATTTTTATGAGTGTGACATCCAGGTGCTGTTTAGAACCACAAGACCGGTAAAAGGTTTAGCAGTTTAATAGGATATTTTGCCATAGTTTGCGATGCAGTAACACGTTGCTGAATACTATCTAGTGAGCGGAAACGCTTATTTTTTGCGCGCACGCGGATGCGCCGCGTCATAAATTTTGCTCAGGTGCTGAAAGTCGAGGTGGGTATACACTTGTGTGGTGCTGATGTTGGCGTGGCCCAGCATTTCCTGCACTGCGCGTAAATCACCGCTGCTCTGCAAGACATGGCTGGCAAAACTGTGGCGCAACATGTGCGGGTGTACATGGTTATGCAGGCCTTGTTTCACTGCCCATTCGTTCACACGCATTTGTATACTGCGCCCGCTGATACGCCGGCCTTGCTGGCTGATAAAGACAGCCGTTTCAGCCGGGCGTTTGCTCAACCAGAGTGGGCGCACACTTAACCAGGCATGCATGGCAGAAACCGCTTTGCTACCCAGTGGCACCATCCGGGTTTTGTTACCCTTGCCGATGACGGTGACCACGCCTTCCTGTAAATCCAACCGCTCCAGGTCCAGGCCTGTCACTTCACTTAGACGCAGGCCGGAAGAATAAAACAACTCCAGTATGGCGCGGTCACGCACAACAATCGGGTCATCGCCTTCCAGTTCGACCAGCTTGTTGGTTTGCTCGATAGAGAGGGCATGCGGCAACGTTTTGGGTGCCTTGGGTGCGCGCAAGCCTATCACCGGATTGGAGGGGAATTGATGATGCAAGACCAGGTAGTGGAAGAACCCACGCCAGCTGGAGAGCATGCGTGCAATGCTACGGCCACTCAGGCCTTGACTGTGCAAGCTGGCAATACTGCGTCGTATCATCTGCGGAGTGAGTGTTTTCAGGTCCTGCGTATGCTGTTTTAACAGCAGGGAGATGTCGCGCTGGTAGTTGTTGCGGGTATGTTCACTGAGGCCGCGCTCAAAATGCAGGAAGTCGAGGTAATCATCCAGCAGTTCATGCATGATGATTACCTCTAATGTGTGACTTTACGCTGACAATTGCCGCAAGAAGATACCTCTCGGCGGAAACCTCAGCGGGGGCTTTCATATGATGTATCTGGCAAGCGAGGCGCTGACCAGTTCGCCTATCCTATTTAAAAACAGCGTGCCCATGCCGGCATAAAAGCGGCTGCGTTGTTCACTTGGGATCGCCAGCAGGCCAAAGGTCACCTCCTGATAACGCATGGGGATCACTGCCAGTGAGGCCGGTGATTCAGTGAACCAGCCTGCAATATCCATCGTGGGTAAGGTGCCGCAATACGGTTGGCTTAAATCCTTGGCCCAGTTTTTCAGTGAGTCTTCAGCGGCAATAAAAATATCATCGGCAGCATGGCTTTCATTTGTCCATAGCCTGAGCCTGGCATTCGGTAATTGAAAGTGTGTCGCCAGAAACTCCACCAGGTGCGCATGCAATGCCGGCACGTCTTTGGCAAATAATAATCCCAGCGTTAATTCATGGACTTTGTTGGCAGTGGCTTCATTTTCTTCCGCCGTGAGGATCAGCTCGGTAAAGCGCGATTCCAGCACACGGATTTTGTCACGCTGGGCGATTTGCTGGCGTTCTGCCAGTGAAATCGTGCCTTTGCCATGTGGGCTGGGCAGGAACAACTCAGCCAGCAAGTGCGCATGGCTTTCAAAAAAGTCCGGGTGCGCCTTCAGGTAATGCTTGATATCGTTTTCGTTAATACTGTCTTCCATAATGCTTCTGCAATCTGCTTAAATTTCAATGTCGCCTTCAAAGACGATGTCTGCCGGCCCTGTCATCATGACCGGATGTTGTCCGCCAGCCCATTTGATGGTTAATATCCCGCCGCGTGTATGTACTTTTACCGGGCTTTGCAATGTGCCTAACTGAATGCCGCTCACTGTTGCTGCACAAGCGCCGGTGCCGCAGGCCAGCGTTTCACCGCTGCCACGTTCGTACACCCGCAGGTTGATTTCGTGCTCGTTTAATACCTGCATAAACCCGGCATTCACGCGTTGCGGAAAGCGCGGGTGTGATTCGATTTGTGGCCCAAGTGTCGCCACTTCAGCAGTATGCACGTTATCCACCAGCATCACCGCATGCGGGTTACCCATAGAGACGGCGCTGATAGTCACCAAGTCATTTTGCAATGGCAGCTCATAGGCAGTCGCTTCGGCCTCTGCCTCGAAAGGGATCTGTGCCGGGGCGAATCTTGGCGCACCCATATCCACGGTGACCTGGCCGTCATCCTGCAAAGTCAGGGTCAGGTTGCCGCTGGCGGTTTCCACCTTGATTTCGCGTTTGTCAGTCAGGCCTTTATCCACCACAAATCGCACAAAGCAACGGGCGCCGTTGCCACATTGCTCGACTTCGCTGCCATCGGCGTTGAAAATTCGGTAGCGGAAATCTATTCCGGGCGTGTCTGTGCTTTCCACCATTAACAGTTGGTCACAACCGACACCGAAATAGCGATTCGCGATGTGCTGTATCTGTGTGTGGGATAAGTGCACAGGGGTTTGTGTCGCATCAATCACTACGAAGTCATTACCTGCGCCCTGCATTTTGGTGAATCTGAGTTTCATGGCTTGAAATGATACTCTAACAACCCTTGCAATGGCAGCTTACGCACAACATTTATTCCGTTTGGCCGGCAAACTCGGGTAGAATCTTCCTTCCTTTTAGGTGCCGGCTTCAGCCTTTAGTCGGTGCTATTGATCAACCATTTTTACTTTTCAAGGCGTCAAACATGAGTGAATATCTTTTTACTTCGGAATCGGTTTCCGAAGGCCATCCGGATAAACTGGCTGATCAGGTGTCTGACAGCATTCTGGATGCAATCCTTGCCCAGGACCCCACTGCCCGCGTTGCTGCTGAAACATTAGCCAATACTGGCTTGATCGTGCTTGCTGGTGAAATCACCACCACCGCCAATGTGGATTACATCAAGGTAGCGCGCGATGCAGTGAAGCGTATCGGCTATGACAATACCGATTACGGCATTGATTACAAAGGCTGCGCAGTATTAGTGGCTTATGACAAGCAATCCCCTGATATCGCACAGGGCGTAGACAATGCCAATGATGATCCGCTGGACCAAGGTGCTGGCGATCAGGGCCTGATGTTTGGTTATGCTGTGAATGAAACGCCGCAACTGATGCCATTGCCGATCTGGCTGAGCCACCGTGTGATGGAGCGTCAGGCGCAACTGCGTAAAGATGGCCGCTTGCCATGGTTGCGTCCGGATGCCAAGTCACAAGTGACTGTGCAATATATCGACGGCAAACCGCACAAGATTGATACGGTGCTGGTTTCTACCCAGCACGCGCCAGACATGACGCTGGAAGCTATTCGTGAAGCCGTGATTGAAGAAATCATCAAGCCAACGTTACCGGCTGAGCTGATCAAAGGCGAGATTAAATTCCTGGTCAACCCGACTGGCCGTTTTGTGATTGGCGGTCCGCAAGGGGATTGTGGCCTGACAGGCCGTAAAATTATCGTCGATACCTACGGTGGCGCAGCCCCTCACGGCGGCGGTGCATTCTCCGGCAAAGACCCGTCAAAAGTAGATCGCTCTGCGGCCTATGCTGGCCGTTATGTCGCCAAGAATATCGTGGCCGCTGGCCTGGCAGACAAGTGCCTGGTGCAAGTCAGCTACGCGATTGGCGTGGCGCAGCCGACTTCTATCATGGTAGAAACCTACGGTACCGGCAAGATTTCTGATGACAAACTGACGCAGTTGGTGCGTGAGCATTTTGACCTGCGCCCGAAAGGCATCGTGAAAATGCTCGATCTGCTGCGTCCGATTTACACTAAAACAGCTGCCTATGGGCATTTTGGCCGCGATGAGCCGGAATTCACCTGGGAAGCGACCGATAAAGCGGCTGAATTGCGCGCGGCTGCCGGATTGTAATATCGCCAGTAAGGCATTGATGCAGAAAGTAATTTTAAAGAGGGCTTTTAGCCCTCTTTTTTTTCGATTTGTTGACGATATCAAGCGTAAGATGATGCGTATAAAGTACAAAGAGTAAAGACTCAAGCTGGCAGTATGTTAAAAACAATCGCCGTCAACCAGGTAAGAATCGGGATGTATATTCATGAGCTGAAAGGCCCATGGATGGATCATCCCTTTTGGCGCACCAAGTTCATCCTCAAAGATGAGATGGATCTGCTCAAATTAAGGGGCAGTGCACTCAAGCAGGTGGTGATTGATATCAAGCGCGGGCTGGATGTGTTGCCAGAACCGGAGCCGGTTGCCCAGACATTGACGGATAAGGAGCTGGCGCTACTGGAGCTGGATAGCCTCTCTCTTGAGGAAGTGATGCCTCAGGTCAAACAGGCACCACTGGATGCGGAGCACCGCAAAGCGGCAAAAATCATCCAGGCTTCCCGCCGTGAGATCATGTCCATGTTCAAAGATTTGCGCATGGGCAAAGTGATTGAGGCTGCAAACGTGATGCCGCTGGTCGAGGAGATTTCCGCCTCGGTCTCCCGCAATACGCATGCGTTAATCAGCCTGGTGCGGTTGAAAACGGCTGATGATTACACCTATATGCATTCGATCGCAGTCAGTGCATTAATGACCAACCTTGCTAAAGAGCTCAAACTGTCAGAGGTTGAAGTCAAGCAGGCCGGGCTGGCCGGATTGATGCACGACATGGGTAAGGCCGAAGTGCCGTTACAGATTCTGAATAAACCCGGATCGTTAACCGATAATGAATTCGATGTCATCCGCCAGCATCCGCAAATTGGCTATGACCTGCTGGTGAGGGCTAATATTACGGATCCAGTCACACTGGATGTCTGTTTACATCACCACGAAAAGATAGATGGTAGCGGCTATCCAGGCCATTTGACTGGCGACAGTATCAGTATTTATGCCAGGATGGGTGCCATCTGTGATGTTTACGATGCGCTGACTTCTACACGCGCTTATAAGCCTGGCTGGGAGCCCGGCATTGCCCTTAAACGCATGGCTTCGTGGAGTGGTCATTTTGACCCGGTAGTGCTAGAAGCCTTTGTTAAAAGTATGGGGATATACCCGATAGGTACGGTGGTCATGCTCAAGTCTGGCCGCCTTGCAGTCGTCGTGCGCCAGTCGCCAGACAGCCTGTTAACACCAGTCGTCAAATCGTTTTTCTCCACCAAGTCGCTGGTGCATATCCCGGTGGAAGAGATTGATCTATCCAGGCAGGGTGCCGATGAAATAGTCAGCAACGAATCTGCGATGAGCTGGGGTATTGGTAATATTGATCACTTGTGGGCATCGCAATAACAGCCGTACCCACGATTTAAAAAAAGGAGCCTCAGGCTCCTTTTTCATTTGGTAGTTCTACTTCTAGCAAACATTACTCAGCTGCTTTTTTCGTGCGCTTGGCTGCTGCCGGTTTTGCTGCTGGTGTTTTCTTTGGAGTGGCTGCTGCCGCTTTCTTGACTGCCGCTTTCTTGACTGGGGTTTTCTTGGCAGGGGCTTTTTTTGCCGCCGTCTTTCTACCTGTAGACTTGCCTCCGCCCTTGGCCGCTTTTTCTGTGAGTAATTCCAGCGCCTGCTCTAAAGTCAGCTCTTCCGGCGTCACGCTTTTAGGCAGGGTCGCACGGATACCGGCATGTTGCACATAAGGGCCAAATCGGCCAGAAAACACTTCTACCCGGCCTTCGCCAGACGGGTGCGCGCCCAAATCGGCCAATACCGCCGGGCCGCTGGCCGCAGCCAGTAAAGCCACGGCGCCAGCGAGATCTATGCCAAACACACTCTCGCTTTTGGGGATGGATTTGAATTTGCCATCATGATTGACATAAGGCCCGAAGCGGCCAATATTGGCGATGATTTTTTTGCCCGTTTCCGGATGGGTGCCGAGGTCGCGTGGCAAACTCAACAGCATATGTGCGGTATCAATATTGACCTGGCTGAGCGGAATCTCTTTCGGGATGCTGACGCGCTTGGGTTTTTTCTTTTCGCCTTCGACTGGCAAACCTACTTGTAGATAAGGGCCGTACGGGCCATTCATCAGGTAGATTTCTTTGCTGGTTTCTGCATCCTGGCCAATGACCACCGGCTCGCTGGCGGCATTGGCTTCACCATCCAGGTTGCGCTTGTAATCGCATTTCGGGGTGGCGTTATAGCCAGTACAGCCAATAAAACTGCCATAACGGCTGAGTTGTTTTTGCAACTGGCGGCCACATTTCGGGCAGAATTCATCGATTAACTCATTGCCAGGGCGTTCAACATCGGCTTTGCCCAGGATCTGCTGGTTAAAGCCTTGCCAGAACTTGTCCATGACTGGTATCCAGTCCAGGTTGCCTTCGGCAATTTCATCCAGTTCGTTTTCCAGCTTGGCGGTGAAGTCGTAATCGACATACTGCGTAAAGTGTTCTGTCAGGAACTTGTTCACCACGCGGCCGACATCGGTCGGGGTAAAGCGTTTTTTATCCAGGATGACGTATTCGCGGTCTTGCAAGGTGGAGATGATGCTGGCGTATGTCGAAGGGCGGCCAATACCGTGCTCTTCCAGAGCTTTCACCAGGCTGGCTTCTGAGTAGCGTGGTGGCGGTTCGGTAAAGTGTTGTTCGCCAAAGATTTTTTCTACTGTCAGCACTTCACCAGTTTCCAGATGCGGCAATTTTGCTTCTGCATCTTCGTCATCCTTGTCGTCGTCCTTGCCTTCCATATATACGGCAATAAAGCCGGGGAAGATCAAGGTCTGGCCGCTGGCACGGAATAATGTGGCTTCACTACCCACAGCCAAATCAACGCTCACGGCATCGTATTTGGCCTGTGTCATCTGGCACGCCAATGTGCGTTTCCAGATCATTTCATACAATTTGAATTGTTCGTCGTT
Organism: Methylophilus sp. E2MeOHC9; assembly: GCF_058744375.1. Lineage (NCBI taxonomy): Bacteria > Pseudomonadati > Pseudomonadota > Betaproteobacteria > Nitrosomonadales > Methylophilaceae > Methylophilus > Methylophilus sp. E2MeOHC9. The sequence continues at coordinate 1,227,347 of NZ_CP196024.1, forward strand.
GAGGTACTGGCGCACGCTGGCCGGTGAACGCGTGATATCGGTCGGGCGGATCGCCTCATGCGCTTCCTGCGCATTTTTGGCCTTGGTTTTGTACATGATGGGCGCTTTTGGCAGGTAGTCTGCATCAAAATGCTTTTTCACATAATCACGTATCTGCATCACCGCTTCAGCCGCCAGGCTGAACGAGTCGGTACGCATATAAGTGATCAAACCTACCGTACCGCTGCCTACATCCATACCTTCATACAGTTGTTGCGCCACACGCATGGCACGGCTGGTGGTAAAGCCTAATTTGCGGACGGCTTCCTGTTGCAGCGTAGATGTAGTGAATGGGGCAGCCGGGCTGCGGCTACGTTGTTTTTTCTCGACGCGGGTAACCGTGGTTTTACCGGCGGAGGCTAATAAGAGTTTGCCTACAATATCTGCCTGCTGGTCGTGCTGCGTAACGGTGAATTGCTCCACCTTTTGGCCATTGAGCTGTACCAGTTTTGCATCAAACCCATGCGCATGCTTGAGCGCACTCATATGGATGCTCCAGTATTCCTGGCTGGTAAAGGCTTCAATCTGCAGTTCGCGCTCGACAATCAGGCGCAAGGCCGGGCTTTGAACACGGCCTGCGGACAAGCCGCGACGGATTTTTTTCCACAGCAGGGGCGATAAATTAAAGCCCACCAGGTAATCCAGTGCCCGGCGCGCTTGTTGCGCATTCACCAGGTCCATTGAGATATCACGCGGATGATCAATGGCGTATTTCACAGCCGTTTGCGTGATCTCGTTGAATTCAACACGTTTGATCAGCTTGTTCTTGATCAGCTTTTTTTCAGCCAGAATCTCGGCAATATGCCATGAGATCGCTTCACCTTCGCGGTCCGGGTCGGTTGCCAGGTAGATGCTGTCTGCATTTTTAACTGCTTTGGCAATCGCATCCACATGCTTGCTGTTGCGATCGATAATGTCGTACTTCATCGCAAACTGCTGTGTGGGGTCCACCGCGCCGTTTTTCGGGATCAGGTCGCGCACATGTCCGTATGAAGCCAGGACTTCAAAATCACTACCCAGATACTTTTTAAGGGTCTTGGCTTTTGACGGGGATTCAACGATAAGCAGTTTAGACATTAGGTGGTGTGTGTAAGAGTTGGCTAGATAATAGCAAGCGTTCTAAGAAATAGACAACATATCAGTGCCGAAAGTCCATATTTTTTAAGACTTTCCGGCATCAAGCGTTATTTATTCCTCAGTCGTGACTGAAATGGGGAAAGGTTTACGCGCAAACTCGATGCGTTTGTCATCCTGCGAGGCAATGGTCAGCGCCATGTCGGTGGGCGCAAATTTTTCATGATCAAACATCGGGTCTTCATCCTCCTCTTTGGCCTGGCTCAGGTGTTTGAAGTCATACAAATCAAAGTCAGCCAGGTGCGAAGGCTCGACATTGCCAATCGCGCGGAAAATATTATTGATACGGCCTGGCTGTTCGCGTTCCCAGTTGTTAAGCATATCCTTGATTTTTTGGCGTTGCAGGTTTTCCTGCCCGCCACATAAATCGCACGGGATAATCGGGAACTGCATGGCGCGGGCATAAGCCGCAATGTCTTTTTCTGCGCAATAAGCCAATGGGCGGATGACCATGAATTCGCCACGGTTGGTGGCAAGCTTGGGTGGCATCGCTTTCATTTTGGCGCCATAAAACATATTCAGGAACAAGGTTTGCACGATGTCATCCCTATGGTGGCCCAGTGCGATTTTAGTCGCACCCAGTTGCTGTGCGGTTGTGTAGATAATGCCGCGACGCAGGCGTGAACACAGGCTGCAAGTGGTTTTACCTTCGGGGATTTTTTCTTTAACGATGGAATAAGTATCCGCCTCGACAATACGGTATTCCACGCCCAGTTGATCCAGGTAACGCGGCAGCACATCCTCAGGGAAGTTAGGCTGTTTCTGGTCGAGGTTCATCGCGATCAATTTGAAATTGATAGGCGCACGTTCTTGCAAAGCCAGCAAAATCATCAGCATGGCGTGGCTGTCTTTACCGCCGCTCATGCACACCAGCACGGTATCGCCTTCTTCTATCATATTGTAATCGCCGATGGCTTTGCCGGTGGCGCTGATCAACTGATTGCGCAGTTTCAAGAAGTTTTGGCTAACATCGTCTGGGTAGTGTTTGGTCTTCATAGGCGCGCATTATAGCGGAAAGCAATGTATTGTCTACGCTAAGTCTTTGATTATCCTCGTTGATTTGAGTAGGTCAGCCCTGTTTTCAAGCTGTATGCAGTGTCGCAGTGAGTTCAAGCGCACGCTGGCAGATTAAATGCTCAGGTGGCGGCCACCATCCACGGCCAGCACATGCCCGGTCACAAACGGCGCGTCATAAATCAGGAATTTCACCGCTTTGGCGATATCCGCCGGCTCGCCTGTGCGCTTAAGCAATGTCTGGTTGATGACCTGCTGGCGATAGACTTCATCAAACTCTTGATTATCATCCGGCCATAACACCGGCCCCGGTGCCACAGCGTTGACTCTCACCCTGGGGGCAAGTTCCTGCGCCAGTGATTTGGTCAGGCTGACCAGTCCGGCTTTCGCGGCACTGTAAACAATGTAGTGTTTTTTCGGACGCTCGATATGCATATCGGTGATATTAATGATGCAGCCCTCACTTGCCTGTAGCGCATCAGCCGCCGCCTGGCTGAGGAATAATGGCGCTTTCAGGTTGCTGCCCATCAGGTCTTCCCATTGCTCCGGCTGAATTGATCCCAGTTGGGTTGGATAGTAGCTGGATGCGTTATTGATTAAAGCATCCAGCCGCCCAAAGTGCTGTAAGGTGGCTGCTACCAGTGTCGGCAGATCGCCAGTGTCTAGCAGGTTCCCCTGCTGAATGGCAACACTGTCAGGGCGCTCAGCATTCAGTTCGGCCTGTAAGGCCAACGCTTCAGCAACACTAGTGTGATAGTGCAGCATGATATTAGCGCCATTGCGATGCAGCTCACGCGTAATGGCAGCGCCCACGCGTTTGGCTCCCCCGGTAATTAAGATCACCTTGGTTGCTTGTTTTGCGGTTGCTTGCTTGGCGACTTGCTCGGCTGCTGGACTGGAATTCACGTTGCACTCTTTATTCTGGACTGGTCACATTATAATGGCTGAATGACTGCGCAAACCATTTCATCACGATTGCCTGCGCTAGATGCGTCGGCGCAACAGCATTGCGAGGCTGTGGTCGCATATCTGCGGCAGCAGATACAGCTGCAAGGCGGCTGGATATCCTTTGCCGACTACATGCAAATCGCGCTTTACGCCCCCCACCTTGGCTATTACAGCGGTGACGCCAGTAAGTTTGGCCAACCCGGTGATTTCGTCACCGCACCAGAGATTTCGCCTCTGTTTTCACGGGCGGTGGCCAATCAGGTCAGCCAGGTGCTGGGCCATACCGGCGGTCATGTGCTGGAATTGGGCGCCGGCACCGGAAAACTGGCTATCGGTGTCTTGCAGCAATTAAGTGAGCTAGGGCAGTTGCCTGAGCACTACTATATTCTGGATGTCAGTGCTAACTTGCGTGCGCGACAGCAACAGGCTTTGAAAACCGCCTTGCCTGAAGCCGTATTTTCCCGTGTGCAATGGCTGGAAACACTGCCCCACACTTTTACCGGCGTAGTCATAGGCAACGAAGTGCTGGACGCGATTCCGGTGCAGTTGGTTCACTGGCAAAACGGGCAATGGCTGGAGCGGGGCGTGATAGATGACAACGGATTCAGCTGGCAAGACAGGCCGCTGCAAGAGGTGTCGCTGACAACGCATATCGATACCAGCGAGTTGCCAGACAGCTACATCACCGAAGTTTCCCCGGCTGGGCAGGGCCTGATCGCCAGTTTGGCAGCCATGCTGCAACAGGGCTTGATACTCATGCTCGATTATGGTTTTTCAGCGCGTGAGTACTATCACCCGCAGCGTAATCAGGGCACCGTCATGTGCCACTTCCAGCATTATGCGCATGATGATCCATTTGTCTATCCAGGCTTGCAGGACATCACTGCCCATGTCAATTTCACTGCCGTGGCTGAAACCGCACTCGCGCACGGGTTAAGTTGCGCAGGCTATACCTCGCAAGCGCAGTTTTTGATGAATTGCGGCATTTTGCAGATGCTGGAAGCGATCTCACCTGAATATAGCGCCCGTTACTTGCCTGTAGTCGCGGCAGTGCAAAAGCTGCTTTCCCCGGCAGAGATGGGGGAGTTGTTTAAGGTAGTCGCGTTGAGTAAAGAGTTGGAATTGCCATTGGCGGGGTTTTCGCAGGGGGATAAGCGGCATCAGTTGTGATAGGCGTTTTGGCGTTGGTCAAGGAGGAACTGTAGTCGCAGATTGGCGGGTGGTGCATAGGTTTGGCGCAATGTTCTGTGCGCTTGGGAGAGTGTTGGTTTATGCGCGAAGCAGACGCTTCCTGCAAAGGTTCGTCATTCTGGCGGAGGCCAGAATCCAGGCAAGGTTCATGTTTAGTCTGGTGACTGTAAAAAAAGTGCCATCCTTGCATGGAAGTCCTAATAGGTATTTCTTTGGGTGGTTCAGTTTTCTATTTTGCTGCTCGATTGCATCATTGCTTTTCGCCCCTAGGCGAGTGACTTTTCTTTGCTTGCCCAAAGAATAAGTCACCAAAAGAAAGGGCACCCTAGCTTCCGCTTGTACCCTGCGTTGCTCATCAACGTGGGCGGCCAACGAAACTCGCCCTAGCGGCTTGCAAAGAACGCAGGCCACCGCGGAGCTCAAACAAACGCTGGCCGACAACTCCCACGCTGACTGCGCTACTCGGCGCGTCAGATAGGGGCCCGTGAAAAGCACCACGCGGTTACTGAAGTGAGAATACGCACATTGCATCCCGCCGACACACTGAAATAAAACAAAGTAAACGGACAAAATGCCCAACAAAATAGTTTGTTGGGCATTTACTTTGAGGTCTTTAAAAAAGCCATTGAGCGCCCTGAGTGCAGAATGTTTAACCAACTTTGCATCGTGGTGGTTTTAACCGGGCCCCTATCTGACGCGCCGAGTAGCGCAGGCAAAATAAGATACAAGGGAGCGACTGTCCGAGTTCCGCGGTGGCTTGCGTTTTTTGCAAGCCGCTAGGGCGAGTTTCGTGACCGCTTATTTTGACGAGCAACGCAGGAGATAAGCGGAAGCTAGGGTGCATTTCTTTTGGTTACATTTTCTTTGTGCAAGCAAAGAAAAGTCACTCGCCTAGAGGCGAAAAGCAATGCCAGTTAAACTCACCAACCTAGAAATACAGCGGTGTGACTTTCTCAAAATAATCACTAACAAAAGAAATTTTCAGTCATCTCGTATATAAGCGAAACGCACGCTCTAAAGTATAATGCGGCCCATGACCGAAATCGACCAAACACCTGAATCTTCCGAAGCTCCTTACCAACGCCGCATCCGCAGTTTTGTCCTGCGCCAGGGTCGGCTGACCAAGGGCCAAGAGCGTGCGCTGGAAACCGGCTGGCCGCAGTTCGGCATTGAATATGCCGAGCAATCCTTAGATCTGGTGAACACTTTTGGTCGTGACTACAGCCCGAAAATCCTCGAAATTGGTTTTGGCATGGGCGATGCAACTGCAAAAATCGCGCAGACTTTGCCGGACAGTGATTTTCTGGCGGTGGAAGTGCATACGCCAGGTGTGGGCGGTTTGCTCAAGCTGATGCTGGAAGGCGATATTTCCAATATCCGTATCGTGCAGCACGACGCGGTCGAAGTTTTACAGAATATGCTGGCCGACGCGTCTCTGGATGGCGTACATATTTTCTTCCCCGACCCCTGGCACAAGAAACGTCACCATAAGCGGCGTTTAATACAGGCTGAGTTTGTAAAGCTGCTGTGCTCTAAATTGAAAGCGGGCGCTTACATCCATGTGGCGACTGACTGGCAGGAATATGCTGAGTGGGTGCTGGAAGTGTTACGCGCAGAACCGTTGTTGCAAAATACAGCAGCGGATTATGCAGAGAAGCCAGCTTACCGGCCACTGACCAAGTTTGAGAATCGCGGCCTGAAGCTAGGCCATGGCGTGTGGGATCTGGTGTTTAAACGGGTTGGGTAAAGCGCTGGCAGTTGTTGCAAACTGCAGCTTTTAATCGGGTAAAGGCTGCGCGGCTGCGGGGTCTGTATCCGCAGTTAAAAACCATTCACCAAGTACTTTTTCAGCTTCATCCACGCCTTGTTTTTTTAGGCTGGAGAATAATTGCACGCTGATTTCTTCCCCCCAGGTGTCGTTCAGTTCTTTGCGGACTTTGTTCAAGGTGATGGTTGATTCACCGCGGGATAATTTATCGCTTTTGGTCAGCAGTACATGTACCGGCTTGCCTGTCGGGCAAAACCAGTCCAGCATTTGTTTATCCAGAGGAGTAAGCGGATGGCGGCTATCCATCACCAGCACCAGTCCTGCCAGGCTTCTGCGTTCACTTAAGTAGCGCGACAAAACATTTTGCCAGTGGTTGCGCATAGCTTCCGGCACTTTGGCGTAGCCGTAACCGGGCAAATCGACCAAATGCTTGTCATCGCCCAGCGTAAAAAAGTTAATCAACTGGGTACGACCAGGCTGTTTACTGACAAATGCCAGGCGATTATGGTTGGCCAGTGTGTTGAGTGCACTGGATTTTCCGGCGTTCGAACGTCCGGCAAAGGCGACTTCGATCCCGCTGGCAGGCGGCAGGTCGCGTAAATGATGTGCCGAAATATGGAAGCGGGCGTTTTGGAAAACTGGCATGGTGGGGTTGAGTTGCCTCAAGGTTTTATGGACTATTCAGCTGTGAATGCTATCACGAACAGGGTTTGTTTGATAAAATGGCGCCAAATAAAATGTTGGGGCATTGAATTATGTTGAAGAGTTTTAAAGCAGGGTTGTTTGTACTGCTGGTAACGGGCATGCAGCCTGTCTTTGCTGAGGAGGCTGCTACTACCGAAGCAGCGCCTGCGGTAAATAGTCCAGATAAAGTGGTGCAGAACGTATGTGCGGCCTGTCATGGTGCTGATGGCAATAGCGTGATCACGGCTAACCCGAAACTGGCTGGCCAACATCCTGAATATTTGCTCAAGCAGTTGACCAATTTCAAGGATGGTACGCGGGCGAACCCGGTGATGAGCGGTATGGCCGGTGCCTTGAGCCAGGAAGACATGGAAGGGATCGCGAAATACTTCTCCAACCAGAGTATCAAGCTAGCCAAAGCGAAAGAAAACGGTAAAGGCTCACTCGGTGAAAAGATTTATCGCGGCGGTATCGCAGCGACTAAAACGCCAGCCTGTGCTGCTTGCCATGGTGTGACAGGTGCTGGTTTGCCTAAACAGTTCCCTCGTCTGGCTGGTCAGCATGCCGATTACACAGTGCAGCAGTTGCGTACTTTCCGCACTGGTGAGCGTGCTAATGCGCCGATGATGATGACTATTGCGGCCAAAATGAGCGATGCTGAAATGCAGGCAGTTGCTGATTATATCCAAGGTCTGCGTTAATCTGAGCAACACAGGGAAAGGTGGCCGCGGCCACCTTTTTTGCTAAGTACCTGTTTAAATGATCCAAAGGTACTTGGTCCCTGTCTCAGTTGATGCAATGAGCACCCATGCAACCTTTTATTGACCATGTCGTCCACAAGTGCGCGTGCAACGTTACTGCGTTGTACCTGGCTATCCTGCCCTGCTAATCACATAAGCTAATCCTGAAGAGAACATATTGAAAGCGCCCGTTCCTTTATCACAACGTGTCTACGAACTCATGAGTTCAATGCGCTTTGCCGTGAGCCTGCTGACTTTGCTCGGCGTGGCCTCTATCATTGGTACTGTTCTGAAACAGAACGAACCATACCAGAACTACATTATCAAGTTTGGCCAGTTCTGGTTTGAGCTATTTGAGATGCTGGGCCTGATCGATGTCTATCATGCCGCTTGGTTCCTGACGATTCTATTGTTCCTGGTCATCTCTACCACGCTGTGTGTGTTGCGCAATACACCAGTGATGTTGAAAGAGTGGCGTGCCTACAAGGAAAACGCTACCGAGAAATCCTTGCGCCTGTTCAGTCACCAAACCAGCCTGGCAGCGCCTCAGCCTCCGGCTGCAACACAAGCGCAGTTAAGCGAGTTTTTAACCGCTGAGCGCTATACCTTTAAAACCAAACAGCAAGACAACGGCGATGTGCTGTTTGCCGCCCGCCTGGGCACGCACCAGCGCCTGGGTTATATTTTTACCCACGCAGCAATTGTGGTGATCTGTTTCGGCGGCTTGCTGGATGGCAATTTACCTTTAAAGGTGCAGGAGCTGATGGGGTTCAAGAAGATTGAAACCCGTGATATCGCTACTCGCAAGGTGCCAGAAGAAAGCCGGTTGGGCGTCAATAATTTATCGTTCCGCGCCAATATGACGTTGCCGGAAGGTGAGCGCGACAATGTGGCTTTTGTGCGCGTGCGCGATGGTTACCTGGTGCAGGATCTGCCATTCACGGTAGGACTAAAGGATTTCCGCATTGAACATTATCCGACCGGGATGCCAAAATCGTTCGAGAGCGATATCGTCATTACCGATCCTGAGTTGGATAAGCCGATTGAAACGACCATACGCGTCAATCATCCCTATATCCATAAAGGCATTGCGATTTACCAATCTGACTTTCAGGATGGCGGATCACAACTCAAATTTAAGTTATGGAACCTGGCGGCGGCCAATCAGGATAGCTTTGATATCGATGGCGTGATCCTGCAAAAAGGTTCGCTGGGCGAGGGCGCGCAAAAGTTGAGCGTGGAGTTCAATGAATTCCGCCAGTTCAACATTCTGAATTTGTCCAAAGATGGCAAAGGCAAACCGCATAATGTAGGCCCGAATACCACCATTAAATTGCGCAATGCCAGCGGCCAGGCGCGTGAATATGTCAATTACATGCAGCCCTTGCAACTGGATGGGCGTGCCTATTTTGTCTCAGGCATGCGTGAGACGGTGCAGGATGAGTTCAAATACCTGCGCGTACCGGCCGATGATGAGCTCGAAATCGACGGCTTTATGGCCTTGCGCCAAACCATGCGTAATGAACAGTCTATGCGTGACATCGCCAGTCAGGTGGCTCAGCAAATGCCTAGTGGCAATGCGCAGTTGAAGGTGCAGTTTGAGCAAAGCTTGCAGCAATTGTTATTGACCTTTAAACGTGGTGGTTATACTGAGCTTTCCAAAATCATTGAAAATGCCGTGCCTAAAGACCAGCGCGAGCAAGCCGCACAAACTTATTTGAAGTTATTAAACACGGCTGCACTACAGGCTTACCAGATAAGCCGTGCGCAACGGAATCTGCCGCCAGCGCCACAAGACCAGGCCACTGCGATATTTGTGCAAGATAGTTTGAATGCCATGAATGACCTGTTCTTCTATGGCACTCCCTACTATTTCCAGTTGAAGAATTACACACTTAAACAGGCCAGTGGTTTCCAGCTGACGCGCTCTCCTGGGCAAAACTGGGTATACCTGGGTTCGGTGATGCTGGTATTAGGTATTTTTTCCATGTTTTATATCAGGGAACGACGGGTGTGGTTATTAATCAAACCCACACAGCAGGAAGTTTTACTGGCAATGTCGTCTAACCGTAAAAATATGGATCTGGACCAGGACTTTGTCCGCATGCAACAGCAACTTACCGGGTTGTTGCAAACGCAGGTGCCATTAGCGCCTGTTTAAATATCGATAGGGGAATTTCGATGAGTACATCACCTACATGGACTAAACCAACGTCCTTTTGGCAATCGCTGACTGCCTATGACTGGTTGTATGCAATGCTGTTGCTGGCTGGCGGCATTTTTTCCTACCAGCGTTATGCTGGCTATATGGATATCTACGAAGTCAGTTTTCTGTTTGGTGCGGTGGGTGTATTCAGCTACCTGGGCTGGCGTTGGTCGGCGATTGCCAGGCTGGTGCTGGGTGTGGCTATCGTCAGTTTAATTGGTGTCTACAGCTACCATGGCGACCTAGCCAATGGCGGTCAACGCTTCCTGCTCAAGTTTTTACTGGCGAGCCAGTCGGCAGTGATGTGGATGAATGTGTTGTTTGTGCTGGCGATGCTCACTTATTGGCTGGCGCTGTTCCAGCGTTCTGACTTTACCGCGAAAGTCGCTTCCGCACTCACTTGGGCCGCCACCTTATTCGGCTTTGTCGGGCTGATGGTGCGCTGGTATGAGTCTTACCTGATTGCGCCGGATATCGGTCATATTCCTATCAGTAATCTGTACGAAGTGTTTATTCTGTTTTGCCTGATTACTGCCTTGCTTTACCTGCATTATGAGCAACTGTTCAAAACCCGCCAGCTCGGTGGCTTTGTGCTGGTGGTGATCAATGCAGCAGTCGGGTTTATCCTTTGGTATACCTTTGACCGCCATGCCAACGAAATCCAGCCATTGGTGCCGGCGCTGCAAAGCTACTGGATGAAGATACACGTGCCTGCCAACTTTATCGGGTATGGCGCATTTTCATTGGCTGCCATGGTGGCTGGCGCATATTTGCTGGTCAGGAATGGCGTGCTGGCAACGCGTTTGCCTGCATTGCATGTGCTGGATGACCTGATGTACAAAGCCATCGCCATCGGCTTTGCCTTCTTTACCATCGCGACCATTCTGGGTGCCATGTGGGCAGCGGAAGCATGGGGTGGTTACTGGTCATGGGATCCTAAGGAAACCTGGGCTTTAATCGTCTGGCTGAACTATGCAGCCTGGCTGCACTTGCGCCTGATGAAGGGCTTGCGCGGCACCGTACTGGCCTGGTGGGCGCTGGTAGGCTTGCTGGTCACGACCTTTGCTTTTTTAGGTGTGAATATGTTCCTGAGTGGTCTGCATTCTTACGGCACTTTGTAGACATGGGTGAAATACGATAACCGCAGGTCAAACAAACTAACTAACCTATAAAAAATGGCCTGAATAAGTCATTCTTTTAGATCTGCCAACGGGCAAGCGTGAATAGCGCTTGCCCGTTTCTTTTTGTCAATCCGCTATAGTGGATTGTTGTTTACTTATGTTAATAAATGTTAGTATTTTATGCGCTGGGCTGGTAATCGCTCAGTCAATAAAGTGCTTATCAACTATAAACAAGGAGTCAACATGAACAGGCAGCGAGGGTTTACCTTGATTGAATTAGCAATTGTGCTGGTGATTGCAGGGCTATTGCTGGCAGGCGTGATGCGTGGGCAGGAGTTGATCGCTAACGCCAAAGTAAAAAGTCTGGCCAGTGACTTCAGGAATGTACCGACTTATTTTTATGGCTATCAGGACAGGTTTCGCGTGCTGCCTGGCGATGATCATGCGGCTAACACGCACCTCACTGATGGTGTGAATGCCAGTACAGCTGGTCAAACGCAGAATGGCTTGATACAAGGGACTTGGAATTCAGAGGCTGCAACAGATGAGTCATTTCTGGTGTGGCAGCATTTGCGTCTGGCAGGTTTGGCTACTGGTTCCGTGAATATGGCCAGCCCGCAATACCTGCCTCGCAACAGCGAAGGTGGACGGATAGGGGTGGCGAGCGTCGGTACATTGGGGGCAGTACCCGCAAACACGTTTAACACTGCGCATGCCATGTGTTCCGATGGTATTTTAGGCAGATACGCCACACAACTCGATACCACGCTGGATGATGGTGCAGGAGATAGCGGTGCGATGCGCATATTGGTTAGTGGCGTAACGGGCACTGGTGTAGCCGCGCCTCAGGCAGGCTCGCCGTATTTAGTTTGCATGAGTTTTTAGTGTAGAATACAACATATCTGTCACGCAAAAAGCCTGTTTTTCGGGCTTTTTGTTTTATGCGTTATACATACAGATTTCTCATCGCATTCTGATTTAGAATGAGAGCCGCTTGCAAAAGAAACCAACCACATGGCCCAATCAATCGTAGAAATTAAAGATCTTTCCTTTGGATACAAAGGTAAGTTGCTGCATCACGGCATCAACATGACCTTTGAAAAAGGTAAGGTGGTGGCGATTATGGGCGGCAGTGGTAGCGGTAAAACCACTTTGCTACGCCTGATCGGTGGCCAGCTCAAGCCCACCAAGGGGGAAGTGCAGGTTGGTGGTGAAGTGGTGCATAAACAAGACCGTGACGGTATTTACCGCTTGCGCAGGAAAATGGGCATGCTGTTTCAACACGGTGCCCTGTTTACCGATTTATCTGTGTTTGAAAATGTTGCTTTCCCGATTCGTGAGCACACCGATCTACCGGAAAGCATGATTCGTGACCTGGTATTGATGAAGCTGAATGCCGTGGGTTTGCGCGGGGCGCATGCACTCAAGCCGACAGAACTCTCAGGCGGCATGGCGCGGCGCGTGGCATTGGCCAGGGCGATCGCGCTTGACCCTAGCATTATCATGTACGACGAGCCCTTTGCCGGGCTGGACCCGATTTCGATGGCAGTGATCTGTGACCTGATCCGCAGCCTGAACGATGCGCTGGGCGCCACCTCTATCATTGTCACGCATGATGTGGAAGAGACTTTCCAGTTTGCCGATTATGTGTATTTTGTGGCAAATGGCGTGGTGGCGGCTGAAGGCACGCCTGAAGACTTGCGTAACTCGGAGTTGCCATTTGTGCACCAGTTTGTGCATGGTGAAAAGGATGGTCCGGTGCCTTTCCACTATGCAGCGCCTGAGTACCATGCCAGTTTGTTAAGAGGGGCACGTTGATGCGCAAACTAGAACGCCTGCTCAAGAATCTTGGTGCTGGCTTTATTAATAAGATGTGGCGATTTGGCGCAGGTGCCCGGTTATTCGGGCTGACCATGATCTCTTCCGGTGAAAGTTTTCGCCGCTTCAGATTGACAGTGCGGGAAGTGTATTTCACCGGCGTGTTGTCGTTAATCATTATCCTGGTATCTGCATTTTTCGTCGGTATGGTATTGGCCTTGCAGGGATACCATACCTTGCAGCGGTATGGGTCTTCAGAAGCCATTGGCGTGCTGGTGGCACTGGCGCTGGTGCGTGAACTTGGCCCGGTAGTGACTGCTTTGCTGTTTGCAGGCCGTGCCGGCACGGCGATTACCGCCGAAATCGGCCTGATGAAAGCCACCGAGCAGCTTTCTGCCATGGAAATGATGGCGGTGAGCCCGATTGCACGCGTGATTGCACCAAGGTTCTGGGCGGGCGTGATTGCCATGCCTATCCTGGCGACCTTGTTCACCATGATGGGGATTTTGGGCGGGTATATGGTGGCCGTGCCACTGATTGGTGTAGATGCAGGGGCTTTTTGGTCGCAGATGCAGGCCAATGTGGATTGGGAATACGACATCCTGAATGGCGTATTCAAAAGCGTGGTGTTCGGCATCGCGTGTACCATGATTGCCTTGTTTGAAGGCTACGATGCGCCGCCGACAGCAGAAGGCGTTAGCCGGGCAACGACACGTACAGTGGTGACTTCATCACTGGCAGTATTGGCATTGGATTTTATATTAACAGCGTTCATGCTTGGCTAGATAAGCAACACTAGTTAAAAGCATTCGTGAGGAGCAGCAATGGAAAGAACAACAATTGATTTATGGGTAGGTATTTTTGTGGCGATGGGCTTTGCTGCATTACTGGGCCTAGCCATGAAAGTCGGCAACCTGACCACCACCAATATCGGTGCAACTTATACCGTCACCGCGAACTTTGAGAATATTGGCGGTCTTAAACCACGTGCACCAATTAAAAGTGCCGGCGTTGTTGTGGGCCGTGTTGAAGGAATTAACTTTGATTCAAAAACTTATGAGGCCGTTGTCAGTCTGAATATCGACAAACGTTACAGCTTCCCTAAAGATACATTCGCCAATATCTACACGGCGGGCTTGTTGGGTGAGCAGTATGTGGGTCTGGAAGCGGGCGGCGACGAAACCAGCTTGAAAAATGGCGACAAGATTATGCAGACACAAGACGCCGTGGTTCTGGAAAAATTGATTAGCCAGTTTTTATACAGCAAAGCGACTGAAGGGGATGATAAACCAGCGAAAACTGCTGCGGCATCAACCGAAACGGGTGCTGATGCGTTAGATGCCAGTCCGTTGGACAAAATTGGTAAGTAATTTAAATGCTTAATAAAGGGAATTCGATGAAAAAATGGTGGATGGCTTGTGCCATATGGCTGGTAAGTAATGTGGCATTTGCAGGATTGGCACCGGATCAACTGGTGAAAAAAACTGCCGATGATGTCGTTGACGTCATCAAGTCTGATAAAGATATTCAGGCCGGTAACCAGCAAAAGATTTTTGCACTGGCTGAAGAAAAGATTCTGCCAAACTTTGACTTTGATAAAGTATCCCGCCTGGTGCTGGGTAAAAACTGGACCAAAGCGACCCCTGAGCAACAAACTGCTTTCCAGGCTGAGTTTAAAACGCTGCTGTTGCGCACATATGCCACCGCATTGTCCAAGTATAAAAACCAGTCTATCGAGTACAAGCCTTTCCGTCTGGAAGCCGGGGCAGATACCGCAACGGTGAAAACAGCGATCCAGCAACCAGGTGGTGACCCGATTTCTGTGGATTACACACTCGGTAAAAAAGGCGAAGACTGGAAAGTGTTCGATATCGTGATTGAAAGTGTGAGCCTGGTCACTAACTACCGTAGCCAGTTTGCGCAGGAAATCCGCCAGAACGGTTTGGACAGTTTGAATAAAAAGCTGGCTGAAAAAAACAAAGCCGCTACTGGTAAATAATTTCTCAATAAAGGGTCATCGTGGCAACTATTACGCAACAAGCAAATACATTGAGCTTTAGTGGTGATTTGCTGATTAATAATATCAGTGAAGCCTTAACTCAGTTGCAAACGTTGCGCCTGGACCCACCACTGACGCTGGACTTCTCTAAAGTGGAAGAAGTGGATACGGTGGCAGTGAGTTTGATTTTCGAGATTCAGCGCCAGTTTCATCATGAGCACGCCCAGGCCGGTTCTATCTCGGTAGTGGGGGTGCCTGACAATCTGCGTAGCTTGATGCAGTTATATGGTGTGGATAGTTTCTTGTTGAATTAACTTGATATCTCAGTCAGCAAACCCCAGCTCTGTGGACAGAGGTGGGGTTTCGTTTTTTTAGGATAGGGAAAGGCAACACCGTGGCGGCAGCCGTTGAAATCCAGGGTATTACCAAGCATTTTGGTGCGTTTGAAGCACTCAGGGGGGTAGATCTGACTATACAGCAGGGAGAATTCTTTGCGCTACTCGGCCCGAATGGGGCTGGTAAATCGACATTGATTAACCTGTTGTCTGGTTTGTTAAAACCCACCAGCGGGCATATCCGTATCATGGGTCATGATGTGCAATCCGCTTATCAACAAGCGCGTATGGCTCTGGGCGTCGTGCCGCAGGAGCTGGTATTTGACCCGTTTTTTAATGTACGTGAAATGATGCGTTTCCAGGCCGGCTATTTTGGCTGTGGACCTGAAAATGATGACTGGGTGGATGAAGTGATCGAGGGCTTGGGGCTGACTGACAAAGCGCACACCAATATGCGGCAGTTATCTGGCGGCATGAAGCGTCGTGCCCTGATTGCACAGGCGCTGGCACATAAACCGCCCGTCATCGTGCTCGATGAGCCGACGGCAGGGGTCGATGTCGAACTGCGCCAGATGCTGTGGGGCTTTATCCAAAAGTTGAACCAGCAGGGTCATACCATTATCCTGACTACGCATTACCTGGAAGAGGCAGAAACCTTGTGCGAACGCGTGGCCATGATGAAGCATGGCAAGATAGTGGCGCTGGACACCACCAAGCAGCTATTGCACAGCCACGCCGCCAAGCAGTTGTCGCTACGCCTGGAAGGCGCAGTGCCGGCGCAGCTTCAACCCTTGATCAAGCAGCAACAGGGCGACGAGGTCATTTTTAATCTGCCTGACATCGGCCGCATTGAAGTGATTTTATCCGCGTTGCGCCAGGCAGAAGTCACTGTGCTGGATATCCAGTTGCAAGAAGTGGATCTGGAAGACGTTTTCCTGAATCTGGTGGGTAGTCGCGGAGGGCAAGTATCATGAAATGGCTATTAAAGCGGCTGAATCCTTTTTATTGGCTGGATGACCATATCAGCGCGCGCTACCGTGGCATGTATACGCTATTTAAAAAAGAGCTGTTAAGGTTTTGGCGGGTGGCGTTTCAAACCATTGCGTCGCCCATATTGACAGCCTTGCTCTATTTGCTGATTTTTTCACATGTGCTGGAATCGCATGTGAAAGTCTATGAGCAGGTCAGTTACACCGCGTTCCTGGTGCCTGGCCTGATGATGATGTCCTTGCTGCAAAACGCATTTGCCAATAGCTCTTCCAGCCTGATTCAGTCCAAAGTGATGGGGAATATTATTTTTCTCATGCTGACGCCATTGACCTACCTTGAGTTTTTTGTGGCATTCCTGGCCGCTTCCATGATTCGTGGCTTAGTGGTCGGTCTAAGTATCTATCTGGTGGCTTTATGTTTTGTCGATGTGCCCACAGTACATCCCTTATGGATCATGACCTTTGCCCTGCTGGGTAGTGCATTGCTCGGAACGTTTGGCGTGATTGCCGGTATCTGGGCCGATAAGTTCGATCAGATGGCGGCCTTCCAGAACTTTGTCATCATGCCGCTGACATTCCTCTCTGGCGTGTTTTACTCTATCCATTCCCTGCCGCCGTTCTGGCAGGCGCTATCGCAATTGAATCCTTTTTTCTACATGATAGATGGGTTTAGATATGGATTCTTTGGCCAGGGGGATGTTTCGCCGTGGCTAAGCTTCAGTGTCGTAGGTGCGTTTCTGCTGGCATTAGCGTGGCTATGCCTAAAGATGTTAAAATCCGGTTATAAATTACGTAGTTAGTGCGATCCGGTAGTAGCAAAACTGCTACACCGTTTGTGGCTGATATTGAAATAAAAGCGAGGTCTTGTGTTAACAGCAGCTCAATTACAGTCGTATATCCTGAGTGGTTTGGAATGCGACTATATAAAAGTGAACGGGGATGACGGCACGCATTTTGATGCGGTGGTCGTGAGCCCTTTATTTGAAGGTAAGCGCATGGTGCAGCAGCATCAGTTGGTATATGCCGCACTGGGTGACCGCATGCGCGCCGAAATCCATGCGCTGGCCATGCAAACCTACACGCCGACACAGTGGCAACAGATGCAGCAAGCATAAATGCTTCATGCTGCGACTCAATAGAATAGATTGGAGAAAATATGGACGCACAAGCAAAAATCAAAGAGACAGTCACCGGCAATAAAGTGGTGCTGTATATGAAAGGTAGCCCGAAATTCCCACAATGTGGGTTTTCAAATGTGGCGACACAAATCCTCGATGCCTGTGGCGCTGAGTTTGTGGCAGTAGACGTGTTGCAAGATATGGATATTCGCGAAGGCATCAAGCAATATGCGAACTGGCCAACGATTCCACAACTGTATGTCAAAGGCGAGTTTATTGGTGGTGCTGACATTATGCGTAGCATGTACCAGAGCGGTGAGCTGCAAACCCTGTTGTCGGAAGCATAATCTTGGACAAACTGATTATTGAGGGTGGCGTGCCTTTGCACGGCGAAGTGGTCGTGTCCGGCGCCAAGAATGCCGCCTTGCCGATTTTGTGTGCAGGATTGCTGGCGGAAACGCCGCTGATATTGACTGGCGTACCAGAGTTGCGGGATGTGGCTTCTACGCTGAAGCTGCTGGACACTATGGGTGTGAAGGTCAGTAAAACGGATGACCAGGTCAGCCTGGATGCCAGCGATGTGGCTTCGTTTGAAGCGACCTATGAAATGGTGAAAACCATGCGCGCCTCTATCCTGGTGCTGGGCCCGTTGTTGGCGCGTTTTGGTACGGCACGGGTGTCATTGCCCGGCGGCTGTGCCATAGGTTCGCGCCCGGTAGACTTACATATCAAGGGCCTGCAGGCCATGGGTGCGGCCATGCATATCACGCATGGCTATATCCAGGCCAGTACCTTGCACTTGCCTAATCGCCGTCTGCAAGGCGCGATTTATTATATGGATATGGTCACGGTGACCGGCACTGAGAACCTGATGATGGCCGCCGCGCTGGCACAGGGCACTACTGTGCTGGAAAATGCAGCCAAAGAACCCGAAGTGGTTGATCTGGCCGAATGCCTGAATAAAATGGGCGCGAAAATCACGGGCGCTGGCACTGATACCATCACCATCGAAGGTGTAGAACGCTTGACCGGGGCTCAGCATCATATCGTCTGTGACCGTATTGAAGCTGGCACTTATATGGTGGCCGCCGCCATGACAGGTGGCGAGGTTACCTTGAAAAACGCACGTGCCGATCTGCTGGAAGCCGTTATCGAGAAGCTGCGTGAAGCGGGTGTGCATATCAGCACTGATGCCGACACCATCACCGTGAAAAGCAATGGTCAGCTGAAAGCGGTGAATATCCGCACCGCCCCGCACCCGGCTTTCCCTACCGACATGCAGGCGCAGTTTATGGCCATGAACACCATGGCAGAAGGCGTCTCCACGGTGGTGGAAACCATTTTTGAAAACCGTTTTATGCACGTGCAGGAACTGCAACGCATGGGTGCCAACATTGAGATCCAGGGCAATACCGCGTTTGTCAAAGGTGTGCCTACACTGGAAGGCGCCAATGTGATGGCAACTGATTTGCGCGCTTCTGCCGGATTGGTATTGGCCGGGCTGGTAGCAGAAGGTGAAACAGTGATAGACCGCATTTACCACCTTGATCGTGGCTATGAACGGCTGGAAGAAAAATTGAATCGATTGGGCGCCAAAGTACGCAGATCACATTAAATGATGTGCCTATTAAATAATACGCAAATTAAAATAATACCTAGGTTAAACAAACCATGATTACTATCGCACTCAGCAAGGGGCGCATTTTTGAGGAAACCACACCGCTACTGGCAGCGGCAGGTATCCGTTCGCTGGAAGATCCTGAATCTTCACGTAAACTGATCCTGCCCACCAACCGTGACGATGTGCGGTTGATTATTGTCCGTGCCACCGATGTGCCCACCTATGTGCAATATGGCGCGGCTGATATCGGCATTGCCGGTAAGGATGTGCTGGATGAGCATGGTGGAGAAGGCCTGTACCAGCCACTGGATTTGAATATCGCCCGCTGCAAGATGATGGTGGCGGTACGCGAAGACTTTGATTACGAGGCCAGCATCCGCCAGGGTGCGCGTTTAAAGGTGGTCACCAAGTATGTGAAAACGGCGCGTGAGCATTTCGCGGCCAAAGGCATGCATGTGGATCTGATCAAGTTATATGGTTCTATGGAGCTGGGCCCTCTGGTAGGGCTGGCCGATGCGATTGTCGACCTGGTCAGCACCGGCGGCACCTTACGTGCCAATAGACTCAAAGCCGTTGAAGAGATAGGTGCGATCAGTTCCCGCCTGGTAGTGAACCAGGCCTCGTTCAAGGTGAACCGCCCCTCGTTGCAGCCGATTATTGACAGTTTTGCTGAAGCTATCCAGAAAGATTCATCACAGTAAACATATGAAGATTAAACGTTTAACCACCCAATCTGCAGATTTCGATCGCGAATTGAAAGCCTTGCTGGCGTTTGAAACTGCGCAGGATGATGATATTGACCAGGTGGTCGCTAATATTCTCAAGGATGTGAAAGCGCGTGGCGATGCTGCTGTGCTGGAATATACCAACCGTTTTGATAAAACCAGTGCTGATAACCTGGCACAACTGGAGATCCCGCAAGCTGAATTACAGGCGGCTCTGACCAGTTTGCCAGCCGCCCAGCGTGAAGCCTTGCAAGCCGCGGCTGATCGTGTACGTAGCTATCACGAAAAACAGGTCATGCAATCCTGGCAATACACTGAAGCGGACGGCACCTTGCTCGGTCAGCAGGTGACTTCGCTGGACCGGGTGGGCTTATACGTACCTGGCGGTAAAGCTGCTTATCCTTCTTCGGTATTGATGAATGCGATTCCCGCCAAAGTAGCAGGCGTGCAAGAGTTGATCATGGTGGTGCCGACGCCAAATGGTGAGAAGAACCCATTAGTGTTAGCAGCCGCTGCCGTATGCGGTGTAACGCGTGTATTCTGTATTGGTGGCGCGCAAGCGGTAGGCGCACTGGCTTATGGCACCGAGACTGTGCCGCAGGTGGATAAGATTGTCGGCCCGGGTAATGCCTATGTCGCTGCTGCCAAACGCCGCGTATTCGGCGTGGTCGGCATTGATATGGTGGCAGGTCCGTCTGAAATCCTGGTCATCAGCGATGGCAAGAGCAATCCTGACTGGACAGCCATGGATTTGTTCAGCCAGGCAGAGCATGATGAGTTGGCACAGGCGATTTTATTGTCACCGAGCGCCGAGTTCCTCGATCAGGTGCAAGCCAGCATTGAGCGCCAGGTCACAGAAATGCCCAGGCAGGAAATCATCCGGACCTCCTTGCAAAATCGCGGCGCACTGATACAGGTGAAAGGCCTGGAAGAAGCAGCCGAGATTTGTAACTTTATTGCGCCTGAACACCTGGAGTTATCCATGGATGACGCGTTAGCGTTCAGCAAGAAAATCAAACACGCCGGTGCCATCTTTATGGGACGCGATACCTGCGAAGCCTTGGGTGACTACTGTGCCGGGCCTAACCACGTGTTACCGACTTCACGCACTGCGCGCTTCAGTTCGCCATTGGGTGTGTATGATTTCCAGAAACGCTCCAGCCTGATTATGGTATCCAGTGAAGGTGCGCAAACCCTGGGTAAGATTGCAGCGACGCTCGCTTATGGCGAAGGCCTGCAGGCGCACGCACGCAGCGCCGAATACCGCTTGAAATAAGGTCGGCAAATGAGTAAATTCTGGAGCCCGATCGTGCATGCCCTGACACCTTATGTGCCAGGCGAACAACCCAAAATCCAAAACCTGATCAAGCTGAATACCAACGAGAATCCTTATGGCCCCAGCCCCAAGGTGATTGCCGCTTTGCAGGCGGAAGCGGCAGATAGTTTGCGCTTGTATCCTGACCCGGATTCCAGCCGTATGAAAGCGGCCATCGCTGAATATCACGGCTTGCAAACCAACCAGGTGTTTGTGGGTAATGGTTCGGATGAGGTGCTTGCGCATGTCTTTCAGGCCTTGCTCAAACACGACCTGCCATTGTTGTTTCCTGATATCACTTATAGTTTTTATCCGGTCTATTGTGGCTTGTATGGCATTCAATATGAAACCGTCGCGCTCAATGCGCAGTTTGAAATTGCGATTGATGATTATCTGCGCCCCAATGGCGGCATTATTTTTCCCAACCCCAATGCACCGACAGGGATTCCGCTGCCTTTAGCCGAAATTGAGCGATTGCTGCAAACAAATAAAGACTCCGTCGTCGTGATTGATGAGGCGTATGTGGATTTTGGCACTGAATCAGCTGTTTCCTTGATTAGCCGCTATCCTAATGTGGTGGTGACGCATACTTACTCTAAATCGCGTTCGCTGGCCGGGCTGCGGATTGGCTATGCCGTCGGCGATACCGGTTTGATAGAAGCGCTGATCCGGGTCAAAGATAGTTTTAATTCTTATCCGATTGATCGTTTTGCTGAAGCAGGCGCAGTAGCCGCCCTGCAGGATGAGGCTTATTTTCAGCAAACCCGGCAGCAGGTCATTACCGCACGCGAGCAATTAGTCAATGATTTGCAGGCGTTGGGCTTCGAAGTGTTGCCATCTGGTGCCAATTTTATCTTTGCGCGCCATCCGCAATTCGCCGGTGAGCAACTTGCCGCAGGCTTGCGCGAAAAGGCTGTGATCGTACGCCATTTCAAAAAACCAGCCAGGATTGCGGACTTTTTGCGTATCACCATAGGTAACGATAGCCAGAATCTTGCGTTAATAACTGCTGTAAAGGGCCTTTTGCAGGCTTGATGTCGCTAAAATCAAAGTACGTGCAGCAATATAACTGCTAACATCGCTTAAATGATTCTTTAGCGACGTAAAAAAAGATGACGCAATATTGTCATTTTGTTTGAAATACGGTTATGATGCACGCTATTGTACATAATGTGCAGTGAGGGTTGCGTTTGCATCATTGCTGCGCAAAAGTTCATTGGATTTAAAATAGAGCAAACTCGGAGGAAGAAAAATGGCACAAACCCAGATGGCATTAGACTCATTGGATTTTGACGCAACAATCGCTTTGGCCGCCAAAGTGGCGCCACATGTTGATATCCTGGAAATTGGTACACCTTGTATCAAGCATAACGGTATCGAACTGTTGAAAGCATTGCGTACTAAATTCCCTAACAACAAGATTTTGGTTGACCTGAAAACTATGGATGCTGGCTTCTACGAAGCTGAGCCATTCTACAAAGCCGGTGCGGATATCGTTACTGTACTGGGTACTGCAGATGTTGGTACGATCAAAGGTGTGGTCGATGCTGCTAACAAATACGGTAAAGAAGCACAAGTTGACCTGATCAACGTAAAAGACAAAAAAGCTCGCACATTAGAAGTAGTTAAATTGGGCGCGCACATCATTGGTGTACACACTGGCTTGGATCAACAAGCTGCTGGTCACACACCATTTGCTGACCTGGGCCTGGTATCTGGCTTGAAAACAGGCGCTAAAGTATCTGTTGCTGGTGGTGTTAAAGCTGCAACAACCAAACAAGTAGTTGATGCTGGTGCTGACATCGTTGTTGCTGGTGCCGCTATCTACGGTGCTGCTGATCCTGCTGCTGCTGCTTCAGAAATCACAAAAATTGCACACGGTGCTGGTACTTCTGCTAAAGGTGGCAACAAGTTGCTGCCATGGATTATCGCTGCTGTTGCTGCAGTACTGGTATTCTCACTGCTGGGCAAAAAATCTGAAGAAGCTGCACCTGCTTCAGAAGCTCCAGTGGCTGAAGAAGCTGCACCTGCTGACGCTGCTCCTGCAGCTGAAGCACCAGTAGTTGAAGAAGCGCCTGCTGCGACAACTGAAGAAGCTGCACCTGCTGCAGAAGCTCCAGCTGAAGCCAAGTAATCGCTTAGCACTCTCTCTGCTGACTATCTTCGGATAATCGGTAGGCTAAAAAAGCAGTCCTCACGGGCTGCTTTTTTGTTTTTAGTGACAGATTTTGCCTGGCCGTGAAGACTTGCGGTAAAATGCCTGTATTATTTGCTAAATCTCTGTGAACACCCCTTTTCCCACTATGTCACGCCAAGCTGAAGTCACGCGCAATACACTCGAAACCCAAATTACAGTTGCTATCAATCTGGATGGCACTGGTGTGTCTGATTTGCAGAGCGGATTGGGCTTTCTGGATCACATGCTGGATCAGATTGCCCGCCACGGCATGATTGATTTGAAAGTGCATGCCAAAGGTGATTTGCATATTGATGGGCATCACACGGTTGAAGATATCGGCATTACGCTGGGCCAGGCTTTTGCCAAGGCGCTGGGCGACAAAAAAGGACTGACGCGGTATGGCCACAGCTATGTGCCGCTAGATGAGGCGTTGAGTCGTGTTGTGCTCGATCTGTCCGGACGTCCTGGCCTTGAGTTTGACTGCCAGTTTACGCGTGCCATGATCGGTGAGTTTGATGTAGACTTGTTCTATGAGTTCTTTCAGGGGTTCATCAACCACTCGCTGGTGACTTTGCACATCGACAACCTGAAAGGGCACAATGCGCATCACCAGGCAGAAACCATTTTTAAAGCGTTTGGCCGTGCCTTGCGCGTCGCCATCACGCCTGACCCGCGCATGGCCGGAATGATGCCATCGACCAAGGGTTCGCTATAAAGCCGACACGCCATACATGAATCGTTTGCAAGTCGCCGTCATTGATTACGGCATGGGTAATTTAAGATCTGTCGCCAATGCTTTGAAAGCAGTTGCGCCGGATCTGCACATCGAAATCACCAGTGATCCGGAGCAGATTGCCGCTGCTGAGCGCGTTGTGTTTCCTGGACAGGGTGCAATGCCGGATTGTATTCATGAACTGGATACCCGCGGTTTACGCCAGGCGGTGATTGCTGCCACTCGCGACAAGCCTTTCCTGGGGATTTGTATCGGTTTGCAAATGCTGTTTGAGCATTCCGAAGAAGGCGATGTCCCTGGCCTGGGTATTTACCCCGGCGAAGTGAAGCGCTTTCCGGCCGAAAAAATGCTAGATGCTCATGGCGGCAAGCTGAAAGTCCCGCATATGGGTTGGAGTCAGGTCCAGCAAACCTTGACACATGATTTGTGGCGGGATATTCCTGACCTGGCCCGCTTTTATTATGTGCATAGTTACTATGTGGCGCCTGCGGAATCGGCGCTGACAGCAGCGACCACGGCTTACCCGTTTGACTACACCTGCGCCATTGCGCAGGACAACGTATTTGCCGTGCAATTTCATCCGGAAAAGAGTGCAGAATCAGGCTTGCAACTTTTGCGTAATTTTGTAAACTGGAAACCATGATTGTGTTTTCCCAAACTTTGTCAAAACTCGTTATATTTCAATACTAAACAGCATGTTAATTATCCCGGCAATTGATTTAAAAGATGGTCACTGCGTACGCTTAAAGCAGGGGCTGATGGAAGAGTCCACCGTATTTTCTGAGGACCCGGCGGCCATGGCCAGACACTGGGTGGATCAGGGTGGCAAACGCCTGCACCTGGTTGATTTGAATGGTGCATTTGCCGGTAAACCGGTCAATGAAAACGCCATCAAGTCAATTGTGGCAGCCGTCGGTGGCGATATCCCTATCCAGCTGGGTGGCGGTATTCGCGATCTGGATACGATAGAACGTTATCTTGATGATGGTATCAGTTACATCATCATAGGCACTGCCGCCGTGAAAAACCCTGGTTTTTTGCATGAGGCATGCTATGCATTCCCCGGCCAGATCATGGTCGGCCTGGATGCCAAAGATGGCAAGGTCGCTGTAGATGGCTGGTCTAAGTTGACTGGTCACGACGTGATAGACCTGGCGAAGAAGTTTGAAGATTATGGTGTGGAAAGCATTGTCTACACGGACATTGGCCGTGACGGCATGCTGACCGGCGTCAATATTGAAGCAACCGTGGCCCTGGCACAAGCCTTGACCATCCCCGTCATTGCCAGCGGTGGTGTGACCAACCTTGAAGATGTGCGCAAATTATGTGCGGTGCAGGCTGAAGGGATCATTGGTACGATTACCGGCCGCGCCATTTACGAAGGCACACTGGACTTTACCGCAGCCCAGAAGCTGGCAGACGAGCTCAGCGCGTAATGGGATGTGCTAAACGCATCATTCCTTGCCTGGATGTGACGAATGGTCGCGTGGTCAAAGGCGTCAACTTTCTTGAACTGCGCGATGCCGGAGATCCGGTAGAGATTGCGCAGCGCTATAACGATCAAGGCGCCGATGAGCTGACGTTTCTCGATATCACCGCCAGTTCTGATGACCGTGACCTGATTTTGCATATTATTGAGCGCGTCGCCGAGCAGATATTTATTCCGCTGACTGTAGGCGGCGGGGTGCGTAAAGTAGAGGATGTGCGCCGCTTGCTGAATGCGGGTGCCGACAAAGTCAGTATCAATACCACTGCGGTACTGAATCCGCAGGTGGTTGAAGATGCTGCCAGCCGGTTTGGTTCGCAATGTATCGTCGTTGCCATTGATGCCAAAAAAGTCGACAACCAGCCGTTTGAGTGGGAAGTCTTTACCCATGGTGGCCGCAACGCAACAGGCCTCGATGCTGTTGAATGGGCGCGCAAAATGGTAGGGCTGGGCGCTGGTGAATTGCTAGTCACCAGCATGGACCGGGATGGCACCAAGATAGGCTTCAACAATCCATTGAATAAAGCGATCAGTGACGCTGTAGACGTGCCCCTGATTGCTTCCGGTGGCGTTGGCAACTTGCAACACCTGGTAGATGGCGTGACACTGGGTGGGGCGGATGCAGTGCTGGCCGCCAGTATCTTCCATTATGGTGAATTTACGGTAAAGCAAGCGAAAGACTATATGCGTGAACACGGATTGGAAATTCGATGACTTGGCTGGATCAAGTGGCTTGGACAGCTGATGGCCTGGTGCCCGTGATCGCCCAGGAACACTCTTCTGGCAAGATCCTGATGTTTGCCTGGATGAATCGTGAAGCGTTGCAGCTGACACGAGAAACGGGTCATGCCGTGTATTACTCCCGCTCGCGCAGCAAGCTGTGGCACAAAGGCGAAGAGTCCGGACACACCCAGATCGTGCATGATATCCGCCTGGATTGCGACAATGACGTGGTGTTGCTGACGGTAGAGCAGCAGGGTGGCATTGCTTGCCATACCGGCCGCCACAATTGTTTTTTCCAGCAGTTGCAAGAGGATAGCTGGGTAACGGTTGAGCCTGTCATCAAGGACCCGAAAGCGATTTATCATGAGTGATGTCTTAAATCGGTTGTCTGAATTGCTAGAGCAGCGCAAATCTGCGGATCCTGCTACTTCATACGTGGCCAAACTGCATGCCAAGGGTCTGGACAGTATTCTGAAAAAGATTGGCGAAGAAGCGACAGAAACGGTGATCGCTGCCAAAGGCGGCAATGCCGAAGAGATTATTTATGAAACCGCCGATTTATGGTTTCACACTCTGGTGTTGCTGAGTCATGCCGGGTTAAGCGCGCAGGATGTGCTCAATGAGCTGGCACGCCGCGAAGGCTTGTCTGGCATTGCAGAGAAAGCGAGCAGGGCAGAATGAGTGCGGATTGCATTTTTTGTAAGATCGCTGCGGGTAGCATACCCTCTAAAAGCATTTATGAGGACGACCATGTCATCGCTTTCCACGACATTCGTCCTATGGCTAAAGTGCACTTCCTGATTGTGCCAAAAAAGCACATTGAAACATTGAAAGACTGTACCGCTGAGGACCAGGATTTACTCGGCGGCATGATGTTGCTGGCGCCCAAGCTGGCAGCAGAACAAGGGTTGATTGGCTACAAAACGCTGATGAATGTGGGCCGTGAAGGCGGGCAGGAGGTTTTTCATATTCATTTGCATGTCTACGGTGGTGGGGCTGCGGCATAACCGCATCCACTGCATAGTTTAAGGAGATTGTGATGGGAAGCTTCAGTGTATGGCATTGGTTGATTGTATTGCTGATCGTAGTGCTGGTGTTTGGTACCAAAAAATTGCGTAATATCGGCAGTGATGTCGGTGGAGCGGTCAATGAGTTCAAAAAAGCCGTCAATGAAGGCAAAGGCGAATCCAGACCAGACGAGCTGTCTGATAAGAAATAAGCGCTGCCCTCACTGTGTTTGATATCTCTTTTTCTGAGCTACTGGTCATCGCCATTGTTGCACTGGTGGTGATCGGGCCGGAAAAACTGCCAAAAGTCGCCCGCACTGCGGGCGCTTTTTTTGGCCGTTTGCAGCGATTTGTCGCGCAGGTCAAAGACGAAGTCAATCGTGAGTCGCGCTTTGCAGAGTTGCAGAAGTTACAGGAAGAAGTGCATTCAAGCCTGCAACAAAGTTATGTCGATATTGAACGTAGTATTCTGCCGACAGAATCACAGGTCATCGATGAACCGGTTGAGATTGAGCCTGCTAAAAAGCCGCGCAAGCCACGCCAGGTAAAAACTAAGGAAGTCACGCAAACTACGCCAGAAAACCCGGTAGCAACGCCCAGGCGTCGATCTAAAGTGGCAATCAAGGGAAATCAACCTGCACCGGTATCAGACACAGGGCAACTCCCTGCGCATGGTGATGCAACAGCTGTCAGCCCTGCACCTAAGCGTCAGCGCAAACCTAAACCCAAGCCTGCCGGTGACACGACGGATATGTTTGTCGATGAGCCGCAGTCTTAGCGTGTAATCAATCGCGCTTTAGCCTATGACGCCTACTGAAAATTTTATTACCCATCTGGTTGAACTGCGCAACCGCCTGCTGCGCGCGGTCGTCGGCTTGCTGGTGATATTCGTTGCTTTGTTCCCTTTTGCCGACAAGCTCTACAGCTTGCTTGCGGCACCATTGCTGGCCAAGCTGCCACAGGGCGCACAAATGATTGCAACAGCGGTCACTACGCCGTTTTTTGTGCCTATGAAAGTCACCATGCTGGCAGCGTTTCTACTGGCGTTGCCATGGATTCTCTATCAATGCTGGGCATTTGTAGCGCCGGGTTTGTACACGCATGAAAAACGCATGCTATTGCCTTTGCTAGTGGCATCGCTGATCCTGTTTTTTATCGGCATGGCCTTCGCTTACTTTGCTGTTTTTCCTGTGGTGTTCGGTTTCCTGGTTGGCAGTGCGCCGCAAGGTGTGGCGGTGATGACCGATATTGCCGAATATCTGGATTTTGTGATCGGGATGTTCCTGGCCTTTGGTTTTGCGTTTGAAGTGCCTGTGGCTGTGGTGTTGATGGCGCTGATGGGCTGGGTGACTTTAGAACAACTGAAGGAAGCGCGCTCTTACGTGATTGTCGGCGCATTCGTGTTGGGGGCTATTTTTACGCCGCCAGATATCGTGTCCCAGTTTATGCTGGCCATCCCGCTATGGATCTTATACGAAGCCGGGTTGCTGGTGGTACGCTGGCTACCCCCGCGCGATACCAGCCCGACCTCTGTATAAATGAAATATTAGTTATTTAGGTATTTTGTTCGGTAGTGGGCGCTTACCTACCACCAGGTCGATATCTACTTTTTTGCCGGTGCGTAAAATAGACAAAGTGGCTTTCTCGCGCGGTTTCAGCAAGGCAATGATATTCAGCATCGATTGACTATCCGCCACTGGTTTTTTATTGATGGCGGTGAGGATATCTCCGGGGCGTAATCCAGCACGGTCTGCCGGGCTATCCAGCAACACGCCTGCGATCAGCGAGCCGTTGATGCTCTTCAAATTAAACGATTCTGCCAGTTCAGGTGTGATGTCTTGTGCTTCTATGCCTATCCAGCCACGTGTGACCGAGCCGCTGGAGGTGATCTGTTCCATGACCTGCTGGGCGATGCTGACAGGGATGGCAAAGCCTATGCCCATGCTGCCGCCATTGCGGGAATAAATGGCACTGTTGATCCCGATCAGGTTACCGTTCGTATCAATCAATGCACCGCCGGAATTGCCGGGATTAATCGATGCGTCAGTCTGGATGAAGTTCTCGAACGTATTAATACCTAAATGATTGCGCCCCAGCGCGCTGATAATGCCTTGCGTCACCGTTTGGCCTACGCCAAACGGGTTACCAATCGCCAGCACCACATCGCCTACCTTCATTTGCTCACTATTGCTAAAAGTGATGGCAGGTAAATCTTTGCGGTCGATTCTAAGCACGGCTATATCGGTTTCAGGGTCGGTACCGACCACGGTTGCCGACGATTTGCTGCCATCACTCAGGGCTACCTCAATCTGGTCTGCCGAGCTGATGACGTGGTTATTGGTAAGGATCAGGCCATCGGCACTGACAATCACGCCACTGCCCAGACTGTTTTCCGGCTGCTCATCCTCCTCTTCCATTTCCTCGCCAAAAAAATGCCGAAATAACGGGTCATTTTTTAGGGCCCGGTGCGGGTCCTGGCTGATATGCGCGGTAGTGAAAATATTGACGACAGAAGGCGTCGCCTTGCTGACAGCGCCGCGATAGCCTGTTTTTGCGATGGCGGCAGCCTGGTCGCTGGCGGTGGATTGTTTGACCACCACCTGTTGAACGTTCGATTGCACCAGCAGGTTGGGATAAAATAGTTTCATCACAAACAGAATACCGAGGCAGACGGTGACCGCTTGTGAGAATATAGTCCAGAGTTGTCGCATGGGCGCAGTCAAATAATTGTTTTAATAATTGATCAGTATATGAGAGTCAGAGATGGAATTGAATCGTCTTGTTAGCGAATTGGCTAATTTTTTGCAAGTTGTCAGATTTCAGGACTATTGCCCGAACGGATTGCAGGTGGAAGGGCGGGCAGAAGTCCACCGTATCGTGACTGGTGTTACTGCCAGCCAGGCTTTGATCGACGCTGCGATTGAAGCGAACGCTGATGCCATCATGGTACATCATGGCTACTTCTGGCGCGGCGAGCCTGCGGAAATCACCGGCATGAAACGCAAGCGCTTGAAGCAGCTGCTCACGCACGACATCAGTCTGCTGGCTTACCATTTGCCTTTGGATGCCCATCCTGAAGTGGGTAACAACGTACAGCTGGGTAAAGTGCTGGGATGGCCGCTGGTGCGCTATCTGGATGACAAGAATATGCTGCCGATGGCGGCTTTGCCGCACGCGCTTTCATTACAGCAATTGGGCGATCAGGTCAGCGAGCAATTAGGGCGCCAGGTGCAACTTTTGGGAGACTCTGAACAGCAGGTGCGCACGGTTGCCTGGTGTACAGGCGCGGCGCAGTCATATATTTCGCAGGCAGTCACCGCCGGCGTGGATGTCTTTGTCAGCGGTGAGGTGTCAGAACAGACATGGCATACCGTGCAGGAGACCGGTACGGCCTACATTGCGGCCGGGCATCATGCCACTGAACGCTATGGTATCCAGGCGTTAGGGCAGTGGCTGGCAGAGAACTATGGAATTGAGCATATTTACATAGAAGTGGAGAACCCGATTTAATTGATAATTATCAATAAGTTATTGAATTATATTTGGATTGTGCATGTGGAAAATGTATAATCGCGACTCAAGTTTTGATCTAACTGTTACCTTAAAAGGGTAGATTAAGGAAGCCAATGTCAGAAAACAAAATCGACAACCCTAGTTTGTCGTTTTGCGCGCCATCTGAGGTGGATTTGCAAAAGCGTGATTTTTTGGTGAAAGCAACTGCTGCCACCGGTGCTGTCGGTGTCGCTGCGGTAGCGGTGCCATTTGTCGGCAGCATGTTACCCAGTGAGCGTGCAAAAGCCGCTGGAGCACCAGTAGAAGTCGATATCAGCAAGCTGAAACCAGGTGAAAAAATGACAGCCGAATGGCGTGGTCAGCCAGTCTGGATCGTGCGCCGTTCGCCAGAAATGATGGCCATACTGGATAAGCACGATGCGGATTTGTCTGACCCCGCGATGGAAGTGCCTCAGCAGCCTGAATATTGCAAAAACAAAGCACGCGCGATTAAACCTGAATTTGCTGTGATGTTGGGCACATGCACGCACTTGGGTTGTTCGCCGAATGATAATTTTGCGCAAACAGCCGAGTGGCCAGGTGGCTTTGTCTGTCCATGCCACGGGTCTAAGTTTGACCTGACTGGCCGGGTATTCAAAGGCTCGCCAGCGCCGACTAACCTGATTGTGCCGCCACATCAATATCTGACAGAAACCACCATCCTGATTGGTGATGACAAAAAGGCGGAGGCTTAAACACCATGGCAAATAATAATAAAACGATTGCCGCTGGCGTGCTGGATTGGGTAGATGCCCGTTTCCCGCTGACCAGTACCATCAAAGGACACCTTACCGAGTATTACGCACCGAAAAACTTCAATTTCTGGTATTTCTTTGGTTCATTGGCTTTATTAGTACTGGTGCTGCAAATCGTCACCGGTATTTTCCTGACCATGAACTACAAGCCAGATGCTGAGCTGGCATTTGCTTCAGTGGAATACATCATGCGGGACGTATTTGGCGGAAACATTATTCGTTACATGCACTCGACTGGCGCCTCCATGTTTTTTGTGGTGGTCTACCTGCATATGTTCCGTGGCATTATCTACGGTTCATACCGCACGCCGCGCGAGCTGATCTGGCTGTTTGGTGTCGGTATTTTCCTGGTGTTGATGGGTGAGGCCTTTTTCGGTTACCTGCTGCCATGGGGCCAAATGTCCTACTGGGGTGCGCAGGTGATTGTGAACCTGTTCTCTACCGTGCCATTTATCGGTCCTGATCTTTCCGAATGGTTGCGTGGTGACTATCTGGTGTCTGATGCGACATTGAACCGCTTTTTTGCATTCCACGTGATTGCTTTACCGCTGGTGCTGTTAGGCCTGGTCGCTGTACACATCGTGGCTTTGCATGAGGTAGGTTCCAACAACCCTGACGGTGTGGAAATCAAAAAGTATAAAGATAAAGAAACCGGTATTCCGCTGGATGGGATTCCTTTCCATCCTTACTACTCGGTCAAGGATCTGGTCGGCGTGGTCGCTTTCCTGATGGTGTTCTTTGCCATTGTGTTCTTTATGCCGGAAATGGGTGGTTACTTCCTCGAAGCCAACAACTTTGTGCCTGCTGATCCGCTGAAAACACCGGCACACATTGCACCGGTCTGGTACTTCACTCCTTATTACTCCATCTTGCGTGCAGTGCCGCCTATCGGTATTTCACAGTTCCCTGGGGTAGTGGCGATGGGCTTGTCAGTCGTTGCATTTGCTTTCCTGCCATGGCTGGATAGAAGCCCAGTGAAGTCTATTCGCTACCGTGGCCAATTGTACAAGCGCTGGTTGACGGCTTTTGTGATCAGCTTTGTCATTCTGGGTTATCTGGGAACAGTTCCAGGCGATGTCTGGGGCCAGTTCGGGCCGTGGCTGGGGCGCGCAGATCGTGCCACTGTGGTCGCACGTATTTGTATGGTGGTCTACTTTGCATATTTTGCATTAATGCCTTGGTACACCAAAAAAGACAAAACCAAACCAGTGCCGGAAAGGGTGACATACAAATGATGAAGAAATTGTTTATTCAGGCATTTGCCAGTGTAGCGCTGCTGGTTTCAGGCCTTGCTTTGGCGAATGAGGTGCATATTGATGTAACGGCACCGATCAGCATGAGTGATAAAGCCTCTTTGCAACGCGGGGCCAAGATTTTCGTGAACTACTGCCTCAACTGCCATAGCGCCAACTACATGCGTTACAACCGTTTGCAGGATATCGGCCTGACCGACAAACAGATCAAGGATAACTTGCTGTTTGCCGGTGAGAAGGTTGGTGAGCCCATGCGTGTCAGCATGAATCCCAAAGATGCCAAGCAATGGTTTGGTGCGGCGCCTCCTGATCTGAGCGTGGAAGTGCGTGCGCGTGGCGCAGACTGGGTCTATGCCTACCTGCGCAGCTTCTACAAGGATGACAGCCGTCCTACCGGTTGGAATAACCTGGTGTTTGATAAAGTGGCCATGCCGCATGTGTTGTACGAATTGCAGGGCGTGCAGGTGCTGGATCATGAAACGCATACACTGAAACTGGAAAAAGCCGGCAAATTGAGTACTGAAGAATACGACCAGTTTGCAGGTGATTTAACCAACTTTATGGCATTTATGGCAGAGCCTGCGAAACAATCCCGCTTGTGGATTGGTGTCTTCGTGCTGCTGTTCTTGTCTGTGCTGTTAGTCTTGGTGAAGAAAATCAAAGCTGAATACTGGAAAGATATTCGTTAACCAGCAACCAAGTCCGACACCAGGGCCTTGGCCTTGGTGTCTTTTTTTATAGGGAAAAATGATTATGATGAGATTGTATTCGGGCACTGTCGATCCTTACAGCCACCGTTGCCGTATCGTGCTGTTTGAAAAAGGCATGGACTTTGAAGTCATTGATGTTGACCTCACCAACAAAACTGAAGACCTCGCCATTCTGAACCCTTATGGCGAAGTGCCTGTGTTAGTTGAGCGTGACCTGGTATTGTCAGAGGCTAATATTATCAATGAATATATTGATGAGCGCTTCCCGCATCCACAACTGATGCCGGCTGATCCTGTCATGCGTGCACGTGCGCGCCTGTACCTGTATAACTTTGAAAAAGATTTGTTTAATCACATCAAAGATGTAGAGTCTGGTGAAGACGACAGGGTGGAGCGTGCACGTAAAGTCATACGCGATAACTTGACGCAACTGGTGCCTATCTTCAGCAAGCAGAATTATTTGATGGGCGATGAATACTCCATGCTGGATGTGGCGATCACGCCGTTGTTATGGCGCCTGGGCCATTATGGTATTGAATTGCCAAATCAGGCGGCGCCGTTGCTGAAGTATGCTGAGCGTTTGTTCTCGCGCCCTATGTATGCTGAAGCGATGACCCCTTCTGAAAAGGCCATGCGCAAGTAATTTTTAGTTCGCAGATATACAGCGCGGTGAAATTTTCCCGCGCTGTTTTTTTAAGGAAAGTCAGCATGAGTACATTGATCCCTACTACTGCTTATTTGATACGCGCGATACATGAATGGTGTGTTGATAATGCATTGACGCCACATCTGTTGGTGAAGGTGGATGCGCAAACGCGTGTGCCTATGGCGTTTGTGAAAAATGGTGAAATTGTGCTGAACATCAATTACACCGCGGTGAAAGATCTGCATATTGATAACGATGCCGTGGTATTTTCGGCGCGGTTCAGCGGTGTGGCGCAGCATATTTATGTACCTATCGGCCGCATTGCCGGTGTGTTTGCCCGCGAGAACAGCCAGGGCATGTTTTTTGAGGTGAGTGATGGCCATGCGCCAGAGCCTTTCACAAAAGCCGAATTATCGGTAGCAGAGGCGCCTGCACCCGCTGCGCCCAAGAAATCCCATCTGAAAGTTGTCAAGTAGTCCTGCCCATCCGCAAAAAAGCCTTGTCATAAAAGAGGCCTGTTGCGGATGCACTGATCTTTTTGCTGAGAATAAAAAAATTTCTCAAAGCACTAGATAAAACTCATAAAAAAGTGCTATAGTTGCGCCTTTCCGAAATGCCGGGTTAGCTCAGTTGGTAGAGCAGCGCACTTGTAATGCGAAGGTCATCAGTTCGATTCCGATACCCGGCACCATAGATTAAATACAGTTAGCATTGACGCTGATTGAATTTGCCGCGATAATCGCGGTCGATTTTGGAGGGGTGGCCGAGTGGTTAAAGGCGACGGACTGTAAATCCGTTCTCTCAGAGTACGCTGGTTCGAATCCAGCCTCCTCCACCAAATTTTCTGCCTGTAGGCGTTTGTAAAGCGGGATGGTGAGAGCCCTCCTTGGGAGTTCTGCACAGTGCGGGTGTAGCTCAGTTGGTAGAGCACTTGCCTTCCAAGCAAGATGTCGCGAGTTCGAACCTCGTCGCCCGCTCCAACAGCAATGAAGGCATGAAGCGCCCATGTGGCTCAGTGGTAGAGCACTCCCTTGGTAAGGGAGAGGTCGCGGGTCCGATTCCCGCCATGGGCACCAGTTTTGCTCTCGTTAAAGTTAGTGGCAAAAAATTGGTGACGTAAAGTTTGGTAGCATAGAGCTTGTTTAAGTAGTGGCGTTTCAGGGTGGTGTCATCCGCGTCGCGTAATTTGTGAAAACACAATTATTTATTGGCATTTTCAGTATCAATAAAGGAAAACATCATGGCAAAAGGCAAATTTGAACGTACCAAGCCACACGTGAACGTTGGTACGATTGGTCACGTTGACCACGGTAAGACAACCCTGACAGCGGCTATTACCACTGTATTGACTAAGAAATTTGGTGGTGAAGCGAAGGCTTACGATCAAATTGACGCGGCGCCAGAAGAAAAAGCACGTGGTATCACGATCAACACAGCACACGTTGAATACGAAACAGCAGCACGTCACTACGCGCACGTTGACTGTCCAGGTCACGCTGACTACGTTAAAAACATGATTACCGGTGCTGCCCAGATGGACGGCGCGATCCTGGTATGTTCAGCTGCTGACGGCCCAATGCCACAAACACGTGAACACATCCTGTTGGCCCGCCAGGTTGGCGTACCATACATCGTTGTATTCCTGAACAAAGCTGACATGGTAGATGACGCTGAGTTGCTGGAACTGGTTGAAATGGAAGTGCGTGACCTGTTGTCTAAATATGACTTCCCAGGCGACGACACCCCGATCATCAAAGGCTCAGCGAAACTGGCCCTTGAAGGTGACCAATCAGAAATCGGCGAACCAGCCATCTTCGCATTGGCTGACGCATTAGACAGCTACATCCCAACGCCAGAGCGTGCTATCGACGGTACCTTCCTGATGCCAGTAGAGGACGTATTCTCTATCTCTGGTCGTGGTACTGTAGTGACTGGCCGTATCGAGCGCGGTATCGTTAAAGTCGGCGACGAAATCGAAATCGTTGGTATCAAGCCAACATTGAAAACAACATGTACTGGTGTTGAAATGTTCCGTAAATTGCTGGACCAAGGTCAAGCAGGCGACAACGTAGGTGTATTGTTGCGCGGTACCAAGCGTGAAGAAGTTGAGCGTGGTCAAGTATTGTCCAAATCAGGTTCTATCAAGCCACACACTAAGTTCACAGCAGAGATCTACGTGCTGGGTAAAGATGAAGGTGGTCGTCATACGCCATTCTTCAACGGCTACCGTCCACAGTTCTACTTCCGTACGACAGACGTGACTGGTGCAGTTGAATTGCCAGCAGGTACCGAAATGGTGATGCCAGGTGATAACGTATCTATCTCAGTAGCGCTGATTGCGCCTATCGCGATGGAAGACGGCTTGCGCTTCGCGATTCGTGAAGGTGGTCGTACTGTTGGTGCTGGCGTTGTAGCCAAAATCATCGAATAATTGATTTGATCGTGTAAAAACCTGCACTACAACCCGTGCAGGTTTTACGTTTAAGAGTACAGGCCAATAGCTCAATTGGTAGAGTATCGGTCTCCAAAACCGAGGGTTGGGGGTTCGAGACCCTCTTGGCCTGCCAAACACCCAGTTAGCTGATTTCCAGCGATGCTGAAGGTGTAAAAAACATAAAGTTAAGGTTATGATCGATAAAATCAAACTGGCTTTGTCCCTGTTGTTGCTAGCTTTGGGGATTGCCGGTTTTTATCTTTTTGAAGATAAAGCAATGGTTGTTAGAATACTTGCCGTTCTGGCAGGTATTGTCGCGTCTGTCGCGGTAGCATGGACTGCTCCGCAAGGTAAACAGGCGCTGAGCTTTTTTAATGAATCTATTGCGGAAGCAAAGCGTGTTGTCTGGCCAACGCGTCAGGAAACCATCCAAACCACACTGGCCGTGATTGTGCTGGTTGTGATTATGGCGGCGTTCCTGGCGTTGGTGGATATCAGTTTCGCTTACATGGTGCAATGGATTATGGGTCGAGGTGCTTAATGTCAATGCGTTGGTATGCAGTTCAAGCTTTCTCCGGCATGGAAAAATCCGTGAAAGCCGGTTTGGAAGAACGTATTATCAGATCCAACTTACAGGATCAGTTTGGTGACATTCTGGTGCCGGTAGAAGAAGTGGTTGAGATGAAGGGTGGTCAAAAGACCATTTCCGAGCGCCGCTTGTATCCTGGTTATGTCCTGGTGCAGATGGATATGACAGATGAAAGCTGGCACCTGGTTAAGAGCACACCACGTGTGACTTCATTTATCGGTGGTACCGCACAGCGTCCGACCCCGATCAAAGATAAAGAAGTAGAGATTATCCTGCGTCGCATGGATGATAGTAAGTCAAACCCAACGCAGAAGATGACCTTTGAAAAAGGCGAGAGCGTGCGCGTGATCGACGGCCCTTTCAAAGATTTCTCTGGCAGTGTGGAAGAGATCAATTACGACAAAAACAAAGTACGTGTTTCTGTGGTGATTTTTGGTCGTGCCACACCTGTCGAGCTCGACTTTGCACAAGTCGAAAAAGAAGTTTAAGTAATCAAAACTTAGTAGTAGTTTTTTCAACGGGGAGCTCGTAAGGGCGCTTGTACCCATTTAAGGAGTCAAAAATGGCAAAGAAAGTCATTGGCTACATCAAGCTGCAGATCCCTGCAGGTAAAGCCAACCCAAGCCCACCAGTTGGTCCAGCACTTGGTCAACGTGGTTTGAACATCATGGAATTCTGTAAAGCGTTTAACGCCGCTACTCAAGGTGTTGAACCAGGTCTGCCAGTACCAGTTGTGATTACTGCGTTTGCTGACAAGAGCTTTACGTTCATCATGAAAACCCCACCAGCAACGGTGCTGATTAAAAAAGCAGCCAAGCTGGAAAAAGGGTCTCCACGTCCTCATACAGACAAAGTAGGCAAAATCACTCGTGCGCAAGCTGAAGAAATTGCCAAAACAAAACAACCTGACCTGACTGCTGCAGATCTGGATGCTGCTGTACGTACCATCGCTGGTAGTGCACGTAGTATGGGTATTGAAGTGGAGGGTGTATAACATGGGTAAAAGAATTGATGCGTTGCGCGCGAAGATCGACCGCAACAAGCTGTATCCGGCGACTGATGCACTGAACCTGGTTAAAGAAGGCGCAGCTGCAAAATTTAACGAATCTGTTGATGCAGTAGTGAACCTGGGTATCG
Source organism: Methylophilus sp. E2MeOHC9 (assembly GCF_058744375.1). Taxonomy (NCBI): domain Bacteria; kingdom Pseudomonadati; phylum Pseudomonadota; class Betaproteobacteria; order Nitrosomonadales; family Methylophilaceae; genus Methylophilus; species Methylophilus sp. E2MeOHC9. Next base: position 1,265,316 of record NZ_CP196024.1, read on the forward strand.
ACCCACGTAAATCTGACCAACTGGTACGTGGTGCGATCGTATTGCCTAACGGTACTGGTAAATCAGTACGCGTAGCCGTATTTGCACAAGGTGCACAAGCTGAAGCTGCTAAAGCGGCTGGTGCTGAAATCGTTGGTTTTGAAGATCTGGCTGAGCAAGTGAAAGCCGGTATGCTGGACTTTGACGTAGCGATTGCTACGCCTGATGCGATGCGTATCGTTGGTGCTTTGGGCCAGGTATTGGGTCCACGTGGTTTGATGCCAAACCCAAAAGTGGGTACCGTGACACCAGACGCAGCCACTGCAGTTAAAAACGCAAAAGCTGGTCAAGTACAATACCGTACCGACAAAGGTGGTATCGTACATTGCACTATCGGTCGCGCTTCTTTCACTGTTGAGCAATTGCAAGGCAACCTGGCTGCTTTACTCGAAGCATTGAACAAAGCCAAGCCAACTAGCTCAAAAGGCGTATACCTGAAAAAACTGTCTGTCTCCAGCACCATGGGTCCTGGCGTTCGTATCGATCAGACAACAGTTGCAGCTTAAGTATTAAATACTGGCCTCGCAAGAGGCCAGGCAAGAACTTTGGGCTTGAGTCAGGCGGTTTATTCACCTGGCTCAAGAGCATCAAAGACCGTTGGTGTGTTTCACTTAATTGAAAAACACGTTGTGAATGGGTGAGAAATCCTCTGTTTGCAAGTGTTTGAAACCAGCGCAGATGGCGATCCCCAACACAGGATATTTCCATGCCCTGAACAAGGACGCCGTGAGTGGCTCGATGCAAGTCGGGCTTTCATTAACGGAAGGAGAACAGACCTTGAGTCTTAATCTTACAGAGAAAAAAGAAGTCGTTGCAGAGGTAAGCGCCCAAGTGGCGAATGCACAGTCAATCATTCTTGCTGAGTATCGTGGTATTGGCGTTGCCAACATGACGAAACTGCGTGCTGAAGCACGTGAAGCAGGTGTGTTTCTGCGTGTATTAAAAAATACCCTGGTTCGTCGTGCAGTAGAAGGTACGCCTTTTGCAGCATTGGCTGACGACATGGTTGGTCCACTGGTTTACGGTATTTCTGCTGACCCGGTGGCGGCTGCTAAAGTGTTGAACAACTTTGCTAAAAGCAATGATCAGTTCAAGCTGGTTGCAGGCGCGATGCCTAATGAGCGTTTAGACGCTGCTGGTGTGCAAGCACTGGCTTCAACATTGAGCCGCGATGAGTTGCTGTCCAAACTGGCTGGCATGCTCAACGAAATCCCGACCAAGTTTGCTCGTGCCGTTGCAGCAGTACGCGACGAAAAAGAAAAGCAAGCCGCTTAATTTTTAATCAAATTTATTTTAGGAAATTATTATCATGGCAATTTCAAATGCTGATATTTTGGATGCAATTGGTAGCAAGACCGTATTAGAGCTGACCGCATTCATCAAAGAAATCGAAGAGAAGTTTGGCGTTTCTGCTGCTGCTGTTGCAGTTGCTGGTGGCGGTGCTGCCGGTGCTGCTGCTCCTGCTGCTGCTGAACAAACTGAGTTCAATGTGATCTTGAACAGCGCTGGCGACAACAAAGTTAGCGTGATTAAAGCTGTGCGTGAATTGACTGGTCTGGGCTTGAAAGAAGCTAAAGACGTCGTTGACGGCGCACCTAAAGCAGTTAAAGAAGGCGTAAGCAAAGCTGACGCTGAAGCTGCTATCAAGAAATTGATCGAAGCTGGCGCGACTGCTGAATTGAAATAATTCATCATTGTGCTACTGGCTGGGCTGACGGGCAACCGTCGGCCTTCGCCGTTTCTGGCGTTGCAGATTATTCATATGCTGTGATTGTCAGTGCAGGTGTTGTAAAAGTAGTGTTATGGCCGCATTTAACCTTATCTAAGTGGCTGTTTTTAATACGAAGTTAGAAATCAAAACATTGCAGTGGATGAAAAGTGTTTTGTCTTCTACCCTCAAAATCTCAGGAGACGCTATGAGCTATTCCTTTACCGAAAAGAAACGCATCCGCAAAAGCTTTGCCAAGCGCGACAGTGTTCAAGAGGTTCCTTATCTGCTGGCTATGCAGTTGGAGTCTTACAAATCATTCCTGCAAGAAAATGTCGCAGTAGACCAACGTAAAGACCAGGGCCTGGAATCAACTTTCCGTTCAATTTTCCCTATCGTCAGCCATTCAGAGAATGCACGTCTGGATTATGTCAGCTACCAGTTAGGTGCAGAGCCGTTTGACGTCAAAGAATGTCAACAACGAGGCCTGACCTATGCTGTGCCGTTGCGCGTGAAAGTACGCCTGACCATTATGGACCGTGAAGCTTCCAAGCCAACGGTGAAAGAAGTCAAAGAGCAAGAAGTGTACATGGGTGAATTGCCACTCATGACCGAGAATGGTTCTTTTGTAATTAACGGTACTGAGCGCGTGATCGTGTCCCAGCTACACCGTAGCCCGGGCGTGTTCTTTGAGCATGACCGTGGTAAAACCCACAGCTCAGGCAAGTTGCTGTTCTCAGCACGTATCATTCCTTACCGTGGTTCATGGTTAGACTTTGAGTTTGACCCTAAAGATTACCTGTATTTCCGCGTTGACCGTAGACGCAAAATGCCAGTGACTATCCTGCTGAAGGCATTGGGCTACAACCCGGAACAGATCCTGGAAACATTCCACGACACTGACACTTTCCACATTGGCCCTAAAGGCCTGGAATTCGAGTTAGTGGCTGATCGCCTGCGTGGCGAAGTGGCGAAATTTGATATTGCCGATAAAGACGGCACCGTGCTGGTTGCTAAAGACAAGCGCGTAACGGTGAAACACATCCGTGATATCGAAAAAGCCGGCATTAAAGCCATGGCTGTGCCTACCGACTTTATTATGGGTCGCGCAGTTGCCAGAAATATCATCGATACCGAAAGCGGTGAGTTGATTGCCAATGCCAACGACGAAATCACGCCAGCATTGCTGGAAAAATTAGTCGCTGCCAAAATCAGCGAAGTCGATACCATTTACACCAATGACCTGGATCACGGTGATTTCATCTCGCAAACATTGCGCAGTGATGAGATCCCTGACCAGTACAGCGCACGCGTGGCGATTTACCGCATGATGCGTCCTGGTGAGCCACCGACCGAAGATGCAGTACAAGCCTTGTTTAACGGCCTGTTCTTCTCTGAAGATAGGTACGACCTGTCAGTCGTTGGCCGCATGAAGTTTAACCGTCGTGCATACCCAACCAAGCTGGAAGACCGTTCTGCCACCTGGATCCGCCGTTTCTACGAAAAAGTGGGCCCACAAGGCGATACCGGTGCCAATGTGTTGTCTAACGAAGACATCCTGGCCGTGATCGGTGTGCTGATTGAGCTGCGCAATGGTCGCGGCGAGATTGACGATATCGATCACCTGGGTAACCGCCGTATCCGTTCAGTCGGTGAATTGGCTGAGAACCAGTTCCGTGCCGGTCTGGTACGTGTTGAGCGTGCAGTGAAAGAGCGTTTGTCACAAGCGGAATCAGAGAATCTGATGCCACATGATTTGATCAACGCCAAACCAGTCTCCAGCGCGATCCGTGAGTTTTTTGGCTCCAGCCAATTGTCACAATTTATGGACCAGACTAACCCGTTGTCCGAGATTACGCACAAACGCCGTATCTCAGCCCTGGGCCCTGGTGGTTTGACACGTGAACGTGCCGGTTTTGAGGTGCGTGACGTACATACCACCCACTATGGCCGCGTATGTCCTATCGAAACGCCGGAAGGTCCAAACATTGGTTTGATCAACTCTCTGGCGCTGTATGCGCGTACCAATGATTATGGTTTCCTTGAGACACCTTATCGCTTGGTCGAAGGCAACAAAGTCAGTGATCAGATCAACTTCCTGTCTGCGATTGAAGAAAGCCAGTATGTGATTGCCCAGGCAAACACCGAAGTGGCGAAAGACGGCAGCTTTAAAGAAGACTTGATCTCTGCGCGTTTCCATAATGAATTCACCATGACGCAGCCAGAGCGCGTACAGTACATGGACGTGGCGCCAGGACAGATTGTGTCTGTGGCGGCTTCATTGATTCCTTTCCTGGAACACGATGATGCGAACCGTGCATTGATGGGGGCCAACATGCAACGTCAGGCTGTGCCTTGTCTGCGAGCTGAAAAAGCCGTGGTAGGTACTGGTATTGAACGTACGGTTGCGATTGACTCGGGTACTGTTGTTACTTCCCGTCGCGGTGGTATCGTTGATTACGTCGATTCAGGCCGTATTGTGATCCGTGTACACGATGCTGAAGCACAAGCGGATGAAGTCGGTGTGGATATCTACAACCTGACCAAGTACACACGTTCTAACCAGAACACCAACATCAACCAGCGTCCATTGGTCAAAGTGGGTGATGTCATCGCTCGCGGTGACGTAGTTGCAGATGGTGCGTCAACTGATATGGGTGAATTGGCTTTAGGTCAAAACATGCTGGTAGGCTTTATGCCTTGGAACGGCTATAACTACGAAGACTCGATCTTGATCTCCGAGCGCGTAGTGGCTGATGACCGTTACACTTCAATCCACATTGAAGAGTTGTCAGTAGTGGCACGTGATACCAAACTGGGACCTGAAGAGATTACCCGTGATATTTCCAACCTGTCCGAGCGTATGCTGGGCCGTCTGGATGACTCCGGCATTATCTACATCGGTGCTGAAGTTGAAGCAGGTGACGTACTGGTGGGTAAAGTGACACCAAAAGGTGAAACGACTTTAACGCCGGAAGAAAAATTGCTGCGTGCGATTTTCGGTGAAAAAGCTTCTGACGTAAAAGATACTTCCCTGCGCGTGCCTTCTGGCATGACAGGTACAGTGATCGACGTACAAGTGTTCACGCGTGAAGGCATTGACCGTGATACCCGTGCCCAGCAGATTATTGATGACCAGTTGTCTCACTACAAAAAAGATCTGGGCGACCAGATGCGTATTGTTGAAGATGACGCGTTTGGCCGTATCAGCCGTTTGCTGACAGGTAAAGCGGCTACTGGCGGCCCTAACAAGCTGAAAAAAGGCGACAGCGTCACTGCTGAATACCTGGAAAGCGTTGGCCGTTATGACTGGTTTGATATTCGTCTGAACGACGAAGAAGCGGCCCGTCAACTGGAACAATTGAAAGACAGCCTCAGCCAGGCACGCGTCGAGTTCGACAACAAGTTTGAAGAGAAGAAGCGTAAGCTGACTCAAGGTGACGAATTGCCACCTGGTGTTCAGAAAATGGTCAAAGTCTATTTGGCAGTGAAGCGTCGTATCCAGCCTGGTGACAAAATGGCGGGTCGTCACGGTAACAAGGGTGTGATCTCCAAGATTTGCCCGGTTGAAGACATGCCGCACATGGCCGATGGTACGCCGTTGGACATCGTGTTGAACCCATTGGGCGTTCCTTCACGGATGAACATCGGCCAGATTCTGGAAACGCATCTGGGTTGGGCTGCTAAAGGTCTGGGCAAGCGCCTGGGCGATATGTTGCAAGCCGAAGCCAAAGTGGTTGAAATCCGTGGCTTCCTGGACAAGATCTACAACAGCAGCACTGGCAAGAAAGAAGACATTGCCGGCCTGACAGATGTTGAAGTGATTGACCTGGCAACTAACCTGAAACACGGCGTGCCATTTGCGACTCCGGTGTTTGACGGCGCTGCTGAATCCGATATTAAAGCCATGCTGGACCTGGCTTTCCCGGACGACGATGAACATACCAAGAAACTGCAGTTCCACGCAGGTAAGACACAGGTTAAATTGTTTGATGGCCGTACCGGTGATGCTTTCGAGCGTCCGGTCACTGTGGGTTACATGCACGTGCTGAAACTGCATCACTTGGTTGATGACAAAATGCACGCACGTTCTACCGGTCCTTACAGTCTGGTGACACAGCAACCATTGGGCGGTAAAGCACAATTCGGTGGCCAACGTTTCGGTGAGATGGAAGTTTGGGCACTGGAAGCATATGGTGCGTCATACACCTTGCAAGAGATGTTGACTGTGAAATCGGATGACGTGAATGGCCGTACCAAAGTGTACGAAAACATCGTCAAGGGTGAGCACAAAATTGATGCGGGTATGCCTGAATCATTCAATGTGTTGGTGAAAGAAATCCGTTCACTGGCTATTGATATCGATTTAGACCGTAATTAATCCCGCCATTAAGGAGAGTCTCTATGAAAGCGTTATTAGATTTATTTAAACAGGTTACGCAAGAAGAAGAGTTCGACGCAATCAAGATTGCGCTGGCTTCACCTGAAAAAATCCGCTCATGGTCTTATGGCGAAGTTAAAAAGCCAGAAACCATCAACTACCGTACCTTCAAACCTGAGCGGGACGGTTTGTTCTGCTCTAAAATCTTTGGCCCTATCAAAGATTACGAGTGTTTGTGCGGTAAATACAAACGCCTGAAGCACCGTGGCGTGATTTGCGAGAAGTGTGGCGTTGAAGTCACACTGAGCAAAGTGCGTCGTGAGCGCATGGGCCACATCGAACTGGCTTCACCAGTGGCGCATATCTGGTTCCTGAAATCCCTGCCTAGCCGCTTGGGTATGGTGCTGGACATCGCTCTGCGTGACATCGAACGTGTACTGTACTTTGAAGCATTCATCGTGATCGACCCAGGCATGACACCACTGACACGTGGTCAATTGCTGACGGAAGATGACTACATCGCCAAGGTAGAAGAATACGGTGACGAATTCAACGCCGTGATGGGTGCTGAAGCGATTCGTGAGTTGTTGCGCACGATGGACATCAACCGTGAAATCGAAACTTTGCGTAGCGAGTTGTCTGCCACTGGTTCTGAAGCCAAGATCAAGAAAATTGCCAAGCGCCTGAAAGTGCTTGAAGCATTCCAGAAATCTGGCATCAAGCCAGAGTGGATGATCCTGGAAATCCTGCCGGTATTGCCGCCAGAGTTGCGTCCTTTGGTACCACTGGATGGTGGCCGTTTCGCAACGTCTGACCTGAACGACCTGTATCGCCGTGTGATTAACCGTAACAACCGTTTGAAGCGTTTGTTAGAGTTGAAAGCACCGGAAATCATCGTCCGTAACGAAAAACGTATGCTGCAAGAAGCGGTGGATTCACTGCTGGATAACGGTCGTCGCGGTAAAGTGATGACGGGTGCTAACAAGCGTCCGCTGAAATCACTGGCTGACATGATCAAAGGTAAGGGCGGTCGTTTCCGTCAGAACTTGCTGGGCAAGCGTGTGGATTACTCCGGTCGTTCCGTGATCGTGGTTGGTCCGCAATTGAAATTGCACCAGTGTGGTCTGCCTAAGAAAATGGCGCTGGAACTGTTCAAACCTTTCATCTTCCACAAACTGGAAGTATTAGGTCTGGCTACCACCATCAAGGCTGCGAAGAAGAAAGTTGAAGAGGAAGGACCAGAAGTCTGGGATATCCTTGAAGACGTGATCCGCGAGCATCCGGTATTGTTGAACCGTGCACCTACACTGCACCGTCTGGGTATCCAGGCGTTTGAGCCAGTGTTGATCGAAGGTAAAGCGATCCAGTTGCACCCGCTGGTGTGTTCAGCCTTTAACGCCGACTTTGACGGTGACCAGATGGCGGTACACGTACCATTGAGCCTGGAAGCGCAGATGGAAGCCCGCACATTGATGCTGGCGTCTAACAACGTGCTGTCTCCAGCCAACGGCGAACCAATCATTGTGCCGTCACAGGATATCGTCTTGGGTCTGTATTACATGACCCGCGAAAAAGTGTCTGCACGCGGTGAAGGCATGATCTTCAGTGATATCAAGGAAGTACAGCGTGTGTACGACCAGGGCCTGATTGATCTGCATGCCAGAGTGACTGTGCGTATTAAAGAGTTTGAGCTGGATGTTGCCGGTGAGAAGACTGAAAAGATCAATCGCTACAACACGACTGTTGGTCGTGCATTGCTGTCTGAGATCCTGCCACCTGGCTTGCCATACAGCTACATCGACAAGGCACTGAAAAAGAAAGAAATTTCACGCCTGATCAACGCCAGCTTCCGTAAAGTAGGCATCCGTGAAACAGTGATTTTCGCTGACAAACTGATGTATACCGGTTATTCCTACGCGACTAAAGCAGGTATCTCTATCAGCATCAACGATATGTTGGTGCCGCCAGAGAAAGAGCAATTGATCGCTGCTGCTGACGCTGAAGTGAAAGAGATCGAAGACCAGTATGTCTCCGGTCTGGTGACACAAGGTGAGCGTTACAACAAGGTGGTCGATATCTGGGGTCGTGCCGGTGACAAAGTGGCTGACGCCATGATGAAACAGTTGCGCGAAGAAGATGTAAAAGACGCTGATGGCAATGTGGTCATGAAAGACGGCAAGGCTGTACGTCAGGAGTCGTTTAACGCGATTTACATGATGGCCGACTCTGGTGCTCGTGGTTCTGCCGCGCAGGTGCGTCAGCTGGCTGGTATGCGCGGCCTGATGGCGAAACCGGATGGTTCCATTATTGAAACGCCGATTAAGGCGAACTTCCGTGATGGCCTGAACGTATTGCAGTACTTTATTTCTACCCACGGTGCTCGTAAAGGTTTGGCTGATACGGCATTGAAAACAGCGAACTCAGGTTACCTGACTCGCCGTCTGGTAGATGTGACACAGGATCTGGTTGTCACGCAGCTGGATTGCGGTACAGTTGAAGGTTTGGTCACTAAAGCCTTGGTAAAAGGTGGTGAAGTGGTCGAGCCATTGCATGACCGTATCCTGGGTCGTACTGCAGCCCTTGATGTTCTGCATCCTGAAACGCAGGAAGTCATCTATTCAGCGGGTACATTGTTGGGTGAAGATGAAGTAGAAAAAATCGATGCCCTGGGTATTGATGAGGTCAAAGTACGTACTGCACTCACTTGCGATACGCGTTACGGTATTTGTGCCAAGTGTTATGGTCGTGACCTGGGTCGCGGCAAGTTGATCAGTATGGGTGAAGCTGTTGGTGTGATCGCGGCGCAATCTATCGGTGAGCCAGGTACTCAGCTGACCATGCGTACTTTCCACATCGGTGGTGCGGTATCGCGTGCGGCTTCTGTGTCTCAGGTTGAGAGTAAGTCGAACGGTGTGGCTGGCTTTACGTCAACCATGCGCTATGTGACTAACTCACGTAACGAGCAAATCGTGATTTCGCGTAATGGCGAAGTGGTGATTTCTGAAGAAAATGGCCGTGAGCGTGAGCGTCATAAAGTGCCTTACGGTGCGACACTGACCATCACAGATGGTAAAACAGTGAAAGCCGGTCAGGCATTGGCGACATGGGATCCACATACCCGCCCGATTATTACCGAGTACGCTGGTCATGTGAAATTCGAGAACGTTGAAGAAGGCGTGACCGTAGCCAAACAGGTAGATGAAGTGACCGGTTTGTCTTCACTGGTGGTGATCGATCCTAAACAACGTGCTGGCCAGTCCAAAGGCCTGCGTCCGCAAGTGAAATTGCTGGATGCGAACGGTGTGGAAGTCAAAGTCGCTGGTACAGATACGCCAGTGAACGTGACCTTCCAGCTGGGTTGTATTATCACGGTGAAAGATGGTCAGGAAGTTGGCGTGGGTGAAGTGCTGGCACGTATCCCGCAAGAATCTTCCAAAACCCGTGATATTACCGGTGGTCTGCCACGTGTAGCTGAACTGTTCGAAGCGCGTTCACCAAAAGATGCCGGCATGCTGGCTGAGGTGACAGGTACTGTTTCGTTCGGTAAAGATACCAAAGGCAAGCAGCGTTTAGTCATCACGGATCTGGATGGTATTACCAGCGAGTTCCTGATCGCTAAAGACAAGCACGTGACTGCGCATGATGGTCAAGTGGTGACTAAGGGTGAGTCTATTGTTGACGGCCCGGCTGATCCGCAAGATATTCTGCGTCTGCAAGGCCGCGAGGCGCTGGCACGTTACATCATCGATGAAGTGCAAGACGTGTATCGCTTGCAAGGCGTGAAGATCAACGACAAGCACATTGAAGTGATCGTACGTCAGATGTTGCGCCGTGTACGTGTGACGGATGCCGGTGATACAGGCTTCATTACTGGTGAACAAGTAGAGCGTGCAGATCTGTTGACTGAAAACGAACGCGTAGTTGCTGAAGATAAGCGTCCGTCTACTTTCGAGTACGTGTTGCTGGGTATCACCAAAGCTTCGCTGTCTACCGATTCGTTCATCTCGGCGGCTTCCTTCCAGGAAACCACCCGCGTGTTGACTGAAGCGGCTATTTTGGGCAAACGCGACGATCTGCGTGGCCTGAAAGAAAACGTGATCGTGGGTCGATTGATTCCAGCCGGTACCGGTTTGGCTTATCACGAGTCCCGCAAGCGCGCAGCGATTGCATCACTGACACCAAATGTGGCAGAACCTTCACAAGCCATGTTGGCCGCTGAAGCGATGTTTGCACCTGAAGTAGTGGTAGAAGAGACTGCTGCAGACGACAACATAGCCGAGTAATTCGATCACTGTTGTCCCTGTTTTCAAGGGGTGTCTCGCATGAATAATGCTTGACACCCCTTGACTCATTTACTAAAATGCTGGGTTTCTCAGAATGGCCTTATTGTCTCAATAAGGCATTATTGTTGATATGCCACCAAAGCTGAGTCTTCCTGCTCAAATTGGTGGTTCTTAAAAAAGGTGAAGAGGTTAAGGCAATGCCAACCATTAATCAGTTAGTACGTAAACCACGCGTTAAAGTGGTTACAAAGAGCAAGGTTCCAGCTTTGGAAGCTTGCCCACAGAAGCGTGGTGTGTGTACCCGTGTATACACAACAACTCCAAAAAAACCAAACTCTGCGTTACGTAAAGTTGCCAAGGTGCGTTTGACCAATGGCTACGAAGTAATTAGCTACATCGGCGGTGAAGGCCACAACCTGCAAGAGCACAGTGTGGTATTGCTGCGCGGCGGCCGTGTAAAAGATTTGCCAGGTGTGCGTTACCACATGGTGCGCGGTAGCTTGGATACTGCTGGTGTGAAAGACCGTAAACAGTCACGTTCCAAATACGGTGCCAAGCGTCCTAAAGAAGCTAAAGCTTAATTTATTAAGCTTGCACAAGTTTTTCCATACTTTTATAGCGGCTGAAATGCCTTGCGAGTGTCATTGCTAGCAAAAATTTAATTGAAAAGAGAATGTTATGCCAAGACGTAGAGAAGTCCCCAAACGTATTATCTTGCCGGATCCAAAATTTGGTAGCCAGGAAGTGTCCAAATTTGTAAATGTGCTGATGACAGGTGGTAAAAAATCTGTTGCTGAGCGCATCATTTACGGTGCCTTTGATCAGGTGGCCAGCAAGAGCGGTAAGGACCCGCTGGAATTATTCACCACAGCGTTGAATAATCTGCGTCCTGTCGTTGAAGTGAAGAGTCGCCGTGTTGGTGGTGCAAACTACCAGGTGCCTGTAGAAGTGCGCCCAAGCCGCCGTAGTGCGCTGGCTATGCGCTGGTTGCGTGATGCAGCCCGCAAGCGGGGCGAGAAGTCCATGGGCCTGCGTTTGGCAGCTGAGCTGATTGAAGCTTCAGAAGGCCGTGGTTCAGCAATGAAAAAACGTGAAGAAGTTCACCGTATGGCAGAAGCTAACAAAGCTTTCTCACACTTCCGTTTTTAATTAAACGACCTCGTTCTTTAATAATTAGTTGAATTGATAGCAAAGGTAAACTATCGTGGCACGCAAAACCCCTATTGAACGCTACCGGAATATTGGTATTTCTGCGCACATTGATGCAGGTAAAACAACCACTACAGAACGTATTCTGTTCTACACAGGTGTGAACCATAAAATTGGTGAGGTGCACGATGGTGCAGCCACTATGGACTGGATGGAGCAAGAGCAGGAGCGTGGTATCACCATTACTTCTGCAGCGACCACCTGTTTCTGGAAAGGTATGGACCTTTCCTTGCCTGAGCATCGATTCAACATTATTGATACCCCAGGGCACGTTGACTTTACCATTGAAGTAGAGCGCTCCATGCGTGTGCTGGATGGTGCCTGCATGGTTTACTGTGCAGTAGGTGGTGTACAGCCGCAATCTGAAACTGTGTGGCGTCAGGCCAACAAGTACAAAGTGCCACGTCTGGCCTTTGTCAACAAAATGGACCGTTCCGGTGCCGATTTCTTCAAAGTCGTAGACCAAATGAAAACGCGTTTGCGCGCGAATCCAGTGCCTGTGGTGATCCCTATTGGCCGTGAAGATACTTTTACTGGCGTGGTTGACCTGATCAAAATGAAAGCCATCATCTGGGATGAGGCTTCACAGGGTATGAAATTCAACTACGGTGATATTCCTGCTGATCTGGTCGAAACCGCCAACAAGTGGCGCGAGCAAATGGTTGAGTCAGCTGCTGAAGCCAGCGAAGACTTGATGAACAAGTACCTGGAAAACGGTGAGTTGGAAGAGAAAGACATCGTTCTGGGGCTGCGTACACGTACCATCGCTGGTGAGATTCAGCCGATGTTGTGTGGTTCAGCGTTTAAAAACAAAGGTGTTCAGCGTATGCTGGATGCGGTTGTTGATTTCCTGCCATCACCGATCGATATTGATGATGTGACTGGTGAAGATGACTACGGCAAGCCTGCCAGCCGTAAAGCTGACGACAAAGAAGGCTTCTCTGCCCTGGCGTTTAAATTGATGACGGATCCGTTCGTTGGTCAATTGACGTTTATCCGCGTTTACTCCGGCGTGCTGAACAAGGGTGATACCGTTCTTAACTCTATCAAGAATAAGAAAGAACGTATCGGCCGTATCGTGCAGATGCATGCAAACAACCGTGAAGAGGTTGAAGAGGTTCTGGCTGGTGACATCGCCGCCTGTATCGGCTTGAAAGACGTTACAACCGGTGAATCTTTATGTTCACCTGACAAGCCTATCATTCTTGAGCGCATGATTTTCCCTGAGCCAGTGATTCACGTGGCTGTGGAACCAAAAACCAAGAGTGACCAGGAAAAAATGGGTCTGGCGTTGGGTCGCCTGGCACAGGAAGATCCTTCATTCCGCGTGCGTTCAGATGAAGAGTCTGGTCAAACGATTATTTCCGGTATGGGTGAGTTGCACCTGGAGATCCTGGTAGACCGTATGCGTCGTGAATTCAACGTTGAAGCTAACGTTGGTGCACCGCAAGTGGCGTACCGTGAAGCGATCCGCAAATCAGTCGAAGTTGAAGGCAAGTTCGTTAAGCAATCCGGTGGTAAGGGTCAATACGGTCACGTATGGCTCAAAATGGAACCTAACGAAGCTGGTAAAGGCTTTGAGTTCGTTGACCAGATCAAAGGTGGTACCGTGCCGCGTGAATTCATTCCTGCGGTTGAAAAAGGCTTGCGTGAAACTATTCCTGCCGGTGTATTGGCTGGTTTCCCGGTGGTTGACGTGAAAGTCACCTTGTTTGATGGTTCATACCATGACGTTGACTCGAACGAAAACGCATTTAAAATGGCGGCTTCTATCGGCTTTAAAGATGGTATGCGTAAAGCAGACCCAGTATTGCTTGAGCCTATGATGGCAGTAGAAGTTGAAACGCCTGAAGATTACATGGGTGACGTAATGGGTGACTTATCTTCACGCCGCGGCATTATCCAGGGTATGGATGACATGCCTGGTGGCGGTAAGGCGATTAAAGCTGAAGTGCCATTGTCAGAGATGTTTGGTTACTCCACTGTAGTGCGTTCCTTGTCACAAGGTCGTGCCACATACAGCATGGAATTCAAGCATTATTCCGACGCACCGAAGAACGTTGCTGAAGCAATCATCAACAAAAAATAATTGATTTAATACAGATTTAATTAAAAGGAAAACATCATGGCAAAAGGCAAATTTGAACGTACCAAGCCACACGTGAACGTTGGTACGATTGGTCACGTTGACCACGGTAAGACAACCCTGACAGCGGCTATTACCACTGTATTGACTAAGAAATTTGGTGGTGAAGCGAAGGCTTACGATCAAATTGACGCGGCGCCAGAAGAAAAGGCACGTGGTATCACGATCAACACAGCACACGTTGAATACGAAACAGCAGCACGTCACTACGCGCACGTTGACTGTCCAGGTCACGCTGACTACGTTAAAAACATGATTACCGGTGCTGCCCAGATGGACGGCGCGATCCTGGTATGTTCAGCTGCTGACGGCCCAATGCCACAAACACGTGAACACATCCTGTTGGCCCGCCAGGTTGGCGTACCATACATCGTTGTATTCCTGAACAAAGCTGACATGGTAGATGACGCTGAGTTGCTGGAACTGGTTGAAATGGAAGTGCGTGACCTGTTGTCTAAATATGACTTCCCAGGCGACGACACCCCGATCATCAAAGGCTCAGCGAAACTGGCCCTTGAAGGTGACCAATCAGAAATCGGCGAACCAGCCATCTTCGCATTGGCTGACGCATTAGACAGCTACATCCCAACGCCAGAGCGTGCTATCGACGGTACCTTCCTGATGCCAGTAGAGGACGTATTCTCTATCTCTGGTCGTGGTACTGTAGTGACTGGCCGTATCGAGCGCGGTATCGTTAAAGTCGGCGACGAAATCGAAATCGTTGGTATCAAGCCAACATTGAAAACAACATGTACTGGTGTTGAAATGTTCCGTAAATTGCTGGACCAAGGTCAAGCAGGCGACAACGTAGGTGTATTGTTGCGCGGTACCAAGCGTGAAGAAGTTGAGCGTGGTCAAGTATTGTCCAAATCAGGTTCTATCAAGCCACACACTAAGTTCACAGCAGAGATCTACGTGCTGGGTAAAGATGAAGGTGGTCGTCATACGCCATTCTTCAACGGCTACCGTCCACAGTTCTACTTCCGTACGACAGACGTGACTGGTGCAGTTGAATTGCCAGCAGGTACCGAAATGGTGATGCCAGGTGATAACGTATCTATCTCAGTAGCGCTGATTGCGCCTATCGCGATGGAAGACGGCTTGCGCTTCGCGATTCGTGAAGGTGGTCGTACTGTTGGTGCTGGCGTTGTAGCTAAGATCATCGAGTAATTCATTTTATGGGCGGCAGGAATTTCCTGCCGCTTTTGCTCTTTTTAAGGAAAAAACATGGCAGCTCAAAAAATTCGTATCCGTCTGAAAGCATTTGATTATCGTTTGATCGACCAATCAGCTTTGGAAATTGTGGATACTGCGAAACGTACTGGTGCAGTTGTAAAAGGTCCGGTGCCATTGCCAACACGTATTGAGCGCTTTGATATTCTGCGTTCGCCACACGTGAACAAAACTTCACGTGACCAGTTCGAAATCCGTACCCATCAGCGTTTGATGGACATCGTGGATCCTACAGATAAAACTGTAGATGCATTGATGAAGCTGGATCTGCCAGCTGGTGTGGATGTAGAAATCAAGCTGTAATTCAAAAAGTTTGTCATTCTCGACATGGCCTTCAATTTGAAGGCTATTGTCAAATCAAGAATAGTTCGGTATAATCCGCGCTCTTCGGTGGACGGTCAATTGTAATCGTCCACTTTAAACTATTATAAGGAACTGATCATGAGCTTAGGGCTTATTGGTCGCAAGGTGGGCATGACCCGCATTTTTACAGAAGAAGGCGCAAGCGTTCCTGTAACAGTGCTGGAAGTGATTCCTAACCGCGTGACACAAGTAAAGACAGTTGCAACTGATGGCTATACAGGCCTGCAAGTTGCATACGGTGAGCGTCGTGCTAGCCGTATCAACAAAGCGTTGACTGGACACTTTGCCAAAGCTGGCGTAACTGCTGGTGCTGGTATCAAAGAATTCAATGTAGGTGATGATGTTCTGGCTAACTTCCAGGTCGGTGGAAATGTCACTGTTGATATTTTCTCCGTCGGTCAGTTGGTAGACGTGACAGGTACATCCATCGGTAAAGGTTTTGCCGGTGCGATCAAGCGTCACAACTTCTCCTCTAACCGTGCTTCTCACGGTAACTCTCGTTCACATAACGTACCGGGTTCTATCGGTATGGCGCAGGATCCGGGTCGAGTATTCCCTGGTAAGCGCATGCCTGGTCATTTGGGCGACGTTAAAGTCACTACCCAAAACCTGGAAATCGTACGTGTAGACGTAGAGCGTAATCTGTTATTGATTAAAGGTTCCGTACCTGGCTCCAAAGGTGGCAATGTTGTTGTACGTCCAGCCATCAAAGCGAAAGGGGCTGCATAATGGAATTAAAGCTGATTGATCTGAACGGCAAAGTTGCTAAAAAAGGCGTTGATGCGTCTGACGTAACTTTCGGTCGTGAATTTAACGAGTCACTGGTGCACGAAGTTGTTGTTGCTTACATGGCGAATGCCCGTACAGCGACTCGCGCACAGAAAACACGTGCTACTGTTGCCCACACTACCCACAAGCCATATGCGCAAAAAGGTACTGGTAACGCTCGTGCTGGTATGACTTCCAGCCCGATCTGGCGCGGAGGTGGTCGTGCATTCCCTAACAGCCCTAACGAAAACTACAGCCACAAAGTAAACCGTAAGGCTTACCGTGCTGGCATGCAGACTATCTTGTCTGAACTGGTTCGTCAGGATCGTTTGAAGGTTGTTGATACATTTACTATCGACACACCAAAAACAAAACAATTGGTACAAAAAATCAATGCACTCGGTGTTGACGGTGGTGTGTTGGTATTGATCGATGGTTTTGATGAGAATTTGTACTTGTCTTCCCGTAACCTTCCAAACGTTCTGGTAGTTGAAGCGCAATTTGCTGACCCGGTCAGCCTAGTGCGTTTCCCTAACGTTTTGGTCACTGCTGGTGCAGTGAAAAAACTTGAGGAGATCTTGGCATGATTACCGCAGCAACCAAAACTCAAGATCGTTTATTGCAAGTGATTTTGGCACCACAAATTACCGAGAAGGCAACGTTCATTGCTGACAAGCATCAGCAAATTGCTTTTAAAGTGCGTACTGATGCAACCAAGCCAGAAATCAAGGCTGCTGTTGAATTGGTATTCAAGGTCGAAGTGGCTTCTGTATCTGTGATTAACGTTGCAGGTAAAGTGAAGCGTGCTGGCCGCCGTACTGGTAAGCGTAGTGACTGGAAGAAGGCTTACGTTAGCCTGAAACCAGGTCAAGAAATTAATTTTGCAGCTGGCGAATAAGGAGAGAAGACATGGCATTAGTTAAAGTCAAACCAACTTCCCCCGGTCGTCGTGGTGTATTGAAGGTTGTCACACCTGATTTGCACAAAGGTAAGCCTTACGCGCCGCTGTTGGAAAGTCAAAGTAAAAATGCTGGTCGTAATAACAACGGCCGCATCACAACCCGTCACCAAGGTGGCGGTCATAAGCAGCATTACCGTGTGATCGACTTCCGTCGTAACAAGGATGGTATTCCTGCAACTGTAGAGCGTATCGAGTACGATCCAAACCGTACAGCCAACATCGCGTTGCTGTGCTATGCGGATGGTGAGCGTCGTTACATCATTGCGCCACGTGGCATTGCTGCCGGTGCGCAACTGGTGAGTGGCTCTGAAGCGCCTATCCGTGCTGGTAATGCTTTGCCTTTGCGCAACATTCCAGTCGGTAGCACGATTCATTGTATCGAGATCCAGCCAGGCAAAGGCGCGCAAATCGCACGTTCAGCCGGTACTTCTGTCCAGTTGCTGGCACGTGAAGGTGCTTACGCCCAGTTGCGTTTGCGCTCCGGTGAAGTTCGCCGTGTACACGTAGATTGCAAGGCAACCTTGGGTGAAGTGGGTAACGAAGAGCATTCATTGCGTTCTATCGGTAAAGCCGGTGCGATGCGCTGGCGTGGTGTCCGCCCAACCGTCCGCGGTGTGGTGATGAACCCGGTTGATCACCCGCACGGTGGTGGTGAAGGCCGTACTGCTGCTGGTATGAACCCAGTTTCACCATGGGGTCAGAAAACTAAGGGTTATCGTACACGTAAGAATAAGCGTACTGATAACATGCGCGTAAGTCGTCGTCCGAGAAATGTAAGGTAATCGCCATGGCACGTTCTATTAAAAAAGGTCCATTTGTGGACGCTCACTTGGCTAAAAAAGTCGAAACTGCGTCAGCGAACCGCGATAGAAAACCAATCAAAACTTGGTCTCGTCGTTCGACTGTATTGCCAGACTTTATTGGTTTAACCATCGCAGTGCACAACGGTAGACAGCATGTGCCTGTGTTGATTTCTGAAAACATGGTTGGTCACAAGCTTGGCGAATTTGCGTTAACACGCACGTTCAAAGGGCACGCGGCTGATAAAAAAGCGAAGAAGTAAGGGGCTGATATGCAAGTTACTGCAATTTTAAAAGGCGTACACCTTTCTCCGCAAAAAGCGCGTTTGGTGGCCGACTTGGTTCGTGGCAAAAAAGTAGATCACGCTTTGAATATTCTTGCGTTCACGCCTAAGCGTGGTGCTGAGATTATCAAAAAAGTCGTGTTGTCTGCGATTGCCAATGCCGAGCATAACAATGGGGCTGATATTGACGCATTGAAGGTGACTTCAATCTACGTTGATAAAGGTGTTGTCATGAAACGTATCCGTGCACGTGCAAAAGGTCGCGCTGGTCGTATTACGAAACCAACATGTCACATTCATGTGACGGTCGGTGACTCAAAGGAATAATATGGGACAGAAAATTCATCCAATTGGGTTCCGTTTGAGCGTTCAGAAAAACTGGGCGTCACGTTGGTACTCAAATAGCCAGAACTTCCCTGCGATGTTGCAAGGCGACATTAAAGTGCGCGAGTTCTTGAATAAGAAGCTGGCTAGCGCTGCTGTAAGCAAGATCATCATTGAGCGCCCAGCTAAAAACGCAAAAATCACCATCCACAGTGCCCGTCCAGGCGTTGTGATTGGTAAAAAAGGTGAAGACATCGAGTCTTTGCGTTCTTCACTGCAAGGGTTGATGGGCGTGCCTGTTCACCTGAACATTGAAGAAGTGCGTAAGCCAGAATTAGACGCAACATTGATCGCACAATCCATTGCCCAGCAATTGGAAAAGCGCGTGATGTTCCGTCGTGCCATGAAACGTGCGATGCAAAACGCAATGCGTTTGGGCGCACAAGGCATCAAGATCATGAGTTCCGGTCGTTTGAACGGTATCGAGATCGCACGTACTGAGTGGTATCGTGAAGGCCGTGTGCCTCTCCATACACTGCGTGCTGATATCGACTACGGTGTGGCAGAAGCTTCTACCACCTACGGTATCATCGGGATTAAAGTTTGGGTATTCAAAGGTGAGATTTTTGGTGATAACGCTGCTGCAAATGCTGCTGTTGCCGATGCTGAGCCAGAGAAAAAAGTAAGAAAGCCGAGGGCTAAAGATGCTGCAACCAGCTAGACAGAAATACCGCAAGATGCAAAAGGGTCGCAATAAAGGTATTGCGACTACTGGTAACAAGGTAAGCTTTGGTGAATTTGGTTTGAAAGCGATTGGTCGTGGTCGTTTGACCGCACGCCAGATCGAAGCTGCACGTCGTGTGATGACTCGTCACATTAAACGTGGTGGCCGCGTTTGGATCCGTGTGTTTCCTGATCAGCCAATTTCTAAAAAACCTGCTGAAGTACGTATGGGTAATGGTAAAGGTAGTGTTGATTACTACATCGCTCAAATTCAGCCAGGCAAAATGTTGTACGAGATGGATGGCGTGAGTGAAGAATTGGCTCGCGAAGCGTTCAAATTGGCTGCTGCTAAGTTGCCGATTGAAACTACATTCATGACCCGTCAAATCGGCAGTTAAGGAGTAGTGAAATGAAAGCTTCAGAATTTCGAGCAAAATCAGCTGAAGAGCTGAACACCGAGTTGGTTGAATTGCGTCGCGCACAGTTTTCACTGCGCATGCAATTAGCCACTCAACAATTGAACAAAGCAGATCAGCTGGGTAAAGTGCGTAAAGATGTAGCTCGCGTTAAAACCGTGCTGGCTGAGAAGGCGAAACAAGCATGATGACTGAAAAAGCGAAAGTAGTACGCACTTTGACTGGTCGCGTAGTAAGCAACAAAATGGATAAAACCGTGACTGTGCTTGTTGAGCGTAAAGTTAAGCATCCTCTGATTGGTAAAGTGGTTTCTAAATCAAATAAATTTCATGCACATGATGAAGCAAATGCATGCAATGAAGGCGATTTAGTCACAATTACTGAATCACGCCCATACTCCAAGACCAAGTCTTGGGTAGTAAGCAAAATCGAAGCTAAATAAGGCTTCAAAATATAAAACTGGAAAAGCGCTTGTCATAAGCGTTTTTTTGGTTGTATAATGTTGGACTTTTCGGTGTCCGCCTTAGTTGGCATGTAGCTGGCACCCCAATACTGACCGTGGTCTATTGGCCGAAAAATGTTCTTGAATGAAAGTTCAAAGCAGCGGCTGGTAGTGGTTATAACGGATTAAGTTGGAGATTATTTCTCATGATTCAAATGCAATCTCGGCTGGAAGTAGCCGACAACACTGGTGCGCGTTCCGTGCAGTGTATCAAAGTCTTGGGTGGTTCCAAGCGTCGTTATGCCAGCATTGGCGATATCATCAAGGTCAGCATCAAAGATGCTGCCCCGCGTGGTCGCGTCAAAAAAGGTGAAATCTACAATGCTGTGGTTGTGCGTACCGCTAAAGGTGTGCGTCGCCCAGATGGTTCTTTAGTTAAATTCGATGCCAATGCCGCAGTCTTGTTAAACAACAAGCTTGAGCCAATTGGTACACGTATTTTTGGCCCGGTGACACGTGAGTTGCGCAGTGAGCGCTTCATGAAGATCGTTTCATTAGCGCCTGAAGTGCTGTAATAGGCGGGAGACGATAAATGAGCAAAATTCGCAAAGGTGACCAGGTCATTTTGAATACAGGTAAAGACGCAGGTAAAACAGGTACTGTTTTAAACGTCTTGTCTACCGGCCATGTGGTGGTGGAAGGCTTGAATGTGGTTAAAAAACACACTCGCCCTAACCCTATGCGTGGTGTTACTGGTGGCATCATCAGCAAGGAAATGCCTTTGGACATTTCTAATGTAGCGCTTTATAACGCTGCAACTAAAAAAGCTGATCGTGTTGGTTTTAAGGTACTCGAAGATGGTCGCAAGATTCGTGTATACAAATCTAGCGGCGAGTCAATCGACGCATAGGAATACATATGGCACGTTTAAAACAATACTATAAAGATACAGTGGTTTCCAAATTGACTGAACAATTTGGCTACTCCTCCTCAATGCAGGTGCCACGTATCGAAAAAATCACCCTGAACATGGGTGTTGGCGAAGCAGTGGCTGATAAGAAAGTCATGGAAAACGCAGTTTCCGATATGGAAAAAATTGCTGGTCAAAAACCTATCGTGACTAAGGCTAAAAAGTCTGTTGCTGCGTTTAAGATCCGTGATGACTATCCTGTTGGTTGTAAAGTCACATTGCGCCGCGAGCGTATGTATGAATTCCTGGATCGTCTGATTACTGTGGCTATTCCACGTATTCGTGACTTCCGTGGTATTTCAGGCAAGTCCTTTGATGGCCGTGGTAATTACAACATGGGTGTTAAAGAACAAATCATTTTCCCGGAAATCGAATACGACAAAATCGATGCTCTGCGCGGAATGAACATCACCATTACCACGACAGCTCAAACAGATGAAGAAGCAAAAGCACTGTTGGCTGCATTTAGTTTCCCCTTTAGAGGTTAAGTCATGGCAAAAGTATGTATGACAGAGCGCGAGCAGAAGCGTCGCGAAACCGTAAAAAAATATGCAGCCAAACGTGCTGAACTGGTTGAGATCATTAACAGCCAGTCTGCAAGCGTTGAAGATCGTTTTGCTGCACGTTCAAAATTGCAAAGTTTGCCACGTAATTCCAGCCCAGTGCGTACACGTAATCGTTGTGCATTGACTGGTCGTCCACGTGGTGTGTTCAGTAAATTTGGTATCGCACGTAATGAGTTGCGTAAGTTGATGATGGCTGGTCATGTACCAGGCGTCACCAAGGCCAGCTGGTAACGGAGGAATAGAACATGAGTATGAGTGATCCGATTGCCGATATGTTGACCCGTATTCGTAACGCGCAACGTACGAATAAGCCATCAGTTTCAATGCCTGCCTCTAAAGTTAAAGGCGCCATTGCAAACGTACTGAAAGATGAAGGTTACATTGAAGATTTCAACGTTCAAGACAATGAAGGTAAGCCTGTTTTGAACATCAGCCTGAAGTACTATGCCGGTCGTCCAGTAATTGAGAAGATTGAGCGTGTATCTAAGCCAGGTCTGCGTATATACAAAGGTAGTCAAAACATTCCACGAGTGATGAACGGTTTAGGTGTAACCATCGTTTCTACCTCAAAAGGTGTAATGACTGATCGTAAAGCACAAGCTGCCGGTATCGGTGGTGAAGTTTTGTGCATCGTGGCCTAAGAGGAGTTTGATATGTCACGTGTTGCTAAAAATCCGGTTGCGATTCCTGCCAAGGTAGAAGTCGTGATCTCTCCTGCTGCGATTGCAGTGAGTGGCCCTCTGGGTAAACTGAACCAAGCGTTGTCTGCAGATATTTCTGTGACACGTGATGGTGAGCAGTTGTTGGTGAAAGCTAACAATGAAACACAGCATGCGCGAGCAATGTCTGGGACGATACGTGCCTTGCTGGCAAATATGGTGCTAGGTGTTTCTGCTGGTTTTACCCGTAAATTGACACTGATTGGTGTGGGTTACAAAGCTAATGCTCAAGGTTCAACATTGAACCTGGAATTAGGTTACTCACATCCGATCAACCACAAGATGCCTGAAGGCGTGACTGTGCAAACACCAACGCCAACAGAAGTTGTGTTGACTGGTGCAAACAAGCAAGTGCTTGGCCAAGTCGCTGCGCAGATTCGTGGTTACCGTGCTCCTGAGCCATACAAAGGTAAAGGCGTACGTTACGCGGATGAAGTGGTTGTCATCAAAGAGACCAAGAAAAAATAAGTAAAGCACTTCTAGGCTAGCAATAGCCTGAACAGTGAATCAATATTAAAGGTAAATTCAATGAAAAACGTTAATAACCGATTGCGCAGAGCACGTAAAACCCGTGCCAAAATCGCCGAGTTAAAAGTGACACGTTTGAGTGTACATCGCACCAATACTAATATTTATGCACAGATCATCACAGAAACAGGTGATCGCGTATTGGCGAGTGCATCTACTGTTGAGGCGGAAGTGCGTCAACAACTGAAAAACGGTGGCAACATCGAAGCTGCAACCTTGATTGGCAAACGTATCGCTGAAAAAGCTGTAAAAGCAGGCATCACTGACGTTGCTTTTGATCGTTCAGGCTACAAGTATCACGGTCGTATTAAAGCTTTGGCTGACGCTGCCCGTGAACATGGTCTCAAATTCTAATGGGTGAGATGAATAATGGCTAAAGATTTTGAACAGCAGCAAACAGACGGTTTGCGTGAAAAAATGATTACTGTTAACCGTGTAAGTAAAACGGTTAAGGGTGGTCGTATCATGAGCTTCGCTGCATTGACCGTGGTTGGTGATGGTGACGGCACTGTGGGTATGGGTAAAGGTAAAGCACGTGAAGTGCCAGTGGCTGTACAAAAAGCCATGGATGAAGCCCGCCGCAGCATGGTGAAAGTGAATTTGAAGAATGGTACTTTGCATCATAGAGTTACCGGTGTACACGGTGCTGCTAAAGTGCTGATCCTGCCTGCCTCTGAAGGTACCGGTATTATTGCTGGTGGCACGATGCGCGCTATTTTTGAAGTGATGGGTATCACAAACGTGATTGCTAAGAGTCTTGGTTCTTCCAACCCTTACAATCTGGTGCGTGCAACCTTGAACGGTCTTGCTTCCATGAACACACCAGCTGAAATTGCTGCTAAACGTGGTAAGACCTTAGAAGAAATCAGAGGTTAATCATGGCTAAAGCGAAAAAAGAAAACGCTAACTTAAAAGTAACGTTAGTAAGAAGTTTGATTGGCCGTATTGAAGCGCATAAAGCGACAGTACGTGGCTTGGGTCTGCGTCGTATGCACCACACAGTTGAAGTGCAAGATACGCCTGAAATCCGCGGCATGATCAATGCTGTAAGCTATCTTTTAAAGGTTGAAGCATAATGCAATTGAACACGATTAAGCCTGCAGAAGGCGCTAAAAAGGAACGTCGTCGTTTAGGTCGTGGCATTGGCTCCGGTTTGGGTAAAACTGGTGGTCGTGGTCACAAAGGCCAAAAGTCACGTGCCGGTGGTTTCCACAAGGTAGGTTTCGAAGGCGGTCAAATGCCTTTGCAACGTCGTTTGCCTAAACGTGGTTTCAACTCATTGACGCATGCTGATACTGCACGTATCCGTACCAGCGAATTATCTTTGGTTGATGTTGAAGTGATTGATATTTTGGCTTTAAAAGCAGCCAAACTGGTCCCAGCTTCTGTGAAATCAGTCAAAGTGTATTTGTCAGGTGATGTCACTACTAAAGTCCAGGTTCAAGGCTTGTTGTTGACTAAAGGTGCTAAAGCAGCCATCGAATCTGCTGGCGGCAAAGTACTCGAAGTTTAATTGTTGTCATAAGAGAGTATCAGCTTGGCACAGGATAATATTTTAAGTTCCGTAAGCAAACTTGGCGAATTAAAAGCCCGGTTGTGGTTCTTGTTGGGGGCGTTGATCGTTTATCGACTCGGCGCTCATATTCCGGTGCCAGGCATTGACCCTACTGTGTTGAAGCAACTATTCGACACGCAAAAGGATGGCATTCTGGGAATGTTCAACATGTTCTCTGGTGGTGCATTGTCACGGTTCACCGTGTTTGCCCTCGGGATCATGCCTTACATTTCAGCTTCCATCATTATGCAGTTGCTGACTGTGGTTTCACCGCAGTTAGAGCAGCTGAAAAAAGAAGGTGAAGCTGGCCGTCGTCAAATCACCAAATACACTCGCTACGGCACTGTGTTGCTGGCAACTTTCCAGGCACTTGGCATTGCCATTGCGTTGGAAGGGCAGGCTGGCTTGGTGCTTGATCCAGGTTTGGCGTTCCGTATCACTGCGGTCACCACGCTGGTCGCTGGCACGATGTTTTTGATGTGGCTGGGTGAGCAGATTACCGAGCGCGGCATTGGTAACGGTATTTCGATTATCATTTTTGCCGGTATTGTGGCTGGTTTGCCGCATGCGATTGGCAGTACATTAGATTTGGCAAAAACAGGGGCATTCTCTATCCCATTAGTGATCTTCCTGTTTGTTGCGGTGATTTTAGTAACGGCGTTGGTGGTGTTCGTTGAGCGTGGTCAACGTAAGATTACGGTCAACTATGCCAAGCGTCAGGTCGGCAACCGTATTTATGGTGGTCAATCTACCCACCTGCCGTTGAAGTTGAATATGTCTGGTGTGATTCCACCGATCTTCGCTTCAAGTATTATTTTGTTCCCAGCCACCCTTGCCGGTTGGTTTGGAAGTAGTGAGCATATGTATTGGTTGAAGGATGTCAGTGCCAAACTGTCACCAGGTCAGCCATTGTATATTTTGTTGTTTGCAGCCGCGATCCTGTTCTTTGCGTTTTTCTACACAGCTTTGGTGTTCAACCCCAAAGAAACTGCAGATAACCTGAAGAAGAGTGGTGCTTTTGTTCCCGGGATCCGTCCTGGTGATCAAACGGCTAAATATATCGACAGAATTATGGGACGTTTGACATTGATCGGTGCGTTGTACATCACACTGGTTTGTTTATTGCCGGAATTCCTGGTGTTGAAATTTAATACGCCGTTTTATTTTGGTGGTACGTCATTGCTGATTATTGTTGTAGTCACGATGGACTTTATGACGCAGGTGCAATCACACTTGATGTCTCAGCAATATGAAGGTTTGCTCAAAAAGGCAAATTTTAAAGGATCTGGTCGCTAACCTTGTAGTCTGCCATTGGCAGAGTACCTGCAAAGATAGTGCTAAATGATTTAACCCGTGTGTGAATAAACATTCCGCACAAAGTAAGTGAATTAACTAAAGGAAATAAGATGAGAGTTCGCGCATCAGTTAAAGCATTGTGCCGTAACTGTAAAGTGGTAAGACGTCGCGGTGTTGTTCGTGTTATTTGTACAGACCCACGTCATAAACAACGTCAAGGTTAATTGGTATAACAATTTCTTGTGAGGGTCTGGATTGGCTGATATAATATGCGGCTTTTCTTTTCTACGCACAAGTTTGATCGTGATGAACGATTGATTATTGGAGTTTAAGTATGGCTCGTATTGCCGGGGTGAATATCCCAAACCACAAACATGCAGAAATCGCTTTAACATCGATTTACGGTATTGGCCGTAATACTGCGCAGAAAATCTGTGCAGCCGCTGGTGTACTGACGACAGCGAAGGTGAAAGACCTGAACGATGCAGAAGTGGAAAAGTTGCGTGACGAAGTTGCGAAGTTCACTGTAGAAGGTGACTTGCGCCGTGAAGTAACCATGAACATCAAGCGTTTGATGGATCTGGGTTGCTATCGTGGTATCCGTCATCGTCGCGGTTTGCCAGTGCGCGGACAGCGTACCAAGACCAATGCGCGTACGCGTAAAGGTCCTGTCAAAGCCATCAAGCAAGCTAAATAATCTCTTTGAACATTAGTAGATATTAAGGACAGTACAACATGGCAAAAGCTAATGTACGCGTTAGAAAAAAAGTTAAAAAGAATATTGCCGAGGGTATCGCTCACGTGCACGCTTCTTTTAACAATACGATTATTACGATTACCGATCGTCAGGGCAATGCGTTGTCATGGGCTACTTCCGGTGGTCAAGGTTTTAAAGGTTCACGTAAAAGTACTCCTTTTGCCGCGCAGGTTGCTTCTGAAGTAGCTGGTAAAGCTGCTCAGGAATCTGGCGTTAAGAATCTGGAAGTACGCATCAAGGGCCCAGGCCCAGGTCGTGAGTCTGCTGTACGTGCATTGAATGCTGCTGGTTTCAAGATCACAAGCATTACTGACGTGACACCAGTACCGCACAACGGTTGCCGTCCACCTAAAAAACGCAGGATTTAATTCATTTCGCTGATTTAATTATTAGCGAATCGATTAACGGAGAATATTTTGGCTAGAAATCTAGACCCTAAATGCCGCCAGTGCCGTCGTGAAGGTGAGAAGTTGTTTCTAAAAGCTGAAAAATGCTTTACAGACAAATGCGCAATCGAAAAGCGTAACTTCGCACCAGGTCAGCATGGTCAACGCCGTGTTGCCCGCGTATCGGACTACGGTGTGCAGTTGCGTGAAAAACAAAAAGTGCGTCGTATTTACGGAGTATTGGAAGGTCAATTCCGTGCTTACTACGCTAAAGCTGATGGTCAAAAAGGAATTACCGGCGAGAGCTTATTGCAATTGCTGGAATCACGTTTAGACAATGTAGCTTATCGTATGGGGCTGGCAGGTTCGCGTTCCGAAGCTCGTCAGGTTGTACGCCATAACAGCATTCTGGTGAATGGCAAACGTGTGAACATCCCTTCTTACCAGGTTAAAGCAGGTGATGTGATCAGTGTTTCACAAAAGGCTAAATCGCAATTGCGTATTACAGCTGCAGTTGAAGCAGCTGAGCAGCGCGGCTTTCCTGAGTGGTTGGACGTCAACATCAAGGCATTGAGTGGTATGTACAAGGCTAAGCCTCAGCGTGATGCGTTGCCAGTTACCATCAATGAGTCATTGATCGTTGAGTTGTATTCTAAGTAATCACTTAGTCCAGGCTAAGGTTTATTTGTTTATACCCAATTACTCCAAGGAAATATATGCAAAATAGCCCTACAGAATATTTGAAGCCACGCGTAGTAGACGTTGAGGTCATTAATCCTCTGCGTGCGCGTGTGACTTTAGAACCAATGGAGCGCGGTTTCGGCTATACATTGGGTAACGCTTTGAGAAGAGTGCTTTTATCTTCTATCCCAGGTTTTGCCATTACAGAAGTTAAAATCGATGGCGTAGTACATGAGTACTCCACGATTGAAGGCGTTCAGGAAGATGTTGTTGATATCCTGCTGAACCTTAAAGGCGTTGCACTGAAACTGCACAACAAAACTGAAACCATCTTGGTATTAAGCAAGTCTGGTGAAGGTATTGTGACTGCTGGTGACTTTGAAGTTGGTCACGATGCTGAAATTGTGAACCCGAATCACGTGATTGCGCATATCACCAAAGGTGGTAAGTTGAATCTGGAAGTGAAGATTGAAATGGGTCGTGGTTATCAGCCTGTGCCAGCACGCCAGAAAGCAAACGATGAAGACCGCGTATTGGGCTTCATGATGGTCGATGCTTCTTTCAGCCCGATCAACAAGGTGAGCTACCATGTTGAGAGTGCACGTGTTGAGCAACGTACTGACTTGGACAAGCTGATCATGGACGTTGAAACCAACGGCATCATCGAGCCAGAACAAGCCATTCGTGATGCAGCACGTATCCTGATCGGCCAGTTGTCAGTATTTGCAAATCTGGAAGGCGCTTCTGCAGATGTAGAAGTAAAAGCTGCACCACAGGTTGATCCTATCCTGTTGCGTCCAGTGGATGATCTGGAATTGACAGTACGTTCTGCCAACTGCTTAAAAGCGGAAAATATTTTTTACATTGGTGATTTGATTCAACGCACAGAAAACGAGCTGTTAAAAGCTCCAAACCTGGGCAGAAAATCATTGAATGAAATTAAAGACGTGTTGGCCTCCAAAGGCTTGACACTTGGAATGAAGCTGGAAAACTGGCCACCTGTTGGCTTGGAAAAAGCTTAATTTCTAATAAGATAAATACTTAAGGAATTACTATGCGTCACGGTAATAGCAATCGTAAATTGAACAGAACAAGTAGCCACCGTGCTGCTATGTTCCGCAACATGGTGACCTCTTTGCTGCGTCACGAAGTCATCAAGACTACTTTGCCAAAAGCAAAAGAACTGCGTAAGTATGCAGAGCCTTTGATCACTCTAGGTAAAACACCTACCTTGGCAAATCGTCGCCTGGCTTTCAGCCGTTTGCGTGACCGTGATATCGTAGGTAAATTGTTCGCTGAACTTGGCCCACGTTACACAGAGCGCAATGGTGGTTACCTGCGTATCCTGAAATGTGGTTTCCGTAATGGCGACAACGCACCAATGGCTTTTGTTGAGTTGGTTGATCGTCCGGAAGTTGCAGAAGCACCAGCTGCCGCAGAATAATCTCTGTCGCACGCTTCAAATAAAAAAGCCAGCATTGCTGGCTTTTTTGTTTTTCTAATCCCCTTCATTCTATATATTCAAAAGAATGACTCTCTGTCGGATGATGTTTACAGGGTGTTATCTCGCGCATTTAACCAGTCTGTGACCTGCGCCTCATTAAACGGCCAGTATAAGTAAGTTTCACCAGCGCCTGCTAATACAGGAATGCTGGTCGCAAACTTCTCCAGCAGCTGATTGTCATCAATAATGTCAGTTGTTTTGTAAGCTAGTCCAAGCGCCTGTAGTACACGCTCTGCATCGTCACATAAGTGGCAGCCCAGGGTGCCGTATAAAATCAAATACTTCTGCATAAATCGCTAGGTAGTGTCATCAACGCTTTGTACAATATTACCTGTAAAAAATAAACCCTGCTCAACATTGGAAAAAGCATGACTGAAATTCGTGAACATGATGAGAAGGTGAATGAAAGTAAGGAGAGCCTGGGCGAGACATTGCAACAGGTGATTAACTTACTCGGCAAGCACAAGCTGGTAGAGCATGTCGTGCACAAGCAGGATATGCCTAACCACGATCTGGTTGAGTCGCTCGTCCACAAACAAAACCTGAATATCCTGCAACACAAGCTGGATCAGCTACATCCGGCTGACGTGGCCTACATCCTGGAATCACTGCCGCTGGATGACCGTCTCATGGTGTGGGACCTGGTCAAAGCTGAGCGCGATGGTGAGATTCTGCTAGAAGCGTCTGATGCGGTGCGTCAGACCCTGATTGCGGACATGGACAGCGAGGAGCTGCTTGCAGCGGCCGAGCAGCTGAATACAGATGAACTGGCTGACCTGGCCCCTGACCTGCCAAAAGACGTGTTGCAGGACTTGATGTACAGCCTGGATACGCAAAACCGTGAGCGGCTGCAATCAGCACTTTCGTATCCCGAAGATACCGTAGGTGCGATCATGGATTTTGATATTGTCACCATCCGTGACGATATCACTCTGGAAGTTGTGTTACGTTACCTGCGCCGCTTGCCAAAGTTTCCGGACCACACTGATAAATTGTTCGTGATTAATCGTGACGACATCCTGCAAGGCGTTCTGCCACTCAAACGCATCATTCTGAATGACCCTGAAACCCAGGTCGGCGACATTATGTCTACCGATGCGGTGGTATTCCATCCGGAAGATATGTCTGACCAGGCGGCAATGGCATTTGAACGATATGACCTGGTGACTGCGCCCGTGGTGGACAACAATCGTAAGCTAGTCGGCCGCATCACGGTCGACACGGTCATGGATATCATCCGTGAAGAAGCCGAAGCTGACATGCTGTCCTGGGCCGGTTTGCGCGAAGAAGAAGACTTTTTCGCCTCGATCTGGAAATCCGTACAAAACCGTTGGGCGTGGCTGGCAATTAACCTGGTCACTGCATTGGTGGCGTCGCGTGTGATTGGCCTGTTTGAAGACAGTATCGAGAAAATTGTAGCTCTTGCCGCGTTGATGCCGATTGTTGCGGGTATTGGTGGTAACTCAGGTAACCAGACCTCAACCATGATTGTGCGCGGTCTCGCACTCGGGCAAATCTCCAGCTATCACATGAAGTCGCTATTGCAAAAAGAGTTGGGCGTCGCATTGCTCAACGGATTGATTTGGGGTGGTGTACTAGGCTTGGTGGCCGATATGTTATATGGCAATTATGCGTTAGGCCTGGTCATGATGGCTGCCATGACGCTTAATTTACTATTGGCGGCGGTCAATGGGGTGATGATCCCCTTAGTGATGAATAAGCTGGGGCGTGACCCTGCTGTAGGGACCAGTGTCCTGATCACTGCGATCACCGATAGTGGTGGTTTTCTTATATTCCTTGGTTTGGCAACCATCATCTTGTTGTAGATAAAAATAATGGATAACGACATTAATATTCTTTGGAAAGAAATCGTTCAGGATTTTACTACCGCTTCTGCCATGTGGCAGTTATTAGTGGTCGGGTGCATTCTTGCTGTAAGTGGCTTGCTTAATTGGCACCTGCGTAAGCAGATCCAGGCTGGCCGGGTAAATGTAGTTTACAAAATGCTACTTGGTGGCATAGAGCGCCTGTTTTTTCCTTTTGTGGGCTTTTTGCTATTGGTGATTGCGCGCTACTCGTTACAGCACTGGATGCATGTAGGCCTGATCCGCTTGGCCGCACGCATGCTGCTGGCCATGATCATTATCCGTAGCGTTGTATTTGTGCTGCGCTACGTGTTTTCACCCAGCGCCTGGTTGCAATCATTTGAACGTGTGATTGGCTGGACAGTTTGGGTGATAGTTGCCTTGCATATAGGCGGTTTCCTGGACCCTGCATTGCAGGTGCTTGAAGATGTGCAATTCAGCGTCGGCAAGCAAAAGCTGGATCTGCTACTGCTGATTCAAGGCGGATTGACCATCGTAATCACCATGCTGGTCGCCTTGTGGCTGAGTCGTATGCTAGAGCTACGACTGATGGCCTCGGAGAATATCGATAGCAACTGGCGAGTCATCATGGTCAAGCTGGTACGCATGGTGGCGATCGTGATCGCCTTGCTGATGTCTTTGGCCGCCGTAGGTATTGATGTCACCATGCTATCGGTATTTGGTGGTGCTTTGGGTGTGGGTCTGGGTTTTGGATTACAAAAGATTGCCAGCAACTATGTGAGTGGTTTTATTATCCTGATGGATAAGTCGCTGCATATGGGCGATATTGTGACCATACGTGGTTTCTATGGCATGGTGGGAGAGCTGCGCTCGCGCTATATTGTCCTGCGCAAGCTGGATGGCACAGAGTTTATCATCCCTAATGAAACCATCATCACTGACGTGGTGATCAATCATACCTCCGCGGCGCACAAAGCAAAGGTGCCGGTTTCGGTGCAGATCTCATATGCAAGCGATCTTGATTTAGCCATCAAATTATTACAAGAAGTTGGTAGAACGCATGAGCGCACTCTTAGAGATGACAGTGCGGTCGAGGTGATCATCAAATCATTTGGTCAGTACGGAATTGATTTGCAGTTGGCAGTAGGGGTGCTTAATCCTGAAGAAGGCACCGCCAAGCTGCAAAGTGAGGTCTATTACGAGATCTGGCAGCGCTTTAAAGCGAATAATATTCAGATCCCATACCCACAGCAGGATGTGCGCATTATTTCCGGCCAAGGCGCGTTGAATGCGGCTGCGGAGTAATTAAGCATCACCTGAGGTAATAGCTAATAAAAAAGCCTGCATATGCAGGCTTTTTTATTTAAGACGGTAAGAAATAAATTATTTCAATTTAGTTTCTTTGTACAGTACATGCTTGCGAGCGACTGGATCAAATTTCTTGATTTCCATTTTCTCTGGCATGGTACGTTTGTTTTTAGTAGTGGTATAGAAATGACCTGTACCAGCACTTGATTCCAATTTGATTTTTTCACGCATGATAATATCCTTTGCAGACTAAATGTCGCGAGTTAGATTTTTTCGCCAGCTGCACGCAAATCAGCCAACACAGCGTCGATACCATTTTTGTCGATAGTACGCAAAGCAGCGTTAGTAATGCGCAGGCTTACCCAGCGATTTTCGCTCTCAACCCAGAACTTACGGTTTTGCAAGTTAGGCAAGAAACGGCGTTTTGTTTTGTTTTGTGCGTGAGAAACATTGTTACCCACCATCGGCTTTTTGCCTGTTACCTGACATACACGTGCCATGGTTATCTCCAAATACTTTATCTTTTTCAGAAAGAGCGAGATTATAGAATGAAAAGCAATCCTAAATCAAGCAATTGTTATGGTTTTTAATGATTAATGTTTTCCGGTACTGCCAAAGCCGCCTTCACCGCGTTCACTGGAGGTGAATTCATCCACAATATGAAAATCTGCTTGCACCACGGGCACGATCACCATCTGCGCGATACGCTCCAGCGGGTTCAAAATGAACGGCTCTTTACTGCGGTTCCAGCATGAAACCAGTAGTTGGCCCTGGTAGTCTGAATCGATCAGCCCGATCAGGTTGCCGAGCACGATGCCGTGCTTATGGCCCAACCCGGAGCGTGGCAAAATCAGCGCTGCATAATAGGCGTTATCAATGTGGATCGCCATGCCGGTCGGGATCATGATGGTTTCACCCGGCTGTATGGTTTGGGTGTGCTCGATACAGGCACGCAAGTCCAGCCCGGCAGAGCCAGGCGTCGCATACGTCGGCATCATGTGGTGTAAACGCGGGTCCAGGATTTTGAGGTCTACCGTAATTGACATAGTGCTTGCTCCAAAAAGATTGCGCTATTAAACACCAAATAACGATGAAAATCACTAAGCGCGATAACTAGCTCACAATAAAAAAGCCAGCGAGTGCTGGCTTTAAGGATATTGTTAGCTAGAACTTGTATTGGGCGCTTAATCCAAGCAGGTAGTTGCGGCCCGCTGCTGGTTCAAAGAATAAGCTATTACCATCATTCACCCGCACTGAGCCGATGTAGTCTTTGTCGGTAATATTTTCCAAGCGGATAAATTCTTTGAATCTCCAGCTGCTCAAGTTCTGCTCTAGGCCTGCCCTGATGTTGTAAATGGTATATGAAGGAGCTTTATCTATATTGATGTCATTCACATAAACTTCACTGTTATGCCTGGCTTCTAGCGCTGAGAAGAATCCAAGTGCCGGATATCTCCAGGCTACCTCGCCATAGACTTGTGATTTGTAGGTGCCAGGGATTCTGTTGCCTGAGTTGACTGTTCCGGTTGTACCAGCTGCATTGATGACGGTAACGAAGGGGTCTTCAAATTTGGCATTCAGTAAAGTATATGATGCAAAAACAGTAAAGTTATTGTCAAGGTTAGCATCTACTGAGGCTTCGATACCTGTGCGTTTTGTTTGACCTGCATTTTGATAGCTAGAGCGGCCAGAAACCGTTTGGCGGGTAACGATTTCGTTATCAGTATCCACTTTGAACAGGGTTAGGTTTGCTCTGATATTGTCCGTAATAAAAGCTTTTGCCCCCAGCTCAAAGTTGCGGCTCTCAGCAGCTTTGAGTGCAAGATTTGGCCTGCTGGCGACACCGCCGGCAACACTGTCGAAAGCAGCTTCAATAAAAGTCGGTGTTTCAAAACCTTTGCCGAAGTTGGCGTAAAGGTTTAATTTTTCTGTTGCTTTCCAGACTACGCCGATAACGGGTGTAGTTTTCTGGTATTCAGCAGAGCCACTGTTGTCGCCATTTGATCCAGTACCAGTCGTGAAGTCATCCTGTACGTCGAGTTTAACTTTCGTGTGTCGAGCACCGGCATGCAAATCAATGGTCGGTGTGATACTAAGTTTGCCCTGAATATATTGATCAAAGTTTGATGTGATGTTTTGTTCAAGTCGATTTTGAACGTTGGCCGGCGCCCCTAAAGCCAAAACATTTGTATCTCTACGGTCATCGGTAGATTTTCCGTAAGTGAGCCCCAGAGTGATTTGGTAAGGTAAAGAACCCAAGTTTCCGAAATTATCCCATCTCAAATCCGCACCATAAAATTCACGTTCGATTTCACTGAGTCGGGCGTTAGTTGCTCCAAGCGTTGTGACAGTTGCTGTCGTTGTTAATATTTGAGCGTTCCGACGAGTGCCGACATAAGGAATAAAACTAATTTTATTGTTTTCATTTAGCGCATGCTCAATGTTAAAACCAATTTGCGTATGGTCACGTTTTACACTGGTATTAGCAAATAATGCAGCAGGAACAACCTTATCCCGGCTTGCGCTAGAGAAGGCGCGCGCTCTGTTAAGCCCTAACGGGTCCTGAGCTTCCTGATCAAACCAGTTAACCAAAGCAGTGACTCTTGTATCTTCATTCAGATTAAATCTAAATTTTGCAGTCGCCATTTGCTTGTTGCTACTGCTATTCGCACGATATCCATCAGATTCAAAATTGGAGACATTCAATGAGTACTCTAAGCCTTCTAACTGGCCCGCGGCTTCTAGCACGTTTCGCTTGGTCCCGTAACTACCAAACATAGTAGTTGCACCAATTGTCGGGGTGGCAGGCGCATCTGCAGTAAACATTTGAATCACGCCGCCAGATGAGTTGCCATAAAGTGAGGAGAATGGTCCGCGCATGACTTCTATGCTTTTAATTGCGGAAAGATCCACGACACCTGGCTGACCCTGACCATCTGGCATTGTCAATGGAATGCCATCAACGTAGACACGTACACCCCTTACTCCAAATGAGGAGCGCGAGCCAAAACCGCGGCTGGAGATTTGCGGGTCTTGCGATTGCTGTGTCCGGTTTTGCGCGGTAATACCAGGCACCCGAATCAGGCTTTCGGACAACTGCATTTGCAATTGTCCTTCTTTGATATCTTTCTCAGTGACCACATCAATCGCCACAGGCAGGTCAAAACTATCCTGTGCCTGGCGGGTGGCAGTCACCACAACTGGCGAAAGTGTCAGGACTTTTTCTTCTTCAGCTTCAGCCACGGAAAAACCACCGAATACGGATGAAACTGCCAAACAGACTGGCGTTAAACGAAACACAAAAGCGCGCATAAGTTACTCAATACTAATGAAATTAATTGGCGCGATTGTAAGCTGTTTGGCAGGCTGGGCCCCTCAGTATTTTCATGAATATGCTGAGGGGCTGTGTATTTACAGTGGATTAGTTCAGGTGGTGTTTAAGGTGCGTGAGTATTTTCGCAGCAATCGTGGTTTTGTCGGCTATATCCAGAGGGTACTCACCAGTCGCATCAATGAGGGTGACACTGTTGTTGTCGCTGCCTAAAGCAAGGCTGGCCTGGTTTGCCACAATCAAAGGGATCTTTTTATCCAGCCGTTTTTTCCTAGCATGTTCTAACACCCGCTCGGTTTCTGCGGCAAAACCGACACAGTAGGGCGGATTTGGTAATGAGGCAACGTCGGCCAGGATATCCTTATTCTTTTTGAGTTCAATAGTAAGTGTCCCCTCACTTTTTTTGATTTTCTGCTCGGCTGAAACCAACGGGCTGTAATCTGCCACAGCGGCTACGCCGATAAACACGTCTTGATTGGCGATGTGCTGCATGACGTTTTGATACATGTCATGCGCGGTGCTGGCATGATATGCATGACTGACCTGAGGCCGTGAAGCGGTCGCGTGGCCATGGATCAATGTCACTTCAGCGCCCATCTGCGTGGCCACTTTGGCAAGTGCAAACCCCATTTTTCCACTGCTGATATTGGTGATGCCGCGCACCGGGTCCAGCATTTCCATGGTGGCGCCAGCGGTGATCAGGATTTTTTTGCCGGCCAGTAGCTTGGGCGTAAAGTGTGTTTGCACGCCTTCGAGCAGCATGTCGGGTTCCAGCATCCTGCCCTGGCCGACTTCGCCACAGGCCTGCTCGCCGCTATCTGGCCCTAATACAGTGACCTGATCTTTTAGTAATTGCTCAATGTTGCGTTGCGTACCTGGGTTCTCCCACATTTGCCTGTTCATGGCTGGCGCAATCAGGAGTGGGCACTCACGTGCAAGGCATAATGTAGAGAGTAGGTCGTTGGCAAAGCCATGTGCCAGCTTGGCAATGAAGTCAGCACTAGCTGGTGCAACCAGAATGGCGTCTGCTTGTCGGCTCAGTTCTATGTGTGGCATTGCATTTGCAATACGCGTATCCCAGCTATCAACAAATACCGGGTTGCCGGATAGTGCCTGTAAGGTGGTCGGCGTAATGAAATGGGTGGCAGCTTCTGTCATCACTACCTGTACGGTATGGCCTTGCTTGATCAGCAGGCGGATCAGTTCGGCAGTTTTGTAAGCCGCGATGCCGCCGGTGACGCCTAAAAGTAGATGATGAGGCTGTGAGTGAGCGCTATGCATGCCTGTATTTTAACTGCAAAGCACGCTGATTTGGAATCAGGCCGAATAGCAGCATTTTTAAACATGTTAAGATATGGTAATTAAACAAGGTTAAGTGCATGCTGAAAACGGTAAGGGTGATTTTCTGGGTGGCAGTGATCGCGACAGCAATGATGCAGGTCTGGGATGAATATCAGGGGCGGCAATGGCATAAACCCTTGCATGTGGCCTTGTATCCGGTGAATGCAGATGCATCTGCAGATGCTGAGGCGTATATGGCGACTTTGCAGGAAGAGGATTTTAAAGTCATAGAGCAATATTTTTCCCGCGAGGCGCTCAGATATCAGTTGCCATTGCAGAGACCGATTGTGTTTCATCTGGGCCCTGGCATCAAAGAGATCCCGCTTGCGCCGCCCGCTCTTCACGCAAATTACCTTGACATCATCGTTTGGAGCCTTAAATTCCGCTGGTTTGCCTGGCAGCATCAACCAGCGCTTGGCGTGCCCATAGATATCAAACTGTATCTGCTGTATCACGATATCAAAACACATACGCGATTATTGCATTCAACGGCATTGCAAAAAGGAAGGATAGGCCGCGTGAATTTGTTTGCAGCGCCTGCCCAGCATGCCGGCAATACAGTTGTGATCGCACATGAGTTGCTACATACCCTGGGTGCTAGCGATAAATATGATTTGAATACTAACGCGCCTTTGCTGCCGCAAGGCTATGCCGAGCCTTATATGCAACCCTTGTATCCGCAAAAGAAGGCGGAAATCATGGCCGGGAGAATCCCGCTTTCTGCTAACCGGGCGCGCATGGCCAGGAGCCTGGATGAAACAATCATTGGCCGGCCAACGTCCAGGGAAATCGGCTGGGCAAAGTAATCTATGCGAGGATAAGCGATGGCAATCACTGACTGGCCTGAACAAGAACGCCCACGTGAAAAACTATTGCGCGCAGGCGCCATGACGCTGTCGGATGCAGAGTTGCTTGCTATCTTTTTAAGGGTAGGCGTCGTTGGCAAAACCGCTGTCGACCTAGCGCGTGATTTATTGCAGCATTTTCAAAGTCTGAATGGCATTTTCTCCGCCAGCATGGCCGAGATGCAGCAGGTACATGGCATGGGTGAGAGTAAATATTGTCAGCTGCAAGCAGTGCTGGAAATGAGCAAGCGCGCGCTGGGTGAAACATTGCAACAGGCCGATAGCTTTCATTCGCCCGCACAGGTAAAAGCCTATTTACAGTTGCAGTTATCCCATCTTTTGCGTGAAGTGTTCGGTATTCTGTTTCTGGATGCACAAAACCGCTTGAGTGCTTATGAAACATTATTTGAAGGTAGCTTGATGCAGACCAGCGTTTACCCACGGGAAGTGGTCAAACGTGCGCTTGCGCTGAATGCGGCGGCTGTGATCCTGAGTCATAACCATCCTGGTGGCTCAGCCACGCCTAGTCGGGCCGATGAACAATTGACCCTGACTTTAAAAGAGTCGTTAAGCCTGGTGGATGTGAAGGTGCTGGATCACATTATTGTGGCCGGTCAGGACACGTTTTCATTTAGCGAGCGGGGATTGATCTGAAACTAAAGGCTTGAATATATTGATTTGAAGCGAAGGCAGGGGAGTGGTGGGTGCTAACGGGGTCGAACCGCTGACATTCGCCTTGTAAGGGCGACGCTCTACCAACTGAGCTAAGCACCCGTGCCTTGTAACGAAGGCCGCATTATACCTAACCCTTTTGTTCTTGCAAGAGGGGCGGCTTAGTTTTTCACATGCATAGTGTGATCAGCATTGCCAGGGATAAACCGCTAAACGGTCAAACGTTTGGTGATATTAATCAACTGCAGTGAAATGTCTGCCATACCCGTCCTGCGCTTGTTTGCCATCTCGGAAAGCAAGGAATAGGCTTCTTCTTCATTAAGGGCGCGCTGGCGCATCAAAATGTCTCTGGCACCATCCACCAGTTTTTGATCTTCCAGACTCAAAGAGGCATGGCGTGAAGCGTCAAAAGGTGCTGAAGTCGTGGGCGTTGAAGGTCTCATTGGTCGAAAATAAAGATAAGTTTAATGCTGAACAGGATTTAGCAATCTGTGTGCCAATTAGTAGGCTGATTGTAAGTCTATGATTGTTAAGGTATATTGCGCACATGTTGCGGATTGTCTGACAACGACTT
This sequence comes from Methylophilus sp. E2MeOHC9, assembly GCF_058744375.1. NCBI lineage: Bacteria > Pseudomonadati > Pseudomonadota > Betaproteobacteria > Nitrosomonadales > Methylophilaceae > Methylophilus > Methylophilus sp. E2MeOHC9. Next base: position 1,304,255 of record NZ_CP196024.1, read on the forward strand.
ATTCTCATTACCCGCACCAACGCAGTGCCATTGCACCAAGCTGCCAGCGCTATCATGCAGGCAGACTTTGAAAACATGAATAATTAGAAAGAAAATAAATACGATGAAGGATTTTTTAGGGCGTGCTGGCTGGGCCGGTCTGACATTGCTGGGGGTATTCGCGGTGGCACAAGTGGCGCTCTCCAGAGGGGAAACACTGAATGTCTTGTGGCTGATCACAGCGGCTATCTGTATTTATGCGATCGCCTACCGTTTTTATGCTGCCTGGATCGCCGCCAGTGTATTAAGCCTGGACGCCACACGGGCGTCGCCTGCCGAGCGCCTGAGTAATGGCCGGGATTTCGTGCCCACCAATCGCTGGGTGGTGTTTGGTCATCACTTTGCTGCTATTGCAGGGCCTGGGCCTTTGGTCGGGCCTACATTGGCAGCGCAATTTGGCTACCTGCCCGGCACGCTATGGATACTGATCGGAGCGGTGCTTGGTGGTGCGGTGCAGGATATGGTGACACTGTTTTTATCCACCCGCCGCAATGGCCGTAGCCTGGGGCAAATGGCACGCGATGAAATCGGTGTCATAGGCGGTGTTGCCGCCATGTTTGGCACGTTTATGATCATGATTATCCTGATCGCCGTGTTAGGGCTGGTGGTGGTGAATGCCATGAAGCATAGCCCCTGGGGAACCTCCACCGTGGCAGCAACCATCCCGATCGCCATGTTTGTAGGCGTGTATATGCGTTACCTGCGGCCAGGACGCGTGCTTGAAGCTTCGTTGCTGGGTGTGATCTTGTTATTAGGGTCGGTCGTGCTTGGTGGTTGGGTAGATCATCACCCGGTGTTCTCGGCCTGGTTTGACCATGAGGGCTTGCCGCTGGCGTTTAGCGTCATTGCCTATGGTTTTGCCGCTGCTGTGCTGCCGGTATGGTTGCTGCTGGCGCCGCGCGATTATTTATCTACCTTTATGAAACTGGGCACTGTGCTGATGCTGGCCATCGCCATTTTATGGCTGCGTCCGGATATCCGCATGCCTGCCATCACTCCATTCATTGATGGCACAGGCCCCATCTTTGGCGGCAAGTTGTTCCCGTTTGTGTTCATCACCATTGCCTGCGGGGCGATTTCCGGTTTCCATGCCTTGATTGCCAGCGGCACCACCCCCAAGCTGATCACCAGTGAAAGTGACATCCGCATGATAGGTTATGGCGCCATGTTGCTGGAAAGTTTTGTGGCGCTGATGGCCATGATTGCGGCGACTATTCTTGAACCTGGCGTCTTCTTCGCGATCAACAGCCCAGCCGGTGTGGTCGGTAAAGAGGCACTCGATGCTGTGAATACCATCAGCAGCTGGGGCTACCAGGTGTCTGTTGAGCAAATGCAGAATTTGGCCAGTGCCATGGGTGAAAGTACCTTATTTGCCCGCACCGGCGGCGCACCTAGCCTGGCAGTCGGCATGGCCAGTATTCTAGGCACTGTGTTTGGTACCCATCTATTGGCGTTGTGGTATCACTTTGCCATTATGTTTGAAGCTATTTTTATTTTAACCACTCTTGATGCCGGTACCCGCGTTGGCCGCTTTATGCTACAGGATATGCTGGGTAACCTGCATCCCAAGTTGGGCGAGACGTCTTATACACCTTCGGTTATTTTCACCAGTGCACTCGTGGTCGCCGGTTGGGGATATTTCCTTTACATCGGTGTGATAGACCCCAATGGCGGCGTGAATATCCTGTGGCCATTGTTTGGTATTGCCAACCAGATGCTGGCAGCGATTGCCTTATCTGTAGGTACCGGCATATTGATCAAATCAGGCAAAGCCAGCAAAGCCTGGATTACCGGCTTACCTTTAATCTGGCTACTGATTATTACGACCACCGCGGCTTATGAAAAAATCTTTAGCAATGATCTGCGGGTAGGTTTTTTTGCTGCAGCTAATGATTTGTCACACAAACTGGCAGCGGGGCTATTACCGCCTGACAAAGCCGCTGTCGCACCGCAATTGATTTTTAACCAACAACTCGATGCCTGGCTGACCCTGTTTTTTGTGGTAGTTTTGTGGGTGGTTTTTGTGGATGTGTTCGTTATGAGCTGGCGTTACTTCGCAGGCAAACCAGTTTTGCCTTCCACCGAGACGCCTTATGTGCCGACCAGCTATGTCCCCGGCAAATTTTCAGGTTAGGAATCGTTGATATGAAATGGCTCAGGCAATGCTGGCAGCGCATCCGCCAATTATCAGGTGATGATGTTTATGACCGGTATCTGGCACATTATGCCGAACACCATGCACATGAACCTGATGTTGCTGCGCCTTTGTCACGCGCTGAGTTTTTCAAACAATGGCAGGATCAGAAGTGGCAGGGCATTAAACGTTGCTGCTGAACACCGGTCTTATTTGGCCGAACAATAAGACAAGGTTTTGAAAGCACAAGGTTTTGAAAGCAGTAGTACAAGTCTGTAGGGCTTGTGCTTAATGCGTAGGTGATTACCCCGCACATGGTTGTTTTCTAACGAAACCGCCCCGGCCAGCAGGGATCTACGCAACATTTGCTGGTCCAGCGAGTATTGCTATACAGGTCTGAATGTAACAAACCTGTATCAGGTGCGCATGGTGCTGCGTATTCGGTTAAAATAAAACATTAACGACTATCCTAGTGTTTCAGATGCCTAAATACCGCTCACACACGACTACGCAAGGTCGTAACATGGCTGGTGCCCGCGCCCTTTGGCGAGCCACCGGTATGAAAGATGAAGACTTCTCCAAGCCGATTATCGCTATTTCAAACTCGTTTACCCAGTTTGTGCCCGGGCACGTGCATCTTAAAGATTTAGGTCAGTTAGTCGCACGTGAAATTGAGAAAGCCGGTGGCGTCGCCAAGGAATTCAATACCATTGCCGTGGATGACGGCATTGCCATGGGCCATAGCGGCATGCTGTACAGCCTGCCCAGCCGCGACTTGATCGCCGACAGTGTGGAATATATGGTGAATGCGCATTGTGCAGATGCACTGGTGTGTATTTCCAACTGCGACAAAATCACGCCTGGCATGCTGATGGCAGCACTGCGCTTGAATATCCCTGTGGTATTCGTCTCTGGCGGCCCGATGGAAGCCGGCAAAGTAAACTGGCAAGGCACCGTGCGTAAACTGGACCTGGTAGATGCCATGGTTGAAGCGGCAGATAGCCGCATCAGCGATGAAGAAGTCGCTGAAGTTGAACGTTCTGCCTGCCCAACGTGCGGCTCCTGTTCCGGCATGTTTACCGCAAACTCGATGAACTGCCTGACAGAAGCATTAGGCTTGAGTTTGCCTGGCAATGGTTCTACCCTGGCAACACATGCCGCGCGTAAACAATTATTTTTGCAGGCTGGCCGCCTGATTGTCGATCTGGCCAAGCGCCATTACGAGCAGGATGATTATTCCGTCTTGCCGCGCAATATCGCCAATATGCAGGCCTTTGAGAATGCCATGAGCCTGGATGTGGCCATGGGCGGCTCTACTAATACCGTGTTGCACCTGCTTGCCGCAGCGCACGAAGCGGGCATCGACTTCACCATGCGCGATATTGACCGTATCTCGCGCCAGGTGCCTTGTGTATCTAAAGTGGCGCCAGCCACCAGCAAATATCACATGGAAGATGTGCATAGGGCAGGTGGCGTGATGGGCATATTAGGGGAACTCAATCGCGCTGGTGTCATCCATACGGATGTGCCGACCGTTCATAGTGCAAGCATGGGTGAGGCGTTAGCCAAGTGGGATATCGTCACTACGCAAGATGAAGAGGTGAAAAAGTTTTATCGCGCCGCGCCTGGTGGTATTTCCACCACCATTGCTTTCAGCCAGAGCATGCTGTGGCCGGAGCTGGATGATGACCGTGAAAACGGTTGTATCCGCAACAAGGAACATGCTTACTCACAAGATGGTGGCTTGGCCGTGTTGTACGGCAATATCGCGCTGGATGGCTGTATTGTGAAAACTGCCGGTGTCGACGAGAGTATTTTGAAATTCACTGGCCGCGCACGCGTGTTTGAAAGCCAGGATGACGCAGTGGAAAGTATCCTCGCCGACCAGGTAGTCGCTGGCGATGTGGTTGTGATACGTTATGAAGGCCCACGTGGCGGACCAGGCATGCAGGAAATGTTGTACCCGACTTCCTACCTGAAATCCAAAGGCCTGGGTAAGGAGTGTGCTTTGCTGACAGACGGACGTTTTTCGGGGGGTACTTCAGGATTGAGCATCGGCCATGCTTCACCGGAAGCGGCAGAAGGTGGCGCTATCGGGCTGGTGGAAGAGGGTGATACGATAGAGATCGACATCCCTAACCGGACTATCCATTTAGTCATCAGCGATGAAGACATGGCGCACCGCCGTGCCACTATGGAAAACAAAGGGCACCATGCCTGGAAACCAGTGAGCCGCGAACGCGTGGTTTCGCCAGCGTTGCGTGCCTATGCCGCCATGAGTACCAGCGCCGCCAGAGGCGCAGTCAGAGATGTGTCACAAATTGAAAGGGGTGGTAAATGACCGCACATGCAACATTGGAACATGGTCAACCCGATATGACAAAGCGTATGAAACTGCATGCGCACGTCAACCAGCTGCAAGATGAGAATGGCCTGCAATACCTTGAGATCGATAACCCGCTGGCGACTGGCAAAATTGCGCTGCAAGGCGCACATGTCATGGAGTGGCAGCCTAAGTTCTTATCTGATCCGGTATTGTGGCTGTCCAGCAATGCACGCTACGTGAAAGGCCGTTCAATCCGTGGTGGCACACCGATCTGCTGGCCATGGTTTGGCGCACATCCGACTGATAGCACTTTGTGTCCACATGGCTTTGCGCGCGTGATTCCATGGCGCGTGATGGATATTGATGCGACGCCAACCGGCGCCACACGCATTATCCTTGAAATGCAACAAACCCCTGAAGCGCAACGCCAGTTGTCTTACCCTTATGAGTTGACACTGACGATTACCATAGGCCGCCGTTTGCGGATAGACCTGGCCACTACCAATCTGGCCAAGCACCCATTTGTCATCAGTGAAGCTTTCCATACTTACTTTAATGTCAGCGATATCTCCAATATTAAAATCACTGGCATGCAGGACTGCGTCTACCTAGACAAATTGCTGGATTACGAGCGTAACGTTGAACACAATGCACTCGCCTTTGATGGCAGTGAATATGACCGTGTTTACGTGCACCATAGTTCGGATTGCGCGATCCATGACAGCGGATTTAACCGCATTGTGCATATCGCGAAATCGGGCAGTGATGCCACCGTGGTATGGAACCCGGGCGCAGAAAAAGCTGGCACTATGGGCGACATGGGCGTGGGTGACGAATGGCGCAAAACCATTTGTGTAGAAACCACCAATGCGCTGGATAATATGGTCGTCATCAATCCTGGCCGCAAACACATCTTAAGCGCCGAATACTCTATCGAAACGTTGTAAATCCCTTCTAAAACGCGCGTGTCAACGCATTCGTGACACGCGCGTTTTACCTTTGTTGGCAAAATACCACCCAAATCTAAATTAGTTGGTTCGGCTTTTGAATTTCACGGCTTCGTACTTGTGGAATTTGAATGGTCAGGTAAGATGCCACATGCATGAAAATGCATTGGGGATTTATTATTTTAAAGATATTCAAGGAGTGCGCATGAAAGTTTTATTTTCTGCAATCACAACAGCCATCTTACTCATGGCTGGTCAGGCACAAGCTGCAGATGCAGCTGCAGCAAAAGCATTGGCACAGAAAAGCGGTTGTTTAGCTTGTCACAGTGTCGATGCGAAAGTATTGGGTCCAGCATATAAAGATGTTGCAGCAAAATACAAGGGTGATAAATCAGCAGAAGGCAAGCTGATTGATAAAGTGAAAAAAGGTGGCAGCGGTGTTTGGGGAAACATTCCTATGCCAGCTAACAGCCCGCAAGTGAAAGACGAAGATATCAAGACGATTGTTGAGTGGATTCTAGCTCTGTAATTGCTACTTGTGAAATTAAAAAAGCCGACTTCATGTCGGCTTTTTTATTGCTGGAATAACGGCTTAGTTATTTGCGTAATTTGGGCGTTTTGCTTAATGGCGTAATTTGCTGTGGCGGATGGAGTAAACAAAGTAGAACGCAACGCCTACCAAGGCCCAGCTGATAAAGCGATGCCAGGTTTCTGCCGGCAGGAAAGACATCAGGGCGCCGCAAGCAACCACACCGGCAACCGGGATGAGCGGATTAAATGGATTCTTGAATGGGCGCGCTAGATCCGGATGGGTGATGCGTAAACGGATCACACCGACACAAACCATGATGAAACTGGCAAGTGTGCCAATATTGACGGTTTCGGCGAGTTCACCCAGCGGAATAAATCCGGCAACGATAGACACCACAAAGCCGCACATCAGAATGATTTTACTCGGCGTCTGGCGATCAGGATTCACCTCGGAAAAGACAGGCGAAATCAGGCCGTCTCTACTCATCGCAAACAGAATACGTGTCAGCCCGTAAAGCAAAACCAGCAGGACGGTGATCAGCCCGGCAATCACGCCGGTTGCTACCAGTGTAGATGACCAGTGATAACCCAGTTTAGTCAGCGCAAACGCTACCGGGGAAGACGTGTTTAATTCTGTATATGGCACCACACCAGTCAAGGTGCCAGAAACGATAATGTAGATAATGGTACAAAACAGCAGCGAAGCGATCAGGCCTATCGGCAGGTCGCGTTGCGGGTTTTTGCATTCTTCTGCCGCCGTGGAGACAGCGTCAAACCCGAAGTAGGCAAAAAACACCAGTGATGCACCGGCGAATACGCCTATATTCTTGCCATTCTCCAGCGTTTCAAACCAGCCGAATGGCATAAATGGTTGCCAGTTGTCGACATTGATATGACCTACGGCCAGGATAATAAAGGTCGCAATGGTGGAGAGTTTGATCGCCACCATCAGGTTATTGGCGCGCGCACTTTCTTTCACGCCCACCATCAGCAATATGGTTAAGATCCAGATGATCGCAAACGCCGGCAGATTGATGCTGCCACCTAACACCGGCGCTTTGGTCAGGTGTTCCGGAATGTGGAAGCCAAGACTGCTGGCGGTATTCACAAAGTAGCCGGCCCAGCCATTGGCCACCGCGGCGGCACCGACGCCATATTCCAGTAGCAGCATCCAGCCCATCATCCAGGCCGCGAATTCACCAAAGGCGACATAGCTGTAGCCGTATGCACTGCCTGAGCCACCGATAGAAGAGGACAGTTCAGCATAGGCGAGCGCTGCGAAGCCTGCTGCAATGCCTGCAATAACAAATGAAAGCACCACGGCCGGGCCTGATTGTGTGGCCGCTGCAATCCCTGTGAGCACGAAAATGCCAGTGCCGATGGCGCCGCCAATCCCGAGTAATGCCAGGTCAAATGCGCTTAAACATTTTCTCAGGCCGGTGTGCGCATGTGGCTGAATTGGTTTTTTACGTAATAATTGTTTTAACATTGCTTGATCCCCTTGTCATACAAGGGTAAAGCAATCGTTATACCAGCGTCAATGCTAACGAGAAATTAGCCGGGAATCGAAGGGTGTGTATAAGGTCAGCTGGCGTAATGTTGCTGCAAGGTGGCGATCATATAGCTATGATCCAGAACGCCTGCGCTCTCGCGGATGCTGTGCATAGCCCACATCGGGTTGCCGACATCTACCGTGGCAATGCCCAGTTGTGCGGCCATGATAGGGCCGATGGTGCTGCCGCACCCAAGGTCGGTGCGGTGCGCATATTGCTGGTAAGGCACGCCAGCCTGCTCGCACAGCTGTATAAAGCGCGCGGCGGTGGCGGCATTGGTGCTGTAACGCTGGTTGGCGTTGGTTTTGATCACCGGCCCCTGATTCACCTGTACATGGTGGCAGGGTTCATAGCTGCCTGCGTGGTTGGGATGAAAAGCATGCGCCATGTCGGCACTGATAAAGAAACTGTGCGAGAAACTACGCAACTTATCTTCGGCTGTCAGTTGTTGGGTATGGCTGATACGCTCCAGCACATCGAGCAGAAAACTGCCGCCAGCGCCGGTAGCCGTTTCGGAGCCGACCTCTTCATGGTCGAATAATGCACAAATAGAGGTCGCCTGCGGTTTTTCGGTGCTGATTAAAGCTTGCAGTGCGGCATGGCAGGAAGCCAGATTATCCAGCTGACTGTTGGCGATAAACTCTTGTTCCATGCCCCAGAAGCTACCGGTTTGCGTGTCATACAAAGCCAGATCCCAGCTCAAGATGTCCTCGGCGGACACCTGTAGCGTATTTGCCAATGTGTCAGACAGTAATTGTCTGGCGGTTTCGCTGCTGGCGGCATGGCCAAAAATCAAAGGCAGGCCAGTTTGCTTGTTGAGTGCCAGGCCTTTTTCATTCACTTCGCGATTCATATGGATCGCCAGGTTAGGCAGGCGGGCGATGGCTTGATCCAGTTTGATCAGGTGAGGAGTGAAGCCTGATGCAGTTCTTACAATGACGCGTCCGGCCAGGCTGAGGTCGCGGTCGGTAAACGTCGCCAGGATAGGCCCGCCGTAAACCTCTACGCCGAGTTGCGCGAGACCTTCAGTGCTGTAGGCTGCCTTGGGTTTTAAGCGCAGGCCGGGCGAATCGGTATGCGCACCGACGATGCGGAACCCTTGCTCGGCAATGGGCGCTTGACCCAGCACGAACGCAATAATAGAACCGCCGTCGCGCACAACGTAGTATTTGCCGCCTGGGTTAACTTGCCAGGCATCCTGCTCATTCAGTTGGGTGAATCCTTGGGCGGCGAGGGCCTGTTCAACATGCGTGACTGCGTGCCATGGGCTGGGGCTGGCATCAATAAAGTTCAGCAGGGCTAGTGCACGTTGTCTGGCTTCTGTTGAGATTGGCATGTTAAACCCAGTCTTTCTCGATCAAAAAATCTGTGTACAGTTTGGCTTCCGGGCTGCCGGTTTCCGGTTTCCAGTCATAGCGCCATTTAACGAGGGGCGGCATGGAAAGCAAAATGGATTCGGTGCGGCCATTGGATTGCAAGCCAAAGATGGTGCCGCGATCATAAATCAGGTTGAATTCGACATAACGGCCACGGCGATAAGCCTGAAAATCACGCTCGCGCTCGCCGTACGACTGATTTTTACGACGCTGCACGATAGGCAGGTAAGCTTGTAAGAATGCATCGCCAATCGCCCGTTGCAAGGCGAAACTCTGGGCAAAGCCAAGTTCGCTAAAATCATCAAAGAAGATGCCGCCCACACCGCGAGGCTCTTTGCGGTGCTTGAGGAAGAAGTATTCGTCACAAGCCTGTTTGAAGCCCGGATAGTATTGCGCACCAAACGGGGCTAAGGCTTCTTTATTGACACGGTGAAAATGGATGCAGTCTTCTTCGTCACCATAATAAGGCGTGAGATCCATGCCGCCGCCAAACCACCAGATATCCGCTTCGCCTGCATGTTGTGCTTTGGCGACAAAGAAACGCACATTCATATGCACGGTCGGGATATAAGGGTTGTGCGGATGAAACACCAGCGACACGCCCATGGCTTCCCATGGCCTGCCTGCGGCTTCCGGATGGGCGACACTGGCTGCGGGTGGCAATTTGTTACCTAACACATGTGAGAAACCCACGCCTGCACGTTCAAACACATTGCCATTTTCCAGCAGGCAGGAGTTACCGCCGCCGCCTTCCGGGCGCTGCCAGCTATCCTGCAAAAAGTTTTTGCCATCTACCAGCTCAACCGCTTCCACAATGCGTGCCTGCAATCCTTGCAGGAAATCATAAACGGCGTGTGGCTGGATAGTGTCTGTCATGGAAGTATTCTTTAATGGCTAATGGCGCGGTAACCGATATCCTGGCGATGTTGCGCACCTTCAAATTTGATGGATTCAAGGATTTTGTAGGCGGCTTGCTGGGCTGATTTCACATCATCACCCAAGGCGGTCACGCATAATACACGCCCGCCACTGGTGACGACTTTACCGTCTTTCAGGGTGGTCCCGGCATGGAACACATGTCCATCCTGCACGTTGTCAGGCAGGCCGGTGATTTCATCACCTAGTTTGGGTGTTTCCGGGTAATTGGCACTCGCCATCACCACGCCCAGGGCAAAGCGGCTATCCCACTCTGTGGTCGCCTGATCCAGCGTGCCATCCACGGCATGTGTTGCCAGAGCGACCAGGTCAGACTTCAGGCGCATCATGATAGGCTGCGTTTCCGGGTCGCCCATACGGCAGTTGAATTCCAGTGTTTTGACCTCGCCACTCGGTGAAATCATTAAGCCTGCATATAAAAAGCCAGTGTAAGGAATACCATCTTTGGCCATGCCTTCTACAGTTGGAATGATGATTTCACGCATCGCCCTGGCATGGACGTCGGGCGTGACCACTGGTGCCGGGGAGTACGCGCCCATGCCGCCGGTATTGGGGCCCAGATCGGCATCCAGCAACCGTTTGTGGTCCTGGCTGGTGGCGAGCGGCAAAATATTCTTGCCATCGACCATCACCATAAAACTGGCTTCTTCGCCGGTTAAAAACTCTTCAATCACGACGCGTGCGCCAGCATCGCCCAGCTTGTTGTCAGCCAGCATGGCATCAACCGCTGCGTGCGCTTCTTCCAGTGTCATCGCCACGACCACACCTTTACCTGCAGCTAAACCATCGGCTTTAATGACGATAGGCGCACCGTTGGCATCGATATAAGTGTGCGCTTCAGTCACATCACTAAAAGTCTGATATTTCGCTGTAGGAATGTTGTGGCGGATCATGAATGCCTTGGCAAAATCCTTGGAGCTTTCCAGTTGTGCCGCGGCTTTGGTCGGGCCAAAGATTTTTAAATTGGCAGCACGGAATGCATCCACGACCCCTTGTGATAAAGGCGCTTCCGGGCCAACAATGGTCAGTGCGATCTGTTCATCTTGCGCGAATTTTACCAACTCATCAATCTTGGTGATCGGCACATTGGTCATGTCTGGAGCTGTGGCAGTGCCTGCATTGCCAGGGGCGACAAACACGCGGCTGACTGCTTTGTTATGGGATACTTTCCAGGCCAGGGCGTGCTCACGGCCGCCAGAACCAATCACTAAAATTTTCATCATTCACTACCTAAAAGTTATAGCCACAGCGCGCAGAGAACTTCAAATTGACAAAGCCTGTTGTGGCTTTTCGCTGTGGCCTCTGTGGCAAATTAAATTAATGTCTAAAGTGGCGAATGCCAGTGACGACCATCGCCAGGCCGCGCTCATCTGCTGCCGCAATCACTTCTTCATCACGCATGCTGCCACCCGGGTGGATCACGCAGCTGGCACCGGCATCGGCCAGTACATCTACGCCATCACGGAACGGGAAGAAGGCATCTGAAGCGACCACCGAGTTTTGCAGGCTGAGGCCAGCGTTTTGGGCCTTGATGGCGGCGATCTTGGTACTATCGACACGACTCATCTGGCCAGCGCCTACGCCCAGGGTCATACCATTGCCGCAAAATACGATGGCATTCGATTTCACATATTTCGCTACATTCCAGGCAAACAGCAAATCCTGCAACTGTTCCGGGGTAGGTTGACGCTTGGTGACGACTTTGATATCCGCCAGTTGTAAGTCGTGGTTGTCGGCAGATTGCAACAGAATGCCTGAGCCTACGCGTTTTGAATCCACCGCATTACGGCCTTGTTGCCAGGCATTGCTGCCACCAGCGGGTAATGCGATTTTGAGTACACGCACATTGGCTTTTGCACTGAACACAGCCAAGGCTTCGGGTGTGAATTCAGGCGCAATCAATACTTCAACAAACTGTTTGCTGACCACTTCGGCAGCGGCGCCATCCAGAATGGTATTAAAAGCGATAATGCCGCCAAAGGCTGAAGTCGGGTCAGTTTTAAAGGCTTTGCCATAGGCTTCAAAGGCATTGGCACCCTGTGCCACGCCGCATGGGTTGGCGTGTTTGACAATCACACAGGCTGGCGTAGTGAAAGATTTCACTGCTTCCCAGGCGGCATCGGCATCGGCGATATTGTTATAACTTAATTCTTTACCTTGCAGTTGCTGGGCGGTGGCCAGGCTGCCTGGCGCCGGATACAGGTCACGGTAGAACGCGGCTTGCTGATGGCTGTTTTCACCGTAACGCAAGTCCTGCACTTTGATAAAGTTGCTGTTCATCTGCCCAGGGAACTGGCTCAGTATCGGTTTGCCAGCGGTTTCCGTTTCGGAGAAATCAATCGCAGACAGGTAGTTGCTGATCGCAGCATCGTATTGGGCAATACGGTTAAACGCCGCCACGGATAATTTAAAGCGCGTAGCTTTTGATACTACGCCGTTGTTGGCTTTCAGCTCGGCAGTGACATCTGCGTATTGCGCAGCATCGGTCAGCACGGCGACATCATTCCAGTTTTTGGCAGCGGAACGCACCATGGCCGGGCCACCAATATCAATATTCTCAATCGCGTCTTCCAGCGTACAGTCGGCTTTGGCAACGGTAGCTTCGAACGGGTACAGGTTCACCACCAGCAGGTCGATGTTCTCTATGCCATATTCCTGCATGGCAGCCACATGTTCCGGCAGGTCGCGACGGCCTAGTAATCCGCCATGCACTTTTGGGTGCAGCGTCTTGACGCGGCCATCCAGCATTTCCGGGAAGCCGGTAAAGTCGCTGACTTCTTTCACCGGGATTTGGTGGTCACGGAACAGTTTGGCGGTGCCGCCAGTAGAAAGAAGCTCTACACCGAGTTGCTGTAATGATTGTGCCAGTTCGAGCACACCGGTTTTATCTGAAACACTGATAAGCGCGCGTTTAATTGTCATGGTATTTAATCTGAGGGGTTGCTGATTATAAAATTGGGTTGGCTCAACACTTAAGAAAATTCTGAATCAGTGTCTGCGCGAGCGAATTGCATGTATTGCGCGGTACTCATGGTCTCGATGTATGTTTGTACTATCTCAACGCCTGCGAGCCATACGCCTTGCACTTCATCTCGCGTGATCACTTAATAAGGTATTTCCTTAAAGCCAAGTCGTGAAATGGTTATTCAAGGCCGTAAGCGGCCATTTTTTTTCTTAAGGTATTACGGTTGATGCCTAACATGTCAGCCGCTTTACTTTGGTTGCCGCCCACCTTGATCAGTACCACTTCCAGCATGGGTTTTTCAACACAGCCTAATACCATGTCGTAAATGGCATGCGGTGGCTGGCCATCCAGGTGGGTGAAATACTCGTCCAGTGACTCGCGGATGGCGAGACTTATTTTGCCATCGGTTTGCATTATGCTGCCAGCTCCTGATCGTTTTCTGCTTCGGTATCGGTCAGGTCATCTGCATAAACCAGCCTGTCACTCTTGGCTTTCAGTTCGCTAAAGAAATCACTGATGGCGTGCAATTGCAGCTCTATGGTTTGCAGGGTGTTCATGTTGTGGCGGAAAGCCGCTGAGCCCGCCAGGCCTTTGGTATACCAGGAAATATGTTTGCGAGCGACACGCATGCCGGTCAAATCGCCATAAAATTCATATAAATCATGCAGATGCTCCAGCATGACCTCGTGGATTTCATCCACGGTCGGCGGCAGCATGTGCTCACCGGTATTCAGGAAATGCTCGGTCTCGCGGAAAATCCATGGGCGGCCTTGTGCAGCACGGCCTATCATCACGGCATCAGCCTTGGTGTAATCGAGTACAAACCTGGCTTTTTCAGGGGTGGTGATATCGCCATTGGCAATCAGCGGGATACTAATGGCCTGTTTGACGGCGGCAATTGTGTCGTATTCGGCATCGCCATGGTAAAGGTCGTTACGGGTGCGGCCGTGTATGGTCAGCGCTTGCACGCCTATGTCTTCAGCCATTCTGGCGATCATGATGGCGTTTTTATTTTGTCTGTCCCAGCCGGTGCGGATTTTTAAAGTCACCGGCACATCCACAGCATTCACCACCGCTTTAAGGATTTGTGAAACCAGCGGCTCATCACGCAGCAGGGCAGAGCCGGCCATGACATTACAGATTTTTTTGGCCGGGCAACCCATATTGATGTCTATGATCTGTGCGCCATTGTCGACATTGTGTCTGGCGGCTTCAGCCATCATGGCAGGTTCGGCACCGGCGATTTGCACCGAGATCGGGCTGACTTCACCTTCATGGTTGGCGCGGCGTTTGGTTTTTTCACTGCCATATAACAATGAGTTGGACGTGACCATTTCGGACACGGCCAGTCCGGCGCCCATTTTTTTGCATAGCATGCGGAATGGACGGTCGGTGACGCCAGCCATGGGCGCGACAACCAGGTTATTTTTTAATAGGTGAGGTCCGATTTGCATGAGAATCAGTAGGCTCTGATAAGTCAGTGAAAAGACTGACTATTTTAACTGCAAATCGGAAGCGAGGGAATTGTTTACAGTAAATTTGCTTATTTTTTACGCAGTTTGATATGTGTATCAATCAGTTGCAGCGCGTTATGCCGGAATAGTGTGCCTTCGGTATCCTTGACCCACATATGCAACAGGCCTGAGAAAAACAAATGCGTATCCAGCGCCAGTTCGCCAGCCGTTAGCTGCGTGCCCACTTGCCCCAGCTCTTGTGCTTTGGCGTAGGCCTGTTCTAATTTGTAGATTAATCCGCTGCAATTGCCTAAAATAGATTTGAGTACATCGGCGAATTCATCTACATATTCGCACTTGGTCATCATCACTTCATAAGTCTCGCGGGTGGTTAAATCCTCAGCTAGCATTTGAATGGTGTTTTCCAGATGTTTACGTATGCGGCCCAGAGGGTCGAAGCTGCCGCCGTCAGGATTACCTAATAGGGTATCTTCCATGCGGTCTATCAGCGGGAGGTAAACCTCTTCGCGCATGGCATGGAATAACTCTGCCTTATTGGCAAAGTGCCAGTAAACGGCACCACGTGTGACGCCAGCGTGAGTAGCGATGTGCTCCAGGCTGGTGCGGCTTACCCCTTTTAGCAGGAACACTTCACGTGCAGCGCTGACGATGCGTTGACGGGTAATTGCGGCGTCTTCTTTGGTTTTTCGTACCATGCTAAAGCGTCACTCCATAATATAAAAAATAATTGTTGTTTGGTTGCGGACTACAACACAGGCAAATATGAATTTTTTGCGTAACCCATTTACATACATCCATGTTTGTATATAATATACATCCAAGATTGTATGTAATCAAGTTTATTTTGAAAATTTTTAAGGGATAACATGTTGATTTCACAGAGTATCCAACCTCATCGTGCACTGATTGTGCTGGCTTTGGGTGTTGTATTAAGTGCTTGCGGAAAATCTTCCAACGAACAAGGGCCTGCCGCTGGCGGCATGCCAGCCATGCCGGTCAGTGTGCAATCGGTCACTGCAGAAACAGTGCCTATCCAGACGGAAGTGGTCGCACAAACTGAAGGTGCCAAGCAGATTGAAGTGCGCCCACGCGTAGGTGGGATCGTGCTGAAACGTTTGTATCAGGAAGGCGAATCAGTCAAGGCTGGCCAGGATATGTTCCTGATCGACCCGATGCCGTTCCAGTTACAAGTGGATCAGGCACGCGCCATGATCGCCCAGCAAAAAGCCAGGATAGACCAGACTGCACGCGAAGCACAGCGCCTGAAAGGCTTGCTGGAGACTAAATCGATCAGCCAGCGTGAGTTTGATAATGCCACTTCTGATAATTCAGTGGCGACAGCGACCATGATGCAATACCAGGCGCAACTGCGTGAAGCCGAGCTGAATTTATCTTATACACATGTAAAAGCGCCGGAAAGCGGTATTGCCGGACGTTTCGTACTCTCTGAAGGTGCGCTGGCTAGTGCCAATACCACTTTGCTGAGCACCATCGTACAGGTGTCGCCGATCTGGGTGCGTTTCAGTTTGTCAGAGTCTGACTTGATCAGCCTGGGCGGTCATTTGCGTCCAGGTAAAGTACAGGATATCCGTTTGATCCTGGGCGATAACACTGAGTATCCGTTGTCAGGAAAAATCAACTTTTCTGCCAGCCAGATCGACCCGGCATTAGGGACGCAACAGTTGCGTGCTGAGTTCCAGAATCCGGACAGCGCATTATTGCCAGGTCAATTTGTCCGCGTACGTTTGACGACCGGTAAGCGTGATGGCGTGTTCCTGATCCCGCAAACCGCGGTGTTGACCGGCCAGCAAGGCAAGTTCGTGTTTGTGGCTGAAAAAGATAAAGAAGGCAAAACCGTTGCCGGTGTCAGACCGATTGTGGCTGGCGGCTGGTTTGGCGAACGCTGGAGCGTGCTGGAAGGCCTGAAAGCCGGAGATCAGGTGATTCTTGATAATCTGATCAAAGTACGTCCGGGCGCACCCGTTGCACCGCACGCACCTGATGCTGCACCAACAGCAGGCCAGCCAGCAGCCGAAAAAGCTAAGTCTTAAGCAGGTTTCATCAGGTTTTTAGTACCAGATATCATGTTATTTACGGCCTGAGCACCTTTTGTTCAGGCCGATTTCAGGAAAAACGATATGACCCGATTTTTTATCACACGCCCGATTTTTGCTAGCGTGCTGTCTATCATCATCGTGTTGGCAGGGTTGGCAGCGGCATTTAAATTGCCGATTGCACAGTATCCGCAGATTGCGCCGCCAACCGTACTGATCACAGCGACTTACCCTGGCGCCAGTGCCGAGACACTGTCTAAAACCGTGGCTGCCCCGATTGAAGAGCAGTTGAGCGGGGTGGAAAACCTGCTTTACTTTAACTCAAGCTCAGACAGTAGCGGCACGCTGACCATCACCGCGACTTTTGACATCGGTACCGATGTCGACCAGGCAACGTTTAACGTCAGTAACCGCGTGAATATCGCCTTGCCGAGGCTGCCGGAAGATGTGCGCAGGACCGGTGTGGTGGTGCAAAAACGTTCCAACGATATTCTGCTGGTGGTGATGCTGATCTCCAGCAAAAAAGAACATGACCGTTTGTTCTTGAGTAACTACGCCACGCTGAATGTGCTGGATGAATTCAAGCGTATCAAAGGCGTGGGCGATGTCACCATTTTTGGTGGCCAGGATTACTCCATGCGTATCTGGTTGCGTCCTGACCGCATGGCGCAGCTGGGTGTTTCAACCAGTGATATTTCTGCCGCCATCAATGCACAGAACGCGCAATATGCGGCAGGTAAGATAGGCGCCGAACCGGCACTGCCTAGCCAGCAATTATCATTCACGGTGACAGCCAAAGGGCGTTTGATCGAGCCTGAAGAATTTGGCAACATCATTATCCGTGCGCAAGGCCCGAACGGTGTACTGCGCCTGAAAGATGTCGCACGGATTGAACTGGGTGCACAGACTTACAACGTGGCTTCTGCGCTGAATGGTCAGCCAGGTGTCGCGCTGCCTATCTTCCTGCAAACCGGTGCCAACGCGCTGGAAACGGCTGAAGCGATCAAGGCGAAAGTGGATGAGTTGAAAGCCAAGTTCCCTGAGGGCATGGATTACAACATTCCTTACGATACCAGCGACTTCGTGAAAGCGACTATTGAAGAGGTGTTCCACACCTTTGGTGAAGCCTTGCTGCTGGTGGTGCTGGTGGTGTTCCTATTCCTGCAAAGCTGGCGCGCGACGTTGATTCCGATGATCGCGGTACCTATTTCTATCGTCGGTACCTTTGCCGGGTTATACCTGTTTGGTTTCTCTATCAACCTGTTGACCATGTTCGCGATGATTCTCGCCATTGGTATTGTGGTCGATGATGCGATTGTGGTGCTGGAAAACACCGAACGCTTGATGAAGGAAGAAAACCTTAATCCTCTGCAAGCGGCGATCAAATCGATTGCCCAGGTACAGGCAGCGGTGGTGGCGATTGTGCTGGTGCTGTGTGCGGTTTTCGTGCCGGTGGCTTTCCAGGGTGGTATCGCCGGTGAACTGTATAGGCAGTTCGCGGTGACGGTTGCCATCTCTGTGGTGATCTCGGGTGTAGTGGCGTTGACGCTGACACCAGCCCTGTGCGCCATGATCCTGAAAAACAGCCATCATGAAAACAGTTTCTTCAGGGCGTTTAACCGTGGCTTTGGCCGTTTAACCAACTGGTACACCGGTACGGTGAACCTGACCCTGCATCATAAAATCATTGGTGCGGTGGTGTTTGGTGGCATGGTGATCGTCATGATTTTCCTGTTCCGTGCCGTACCAGGTGGCTTTGTACCGCCAGAAGATCAGGGTTATGTGATCAGTATCGTCGTCATGCCAGATGGTGCGACGCTGAAACGCACTTCACAAACTGTGGAAAATATACGCGCGACCATCGCCAAAGACCCTGCTACCGCGCATGAATTTGCGGTGAACGGTTTTGAACTGCTGACCGGTGCGAATAAAACCAACGCCGGTACCATGTTTGTGCGTATGACAGACTGGGATAAACGGACCACCAATGCTGACCAGATGGTAGGCAAATTGATTGGTGTGGGTATGAGCCAGCCGGATGGTATGGGCTTTGCGGTGAACCCGCCAGCGATCCGTGGTTTGGGTTCTGCCGGTGGTTTTGAGGTGTATGTACAAGCCCACGGCGATACTGATGCCATCAAGCTGGCGCAAGTCATGAATAACTTTATGGATGCCATGCGCGCTAGCCCGCAATTGACCGGTATCAACAGTTTCTTCCGCCCGACTGTACCTCAGTTGTTTATTGAGGTGGATGAAGCCAAGGCCTTGTCACAAAATGTGAAGATCGCTGATATTTATGCCACTTTGCAAAGCACCATGGGTTCGCTGTATGTGAACGACTTTAACCGTAGTGGCCGTACTTATCGCGTCCAGTTGCAAGCCGAAGCCGCTTATCGGATGAAGCCGGAAGATTTGGGCAAAGTGTATGTGCGTAGCCAGCCGACCGCAGACAGCCCGGATGGCAATATGGTCCCG
Organism: Methylophilus sp. E2MeOHC9; assembly: GCF_058744375.1. Classification (NCBI taxonomy): domain Bacteria; kingdom Pseudomonadati; phylum Pseudomonadota; class Betaproteobacteria; order Nitrosomonadales; family Methylophilaceae; genus Methylophilus; species Methylophilus sp. E2MeOHC9. The sequence continues at coordinate 1,323,066 of NZ_CP196024.1, forward strand.
ATGTCTGCTTTGGCCAAGGTCAGCAATATTGTAGGTGCTGAACAACTTGAGCGTTACAACGGCCTGCTGTCTGCCAAAGTATTTGGTAGCGGTGCGCCTGGTGTGAGTTCGGGTGATGCCATCAAACTGGTGGAAAAAATCGCCAGGGAAAACCTGCCGGATGGCTACCAGATTGCCTGGACTGGCCAGGCTTACCAGGAAAACCGTACCGGTTCTGCCGCATTGGTTGCCTTTGGTTTTGCGACCATTATGGTGTTCCTGATTCTGGCAGCACAGTTTGAAACCTGGGCATTGCCACTGGCTGTGATTATGGCGATTCCGTTTGCGATGACAGGCGCGTTGATTGCCGTGCTGACACGTGGCATGAATAACGACATTTACTTCCAGATCGGGCTAATTACCCTGATCGGGCTGGCGGCGAAGAACGCGATTCTGATTGTGGAATTCGCCTCGCAGAAAATGGAAGAAGGGATGCCGTTGGCCGAAGCTGCACTGGAAGCTGCCCGTTTACGTTTCAGGCCTATCGTGATGACGTCCATGGCATTTATGCTGGGGATTCTGCCACTGGTGTTTGCGACAGGGGCTGGTGCGGCAGCGCGTCAGTCTATGGGTACCGGCGTGTTTGGCGGTATGTTGCTGGCGACCTTTATTGCCACCATTTTTATCCCGCTGTTCTTTACCTGGCTGACCAACGAGAAAAAAGTGCGTCACCACGGTCATATTGAAGAAGAGGAATCGGTATGAAACCGACAATGAAATTGAGTTTAAAACCATTGCAACAGTCGCTACTGTTAGGGCTGGTCACCATGTCACTGGCTGGTTGCCAGGTGCTGGGGCCATTTTATTCACGGCCTGAACCGGTCGTACCTGCGGAATATACCAGCGGCCAAGCGGGGCAACTGACCCAGGAACAGCAACTGGCATTACAACAATGGTGGACATTGTTTAATGACAGCAAGCTCAACCAGCTGGTCGATACCGCGCTGGCAAAAAACAACAACCTGCAATCCGCCGTAGCCCGCATCGAAGAAGCCGACGCGTTTGCACGTGAAAGTGGTGCCAGTTTGTTGCCTACTGTTACAGGTACTGGTTCCGGCATTCGTAACCGGGTGACCGAATCCGGGATTTTCCCGGTGTTTGGTGATAACCCGCGTAAAACCTACAAAATTGGTTTGAACGGTAGTTATGAGCTGGATTTCTGGGGCAAACTGCGCCGGGGCAATGAGGCTGCACGTGCACAATTGCTGGCGACCCGTTATGCGAAAGAGGCTGTCACCTGGTCACTTTCCAGCCTGGTGACCAACAACTACCTGATGATACGCAGCCTGGACGGACAGTTGCTGGTTAACCAGCAAAACCTGAAAACAGCACAGGAAAGCCTGGATCTGGCCAAGCGCCGGGTTGAGGGTGGTGTTTCCACCATTCTCGATGCACACCAAGCTGAACTGGTCGTGACCACATTGCAAACGCAGGCGCTGGAACTGAAAAGGCAGCGTGCTTTAAGTGAGCATCAGCTGGGTTTGTTAACCACAGACCTGGGCTTGAGGATCCCGGCCGGTGATCTGATGGCGATGCCGCAACCACTGACACCGCCTACCGGTTTGCCTTCAGCGCTGATGGAAGCCAGGCCGGATGTACGCCAGGCTGAGCAAGCCATGATTGCGGCGAATGCCAATATCGGCGTGGCACGTGCCGCGTTCTACCCGAGTATTGCGCTGACGACCACTTATGGCGGTGAAAGTATCGCGCTGAATAACTTGCTGAAATCGCCAGCACGTGTCTGGTCATTGGGCCTGGATATCAACCTGCCGATTTTCAACGGCGGACGTCTGAAAGCACGTGAAGATCAGGCCACTGCGCAACAAAAGCAAACATTGGCAAGTTATCAAAGCACCTTGCAAACCGCCTTTACTGAAGTCAGCGATGCGCTGGTGAATACCAGCCAGTATCGTGAACAGGAAACACTGGCGCAGTCCAAGGAAAAAACTACGGCGAATATCCTGACAGTGGCACAAAATCGCTATCAGGCCGGTTATACCAGCTATCTGGAAGTACTGGATGCGCAACGTAACCATAACGAAGCGACGCAAGCGATGGTGCAAAGCCGCCAGAACACCCTGATCGCCACCGTAGATTTATTCAAGGCCTTAGGTGGTGGCTGGAAACCTGAAAGCGTGAAACAGGAAGAGTATTACAAAAAGTAATTGTTTGATTACCTGCCTGTAAAACCGGGATAGCATGCGAGTGCTATCCCGGTTTTTTATTGCCTGTTTCCGCAAGAGCCAAGCTCGACTCAGAAGGCGCCATGCATAACCTTTGCATCAACTATCCATGCTCAAGCCCGGTCAATATGGCTGGGCAAATGCATCAACAGTTTGATTAGCTCAGGCTGGCGGTTAGTGGCGGTTTTCTGGTAGATCGATTGCAGTTGTTTGCGGATAGTGTCTTCTTTTTTACCTAAGGATTCCGCGATTTCAATCACTGCATAGCCTTCGGCCAGCATCGCGGCAATCTTGCATTCAGCGGGTGTAAGGCCGAAAGCGGCACCAAGCAAGGTCGTATCGACCGGCGCGGTAGATTGTGGCAAGTAAAGAGCCAGCAACTTCTCGGCTTGCCCGCACTGGTTTTGCGCCTGTAAATTCAATACTTTGTATGGATGGTTGGCGCCATTTTCATGTTGTCTATTTTTAATATCCTGTTCAATCGCTGCGCACTCATCAAGAAACTGCGCTAACGCGCATTCCGGCATGCATAGATATTCCTCATTGATTGAAACCAGCCCGGTAGTCGCAAGCAGATGTTGCGCGGCATCATTGGTGAGTACCACTTTGCCGGTGATGGTGGTTAAGATCACTGGCTGTTTCAGTTTATTGATAAGGGTGTGCCCGATCAGCGCCTGGGTGGAATAGATAAAGTGGCTGGTATTGATCCTCACTGCGCGATGTAAATGCGGCAGTAATTGGTGGATCAGCTGGATTGCTTCCCCGGACAGCGGACCTTGCTCTGGGCCGCGCAGGCAAGCGATAGAAAACGAAATGTCATCATTTTCGATCACTTTCAATGCCGTGAGGTAGCGTACGCCATAAGGTAGCAAAAATGCCTGGTAAAACTCACTGTTGGCGACATAGTGATCGTCAAACACTTCGTGGTCATGAAAGCATGCCATGGATGGCAGAATACTCCAGTGCTTGCTGCGCGGATCAATAAATTGGTATTTCTGCAAATAGCTCAGTTCGCTATCCACAGGCAAATTCGAACCGCTACTAAACGACATGGTGCCGTGATGTTTATCAATGGCAAAAGCATGCACGACTTTGCAGTCTAGCGCCGCTCGCAACGCTATAAATACCTGGTCCCACAGGCTAGCGTCATGAATGGTGTCGTAAATCAGGTGAACCAGACGCTCGTAATTTTGTGAGGGTAAATCCATTTCTTTTCCTGTGATCATGGGATTCAGTGAGTAACGTTCCTGATGTCGCCGGGAACATTCTCAATTCTGTTTTCAATGGATTTAATCATACTTTGTTTACATTAAATAACATATGTATTGTTTGGTATGATATTTAAGTAGCGGTGCAGCACTCTCATAAGAACGTTGTGTATGGGTAAAAGAGACCAAAAATGTGCCATCGTGCAATCGGCCTCACTGTCAGGCCTTTATGAACTCTTATTTCCAGGGGCATGGTTTCACGCCGCTAGTGATATCTGATCAAATGGAAAAGCGGCCAAACAGTCTCTTTTTCTAGAGGTGGTGCCGTTTCTGGCAAGAAAAGTATTGCTGAGGACTGTATATCTGCAGATTCAACTTGGCTATGGCAGCAATAGGGAATAACCCGACATGATGGAGCTGCCTATCGCTTCCATTGATGGTGATTTATTGATCGAATTGCACTTTGCATTATCATGACGGTATGTCTGATATTTCCTCTTCTCCCTCTCTCACTCGTATTGCGTTCGCCAGCTTTATTGGCACTGCCATAGAGTTTTATGATTTTTATATTTATGCCATGGCGGCAGCACTGGTGATCGGGCAAGTGTTCTTCCCCACCAGCGACCCTGCTGCGCAGTCCTTAAATGCATTCCTTACTTTTGGCCTGGCATTCATCGCCCGTCCCTTGGGCGCAATGTTGTTTGGTCACTTTGGCGATAAAGTCGGGCGCAAGTCCACGCTGGCGGCTTCATTGCTGGTCATGGGCGCTTCTACCTTTTTGATTGGATTATTGCCGGGATACGACACGATGGGTTTGTGGGCACCGGTATTGCTCTGTGTGCTGCGTTTTGGTCAAGGCATAGGGCTAGGCGGGGAATGGGCTGGGGCAGCGTTATTGGCAACGGAATATGCGCCCGAAGGTAAACGGAGCTGGTATGGCATGTTTCCGCAACTTGGGCCTTCAATAGGCTTTTTGCTGGCGACGCTGACTTTTCTGGCGTTAAGCCTGAGTTTGACTGACGCGCAGTTCGTACAATGGGGATGGCGGGTGCCCTTTATTATCAGTGCCGCCTTGGTGCTGGTGGGCTTGTATGTCAGGTTCAAATTGGCTGAAACCCCGGTATTTGCAAAAGCGCAATCTGCACATCATTTGCACCGCTGGCCACTTAAAACATTGTTATTGCAACATGGCCGCGCCATTGTACTTGGTGCTTTGGCGATGAGTGTGTGCTACCACCTGTTTTATACCGCGACGGTGTTTTGCCTGAGTTATGGCACGCAGGCATTACATATTTCGCGGCCTGTCTTTCTTGGTCTGTTATGTGTGGCGGTGCTAGGTATGACAATGGCGACTCCGCTGGCAGCCTGGTGGGCTGACCGTGCCGGCCGACGGCCGGTATTGCTGGTTGGTCAGTTACTGGCGTTAGTGCTTGGCTTTGCTTTGGCGCCCATGATAGGGAGTGGGCAACTACTCTTGATTGCATTGTTTTTGTTTCTGGCCCTGTTTCTAATGGGCGTGACATTTGCACCCATGGGCGCATTTTTACCTGAGCAATTCCCGGTAGCCGTGCGTTACAGTGGCGCCGGATTGGCTTACCAGTTAGGAGGCATTCTTGGCGCCTCTTTTGCCCCGGCCATCGCACAGTTTCTGGTGCAACAGGGCGGTTTGACCTGGGTAGGGTGGTATATGTCGGTGATGGCTGCGATCAGTGCCTGGGCGGTCTGGCAAATAAAGCCACAAAAGATTACGCATGACTGAAGGTTTGCCTGAGCAGGTATAATGCAACTTTTTATAGCAAAGCCATTTGAGTATGTTCATCCATCCGGGGTTTAACCCTATTGCGTTGCAAATCGGCAGTTTTGGTATCCACTGGTATGGCCTCATGTACCTGGTGGGGTTCTTTGGCGGCTTGTGGTTAGGCCAGTACCAGGTCAAGCGCCTGCTAAAGATAGACCCTAACTCACCCTGGCAGCACAAAGACCCTGACGACATGCTGTTTTATATTGCGCTGGGTGTGGTGCTGGGTGGTCGCTTGGGCTATGTGCTGTTCTATCAGCCGCTGTATTTCTTGCAGCACCCGCTGGAGATTTTCGCCTTATGGCAAGGTGGCATGTCTTTTCATGGTGGCTTTATCGGCGTGATGGTGGCGATGGCCTTGTTTGCACGCAAGCGTGGCGTGATCTGGTTGCAACTAATGGATTTTGTCGCCCCGCTCGTACCGATTGGCTTAGGCGCAGGCCGCCTGGGTAACTTTATCAATGGCGAATTATGGGGCAGGCCGACACAGTCAGACTGGGGCATGGTGTTCCCGCAAGTGGACGCATTGGCACGTCATCCTTCACAGCTGTATGAATTTGCGCTGGAAGGCATCGCGATGTTTCTGATCTTGTGGATTTTTTCCGGTAAAAAACGTCCGATAGGCGCGGTCTCGGCCGTATTTTTGCTGAGTTACGGCAGTTTCCGTTTCCTGGTCGAATTCACGCGGGAACCGGACAGTTTCCTCGGCTTGTTGTCATTAGGTTTGAGCATGGGCCAATGGCTGTGCATCCCCATGATACTGGTCGGCCTGGCCATGCTGCGCTGGGCTTACCGCAAAACTTGATTTCAAGCCCCGGGTTGCGTCGCCAGTTCAAGCGTATTCAGCCAGGCGATGGCATAGTCCCGGCTTTGCTGCGGCGTGCCACACATTTCCAGGCTAGGTTGCAGGCCACCACAAAACGCCGGGCGTTCCGGTTTGCCAAATAATTTACAACCATAGCGTTCATCCAGCTGAATGCAGGGAACACCGGCCGGTTTTCCATCGGGCATGCCGGGGATAGCGCTGGTAATCGAAGGGGCGATGCAGCAGGCCCCACATTGTGGACGGCAATCCATAGGTTTAAACATCCACCCACGGATAACCCAATGCGGTCACGCCAGCCTTTAAGTGAAGCATGGCCTGTTTCACCAAAGTGCTTTCACCTTTCATCCCTACTTCAGTGGTCCGGCGCTGATTGGTCCGTGGCAAACTGAACAGCTTCAACATGGGGTACTGCGCCAGCATCTGGTTCATCAAATCAATCAGGTCACTTTCACCTGCTTCAGTCACTACAATCGCTTGTTCCAGATAATCCAGCGTATGAAATAAATGGCTGTAATGCGTATCCAACACCCATTCGATCATCGGGTGGGCCATTTCAGGAAATCCAGGCACAAAATAATGCTGGTTAATACTGAACCCTGCCACGCGGTTAATCGGGTTGGGGATTAATTCGCAGCCTTGGGGGAAATCAGCCATCAACACCCGTTTTGGGTAGGCGCCGTCACCATATTGCGCTTCTATATTAGCCACTGCCCCAACGTGCCGCTCAATCGGCACGCCTGCAGCCTCTGCGGCGCATTGCCGGGTGTGGTCATCCGGTGTGGCACCTATGCCGCCAAAACTGAATACCACCTCGCCGCGTGCCATACTTGCTTTGAGATGGCTGGTGATCTGATCGGGAATATCAGAGATAAAGTAAGCCCAGCTTAATGGCAGCCCGCGCGCAGATAGCAATGAAATGACTTTGCTCAGATGCGCATCCTGACGTTTGCCGGACAGGATCTCGTCGCCAATGATGTAGATACCGAAAGACTGCATGCTGAGTGAGTATGTTGAAGAAATAAAAACCTATTATACCGTTGGCCGCGCTTGATATTGGATCATTGCAGAATGAGGGATATTCGCGGACCAAATTCCCTAATCTAATAGGCTCAAAATAAAATGGCGATGACTTTTCAGTCATCGCCATGTTTGTTTTATACCTTGTGCTAAAAGTCAGCTGGCAAGCATTAGCCTTTTCGCAATGCGCGCGACAGGAAAATCAGGAAAATAGCACCCACGGTCGCTACTACAATGCTACCGATCAAACCGCCGCTGGCACTCAAGCCCAGCAAACCGAACAGCCAGCTACCTACAACAGCACCTGCAATACCTAAAATCAAATCCCAGATCAGGCCGTAGCCATCACCCTTCATAATCAAACCCGCCAGCCAGCCAGCAATAATGCCAATTACGATGGTCCAGATCATATTCATTTCCTCATTGTTGTTATCAAATGTTTGAGTCGCAATGTTAATAGCTACCTCATGCTTAATCTGTCAGAGCATGTAGGAAAAACTTGTCAGAAAAGACTGATACTGATTTCCGGAAAACTTATTTTTTCAAGCCAACCAGCACAAAGCCTGCGCCGGCAATAATCAGAATCACACTGAGGGCTTGGGGGATTGCCACATCTTTAGTGATATCGGCACTGGCTTCCAGTGAACCGATTTTTGCGACAGTCTCTTTGCTTTCGTAACTGAACCCTTTGTAGATAAGACCGGCAGAGCCAAGTGCAATCAGGATAATGCCGATGATGATGGATGATTTCATGATGGTGTCGCTCCCTGTTCAGTTGAATGAAACATTACCTTAACATAGGCTTAATCTTAATGTGCACTTTCCCAGTTGTTGCCCATGCCGACTTCGGCTAATAGCGGCACATCCAGCTTGGCAACGCTTTCCATCAGCAGCGGTAATTGTTGTTTCACCAGTGCTAGTTCTGCATCTGGCACTTCCAGCACCAGCTCATCGTGTACCTGCATAATCAGCTTGGTCTGCAGTTTTTCCTCAGTCAGCCATTTATCCACGGCAATCATGGCCAGTTTGATCAGGTCTGCAGCGGTGCCTTGCATTGGGGCATTAATGGCGGCACGTTCTGCACCTGCCCGGCGATTGCCATTGGCACTGTTGATTTCGGGCACCCATAATCTGCGGCCAAAAATGGTTTCGACATAACCTTGCTGTTTGGCGAGTTCGCGCGTCTCGCTCATATACTGGCGCACGCCTGGGTAGCGGGCAAAGTAGCGTTCAATGTAACTTTGCGCGGCGCTGCGTTCGATATTCAGGTTTTGCGCAAGGCCGAATGCGCTCATGCCATAAATCAGGCCGAAGTTGATCACCTTGGCATAGCGGCGTTGTTCATTATCGACGCTGGTTTTATCGACACCGAATATTTCGGCGGCAGTGGCGCGGTGGATATCTTCATTATTGGCAAAGGCGCTGAGCATGCCGGCATCCTGCGAGAGATGCGCCATGATGCGCAATTCGATCTGTGAATAATCGGCTGACACGATATGGTTACCGGGTGCGGCGATAAACGCTTCACGGATACGGCGGCCCTCAGCCGTACGCACCGGGATATTTTGCAGGTTGGGGTCGCTGCTTGCCAAACGCCCGGTGATCGCCACCGCCTGGTTGTAATTGGTATGTACGCGCCCGGTAGCCGGGTTGATCATTTTCGGCAATTTGTCGGTATAGGTCGATTTCAGTTTGGCCAGGCCGCGGTATTCCAACAGCACTTTAGGCAGCGGATGATCCAGTGCCAATTCTTGCAACACATCTTCATCGGTAGAAGGCACGCCGGAAGGCGTTTTCTTTAATGGCTTGATGCCCAGTTTGCCAAACAGGATTTCCTGTAATTGTTTCGGGCTGCCCAGGTTGAATGGCTGCCCGGCCAGTTCATACGCCTGTTTTTCCAGTTCCATCAGGCGCAGGCCGATTTCATTGCTCTGGCGGCTGAGCATATGGCTATCGATCAGTACGCCGTGACGTTCCATACGCTGTAATGCCAGCATGCTCGGCATTTCGATCTGCTGGTAGATAAAGTCCAGCTTGGATGATTCTGCCACTTGCGGATAGAGTGCGCCATGGAGTTGCAAGGTGATATCGGCATCTTCTGCCGAATATTCGGTGGCCTGTTCCACTGTCACCTGGTTAAAACCTACCTGTTTGGCACCTTTGCCGGCCACCGCCTCGAAAGGGATAGGCGTAATGCCTAAATGGCGCTCACTCAGTTCGTCCATGCCGTGGCCTTTATGGCTCTCAAATACGTAGGATTGCAGCAGGGTATCGTGGGCGACACCTCGTAACTGTATGCCGTGATTAGCCAGTACATGCATATCATATTTCAGGTTTTGCCCGACTTTTTTGATGGCCGGGTTTTCCAGGATAGGTTTCAGTTTCTCAAGCGTTGCATTTAATGGTAACTGAAAAGGTGCATCAAAGTAATCATGCGTGAGCGGCACATAGGCAGCCTCGCCGGGCGTGACACTAAAGGACACGCCGACGATTTTTGCTTGTAACGGGTCCAGCGAAGTGGTTTCAGTATCGAAGCACACCAGCGCTGCCTGTTGCAGCTTTGTTAACCACTGATCCAGATCAGCGTCCGTGAAAATCGCCTGGTACTGGCGGCGGGTGTCAGGGATGTAGTCTGTTTTGATCGCGGCTGGTGCTGAAGGAGTGGATGGGGAGGGCGTAGCAGGCGAGCCATCCGCCAGCTTATCCAGCTCGCGTTTCCAGGTGCGAAATTCGAAGTGGTCAAATAAAGAATGGAGTTTTTCTTTATCTGGTGTCTGTTGAATCAGGTCATCAAATTTTTCGCATACACCGACGTCGCAGCGGATAGTGATCAACTCACGTGCGGTTGGTAACCAGGGCAGGGCTTTGCGCAGGTTATCGCCTACCACGCCTTTGATGTTGTCGGCATTGGCGACAATATTATCCAGTGTACCGTATTCTTTTAGCCACTTTACCGCGGTTTTAGGGCCGACTTTTTCCACGCCAGGCACGTTATCCGAGGTATCGCCAACCAGCACTAAATAATCAATGATTTTGTCGGGCGGGATACCAAATTTGTTTTCCACGCCTGCAACATCCAGCACATCATCGGTTTTACGGAAAGCATCGCGCATGGTGTTGACGACAGTGATATGCGCATTGACCAGCTGTGTGATGTCTTTGTCGCCGGTGGAAATAATGGTTTTGATGCCTTCTTTTTCTGCCTGCTTGGCTAATGCACCGATCACATCATCTGCTTCTACGCCTTCTTCAATGATCAGCGGCCAGCCCATGGCGCGTATGGTCTCGTATAAAGGCTCGATCTGCACCCGCAAATCATCCGGCATGCTGACGCGGTTGGCTTTGTATTCTGGATACAAATCATCGCGGAAAGTCTTGCCCTTGGCGTCGAACACACAGGCGCTGTAATCGGATGGGTAGTCTTTATGCAGTCGGCGCAGCATATTCAGCACGCCCTGAATGGCCCCGACCGGCTCATTGGCTGAGTTGCGCAAATCAGGCATGGCGTGAAAGGCGCGGTAAAGGTAACTGGAGCCGTCTACCAGAAGCAGGGTCTTCATTATTTAGTTCTCAAGGGTTAAATGGACTTATGCAATCGCTAAAGTCAAAAACATTTCAAAGGCGTATTTTACGCAATTCAAAGCCACTTCATGTACACTAATTTTGTTTGTAATTTGAAGGACTGATGTATGAACAACCAAAAGCTGCCCAGCATGGTGGAGCCTGAATTGCTCAATGGTGCTGATGCCAGCCATGAATCCTGGCATGCGTTCGAGATTATGGCCGAGTTTGTGGGTGCCACCGAAAATCTCAAGGCGATTATGCCTGCCGTATCCATTTTTGGCAGTGCGCGCACCAAGCCCGACCATCCTTACTATCAACAGACAGAAGAAATCGCGCGATTACTCTCTGATTCCGGCTTTAGCGTACTTTCTGGCGGCGGCCCGGGCATTATGGAAGCCGCCAATAAAGGCGCTTTTCCCGGGCGTGGTGCCAGTGTGGGCTTGAATATCAGGCTGCCATTTGAGCAGCATGGCAACCCGTACCAGGATATAGGCATCAGCTTCAAATATTTTTTCATGCGCAAAGTGATGTTCGTCAAATATGCCAGCGCATTTGTGGTGATGCCGGGCGGTTTTGGCACGCTGGATGAATTGATGGAAGCCATCACGCTGGTGCAAACCGGCAAAACACGCAAATTGCCTATCATCCTGGTTGGCAGCCAGTATTGGTCAGGCCTGGTGGATTGGCTGCGCAATACGCTGGTGGCGGAAGGTATGGCGTCAGAGGCCGATCTTGACCTGATTCAACTGATTGATGAGCCGCAAGCAATTGTGGATGCCATATTCAAGCATTATGAAACAACCGGTTTTGAGCTTACCCCTGCTGAACGCAAGCTGCAGCTTTATTTATAAGGGTTTTTTCACTGAAAATGACTTCTGTACGCACCGCGCCAGGCCATTTGATTGATTAATATATTTATTTCGCGGTTATTGTGATTGCAGGTGTCGCCTAGAGGCGGCTTTTTGCTAGAATAGCAATCACTGATTAAGGAGTTCTCCATGCGTGACTTTCCCCGTTTCTTGCTTGCTCTTGTAGGTATTGCCGGTATCGTACTGCCGGTATGGGCAGCGGCCCCTGGCAATGCAGAATTGCTGGAGGAAGTCCCTTCTCCGCCCAAAATCATTGAAGGCCAGCCGATAGACCAGCCTACTATTTCCAAGCGCAAAGATGGCGAAAATGAGCTTGAGGAGTACAGTATTAATGGCGACGTCTACATGGTTAAAGTGACGCCACCTAGCGGCAAACCTTATTATTTGCATCGCGAAGACCGCAATGGCGATTGGGTCAATGATGGCCCGACCCGTCCGCTCTCCGTGCCTAAATGGACACTGTTCCGATTCTAATCCTAATCTTTGAGGTCTGCCCGAAATGGGCGGGCCTGTAAATCACATGTCTGTTTTTACCACCCTGAGTTTGGAAGAGGTACGCGAGTGGCTGGCGCCGTTTAGTATTGGCGAATTGCAGACGCTGCGCGGTATCGCTGCCGGTATCACCAATACCAATTATTTTGTAGAAACCACGCAGGCACGTTTTGTGCTGACGGTATTCGAAAAAAATGATTTTGATGAACTGCCTTATTTTGAGCATTTGCTGGCGCACCTGTCACGGCATGGCGTGTTATGCCCAAGGCCGATTGCAGATACCAATGGCGTCGCGCTCCACCGCATTCACGGTAAGCCTGCCTTGATGGTCAGCTGCCTCAACGGCAGCGACGTCAGCCATCCCAACCTGGTGCAGATTGAGGCAGTGGCACACACCCTGGCGCGTATGCACCTTGCCGGGCTGGATTTTAATGAGCAGTCGCACAACCAGCGCGGGCAAGGCTGGCGGGCAATGACAGCCCAGCAAGTCATGCCCAAACTCGCACCAGTGCAGCAGCATTTGTTAAAGGAAGAGCTTGATTTTCAGCATGGCCTGGATTTATCCGGGTTGCCGCACGGCGTGATTCATGGCGATCTGTTCCGTGATAATGTGCTGTTTGATGGCGACGCCCTGGGCGGCTTTATTGATTTTTACTATGCCTGTTACGATGTGCTGGCTTATGACGTCGCCATTGCTGTCAATGAGTGGTGCGCAGACGCCAATGGCGCTTTTGTCGATGAAAAACTGGCTGTATTTATGAATGCCTATCAGTCGGTGCGTGCCTTTACGCCCACCGAAAAAACACATTGGCCTGCACTCTTGCGCCGGGCTGCCTTGCGTTTCTGGTTATCGCGCCTGTATGATTTTCACTATCCAGTCGCGGGCGAACTAACGCATGCCAAGGACCCGGCACATTTTGAGCGGGTGCTGCTTAACCGTAAAGCTTTAACGTAAAAAAGATAAAAAAAGGGAAAGTCATGACAGAAACCGGAACCCAACAGGGCCTGCGCTGGGTGCGTGAGAGTCTTGCCTTGTTTAAAACGCAGCCACATGTCTGGATGCTTTGGTCACTGGCCTATATTGTCATTTTCAGGGTATTGCCTTCGCTGGATAAGATACTGGCATTGCTTTCTGTCGTGATCTGGCCGGCGTGTATGGCCTTTATCGTCATGCTGTACCGGCAGATGGATTTGCAGGGAGAGATTCATCCGCGGGTCGTGTGGCAGCAGTTGCAGGCACACTTTAAAACATTGACATTGCTTGGCCTGAGTTGCCTGATTTATGCATTATTGGCGACTTACCTGCTCGGCAGCGAATTGGCAGCTTTGGTCGCACATGCGCCTACCAAGGCTGGTATGACAGAGTCGCAGATGACACAGTTTCTCGAGGGCACCCTGTCGTTTATCGTCAAACTGCTGCTGTTACTTTTGCCATTGTTCATTGCCACCTGGTTTTCACCCATGTTAATCGCCCTGAATGGCTACGATTTGCCAAAAGCCATCAAATCCAGCATTGCAGGCATGTTGCAATACATTGTCCCCATGATCATCTCATGGGTGGTGATGACACTGGGTATGCTGATCGTGATGCTGGGCCTGGGTCTGGTGATCGGTATTCTGGGTGCTTTGATTCCAATGCTGGCGGAGTTGCTGATGCCGTTGCTGGTGTTTGGCGCGTTACTGGTGATTAATGCCTTGATGTTTGCCTTCCAATACATCAGTTACAAAGACGTGTTCAGGGCTGCGACTGTGGTTCAGTAGCGATTTTCTTCTGTTAGTCATACAATAAAAAACGCCTGCATTGAGCAGGCGTTTTGTGTTTTAAGCGATGCGCTTTTTAAATCAATTCAAGCTCAAGCAATCGTTTTCTTTTGAGCGCGACGACGCATCAAGCCAGTCACTCCCAGGCCTGCCAACAACAAGCTGATGCTTTCTGGTTCAGGAACAGCGCTGGCTGTATAGGTCACGTTATCCACTGTATAAACGCCATAGGCAGATTTATATACCACTTTATCCACCAGCCCATTGAAACCACTGGCAAAGTAGGTCGGGGTGTCACTTAAGCTGCTAAAAATGGCTGATTCAAAAACCAGGGTATTGTTTTTATATAGCAAATATTGGACTGTATCGGGATCACCAAGCTCATCTGTTTCAGGGTCAGCAACTGGTTCTCCAAAACCAGATAAAAACGAGCCATTGAACACAAAGGCTGTTGCAGAAGTGATGCTGTTTGCTGATACGTCAACAAAAGCTCTGGTTAATCCGGATGCCGGAGTGAATGGGTTTTCATCAACTGTGTCAAAATAAGTCCAGCCAGTCCAGGTTAAACCTTGATAGTTAGCCGGTAAAGCACCTGCGCCCGTCAGATCATCAAAGGTTATCACTGTGGCAGATGCTGCAGATGCTGCGTTGGCAGCGCCTAAAAACGCTAATGCGGCCATCCATTTTTTCATTTTCTGACTCCTCAAATGCAATCCGGTTAAGGGTTTGCTTCTAGCTTATTATTAAATATTGTTTCTAGAATACTAAATCAAATTCAAACTCACAATAGTACGTTTGGGTAATGCTAGGTAAATCTTTTGTCAATGGGGATTGGCTATTTTTTCCTTTAAACACCCGTTAAAACAATCTATCGCGTGGCGGGTGAGTATTTAACGCCTGCTTTAAACTGCAAGACATTAGCTTTTAGCATTGGCTTTGTTTATTTCGGCCAATAACCCTTTAAGTATAGATTGATCTTCGGGCGCTAATTTTCGGAGATCAGCCTCTAAATTTCCACCAGCAAGCAGCTGGATCCGTTCGAGATGTTGCATGGCTTCAGTATGTCTGTGCCGCAGTTCGAGCAAGGTCACGTAGTGCAAGCTGGGCATACGTAGTGGAATAAAATGAATCGCACTTTCAACAATCTTTAATTGCACATCTGACTGCGCCATATTTGGGCGCATATAAGTGGCCAATACCAATTCAGCGTAAGGTGCCAGCAATGTATATTCACTCACCCAGATCATCTCTTCTACAAATGCCTGCTTTTGTGAATCAGACATATCGGCCTGACTGGCAACAGTAATCTGGGTTTCCAGTTTCCGATAACCGAGTTGCATCACATACAACTGATACCCCCCGTAAACCAACACAGCAATAAGAGAAAACTTGAGTAATTGTTGTGCTGAACGAGATAACCGGCGCAGGTCCAGGCTGGCGGTCTCTCCCATGCCGAGCAAAAAAGCGCATATGCCTAAAAACGGTGTGTACCATAATGGATATTCCAGCATGCTGTGTGCGCCAATGATTGCCAGCACGCCAAGCAGCCACCATGATTCCCAGGTGAGTGCGTTTCGTTTGAAAAAACCATAAATCCAGATGGCCAGGCCTAGCAATACCATCACTCCGGCAAACAAGCCCATTTCAGCTAATAAATTCAGAAATAGATTATGCGCATGTTCGAAAAAGATGCGTGCCGGATTTACTATCGGGTTATCTGACATCAAATAAGTCTGCCAGCGCATTTGACCTGCGCCTATCCCCAGCCATGGCGACTGGCTAAACAGGGCGAGGCTGGTATGCCAGAACTGCCAGCGTAATGAGGCTGATGGCGTACCCATCGTCTCCATTGTTCGCATGATAGGTGTCTGAATCAATGCTTGCGGCAGAAAAGTTGTCAGGAGTATTTGTAACAGAAAGAAAAGTGGCAGTAGAAGCAGGCTGATGTGAAGCAGTTGTTTGGCAGAGGACGTCTCCTTTGCTTGATGCCGGAGTCCCATATAGATTAAAAAGTTCAGCAATGCGATGATGGCTAAATAAAGTACAGAACTGCGTGAGCCAGAAAACGACAATAGGGTTAAGCCTGCCAGTAAACCCATCGCCAGCGTTTTAAACCGGATCTGTTTTTGGGTATATAAATACATCAATGAAACAATGGCCAGGCTTATAAAGTCTGAAAATTGATTGGTTTGAGCAAGCATGCCATAGCTTTGAAGGGTGGGGATGGGCAACTGCCATCCCAGCCGTTGCAGGATTTGTAGAACAAAAAAGCTGGCATTTATTGCCGCCGCAATCACCACAGCCTTGGCGAGAGTGCCTGCTATTTTCCCTGCACTCAGATGTATGCTCAAGTGGTGACCCAGGATCGTTAACAAGCAGGCCCATAACAGATACAGTTGAATCAATAAGTTATGTTGAGGTGAAAGCTGGGGCTGGCTCATTAACTGCAGGTTGCAGATGAGTAATAGCCCTGCAAAAACGAGCCCGATTCTGGGCATTTGCATGGCTTGCAAGTAGCGAGGATTCAGTAGTCCTAGCAATGCCAGTAGCCCGAAAGCAGCTGCCAGCCACTCCCCATAAAATGTCGCAATCGGAACATCGTGGTAGGCAATGATAAACGGCAGGCTAAACATCATTGCCATCAAGTACAGGCTGGCCTGTGGAGATGTCACTCTAAGTGCAAGCCGTTTTAGCATGCCTTAGTTAGATTTTTTCCAGCTTGGCATATTCGAGCATCAGTGTTTTTAATCCCGCACTGCCAAAGTTGACTTTCACTGCCAAATCACTGGCGTTCCCCTCATAGCTGACCACTACACCTTCGCCAAATTTGCCATGGCGCACGCCTTGGCCAATTTTAAAAGGGTAACCGGCTTGTGTGCTCTTGGCAGGCGCATATTGGCCACCAGTGGCATAGGTCTTGGCAACAGGTTTGCTGTTGAGTCGTTTGGTCAGCTCTACCGGTATTTCATCAATAAACCGCGAGGCGATGCCGTAACGTACCTGCCCATGCAACATGCGGCTTTGCGCGTAGCTTAAATACAAGCGCTGGCGTGCACGCGTCACTGCGACATACATCAGCCGGCGCTCTTCTTCCAGCCCGCCGTTTTCGTAGGCAGCCTGCTCGTGCGGGAATAAACCTTCTTCAACTCCACCAATAAACACGCTATGAAACTCTAATCCTTTAGCTGCGTGCACAGTCATCAATTGCAATGCTTCATGGCCGACATCAGCCTGATGGTCGCCGGCTTCCAGGCTGGCATGGTTAAGAAACTGGGTCATGAGGTCAGCATCTTCCTCCATGTTATGGTGGTTGCCTAAATCCTGTTTGCTGAAAGCGACGGCTGCGGTGACCAGCTCCTGCAGGTTTTCAACCCGGTCTTCGCCTTCTTTGTCGTTTTGGTAGTGGGCCATCAATCCGCTCAGGGTGATGACCATTTCTGCCACCTCACCCAGGGTGATGCCATAAGTCTGGTCTACCATATGGCGGATTAGCGCCACGAAGCCTTCCAGCCCTTTGCTGCCCAGCATGCCTTCGCCTACCTTGTTGGTGGCTGCCTGCCATAAACTGCATTCGTTCTGGCGTGCGGCTTCCTGCAACTGCTCCAGGCCGCGCGCGCCTATGCCGCGTGGCGGGAAGTTGATGATGCGCAATAACGCAGTATCATCGTTGGCATTGGCGATCAAGCGGATGTAAGCAAGCGCGTGTTTGACTTCGGCGCGCTCAAAAAAGCGTAAACCGCCATACACACGGTAAGGGATATTGGCCGAGAACAGAGAGTGTTCCAAAATACGCGATTGCGCATTGCTGCGGTAGAGCAGGGCGATATCGCTCAATGCCACGCCTTCGCTTTGCAGCATATTCACTTCATCGACAATGAATTGGGATTCATCGGTATCGTTATAGGCTTCATAAATGCGGATAGGCTCGCCTTTGCCGGCTGAAGTCCACAAATTTTTACCAAGACGGTTGCTGTTATTGGTAATGATGGCGTTGGCTGCATCCAGAATATTGCTATGCGAGCGATAGTTTTCTTCCAGTTTGACGATGTTCTCGACTTTAAAGTCGCGCTGGAAATCGGTCATATTGCCGACACGCGCCCCACGGAAAGCATAAATACTCTGGTCATCGTCACCTACGGCAAAGATACTGTTGTGCGCACCGCCCAGCAGTTTTAGCCATAAATATTGCAAGCGGTTGGTGTCCTGGAATTCGTCCACCAGGATATATTGGAAACGCTGCTGGTAATGCGCGCGAATATGCGGCTCTCGTTGCAACAGTTCATAGCAACGCAACAACAGTTCGGCAAAGTCGGTGACGCCATCACGGTTACATTGCTGGTCATAGGCCGCGTAAATCTCGCGTAGTTTCTGGCTATGGCCATCGTAAGCATCGACGGCATCCGCGCGTAACCCTTCTTCCTTGCAGCTGTTGATATAGCCCATGGCTTGTTTGGGCGGGTACTTTTCGTCATCGACATTCATGATTTTCATCACGCGTTTGATGGCAGAGAGCTGGTCGGCTGTGTCCAGTATCTGAAAAGTGCTGGGCAATCCGGCTTCACGATAATGCGCACGCAACATGCGGTTGCACAAGCCGTGGAATGTGCCTGCCCACATGCCGCGGGTATTGATCGGTAGCATGCTGGTCAATCGCGTCAGCATCTCTTTGGCAGCCTTGTTGGTAAAGGTCACTGCCATGATGCCCATAGGCGAAGTTTGAGAGGTTTGGATCAGCCAGGCGATACGGGTAGTCAGCACCCGGGTTTTGCCACTGCCCGCGCCCGCCAGGATCAGCGCCGAGACGTGCGGCAGGGTGACCGCTTGCAGTTGTTTGTCGTTCAGGCCCTGTAATAAATCGATTTCAGATTGCATCTTATTATTATCGCATGATGTGGCATTTGAGCAGACAATCCCGCGCGATCAAATCTGTATACATATGCATAAATAATTCGGCTGGAACTTTTTGAATTTGTGCGCACTCATACAAATACGATGATGATGAATCATCTTTCCGCTTCTTTCCTCCCTGAGCGGAAGCCTTTACGATGAGGCCTGTTGCCCCGATTTACCCCTTAATCGGGGTTTTTTTTGTCCGTTTCAAACGCCACCGGTAAAACCGGTCTGGCGCCAGGCTTCATATAAAAGGATGGCGGCAGAGTTTGATAAGTTGAGGCTTCTGCTATGCGGCAACATGGGAAGCCTGACTCTATGTTCTGCTGCGAATTGGGCACGAATGTCTTCCGGCAAGCCGCGAGACTCTGGCCCAAAAACAAAGACATCTTCGTCTTTAAATGCTAGATCTGTATGCCTGGTGCTGCCTTTCGTGGTGATGGCAAACATGCGTTTTTCTTGCAAGGCCTGCTGGCAAGCCGCCCAGTTTTCGTAGACGTTTAATGCAGCATATTCATGATAATCGAGCCCGGCCCGTTTCAGATGTTTGTCTGATAACTCGAATCCTAAAGGTTTGATCAAGTGCAGGCTAGCACCGGCGTTGGCACACAAGCGGATGATATTTCCCGTATTAGGCGGAATTTCTGGTTCAAAAAGCACGATATGAAACATGTTTTGCGGTTTGTTTACAAATGTAAGATTGGAATGTTGATGATATGATAGATGAAAATATCTATTACGATAAATAATTAAAAAGCCATGGCACGTCCCGAAAAAATTAGACTAGGGGAAATTCTAGTCAGACAGAATTACATGACCCAAGCTCAGCTTGATCAAGCGCTGGAAGAACAGCGCAAGACAGGCCGCCGCCTGGGTCGCGTCATTGCCGATAAAGGGTTTGCCAGTGAACGGCAAATTGCCGAGGCAGTAGCACATCAACTGAATATCCCTTTCCTTGATCTGGGGCAGTACGAACTGGACGTCAAGCAGGTGCAAAAGCTGCCGGAAGTCCAATCCAGGCGGTTCCGTGCCATTCTGCTGGAAGAACGCATCGACAGCTTCCTGATCGCTATGGTCGATCCTTCAGATGTGTATGCTTATGATGAGTTAGTCCGTTTACTCAAGCGCGATATTGAAATTGTCGTCGTGCAGGAAAGTCTGCTCATGCAGACGATCGATCGCTCTTATCGACAAACCGAACAAATCTCTTCCCTGGCGCTTGAGCTGCAAGAAGATCTGGCCGCCAGCAATGTGGATCTCGCCAGCCTGATGGGCGTAGACCTGGGGATTGATGATGCCCCGGTCGTTAAACTTTTGCAGACCATTTTTGAAGATGCGGTGCAGGTACGGGCTTCTGATGTACATATCGAACCGCAAGAAAACAAGTTGTTGATCCGTTTCCGGATTGATGGCGTGATGCACTTTCAAACCCAGGCGGATATGAAGATCGTTTCCGCACTGATCATGCGTTTAAAAATCATGGCGGGCCTGGATATTTCCGAGAAGCGTTTGCCGCAGGATGGCCGCTTCGGGTTTACCGTCAAAGGCCGTGCGGTCGATATGCGTATTTCTACCATGCCTACCCAGTATGGTGAAACCGTGGTCATGCGGCTGTTGATCCAGAATACTGCGCATTTCCAGCTAGACAAACTAGGCATGCCGCCTGAGTTACTGGCGCGCTTCCGCAGAATGATCAACCGGCCCAGTGGCATGGTGCTGGTCACCGGGCCAACCGGTAGCGGTAAAACCACCACGCTTTATTCTGCATTAAGTGAACTGAATACGCCTGAAACGAAAGTGATCACGGTTGAAGACCCGGTAGAGTATCGCTTGCCTGGCATTATCCAAACCCAGGTCAGTGAAAAAATCGAGCTCGACTTCCCCAAGCTACTACGTGCTATTTTGCGTCAAGACCCGGATATCGTCCTGGTCGGTGAGATGCGGGATGAGGAAACTGCCCAAACTGGTTTGCGTGCGTCCATGACCGGTCACCTGGTGTTATCCACATTGCATACCAACGATGCTTCCACTGCCCCGGTGCGTTTGATTGATATGGGTGTGCCACGCTTTATGGTGGCAATGTCATTGATTGGGGTGATGGCGCAACGTTTGGTAAGGTTAATTTGCCCGCATTGTGCTGTTGAGCATGCACCGAGTGAGGCTGAAACTGTCTGGTTGCGCCAAGTGTTACCGCAAGAAGAAATCCCCGCTTTTTTCAAACATGGCAAAGGTTGCCAGCATTGCAACCGCACCGGTTATCTGGGGCGTGTCGGCTTATATGAATTGCTTGAGATGACCAATGATCTTGCTTTGGCAGCCAACATGACAGATACCAATATCTTTATTACTAAAGCGCGCGAAAAGCTTAAAGGACAAACCTTACGCGACCAGTCTTTGCAACTCGCTTTACAGGGTAAAACGACTCTCGATGAAATCATGCGTGTGGATAATCAGTTTGAAGGGTAGAGCAGATGCCATTATTTGATTACAAAGGGCGTAGCGAAGATGGTTTGATTGTGACTGGTACGCAGGAAGCGACCGATTTTGATGCACTGGGCGCAGCGCTCATGGTCTCTAAAATCACACCGCTTGAAATTAAACAAAAGTCTGCAGTTTCAGTTAGCTTTAATCTTTTCGAGGAAAAGATTGAGAGTCTTGATGTAATGCTATTTAGTCGCCAGTTGTATACATTACTTAAAGCCGGCATTCCAATTATGCGGGCTTTAAGCGGCATTCAGAGCTCGGTAGGTAATCTGCAATTAGCAAAGGTTGTAGGGCAGTTGCGCGTTAGTCTTGATTCAGGGCGGGAGCTATCTGCAGCCATGGCTGAGCACCCTAAAGTATTTGACGGTTTTTATATAAGCATGATTCGAGTTGGTGAAACAACGGGTAATCTCGATAATATTTTTCTCCGTTTGGCTGAGCATATTGAATTTGAGCGATTCATGCGTGGCCAAATTAAGTCTGCTTTGCGTTACCCTATGTTCGTGATGATTGCGATGGCGATTGCAATTGTGGTGATTAACATTATGGTGATCCCCCAATTTGAAAAAGTATTCGCCACTATGAATGCTGATTTACCCTTAATTACAAAGATGTTAATTGGGTTTTCCAATTTTATGCGTAATTATTGGTTTGTGCTGATCGCAATGGTTGTGGGTGCTTGGTGGGTGTTTAAATCTTATATCAGTACATCTAATGGCCGTTCACAATGGGATAGGGTAAAGATGCGCATTCCTATTGCCGGGAAAATTATTTTTAAAGGGACTATGGCAAGGTTTGCACGCAGCTTTGCATTATCCACTCGAAGTGGATTGCCGATTCTTTCGGCATTGCGCTTGGTTTCGCAGACGGTTGAAAATGATTACATAGCGATCAAAATTCTTGGTATGTCCTCGGGGATTGAACGTGGAGAAACTATTTTAAGAACGGCTACGCAGACAGGTGTGTTTAACCCTCTGGTATTGCAAATGATAGCAGTGGGCGAAGAGTCTGGTTCGCTAGATGATTTGATGCAGGAAATTGCTGATATGTATCAGGCAGATGTTGAGTACGACGTTAAAACGCTAGGCGCTCAAATCGAACCAATTATGATTATTTTCCTGGGTGTTTTAGTCTTGATTCTAGCATTAGGCGTGTTTTTGCCGATATGGGATATGAGTTCAACCATGCTTAAGGGTACTTAAGCGGTAACAATCCAGGATGCTTGCAGGTAAAGTTTTTACTTATAATAAATTAACCATTAAAGATTGTTGTATTTAGCCGATAACATAAAATATTGTCGCATTAATAGTTGTAATGATACGATTCAGCAAATAGGACCAAAATTGTCTGGCACACTATTTGCTTTTTACTAACTAACGCAGTTTTTACCTGTCACTGTGCGAATAAAGGCAGGAAATTTTGATAGGAGTCTTTGCAATGAATAAACAGGCTGGCTTTACATTGGTTGAATTGGTTGTGGTAATTGCAGTGTTGGGAATCTTGGCGGCAACGGCCTTGCCACGATTTATCAATGTGCAATCAAGTGCGCAAAAAGCGGCTGCACAAGGGTTGGCTGGTGCCGTCTCATCAGCTGCAAGTTTGGCTAAGGCTGCTTGGGTGGCTGGCGGTGCTTCGGGCACAACCGTAAAAATGGATAATATCGATGTTACTGTGAATGCTGCGGGAACTACTGGCGAAGGCTGGCCTGTTTCGAGTGCTGCTGGCATTGATGCGGCGATTCAGGATAGGGCTGGTTTTACATTTAACGCTGGAGCCGGAACATATACCAAAGGAACTTGTGTCGTGACTTACACGCCTGCTACTGGTTTGGCAGCAGTTACTGCAAATTGCCCATAAGGTTTTACAATGAAGGGCTTTACCCTTGTTGAGTTAGTGGTCGTGATCTCAATAATGGGGATACTGGCGGCGGTAGCTGCCCCCAGGTTTGCGAATGGAGATATCTTCGAAACCCGCGGTGACGCGGGTTTACTTGCTTCTACCATCCGGTATGCACAAAAAACTGCCATCGCTCAGCGAAAGATCGTGTATGCGATACATACTGCCAGCCCTTTGCCAGGTAAGGTGAGTCTATGTTTCGATGTTAGCTGCAATCAGGCGGTGATCAATCCAGAAACTGGCGGCGCGTATATTTTTAGCGTTTCAAAAAATGTTGAGGTTGTGCCATCTAATGCCAGTCTTGGATTTGACTCTTTGGGGCGGGCCGTACCGGATGAGTTGGCGAAGTATAAAGTAAGTAATAGAAAAAATTTTGCTCAGGTAGTGAACATCCTGGTTGAGGCAAATACCGGTTATATCCACTAATATGCCATCTGGTTGGCAGGCGAGATGATGCAATGACCAATACAGACAAAAATAATATTAAAAAGCGATCTCGCTTTTATCGACAGCCCGCCAAAGGTTTTACTTTAGTGGAGTTGGTGGTATTTATTGTGATTGTCACGACTGCTATTGCTGGCGTTCTCGGTGCTTTGGCATGGATGAGTGGCCACTCCGCTAACCCTCTGGTACGCAAACAAGCGCTGGCGATTGGTGAATCACTCATGCAAGAAATCCAGCAAATGCCATTCACTTTCTGCGACCCCGATGATGCAAATGCTTCTACCGCTAATGGTTATGGAGATTGCACCAATCCACAGAATGCCAGTTTAAATGGCCCGACACCTTCACTTGAAAGTCGCTACAGTGCAACCAACCCGTTTGATAATGTGGCTGATTATGGTGGATTTACCATGCCTGGCGGTGGCTGCTCTGGTATTTGTCGTATCGGTAGCTCAGCGGCTCTTACGGGTTTAAATGCATATGTAGCTTCTGTGGCGATTGCGCAGGCTGGCGGTACTGGGGCATTTATTGGACTGCCTGCAGATGCAGTGTTGCAGATTGTGGTGACTGTGAAAGGTCCTGTTAATACTACGATACAACTGACTGGCTTCAAGGTACGTTATGCGCCCAAAGTTTAAGTCATTACGAGCGCAGATGACTGGTTTTACGCTCGTTGAGCTGGTGGTTGTCATCGTCGTTGTTGCGATTTTAGGCGGTATCTCGGTTACCTTTATTAAAAATTCGGTATTAGCCTATGTGAACTCAGAGGCTTATTATGAGTTAGCCGATCGCGCAGATGTGTCTTTACGGCGTATGTCACGCGATATCAGAAACGCATTACCTAATAGCGTGTGGGTTTCGTCAAACGGGTTATATGTTGAATTTGTTCCGATCAAAGCCGGAGGGCGTTATAAACAGGACTCATTGGATTTTTTAACTGGCAATCCGCCTCCATACACCTTCACCGTGCTTGGTGACATGGTCCCAGTGGGTGCTGGCGATCAGATGGTTATTTATAACTTGGGGATTGATGGTGCTGATGCTTATGCAGGCAACACGGTGCGCACGATTACTGGCAGTAGCTCAAGTACACTGACATTCTCGGGCACTATGTTTCCACTACCATCACCGGCCAATCGCTTCTATGTTGTCAATGGCGCTGTGATTTATGCATGCGATCTTGCCAATAAACGCTTGTTAATGTATTCCAATATTGCTATTCCATCCACGCCCCAAGCCTTACCACAACATCCGACAAGTTTTTCAGGGTTGAGCCCAAGCATTGTTGCCGAGGATGTCACAGGATGCAGTTTTACTTATACCGAAGGCGTAATGCAACACTCCGGTGTTGTGACCGCCCAGCTTCAACTGGAAAAACGCGGTGGGATTGTCAGGTTGCTGAACTTGATCAATGTGGTGAATTCACCATGAAAAATACAGTTATTCGCCAAAATGGTTTGATGTTGCCTGTGGCAATATTTTTACTCGTGATATTGGCTGGACTTGTTGGTTACGCCATGCGTTTGTCTTTGCTCGCCAATATGGGGACTACGCAAGATATTCAAGGTGCACGGGCTTATCTTGCAGCCAGGGCTGGCATAGAGTGGGCGGCATATCAAGTGTTATCGCCGGGTTCAACCACCATGCAAGTGTGTCCTACACCGCCTTCACCATTTGTGATTAATGGTTTCAATATTGTGCTGACTTGTAGCCGAGTGGTGCCGAAAGATAAGGGAGACACTCAGGATATCGGGATATATACGATTATCTCGAGAGCGTCAGTGGGGGCCGCAGGTGCACAAGACTATATTGAACGAGAAATCAAAGTTACGCTCAGTCGGTGCCTATTTGGGACTGAGGAGTGTAGCTAAAGGATAATTATTCGTGCATAAATTCACTAAATTAATATTAAAAACACTTTTGCTTACAGCAGGAGTGTTTTTTTATACGAGTGCCAATGCTGGATTTGTACATATCAATAAAGCTGGTGGCACTACAAGTGGAGATGGGCTGCATTTTATTATCGATGACAGTACACAACTTCAGGTAGTTAGAAATAAAAAAGGTCAGGTTTTTGCTGATAAATCCACACCAGATAGGCAGTGGGCTATAGATAATTTAGGGTATACAGACGCTAGGCCAGTACTTGAACGATTGGATAACGGAGTGTATCTGCGGGCGAATAAGCAGGTTTATGGGCCTAAACATCTCGCTATCGCTGCTAATAGTACTCTTGTACACTATGACCAGTTAGTTTATAGCTCAATCACTGCCGCAACGCCTGCAACCATCTCACAAGGGCAGACGCAACAAACAACTTCAAAGTTTAAGCTGCCGCCAGCGGGACCTGAGGTGGAGATTACCTGGAGTTATATTTTCCCGTATGACTTTATCACCGCAAATGTAAAAATTAAAATTCCGGCAGGTTATCCGGTGAGTACAACAAACCATGTACGCTACTTTCACGTGATAGATACTTACCTCGGTGGCGACGATAATGGTTGCGGTGTTATGTATAAGGACCCCAAGGGTAAACAAGTGATTGGTACTTATCCGCGCATCAGTGGAGGGTGTCCGAAGAGTGATGGTTTGCCGTCAGGTTTAGACACGGTTGAGACTTTTCGCGAGAGAGATGGAGCGTTTAATTCTTGGTGCGTTGGGTATTATGAGTTCTGGGGTGAAGGCGGGAGCTTAACTGACTGCAACATCACCACGGCTCAAGCGTCGAATAGCACTGCTCCAGCTTTGAATAGAACTGTGAGTAAAGTTTATAAAGATACGGCCATGGCTATTGAGTATGATTTCACTGCTCCAGGAGATTATACATTTAGTTATGACTTTGTTGTAGGGTCTACAGCTGTGCCTGCTTATGACCATCTTGAAGTCAGGCATCCTGGCACCAGTTCATTATGTCCTGTTAATGTACAAGTTTTAGCCTGTTTGTCTTCTGCAGTGCCATGCCCTGATAATCAATTGATCTATTCAGGAGATTTGACCGGTGATTTAACGTTGGTACCTGGAATTCCAGCAGTCAGTAAATCTCCCAATCAGCAATTCAGTATAGGCTCAAATGGTCCCATCTGGACTTATGCTCTGCAAGGTAGCTCGGCGGGGGTGTACACATTTGGATATTCGGGACTGAATGCTGCGCCACTGAATGGTCTGAAATGCTGGGATACCTCGACTAACTCGCAAAGCTGCAGTTTTGCCATTACCAATACGCCGTGTGTAGACAAGTTTGAGTGTATGGAAAATACGCTAACTTATAAAAACCTCACAGTCAGTCCTTCTGAGCGCAATCCGCTATATACCAAAGTATTGGGTAAGGATTTTGATGTAGATGTGGTGGCCGTGCTGGCCAGTGGCAGTCAATCCAGTGGCTACAACTCAACATTGGGGTTAACTGTTGATTTGGTAGTCGAGAGTGGTAATACCTGCGGGCCTACGGTGGTCGCCTCTCAGACTGTGCCTTTCACCTCCTCTGATAACGGTCGGAAAAAAGTGACGTTTACTGCCTCAGCAGCAAATATGCTGCTCGGCACCTATCCGAAGAATGCCAGCCCGATTTTAAGATGCAAAGTGCGTGATTTGACGTTAAATAAGTCGGGTTGTTCGTCTGATAATTTTGCTCTTCGTCCTCAGGTAATGACTGTGTCGTCTACAGATGCCGTCCAAACCTTGCCCGGATTAACGCCATCGGAAACGGTCACACCAGTGTTCAGGGCTGGTTCAGGAAGTTTTAATCTGACTGCTTCGACTGGAGAGATAGGGTATAACGGGACACCTAAGGTGAGGGCAAAAAATCCTGGGATAAGTTATAACCCCCTGACGGCACACCCAAGTGCGCCTGCGATTGGCGATCTAGATGGTAACTTCCTTGCAGCATCGTCCGGGGTGAGTTCAGCTAACTTCAAATATAGTGAAGTCGGTCATTTCAAATTCAAGGCGCAGGCCTTGTATGATGATACATTTACAGCGGTAGATTCGGCTAAGGGCGATTGTGACAATGCTGCTGCGAGCCAGTTTAATAATGATCCATCTGCGACACCAAAGTTGTTTGGTTGCTCGTTTGGGACAGCCGCCGAGAGTAATTATTTTGGTCGTTTTATCCCTGATAAATTTAAAGTTGTTCCAGGTACTGCTGTCGCAGCGTGTGGAGGTTTTGTATATTATGGACAGGATACGCCTTCGACCGTAACTCCACCGTCCCCAGGTGCGGCAGGATTGAAAACCCCATTCACACTCAGTGCAATCAACTCAGCTGGTAATGTGACTCAAAATTACACAGGTAGCTATGCAAAGTTTTCTTTAGCAAATTGGGACAATTTCAAATTCACGGCATCCCCACTCAATGGAGCAACATTATCAGCCAGTGATTCCAAACCTAATGTCACTGGAAGTTGGCTAAATGGAGTTGCTGCAATTGAGGCGAAACATAAATTATCTCGCCCCGCGAACCGGATATCAGAGCAAGCTGTGACAATATATACTGAGATACAGCAAAATGAGGGGACCGTGATCACTCCTGTCACGGTTGTAACAAATCCTGCACAGGCCCCTTTAAATACTGTGAATTATCGATTTGGCCGCCTTGCAATCATCCCGGCACATGGTTCGGAATTATTGCCATTACCTGTGCAGATTGAAGCGCAGTATTGGACTGGCGGAGTTAATGGGACGTACATCAGAAGTGTTGGTGACAGTTGTACAACTATCGCCCCTTCAACTATCGTGATGAAAAAGTATAAAGTGAATTTGAATCCCTGTGAGACACAGATTTCAGGTGGTCCCCTGATGAGTAGTGGTGTTTTGAATATGCTGCTGTCGGCACCAAAAATTGGAACGGATGGCAAGCCTAATATAGGGAGCGTGGATTTAGAAGTGAATCTGGGTGCTAAGGCCGTTCCTCCTGACGATATAGAGAAAACATGTATTGGCTCAGCCGAGTCGGATGCCACAAGTGGAGTGATCCCGTGGTTGGGTGGGCCGGATCCTGTTGGTCGAGCCTCTTTCGGCATCTACAAAGCCCCCATCATCTACATGCGAGAAAACTTCTAGTACACACAAAACCACCTAAATCAGGTGGTTTTGTTCTTTTAATCCCCGGATTGAACCGTTAATTCAGGCACTAAAGTTGCTAACACTAATTTGATGGCGTATTTGTTGACACTATTTGTAACTAATACAGCAAAGTTTTAAAACTTTTTCGGTCAGACCTTTTCTCGCGTCTCGAAAGATGGTTTTTTAGCATACAATGCTTTATATTAACTTTAAATGTTCATTGTTATACATTGATTTTAAATAATAATTTCTTATAGAGAGTAGATGAATGTCTATGAGTTGGTTTAAACGACAAAAGAACAAGCAACAGGTGGGGGTCAGCTTCACTGATATGCATGTGAGCACCGTGGCTTTAACGCCTGGGCTGGATGGCGCCAAACCAATCGTCTCATTCGCTGCGATTCAGCAGGTGCCTTTGCAGGCAGCGTCTACATTGCGTCACTTTGTGACCAAAAATGACTTAAAAGCCATGCCTTGTAATGTCATGCTCAATGTTGATCAATACAATGTGTTGCAGATTGAAAAACCCACCATGCCTGAATCCGAGATCAAGCAGGCATTACGCTGGAAGGTCAAGGATCTGCTGGATTATTCGGTTGAGCAAGCTGTGGTGGATGGCGTGAACGTGCCAGTAGACCCTGCCTATGCCAATCGCCAGCCATCCATGTTAGCCATCTGTGCCAAAAAAGCCACCGTGACCCAGATTGGTAACCGGATCGTGGAAGCTGGTTTTAATTTGAAGTCGATTGATGTGCATGCGCTGGTGCAACGTAACATCGCCCAATTGCTGGAAATAGAAGACCGTGCCCTGGTCATGCTGACCATGTTGCCCAGAGGTTGCCTGCTTACATTTACTGCCAAAGGGGAGTTGTACCATGCTCGCCTGATCGAGTTGGACAAAGACTTTCTTAATGACAGGGGTGAGTTGTACCAAAGCAACTTTGATAAGCTGGTACTGGAGCTGCAACGCTCGCTGGACAGTTTTGACCGTCAATTCCCTTATCTGAGCCTCAATCGCCTGGTGGTCGCACCGGTTGCCAACCGTGATTACCTGGTGACGGGGTTGAGTACCAGCCTGTATGTGCCGGTAAATATATTTAACCTGGAAGATATCGTCGATCTGCCGCCTAACCAGGATTTCGCCAGCCTGGAAAAACAAGCCATGTTGCTGCCAGCATTAGGTGCTGCCCTGCGTCAGGAGGCCGTCGCATGAGTCAGCAAGTCAACCTGTTTGAAAGTGGGCTGGTCAAGTCCAAAGACTGGTTTACATTAACGCTGGTTGGCGCAGTCTATGCACTGGCGGCGCTGGCGATGGTTTATTTCTACACCGGCATCGAGTCAGAAAATGCGCAGTTGCTCGAACAACGTAACCAGGCTGTCGCCCAGTATGAGGCGATGCAAAAAAAGGTGGATGAGTTTGCCAAGAAGGCTACGCCGGTGGATAACAGCAAGCTGGAGGCCGAACTGAAGCAGTTGAACAGCCGGTTTGAAATGCAATCACAAATACTCGCCATTTTTCAGCAATCTATTTCTGAGAACGCTTACCACCTGATTGATTACATGCGTGCCTTGACCGGACAACAGCAGCCAGGCTTGTGGCTCACTGGTTTTAGAATCGAGCCCAGTGCCCAGCATGTCTCTCTTTCTGGCCAGGCTTTGCAGACTGAGGATATCCCTTTGTACCTGGATTTATTGTCTGCGCAACGTGTATTTGAAGGTACCCAGTTTTCTGGTTTGCAATTTAAACAAGTCGAACTACAAAAAAATGTGCCTGCGCCAGCAGCGGTAGCTGTCGTCGCGCCACCTGTGGCCGCACCAACGCCTCAGGCTTCAGGTAAAGGAGCGTCAGCCGCAACACCTGTTGCAACGCCGGCGACACCCGCTGCCACAAGTACACCTGCGGTTGAAGTGCCCGTGAAATTGCAGGTGTATGCGTTCGACGTTAAAGGCCAGGATTTACGCGATAAAACTAAAGCCGTGAGCGCGATGAGCTGGGATGAGTTTGTCGGTCAGACCGGAAAACCACCGCAATCCAAGCCTCAAGCGAAGCAGCCATAGGAAAAACGCGCATGCGATTCGAACAGTTACACACACTTAACAGTAAATGGTTGGCCCTCTCCAAGCGGGAGCGCTGGATGATTTTTGGCGCGGGCCTGTTTGCCGTAGTTGGCTTGCTGGATACCTTTTTGCTGGAACCACAACGTGGTCAGCTCACCAATACGCAAGCAGAGATTCTTAAAATACAGAGTGATACAACGGCGTTGACTGAGCAAATGAGCACCATTGCCAGCCAGGCCCAGCCACAGCCCGCGAGCAATGCTTTTCAGCATGAGATTGATGCAGTGAATGCAAAAATCACCAGCCAGTCTTCAGACCTGGTCAGGATTTCTGCCTACATGGTGCCACCGCAAGAGATGGTGTTGTTGCTGAAAAAGCTGCTGCAAAAGCATACGGATGTGCAAGTACTTGAGATGCAGTCGCTGCCAGTGACGGATTTTATTGAAAAACAAAGAAAGCTGATCCAGGAACAAACAGCCCCTGTTGCTAGCCCTTCGCCAACCGGCGCGGAGGATATCTGGCTGAATGTGCCACATGTTTACCAACACGCAGTGAAGGTGAGGTTAAAAGGTAAATACTTCGCTTTAATGGATTATGCGCAGTCGTTAAAAGCCATAGGCCAGCGTGTGGCATGGGAAACCGCGGAACTGAAGTCAGATTATCCGGAAAATGAACTGACTATTCAGGTATATACCCTGAGTGGTGAAAATGCATGGTTGGGGATTTAGCATGCGCGTATTGATACAAGCATTTTTGATGTTGTGGCTCGCACAGGGAAATGCCTTTGCCGAGTTGATTGATCCGACCAAGCCGCCGCCTGCCGTGCTGGAGTATTTGCCAAATGCAGAATCACAGGCAGAAAAACCATGGGAGCTGACAGCGTTACAACACAATGGCAAAAGTGGGTTTGCTGTGGTGAACGGCCAGATGGTGCAGCTGGGGGAGAGCTACAGCGGATTCAAGCTCACTTCAGTGAAGAACCAGCAGGCGGTGTTTATCAGTAGCACGGGTGAGAAGAAAGTGATTGGATTGGGTTTGACCAGCTATATCGTAGAAGCCAAGCCGCAGGTAAAAACAACACCAAAAGCAAAAACGACCAGACACACTGGAAAAGTAAAGAAATAAAGTAATACATACCTGCATGTTGAAAATTGTTCGGCATCCGGGTTTATACACATTGAGAGACTGCTATGAAAACTTTTGTGAATACGTTGGGTTTGATGATCATCAGTGCCGGGTTGGCAGGATGTAACAGCAATCCGTTTGCGCCAAGCAATGTATCAATCAACTCTAAAATTCAGAGTGAGCTGAGCAAATCGGCCGCCCAGGCAAAGGCACAGGTCGCGCCACCCCCTAAAGAGGTGACTGATGAACTGTTCGAGCCGCTGCGCATCGAGCCGCCAAAATCATTGGCCAAGCGCGCCGAGCCAAGATTCGACCTGGTTGTGAACAAAGCCCCTGCCACACAGGTGTTGATGGGTATTGTCTCTGGTAGTCCGTATAGCATTGCACTCAGTCCTGAGCTCAAAGGCGATATCTCGATTAATTTGCGAGACGTGACGCTGTTTGAAGCGCTTAATGCCTTACGTGATTTGTATGGCTATGAATACAAGATGAGTGGCAAACAGATTTTTGTTGAGCCACAAACTATTCAAACACGCGTATTCCAGGTCAACTATATCACTGGCTCTCGTAAGGGTACCTCTGCAACGAAGGTGACTTCAGGTTCAGCAAGTGCCGGTACCGGTGCTGGTGGAATAGGACAGTCTTCAGCAATGTCTGGAGGGGCTGTGGGTATGCAACAGGGCGTAGGTGGCGGTGCAGCTAATACACAGGTTTATGCATCTGATGTCAGTATGGGTACGAACAATGATTTTTGGGGTGATATGGCTAACTCCTTAAACAGCATGATTGGTGAAGAAAGTGGGCGTAAGGTTGTCATCAATCCACAGTCAGGGCTAATTATGGTTAGAGCAATGCCTAAAGAAATTCGCCAGGTCGAAAAATTCTTAAGTTTGATGCAGGTTACAGTTGATCGTCAGGTGATTTTAGAAGCAAAAATTCTTAAAGTGCAATTGAATAAAGATTCACAGCAAGGGATCAATTGGTCATTTTTAAGAAGTGGCGCTCGTGATGTTACCTTTGGTAATATTAACGGTAACACTAGGCTGGGCGAAACCGGTACCATTTCAAATGGGAATGTTTCAAGTTCGGGCCCTAGTTTTTTATCTAATAACTCACCAGTTTCACTTGGTGGTTCAGTCTTTGCGCTTGCTGTGCAAGGCGGTAATTTCTCGGCACTACTTACTTTTTTGGAAACGCAAGGTAATGTAGAGGTGCTGTCCAGCCCTAGGATTGCGACCCTGAATAACCAAAAAGCAGTACTTAAGGTGGGGAATGATGCATTTTTTGTGACCAATGTAAGAACCAACGTGACCACTAGCGCCGGCTCTGCAATTGTAACCCCGGATATTCAGTTACAATCTTACTTCTCTGGGATATCGCTTGATGTGACGCCTCAGATTGACAAAAACGACAACATTATCTTGCATGTGCATCCGTTTGTGAGTGAAGTGACACAGGTCAATAGGACGGTGACTTTGTCTAGTGAGAACGGTGGTACTTATACCATTCCGACAGCATCTTCCAATATTAATGAGACCGATAGTATCGTGCGTACCAGAGATGGTAACGTCATTGCGATTGGTGGGTTGATGTCTGAGTCTATAGACAACACCCGCACCAAAGTGCCTGGCTTAGGTGACATTAAATATCTTGGTAACCTCTTCCGTCAAAAAGGTGAGATTACCAGAAAAACTGAGTTGGTCATTTTGTTAAAATCTACTGTTGTACGCGGTGGCGACAGCTGGGCGCAAGATATGCTTGATAGTCAGGATCGTATTGATAAACTGAAAGGTGAGAGCTTCTAGGAGCGGGCATGTACCTGCAGCATTTTGGTTTGAAAGAGTATCCATTCACCATCACCCCGGATACCAGCTTTTATTATGCGACACGCAGTCTGCAAGAGGCGTTGAACACCCTGCTGATCGCGATTCAGTCTGGCGAAGGGTTTGTCAAAATCACAGGCGAAGTCGGCACTGGCAAAACGCTGTTGTGCCGCCGCCTGCTCAAAGCGTTAGAGTCCACCTGTAAAGTCGCTTTTATCCCCAACCCTTATCTTGATCCGCATGCCTTGCTCATGACACTGGCGACCGAGTTCGGTGTCGCTTTCAAGCCGGATTTTACCCACCATGACATGATAGACGCCTTGCATCGCAAGCTGCTCACCTATGCCGAAGAAGGCAAACACGTGATTGTCTGCCTGGATGAAGTGCAGGCCATGCCCCTGGAAACCCTGGAAGCCTTGCGCCTGCTCAGTAATCTGGAAACCGAAAAGCGCAAATTGATACAGGTAGTGATTTTTGGGCAACCAGAGCTGGAAGAGCGCATTAACCATCCCTCCATCCGTCAGTTGCGCCAGCGCATCAGCTTTGAATACCAGTTAAAAGGCCTGCAATGGTCTGAGTTGGGGTTTTATCTCAACCATCGCATGCACGTGGCCGGATACCAGGGTGGCATGATTTTTACGCCCGCCAGCATGCGCTTGCTGTATCGCTATGCCAATGGCATCCCCAGGTTGCTGAATATTCTTGCGCACAAATCGCTGCTCTCAGCCTATGGCCGCGGCCAGCAAGGCGTCTCAGCCGAAGATGTGAAAGCGGCGATCCTGGATACACAAGCCAGTGTAAAAGCGCAGCATCGCTGGTGGAGCCATGGGTTTAAATGGTGGTTGACTCTACATACAGCGTTGGCTGGTTTTGGCCGCTAACGGGCAGTGAGGAAAAGCAGTGAGTTTAATTAATCAGGTATTAAAGGATGTTGAAGCGCGCCAGGGCGGCACGACCAGCGATGGCTGGGGCGGGCAGCAGATCAAGCCTGTGTTGTCACATTCAGCTTCGGGTTCCAGTCACTGGGCCAAGCGCCTGCTAGTGGCGCTGGTGGTGCTGGGCCTAGGCGTATGGGGCTTTTTTCAGCGGGCTGAGTTGGTCTCAGTTTACCAGTCTACGCTGGGCAACTTCACACAAAAGAAACCTGCGCAGGTTCAGGTCGCATCGCCGGTTAAGCCGCAGCCAGCGCCAGTGGCTACACCACCTGAGGTTACTGCCAATGTCGAGAATCAAACGGTTGATGCACATCCGCAGTTAACAAAGTCATTGTTCAGTGAATGGCAGGCCGAGCTGTCTGCTTCTGTGACTAAACCTGCAATCCGCCAAAAAATCACGCCTACACCTAATAGCGCCAATCGCGTTCCTAGCAAAAGTGAAACAGCACCGCAGGTGGAAGGTGAGTTCTCGATCAAGCCAGCAGAAAATGGTGCTTCGGCAACGGTGGTCTCTGTCATTGAGCCGCCATTGGAGTCGACTGCTGCAAGTAAGAATAAGGTTAGCCAGGACACAGCATCTTCCGAATCAAATGGCAGTGTGAGCAAACATGTACGGCCAGAACAAGAAGTGAATGTGCTGATTCAAAAAGCGGTAGACCATGAGCAAAAGGGGCGCCTCAGTGAAGCATTGGCCACCTTGCGGCAGGCACTGGCCACCTATCCGCAATCTGAAGATGCGCGCCAGTTATCGGCCGCTTACCTGTTTGAAACCAAGCAGGACGCCGAAGCAGTGGCTATGTTGCAGGCGGGCATTAAGCGCTACCCTGAACAAGCGGGGTTATCCAAAGCGCTGGCAAAATGGCAGCTGGCGCATAATCAGCCAGAAACGGTATTGCTTACGCTGAAACCCAATGCAAATGCGTTGGCCCGCGATGCCGAGGCACAATGGATGCAGGCAATCGCCTACCAGCAGTTAAATCAGCATCAGGCCGCTTTGCCGTATTTTGAACGGGCGCTTACCTTACGTCCCGGGCAAGCGCAGTGGGTAGTGGCTTATGCGATTTCATTGCAGGCCAGCGGACAAAATGCGCAGGCTTTACAGCAACTACAAGCGGCACAAGGCATGCCGTTAAGCGATAGATTAGCCGACTTTGTCGGCCAGCGCATCAGTCAACTCGGCGGTGCTACGCAAGCGCGTGACGACTAATCTTTACTCCATCACGCTCACCACCTTTAATCCGCGTTAATCTTCAGTACCTTTCAATGTGCGGGCCACCACTAGCGCCGTGACACGGCCAGCACCGGCCTGCTTGAGTGCTTTCGCCAGTGCATGCATGCTGGCGCCGGTGGTCATCACATCATCCACAACCAGCACATGTTTTCCCTGCCATTGTTTATCTGAAGCGAATGCGCCACGCAGGTTGCGCGTCCTGGTTTTCATATCCATGCCAGCCTGGGAGGGTGTGTCTAGGATACGTGTGCAGCCAGCGATATCTAACGACACCATCAAGGCTGGCTGCAAGTGCCTGGCCAGCGCCAGCGCGTGGTTGAATCCACGTTGCCGGACGCGATAGGGATGCATAGGCATGGCCATCATCACCTCAGGTATGTCTGTCTGTAATAAGGGTGCGAGGTGTGGCAACATGCATTGCGCCAGTAATTTCCCTATCGGTAATTGTTAATGATATTTAAATTGCTGCAACAGGCGGTCTAGCGGGTAGGCATAGCGAAACGGGGCAAGCGTATAGTCAAATGCGGGCGCATGCTGCAGGCAGACACCACAGTAATCACCGTTCAAAGTAGGGAGTGCGCACTGCGGACAACGCGCAGATGTATACCAAGGCAGCGAAGTGGCACAGGTCTCGCAAAGAGGTGCGTGTGTGATGTGCGGCTGCCTTTGAGCAGGTGCACTACATAGCGGACAAGGCAAACTACTACTTAACCAATGCTGTAACCAAGGCATTGGATTGAGGTGATTAAAATTTAATCTGTTGTAAAATTTTTTCACGTTGTAGCGTAAACAACCTATAATTCAGCCCATTGAACACTCATCTTTTATACTTCTGCGATCATTATGGAACAACAAACTTCTTCTAGCGCTTGCAACAGCGAACTGCAAACTTCCATCATTAATATCGATGGCCTGAGAGCCTCCAGTGCATGTGACCATCCTACCGTTGAACGCTGGTCGGTGGACGATATCGTGGCATTGTTTGAATTACCTTTTAATGACTTGTTGCATAGGGCGCAACTCATGCATAGAGAGCACCATGAGCCGAATGCGGTGCAAGTGAGTACTTTGCTGTCGATCAAAACCGGTGGCTGTTCCGAAGATTGTGGCTATTGTCCGCAAGCTGCGCGTTACCACACTGAGGTGGAAAATGAGCCGTTGATGAAGCTGGATGACGTGTTGGCTGCTGCCAAGGCCGCCAAAGACAGCGGTGCCAGCCGTTTCTGTATGGGTGCTGCCTGGCGCGGGCCTAAGCAACGTGATCTTGACCCGGTGCTGAAAATGATCGCTGAAGTGAAGGCCATGGGCCTGGAAACCTGCGCCACCCTGGGTATGTTAAAAGACGGCCAGGCCGAACAATTGAAAGAAGCCGGGCTGGATTATTACAACCATAACCTGGACACCGCGCCGGAATATTATGGCGATGTGATCAGCACACGTACTTACCAGGACCGCCTGGATACCCTGGACCGCGTGCGCAGTGTCGATATCAACGTCTGTTGTGGCGGCATTATTGGCATGGGCGAGAGCCGGGCCCAACGCGCTGGCCTGCTGGCGCAACTGGCGAATATGGAGCAACCGCCTGAAAGTGTGCCGATCAACTTGCTGACCCAGGTGGAAGGTACACCTATGCACGGTACCGAAGCGCTGGATCCGCTGGAATTCGTACGCACGATTGCTGCGGCACGCGTGACCATGCCTAACAGTTTTGTGCGTTTGTCTGCCGGTCGCCAAAGCATGGGCGATGCCGTGCAGGCGTTGTGTTTCCTCGCCGGTGCCAACAGCATTTTCTACGGTGAAAAGTTACTGACTACCGGTAACCCGGAAGCGGATGCCGATAATGCGCTGTTTGCCAAACTTGGCTTAAAGAAAATCTAAGTGGCCGCGCATGCTGGATTTTCTACACGCTGACCTGGAAAAGCGTAAAACACTAGGCCTGACGCGGCAACGCCGCTTGCTGGATTCACCTCAGGCTGAGCATATTACCGCCAATGGCCAGCGATTTCTGTCCTTTTGCAGTAATGATTACCTGGGGCTGGCTAACGACTCTGCGCTGGTGGCCGCCTTGCAACAGGCAGCGGCTGAGGCGGGCGTAGGCAGTGGCGCTTCCAATCTGATCACCGGCCATCACCGTTACCATGACCAACTGGAGCACGCGCTGGCCGCATTGGTCCGTCAACCTGCGGCGTTGCTGTTTTCAACCGGTTATATGGCTAATATCGGTGTCATCAGTGCCTTGATGGGGCGCGACGATGCGGTGTTTTCTGACAAACTCAACCATGCCTGCCTTAACGATGGTGCCTTTCTGTCGCGTGCCACGCATCACCGCTTTGCGCATAATGATGTCGCCGCGCTGGAAAAACTGCTGCAAGTCAGTACCGCGCGTCACAAATTGATAACTGCAGATGCTGTATTCAGCATGGATGGCGATATCGCGCCTCTGGCCGCCTACCTGCAGCTGTGTGAGCGCTATGATGCCTACCTTTACGTCGATGATGCGCACGGCTTTGGCGTGCTTGGTCCGCAAGGTCGAGGTACATTGCAGCATCTAGGTTTGCGATCGCCTCGCCTGATCATGATGGGCACGCTGGGAAAGGCCGCCGGTGTCGCCGGGGCATTTGTTGCCGGTGAGCAGGTGGTCATCGATTACCTGATTCAGCACGCCAACAGCTATATTTACACCACACCGGCCCCGCCACCGTTATCGGCAGCGTTACTGGCCTCGGTGCATGAAATTGAACATGGCGATGCACGCAGGCAGCAATTGTTTGCCATGATAGATTTGCTGAAAAGTGAGCTCTCACTCACGCGCTGGCATTTGCTTGCATCAGAAACGGCGATCCAGCCACTGATCGTCGGCGACAATTTTGAAGCGCTTGAACTGAGCCAATACCTGCAAACACGCGGCATTTTGGTGCCTGCCATCCGTCCGCCGACTGTGCCAGTGAATACGGCGCGCTTGCGGATATCCCTCTCTGCCACCCATCGCGAACAAGATGTGCGCGCATTGATAGCCGCATTGCAAGCCGCCGAGCGTGACATTCCAGCCAGGGTACAGGCATGAGTTGTTTCATAGAAATCATGGGGCAGGGCAAGCCACTGGTGCTGCTGCACGGCTGGGGCATGAATAGCGCGGTCTGGGAGCGTATCACCAAACGCCTGTCTGCCAACTACCGTTTGTTCCTGGTGGATTTGCCCGGCATGGGGCAAAGCCGCCCGGTTAACCCATACCATTTATATAGCCTGGCAGAAACCGTGGCTGAAGAGATTCCTGGTGTGTCCACCATCTTGGGCTGGTCACTCGGTGGCTTGATTGCGCAACAAATCGCATTGAATCAGCCAGACCGGGTGGAAAAACTCATTCTTGTGGCCAGTAACCCCAGTTTTGTCAGCAAGCCGGATTGGCCGCATGGCATCGAAGCCAGGCATTTCCAGCAATTCAATAAGCGCTTTGAAAAGGATTTTCAAACCACGCTACTGAATTTCCTGACCCTGCAATGCATGCATGCGAAAGACGCGCGCAGTACCGTGCGCCAGTTACGTATCGCTTTTGCTGCCAAGCCAACGCCTACGCAGGAGAGCCTGAACCTGGCGCTGGATATCTTGTTGCAAACTGACTTGCGCGAAGCGATCAGCCGTTTGTATCAGCCCACCCTGATTATCCACGGTGATAGGGACACCCTGGCACCAGTGAGCGCTGCCCACTGGCTGGCCATGCATCTGCAACGGGCAAAGTTGCGTGTGATTGCAGGCGCGGCGCATGCACCGTTTCTTTCACATGCGGATGCTTTCTGCGAAACGGTAGAGACCTTTATGGCTGATGAATTTACCGTGCGCGCTGTCGCGGAGAGCTAAATGCAGGATGAGTATTTAATAGACAAGTCGCGCATGCGGCAGTCGTTTCATCGCGCTGCAAAACACTATGATGCCGCCGCTATTTTGCAGCGGCAGGTGCGTGAAGAAATGCTCAGCCGGCTGGACG
Source organism: Methylophilus sp. E2MeOHC9 (assembly GCF_058744375.1). Taxonomy (NCBI): domain Bacteria; kingdom Pseudomonadati; phylum Pseudomonadota; class Betaproteobacteria; order Nitrosomonadales; family Methylophilaceae; genus Methylophilus; species Methylophilus sp. E2MeOHC9. The sequence goes on from NZ_CP196024.1 coordinate 1,362,752, forward strand.
TAGTCAAGCTGCAACCCGCTGTGATTTTGGATGCCGGCTGTGGCACCGGCCATGGCCTGAATGCCTTACTCAAACAATATAAATCTGCGCAAGGCATCGCACTGGATATTGCCGAAGGCATGCTGACACGCAGTCGCACCTTATTCCCCTGGTACCGCTTCTGGCAATCCACGCCGCGTTTTGTCTGTGCTGATATTGAAGCGATCCCATTGGCTACCGGCAGCGTCGATATGGTGTGGTCCAACCTCGCCATGCAGTGGTGCAATGACCTAGATGCCACCTTGCAGGAATTCCGCCGTGTGCTACGCCCGGATGGCTTGCTGATGTTTGCTACCTTGGGGCCGGATACTTTAAAAGAGTTACGCGCCGCCTCAGGTGCAGACCATACACATGTCAGCCGCTTTATCGATATGCATGATATTGGCGACGCCATGACCCGCGCTGGTTTCAATGCGCCGGTGCTGGATGTGATGCATTACACCCTGACCTACGATACCGTCGAATCGGTGATGCGCGACCTGAAAGCGATAGGGGCACATAACGCCACTGCCGGGCGCCCTAAAGGATTGAATGGAAAAGGTTTTTTACAGAAACTGCGCCAGGGTTATGAAGGCTTCCGTCAGCAAGGCAAATTGCCAGCGACTTATGAAGTCGTGTTCGTGCATGCCTGGACTGGCAGCCAGCCTTACACAGTGCCTGGCACCAGCCCGATACAGTTAATGCCGCGCAAGGCTGACGTGCTGGAATAAAGATGACAGTGACGACATTGCCGCGACATTTTTTTGTGACCGGGACCGATACCGGCGTCGGTAAGACCACGGTGAGCGTACACCTGATGCAGCAATTGATTGCACAAGGGTTGACCGTGGTGGGCATGAAACCGGTCGCTTCCGGTTGTGAGTGGGTGGATGGCCGTTGGCAAAACGAAGATGTGATGCAACTCACGGCGGCATCGAATGTGCAGGCACCGCCTGAACTGGTCAACCCCTATTGTTTTCAACCGGCGATCGCCCCGCATATTGCTGCGGCCAATGCCGGTGTTGAAATTGAACTGGATGTGATTCAAGCCGCTTACAGCGAATTGGTCAAATTGGCAGATGTGGTGATTGTGGAGGGGGCAGGCGGCCTGATGGTGCCGCTCAACGCACGGCACAGCATGGTCGATCTGTTACAGGTGCTCGCGCTGCCGGCACTGGTGGTGGTGGGCATGCGGTTAGGATGCATTAATCATGCTTTGCTGACGGTGCAGGCTTTGCAGCAAGAGCAGATTCCTTTTTGTGGCTGGGTTGCCAACCAGGTCGACCCAGAGATGTCCATGCCGCGTGAAAACCTGCAAACGCTGAGTGACTGGTTACAACAACCCCCAGTGTTACATCTGCCATATCAGGGACGCCCCGCCTAGATGACAGAGATCGAGCAAAATAAGCATTCAGCGCTGAGCCAGATCGATGTGCGCGCGACTGTGCCGCCAGTCACCAGGGTGTTGATCGTCCTTAATCTATTGGTGTTTGTGGTGATGCTGTGGGGTGGCGCCGGCTTCTGGCACTCGCCGAACAATGTGCAACTGACCTGGGGTGCCAACTTTGCGCCGGCGACGGCGGATGGGCAGTGGTGGCGGCTGGGTTCGGCCATGTTTTTACATTTTGGCGCCTTGCATCTGGGCATGAATATGCTGGCGCTGTGGGATGGCGGCAAGCTGGTCGAACGTATGTTCGGTCCGGCACGTTTTCTCGGGATTTACGTCATCAGCGGCATTGCCGGAAACCTGCTGTCACTGGTGATCCAGGGCAATGAAGCGGTGTCTGGGGGCGCTTCTGGCGCCATTTTTGGTATTTATGGCGCGTTGCTGGTCTATGTCTGGTACGCCAGGCACCAGATGCAACAGATTGAATTCCGCTGGCTGTTCTGGGGCGCGCTGGCCTTTTCAGCCTTGACCATAGCCATGGGGTTTATTATTCCCGGCATCGATAATTCTGCGCATATTGGCGGTTTTCTGACGGGTATCGTTTTTGCCGTGCTGTGTTTGCCTGCCACGGCCACCCGGCATGCGCACCTGCAGCAATGGCGTGCCATCAGCGGTGTCAGCTGGCTGGTAGGTATCGCTATTTTACTCACCCATCTGCCAGAGCCGAAATATCGCTGGCATGAAGAGCTGGCCATCCGCAAACAGGTGCAAAAATTCACCCTGATAGACCAGCAGGCCAACCGTAAATGGCATGCGATCATGCTGGAAGGGCGCGAAGGCAGCGTCAGCTTTGATGATATGGCGACCCAGATAGACGAAGAAGTCGCTAATACTTATGAGGAAAGCTTTGAAAAACTTTCCTCACTACCGGATGACCCTAACCTGCCTTCAGCTGCCTTGCTGGAACAAGCCAAAGCGTATGCCTTGAAACGCAGTGAAGACAGTAAAGCCGCTGCGGATAAATTACGTAATATCCCGTTTACACCTGGTCGGCCAGCGCAGTAAACACACATACAAACATTTTCTTTGTCACGTGCTCAATCCCCCGGCGCTTTCCAAGCGCAGGTGCTATAAATCTGTCGCGTCTCTTTGTTGCTTGAATTTCTTTTGCTGTTTCGGGCTGTGGAATTTGGCATGCAATCGCTGCGCGCGGTTGAAGGCCTGTGTCCAGAAATCGTCACTTTGCGGCAGATAATGCGCCTTGAATGCCTGCCAGTCTTCCTGCGTAAACCCAAAGTCCATGCAAGAGAAAATCAAGCCGGCAATATCCTTGCGCACGGCAGTGCCATTAGCTGAAACGCCCTGCAGTACACGGTGCAAGTCCAGCAGGTAAAAGTCGGTGTCAGCTGTTAAGGATGCAGATTTCTGCAAGGCGATATGGCAAAGATAAAAGTCTCTGTGGCACAAGCCGGCCGAATGAAATTTTTTCGCCAGCTTTGCCACCGCAATCAGCATTGCCTGACGTGTTTCCGCAGGGGCGGGCTGTGCTTGCCAGCTTTTGCAGATATCTTCCAGTGAATGAATGTCACCTAGATCTTCAGTCAGTAAAAAAGAGCGCTGGCTGGCAGCACAACGGCCTTGAATGCCGTAAACAGCAATGGGCGTGGTGGCGATGCCTATGTTTTCCAGGGCCTGAATCGCGCGCACTTCGGTTTCCGCGCCAATAATCGGACGCTTGAAAGTCAGCCAGTTTTTAACAATCTCGCCCCAGCCGGTAACACCATGCTGCTTGATGAAATACGACTGCCCGGCAATAGCGAGGCGCATGGTTTTGCGATTGGCAGCGGCACGTACGGTATAGCCTTCCAGCGCCATAAAATCTTCAAAAGAAAATGCCGTTAAGTGCTGTGCGTGCTTGGGCGACAGCCAAAGCTGGGTGTCAGCCGATGGTGGCACAGGATTAGTTTGTTGAGCCAATGTTCTTTTCTGAAGCTAACTGCGTGAGTATGTTTGCTTCAGCCTTTCCTGGGTTATCTTGCATTAATTGCTTGGCACAGGCCAGCCCGGCCACACTGAATGCAGCACGTTCAGAGGACAGTGCTGTGGCAAGCGCGTGGTCCAGTGCCGTTTGTGTAAATGGGCTGCCAAGTACGATGCCTGCGCCTGCATTTTCTATATATGGGGCATAACCGCACACATTTGTAGTGACCACTGGCAAACCGCACGCCATAGCTTCGAGCAAGACATGGCCAGCCAGTTCGCGTCTGGCCGGATGCACCATCCAGTCGCATGCCTGCATCAGTTGTGGAATATCGTCGCGTCCACCCAATACCTGTATTTGACTGCTTAAATCGTATGCCTGGATATGTTTTTGCAACCAGCGCGGATTGTCCTGACCGATAATCAGCATGCGGATGTTTTTTCTCACTTGCGCTGGCAAAGCGGCAATCGCTGTCACTGCGCGGTCAGCCCCTTTGGTTTTAAAGCCGGAACCAACCAGTAGCAACGCCGTATGCTCAGGCAAAATGCCAAACGTTTCTGCCAGCCATAGTTTGCGCTGCGCGCGGTCAAACGCCGGGAAACGTTGCGGATCCAGGATAGGCGGGATCAGGTAAAAACGCTGATCAGGGGTCTGGTACCAATGCTGGAAAGTGGCTTGCTCTTGTGCAGTCAACGTCAATATATGTGTGCTGCTGGCGGGCGAAAAAATGGATGTTTCAGCCTGCTGGAACCAGCGATATCGGCTGGTCAGCCGATACCACCAGGGCCGTTCTTCATGCGCTTTGGCAATAAAACAGGAATCAGCCGCGAAGTAGACATCGATAGGCTGCATGCGGTTAAAGCCTACCACCAGGTCAAAGTGCTCGGCTCGTACGGCCTGCTGCATGGCGTGAATCAGGCTGGCATGCCTGCTATGGTTAAGCCAGCCGCTGCTTGCACATAACTTCACCTGCATATCGGTGGGCTGCGGGCCTTGCCATTCACCGGTGAAAATGGTCACCTGGTGGCCCAGAGCGACGCAGTCTCTGGCGATGCGTAACATGTCGCGCTGCACCCCGCCGTAAGGGAAATATTTGAATATCAGAAAAGCAAACTTCATGGTCGAGATTGTATGCGAAAATAGCGGCCATGAAACGTATTCTGATGGTCAAAACCACTTCTATGGGCGATGTGATCCACGCCCTGCCAGCAGTGCAAGACATTTTGCAGCACTATCCTGATGCCCAGATCGACTGGCTGGTCGAAGAGAGTTTTGCCGATATTCCCCGCCTGCATCCGCATGTGCACCAGGTATTCACCGTCGCTGTCCGCCGCTGGCGCAAACAGGTGTTGCAGTGCCGCACCTGGCAGGAAATCAGGACGGTTAAACGCGCATTAGCAGCGCAGCCCTATGATGCAGTGATTGATGTGCAAGGCCTGGTGAAAAGTGCCTGGATGGCCGGTTGGGCGCGCGGACCGCGCCATGGCTATGATGCACAATCGATACGCGAACCGCTCGCTAGCCGCTGCTATCAGCACCGCTACCCCATCTCGTACCAGCAGCATGCGGTGACGCGTATCCGTACGCTGGTGGCGCTTAGTTTAGGCTATGCGGTTCCCCAGGATTTACCGGATTATGGCTTGCGGCAGTCACAGCTGATTGCTGCTGCATCACCGGCACTCGCACTGCCACCTCAATCCTGGATCGCCTTGCATGCTACTAGCCGTGACAGTAAATTGTGGCCGGAAGATCACTGGATCGCCTTAGGCCAGCATTATGCTGAATTGGGTTTGGCGATGTGTCTGCCGTGGGCTTCGGCAGCAGAAAAAAGCCGTGCTGAACGCATTGCCCAGAAAGTGCCGCAAGCCTTGGTGCTGCCTAAGCTGAGTTTGCAGCAATTGGCCACCGTGTTGCCGCACACACAGTTTGCGGTCGGGGTGGATACCGGGCTTTCACATCTGGCCGCGGCAGTGGATCTACCGGTGGTCGCTTTATATACCGATACTGACCCTGGCTTGACTGGCGTGGCTGGCGGACGCAAAGCGGCGGCAATCAATCTGGGGGGTAAACAGCAAGTGCCGGATGTCGCCGCTGTCATCGCGGCAGTGGCTAAAGTGACGACTGCCAATCCTGTATCTGGAAGCCAGATCTAATCAACCACCCTCCAATTTTTGCTAAATGACGATTTTGCCCTTGAAATCAGTAGGGTCATCCCCATGTGTGTGAAATCGTCAAATGAAAAGTCTTGAATTCATAGGGGAGTATCATGCAAGAACCGCAAACATCCGTAGACACGGCGGCTAACGAGCAAGCTGTTAACGAAGTCAATCCAGAGCAATCTGTTGAAAACCACGAGGCACGCATTGCTGCACTTGAGGTTGCGTTGGAAGAAGCCAAAGCACAAGTGCTATATGTAAAAGCAGAAGGCGAAAATGTGCGCCGTCGCGCGCTGGATGATATCGATAAAGCGCGCAAATTTGCGCTGGAAAAATTCAGTGGAGAGTTGCTGGCAGTTAAAGATAGCCTGGATGCGGCGTTGACCGTAGAAAATGCGGATGTCGCCAGCTATAAAAACGGCGTCGAATTGACCGCCAAGCAGTTGCTGGGCGTGTTTGAAAAATTCAATATTGCTGAAATCAATCCATTAGGTGAGAAGTTTGACCCTAACAAACATCAGGCGATCAGCATGGTGCCAGCAGAGGGCGAACCTAATACCGTATTAAGCGTGCTGCAAAAAGGCTATGCCTTGAATGAACGTGTGTTGCGCCCGGCGCTGGTCACCGTCATACAGGCAAAATAATCCACATTACAAACAGGGACTTGAAATCTGTTCAGGCATCCCAATTATCACAACATCGGTTGATTAATTAACAACTTAGTGTGATTCACAAAATTTAAGGAAGCGAATATGGGAAAAATTATTGGTATTGATCTGGGCACCACCAACTCGTGTGTGGCCGTGATGGAAGGTGGCAAGCCACGTGTGATTGAAAACGCTGAGGGTGCGCGTACTACGCCATCTATCATTGCGTATCAGGAAGATGGCGAGATTCTGGTCGGTGCACCAGCCAAACGCCAGGCTGTGACTAACCCGAAAAATACATTGTTTGCGGTAAAACGCCTGATCGGCCGTCGTTTTGACGAAAAAGAAGTGCAAAAAGATATCGATCTGATGCCTTACACCATCAGCAAAGCGGATAACGGTGATGCATGGGTGGAAGTGCGCGACAAGAAACAAGCGCCACCACAGATTTCTGCCGAAGTATTGCGCAAAATGAAAAAAACCGCCGAAGATTACCTGGGCGAAGAAGTAACTGAAGCTGTGATTACCGTGCCGGCTTACTTTAACGATAGCCAGCGCCAGGCAACCAAGGATGCGGGCCGTATCGCCGGTTTGGACGTGAAACGTATCATCAACGAACCAACCGCTGCTGCCCTGGCTTTCGGCCTGGACAAGCAAGAAGGTGACCGCAAGATCGCGGTATACGACTTGGGCGGTGGTACATTCGATGTGTCTATCATTGAAATCACTGAAATCGACGGCGAGCACCAGTTTGAAGTCTTGTCTACCAACGGCGACACTTTCCTGGGTGGTGAAGACTTTGATAACCGTATCATCGACTTTTTGGCAGATGAGTTCAAAAAGGAAAACGGCCTTGATCTGCGTAACGACTTGCTGGCCAAGCAACGCCTGAAAGAAGCCGCAGAAAAAGCCAAAATCGAATTGTCCGGCGCACAGCAGACCGAAGTGAACCTGCCTTACATCACGGCAGACGCGACAGGTCCTAAACACTTGGTGGTGAAGATCACGCGTGCCAAACTGGAGTCATTGGTAGAAGACTTGATCGAACGTACGATTGCGCCTTGCCGTACTGCATTGAAAGATGCTGGCGTATCACCTGCGGATATCGCTGACGTGATTTTGGTCGGTGGTCAGAGCCGCATGCCAAAAGTGCAAGAGCAAGTGAAAGAGATTTTTGGCAAGGAACCTCGTAAAGACGTGAACCCGGATGAAGCGGTTGCTGTAGGTGCTGCGATCCAGGGCGGCGTGTTGAAGGGTGACGTTAAAGACGTGTTGCTGTTGGACGTTTCACCATTGTCCCTGGGTATTGAAACCCTGGGCAGCGTGATGACCAAGCTGATCAAGAAAAACACCACGATTCCTACCAAGGCATCGCAAGTGTTCTCGACAGCGGAAGACAACCAGAATGCAGTGACGATTCATGTGTTGCAAGGTGAGCGTGAAATGGCTGCTGGCAACAAGAGCCTGGGTCAGTTCAACCTGAGTGATATTCCACCATCACCACGCGGCATGCCGCAAATTGAAGTGACGTTTGATATTGATGCCAACGGTATTTTGCATGTGTCTGCCAAAGACAAAGCCACCGGCAAAGAGAACAAGATCACTATCAAGGCCAACTCTGGTTTGTCTGAAGAAGAGATTCAGCGCATGGAAGAAGATGCCGCTAAATATGCTGACGAAGACAAGAAATTGCGTGAACTGGTCGATGCCCGTAACCAGGCTGACAGCGTATTGCACAGCGTGAAAAAATCGCTGACTGAACATGGTGACAAGATCGATGCCGATGAAAAGGGCAAGATCGAAGATGCCATTAAAGAGCTGGAAGCCGTTGCTAAAGACAGTGATGACAAAGACGACATTGAGGCGAAAACCAATGCTTTGATGGAAGCTTCACAGAAGCTGGGCGAGAAAGTCTACGCTGAGCAACAAGCGCAGGCCAATACCGAAGGCGCACAACCACAGGATGAAAAAACAGTGGAAGGCGATGTGGTCGATGCCGAGTTTGAAGAAGTGAAAAAAGACTAACGCTAAAGGGCGAGTGGCGACACTTGCCCTTCTTTATGAAGCCGGCAAACACACTTCGTTAAACGCGAGTGTGTTTGTTTATATGGCGCAAGCGCATTAAACGGAATAACTATGGCAGCCGCAAAAAAAGATTACTACGAAGTGTTAGGCGTGAACCGCGATGCTGGTGACGAGGAGATTAAAAAATCCTTTAAAAAACTGGCAATGAAGTTCCACCCTGACCGCAACCCGGATAACCCGAAAGCTGAAGAAAGCTTTAAGGAAGCCAAAGAAGCTTATGAAATATTAAGCGACGAGCAGAAACGCGCCGCTTATGACCAATATGGCCACGCCGGTGTCGACCAGAGTATGGGTGGCGGCGGATTCAGCGGCTTTAACTCCGGTAATTTCAGTGATGCGTTCGGCGATATCTTCGGCGATATCTTCGGTGGCGGCGGTGGTGGCCGTAACCAGCGTTCCAATGTCTATCGCGGTGCTGATTTGCGTTATAACCTGGAAATCTCTTTAGAAGAGGCTGCCAAAGGCACTGAAACAAAAATCCGCATTCCTGTACAGACCAATTGTGAAACCTGTCATGGTTCAGGTGCACGCCCTGGCACTTCGCCGGTGACGTGTACCACTTGTAACGGCCATGGCCAGGTGCGTATGCAGCAGGGCTTTTTCTCAGTCCAGCAAACCTGCCCGAAATGTCACGGTAGCGGCAAAATGGTGAAAGAGCCTTGCCCGACCTGTCATGGTGGTGGCCGCATCAAGCAAAACAAAACCCTGAATGTCAAAATCCCGGCTGGTGTGGATGAAGGTGACCGCATCCGTTTAAGTGGCGAAGGTGAAGCGGGTGTCAATGGCGGGCCGACTGGCGATCTATATGTCGTGGTCCACTTAAAAGAACACGCGATCTTCCAGCGCGAAGGCGCGAATCTGCATTGCGAAATGCCTATCAGTTTTAGCACGGCGGCATTGGGCGGCGAAATTGAAGTGCCTACGCTGGATGGCGCTGCTAAAATGAAGATTCCAACCGAAACACAAACCGGCAGTGTGTTCCGTCTGCGTGGCAAAGGCATCAAGCCATTGCGCTCCAGCGAGCATGGTGATCTGATGGTACATGTCGTGGTGGAAACTCCGGTGCGCCTGACGGAAAAACAGAAAGAATTGTTGCGTGAGTTTGAAAGCAGCACGCAGGCAGATGCCGGCAAGCACAGCCCAAAGAATAAAAGCTGGGTCGATAAGGCGCGCGACTTCTTCAGCTGATTTTTTAGTACCCTGAATATTCAAATAAATAGGCGTGCCAATTCAATACTGGCTGGCATGCCTGTTTTCAAGCGGTTTGCCTTTATGGACAGGATAAGCAGCCTGATTGCATTGGTTACAATTTAATAACAATTAAATTTCGACTTTTACAATTCAGTTACAGCTTGGTCAAATTGTTGCAATAACTCTCTCCTAAACTAGAGTCATCTTTAAGCAGAGCACAAAATGTTTTGTTTAATGGCTAGCTTGGTTGATTTTTCAACGACTAGCATTGATTTCCTCCTGATCCAAACCCCCTTTTAACCCGCCTTAGCGGGTTTCTTTTTGTCTATTACTTTCATATACGCTCACCGCCAGTCGCGGCGGGTGTAGTGTCCGGCAACAACATCGTTTATGATGACTAGCAATTTAATCACAGTCTCTGGTTTATAAAACCAATTCTGCACATACTCAATTATGTTGAAAATAGCGATCTTTAATCATAAAGCCGATGTCGGTTCGACCACTACGACGCTCAATCTGGCCGCCGCCTGGCAACGTCAGCGCCAGCAGGTATTGTTGCTGGATATGGATCCACAGGCGCGATTGACCGAGACTTTCAAGCATTATGGCCTGGATGCGCAAAAGCATCTGTTACGTTTTTATCAGGCAAGCACGCCTTTGGCAGAGTTGATCCAGCCTTTACGCAATGGCCTGCAACTGATCCCGGCGAATAAAGAATTAATGACTCTCGACTCGCAGTTTGGCCGTGGGCCTGCCGTTCTGAAGCGGCTGGGTGAGGGTCTGGCGCAACTGGGTAAAACACACGCTGGATATACCGTATTCATGGATTGCTTTCCAGGGATTGGCGTGATTTCACTGAGTGCCGTCTTTGCCAGCGATTTGGTGTTGGTGCCTGTCTCAACGGATTATTTGTCCATTCATTCCGCCGTGAAAGTGGACAAGGCGCTGAATGCGCTGGAGCCAGTGTTAAAGCGCCGCGTACAGCGACGGTATGTACTTACCCGTGCCGATAAACGCAAGGAAATGGCTGCCGAGGTGGAGCAGGAAATGCGCCGCCTGTTTGGCGATGAAGTCCTGGTCACCAAAATCTCGGAACATGCGGCCCTGGCCGAATGCGGGCGCATGGGGCAGCATGTGTTTGAATATGATGCCAGCAGCCCCGGGGCGCGTGATTATCTGGCGCTTTATTTCGAGCTGCAGGATGTCATCAAACAGTTGCCGCGAGTGGTGCCTCTGGCCGCTTAATCATTGTTCGCGGTGACGGCTGCCTAGCCATTGCCGGCGCCAGAACATCAGCAGCATCACCGATGCAATGCCCAGCATGATCAGTATTGCCCACCAGAAACCATATGGGTCATGCGTCCATGGCATCTCTTCGAAATTCATTCCAAAGATCCCGGCAATCAGGGTGGCTGGCATAAACAGCATGGCGACAACGGTCAATGCGCGCACCTCGAGATTCACTCGCTGGCTGATGGTGGTCATGTAAATATCCATCAGGCCGCTCAGCATGTCGCGGATCGCTTCCAGCGATTCGGTGAAGTGCGCGGTATGGTCGTATAAGTCACGCAGGTAAGGCAAGGTTTGTGGGCTGAAGAAGCCATGCTCGTTGCGAATCAGGCTATTGAGTACTTCGCGCAAAGGCCACACTGCGCGGCGTAACTGGATAGTGACATGCTTGAGACGGTGAATGTTCTGTAAATCATCCGGGCTGGGTTGATCCAGCAAATGCGTTTCCAGAAGCTCGGCATCCTCATTGATCGCCTCCAGTACCTGGAAATAACGCTCCATCAGGCTATCGAGTAAGGCATAGCACAAGTAATCCGGCCCACTCTGGCGCAGCAATGCCTGGCCTTGCCGCAAGCGTTCGCGCACGGGTTCAAAACTGCCTGACGGGCGCTCCTGAAAGCTAAGTAACCACTCACGCCCCAATGCCATGCTGATCTGTTCGGAGCTGACACTCATGGTGTCGGCATCGTAATAAAACAGGCGCGTTTCCAGAAACAGGTAATCCGGGTAGGTGTCCAGCTTGGGCCGTTGTTCGGTATTTAAAATGTCATCCAGCACCAGCGGATGCAACTTGAAACGGCGGGCGACCGCCTGCAATAAGGCAATATCCAGTACACCATGAACGTTGATCCACGAAGTATGTTCTGCTGGCGCCTGCCACTCCACGATGTCGTGCATGGTCAGTTGCCTGGATTCAAGGTCGTTGGCGTTATAGCTGATGCTATGGATACAGGCTGGCGTTGTTTCATTTTCCGCATTGGTACCGGGGGCAGATGCGGTGTTGGTAGTGCCCAGTAAACGGTGTTTGCGGTGAGTGTGTTTGCGTTTGGCCATGGTTGTCCGAATAAACAGTGCTGGCCCAGCATAAGCGTTCGTTGTGCATAAATCAAGTCAGGGCGGGCAACAAGCCGAAGGCAGGCTGTAAGCCAGTCTATGATAAAATATCGTAAATTATTCAATGAGAGAATCGCATGTCTGGCAACACCATTGGTAAGCTGTTCACCTTGACCTCGTTTGGCGAGTCGCATGGCCCGGCCATTGGCGGCGTGGTCGATGGCTGCCCACCAGGGTTGGAACTTTCAGCGGCAGATTTGCAGGTGGACCTGGACAGGCGTAAGCCGGGAACATCGCGCCATGTGACCCAGCGTGCGGAAGCGGATGAAGTTGAAATACTGTCCGGCGTGTTTGAAGGCAAAACCACTGGTGCACCAATCGGCTTGCTGATCCGCAACACCGATCAGCGTTCGCAAGACTACAGCAAGATCATGAATACGTTTCGGCCCGGGCACGCCGATTATACCTACACCCAGAAATACGGCATTCGTGACTACCGTGGAGGTGGCCGTTCCAGCGCACGTGAAACAGCGGTGCGTGTCGCGGCCGGTGCCATTGCCAAAAAATGGCTTTTACAAAAATTCGGCGTGCAGATCCGCGGCTATTTGAGCCAGTTGGGTGAAATTGAAGTGCCTTTTGTGAGTTGGGATGCCATCTCGCAGGAAGGTAATCCGTTCTTCTCGCCGAACCTGCAAATCCTGCCGCAACTTGAAGCCTATATGGATCAGATCCGTAGTGAGCGCGATTCAGTCGGTGCGCGGATTACAGTGGTTGCGCAGCATATTCCGGTAGGCTTAGGCGAGCCGATTTTTGACCGCCTGGATGCAGATATCGCCCATGCCATGATGGGCATCAATGCGGTGAAAGGCGTCGAAATCGGCGCTGGTTTCAAGTCCATTGCACAACGTGGCAGCGAGCATTGCGACGAACTCACACCCGAAGGCTTTGCTTCTAATCACGCTGGTGGCGTATTGGGTGGTATTTCCAGCGGCCAGGATATCGTGGTGAATGTGGCCTTTAAACCCACTTCCAGCATCCCACAGGAGCGCCGCTCTATTAATCACGCCGGTGAACCAGTAATGATGCAGACGACTGGCCGGCACGACCCCTGTGTAGGCATACGCGCAACGCCGATTGTGGAAGCCATGCTGGCACTTGTCTTGATGGATCACGCCTTGCGGCATCGTGGCCAGAATGCCGATGTGCATTCTACGGTGCCTGTTTTGTAAGCTGTCATCGCCTCATCTCACCGGCTTGTGCCTGCAAAGCGTGCAAGTCGCTCACGGCCATTTTTTTAACGCGAGTATTTCATGAGTCACGCTTTACACTTTAATCTCTCGCGTTTCTATTTCATCTATTATTTTTTCGTCGGCGCTTTTGTGCCTTACTGGGGCTTGTACCTCACTTCTGAGTCTTTTTCCCCGGCCGATATCGGCGTGTTGATGTCCTTGTTCCAGCTGAGCCGTATCATCGCGCCCAACCTGTGGGGCTGGCTGGCCGACCACACGCGGCAACGCGTACGCTGGATACGCATGACGGCCTTTCTGGGATTGTTCGGCTTTGCCGCTATTTTCTGGGCACATGATTTTATGACTATGTTTATTGTCATGGCCGCCCTGAGCTTGTTCACCAGTTCCACTTTGCCATTGTCAGAATCATTAGTGCTGGCGCATCTGGCAAGCACCAATGGGCATTACAGCAAGATCCGCTTATGGGGGTCTTGGGGCTTTATCGTAGCGTCTGTGTTGCTAGGCTATTTGACTGACTGGTTTGGTATCCGGAGCCTGCTCTGGTTCATCTTGCTGGTGCAATGCCTGTTATTCGGGCTCACCTGGAAGTTGCCGGAAGCGCATGTGCCGCCACACGCAAATGATAGCTTCTCTGTGTGGAAGATACTGAAACAGCCTGCCGTCATTTCTTTACTGGTAGGCTGCGCCATGATGGTGACTGCGCATGGCCTGATGTATAACTTTTATTCTATCTACCTGGCGGAGCATGGCTACAGCAAAGGCATGATAGGGTGGTTATGGGCCTTGGGGGTGATCTGCGAAATCGGTATTTTTATGAAAATGCCGTGGATCATGTCCCGCTTTAAACTCAAGACTATCCTGGTCGCCAGTTTGCTGATTGGCGTGATCCGTTTTTCCATGATGGGGTTGGTGCCTGATAACCTTGGGTTATTGTTACTTGCGCAAACCATGCATGCATTCACCTTTGGCAGCTTCCATGCCGCCGCGGTTGAAGTCATCACGCAATATTTTACCGGGCGCCACCAGGCCAAAGGGCAAGCCATCTACAACAGTGTGGCTTATGGCATAGGCGGTGCGTTGGGCGGCTTGCTGGGTGGATTTTCGCTGCAATATCTGGGTGGTCAGCTCACGTTTACGATAGCCGCTTTGTTTCCCCTGTTAGGCGCGATTATTGTTGCTGTGGGGCTACGCCTCTCGCAACCTTATGCCCGAAGCGGTATGTTCAGCCATTAACCAATTGCTGGATATGAAAACAGCCCGTCTACGGGCTGTTTTTTATGACTGACAAAACAAATATAACAATTAGCTAATACGTTTGTCGCGCTCGATCAGTGCATAGGCGCTGTGGTTATGGATACTTTCAAAGTTCTCTGATTCCACTACGTATTTCACAATACGCCGCTCATCATTCAGTTGCGCAGCCACATCACGTACCATGTCTTCGACAAACTTCGGATTATCATAAGCGCGCTCAGTGACGAACTTTTCGTCAGGACGCTTGAGCAGGCCATACAACTGGCAAGAAGCCTGATCTTCAATCAGGGTGATCAGATCTTCCAGCCACATGAACTCGTTCAGCAAAGCAGTCACGGTGACATGTGAGCGCTGGTTATGCGCGCCATAGTTTGAGATCTGTTTGCTGCACGGGCAGAGGCTGGTGACTGGCACCATAACCTGGACTGTGATTTCAAACTGGCCATTCTTGATTTCACCGATAAAGGTGACTTCATAATCCAGCAGGCTTTTCACGCCAGACACAGGCGCTGCCTTGTTGATGAAATACGGAAAACGCATTTCGACATAGCCGGATTCCGCTTCCAGGCGGCTTACCATTTGACGCAAGATTGTTTCAAATGAATCGATGGAAATCGCGCTTTCATTGGTGTTGAGTATCTCAACAAAGCGCGACATGTGCGTGCCTTTGAAGTTGTGTGGCAGATGCACATACATATCAAAGACCGCCACGGTATGTTGTTCACCGCCGGTTTTATCTTTCACAATGACTGGGTGACGGATAGATTTGATACCAACTTTGTTGATGTCCAGTCTACGCACGTCAGGAGTATTTTGTACGTCTTCAATCACTGCAGGGATTACGGGTTGATTCATCAGGGTTCCAAAGCGGGAGTCGCCCGCGATTTGATAAATGGTTGAATATACTACTCAGCTATTAATTTCTCAATAGCAGAGCAAATACCGGATTTGTCTAGACCACATTCGGCCAACATAGTTTCGTGTGCGCCATGTTCGATAAAGCGGTCAGGCAGCCCCAGGCACACAATCGGCTTCACAATCTGGTGTGCTTGCAGGCATTCCATCACCGCCGCACCAGCGCCACCCATGATCGCGTTTTCTTCTATAGTCACTATATAGTCATGGTTGCGGGATATTTCAAGTACCATGGCTTCGTCTAATGGTTTGATAAATCGCATGTTGACCACCGTCGCATCCAGTGCATCCGCGGCCTGCAAGGCTGGCTGCACCATACTGCCAAATGCCAGGATGGCGATTTTTTTGCCTGGGCGGACCAATTGCGCTTTACCTATCTCTAACGCTTCCAACGTTGCCGATGTGGCTGCACCTATGCCACTGCCGCGCGGATAACGCACTGCCGCCAAGCCTTTGTACTGATAGCCGGTGGTGAGCATCTGTCTACATTCATGTTCGTCGCTGGGCGCCATGATCACAACATTGGGGATACAGCGCAAGAAACTCAGATCAAAACTGCCGGCATGGGTAGGGCCGTCGGCGCCGACCAGCCCGGCGCGGTCAATCGCCAGCAGTACATCCAGATCCTGCAAGGCGATATCGTGTACTAATTGATCATACGCGCGTTGCAGGAAGGTGGAGTAAATGGCAACCACTGGTTTCAAGCCATCACAGGCCATGCCGGCCGCGAAAGTAAGCGCATGCTGCTCGGCAATGCCTACGTCAAAATAGCGTTGCGGATAAGCCTCGGCAAAACGGTTCAGCCCGGAGCCATCACACATGGCCGGTGTAATACCAACCAGCCGGCTATCTGCTGCTGCCATATCTACCAGCCAGTCGCCAAAAATCTGGGTATAAGTAGGGCGCTCACTGAGTGTCAGGCAATGGCCATTTTGCGGGTCGAACTTGCTGACGCCGTGATATTTGTTCGGGTTATCTTCTGCCGGGCTATAGCCTTTTCCTTTTTGCGTGACCACATGCAAAAACTGTGGACCCTGCAATTGGCGGATATTGCTTAAGGTATCGACCAGCGTATCAATATCGTGACCATCAATCGGGCCAATGTAGTTAAACCCGAATTCTTCGAACAGGGTGCCGGGGGTGACCATGCCTTTGGCGTGCTCTTCAGCACGGCGGGCAAATTCTTTGACCGGCGGCATGATATCCAGCACCTTTTTGCCGCTACGGCGCACACTGTCATACAGCTTGCCGGACATCAGCCGCGCCAGGTAATTATTGAGCGCACCCACATTGTTGGAGATGCTCATATCGTTATCATTCAGGATCACCAGTAAATTGGTATCCATATCCCCGGCATTGTTCAAGGCTTCAAACGCCATGCCGGCAGTCATCGCGCCATCGCCAATAATGGCCACACTACGGCGATTGGTGCCCAATGCTTTGGCGGCAACGGCCATGCCTAAAGCGGCCGAAATCGATGTGCTGGAGTGGCCGGTGCCAAACGTATCGTAGGCGCTTTCATCGCGCTTTGGAAAACCGGCGATACCGCCTGCTTTGCGCAAAGAAGCCATCAGTTCCCGGCGTCCGGTCAGGATTTTGTGCGGGTAGGTTTGATGGCCGACATCCCATACCAGGCGGTCATCCGGCGTCTGGTAGACATAATGCAACGCAATGGTCAGTTCTACCACTCCCAGGTTAGAGGCCAGGTGGCCGCCAGTCTGCGAAACGCTTTGGATCAGGAACGCCCGTAACTCACCAGCCAGCGCTTTTAATTGCGCCCGGTCAAACGTGCGCAAGTCGGTAGGAGATTCAATGCGGGACAGCAGGGAGGTCATGATCAGAATGGGCGCTCACAAATAAATCTGGCAATACCGCGCAGTGAATCAGCCCGTGTGTCAAACCCGGCTAGTGACTGCAAGGTTTTTTCATACAATGTCGCCACCAGGGCTTTCGCCTCATGGATGCCTAACAGGCTTACGTAAGTGGATTTTTCCTGCAAGGCATCTTTGCCCGCTGTTTTGCCCAGGGTTTGGGTATCGGCAGTGGCGTCGAGAATGTCATCCACCACCTGGAAAGCCAGGCCCATGTTCTGGCTGTATTGATTGAGCAGGGTGAGGTGTTTGTCTTCAGTCTGCTCGGCTGCATAAGCGCCCAACAGCGCCGCGGCACGGATCAGCGCCCCGGTTTTGTATTGATGCATGGTTTCCAATGCATCACGCGAAAGCCGCTGGCCGGTGCTTTGCAAGTCAATATCCTGCCCGCCACACATACCACGGGAACCTGTTGCTTCTGCCAGTATCTGCACCTGTTTTAAGGCTTGCGGCGCATGTGTATCAGCAATGCACTGGAAAGCCAGTGACTGCAGCGCATCGCCGACCAATAAGGCCGTGGCGTCACCATATTGCTTATGGCAACTGGGTTTTCCACGACGTAAATCATCGTCATCCATACACGGCATATCGTCGTGTACCAGTGAAAAAGCATGAATTAGCTCTACCGCCACCGCGGCAGCATCAGCAGAACTCGCTGGTGCGCCCACCAGCTCAGCCGCCGCATAGCTCAACAATGCACGCACGCGTTTGCCGCCACCAAGCACCGCATAGCGCATGGCAGCATGCAGTCTTTCCGGCGGTGTGTCTGCCGAGGGCAAGGCCGTTGCCAACGCTTGTTCAGCCCGTTGCTGGTGCACGGTTGCCCATTGCTCAAATGCTGTGGATGAAGTTGTCATGACTAAAAGTGAAGGCTCAGGCAACTCACTCAGGGTCGAAAGGGATTAATTGCTGTTGCTGATTCAGGACCAGCACGGTCTGCTCGGCATGCTGCAAAGAACCCTGGCAGGCTTGTAGCAATTGCATGCCTTCAGCGTAAGCAGTAAGCGCTGCTTCCAGAGGCAACTCGCCAGATTCCATACTCCGCACGATTGTTTCCAGGGACGAGATGCGCTGGGCAAAACTTTGCGTGTCACTTGCCGGGGAGGAGGATTTCTTTGATGCATTCATGAGAATTAGCCTGTTAAAACGCCTGCCATTTTAACAAAACTCCCTGCGCTTGCGGGATTAATCTCAAGCGTTGATTGGCAGTCAGGCAGGCAATGCCTGCAACAGAAAACTGCGGATGTCAGCTATCTCCTGTTCGCAGACACTGTGGGCCATCTCGTACTCATGCCATTCCAGCGGATAACCAGCAGCTTCAAGTGCTTGCCTGGCAGCGACAGCGGTAGAAAGTGCAATCACCGTGTCGGAGCGACCATGTGCCATCCAGATAGGTGTCTGCCGGTTAGCCGGATGCTGCTCGCCAACAAGTTTATTTTTTAATGGTAGGTAAGTAGACAGTGCCAGTACACTGGCGAGTGGTTGTGTAAATCTTGTCGCCGTATGCAGCGCCATGGCGCCACCCTGCGAAAATCCGGCCAATACGATGCGGTTGGAAGGAATGCCCTGAGAGATTTCACTGTCAATCATTGCGTTAATCGTGCCCTGCATTCCTTTAATACCAACCTCATCTTGTGGACTGTCTGGCTGCAGCCCAAAAATGTCATACCACGCCCTCATTTCGTAACCATTGTTTAAGGTGACAGGGCGGTAGGGTGCATGTGGCAGGATGAATTTAATATGTGGCAGGTTCAGCATCTGCACCACAGGCTCAAAATCATGGCCGTCGGCGCCCAGACCGTGCATCCAGATGACAGTGGCGGTTGTATGTTCTTGATTCTTGATTAGTACAGCTTCTTGCATAGCAGTTTCCTAATATGAAAAGGTGCTATTTTAGTTGAGCATTTCAATGGCAGCTGGGAATGAATTGATTCGAGGAGATTTTATTTCTTTAGTGAGCAAGCTTAATCTTAGGAGGTGATACAAACCCCTGTTGCTATTGTACAAGTGGTTGTTTTACTTCCTGGATATTTGGCTGTTGCCGTAATGCTGGTCGAGTCGATGGCAGCGAGGTCAGTACAAGCCCCAGCGACGCTGGTTGGTATTGTTTTATGGGTTTGGTTGGCTAAGTTGTAATTGTCAGTGAAACTTTTGGTTTGTACGGCACAGGCATTATCAGCGGTGTCTATTGAGTAGTCTTTATAAACCGGAATGGCTATTGAAGCTAATATGCCAATTATAGCTACTACAATCATAAGTTCAATTAATGTAAACCCTGTTTGAAGTCGCATAAAATAATGTCTTGAAAATTTTTGAAAGGAATTTAGTTGCATTAAATGCCCAGCATCGGGCATTTAATGCAACTGTAAGACTTTAATTAAGATGAGGTGCAAACGCCGGTTGCAATCACGCAAGTCGTGGTTTTGCCGCCAGGGGCTCTTGCTTTTGCTGCGATTGTTGTACCAGTGATGGCTTGCACATCATCGCACACGCCTTTAGCAACCGTAGGAAGTGTTCTATCAGTTTGTTGGGCCAATACATAGTTATTTGTAAAGCCTTTAGTTTGAACCGCACATGCATTGTCAGCAGCATCTTTCGTGTAATCCTGATAAGCCGGAATCGCTACAGAAGCCAAAATACCAATAATGGCTACTACGATCATCAATTCAATCAGGGTAAAACCTTGTTGTACGTGTTTTTTCATCATGTTTCCTTCAGAGTCAAAGTTTAAAGTGAACAGCTTTTGTTTCAGTCACTGCTTTTCTAACAGTGTTCGAGAACCTATAAGCAATAGGTGTGCCACCTAAATTTAATTGCTATCAACATATTGAAAAAAAAGAACTAAATGGGTTTTATGCCTTATTTCTTTGGTTTGGTATCGAATTATTGCAGTTAAACATATCGAATGATGGCTGACAAAAAATGACAGGATTTGTCAGTCTTGGGAATAGAAGTGATGTTTTTTGTCAGGATGGGTAGCCCAGGCATCGTTGGTGCTTTAATAAGCAAAAAAGGGATTGTGTGGTACACAATCCCTTTATTTGTGACAGGGCCAGACTTTTGGCCTGATCCCGCATTTGCAAAAAACTAAATGGTTACAGCGTAAGACTTACCAGAATTTCCACCAGGGTTTACTGTTGCCTTGCGAGTTTTTGCCAGAACCCTGGTTAATTACTTTCCCGATTCGGCTACCTTTTTCAGGCTTTCTAAACCTGGATCAAAAAACTCGTTGATGGCTTTAGTGGCTGCATCATCGTTTTGTTCCGGTTTAGGGATGTTAGAAGAGTCAGCACGTGTGTAGCTGCCTTTTACGGTGACCACGGTTTCGCTGCCTTTAGCAGTCACAGAAACAGTTGGGTAAAAGTTGGACAGTTGCAATGTGCTTTTATCCAGGATGTACTCATATTTCAGGCGCATGCCTGCGTCGTCGATGGAACGCAGTTTTTCGTACATGGTGCCGCCGTTTTTCAGTTTGACGGTACGGTAAGTGGTGTCATCACCGTTTTCGTCTTTTTTCTGCTCTACTTTTGTAGATTCCACGCCAGAATGCCAGGCTTGCACATTGCCAAAATCTTTCAGCAATGCCCAGACTTTTGCCGGAGGCGCTTTGATGGTAACGGTTTTTTCAAAACGTAATGCTGCGGCACCGTGTGCAGCTGCGGTCAATGGAATCAATGGCAATAAAGAAACGGCAATGATGCCAAATATTTTTTTCATTTCAATCTCCTGATATTTACAGATGTTTTAAAGCTTAAAAGTAATCAGTCTTTTGAGTTTTAAAATAACCCGTGACTTTACCTAAAAAAATGACTCTTTGCGACTAATTCATGGGCGATCCTGTGAAAAAACTAAAAAGGGGGAGTAGGTGAAACATCGCTGAATCACTTTGTTTCAAGAATAAACTGCCCAAACGACCGGCATAGTTTTGGGCTGGCAATGGTGTTCGTCACCGTATTCGTCTTCGCATCAATGATGGAAACAGAATCCGAACCCCAGTTGGCGACGATGACTTGCTGCGTCGCTTTGTCATATTCAATGCCCTCGGGAAACTCGCCGACATCTATGGTTTTGACTGTTTTGCCACTGGCGATCTCAATCACAGACACACTTTCCGCATGATTGTTGCTGACATACGCCCAATGCCCATCCGGGGTGATGGCAACGCCATAAGGATGTTGGCCGGTTTTAATGGTGCTGGTCTGGTGTGAATCCACATTTAGCAACGTCAGGCTATTGCTCACCACATTGACGACAAAGACCGTTTTGCCATCCGGGCTGAGGGTCAATGCGAACGGGTGTAAACCCACCTTGATTTGTGCAAGGGTTTGCAGCGTGCGCGTATCCACCACTGTCACATCATCGCTATCGCGGTTGGCGATAAACAGTTTTTTATTATCTGCACTGACGACCATGCCCGAAGGCGTCTTGCCTGCTTTAAAGGCTTTTTGTTTTTCAGGATGTGCTGTCTCGATCGCAATCACTTGCGCGCCGCCCCAGTCCGCCACATACAGCGTTTTCTCGTCACGGCTAAGCGCAATGCCAACCGCCTGGATATTCACCGGGATTTCTTGTATTGCTTGTTGGGTACGGCTGTTAATCACAGAAACGGTTTGGCTATTGGCGTTGCTGAGGTAAACGCGCTGCTGTTTACGCGCAATCGCCACGCCGACAGGTGCTTTACCAACCTCAATCGTGTGCGTGACCTTTTTGCTCTCAATATCAAGCACCGAAACGGTGTTGCTACCCTGGTTGGTAATGTAGGCAAGATTGCCGGCAACCGTATTGACACTCCAGGCCAGTATGACTGGCAGGATTGCTATTTTTTGCCAAAAAGGCACTTTTGTTGCAGAGGTATGCTTAGAAGTAATTGGTGGGGTGAGTGCAGAGTTCATGGCTGAAAAACGCTTTGTATTAAAACGGGTTGACACGGGATTTTGCAAAAAATTTTGTTTATAAGCAACGAATATGATATTAAGTTGTAAATGTATGAAAATAAAGGGTTTTTTAATCATTTTGCTTATCGGGAAATACTCCTGGCTGTTGAATTACCCTACAATGATTATGGGGATGATTCAATTGAGGAGAGATTGAAATGAAAAAACTATTTATTTTGAGTGTTAGATGCATATTGGCACTATCGTTCCTGGCGGCCACGCAATCTGCCTATGCGTTAACGGCCAGCACTGTGTTAGGCGCGGACTTCGTGAATGGGCAATCAAGC
Organism: Methylophilus sp. E2MeOHC9; assembly: GCF_058744375.1. Lineage (NCBI taxonomy): Bacteria > Pseudomonadati > Pseudomonadota > Betaproteobacteria > Nitrosomonadales > Methylophilaceae > Methylophilus > Methylophilus sp. E2MeOHC9. The sequence goes on from NZ_CP196024.1 coordinate 1,385,071, forward strand.
TACAGCCAGACTTTCGCAGATGGCACAGTCGCCACTTTTACCGGCAGCCGTTCATTTGAGAAAAAAACGCAGGATGGCATCACCGGTGTAGGAATATCTGGCGGTAGAACAGCAGGTGAGATCGATATTGATGAAAAGCTCACTGGTACATTTTCCAAAGCTATCGTTGTCTCTACGCTCACTGTGGGTTTGCTGTTTGATGGCCCTGAATATAATGATGTAAAAGAAGTTGCAAAGTTTCTGGTGAATTTTTCTGATGGCGGTGTGGATACCTATTATCTGACCGCGATAGGCACACATACTGCGAGCTGGACCGGTGCAGGTGGTGCAAGTTCAGTGTTGTCCCTTGGTAGTGGCGCCGTAGATGGTGGTACAGGTGCCTGGCAACTGACTGACCCATTTGGTACGCGTTCGATCACCAGCATCCAGTTCAGTGCAGCAACCGGGGAAGCCAGGAATTCATGCACTAGCTGTACCAATCAGTCTGACTATACCTTAGTGAGCATGGCGGTGACGCCAGTGCCTGAAGCGCATACATCAGCCATGATGTTTACGGGGTTGTTAATGATGGGTGCACTGGCGTTACGTCGGATGAAGTCCTGATCATCATCAGCAATAAAAAAGCTCACCGGGTGTGAGCTTTTTTATTGCCCGTTGTTCTTTTCGGGCAGGGTGCCATGGATGTCCTTTCATTAAACTGTAAAGTGTGAAAAAATTGCAGTAAATATTCAAGGCAGTTTTTATGTTAGATCGTGATGGGTACCGTCCTAACGTGGGGATTATTTTATGTAATACCCACAATCAGGTGTTTTGGGGCAAACGTATCAAAGAGCATGCATGGCAATTTCCTCAAGGAGGCATCAAATATGGTGAAACTCCTGAGCAGGCCATGTATCGCGAGTTGATGGAAGAAGTAGGCCTGAGACCCGACCATGTAAAAATCCTGGGGCGCACCCGTGACTGGCTACGCTATGAAGTGCCGACCAGCTGGATCAAACGTGAATGGCGCGGCAGTTACAAAGGCCAGAAGCAGATCTGGTTCCTGTTGCGGTTGATAGGCCGGGATTCGGATGTGTCATTGCGTGCGACAGAGCATCCTGAATTTGATGCCTGGCGCTGGAGTGAGTATTGGGTACCGCTGTCTGATGTCATTGAGTTCAAGCGTGAAGTTTACCAATTGGCGCTGAACGAGTTGTCCACTTTTTTGCGCAACCCTGCCAAGCGTTATGGCGGCAAGACGCGCAAACCATTAAGTACACCATTGCCCACATTAGGCAATGACTAGTGCCCTCAACAACAGGTCAAACCGCTGCTGCTAAATCGCGGGGCAATATCCATTCCGGCCGTATCCGGTGGCAGGTATAGCCTTCCGGATAACGCAACAAATAATCCTGGTGTTCTGCTTCAGCCACCCAAAAGTCACTGGCAGGCGTGATTTCGGTCACCACTTTGCCTGGCCAGATGCCTGAATCATTCATTTCGCTGATCAATTGTTCAGCCACTGTTTTCTGGCTGGCATCCAGGTAAAAAATGGCAGAGCGGTACGAAGGCCCCAGGTCATTCCCCTGGCGGTTAGGCGTGGTCGGGTCGTGGATCTTGAAGAAAAACACCAGCAATTGCCTTAAGCTGATCTGTTCAGCATCAAATACAATTTCCATCGCCTCGGCATGATCACCATGGTTGCGATAAGTGGCATTCGGCACATCGCCGCCGGTATAACCAACGCGCGTACTGATCACACCGGGAAGCTGGCGAATCAAATCCTGCATGCCCCAGAAACATCCTCCCGCAAGAATTATTTTGTCTGACATACTAAAAAAACTTTCTGTAAAAGGGTTGTAAACACGTAAAAGCAACACAGGCATATTGTGGCCAGATGTGGCTCATCAAATCAACCACTTACAATCTGTCCAGTATATGAGGTTTAGGTTAAAATGCTGAGTTTTAGTTCTATTGTATTCGCTGGGGAGAAATATGGCTGTCAAGTTGGGGATTAACGGGTTTGGACGTATTGGTCGTATGGTACTGCGCGCAGCCGTTCAAGAAGCCGAGTTCAATGATATTGAAGTGGTAGCCATCAATAGCTCGTATGACATCGAATATATGATGTATATGCTCAAATATGATTCGGTACATGGCCGTTTCCAGGGCACAGTAGAAGCCAATAACGGTGACCTGGTGGTGAATGGCAAACGCATTTACCTGACCGCAGAACGCGACCCTAACAATATCGACTGGAGCAAAGGCGGCGCAGACGTCATCGTTGAATCTACCGGTGCTTTTTTAACTGAAGAAACCTGCCAGCCACACCTGAACCGCGGCGCTAGAAAAGTAGTGCAATCCGCCCCGGGCAAAGATGACACCCCTATGTTTGTCTACGGTGTGAACCATGAAGAGTACGCAGGGCAGTCTATCATCTCTGCGGCATCCTGTACTACCAATGGCCTGGCACCATTGGCCAAAGTCTTGCATGACAATTTTGGTGTGAAACGCGGCCTGATGACCACGATCCATGCAGCGACCGCTTCACAACTGACTGTGGATGGCACTTCTAAAAAAGACTGGCGCGGTGGCCGCAGTGTGTTTGAAAACATTATTCCTTCCAGCACTGGCGCGGCCAAAGCGGTGGGTAAAGTGATTCCCTCATTGAATAAAAAACTGACTGGCATGTCCATGCGCGTGCCATCCGCAGATGTGTCTGTAGTAGACCTGACCGTTGAGCTCAGTAAGGAAACGACTTATGAAGCCATCTGTGAGGCGATGAAGCAGGCATCCACCGGCGCATTGAAAGGCGTGCTGGATTACACTTCGGATAAAGTCGTCTCCACAGATTTCCGTAGCAGTCCTGCCGCCAGCGTGTTTGATGCCGATGCCGGTTTGATGCTGGACCCGACCTTTGTCAAAGTCATCGGCTGGTACGATAACGAATACGGCTATACCTGCAACCTGCTGCGCCTGGTGCAACATATTGCTTAATCATAAACGGGGCTTGATTGCCCCGTTTTTACATTCCATTTCGATTTCTTTTTAAGCGGTATATCGCTCGGAGTACGTGTATGAAATTCATCAAAATGACTGACCTCGACTTGCGTGGTAAACGTGTATTTATCCGCGCCGATTTGAATGTGCCGGTGAAAGATGGCGTTGTGACTAGCGACGCCCGTATTGTGGCCAGTATGCCAACGATTGAATTCGCCCTGAAAGCCGGCGCTAAGGTCATGGTGACTTCGCACCTGGGGCGTCCTGAAGAAGGCGTTTATTCAGAAGAGAACTCACTCAAACCAGTGGCGGATGTGATGAGCAAGTTGCTGGGTCAACCGGTACGCCTTGTGAAGAACTGGCTGGCACCGAATGCGCCTGCAGATAGCCTGGGCACCGATGAAGGCCAGTTGATCTTGCTGGAGAACTGCCGCTTTAACGTGGGTGAAAAAAAGAATAATGACGAGTTGGCCAAAAAATATGCCGCCTTGTGCGATGTCTTTGTGATGGACGCTTTTGGCACCGCCCACCGTGCTGAAGCTTCAACGCATGGCATTGCCAAATTCGCACCAGTGGCTTGTGCCGGTATTTTGCTCACAGAAGAGCTGGATGCCTTGAGCAAAGCCCTGTTGGCACCTGCCAGGCCTTTTGTGGCGATTGTCGGTGGCTCCAAGGTCTCGACCAAGCTGACCGTGCTGGAAAGCCTCTCCGATAAAGTGGACCAGTTAGTGGTGGGCGGCGGTATCGCCAATACCTTCCTCAAGGCCGATGGGCATGAAGTGGGCAAATCGCTATATGAGCATGACCTGATAGACACTGCCCGCAGCCTGATGGACAAAATGGCTGCGCGCGGTGCCTGTGTGCCGATTGCCAAAGATGTGGTGGTAGGCAAGCAGTTTGATGCGAACGAGCCTGCGGTGAAAAAATCAGCCGATGACGTGACTGCCGATGACATGATTTTTGATATAGGCGAAAAATCAGCTGCCGAATTGGTCGACATCATCATGAAAGCAGGCACCGTGGTCTGGAACGGCCCGGTAGGCGTGTTTGAGTTTGACCAGTTTGGGGATGGCACCAAAACCATTGCCAACGCCATTGCAGAAACCAAGGCGTTTACGCTGGCGGGTGGTGGTGACACCATTGCCGCTATCCAGAAATATGATATCTACGACAAGGTATCGTATATTTCTACGGCGGGCGGCGCTTTCCTGGAGTTTCTGGAAGGTAAAACATTGCCGGCAGTGGCTATTTTGGAAGAGCGCGCAACTCAGTAGACACATTGCCTGACTCGTTGTGCAAGCCTGTCATGGGTTTGCACAACGTCAGGAATTAAAAAGTAAGCGGGACAGTCAGCCGGTGGTGCTTGTCGTACACTTCCACCCGGTTCCTGCCCTGTTTCTTGGCCACATACAACGCCTTATCCGCCTGCTCAATCAATAAATCGCCATCCTCGCTGAAATTGAGTGACTGGTTGCGCGCATGTTGTTCTTTATGGGTCGTTGACTGATGCATGCCCAGCGAAGCAATGCCTATGCTGATGGTCATCAGGCGATGGCCGGCGAAACGGATATCCAGTTCCATGACCTTTTGACGGATACGCTCGGCGATTTTAACTGCCTCCTGTTGAGTAGTTTGGCCCAGGATCAGCACAAATTCCTCACCACCATAGCGGGCAGCCATATCACCAGGGCGGTTACTGTAGCGTTTGAGTATTCCGGCCAGCTTACGCAAGCACTCATCTCCGGCCGCATGGCCCATGCTGTCATTCAACTGTTTAAAATGGTCTGCATCTATCATCATCACACTCAGGCTGGATTGATGCCTGATCGCGCGTGACCATTCATCCCGCATAAACTGCTCTAACCGGCGGCGATTGGCCAGGCCAGTCAGCGGATCGGTGTGTGTAAGCGCAGAGATGCGATCTTCTACCTGTTTGTGATGGGTGATATTGGTCAGTGAAAGCAGGAATAACTTGTTATCTGCCAGTGAGGTTTGCATGGGTTGCAAACTGAGGGTGAGCCAGGTGGGCTGTTTGGTCGGCGTGTGACACAGATAGTCCATACTGAAGTGACCTAATGTGCCACTGAGCACTTTTTCTATGCCGTTCAGCAATGGTGGCAGGTTGGTATCTTCGTTCGCCCGGCAGATATCCAGGTAGGCAATGCCAAACCAGTCGGTATTGATGTCCAGGCCATAAAACAAACCGAACGCACGCCAGGCCTGATTGACGTAGATAATACTGCTGGTCTCATCGACCACCGCGATTTGCAGTGGCAATGTGTCCAAAATACCATTCAGTAATTGTTCTGCAATATCCACAAAATATCCAACAAGGTTGCTGAAATTTACAACGGGAAAAGCCTGCTTTCCCTATTCTATGCAAGGGTACACCTGCTGTCTAATATTGTGCATGTAAATTAGCATTAAAATTGCTTATGTTATGCTTATCCACTATTGAAGGAGACCAGTATGGGTATTCGGGTAGGCATTAACGGGTTTGGCAGGATAGGACGTATGGTGCTGCGAGCCGCATTGAATCAGGCGGAGTTCCATGAGATGCAGGTCGTTGCCATCAACGGGATTGAAGAGCCGGAGCATATGCTATACATGCTGAAATATGACTCTGTGCATGGTCGGCTGGCCTATGATGCACACTTAGAGGGCGATTTCCTGGTAGTTGATGGGCAAAGAATCCGCCTGACTGCTCATACCAATCCCGCGGATATCGATTGGAAATCCCACCATGTCGATGTGGTGGTCGAGTGTACCGGCGTCTTCCTGACGCAGGAATCCTGCGCTGCGCACATTGCTGCGGGTGCGCGTATTGTTGTGCAATCTGCACCTGGCAAAGATGATACGCCTATGTATGTTTATGGCGTCAACCATACCCAGTACAAAGGCGAGGACATCGTCTCTGCCGCTTCTTGCACCACCAATGGCCTAGCGCCTATCGTGAAAGTCTTGCAAGACCAGTTTGGCGTTAAACGGGGGTTGATGACGACGATTCATGCGGCGACGGCTACCCAGAAAACAGTGGATGGCACCTCTAAAAAAGACTGGCGCGGCGGACGCGGCGTGTTTGAGAACATTATTCCTTCAAGCACCGGCGCGGCAAAAGCAGTGGGTAAAGTGATCCCCGAGTTGAACAAGAAATTGACCGGCATGGCGATGCGTATCCCATCCGCAGATGTGTCTGTGGTCGACCTGACGGTTGAATTGCAGCAGGAAACTTCTTATGCCGAGATTTGTGCGGCCATGAAACATGCCTCAGAGCACGATTTAAAAGGCGTGCTTGGCTATACCGAAGAACAAGTGGTTTCTAGCGACTTCCGCGGTTATCCGGCAGCCAGTGTGTTTGATGCCAGCGCCGGCATCATGCTGGATCCGACCTTTGTGAAATTGATAGGCTGGTATGACAACGAGTATGGCTACACCTGCAACCTGTTACGTTTAACCGCTTATGTGGCGCATGCCAAATTGTCCATGTCCCAATTGCCGCAACAGGACATAGAAGCGGTTGCCGCTTAGCTTGATTTTGAAACCATGACCCCCGTTGCTAAATTGTTCGCCCGCAACGGGACAGCGCATTTATAATATTGCTTTTTACTTTGCGGTAGATATTTATGCGTGCGCCTTTGCTGGAAACCTCGATTAAAAGCCTGAAAAGATTGCATCAGGGCAAAGTGCGCGATATTTATGATATTGACGCTGACACCATGCTCCTGGTGAGTACCGATCGTTTAAGCGCGTTTGATGTGATTCTGCCTACTGGCATTCCGCACAAAGGGGCCATGCTGACGCAGATGGCTAATTTTTGGTTTGAACAGCTTGAAAATGTAGTGCCTAACCATTTGACCGGCATCGCGCCTGAATCTGTAGTCGCGGCAGATGAAGTCGAGCAGGTCAAAGGCCGTGCTGTCGTAGTCAAAAAGCTGAAAGCGTTACCGCTGGAAGCCATTGTACGTGGCTATCTGGTTGGCAGTGGCTGGAAAGAGTACCAGGCCAAGGGCACCGTGTGTGATATCCCGTTGCCCGCAGGTTTAACGTTGGCACAGCAATTACCGGCTCCCTTATTTACCCCTTCCAGCAAAGCCGCCGTGGGTGAGCACGATGAAAACATCAGCATCGCCCAGGTTGAAGCGCTGATTGGTAAAGACCTCACCGCGCAAGTAGAAAAAGCCGCCATTGCGCTATATACCCAGGCGGCTGAGTATGCGCTAGCGAAAGACATTATCATTGCCGATACTAAATTTGAATTCGGTGTCGATGCGCAAGGCGTATTGCATGTGATGGATGAAGTGCTGACACCGGATTCTTCCCGTTTTTGGCCTGCAGACCAGTATCAGGTGGGCGCTAACCCACCCAGCTACGACAAGCAATATGTGCGTGACTGGCTGGAAACCTGTGACTGGAACAAAACAGCCCCTGGCCCGGCTTTGCCTGCTGATGTAGCGCAGCGTACCTCGGACAAATATATGGAAGCGTTTGCCAAACTGACCGGGCGCACCTTGCAGGTTGACTAGCGCATATTGAGTGCAAGTGGCATCGGTAAAGACAATATGGGTTTTCGCGCACAATTAGCGACATTGGCCAGCAGGTTCAAACAGGAACTCGCGTTTTACCGTGCGCTACAGAAGCATCCGCAAACTCCCAGGTCAGCAAAAGCGTTGTTGTGGCTGGCACTCGGATATCTGGTGCTGCCATTTGACCTGATCCCAGACTTTATTCCTGTCATCGGCCAGCTGGATGAGCTGGTGATCATTCCCTTATTGCTCTATCTGGCACTTAAATTCACACCGGTCAGCGTACGGCAGGCGTGTCGTGATCAGGCGCAATCTGCAGAAAATCAAAAATAATGCGGTTTGCAAACAAAGGTTTATGTTAATCGCCTATAATGGCGGCTTTTCGTGAAATAGGTTTGAAAAGATGTCTTTGAATTTGGTAGCAAGCGGCAAAGACTTGCCGAACGATTTTAACGTCATTATTGAAATTCCAGCCAATGGCGATCCAGTTAAATACGAAGTAGACAAAGAGAGTGGTGCCCTGTTTGTGGACCGCTTTATGGGTACTTCCATGCAATACCCATGTAACTATGGCTATATTCCTCACACTTTGGGTGATGATGGAGACCCGGTCGATGTATTGGTGATCACACCAGTGCCGTTGCTGCCAGGCGTGGTTGTGCGTTGCCGCGCTTTAGGCATGCTGAAAATGACTGACGAAGCCGGTGGCGATGCCAAAGTGCTGGCGGTGCCGATTGAAAAGGTATGTGGTTTATACGCTTATCAGAGAACATTGAGTGATGTTTCGCCTTGGCGTTTGGACATGATTGCCCACTTCTTTGAGCATTACAAAGACCTGGATAAAGGCAAATGGGTGAAGATCGAGGGTTGGGCCGGTGTTGATGAGGCGCATGCGGAAATCATGGATGGCGTCGCACGCTACAATGCTTTGGAAGTAAAACCTGCTTTCTAAGCTTAGGCAACTACAGAAGTAGCAAGGAAAAAGTCGGCAGATGCCGACTTTTTTTATATGCAAAAAAAGGAATGATTTAGTGCAGTAGCGGCACGATCAGCAACGCCACAATATTGATGATTTTAATCAGCGGGTTGACCGCCGGGCCAGCCGTGTCTTTGTAGGGGTCGCCCACTGTATCGCCGGTCACCGCCGCTTTGTGCGCGTCTGACCCTTTGCCACCATGGTGACCATCTTCAATGTATTTCTTGGCATTATCCCAGGCGCCACCACCAGTACACATTGAGATTGCCACAAACAGGCCGGTGACTATGGTGCCCATCAGTAGTCCGCCAAGGGCCACCGGGCCCAGGAATATACCCACCAGGATGGGCGCAGCCACTGGGAGTAGTGATGGGATCATCATTTCCTTGATGGCAGCCGTGGTCAGCAGGTCAACTGCCTTGCCGTATTCCGGCTTGGCAGTGCCTTCCATAATGCCTTTGATCTCACGGAACTGGCGACGTACTTCTTCCACCACGCTACCCGCGGCACGACCAACGGCTTCCATCGCCATCGCTGCAAACAGGAATGGGATCAGGCCGCCAATGAACAGGCCGATAATGACTTTTGGGTCACTCAAATCAAAGCTGGCTGTAATCCCTGCGGCTTCAAGTTTATGTGTGTAATCGGCAAACAGAACCAGTGAAGCCAGCCCTGCGGAGCCAATCGCGTAGCCTTTGGTCACGGCTTTGGTGGTGTTGCCGACGGCATCCAATGGATCAGTCACTTCACGCACGCTGCTGGGTAGTTCCGCCATTTCGGCAATACCACCTGCGTTATCTGTGATCGGGCCATACGCATCTAGCGCGACGACTATGCCTGCCATGCTCAGCATAGACATGGCCGCAATCGCGATGCCATACAGGCCAGCCAGGTGAAACGAAACATAAATGGCTGCGCACACAGAAAGCACCGGCAGCGCGGTGGATTTCATGGATACGCCTATGCCCGCAATAATATTGGTCGCATGGCCGGTGGTAGAAGCTTGGGCCACGTGTTTGACCGGGGCATAATCGGTGCCGGTATAGTATTCAGTGATCCATACCAGCGCGGCAGTCAGTACCAGCCCGACGGCACAGGCGCCAAATAATGCCTGGCTGGAAACGGTCACTTCGCCATGAGTGTAGCCTTGCGGAAAGGCGTATTGCGTGACAAAGTAAAATGCGATCAGCGAGAGTACCCCGGCGACAGCCAAGCCTTTGTAGAGCGCAGGCATCACGTTTTTCATACCAGGGGAGGCCTTCACAAAGAAACAGCCGATAATAGAGGCAACGATGGAAACCGCGCCCAGCAGCAACGGATAAAGTACGCCATTGGCACCGGCTTCAGCCGCCATCAGGCCGCCTAGTACCATGGTGGCAATCAGGGTCACCGCATAGGTTTCAAATAAATCGGCAGCCATGCCGGCACAGTCGCCAACGTTATCTCCGACATTGTCAGCAATCACGGCCGGGTTGCGTGGGTCATCTTCTGGAATACCTGCTTCCACCTTGCCTACCAGGTCGGCGCCCACATCAGCCCCTTTGGTAAAAATGCCGCCACCTAAACGCGCGAAAATCGAGATCAGCGATGAACCGAACGCCAGGCCAATCAGCGGATTTAAATCGGTGGCTTGTTCAGCACCCAGGAAAATATAGAAGCCGGTCACACCTAATAACCCCAGCCCAACGACCAGCATGCCGGTAATGGCTCCGCCTTTAAAAGCGACATCGAGTGCCGCTCCAATGCCATTGGTCGCCGCCTGTGCGGTGCGCACATTGGCTTTCACCGACACATTCATGCCAATGAACCCGCAGGCGCCGGAAAGCACCGCGCCCACTACAAAGCCGATTGCAGTGTGTAAGCCAAGAAAAAGTCCGATGAGTACAGCCAAAATGACGCCAACTAAGGCAATGGTTTTGTATTGCCTGGCCAGATAGGCGGCCGCGCCTTGTTGAATCGCCCCTGCAATCTCTTGCATGCGGGCATTGCCTGCAGGTAATCCCGAAATCCACTTACTCATTACTACGCCATAAAGTACCGCCAAAACTGCTGCGCCTATGGCCAACATTAATGCGACTGACATGTGTTCTCCTGTTCCTGGTGAAACTGCGTTGAACGTAATGACTACTTAAGACCTGTTACTTAAGTTGTAAAAAATGAAAGTGTGAATGCTTGGTGATCAATCCTTCGGCTATTAGTATTGAGTTGTAAATAAAATGTAACAGGGTGATGCATTATTGCACTAATTCAAGAATGCGCACAAGTACAGTGCATAGGGAAAATAGGCTCAGTAAAATGCACTTGAACCCGCACATTCAGGCAGGCTGTCTATACGGGGAAAATAGGGAGGTTATGAATCGCGCTGGCGGTCAATAAAGTGGCGTAAAGCCGCTTCAAGTGCCGGGTTCTCAATCTGGTCGGCGCATGCTTCCAGCGTGTTCAAGGCCTGGTTGGATGGGGATTTGATACGTTTCTGTTTGGCTGGTGGCCTAGATTTTACTTGCACTTTAACCTTAATTGCGCTAAGGTTTAACCCTTTGATTTTCTGGGAATTTTCGCAAAAATCCCCAATTCTTCGTATCAGTCCGGTTTCCAATAACCGGATTTTGCTGGCGACAGTGCCCGATTGTGCGCCGATGGTAAGTATGCCGTCTTCTACCGCCAGCACCTGGGAAAGTTTAGAAAGTTCCGGGGCAACCACAGACCATAATTGCTGTAATTGTTGACGATCATAAGCCTCATCCAATAAAGGCTTGAGCTCGTGATGGTGATTGAAAATCCGATTGATTTTTAACATGCGTGAGTTTTTATAATGCGTGTTTAAAATACGTGGTTGTCTGCAGAATGCTTGAATATTGTACTACACCGATTATTCTCACGGGCTATTCCGGTGGGCAATCGGTTAAAAGCGAGAGTTCGTGGCATGATTAATATCATTATTGTTTCAGAAAAAATGGCCAAGCCTAAAACGCTGGGTATCTTTGAAAGCCTGGGCGTGGTCCTGGCGCTGATACTCGTGCCTGTGGTGCTGACCTTATTATTTATCACTCCGCAACAGGTGATCAAAACCCAAGGCGTGAAAGCGATCTTGCCTCCACATTTAAGAGGCGCCATGCTTTCCACACAAAGTCACCTGGACGCGTATGCCAAGCAAATTGGCGAGTTACAGGCACGTATCCTGCGCCTGGATGCGCAAAATCAGCGCTTGTCCAAACTGGCTGGCATCAAGTCCAGTGCCGAACCTATCAATGAGCGCACCTCCGTCAATGAAGTCATCGGCCAGGGCGGGCCATTGGTGAAAGATGCACCACTCAGCGAAGAAGACCTGAAGGCGACCATAGAACAGATGTCGGCTGATCTTGATTTCCGCGATGAGTACCAGGGCAAGATCGAGGCTAAGTTGTTGTTAAAAAGCGTGTTGCGCGAAATGCTGCCTAATAGCAGCCCGGTCGATGCTGCTTATAGCTCTTCAAGTTATGGCTGGCGCATTGATCCCCTGAGTGGCCATCGCGCTTTTCATGAAGGATTGGATTTTCCTGCTGCTTCCGGTACGCCTGTCTATGCGGCGGCCGACGGTATTGTGGCTACCGCCGCGCAAACCTCCGATTACGGTAATTTATTGAAGATCGATCATGGGTCTGGACTGGAAACGCGCTATGCGCATAATTCCAGATTGCTGGTTAAAGCGGGTGAACGTGTCACCAAGGGCCAGAAAGTGGCACTGATAGGCAGTACTGGTCGTTCTACCGGGCCGCATCTGCATTATGAGATCCGCCTGAATGGTAACCCGCTGGACCCACGCGAATATCTCAGGAACCATTCCTGACCGAATTCAGTTGCTGGCATGCAATAATCAAGACAATTCGCCTCTATATCTTATACAATCCTAGTTTATTTCTTATAACCCCGCTCCGGCGGATATCGGTGTGACTCATGTTAGCCTCGTTGTTTAAAAAATTCTTTGGTAGCCGCAATGACCGCCTGGTCAAGCAATATCAGCAAACCGTCAAACAAATTAACGCGTTGGAGCCGGATTTCCAGGCATTGAGCGATGAACAGTTGCGGGCGAAAACCGACGAATTCAAACAACGCTATACCAAGGGTGAGACGCTGGAGCAATTATTGCCGGAAGCATTTGCTGTGGTGCGTGAAGGCAGCAAACGTGCGCTGGGCATGCGTCATTTTGATGTGCAGTTGATCGGCGGCATGGTGCTAAACGCCGGCAAGATTGCCGAAATGCGCACGGGTGAAGGTAAAACGTTGGTAGCGACTTTGCCAACCTACCTGAATGCGCTGACCGGCAAGGGCGTGCATGTGGTGACTGTTAACGACTACCTGGCCAAGCGCGATGCCGAGTGGATGGGCAAGTTGTATAACTTCCTCGGCTTGAGCGTTGGTATCAATCTTTCGCAAATGCAGCATGACGCCAAGCAACAGGCTTACGCCTCAGATATCACCTACGGTACCAATAATGAATTCGGGTTTGATTACCTGCGTGACAACATGGTATTCAGTAAGGAAGAGCGTGTACAGCGGCCTTTGCATTATGCGCTGGTGGATGAGGTCGACTCGATTTTGATCGATGAAGCGCGTACGCCGCTGATTATTTCCGGTCAGGCTGAGCATAGCGTTGATCTGTATGGCGCAATCAATGAAGTGGCCAAGCAACTGGTGCGTCAAACTGAGGAAGAGGGCGAAGGTGACTTCTGGGTGGATGAGAAAGCCCAAAGTGTGACCATGAGTGAAGCCGGTCATGAACATGCCGAGCAATTGCTGGAGCAGGCAGGCATGCTGCCAGCTGGCTCCAGTTTGTATGAGCCAGCCAACATTACGCTGGTGCATCACTTGTATGCATCGTTACGCGCGCAAAACCTTTACCACCGCGACCAGCACTACGTTGTGCGCAATGATGAGATCGTGATCGTAGATGAGTTCTCTGGCCGTATGATGCCGGGCCGCCGCTGGTCAGATGGCTTGCATCAGGCGGTGGAAGCCAAAGAAGGTGTGGCGATCCAGAAAGAAAACCAGACACTGGCCTCTATCACCTTCCAGAATTACTTCCGCATGTACCAGAAGCTCAGTGGCATGACCGGTACTGCAGATACTGAAGCCTATGAGTTTAACCAGATCTATGCGCTGGAAACCGTAGTGATTCCTACCCATAGACCAGTACAGCGTTCGGATGCGATGGACAAAGTGTATCGCACCGGCATGGAAAAATATAAAGCAGTCATTGAAGATATCAAGCAATGTCAGGCAAAAGGCCAGCCAGTGCTGGTCGGTACGACTTCGATTGAAAACTCCGAGCTGATTTCGCAATTGCTGACACAGGCCAAGCTGGAGCATCAGGTGCTCAACGCCAAGCAGCATGAGCGCGAAGCGACCATTGTGGCGGAAGCCGGCCGCCCAGGCATGATTACCATTGCCACCAACATGGCCGGTCGCGGTACCGATATTGTATTGGGCGGTAATTCTGAAGGTGAAATTCACGCCATCCATAACGATGCCAGTTTAAGTGATGCTGACAAAGAGGCTAAAGTCGCACAGCTGAAGGTTGAGTGGCAGCAACGCCACGACGCCGTGTTGGCAGCGGGCGGCTTGCATATTATTGGTACCGAGCGTCACGAGTCTCGTCGCGTCGATAACCAGTTGCGTGGCCGTTCTGGTCGCCAGGGTGATCCTGGTTCTAGCCGTTTCTACTTGTCTCTCGAAGATCAGTTATTGCGTATTTTCTCTGGCGAGCGTGTGGCTGCGATTATGACGCGGCTGAATATGCCTGAAGGCGAGGCGATTGAGCATGCCATGGTCACACGGGCGATTGAAAATGCGCAGCGCAAAGTAGAAGGCCGTAACTTCGATATCCGCAAGCAACTGCTGGAATACGATGATGTCTCCAATGACCAGCGTAAAGTGATTTACGAACAACGTAACGAGCTGCTGGAATCGGTTGATGTGGGTCAAACCATCCGTGCGATGCGTGAAGATGTCGTGAATAGCCTGTTCAGCACGCATATTCCGCCTGGCAGTGTAGAAGAGCAGTGGGATGTGCCCGCACTGGAAGTCGCATTACGTGAAGATGCCAGCCTGACCTTGCCCGTAGGCGAGTGGCTGGAAAGCAATCCTGATTTGCATGCAGAAACATTGCGTGACCGTATTGTTGAGGCTGCTAACGAAAGTTATGCTTCCAAGGAAACCCTGGCCGGCAACGATAACATGCGCAATTTTGAACGTGCAGTCATGCTACAAAGCCTGGACAATCACTGGCGTGAGCATCTGGCGGCGCTGGACCACCTACGCCAGGGCATACATTTGCGTTCTTATGCGCAAAAAAATCCCAAGCAGGAATACAAACGTGAAGCATTCGAACTGTTTGAATCGTTGCTGAATACCGTTAAAACTGAAGTCACTAAAATTACCATGCAGGTACAAGTCCGCTCACGCGAAGAGCTGGAAGCGGAAGAGCGTCGTGCTGAAGAGGCACTGCGTGCCACGGATGTCGGCAATGTGCAATATCAGCACACTGACTATGACAATGCCTTGAGTAGTACTGGTAAAGCGGCTGCCGACAAACAGCCATTGAACTTGCCCGAAGGTGTGCGTGTGGGCCGTAATGATCCTTGTCCATGTGGCTCTGGCAAGCGTTTCAAAAATTGCCACGGCGCCTTGAGCTAATTGCGAAAGGGTTACTCCATGTCTGATCAAACAATTATTCCATCACCCTGTATAGGCGTTTGCAGCATGGATGAAAATAGCGGCTTTTGTGAAGGGTGCTTTCGTACCCTGGACGAAATCCGGCAGTGGTGGGATATGGATAATGCGGCTAAATCCGAAGTGATTAAAAAAGCATCGGCGCGTGAGGCGGCGGTATTTGGTGATTAATTCCCTAAGTTAATCGAAATCAACAAACAAAAAGCCGGCAATGCCGGCTTTTTGTTTTGCATACATCTTGATATTTATAAATCTGCCATTGGGTGACCGCCCATGGTCGCCGCCTTAGTATCCAGCTTGGACACCACCATTTCTAATGAGGCTTTTAGGTTCTTGAGAGCATCTACCTCCATCGTCGCCAATACCTGCGGCAGGATGCCATCGACAGGTTGCGGGGCTTTGGCAAGGAGCGTATGCCCTGCCGGTGTCACCAATAAGCCAACTTTACGCTGGTCTTCAGTCAAACGTTGCTTTTTGACCAGCTGCTTCTTGACCAGTTTTTCTACCAGCAAGCTACAGGTAGATTGATGGATAGAAAGATTTTCCGCCAACCTCGAGACGCCGAGTTCGGGATGTGTTGCGATTTCGTGCAGCAGCCAAAGCTGTGACCCCGAAATACCGCAAGTTGACTCTATCTCCCTGAAATGTTGTCTTACTGCTCCGAAAATAATACGGAACTGTTTAAGTGCTTCTTTAGCAAGTGAATTCTGCATAATTTATATATTTCTAAATTCTTAGTTGACATTCTATCAGTTTCTTTAAAAAGAATTTCGCAGGAACTGTGTTGTTGTAAAAAAAATTTGCTGGATAATTATTATTGCAGCAATTAAAAGCTTAAAAAAATGACTTCCTGGCCACTTTGAAATTTGGCTCAACCTTGTACCAGCGCGGTGCGCAGAGGGGGTTGGTTGATATCAGCCAGGGATTCATGACGCAAGAAATTATTGTTAAGTGTTGTAAAATTACGACAAGCATTGGTTCTCATCTATTGTTAAATGGCGATTGCACGCTGCAAATAGAGGGTAAACAGCGTCTCAAATCCAAATTCAAACACCCTTTGTGAGGGTAAATGAGGCAGCATTTTCTGGGCCAGTTGAGTTAAATGATGTGTTGAAGTAGCTTGTTCTGATTGTATACGTTGCAATAAAACGTAAGTTATTTCATTGAGTTGGATAAACTCAATCTTAAAATCATTAATCAAGAATACCAGCAGATAAGTCGGTTTGGCTGCCAGATTAGCGTGTTTTTTGGACAACTGATGTACCGGATAATCATAGCTCAGCAGCATGTGCGTGGCGGGTAATTGCAAGATAACTTCGGCCAGATCGCTTGCCTGCCGGATCTCGGAAACTGGCGATGTTGACTGATATATGTCTGGCAGCTTCGCTAAATCTGGCAATTTAGCTAAATAGAGTTCCACCCATTCATAATGCGCCAGTTCAAAAGCATAGGGCGGTAAATGGTGTTGAGCAAGATCCAATGTTTGCAAATAGTCGATCAATGCTTTAGGTATATCCGCAAATAAAGGACTGCTGAAGTGATGGTTGGCAAAGCACTGCCTGGTCAATTGCTTGAAACGCCGTTTGCCTAAAATGGAAAGCAGCACCGGGAAACATGCACTGATGCTGGCCGAAAAATTATTAAAAACGATTTCACGGTAAACACTTATGCGTTTAGCGTTTGTTCCTTGCGGTTTAGGCTGTTGCTCAGGATTGCGCAGATGCGCATTAAACGCCGCTTGATATTGCTGAAACAGGGGTTGTTTCATCAGGCAACCTGGTGCACGTGCTGTGGTTGATGTTGACTCGCCGCTTGCTGAATGTCATGGATGCGGTCAATTTCCTGCATCACTTCCACTAAGGGCGGGATATTCGTGTCGCGCTCCAATAAAGTAGGGAACACGCCGAACCTTCGGTAAGCATAGGCCAGTAATCGCCACACTGGGTCGATAACGGGGGCGCCATGCGTATCTATCAATAAGTCCGGCGCTACTTGCAGGTGGCCGGCGACATGGCTATAAACAATGCGTTCTGCAGGTAACTGGTCAATGAACGTGTAGGCATCGAACCCGAAATTGACGCTATTCACATACACATTATTAATATCCAGGTGTAAATTGCAATCGGCTTCAGTCAGTACGGCATTGATAAAACTACATTCATCCATTTCTGAGATGGGTGCTGCCACGTAGAATGAGGCATTCTCGACAGCAATTCTTTGTCCTAAAATATCTTGCGTCTGCCGGATACGTTGCGCGACGTGATGCACCGCTTCTTCAGTGAATGGGATGGGCAACAAGTCGTAAATATAGCCATTGGCATCGTCACTGCAATAGCTCAAGTGCTCGGTATACAGGGGGATTTCAAAGTCGGCCAGAAACTGTTTAACTTTGTGCAAAAAATTGACATTAAGAGGGTCAGGCCCACCCAGAGACAAGCATAAGCCGTGACAGGCAATCGGATAGCGCTCGGCGAACCAGCGCAGGTCAGCAGCATATTTTCCGCCCATCTCTATCCAGTTTTCAGGGGCGATTTCGACAAATTGCACATGCTGGAGTAAGGCCTGGCCATGATGTTGTTTCAGTGGCGGGATCAGCTCTCGTTTGAGCCCTAAGCCAACTCCGCGAATATCAGACAGGTGTGCCATGCCTTAACCAGCGTGAACCATTATTTGCTAGCGTGACAGGCGCCTTCTTTCATCTTCTCGGCTGAACAGCTGCCTTCTTTTGATTTATCTGCAGCACTTGCATCTTCTTTAGCCTTGTCATGGTGATGGTTGCCATCTTTCGTTTTATCCGCAGAACAATGACCTTCTTTGGCTTTTTTCTTTTCTGCACTGCATTTGCCGTTCGCACATTTTCCTTCTTTGGCTTTATCGGCATCGGCGACCTGGTAGCCTTGCCCCAGTGTTTTTAATTCAAATGGATTCTCTACCGCTTGGGCGGCCGCAGCAGCCACTGACAGAGCGACAGCGCTGGAAATAGCAGCAATTTTATGGGTACTCATGTTGGTTTCCTTTATCAGATAGTGTTAAAAATAGACAGAGCGGCGATAGCCCAATGCTAGCAGGTGTTAAGTGATTCATCCATGGATGGCGGGCTATGGATCGCAATTTAAGTTGAGGGGGCGATGCCCGCACGTTGTTCTATCAGTTGCAGGTAATGCGCCGCATCTAGCCCGGTCTGGTTGCGTTGCGCCAGCCAGATGGTTTCTGCCAGGCATTCGAGCAAGGCATGTTGTGCTTCGTGTTCTTCTTGATAGCGTGTGCACAGCTTGCCATAAGCCTGCGTGATCCCGGTCGGCTGGTTGATGCTTATTTGCTCCTGGATAGACAGGTGCAAACTCATGTGCAGGAACGGGTTGGTCTCACCCATCTCCGGATAATAGGCTTGTTGCAGATGCTGGTCGGGCGCATCCAGGATGGCCTGGTATTCGGGGTGCAAATGCATGATGCCCACCGCCATTTTCTCAAGGTCGGTCAATACCTGCTGTTGCTGGAACTTGGCCCAGGCATCAAAGAAAAACTGGCGTACTTCATCGCGGCTGGGGTTGAACAAGGCCATGGTTAGCTTTCTGCCGGTGGCAACACCGGATGTATCTGTTTATCACGATATTCACATAGATCGACAATGCAGCAGATGCCACATTTGGGGCTGCGCGCAGTGCAGGTATAACGGCCGTGTAAGATCAGCAAGTGGTGAGCGTCCTGCAAAAATTGTTTGGGCGTTGTGCTTAAAAAGCGTTGTTCGACTTCAAGCACTGTTTTCCCGGTCGCCAGTTTGGTGCGATTGCCAACGCGAAACAAATGCGTATCGACTGCAATCGTCGGCTGACCAAAAGCCGTGTTCAGAATGACATTGGCGGTTTTTCGTCCCACACCTGCCAAAGCCTCGAGTGCCTCACGCTTGTCCGGTACTTGACCCTGGTGCAAGGTGATTAGTTGCATGCAGCATTTCAACACATTTTGCGTTTTGGCGTGATAAAGCCCTATGGTCTTGATATAGCTTTCCAGGCCATCAATGCCTAAATCTACAATCGCCTGCGGCGTGTTGGCGACTTTAAACAATTTGCGCGTAGCGATATTGACGCCTTTATCCGTGGCCTGGGCGGACAGGATAACGGCAATCAGTAATTCAAACGTGCTGCTGTATTCCAATTCCGTGGCCGGATGGGGAATGGCAATGGCCAGTCTTTCAAAAATGGCGAGTCTTTTTTGTGCATTCATAAACGTAATATCAACAATCGCTGGCTTGGGTGTATGCCATCAAGCAGCGGGTAAATTCAAGTGGCTCATCCATGATTAGTCGGTCACGCCTGTTTTAAAGCTTTTACGCGCGCCATGGCCGCCGCAATCGCGGCTTTTTTGATGGCCTCGGTGCTGGAGGTCGTAGATATTTTATCACCCGCAGGCAAGCCCTGTTTTCTCTGGCTGGTAGTTTGCATGTGTGCCTGTTTTTCGCGTTCGAGTCGTGCCTGCCGGTGTTGATGGCGCTGGCGTGCCACATTAGCGGCTGATGCTGCATGTTCAGCCTCGGGCACGGCATGTGCGAGACTAGCGACCGGCTGCATGATGATGCAGTCGACCGGGCAGGGTGCCAGGCATAATTCACAGCCGGTACATTCCTGGCTGATGACCGTATGCATCTGCTTAGCTGCGCCCAGAATGGCATCCACCGGGCAAGCCTTGATACATAGCGTACAGCCTATACAACGTTGCTCATCTATGATGGCAAGTGCTTTGGGCTTGGTGATGCCATGCGTGGTGTTGAGTGGCAGGTACGGCAGGTTTAACAGCTTGGCCAGTGTACGGATGCCCGTTTCACCGCCGGGTGGGCACTGGTTGATATTGGCCGCTCCCTGAGCGAGCGCAACGGCGTAAGGTTTGCAGCCAGCGTAGCCACATTGCTGGCATTGGGTTTGCGGCAATACGTCGTCTATACGTTCAACCAGGTCTGCTACCTCAACTGAACGATCACGGCCAATGCCAGGAAGGTTTTGGCCGATGGCGCCTGTCACTATCGCAATCGCATCATGGCTCAAATGTTGCATGAAATCATACGCAGCTGCGTTTCTCACCATCAATTTGTCAATGCGGCTATTATAGCCGAATCTAAGTTGTGGCATCGTGGATAGGATTTGTGATGCGCCGCTGAGTGAGTACAAACTTGCCTGCATTTTTCGAGCTAAGGCCACTTGGCAAAGTAGTTGCCCATGGTTGCCACGAATGAAGCGAGGCACTGTGGCATTGCAGTGCGCTTCTTTGGCGTTCAGGCGCATAATCAGTTAAAATAATCGCTTTATTATCGAATGGCAGAAGTATGTTAACGGGTAGTTTGGTGGCAATCGTTACCCCCATGTTTGAAGATGGTCGCTTGGATCTGGACGCGCTCAAGCAATTGATCGATTTTCAAATCGAGGCGGGGACTGACGGCATCGTGATTGTTGGCACGACCGGCGAATCTCCCACTGTTGATGTGGATGAGCATTGTGCGCTGATCAAGACCACAGTCGAGCATGTTGCCCAGCGTGTACCGGTCATCGCCGGCACCGGGGCAAACTCTACTTCTGAGGCCATAGAGTTGACTGCAAAAGCCAAGGCGCTCGGTGCTGATGCGTGTTTGCTGGTAGCGCCTTATTACAACAAACCGTCGCAAGAAGGCTTGTACCAGCATTTTAAAGCGATCGCAGAAGCCGTTGAAATTCCACAGATTCTTTATAATGTCCCTGGTCGTACCGGTTGTGACCTGAGCAATGACACCGTCTTGCGACTGGCGTCTGTGCCTAATATTGTAGGGATCAAAGATGCCACCGGCGGTATTGAGCGTGGCACCGATTTATTACTGCGTGTTCCAGCCGGGTTTGCCGTTTACAGCGGTGACGACGGCAGTGCATTGGCGCTGATGTTACTAGGCGGAAAAGGCGTGATTTCTGTGACTGCCAATGTGGCGCCGCGCCTGATGCATGAAATGTGTGCCGCTGCGTTGCAGGGCGATGTAGTGAAGGCACGGGCGGCGAATGCCAAGTTGTTTGCCTTGCATCAGAAATTGTTCGTAGAAGCTAATCCGATTCCAGTGAAATGGGTCTTACAACAAATGGGATTGATTGCGGCTGGTATTCGTTTGCCACTGGTCAATCTTTCAACCCAATATCATGAAGTGCTGCGTCACGCCATGAAACAGGCGGAAATCGCATCTTAAATGAGGGAAATGAATTACATGAGTAATGTGTTTTTACAGCGTGCGCTGCTGATAGGTCTGGTTATCGTATTGGCTGGCTGCGATTCGATACCATTTTTAAATAATAGCTCTGACTACAAGGGCGCTGGCCGTTCCAAATCGCTGGAAGTGCCGCCTGACCTGAGTTCTGTACGTTCCAGCAGCACCTATAATGTGCCGGGGGCGACTAACTACTCTACCTACAGCCAGAACCAGGAAGCGCAGGAGCAGAATGGTCCGGCGCCGGTGCTGAGTGATATGAAGAATGTGCGTATGGTCAAAGCTGGTTCCCAGCGCTGGCTGGTGGTCAATGCGCCACCGGAAAAAATTTGGCCGATTGTGCGCGACTTCTGGCTGGATCAGGGCTTTGCGGTCAAAGTTGAGAATCCTGAAGTTGGTGTGATTGAAACTGAATGGTTGCAATCGGATGCCATCAAGCCTAAAGAAGATAATCGTGGCTACGGCGACAAGTTTGATGCTTGGCTGGATAGATTGTCCGGCTTTGCGGACAGACGTAAATTCCGCACCCGGCTGGAGCGCGGTGAAAAAGACGGCACCACCGAGATTTACATGACACATCGCACTGTTGCGGGCGCGCCGGATGATGGTAAAACGTATGTGAATACTCAGTTGGGCAGAATTGATACTGGCTACCGTGTAAATGCCGCAGAAAACAAGAACAATGCCGGCCAGGAGTTTGATGCTGATCTCGATGCAGAGTTACTACGCCGCATGATGGTCAAATTGGGCCTGGATGAACAGAAAGCCGACCAAGTCATTACGCAGGCAGCTTCTGACAAGCGTGCAGACGTAGTAAAAGAAGCTGACCAGAGCGTGACGCTGAAATTGAATGAGCCGTTTGACCGCGCCTGGCGTCGTGTCGGACTGGCCCTGGACCGCATCGGCTTTGTGACTGAAGATAAAAACCGTTCTGATGGTATTTTCTATGTGCGTTATGCCGATACCGATGCTGAAGACCCGATCAAGCAGAAAAAAGGCTTGCTGGAGCGCCTGAAATTCTGGGGCAGTGATGAGGATGAAAAGTCTGCTGCACCTTCAGAGGTAAAGCAAGGGGATAAAACCAAATTCTGGAAAGGCACGTCAGAGGGCGATAAATCCAGCAAGCAATACCATATCCAGGTGCTGGAAAATGCGGATGATACGACAGATATCTATGTGCTGACTGCTGAAAACAAGCGCAATACATCTACGACGGCAAATCGTATCGTCTCTTTGCTGTATGAACAACTCAAGTAATTGAGGCCTGCGTGCGCTTTGCATCGTTAGGTAGTGGCAGCGCAGGCAATGCGACTGTGGTGGAAGCCGGGGAAACCCGGCTTTTGCTTGACTGCGGCTTTAGTGTCAAAGAAACGGTGCAGCGCTTGAACCGGCTGGGCCTGCAGCCGGAACAACTGTCCGGCGTTTTAATCACGCATGAGCATGATGACCATGCACGCGGAGCCTTTAAGCTGGCAGCGCGCTACCAGGTGCCGGTATGGTTAACGCATGGAACCTATACCATGTGCCAGCGTTATCTGCCTGCACAAGCGGTGACCGTGCATATTATTGATGCCCATACGCCGTTTGCCTTGCAGGATATTGAAGTCATCCCTTATCCGGTGCCACATGATGCACGAGAGCCTGCCCAATTTGTGTTTGGTGATGGTGTACGCAAATTTGGCGTGTTGACTGATGTCGGCAGCGTGACGCCGCATATTGTGACCATGCTGCAGGGATGCGACGGCTTGTTGCTTGAATGTAATCATGACCTCGACATGCTGCGAACTGGGCCTTATGCGCATTCGCTCAAAAAGCGTGTCGGCGGCTGGTTGGGGCATCTGGATAACCAGAGCAGTGCGAAATTGTTAGCGCAATTAGATAACAGCAAACTGAAACATATCGTCGCAGCACATTTGAGTGAGAAAAATAATACGCCTGCGTTGGCACAGCAGGCGTTGAGTGAGGTGTTGCAGTGTGCAGCCGATTGGGTGCAGATCGCCAGTCAGCAGCAGGGGCTGGACTGGCGGGCTTTATAGTTAAGCCATTCTTTCTACTCACCTTGAGCGATCATAATTTACTGGCCAAGATGATGTTTAAGATATACCCCATCGCTGGATCAGTTGGGCATATTACTCTTTTACATACACAGCTAAATAAGTAGTGGTCCCTTGTCCCATGCCCAGGCATCCCGGTTGAGACACGTGAAATACAGAGTGAAATTTATAACCTTCTTCTGCCTTTTCATCGAGTCGCTTTTCAAGTGCTGCAATACCCTTATTTGAGAATTGTGCCCCAATTGATTCAATTTTATATTGCATAAACTAATCTCCTTGTTTTAAGTGTAAAAAATCAATGCCGCCTGCACCTGGCTTGCATCTGCCCAAGCGTTTGTATGTATAAATAATTCCATTTAATAGTCCGTGTTGCCTAAATGCAAGTTCACTGTAATGAGAGCAACTGGGGTCAAACACACACCTGCATCGCAATGACTTCGGTGCAACTTTACGATAAGTCCTTAATAGCTTGATTGCTAACTTAATTCCAATTGGTCTTGTTGGTAAAGGAAGCGCAGCTATTTGAGCATCTATTTGAGTGATGCCTGCTAGCTTTCTCTCGACAGAGGGTCTTAAATGCTCATCAACGTTATACTCAAAAGTATCCATTTTTAACTCACATTAAATTCATCGTTAAATCTAAATGCAAACATGATTATTTAGCACCTCCTATTTTAAGATAATGAATATTCATTGATATCATTGCCCGCTAACAGATAATACAAAGCGCCATTGGTTGCCAGATTGCCTGTACATTGCGGAAGCTGCACTTACTACACCTATTTGACTCAGCATCTTGGTCGCTTCTTCAATCACTGTTCGCTTTCCTATGTTGCTTATTGTTAATAGCAATTTCCCATTTTTTTTCAGGTAGGGTTGTGCGGTCTTAATGAAATTAAGCATCACAACTCCCTCATGGTCGATGGCTATTTCGTTATATTCTTTTTTCTCAAGAGGCAAGGGCTCGCAATGAAGGAGAGGTGCGTTGAATATGATGTAATCAAACTTTTCGTCCGGAACGTTATCGAATAAGTTGGATTCAATCACTTCTACTTGATTGTGCAACTCCAGATTTCTAATGTTGGATTGGGCGCATTGGTAAGCGCCTTTGCCGATGTCGGTAGCGATGATTCGTGATACACCTAATTTAGCTGCGACGCATGATATTGCGCCTGTTCCACACCCAATTTCTAGCAAACTTGTGTGCGGCTGAAGCATGCTAAAAAGAGCGTCTCCAATAAAGTGAGTAGATGAACCCTCTATCGGATGATAAACACCATCAATAGATTTAATATCTAAGCCATAGAAATTAGAGGTCTCCTCCTTTTTTTGTTTTTGAATGAACTCAAGATGAGACATCATCACGCTGTCCATATTTGCTAACCAGAACTGATCTTCTAACCACCACCAATTTTTACTCAAACGATCTTCTTCTTTCTTATTGTTTTAAAAGTGTTATTTAATTTCATGGATGTCATTTAAAGCGTTTCTTGAAAAATGAGGCACCACGAAAGCCCATTTTTTAGTAAAGCTAAAGGCCTATTTCTAAAAAAGATTTAATGATGCTTGGGTCACCCGGATTGCTCATGAAATTCAGTTGTAGTAAATCGATTTTCGCTCGCTGAAAATTAGACTGACTTGCAAGTTCAAGCCATTTTTTTGCGGCAATAACATCTTTTTCTATAAATGTTCCCAGATATAGCATCTCACCAAGTTCGGTTTGTGCTATGGGGAAGCCTGATTCCGCAGCCTTTGTTAGCATGCGAATGCTTTTTTTATTACTGCTATTCGTTCTAACAACCTTGCCTGTATCGACATCCACTATTTTTTTCAAACCATCGCGGTAAGCAATGCCTAACGTCGTTTGTGCAACCAGATTCCCATTGTTTGCACGGCTTAAAAGTAAAGGAATCTCATCTTCAGATAAATGCTTAACACGTTGCTGTATTTCAGCATCAAGCTGCGACAATTCTGATTCACTAAGTTGCGCATACCAGCTGGAATTGACTTGTTTATTTTGAAGTTTCACGCCTCGAGAAGCCTGAATATGTTGATTTTGAGTCTGAAGTTTGGCAGTTTTGGGCGATACCATTTGAACACCATCTGGAGGCACAAAATAAAAGTCATCCACAAGCGATGACTCATACCATGGCTGTTGGTCATCAAAGGTCTTTTTGCGCACTGCATCAGCAACCTTTTTCAGAACAGTTTCAATTGCCACTCCAGGTTTTTTTATTTCATCAGAAAGCATGGCTGTATAAAGACTATGCTTATTACCCAAGCCATCTTCTGCAAGCTGCCCTGGCGCAGTAGAGTAAGCAATAATAGAACCTTTTGGCGTATTTACTTTTGCAAGCCCAATATTTTCTAAACTTCGGAATTTTGAAGGGTTGCTGGGTTGAAACGGATTGTTTCGACATGCGTCCAAAATGACTATGTTCACAACTGAGTTCGCATGATGAAGACTATCCAGCATCGATTTAAGCGGATAGGCATTGACCTCGACGCCACGTTCGCTGGTAAGGCGCATGTCAATTGGAATCAAATAATTTGCGCCACTAATCTGCACTCCATGACCAGCGTAGTAAACCAAAGCAACCGAACCTTTCGGTAATCCATTGTAAAAATCTCTCACTTTGGTAAAAAAAGCCTTGCGATCTAAATCTGTGACTAGCGTTACATTAAAGCCAACCTCCTTCAAGGTATCAGCTATGAGTTGCGCATCTTGCCTGGGGTTAACGAGTGGCTTATTTATATAATTACTATTGCCAATCACTAGCGCTTGCATGGTCACTGGAGCTAATTCAACAGCATAAGCATCCAACATAAACAATGACAATCCTGTCGCTATCGATAGACCTATGGAGGTGTAAACGCGCCTTAATGCTTTTACATAAGCTTGATGCAGACTCATTGGGGTGTACCCGGCAAAATTGACAAAGCTTCATCTACCAAGCCCGAATTGAGCAGATCTGCTTTAATAGTATTTAGCTTTTCTGGCGCTTCTAATTGAAGCCATAACTCTCCAGTCTCAGAGGGCCCTGCGACAACGCGACAGCCATTTTTTCTTAGCAGATCTACCAGCTGTGCATAATCTGTTTGGGGATTAACGGTTACTTTTAAATGTGCTTCAACCTGGGCCGGACTGCTAAATCCTCTGTAAGCTGAACTACTTGAAAGGATGCCAAGCTGTAAAATTGCTGCTGATTGCGCGATAAATAAACTTAAAACCACGGCGAAGGCGGGTGTTAGTCCCAGATGAATACATATGTTTTTAAAACGCTCTGTTAACGTCAACTTTTTATGCAATGCTTGATACTGTTTTAATAGTTTTTGCCATGCAACATCAGAGGCAAGTTGCGTAGTGTCCCGTTCTAATGCTGATCTTATTCTGTTAGATAAGTCTATGTGTGCTTTAAGCGCTGGAAACTTCATTAAGTAGTTCTGCATAAACTGCTTATCTTCAGGGCTTAGCGTCCCATTCACGTAAAATGGAATCAACTCTTCAAATGCTCTACGGTCTGGGTCCATTTCAATCATGATTATTTCCATTACCTAAGGCTTTTTTTACGCATTCTGTGATTTTCAATCTGGCATGCATTAATCTTGTTTTCACGGTTCCTATAGGACAGTCCTGCATCAGAGCAATCGCCTCTAACTTTTCGTCATTGAAAAACACCAGACTAATCGCTTCTCGCTGCTTAGGTGGAAGCTGCTTCACACATTCCCTTAGAACCTCATCTATCTCCTGATGCTCCAGTATTTCAAGGATGGATTTACTGTCATCTGGAATGGTATTGATAATTGCTTCATCAATCTCCTGAGTGGGTGGCTGACGATTTTGTTTTCGCCCCCAATCTTTAGCTTTGTTGCTGGCAATTGCACACAGCCAAGTAGAAAACTTGCATGATCCATCATAGCCATGCGGTTTTTTACAAAGCACCATAAACGTATCATTCATAATCTCTTCTACAGAAGAGTCATCATTCACTTGATAGCGAATAAATTTTGATAGATTTGGCTGATAGTAAAAATACATCTTCTTAAATGCTTTATCGTTGCCATTAGCAATAAGGTTCAATAGTCGATATATTTCTTCGCGGGGGAGATCATTCATAAGGCTATTTTGAGCAGATTGTTGATATCAAACGAATAGTTGCTACAAATGTGGCAACTATCTGTTGCGAGTTATATTGGCTGATTCCACAGTAAAGCGTCTAAGGTAATAAGATATATCTACTTAACGATTGGTCCTAAGCTAGAAGTAAAAGCCGTTTCTTCGTGCTCCGTTACTACACGCTCGTGTATAGAAAATAAGATTGATTCGGCTAACTCTGCATTAATGTTATTTTCTGTAGCTTTTACCCTCCAACTTTGCAAAATGTGACTGTGTCTTGATTCGTCAGTCGCTGCAAGGTTATTAAGTTTTTTTATTTCACCAATTCTTCTCGTCATTACAAATCGCATACCTAAAACTTTGAGTAATTCACTATCCAGAATGTCTATTTCTGCTCTTAATTTATCAAGCTCATTCATCTTGTTTTAATCCTTTTTTTATTGATATTAATCTATAAGCAAATAAATCCAACTAAAGTGAACCATATTTCGATTTTTAACGATTAATGGGTAAGCGTTAGCATGGAGGAGATTCCAGTCAACATGCCAACTTCTTTACTTGCCATAATGACCGCTACAAAGACAAGCTAGTAGTGATTCAATTAATAATTAATCAACATTAGTTTAGAGATAATATAAGATAATATAAAAAACATTAAGAATGTAAGGGAAGAACATGATACATAAAATGCGGTCAATTGCTGTCGCTTTAATTTCCACACTGACATTACAAGGGTGCGCTCATATAGAAACGGCTAAGCAAAAAGCAAAAGAAACCTTTGCCAGCGATGATCCATGCTCGAATAATGCACGCAATATGGGGATTCTTTTGGGATCTGTGGCTGGCGCCATTATCGGCAACAAGGTGGGTGGCGATAAGACTGCAGGAACATTAATCGGGTTGGGTTTAGGTGGCGCTTTGGGCGCATATATTGGCGTTGAAATTGATAAGCGAGAGTGCGAGCTCTCTAAGATAGGAAAAAAATACGATCTGGACATGCAGGTGACACCTCTTGCCATCAGCGCAACACCCACAGACAAAGAGAGTAGCAATGCAAACGCTAACGTTCAAAATGTAGGTCTTTCAGTATCCATCACCGATATTGATGGCAAACCACAATTCAATAGCGGTTCTGGCGAGCTGTTAACGGATGCAAAAATTCATTTTAGTGAAATTGCTAAGCAATATTCACCTATTGAGCAAGCCAAACTTTTGTCAGCCGACAAAACTGAACAAGAGAAAAAAACGGTTGTTAATGAGCTAAGTAAAAAGCGCATTTTGTTGATCGGCCATACAGATGACACTGGAGATACTAAGCTGAATGCCGAGTTGTCCGAGAAGCGGGCCAAAGCTGTCGCCAGGGTGTTCAAAGACAGTGGAGTAAGCGAAAATCAGCTCTTCTATCAAGGCTCAGGTGAGACTATGCCAATCGCGGACAATAATACTCCTGAGGGCCGAGCTAAAAATCGTAGAGTAGAGATCGTTGACTTATCTTCTGAAGAGGCATTTAAATTATATTTGCAAAACAAACGTGCAAATACTGAATATTACCGTCCTGTTGATAACACCAGTAACGTTGAGCAGGCGGCCGCTACAGGCTCAATTGAGATTAAGCCTAACCAAAAACAGGTGAATAGCGCGAAAAAAACAAAAAATAAAAAAACACCATCAACACAAGCGGACAAAAGCGAAAATATTGAGACCATAGCGCAGCCTGAGGTTTCAGTTGCTGAAAGCAAGACTATTCAAAGCAGTAAAAAAACAAATGTAGCGAAATCGAATACGAATAGCAAAACTCAAGAAGACTCAAATAAGCAAGTCAATCTAGCCACGGCATCAACCATCGATTTTGGTGGGCTCCCAATGTCTAAACAAAACAATATCGTTAACATTGGTAATGTAGAGCAGAAAAAATCAAGTTTTTCTTTGATTAGTCAGGCGCAAGCGACTGATTTAAAAGCAATCAGTACTTGTAATCTGGATCGACCAAGAGTTAGCGGTACGGTGAAATCGTTAAAAGACGGGAAAAGCTATTCCACATCAGATTATTTGCCAGGCGTTTACGACAGCTCATGGGCTGGGGATGTCAATGGTCATCTGGTTGCTTTGACACATGTTGCAGTATTAAGAGATGGTGGCGTTCCTGCAGGCCAGCCAAATCTTCTTATTTACCAAGATTACAATCCAAAAAGCAAAAAAACACCTATTTATAACAGTCCAGCCAATGTGAATACCTATCAGGGAGATAAGGCACTTTTATATAGGGTTTTCGTTACGGGCCCTGTTCAATGTATAGACATCGTGATACCAAATGCTAACCCTAGGGAAGCACCAAACTCATCAGTTGTATACAAAAAGAATAACGAATTCTATTCTTCAGAATTCAATCCAAAATTAGCAAAGAAATAACAGTAAAGGGGAATTAAATGTGGGAATCTATCAATAACTTTATGCTTCAAAATGCACTATTTTTTAAGATATTAGTGCCTATTATTATCAGTATTTGCCTATACCAGATTCAAAGTGTGAGATTTTGGGTGACTGATTTTTTAGTGAGTGTTAAATGGGTAGGCAAGATTGCCAGATGGTCTAAAGACGAAGCACAGGGTGCACCAGGCTGGACAGCTGCTGAAGAAAGTTTATGTGCGACGTATAAACCTTTCGTGTCGTTTCTGACACAAAAGCAATTCAATAATAACATTGAGTACATCAAGGCGGCTGGAGATTTAGGCAATAAACCAACGCCTGCTTGGGTTTGGTTTTTGCTGTTTCCTTTAGTGGTTGCTGAAGGCCTGGGGTTTTCTTTTTTATTGGCAAGTTGGATGGCAAGGGAAGGTAGTGCGAACACGCTTAATCTACTCATGTTTGCAATCGTATTCGTGATAGCGATTGTTTTAGTAGCAATTATGCATCAAGCGGGGCATCAGTTGCATCGTACGTTACTACTGCGCGCGCAATATAAAGAATATAAAGGAAACAGTAGTGCTTACTCAGACAGCTCTGTGGCACTTAATGACAATCAGGACGACGATAAAGATAAGCCTAACCACACTCGTTGTGTGAACCGTGTAGCAAAAAATCCGCGTGATAAAGGTAGCTTTTTTGTGGTGTACCTCGCAATAGTTTCTATCGCTATTATTGCGGTCACTTCAACTGTTATGAGGTATGAAAATTTGCAAGCAGATCATGCCCGTAGTGCATCCGTACAAGAGTCAAGCTCAGGCAATCCTTTTGATAATACAGAGTTGCCAAGTGAAGTGATGGAGCCTCAACAAGCAGCAGATGCGAAGGCGCGATCTGATATCAATTCAAATGAAAATACTGAGGGTATGTTTGCATTTATTATGCTTGGTTTCATTTTTGTGATCACTCAGTTTGTCGGTATTGGTGCAGGATACAAGTACGGTTTTGTGGGAAAAGAGTCTGCAGAAGCTTATAAATCGACATTCGGATTTTCTACTTATGATGCGTATCGTAAATCGATGACGCCACTTGTTGATCTCATCAATAGACGATTAAAAGATTTGCAACAAAAGCTTAAAGATTTGCATGCGAATACTAATCCACTGAACAAAAAGTTTTTAGATTACATCGCAGAGCAAATCAAAGTGGACGAGCTTGCAGAAGAGACTATTAATCAAACTTCAACTAGTTCTGTTAAGTCAGCTGTAGCGTCTTATCCATTACCCTCCGAAGTCGACGTTGCGAAAGCTGAGATTCTCAAGCGTGATGAAGCTGCGCAAAAAGAATATTATTTAACGCTAAGTCCTCAAACTCAAGACGCCCTCAAGCCTTGGTTAAAACAGCGAAAAGAAGAAAAGTTAGCCAAAATACAGCAGGAAGAATTACTGAAACAACAGCAAGCCAAAGCTGACGTTGAAGATTTATTTTAAGTAAGATGCACAGATTCAGGACTGGATAATAATTATGAAAAAAAATAAATTAATCATTGCTTTGGGATTGTTGCTTAATGCAACTAGCTTATTAGCCGGCATAAGTAACGACATTCCCAGTTGCTACGAGGCTAATAAAATAACCAATACAATGACACCTGAAAAAGAAGTGTTTGTATTAATCGATCAGACAACGAAATTTGATGCCAATCTTCAAAAATCAATCAAAGAAAATACAGGAAGTCAGTTAAAACCAGGTACATCATACGTAGTCAGTCAGTTTTCATCATTTTCACAAGGGCATTACATGGATGTTTTGTCTGCCGGCACTTTTGAGCAGCAGATTCCAGATGATCTGAGGAATGATATTAGCGTCAGGTTATTGAAAAAATTTGATTCCTGTATGCAAGGCCAAAAAAAATATGGTTTAAAAGTTGCCGCGACAGCACTGAATAAAGCTTTGGCTGGCAGCAGTTCTGACCTGGCGAAATCTGATGTACTGGCTGGGCTTAAAGATTTATCCAATCGCGTCAAGAAATCACAAGCTAAGATGAAAATCGTTATTTTAGCTTCTGACATGCTTGAGAACTCTTCGATTAGTAGCTTTTATGCAAAACAAGCTGTGCGGCTGATTGATCCAAAAAAAGAACTCAAACTAGCGACAGATAATAATATGGTTGGTGATTTTGGCGGTGCTAAAGTTTATATAATCGGCGCTGGCTTGCTTGCAGAGGATGTGAATAATGCGAAGGGTGTTTACCGCTCACCGCAGATTATGCAGGCGCTTACTACGTTTTGGAAAGAGTGGTTTAAGCAATCAAATGCGGAGGTGGTCGAGTTTGGTCAGCCTGCGTTACTTAATCCTATAAATTGATTCCATATAAAATAATTTATTTGACCTGATTCAGACGAATAAAGAAGTAGATAGACAAGGCACTTTTGAGTGCCTTGTTGTTTTTTATGTGAGTCATGTTTACCAGTTTTTATAATAATTGTTTTGATACACCAGACATTATTTTAAGCACTTACCCTCAGCCCTGATTCAGCGCAACTCATTAACACTCATGAGGCTGCCACGTTTGCTAGGAAAGACCGTGCTCTCTCCGTTAAGTAGATGAGGTTCAGCGAAATATACATTGTTCGTTTTTTTAATAATCTGAACTCGCGATTGATTGTCGCCACATTCACGAAAATATACCAACTGGATATCTAAATGATGCGTGACAAAGCCAGATAAAAAGCAGTAAAAATTTTAGACAAGAAAAAGCGGTTCATATTTCTATGAACCGCTTTTTAATTGGCAGTGGAGCTAACCCATACTAAGTGGATTTCTAATCCAGCACATGAATCTGTTCAGATAACCGTATCATGCGTTCTACCGGTGTCACCCAGACAATACCGTCGCCGATATTGCCAGTGTGCCCGACCTCGACAATGGTTTGTAAAATGCCTTCTACCAGCTCATCCGGCACCACCATATACAAATACACTTTAGGGCTGTAATCGGTCAGTTCTTCGCGTACGCCTATGCTCGGTTTTTGCAAATGGTGTCCGCAGCCTTCGACCTTGTTCACCGACATGCCAGGGAAACCTTTGATGTTACGCAGTGCCGAGCGGATCTTTGGTAATCTGGCTGGTTGTATAACTGCTTTAATTTCTTTCATAGAATTGTCCTTTTGAGCGCTAGCTCACTGGGCGGCATTATGCCTCGATTTTGCTTTCTTCAAACTTACGATACAGCGTAGGTACCACAATCAGTGTTAGCAGGGTAGAGGTGATCAACCCCCCGATCACGACAATGGCGAGCGGGCGCTGCACTTCAGCCCCGGGGCCAGTTGCAAACAGGAAAGGCACCAGGCCCAGCATGGCAACAGTGGCGGTCATCATCACTGGCCTGAAACGCTGGGCACATCCCTGTAAAATCGCATCCAGCTGGCTTTTGCCTTCGTCTCTCAGGGTGCGGATATACGATACCAACACCACCGCATTCAGCACGGCAATACCCCATAGCGCGATAAAGCCAACTGAAGCAGGCACTGACAGGTATTCGCCTGTGATAAATAAGGCAATCACACCACCAATCGAGGCAAACGGCAATACCAGGATGATCATGGTGGCAAAACGTATGGATTGGAACAGTAAAAACAGCAGGAAGAAAATCGCTGCAATCGTCGCCGGAATAATAATCATCAGGTGACCCATGGCACGTTCCATGTTCTGGAACTGGCCGCCATATTCCAGGTAATAGCCATCCGGTAACTGCAACTTCTGGTCCAGCACTTGCTGCATTTCGGCCACAAAACCACCGAGGTCGCGGTCTTTGACGTTCACGCCGATCACGATCCTGCGTTTGGCCAGTTCACGGCTGATCTGTGCCGGGCCATCCTTGATTTCGATATCTGCCAGGTCATCCAGTGCCACGCGTGAGCCATTGGGTGAAGTCAGCATGATATTGCGGATGGCTTCCTCATCATTACGGAAAGATTCCGGGTAGCGCACTGCGGCAGAGAATCGACGTTGCCCTTCGAAAATCTCGGTGGCAATTTTGCCGCCAACCGCGGTTTCGATCACATCATGCACATCTGCGGCATTAATGCCGTGGCGGGCAATCGCTTGCCTATCAATGGTGATATTCAGGTATTGCTGCCCGGAGACTTTTTCTACCTTGATTTCAGTGGCGCCTGGCACCGTACCCGCAATCCTGGCGATCTCGTCTGCTTTCTGTTTCAGCATATCCAGGTCTTCGCCAAAGATCTTCACCGCCACATCCGCCCGTACGCCGGTCAGCAGTTCATCGACACGGTCAGAAATCGGTTGCGCCATGATGATTTGCACGCCAGGAATGTATTTTTCCAGCACTTCGCGCATTTTTTCGGCAATGTCATCCTGGGTCCAGCCTGCTGGCCATTCTTCACGTGGTTTCAGGCTGATAATAGGCGTAGATTCGTTTTGTGCTTGCGCATCTGCCGGGCTTTCGCCGCGGCCCAGGCCGGAAATCGCAGATTTAACGCCTGGCACCTGCTCCATAATCAGTTTCATGCCCTTGTTTTCCATCTTGATGGATTCTTCAAGCGAGATATTAGGCACGCGGTTGATACCAGGAACAATAGACCCTTCTTTCATTTCCGGGATAAACGATGTCCCCAGAAATGGAAACAATGCAATCGTGCCCACAAACAACAAACCGGAGGCGATGATGGTTTTTTTCTCATTATTGAGGACCCAGTTCAGGGCTTTCAGGTAGGGGCGTTTAATTGCCTGGATAAACTTGGTATCTTCACCGCTACCGCCTTTCAGCAGGTAAGAGCACAAAGCCGGCGTCATGGTCAGAGATAACACTAACGACACAAACAGGGCAATTGCAATGGTGTAAGCCAGCGGGGCAAACATCTTGCCTTCCATGCCTTCCAGCGTCATCAACGGCAAAAACACCAGGATGATAATACCCACCCCGAAGAGCACCGGGGTAGCGACTTCAGTCGCCGCCTCTAACACTACCCGGATCTTGCTTTCATCTTTGCGATGACCCAGATGGTGAAAGGCGTTTTCTACAACAACCACTGAGCCATCTACCATCAGGCCAATCGCAATCGCCAGGCCACCCAGTGACATCAGGTTGGCAGAAATGCCGTAATGGTTCATGACCATGAAGGTAATCAAAGGCGTCAGGACCAAAGTACCCACGACGATCACGCTGGAGCGTATATCACCGAGGAACAGGAACAGCACGACGACCACCAAGATAATGCCTTCAATCAGCACTTTGGTGACGGTGTGCAACGCGGCATCGACCAGCTCGCTACGGTCATAGTAAGGCACGATTTGCAGCCCATGCGGCAGCATGCCTTTGCTATTGATTTCTTCGACACGGGCTTTGATACGGCTGACAACTTCTTTCGCATTACCGCCGCGCATCATGATGACGATACCACCGACAGATTCCGTATCGCCATTTTTGAGCACAACACCAACCCGGACTTCATGACCTATGGTCACTTCGGCGACATCACGGATATAGACCGGGATGCCGTTTTCTTCCTTGAGCACCATGTTACGGATATCGTCCAGGTTTTGCACCAGGCCAACGCCGCGAATCAGGTACTGTTCGGCATGGTGTTGCAGAATGCCGCCGCCGCTGTTGGCATTGTTACGCGCCAGCGCCTCATACACATCTTTAAGCTTGATCGAGAAATGTGTCATGCGGTCTGGGTTGACCAAGACCTGGTATTGCTTGACGTAGCCACCTTGCGAGTTGATTTCAGCCACACCGGGAATGCCGCGCAGCAAAGGGCGTACTACCCAATCCTGGATGGCGCGACGTTCGGTCAGGTCTGCCTGCGTCAATGGTTTCTTGCCATCATCGGGTTTATCCAGCGTGAATTGATAGACTTCGCCTAGGCCCGTAGATACCGGCCCCAAGATCGGCATCACGCCATCTGGCATGCGCTCCATCACTTCCATTAGCCGTTCCATCACCAGCTGCCGTGCAAAATACACATCGGTGCTGTCGGTAAATACCAGCGTAATCAGCGATAAGGCATTTTTATTCATCGAGCGCATTTCCACCAGGCCAGGCAGGCCGGTCATGGCGATTTCCAGCGGTACGGTGATAAAGCGTTCTACTTCTTCCGGTGATTTTCCGGTGGCTTGGGTGGCAATCAGTACTTGAACGTTGGTGACGTCAGGGAATGCATCCACTGACAGGTTTTTGACGGCGAACAAGCCGGCAAACACCAGTGCAACGGCAAGTACCAATACAATCAGGCGCTGCTTGAGCGCCCCTCGAATCATTGATTCAATCATGCTTTTACTCCATTTCCTTGCGCTTGCGTTCGTTGTTTACATGAAAAGCGCCGTCCAGCACGATTTGATCACCAGGTTGTAACCCTTGTAATACCTCTTTCTGGCCGTCATAAGTTCGGCCCAGCGTCACAGGTAATAATTTGTATTGCTTGGATTTAAGCGTTTGCGCGAACACATGATCGGCATTGTTTTCACGCACCACCGCCGTGGAAGGGATCGCAATGACTTTCTCCGGCTTGGCTTCCAGCAGAATAGTGATCAGCATGTCAGGCTTTAACAGCATGTTATTATTGCTGATATTAGCCCGTGCCATCACAGTCCGCGTCGCAGGGTTGACGATATCTCCGACAAACGCCAGTGTGCCAGTCAGTTCTGCATCATCCAGCGCCGGGACTTCGATATTCAGCGATTGCCCTTCTTTGATATGCGCAATTTGTTGTTCAGGGATTTCTGCCACGGCCCATACATGCGACAGGTCAGCAATCACAAACAGCTCTTCTGCCGGGGCGACCACTTGCCCCAGCCTGGCTTTACGCGCAATCACAGTACCGGTGATTTTTGAATTGACCTGGCTGGTGGACATGCCACTGTTTTGCAAACCCAATTTCGAGATGTTACCAGGCGCCATACCCAGTACCAGTAACTGGTCACGGGCAGCATTCACCTCGGCATTGGCGGCATTCAGTTCGCCTTCGCGACGTTGCAGTTCAGCCTGGCTGATGACATCGGCTTCAAGCAACTGCTTGGCACGATCAACAGCTTTGGTCTGCAACTGCACTTGCTGGCTGGCTTTAATATAATTCAGCTGGAATTGCGCGAGTTCGGTACTTTTGATCGTAGCCAGGCGCTGTCCTGCCTTAACCTCATCACCCAGGTTGACATCCAGTGTACTGATGCGGCCGGTAATAGAAGCGCCTGCCCTGGATTCATATTGCTCATCGACCTGGATACGACCGGGGATGCGCAGGGTATCAATAAACTGTATCTCAGTGACGGCGCCGGTTTTGATATTGGCTTCCAGTTCCGGGGTGAGTGTCACCAGGTTTGGGTCTACCACTGCTTTGGTTTCTGGGGCGGGTGCCGGTTTTTCGGAGCACGCGGTGGACATCACTGCCAGTGCGGCAGTAAGCAAAGTTGAAAATAAAATACGAGACATGACCATTCCCTTATGGTTGAACCAAATCCGAACCGATGAAACGTTCGATTTGCAATACACTGAAAAAATAATCGAATTTGGCAATCAGATAGTCACGCTTGACATCACGATTGACGCGTTGCGCATCAAGGAATTCCAGGATGCCGCGTTCTCCGAATTTATAGGCTGCTTCTGCACGGCTCAAGGTCGCTTCAGATTGCTGTAATAAGCCATTCTCGAATATTTTGAGCTGGTTACTCGCAATGACATTGCGCTGATAGGCACTGTCAATCTCTTTACGTAATACCTGTTGTTGCAGGCGAATATTGGCGTCCGCTTCGTCTATGCCTGCGGCTGCCTGTGCGATCTGGCCTTCACGCCTGTTCCACACCGGCAAAGGCAAGACCACGCCTACTCTTAAAGTATTCAGGTCGGGATCCTGGGTGAAGTCCGACTTCAGCGTCACCCCGGGAAAGCGTAGTGCCTTTTCCAGCTTGAGCTTGGCTTCTGCACCATCTTTGGCGGTGATCAATTGTTGCAAATAAGGATTGTTGTCTGCAGCTTGCCTAAGCTCGTTAATGCTGGGCAGGGGGGCAATGGTTGGTAATGCAGGCTTGATCTCAAAATCATCCGGCATATTGCCTATCATGCCGCGCAAAATGGCTTTTGATTCATCGATACGTGTTTGCGCACTGGCGTAGTCGCGTTCCGCGACCAGCAGCTCGGTATCGGCTTTGATCAATTCGTAGCGCGCAGCTTCGCCAATCTCGACTTTGCGTTTTACCTTGGCTTGGATTTGTTTCAATACCGCCAGGTTGGCGCTAAACATTTCCAATACTTGCTGGCGTAGCAAAACGCCGAGGTACGCTAGCTTGATTTGGTTAC
This sequence comes from Methylophilus sp. E2MeOHC9, assembly GCF_058744375.1. Classification (NCBI taxonomy): domain Bacteria; kingdom Pseudomonadati; phylum Pseudomonadota; class Betaproteobacteria; order Nitrosomonadales; family Methylophilaceae; genus Methylophilus; species Methylophilus sp. E2MeOHC9. Next base: position 1,423,358 of record NZ_CP196024.1, read on the forward strand.
GCAAATCGAAACTGGTGGTGTGTATGCCTTTTTCAGCAAAGGTGAATTGCTGTTCGGCCAGTTCACGGCGTGATGCACGGGTGCCGGGAAAATCCAGCATTTGTGAAACGGTCACACCGTAGTTTCTTTCGGTGGCCCCTGGTGTTGCTACACCACGATATCTGGCGGGTCCGGCCATTAATTCAAGGTCCGGGTTATAAAATGCCCTGGCAGTCGTGATGCCAGCGGCGGCAGCTTCAGTCTGCGCTTTGCTGGCTGCCATCATCGGGTTTTCGGCGACGGCTTTGTCCAGCAGGGTTTTCAGGTCAAACGTAGGTTCAGCAAACGCTAATGGCGATATCAGGCAAGACAACCACAGTAGCCTGCAAGCGTTTCGCCAGCGGATATGACTTAACATAACAATCCTTCTCAGATGACTTTGCCCATCATGACATAGCCACCTTAATTAATAATTAAAATTACACTCTGACAGCAAGGCTGAAAGAGGGAGGAAAGTGCTAAGCGAGTTGGGGCGGCCGGTCTAGCCAGAACGGAAAGAGAATATGATAAGCAGGTAAGTGGTGTTCAGGCGCGTGATGGCTGGTTCGGCGTAAAGGATAGCTATACGCTGGCAAAGTGATTTTATCGACATCGACCTCAGGGACTGCAAGCATGTCGACAAAGCCGATCACCTCAACAAAGTCCGCAGATAAGGAGTCATCAATCGCATTGGAGAGAATCACCCCTAAGGTACCCGTTTCTAGCAACGTCGTTGTGTCTATCGGTTCAGCAGCAGTTGTCTGCAAGGCGAACACTAAACACAACAAATGTAGTAAATAAAAAATTTTTTGCATGTACAAAATCACGACTGGCTATGATTGCTCTTTATAACTACAAAGTTAGCAATTACCGTACCAGCGATGAGTGTGTGGATAACCTATTGATTTAAATGCTTTAATGAAGCCAGCTGTCAATGCGAGCTCCGGATGAAGCGATGAATGCACCTTTAAAGTGCAAAACCACAGCGACATTATAGTGGATGTCGCTGTGGTCGCATAGTTTCAATCGGCCTAATCCGGGAATCAGGCTGAAATGGTTTCTTCTTTAAAGATCAGTTTGATCTGATCATTTTCATCGATATCAATGTGGACCTGACCACCCTCATTCAGGCGACCAAACAATAACTCGTCGGCCAGTGCCTTGCGGATAGTATCCTGAATCAGGCGTGCCATTGGTCGTGCACCCATCAATGGGTCAAAGCCTTTTCTGCCCAGGTAGGCTTTGAGCTCATCACTGAATGTGACATCGACTTTTTTCTCGTGCAGCTGATCTTCCAGCTGCATAAGGAATTTGTCGACCACGCGCAAGATGATTTCCTGATTGAGCGCACCGAATGACACCGTCGCATCCAGGCGGTTACGGAACTCAGGGCTAAACAAGCGTTTGAGATCCGCAGCCTCGTCCGTCACGTCTTTACTGTTGGTAAAGCCGATGCTGGCTTTGGACAGGTTTTCAGCTCCCGCATTGGTGGTCATGATAATGGTCACATTGCGGAAATCTGCTTTGCGGCCATTGTTATCGGTCAAGGTACCATGATCCATCACTTGCAGCAGGATGTTGAAAATATCCGGGTGCGCTTTTTCAATTTCGTCTAACAGCAAGACGCAATATGGTTGTTTGGTGACAGCTTCAGTCAACAAACCGCCCTGGTCAAAACCAACATAGCCTGGAGGCGCACCGATTAAGCGTGATACCGCATGGCGTTCCATGTATTCAGACATGTCAAAGCGTAGCAATTCAATGCCCAGTACATAGGCCAGTTGTTTGGCGACTTCTGTTTTACCGACACCGGTAGGGCCGGCAAACAGGAAGCTACCAATCGGTTTATTACCGTTGCCTAAACCACTGCGTGCCATTTTGACGGCTGAAGCCAGTACATCAATCGCTTTATCCTGGCCAAATACCACAGCTTTCAAATCGCGTTCCAGGGTTTTCAATGCGTTGCGGTCATCGGTAGAAATATTTTTGGGCGGAATACGCGCAATCTTGGCAATGATTTCTTCAATCTCTTTGTTGCCAATGATTTTCTTCTGTTTGCTTTTCGGCAGAATACGTTGCGCGGCACCAGCCTCATCAATCACGTCAATCGCCTTATCCGGCAAGTGGCGGTCATTGATGTATTTCGCAGATAATTCTGCAGCCACAGTCAATGCGCTGGCACTGTATTTCACGCTGTGATGCTCTTCAAACCTGGTTTTCAGGCCTTTCAGAATCTCAATGGTTTCGGCCACGCTAGGTTCAGCCACGTCAATTTTCTGGAAGCGGCGTGACAGGGCGTGATCTTTTTCAAAGATACCGCGGTATTCCTGATACGTGGTCGCGCCTATGCATTTGAGCGAGCCATTGGATAACGCCGGTTTCAGCAGGTTGCTGGCATCTAAAGTGCCGCCGCTGGCTGAACCCGCGCCGATCAGGGTGTGGATCTCATCAATGAACAGGATTGCTTCCGGTTTTTCTGCCAGTTGTTTCATAACAGCTTTGAGGCGTTGCTCAAAGTCACCACGGTATTTAGTGCCCGCCAGCAATGCGCCCATGTCCAGGGAGTAGACCGTAGCATCTTGCAGTACTTCGGGGATTTCGCGATTGACAATGCGTGAGGCCAGGCCTTCGGCAATGGCAGTTTTACCCACGCCAGCTTCGCCCACTAACAGCGGGTTGTTTTTCCGGCGGCGGCATAAAGTCTGGATAACGCGTTCCAGTTCCAGGCTGCGGCCGATCAGCGGATCAATTTTTCCGGCAACGACTTGCGCATTCAGGTTGAGCGTAAAGCTTTCCAGCGCGCCTGTAGAAACACTTTCACCTTCGGTTTCCTGTTCGGTATTGCTGGCCTTAGGCTCGCTTTCCTGGATTTTGGCTACGCCATGCGAAATGAAATTCACCACATCCAGGCGGGTCACGCCTTGCTGATGCAGGAAAAATACCGCATGTGAATCTTTTTCACCGTAGATGGCGACCAGCACGTTAGCGCCTGTCACTTCTTTTTTACCGGAGGATTGTACGTGCAGCATGGCACGCTGGATTACGCGCTGGAAGCCGAGCGTCGGTTGCGTATCAACCTCGTCCGTGCCTGCCACAGTGGGCGTGTGTTCTTCAATATATTGGGTCAGCTCGCCGCGTAGCGTATCGAATTTTGCCCCGCAAGCGCGTAGGACTTCTGCGGCAGTTGGGTTGTCCAACATAGCCAGTAACAGATGCTCAACTGTAATCAATTCGTGACGCTTTTGTCTCGCGTCCATAAAAGCCATGTGCAGGCTAACTTCAAGTTCTTGAGCAATCATGATGACTTTCCTTAATCCACTACACTACAAAAATACACTAGGAAAAACGCTACGTTCACAGATGCTATTAATGTACACCCGCGAGTCTGTGTCTGGTTATTAATATCGTGCCTAAATGCAAAAATTTCAATGGTACGTTTGAGCTATTCAGTCAATATTTGCTACATATTTTTTGTGAGGCTGATTCTTTGTTCAATCAGTTGCTTTATCAAACCGCTACCACTACTGATGCTAACACTGCCAGGGTCATTTTGAAGCTTGGGAATGTCGAGCTATTCCCTCGATATTCTCAGAATACACTTAAGAGATACTTAAGCGGCTTCAATCACACATTGCAACGGGTGCTGTGCTTCCTGTGCGGATTCCAGTACCTGATGCATTTTTGTTTCAGCGATGTCTTGCGGGTAGACGCCACATACTCCGGCGCCTTCAGTATGTACTTTGAGCATGATTTGCGTGGCTTGTTCGCGAGATTTGTAAAAAAACCGTTCAATCACGGCGACCACAAACTCCATAGGGGTGTAGTCGTCGTTCAATAACAACACTTTATATAGTTCTGGAGGTTTTGGTTTGGCAATCTGTGGATCCAGAGCCACATCACCATCACGCTTGGGTCGTACCATAATTTTGCATACCTGATCTTAAGTTTATTTTGCGCTTTGTATGAAAAAATTCAAGTGCCAGATGGCGTGGAGATTAAAGATAAATTTTGACCAGCTTGACGATGCGATCCTGTGCGTCCACGATTTCCAGTCTATGCTCACCCAGCTTGAAGCTGGTGTCAGGTTCCGGAATATCTTCAAAATGCTCAAGAATCAAACCGTTCAAGGTACGTGGACCGTCAATCGGCAGAGAGAGTTTCAATTTGCGGTTAATGTCGCGTAACTGGCTGCTGCCATCTACCAGCCAACTGCCATCTTCATTTTGCTGGAAATCCTTGGTCCGCTCAGGCGATTGGGTGGTGAATTCGCCCACCACTTCTTCCAGGATATCTTCCAGCGTCAGCAGGCCCCTGAACTCGCCATACTCATCTACGACCAGCGCAATACGCTCATGGTGTTTCTGGAATTGCTGCAGCTGGGTATACAGCGGTGTGCCGGAGGGAATGTAGTAGGGCGGGCTAATCGCCGCCTGCAATAAGTCTTTTGTCGGCACTCTGCCAATGTAAAAATCACGCAGTAATGGCAATACTTTGCGGACGTTGACGATACCGACTATATCTTCATGGTCGCCTTGCCTGACCGGTAACCTGGAGTGACGGCTATTGGCCAGCTGTTCCATGATCTGGTCTATGGGGTGGTCAAGATCGATAAACTCCACCTGCGTGTGGGCAGTCATGACGTGGTCGACAATGATGTCTTCCAGATCCAGCAGGTTGAGCAGGATGGTGCGATTTTGTGTAGGGATGTATTGCCCGGCGTCGCTGACGATGCTGCGTAACTCATCCGTGGTCACCGATTGCGCCTGATCAAAGTTGACGCGTACGCCCAGCAGCTTCACGAAGGCTTTGACGAACAGATTGACAAACCAGACGACCGGGTTAAATAACCAAATCAGTGGATAGAGTAGATAGCTGGTCGCGTAGGCGAGTTTTTCTGCATGCGCGGCAGCAATGACTTTGGGTGAAATTTCGCTGAATACCAGGATGGCAAAAGTAATCGCCAGCGAACCCCACATCAGCACGTAGTCGCCTTCGCCAAACAGTCGCTCGGAAATGATCACTTCCAGCGTCGAGGAGCCTACGATACAAAAAGTGTTGCCAAGTAAGATCGCGCCCAGGGTTTTGTCAGTTTGTGCAAGCAGGCGGCTGGCGAGTTTGGCGCCGCGATGGCCTTCTTTCGCCATGTGTCGCATGCGGTAACGGTTGAGCGACATCAGGCTGGTTTCGGCGATAGAAAAAAACGCCGTGAGTGACAGTAGCAGAAGTAATAAGCCTATCTGCCAGCTTAAGGGAATATTGTCCAAGGGAGTGGGGCTGAAAACAAGAAGCCACTAGTGTACCCACCAGTGGCTAAAAATCAAGGGAAACCCGTAATGTACTATTTGTACATGGCGGTTTATATGTTCCATATGCCTTGTACTTCAACCGCTCGCTCACTGATCACGAGCTTCCGTGAATGCTAAATGCTTAAGGAGCCAGTGCCGCTTCGTCTTCTTTAGGCTTTTTCTCAGAGTCACCAATCAGGTTGGCGCGGCTAACACCCAGCCACATGGCGATTGGGCAGGCAACCAAAACTGAAGAGTAAATACCGAACAAAATACCAATGGTCAGCGCCAGTGAAAAATTATGCAAGGTTTCGCCGCCAAAAAACAGCATGGAGCAGACCATGGTTTGGGTCATCAAGTGGGTGATGATGGTACGTGACATGGTGCGGGTGATCGCGTTATCAATCACTTGTACAGAAGTCGCTTTACGCATTTTCTTGAAGTTTTCACGTACGCGGTCAAACACCACCACGGATTCATTCACCGAGTAACCGAGCACCGCCAGAATCGCCGCGAGTACCGTCAGGTTGAATTCCCACTGGAAAAAAGCAAAGAAGCCGAGAATGATGATGACATCATGCATGTTGGCGATAATCGCTGCCACCGCAAAGCGCCACTCAAAGCGCAATGCCAGGTAACCCATGATGCCTGCACACACCAGCAGCAAAGCCAGGGCGCCGTTTTCATAGAGCTCTTCACCCACTTGCGAGCCTACAGACTCCACACGGCGAATCTCAGCGCCACTATCCGCATTCTTCAATGAACTGGAGATTTTTTCTGACAATTGCGCAATGGATAATTCTTTTTTGACCGGCAGGCGGATCAGCACGTCCTGGCTGGAGCCAAAGTTTTGCACCGTGACATCTTTTAAACCAGTTTCATCGATCACTTCGCGGATTTTGCTGATGTCGGCCGTGGTCGGGTAGTGCACTTCCATCACTGTGCCGCCGGTAAAATCCACCCCGTAATGCAAGCCCCTATGCATCAGGAAGAAGATCGCCAATATAAAAGTGATCAGCGAAATCGAGGTAGTCAGACGCCCGTAACTCATAAACGGGATGTCTTTTTTAATTCTGAATAATTCCATAATCTGTTCTCAAATAGGTTGTGACAGCAATCACTCGGGGATCGGTTAACCGATCGGCAGGCGCTCGATCTTGCGGCGATAGCCGTACAAGAGGTTGACGATCGCACGAGAGACCAGTACAGCGCTAAACATTGAAGTCATGATGCCCAGTACGTGCACCACTGCAAAGCCTTTGATCGGGCCGGTACCAAACATGAACAGCGCCAGGCCAGCAATCAGGGTGGTGACGTTAGAGTCGAGAATGGTGTCAAACGCGCGGTCGTAACCAGCGTGGATGCTGGCCTGCGGTGTATTGCCATTACGCAATTCTTCACGGATACGCTCGTTGATCAGCACGTTGGCATCAATCGCCATGCCTAACGCCAGTGCAATCGCAGCCAGGCCAGGCAGGGTCAATGTGGCTTGCAACATGGAAAGGATAGCCACCAGCAGCAATAGGTTGACGCCCAATGCCATCACAGACACACCACCAAACACCATGTAATAGATAATCATCATCACGGCAATCGCGGCAAAGCCCCACAACGTTGAGTGCACGCCACGCTTGATGTTTTCTTCACCCATGCTAGGGCCAACGGTACGTTCTTCAATGATTTCCATCGGCGCTGCCAGTGCACCTGCACGCAGCAGCAATGAAATGTCTGTCGCCTCCTGAGCGTTCGCCATGCCGGAGATTTGCACGCGGCCGCCGCCGATTTCTTCATTGATCACCGGTGCGGTGATCACTTCGGTACTGCCTTTTTCAATCAGCAAAATCGCCATGCGTTTGCCGACATTCTCGCGGGTCACGTTTTTGAAGATACCAGCGCCGCGGCCATCCAGGGTCACGTTTACCACTGAAGAGCCATTCTGGCCATTCACGCCAGGGCCGGCATCGGTAATACGGTCACCCGTCAGCACGACGCTTTTCTTAACCAGGACCGGACGGCCATCACGGTCAAAATACAGCTCGTCACCAAATGGCACCTGGCCGCTTTGCGCTTTCTGCAAAGTCGCCATATCGGCTTTTTCTTCATCGATCATGCGGATTTCCAGCGTCGCGGTGCGACCCAGGATTTCCTTGGCTTTTGCCGTATCCTGCACGCCAGGCAACTGCACCACAATCCGGTCTACGCCTTGCTGTTGCACGATAGGCTCGGCCACACCCAGTTCATTGATCCGGTTATGTAGCGTTTGCAGGTTTTGCTTGAGCGCAAACTCCTGAATGCGCTTTTGCGCCATGGCGCTCATGCTGGCGGTCACGCTGAACTCTTTATCGCCGCCAGAAATCTTATAAGTCAGGTCTGAGAACTCTTTTGCCAGCAAATTGCGGGCTTTAGTCGCTTCAGCCTCAGATTCAAATTTTACGATCACGACCTGGCTTTGACGCTCGATACCGTAGTAATTGATTTTCTCCTTACGCAAAGACATACGGAAATCACCAACAGTGCTTTCAGCCGCTTTATCCAGCGCCGCCTTCATATCCACTTGCAGCAGGAAATGCACACCGCCGCGCAAATCCAGGCCCAGATACATAGGCTTGGCGCCTATGCTTTGCAGCCAGTTCGGCGTTTGCGGCACCAGGTTAAGCGCTACGGTGTAGTCTTTGCCCAGGGTAGACACCAGTTTGTCTTTTGCCAGTAGTTGCGTATCCGTACTGGCCAGGCGTACTTTTACCCCGCTGGTATCCAGAAACAAGCCATCAAAAGGGATTTTTGCCTGCGTTAAAGTGTTTTCCACTTTTTGCAGCAGACTCTCGTCTACCTTGAGCGAGCTTTTAGCCGGGCTGATCTGCACCGCTGGCGATTCCCCGAAAAAGTTGGGGATGGTGTACAGCAAACCAATGACAATGACTGTGCCAATCAGCACGTATTTCCATAATGGATAACGGTTCATAAAAAACTCTTATACGGAATAAAGGACTGGAGAATGGTCACTTGTAATTAAATGGACTTGATTGTGCCTGGGGGCAGCAACGTTTGTACGGTGTGTTTTTGTACATTGACGACAGTATTGGCTGCGATTTCAATGCTGATGAAGCTCTCACCGACTTTGGTCACTTTGCCGACGATACCACCGGTAGTCGCGACTTCATCACCAGCTTTCAATGTTTCCAGCATGGATTTATGTTGTTTTGCCTGTTTGACTTGTGGACGAATCAGCATGAAATAGAACAACACAAAAATCACGATCATAGGCACAAAGCTCATGATATCGCTGGTTGTTGCAGTGGCTGCATAGGCGTTGCTAATCAACATATTTTTTCTTCCTGAATCAATCTACGAAATAACACGCGATTTTAGCACAGGCAGGAGAAGAATGAGCGAGCGCGGAGAAGAGGGTGTAAGGATGCTAATTTAAATAATTATTTTGGGTTAGTTGTTTTTAGGCGAGATCAGTTTTTGAGAGCGGGTTTTTTGCTTTGTCATTTGTCAGATTAAAACGAGATTTTCGGTGCGTCATTCTGGCGGAGGGTTTAGCAGGTGTTTCAAAGAGCATGCTCTTTGCCTGCGAAACGACTGGCTTATGCAGAAGCCAGTGCGCCTTTCAAGGGAGAATCCAGTCAAGGATGATGCTTAGCTTGGTTGCAATAAAAAGCAAGTGTCGCCCTTGTTGATAGTTGTAATCGGTATTTCTTTGGATGGTTAAGCATTCGATGTTGGTGCTTTATTGCACCATTCTTTTTCGCCCCTAGGCGAGTGACTTTTCTTTGCTTGCCCAAAGAATAAGTCACCAAAAGAAAGGGCACCCTAGCTTCCGCTTATTTCCTGCGTTGCTCGTCAACGTGGGCGTCCAGCGAAACTCGCCCTAGCGGCTTGCATACTACGCAAGCCACCGCGGAGCTCAAACAGGCGCTGGCCGACAACTCCCACGCTGACTGCGCTACTCGGCGCGTCAGATAGGGGCCCGTGAAAAGCACCACGCGGTTACTGAAGTGAGAATACGCACATTGCATCCCGCCGACACATTGAAATAAAACAAAGCAAACGGACAAAGCGACCAACAAAATATTTTGTTGGTCGTTTGCTTTAGATCTTGGAAAAATAGCTTAGCGCCCTGAATGCAAAACGGTTAACTAACATTTCATCGTGGTGGGTTTCAACGGGCCCCTATCTGACGCGCCGAGTAGCGCAGACAAAATAAGGAGGAAGGGAGCGACTGTACGAATCCCGCGGTGGCTTGCGGGGTGTGCAAGCCGCTAGGTTGAGTTTCGTGACCGCTTATTTTGGCGAGCAACGCAGGGAACAAGCGGAAGCTAGGGTGTCTTGTTCTTTGCCTTCTTTCTTATGGACAAGCATAAGAAAGAGGGTCGCCTAGAGGCGAAAGGCGATGATTAATATCCGAAAAAATATTAAACATTTCCTGGTCAAAACCCGCTCTGTACAAGATCAGCGCTTCTCCGCACGCTTCCTAGCAAACTCTATCTTAAACGCCTCAAACCTGTTTTCTTCAATCGCCGCCCGCATCCCCTGCATCAAAAACTGATAATAATGCAAGTTATGAATGGTGTTTAAACGTGCGCCCAGAATCTCGCCAATCCGGTACAAGTGGTGCAGATAACTGCGGCTAAAGTTGCGACAGGTATAGCATTCGCACTCATCATCCAAAGGCCGCGTATCCGTTTTATAAGTGGCATTCTTGATTTTAACATCGCCATATTGCGTAAACAGCCAGCCGTTACGCGCGTTGCGCGTTGGCATGACGCAATCAAACATATCGATGCCATAACTCACTGCGTCCACCAGATCTTCCGGCGTGCCTACGCCCATCAGGTAACGCGGTTTGTCTTTGGGCATTTGTGGTGCGGTATGCGCCAAAATGCGCAGCATGTCTTCTTTGGGTTCGCCGACTGACAGGCCGCCAATCGCGTAGCCATCAAAGCCTATTTTCTCCAGGCCCTGTCGGGAAACATCGCGCAGGTCTTCAAACATGCCGCCCTGGATAATGCCGAACAAGGCGTTTTTCTGCTGGCTTGCCGTGGCTGGGTGTTCGGTTTCACTTGCTTGCTCAGTTTGTTGTAGCAACTGCTGCACTTCACCTTCGCCGCCTTGCAAGGCCATTGCCTGCGGGATGGTTTGATGTTGGTACACATTAAACGCATCGCGGCTGCGTTGCGCCCAGCGCAGGCTGAGTTCCATCGACTGGCGTGCTTCGTGGTGGGTGGCCGGGTAGGGTGTACATTCGTCAAAAATCATGACGATGTCGCTATTGAGTACGCGCTGGATGCGCATCGATTCTTCCGGGGTGAGGAAGCAGCTGTCACCATTGATGGGTGATTTGAATTTGACACCGGCTTCGCTGATTTTGCGTAAATCGCCCAGGCTCCAGACCTGAAAGCCGCCAGAGTCGGTGAGTATGGGTTGGTTCCAGCCCATGAATTTGTGCAGGCCATCGTGTGCAGCGACCACTTCTAAACCTGGGCGCAGCCATAAGTGAAAGGTGTTGCCAAGGACGATATGGGCCTGAATCTCGTTCAGTTCTAATGGCGACATGGCTTTGACGGTGCCGTAAGTGCCCACAGGCATAAATGCCGGGGTCTGGACTTCGCCATGGGGTAAATGAACGGTGCCGCGTCTGGCGAGGCCATCGGTGTTGTGTAGGGAAAACTGCATGAAATGGCGATAAATAGCTGAAATAAATGCGCATTTTATCACAGCGTGATGATGCGTCCGGTGCCTATGTCCGGGCTGTCGTATTGCCCGGCTTCGCTTGCATTTTTTGTGATTGCCCGCAACAATGCACATATTCCTTTATAAAGCTCTTCTATGGCTGAACCACAGACCCGCCTGTCGCGACGTGAAGAACATACCAGTTTGCGTCAGCGTGGTATTTATTTGCTTCCTAATTTATTCACATCTGCTTCTCTGTTCGGTGGCTTCTACGCCATTGTGCAGGCGATGAACCAGCATTTTGAGCAGTCTGCCATTGCGATTTTTATTGCCATGGTTCTGGATGGGCTGGATGGGCGTGTAGCGCGTATGACCAATACGCAGAGTGCATTCGGCGCGGAATATGACAGCCTGGCAGATATGGTCTCATTTGGCGTGGCGCCAGCACTGATTGTGTATGTGTGGGCGTTGCAACCCATGAATAAACTGGGTTGGATCGCTGCATTTATCTACTGTGCCTGTGCCGCCTTGCGCCTGGCGCGGTTCAATACCAAGATCGATGACCCTTTCCAGGATAAACGTTATTTCCAGGGCTTGCCTAGCCCGGCTGCGGCGGCTTTGCTGGCCGGATTTGTCTGGGTGTCTTACGAATACAATATCGATGGGCGCGAGATTTTCTTCGGTGCGGTACAAGTGAAATGGATCGCTTGGTGCCTGACCGTGTTTGCTGCAGGGTCTATGGTGTCTGACCTTAAGTTTTATAGCGGCAAGGATATCAACCTCCGTCATTCAGTGCCTTTTGTCGCGATTCTGGCGGTGATGCTGGCATTCGTGCTGATCTCGTACAGCCCGCCTGAAGTGTTGTTCAGTGTAGTGTTTGTATATACCTTATCGGGATACTACTTATGGACGCGCGATAGAATGGCGGCAAAAAAGAAAACGTAATGCATTCAGAAACAAAAAACGCGTCAATCTGGCGCGTTTTTTGTTTCTGGCGCACTTTATATTGGCGCGGGAATCCTGTTGCACTGTTATAGTCAATTGTGGGGCAAGCAGGTAAAATTCAGGCTACCAGGTTAGGATAAATTCATGGAACAAATTATTATTTTTGATACCACGCTGCGTGATGGGGAGCAAAGCCCGGGCGCTGCGATGACCAAAGAAGAAAAGATCCGCATTGCACGCCAGCTGGAAAAATTGGGTGTAGATGTGATTGAAGCCGGGTTTGCTGCGGCCAGCCCGGGAGACTTTGATGCGATCTCTGAAATCGCCAAAGTGATTAAAACGTCCACCGTATGTTCATTGGCACGCGCCAGTGAAAATGATGTGCGCAGAGCCGGTGAAGCCATCAGGCACGCGGCCAAAGGCCGTATCCATACGTTTATCGCCACCAGCAAGATCCATATGGTGAACAAGCTGCGTATGACTGAAGATCAGGTGGTCGAACGCGCAGTGCAGGCGGTGAAATGGGCGCTTGAATATACGGAAGATGTAGAGTTTTCGGCTGAAGATGCCGTGCGTTCTGAGATGGATTTTCTGATCCGCGTGTTTGAAGCGGTGATTGATGCCGGTGCCAAAACCATCAACGTGCCGGATACGGTCGGTTACAGTATTCCCTCTGTATGGGGCGAACGCATGGCTGAACTGATCAAGCGCGTGAAAGGCGCTGACCAAGTCGTCTGGTCTACCCACTGCCACAACGATCTGGGTATGGCGGTAGCGAACTCCCTCTCAGCCGTGATGAACGGCGCGCGCCAGGTCGAGTGCACCATCAATGGCCTGGGTGAGCGTGCCGGCAACGCCAGCCTGGAAGAGATCGTCATGGCGATCAAAACCCGTAGCGATATTTTCAACCTGACCACCCGCATTGATACTACCCAAATTGTACCTGCGTCCAAGCTGGTTTCAACCATTACCGGCTACCCGGTGCAGCCGAACAAGGCCATTGTCGGTGCCAATGCCTTTGCGCATGAATCCGGCATCCACCAGGATGGCGTGCTCAAGCACCGCGAAACCTATGAAATCATGCGTGCCGAAGATGTGGGCTGGGGTGCCAATAAACTCACCCTGGGCAAATTATCTGGCCGTAATGCTTTCCGTACCCGCTTGAAAGAATTGGGGATTGAACTGGAAAGTGATGACGCACTCAATGCTGCTTTTGCCCGTTTCAAAGAGCTGGCCGATAAAAAGTCAGAAATCTTTGATGAAGACTTGCACGCGCTGGTGAATGACGAAGTGGTGCAAGATACCGCTGAATTGTTCAAGCTGACTTACCTGCAAGTGGCCTCGCAAACCGGGGAAATCCCGCATGCGGTGCTGACACTGAACCGCGATGGCACTGAACAGCGCACGGAAGCCAGCGGCGGTGGTCCGGTGGATGCAACGTTTAAAGCGATTGAAAACGTGGTGAAGAGTGAGACGGAGCTGCTGCTTTACTCGGTGAATAATATTACCAGCGGGACCGATGCGCAGGGTGAAGTCACGGTGCGCCTGGCCAAAGGTGGCCGGGTGGTCAACGGGCAGGGCGCAGATACTGATATCGTGGTGGCTTCAGCCAAGGCCTACCTGAATGCGCTTAACAAACTCTATGCCAAAGTGGAAAAGCTGAATCCACAAGTGGAATGATTCAGATGCGTTAAAGCGCAGTTGTTAGGCTGCGCTTTAACGTTTGAAGATAAATGCGAATAAGTGCTTGATTGCGTTGAATCTCTTGTTCTTCAGGATGATTTCACAAAATCTGTGGCGTCATCCTTAGGGTAAGCAAGGTGTCAGATCGATTTCGCTGAAATGAATATAAGGATGTTGAATGTCGGCTAAGCATCAGTGGCTGTTAATCGTGAGTGCGCTGGCTTGTACTTACCTCATCTGGGGTTCTACCTACCTCGCAATCAAATACGCCATTGAGAGTTTTCCGCCATTTGTCATGGTCGGTGTGCGTTTCACCGTGGCCGGCTCCTTGCTATATCTGACCTTGCGTAGCATGGGTCATGCGGCACCCACGCTGATCCAATGGCGGGGCGCCGCCCTGGTCGGGCTGTTGCTGCCGGTACTGGGCAATGGCACCGTTTCGCATGTGCAACTGCATGTCTCATCCAGCGTGGCGGCCCTGGCGATTGCCACGGCACCGATCTGGATGGCGATTTTTTCCAGCCTGTGGGGGCACAAGATCAGCCGCCGTGAATGGCTGGGCATTGCCATAGGCCTGGTCGGGATCCTGTTATTGAATACCCGCGGCAGCCTGCAGGGCGATTGGCTGAGTGCATTCTTGCTCATGTTTGCCGCCGCTTCGTGGTCGCTGGGCTCGGTGTGGAGCAAGCATATGGCGATGCCAACTGGCCTCATGGGTGCCGCCAGCCAGATGCTCTGTGGCGGCTTGATCGCGCTGGTATTCAGCGCGGCATTTGGCGAGCAATGGCCGGCAGACATTACGGCACGTTCCTGGGCGGCAGTCGCCTTCCTGATCGTGCTTGGCTCCATCGTCGCGTTTTCTGCTTACCATTGGTTGCTGCACAATGTGCGGCCCATGGTGGCGAGCAGTAATACCTTTGTCAATCCGGTAGTCGCCTTTGTGGTCGGCGTATTATTTGCCGATGAGCGGATACACGTCATGGAATATATCGCGCTGGCGGTGATTCTGGTGGGTGTGTTCCTGGTATTAACTTCGACGACAGAAGCTGTGCCCGATGAGCAGATTGTTTAATTAATAGGATTAAAGAAGTGATTGTATGAAACAGAACCTGGCGTTATTTGATTTGGACAACACCCTGCTGGCGGGGGATAGTGACTATAACTGGAGCGTTTTCCTGATTGGCGAAGGCTTGCTCGATGAGCAAACGCACAAAGCGCGCAACGAGCAGTTTTACCTGGATTATAAAAATGGCAATCTGGATATTTATGCTTTCCTTAAGTTCCAGCTACAGCCATTGTCGCAGCATCCAAAAGCCTTTCTGGATGCGCTGCACACCAAGTATATGGCGAATGTGATCCGCCCGATGATGACGCAAAAAGCACAGGCTCTGGTGGATCAGCACAAAGCCAATGGCGATTTGTGCATGGTGATTACTGCTACGAACAGTTTTGTCACCAAACCGATTGCCACCGCCTATGGTATCGAACATCTGATTGGCACCGACCCAGAGTTCGTGGAGGGGAAATTCACTGGTGGCGTGAGTGGTACACCTAGCTTTCAGCAAGGCAAGGTCACACGATTGAATGAATGGCTGGCGGCCAAAGAGCAAACCCTGGCTGATTTTGAAACCAGTTATTTTTATAGTGATTCACACAATGATCTGCCGCTGATGAAACTGGTGACCAATCCAGTGGCGGTAGATGCAGACCCGACTTTGACCAGCTATGCCACCGAGCATGGCTGGCCTATCATCAGCCTGCGTGATTAATCAGCTGCTTTAAAAGCGCAGTGGCGGCTAGCGGGCCGCTATTGCGCGGCGCTCGTTATATGATGAATTGCA
The DNA here is from genome assembly GCF_058744375.1 of Methylophilus sp. E2MeOHC9. Lineage (NCBI taxonomy): Bacteria > Pseudomonadati > Pseudomonadota > Betaproteobacteria > Nitrosomonadales > Methylophilaceae > Methylophilus > Methylophilus sp. E2MeOHC9. The sequence goes on from NZ_CP196024.1 coordinate 1,438,806, forward strand.
GCTTGTGGATTTAAATCTGTTAAACCAGTTAACGGTTTAACACCACATGCAGCACAAAACGGCTACCTATATAAGCCAGCAGCAACAGCACAAAGCCGATCAGTGTCCAGCGCGTGGCAGTTTTGCCACGCCAGCCATATTTAAAACGTCCAAACAGCAGCCAGGCATAGATCAGCCATGACGCAATCGAAAAAACGGTTTTATGGTTGAGTTGCAACGGCTTATCAAAAATCTCTTCACTGAATAGCATACCGCTCACCAGCGTGATGGTCAGTAACACAAAGCCGATATGCAGCACCCTGAATAACAAGGCATCCATCACCATCAATGGTGGAAAGCCAGGCAAAGCCAGCCAGCTGTTTTTCTGGTGTAGTGCGCGTTCTGCCATGCGCATCAGGCAGGCGTGCAGCGCGGCAAAGGTAAACAGGCTGTAAGCGACAATCGCAATCACTATATGCAGGCTAAATAGCGTCAACCCTGTAGCGTTCACGTAATAATCTTTAATGGCAAAGGCCGGCATCAGTACAAACAGGGCCGCTGGCGGCAGCACAAACGCCTGCAAGCTGTGCAAGGCATGCTTGAGGTCGGCAATCCAGTAAATCAGTACTGTGAGCCACAAAATGGCAGACAGCGCGTAATAGACACCCAGGTTGAAGCCGCCCACCGCAAACATATCTCTATACAGCAACCAGCCATGCAAAATCACGCCCAGTGCCACCATGGCGCTATGTAGTTGAAATGACGCCTGTGTTTCACTGGCGGGCTTGTTTTGCCTGGCAATGCGCCAGTAATCCATCGCCACTGCCGTATAGATAAACGCGACTACCAGATAGGGAATAAGATGTTGAATCATGCGCCACATTATGGCAAAACTCGGCGTATTCGCCTAGCATGATGTAAAATCCCTAGCTTATTCAAAGACCTGTTTTAAAGAGAGTTTACCCATGCTGGAAAACCTGACCGGCCGCCTGCAAGGCGTGATTAAAAACCTACGCGGCCAAGCACGTTTAACCGAAGACAATATTGCCGATGCCATGCGCGAAGTGCGGATGGCACTGCTGGAAGCCGATGTCGCCTTGCCGGTGGTGAAAGACTTCATTGCCCGTGTCAAAGAGCGCGCCAATGGCCGTGAAGTATTGCAAAGCCTGACCCCTGGGCAAGCCGTGATCGAAGTCGTCAATGACGAACTCACCGAGTTAATGGGCAAGGCCAATGTCGGCCTCAACCTCGCAGCCGTCCCGCCAGTCGTCATTTTGATGGCAGGTTTGCAGGGCGCGGGTAAAACCACCACTTCCGGCAAACTGGCCAAATTGCTCAAAGAACAAAAGAAAAAGGTATTGCTGGCCAGTGCCGACGTTTACCGCCCGGCTGCGATCACCCAGTTGCAGACCCTGGCAAAACAGCTGGAGATCGATTGCTTCGATAGCAATCCACAGCAAAAGCCGCTTGATATTGCCGCTCAGGTCATGGAGCAAGCCAAAAAGAGCTACTACGATGTGGTGATTTTCGATACGGCAGGCCGCCTGGCGATTGATGAAGCCATGATGGCCGAGATCAAAGACCTGCATGCCTTATTAAAGCCGACTGAAACCCTGTTCGTGGTCGACGCCATGCAAGGCCAGGATGCCGTCAATACCGCCAAAGCCTTTGGCGAAGCCCTGCCACTCACCGGCGTCATCGTCACCAAGCTGGATGGTGATTCACGTGGTGGTGCCGCCTTATCCGTGCGCCATGTCACCGGTCAGCCAATCAAGTTTATCGGCGTCAGCGAAAAAGTAGATGGCCTGGAGCCCTTCCACCCTGACCGTATGGCGGGCCGTATCCTCGGCATGGGCGATGTACTGAGCCTGATTGAAGAAGCGCATAAAAAAGTCGATCTCGACGAAGCGAAAAAAGTCGCCGACAAATTAAAGTCCGGCGCCAAGTTCGACCTCAACGACTTCAAGTCGCAAATGCTGCAAATGCGCAAAATGGGCGGCATGGCCTCGCTGATGGACAAAATGCCTTCGCAGATCGCTGGCATGGCGCAAAAAATCAATACCGATGACGTAGATAAATCCTTGCGCCGTATTGAAGGCATCATCAATAGCATGACGCCGGATGAGCGCAGCAAGCCAGAGCTCATCAAGGCTACACGCAAAAAACGCATTGCGGCCGGTAGCGGCGTGCAGGTGCAAGACGTGAACCGCCTGCTGAACCAGTTTGAAGAAACGCAAAAAATGATGAAAATGTTCAGCAAAGGCGGCATGGCCAAGATGATGCGCGGCATGGGCGGCATGATGGGCGGTAAATTCCCGGGGATGTAAGGTCATGAAAACAGGATTCTGTCAAAATAAACTTTTTATACAAAAAAGCAAAAACAGCATTGACCAATCCTCGTAAATCCCCCATAATCGCGTTCTTTCAAATTTGACGCAAAACAGCGCAGCAGACAAGAAAACATTGGGGTGTTAGCTCAGCTGGTAGAGCAGCGGACTTTTAATCCGTTTGTCGTGGGTTCGATCCCCGCACACCCTACCAAAATATAAAAGACGGCTTGCAGAAATGTGAGCCGTTTTTCTTTTCTCAATAGAAAACAGTGTTTGAGATTTCAGTTTTTCAGCATTACGCAAATTTCAAAAAACCGTAGTTGATTTTCAGAATTCCAGCTTTCAGGATTTTGAGCCAGTTGGCACCCTAGCAACTTCAAAAGTTTACCCATCTGTAGCCCCAAACCCCGCTCATAGTCTCGTGCCTTGAGCCATAGCCTGACAATCACAGGCTGGCTGATACAAAGGTAATCCCTGCGGGAAACATTGGCCGCTATGTTGGTTTAGTGTGGGTGCTTAGATTTATAAAGGTGGGAGTTGCTAGCGTGATAAGGTAGGCTTCATTGAGGAAATCGAGCAAGTTAACGCTGATGAATGGCCTAAAAGTCAGCCAAATGGGGAACACATAAATATGTTCCTACCTTACAGATGATTTGTGACTTTAGCTTTATCAAATAATCCTAGTTCTGTCAGTACCATTTCAACAGCTGCCTTAGCTTCTGATGAGGTGCAATTAAATACTTCACCAAATGGTGCGTCGATGTCTAAATACTTTGCAAGAAATTTGTGCGCGGCAGTCTCGACGTTGACGGCGTCTTCAATGTAATACGCAATTTTGAAATCCCATTTACCCAATCCTTGCACATACCGTCGATACTTTGTAATCCGCTTTTCAAGCGTACTGCTCATGCGCGTGACTGAGCTTCTTTCTGTGCTTGAAAGAGTGGGTAAGCTACTTCTTAGTTTTTCCAAATGAGATTCAGCTAATGCCACATCTTTTTCTATAGGTAATGCATTGCCACCAGGGCATTTAACTCCGCATTTCGCATGCTGTGGAACCAATCCCATAATGTTTATCAAACGCCCCCCGCAGATTTGGCAAGTGACCTTTCTTTCAAACCACATATCATTAATGTCTTTGAGCCGATCTGCGACATCATTAACACCTATGCTAGATGTGCCTATTTTTACTCTTTGAGCAATTAAGTTTTCTAAAATATAAACAGAACCTTTGGGATACGGAAGTGGCATATTTCTATCAAGATGATTCTACTTATTCAGATATTTAAACAAAGCCATTAATAAGTCTACAATTAGAGTAGCGAATCTACGTATCTCTGCATTAATATTTCCGATACAGTCAGATAAGTCATAAAATTAAAATCAGATTCGGGTAGGAACTTTAAAACACGAATTTACTAGAATGATATTTCAGGCACTATAATTATTGTTAGCCATTCAGGGAGAAAGTATGTCTAGAAATACGGATAACGTGTTGCGTATTCTCAAAGCAGGCGGAAATATTATTGTAGATGGCAAAGGTCGCAATACAGAAAACATTCTTCGCATAGTAAAGCTGGCGGTCGAATTGAATAAAGTCGTCACGTTCAGAAATCTGGATAGCCACAATACCGAAAATATCTTACGTATCGTCAAAGCTGGTGGCGATAATGTGATTTTAGAAGTTTAGTCGTTTCAATTCGAAAAATGGCTAACCATGTGTGAAGTCAATTGGGTTCTTCTTCTTGAGTACGTGAAAGTGATTTTCGCTTGGCCGCCTATCACCCTCGTTATCGTATTTGTGTTTTTTAAGCGGTTTCAGGTATCCATTCAGGGGTTCTTAAATCGTGCTATTGAAGCCAATGTTTTCGGGCAAACCGTCAAGGCAGCACCTCCTGAGGCGCAACGTGAAGTGAAGGGGACATCCGGGGACGCGCTTACTCAAGCTGCAGAAGCTCATTCAGCTGAAGTTTCAGGTGGCACTTTAGATGATGTAACATTGCCTCAAGAGCTTCAAAATGACCCTCAAGCTAGGGTAGCAATCGCTTACGTAACCAACAATCCAATCGATACTGTAATTGAATACAAGAAGCTTTTGTTTAGTTACAACTGCGAACGTCTTTTCAATTCAATCTACGGAACTCAAGTTTCACTTCTAGAACATCTTGCATCACGTCCCACCGAGAGTATCACTCTTCCAGAAGTTTCACCGTTCCATGCTGCTCATCAGGCTCTTATAGGCCGTACCGAATATCAATTGCGAGAATACGTTCATTTCCTGATTGTATTTGAGGTAGTATCGACGGAGGGTGCACCCGAAAGTCAACACTATCGGATTACGCAACACGGTGTCGAATTTCTATCCTACATAAAAGCCAACTATCCATCTGTTTGGAATCAACGTGCGTACTAAAACATGCTTTACGTCCAGTGGACAGATGCAAAGCTAGCCCATAGACGCACGTCTTGAGCTATAGCCACACAATCAGGGGCTGGCTGATGCGACGGGTAATCCCGATGGTAATCGTTGGCCATTATGTTGGCTTGGCGTGGTAAATTGGAGTTGTACAGGCGGGGAGCATTTTGAGTGCATGCTTAGGTGGATAATCTAAAATGGGATTTCATCTTCAACTACGCTTTCAAGATCAGCTTCATTGTCCAATAAAGCTTCTAATAAATTTGACACTCCACTATCGGTATAATCTTCGGACTCTTCCAAAAACTCAAAATCTCCGACTAGGTCATCATCAGAATCAAAATAAGCCATTAACTCATTTTGAGATAGTGAGTCACTTTTAGGTTTGAACAATAACTCTAGTTTTTTAGAAGCATCATAGAAGGAAATTCCATGCTTGTTCAAGATGCTAAAAAAATCATCACTATTAATTGAAGATTCGGTTGCCCCCATCCAATTTCTAATTCCAGCTTCGTATGCAAGAAGCCAATTTGTTCTCCATAATTCTTTAGCATCCAACAAATCCTTAAATTGACTAATGTCTAAATTACTTTCTAAGAGACCAGACATTTGTAAGTCAAATGCCAATATCAGGCATATTGAGCTTTTGCTTTGACTTAACGCTTTGCATGCTTCAGCACTAAGTTTAATGTTTAGTTCTTTAGCCAGCCAAAGTGACCAAGCTATTTCACTATGGTGCTCAAGGTGAGCATGATCTAAAACTAGCCTATTTATCGTCTTTGAAATTCTTTGCTTATCTTGAATATATTCATAGTTATTATATGTACACAAAATTTGTGCAACATCTTGTAATACATTTGGGTGTAGCAATAATGCTCTACATAAATATGCCTCGAAAAGTTCCCAGTTTTGTCTCTTAACAATAACGCCTTTTAGTCGTTTAATTGCATAAACCATGACATTTTCATCATGGTGCTGCTTAGCAGTTCTATTAGATAAGTCAAAGTAATGATTAATTGAGTTTCTTTGCTTTTTGCTTGCAGTATCAAATTTGAATTGTTGTAGTGAATATTTCCAGGTTTCTTCGGATAACTCTTCAACTGAAATTATTTTAGTTTTAACTGAATTTATCTTTAACTCAAAAAAGGACATGGATCCAGAAAGTTTCGTTAATGCATCTTCAGCTTCTGTGTGTGTGTCGAAGAAAAAATAAAAGTCATCAACAAATCTGAAGCCGACAGGTTGCTTTCCGAGTCGTTGGATTAATTCCTCATCAATGGCTGTTCCTATCATTTCGGCAATAATGTGCGATGTATCGGGACCAATCGGAATGCCAATTGTTTGACTCGACTGGCAATGGCCTATCTTCTTATCAAGGAGAATTCCTAAATCATTTTGATGCAAATTTTTCGCATATTGTTTTGGTTTAGCCACATCCTTGCCATCAAGAGACCACCCAATAGTATGCGTATAAATGGTTGGAAAAAACTGAGCTATGTCACTTATTAAAACGTATTTATGTCCTGCTGAAAGAATGATTTTCTTTTCTTGCAGATCTTTGATGGGGGTAAATGAAATGGATCTCTCAACATCTTCTGTTATTTTCGGAGTGCTAAGAGATATGGGAGACTTAGCATAATGTTTTTCTAACTTTTTCCAATTTAAAGAGATCAAATGCGCTAAAAAATATTGAGTAACAGGATTAACAATGCTAGTTAATCTTCTTGAGTGCCCGATTCTGGCGACACTATAAAGCTCAGGTCTTATTGATGAGCATTTTTTCGAATTTAAAGGAGTCTTTTTATTAAAATTAATTGTAACTGCAAGATGTTTACTGCCGAACTTTTCAGCTGAAAAACTTGGAGGAAGCTGAAAAGGAAAAAAGCCTTTTGAAAGTAGCTGTTTAATTTTTATCATATTTTTATTCTAATAATTAAAATATTGAATCAATTTCAATACCTCTATTAGCTAGAATTTCGACTATGTCTTGAAACACTTCCGTCGTGGATTTCCCGCCTGACGTCCTATAAATTAAATGTTCTACAGAGAATTTGCAATGAGTACATTTCCTAGGATTAAAGAATCCGGCATGGGTCCATTTTTTATTGCCAGAAGAGTAATGTAGAGCTAGATATAGCACTAACTGTTTAACATCTTTTCCAGAAATGTTTCTTGAGACAGTTTTTACTTCATAAAGAGTGTCATCAATAGAAAGGTCTGCTTCACATAAGCCTAGAAAACCTGAGCCGGCTACTAGTGGTGAGAACTCTATCGTAGTAGGCTTAATAAACTCAAAAAAAAGGTCATATTGATTTGCTATTAAATAAGATTCTTTTATTTCATCTTCACTTAAGACCATTTCAAGGTCGATATTGTTATATCTTCTGATGAATGAGACAGATCTGCTGTATGCCTTTTTAAAGCTGTCTGAGGTCGCTCCAATATCTGCTATTTTTATATCATCTTCCAGTGAAACTTTGGCAAGTTGGAACGACAGTTCTGCAACTAGGTCATGTTTTTCAATATTTGGCCCAACGGGTATATGGTGAAATTTGCTTTTATAACTCTCTGTCAAATCTTCAGCATTCGCTGCGTTAAGCAGGCTCACAAAACTAGGGGTTAATAGAGGTAAGCATTCTTCCCATAAACTATTAAACTCTTTAGCTATAATTTTTTCAGTAATCATAATGGGATACTTTGGTTGGATTGAGCCCTATGTGCGTACCAGTCTCTGACCAGTTTTTCTCGACTATTCCAATTATCTCTAATATGATCTCTCCAATGCTTTCCTTCATCTCCAAGTTTGTATGAGGCTATAATTAGCGCGCGCTTTTCCCACTCTGAAAAACCGCCATAATGTTTCTTGATATCCGTTAACCAGTAATGACATTCCCAGTGAGCCATTATCAAAATGATTAATCTTCTTATAAGTGGTTTGGTCGAGTTCTCGAAAATATCAATTAATATTTCTTCTTTTTCAAGCGTTCGGCTGACCGAAAGAGCTTGGATAAAATAGCTCACGTTTAGCTCTACGCTGAGTAGATGAGATTTATTTTCATAAAGTCTAACAAGGCTGTTATCAACCAATTTCTGACCATACTCCGGTAAATCTTGGTATAGGCCTTTTACAGCTCTCATGACCGTGACAAATACAGGCGATAAGACTATAAGATTATTTTCATCCAGCAATGTTCGGATGGCTCCTACTTTTGCATCCACATCTAATGCATGTATAGCTTTAATTGCTTGTTTTGAGACTGTTGAGTCAATTGTTGTTTTTGTGACTTCTCTGCCTAAAATTCCTAAAATATCTACACCCTTTACAGCCGATTTTAGGTATTCATAATCTTCGTCAGCAGTTTCTGAGTAGGGATCATAGCGAAGCGAAATATTCAGCAGCTTTTGTTCCTCGCTTGCAAGAGCATTGGAAGTTTCAGCTGGGTCTAGCAGATTATTTATTTCTCTGTATTCTTCAGTAGTTAGAATTTTTGTTTTCTTTTTCTGTAATGCTAAGCCTTCGTTATGAAGTTTCTCTGACAGTGTTACTAATACTTTGTAAGCTTCGGATTTGTCTTTACAAAAAATACTGTAATCATCAGCATATCTGCAAAATTTAATGCCCCTTCTTGAAAGTTGGGTGTCAGTGGACACTAGAGCTAATTCGGCGAGCATTCTCGAGGCTGGACCTCCGACAGGTAACCCATAAGATACATTATTCGAGAATGTACTTAATAACTGCATTATTCGTTTAGGGGTGTCGCCGACCTTGTCTAGACGTTGAAGCGCATTCTCGACACGGTGGTGATAGATGCGGGGATAAAAGTCAGCAATATCTGTAACTACTACATAAGCAAACTCTTTGCTTAAAGTCATTCCCCGCTTTCGATAATCATTCCATGAACTATCGAGAAAAAGCTTGGCATTTTCTTCATACCAGTCAAATCTGTACGAAAATACAGACTCTTCAGAAATTAATGGCCTCGTTTGCTCAATTTTTTCAGCTACTGATATAACCAAGGCTAAATAATAGGCATTCCAAAAGGGCTCAATTTGTGTAGCCCATCTAAATCCTGTATATCCAACTTGTGTAAGGGTTTCTAAAGTCGATGGCGTTTGTTGTGCTAAATACTCATCGAAGTTTTTATGTATATCTAAAAGTATTTCTTTGCACTCATCTGGTTTATCGAAAAAAAGATGTCGTTCAAACGGAAACGGGAAAACATCCGTATCCCCATGTTTGGCGATATTTTTTAAGGCTTTTTCAATAGCGGATTCAATTTTCATTGGACTTGAAATATCCTAATGTCGTTATTGTTGGTTGCGATTGGGAATCGTTAAATCTTTGAATTGTCAGCTTAGCATTACATGGAAAAGATTTGTAGCAACTAATGCTCATCCTTTTCTAACTTGTATGCCTTTGTACACGCAATGGCGATAAACCCTCGTAGTAACTTTCCCAAATTTTTCCCGCTCTTAGCCTCAAGCTCAATCCAAAATTCATCCGCTTACCGTCCCCAACCCTCCTATAGTCGTGAGTTTTGACCATAGACAATCAATCACAAGGTGGCTGATACCAAGATGATCCCGGGTGCAATCGGGGGCCGTTATGTTTGCTTGGCGCGGAAGTTGGGATTTGTCCAGGCAGGAGCTGTAATTCTTATTATTCAGAAACTATAAATGAAAGGAGACTCATCAAAGATCACAACTAATCAGTAAGTCACTCAGCTTCATATCTAAAGCATCTACAATTTTCAGCAGATTAATCACCGCGACATTATGCTCGCCACACCTTAATCACCACTGGGTTCAATGATGATTTTTTCTCTTTCTGCTTTGCCCAGCCTTGGGAAGCATTTTATCCACTCAGCTAGTTCATCATCTGCTGCATAAAAGTACGGTATGGGAACATTGAGAACTTGTGCCAAACGCTCCAATGTAGTGTAGTCCGGAATATGCTTGCCACGTTCATATTGATTCATTCTTGGGCTTGCAGAAAACTCATCAATCCCTGCGGCAATGCCAAGCTTCTTTTGAGATAGGCCTTTAGCCAATCTCGCTTCTTTCAATCTCTTTGCAACAACATCACTCATTTAGAATCATCGGTACGTTTTAGGTGCTCAGAGATTCTTAGTTTTTTGATAAACTCGATACTAAGGAATACTTAGTTTTTCGTGGTAAGTAACCTGTAGAAGTACTTTGTACAATCAGAAAGGAAAATAATGAAATTCTGTTTACTAATGACACTGGCATTAACGCTAATACCTATAGCAAATGCAGATACAACCAATGAAGCAATTACATTCAAAGGTATCCCTTTTGGGAAACCAGGTGCATTTGATGATGTGCAGAAATTATGTATGGAAAAAGCTGACGATAAAAATCGTGGAAAAGCCTGCGAGAGGAGCGTCTATAACAAAAACTCAATGGATTTTTATGTGGATTATGGCAGCTTGAGAAATGAATATATGTCCTTTTCATTCGATGAGCAAAACTCACTCAGGGCAGTAAGAATTATGTTGTTGCCTAGATCATTTATTCCAGATTTAGTAGCCGTATTAGAGGCCAAATATGGAAAACCAGATATCACTTCTAATCAAGTAGAAAATGGAATTGGAATGAAGTTCGATAACAATATTTATATATGGACTGACTCCCAGGGAAATCGAATCAGAATTCAGTCGCTCTTCAAAGAACTGAGATACGGTAAGTTGGAGATTGAATCCGGTGTAGATTTAAGAACTCAAAACCAACTTAAAGAAATTATGAAAGAAGCGGGAAAAGCTAATCTTTAAACATTGACTTCAAAAATCCATTGACCCGTATGCCGAAAGGTGTGCGGGTTTTTTTTACGCCTATACAAAGGAGCCCTATGGTCGAAATATGTAATTTCAAGGAAGCTTTCCAGCTTTATCAAACCAATCAATTAGCCTTAACCGTTGTCCAGGATATTGCTTACCTGCTCATGAATGTTTGTGACGATCACCCACCGAATGTTCATTCTTATACAGACATCAATGCTGACAATCTCAAATGGCTATCCGGCCAACTGTATGCTGAATTTTCATTCAATGAATACCTTGGTGGGGATGCATATATCTGTGAATCCGAGGCTGACTTAAAAAGCATCAAAGCTTTTGATCCGGCATGGGCTGCTAAACATGGAGATTGGCCCAATATCACTGACCAACCAATGATTTTTGATGTATGCCACAAACTCGATAGTGGATGGGCAGTGTTTTGTTTCATTTGGAACAATGCCGGTGGTTCGACCTATTACGTTCCCGAGTCGTTGTGGTCCGCAGCAAGAGTTGAGGAGCATCTGGCAATGAATCAAAGTTAATTCAGTCGCGATAAACCAGCCATCTTATATGAAGGGTGCAATGCATTTGATCATTTAATTTATTCAAAAGGAACAACTATGAAAGCCAAACGCATCGTCAAAGCGAGTGAGTGTCTTAACTTATCTGCAAAGTACAACATTAAATACCACATCGGAATTGATGACCAAGACAACATCATTATTCGTGTGTATGAAAATGAAGGTGGAGGGTACTTCAGTTCAGAATGGGTTAAATTGCAAACCATCCTGGACAAACTAGACAGTGCCAAAAAGCCACTAACATCATTCTCACTGCATGGCATTTTTGAGGGTAAGAGTGCCAATACACCGGGTTTTGTCTTTGCAGTTATTTATGCAGAAGACTTGGTCGAGCGTGATATTGAAAACCCACGTGTTTATGTCAGTTGCGATCCAAAGCCTGTCATTGAATCAATAGAAGCCCTCATCAAAAGTGGTGTCGATATCAAGGTCCAGCCCATTGAAAAGTCCAAGCCAGAACCATCAAAGCCTGTCAAAACCACACCATCAAAAACTACCAAATAGCTTCCATAGCAGTAGGTCGGATTCTTAGTCCGTTAGTCTAGTTTCAACTACCCCTCATCAAGCCAAGCCAGATAAGGGTTTAGCAAATATCTGTTTTCTCAATTTCCGCAATACCGCCCCTATACCGACCTTACCGGTAACCGTTTTACCTTACACCACTAATTTTCAGTGAATTCTCGGAGTTCTTAATGGCACTTTTGACCCTGCTCGTAATTGGGCTTTTCTGTTTGTTATTTCGCAGTACCCGGATGATTGGCGTAATTGGATTAACTCTAATCGTCCTTGTTTACCCGGTAGTGTTTCTGACACTTTTGCTTGTTTGTTCTGTTGTTGCTTTTTTAAAGTTACGGAGGAAATTAAATGTTATTAATCAATCAAAATTACCTGGAAGCTCTTGAGGTTATTCTTACATGGGACATACCTGACGATGCAATACCCCGTGCTGTGGCAGATCAAGCGCAGCTAATGGCCGGATTCCATTGCGAACAGCTATACATGGACGATAGGCTTCAATAACAATTCAGTATTACCTTTTATCCCCACCTTACTTAATCACCTGATATGACAAATATAAAAGTCGGCTTAATTGTCGAGATTTGTCACATCTATTGATTGGGTGGAGTGGGGCTTAGCTTAAATTTTTTTGCGTTATTTTTGGTTCTTTTCTGAAGTGGGCGCGAAACTGCAAAACTGAAATTCTGTTATTGGATGCATATGTCTGGCCACTCATTTGGCGTGTTGACATATCATTTAATTTGTCTATAAAATAGAAGGTTGCTCTATTTAAGTTTATGATTATATTGAGTTTTCCTTTCTGGGGAGCCTTACAAAGTAATCAATAAAATTAGCTTATTTGGAAGCCCCCGCATGGGAAGAGAAATTTTCTGATGTGGACGCTCTTTAACAAAACGAATGGAGGTAAATAAGCCCCTGGGAAGGGGGAATAGAATTTGTGAATCTAAAATTTATAAAAATATTTTTGAAGAAATTTCAAAGGAAAAATTATTAATACTCAGTCAATTAACGGGAATGCTCTTAGCACAACAAGTGCATTTGCTATCCCAGGCGTGAATAAGAGTGAAGCTAAAAATGAATATATGGAATCTGCGATTGTGTTTTTACAGTCGGGGTTCCCAGTAATACCGCTAAAAATCGGTGAAAAAATACCTGCCGTGAAGTGGGATACATGGTTGGAAGGTTTGGATGAAGTCAAAATTCGTCAATACTGGAGCAAACACCCTGATCATGAGCTAGGCTTTATCGTACCTGAAAATATTCTGGTACTAGATTGCGATGGGCCTGAGTCATTAGCTGCGTTAAATATATTAGAGGCTGATTTTGCGATTACTTCTAATTTTGTTGTTGCAACTAAAAGAGGTCAACACCGATATTACCGTTTAAGTTCTGACGTGTGGGCCAAAACTGACTCTCACAAAACCGATGATCATCCCGAAAGAATTGATGTAAAAGCCAAGCGCTCTATGGTTGTTCTACCCCCTAGTACCGGCAAGACAATGCTTTCTGAGAAAGTCATTATCGCAAGTGATTTAGTCGAGGTAGATCAAAGTTTTGTTGATGCTGTTTTTACGCACAATGGCAGATCTAGTCCATCTAGCCCTGTCTTAACTTCTCGAATTGTTGAGGATAGGGTAGCAACAGAGCAAACCTTATTTCGTTTGAACGCCATGTTAGCAGTGCTTGACCCTGATTGCGGTCGGGATGACTGGCGAAATGTTGGCATGGCTATCCATTATGAAACTGGTGGAAGCGATGTTGGCTACACTCTCTGGCAAGCATGGAGTGAGAAAGGCAAAAAATATCCTGGCGATGCGGAAATTAGATATCAGTGGTCTACCTTCGATAGTGATGTACCTAACCCAATCACGATTGCATCTATGCGTAGTATGGTTGTTAAGGCTGGTTACGATGCTGAGGAATTATGCATGTCTCCTGAAGATCGTTTCAAAACGGTGACCGTTGAAGATGTGCAAGAAGAGAACTTGCTAAAAAAATACTCATTGGCTGGTGATCTGGCTGAAATGGAGAAAAACACCCTGGCTTCTGTGCCGCTGTTGGGCAACATCGCGTTGCAAGGGCAATGGACCGCCATATTTGCAGCCCCCAATACTGGTAAAACTCTGATTGTGTTATCCATGATCATGAATGGTATTGAAAGCGGAAAGATCAATCCTGACAAGCTTTATTACCTTAATATGGATGATTCTGGTGAGGGTTTAGTTACTAAATTAGGTTTTGCTGAAGAGTTTGGGTTTCATATGCTTGCAGAGGGCCACCATGGGTTCAAAGCCACAGATTTTCTGGAAATATTAAAGCAGTTAATTCAGAAAGATCAGTGCTCAGGTGTCATTGTCGTTCTTGATACTGTGAAGAAGTTTGTCGATGTCATCGATAAAAAAAGGGTGCGAGAGTTCACTACGGCAATACGCGGCTTTGTCATGCAGGGCGGGACATTAATTAGTCTGGGGCACGTCAATAAAAACTTGAATGCATCAGGTAAACCTGTGTTTGGCGGGGTCTCTGATTTTAGGGATGACGCCGATTGCGTCTATATGCTTTACACGCTTGATGAGTCCGTACCTGATCATAAAGTAGTTATGTTTGAAAATGACAAGCTACGGGGCAATGTCGATCTCAGGGTTGCTTACCGATATGCCAGAGTTAACGGTCTACCTTATTCTGAACTGGTCGCATCAGTTGAAAAAGTTAACGAAAATGAAGTAGGCAAAATGTTGACTGAAATTGAGCAAAAGTCTGATGTCGATGTTATACGGGTCATCCTCGAATGCATAAGCTCCGGGACCAACACTAAAATGAAATTAGGCAAGGTGGTCGCCAGGCTTGCAGATGTCAGCGAGAGAGCTGCACTGCGAACCATAGACAAATATACCGGCACTGATACTGCCTTACATCATTGGAAGTTCGAGAGAGAAGGGCATGGCGCTCACAAGTATTCAATCCTAGTCTAAGCAGTAATTCAGTTCCGCAGTTTCGCACTGCACCTCAAGGCGGGTTCATCTTCACGGGTGACCCGCCTTTTCAATTTATAACTAATCAATGAAAGGCATGATGCATGGCAATTGTAAAATTAACCCAGGACTTTATTGATCATCACTTAGTTTGTCCTTATGGTGTCAATCGCATTGAATTTGTAAGCGATACACGATCTGGGCTCTATGTTGAAACCAGAAAGGCCAGCAGTGGTTACGGGACTTGGTACCTTAGGTACAAAGATGCAAATGGTAAATCCTGCCACCAGAAAATAGGTCGCACTATTGATATGACGCTCGCAGAAGCTAATGAGGCTGTGAAAATACTGAAGGCCGAAATTGCCTTGGGAGCTGATCCCCGCGCTGAAGAAAAAGCCAGGCTTGCAGTCATAACGCTAAACCAATTTTTTGATGAATACTACTTACCGCATGCCAAGTTGAATAAACGCTCGTGGCTTCGTGACCAGCAATTATTTTCCAGGTTGGATACTAGGTTTGGTAATAAACGCCTGAATGAAATTACTCGACTGGAGTTACAGCAGCTTCACGGTAACTTGATTCGAGAGGGTTTAGCACCTGCAACAGCAAATCACCACATTAAGCTGGCAAAACGAATGTTTAATCTTGCCATTTCTTGGGACCTTGCGACTGTGAATCCTGCATCCAAGATACGGTTGTATGCTGAAGATAACTTGGTTGAGAACTTACTGGATGAGGACCAACTGAGTCATTTGCTGAATGTGCTCAAAGATGGGAAGCCGAAAGCAGTATGTCAGCTGCTGATTTTTCTGTTGAGTACAGGTTCGAGATTTAGTGAAGCAGCGAAAAGCACATGGTCACAATTCGATTTGAAAAATCGGGTATGGAGGATACCTGCAACAAACGCAAAATCTAAGAAGGTTCGAGCGCTACCACTGAACGATTCAGCAATGGCTGTGATTAATAATTTGGAAACCATTGGCAATCATGATTATCTGTTCATTAATGTGAAAACTCAGCTTCCTTACACAACGATTGCCAAAAGCTGGTCAGTGTTGAAGAAGAAGGCTGGTATTCATCAGTCACTGCGAATCCATGATATGCGACACAACTTCGCTAGTATGCTGGTGAACTCAGGCGTTAGTTTGTATGTGACTCAGCAACTACTGGGTCATTCAACACCAGTGGTTACGCAGCGGTATGCACACTTGAACACTAGCTCGTTGCAAAAAGCATCCGACATGGCATCCCAAAAAATCATTGCTGGGCAGGAATCAAAAGCTGCTGCCTAGTAGTGTGATGTGCATGTAACTTTGATCCAGTGGTTTGTTATTCTTTGATGTCGAAGGGTGGCAAGCTGCTGGGTTACACTTATTTCGAGGGTGTGCAGCGTCGCAGTTTTTCAGTGTTGCACCAGTTTCACTTTTTTGGGTATTTCAGTTGCACCCGAATCTCCACCCGATGAGAGTCGCAAATCTCGTCCGCAGTCGCATTTCTTGGTCCATGGTGAAGCAATCCGGGGTGGGTTGTCACAAAGGTACTCCAGGAGGTCATCGTCAGCCATTATGGTGGCTTGACATGGGAATTAAAATTTATCCATGGAGAGGACGATTAGTTTCAGAGCTTTTTAATGTTGCACTGGGATTGCCACAATCGCTGTTTCATAGCCGATCATGTTGAGTTAACGACCCGTGATTTTCAGTTCGGTGAGGTTTCGGTAAACCAAACCTGCTAACTCATTGATTCGGATAGAAAAGGGGTGCTGAAACTTGTCCAACATCAACTTCATTGGTTCGGTATTAGGTTCGGTATTGAGTCCAGATTGCAGCGTGACCTGAAAAAATACTTAATTTTCTTGTCATTAGAAATTCAACCGGATCACGTTCCGTGTACTTTTAATCCGTTTGTCGTGGGTTCGATCCCCGCACACCCTACCAAAATATAAAAGACGGCTTGCAGAAATGTGAGCCGTTTTTCTTTTCTCAATGCCTAATATCTAATTAGAGCACCGAACTCATAATCCGTCTGTGCTGTGTTCGACTCACAGAGGGGCCACCATTTATAAAGAGACTCAAGGTTAACGCCTTGGGTCTCTTTTGTTTTGGGGTAAGCATCATATGCTTTGACTTGTGGAGAAAGTTACACAGAACCATAGATAACAATCAAAATTCTAATTAATAAAATTTTAAATTATATATACAATGCTTCCGCGAATGGCCGACTCAAATGCTGTGCGGTTGATCATAAACATTAAAAATAATTTTCGACCAATTGGAAAGTCATGCTGAATAAAAATAACAATTCAATATCCGATCGTGCTCTGGAAAATCTACGCGGTATTGTAAAAAATAAAACGCGCTTTGAACCTAACGAAATTTTAGCCGTTTCGCAGGAAGATATTCAACAGTCATTTCAAGTTGTGTCTCAGCATGAATTGAAGGCGGTCTTAGTTGAGAAAAATATTACGGGAAATTTCCTAAAAGCGGACGCAGTAGAAAAGCTCAAAGTTGATAATCCTAGGCAATCTGCTGAGTCTGAAACTGAAGCCCGATTAAATTTAGCTGCCACAAATCTGCTGGCTGAACTCAACGAGCCAAAAACAAAATACAACCATCCAAGGTTAAATCCTTACTTAGCGGCGCAACATAAATATTACATGCTGAATACATGTAACACTTGTGCCGGGCATGGCAAACTTAGATGTGGCAAATGTGGGGGTGCTGGAGAAAATACATGCTCAAGCTGTCATGGATATGGAAAAGTTAGATGCACAGCGTATAACTGTCTCAACGGGCAAGCAACATGCTCGAAATGCAGTGGCACTAACAGCATTGCCGTCTCAGTTCCATATCAAGAGACGTATTGGGTCAGCAACGGAAATGGTGGTGGATACAATTCTTACCGAACAGTCTATCGAACAGAGTATCGCGGTTGTGATGCCTATGGCTGTTACAACGGTCGCGTCAGGTGTCAAATTTGTTTTGGCATAGGAAAAGTTAATTGCGGCGGTTGCGGCACATCAGGCAAGGTTACATGCTCACTATGCTCTGGATCTGGCGCTTTGACTTGCAGCGATTGTGAAGGCACAACGGTAACCGGATTGGCGGGATGGATCAATGTCGATGTCGACACAAATAACGCCCTTAATCTTGTTAAAGACCAAGACCCTAATGCTAGAAAAATAGTGAGTGTTGAAGGGGTTAGTGGCGTTACTCAGGTGGCTAACGAACTCAAACTTTCAAATACTGAAAAATCACCAACAACACAAAATCAAATCATTGCGAACTATCAAGGTCATTTTGATATCGCTAATTTGAAAGTAAGCTGTGCAGGCTCGGAATTTAAGCTTGTAGCATATGGCATTAACTTAAACTGGCTTTATACAGATGGAATCATTGAGCATCTTCTGCAAAGTGACCTTTCAAATCTTGAATCAGCCATCATATCGATTCGTGATGAAGGGTGGAAGTCTGCGAATTTTATTCCCTTGCTTCAGCCACTAAACTATGTGATTTCATCAGAAATAAATATCGATCACATTGATGCCGAGATCGAGGGGAAGTCCTTGGAAGATTCCCTTGTGACGCCTGAATTCAGCAATCGTTTAAAAGATTCTATTTACCAATCACTAAGCTTAATTCACAGTCGCTCTGCGAAGAATGAATGGTGGAAACTATTTATAGCAACTGGTGTGATTGATGTAGCAACAACATACTTTTTAGAAGATATAACGCATGGCATACTTGCCGGAATAGCTACTGTGATATCAGGCTGGTTTATATTCAAAAACAAAACAGCCAAAATCATAACTGGTCAACTCACTGAGCCTAACGATTGGCACAGAGTTAATAGCATTGCAGCTAAAACGAAGGTTAGAAGAATCGCCGCGCTCTTACTTGCAGCTCCATCGCTGGTATTAATAATAGCTTTGACAGCGCTAATGCCGTTGTGATGTGACTTACGAGTAACACTCCGCTTTCAGGATTATGCAAACGGCGCACTAGATATTAACAATTACTCTAATCTAATTAACAGTCAACCTTTATCTGCTGATTTCCACGTTAATAGTTATCTGGATAAATTGGTAATTCAAATTATTAGTAATTCAAACGCTCTTAATTTGATGACAATGATGGTCTTAGCAAGAATAAATCAAAGCCAAGATGACGTGAGTTTCGTCAAGGGGCTACGGTTAAGCTATCAAGACATAATGCTCGAGTTACGATTTAACTAATTCCTCAAATTCATTCGACGCACTCGACGACTTGGCGCCTTTCGATGGACTATATGACTTTCTGACTGGTTTCGGGTTTGTCAGGTCGTCGAATCGTGTCAAATCGCTTTGATCAGGACATTCACCCACGCGCAGTCCCAAGCCCAGCCCATAGTCTCACGCCTTGATCCAAAGCCAAGCAATCAGGCGCTTGCTAATGCCGACGTAATCCCGGTGGCAATCGTTGGCAATTATATTGGCTTGGCGTGGAGGTCAGTTTTAGAGCCTACTTCATGGTATTGGGGAAAATGGAAAAGAAACCGAAGAGTTTCAAGGCTTCACAAGTATCGAAGAATTTAGTCGCTGTTATTAAAGATTTTGGAAAACGTGCCGATGTTAGTTAAGTACCACTAATTTTTGAAATGGAGTTGGTGTGGATTCTGTCGTAGATGGTTCTGGTGAAAGTACGAATGGAGGAAGCGCCGCCCTTGATTTAATAATACAAAAACCAAAGGACATTCCCATGAAACCTAGTTATTTAACCGCGCTCTTTTTCCTCATTGTGTCATTTATACCAATCAACACCTATGCCGGATTCGAATCAGAATCCCATCTCATGCTTACCCAAAAAGTAGTATATATCGAATACGAAAACAGAAAAAACAAAGCGCTTTATAAATTGGATACACCAATTTATGTTCAGGGACGTAAAGTGAATGATTACAGGAACTCAAATCCAGGGTATGAAGGCACTGCTTGGTATCATTTTAAAATCACTCATGTTGCCAGATATGCACAGGACGGTGAGCCTGGACCAATTTTCCCAAATGGGCAGGTATCGGATGATTATGAGCTGGTGTTTTTAAATAACGGCGGTGCTAGAGAGACTTTTTATGTCAGCGAAATAGAGTCGGTCAATACCACTTTCGAAAGTAATGTTCGTGGTGCTAGAACTTCAGCTGCGTTCAAATTCCATAACGGACGCGAAGTTCAATATGCATACATGAATAATCCTGAGCTTCCGAATTTATTGTGCCCGAAGGGACTAACTAGTAGCAGAGATACTTCCAGTAAAAAATGTTACAACGTCGATTTAGTTGGTCAATATGTTGACTGGGCAAACAAACATTATGTAGAAATGGCCGATATAAAATCTTATGGCATGACAAATATAGAATTTTTCACTGGTAAAAAAGGTGAGGATCTATTCAAGCAAGTAATGACTGAAGTTTCGGCTATGAAGGCATCGGAAGAGAGCAAGAAATTAGCAGAAAGCAAGAAAAAGGAGGAGGTTGCCAAGAAACTAAATGCTTGGAGAAAAACTTTGGCCGAAGGTGAGGAAACCGCTTGCGGTATTGTTATCGAGCGTAAAAAAGGAATTGCTAACATTCAGATGAAGGGTCAAACTCGCTGGATAAAAGTTGACGAACTGGCGCCATTTAGCCTTGGAAACTGCAATAGTTAATCATGATGAAAGCACTACCGATATTGATCAGCTATTTCTAGTCTGTTTGTCGTGGGTTCGATCCCCGCACACCCTACCAAAATAAAAAAGACGGCTTGCAGAAATGTGAGCCGTTTTTCTTTTTCTAATGCCGAACGGCGACTCAGAATTTCAGTTTTTCACTATTTTTCAGCAAGTACAGTTTTTCAAAATTTCGGCGTTTCAGGATTTTTAGGTTAGCTCAACTCTGCCGACTCCGAAACTTCACCCGCCAGCTGCCTCAAACCCAACGCAGGTGAATTCGAGTATTTACACACAACTTCAAGAGTTGGTCCTGATGCCGTGGGGGTCTTTTTTGTTTTGAGGTGAGGTAAACTAGATTATTGTCAGCCCCCGCCTTGCGTATTTAACTTTAGAAATTTATGCAAATTAAAAATTACTGGTTTGGTGCTTTATCTTTAATTCTGGCATTAGCATATGCTGTAATGGCATTTAACATGGGACCCACGGATACTCACATGAGTAATTTTTTATGGGCAAGTATGTTTTACATTCCGTTTTGTATTATTTCATTTCAGACTTTCAAATACTCCAAAAAGCTAGTAATCAAGAAAGGTTCTTGGGCATACCTCTTTTTACTTATTGTAAGTACTGCCGCAATGATGAGTATTGGTCAAAATATGGCTGGGGCTATATTGGGATTATTTAATCTAATTCTTTGCTCTGTTCTCCTTATCCATATAAATTCTGAAAGAAACCGGGCAATCCAACTCTAAATACCTATGACTTTGTTTCCAAACCCTGCCCATAGTCGCACCCCTTGAGCCATAGCCACACATTCAGCGGCTGGCTGATACGACGGTAGTCCCGGTGGCAATCGTTGGCCGTTATGTTGGCTTGACGTGGTAGTTTTGGTTTATCCAAGCGGGAGTGTCTAGCGTTAATATTCAAGTTCGATGCTCAAATGGGAAGCCATCACAAAAGATTCATTTGATACACTATCGATTCAGCAGTCGCATCATTATTCAAAGTGTATATAAATTTTTTTAAAAATATTCTTGCCTGCAAAATACTGGTGCTAATACTTTTTAGCCTGCCTAAAGAGTCTCTTGCTAACGAGCTTTCTGAGGACTTTGATGTAGAAGAATTTATTCAGATGAATATCAATCAGGGTAAAGTTTTTGTTGATTATTGCTCAGCTCAAAATGAGTCTTATGCTGAAAAAATATGGCATAAGTTTTATTTCAATGCCAATGTAAATAAGCCGCAGAGTATTCGTGATTTGAACGAAAAAGAACTTGAATCTAATTACCAAAACAAAATGCGGAGTTTTAAAGAAAGTGCTTGGGGAGTTTGCCTGAGTAAAAAGCAAATATTATCAAACAATCTGTGTGAGGACATTGGAGCAGCTATGTTGAATGGCTCAATTAAATTGATAGTAGACACCCTTTTTAAGCATGTAGAAGAAATGAAAAAAAACGATGAAAATTTCAAAAAAATGAATGATGCTTTTGGTGGGCCTGACTCTGCAAATGTGTGTCCTGAGTAGGTGATTTTCTCGACTCACATAGGGGCCACTATTTATAGAGAGACTCAAGGTTAGCGCCTTGGGTCTTTTTTGTTTTGTGGTGCTAATATCTTTCTATGAAGAATAACAATCTCAAATTCTAATCAGATGACCGCTTCAATAAGTTCTAATCGTATTTACTTTCAAGGGAACCCTTGGCCTGAAGGACATAGGATTAAAGATTTTCAGTGGAGATTAGAGATAATAGACGCTGAGGTCTGGTTCCACTTCCATTTGGTAACAGATGATTATTATGCAGAGCGGGATATTGAAGATGATGAAAATCTAGATTATCCGTCGGATTGGAATGCTCCTATTGTATGGGGCAACTATCATCGATGCACTATCTCTTCAACTGATTGGCACGAAGGGGGCTTTAAAATTTGCGAGATTGACAAATACTCATTGGACTTTTTAGATGAATTAGAGCTTGGTGTAGATGCTTTGCCATGTGACCTTAATGATCATGATGCAAAAGCATTTCAGATTTACCTCTTAGGCCACGATACCGTAGTAGATCATTGTATTAAATTTTTTCGTATTGAAAGGACTGACAACTTTAGAATTCAATGGAATGGCAAGATTGCTTTGACGTATGTTGGTGACTATGAGCCTTCTCATCAATTCAATTTAGAAATTGCATCTGTTAAAGCGCCAACGCTTTATTTTACACCCTACACATAGTCTCACGCCTTGAGCCATAGCTAAGCAATTAGGGGCCTGTGGATACGAAGGTAACCTCGATTGAGATCGTTGGCCGTTATGGTGGTTTGGCGTGGGAAATCAGATTTGTCCAGGCGGGAGTGGCTTAGCGTTGATAGTTACTAATTAACTGTTCTATAAAGATGTAAAAAAGCCCTGAATACAACAGGGCAAGGAGGATATTACATTTTTATATTTAGTTATGGTGTTTACGTCTGGTGGAAAAGCCAATCAATCCAAGTCCAGTAAGCAACATGGCTAGATTCTCTGGTTCAGGTACAGGTGCTACTTTTCCTGAAGTAATTGCCCATGCATATAATTGGAAGTTTTTGTGCTCTTCAAACGGTTCGCCAATAAAATTATTGAATATTCGAGCCTCCGAGTCTGTGCTTTTCTCCGTGCCAGACCAATAGAAATCAGTTTTTAGATTATCGAAGGTCGTTGTGCTTGGGACATTTGAAAACATACTTCCGCCCAACTCATCATAAAATAATTCTGAATACTCATTGCCCGAGCTTGTGCCATTTCTAAGCGGTGTGGTAAAAAAAGTATAATCAGAAGTATATTTAGGTAATAACCAGTCGTTACTGCCTCCATATCTGACGTCGTTTAAGTAGCTGATGAATGCCATTGCACCAAACCAGCTTGTGCGCCCCAATTCGCTTTGGCTAAAGTCTGTGGCAGAGATTGTGTAGATGCCAGTGGGACTGAAGTTATTAGGTAAGTTGGTGATGGTTGGGCTTGCACTTATAATTGCATTAACGACATTGGTATAGCCTTTTGACGCTATCAAACTACCTAATAAATTGGCATCTTTAGTCCAAGTCACGTCACTAACTGAACTGTAAACTAGATCAACTCCATTCGGATTGTATGAAGTGAGTGCAGCTTCAGCATTCAAACTTGCCAATGCGATTGATGCTGCGAGTATTACTTTCGATTTAATTCGAGCTTTCCCAAGCATGTAGACACCTCTTCTGAGCAATTATTTTTAAAGTTTACGGCGAGATGCCCAACCAACAAGTCCAAAACCTAAAACTAGCATGGCATAGCTTTCAGGTTCAGGTACTGCAGTGGTAACTGAGTATGCAAGCTGAATTTGCCAGTTACCATTTGGATTGAAACTGGTAAAAGCCCCATTTCCATCGGTGTTATAAACCCCAAAATCAATCGCAGTGAATGTTCCGCTGCCATACGCGCCACTAAATAAACCTGTGCCACCTGTGATCGTTACTGTGCCGTCATAGTAATTATCTACTGTGCCTGGATTAGAAATGCTAGGTGTAAGCGCACCATTAGCTAATGCATGGGTGAAAAAGATCTTGTCGCCATTGCTAAGTGTTTCAGTGATTGTGCAAGAAACACAAGTGACGACATTTTCGATTGTTGAGAATGACTGAGTACTGCTACCAGTGAATATTGAAGCGTCGCCTGCAGTTAGTGTTTGAGATGAACTTGTATGAACAAACGTAGCAATCGGTAAGGCCCAAGTCGCTTCCCAATTTCCACTAAAACTTTCTTCAACGGTATAAGTGATTGCACTTGCATGCAGTGAGATCGATGAAAGAGTGACTGCAATAAGAAATTTACCAAGACTGCTCAGTGTGCTCATACTATCCTCCACAATTAATAATAATTTTTATGAAATCGTTATGCTTAACAACTAAGTGGTAACGATCAATTAAGTGAAGTTTTCACGAAAGTATGCTTTGAGTCTATTCCTCAAATGGGGGGTGTTTTGGAAATTGAATCCATAAATTCAGATTAAGCAGGTTTGGTTACGATTTTTATGAATTAAGTCTTAGGTTAAGCGGCTCTTGCACGAAGTTACTTGGCAAGTGCAGCATCAATCGTATTAGCTCCGATTGCTGATTTGTAGAGGTCTTATAATAAATGCTTTGTAATTGTTTTCTCACAGTGTCGTGCTTAATATTCAACTTAGTTGAAATTTCTTTTTGTGAGAGCCCTTCAGCTAATAGTATGGCTATTCGGCATTCTGCGGGTGTGAGACTAAATGCAGCGCTTAAGATGGAGGCATCAACTTTAGGTGCCGATTCTGGGTGGTAGAAAAACAACATGACTAAAGGTCGCAAGCCATATGCTCTCATCACTTGTTGAGGGGGAAGCATTGTATAAAAAGCATACAAAGTCTTATCTACATTCGAGGAAGTAATCTGCAAGGTTTTGAATGAGGAAGTTTCAGTAAAAGTACCTTTTCTGATATCTATTTCCATCGCTTCACATTCGTTTAAAAACTCTTCTTTGTATTTTGGAGGCATTTGCAAATTGCCTCGTTCAATTCGTAATAAATCAGTTGCTTCAAACATACGTTTGGCCGCCTCATTCACATGCATTACCTCACCATGCACAGAAGCCAAAATAACAGGCTGCCTTAATTTGTTTACTAATGTATGCCCCACGAGAGCCTGAGTTGAGTAGATAAAGTTTTGGATTGAAAGTCTACTAACCCTACACATATGAGGGAGTAGTTTATTCATGAACTCCAAGCACTCTTTTGTGATCGGCCCTTGAGATGGGCTTGTGAATATTCCAAAAAAAACTACAGCACGTTCATCGTCAACAAGTTTGCAAATGGATGAATACTTGACGTCAGCTGGAGCTAGAAACTCTTGATAGATTGGATGAGCTGACATCACCTCTTCACCTACTGTTTCAAAGTCATGCGCCCAGTGCCCAGGAGGTTTATCAATTAAATGCTGTAATCGTACTTCAACAAATTGATACTTATGCAGATAGGCGAATTCTGATTCAACAGATACGTTAGCGTGCTCACTAAATGATATAGCTTGGTTATTTTTATCTTGAGCAATCATGTGAATCACTTTGATATCCACAATCTCACTCAGTTTGTGTAGGAATGGCTCCCAACCAACTTCATTTTCTAAACTCTGATAAAGGAGCTCGATCAGAAGGTTCACATTCTCATCAGAAAGCTTGATGTTATTTATTACTGCATTTTCTACTGATGTCATTTTTAACTCACTTAGCGCTTAACTATTCAGAGCAAAACTTAACTACAACGGATATATGTAACTTATAACATAGAAAATCTTACACAGTTGTATTGGCAATAATCTATTTACTAGCAATAAGAATTAAAAGTCTGAATTTTGTTTTTCCGATAATCTTTAAAGAGTCTTAAGTTTTGTGGGTTTAAAAATTATCCCCCATTTGAGGAATAGACCGGCCATTGCCTAGATGATGTAATTGCTTCAATTCATTCAAAGGCTATTCATCGTGATTAACATTTCTCATCTAAAAGCAAAAGCTTCAATCCTTACAATCTCCACAATCCTCAGCGTTTTCTCTGCTAATGTAAATGCGGGTGGGCAACTCATTGGGTTGGGTACGGGGCTAGGTGCATTCGACTATAGCCCTCTCAAGGTTAGTTCAAACGGAATGGTGGTAACAGGCGAGATGCAGATTGGTTCTCTAGATGATGGATTTCCAATCTATGGGAACGCTATATGGACGCAAGCAAACGGCATGATTAGAGTGCGAGAATTATCTGGTGGACTTTTTGGTGGTATGGTGATCAATGCAGATGGTACTGTATTTGTTGGAAGTGACAGTTCAGTGGCTGCTAGCTGGAGTGAAAGTGAAGGAGTAATTCATTTAGGGCATTTGCCTGGAGATTCTAACAGTAGAGCATTTGGTGTTAACGCCGATGGATCTGTCATAGTCGGCACGTCCTCAAATGGTTACAAAACGGAAGCATTTCGTTGGACTCAAACTGAAGGAATGATCGGGTTAGGTGATTTGGCGGGAGGTTATTTTCATAGTTTTGTAAGTGGAGTAAGTGCGGATGGATCAGTAGTTATTGGTAATGGTTCGACTACCAGTGGTCTAGAAGCATTTCGTTGGACTCAAACTGAAGGTATGGTTGGCCTTGGTTATCTATTTGCAGATGATCTTCAAAGTAATGCTACTGGTATTAGTGCGGATGGATCAGTAATCATTGGAGACTCTTTTACCATTGGTTTTACACGTCAAGCATTCCGCTGGACTCAAACTGAAGGTATGGTTGGCCTTGGGTACTTATCTGCTGACCATCTTCATAGTAATGCTGAAGGCGTTAGTGCGGATGGGTCTGTAATTGTGGGCAGTTCTTTTTCGAGTTGGCTTGATGAGGAAGCATTTCTGTGGACAGAGGCCGATGGGATGGTAAGCCTTATGGATTGGCTAACTGAAAAAGATGTCGATATGTCAGGTTTTACTCGTTTAGTAAGCGCACAAGGGATTAGTGCAGATGGTAATACGATTGTTGGATCTGGTATTAACCTAGCCGGAAAAGAAGAAGGTTTCTATGTCAGAATTACTGCAGTACCAGAACCTGAAAGCCTAGCAATGTTAATTGCAGGATTAGGTTTAATTGGGTTAATTCAAAGACCGAAGAAACGCATGATGTAAGGAGCTGTGTTTGCTCAAAATGGGCAACATTTTAATAAGACTCAAGGTTGATACTTTGGGTCTTTTATTTTCATTCAAAACATCCTCCAGCGTACAGTTTTCAGAATTCTGGCGTTTAAGTATTTCTAACCATTTGCTCACCCGCAACTCATTCCCAAAATTCATCCACTCGCAGCCACAAACTCTGCCCATAGTCACACGCCTTGAGCCATAGCCTAGCAATCAGAGGCTGGCTGATTCGGCGGTAATCCCGGTGGCAATCGTTGGCCGTTATGTTGGATTGGCTTGGGTTGGGAGTTGGGGTTAGTCCAAGTATTAAACTTAATGTTTATAGTAGCCATGCGCTTGGATAGGATGCATGGCTTTTCGAGTATCCTCAAGAAGATGGTCACGAAATTCAATTTATTCCCCATTTGAGGAATAGACCGACCAAAAGCTAAATGCTGTAATAATCGGATAGTCTCAGCAAGTACAGCATCTGGTGTGTAAGTTTTTGTTTATGCATTGACACCAAAGCACGACAAACTTACACTCGCCCCACCATGGTTCAGCTTGGCGATGCTTAAACATAGCCAAGCAGATTAATAGGGAATCCGGTGCCGTCTCAAGAGATTACGAGACCATTCCGGAACTGCCCCCGCAACTGTAATCGGATAGCCTGTTCGCACATCTAGCCACTGAGTTTATGACTTGGGAAGGCCGCGAATAGGCAGCGACCCGAGAGTCAGGAGACCTGCCCTGGTGTAGTCGTAGAGTTCGAATTAGGGCGGGGTGCTCCTGAGTAGAAGTGAATGTCAATTCACCGTTTACATATCTATAACACCGCATATACAAGCTGAGTCGTGTCGCAACCGGCACGAATGAGGCTGTCTACTTTGAACCCTGCTATTACCAACGTACGTGACGGTTTGGTCGCGTTAATTTGAATGGTATTCAGGGAGTATTAAATCATGTTTAAACAAAAGGTATTGGGCGTGGCCATATTGGCAGCGCTCTCCGGCATGGCATCCGCAGCAGAGGATTTGCTGGACGAGGTGGTAGTAAAAGCTCGCGCGGAACCCAAGGCAGCAATCAACCTCAATAAAACCAATAGTACGGCAACGCGATTGGACCTGACCGCGAAAGAGACACCTGCCAGCGTTGACGTCGTTGATAGCGACACCATCCGCCAACGCGGCGACATCAGCATCAAAGAAGCGGTGACCCGTACAACCGGCATCACTGATATCAGCACGCCTGGCAATGGACAATCCTTTTCATCACGGGGATTCACAGGCAACAACTCCGTCGCACAAGCTGAAGACGGTGTCCGCCTGGTCACAGGTGCTGGCACGCTGACTTATCCTTCAGATACCTGGGGTTACGAGCGGATTGAAGTGTTACGCGGACCTGCTTCTGTCATATTCGGCGACGGTTCTGCCGGAGGTGTGGTTAATAGTGTCAGGAAAAAAGCTAGCCGGGAAACATCGCTTGAAGCTCTGTTCGGGTTGGGGACACGCGGTAACTATCGTACCGGTATCGGCGGCTCAGGTGCCATCGGTGAAATGGGTGCTTTTCGTATTGATGCCTCTGCGTTAGGCGGTAATGGATACATAGATAGGGGTGATTTTAAAAGTAAAAAAATCATGTCGTCGTTTCTGTTCACGCCTACAGAGAATCTACGGATCGGTTTTACGCTTGACCATGCAGAAGAGTCACCGACAGCCATTTATGGTTCACCGTTAGTGAACGGCAATATTTCGCGTGCATTACGTAAAGCCAATTTCAATGTCGACAATGACAAAATGGATTTCGTTGATACCCGTGCCCGCGCCAAGGTCGAATGGGATATCACCCCTTCATTGAAATTCAAGAATGAGACTTACTGGTTCAAGTCGGACCGGGAATGGCGTAACGCAGAAAACTACGCACTGAATACGACGACTAATCGTGTCACCCGCAGCAGTTTTTTAGCGATCGAACATGAACAGACCCAGTATGGCAACCGCATGGAGCTGGCCTCGATTGATACTCTGTTGGGACATCAGAACCGTATCGCAGCGGGTTGGGAGATCTCGCATACAGATTTCCTGCATAGCAGCAATGCGGGCAACACTGTTTCAGACAGTGTCCCGGTATATAACTTCTCTCCCGGCCTGTTTAGAAGCACGACGGCGGTATTGAAAAACTATGATGCTGATCTCAAGCAACAGGCTTTCTTTGTGGAGGATGCATTCAATGCGACTGATCATTTAAAGCTGATCGTTGGCCTGCGCAAGGATCTGATCGATACTTATCGTAAGGATTACAGGGGCGCCGCCAATGTTGATCAGGATTTCTCACCGCTGACCTGGCGCGCAGGGGCTGTGTTTGATTTGACGCCAGAGACTGCCTTGTATGGGCAGATGAGCCGGGGCACGGATCCGGTGACTAACTTGTTAGGCTTGAATCTGGCCAACGCTCAGTTCGACCTGACCAAGTCCCGTCAGGAGGAAATAGGCATTAAGCACCTGCTGCCTGATGCTAAAGGCCAAATGACCCTTGCCCTGTATCACATCGCTAAAGATGACATCATCACGCGTGATCCGGTCACGCCATCGGTTTCCATCCAGGGTGGTAAACAATCTTCAAGAGGTATTGAATTTGCAACTACCTTGTTTCCCGTCGAGAATTGGCGCACGGACTTCAATATAGCCATACTGGACGCTCGTTTTGACGAGTTAAAAGAAGGCAATGCCGGTATTTCACGTGCCGGAAACACGCCTTCGAATGTGCCTGAGCGCGTGGCTAATGCCTGGTTATATTATCAGCAGCCTAAGTGGGAAGCCGGTGTAGGCGCCAGATACGTTGGCAAGCGTTATGCCGATAGCGCCAACGCAATCACCATGGACAGTTACACCGTTTACGATGCGAGCGCAGCCTGGAATATCAACAGGCAGATCACATTGCGGGCAAATCTACGCAACCTGACAGATAAGTTCTACGCGGCATTGGCTTACGGAAATACACAGCAAATCATAGGCGCGCCCAGACAACTGGAGTTGACGGCTGAGTTCAGGTACTAACCGTCTTCGATGCGATTATTGACTTTACGCAATCTGCATCTGTGGCATCGCTGGCTGGGGATAGGCTTGGGGTTGTTGGTACTGCTCTGGTTTATCTCTGGCCTGGTGATGCTCTACGTCGCCTATCCCAAACTGAATCAAGCGAAACGCCTGGCTACACTGCAGGCAGTGGATTTAAGCAAGATTCAATTCAGCGCTGAAAAAGCATGGCGTACCGCCGGTAATCAGCATGCGCCCGAAAAAGTCAGGCTGAATATGCACCATGACAGGCCCGCCTATCATTTTTTACAGGGCGGCGCATGGCTATCAATCTGGGCGGATACGGGCCAACGCCTTGCCATTAATGATGCGCTGATCAGGAGCAGTGTCAGCGCGTTTTCACCACATGCTGACATTCAGGGTAGTCAACTCATTACCCGGGATCAATGGTCGATTGCATCCGGCTTAGATGCACATCGCCCCTTACATCGTATTGCACTGGAAGATGTGATGGGCACTGAGCTTTACGTATCCAGCCATACCGGTGAGGTCGTGCTAGATACACAGCGCAATGAGCGCACCTGGAACTGGCTGGGGTCTGTCATTCATTGGATATATTTCACGCCTCTGCGCGTGGAACGTGAATTGTGGCGCCAGGTGATCATGTGGGCCTCGGGCGCCGCTTTGCTATTGATTGTATTAGGGATGTACTTGGGTATACAACGGCTTCGCATCAAGCGCAGATATAGCCAGAACCGTGTCTCGCCATATCGCGGCTGGGCACGCTGGCATCATCTTTCCGGTTTGATCGCAGGTATGTTTTGCATCACCTGGCTGTTTAGCGGCTGGCTGTCGGTCAAGCCGTTTGACTGGATATCCGCTCGCAAAATGAGCGAGCAGGAAACGCTGGCATGGACAGGCGGCAAGATCGGCCTGGCTGAAATGCAGTTGCCCAGCCGTTTGGATATGAAAGAGATCAAAGAAATCGAATGGACCAAGTTCGACGGCAAGGTAAGAGTGTTGGGGTACACAGCAGATCACAAATACCTGATAGATATCTCAAATGGTGCAACGGTCGCCCCTTTTGATCAGGCCGTGCTTACCAAGCGGGCACAAGCCATGCAGGCCGGGGTGGCTCAGATATCTGCCGAGTGGTTAAACGATGGCGACTTGTACTATCGTTCTAGCGCGGAACACAAAGTCTCAAAAGTATTGAAAGTGGCATTCGCAGATAGCGCCAGGACGACCTACTACCTGGACGCTGAGACAGGGCAAGTCGTATCGTCCCATAATAATGATAGTCGGCTTTACAGATGGTTGTTCAATGCACTGCACTGTATGGATTTTCCACCACTTGGAAACTATGAGATCGGGCGTCAAGTCGTTGTGATTGCGCTTTCTATTGGCGGCATCCTCGCTAGCATCGCAGGCGTCGTGCTTGGTTGGCGTAGACTACGTCATTGATTTTTAACACTTTGATTATGTGGCTGGCGCATTCTCTGCGGAAATCATTTGCCGTTTTTTTTGCTTTGCCTAACGTTGCTTAGGCCCAAACAGACTAATGACAGCAGTAATATTTTTATCATAATATTATTAGTGTAATATTGATTGTTTATTGAACGTCGTAGATGTTAAATGAGATGTTAAATATTAAAAGGGGATAACAATGAAAAAATTAGCTTTAGTAATGGCAATAGGTTTGGCTTCTGTAAACGCATACGCGGTTGATATTGCAGGTTTAAATAACACAGGCGCTGGCTTTACGGCAGGTACACAAGATACAAATTACGCATTATCAAGCACTACCAGCCCAGTTGGCGCACACGGTTATGTCTCAGTAAATGGTTCATTTCCACTTGCAGGCAACTGGCTTGCGAATAATGCTACTTCGTCATGGTTAACACCTACTGCAAACCAGGGTGACTCATTCGATTCTTCAAGTGATGGTACCTACACATGGACTACCACATTTGATCTGACTGGGTATTCCGCAGCTACAGCCAGCTTTAACGGCCAGTTTGCTGCTGATAACTCTGCTATTGCTTACCTCAACGGCATTGAGATCGGCACTGCTGATGGTTTCACATCATGGAGTACCTTTACAGCTTCTGCAGGTAGCTTTGTTGCAGGTATCAACACCTTGTCATTTGTTCTGACGAATACAGCACTCAGTTCTGGCAACCCAGCTGGCTTGCGCGTCGAGTTCTTGTCTTCAAACGTCGCTGCTGTACCAGAAGCTGACACATCAGCATTGATGTTAGCTGGCCTGGGCTTGATGGGCTTTGTTGCACGCCGCAAAAACGTAGCTTAAGCACTACACTCGTTAGGCAAAAAGCCACGCTGATATTTCAGTGTGGCTTTTTTATTTGTTTCTCCCATCTAGTGCCAGGCCTATTATCCAGGCATGTGGTACGCACAATGATTGTGTTTTCCAGGTTTGCCTACCTACACATTTCCTTTTTCCGACCCCTTGGTCAACCTGTTTCAAGGTGGTTTTTTAGCTGCAGCATTGCAAAGTGTTTGCTTTCTTGAATTCCTCAGGCAAGAGAATTCCTACACGGTTTATAGAAATCTTCCGATAAATCTTTATGCAAACTATCGTTAGTCTGACAGGGTTGATGCCAAGAAGGACTCTCTCCTAGTGAGCACATTCACCGGTTATTAACAAGACAGTGGTTTCAGCGTAAACACTGCACCTTCAGAAATGTGATGGTTCTATCAATTTGTAGAAAGTTAAGGAGAAGTTATGAATTCAAATACCTGGAAGATCTTAGGACTTGCATTAGTCTTGTCTGCTTGTAAAAGCACACCCACGGATTTATCGCATACCGGTAATCCAACCTCAAAGCAGGAAACTGCCGCAGAGCATGCTGTGTCTGATGCAGATGATTCAGGGCGGGCATATAAAATATACGGCGCTTACCTTTCAAACCGCCAGGTTTATTTTGATTACGACAGCGATACGCTGAATCCAAAATATAAAAACCTGATCGCCGTGCATGCCAAATATTTATTGAATCACCCGCAAAGCAAAATCTCATTGCAAGGTCATTCAGATGAAAGAGGCAAGGGTGACTACAACAAGGATCTTGGCTTACGCCGGGCAGTGGCGGTGAAAAATGCATTCAATGCGCAGGGTGTAAAAAATGCGCAACTTGAAACAATCAGTTATGGCAATGAGTTCGCAAGCCGCGATTGCCCTGATGAGCATTGCCACAAGATTGATCGTCGCGTAGATATCAATTATGGTGTGAAATAAAACGGACATAAACCAAGGTATAGGTTTATAGAAGGCTTTATTCATTACAGCATGTAAAAGACGGTTCGCAGAAATGTGAACCGTTTTTTATTTCAGAAATTCTGGCGTTTTTGGGTTTAAAGCCGAGATTGATAATAACCACACTGGCATTCCTTAGGCGAGGTGTCGGTTGAGCGTAGAAAAGACGACGCATTAATCAGCCACCTCCTACACTTGAATGGGAGTGGGGCGGATAACCTAAAGACGCAATAAATCATCTAATTCACAAGCAGTCCAAAAAAAGCTATTCAGTAATAAAACTTCATTTTTATAGGGACACCACCATGAGCAAATTATTCATCACCTTATTATTCACGGCATTTGCAATGACAGCCTTCGCTGCTGACACAGATAAACAAACCGATGGCGCCGAACTTGGCACTAATGAAACACCGCAAGCACAGGATCAAAGCAGGAATAACCGTGATACAACGGCCACCAAGCCTGCTAAAAAGCATAGCCATGCGAATAAAAAATCAAAACATAATCATCAAAAAGCCGGGAGTGCAGAAGCTAACCCGATACAGCCTACAGATGCAGAACCGGCACCAGGTGCTGCAACCCGCTAAGGAAAAAAGAGATCGCTTAATGCGATCTCTTTTTAGCACATCATTTTCAGCTTGAAGTGTTTAATATGCCTGGTCATGCCAGCTGAAACCCTGCGTTCATGTACGCACCTAGATGCCATCGCCCATCCACTTCTATTCGTGGTTTAATAGCGGCTAAACCCGTGAATGAATGGCTTTGATACTATGCACTACGCCACTACACCCAACCCATATCTGATTGATAAGCTGCGCAAAGTCAGGCTGCGGTTATTAAAAGCCTATGTGATCCATGTAGGGTTCTTTTTTTCTACTTGTGCGTTCGCGGCCACGGATGTGGTACAGATTGGCGCAACCACGGCGATGCTGGTCACGCTGCTCACCATTCCGCCTGTGCTTATCTACACGGTGCTAGTCCATAAAGCATGTCGGGAGATTGATCCCAAGGCGCGTACCGCGGGTGTGGTACAGATCATTTTCTTCACCGTTTTTCTCACTCCGCTTGAGTCCGGGCTGGTGCTGCCAGCAAGAAATCTATGGGTCTCCAAAAAAATCCTGTTGGCCTGTAAGCCTGATTTATTCCCAATCAAAGCAGCTAGCCCGCCAGATGCGTAGCCTGATTTATCTCATTTCATAAGCATCGGTATCGATCATCGCGCCTGGTGAAGAAGCCACTGCGAGCAAGATCGCCAATAAGTGATAGGCGTATGGCACAATCGGAATCGCAGTCAGGGCGGGCGTCAAATTGAATACGAAGGCGACTGTAGGGATAAGCACCAGCCAGTTTTTGCCGATGACAGCACCCCTGATCAGACAGATCCCCCATATCCCCACCATAGATAAAAGATAGATTATTGCAGGCGGGCTGAAGATGTTCGATAGCGTCGCGTTTGCTACCAAGCCTGAGTATGCTGAATAATAAGTCGGCAATACACAGATCAGATAAGCGATGGTGAATAAACTGGTATTTGCAAATGCTTTATGCATGGCTCAGGTTCCTTGTGAGTGCTTCGCTATGTGGATGCTTTATTAGGTCAATGCATCTAAGGTGTATGTTAACCATTTCTGGCTATAAAATTAGTCCTACAAAACGCATATAACTGTTTCCATTTGGGATACAATCCGGGCATGTATGATTTAAACCTGATGGTCATTTTTGCCAATGTGGTCAGCGAGCAAAGCTTTTCGGCTGCCGCCAGGAAGCTGGGCATGACCAAATCCTCAGTGAGCAAGGCGGTCGCTAAATTGGAGCATGCCTTAGGCGCCAGCTTGCTTAACCGCAGCACCCGGCATTTGAGCCTGACTGAAATCGGCGCCAGCTTTTATGACTATTGCACCCGTATCAGCAATGAGGCCGATGAAGCGAACCACATGATCGAAAGCTTGAATGCGCAACCGCGGGGAGTACTTAAAGTGGCTGCTTCAGTGGCTTTTGGCACCTTGCATATTGCGCCTGCCATCGCGGAGTTTATGCATAGGTATCCGCAATTGGAAATCGACATGACCATTACTGATCGATTGGTGGATTTGACGGAAGAGGGTTACGACGTTGTGATCACCATCACACGGGATTTGCCGCTCAGCCTGGTGGCCAGAAGGCTAGCGCCTATCCGGCGCAATCTGTGCGCAACGCCCAAGTACTTTGAACAGCATGGAATACCTGTGATTCCGCAAGATTTAGTCAATCATAATTGTCTGGATTACATACATTCAGGAGACAAAGGCCAGTGGCGTTTTAATGGCCCCAAGGGCGAGGTGACGGTAAATGTCTCTGGCAGGCTGCGCATTAATGACGATGAAGCATTGTCGCAAGTCGTTCTGGGGGGCTTTGGTTTAGCGCTTTTGCCTACATTTATTATTGGTAAAGACCTGCAAGCCAGACGCCTGAAATCGGTATTGTCTGAATACCTGCCTATTGAACAACACGTCTATGCTTTGTATTTGCCCAAGCGCAATTTACCGCTGAAAACCCGCGTGTTTATTGACTATTTATCTGAGCGGTTTGGCGCAGAACCCTATTGGGATAAAGAGTAGCCGCCCAGCCATGATCAAAATCACAGCGTAACAAAAGTTGAGATTTTCGCTTTAAATAGTCTTTGCATCGCTTTGCACATTCCAATGTCAGCTTAGTGCGAGTCCACGTGATCTGTCAGCGAATTGTAGCTGTTAAGGAAACAGTCATTTTCAATTGCGCAGGCTTATTTTTTCAACCTATCCCGATTACTCTGTCGGCTTGTCCTCACGGATGACTCGTATTAATGAAGATGGTTGAAAATATGGAATCTGAAAATTTAATATTGTCGGATAGCGACTATGCGCGCTTATCCATGCTGATCAATGATGAACTGTTACGCGATGAGCTCGGCAGGGCGATTGTCGTGTCAACTGATCAAGTCCCTGAGGATGTTGTTCGAATGAATGCACGGGTGACTTATCTGGATAAAAGTAGCGGTTTAGAGCGGGAGATAGAATTGTGCTTTCCTGAAGAGGCGGATTTTAAACTCGGCAGGGTTTCAGTCATATCGCCAGTGGGCTCTGCGTTACTTGGTTTGAAAGTAGGTCAGGAGATTGACTGGCCATTTCCTAATGGGGAATCGCGGCGGCTGAAAGTGATGAATGTGGTGCATGCAGCCTGACGTAGCCTCGGTTTAATCGCTCAGGAAAAGCGTTGATGTCACTAAAAAACAGCCCTGACTATCAAAGATAGTCAGGGCTGTTTATATCAGACTGAGTGATTATTTTGCGCGACGACGCACGACAATACTCATTAAGCCTAGCCCTGCTAACAACATGGCGTAGCTATCCGCTTCAGGCACCGCGGCGACATTTGAAGAGAGGATGATCAGCCTGGAGCGCGCATCTGCAAGAGAGACGCTGCCATCTTGCTCCTGCTCGGCCACCAGGTAAATCGTGCCGTTTTCATCAATAGTGACGCCTTCGATCCCGTTATGCGGTACAACCGCCGACAGGTCAAAAGAGCTGATCAACTGGCCAGTACGGCTGACTTCAACCAGCATTCTTGAACCCAGGCTCAATAACAGCAGGTTATCTTCACCCGGAGTGCCATACAGCGCAGTGACTGACGACAATGTTTGCACGTCCGAAAGCGTAGCTAACCCCAAGCTGGATGGATTAAACAGCTGCGACATGTTGGCGATGCCGCTGCCATTCGCGCCAAATGTGAGCGTGCCACCCAGAATATCTTCCGGGGACTCTTGCTTGACGGTGACAAAACTGCCGCCGTTACGCGCATCGTAGCTGATACCTTCCAGGCCACTATTGCCCACATTCGCATTGCTGATGGAAACCGAGCTATTTGCCAGATTGGCCGTGCCGCCAGCAACGTAGTTGAAGCGGTAAGCGTCATATAAACGCTCTTCGCCGACTACTAACACGCCGTTTCCCAGATACGTGAGACCCTCGGTGTCATGCTTGCTGCTACCAGTATTGGACCAGTTGAAATTCATATGACCCAGTGTTTGGCCGGTCAATGAGATTTCGACAACGCCTGTGCCTTCGTCGCCCACAAAAAACAGTGAACCGCGATCTTTGGCATAAGTGATGGCGGAGGCCTCAAGGCCTGAGATGCCACCGTTGGTGCCATTCAGGGCGTCGAGTGCATAACTGCCTGTCACTGCGTAATTCGCCAGGTTAAGCGTACTTGCGGCATAGGCTGGCGTAGCCATGATCGCAGCCAGTGCGACCATTAAATGGGTAAGCTTCATGGGTGGCTATCCTTAGTTGGACTTGGCTTGGCGTTTGCGGCGGATAGCACCGATGGCAGCGATACCTGCTAACAGCATGGCATAGCTTTCTGGCTCAGGAACAGCTGCAGCTGCGATTGAACCTGGTGAGCCGATTTCATTCTGGGAATTGGCTGCTTTGAATGCACCATTCACGCCAACAACGCTCAGCTGGGAGATCGTGACATTGTTTAAACCCGCTGCGTTATCAAATGTTTGAAATGGAGTCGTCGAGTCAGAGGCACCGAAAGTGACTTTCGCCTGCAACGCACCGGATGCATTGAAAATATTCACGGCATCACCGCCTGTGCTCAAGCCAATACCAGAACCGCTGTAGTAGCCAATGGCAAAGCCTGCTGGCACATTAGAGCCGAACCATGTTGAAACGAATGTTGCTGCGGTCGCTGCATTGCCTTCGATAAAGACAACAGATTGACCAGCGTTGATGCTGCTAATACCTGTGAGCGCTAAAGCAGCAGAGAAACTGTTGGAGTTGTCATCTACTTTCCAGCCCGCGATATTGATAGCCGAACTGCCTGTGTTGGTGAGTTCAAACCAGTCTGCACCTACTACAGAATCACCGCTACTCCAAGGTGCCACCTCTGAAATGATGATTGCTGCCTGCGCCTGGCTGACGGCAGTTGCTAAAATTAACGCGACAAGACCCACTAAAGATTTTTTCATTATTATCTTCTCCACATATGTTGTTTAAATACTTCTGATTTAAGAAGTCCAGGAGACAGAAAATGTAAAATCCCCAACCATCTCAGCTAAGACTGAGGGCATCGTAACCAGCGGTTGTGAACTAATTATTAAGGGCGGCGGATAGGGCTGTGCAAGATTTTTACCCGCAGCGGCCTGTTGTGGCGGGTGGACGGCGCTCTATTGGCAGAATAAATAAAAGGGATTAAATTTGTATTGGCATTGATTGAGGCCGATGTCGCACTCATCCAAAAAGGCTCAGGGTTGCTGCCTTGGGCCTTTTTGATTTTAAGCAGATGTTTATCTCATCATGAATTGTGATGGGACCTCAATCTTGCAGGGAGGTGTTGTAAACGTTGGCAGTGATTTCATAGGATCTCAGGCGCGCGGGGTTATTGAAAATCTGCGAAGTGATCATGAGTTCATCTGCCCCTGTTTTGGCGATAAAAGCCTGGATTTCACTCAACACCTTTTGCCCTGCACCAATCGCGGAGCAAGACAGTACTTGATTCAAAATCGCCCGTTCCGCGCCACCTAATTGATTCCATAGATCAAATACCGGCGGTGGTAATTTGCTTGGGCTGCCACTGCGCAAGTTGATAAATGCCTGTTGCATGGAAGAGGCCAGAAAGACCGCTTCTTCATCTGTGTCTGCTGCAAACACATTGAACCCAAGCATGAGATAAGGTTGCTCCAGGTATTGCGATGGCCTGAAGGTGTCCCGGTATATTTCTATCGCTTGCATCAGATACGCCGGCGCAAAATGCGAGGCAAAGGCGAAAGGTAAACCGAGGGCAGCAGCCAGTTGCGCGCCAAATAGGCTGGAGCCAAGAATCCATACTGGCACATGCAAGCCAGTGCCAGGCACCGCTTTGACAGAGCGTTTGGGTTCCGAGGAGAAGTAATCCAGCAACTCCACCACGTCCTGCGGAAACGCATCCGCGTCCGAATCCAGGTTACGGCGTAAGGCGCGCGCGGTGATCTGGTCCGAACCGGGGGCGCGGCCGACGCCGAGGTCGATCCGTTTGGGAAATAAAGATTCCAGCGTACCGAATTGTTCCGCAATGACCAGCGGCGAATGGTTGGGCAGCATGATGCCGCCAGCGCCTACGCGTATCGTGGTCGTGCCCGCCGCTACATGGCCTATCAGTATAGAGGTCGCGGCACTGGCGATGCCTGGCATGCCATGGTGTTCTGCCAGCCAATAGCGGTGGTAACCCCATTTTTCGGCATGCTGCGCGAGCGCGAGCGTGTGCTTGAAAGACTGTGCCGCTTCACTCCCTTGCGTAATGGGTGAAAGATCAAGCACGGATAGTCTGGGTTTCATGTTGTTCTGCATTGATAAGTTGATAGCTTTGATTGCGTTGGCGCGATTGGTTCACGCGACAGGTGAATTTTAAGGAATATCTGCTACTCTAGCCGACATTCTTGCTATCCAGTGTTTGATGAAACCTGACCAATCTTCTTCCAGTTTGCATCCGCGTAATCTGCATCGTGCCGGCTATGATTTTGCTGCGCTGGTGAAAACGCATCTGCCACTTGCGCAATATGTGCGTGCAAATGCATATGGGGATGCTTCTATAGACTTTGCCAATCCGCAGGCGGTAAAGGCGCTGAATCAGGCTTTACTCAAGCAGCATTACGGCGTGGCAGTGTGGGATATCCCCAAACAATACTTGTGTCCGCCGATTCCGGGGCGGGCTGATTATGTGCATTATCTGGCGGATCTGCTGGCGGAGAGCGCTAAGCAGCCCGTGCCTGCACCGGTGCGAGTGCTGGACATAGGCACGGGTGCGAACCTGATCTATCCATTAATCGCCAGCCAGGTGTATGGCTGGCAGTGCGTGGGCGTCGATATTGACCAGCAGGCCTTAAGCAATGCGCAGCAGATCATTGACGGGAATGGCTTGCAGCAGATTTTCTTGCGTCACCAGCAAAATCCGGCGGCCATTTTTAAAGGCGCGATCTTGCCGGGGGAGCAGTTTACGCTCACTTTATGCAATCCGCCTTTTCATGCCTCGGCAGAAGCGGCGCAGGCGGGCACACAGCGTAAATGGCGTGGCCTGGGTAAGCCGTCTGCGCAGGTACTTAATTTTGGTGGCCAGGCCAATGAACTGGTCTACGCCGGTGGTGAAGCGGCATTTTTAACGGCGATGATTAACGAGAGCAAGCTGTTTGGCCGGCAATGCGTGTGGTTTACCACGCTGGTGTCAAAGGCGAGTAACTTGCCTTTAGTCTACCGAACCTTGAATAAGGTGCAGGCAGTGACGGTTAACACTATCCCCATGTCGCAAGGGCAAAAGCAAAGCCGGTTTGTCGCGTGGACGTTTCAGCCCGGATAGCTGATGCTCAAATTTTTAGATGCCTCTTTTGCTGAACAGCTTAACCAGGTGTATGCGCTGGATGTAGCCGACGGAGACGACGCGGTTCATATTCGCATTACCCGCATGGTGGATGTACAAAGTGACAGGCAAGCACAACGGTTAAGGCAATCGGCGCTGGCAAGACATTTGTTGGTGCATGCATTGGCGCACGAGTTTGGGTCTGAG
Organism: Methylophilus sp. E2MeOHC9; assembly: GCF_058744375.1. Lineage (NCBI taxonomy): Bacteria > Pseudomonadati > Pseudomonadota > Betaproteobacteria > Nitrosomonadales > Methylophilaceae > Methylophilus > Methylophilus sp. E2MeOHC9. Next base: position 1,479,618 of record NZ_CP196024.1, read on the forward strand.
CAGTTGCAGCATTGGCAGTTAAGCACGCTGGATAATGGCAAACCGCTGATTGTGTCTTCCGGCCAGGCGGTGTCGCCTGTCATCAGCTTTTCGCATAGCGGTGATATTGTCGCCTGCGCCTGGGCTGGCAGGCCGCAAGTGGGGATTGATGTCGAGTCTTTGCGGCCCAGGGACTGGGATGCAGTCAAGGATTTATACCTGCATCCTGAAGAAAAAGCATGGATGGCTGAATTGCCGGTTGAGGATCAGGCTTACCACTATTATGGTTTATGGTGCCTGAAAGAAGCTTTTTATAAGTGTTCGCCAGCCAACACAGAAGTGGCGATGACTGAGTTATGTTTTTCAGCTGAACATATTTTAAAGCAGGCCCCGGCAGCTTTTTTGCCGCTTGAAAAATGGCAAACCCATGTGGATTTTTTACCACGTGAGGGTGTAGTAGTAGCAGTGGTTTGGTAAATTTTTATTGATAATAATTTTGACGGATGATGACTTTTTCTAAACATAACAACAATAGCGACCAACTTGTCCCGAGCCAGCAAGTTGTCCTGCCTGTCGCAAAATGGGCTAGCTGGCAGCAGCAGGGGGAGCAGGCCAGCCCGGATGTGAGCTTTATGGAGCTTTCCATCAGGCGCAAATTAGGCCTGCTGACCAAGATGTGCCTGCACGTAGCCAATGAGTGTGCGGGTTATGATGCGCAGGTGCGGGTGGTGTTTGCCTCGCGACATGGGGACCTGACAAGAACAACCGCCATGCTGCAGGAGATCGTCTCTACTGAACCATTGTCGCCAACGGCATTCAGTATGGCGGTGCTTAATGCTAGTACCGGTGTGTATTCCATGCAGGCGAAAAACATCTGGCCATCCACGGCCATCTCTGCCGGAGTGCATACTTTTGCCATGGGCCTGCTTGAAGCCGCGTTGCAATGGCAGAGTCAGCCAGAACAACCAGTGCTCTATTTGTATGCGGAAGACGCGCCGCCAGCTTTATATCACACAGATGATGCAGGCACTTTTGTGCCACATGCGGTGGGTGTTTTACTGTCTGGTACAGCTCCGGCTTGTACGCTCAAACTCGCAACGCAAACTTCGTCCTTTGCCTTTCCGCAGGCATTGCCGATGTCGTTGACCTGGGTAGAGAGCATGCAGCAGCGGCAGGCCGCCTCCTGGCAAGGTGACGGGCGTACATGGCAGTGGGAGTTTGAACATGCAGCGCATTGATTATGCCTGGCGATTATTTGCCACCGCATTGTGCTTTTTCCTGTTTGGATTGGGTGCCCTGGTGATGACAGTTGTCATTTTCCCCCTGTATTTCCTGTTTGCAGGTAAATACCGCACCCAGCTGGCGCGCAAAACCATCCAGACCGCATTTGCCATGTTTCTCTGGCTGATGCAGTTTACCGGCGTGCTTCAGTTTAAGATCAAGTCAGCCCAACGCCTGGCTGAAAGCCGTGGACAGCTGATCCTGGCCAATCATCCTACCTTGATTGATGTGATCGCCATCATTGCCTACATGCCAAATGTCAATTGCATTGTGAAACAGGATTTATGGAACAGTCCTTTTGTGGGCATGGTGGTGCGGTCGGCAGATTACATACGTAACTCGGATTCCGATGGCTTGATTGATCAGTGCGAGCAAGCACTACAGGCGGGCAATAACCTGATTATCTTCCCGGAAGGCACACGCAGCCGCCCTGGCGAAGCGCTGAAATTCAAGCGCGGTACTGCACATATCTTGTTGAGAAGCAAAGCCATGCTGACCCCTGTCATCATTCAGTGCAGGCCGAGCACATTAACAAAAGGGGAGAAGTGGTATAAAATCCCGCGCACCAAGGCAAGTTTGCTTGTCGAGGTGCAGCCTGCGATGAGCATAGAAACGCTGATGATGGATGCTAAAAGAGATGTCGACGGTTTTTCTGCACGACAACTCACCAAAAAACTAGAAGATTATTTTGCGGGCCAGATTGCACTTAATCACTAGAATGTATTTAATCAGCAATATAATAAAACCAATAGAATAGTAAATGCATGCCTTCTACTTTAGAAATTAAACAGCTAGTCATCGATGCCCTGGATCTTGAAGATGTGACGACAGGGGATATCGACGATGATATGCTGTTATTTGACGCTAGCGGATTGGGCCTGGACTCGATAGATGCGCTGGAGATCGGCGTGGCGTTACGAAAAAAATACCAAATCCAGATTGAAGCTACCAATAGCGACAACCGTAACAACTTTCAGTCAGTCAAAAATCTGGCTGAATTTGTGACGCGACAACTGGAAGAGCAATAATAGAAGCTTAATCAGGGCTTACGATAATAAATCAGGGATAGGACTAAGAGGGTGATGCTACACGAGTTATCTGATCAGGAAATTTTGGGGCGGTTAAAAACAGTATTCAAGGACACGTTTGATGTGGATGCAGAGAGTATCAAGCCAGAAACACATTTGTTTCAGGATCTGGATCTCGACAGTATCGACGCGGTGGACCTCGCCATTAAATTGCAAACCATGACTGGCAAACGGATCAAGCCGGAAGATTTTAAATCGGTGCGAACGGTGAATGACGTGGTCGGCGCCGTGCGCAAGCTGATTTCCAGCTGAGGCCCTGATGAAGCTCCACGAGGCCAGGTTCTCATGGATGCAGGTAGTGGCCGCGATTTCAATACTGGCTTATCCCTTTATCATTTTGTTCGGCCTGGTTTATTTTGAGCCGCGCTATGTAGGGTTAGGCCTGCTCGTCGTATTGCTGGTCAGAATGCGGGCGAATATCCAGCATCTCTTTTCTGCATTTCCCCGCCCTTATCTAGTCATCATGCTGGGGTTGGGCTTACTGCTGTGCAGCGTGCTGATCTCCAATGACCCCTTGCTGTTGCGCTTGTACCCTGCTGCGATGAACGCGGGTGTCTGGCTATTATTCACCTTGTCTTTGATCTATCCGCCTTCTATGATTGAAATATTCGCGCGTATACAGCAGCCTGATCTGCCGCCACGGGCGATTCGCTATACCCGCAATGTGACCCGGATATGGAGCCTGTTCCTGTTGTTGAATACCAGCTTCTCCCTCTACACCGCACTATATAGCAGCAAAGCGTTTTGGGCCTGGTATAACGGCTTTTTCACCTACCTGGCCATGGGCGCTTTGTTTGCCGGTGAATGGCTGTTCAGGCGTTACTGGTTAAAACGGGCAGGTTGAGATGCAGCCCCTGATCTCTTTAAGCCAGTTGAACGCGCAGTCGTTCCCCGCTGACCATATCGTCTGCATAGACGGAACCCAGGCATGCACCTGGGCAGAGTGCTATCAGCGCATCGCTGAGGCCACGCAATCTTTCTCTGCGCACCCGGCCCGGCGCTGGATGCTGGCCTTGACGCAATCGCTGGATTTCCTGATAGCCATGCTGGCGTTGCTGTATGCCAATAAAACAGTCGTTGTGCCGCCAAACACGTTGCCAGGCACCATGCAGTTGCTAGCCGAAAGTTGTGATGCGACGCTGGACGCGCTGCCGGAGCGTAGCTCTGGGTTTACAGGACTTACAGGACTTGCAGGGTTTACAGGACTTGCAGGGTTTGAATTGCCAGTGCTTGCGCCGGAACACGCCACCATTGTGTTTTATACCTCGGGTTCCTCCGGGCAACCCAAGCCGGTAGAGAAAACCCTGCTGCAAGTGCAGTCTGAATTAACCACACTTGAACAGGTGCTGGGCGACCGCTTCCGGCAGGTGGCGGTTGTCAGTACCGTACCGCATCAGCATTTTTACGGATTTACCTTCCGCTTGATGTTGCCTTTTGTGCTGGGCAGCACCTTCGACAACCACTTGTGTGCCACGCCGGATATGCTGATGGAGCGTTTGCGGGTGTTACCGAAAGTCGTGCTGGTCTCCAGCCCCGCGCATTTGTTGCGGTTGCCGGACTTATTGGATCTATCCCTTTGCCAGCAACAGGTAGGCATGGTTCTTTCCTCCGGTGGGGTGTTGCCAGGGGATACCGCCACGCGCTTGAACGGTTTACTCCATCACCCGCCGGCTGAGATTTATGGCAGCACCGAAACTGGCGCCATTGCCTGGCGGCTGCGGCAGGGTGATGATGCCTGGCACGCATTGCCGGGCTTGCAAGTGCGCGCAGATACCGATGGTGCGTTGTTGTTACAGTCTCCGTTTGCGTCTGATCGCCATGAAATGCGTATGGAAGACCAGATTGAAACTGTGTCAGCGCAGCAGTTCAGATTGATAGGGCGCTTGGACCGTATCCTGAAAATAGAGGGCAAGCGTTTATCTTTGCCTGAAATGGAGCAGCGTTTGATCGAGCACCCCTGGATCAGCCATGCGGTGATTTCTGAGGTTTCGCGGCGCAGGCAATCGGTAGGTGCAGTCATTGTGCTGAGTGCCGAGGGCACACAAGCACACGCAGGGTTAAGCCAGCGCGCGAGTTCACAGCTGATCAAACAATATCTCGCCCAGTTTTATGATGCCGTGTTATTGCCACGCTACTGGCGGTTCGTGAAAGAATTGCCAGTCAATGACCGCGGCAAGGTACAATTTTCTGCCGTACAGGCATTATTTATGTCGACAACTACTAATTGATGCCATGAATGTCCCTGAGATTTTAGCCATCCATACCGAGAGTGCCAGCCGCTGCCGCATAGACTTGCGCATACAGCCTGAGTTGGATTTTTTTGCCGGGCATTTCCCCGGCATGCCGATCCTGCCCGGTGTTGTGCAATTGCACTGGGCCATGCAGTATGGCTGCGAATACACGCCTGCCGCCGGTACATTCCTGGCGATGGAAAACATCAAGTTTTTAGCTGTTGTGCTGCCGGAAATGCTTTTAAGCCTGTCACTGGACTGGCAGGCGGAAAAGCAGGTGCTGAGTTTTGAGTATGCATCTGCCGACAAAAAGTACTCGGCAGGCCGGATTCTATTGGGTGGCTTGTGATGGCTTTTACACCGTGCATCATCATCCCGATTTATAACCATGGCCGCACGATCACGGCGACTGTGAATCAACTCGCAGCCTATCAATACCCGATATTGATAGTCGATGACGGCAGTGATGGCGATACCCAGGCCGTTCTTGCTGACCTGGCTGCCAGCTGTACGCTGGTGACACTCTACCGCTTGCCACAAAATCGTGGCAAAGGTGCGGCAGTCGTGCATGGCTTGATGCAGGCCGAAGCAAAAGGCTTTACGCATGGCTTGCAAATTGATGCCGATGGCCAGCATGCGGTGCAGGATGTCGCCCGTTTTATGGAAGCAGGCAGGCAGTCCCCGCAGTCCGTGATTCTGGGTAAGCCAGTTTATGATGACAGCGTGCCTAAAAGCCGCTTGTATGGCCGCTATGTCACGCATGTGTTTGTCTGGCTGGAGACGCTCTCGTTTGAAATAAAAGATTCCATGTGTGGTTTTCGGCTGTATCCACTAGCGGCGGTCAAGCGCTTGCTGGCGCATACCCGCTTGCCCGAGCGTATGGATTTTGATACGGCGATCGCAGTACGGCTGGCGTGGCAGGGCGTCAGGTTTGTCAATGTAGCGACCAGGGTGGTGTACCCTGAAGATGGCCTCTCTCATTTTGATTTATGGCATGACAATGTGCGCATCACTAAAATGCATACCCGATTATGCTTAGGCATGCTCTGGCGGTTGCCACTATTGCTGGCGCGTAAACTGGTGCCAGCTTCGGCAACGTCCGCTATGGCAGTATCTGCGGCACCTGTTTCTGCTGCTTCGGCTTCTACGATTCATTGGTCCCGCTACCCTGAGCGTGGCAGCAAGTTAGGCATGGCCGTGATATTGGCCAGCTACCGCTGGCTGGGTAAACCGATTGCCAGGCTGATGCTGTACCCGATTGTGCTTTATTTCCTGCTGACCAATAAAGCGGCCAGGCAGTCCTCCACCCTATATCTACATCGCTTATCACAAAGCACCGCTCAGCCCACGCCACATGGCATTTGGGCGATATTCCGGCATATGCTGGCATTCTCTCGCTCTGCGCTGGACAAGGTTTCTGCCTGGATAGGTGAGATTCCAACCAGCCAGGTCACTTTACATGGGCTTGAGCACCTTGCAATTTCTGGGCAGTCTTTGTCTGGGCAAAGCAAGCAAGGCGCGCTAATCGTCAGTGCGCATCTGGGCAATATCGAAATGGCGAGGGCGCTGGCGGTACAACGCAACTTAACCATCAACGCAGTGGTTTACACCGAACACGCGCAACGCTTTAATGCGCTGCTAGCCAAATCCAGTGCGGATTTTGGCGTGAATCTATTGCAGGTAAGCCAGTTTGGCCCCGACACGGCCGTCATGCTGAAAGAGAAGATAGAGCAAGGCGAAATGGTGGTCATCATGGGCGATAGAACACCGCCTGCCGAAAATGGCCGTGTGGTGACGGCTGATTTTTTAGGCCACCCGGCACAGTTCGCGCAAGGGCCATGGATATTGGCCAGTTTGCTGGAATGCCCTGTTTACCTGATGTTCTGTTTATCAGATAGACAGGGGCACAATATTTTTCTGGAGCCGTTTGCCGAGCAAGTGGTGCTCCCCAGAAAAGAACGTCAGCGCTATGTGGCCGAATATGCGCAACGCTACGCACAGCGGCTGGAAGCCTATTGCAAGCAATATCCGCTGCAATGGTTCAATTTCTTTAATTTCTGGAAATAATCCGTGCATACAGCCAACGCCATTCCCGTCATTAGCGCAACTGTAGAGATAGAAGTTGCTTTCCATGATGTCGATCAAATGCAGGTGGTCTGGCACGGGCATTATGTGAAGTATCTTGAGATCGCCCGGTGCGCCTTGTTCCGCAGGTTTGGCTATGACTACCCGGACATGACCGCATCTGGTTATCTGTGGCCGGTGGTGGATTGTCAGCTGAAATATATTAAACCGGCATTTTATGGCGATGTGTTACAGGTACAAGCCACGCTGGTCGAATATGAAAACCGGTTGAAAGTGGCTTACCTGATCAGTCACCGGCATACCGGCGAAAAACTCACCAAGGCCAGCACCACGCAAGTGGCACTGGAGGCGACCACATTAGAGTTGCAGTTTGTTTCGCCAGCCGTGCTATTAGAAAAAATTGACCTGTTGTGTCAGCAAATTGCAGCCAGTGGCAATCCAGATATTAATGAACCAGACATTGGTAAACCAGGGAATAAAGGTTAATGCCTTATTTAAGCATGCTGTTATGTGTGGCTATGTGGGCAATGCCTGCCATGGCCGCAGAAAAATCAGAGGCCTTGTTGCAGGAGATCAGCCAGCAACTGGCAAAACAGTCCAGCTTGCAGGTGGATTTTATCCAGACCAAGCAAATGGCCGCGCTCAAAAAGCCGCTGGTGATGAAGGGCGCGCTGCTCTATAACCAAACTGACGGCATTGTCTGGCAATTGACATCGCCTTACCGGGTGCGTTATGAGTTTAACGGGCAGGCCATGATTGAAACCAATGCTGCGGGCGAACGCCGTGAGCGCAAAGCAGAAGATTCGCCTGCCATTGCGCAGATCAGTAATATTTTTAAAGCCATTTTAAGTGCCGACCAGGCGCTGCTGGCGCAACATTTTCAGATGACGGCGCTAGGTTCTATCCAGCAGTGGGAGATGCATTTGACGCCCAAAGCCGCATACCTGCGTAAAGCCATGACGGAAATCGTCATGACCGGCAACCAGACCGTAGAAACGGTGCAACTCGACGAAGCCAATGGCGACCGCACGGATATCCGTTTTCTGAAACGGGCGGGTGCTGGCCAAACCAGCGCGAACCCATAATGTTTTCGCCTGATATCCCCATGTTGTTGAGTAATCATGGATAAGTCATTAAAACAGCGCTTATGGCTGTGGATGCTCCTGGCTGCGCTGGTGCTGGCAGGCGCGTTCCGCGTCTGGAGCGTTCACGACTTCCGTCAGGGGCTGCCGATTGAGACCAATCTGCTTGATTTGCTGCCAAAAACCGAGCGCAATGCCGTGGCTGAAACGGCTGTACAGCATTTATCTGCATTGATAGGTAACAGGGTATTTCTGCTGGTAGGCGCGCCCATTGAAACGGCAGAAAACGGCCAATCCTCAGCGGGTGACGCCCAGTTGATGGTTGCTTCCCGTCAATTCGCCCGGCAATTACAGCAGTCCGGCGTTTTTCAGCGCGTGGATATTGAAGTGCCAGCATTTGATCTCCGGCAAATCCAGCAAAATTATCTCTCCCATCGCACTACGTTGCTGGCCGATGCCGATGCGCAAGCCCTGCAGCAAAACCAGATGGATTGGGAAGCGCAGCTACAGCAGAAGCTGATGAGCCCTTTGTCATTCGGTATGACAGTGCCGCTAGCCCAGGACCCCTTTGGCTTAGGTGACCGCTGGCTGGCGCAGACCATGGTTAATCCTGGCAAGCTGACCGTCAACGATGGCATATTAACCACGCAGGAGAAGATGGCAAACGGGAAGTCCCGCACCTGGGTGCTGGTGAGCATCCTGCTTAAAGGCTCCTCTTATGATGCCGCCATTCAGGAAAAGACACTGGAAGCCTTGCAGCAGGCAGAGCAGGGGTTGCATCAGCAATTACCCGGTGCCGAGTTGCTCAAAGCCGGGGCGGTATTTTATGCCAGTGACGCGCAAGCCAGTACCCGCGCTGAGGTCGATATGATAGGGCTGGTGTCATTAACAGGCATTCTGTTGCTGATGCTATTAGTGTATCGCACCGTGCGGCCACTATTGCTAGGCCTGGCAAGTGTGGCATGGGGGATACTGACGGCGCTGGTGGTGATTTTACTGGTCTACGGCAAAATCCATTTAATCACACTGGTGTTTGGCGCCAGCCTGATTGGCGAGGCGTTTGATTACAGTATCCAGTTCTTTTCTGCCAGGATGGCTGCCGGTACGCAGTGGCAGGCGCGTTCTGGCATACGCAACATCACTTCGGCACTGACCATGGCGTTGCTGACCAGCCTGCTTGGGTACGCCGCGCTTGCTGGTGCGCCATTCCCTGCATTATCGCAAATTGCCATGTTTGCCATGGTCGGGCTGCTGGCAACCTGGGCAACGGTGTTGCTGTTGTTGCCTATATTTTTATCCCGGCCTCATAAAATCACGACCCCCGCTTATTTTGTTCGCCTGCAACAGGCGTTGCCACGTTTTTTGAACTGGCTGAGCGCAAAAAAGATGCTGGGCGCACTCCTGATTCTCGCGGTGGTGATGGTGCCTGGCTGGCGGATGATACAGGCGAATGATGATATCCGCATCCTGGTTCATCGCTCGCAGGCCTTGCAGCAGCAGGAACAGAAAGTGCGGCAACTGGTGGGGCTGGATACTGAAACGGCTTTCTTCCTGGTGCAGGGCAACACGCCGGAACAGGTATTGCAGCATGAGGAGCAACTGCAAGGGGTGCTGAAGCAATTTGTCAGCAGGCGGCAGTTATCTGGTTACCAGAGTCTCTCAAGCATGGTGCCGTCTGCTCGTACGCAACTGAAACATCACCAGTTATTGCAAGCACGCCTGGGCGGGCAGCAGTCACAGCTCACAGGCATCATGTCCGAAGCAGGCTTGCGTGAGGAAGTCATTGCTGAGTGGTTGCAGGCGATGGCTGCATCGCCACGGCTGGTGACGATAGAGGATTGGTTGCAATCACCGGTTTCAATGCCCGTGCGGCATTTATGGTTAGGCCAGCAAGGTGATGGCTATGCGTCTATTGTGCAATTGCAGCGTAGCCAGGATATGCCCGCCTTACAGCAGGCGACCAGAAACCTGCCCGGGGTGGTGTTTGTGGACAAGCCGGCCAGTGTCAGCCAACTGCTAGCCCAGTACCGCCAATGGAGCGCGCTCTGGCTGGCCGGGGCGTTCGCCCTGATCCTGGTGCTGCTCGGCATACGCTACCGCTGGCGCCGTGCATTGTTGATGCTGTTACCACCCTTGCTGGCCATTTTTGTGACCATAGGCGTGCTCGGCTATGCCGGTATCACATTCACGCTGTTTAATATGATGGCCCTGATGCTGGTGCTGGGCGTTGGTGTCAATTACGCGATATTCTTGTATGAAGGCGGCTGGAGCCAGCCCTCGGCACTGGTGGGCGTGCTGCTCTCTGCCGCCACTACTTTGCTTTCTTTCGGGCTGCTGTCGCTCAGTCATATGCCGGCACTGTCGGGTTTTGGCGCAACTTTGCTGATAGGCATAGGCGTGAGCGTGATCTGTGCACCTTTAAGCTTGTTGGGAACTGTGTTGCCGGAGCCACAACATGTTTAAACATTTAGTGATACTGGCCATGGTTATGCTGATGGTCGCCTGCAGCAGCACCTCTTCCCCGCGATGCACTGTGTTACCTGGCAATGTGCAATATTGCTTGCAGCCGACGACACAGATGCCTGCATTTGCCGAGCAACAGAAAGTCACGGTGACGCTGAAACAAACACAGGAAACCCTGCTCACCAGTGTGGAAGTCGATCCTGCAGGTGTGCGTATGGTGATGTTGTCGCCACTGGGGCAAACGCTGGCTAACATCAATATGCCGAATGCAGGCGCGATCCAGGTCGAGCAGCAAGGTAAACAATGGGATGCCAAATGGTTGCTGGCGTTATTGCAGGTGACGCGCTGGCCAGCCAGCCAGGTCCGCGACGGATTAAGTCGCAATGCGGAATTGCACGAGAGTACATTGCAGCGCGATATAATATTAAATGGTAAAGTGATAATGGATGTTAAGTTCCATTCGGTAGAAAGTCCTTATCAGAAGTTGATGGTCCGTTTTCCTGCACTGGATATGCAGATGGACATTGAAACGCTCGAATAACCAACCATTAAAAATAAAAATGTTGATGCAGCAAGCTTCCATTTATTTATCACATCCGGGAATCATCAATGCGCTGGGGTCTGGCCGCGAGTCGGTCGCTGCGGCATTGTGGCAGGCTGATACCTCCGGCATGGTGGACGAAACTGGCTGGATTCCGCAGCGGACCATCCCGGTCGGGCGCGCGCAAGGACAGTTGCCTGAGATCCCGGCGCATTTACGCAAGTTTAACAGCCGCAATAACCAGCTGTTACTTGCGGCTGCGCTGCAGATTCAACCTGAGATTGAAGCCGCTATCGCGCAATTTGGGCCGCATAGGGTAGGGGTGGTGCTGGGCACCAGTACTTCAGGCATTGCAGAAACTGAAGCCGCTTTGCGCGTCATCCGCACGTCAGGTGAGTTGCCTGAAACCTATGATTATGCGCAGCATGAGTTTGGTTCGCCTTCCCGTTTCCTGTCTGAATATTTCGGCCTGACTGCGCTGGCCTATACCGTGTCAACCGCATGCACTTCCAGTGCCAAAGCCTTCCAGTCGGCGCGCAACCTGATACGGCACCAGTTATGCGATGCCGTGATTGTCGGCGGCGTAGATTCGCTTTGCCACCTGACCTTTAATGGCTTCCATGCGCTGGAATCCATTTCGTCTACCTTGTGTAACCCTATGAGTGTCAACCGCTCAGGCATTAATATCGGCGAGGGTGCGGCCTTGTTTGTCATGAGCCGTGTTGCGTCGCCTTTCCAGCTATTGGGCATAGGCGAAAGCAGCGATGCCTGGCATATTTCCTCCCCGCATCCAGAAGGAACCGGCGCAAAACAGGCCATGCAATATGCCTTGCAGGACGCGGCATTGACCGCGCGCGATATCTGGTACCTGAACCTGCATGCCACCGCCACCCCTAAAAATGATGCGATGGAAAGTCTGGCGGTAGCCGAGATCTTTAGCGCAGGTGTGCCTTGCAGTGGCACTAAACCATATACCGGGCATACTTTAGGCGCCGCCGGTGCCACCGAAATCGCCATCTGTGCATTAGCCATCCAGGATGGAAAAATGCCTGCCCATCATTGGGATGGCTGTGCAGATACTGAGATACCAGCGTTAAACCTGGTCACGGCCGAGACAGGCACAGGCGCAGTGACTCCACGTATCTGCATGAGTAATTCGTTTGCTTTTGGCGGCAGTAATGCCAGCGTTATCCTGGGGGCTGGCCTGTGAACCCATCCGACATACATGCATTGCCCGATGTCTCTGAGTTACTGATGCACAGACCGCCCATGCTGCTGATAGACCAGGCCGAGAGGTTTGATGCCGAGTCCGTGACCATGCTGTATACCCCGGACACACAAGCCTGGTACGCCGATGCAGATGGCAATATGCCTGCCTGGATAGGCATTGAGCTGATGGCACAAGCAATAGGCTGCCATGTGGCATTGAATAAACGCTTGCAACAGCAGCCACCCAAACAGGGTGTGTTATTGGGAACGCGGCGCTACCTGGCCAGCGTGCCAGCGTTTACCGGCAACCGGCAATTGCGTATACACGCAGTGATGATTTTCCGCGATGAAAGTGGCCTGGCTGCTTATGATTGCGCGATTTGTGAGCAAGCAATCGCAGGCGATGACAATCAGCGCCAGCAAGAAAAACATGATGAAAACAGGCGTGAAGAGACTCAAGCTGGCGAGACTGCAAAGGTCCTTGCCAGCGCCACACTAAAAGTATTTGAACCAGATAATTTTCAACAATTTTTACAAGGGGCCGGGGCATGAGTGGCAGACGGGTATTGGTGACAGGCTCTAGCCGGGGCATAGGGCGCGAAATCGCGTTACGGCTTGCGCGTGAAGGGTTTGTAGTGACTTTGCATGGCCGGAGTGTGTCCGATGCGCTGACAGCGGTTGCCAGTGAAATCGAAGCCATTTATGGTAAAGAGCATACGGGCAAAGCGCATGCGCTGACATTCGATATCTGTGACCGCGCGCATGTCAAAGAAGTGCTGGAGAACGATGTAGCCGCCAATGGCGCCTTTTATGGTGTGGTCTGTAATGCGGGCATAACGCGCGATGGCGCCTTCCCCGCGTTGACTGAAGAAGACTGGGATCAGGTCATAGACACCGGATTGAACGGTTTTTTTAATGTGGTGCAACCGCTGGTGATGCCTATGGTGAGGATGAAGCAGGGCGGGCGTATTGTCACGCTAGCTTCTGTGTCCGGCATCATGGGTAATCGCGGCCAGGTCAATTACAGTGCGGCGAAATCGGGTTTGATAGGCGCTACCAAAGCCCTGGCAGTTGAGCTCGCCAGCCGCAAAATCACCGTGAATTGTGTCGCCCCGGGTTTGATTGAGACCGATATGACCGGGCAACTGGAGCATCTGCAAGAAATGCTGAAAATGATTCCGGTCGGCCGCATGGGCAATACCCGCGAAGTCGCTGCCGCGGTGGCATTTTTGATGTCGGATGATGCGGCTTATATGACCCGGCAAGTGCTGAGCGTGAATGGCGGGATGGTGTGATGAAACGCGTTGTCATCACCGGCATGGGCGGTGTCACTGCATTGGGCTCCCAGTGGGCAGACATCGAGCAGCGGTTGCGGGCCGGGCAGAATGCCGTCAGGTACATGCCTGAGTGGGATTATATAGGCGCATTGAATACCCGCATTGCTGCGCCGATTGATGACTTCAGCGTCCCCGGTCATTTTTCGCGCAAGATGACCCGTTCTATGGGACGGGTGGCCCAACTTTCAGTGGTGGCGACAGAAATGGCACTGGCGCAAGCCGGGCTGCTCAACAGTGACGAGATACAGAATGGCAGCATGGGCATTGCCTATGGCTCATCCTCAGGTAGTGTAGAACCTGTAAAAGTATTTGCCGCCATGCTGGAAAAAGGGGATACGCAGAATGTGACTTCTACCAGTTACATCCACATGATGCCGCATACTGCGGCCGTCAATATCGGCCTGTTTTTTGGCTTGAAAGGCCGTGTGATCCCCACCTCTAGTGCCTGTACCTCAGGTAGCCAGGGCATAGGCTATGCCTATGAATCGATTAAATATGGCCGCCAGACCATGATGGTAGCAGGCGGCGCTGAAGAGATTTCGGCGCCAGGTTCTGCAGTGTTTGATACGCTATTTGCAACCAGTACCCGCAATGACACGCCTGCACTCACCCCGCGCCCGTTTGACCGTCAACGCGATGGCCTGGTGGTGGGCGAAGGCGCGGCGACCCTGGTGCTGGAAGAGCTGGAGCACGCACAGATGCGTGGCGCCACTATTTATGCCGAGATTGTCGGTTTTGGCTGTAACGCCGACGGCACGCATATCACGCAGCCCGAAATGGAAACCATGGCTGTGGCCATGCAGCAAGCGCTGGATGATGCCGCTTTACCCGCCAGTGCCATCGGTTATGTCAGTGCGCACGGCACGGCCACCGATCGCGGCGATGTGGCCGAAAGCCACGCCACAGAAAAAGTATTGGGCGGACAGGTGCCCATCAGCTCCATGAAGAGTTTTCTCGGGCATACCCTGGGCGCTTGTGGTGCCATCGAGGCCTGGTGGGGGATAGAAATGCTCAGGCGTCAATGGTTTGCGCCAACCATCAACCTGGCGCAGCCTGACCCGGCCTGCGCCATGCTGGATTATGTGACAGGTGCCGGGAGAGCGCTGGATATAGAGTATTTCATGAGCAATAATTTCGCGTTCGGGGGGATTAACACCTCTCTTATTTTCAAGAAGTTTACCGGCTGATTATTTAAAAAAAGGAGAAAAAAATGAAAAGATTTTTGCCAATAGTAATGTCGTTGTTGTTGATTGCTGTGTTGCCTTTGCAAGCGAATGCCCGTACTACCGTACCTGTAGGCGGTGCTGAACAGGTCACCGTTCACCCTGCCAATGGCAAGGCCTTGACCGCCGCACAAATAAAGCAGGCAATCACCACTGCCGCCGAAAAAAATGACTGGAAAGTGACTTCTGCCACTGACGGCAAGATTGAAGCCACCCTGGTAGTGCGCTACAAACACACGGTACGCATTGAGATCACCTATGATGCCACCGCTTACTCGATTCATTACAAAGACAGTGTGAACATGAAGTTTGAAACCAAAGACGGTCAATCTTTTATCCATCCTTTTTATCATAAATGGGTAGGCGTCCTGAAAGAGGGTATTGATCAGGAAATCAGCAAGCTGTAACCATGCGTCGCGTTGTCATCACCGGCGTGGGGATCACCTCCTGCCTGGGAAATAGTCTTGCCGAAGTCACGGATGCCTTGCGCGCTGGCCGCTCAGGCATTCGTTATGACGCCGAGTATGCAGAACATGGCATGCGCAGCGTGGTCTCCGGCAAGCCGGATATCAGCACCTTGCCACCCGTCCCACGCAAGCTACGCCGCTTTATGGGCGATGCTTCCCTGTATGCCTACCATGCAGCGCGACAGGCGATTGAAGGGAGTGGCCTGACTTCTGCACAGTTAACCTCTGAGCGCACTGGCCTGGTGACAGGCTCGGGTGTCGGCTCGCCTTTTGAGCATCACCTTGCAACACAATTACTGCAGCAGCAAGGTTTGCATAAGGTGTTGCCCTATGTGGTGCCGCGCGTGATGGGCAGTACTGTGTCTGCCAACCTGGCGACGGCATTCGGCATACAAGGGTTGAGTTGTGGCATGACTTCGGCCTGCGCTACCTCGGCACATTGCATCGGTTATGGCAGTCAATTGATACAGTTCGGCAAGCAGGATGTCATGATTGTAGGCGGCGCCGAAGAGGCCAACTGGACTAGCGCGGCTATGTTTGATGCCATGGGCGCATTGACCACGCACTTTCCCGATGAGACAGCTTCACGCCCTTATGACGATAGCCGCGATGGCTTTGTGTTCGCTGGCGGGTCCGGCATGCTGGTTCTGGAATCGCTGGAGCATGCGCTGGCCAGGGGCGCACACATTTATGCCGAACTGACCGGGTTTGGTGCCTCGTCTGATGGGCTGGCGGATATGGTGACGCCTTCGCCGGAAGGCGCAGCCAGGGCCATGAAGCTGGCATTGGCTGAACACCAGGCAGGTAGATCAGAAGCCGCGGCAGTGGATTATATCAATGCGCATGCCACCTCGACCCCGGTGGGTGATGTCAGTGAGCTCGAGGCGATCAAGCAAGTGTTTGAGTCGCGCATCCCCATGATCTCTTCCACCAAAGGGCTTTCCGGGCATCCTATCGGTGCCTCGGCTGCCCACGAATTAATTTATGTGATCGCCATGATGCAGGACCGATTTGTTGCCGGGTGCCAGCATCTTTACAACCTGGATGCCAAGGCGGTCCGCCTGCCTATCGTTGAGCACAATATGGATTATTCGATAGAATGCGCCATGTCCAACAGCTTTGGATTTGGCGGTACCAACGTCAGCATTATCCTCCAGCGATACCATGCTTGATTTTCACTGTTATTGATTAAAGGCTATAAAAATGAAAAAACCTAATGTCGCAATGCTATTAGTCATCAGTTCACTCATCTGCGTCTCCCATGCGCAAGCCAGGGATGACCGCAAAATGTATCCTGTCGCCGATGCGCTGGCTAACGCTGAAGTAAAGAGCAAGCTGGACCCGGCGATCACGTTGCAGTTCGGCAACCAAAAAGCCGGCGCGGTTGAAAAAGAGTTTGGCGAATGGAAAACCAATAAAAAAACCAACGGATTCAACAAGTCTGACCAGGTGGCCTGTGAGTGGGCTTTTTTAAGTGCGGTGCTCGAGTTGCAAGAGCGTGCCAGGAAAGAAGGCGGCAACGCGGTCATTCACATTAAGAGCAACTATAAAGATATTGAAACAGTGAGTGATACAGAATACATGTGCGGTAGCGGTGCATTGATGTCAGGTGTCGCCTTGAAAGGGACAGTGGTTAAATTAAAATGACAACGCAACTTTTTCCTTTCGTCAAAGAGTCCCGTTTTGGCGACTGGTTCCTCAATACGGATATGTGGAAGATCCGCGTACTGGAACGGGCTCTCAATGATGTGCAGCGCTTTATCCCGCCAGAAAAATCCCAGGTTGAGACCATACTCGACATCGGTTGTGGCTTTGGGCACGCGTTTGATAGCTTGAGCCGTCGTTTTTCGCCTTCATTGCTGATTGGTGTGGATGCCGACCCAGATATACAGACCCGGGCCGGGGCGGCTGCGACGCGTTGTAAAACGCCTGTGCAGCTATGCCATGCCAATGCGGCGAATATGCATGAGATCGCGGATAACCAGGTCGATATGATCTTCTGCCACCAGACTTTCCACCATATTGTCGAGCAGGAAGCAGCCATGCAGGAGTTTTTCCGCATACTCAAACCAAATGGTTTGCTGCTGTTTGCCGAATCTACCAAGCACTACATTGAAACCCTGCAAATCCGCCTGCTGTTTCGCCATCCCATGGAAGTGCAGCGCACGGCTGATGAATATGCAGACATGATCCGTAGCGTCGGCTTCTCCCTGCCGCAAACGCATATCTCCTTGCCGTTTTTATGGTGGAGCCGTCCCGATTGCGGATTGATGGAGTGGCTGGGATTCTCTGTCCCTGAATCACGCAAGGAGACATTGATTAACGCGGTAGCCGTCAAGCCTGCTTAATTGCGTTAAAACTGGAGGGGGAATGTCGCGCTGCCCCTGATGGTTTCGTAAAAACAGGCAATGCTGCGCGATTGTAATGAATTGAAAACCCCTGAGGACAATCTGGTTATTTTTGCAAGCTTGTATTAGCATGAGCTAGTAGTTTTATATCATTTGTATAGCTTAAACAGGCATTTTAGGGTGAGTGGATTCGATGAGCTTAGAAGGGCGTATTGACGAAGCGTTGTTTCATCGACTGATGGCTAGCGCCCATATCCCATTGATCGGCAGTGCCTTGGGTGGCTTGCTGATCAGCATTTCACAGCTGGATTCTGATAATCGCGATTCTTTTTTTACCTGGGCTTTACTCGTCTATGTGGTGATTGCTTTTCGCTGGTGGCTGACACATCGCTGCAAAAACAAGCTTGCCAAGCATGGATTTAATTCGAAGCTGGCCTACCAGTACTGCCTGACCATCGCCTTATCCGGGCTGGCTTGGGGTGCACTGGGATTTTTGATCACAGATGCCTCACCGATGACGGTGATTATCGTCATCACCGCCATTCAGGCCATGGTGATGGGGGGCGTAGTGACCATGGCTTCGTGCATTCCGGCTTTTTTTGCTTTTAGCCTGCCGGCCATGCTGCCTACCGTGGTGATCTTTGCCACTGGCAATAGTCTGCCGAATGCCGTGATGGCGGTGTTCAGCGTGATTTTCTATATCTTGATGATAGGTGTCACCTATCGTTTCAATCAGTCTTTACGGCAGGCCCAGCGCATCAGTTTCGAAAACGAGGACCTGATCGGGTCTCTGAAAGAGGCTTACCAAAAAATCTCTGCCCAGAACCTGGAGTTGAATCATGTCGCGCATCATGATCTTTTAACCGGCCTTCCTAACCGCAAGTTGCTGGCAGTGCGCATGCGCCAGGCGATGGAGATCGCTGCGGTCAAGCACACGAGTACCGCAATCCTGTATCTGGACCTGGATGGCTTCAAGGCGATTAATGACCAGTTGGGACATGAAGCGGGTGACCTGGCGCTGATCGAGGTTTCACGTCGCCTGGGCAAGGTGATTCGTGGCAGCGATACCCTGGCCAGGGTGGGCGGCGACGAGTTTGTGATTGTGCTATCTGACTTGCAGGGGCAGCCAAATGCTTCAGTAGAAATGGTCGCCAATAAATGCCTGATGGTGTTTGAACAGATGTTTATGATCCACGCGTCCGAGTGTCGGTTGGGCGCATCTATCGGGCTGGCCATTTGCAAAGAGGGTGACAGCATAGAGCAGTTACTTTCAACCGCTGATAAGGCCATGTATCAAGCCAAGTTACTAGGCTGCGGCCAAATCTACTGGGCCGCATCCCCCACGCTAGAAACCACCTGACCCGGCAATGATTGCATTGCTAGCCTTATCTGGCCAGTTTTTAACTGACCGGCCTGTTTCAGGCATCTTGTACTAAATTACCAGACATTCTTCTCCCTGTTCAACGGTTTGATTTTTATGCTGTCTCATACAGTAGTGGGGTGGTAAATTATATTTGCACCCAATTTTGTAACTCATTTAATATGACAGGGAAAGCGGCATCCAGCAGTTAAGCACCAGATTCTTAACTGCGCTGTTTTTATACAGGCAAAATTCGTCAGCACCTGGCGGAGGTCGTGTTTAATGATTGTGTAGCGGAGTGATGGCATGAGTACGTCGCAGACTGTCAAACATCATCAGCAATTGACGCAGCTGTATCTGGCGCTCAGTCAATGCAACCAGGCGATCGTGCAAAGCCATGATCGGCAGACGCTGTTTGAAAAAATTTGCCGCATCATCGTTGATTTTAAGCATGCCAAACTAGCCTGGGTAGGCGAGGTGCTGCCAGCGACTAAACAGATCACAGTTGCCGCCGCATTTGGCACCGGGCTTGAATACCTCAATAAAATATCCATCTCGGCAGACCCTCAGGCGCCGAACGGCAGGGGCCCGTGCGGCCTGGCTATCGCCAATGACCAACCCTACTGGCTGCAAGACTTCCAAACTGACCCGGTTGCCGCACTGTGGCATGCCTCGGCCTCGGAGTTCTCATGGAAGGCGGCTGCTTTTTTACCCTTGCACAGCGAAGGGAAAGTGGTGGCTTGCCTGTCGCTGTATACGTCTGAAGAGCAGGCATTTGATCCCGATACCCAGCGATTATTGATTGATATGGTCGCCAACATTGATTTCGCGCTAGACCGTTTTGCCGTTCAACAAGAACGTACCCAGTATCAGCAGAGTTTGCTCGCCAGTGAACAAAGAGCGCAGCTGGTGATGGAGAACGCGATGGATGCGATTATCAATATGGACACTGACGGTTTCATTATCGAGTGGAACCTGGCGGCAGAACGCATTTTCGGGCACCAGCGCGTCGATGTGGTGGGCAGGAGCCTGGGTGAGGTCATTGTGCCACCTGCGTATAGAGATGCTCATAATAAAGGCTTGCAGCGATTACAGCGCTCAGGGGAATCCAGGCTGTTGGGTCGATCCATCGAAATCGCTGCCATGCGCCATGATGGCACTGAATTTCCGGTGGAATTGACCATTATCGAAATCGAGCGCAATAGCGAACGCTATTACAGTGCGTTCTTGCGGGACATCACAGTGCGCAAAGAGGCTGAGCAGCGCATACAGTTCTTGGCTAATTATGATGCCCTGACCGGCCTGCCTAATCGCAACCTGCTGAATGAACGTGTGACTGTGGAAATTGAGCGAGCCTGGGCGCAAGATGGCCAGTTCGCCCTGATGTTCCTCGACCTGGACCATTTTAAAGATGTGAACGACAGCCTGGGGCATCGCTATGGGGATAGCCTGCTGATCGAGTTAACCAAACGTTTTCAAAGCCTGGTGCGGCCTGAAGATACCATTTGCCGCCTGGGTGGTGATGAGTTTGTGTTCCTGCTGGCAGGCTCCGGGCATGACATTGCCCAGGAAGTCGTAGAGCGGTTGCTGAAGGCGATAGAGCAACCGCTGGTGATTGATCAATACCAACTGACGATTACAGCATCAGTCGGCATTGCCATTTACCCCGATGATGGCCTGGATATCGAAAGCCTGCAACGCAATGCAGATGTCGCCATGTACCGCACCAAGAAGGAGAGCCGCAATGGCTATCGTTTCTTCAGTAACCAGATGCAAATCCAGACAGCCCGGCATCTGCAACTGGTGAATGCCCTGCGGCAAGCGATTGCGCTGGGGCAATTGGCGGTGTATTACCAGCCGCAAATGGACCTGGCCACGCAGAAGCTGGTAGGCCTGGAGGCCTTGTTACGATGGCAGCATCCAAAGTTGGGGGCAGTTTCTCCGGCCGAGTTTATCCCGCTGGCAGAATCCAGTGGCTTGATTATTTCTATCGGCAGCTGGGTGCTGGAGCAGGCGGTGCAGCAGGTCCGGCAATGGCAACAGGCAGGCATCGCCGACATGTGTGTGTCAGTCAACCTATCCAGTGTCCAGTTCCGCAACCCCGGCTTGCCTGCATTGATACAGGATATCCTGCATCGTTATGATGTCGCGCCGCAGTTTCTGGAGCTTGAGCTCACTGAAGGGGTTGCACTGGAGAACCCAGAAGGCGCCGTCAATATGATGGATACGCTGGATAAACTGGGGATACGCATGTCCATCGATGATTTTGGCACCGGTTATTCTTCCTTGAGTTACCTCAAGAAATTCAAGGTGTGCAAGCTGAAGATAGACCAATCGTTTGTGCGCGATATTTCTACCGATGACGAAGACAAAGCCATTGTGATCGCCATTATTCACCTGGCACGCAGCCTGGGATTGAAAACCATTGCTGAAGGTGTCGAAACCGCTGAACAAAAAGCCTTTTTGTTGTCGCATGGCTGCGATGAGATCCAGGGCTATTTGCTGAGTAAACCGATGAGTAGTGAGCAGGCAACGGCCTTCCTGCTAAAACATCAATAGTTGTTGAACCTGCCTTGAACCCGCATGCATTTAAAAGCATGCCGGGTCTCACCTGATCCCGCAGTTTTCTAGCCTTTGATCTTTACATAAATAAAATAGTTGACTTCGTAAATGATAATAATTATCATTTACCTGTTGTTTAACGAGGCAGGAGATCCATGATGAAGCGTCAAACTGTAGTAGGCAAGACCATGCTGGCAGGAAAAACGGCTTGTAAAGTGCTTTATCATAAATCTTCTGACACGGTAGAAGTCGAAGTAGGTGGCACGACACTGAAATTCGAGGCCGACAGCTTTATTGTCATTAATGAAATGCTGCGTAAAGCCGCCGCCCGGATCGTCATGCAAACCGAAATAGAAATGAGCGTTTGAAAGGATCATCATGCAGGCAGTCAGTATCAATCCCATGCGCTATGACCCGGCATTGCCTGATGCTGAGTCTGTCATGGCGTCTTTGCTTTACATAGCTACTTTATATATTAAAAAACCAACCTACGAACTGGCCAAGCAGGCTCTGCGGCTGGCTGAAACATTAACCGCACCAGAGTACGCAGATTCTGATCTGATCTGCCGCGTTTCCCGGCGCATGTGCGTGCAATGGACGCTGCTGGTCAATGAACACGAGCAATCTGCACCACAGACAGGCGAAGCCGGTCACTCATTAACCCAGTTGAATGAAAACCAATCATGAGCGAACATTCCATGTGTAAGAAAATCTTGTTATCAGGCCAGGCGGGGTTCCGCGTGCATTATTGCGAAACCCACGGCACCGTAGAGCTGGAGATAGGGGCCATGAGTTTACGCCTGGATGAAGATGCGCTGGAGATGATGAGCGATTCTCTGGCAGAATCAGTCAGCAAGTTGCAAGCCCTGCAAGCGACCAAAGGCTCATTTGAAGCGTTCATGCGCCAATTGAAAAACGCCTGATAAAGTCAGAAAAGGCGCACGCGCATTAAAAAGGCAATGACTGTGAAGTCATTGCCTTTTTATGCTTGCAGCGGAAATATTTATCCGCAGCGGATGGTTAGTCTGCCAGCTTCGCGCTCACGTTTTTAGTGAGCTCGCTCAACGTCGTGTTCAGGGTCTGGAAAGCGACATCTGAGAGGCCGGTGTCACAGGCCACCCGCTTTTGAATATCAGACAGCTTGCTACGCAGGTTTTTACCTTCTTCCGTCAGGGTCACAATCACCACGCGCTCGTCGTCTTTCTGGCGAGTGCGGTTGATGAGTTTTTTTACTTCCAGGCGTTTGACGACCGGTGTGATAGTTGCGGGTTCCAGCAGCAATTTCTCTGCAATGTCTTTGATTGAAAGTTGCTTGAATTGCCATAAGGCCACTAGCACCAGATACTGCGGATAAGTTAAATTGAGCTTGTCCAGATCCGGCTTATAAGAACGGAGCAGGGCGTGTGTGGCAGAGTAAAGTGAGAAACAAAGCTGATTTTCTAGGTATAAATTCGGCATGTTATTTAGTTATAATTGTCATCAATAGAATCCAATGATTACAGCATCAATTTAAACTGATGTCTATAGTAGTTTTGCTTAGAAATGTATGCATTTTGATACAAGCACCTTTACCTGATTAAAGGCAGGTTAAAATGCGCTAAGAGCCCCGTTTTTCTTAACAAATCCAGCCTTAATCCAAGCAAAAAACGGAGATTAAGATAAGATAGAATGGGTAACGCACATGACAATATGTGCAGTCAATCTAGCCTTGAAACTTATGCTGCCATCCATCACTTTTCTTGATCTTGAAACCACTGGCGCCACCCCGTTAAAAGACCGAATTACCGAAATTGCGCTGGTCCGTTTTGATGGTGGGGTAGAAACTGCCCGCTGGCAGACGCTGGTCAATCCGCAAATGGCCATTCCGCCTTTTATTCAGTCTTTGACCGGCATTAATAACGCCATGGTGGAGCATGCGCCGCTGTTTTCCGAAGTGGCCAGCCAGTTACTGACTTTTCTTGAAGGCACGGTGCTGGCCGCGCATAACGTTCGCTTTGATCATGGCTTTCTCAAAACCGAATTCAAACGCCTGGGCATCACCCTGCAGCAAAAAGTGTTGTGCACGGTCAAACTTTCCCGCCTGCTATATCCGCAACACTTCAGTCATGGCATCGATGCCATCGTCGCCAGGCACAACATGGTAGGCATCGCACGCCACCGCGCCATGGGGGATGTTGAAGCCGTATTGCGCATGCTGGCTGATGCCCGGCAAGAGCTAGGTGAGGCCGCGGTGCAATCTGCCGCTCAAAAGCTGATGGCAGCGCCTGTATTGCCAGCGCATATTGATGCCAGTGTGATCGGTGAGTTGCCGGAAACGCCTGGCGTTTACCTGTTTTATGGCGAGAATGATGTGCCACTTTACATAGGTAAAAGCGTCAATGTCCGCGCCCGTGTGCTGGCGCATTTCAGTGGCGATAAAGCCGCCAGCAGGGAGCAGCGCATGACACAGGAAATCAAGCGCTTTGAGTGGGTCCCTGCTGCAGGTGAACTCGGCGCCTTGCTGCTGGAAACACGCTTGCTCAGGGCGCATAAGCCTTTGTATAACCGCCAGTTAGCACGTGAACAGCCGTTATGTAGCTGGCAGCTGGATCCGCTTTCACAACCAGTGGTCAGGCTGATTGAGGCAAGTGATATAGACCCCAGCCAAATGGGCGGCTTATTCGGCACTTTTAAGAGTAAAAAACAGGCGACGGAAGCGTTGCGAAAAATAGCCGAGCGCAACGGTTTATGCCTCAAGATATTGGGATTGCAAGGGGACAGCAAGGGCTCTTGCGTGGCTTTTCCGCTCAAACGCTGTAAAGGTGCGTGTTGCGGCCAGGAGTTGGCTGAGATCCACAGTTTGCGTCTGCAACAGGCGCTCATTGCGCATAAGCTGAGTCTTTGGCCTTATGCCGGAAAAATCGGCATAGAGGAATATAACCTGGAAAATGACTTGCGCCAGATCCATGTGTTTGAGCATTGGGTCTATCTGGGCGTCGCTGCCAACGATGAAGAATTGCAAGCCTTGCGCACGCAAACAACGCCGCTCAAGTTTGAGCTGGAAACCTATAAATTACTGCTCAAAGTCTTGTCACAAAAAAAGACCCGTGTGCTGAATCTGTCGTCTTGATCACGCCAGATCAGCTTGCACGGGTTAAGGGGTAGTCGAAAAGTCTGGCTGATCAATGTCAGCCAGATACCCATTTATTTAGGCAGGTAGAAGGTGCTATCGGTCGTGACCGTTTCGCCGGAAGGCTGGGCGGTGACCTCAATGGTGATGCGCTGACTGCCGGTTTTTTCTGAATGCGGTACAGCCAGGCTCAGCGGTATTAAAGCCTCTTCAGTCGCACCCACCGTGAGTGACCGTTCACTTTCTATCGTGATATCCGCCATACCGCTCGCCCGGATGCGATAGTGCTGAGGCTGCTCGGTGGCGTTCAGCAGATGTAGCTGGTAAAGATTCTCTACGCCTTGGGTGGTCTCGCGATACATGATATTGCGGTCGCGCATAATGTCGACTTTAAAGGCCGGTTTATGCAGCATGCTATAGGCCATCCAGCCGAATATCAGTGCAAACAGCGCGCTATAAATCAACACCCGCGGACGCAGCATATGGCTTAATAAACCATGCTCACTGGTGTTGCCACCGGCTGAAAAACGGATCAACCCGCGCGGATATTGCATCTTGTCCATCACCTCATCGCAGGCGTCGATACACAGTCCGCAGCTGATACATTCATATTGCAGGCCCTGGCGGATATCGATCCCCACCGGACACACCTGCACGCAGATGTTGCAATCTATGCATGACCCCAGACCCTGGGCCTTGAAATCCTGTCCTTTGCTGCGGCCACCACGCGGTTCGCCGCGTTCGCTGTCATAAGCCACTATCAGTGTGTGATTATCAAACATGGCACTCTGGAAGCGGGCATAAGGGCACATGTGCTTGCAGACCTGCTCACGTAAAAACCCGGCATTGCCGTAAGTGGCGATGCTATAAAAACCGAACCAGAACCACTCCCAGCCGCTGAGCTGGAATTGCAGCAAGGCAGGCGAGAGTTCACGTATGGGCGTGAAGTAGCCGACAAATGACAACCCGGTCAGCATGGCAAAGCCTAGCCAGACACTATGCTTGCCTAGCTTGATGCCTGTCTTCCTCAATCCCCACGGCTGCGCATCAAGTTTCTGCCTGGCCATGCGGTCGCCTTCAATGCGGCGTTCCATCCATAAGAATATTTCTGTGTATACCGATTGCGGGCACGAGAAACCACACCACAAACGGCCGGCAACAGCGGTAAACAAAAACAAGCCCAGCGCGCAAACGATCAGCAACAACGCCAGGTAAAACAAATCTTGCGGAAAAATCACCATGCCAAACAGGTAAAAACGTTGCGCGTTGATATCCATTAAAAACGCCTGGCGCTCGCCATATTGCAGCCAGGGCAAGCCATAAAACACGATTTGTGTGAGCCAGATCATCAGCCAGCGCCAGTTCTTGAAATAGCCGCTGACTGTACGCGGATAAACTTTCGCAGTTTTCTGGTACAAAGAAATAGTTTTTTCAGTGACCGGGGCGGACACGATAGGAATCACGGTTTTGTTACGCGAGGCTTGCATGATGACACTCGAAAACGACTGAAGACGAGCGCACTATAAGCTGTTTACGCCAGTTAAAACAGATTCAGTTTTTAATTAAAAAACCATATCAGTTTTAACTGCTGGCGTGTGAAATCAGCTTGCCTAATGTCTGGATGGCCTGCAGGCTAGGCGCATTTAATGGGTGACCGTAGTTGAGGCGGATGAAGTTGGCATATTGCTGCTGCGAAGAAAACATATGTCCTGGTGCCAGGCTGATGTTTTGTGCGATGGCCTGCTGGAAAAGCTGCAGGCTATCGCACTGTTCTGGTAATTGCATCCAGAAAAAATAACCGCCTTGTGGCAGGTTAAAACGTACTTGTTCAGGAAAGTGCTGATGGATGGCCTGTGAGCATTGCAGTTGCTGCAACATCAGTTGGTGCCTGAGCTGGCGCAGGTATTTATCATAACCGCCTTTAGCCAGGTAGCTTGCCAGTGCATGCTGGGCCGGGATGGATGTCGCCAGGGTGGTGGAGATTTTCAGGCGCGTGATCTGGTCAGTAAACCGGCCCGCCGAGACCCAGCCGACGCGGTAGCCGGGTGCCAGGGATTTGGAAAACGAGCTGCAATGCATGACCCAGCCTTCCGTATCCCAGGCCTTGGCCGGAAGCGGGCGCTGTTTGCCAAAATATAGTTCGCGGTAAACGTCATCTTCGATCAGTGGCAATTGGTGGCGCGTGATCAATGCAACCAGTGCCTGCTTTTTTTCTGCCGGCATCAGACTGCCGGTGGGGTTTTGAAAGTTGGTCATCAGCCAGCAGGCTTTGGGCTGGTGCTGGAGAATGGCTTGTTCCAGCGCAACCAGATCAATGCCATGCTCAGGATGGCTGGCCACTTCAATCGCGCGTAAGCCCATTCTTTCAATCGCTTGCAAAGCGGCATAAAAACTCGGTGATTCGATGATGACGCTATCGCCTGGTTGCGTCACCGCTGCCAGGCTCAGGTTAAGTGCCTCGAGGGCACCATTGGTCACGACAATGTCTGCTGCGTCTGTTTGTGCCCCATCCAGCTGGTAACGCAAGGCAATCTGCCGTCTTAGCTCGAAATCTCCTTGCCCGATATCGCTGACCGTATCAGAGGGTTGCATGCGGCGTACCGAAGCGACCATATGGTCAGCCAGTTTTGATAGCGGGAAATGCAATGGGCTGGGGAACGCAGAACCGAATGGTACATGCTGCGGGTCTTTAATGCGGTCCAGCAGGGTAAACACCAGGTCACTGACTTGCAGGGTGGTAGGCAGGCCGGTATGCGCAGGGCTGGCAGGAGTTAGTAACCGTTCACTGCGCAATGGCCCGGCCACGTAATAACCTGAGCGCGGCCGGGTGACCAACAGCCCGCGCGCCTCGAGTAAATAGTAGGCCTGGAAAACGGTAGAAGCATTCACCTGCTTCAGGGCTTGTATCTGGCGGATGGAAGGCAACTTGTCGCCGCGTTTGAGCAGGCCTTGCTGTATGGTGCTGGCTATTTCTTCGGCAATGATTTCGTATTTCTTCACGTGGCGACCTTGCGGCATCATAACCGCGCAACTGATATGGTAAATTAAATCCAAACTGAAGCTGTTTGGCAAGCGTGATTCTGTTTACGATGCTGGTTTTTTGCAGATTAGATTCTTTCATCATGTCCCAGTTAATCATCAGCCACATTGAACGCTTAAATAAAAGGCATTACCTGCTCTGGTTAAGTGACGGGCAATCCATGCAGTTATCGATTACGGATATGTTTAATGTCAAAGTGATGCTGGCAGATCAGGAGGTGGCTTCTGCGCATTTCCAGCCATTGAGTTCCTTGAATAATATTGAAATGCCGCCGCTGTATCGCATCAATGACTATCGCGCGCCAAGCGGTGTTTTTTCTTTAATGGCCGATGGTTTGCTCAATGCAATATTAAGTGTCTATGCATTCTACACACACGGTATAATCAAGCCCTGGCGAGCAGGCGCGACACCGAAATCGCTGCCGACCTGATAGTCATCCATCCACCATCCGCATACGCTTGCGAATATCCGCAAATGTATTTGCATTATTGAATTAATTGCGTATAATTGCGGGTTCTTTAAAAGGCGACGTTTAAGGCATTTTTATGTACGCAGTGATCAAAACAGGTGGCAAACAGTACAAAGTTACCGCTGGTGAAAAATTAAAAGTTGAAAAATTAGTGGGTGACGTGGGCTCTACTGTTGTGATCGACAAAGTATTGTTGATTGCAAACGGTGAATCAACCACGATTGGTGCACCTTTGGTAGCCGGTGCTAAAGTCAGTGCCACTGTGGTATCACATGGCCGTGGCGACAAAGTGATGATCTTTAAAATGCGTCGTCGTAAGCACTATCGCAAGACTCAAGGTCATCGTCAGAGCTATACTGAAATTCAAATCGATACTATTTCTGCTTAATCGGCAGATTGCTAGAGTAAGGAATCAAACATGGCACACAAAAAAGCAGGCGGTAGTTCACGTAACGGCCGCGACTCACAAGCCAAACGCCTGGGCGTAAAAGCTTTTGGTGAAACAGTAGTTAACGCCGGTAGCATCATCGTGCGTCAACGTGGTACAAAAATGCATGCTGGCGAAAACGTTGGCATGGGTAAAGACCACACACTGTATGCACTGGTAGAAGGCAAAGTGAAATTTGCTGTTAAAGGCGCGTTAAAGCGTCACACAGTGAGCATCGAAGCGGTTTAATCGCAGATGTATGAAAAAAGCCCTGTCGCTTGACGGGGCTTTTTACTTTATAGTTATTAGATTGTGCCTTGTATGATTGCCTGTGACGGAGCTTCCTTGACAGGCAATTTGAAATTTTAAGATGCAGTGCAAGGCGCACGGCGCAAACGAAACTGCAATGTACAATGCGTACATGAGAATTTTGAGCATCGTGTCA
Source organism: Methylophilus sp. E2MeOHC9 (assembly GCF_058744375.1). Classification (NCBI taxonomy): domain Bacteria; kingdom Pseudomonadati; phylum Pseudomonadota; class Betaproteobacteria; order Nitrosomonadales; family Methylophilaceae; genus Methylophilus; species Methylophilus sp. E2MeOHC9. The sequence goes on from NZ_CP196024.1 coordinate 1,508,364, forward strand.
CGCAACAGTGCGCTTAAAAGGCAAATTGAATTATGAAGTTTATTGACGAAGCAACAATCAAAGTCTACGCCGGTGACGGCGGTAATGGCGTAGCCACATTCCGCCGTGAGAAATACGAGCCCATGGGCGGCCCCAACGGTGGTGATGGTGGCCGTGGCGGCTCGGTACTGGTGCTTGCAGACCGCAACATCAATACCCTGGTTGATTACCGCTACACGCGTACTTTCAAAGCACAGCGCGGTGAAAATGGCAGTGGCTCCGATTGCTATGGCAAAGGCGGCGATGACATGGTGTTGCGTGTGCCCGTAGGCACTACTATCAGCGACAAAGCGACCGGCCATGCCATGGTCGACCTCAATGTCGACGGCCAGCAAGTGATGATCGCGAGTGGCGGTAAGGGCGGCCTGGGCAATATTCATTTCAAAACCAGTACCAACCGTTCACCACGCCAATGTACCAAGGGCGATCCCGGTGAGGCATTCGAGTTATACCTGGAATTGAAAGTACTGGCCGATGTCGGTTTGCTGGGCATGCCAAATGCAGGTAAGTCTACATTTATCCGCTCAGTTTCTGCCGCCAAACCTAAAGTGGCTGATTACCCGTTTACCACGCTGCACCCTAATCTAGGTGTAGTACGCGTCGATAGTAACCGCAGTTTCGTGATCGCCGATGTGCCTGGCCTGATTGAAGGAGCGGCAGAAGGGGCAGGGTTGGGTCACCAGTTCTTGCGCCATCTGCAACGCACTTCTTTATTGCTGCATCTGGTGGATATCGCGCCGTTCGATGAAATGGTGGATCCGGTAAAAGAAGCCAAAGCGATCGTGAACGAATTAAAGAAATACGATCAGGAACTCTATGACAAGCCACGCTGGCTGGTGTTGAATAAAATCGACATGCTGCCTGACAGCGCTGAGAAAGTCGCTGAGTTTGTCAAAGCCTATGGCTGGGATGGTCCCGTGTTCGCTATTTCTGCCATTAGCGGTATTGGTTGTAAAGAACTGACCTATGCGATCATGGACCATATCGATCAGGCGCGCATACAACGTCATGCTGAAGCTGACCAGGCGCAGGCAGCGCCAGCGCCACAAGTGACAGAATAAATAACCGATAATAAAAAATCAGCATGGGTGTCTCCCTCATTCAAGATAGCAAAACCCTGATTGTGAAGGTCGGGTCCAGCCTGGTCACCAATAATGGCCAGGGCCTGGACAGGGCGGCGATTGCTGCCTGGGCCGAACAGATCAGTGCCCTGGTCAAGCAGGGCAAGCAGGTAGTGCTGGTATCCAGTGGTGCAGTGGCTGAAGGCATGCAACGCCTGGGCTGGAAAAAACGCCCGGTGGAAATCAATGAATTGCAGGCCGCTGCGGCAGTAGGGCAGATGGGGCTAGTACAAATGTACGAGCAATGTTTCGCACAACATGGGCTGCACACCGCACAATTACTGCTGACCCATGACGACCTGGCTGACCGCAAACGCTACCTCAATGCGCGCAGCACATTACGTACTTTGCTCGATTTGAAGGTGATCCCTATCATTAACGAAAATGATACGGTGGTCACTGAAGAGATCCGTTTTGGCGATAACGACACCCTGGGTGCCCTGGTCGCCAACCTGATTGAAGCCGATGCGCTGATCATCCTCACTGACCAGCAAGGGCTGTATTCCGCTGACCCCCGCAAAGACCCTGCAGCCGTATTCGTACATGCCGAGATGGCAGGTAACCCAGCCCTGGAGGCGATGGCAGGCGGTGCAGGCAGTGCTGTAGGCACTGGCGGCATGCTCACCAAGATACTTGCCGCCAAACGTGCCGCCAACAGTGGCGCGCATACCGTGATTGCTTCAGGCCGCGAGCCAGAAGTGCTGCTTAGATTAAGCCAGGGTGAAGCGATAGGCACGCACCTGCAAGCCGGCAAAATGAAGATCATCGCCAAAAAACAATGGCTGGCGGATCATTTGCGCCTGGGTGGAAAGCTGGTGCTCGATGACGGCGCGGTGAATGTATTATGCAAAGATGGCAAAAGCCTGCTGCCGATCGGTGTGGTAGAAGTGCTGGGCCAGTTTGAGCGTGGTGATGTCGTAGCCTGTGTCGATGTCGAAGGCAAGGAATGGGCACGCGGCATCGTCAATTACCATGCCAACGAAGTACGCCGCATCATGCGCAAGCCGAGTAGCGAGATTAAAAATATACTCGGCTATGCAGAAGAAAAAGAATTGATCCACAGGGACAACCTTGTGCTGCTATAAAAACAACGGTCGGGGATGCGTTGACTGAATAAGCAGCGTTGCCTTAAGTTTTGCACTAAAAAATTAACTAAAAAGGTTATGTGATATGAGTAAACCTCTGGTAGCCATCATTATGGGTTCTGACAGTGATTGGCCGGTGATGAGAAATGCCGCGCAAATGCTGGCAGATTTTGGCGTTGCTTATGAAGCGCGTGTCGTGTCTGCGCACCGTACGCCAGACCTGATGTTCCAGTTTGCCGAATCTGCCTCTGCTAACGGTTTCCAGGTGATTATCGCTGGTGCCGGTGGCGCCGCGCATCTGCCAGGCATGGTAGCGGCTAAAACCACATTGCCAGTGTTGGGTGTGCCTGTGCCGTCCAAGCATTTGCAAGGTCAGGATTCGCTCCTTTCTATCGTGCAAATGCCAAAAGGCATTCCGGTCGCTACCTTTGCCATTGGCGATGCAGGCGCTGCGAATGCCGGTTTGTTTGCCGTCTCGATATTGGCCAATCAGGATGCTGCCCTGGCCCAGAAGCTGGCAGATTTCCGCCGCAAGCAAGCCGAGAAAGTGCATGCCATGACCTTGCCTGAGCAGCCTTAATTTATTCAAGAGATATTCAATAAACGCGTACCCGGCACAGAGTTCTATAACAATGAAAATAGCTGTACAAAGTAATTCTGCCAGGGCGTGATGGGGATGGTTGATGAGTTCACAAACAAATATTCAGAGTCAAAGTTTACATAATCCAAATGGGTCAAGCGTGATCCAGCCACCAGCCATGCTAGGCATGTTGGGTGGCGGCCAGCTTGGCCGTTTTTTTGTGATCGCCGCGCACGAGATGGGTTACAAAGTCACCGTACTGGACCCGGACAAAAATAGCCCGGCAGGACAGATCGCTGATGTACATCTATGTGCCGCCTTTGATGATGCCGCAGCCCTGCAAGCCATGGCGCAAACCTGCCAGGCCATTTCAACCGAATTTGAAAATGTGCCTGCCGAAACGCTGGCCACGCTGGCAAAATCCACCGTCGTGCACCCCAGTGCTGAAGCGGTAGCCATTGCCCAGCACAGAATCAAGGAAAAAACATTTTTTAAAGAAGCAGGTTTGCCTATCGGACCATTTGTAGCGGTCAATAGCGAAAGTGATTTGCCGGCAGATGGCGACATGTATCCTGCCGTACTGAAGGTGGCGCGTTTTGGCTACGATGGCAAAGGCCAGGCACGCGTGGCAAACCAGGCCGAGGCTCAAGCTGCTTTCCAGGCTTTCAAGCAGGAAGTCTGTGTGCTGGAAAAAATGCTGGCACTGGACCTGGAAGTGTCTGTGGTATTGGCGCGTGATGCACATGGCAATATTGCTGCCTTCCCGACCGCTGAAAACAGCCATTTAAATGGCATCCTGGATATCAGCATCGCGCCGGCCCGTTGTTCTGAAGTGATTAAAGCCAATGCCCAGGAGCTGGCTAAAAAACTGGCCAACCAACTCAATTATGTGGGTGTATTGGGAGTGGAGTTTTTTGTGGTCGGCAACCAGTTGCTGATCAATGAAATTGCGCCCCGGCCACATAATTCCGGCCACTACACAGTGGATGCCTGCATCACCAACCAGTTTGAACAACAGGTGCGTGTCATCACTGGTCAGGCCTTGGGTAATCCCGGTTTACATAGCAATGCCGTGATGGTGAATATCCTGGGTGATAGCTGGCTTTATAGTGGCCAACAGCAAGATCCTGCCTGGGATAAAGCGTTTGCACACGCTAACCTCAAAATGCACTTGTATGGCAAACATGAGCCGCGCAAAGGCCGCAAGATGGGCCACTTTACCGTGATTGGTGACGATGCTCAGGCGGTATTAAATGCTGCCAGGATCGCACGCAGCGAATTGCATATAGGCGAATAACTTTTTCAGCATAAAAAATGCCCGGTTCATCCGGGCATTTTTATTGAAGCTGGTGCTCAATACAAATGGGTTGGCACTTGCTTTCTGAATACCAGGAAGACCTCAATCTGATCGAATGTTTCCTTGGTGCCGCCGATGCCAGTCGCAACGAGGCTAGCAATGTCACTTTAATCGCGTCACTTAGTCTAGTCCATGGACAATAAAAAAAGCCGGACATGCGTCCGGCTCTTTTAGTAAGCACCCCTACTGAAATTATTCAGCAGCTTTTTTCGCGCGAGGCTTAGCGGCAGCTTTTTTGGCTGGAGCGGCTTCGGCTTTAGCAGCAGCTTTTTTCGGAGCTGCTTTAGGAGCAACTGCTTTTTTCACAGAAGTCAAAGTTGCAGGTGCGTCACCAGACAATGCTTTGATCGCAGCTGTCAAACGGCTTTTGTGACGAGCAGCTTTGTTTTTGTGAATGATTTTTTTGTCAGCGATACGGTCGATCACGCTCACATTTTCCTGGTAAGACGCAACTGCAGCAGCTTTGTCACCAGTTTGAATTGCCTTGATTACTTTTTTAATCGCAGTACGCAAAGTTGAACGTAACGCAGCGTTGTGCGCGTTCACTTTTACGGATTGGCGCGCGCGTTTGCGTGCTTGTGCGGTATTTGCCATATCTGTTTATCCTGTAACTTTTCAAAAGGGGTGTAATACGAAACCGTGCATAATACTGTTTTTGCTTCGTTTTTGCAAGGCGAAAATCATATTTCTGCGGATTCTAATGCTGTTTATAAATAGTCGCGTGGTAAAATCGCCCGACTCTAAAAACAATTGTTCTGGATGTTTTAAAACATGCGGGTCGAATGATAAAGCAATTAGCATTCGACCGGACGGTTTTTTACCAGACTGCCGGAAACCTGAACACCCCATATGAACTTGCTTAAAGCTTTGGCCACCGTGGGTGGTATGACGTTTATCTCGCGCCTGCTAGGGTTTTTGCGGGATACGCTGATTGCCCGTATTTTTGGCGCAGGCATGGCGACCGATGCCTTTTTTGTGGCGTTCAAGATCCCTAACCTGTTGCGCCGTATCTCAGGTGAGGGTGCGTTCAGCCAGGCGTTTGTGCCTATCCTTTCCGAGTACCGCAAACAGCGTACACCAGAAGCCACCAAGGCTTTGATCAACCATGTCTCCAGCTTGCTGGGCTTGTTCCTGGTGGGCATCACCATCGTCGGCATGCTGGCGGCACCGCTGATTGTGCGGCTGACTTCCCCGGGCTTTGTCAGTGATCCGGCCAAGTTTGCGCTGACCATCGATTTGTTGCGCATCACCTTTCCTTATATATTGTTTATTTCGCTGGTGTCTATGGCCGGTGGCGTGCTCAATGCGCACAGCAAGTTCCAGGTGCCAGCGTTTACGCCAGTGTGGCTGAACCTGAGTTTTATCACGGCCGCTTTGTTTGTGGCGCCATACTTTAACAACTCGGTGTATGTGCTGGCGTGGGCGGTATTTGTCGGCGGTATCATACAGTTGCTTTACCAGTTGCCTTACCTGCAGAAAATCGGCATGTTGCCGCGCTACGCGCTGAATACGCAAGATGAAGGCGTGCGCCGTATTCTCAAATTAATGGGGCCAGCGATCTTCGGTGTGTCTGTGGCACAGATTTCGATCGTGCTGAATAACATATTCGCCTCATTTATGCCGACCGGCAGCGTGTCGTGGCTCTATTATGCGGATCGCCTGATGGAGTTCCCCACTGGCGTGCTGGGTGTCGCTTTGGGCACGATTTTATTACCCAGCTTATCCAAGGCGCATGTCGATAAATCGTCCGTTGAGTTTTCGCAGCTGCTGGATTGGGGTTTACGACTGACCTTTATGCTGGCGATCCCGGCTGCAGTCGCCATGGCGGTGCTTTCCAAGCCACTGGTCGCCAGCTTGTTCTATTACGGTAAATTTACCGCGATTGACGTGGCGCAAACCGAGCGTGCACTGATTGCCTATAGTCTGAGTTTATTGGGCCTGATCATGGTGAAGGTGTTAGCGCCCGGTTTCTACGCACGGCAGAATGTCAAAACGCCGGTCAAGATTGCTATCTTTACCCTGGTTGTGACGCAGGTATTAAATGTATTATTCCTTTACTTTACACCTTTGCGCCACGCCGGATTGGCTTTGGCAGTGGGGCTGGGCGCCTGCCTGAACGCGACTTTATTATGGGTGGCGCTACAGCGCAGTGGCGCGTTCGTGCCAAATAAAGGCTGGTTCTTGTTCCTCGCCAAATTATTGCTGGCCGTCACTGTGATGGCGGTGGCGCTGCATCTGGTGGCAACTTGGGCTGGCGACTGGCTGGCCATGCCAGCCTTGCCGCGCCTATTGCACCTGGCTGGCATAGTGGTGATGGGGATGCTGGTCTATTTTTCCATGCTGGGATTACTGGGTTTCCGCCCCAGGGACTTTATGAAACGAGTGGCTAAATAATGCAGATTTTCCGCCATATTCCGCTATCTTCTGCACCGGCAGCGATCGCGATTGGTAACTTTGATGGCATGCACTTGGGCCACCAGGCTTTGTTGCGCCAATTGATCGCCTACGCACAGACCTATCGCATCGTGCCCGCGGTGATGACGTTTGAGCCGCACCCGCGCGAATTTTTTATGCCGCAAAATGCGCCTGCGCGCCTGGCTTCCATGCGTGAAAAACTGGAATATTTTGCCGAGTTTGGTGTGCAGCGTGTCTACGTGCAACGGTTTAGCCATGCTTTTGCCGCGCAAAGCCCAGCCACTTTTATGCAGGTACTGCGCCAGCAATTGAACGCGAATGTGGTCATGGTCGGAGAAGATTTCTGTTTTGGGGCCAAACGTGCGGGCACGGTGCAAACCCTGATTGAACATGGTTTTAACGTGATCCCCCTGCCGGAAGTGCAGCTGAACGGTGAGCGTGTGTCCAGCACGCTGGTGCGTGATGCGCTGGCGGCAGGTGCGTTTGCAAAGGCGCATACTTTGCTCGGGCGCTCTTACAGCATCAGCGGCACAGTGGTCCATGGCGCCAAGCTGGGGCGGCAATTGGGTTTCCCCACCGCCAATGTGCACATGCGTCACGAGCGGCCTGCACTGACTGGGGTTTATGCGGTAAAATTGAACGGTTTACCGGCAGTTGCCAATTTGGGCGTACGGCCTACCCTGGAAGGCATTCCAAAACTGAAACTCGAAGTACATGTGTTTGATTTTGCTGGCGATTTATATGGCCAGCACGTGCATGTGCAATTTCTGCACAAATTACGCGATGAAATGAAGTTTAACGGGCTGGATGCACTCAAGGCGCAAATTGCCGCAGATGTAGAACAGGCAAAACATTATTTCCTGTCTGGCGCGCCTGGATAACATAAGTAGCTGTGAAATGGTGTCCTGCCTGACCAAGGTGCAGGGCATACAATATTGAGATTTTTAAATGACTGACCAAAGCAAAGACTCTAAATACCCGCTGAATTTACCTGAGACCAGCTTCCCCATGCGTGGCGATTTAGCCAAGCGCGAACCTGTCTGGCTCAACAGCTGGCAGCAACGCAAGGTGTATGAGCGTATCCGCGCCAAGCGCCAGGGAGCCACAAAATTCATCCTGCATGATGGCCCTCCGTATGCTAACGGCGATATTCATATTGGTCATGCGGTCAATAAGATCCTCAAAGACATCATCATCAAATCCAAAACCATGAGTGGTTTTGACGCCCCTTATGTGCCGGGCTGGGATTGCCACGGCCTGCCGATTGAACTGGTTGTTGAGAAAGCGCACGGCAAAAATATTGATCCGGCCAAGTTCCGCGAGTTGTGCCGCGCCTATGCTGCCGAGCAGGTAGAGAAACAGAAAAAAGACTTTATCCGCCTGGGTGTCTTTGGCGATTGGGATCATCCCTACCTGACCATGGCTTTCGATACCGAAGCTGACATCATGCGTGCGTTGGGCGATATCTATAAAAACGGTTACCTGTACCAGGGTAGCAAGCCAGTGCACTGGTGTGTGGACTGCGGATCAGCCCTGGCTGAGGCGGAAGTGGAATACGAAGACGTGAACTCACCGGCAATTGATGTGGGTTTTAAAGTAGCCGATAGCGCTGCATTGGCTAAAGCATTTGGTTTGGACAAAGTTGAAAGTGATGTTTTTGCCATCATCTGGACAACAACGCCTTGGACGCTACCTGCCAACCAGGCCGTGAGCGTGAATGCCGAGCTGGAATATGACCTGATTCAAACCAGCAAAGGATTGGTGATCCTCGCACGTGAACTAGCTGAAAAAACGCTGGCACGTTATGCCGAAGAAAATACTTCTGTGCTTGCCAGCGCAAAAGGTGACGCCTTACGTGGATTGCAATTACAACACCCGTTCGACAACCGCCAAGTGCCGGTGATCACGGGCGACCACGTCACCACCGAAGCCGGTACCGGCCTGGTGCATACTGCTGCTGCACACGGTAACGATGACTGGCTGGTCATGCGCGCCAATTTCCCTAACGAAAAACCGCGTGTGCTTATCGGCGGTGATGGCAAGTTCTTTGATAGTGAACTGGTGGAGTTCGCTGACATCCGTGGCTTGAGCCGCCAGGAAGCCAACAAGATCATTCTGGCGAAGCTGCAGGAAAACGGCGCGCTGTTTGCCTCTGCCCGTTTGAATCACAGCTTCCCGCATTGCTGGCGCCATAAAACGCCGTTAATGCAACTGGCGACGCACCAATGGTTTATCGGCATGAACGCCGTTGGCACCGATGGCAAAGCCTTGCGCGAGCAAGCCAATACCGCGGTGGATGCCACGGCATTTTTCCCCAGCTGGGGCCGTGCCCGTCTGGAAGCGATGATCAAAAATCGCCCGGACTGGTGTGTGTCGCGCCAGCGTAACTGGGGCGTGCCCATGCCGTTTTTTGTGCATAAAGAAACCGGTACGCCACATCCTGATACATTGAAGCTGCTGGGAATCGTCTGCAAACAGGTAGAGCAGCAGGGCGTTGAAGCCTGGTTCAGCCTGGATGGTGATGCTTTCCTGAATCAGCATGCGCCGGCCAATGCCGGACAATACAAAAAAGTCACCGATACCCTGGATGTCTGGTTTGATTCTGGTGCCACGCATTACGCAGTCATCCGTTCCGCGCAACATCCTTCACTGGCGGCAGAAGCCAAAGTGCGCGCTGCAGCAGGTAAACCGGTGGCGGATTTATACCTGGAAGGGTCTGACCAGCATAGAGGCTGGTTCCAGTCCAGTTTGCTGACCGGCTGCGCGATTGATGGCCATGCGCCATACAATGCCTTGCTGACCCACGGTTTTGTGGTGGATGGCGCGGGTCACAAAATGAGTAAATCCAAAGGCAACGTGGTTGCGCCGCAAAAGGTGATGGATACCTACGGTGCCGATATCCTGCGTTTATGGGTGGCCTCGACTGATTATTCAGGTGAGCTGACCATCAGTGATGAGATCCTGAAACGGGTCGCCGATGGTTATCGCCGTATCCGCAATACTTTGCGCTTTTTGCTTTCCAACCTGGCGGATTTTGATGCGAACAAAGATTTATTGCCGGTGGAGCAATGGCTGGAAATCGACCGTTATGCCTTGCACCTGACGCATGAGCTGCAAGCGGGCATTCTGGCGGATTACGATCAGTACGAATTCCACCTGGCCGTGCAGAAGTTTGTTGGTTTCTGTTCCGAGGATTTAGGTGGCTTCTACCTGGATATCCTCAAAGACCGCTTGTATACCAGCGGTGAGACTTCGCATGCACGCCGTGCCGCGCAAAGTGCGCTGTATCACATCACCCATGCATTGATTCGTTTGATGGCGCCGATTCTGAGCTTTACTGCGGATGAGATCTGGCAGACATTAGGCCTGGATGCAGTCGCGACCGTATTTGAAGAAGATTGGTACGCTTTGCCTGCGCATGGATTAAGTGATACGCAATTGCAGCACTGGCAAACGGTGATTGATTTGCGCGGCCAGGCCGCCAAGGAAATCGAGCTCCTGCGCGGTGAAGGCAAGGTCGGCTCATCGCTGCAAGCAGAGCTGGAATTCCATGTGGCGGGTGAGGCATTTGAGGCGTTGAGCAGTCTGCAAGATGACTTACGCTTTGTCACCATTACTTCTGCCGCGACTACTTTTAAAGTGGCGGATGCGGCAGCGCAGAAAATCCTGGTCAAACCAAGTGCTTACCAAAAATGTGACCGTTGCTGGCATTACCGTGCCGATGTTGGCAGTGATGCAGCACACCCGACTATTTGCGGCCGTTGTGTGAGCAATTTGTTTGGTAATGGTGAAGTGCGCACATATGCCTAAATTAAATACGCTTAATGTGCGTTCGGCCTTGCCCTGGCTGTTGTTGAGCGCAGTAGTGATCGTGCTCGACCTGTATACCAAACACCTAGTCCAGCAGGCGTTTGTCTATGGTGAGCATGTGCCGGTCACTGGCTTTTTTGACCTGGTCCGTTATCACAACACCGGCGCGGCATTCAGTTTCCTCGCCAATGCCGGTGGCTGGCAACACGGGTTTTTCACTGCAGTGTCTACCCTGGCATCGGTGGTGATGGTCTATTTGCTGGTCAGGCAGCCACAGAAAACATTGTTCTGTTTTGGTATCGCCCTAGTGTTAGGCGGAGCGCTGGGCAATTTATACGATAGACTGACATTGGGCTATGTGGTCGATTTCCTGCTGTTTTACTACCAGCAATGGGCATGGCCTGCATTTAATGTGGCCGACAGTGCGATTTGCGTAGGTGTGGGCGTGCTGGTGCTGGATAGTTTTAAAAATCCGGCTGGCTGATGGAACCCTGGCTTTGCGGCTTGCAGATGAAAGCCAGCATGCGTGAGTGAGTGTGATGGACGGGCTTGAGTATACATTTACAGATAGCATCAAGATCTGGCAGGGCGGCAAAAGCACCTGGCATTATGTGAGTTTGCCCATGCCTGTGTCTGATGAAGTGCGTACGCTTAGCCAATATCACCAGACCAGGCGCAGAGGCTGGGGCGCTGTGCGTGTCAGCGCGCAAATAGGCGCTTTCACCTGGCAAACTTCTGTTTTTCCTGCGTTTGAACATCAGCAATATCAATTGTTTTTAAAGGCAGGTATCCGTAAACGGGCAAAGATCGCCGTCGGCGATGAAATCACTGTGCGCTTGCAGTTGCTGTTTGGCGTGGCCGGGTAAGCGGTTGCTTTCATCGCAATACCGCTAAATAGCGGCAAATATTATGCCTTGCGGAACAATCCTGAAATTGGCGTAATGACGGCCACACATATCGCACCTACCAGCACACCAAACAATCCGTTCAGCAGGATCTCCCAATGGCCGGTGCTGGTGATCCAGTGATGTACCACGGGGATACCATGCGCAATAATGCCACCCCCGACCAGGAACATGGCGGCAGTGCCCAGTACACTGAGTAATCGCATCAGGTAAGGTACCACCCAGACCATGCCCCAGCCGATTTTTCGGTTGAGTTGCGGCAGCAAACCCTGGCCCTGGCGCTGCATCAGCCATAAACCGATATCATCCATTTTGACAATAAACGCGACCAGGCCATAGACGCCCACAGTCATGAGCACTGCAATCACCGAAAGCACCAGGATACGCTGGGTCAATGCGGCTTCGGCCACCACGCCCAGTGATATGACGATAATCTCAGCCGATAAAATGAAATCGGTACGCACGGCGCCTTTCACTTTTTCTTTTTCCAGCGCGACCAGGTCAGTTTGCGGGGCCGGGATGGCTTCAGGCACGGCTTTTTTACCTGCGGTATCCGGTTTGGCATGCAATGTGTGCCAGACTTTTTCAAAACCTTCGTAGCACAAAAATGCGCCGCCAAGCATCAGCAAAGGCACGATCAGCCACGGTGAAAAACTACTGATGATCAAGGCCGTTGGCACCAAAATCAGTTTGTTCAGGAAAGAACCACGCGCCACTGCCCACACCACCGGTAGCTCGCGTTTTGCCGTAATGCCTGTGACCTGCTGCGCATTCAAGGCCAGGTCGTCGCCCAATACACCGGCTGTTTTTTTGGCTGCCAGCTGGCTCATGACAGACACGTCATCGAGCATGGTGGTGATGTCGTCTAATAAAGCAAGCAGGCTGGAAGCGGCCATGAAACATTCCTGAGCAATGACTAAAGATTGCTTATTCTACGTGATTCCCGCTAGAATGGCCGGATGCAGAACTCAGGAACTCAGCGCTGGATAGCACGGTTGGCCATCATGGCTATGCTGCTGGTCAGCCTTGTGCCTACCCTGAGCCTGGCTTTCCCCATGCAGCAAGGCAACAGTTTTATCGGGCAGATCTGTTCTACACAAGGCAGCAAGCTGCTGGTACAGGTGATGACTACCCAGGGCAAACAGTTATCGACATTGATCGATTACAAGCCTTCGCAAAAACCGGTTTCAATTAGCCACCATCTTGATCACTGCCCGTTTTGCCATATGGCAGCGGATCACGTGACATTGCCTGCATATAGCCCCGCCTTTATCCTGTTTCAGCAAGCCCAGGCCGAGATCGCACTCAGCGATTACCAGCCACCCGTTGTCTCTAGTTTTTACCCCACTGCGCATCCCTCGCGCGCACCGCCACTGACACCACACTCAATCTAGTCCCAGCCTGATCAAGGCCGGATTCTGAGTAATGCCTGCGCCGCAGGCATAGATGGAGTCATCTCGTGATTATTATCAATCTTCAGGCAATGATATTTGCCAAGCAGGGGGAATGGAAACGCCGCGTCACCCTGAAAGAAATCGCTGAATCTACTGGTATCAGCCGCATGACCTTGCACCGCATCGTCAAAAATCCTGCTTATAACGCCTGCACCGAACACCTGGACAAGCTTTGCGCCTATTTCGATTGTGATATCGGGGCGCTGGTCCGCTGGCAGCCTAATGAAACGGCCAGGCAGGTGTTTGCTGCCTGATGCAGGGTCATTCACTCTGCTGGTCACTACTTGGCCGCAGAGTGAATGGCATACCTATAAGAAAATAAGGATAAATTCGCAATGAATGACACAAAAATCAGATTGGCGATGTTGCCAGTCCTTGCCTGTTTTGCCCAAATATTCACCACCGCATTGTTAGTGTCCCCAGCGTCAGCCTATGCCGACCACAACGAGGCTGTTGAGCTGGATGATATCAATGTGACCGGGACAGTCGATAGCCGGATTATTAAACATCCTGCTACGGTAGAAACTTACTCCCGCAAACAGATCCAGGAATCGGTGAATGCGACCACTTCACAACAAACCCTCAAATACTTACCCAGCTTTCAGGTGCGTGAGCGCTATATTGGTGACCGCAATGGGCCATTAGCCACCCGTACGACAGGGACGTTATCAAGCGCCCAGACCATGGTGTATGCCGATGGTATTTTGCTATCTAATTTGCTGGGTAATTCTTTTAGTTTCCCGCCGCGCTGGGGCATGGTCAGCCCCGAAGAGATTGAGAGCGTGAGCATTTTATATGGCCCATTCTCAGCGTTATATGCGGGTAACTCATTTGGTGGCGTGGTAAGCATGAACACCCGCATGCCAACCAAGTTTGAAGCACATGCGACAGCACAGGTGTTTGCGCAGGATTTTGAGTTGTACGGCACCAATAAAACATTTCATGGAAATCACGAAACAGCTTCGGTTGGTGACAAAGTCAATGACTTCAGTTTTTGGCTGGGCGTGGATCGCTTGGAAAACGAGAGCCAGCCCATGCAGTTCGCCAATGCATTGTTGTCTGCAACAGCGCCAGCGGGCGCGCCGTTAGTGACCGGTGCCTATCTGGACAGGAATGAAAAAAACCAGAACAGGGTGACATTTGGTGCTACCGGTAAAGACCATACCGAGCAATTGAATGTCAAGCTGAAAGCTGCTTACGATATCAGCCCCACTGTGCGCGCTACCTATACTTTAGGCTTGTGGGATTTAGACAGCCGTACCGATGTGGATAGTTACATTAAAGATGCCGCAGGCAACCCGGTGTATAACGGGCGCGTCAACTTCAATGGGCAACGTTACGATATTTCGGGGTTTAGCCCGGCAGAAGTGTCGTCTTTCCATGTGATGCAGGCGATAGACTTGAAAAGCAACACCAAAGGTTTTTTTGACTGGAACCTGACGCTGTCTGACTACGATTATCAAAAAGATAAAAATAGTAGTGCGAATGCACCCGCAAACGGAACAATAGCCGCTGGCAATCCTTATCTGAATCGTACCGGACGTATTGTTGATATGAGCGGCACCGGCTGGACCGTCTTTGATGCGCGCGGTACTTTGCGCCCCACAGATGGCAATGGTGACAGGCACGAAATCGATGTTGGCTATCACGTAGACCAATACACGTTGAAAAGTGATACCAATAACACGGCTGACTGGTCTGGCAGCAATAAAGGGTCATTGTTTGCCAGCTCACGCGGCCAAACGCAGACACAAGCCATATATGCGCAAGATAAGTGGCAGTTAAGCCCGGCCTGGGCGGTCACGTTTGGCGGACGGTTTGAACATTGGGAAGCCAGTGACGGATTGAATCAGACAACGACGGGCGCGGGTTTGCAGGCGAGCCGCTATGCAGATAAAACGGATAATAAATTTTCACCCAAGCTTTCCATCAGCTTTGAACCTGTACCTGAGTGGGGTTTCAGGGCGGCGTTTGGCCAGGCATTCCGCTTTCCAACGGTGAGTGAGTTATATCAGCAGATTACCACTGGCACCGCCCTGGTGCAGAATAATCCGGACCTGAAGCCGGAGGAAGTGATATCGAGTGAGCTGACTGCGGAACGCAGGTTTACCAGTGGTTTGCTGCGCGCGAGCCTGTTTCATGAGAATAAATACGATGCACTGGTGTCGCAAACCACTACTAATGGTAACGCGGTGCCATTTGGGTCCGGCACCTGTACTGCAGGGGCGGCTGGCTGTACTTTTATCCAGAACATCGACCAGGTGCGTACTTACGGTATAGAGCTGGCCAGCGAGTGGCAGGATGTGGTTGTGCATGGCCTGGATTTAATGGGTAGCGCCACGTTTACCCATGCCGAGATTGTGAAGAATGATGCTAACCCGGAGTTTGAAGGCAATAAGCCACTACGCATCCCCAGAGCAATGATCAAAGGCGTGGCCACATATCATCAAGGCAACAATATCACTTACAGTCTGGCGGCGCGTTACAGTGGCAGGCAGTATTTTTACCTGGATAACAGTGATAGCAACCCGGATGTATTCGGTGGTGCCAGCAAGTTTTTTATCATGGATGTGAAAGCCAACTACAAGTTTGCTAACCGCTGGACGGCCTCTTTAGGCGTGGATAATCTGAATAATTATAAAGCCTATATTTTCCATCCTTATCCGCAACGTACGGCTTATGTGCAGATCAGGTTTAATTACTGATGCCCGGCGAGCAGATTGGATGACATCATGAAATTACGCCGCTGGCCTGCCCATCAGATCGTCTGGCGCTGGCATTTTTATGCCGGGCTACTCTGTATCCCTTTTATTTTGTTGCTGTCGGTGACAGGGGGCCTTTACTTGTTTAAACCGCAGGTAGAGGCAGCGCTGGATAGCCCTTATGAACATCTGCCACTGACAGGCCCAGCCGTATCTGCGCATCTACAGGTCGAGGCGGCATTAAAAGCTGTGCCGGGTGCAGTACTGCACGCTTATGAGCTACCGCTTGACCCTCAATCGGCAGTGCGGGTATTGGTCAAACAGGCGCAGGTAATCTCACGTGTCTATGTGCATCCGCAGACATTGGAGACTCTTCACATCGTTCGCGAAGATGCCAAATTCATGCGCGTGATGCACGAGCTGCATGGAAACTTACTGCTGGGTGCACGCGGATCTTACCTGGTAGAACTCGCGGCTTCCTGGGCGATTGTCATGGTGATTACCGGCTTGTATTTGTGGTGGCCCAAAGCCGGGCAGGGCTTGGCTGGTGTAGTGTACCCACGCATGCGCAAAAGCAGCAGGGTGTTTTGGCGCGACTTGCATGCGGTCACCGGGTTCTGGATATCACTTTTTACATTATTCCTGTTGATTTCCGGGCTTCCATGGACCAAATCATGGGGCGGCATGTTAAAAGAGATCCGGCAACTGCAAACAGTCAGCGCCCCAGCTAGCGCGAAAGCTCCACCGCAAGACTGGACGGTTGGTGGCGTGGCCGCGGGTGAGCATGCCGCCCATGAAGGGCACAGCATGGCCATGCAAGCGCACCATCATGCATTGGACTACCGGTTGTTGGATCAGCTAGTAACAGAAGTGACACCATTGCAACTTGCACCACCAGTGCTGATTGCGCCTCCCTCTGAAAAAGCGACAAACTGGACGGCACGCTCCGATGCGCAGAACAGGCCTTTGCGGGTGAATATCAGTTTTGATGCGGATGGCAATATAGCCAGCAAGAAAAACTTTGCTGACCGGCCCTGGCTGGACCGTGTCATTGGTTTAGGCGTTGCGATTCATGAAGGCCAGTTGTTCGGCTGGCTGAACCAGGCATTAGGGGCGTTGACCGCCTTAGGCTTGATACTGCTTTCTGTGAGCGGTGTTGTGCTGTGGTGGAAGCGGCTCACTAATGCTTCTTTATTGCGTACATTAGGTGCGCCACCAGATAGCCGGCAGCGAGTACCTTATGCCTGGGCAATGATAGCCACAGTGTTTATGTTGGGGGTTTTATTGCCATTTTTTGGGTTGTCATTGTTGCTGGTATTAGTCATTGAGCGGTGCTTAATGCCTTATTTCCCCGCGTTGGCTAGTTACCTTGGTTTGCGCAGCATTGCGTCATAGCGCATCTGCAAATATATCGATTTGTGAATAGAAAGGTTGAACCATGAAGTCTTACTTAACACACGGATTAGTCATGATCAGTATGGCCGGTTTCGCAGCGCTTGCGCATGCAGATTTGAAAGTGTCCAACGCATGGGTGAAACCCACTGTGCCAGGGCAGCCTGTGGCAGGCGCATACATGGTCCTGAGTTCCGATAAAGACATGGAAGTCATAGACGTGCTTTCAGCTGTTGCCGGTAAGGCCGAGATCCACTCCATGTCCATGGAAGGTAATATCATGCGCATGAAAAAGCTGGACCGTTTGCAGTTGAAAGCAGGGCAGGTGGTTGAATTAAAACCGGGTGGATTCCATATCATGTTAATGGAATTGAACCACCAGATTAAAGCGGGTGAAGTCGTCCCTATCCGTTTGGTCACCCAGGATGGGAGCGGAAAGAAGGCAACGATATCTGTCAATGCCATTGCAACTGCACCTAACAATGCTGAGTCCGCACCCGCTGCGCATCACCATCACTGACGGTTCAATGTTTACGCGCACTTTATAAAAAAGGATGGTTCCGGTGAGGCAGCCATATTGCAGATGCCCGTACAGTGCATGTACGGGCGATATGCGAAAAATGCAGAACGCTTAAGCGCCGGTGACTTTGTCTATGAAATAGCTGGTGCGTTGTTTCTGGCGCATCATTCTCTGCAGGATATTCGGTAACTGTTCCGGCTTCAGGCATTGAATAATGTTGAGGTCCAGGGTTTCGCGCAAGTCTATGATTTCGCCGTCTTCCTCATTGCTATCGTTGAGCAACTGGATAAATGGGCGTAGCGGTTGTTGCGGGTTGGTCGACAGCACCGTCGCCAGTTTCTGGTCTGACAGGCGAATGATGCTGCCCGGTGGGTAAATGCCGAGGCACTTGATAAAGCGGCGCAAAATGGTTTGATCAAACTGGTGGCGCTGTTGGGCAAACATGACGCTCAGAGCTTCATAAGGTGTTTTTGCCAGCGCAGGGTTAGAAGGGTTGCACAAATTATCGTACATATTCGCAATGATGAGGATATGCGATAAAGGATCGATCTCATCGCAATGCAAGCCTTTTGGATAGCCGCTGCCGTCAGCAAATTCATGATGCTGGCCTATGATAGACAGTATCTTTTTCGGTACCGAGACTTCCTTCAGCATATTCAGGCCCAGCAATACATGGGTCTGGTAAATCGCGGTTTCGCGCACACTGAGCGGGTCTTTTTTCAATAAGATCTTGTCGCTGATCTGGCGTTTGCCGATGTCATGCAGAATCGCCGCCATGCCGAGAATGATGGCATCTTCATCACTGACATTCAGGTTTTTCGCCAGCAACATAGACAGCACCAGGATATTCAGCTCATGCTGGTAATGCTGGTCGCCGATGCGGTGGCCGTTCATGGCGTGAATGGCAATGTCGCCTTCGGTCAGGGTGCTGGCCACCAGGTCGAGGACTACGCTGGAGGCCATGCCATAGGCTTGGTCAGGATGCTCTGTCGACATTTTCTGGATGTTCCAGACATCGGAACTGGCTTTGAGGAATTTTTGTTCGCTTTCCGTGATCGCTTGCTTGAGTGCCAATTGCTGTCTTTGTGCCGCGCTCAGCTCCGGGCTATCGTCTATCACATCCAGTTTGGCTGAATAAGCCTTTCTCATGGGGAACTCAACCACATTGTCAATTTTTCCGTTGCTGCTACGCAATGGCGTGCTGGAACTGCGACGCGGGTCATAGCGCAGTTGCGTCAGCCCCAGGGATCGAATGGTTTCTATCTGCGATTCGTCAGTGACTTTAAAGTTGCTGATGGAGAAAGGATGGTCCATCCATCCCAAATCCAGATGGATGTACAGTCCGATCTGGAGTTGTTCAATGTCGATATAAAAAGTATCGGAGGCGTGATTAGGCATGGCGTTTTATTTTTCTTTGATTGTTTAACACTAATAACTGCAAAAAGTCGTCGGAGTTGACCGGGTAGGCATATAAATAGCCTTGCGCGGTCTGGCAACCCAGACGTTGTAAAAATTTTTCCTGTTCTTCTGTTTCTACTCCTTCGGCTACAACGGTGAATCCTAACTGGGTGGCCATCGCATAAATGGCGCTGGTAATGGCCGCGTCATCTTTGTCATCCGGCAAATCCTTGACAAAACTGCGGTCGATCTTGATCTGGTCCAGGGGCAAACGCTTGAGGTGCGACAGCGATGAATAGCCAGTGCCAAAGTCATCAATCGCAATGCTGATGCCCAGTTTCTTTAACTGGTTAAATGTATCCACCACATGCTGCGTATGTTGCATCAGCGTGCTCTCGGTGATTTCAAGTTCAATGATAGACGGGTCGCAATCGCTTTCCATCAAAATACCATACACGGTATCGGCGAACTTGCTTTTCATGATTTGCACAGCGGATACATTGATGGCGATCTTCTTGAACTCAGGGTGCCGTTTATGCCAGGCATGCGCCTGACGCACAGACTCGCGCAATGCCCATTCACCTATGCTTAAAATCAGGCCGGTTTCTTCAGCCAGCGGGATGAATTTGGCTGGCGGGATCAATCCCTGCGTCGGGTGCTGCCAGCGGATCAGCGCTTCCGCGCCGATAATCATGCCGGTGTTCAGGTCTATCTGCGCCTGATAGAACATTTTGAGCTGCTTTCTGGACAAGGCCTGGCGCAACTCGGTTTCCAGCTGGAAGTGTTCGACCGCATTGCGGCTCAGTGCAGCATCGTAGAATGACACATGGTTTTTACCATTATTCTTCACCTGGTACATGGCGAGATCGGCAGCTTTGATCAAGCCTTCTACATCGCTGGCATCATGTGGATACATAGAAATACCAATGCTGGCACCTATGAATATTTCATGATGATCAATCATGAACTGGCGCTTGAGTGTCTCCAGGATGTCTTGTGCTTTTTGCGCAGCATCTGCCTTGCTGTGCAGGTTTTCCAGCAACACAATGAATTCATCCCCACCCAGGCGGCCAACAATATCAGATTCGCGCAACGAGGCCTGGATACGCTCGGTCACACCCAGTAACAGCTGGTCGCCGGAATAATGGCCCAGGCTATCGTTGATGTTCTTGAATCTATCCAGGTCAATAAATAATACCGCCGCCTGCTGCTCATTACGGTTAGCGCGTTGAATCGCATGCGTGAACAAATGATTAATCAACCTGCGGTTAGGCAGGCCGGTCAACGGATCATGGTTGACCAACGAGTTGAGCTGCACTTGTGAGCGCTTCATCTCGGTGATATCAGCAAACACCCCCACGTAATTGGTAATTGCGTTGGCATGATTGCGTACGGCGGTAATCGTCATCCACTCGGTATAGCTTTCGCCATTCTTGCGCATATTCTCGATTTCGCCAGACCATTTGCCATGGCGTTTGAGGGCGCCGAACAGGCCGCGAGGGCGCTGGCGGAAGATTTGCGGTTTAAAGCCCAGCACTTCGGATTCATCAAAACCGGTGATCAGGGTAAAGCCCTGGTTGATGCCGACCAGTTCACCGGAAGGATTCACAATCATGATGCCTTCGGTGGTGCTGTCAAAAGCGATTTTTGCCAGTTTCAGGCTTTTGCCGGTTTGTTCGCGGTCAATCGCCACGCTCAAGGTACGGCCAATCGCCATCAGTGAACCTAATTCCTGTGAGCTGGTGCTTTCGGCATCGAAGCAACGTTCGATGACCATAGACCCCCACCACTCGTGATCTATCATCAACGGCACAATCACCAGGTTAACCGTATCATGTGATTTCAGCAGGAAGCGTTCATCTTCCGGCAGCGTATGTGCATCGCACATCACCGGTTGCCCTTTGGAGAGCAAATCATGCCAGCGCTTCAGCTCTGGCGTGAGAAATGAGATTTTTTCCCAATGTTCGTAAGTCGAGTGAAAGCCATTGGTCGCCCAGTGGAACAGGGCCTGGGAGCGTGTTTCGGTTTTTTTGCGCAACGTTGTCGTGTGATGTTGCAGCAACACCGCACGGCTAAAGCGGAAAGACAGGCAGCATTGCTGTAATACATTCTCTGCCACGGTTTGCCAGCGTTCGGCCGAATGCAACATCCAGTCGCACGAAATCAGTGTATCCAGCACCGCACTGCGATTCAGCAATTGGCTTTGAATAAACTTCTGCTCGCTGACATCACGCGCTACTGTGATCAGGTGGCTGGGTTGCTCGCTTTGGTCGAAATAAGCGGTTTTATTCACCTCCAGCGTTTTATAGCCACCCTGGGGCAAGTGCACCAACTCTTCGTTATGGTAGGACTGGCCTGTCTGCCAGACGGTCTGGTCAGACTTCTCGTGATGCTCAAAACTGTTGCGGAATACCGGGTGCAGGGTATCGGCAATTTGCAGGTTGTTCAGGAACTCATAATCAAAATTATCGATCTGGAAAGTGTTCAGCATGCGCTGGTTAGCCATCATCCAGCGATTATCATGGTCTTTGATCGAGATCAGGTCAGGGCTCATCTCAATCAAGGAATGCACGATGGATTGCATATGCACTAATTGCTGCACTAAGGCATGCGCTTGCTCTTCCAGCAGCAAGCCAATCGCACGCCTGCCATGCTGGGCATAAAACAGGCGGCATTTGAAATCACGATTCAGGTCATTGATACGGGTGTGCAGTGTCAGTTCAGTCTTATTGTCGCGGATGGCTTGCACCAGCGCCTGGCGCATATCTTTAGGCAAAGCATCGGCGCGCTCGCCCAGCAGTTTTTTTGCCGTGTCGTTGGCAGCCACACACTGTGCCCGGCGGTTGATGGCCAGCATGGGCATATCTGCCATGCTGGCCGCCAAAGGCTGTAGCCACGCTGTGCTATGATGATCAAAGGTTGCTTGCATATACATAATTTATTGCTATTCGACAGTGTGTCGTCATTCGTCCAGTTATTTGGGTTAACGGCTTTTGACACCCTAACTTTAGCAGCTTTGTTGTTTGTAAAGAATTATTTGTTTAAATATATTTAAGTAAGGGTTTTAAGCGGTGAAATGGCTGATTAACGGGTTGATTTCTGTCTGTTGCATGGTTTTTTTGTCACAGGTAAATGCGCATGAAGCACATGTTGAGCAAGGTGCGGCCAATTTGGCGGTTAGCCTGGCTACAGATGACGATGGCCGGATATGGCAAGCGCGTGCCAGTAAAGGGCAGGTCTGGGTGTCTAGTAGCGTAGATGCAGGGCAACATTTCAGTGCCGAAATCGCCGTCAACTCTACGCCGATGAAAGTGGCCGCAGATGCCGAGGCCAGGCCTAAAATTGCGATTTCCAGCAATGGCAACATCTACCTGAGTTGGACTGAATCGCTTAAAAAACCTTTTGCCGGTTACATCTGGTTCGCCCGCTCGGTGGATGGTGGCAAAAGTTTTGAAACACCTTATATCGTGCATCAGGACAGGGCAGAGATCACGCATCGATTTGATGCATTGCAGGTTTCCCCCGATGGTGCAATCACTGTTGCCTGGGTCGATAAGCGTGATCTACTGGCGGCCAAAGCGGCAGGAAAGCCTTATGATGGCGCTGCCATCTATTACGCTGTTTCCACCGACCAGGGTAAAAGTTTTGCCAGTGAGAAGAAACTGGCCGACAGCAGTTGTGAGTGCTGCCGCATCGCCATGACCAGCAAGGCCGATGGCACGGTTGCCGTCTTGTGGCGACATGTGTTCGCCGGCAGTGAGCGCGACCATGCCATGGCCGAAATCAACCGGCCAGGTGCGGGTAAATCGGTCAAGCCAGCGATTGTACGTGCCAGTCATGGCCGCTGGAAGATCGATGGCTGTCCACACCACGGTGCCGCACTGGCAGTGGGCGAGGGCTTTGGCTACCACCTTTCCTATTTTGACGGCGCCGGTGATAAGCCGGGGCTGCGCCTGGTGCGCATGGATGGGCAAGCGTGGGTGACAACGCCGCCCAGACGCATTGGCGACCCTAAAAAGAATGCCGGGCACCCTGCTTTGTTGAGCGTGGGCGACAAGGTGTGGCTGGCCTGGCAGGAGCGCAGCAGCGAAGGCATGGAGATTTTGACCATGGCTTCACTGGATGGCGGCAAAACCTGGGGCTTGCCTACAGTTGCCGTGCACAGCGCAGGCAAGCTCGATTACCCGCAATGGCTAAACGTGCGCGGACAAGCGCTACTGGCGGTGAACAGTGTAGAAAAAGGGCTGTTGCTGGTGCCGTTTGCACCACAATAATGAGGCAAGTTTGATCTGGCGCTATTGAAAACGTAAAAACCCGCCGCATTATAGGGTTATCCCGCCGCAGTCCGCGGCATGACTTTCGTGTGAAAGGGTTTACCGTGCGTTTTGATAAGCTCACTACCAGATTCCAACAGGCACTCGCTGATGCGCAAAGCATGGCGGTGGGTGCCGACCAACCAACCATAGAAGCGCCCCATTTGTTATTGTCCATGTTGTATCAGGACGATAGCGGCGTGGCTGCGTTGCTGTCGCGCGCCGGTGCGCAAGTGCCTGCCTTGAAAACCAGCCTGCAACAGGCGGTAGATGCGCTACCTAAAGTCAGCGAAAACAGTGGCGAAGTCACGATTTCGCGCGACCTCAATAATCTGCTCAATGTCACCGATAAATTCGCCCAGAAAAATGGCGATACTTATATTGCCAGCGAAATGTTTTTGCTGGCGCTGGCTGAAGACAAAGGCGAAACCGGTCGCTTGCTCAAGCAGCATGGCGTCAACAAGACGGTGCTGGAACAAGCTATTAAAGCGGTGCGCGGTAATGATTCAGTGAACAGCCAGGAAGCAGAAGGCCAGCGCGAAGCCCTGAAGAAATTCACCATGGACCTGACCGAGCGCGCCCGTGCTGGCAAGCTGGATCCTGTGATTGGCCGTGATGACGAGATCCGTCGTGCCATCCAGGTATTGCAGCGCCGTACCAAAAACAACCCGGTCCTGATCGGTGAGCCTGGTGTCGGTAAAACCGCCATTGTTGAAGGGCTGGCGCAGCGTATCGTCAATGGCGAAGTGCCGGACTCCCTCAAAAACAAAAAAGTACTCAGCCTGGATATGGCTGCCTTGCTGGCGGGCGCCAAATACCGCGGCGAATTTGAAGAGCGCCTGAAATCGGTGTTGAAAGAGCTGGCGCAGGATGAAGGCCAGACCATCGTCTTTATCGATGAAATCCACACCATGGTCGGCGCCGGTAAATCTGAGGGTGCGATGGATGCGGGCAATATGCTGAAACCGGCGTTGGCCCGTGGCGAGTTGCACTGTGTCGGCGCCACTACGCTGGATGAGTACCGCAAATATATAGAGAAAGATGCTGCTCTGGAGCGCCGTTTCCAGAAGGTGCTGGTCGATGAGCCTTCTGTGGAGGCGACCATTGCCATTTTGCGTGGCTTGCAGGAAAAATATGAGCTGCACCACGGCGTGGAAATCACTGACCCGGCCATCGTTGCCGCGGCAGAATTATCTAATCGCTATATCACAGACCGTTTTTTGCCGGACAAGGCCATTGACCTGATAGACGAGGCAGCCTCGCGTATCAAGATGGAAATCGACTCCAAACCGGAAGTGATGGACAAACTGGACCGGCGCTTGATCCAGCTCAAGATCGAGCGCGAAGCGGTGCGCCGTGAAAAAGATGAAGCCAGCCAGAAACGCTTTACCCTGATTGAAGATGAAATCGACCGGCTGGAGAAGGAGTATGCCGACCTGGAAGAGATCTGGAAGGCCGAAAAAGCAGCAGTGCAGGGCTCTGCCGGAGTCAAAGAGGCGATAGAAAAAGTCAAACTGGATATGGAAGCCGCGACCCGTAAGGGTGACTGGCAGCGCGTGTCGGAATTACAGTATGGCAAATTGCCGCAACTGGAAGCGCAACTGAAACACGACTCAGGCAATGAAGCACTGCCGGCGGTGAAACATAAAATGTTGCGTACCGAAGTCGGCGCTGACGAAATTGCGGAAGTGGTCAGCCGTGCTACCGGTATCCCGGTCAGCAAAATGATGACTGGCGAGCGCGAAAAACTGCTGCGCATGGAAGATAAACTGCATGACCGCGTGGTCGGCCAGGATGAAGCTGTGCGCCTGGTATCAGATGCGATCCGCCGTTCACGCAGTGGTTTGAGCGACCCTAACCGGCCGTATGGCAGCTTTTTGTTTTTGGGCCCGACTGGCGTGGGTAAAACCGAGCTCTGTAAAGCCTTGGCGGGTTTCTTGTTCGATAGCGAAGAGCACCTGATCCGCATTGATATGAGTGAGTTTATGGAGAAGCATTCCGTCTCTCGCCTGATTGGCGCGCCGCCCGGCTACGTAGGCTATGAAGAAGGCGGCACACTGACTGAGGCTGTGCGTCGCAAACCTTATTCAGTGATCTTGCTGGACGAAGTAGAGAAAGCGCATCCGGATGTGTTTAACGTGCTGTTGCAAGTATTGGATGATGGTAGGTTGACCGATGGCCAGGGCCGTACGGTAGACTTCAAGAATACCGTGATCATCATGACCTCCAATCTGGGCAGCCAGATGATACAAAGCATGGCTGACCAGGATTACCAGGTCGTTAAACTGGCAGTGATGGGCGAGGTGAAAGCACACTTCCGGCCGGAGTTTATCAACCGTATAGACGAAGTGATTGTGTTCCACTCGTTGGGTGAGGCGCATGTCAGGTCTATTGCCAACATCCAGTTGCAATTGCTGGCTAAACGCGTGGCCGCCATGGAAATGCACCTGGAGGTCAGTGATGCAGCGCTGGCTGAGATCGCCAATGCCGGGTTTGACCCGGTTTACGGTGCGCGACCATTGAAACGGGCGATACAAAGCGAGATTGAGAATCCGTTGGCGAAAGAGATTCTCGCCGGACATTTTGCGGCTAAAGATACGATACGCGTGGGTTTCGAGTCTGGCAGAATGGTGTTTAATAAGGCCTGATGGTTGCCTGACGGCGAACCATCGTCGTTCAATAGGGTCATAATCATTATGGCCCTATTCTTTTTGCGGGTTAGAATGGAATTATCATGAATCAATTTAAATATTTGCGTTTAGTGTTGGCAGTCGCTGTGCTGGGCGTGCTGGCGGGTTGTGCTACGCAACCGCAGCAGCCAGTGCAGATTGAAAGAATTTCGCCCGAACAGTTGGCTGCTTTGCTCCCGCCTGCACAATCCACCCTGAGCCTGGATGAGATTGTCAGCCAGAGTAAAAAAGGCAAATCAGATGCCGAGATTATCGAAGCAATCAAACAGTCACAGTCCCGCTACTCACTGACGCCTTCAGAGGTGTTGAGCTGGCATCAAAAAGGTATTTCAAAAGGCGTGCTGGACTATATGCAGCAAGCCAATGCCCTGGCACAGCAAAATGCTATCGCCGATGAAATCAACAAACGTGAAAAAGCACGTGTGGAGGCAGAAACCCGCTTGAAACGTGAGCGTGATTCAGCCCGCCTGCGTAGCATGGATCCATGGTTCTATGGCCCTGGTTATTATGGCGGCCCATGGGGTTATCGTCCGTACTGGGGCGGCGGTATGGGTTGGCGTTATTGGTAGGACGGCCATTTGACTCTGGCTTTGAGCCTAACTAAGTTATTTATCAAGATTTTGTAGCGGAAAACAGGCATGAGACAGAGCCACGAAACACTGAATATCAATGCGCAAGGACGACGCCTGTACGACATTACACCGCAAGTGGCGCAGTGGGTAGAAGAGTTGGCTATACAGAGCGGTTTGCTGACCTTATACATACAGCATACTTCTGCCAGCCTGCTGATTAATGAAAACTATGATCGCGATGTGCTGGTGGATCTGGAAGCTTTTTTTAACCGGTTAGCCCCGGATGGTGATGCGTTATTTATACACACCGTGGAAGGGCCGGATGATATGCCGGCACACGTGAGGACGGCCTTAACGCAAACCAGCTTGTCTATCCCTGTGATAAACGGCAAGGTGGCGCTGGGGCAATGGCAGGGTATTTTCCTGTTTGAACATAGACATCAACCAGCCCGTCGGCGGGTGTTGATGCATGTGATTGGCGAATAAGCCAGTTGTTTTACGATACCAATGTTTTTTAACGATAATCAGAAGTAATAAAAGGAGAAATTTATGAGATGGAATACTTACTTGCTAACATTTTTTTTAGCTTTGGGTTTAGTGGCTTGCGGTAAAGAAGAAGCCCCTGCACCAGAAACCACAGCCCCGGCCGCAGAAGCTGCTGCAACAGATGCGCCCGCTGCTGCGAAGCCTGCTGCAGGTGGCGGTTACGAGCCAGCAGCAGATGAGCGTGTGCCTGGTATTACTGTATCCAAGGAAGAATTGGAAAAACAGTTGGAAGCCGCGCGCGCCAATACGCCACAGCCAGAAATTCCTGCTGAATAAGGTGCAAAAAGCAGAGTAGGTTATCACCTCTCTACCTGCCTGCAAGCTAGCCTTGTGCAAGCAGGCAGCATAAAAAAAGCGCAGTTCACTGCGCTTTTTTGCATGGTTGGCTATGAGTTGTTATTTAAGCCAGCGTAGCGGCTTAAACCAGAGCTGTTATTTAACCGAACTCCATTGCAGCGGGTCAAACGGGATGCTGTTACGACGTAATTCATAATACACACCATTCTCGGCATTACCGCCGCTATTGCCCACTGCCGCGATGGTATCGCCGCTTTTTACCGGTTGGCCCGACGATTTGTATAGCGCTTCGTTATTGCCATACAGGCTCATATAACCGTTGCCATGATCGACCACGATCAAATTACCAAAGCCGCGCATCCAGTCCGCAAACACCACCTGGCCACCAGCAACAGACTTCACTTCGCTACCTTCTTTGGCGCGGATAAACAGGCCTTTCCAGCTGACGCCGGTTTCTGCACGCGCGCTGCCGAAACGATTGATGACTTCGCCACGCACCGGCAACCGCAACCGGCCACGCAGTTGGGCGAAGTTTTCCTTTAAGGCATTGTATTCAGGCAGGGTGTCATTCTTGGCGACGACTGAACTGCTTTGAGACTCAGTCTCGGCGTCGTCTTTACCTTGCCCGTCTACCCTGGTTTGGGCTGAATGCTCAGAGGTGCGGCCACTGGATTTTTTCTTGCGTGCCTGTTCGGCCAGGCGTTTGGCAGCCGCTTCTTTTTCACGCTTGGCTCTGGCGATGGCTTCCTGCTCACGCTTTTTAGCTTCGGCGGCCAGTCTCTGGAACAGTTTGGATAAAGCTTCTTCATCCTTCTTCAGGCGAACCAGCTGCTGCTCCTGAGTCTCGATCTGCTTGGAAAGCTGGGTCAACACTTCGGCGCGCTTTGATTTCTCATTGACCAGTTTATGCGTAGTGTCGCTGTATTGTGTCGCCAGCCGGTCAGTTTCATGCAATTGTTCGGTGGTCGCCGTGCGCACGCGCTCTATGGCATCGCGGTTATCCTGCAATGTTTGTATTTGTTCCTGATGTGCAGCTGTCAGGTAACCAAGGTATTTAAGGTTGCGGGTGGTGTTCGCCGGGTCCTGCTGCTGTAACAGCATCTGCAACGGGCTGTTATTGCCGTGCCGGTATTGCTGGTTAAGCTGCTGGCTGAGGGATTGGTGTTGCTGGTTGACCTGTCGCTGTAGCAGTGACATCTGCTTCTGTAAATCTTGCAGCTTGCCACGGTTTTCCTGCTGCGCATCCTGGATATCACGCAGCTTTTTACGCGAGGCACTGATGGCCGTTTCTGACGCTTTTAGGGCTTCATTGGCGTCTTGCCTGGCCAGTTGGGAAGCCTTGATCGCATTCGCCAGTTGCTGTATTTTTTCTTTAACCTGTTCGAGATCGCCTTTGGCAGCATCTGCTTTGTCGTTAGCTGCCGCCATCGCCGTCAGTGACCCGGCGGCAAGCAAGGCATACAGCCCTGCCGCTATTAAACATTTGCGCAAAATAAGGTTTAGCAATGTGGTATCAGGCATGCACCAATAGCGTTAAGCCGCTTCATTGAGTGTGACCAGGCTCTCGCCTGTCATTTCAACCGGTTTAGGCACGCCCATCAAGGTCAGTAATGTGGGGGCGATATCAGACAGTGCACCGTCAGCATTCACCTTACCGGCACGGCCCACATAAATGAAAGGCACCAGGTTGGTGGTATGTTGCGTATGGGCCTGGGCGCTGTCATGGTCAAACATGCTTTCTGCATTGCCATGGTCAGCTGTGATGATCACCTCGGCGCCGCTTTTTTGTGCGGCTGCGACCACTCTGCCTACGCAGGTATCCAGTGTTTCCACGGCTTTGATCGCTGCTTGCAGATTGCCGGTGTGGCCGACCATATCGCCATTGGCATAATTACAAATCACTGCCTGGTATTGTTGGGATTCGATCGCTGCCACCAGTTTATCGGTCAGCTCATATGCGCTCATTTCCGGTTGCAGGTCATAAGTGGCGACTTTAGGGGAGGGCACCAGGATGCGGTCTTCGCCGGCAAAAACGGTTTCTTCACCACCGTTGAAGAAGAATGTCACATGAGGATATTTTTCTGTTTCGGCAATCCTCAATTGTTTGAGACCAAGGTTGGCAACGTACTCGCCAAAGGTGTTAGGCACGGTGAAAGGCGCAAAAATTGGCTGCGCCAGACGCTGGTTTTTATCGTATTGCGTGAGGGTCAGGTAGTGGCTAAACACTGGCACACGGCTACGCGCAAACCCGTCAAATGCCGGGTTGAGCAGGGCATCGGTGAGTTGGCGGGCACGGTCACTCCTAAAGTTCATGAATACCAGCGCGTCACCATCTTCCATACGCACTGGCGCAGCATCTGCCGCATGTATGGCCGTGCATTTCACAAACTCATCGCTTTCATCGCGCGCATAAGCCTGTTGCAATGCGGTCAGGCTATCCGGTGCCACATACTCGGCAGTGCCATTCACCAGTAACTCATAGGCGACTGAAACGCGTTCCCAGCGTTTATCTCTATCCATGCCGTAAAAACGGCCACCCACTGTGGCAACCTTGCCCACACCGATCGCTTGCAGCTGTTTTTCCAGTGCTTCAAGGTAAGGTTGCGCGCTTTTTGGCGGCGTGTCACGCCCATCGAGGAAGGCATGGATATAAACTTTGCTCAGGCCTTGCTGTTTGGCCAGCTCGACCAGTGCATGGATATGCGGCTGATAACTGTGCACGCCGCCATCAGACAGCAGGCCAAGAATATGCAATGCCTTGTCGTGTGCTTTCAGCATTTGCATGGCATGGACCAGCGCAGGCAGTTTAAAGAACTCGCCGCTGCTGATGCTATTGTTAATGCGTTCAAAGTCTTGAAAAACGATACGTCCCGCCCCAATATTCAAATGACCCACTTCAGAGTTACCCATTTGCCCATCAGGCAGGCCGACATAGTGCTCAGAGGCGTTGATCAGACCATGCGGGTAATGAGTTTTCAGGTGATCGAGGTTGGGCGTACTGGCTTGTAATACAGCGTTATGTTCGGGGGTTTCACTATGACCAAAACCATCCAGAATCAGCAAAATAACAGGTTTGATTGACATGGCTAACAACTTTAAAAGTGGTGACGGGGCGTCGGATTCATGAATTAGGCTATTATAATCGCAACCGCAGGCGGCGCATACCAAAGGCTGATGCTGACAGCGGGTTCGACAACATAGACAGGTAAAAGATCAAGTGGAATTCTTTAAAGAAAACGTATTATTAATCGGGCTGGCTATCGGCTCTGGCCTGGCATTGCTGGTGCCCATGTTCAGCCGCTCTGCGGCAGGTAGTACGCTGGTGTCAGCGACTGAAGCCGTGATGCTGATGAGCCGCAAGCAATTGCTGGTGCTGGATGTGCGGGAAACTGACGAATTCAAGCAAGGCCACTTGCAAGGCGCGCGTAATGTGCCGTTGGCTGAATTGGCGACGCGTATTAAAGAGCTGGAAAAATTCAAGGATAAACCGGTGTTGCTGGTATGCGAACGTGGTAACCGTACGCGCTCCGCTGCAAAAATACTGAAAGGTCAGCAATTTACCGCATTGCACCAGTTAAACGGTGGCATGCAGGCCTGGTCAGAGGCGAAAATGCCTCTCAGCAAGTAATAGCAAACTAATGCGTTTTGGCAAAAAAGTGAAGTTAGAAAGGTAATCATGGCAAAAGTAGTGATGTATACCTCGGCAGTCTGCCCTTATTGCATCAATGCCGAGCGCTTGTTGCGCAATAAAGGCGTGACCGAGATTGAAAAAATCCGCATAGATATCCAGCCTGAGTTGCGCGCAGAAATGATGGAAAAAACCGGTCGCCGTACCGTGCCGCAAATCTATATAGGCGAACGCCATGTCGGCGGCTTTGATGATTTGCATGCGCTGGATGTGCAGGGCGGATTAGACCCGCTGCTGGCGGCTTAAAGCCTGGATCAAAACCCGGTTGTAACCCGTCACAAAAAACACATAGTCAGGCCGTGGTTGAGCAGTTAGAATAGCGGCTTTTGCGTATTGATATTACAAGGATAGATTCATGGCTCAGGAACCACAAAACCAAGCAGAACAGAACGCAGGCCCAGTTTTCAGTATTGAAAAACTGTACGTGCATGATGCGTCAATCGAAGTGCCTAATGCACCGGCTATTTTTACAGAGCGTACTACTCCGCAGATCAATGTGGAGCTGGGCAATGCGGTTGAGCAAGTGCAAGACGGCATTTTCAATGTGTCTATCAAAGTCACAGTGACTGCTAAAATTGAAGACAAAACTGCATTCCTGGTAGAAGTGAACCAGTCCGGTATTTTTGCTATCCGCAATGTGCCACAAGAAAATATCGAGCCTATCTTGTCAGTGGCTTGTCCTAACATCTTGTTCCCTTATGCCCGTGAAGCGATTTCCGATATGGTGACACGTGCCGGTTTCATGCCAGTATTGTTGAACCCGATCAACTTTGAAGCGTTGTACCTGCAACAGCAACAGCAGGCTGCACAAGCCGCTGGCGCGCCTAACTAATTTTATTTAAGCAAAAAAGTAAGTCACTGGTGACTTACTTTTTCTGGATAAATATCAATGAGTAAAGTCGCCGTTTTGGGTGCAGGTGCCTGGGGCACCGCACTTGCCATGCATATAGCCTTGCAGCACGACGTCGTGTTGTGGGCGCGTAACAGTGGCCATGTCTCCGGCATGCGTAAGGCGCGTGCCAACCCGCTGTATCTGGGTGAATTCCCTTTCCCTGAAAAACTCACGGTTGAAGATGACCTGGCGACTGCTGTTGCCGGCGCAGACCTGATTCTTTCTGTGGTGCCCACTGCTGGTTTTCGCCCGATTCTGCAACAGCTGAAAGCGTTAGGCATTAGCCAGCCTTTTATCTGGGCCAATAAAGGGCTGGAACCGCAGACGGCAAAACTGCCGTTTGAAGTTGCGCAGGAAGAGCTGGGCAGCGAGTATCCATGGGGCGTATTAAGCGGCCCCAGTTTTGCGGCTGAACTGGTGCGCGGCTTGCCGACGGCGATCACGCTGGCGGCTAACCATAAAGAATTAGCGCAACAG
Organism: Methylophilus sp. E2MeOHC9; assembly: GCF_058744375.1. Taxonomy (NCBI): domain Bacteria; kingdom Pseudomonadati; phylum Pseudomonadota; class Betaproteobacteria; order Nitrosomonadales; family Methylophilaceae; genus Methylophilus; species Methylophilus sp. E2MeOHC9. The sequence continues at coordinate 1,540,617 of NZ_CP196024.1, forward strand.
GCGGCACAATTGATACATGGCAGCTGTTTGCGGGTGTATAACAGCACCGATGTCATCGGCGCTTCAGTCGGTGGTGCGGTGAAAAATGTGATGGCGATTGCCGCCGGGATTTCTGATGGCATGGGCTTTGGCAACAATGCGCGTGCTGCCATGATCACGCGTGGCCTGGCGGAAATCACCCGCTTCGGCATGGCATTGGGCGCTAAAGCAGAAACCTTTATGGGACTGGCAGGGGCGGGGGATTTGATCCTGACTTGTACCGGCCAATATTCGCGTAACCGTGAAGTGGGCCTGCAACTGGCCTCAGGCAAGTCGCTGGAAAGCATACTGGCAGGCTTGGGCCATGTGGCCGAAGGCGTCAACACCGCGCGGGAAGTCATGCGCCGCGCCGAGGTGATCCAGGTGGAAATGCCCATTACCTACGAAGTGAATCAATTGCTGACCAATCAGAAAACAGCACAGGATGCAGTCAGTGCCTTGCTGGGTCGTGGTCAGCGTCAAGAGTCTGTTTAGCAGAATGAGTATCTGGCCTGATCTTAATCAGGCTGTGTTGTGAGATTGCTAATGCCAGAAGTGAAATGTCTCGCGACAAGAGTCACTTTTAATAACTCCCTCTGAAGTAATCTATTCAGCCCTGTGCAGTGCGCGCTGTCATCTATGTTAAAGCGACCAGCGCAACCAGATATAGTCGATGTCGTACGCATGTCATGTAAATGACCTATAACACTAGGAACTATACTTAGTGAGAGCAGTCATGTTATTAGCTCAAATGAATGAGAAGATTATTTTGCAGTTTAGTAAAAAGAAGTTGTTAAAAGCAGGTTTTAGCTTTGCCGTCATTGCGACCATCGTCTCCACCTTATATGTCCTGAAAGCTGAAGCGCTGGCCTGGCATGTCTGGCACCAGTTCAAGCATCAGGCGCATCATGGCCTGGATCTGTCAGATTATGAGGTCGCCATTGAAGGCAAGCCTCTGGCTGACTACAAGAATGCTTCTGGCCTGGCCTTTAACCATGAGACGGGTACTTTGTTCACCGTACTCAATGACAAGGGCCTGATCGTCGAATTTAGCCTGAATGGTGACCCGATTCGTGAGATTCAGGTGCATGGCACGGATGACCTTGAAGGCATCTCGCATCTGGAGAAGGATTATTATGTCGTGGCCGATGAGCGCGAAAGCAAGTTGTGGCTGCTGCAAATCAAAGCGGACACGCGTGAGATTTCGATCAAAGACGCCAAATTGTTGCAGTTTGGCATGAATGAACGCGGCAACAAGAATTTTGAAGGGGTGACCTACGACAGTGTGCATCACCGGCTGATCGTGGTTAAAGAGCGTGACCCCAAGTATGTGATGTCGGTGACCGGTTTGTATGAGCCGGATGAAAGCAAACAGAGCCAGATTGAAGTGCAGCGCATGCGGCAGTTTGATCCGGCATTAAAATGGGCATTGAGGGATTTGTCCTCAGTCACTTATCACGAGCGCACTGGCCATTTCTTTCTGCTCAGTGATGAATCCAAATTGCTCAAGCAGTTTAACGAAGCGGGGCAAACCCTGGGGTCATTGGCATTGTGGAAGGGCTTCCATGGCTTGCATGAAAGTGTCCCGCAAGCTGAAGGAGTTTCGATTGATGATGAAGGCAATATCTACATCGTGAGTGAGCCTAACCTGTTCTATGTGTTTAAGCCAAAAACACATGCGAGTCATACCTGAATCGCGTGTACTCAAAACTAAAAAACCCGCTTAGCGGGTTTTTTAACGCACGGATTTTGTAACGAGGGTAGAAGCTTATTCAATACCCAGTAACTCAACTTCAAATACCAGGGTCGCATCCGGACCGATCACCGGGCCACTACCGTTTGCGCCGTAAGCCAGTTCAGAAGGGATGGTCAGCTCAAATTTGCTGCCGACTTGCATCAACTGCAAACCTTCCACCCAGCCAGAAATCACACCAGTCACCGGGAAAACAATAGGCTCACCACGGTCATAAGAACTATCAAATACGGTGCCATCGATCAGCGTGCCTTTGTAATGCACTTTGACTCTATCACTAGGTGCAGGTGTTGCGCCGTCGCCAGTCACCAGCGCTTTATACTGCAAGCCGCTGTCAGTGGTGATCACGCCATCTTTTTTAGCGTTCTCAGCCAGGTAAGCAACGCCAGCGGCCTTGTTTTTTTCTTGTGCTGCTGCTTGTTTAGCCTGTGCTTCTTTCTGCACCTGCTCAACCGCACTCTGCTTTTCTTCATTCGACAAACGCGATGGCTGGTCTGTCATCACATCACGCACCGCCAGTGCAACCACGTCAGCATCCAGTTCCAGGTTGTCGTTTCTGAGCTGATGGGCGAGGTTTTCACCCACGATGTAGCTCAGGCGTTGCGTCAGGGTTTTTAATTCAATGGTCATTAAAGTTCTTTCGAGATTTTAAGATTGTTGACTAGTCTTAGAGATTATTTTGTTAAATAAGACAAAACCCGCGAAAGCGGGTTCTGTTTTAAAAATGATGCATAGGGCATTTTTGCAAGTTAAAGCGGTTAGTGCAAGGCGCTTATCCGCAGGCAGTACATCTAGTACGACAAGGATAAGCAACGCAGCAATAAACGCTTTGACGTAGCAAAAATTACATCATACCGCCCATGCCGCCCATACCACCCATATCCGGCATCGCTGGCGCATCTTCTTTAGGCAACTCAGCAACCATGCAATCAGTCGTCAGCATCAAGCCAGCGACAGAAGCGGCATTCTGCAATGCAGAACGGGTCACTTTAGTTGGGTCCAGAATACCCATTTCAATCATGTCGCCGTAAGTTTCGTTAGCAGCGTTGTAACCGTAGTTGCCTTTACCAGCCGCTACGTTGTTCACGACTACAGATGGCTCGACACCAGCGTTTTGTGTGATCTGGCGCAATGGCTCTTCAACCGCACGCAGAACGATTTTCACGCCTGCTTCCTGGTCCAGGTTCTCACCTTTTACTTTAGCAATCGCATCACGGGCACGGATCAGCGCTACGCCACCACCAGCTACGATACCTTCTTCAACCGCAGCACGTGTTGCGTGCAATGCATCTTCCACGCGGGCTTTTTTCTCTTTCATTTCGATTTCAGTCGTCGCGCCAACCTTGATCACTGCAACACCACCAGCCAGTTTGGCTACGCGCTCTTGCAATTTTTCACGGTCGTAGTCGCTAGAAGCTTCTTCGATTTGTGTTTTGATCTGGCCGATACGGGCTTTGATAGTTTCTTCGTTGCCAGCGCCGTCGATGATGATGGTGTTTTCTTTACCCACTTCGATGCGTTTCGCCTGGCCAAGGTCAGTCAGCTGTACGCTTTCCAGTTTCAGGCCAACTTCTTCAGAAATCACGGTACCACCGGTCAACACAGCAATGTCTTCCAACATGGCTTTACGACGGTCACCGAAACCAGGTGCTTTTACAGCCGTGGTTTTCAGGATGCCGCGGATGTTGTTTACAACCAGGGTTGCCAATGCTTCACCATCTACATCTTCTGAAATGATCAGCAATGGACGGCCGGCTTTAGCTACTTGCTCCAGTGTTGGCAGCAGGTCACGGATGTTGGAGATTTTTTTGTCGTGCAATAACACGAAAGGATTGTCCAGCAACGCAATTTGACGCTCTGGATTGTTGATGAAGTAAGGAGACAGGTAACCGCGGTCAAACTGCATACCTTCAACTACATCTAATTCATTGGTCAGGCCTGAACCGTCTTCAACAGTGATCACGCCTTCTTTACCCACTTTGTCCATTGCATCGGCAATGATCTGGCCAACTGAGGTATCAGAGTTCGCAGAAATAGCACCAACCTGGGCGATTTCCTTGCTGGTCGTACAGGGTTTTGATTGCTCTGCCAGGTTGGCAACAGCCGCTTCAACCGCTTTGTCGATACCGCGCTTCAAGTCCATCGGGTTCATGCCAGCAGCAACAGATTTCATGCCTTCGCGAATGATCGCTTGTGCCAACACTGTTGCAGTAGTCGTACCGTCACCAGCGATGTCATTGGTTTTAGAAGCTACTTCTTTTACCATCTGTGCGCCCATATTTTCGAATTTGTCTTTCAATTCGATTTCTTTGGCTACAGAAACACCATCTTTAGTGATAGTAGGCGCGCCGAAAGAACGCTCCAACACCACATTACGGCCTTTAGGGCCCAAAGTCACGCGTACTGCATTCGCCAATACGTTGACACCGTTAACCATTTTTTGGCGAACGTCATCACCAAATCTTACGTCTTTAGCTGCCATTTAAATTCTCCTGAATTTTGAATGTTCAATAAGGTTTACTAGATATTGTCTCAAACGTGACATGTTGAAGCGGGGTGAGTGCAAAGTGCATAAAACGGATTTGGCGTAGACAGTACATCAAGTACAGCAAGCCAAAACGGCTTTATGCAACGCAGCTATTGCCCGTTGCAATCAGTCAGGCTTACTCAACAACTGCCAGAATATCTTCTTCGCGCATCACCAACAGCTCTTCGCCGTCGACTTTAACTGCTTGACCAGAGTATTTGCCGAACAACACTTTGTCGCCGACTTTAACGTCCAACGGAATCGCTTTGCCGTTGTCATCTTTTTTACCGTTACCAACGGCTTGCACAACTCCTTGATCAGGTTTTTCAGTGGCGCTATCTGGAATCACGATGCCAGAAGCGGTTGTGCGCTCTTCAGCGGCGCGTTTAACGATCACTCGATCGTGCAATGGACGAATACTCATGAATATCTCCTTGTATTCCTAAAGGTTTATTTGGGAAGAGTTTTAATAAAAATAACAAAATAGAGTTACAGCGCGCATTTTAGCACTCGCGCACCCTGATTGCTAATTTGGGACACTAAACCTTATTTTCAAGATGGAAATGAAAAAATGTTGTAGTTGTTATGGTTTACACAGCGGCGATGTGAATAATCTTCAGAAGTTACTTTTTAGTAATCAGGAATGAACAAACAGGCACCAAACCCAGTAGTAATGCCAGCATGATAAATGCATTAGGCAGTCCGATGTGTTGTGCGACAAACCCGATCAAGGCCGGGCCGAGCAATACGCCCGAATAGCCGACGGTGGAGATGGCCGCTACCGCCAGGCCGGTAGGCATCTCGGTTTGCGCACCTGCCAGCCTGAATAATATGGGGGCGGTATTCGAAGCGCCTGCGCCAATCAGGAGAAACCCGCTCAATGCGGCCAGCGTTGAGCTTGCATGCACGGCGATAAACATTCCCAGCACGGCGATGCTACCACCCCATAACAAAAGCGTGCGATCACCTAAGCGGTTGCTCAGTCCGTCTCCCATAAAACGGCCTGTCAGCATGGCAATGGAGAACACGATATAAGGCAGGCCGCCTTGCGCAGTGGGTACCAAGCCTGCATCGGTGATCAGCAAGGCACTCCAGTCCAGCATGGCGCCTTCGACCAGGAATGCAATGCCGGTCAACAATGCGAGAATGAGTACGATGCCTCTGGGGATGGAGAATAGCTGCCCATGCTCACCTTTGGGCGTTTGCGCCAGGCGTGGCCAGGTGAGCACCATTAATATCGCTAGTAAAATGGCAGAGACCGATGCACTGCTGAACGTGCTCATATGCAAACTTAACATCAAGGTCATGATGGCCGAACCGGCAAAGCCACCCACACTGAACATGGCATGAAAGCCGGACATCAACGAACGCTGGGAGGCTTTCTCAACCTCGACCGCATGCAGGTTCATGGAGACATCCAGTGAGCCTAGCGATGCGCCAAAAAACAATAAGGTCATAGCGAGTTGCAGGGTGCTTTCAGCAACCGGCAGTAGCATGACGGTTATGGCAAGCGAGAAGCCACTCAGGATGATGATGGCGCGGCTACCAAAACGCGCACTGATGGCGCCGGTAACCACCATGGCAGACACTGAGCCTAGTCCCAGACATAACAATAATGTGCCTAATACGCCGGCATCCAAATGCAGCTGCGCTCGCATAAAGGGAATTAAAGGTGCCCAGCAAGAGAGGCCAAATCCACCCACAAAAAAGGCGAGCCTGGTGGCTAGTCTCGCGGCGTTACTATTTAAAGCGGGCATTTGTTTCCTGTATCAAAGTTTAGCAGACTGCTTTAGAGTGAACTGGTTTTGAGTTGAGTGGCTTTTAACCTACACTCGGCATCACGGGCACTCATGATATACAGCAAACGTGTATAAATGATTTCAGGAGCAGATTTATTCCAGGAGACAGCAACATGGCAAATCGTCGAATCGTTCTGGCCGGTGCATCGGGGCTGGTAGGCTCCTCACTATTGGCGTATTTATTGCAGGATAGTTCCGTAGTCGAAGTGCATGTATTGAGCAGGCGTCCTTTAGAGGTGCCACACCCCAAGTTAACGACGCATGTGGTGGATTTCAACGCTATTCCACCTTTGCCGCCGCTGGATGAAATCTACCTGGCGCTAGGCACCACCATCAAACAGGCGGGTAGTCAGGCGGCATTTCGAGCGGTTGACTTCGAGGCAAATCTGGCCGTTGCGCATGCTGGGTTAGCCTCGGGTGCAACACGCCTGGGTGTTGTCAGTGCCATGGGCGCTAACGCCAAGGCATCGATTTTTTATAATCGTGTCAAAGGCGAGCTTGAAGACGCATTATCCAGTTTGAAACTTGAATCGCTGGTCATTGCCAGGCCGTCATTCATCATAGGCGACAGGGAAAAGCTGAATCAGCCTGCCCGTTCGGGTGAGAAATTAGGACTATGGATAAGCAAGCTGTTAAACCCATTATTGCCAATGAATTACAAAGCGGTTGAGGCAAGTAAAATCGCCCTGGCATTGGTCTCGGAAGTCCCGAATTCTCATGGCAAGCGAGTATTGTTGTCTGGCGACATTCAAAGTTTTACTGCGTAATTGGCTGGTATGCCATGTTTCAGTCATTCCAAAGGCAGGCTGTTGCGTGATAGTCAAAAGTAGTTTGGCGGATCGCTACCGTTGCAGGTTGCAAACGATAGCGATCTGTCATCTTTAATCGATATGAACCAATGCTGAGACCAGATGCATCACGAGTGGCCTGACGATCAGCACACAAAAAAATGCCACCGGCATAGCCAGTGCATAGGCATGCACGACGCGCAGTAAATAGCCGCTGTGGACCCCGCTATTTGCACCTACAATGACCATGGACATTAGAAAAGCCATGATGCCAGCCATGAAAAACGCAAACACATAAGGCGTAAACCTTTTTGGGATTCTGCGTGCATTGGGTTGTGGTTTGATCATTTTTAGCCTCCATATTGAAGCGTCACTTTATTCGCATTGCCACTGGTCGGGTAGAGGGTTGATTCTTGAATCATCTTAAAGTTAAACTATCGAATGGGTTAACTAATCGATAGTGAAATGGATACACTGCGTAGCATTGAGAGTTTCGTCAAGGCGGTACAGGCCGGGAGTATTGCGGCGGGTGCCCGCTTGCAAGGGATCACTGCAGCGGCGGCCAGCCAGAATATCCAGCGTCTGGAAAAATCACTAGGCACCCGCTTGCTGATACGCACCACGCGTAATCTGGCCATGACAGAAAGCGGTGAGCTGTATTACGCAGAAGTGGCGCACCTGATTGAAGGGCTTGCGCGGGCACAGTCTGCGGTGACTGAATTTCACGGGCAGCCCCAGGGCCGATTAAGGGTAGGTGTTTCCGTTGCGTTTGGGCGGCATATCCTGATGCCGCTGATCCCGCTGTTTGCGCGCAATTTCCCCAAGTTGTCGATTGAGGTCGTGTTATCGGACCGGAGCCTGGAGCATATCACTGAAGATATTGATGTGAGTATCCGGTTTAAAGAGCAACTGGAGCCTGGCCTGGTCGCCAGGAAGATTGCAACCGCCCCTGTTGTCTATTGCGCCTCTCCTGACTATCTGCAACGAAAAGGCATGCCGAAAACGCCTGAGGATTTATCCGCCCACGACTGCCTGATGTTCCGTATGCCAGTAGATGGGCGACTGTTTAGCTGGGCATTTGTGCGGGATGGCGTCCGTTATGAACCTGAGATCAAGCCGAGCATTATTTGTAATGACATCGATTCGCTGCATCGACTGGTATTGGAAGGCGCGGGCATTACGCGCTTGGCCACTTTTATTGCCAATCAGGATATCCAGCGGGGTGCGTTGATAGCGTTATTTCAGCCATCCGCCGCCAGCGGAAATGCAGTTCGATCGGATACGGTCCCGCTGGAATTCTATGCCTGTTTTCGTGACAAGCATGCGATCACCAATAAAGTCAGGGCATTTGTGGATTACCTAGTCAGCGCAATACCCCAGGCCTTGTAAATCCATTGCGTCTGCAAGCGGTTAAAAACTTTCACGCATATAAATCACCGGGGTTTTATAAATACCAAATGTGGCACGCGCATTGGGGGCGGTGATGCCAAACCAGGGCGAGAGTATGCCGGCTGTTGCAGATGTGGCTGAGCTGCTCAGGCAAGTTTGGTCGCCCGGCGTGAGGGTGCCCAGGTTCACCGCAATATCCACGCTGCCGGTGTTAGGCCTGCTATCACTACCGACCCCTGGCGCGGTTAACTTCAAGCCTAATTTGCCATTGCTCATGGTGGCGCTGCCAGACAGGTAAGTTTCGCATGCAGACAGATTGCCTTTATAGTTTTTCAGGGCGATGCTGGACAAAGGCACCGCGGTGCAATTGTCACCTGCGCTTCTGACATAGGCACTGCCGTTCCAATATTGCGCTTCAATCTGAAGAGGCAGCGCGAGTAATTCTGAGCCGTGTGCACTTTGCACATTCAAGCGGCCATATAAATAAGTCACATTGGATGATAAGGTCGTTTGGGTCGAAGAAATGGTTACGCCTGCATCCACATATTGTGGTTGCGCCGACAGGGTGATGATTTGCGGGCTGACTGCCGAGCCTGGGCGCGAAAGGGAATGCGTGGCGACAATGTTGGCTACCCCTTGGACCCAGTTTCCTGTCACTGCCGGGACCGCCAGGCCGCTGCTTAAGGCGGCGCCATTGAGCGGCGTGGCTGAGAACTGGTATTTACTCCAGTCTGTCAGCAGAAAGGCGGGTGAACCAATGTAGTTTTGCGTGGTGTTCCCGGCGGCATTCTTGGCGGTCAGGATAAACGGGGTGGTTAGCCCAGGAGTCGTTGCCGTGCCTTGACCATAATAGGTAAATGCACCGCAAGCTTGCGTCACACTGGCGCCGGGCGTGACTGAAAAATGGTCTGGGACAAACCTGCCGTAGTAATAAGGGCTTAAGGGCACATAGCCAAAAGCACATGCATTCAGGGTACCCATCGGTAAAAATCCCATCGCGCAATCACCGCTACTTGCATCCACCTGGGTGAATGTGTCGTCATATACGGCATATGGGTCAAAGCGGAAGTAACCAATTTCGCTGTAGGTGAAATTGCTACCGCTGGCACTGCCATTGGCCGCAGTGGTAAATGCCCCTGCAAGCAGGCCGGTATTCACTGCCCCGACATGCGCGACTAGCCTGGTGATATCAATCTTGGGCGTGCCGGTGTAGTTTGAAAGCCCGGTGCTGGCCGTTAAGCTAAATACACTCCCTGCTTTGATGGCCGGGCTGGCGGTGACATTCAGGCCTAGCAGCGGATCTGCATTGGCATTGGAAGTGACACTGGTGAAGGCACTTGGCCTGACTGCAAAATTATCAGTTGAGCGCGAAGTGGGGTTGTTAGCGTTGTTATCTGTCACCTGGCAGCGAATGTTTTTATAAGCATTGGTAATGGTGGTTGAAATGGTTTTCCGGCCACTATCTGTGCTGGTAAAGGTCACGTTTTGTGTGGTGATTTCTGCCATGCTGCCGCTGCAGGTCTGGTTGACCAATATGCTGGGGTCGCCACAATCCATAAATTTCAAGGTCACCGTTTTGTTATTATCGCCTTTGGAAACATAAGTGGTGTTGACGGTGCTGTCGGCATTCAGTGCCACCACATCGGCATTGAATACCGTGTTGGCCACCTGGGTAAATAAATGCCCGCTGGCCGCGTTGGTATTGGAGATCGAGGGGTCTATGCAGGTGAAATTGTTGGCGGGTGTCGAGCAGCCATTCACTTTGTAACCCCACAGGTTTGAAACGCACGAGCTGGTCGAGCATTTACTACCATTGAAACAACACACCCCGGTCGTCGTAGAGTTATATTCCATCACAATCGCCCAGATATAACTGGAGGTCGTCCTGGCGCAGCCGGCGATCTTTCCCCAGTTATCGATCACGCCGGTGACAGTGACCGCATTGTTGATCGCAGATGAGCTATCCACAAACACATTGGTAGTCACCGCCGCCAGCAAAGCGCCGTTATTGGACATATCAACGGCGCCATTCACGACGGACCCCGAATACAAAAACAATTGCGAAGACACTTGCGAGGTGGCTGTGACTGTCCCGTTGATCACGGTTTGAAAGGCAGAGATATACGAAACGCCTAATCCCGTAGAAGTCGCCGTGACATTACCCGCCACCGTTGAGCCACTGCCCAATACGATGGATGACAGGTTGGCGATGATCGCGCCGTTATAACTCGTGTTGCTTGAAAGCGCCCCCACCACATTGCCGACGCTGACATCTGCACCCAGCACATTGTTGGCCCCGTTCACAATCAATGAGCAGCCGCTGCAATTGACCGTGGATGCGATCTGGTTGCCGCCTGAAAGGGTGACAGCGCCTACCGTGGTGGAGATGTTGCCGTTAACCAGCGCATTGCTGTTCAGGGTCACCAGGCCGGTCGCGCCGATAATATTGCCATTGACGACCGCATTGGATAATAAAACCACAGATCCCAAGCCGCTTGCCGTGACATTGCCGGTCACCGTGCCCGACACTGTAATACTGCCGTTAGTGGTCGTCAGGTTGCCTTTCACAAATGCTGCTGCAGAGGTAACGATGCTGTTGTTGCCCGCGCTGATGTTGGCATATACCGTGGGGAAAGACATGGTCACCAGCCCCTTTGCCACCAGGGTGACATTCGCCAGTTGCGTCGCACTGCCAATGTTAAAGCCGCCTATCGTCAGCAAATTATTGAACGTGACGGTGACATTGCCGGCATCCAGAAACTGCACATGGTCCTGGATATTCAGATTGTTAGTGCAGGTGTAAGAGCCTGCACTGCCGGTGCAACCAGGTGGCATGGGCGCGCCAGGGGCGGCCGGGAAAGAGTAAAGCGCATGGGCAGTGCTGGTAAACGCCAGCAGTAAAAATAGGCTTAGGGAGGTAATCCAGCTAAAAGTTGGGCTTTTAGATGCTTTTTGGCGACGCAATGAAGTAACGAGATATTTCATATCCGATCTCCAATGGCAACTAAACCCATTTGCCGATCAATCTTAAAATGAGCCGGGGAAACTCATTGATGTATTAATTTATTTACATAAATATATTTACATGTATTTGTAAAGTTGGCAATAACTTAAATAATGTTAGTGATTTGTTTACATTTAAGGCGAGGGCAAACGATGCAAAATAAATGTTGGGTACGCATTCCTGGTCATGCTTTTACTGACTTTTAAACCAGTGAAATGGTTGAATGCGAACAGTGACGGCACAGCATCAGGGTCGAGTCACTTAACAATTATGTCGTCCATGCGGATGGATAAATGGATGGACTGCTTTTTTTGTGAAAAGTTGTCTTTATATAGTTTAGATAGCCAGATGCCGCTTTATTGTTAACGGGATAAATGCTTAGATCTTTGTAAACGGTGGTTTTCTGCTGAAATTCAAAAGCAAGAGTCAGAGTGTGCAGCGCTGGATTCTCCTGTATCTTGATTTTATTCCGAACAGGCTAAAGAGTTGATGATGAAACAAACGCTGAGTGACAATGCAGAAATGGTGATAGGCGACCCTCGCTGGCAGCAGGTATTGGCTCGTAATCCACAAGCCGATGGGCAATTTTTCTATGCAGTGAAAACAACCGGTGTTTACTGCCGTCCTTCTTGTGGTGCCAGACAGCCACGCCCGGAAAATGTGGCCTTTTATATCAGCGCAGCGGAGGCGGAAAACGCCGGCTTTAGGCCATGCAAGCGCTGCAAACCTGAACAACTGCCATTATCTGAAGTGCATGCAGGCAAGGTCGCCTTGGCTTGTCGCTTATTAGAAACGGCAGAAGTCATGCCTACGCTAGCGCAGTTGGCCGCACACGCCGGGCTAAGCACCTATCATTTTCACCGCGTATTTAAAGCTATCACCGGATTAACGCCCAAAGGCTATGCTTTGGCTCACAGAGCGCAAACCATGCGTGCAAGACTGTCCGAAAATACCAGCGTGACAGAGGCTATTTATGCCGCCGGCTATGCGTCTAATAGCCGCTTTTATGAGGCGGCCAACGATACATTGGGCATGCAGCCCACGCAATATCTCAAAGGCGGTATCAACACCACGATACGCTTTGCGTTGGCGGAATGTTCGCTGGGGAATATATTGGTGGCCAGTAGCGATAAAGGCATATGCGCGATTTCAATCGGTGATGATGCCGCGGTATTACTGCATGAGTTGCAGGACAGATTTCCAAAAGCCAACCTCATCGGTGGCGATGCGGCATTTGAATCACTGGTCGCCACTGTGATCGGGTTTATTGAGGCGCCCAGGCTGGGGCTGGATTTACCCTTGGATATTCAGGGCACTGCATTTCAGCAAAGAGTCTGGCAGGCTTTGCGCGAGATTCCTGCTGGCACCACGGTGACATATACAGCACTGGCCCAACGCATCGGCATGCCTAACGCAGTGCGTGCGGTGGCCAGCGCCTGTGCCGCGAATACCTTGGCGGTGGCGATACCCTGCCATCGGGTGGTGAGGCTCAGTGGCGCACTTTCAGGTTATCGCTGGGGTGTGCAACGTAAACAGGCGCTGATCAAGCGGGAGTCTGAAACATAATCTGAAACATAAATGGTTTCCGAGGAGTTAAGGTTAAACACCATCCCATTACAAAAATGGTTGTGAATTGGTTGTTGATTGGCTATAAACAACCAATTTGTCTGCTAGGACTTTTTGAAAACTGTTGTTGATTCAATTATTTAGCTAACTGGCATTGATATTGCGCATAAAACCGGAGTTGTTATCCAGAGTGCAAAATGTCCAGTCAATTTTCTGATTCACAGGGTTTGATCAGGGTGCTTTATCAAGAGCACCATATCTGGTTGCGCGCGTGGATCAACAAACGGCTAGGCTGCAAAAATGGCGCCGCTGATCTGGCGCAGGATACTTTCCTCAACCTTTTATTAAAAGCAGAGTTGCCGGTTTTAAATGAGCCCAGAGCGTATTTAAGCCGTATTGCCCATGGCCTGCTGGTGGATCACGTCCGCCGCCGTGACCTGGAACACGCCTACCTGGAAGCACTGGCATACATGATGCCGGATGAAGTAGGGTCACCAGAATCACGCGCGCTCATGCTCGAACTACTGGTGCGCCTCGATATGATGCTGGATGGTTTGCCCACCAAGGTGCGGACGGCATTCCTGCTTGCCCAGCTTGAAGGCACAAGCTATCAGGAAATCGCCACCCGCCTAGGCGTATCAACCCGCACGGTGGGCACTTATGTGGCAACGGCCATGCTGCAATGCATGGCGTTGTTACAGGAATAATAGGTTTATCAGTGATGCGTTCCGACCTCAGCGCTCACATCACCCCAGCCATGCAGGAAGCCAGCGCCTGGTATGCCCGCTGGTTGTCAGGCGAGATGGATGAGCAGGCAAAATCCGCCTGGCAATCATGGCTGGAAGCAGATGAAGAACATACGCGTGCCTGGCAGCAAATCGAGCGGGTACAACAATACTTTGGCAAAGTGCCAGGCGCGCTGGCGGTTGCCACCTTGCAAGCGCCACCTTCTGCTGAGCGCCGCCGCATCCTCAAGCAATTAGTGCTAGTTCTCTCGGTGAGCGGGGCAGGCTATTACAGCTATCGCGAGCAGCCGTGGCGTGGCGTCATGGCCGATGCCAGCACCCGCGTCGGCGAGCAGCGGCAAATCAAACTGGTCGATGGCACCATCGTGCACCTCAATACCGATTCCGCCATAAATATTGTCTACAGCGACACGGCTCGCATGATCGAGCTGGTTCGCGGCGAAATATTGATTGAAACCGCGCATGAGCAATCACGTGTTTATCGTCCTTTCAGCGTCATCACCCAACAAGGCAGCGTCACCGCATTGGGCACCCGCTTTAGCGTGCGCGAATGGCAACAACAGCAGCCTGGCCATGCAAAAGTGGATATGGTGAAAGTAAGCGTATTTGAAAGCATGGTCGATGTGCGTACTGCGAATAACCCTAATTCTCCAGTAAGGGTGAACGCGGGTGAATCTCTGGTGTTCACCCAAACGCAAGTGTTTGCCAAAACCCGGTTAAAAGCCACAGACAAAGCCTGGGTAAACGGCCTTGTCGTCGTCTACGCCATGCGTCTGCAAGACTTTGCCGATGAGCTTTCCCGCTATCAATCCGGCGTCTTGCGTTGTGACCCGGCCGTGGCCGATCTGCAAATTTCCGGCTCTTTCCCCATCGGCGATATAGAAGCCGTGCTCAATACTGTAGAGCAAACTTTACCTGTACGCGTCAAGCGATTCACACGCTTCTGGACAACGCTCACGCCAGCTTAAAGTTGGCTGCCTCGTCCTGTTCTCAAATTTTTTCAAAAAAATTCCAATTTCACTTCCGGTTTTTACTTTTCATTCGGCATAGCAGTAATTACATAGATTTTTGCTGGCAAGGTGTCGAGAGTGAATCATAAAAATCGTAAAAGCATTTCTTGGGGTGGAGTTTGTTTACTAAGTGCTGGCTTACTGCTTTCCGCTGTTATGGGAGAGGCTATCGCCGAAACGCTCAATATCAGCCTGCCAAAAAAGACATACCAGATCCCTGCAGGTGATCTTAGCGACACATTACCTGATTACGCTGCCGAATCCGGCATTCTGCTGGGCTTTGATCCGATTCTCACACAAGGAAAACGCAGCCAGAGCCTCAAAGGACAATATGGCGTGCAAGAAGGGTTTGATACCTTGCTGAAAGATAGCGGCTTAGAGGTGATTCAAGGGAAAGGTGGCCGCTACCAATTACGGCGTGTAGCCCCTAAACCAATCCCCGGCGCACCCGAAAAGGAAGAGAAAACGCTTAAGCTGGATGGTGTTGAAGTCCGCGCCAAACGTTTTTATGAGGTTGGTCCATTGCCAGGCTTGGGGCTGACAAAGGAGGAGATCCCGGGCAACGTTCAAAGTATTTCTGCTAAAGAAATTAAAGAGGCGCACTCTTTGAGTCTGACGGATCTAATGAACCGCAAGCTTCAATCTGTGACGGTAAATGACTACCAAGGAAACCCTTTTCAGATGGATGTGCAATATAGAGGGTTTACTGCTGGACCACAAATAGGTACTCCACAAGGGCTCTCAGTATTTTTTGATGGTATTCGTGTAAATGAGCCATTTGGTGATGTGGTCAACTGGGATATGATCCCTATGAATGCACTGGCAGGTGTTGATGTATTTCCTGGTTCAAATCCTGTATTTGGTTTAGGTACACTAGGCGGGGCTTTTGCCCTTAAAACTAAAGATGGTTTTAATCATGCAGGAGCTGATGTCGATATATTGACAGGGTCGTTTGGGCGTAAACAATTACAGTTGGAAGGTGGTTGGAATAACGGCACGATTGGTTTGTTTGGCGCGGGGAATTTCTTTCTTGAAGATGGGTGGCGTGAAAACTCACCGAGTAAGGTGAATCAGTTTTTCGGTAAGGCTAGTTATCGTGGCGACAAACTAGATTTAAATCTAAGTACATTGATTGTTGGCAACGATCTTGTGGGTAATGGATTGTTGCCTAGTGAGATGTATAGGCAAGACCGCAATGGTGTTTATACCTCTCCGGATACAACAAAAAATCGGCTAGCACAATTCCAATTGTCAGCTAGTTATTTTGTGAATGATAACTTTACGATTACAGCGCAAGCCTACAGGCGCAACAGTAAACGTAAGTCGCTGGGGGCAGACGTTTATACAGAGTTCGGAAAACAGCAATTAAAAAGAAACCTAGCCCAAGGTGAACAGTTCACATGTTTATTTGAAAGTACTAATAAATACGGGTTGCCAGACTATGCGATTATCCCCTGGCAAAACGGAGATTTGGGAACATTATTTGACGATCCTGTGATTGCTGGTTTTTTATCAGCGCCCACTGTTGAAGATGCATTTGCAGGTTTGCCTAGCAATATGATAAATGCAGACATTGATGATGCGTCATTTCTGGCGCGAGCACTCGACAATTTTCAGCGCCAGAAAAACTTTCAACAGACAAATATCTTTACTCCTGGCGGTGAAGGCTCACCAGAAGTGCCTAACGGCGTACAAGTGAGTTACTCCGGGAGTGATGTTTCATACTATTTTGAATCAATGACCAGCTTGTCAAGTTTACAAGCTAATGATCCAGCGACTACTTTTCTTACTGGAGCATTTTCATTTTATTTTTATACCCCAGATACGCTTGCAGCCGGTGACACTACCCCTGGTGATGGAATGGGTGTCAAGCATGTTGTAGTGTTTAGGTCGCCGACCAATAGTGACAAGTGCCATGGGGATATCACAAAGCCTGAAGATATGGGGCTAGATCCTTTAGCCGTACAAGTGCCAGGCACTACCACACCCAAGTATGTTGATGGTGCGGTTTATGGTACTGGCCCGGGTTCAGAAGGCGTGGTTGAGGGGACGCCTACTGCAGTGATTTCCAATACACAAATCGATCAGGTTACAGACGGCGCATCCATTCAATTTAACTGGAATTTCCCCAAACATAAATTTATGTTTGGTTTGTCTTTAGATGCACCGTCTGCAACTTACTATAGCGGCCAGATGCTGGGGATGCTGGATGGCGAGAGGAATGCCTACTTGGCCCCAGATGAGATTCGTGACCAATATACCGCTGCCAGCCAAGAAATCAGTAATAACAATTTTGATGGAAAGCAGATCACGAAAAGTATTTATTTTAGTGAGACTTGGAGTCCTATAGATACTCTGCATATTACGGGTGCTGCACGGTATAACGATACGCATGGTCAAAATACAATTGCATCTCGGACTTACGGAACTTTTGTCTGGAATCTAGCGCAATATGAATCCTTTCCTAACTATTATGATGTCTGTGTGAATGGCACGTGCCCAACAACTGGGTACATTGTTCCTGATGTCTCCAATTTGCTCCATCCTGCAGAAAAGGAAAAATTCCGTTACTACTCTTTAAATCCATCATTTGGCGCAACATGGCAAACCACGCCTAATCTTAATGTTTATGGTAATTGGGCACAGGGAGCGCGTACGCCATCAGTCATTGAGCTTGGGTGTGCTTTTGATAAAACTATGATTCCGCATGGTGTAAATGCAGATGGTACTCAAAAATATATTGAGAAAAGTATCATTGAAAATCGCTCATGTTCTCTGCCTACAACGCTGTCTGGCGATCCTTATCTACCGCAAATTAAAGCAACAACCATAGATCTGGGCATGAGGGGGAAATGGACTGACAACATAGAGTGGAATCTCGGTATATATCAGACCGACCTTAAAAATGATATTTACATGGTGAGCTACCCTGGAAATAGAACCTTCTTTGACACAATTGATAAGACCCGCAGAAAAGGACTGGAGGCGGGACTTACTGCTACCTATGACAAGTTCAGGATGCGTCTCAATTATGCGTTAACTGATGCTACCTTCGAAAGTAACTTTACGATGGCTGCAGACGATAATAGCAGTTCAACCATAGAGCCATACTGCAACTCCTCTGGTCAATGTGTATATGACGTTGGTGAAACTGCAAGACGGATCAAGGTGAAGCCGGGGGACCGTATGCCTGGTGTGGCCATGCATAATTTTAATGCTAGCCTTGGTTACGATATTACGCCTGATTGGCAAGTTGGCCTGTCTGCTGTTGCACACTCCTCAGCATTTTTGCGTGGCAATGAAAATAACGATCATCAAAAAGGAGTAACTGTCTATGATTTGGACATTAATAACCAGCCGCTTGCTAGGCCTGTGACCAACAATCCAGGCAAAGTCGCAGGCTATATGCTGTTCAATTTTCAGACGAGTTATAAATTGAGCAAAGAATGGACAGCAAGCATGATCGTGAATAATGTTTTTGATAAAGAATATTTCAGTGCTGGGCGTTTAGGCCGTAATCCATTCTCGCCAAGCATTAATGGCGCAATCGGTCCTTCAGGATATAACCACAACTCCAATGACTGGCTTATGACGAACTTTTTGGCACCAGGGGCTCCCCGTGGGGTTTGGTTTAGTCTTAACTGGCATTTTCAGCCGGATTGACATTAAAATAACATTTTGTAAAGTTATGTTAACGACGTCAGGTTTTTTGCTCTCTCAGCGATTAAACAAGTATAGGGATGTGAATACGTAATCTTCCTGATTAATTCGGGAAATCTTCCTGATATTGATTTTAGGTATTGCACATCAGCATCATTTTCTGACCGGCTAGGGCCTGGCACAAGTAATTTAATTTTTTTGAGGGGTCATTCGTGGACTTAGTACCTGACATCGTAGATTTAGTGCTGTATTTGCTGGGCGTGCTCTCGGTGGTGGTGTGGGCCATCATCATTGTCAAAAGCTGGGCCTGGTACAAGGCGCAAAGTGAATCCACTGACTTCCTGTCTGAGTGGCAACAGACGCGCAGTATCTATGAGTTACCTTTACTCATCTCCAAAAGCGAAAGCAGCTTCGCCCGGTTGTGTAATGCCGGCATGAATGCCATGAACGAAGTCATGGCCAATTCAGTACTACGCCGCAACGAACGCCAGGAAGTCATTTTGCTTTCGCTCAAGCAACAGGCATATCTTGAACATAAACGTATGGATGGTGGTGTCGCCGTCTTAGCCAGCATAGGCTCTACCGCGCCTTTCATAGGCTTGTTCGGCACCGTCTGGGGCATCATGAATGCGCTGAAGACCATCACCGCCACCGGCTCTGCCGGCTTAGACGTCGTCGCCGGCCCCATCGGCGAAGCCCTGATCGCCACCGCCATTGGCATTGCCACTGCCGTGCCTGCCGTACTCGCCTATAACTACTTCATGCGCAGGCAGAAAGTACACCGGGCCGATATGGAGCAAGTCGCCAGCCGCTTCCAGTCATTACTCACTCAATCCGGCGTAGAAAGCTAGGCACAGGCAAATGGCTATCTTAGGCGATGCAGAACAAGAAGACCTGGTGAGCGAGATCAACGTCACGCCACTGGTGGATGTCATGCTGGTATTACTGACAGTGTTTATCGTCACCGCCCCCTTACTCATGAATGCGGTGAAGGTCAAACTACCCAAAGCCAGTGCTGAAGTCGCCATCACCGTGCCCAAGACTGCGCATATCAGCATCACCGATGGTGGCGATGTCTTTCTTGATCAGAAAAAGCTCGCCCTGGACGCCCTGACCACTAACCTTGGCACCTTGAAGCAGCAACAAGACCCTGCGGTGGAGATCTACGCCGATGAGCATGCCGAGTATGGCATTGTGGCCAAAGTACTGGCGGCGATACAGCGGGCAGGCATCAGCAAGTTCAGCTTTGTGATGTCGCCGGAATCGGCTAAGTGAGGGCTATGCAACAGATGAGGCCATTGCCATGACCAGCCTGGTGTTGATTGATGAAGAGAGCCATGCCAAGGTCTGGCGTGCGGTCGGCATCTCGATTGGGCTGCATTTGTTGGTGGTTGCTATTTATCCGCATCTGAACAACATCCGTTTGCCAGACATCCCCGAACGGATGGAAATCGAATTCTTCTCAGTAAAGGCACCGCCACCAGCACCCAGTGTGCAGCAAGTGACACCGCAGGTTGAGACACCGCCAAGCCCCCCGGTCGTTGTGCCTAAGCCACAGCCGACAACACCGGTGCCAACACCTAAGCCGGTACTGGCAGCACCCGATAGCGATGCCGAGCATCGGGTGGCTGAACAGCCAGCAAAACCAGAGCCTGTCAAAACAGAAGCGGCACCGCCGGTTGCGGCCACCGCACCTGCAGCGCCAACGGCTAGTCATGACAATACGCGCCAGGCCAATAGTGATGAACATGCGGCAAAAGATGCACGAGCCACCACCACAGCGGCTGTCAGCAATGATTCAGATGAACTCACCGCCAGCGACAGTGATGCCTGGGGGGATTATGGCGAGCAGCTACGTTCACTGGTGAACAAGAGTAAGCAGTATCCGACGATTGCGATTCGCAGGCATCTCGAGGGCGATGTCACCATCGTTGCGCAATTCACCAAGGGTGAGCTGACACAGGTCTCACTGGCGGAAACGAGTAAGCATGTACCTTTAGATGAAGAGGCCATCAGGATGGTAAAGAAAGCGATTCAACAATTAGGCGTGAAAGACAGCCTGAAAAAGAAAACCTTCAAGATCACTATCCCGGTGTCTTTTAGATTGGAATAACAACTAAAACAGTGTCTTGCAGCAAGGAATGATCGAGGAAGCCTTCCCGAGTGCCATACGATCGTTCCTGCCTCCTAACCCCTGCGCTAACCAGGTTGCATCTGGCGAGTGTGGGGGATTTTTTTAGTCTTGCAAGGTGTTGTGGCGGGAGAAAGTCTGTATGGATGGTTTTGCAAAACAGGTACGCTTTAATCAAATAACAATGAGGGGAATCACACAATGGTTTTGAATAAAATAAAAGCAATCTTGTTCGCATCCATGCTCTTTATCAGTGCAAATGCGCAAGCAAAACTGCAGGAATTTGAAGAGGTGTTTACGGGGACTATTTCAGCAGTCAATACTGAACTGAATTTCTATGACGACACCACGACACTGACCAATGGGGATGTGACATTGACCTTGTACTATCAGGTGATTCCTGCGCTGCAAGTGAATTATCCTGCCGTAGGAACCTTTACCAGAACAGATGGGCTGGGCTCATTTTCTGGAAATTTCTTTTTCTATTCGTTGCTGGATCCTGATGCCATTTCGATCACAGGTTTTTTTGATCAAGATAGGAATTCAATATTACCCAATTCAGGCGCATATCAATACGCCTCTGGTTTTGGTGATGCAACTGGCACTATCACCGGCCAGGGAAACATGATTTTAAAAATTGACTGGCAGATACGTACTCCTGACGTGTTGACCCCCGTGCCCGAACCGCAGATGAGCTGGCTGTTTTCGATGGGTTTCGTGATGTTGTGTTTGCGGCGCAGCCAAAAGACTAACCAACAGGCAGCGTAAGGTCTGACTGATTTAACTGAAGACTAACCAAAAAATAAGGGTAAAAATGATCAACATCATCAAAAAGTGTTTGCTGTTATGCGCGTTGCTGGTCAGTGCGCAGGCAGAAGCTAAAGTTGAATTCTTTCAAGAAAGTTTTTCAGGTTATCTTGCTCGAGAGTTCGAGGTCGATGCTGGCTGGTTTCTGGGGCAAACGAGCTTTGTTTACAATCAATCCACTCTTTCTATGCAATATGATCTGATCGATGACGGTACTAGTTTATTTCTGGTGTTTGGTACTTTTAACCGAACCGATCAGTCAACGAACTTAAATGGTTACTTCGATATTTCGTTGTTTTCTGACGATTTAAATAATCCGCCGGATCCCTGGGTTTATCCTGATATTCCAGCGCCGGTATGGGCAAATTTTTATGCAGAAGAGTCATTTATCGATCCTGTCAGTGGCGACATTATCCGAAAGACGGTTTTGAGCGGAACGGGTAAAGGCTTGTTGACGCAACGGACATCTCTTTCTCTTAACTTAGACTGGTTTCTTGCTACCTCTGACGCTGTCAGCACTGTTCCTGCGCCACCGATGGCCTGGTTATTTGCCAGCGGGTTGCTGACGATAGGCGGCTTGCGGGTTTATAAGCGCCATTAATGACATGGCTGTATACAGCCATATTGGTGGTTGATATGCGCATATTTTATTGATTTATCTGCATGATGGGCGTGAAATTACGTTTAAAAGGCATGGCATAAATTTTGCGGCAAAACTGCCATGGAAAAAACAATGATGTGGGGCGGAATCAATTTGCAGTGGGCGTACACCGATTTGCTCGGCTATATACGCTTTAAGGTTTCATGTCCGCATGTGGCCAAAGATATCTTGCATGATGCCTTTATTCGCTACACGGTGTCGACCAGCACGAATAAAGGGCAAGAGCCGCATGCCTATATGCGTAGCATTGCCAAGAACCTCATTGTGGATGCTTACAATGCCAGCCAGCGGTTTGTGTCGCTGGATGCGGATATCGGCCTGAGCCGTGAATGGCTGGAGTCGCCTACGCTGTCCGTTGAGCAATTGAACGACATCAAGCAGCGGCTGGAAACCATACAGGGGATTCTGGAACAGCTGCCGCCACGTTGCCGCCAGGTGTTCTGGATGTACCGGGTGGAAGGCTACACCCAGACTGAAATTGCCGCCGCGTTAGGTATCAGCAAAAATATGGTCGAGCGGCATGTGATGCGCGCGATTGTCGATTTAAGCAGTGCACGCGAACTGATCGCGAATGACTGATAGCCCCAACCAGTGACAAATAAACACGACGATTCGATCAAGCAAGCTGCCGCGCGCTGGTATGTGCGCATGCGGGAAGCCGCGCCAGATGCGCCTGAGCGCACCACATTTGAAGTGTGGCTGCTTTCTGACCGCAGGCATCAGGCTGCCTATCAGCTGGTTGAATCCACCATGGATGACTTTAGCTCGACCGACCGGTTGAAGGATTTATCCAACGCGCTGACGCAAAAACTCTATTTTGAGCAATCCACCCGCCGCAAAAAACTCTCCAAGCTGGGTTCTGGCCTTGCCGTGATGTTGTTATGCGTCGGCCTGGGCTTTTTGGGTCGCACGCAATACCAGACCTGGCAAGCCGCGCCACTTTCCACGCAAGTACAAACCACTGCCGTGGCGCAAATCGTTAAACGCACGCTGGACGACGGTTCGGAGATCACCGCTAACGCTAATAGCGCGCTTGAAATCGTGTTCTACCGTCATCAACGCCTGGTCAAACTCACGCGTGGCGAAGCGATTTTTGAAGTCACTAAAGACCCTGAACGTCCATTTGTCGTGGAGACGCAACAAGCCAAAGTCACCGTGCTGGGCACACGCTTTGCGGTCAACCAGTTGAGTCAAAAAGTCCGCATCAGTGTCGATCATGGCCGCGTGCAAGTGGCACGGGCCGATGGCACCGCAAAAGCCCTGATCCTGCACGATGGTGAAGTCGCGGAAATCATGCAGGAAACCGCTCCGCTAAAAGTCAACCGCTATGCCAGTGATAGCTTCAGCTTCGCCAGCGGGCGCATCGTGTTTGACCGGGCAGATATGTTTGAAGTCGCCGAGACTTTGTCACGCTATCGTCAACAACCTGTCATGGCAGCTTTCCCGGGCGACAACACACCTAAAGTCAACGCAGTCATCAAAACCATAGAAATCGAAGACTTTATCCATACATTGCCACGCTCAGTCCCTGTTGCACTAAAAAACAGTGAAAACGCGCTGGTAATCGCACCGGCCAAATAGCTCTTTACATTTCTTTTTAACATCCGCATATCAGGCGTTTTGCCAGTCCGTCGGTTACACCTCTAACACGACCAGTAATCGACGGATGTTCCATGCAAAATAACACCATTAGAAATGCCATCCTGGCAGCATTGATAAGCCTGCTGACGCCAACTGTCATCTATGCAGAACTCAATACCAAAGTGCCTATGGAGCAAGAAGGCGGCTTTTCTGTACCATTAAATCTGGATATGCCCGCCCAACCACTGGCCGCCGCATTACGGCAATTTTCCATCCAGTCCAATTTGTCCCTCACAGTCGATAGCGCCCTCATCGTCGATAAAAAGTCCCCCGCAGTCAAAGGGCGCATGACTCGTAAAGAAGCCATGAAGCGCATGCTGGATGGCACTGGCCTGCAAGGCAGGATTGAAGATGACAAGATATTGATTCAGCGCGCAGCGAAGGAAGATAAAAGTGTACAGTTGGACAAAGTTGAGGTTCGTGCAAAGCGCTTTTATGAAGTAGGGCCTTTACCAGGTCTTGGGCTCACAAAAGAAGAAATCCCAGGCAACGTACAAAGTATTTCTGCCAAAGAAATCAAAGAGGCTCATTCTCTTAGTATTACTGATTTGATGAACCGAAAATTGCAATCGGTCACCGTGAATGACTATCAAGGCAATCCTTTCCAGATGGATGTGCAGTATCGTGGTTTTACTGCTGGCCCTCAAATTGGTATGCCTCAAGGGTTATCAGTATTTCTTGATGGTATCCGTGTCAATGAGCCCTTCGGCGACGTTGTGAACTGGGACATGATACCCATGAACGCTCTGGCTGGAGTGGACGTTTTCCCTGGCTCTAATCCTATCTTTGGTTTAAACACATTGGGCGGTGCGTTCTCGATGAAAACAAAAGATGGGTTTAACAATGCAGGCGTTGATGCAGATGTACTTACTGGTTCTTTCGGGCGCAAGCAGTTACAAGTCGAAGGAGGCTGGAACAATGGAACGATTGGTTTATTTGCTGCAGGTAACTTCTTTATGGAGGATGGCTGGCGTAAAAACTCGCCAAGCAAGGTAAATCAATTGTTTACCAAGGCTAGTTTCCGTGGTGAAAAGCTGGATCTGAATTTAAGCACATTGTTAGTTGCCAATGATCTAGTTGGCAATGGCCTAATTCCCAGTGAAATGTATGACAGAAATCGGAACGATATTTTTACCGCGCCGGACGAAACCAAGAATCGGCTGCAACAGTTTCAATTATCAGGCAGCTATTTTGTCAATGATAGCTTCACTATTACTGGTCAAGTTTATCGGAGGGAAAGTGACAGAAAAGGGATTGGAGCAGATGTATTTACTGACTATGATCAAAACCTGCCTGCCAGAAGGTTATTGGCAGGAACGAATGAAGAATACACCTGTTTGTATAACAGTAGTGGTGCTGCCCAAGCGAATGGCGTTCCAGATTATTACGTATTACAAACTGATGCTAGCACAGGGTTTGATGTTTTTGGATCTGATATTTTTGCAGATTCACAAGGTTTCACCGGACTAACTCCTGCTCAATTTGATGCAAAATATACAGCATTAGGTATGAAAAATACGGAGCTATCGCCTGAATTTCTTGCCTATTATAAGTATGTTTTTAATTACTTTAAAAATTTTGAAGAGTCCCAAATCTTCAATCGTGGCAAGACTCCAGAACCACCAAGTCGTGGCGAAGTCAGCAATGACTTTAATGGCGAAAACTCTTTCTTTGCATCATTTACACCACTAACCGGTCTCGGTGGCGCAGTTACTCCTGGTGCCGGTATAAATACAATTAATTATGGTTTTGATGAATATTTCTATACTAGAGGCAAAGATAATTTAGGCAATGATGTGGTGTTTAAGAATTATGTTTTTGTTGGTATAGCAACAAACAACGATGCTTGCTACGTATCGCAAACTACTCAGGCTGTCAGCGGCGGTGTCAAGGGTGGAGGCGCGCTCTCTTATCCAGGCCCGGATGGAAATGCTGTATATGTTGATGGTGCTGGCAGGGGGCAACCTGGCGTTGTGAAAGGTACGCCTACAGGCATTATCAATAAAAATAATATTGAACAATTAGTCGATGGTGCATCATTCCAGCTTAATTGGAATTTGGAGCACCACAAATTCATGGTAGGTGCATCAATCGATGCTGCGAGCGCTGATTATCAAAATGTCAGTCAGTTAGGATTTCTCGATGCTAATAGAAATGTTTATTTAGACCCGATACAAGCGCATCCTCAATTTGGAGGGGCGCTTATACAATCCCGTAATAATGACTTTAAGGGAAACAATACAACCAAAAGTATATATTTTAGTGAAACTTGGACTCCCGTAGACTCGGTTCATTTAAATGTTAGCGGTCGTTATAATTTTACTAAAGCGGTAAACAAAATTGCCGCACGCTATGGTGTGTTCGGGAGCGCTGCTATCGGAGATCTGGTTGGTTTGCCTTATACCCGAGATACATGTAATGGTGATTGTATTGACGATCCCAATCCACCAACAACTGGCTACCGGCCACTTAATATCACTACACCACTTGATCCTGCAGAAACCGAGAAATTTTCTTACTACTCATTTAATCCATCAATAGGTGGGACATGGCAAGTAAACGAAAAGTTAAACGTTTTCGCTAACATTGCACAAGGCACAAGAACCCCGAGTGTGATTGAGTTGGGTTGTGCGCTTGATAAAAGTTCAGGTAGGTATTTCACAGATGGTCAAGGCGGATTCATTTTCGTACCGAAGAGCGTACTAGAAAATCG
Organism: Methylophilus sp. E2MeOHC9; assembly: GCF_058744375.1. Classification (NCBI taxonomy): domain Bacteria; kingdom Pseudomonadati; phylum Pseudomonadota; class Betaproteobacteria; order Nitrosomonadales; family Methylophilaceae; genus Methylophilus; species Methylophilus sp. E2MeOHC9. Next base: position 1,566,830 of record NZ_CP196024.1, read on the forward strand.
TAGTTGCACCCTTCCTACTACTCTTTCCGGTGATCCTTATTTGCCACAAATTAGATCTACAAGTTTTGACCTTGGGATGAGAGGGAATTTAACAGAGGGTATTCAATGGAATTTAGGTGCTTATCAAACTGATCTAAAAGACGATATTTACTTTGTGAACGTTGCGGGAGGGGGAGGCACAGGTTTCTTTGACACTATAGGAAATACACGTCGAAGAGGGATTGAAGCAGGCTTAAGTGGTAAGTTAGACAAATGGAGGTTCGGTTTCAATTACTCATTAACGGACGCCACCTTCGAGAATAATTTTGAAATGCTTAGTAACAATAATAGTAGTGCAAGGATTGTTGATGGCGATCGTACTGGCGTCATAAATGTCGAAAGAGGGGACAGGATGCCGGGAGTCTCTCTGCACAATTTGAATGCAACTTTAAATTACGAAGTAACTGATAAATGGGTTGTAGGCTTAAGCACTGTTGTGCATTCAGATAGTTTTGTCAGAGGCAATGAAAATAATGAGCATCAACAAGGCGTAATTCGTAAAACAATTACGTATACAAATCCTGTTAATGGCGCACAAACACTGATACAAACACCCCCCACCCGAAACCCTGGCAAAGTTGATGGATATGCCGTCTTAAATTTCCAGACCAGTTATAAACTCAACAAAGAGTGGACTGCAACCATGATAGTTAACAATTTGTTGGATAAGGAATATTTTTCAGCTGGACGTTTAGGGGTTAATCCTTTTTCGCCGAGCATTAATGGTGCAATTGGTCCTGATGGGTATAACCACAATTCAGATGATTGGCTGAGCACTAACTTTATTGCTCCAGGTGCGCCGCGCGGTGTCTGGTTCAGTTTGAACTGGCATTTCGTGCCGGATTGATTTTAAAGTTGTTGTTTTATTATTTCACTCAACCAATCCATAAAAATCCGCACCCGTTTTGACAAGTTGCGGCGATGCGGAAACAGGATTGAAACCGGCATAGTGGGCGCAGGATAAGTTTGCATAATTTCCACCAATTGGCCGTTGAGCAGTAACTCATGCGCGCCAAACCTTGGCGCTTGCATAATCCCTAACCCTGCGGCACAGGCGGCTCGATAGGCGTCTGTGTTGTTGACGCAGATGCGGCTTGGCATTTTGTAGCTTTGTGGTTGGCCATTTGCAGTGTATTCAAAGGCATCGAATCGATTGTTGGTGCTGGTCTGGTAATGAATCAGGTAGTGGTTCTGCAAATCTTTTATGCTTTGCGGCTCACCATGTTCGGCGATATATGCCGGGCTGGCAAAGTTGGTTTGTTGCATCTCGCCTATCTTGCGCATGATCATGCCAGATTCTTCGACTTCGCCAGTTCTGACCACGCAATCATAACCTTCACTAATCAGGTCAACTTTGCGATCTTCGCTGCTGATGTCGATTGATAGGTTAGGGTAGCGTTGCAGGAACTCTGGTAAGGCAGGAATCACCAGGTGCCGCGCCATCGGGTGCGACATATTGACGCGGATGACACCGGAAATGTGTCTGTCATCACTGATAAACAGGGTTTCCAGTTCTTCAATTTCACTGAGTACGTCTTTGCTTTTCTCATAAAACAGCTGGCCGTCCGGCGTCAGTTGCACTTTCCGGGTGGTGCGGTGAAACAACTGAGTTTGCAGTTTGGTTTCCAGTTGCTGTATGGCTTGTGAGACGCTGGCTTTGGGCAGGTTTAAGCTTTCTGCTGCTTTGGTAAAGCTGCCCAGCTCTGCCACGCGTATAAATCGCTTGAGTGTCTCGTTTCTATCCATATGTTGATTTATTGTTCGTTAAATATGAACAGTATAATCAATTTAAGCTTATTTATCTTTGGTGGTGATAACAATAAACTGCATCTACTTTAAATCACTACAGGAGCTTGAACATGACTGCAAAAATTGGACTGATTACTGGTGCTAGCCGTGGATTAGGGAAAAACACGGCGCTGGCAATGGCGCGGCAGGGCATTGATGTAGTGCTTACTTACCAAAGCAATCAGGCTTTGGCGCAACAGGTAGTAGGCGAAATTCAGGCATTGGGCCAAAAGGCGGTGGCTTTGCAACTGGATGTGGCCAAGGTAAGCACGTTTGGTGCTTTTGCTGAGCAACTGAAACAGGCATTGAATACGCAGTGGCAAGCTGAAAAGTTTGATTTCCTGATCAACAATGCCGGTACTGGCATCACTGCACCATTTGCGGAAACGACTGAACAAATATTTGATGATATGGTGAATATTCACCTGAAATCCACTTTCTTTGTGACGCAGACATTATTGCCGTTGCTCAATGATGGCGGGCGGATCATCAATATCTCCAGCGGATTGGCGCGCTTCACTTTGCCTGGCTATAGCGCCTACGCCGCAATGAAAGGTGGCATTGAGGTATTGACCCGTTACATGGCGAAAGAGTTGGGCGCGAGGCAGATTGCGGTGAATACCGTGGCCCCTGGTGCGATTGAAACCGATTTCGGACAAGGGTTGGTGCGTGATAACAAAGATGTGAATGCGTTTATTGCCTCGCAAACTGCGCTTGGTCGCGTCGGGGTGCCGGATGATATTGGCCCCATGATCACCAGCCTGTTATCGGAAGATAACCGCTGGGTGAATGCGCAACGGATCGAAGCTTCCGGCGGCATGCTGATTTAATAAGCCGTTTAATAAAACACAGGCAATGTGGTTGCCTGTTTTTTTATGACTGACCCTTGCTTCTTGCGGGGGGGGGGGGATTTTAATCGCTAGACCTGACCACAGGCAATCCAGGAACCCACTTTAAATTGATCAGGATTATTTGCTTTGCAAAGTGGTGAATTGCGTCTTGTAATCTTCCACCCATTGTTGGGCATGCAACCGTTGTTTGGCATTGGTACTTGCATGCAGGCTTGCGATGGTTTCACACGTTTGTTGCGTGATTTTGTCGATATGCGCCTGGTAAGCCGGATTCGGGCTGTGTTGCATACGCTCAAACCCTGCGCGTACGAGTTGGGTTTTTTCTTCGTTTGACGCGGCAGGATTGCGTAGTGCTTTTAAAATAGTCAAGGCATCTTCGTCACGCCGTAAAATTTCTGAGTAGACCATGGCAGGGTCACTATTTTTGCCAATGCTTTGTTTTAAAATGGTTATTTGTTTCTCGTTTAAATCCCCATATATTTTTTCCGCATAATCTTTGGATTTTTCCAATCTCATTTCCTGCTGTTCCTCGGTCGTTTCCTGCCACCACTCCTCTTTCCATTCTTCATTGCGTTTTTCCAGCTTTTGCTGCAAATGCTGCAATTGTTTATCACTCAGTGTCTCGGCTATGTCCACAATGATAGGAATGAATTTCGTTTGAATCGCTTGTACATTTGATTTGATGGATTCAATCCGCTGGCAGGCAATCTGTGCGCTCACCTCATGACTGAGATCGTTGCTTATTTCATTCAGCAACGAAACATAACGCGGTAATTCGTTTTTTCTATGCCATGTATGCAGATCCTGCAGCGCTGGTTTAAGTTTGGCTTTTTGCGCTTCGCTGAAATTAAAGTAATCATCCAGCCGCCATGCGATAAGCACAGGCGCGTTGTTGTAAGCGGTTTTTACCAGGCTGCAACTGAGGGTTGAAAAAGCCAGCGCTAGGATAAAGATATTTTTGATTATTCGCATGGACTTACGACCACGACTGCAATGCTAAGTTTGCGATACAGCCCTTTCTAACTACATTTTGATTGTTTACGTAGCTGGATGACAAAGTAGGCGCATCGTCTACGCAAAAATGATTCTTGCGCAGAGAAGCCCCGCATACTCCCTAGGCAGGATGGCGGGTAAATCTTGCAGTCATCAGGCAGCGCATGATACTGCCTGTTTGGTTTGCTTAACGCGGATAGCCAGGTGGTGGTGGAGGGGGGTAGTAGATTGATCTTACCGGAGGCGAGCCTGTCGTGCTTTGCGTTCTGGTGATTTGTGTGGTGCTTGTCGTCGTTGCAGTGCCCTGCGTATAGGTTTTTGCCATGCTGGCTGGTACCGGGATCTTATGCCCTGCCGCATACATGCATTGCAGATAGGCATTGTCATATTTGCGCTGGGCATTATCGCCGCTGGTGGCTGCGGTATCCGCGCCAATCGCACCGCCTGATAAAGCACCCACACCTGCGCCTATGGCTGCACCTTCGCCACCGCCTGCTGCGGCGCCGATGGCGGCACCGATCACAGTACCAACGGCAGTCGTGGTCGCCAGGCTTTGATTGTATTGCTGGTTAACCGTTTTAGAGCCGATTTGCCCCAGTGCAAAATCGCGACAGGATAAGTCATCAGCCCTGAACAGGTTGAAGTCTTTGCCGGTACCTGGCAGCGCCATATTGCTTGGGCCGTTGGGTGTCGTCGCACAGCCGGCCAATGCAATCGCCATGCTGATACATGCAATGTGAGTAAGTGTTTTCATCGCCGTGGCCTTATCTGCCGGAAGTGGGCGGGGTAGGTGTGACTTGCTTCCAGCCGGCTGCGCACTCTTTCACATAGGGGTAGTAACTATCTGATTGCTCACAGTAATACCAGTAGCCTTGCGCGTTGTTATTGCCCGCGCTGGCTGTCGGTGGTGTAGCTTGGGCTGGTGGCTGTGTGGAGACCTCAGGCGTTGAAGTAACCCCGCTGCCTTGCTCAATATACACCTGTGGTTGCGGCGGTTGCGTCACGATGACTTGTGGCGGGCCGTAAGCATACGGGTATGGGTAGTAAGGGTAACCGTATGAGTAAGCAAATGGTGGCGGCCCGTAAAAGGGGAACGGGCTGCCGACGTAGACACCTACGCCGCCACGCCAGCCACCGCGATGGCCTGGCGGGTGCGCCTGCGCCAGGTTGCTGATCAACATCAGGCTGACCAGCAAACCAGTGAGTATTCTATATTTCGTTTTCATCAGGATTCTCCCAAAAACACCATAGTCAAAAGACTGTTGTTAGTGATTCAGACCGCAGAATAATGAAATTTATTCGCTGACAGGTGCTCCGTTTTGTATCAGATTGTATCTACGTCTAAGGTTTGAAAGGCTGCCATCAGGCCGCTTAACAAGTTGCCGGGGCGTCCAAAATCAGAAGATTTACATAAAAACCCTTGCTGAAGCCTATCTTTTTTAGACTGCTTTTAGTAACTTGTCAGAGTGTGCAAGCAAATTGCTTGATTCCGGAAAGCCTTAAGATGCAATCTCAAACCCAATCTGTCCAGCAAATCAATTTAGCTTACGATAGTCACCAGGACCGGCTGTTGCTGAAAGCTGCTGTGAGTAGCAACCAGGAGATCCGCGTATGGATCACTTACCGTGTCGCACGGCAGATATTCTCAGTGTTGAACCGGGAGGCGCATCTGCCGGTGACGGCCATTGGCCAGGTCACTGCCGCGTTGCTGGAGAATACCCAATCGCCCGCAGAAGCCACCCGCCAGTTTGAGCAGGAAGCCGAGGCGGTGCATAACCTGGAAACGCTGGATTTTGAAACGGCTTATGAGCAGAGGGCATCCACAGTCAGTGAGCAGGAGTTATTGGCAATTGAAACCCGGTTCGTCTCTATCAATGACCAGTTAAATAATATGCAACTGGCGTGCGCAGGCGGCATGAACGTGAATATGGGCCTGAATAAAGAACTGGTATTGGCGATTAGCCGTATGCTGATGATCGCCAGTAAAGACGCCGGATGGGTTTTACCCGCAGAGAAGGAACCAGAAGCGGTTTCCAGCATCGTAATGCAGGTACCGACAGAAAAGCAGGTGTTACATTAATGGATGAAACGTATTTGGGAGATAGCGGCATTCGCGTCTCTAAAATCGCCTTGGGCACCATGACCTATGGCGACCAGAACACACAGCAGGATGCTGACAACCAACTGGATTTTGCCCTGGCGCAAGGGATCAACTTTATTGATACCGCAGAGATGTATCCGGTGCCCCCCAAAGCGGAGACTGTCACCCGCACAGAAACCATCCTCGGGCATTGGATTAAAAAGCAATCTCGTGACCAGTTCGTGCTGGCGAGCAAGATCGCAGGGCCGCGACGTGGCATGCACTGGATACGCGGCGGCCCTAGCGGGCTAGATCGTGCCAATATCCGCCAGGCCGTGCACGACAGCCTGCAACGCCTGCAAACTGATTACCTGGATGTGCTGTACCTGCATTGGCCGGAACGCAATGTGCCCATGTTTGGCCAATACCAGTTTGACCCTAAAGCCGAGCTGGACAGTGACGGCCAGCCAATGGCATGGGTGACCATACAGGCGCAACTGCAGGCGCTGGATGAGTTGATCAAAGAAGGCAAGGTCCGCACTATCGGCCTCAGTAACGAGCAACCCTGGGGCGTGATGGAGTTTTTGCGTGTTGCGCGCGAACAAGGCTTGCCGCGCATTTCGGTGCTACAGAATTGCTATAACCTGATGAATCGCGGCCTGGAGTTTGGCATGGCAGAAGTGCTATACCGCGAACGTATCAGCCTGGCCGCGTATTCTCCGCTCGCTTTTGGGCACCTGACCGGTAAATATATTAAAAATCCAGCTGCCGCTGGCCGTGTGACTTTGTTTACCGGCTATGCGCAGCGCTATAAGAAGCCTGGTGTTGCCGCTGCCTCGCAGGCCTATGCTGAACTGGCGCAGGCGCATGGTCTCACCCCCGTGCAGTTGGCGCTCAGCTTTGTTTACCATCGCTGGTTTATGGGCAGCACGATTATCGGGGCGACCAATATGACTCAGTTACAGGAAAACATTGCTGCCTATACCGTGCATTTGAGTGAAGAAGTGTTGCATGCGATCGAGCAGCTACACCTGACGATGATGAACCCTGCCCCGTAAGGGCTAAGTGACTAAATATAAGCAACAAAAAAGTCGTGCAAGATCAATAGTCGTACAAAAAAATAGCTGTTGCAGTACAAGTGAAACAAGCGAGCCTTAAGTAAACGAACTGAAGAATAAGGGAATACGTATGATGAGGATTTACGGACGCAGCCTGATCATGGTTGCTTTCATGCTTGCAGGGGGTGCGCACGCCGCCACAGGCAACGAAATGCAAGCCGCATTGCACACATGCCAGACAGAGTTTATTGATGATGCTAGCCGTCGGCTGGTGTGCTTTGATCAGGTAGCTGAACAGTATGCTTCCAACAAGGTTGCCGCCCCTGTGCTTTCTACCAAACAAGAGAACCTGGTCAAAACGGTGGATGCGAAGACTACTTACCTTGCACGTAAATGGCATTTGAACCCGCAGGATGAATTACATTTTACTGACCTCGAAACACATCAGTTAAATTACGTCGTCGGCGCATACTCCACTAATCCCAATGATGTGCCGGTTTCACCTTCGCGGCCCAACACGCAGAACCGCGATTTAAGCAATAACGACCTGCATTTCCAGATCAGCCTGAAAACCCAGCTCATGAATCTGTCAGACTGGCTGCCGGAGAGTCAATATGTGCACAGTGCGCGCTTATGGGGTGCTTATACACAGCAATCCTTCTGGCAGGTGTATGACGGCGGTCAGTCACGGCCCATGCGGGACCATAATTATTCACCTGAATTGATCTTGTCCCTGGGCTTGAACAAACCTGGCGAACCCAAGCAATGGGCGGCAATGCCGGATATGCTGAATCTGGGTGTGGTGCATGAATCGAACGGACGTTCTGAACCGCTCTCACGCAGCTGGAGCCGTATTTACCTGCAAGGCGGCTGGCAGCTTAATGAGCGCTACAGCTTGTTGTTCAGGCCCTGGTGGCGCATCCCTGAGGGGAAATCGGAAGACGATAACCCGAATATCAGCAAATATATGGGCTACGGGGATATGACTTTCCGTTGGGATAATGAGGCGCAAAATACCGCTGCCAGCGTGACCTTGAGAAACAATTTGCGTAGTGATAACAAAGGCTACGTGAAGTTTGATGTGCAATACAAACCATTAAAAAGTGAAAGCGTGAAGTTTTACGCCATGCTGGCCAGTGGCTATGGCGTGTCGTTGCTGGATTACAACCAGGCACAAACCATGTTCGGCATAGGTTTTGCCATTGGCGAATAGTGCCACAAGTTTCCCGCTAGCATTCCATGCCTGCCGTCTGTTGCAGCAGGTGAGCGCCTGCCCGCTCAAGCGCTGAGTGCGTGCCATTTAAGCCATGCGTTTTATTACTCTTCCATTGCAGCGGCTACTGGCCTCAGAGCAGGCCGGTAGTGTCTTGCTGGTGCTGGCGACCGGCCTGGCACTTGTTATCGCCAATAGTGATTTTTCTGGTCATTACCATGCGGTATGGCACACGCATAGTTTCGGGTTAAGTTTAGGCGAATGGGTCAATGATGGCCTGATGGCCATTTTCTTCCTGCTGATCGGCCTTGAACTCAAACGTGAACTGTATGTGGGCGAGTTGTCCAGCCGTAACAATGCCTTGTTGCCGACCATTGCCGCGCTTGGCGGCATGCTGCTACCAGCGCTGATCTTCTGGCAACTCAATCATGGCAGCGCTTTCCAGGCCGGGGTTGGTATCCCCATGGCGACTGACATCGTATTTGCACTTGGTGTATTGTCGGTGTTGGGCGCCCGCGTGCCTGTGTCACTCAAAGTGTTCCTGATGGCGTTTGCGGTGATCGATGACCTGGGCGCCGCTATCCTGATTGCTGTGTTTTATACCGCTACCGTTTCATGGCTGTATTTGGCAGCGGCGCTGGTGGTTTTGGCAGGCCTGTTTGTGCTTAGTCGCTGGCGTGTGGTTTCCATGACGCCCTATGCATTGGGTGGGCTGTTTCTGTGGTGGCTAACCCTTAAATCCGGCGTGCACCCCACACTGGCGGGGATAGCCCTGGCCTTTGCGCTTCCATTTTCACGGGAAGGACAGGATTCGCTTTCACACCGGCTGGAGCATTTTCTGCATTGGCCGGTGGCTATGCTGATATTGCCGATATTTGCCTTTGCTAATACTGGCCTGGCGATCTCGACAGAGAGTTTTAGAACGCTTTTCTCGCATACCAATTCCTTGGGCATTATTGCCGGATTATTTCTCGGCAAACCTATTGGCATCACCCTGGCAGTCTGGTGTGCAGTCAAAGCAGGGGTGTGTGCATTACCTCACCCGCTACGCTGGGCGCATATCATAGGGGCAGGCATGCTGGGTGGCGTGGGTTTCACCATGTCGATATTCATCGCCAACCTGGCATTTGCCGGCCAGCCAGACATCATACAACTGTCTAAAATGGCCATCCTGACTGGTTCACTGCTCTCAGGGCTGCTCGGCTGGTGGTGGTTGCGCGCCACACTAGCGGCTAAATCGCCTAGGTAAAATCATGAGTCATTTTTAGGGATGCTGCGCAAGCTTTTAAAAACGCATCTGCGTATAGTCAACCCTAACGAGATGCATCGAGGGATGCGCTCCCAAATCAATCTAGGAGAATGATATGTGGACTAAACCAGCTGCTACTGAAATGCGTTTTGGCTTCGAAGTGACAATGTACGTCATGAACAAGTAATCAATATTTAACTTGCATAACAAACAGCCCGACCTCGTGTCGGGCTGTTTTTTTATAAAGATCAAGGCAGCAAATTGGCGGGCTTGAGATGCTGTAGCTAGCCGCGCTTAGTAGATACCGCTTTTACAAATGGGTTAATCGCTCATGGTCGCCCAAACCAATGGGTCTGGCAGCCACAATAGAAGCGGCCATGGCAAATAACCTGACCACTTTGCTATGCGGTGAGTCCCAGTATTCTGCAGTGTGAGGCACAAATTTAAGCAAAGCCAGCTTTGCCGAATCCGGCCCTTCCGGAAACCACGGTTTCACAAACGGTGACCAGAGTTCTTCTTTACGGGCTTTGTCTGTGACTAGTGCTCCTGACCCGGATAAGGAAACATAAGTCGCATCAGACTCGCCGCTGAATGCCAGATTGAGTTCATCCAGATGCTTTGCTTTTTCTGAGCTGCTATCTGTAAAAAACCAGATATTTCCCTCTCTATCTAACTCGATCGGGCCCATAGGCTGGCTGATCAACGCGCCCTGGCCGTCAATAAAAGTCAGCATGGCAATATCAAATCCTTCGATCAACTCAGCCAGTTTTTGACGCTCTTCTGTGATTTGGGGATGGATTTTCATTTTTTTTCCTAAAAGTGTTGAGCTTATGATGTCAGTGGTTCAGGTCGTAATCGACTTCTCCGCCGATTCGCCAGTGGCGACCAAGGTGAAATCTTCCACATTAAACGCCGGGTTTTCGGTCTCAAAACGTTCTTTGCCTATCTTGTAACTTTCTTCCATATCATCGGCGATCACGCTGGTTGTCCAGAAAGGCAGGTCTTCTTTAGGTTTGCTCGCACTGACATAAAATAAAGCCATCAGATTGTCTCCAGTATTTGAATGTCTTAATGTGAATACAATACAAAGCAGGTGAAATGATTCACCTTTTAAGAGCATCATAAATAGCCAGCCTTTGGAATGCCGTAGGACTATCGATGATTTTTCTGTCAGAGGAATATGATTTTTCGATGGATCCCAACGAAGTAAAAAATCGCTCATGCAGCGGTATGATATTCCTACAAGGATTTCAGTCATTGTGGCCTAGTGCCTGAGCGTGTGAGCCATGCAAAATAAGGTTTTATTCACATGAAACCGAAGGGATAACGCCATGATAGAAGCACATGAAATCAAAGAAGATATGCCGGTACATACCGCTCAAGCGGAACAGTTCGCGGTGGTTGACCATACTGATGGCCCGGATTCGATTAAACTCAAAAAAGATAAATCTGGCACCCATCATTACATTCCAGTCAGCTGGGTGATTTCTACCGAAGGGGGTGTGGTGAAAATCAATCGCACCTTAGACCAGGTGCTGCATGACTGGAGTGCGCAAGCCTTGTAAATGGTTGGATATAAACAACAATACAAAAAAGCCCTGTCTGCATAGACAGGGCTTTTTTTGCTTATTACGTTTTTAATGCACTTCTGCTGCTGCACGGGCCGCATCACGCAAGTGTTTCACTTCATCATGATTACGTTTAGCGCCTTCCAGCTGGCGGGTTACCACCATACGTACATTGATAGGCAAGTCTTTTTCAGCCGCTTTGCGGTAGGCATTCAACGCCACATCTTCACCACGCTCGGTTTCATTCAGCACGGCAACCGTATCGTTGCTGGTGAGCGCAGTTTTCAAGTCTATCCAGCGTCTGTGCAATGCACCACCAATGGTGCTGGACTCGGCCGGTTCACCGCCTAATGAGCGCACCAAACCTTGCAGTTCTTGTGCACTGGAAGCTACTTCTAATGAGCGACGCAGGAAGAAGGCTTTTAATTGTGGGTCATCCACATTTTCTGCCGAACTGCGAAAGCCTTCTTCACCATCTTTAGATGTCTCAATCAAATCATTCAATGTATCAATTACATCATCATTATCTGCCATGATCGTTCTCCAAATTCAAGTTGTTATGTATAGAAACTTCAGTATGCCAATGGCATTAAATTCGCTGCATCGGAGAGAGTCGCAAATAGTTGTAGGAATCTATTTATTGATGAATGATTGACCAACAGTTGCGCTTTTGTAATGTTTTAGTTGTGGCTTCTATGTGGGAATCAGCTGTCAGGAAAAATCTGTATTTTCCTACACTTAAATCAGACGCAGACTTGTAGTGACTTTTTGGCAAGTCTCCATAATAGCGATTAACAGCTATCCACTTTAATCTTCACTTGATTTGTGATTTGTCAGCACTATATGCACGCCAGACAATACTTTGTGCAGATTATCCCGGCCAGCAAAAATCTTTTAATAGTAGTCAGGAGCACATCATGAACCTTATCCGATTGTTTAATTATGTAACGCCTAAAGCCAGTGAAAAGCAGGCCAGGGCAGAAAAGCCTGGTGTGGCGCAACTATTGTTGTTCTACGTGCTGCCCTTATCGCTGATTCCATGCATCATGATGTATCTAAGGTTGCACCATAATTATCCACGGCAGTTTATGGATACGTTGCCGGGCAACCGCTTGATCATGATTTGTGCCGAGTTATTTCTATTGCAGATAGGCGTGATTCTGGCCATGGCCTGGATTACCCAGAACCTGGCTGAAATGGTGGACAAGAAACCCAGCTTCCGTGATTCGCTACTCATCATCGCCATTGCGACTACGCCGTTATGGTTAACCTCGGTGTTTTATGTCGTACCCAGCCTGAGCTTTAATGTTGTTGTGCACGGTATTGCTGTCCTTGCATCGATTGCGCTGGTGTATCGTGGCGTGAAGTATATATTTGCCGTCCGTGAGCGCGGTGCCATTGCCACATTGACTTTGGCTGTTGTATGTACGGCAGGGTTAGGGTTCGCAGTGGTGATGATAGGCTCACTGATCTCATGGGAAGCCATTGAGCAAATGCAATTTGCGATCAAGAAATCCTAAGCGCTAGCATTCGCCAAAGAATCTGCGACCTGACCCACGTCAGTTCGCAGATTTTTTTTGCTTTAAATATAGGGGATGGAATTTGATAAAGGCAGGCGCAAATGAATATCTGATGCGCCTGGCTAATGAATACGCAGTTAATTGATCAGGTGATGATCGAGCGCGTAATGGATCAGCGAAGCATTGTTACGCATATTCATTTTCTTGAGTATTTTGGAGCGGAAAACGCTCACCGAACCAGGCGCAATCGAGAGTTCTTCCGCGACTGAATTGACTGCCTGGCCTTTGATCAGTTTAAAAAACACCTGCAATTCGCGCAAAGATAAACGTTCATGCAGCATGGGGTATAGCCTTTCATCCAGTTTCTCATGGGTGGATGCCAGATAGGATTGTCCCCGTGCGATCGATTTGATTGCCGGTATCACCTGTGCGCTGGTGGCGGTATATGACAAATAACCTTTGCAGCCCAGCCGGGTAAAGTTCGCCATGCGATCCACCTGGTCACTGCCATTGATAATCAGGATGGGAAGGGATGGATAGGCCTGTTTGAGATCGCAAAAGGTTTCCAGCCCGTTTTTTTCCGGCGAGGACACATCCAGGATCACAACGTCGAATTTCTGGGCGCGGATCTTCTCAAGTGCTTCACCCGAGTCACTGACTTCTTCCACCAGGTGCATAGCGCTATCAGCATTGATCAAATCCTTCAACGCGGTATGGCTCAATTCATTTCCGTACAGCAATAAAATATTTTTCATTTCTTGTTCATCTCCAATAATGTGAAGGAGAGTCAGCAAAACTTCTCAAACTCGAATTCTGTATGAATGGCTAGACTGCCAATAAACGCTTTTCTATCGCTCAGTGATGAGCCTGTAATCTTTGCTGCAGCAGGCACAACATGCTCTGTTCAGCTGCGCTTAGTTCAGTTTCGTTATAGTCTGCTTGCTGCACCGGCTGCCGGAACTCGGTACCGGCCAGATAGCATTCCAGTATCCACGGATGCACATAACTGTTGCGACAGATGGCAGGCGTGTTGCCCAATTTAGAGGCGGCCACACAAATGGCCGCCACAATATTTTTTTTTGCTTCTGTGATGCTGGTATACGGTTCCAGTTCACTCAGTGCCATCAAGGTATGCAAGCTGCCAAACCAGGTACGAAAATCTTTGGCGGTAAAATCGCCGTCGGTGATCTGTTGCAAATACTCATTCACCTCAGCCGAGCCGATGGCATGGCGCTCGCCTTGTGCATCTACATATTGGAACAGCGTCTGGCCGGGTAACTCCCGCATATTGCGTATCAAACGGGCCAGCCGCCGGTCACGCAAGCTCAGGCTGTGTTCCACGCCACTTTTACCACGGAAGTGAAACTGAATTTCACTGCCTTGTATATCGACATGACGATTGCGCAAAGTGGTCAAGCCAAACGACTTGTTGGTCTTTGCGTATTCATCATTGCCTATCCGTATCAACGTGTTTTCCAGCAGGTAGATCAGCATGGCTAACACTTTTTCCTTTCCCAGGCCAGGCGCGGCCAAGTCACGCGCAATCTGGGCGCGTATGCCTGGCAGTTGCAGGCCAAATTCGATCATATGCTCGTATTTCTTGGCTTCGCGCTGCTTGCGCCATTCCGCATGGTAAAGGTATTGCTTGCGGCCTTTAGCGTCGCGCCCGGTGGCTTGCAGGTGCCCATTGGCACGTGTACATATCCACACTTTTTCCCATGCGGGCGGAATACGCAGGGCCACAATCCGGCTAAGCTCATTTTCTGCTTTTAATACCTGGCCATGCTGGTCCAGGTACCTGAATTTCCCCCTAAATGCCTGGCGGCTGTAGCCGGCCGCGTCGTCCTGAATGTAATGCAATTTTTCCAGTGGATATCTGCGCGTTTCAGCCGCCTGCGATACTGGTTTTTTTGACAGTTTAGACACCATAATCATTCATTGAACATCCGGTTTCCGCCAGGCACGCTGTTGTGCAAGGCGGCAATGGCTGTTTCAAGCATTATTTAGCAGCCGTTTTGCTACTGCTGCTTTTCACATTCCAGATCACATTGCCGACATCATCTGCCACCAGCAGGTGGCCACGTTTATCGACCAGCACGCCTACCGGACGGCCTTGCGCTTCGCCATCCACATTGAGGAATTCAGTCAGCACATCAATCGGTTTGCCTGCTGGTTTACCACTCTCGAACGGCACAAAAATCACTTTGTAGCCGCTGTACGGGATACGGTTCCACGACCCATGCTGACCGATAAACATACCATTCTTGAATTGGTCCGGCAGTTTGTTGCCTTTAGCCGGCGTTAACCCGAGCGAAGCCGTATGCGAACCGAGCGCATAGTCGGGTTTGATCGCCTTGGCGACCAGTTCAGGGTTTTGTGGGTTGATGCGGTTGTCTACATGCTGGCCGTAATAACTGTAAGGCCAGCCATAAAACCCGCCTTGTGAAACCGAGGTCATATAGTCCGGTACCAGGTCGCTGCCTATCTCATCACGCTCATTCACCACCACCCATAGTGCGCCGCTGTCTGGTTCCCAGGCCATACCGTTAGGGTTACGCAAGCCGGATGCAAAAATGTTGTGTTTGCCGGAGGCGGCGTCTACTTCCCAGATCGCGGCACGCTCTTTTTCGGTCTCCATGCCGTTTTCACCGACATTGCTGTTGGAACCTACGGTGACATAAATCTTGCTGCCATCTTTGTTTGGCAGGATGTTTTTGGTCCAGTGGTGATTACGTTCTGCGGGTAAATCAGTGACTTTCACGCCCGGTGAGGTGATTTGTGTCTGGCCTTCCTGGTAAGGGAATTTAACCAGTGCATCCGCATTGGCGACATAAAACGTATCGCCCACTAGTGCCATGCCAAAAGGAGAATTCAGGTTTTCGAGGAATACATGCTTGATGTCTGCCACGCCATCGCCATCGATATCCCGCAGTAGCGTGATGCGGTTGAAGCTCTCGGCACCGGCGCCGCCATTTTTCATGAATAAGCCAGCGATAAAGCCTTTGAAGCTGAAGCCGTCACTCTTTTCATGATGATTGGTTTCTGCCACCAGGATATCGCCGTTTGGTAGTTCATAAAGCCAGCGCGGGTGTTGCAAATCAGTAGCAAATGCCACCACATTGGTGCCAGGGGCAGAAGTCGGTTTTTTGCCTTCAGGCCAGCCGACCGCTTTTGCGACATTGACAGTAGGAATCAATCCAGTCTGGTACGAAGACAGATCTGGCTCAGGGCCAAAGCCTGCGGCTTCTGGTAATTTGGCCGGTTGCGAGCAACCACTTAATGCCAGCAGCAAAAGTGAGCTGCTGATGAATAATTGTGGGGGTGTAGTTTGCATGATATTAACTCCTAAGCGGCAATGGGTGCGGGTGCCTTAACGGCGCACGGCAAGAATTTGATGGATACCAGTCACGCCTTGTTCAAATTGAATGGCACAAGCAGTCATATACAGACGCCAGATCCGGTAAGTGCGCTCACCGACAGCGGCTGCGATTGCTTGGTGACGATGTTCCAGTTTGGTGACCCAGCGGCGCAATGTCAATGCATGATGGCGGCGCAAGCCTTCTACATTGAATACTTCCAGTTTTGCGGATTGCATTTGCTGCCGGATGTGCGGCAGGGTGGTTAAATCGCCATCCGGGAACACCTGCTGGTTGATAAAGGCATTCGATATTTCGTGCTGGCGGCCAGGGCTTTCAGTGGTGACTTCGTGGTCAAGAAACAAACCGCCGGGCTTGAGCACGGCATGCACTTTGGCAAGGTAATCAGGTAGATTTTGCTGGCCTATCTGGCTGCATACGCCAATGCTCATGACCTTGTCGTAGCGCGGTGAGTCTGGCAGATCGCGGTAATGGCAAAGCGTGACTGTCACCATCTTCTCCAGCCCTTGTCTTTGGATTTCGGCGGTAGCATAAGCGTGCTGCTCCGGGCTCTGGGTAATGCTGTGCACAAACACACCGTAATGTTTGGCAGCCCAGCAGGCCAGCCCGCCCCAGCTGCAACCGATATCGAGTACGGTGTCGCCATGCTGTAAGTGCAGTTTCAGGCAGATCAAGTCTAGCTGGTTATGCTGCGCCTGGGCAAGGTCTTGTGTGGTATCACCAAAATAAGCGCAGGAATGCAGCATTTTGTCATCCAGCCATAAACGGTAAAAGTCACTGGAGGCATTGTAATCAAGGGTATTGGCGTTGGCTGACTGGCTTGGGCTGATGTCTGTCCGCGCTTGTATGGAGGATTCATCCTCAGCATTGACCAGTGTCAGTGCGCGATAGAGCAGGTCGAATTTCTCAGTTAAGGATAACGGTATAGATTCAAAGTAGTAGTGAAGCTGCATTGCCGCATTAAAGTCACCGAGAATCTGCACTTCACCGGCAAAGTAGGCTTCTACCAGACGCACAGGGTCGCTGAACAACTTTGCATCGCGTAATGCGGCCGCATTCTCCAGGCAGACGGTAAACGCAGGCGTATCTTTGCCTATGTAGAGCATGCTGCCGTTCCACAAACGGAAAGCAAATGACTCGGGGTAGTCCTGAAACAGGCGGTTAAGGATAAATCGGGATTTGGTGGTGTCGCCATTTTCTGTCGGCGCCTCTGAAGCCGGGGCTGGCGCGGTTTGCGTGCCAAACGCATCCATCGACCAGGCAGGGTCAAATTGCAAGGCGTGCTTCAGATTGCTGCTCATAGATGACGATCTCCAACTTTTAATTTTCCAATCATGCCTGACACTCTCAATTGCATCTGGCAGCGCGCTTAGATCTGGCATTTTTGTGTCTGCAGCATACAGCGTGTGTAAGGACTCTGACTGCCTGCGTTTCTTCACCAGTGAGTGGCGAAGTATTAGGTTGTGAGTGTAAAAATGAAGCGGCTTTCCCAACATAGGGCAGCCACTGATTGTCATGTCAGACAGGTCTGACAGGGGCTGATTTACGGGCTAGTCAGCCAGGTGCCGGCTCAAAAATCGACGCAAATGACACCCTCTAAAAAAAGATTTTATAACGCGATATGTTTAAAAATGGGCCCATTCCTACACACAAATCAGTTTTTGCCTATGCCTGCATATTTGGACTCTGTTTAGTATTGATGTTGAAGCCGTATGTTCTAACCATGATGTTTTCGACAATCAATAAAGGAGCAGTTGTGATGCGTAAATTAATCCTGATGATGCTGGTAGTCATGCCCATGATAAGCACTGCCTGGGCGGCAGATAAACCAGTGAAAAAGCCTGCCACTAAACCACCGGTGAATAATACGGTGCCACCGTGTGATAACTCTCCAAACTCGAAAAAACCTCCCTGTGACATAGATTCAGATAGCGTGAATGTGCCGCCAAAAATGCCGCATGAGCGCGGTGTGATCGTGCCGCCTGAAGTGCCTGCGGAGGGCCTGCCAAACCGCGAGAAAGACATTCCTCCACCAAGGGAGCCTTTGCAGCCAACCTCGTTTGAAAACAATCTGCAGAATTAATGTGGCAGAAATAATGTTGGAAAAGCCATACCCTGCAAAAGCCAGGGTGATGGTTTTCCATTAGATATCAATACGCAAAACACATGATTGTGTGAGCCAGCCATGCTGCTGACTCGCTGTTAGGAGAACATGTATGGAAGAAAAAAAAGAAAAACTGAACCCGCCTCAACATCAGGAAGAGCAGCCAGGCTCGGAAGAAGAGATGACCCCAACGCCTGTTTATATCGATGCTGAATATCAGGCCGGCGGCAAATTAAAGGACAAAGTCGCCATTATCACCGGTGGTGATAGCGGTATTGGCCGGGCAGTGGCGGTGCACTTTGCGGCTGAGGGCGCTCACGTAGCGATCGTGTATCTGGAAGAGCATGAAGACGCGCACAAGACCAAAGCGCTGGTGGAATCTTATGGCAGCAAATGTTTATTACTGCCTGGAGATATCTCGGATGAGTCGTTTTGCCAGCAATCCGTGCTGAATACCTTGAAGCAGTTCGGCAAGCTGGATATTGTCATTAACAATGCCGCCCAGCAGTTCCCGCAAAAAAGCATCCTGGATATTTCGCAAAGACAGCTGGAGCATACCTTCAGGAATAATATTTTCTCTATGTTTTACCTGGTGAAAGCGGCTTTACCGCACTTGCCGAAAAAAAGTCATATTATTAACACCACCTCGGTCACCGCCTATCGCGGCAGTCCCGAGCTGCTGGATTACTCCTCTACCAAAGGCGCGGTGGTTTCATTTACACGCTCCTTAGCCAAACAGTTGGTGCCCGACGAGATTTATGTGAATGCCGTGGCGCCAGGCCCGGTATGGACACCATTGATCCCTTCCACTTTCGATGAGAAAAAAGTCAGTGAGTTTGGTAATCAGGTGCCTATGAAGCGCCCTGGGCAGCCAAGCGAAATTGCGCCCGCTTATGTGTTTTTAGCCTGCCAGGATTCTTCTTATATGACAGGCCAGGTTTTACATGCCAACGGTGGTGAAGTGGTGAATGGCTAGGGAGTTTCCTGGAGAGATGCACACTCATCAATTTCATCGGTGAATCTGCAGCCATCAGCCTTACTTTGTCTGACAACAGAATACGTCATTGGATGATAACCGTGCCTGATGGGGTCACTTAAGATAGCTCAGGGTTAAATTTAAAATTAAGGATTCGGGCTATTAACCCATTGGCTGAATCTTACATACTAGGAGAAGCATCATGGCAAATCCACAAGACAATCAAGTAGGCCAAAACCAGGGAAATCGGGATCAGAAAAATCCGGCCCAGCAAAACCAAAGCCAACAAGGTCAAAACCAGCAGGGTCAAGGCCAGCAAGGGCAAAATCAGGCAGGTCAGGGTCAACAAAACCAGGGCCAACCCGGTCAAGATCAGAACAGGCAAAATCAGCAGAATCAAGGACAATCTAGCCAGGATCAGAAAAATCAGGGTCAGCACAACCAAAGCCAGCAAGGGCAGAACCAGCAGGGCCAGGGTCAGCCAAAGCAAGGCCAACAGCAGCAAGGCATTGATGCGGGTACTGAACATCTTGATCCTGCGGAAAAGCAACAGTCCAATATTGGCAAGGATCAGGCACCGGGTAGTCAGCCTTTATCAGGTGACAACAAGCAAGGTGAGGGCGACAGTGGTCATTAATGGTTGCTGTGCGTGATTGTAAAAAAGCCTGGAGTGTTCCAGGCTTTTTATTTGTTTTGTTTTTGCCCTAACGCGTTTGATCAGGTTGGATATTCTGACAGCAGATTAGGCGCTTTCACGATAAAGCCTATGCTAAAACACTTTTATCATGGACTCACGTTACTTCATTTTCTACACGAGACATTTCAGGTCATTCAGGTAACGGTTTGGCCGAATAATATTCCGAAGGAGATTTAACAATGGCAAATTTACAAAACAACAAAAATCAACAGCAGGACAAATCTGGTGCTAAAGTCAGCAAAGACCAGCAGCAGCAACATGCGCAGGGTAGCAAGCAACAAGCGCCCGGCAGCCAGCAAGGCAAATCCCAGCAACAAGGTAACAAGCAACAAGGTTAACTAGCTGTGGATGAAAAAACCTGGAGCAATCCAGGTTTTTTTACGTCCAAATCTTTTTCCTCTCCGCTTTTTTCATGCTTTCCTGTCCGAATCGTCCTACAGGAAATTCCGCCGTTGTTACATGGGCGAGCCTTTTTCTTTTATTCATAATCAGTTTGCAACTCATGCTTTCAATGGCATGAAACATTCAGCAATTAAAAGAACACGACATTTACCAAGGAGAATTAGCATGAATACAAAATTAGGCTTAGGCATGTTGGTATTGATCACAGGGTTAACCGCCTGTAATAAAAACGAATCCGGCTCAGGTGAAGCGGCTTCGGCTGGCGCCAGTGGCCCGGCCATCAAATTCGTTAAAACCCAGGATGGTTCAGCTTTGGACATCAAGCCAGAGCTGTTTGATACACCAGAAGCCAAGGAATTTTTAGCTACCGGCAAAAACCCCTATGTTGGTAAAGATGATGCGATCAAAGCCGGTAAGAAAATCTTTCAGTTATATTCCTGCACGCAGTGTCACGGCCCTGAAGCTGGCGGCCAGGTGGGCCCAGCCCTGACTGGCCCGAATTATAACTACGCCAAGGATGCAACCAATAAAGGCATGTTCGAGACTGTCTGGAACGGTACAAACGGCGGCATGGGCGCCAAGGGCAAAGGCTTGATGGACCCTTCAGATCCGAATAACGGTATTTCACCTGACGAATTATTGAAGGTGATTGCCTGGGTACGTAGCCATGGTAGCTTGACCGGTAACGAAGATAGTTAAACCCTCACTAAATCCTCGTTTAACGGCAGTTAAACGAGGGTTGCTCAGCGATGGTTTTAAGGGGTCATCATTATCCTACAGCACATTCGTGGGCCTGCTTACATACAACAAAAACACCCATCAGTAAGATAGACATCACTGCCCTGTAAAGGGCAATTCAAACAATATTGAGGAGAATACGATGAATAAATTACTCACAGTGTTATTAGCTAGCGTATTTATGAGTACGACCACAGTTGTTTTTGCAGCGGACGCCGTAGGCGATGTGCCACCTGCGCATCAGCAGAAAAAAGAGGTGCCTAACAGCACTAAAAACGGTGATTACCTGCAAGACCAGCCGGACAACAACGGTAGCAGTGCTAACCAGGGGTCGGGCAACAAGCAATCTAAGCCAGGTAACATTGAAAAAAGCAAACGTTTCCAGGAGAAGCCTGCTGAAGGTGGTACTGGCGTAAACCAGCAGAATAAATAAGTTGCTGTAGGCCTTGCGACACTCAATTGAATCTTTGATCACCTAAGAGTATGCGCAAGGCTTTTCTATTTCTGATGACTGGTTTTTTATGGGAGAACATTCATGACCGAGCAAAATCTTAAATTGTTAATGCAGCTGTGCAAGCAATGCGCAGATGCGTGTGAACACTGTGCCATCGCCTGTGAGAGCGAGGCCAATCCCATGATGAGAACCTGCATTGAACATGATATGGACTGTGCAGATTTTTGCCGTTTGACCGCTTCATTTGTCGCGCGCGGCAGTGCGTTTGTCGAACTGGTCTGCCAGGATTGTGCCGAGATTTGCACGGCTTGTGCCGAAGAGTGTGAAAAACATACTTCTATCCATTGCCGCCAATGCGCCGAAGCTTGTAGACGTTGTGCAGAAGAATGCCTGAAAGTGGGCGTTGCCGAGTATGCCTGATGTGTTGTGATTCAAATGCTGGATAGGCTAATGCTGGATAGGCTAATATTTTGCCTATCCAGACATGTTGGCAGGTGTTTCAGATCAGGCTATCTTCCATGCCCAGCTTTTAACGCCAACTTAGCTTTCTTGCATCTTCAGTTTTAATTTGTAGATGATAAATTCTGCCGGGCGCACAGGTGCCAAGCCGATTTCTACGATCAAACGCCCGTCCAGAATATCCACCGCTGTCATCGTTTTACCCAGACCTATATTCACAAAAAACGCGTGCTCCGGCTGGTTTCCCAGCAACGCGCCCTGTTTCCAAAGCGTGGTTAAGAAATTTTCAGCCGCCGCTTTTACTCTAAGCCAGGTATTGGCGTCATTGGGTTCAAACACATAGGCCTGCAAACCGTTTTCAATCGAAGCTTCCACCATGCCAAACAGGCGGCGCACATTGATATAGCGCCATTCATTGTCGTTGCCTGCCAGCGTCCTGCCGCCCCATACCAAGGTGCCGCGGCCGGTAAAACTGCGGATGATATTGATGGATTTCCCTGTGGTATGTACGTTGTAATCCGCCTGATCGCCATCGGTCAGGTTCAATACTGGCTTGATGACTGCCTGCAAGGCCACATTGGCCGGCGCTTTCCATACGCCACGGCTCGCGTCAGTCTGGGCATAGACGCCGGCGATAGCGCCGCTGGCTGGCAGTGTGTTCAGTGTTAGTGTTGCGCGGTCTAGCCATGCGCGGAACAGGCCGGAGTTCTGATATAAATCATGGTTCAATGCGCGCGCGGTGGTTTGTGCGCTGAGCTGTACTTCCCTGAACCAGATAATAGACGTGTGAATAATGGATTTAAGCATTGCGTGTGTTATCAGCACGCGGTCGAGGTCAGTCGGTGTTGCAACATAATCCGCTTCAACATCCGGCAAGGGGCTGAGTGCCAGCATAGCTGCCTGGTCTTTTAACCCGAGCAGTGAGCAGGCCGCGCTATCCTCTATCAGCGAGATGCCTGTATGCGCTAGCAGCGCGTGGTGATGCGCGACCAGCAGGCGCACGCTGTCTCCTATACGCGTATGCGCCTGACTACTGATAGTGCTGGAAAATTTGATCAGTGCCGTGTCAGCACACTTGTTTACCACTAGCGAAAGTGTATCAAGCAGCGACAGAAACCATAGGCTTTGCGCACGTAAAGGTGCCTGGTAATCGTTGATATCCGAGCTATTCAATCCGGCGATATCAGGCCACAGGGTAGCGGCCGTTTGTTCCAAAGTCGGCGCATTTTTAAGCAGGCCGCTTTCACCGCTGGCAAGCAATACGCAGGCAAGCTCGCTCAGCGCGACATCGATGACTTTGGTTTTGATCATGGCATCGCTGGTCGGGTGATCCGCCAGCAGTGCTGCTGCATCAATCAACTCTTCAGTCTGCTGGACGCCGCTGGCACTGAGCTTGCGCTTCAACACCAGATCGCCAAGTCGTTTTTCCCTGTCAAAAGACGTGACCAGCCACGGGCCATAGACGGCACCATATTTGAGATAATCACTACCGATATTGCTTCTGAAATGTTCGGCTTCCTGGGCAAACGCTGATTTCTCAGACTGGCGGCCTAATTCGCAGATGGTGACCCGGTTGCGCACCTTTGCACACTGCGCCAATGCAGTGGCATACAGCGATACGCCGTGATCCTCAAGCAACACCGCTTCCGGTATGACGAGGATGGTTGGCGCTGAGGAGCTTTCAACGATGGCCAGCCCTTGTGCCAATGCCGTTTGCACAACAGCGCTGCTGTAATCGCCTACCGACACAATCACGCAAGCGTCGCCACCATTGCTAAAAAACAGGCGCAGGCTGTCATATAAGTAAAATACCTGGTTGGCCGTGGCATCGGCAATCTCGTTCTGCGCATCCAGCCAGAGGGTGACTGCTGGTGAGTCGGCCAAGCCAAAGTAATGCTCATATTCGGCCATGCTATTAATTGAAAAGGGGACTAGCGTTAGCGGTTTTCCATCGTTTTCAGCTTTTTGTGTATAGCCAATAAATGCCGGCAGGGCAGTTTCAACCGCCGCGATAGATGGCGGCAAATTGGCGATTTCTGCCACATAGACACCAGGTGTTTTATATTGGGCCATGATTCAATTTTTATCCTGTTTGTAAGCAGGCAGTCGTCGCTCAAGCATGGGCAACACCTTGGTGTCAGGCGCATCTGTAGCAACAGTGAGTAAACGTAATTTATATAAGGCAGAAGGCACAGGCACCGTTTTTAAGGTCGACCAGACGTGATGAGTCTCTTCCAGCGTCGGCGAATATAAATCTATGGCAAGTTTAAATTCACGCAGCCTGTCCATGGCATGGGCGGGCGCGTGTTGCGTCAGCGATTTGTGTTTGACGTTCAGTTCGGTAAACAGCGGTTGCGCATGGAAAAACTGCATGGCACGGCCCAGCATCAACAGTGCCTCGGTGTAAGAGGCATAAGTGGCCGTGAGCAGTACATGCACATTCAGTTGCAGGGGAGAAGATTGATAGCCTGTGCCTGCAGGGTTGCGGCCGATCGGCGGCGCATTCTTGAACTCGAGTTCTTCCTGGATATTCACCAGCGTCAGATTCAGGCATGCTTGCGTAGCTGATTGCGCCCCCGGTGATGACGGTAAATACGCTGAGGAAAGATCACTTAGCCGGGCAGGTGCATGGTTGGCACTCATGCCATACGCCTCAATCAGCTGATGATTTAACTCATTCACAATGATGGTCAGGGCATGCGCAATCATGGCGATCTCTCTTGGATGATTTCAAGCCATTATAGGACGGTTAGGCTATGCGTGCGATGATTAGTGATTCGCGCTTGTTAAACTTGCAGCGATTACTTGTAGTGGGGAGAGGGTAAACAGGCGCTATAAATTAAATACCCATAGGAATATTAAATATTCCTATGGGCAAGTCTTGCTCTTAGATGTGGCGAGTTGTAAGTCTTGTCTATCTAAGTATCCATTGCTGCTTAGTTAGCAACAACGATTTCATTTTTAACGGCAGTCACGCCTTTAACGCTCTTAGCAATTTTTTCTGCTTTTTGTGCTTCAGCTTTTGATTTTGCATTGCCTGAAAGTTGTACCAGGCCGTTGCTATCAGTTTCAACACTGATGTCAGTAGCGCTGACTACTTTGTCTTTAGCAAAAGCAGCTTTTACTTTAGTTGTGATCACTGAATCTTCTACTTTAGTACCTAATGAGTCGCCGTCAGCCGCAAAACCAGCCAAAGGCAAAGCCAAAGCACTTACCAACAATAATGATTTGATTGTATTTTTCATGATGTTTCCTTCTTGAGTGGATTTAGGAGGTTCCATTATTAAAAAAACATGGCATGACGTGAATACATCTTATTCTGATAGTTACGTAGGAATGGGCTGACTTCATGCGCGTTTGATTGCAAGTGCAACTGCCTGTATTCTTGCCGGGTACGATACACAGGCCCACCTGTACCTTTTTTCATCGAAAACATAGCCTATGCAACTGCATTTTTTATCGGCGTTAGCCATTTTTATCAGCGGCTACGCGCCACTTGGCTTGATCCTGGTCATCAAGGATTTGAATGAAGAGTCATTCTACTTTGAGCACCCGGTCAGGGCCTTCAGTATCTTTGTCATCTTCGCATTGAGCGCCTTATTCGCCCTGAGTGCGGCGCGCAATATCAAGCAGGGCGTGCCGGTCAAAATCACTAAAGTATCCAACAAGTCAGCGGATATGTTCACATATACCATCCCCTACATGATGTCGTTCTACAAGTTTGATTTAGGCGACTGGAAATTGCTTCTGTGCCTGTTTATCTTTCTGAGCCTGATGTTTGTGCTGTCATACCGTACGCAAAATGTATTCGTTAACCCGGTGCTGGCACTGGCCGGATACGGCCTGTATGACTGCCAGTTCAAGGATGGCACGCAAGAGAGGCAGGGCCTGCTGCTATCAAAGCAGCATTTCCAGGTCGGTGATTACTGTGCGATCAAACGGCTTTCCAATTTAATGTACTTTGTCACGCATGTTGAAGTCACGAAGGAAGCGGGCGAAGGAGAATCTCAGTGACGACTAACGTGAAACAAACCCTGCAAACTTTGCGCGCCAGTGATTTCAAACATTGGGTGACCACTTTTTGGCTGGTGAAAAGAAAGCTCAGCCAGCAGCAGGCAAAGTATGCAGTATTGAAGGTGGATACCGATGCCAAACTGGAGCAAAAGCTCAAAAACGCAGTCACCGAAAAAATCCTCGATCAGGACTACCAGCTAGACGATTACGACTTCCTGACCGCCGACCAGGACAAAGGCTTGCTGACCATCGCTTCATCCGATACCGATGTCATGCTGATCCAGGCCGAGATTGAAAAAGGCACCGCCAACGCCAAAGTCGAGCAATATGAGCAATTACTGGATGCATGGGCGATGGTGATCAAACTGGAGCACCAGGATAAAGCCATTTATGCTTACCGTAAAATCAATAAATTCAATAACGCGACCAGGCTATCGCATGTGTCCTTTATCCAGTTTAAAGACCAGGAACTGAAAGACCTGGATGAAAAGGAGATTTTCACCATAGATACCCAGGTGGATTTTTTCACCTATGAAGGCACGACTTTCATCGCCAATAAAAAAGAGTTTGAAAGCACGCTGAACTTCCGCGCCGGTATGGAAAAAAACCGCGATGTGGTGCTACAGGAATTCGTCGACCTGAAAATATTCAACGATGCCAGTTTGCTGAAAGAGCATATAGGCGCCAACCTGAATTACCTGCGCAAAGTGTCTTCGATACAGAAAAGCGGCTACTACAAAGACGCCAAGTTTATGGAAGAACTGGTTAAGGTCAATCAGCTGAAAAACTGGGGGCTGCAAGTTGAGAACGGTGCACTTGTGATCAATGAGGCCTCGATAGACCTTGTACTGACTTTATTGAATAACGGCAGGCTGGAATCACCTATCAATCACGAAATCTTTGATGCATCCGTCAAGAAAAAAGTCTCTTAGCCACTAAGTATCATCATTTAAATTCATGCAATTACATTACCAAACCTTAGGCCAGGGCCAGCCGCTTATACTCATACACGGGCTGTTTGGCTCGGCCGATAACTGGGGCAGCATTGCCAAACATTTCTCGCAGCACTACCAGGTCATCACCGTAGATCTGCGTAATCACGGGCGGTCACCGCACAGTGAGTCACAAACCTACCCTGAAATGGCCAATGATCTATTAGAAACCTTCAATGCACTCGGCTTGGAACAAGTGCATTTGCTCGGCCATTCACTAGGCGGCAAGGTCGCCATGCAATTTGCAACCGATTATCCCCAACGTGTGAATAAGCTGATTGTGGTCGATATGGCGATGCGGGCTTATCCCGATAGATACACGCAGCTGATGGATAGCATGCTGGCAGTGGATCTCAGCCAGATGACATCACGGAGTTACGTGGATAAAGCCTTAACCGATGCCATAGATCATGTGAGAGTGCGGCAGTTTTTACTCACTAATCTGGTTAAAAGTGAAGCGCAGTTGCAGTGGCGGATTAACCTGCCAGCACTCAAAGCCAATTACGCAAAACTCATTGCGGCGATTGCCGTGAACTTTGAGGGGCCCAGTCTCTTTATTCGCGGTGAACGTAGCGATTATGTGCAAGACAGCGATATCACTGAACTTCAGCAGCATTTCCCACAAGCTGAATTCGTTACCTTGCCAACAGAGCATTGGGTGCATGCGGAGCAACCGCAGCTGTTTATACAAGCCATTGAGAGCTACTTGTAAGTATTTACAAGTTGTCTGTATCTAGTCTGCAAGTCAATATTTCTTATTGAACTTACAAGTCACAATGCCATCCTATTTGGTCTTTGTTGGGAAATGGCTTGTTGTTTCATTCGTGAAATGCGCGAAACCTCGTTTGCTTCTCTCTGTAAGTTCAAATAAATGCCCTGACTATTCATTTCACGTTGCATAAAGGATAAAAGTGACTAGCTGGCTTCAGTACAAGTTTTTAAGTATCACCATCAATGAGTGGGTCTTCACCGCATTAATCTTCATATTCGCGCAGGTCGGATTACTCCTCATCCGAAAAGTCGCCATCAAGAAAATATCGAGCTTCACCTTACGAAACCCAACAAAAGTAGGTGATGCCATCATCGAAGTATTGCGTAGTACCAATCAACTAACGTTCGCACTTTTTTCATTGCTGTTCGCCATGCATTTTTTGGAGTTGAACGCTAAATGGATCACGCGCCTGGATTACCTTTCCTTTTTTGTCATCGGTATCCAGACGGCGATATGGGTGAGCAAGGGCATCTCTATTTGGGCTAAAGCGAAAGCCGTTTCCACGGATGGGTCGGCGGAAAATGCTGTTCTCACCACCATGCTGTCCTGGATTTTTAAAACGATCGTGTGGTCGATTGCGCTGCTGAGTATTCTTGCCAATATGGGCGTCAATATCACCGCTTTCGTTGCTAGCTTAGGTGTAGGCGGTGTGGCGATTGCACTAGCCGTTCAAAGCATACTGAGTGATTTATTTGCATCACTGGCTATTGGCCTGGATAAGCCGTTTGTGATTGGTGATTTCATTATTTTTGGTGATGTATTAGGTACGGTTGAGCGTGTTGGCTTAAAGACTACGCATATTCGTAGCTTAAGTGGTGAGCAGATCGTGTGCGGCAATACTGAGTTACTGAAAAACACCATCCATAACTACAAGCGCATGGCAGAAAGACGGGTGGTTTTTCAGTTCCGCGTGACCTATGGTACCAAAGCCGATGTCATTGAAAAAATCCCTGACATTGTTAAAAAAGCCATTACTTCAGAATCTAAAGCCAGATTTGACCGCGCGCACTTTAAGGGCTTTGGCATCAGCTCTCTCGATTTCGAAGTGGTTTATTATGTTCTGGATAGCAGTTACAACGTATATATGGACATACAACAATCCATCAACCTATGTTTGATGCGCGAGTTAGAAGCAATGAATGTCAGCTTTGCTTATCCAACCATGACGGTGAACCTGGCCAAAAATTCAGAGCTAAAAATGAGCCTTCCTGAAGGGGCTTTGGGTAATACATTGCAATAAAGCATTGGTTACTTTGAAAAAATGGCTTAGATGAAATGCATCTAAGCCATTTTTATTTCCACTCTGCTGAATTGAACAATGACAACGTTTGTAGCGGATTTAAAGGCATGAAAGGTTTTCATTAGAGCATCAGGTTTGCAAATATTTCGACTTCAATACAATATTTCCAAATCTGAAACGTCTATACAGCATGGAGACGCATTTTGAACACAACTTACTCATGACACAGCAAAATTCTGTGATCACGGAAACATTCAATAAAGAAAAAGCCAAATTGCGTAATTTCATCCGCAAAAGCGTCCCCAATACCGGTGACGCGGATGATATTTTGCAGGATGTGTTCTATGAGTTTGTTTCAGCCTACCGTCTACCGGAGCCGCTAGAGCAAGTCGGCGCCTGGTTATACCGTGTGGCAAGAAATCGCATTATTGACCGTTTTAG
The DNA here is from genome assembly GCF_058744375.1 of Methylophilus sp. E2MeOHC9. NCBI lineage: Bacteria > Pseudomonadati > Pseudomonadota > Betaproteobacteria > Nitrosomonadales > Methylophilaceae > Methylophilus > Methylophilus sp. E2MeOHC9. Next base: position 1,595,855 of record NZ_CP196024.1, read on the forward strand.
AAAGCAAAAGCAGGAAATTTCTTTAGAGCAGGACGATGATGAAGATGCCCTATGGCTTGAGTCTATCCTTTCGATTGAAACCGAAACCCCGGCGTCAATTTACGAAAGAAAAATGCTGATTGAGCACGTGATTGCAACGCTTAATCAATTGCCAAGCGAACAACGGCAAGTGTTTATCGCCCACGAGTTAGACGGCCAAAGTTTCAAACAAATTGCCGCAGAAACCGGTGTTTCCATCAACACCTTATTAGCAAGAAAAAGGTATGCAGTGACTTTTTTACGAGAGCAACTGCAGGCCAGTGACTAATCGTATTAATAATTGAATTATTGGAGAAATGAATGAGAAATTGTAAAAGTAAATGTGCTGCCATCGCAGTGTTTGTCGTAGCCGCCATCGCAGCCTTATCTTATGTCGTCATGCTATTGTGGAACAACGTGGTCATTTCATTAGCCGATGGCATTCACGCCATTGATTACTGCCACGCAGTAGGGTTGTTGATTCTCAGCAGGATTCTTTTTGGCGGCTTCAGAGGTCGTCACGGGCATCATAGACATTGCGGTAGTGAAGCAATGACAGCTGATGAACAAGAGAAAGTGCGTTGTGGGTTGTTTAATCGCTTTAAATCTAAAAAGGATGCAGGGTAATTACACCAAGTAATGTAACGTTTAGAAAGATTCAAATGAAAACGGCTTCTAGGAATAGAAGCCGTTTTTTTTAAATGTACGAACAGTATTAGGTGTAATAAACTTCCAAAGCTTATGCAGATAAGCGTTTGTTGATTTCGATTTTAACGAATTTAGATAAAATAATACTTTGAAAGTATTATTTTAATTAAAGCTTGCAGGATTGAAGGCTTAATAATCATTTTGTAAAACGTTAGTAGAATTTATACAAATAAACCAAGAAGAACTATACAGGGGAGGTCTATGCATTCGATCTTGCAAAGTATTTGCGACAATCTTGATCAGATTTCAGGTCAAATCATTGGGCAACTTAGTAGTGATGCCACTTACTGTCAGAACTTTGGGTGGAATTGTGTTTCACTTACAAGGCACGACTTAGCTGAACTTGCTAGGACACTATCTAATGACATTCATAATGCAAACATTGATGATATTGACGAAGAAACGCTAAAAAAGATCGAATCTTTCCCATCAAGTCTCAGCTACTTATTAAATAATACTATCCCTCAATTACCAACTTCAAATTGTGGATATGCAGGCCCTGCTTATATTGGTACGCTGCAAAATATGCGTATTATTTTGGAGCCACTTTTATTCCCACCAACACCCCCTCAGCCACCATGGGAAGTGCTTTTGGAGACTAAGGCGTTACCTCCTCAATTAGCAAGAAAACTTCGCTCCATTCAAGCGGAGCTAGAACAAATTATTCCAGATAAGGAAAGTTTAGTAGCGCAAGTTAAGTTAATTAAAGATGCGCATGAAACTGCCGAAACATTACCAATAGATATGAAAACCTTGTCAGATGCTCGTACTAAGGTTGATAAGTACGCTACTGATGCTGGCATAACATTTGGAAAAATTGAAAGTCAGCACGAAGAAATACTCAAACTATCTGCAAAGATTGTAACAAAAGATGAAGAGGCCGCTAAATTAGTTGAAAACTGTGAAGCCGCATATCAGATAACAACAACTAAAGGACTTGCTGCAGCTTTTGATCTTCGGGCCAACAATTTGGCAAACTCAATGTGGGCGTGGGTTGTAGGATTGCTAATAGCACTAGTGATAGGTGCTAATGTAGGTGCTCATAGAATTGATCAATTGAATGCGGTTCTTTCTAATCCGAAGGCCCAAGCTGGCTTAGTTTGGATACAGGTTGTTCTTTCTTTATTAAGCGTTGGCGCACCAGTTTGGTTTGCTTGGTTAGCTACTAAACAAATAGGACATAGATTTAAATTGGCTGAAGACTATGCCTTTAAAGCATCTGTTGCAAAAGCATATGAAGGCTACCGTAGAGAAGCAGCAAAAATTGACCCCGCCTTTGAATCAAGATTGTTTAGTTCTGCTTTAACTCGGCTAGAAGAAGCCCCATTACGTTTTGTCGAGGATGAAACTCATGGAAGTCCATGGCACGAGTTTGTATTTTCAAAACGTCGGAAAAAAGATGTGCCGACAAAATCTCCGTTAGAAGATGCTTCTTCATTATAAATAATAATTTAATAGGAGGTGTATATGACTCTGAAGACCTTAGTGCTTTTTATTTGTGTGATTTTAATTGCGTGTTCCCCTCAGAACCAAAACTCCAAATTTGATGCAAAAATAAAAGCGTTGGAGCAAGAAATTAAGGAGCTGAAAGATGAGCAGACTATTAATGATCTTTTACGAAAGTTTGAGAGAATCGCCTATCTTACCCCTGGTGCTGAAGGTTATTCAGTAGTGAAGTCAGATGTAGGTGCATTGACTGTATCTATTGAAAACATACAATCATATGCAAATGGAAGTAAGGTTACTTTGCAATTTGGAAACCTCACTTCAGCAAGAATTGATGGGCTTAAGGCAAAGTTTGAATGGGGCGAAGTTGATAAAAATGGAAGTGCAATTAATGATACTGCTAAATCTAAAGATGTTACATTTGTAGAATCATTGCCACCAGGTGCATGGGGAAAAGTGAATGTAGTCTTAGAGGGCTATCCACCGTCAAATTTAGGTTTTGTCCGCATCAGTAATGTTGGTCACCAAGGGGTGCATCTTTTTAAATAGCTAGGTGTCGCATCAGAATTCAATTATCAGTGAAATATTATGATGATCTAATTTAATAAGGATCTTATTGTGTTAGGCAAAACTTCGCGGATGCTAGCTGAAATCGATTTAAATCCGGCTCCCCCAACGAAAAAGCGACTTCCATTTGAGGAAGCCGTTTCGTATGTAGGTGGCGCATGGCGAACTTGAATCATTGCCCATGATTATGAACTTGGACGTTATCAGCGATGCATGTTTGCCTGAGCCAATTTGAAAGAGATCGCCCAAATCAATAATCCAATCACTGAAGTCACCGCACCAATCGTACCAAATACGTTGTAGCCTAATCCATGGTCAATCGCCATCCCGCCCAACCAGGGGCCTAAAGCATTTGCGGTATTTAAAGCGGCTTGAATAGCAGCGGCAGATAAGACCTGCGCATCTCCAGCAATTTCCATCAAGTGGGTTTGCAACGTGACTGGCAGCGCCATCATGGTGCCTACTGCGACTGCTGCGAGCACAATGCCTGGCAGTGTGCCGGAAATGAATGGAATCATGGCCAGCACAAATATCGACCACACAATCAGCAGGCATGCGCCTTTGAATTTCATGGCATCTGCAATTTTGCCACCAGACAACATGCCGATGATTGAGCCTATGCCAAAGGCGACAACCAGCCAGGGCATATATGACTCAGAAACCTTGGTGACATTGACCAACACCGGTGCCATGTAGCTAAACACCGTAAACATGCCGGCAAAACCGAATACGCCGATCAACAGCACTAACCAAATCTGTAGCCGATTAAATGCTGCCAGCTCTTCCATAGGGCTGGATTTTTTCTCGTTCTCGTCTAAAGGTAGCGACTTGTTAACCATCAACAATGTAATGAATGCGAGCAGACCTACTAATGCAAACGCTAATCGCCAGGTAAATTGTTGCCCCAACCAGACAGCAAGCGGGTTGCCCACCAGTATGGCTACGGCCAGGCCAAGCATAACCTTGGTGACCGCCATACCTTTTTGTGAGGGTGGACTGATAGAAGCTGCTACTAGCGAGGCAATGCCGAAATAGGCGCCATGTGGCAGGCCTGAAATAAATCTGGCGATCAGCATGGTGCCGTAAGTAGGGGCGAGCGAGCTGGCAATGTTGGCGATGGCATACATCATTGCCAGTAGTAGCAATAAGTTTTTTCTTTTGAGGCCAGCGCCAAAGATCGCCAGCAAAGGTGCGCCCACCACCACGCCTAAAGCATAGATGCTGATAGAAATGCCAACCTGGGATTCCGAGACACCTAATCCACGGCTGATCTCTAGCAGCAAACCCATGCTTGAGAATTCGCTGACACCAATTGCAAATGCGCCTATGGAGAGTGCAAAAATAATAAGGTTTTGCCTGGCTTTAGAGAGTTGGATCTGTGGGGCTGGGTGATTCGACATGGGCTTACTTAAGGGTTTAAATGAAATACGACGACTACCAATGAATTTAATTTTGATGACTAAAGTTGATTGGCGTAATGTGCAGCGTCGTTATACACCACCCTTGTCGAATTTAGGCAAAAACGAGCCATTAATTTTGAATAATGGCTAATCTAATCATTTGCTAGTGATCTGCAATTTCGTCCGTCAAGGATGCTTTTGCTTGAGCTATGTAATCAGATCACTTTCGCAACAGCCAATAGTTTTTCGCGACGTGCGTCTGGTAATTGATTTGGTGTATAAGCGTATATAGCAACGTCTAACAGCTGTTCCAATTGATGTTGAATTTTGCCAATATCTTCTGGCATAAACTCATAAGTGCGGTCGACCACAATTTCCAGGAATGTTTCATCAAGGTCATAACCGTGTAAATCGTTAAAAAGAATTCGGGGGAATAGAGCGTGATTTTTCTCAACAATCTGGATGATTTCCAAGCGCTTTAATTTTATTTTCGCCGAAAGCTTCATTCTCGTGGTTACTTGATCAAATCAATTTTATGTAACTTTATGAGTGAGTGAGCTCCGAAATGTTCATTTTTGGCATTTCTATGTTGTTTGAAAACCCTACTGATTGGGCGATGGCCACCACTTGGGGAGTAGTTTTTTGATTTTGGATTGATTGTAGCGGTCGTCCATTAAATGAATCACGCCACTATCATTAGTCGTGCGGATCACTCTACCGGCTGCCTGGACGACTTTTTGCAATCCGGGGTAAAGGTAGGTGTATTCATAACCTAAGCCGAATATCTTTTCCATTCTCAAGCGCATTTGCTCATTCACATCATTAAGCTGTGGCAGGCCTAAGGTGGCAATAAAAGCGCCGATCAATCTGTCACCGGTTAAGTCAATCGCTTCACCGAATGAGCCGCCTAACACGGCAAAGGCGATGCCTTCAGAAGTGAGGGTGAAGTCATTCACAAATTGCTGTTTATCCATTTCCGACATCACTCTCAATTGCGAGCGCGTGGGGATGTTGGGATATAAGCTATTAAACAAGGATTGCACATCGTGCAGATAATCAAAACTGCTCAAAAACAGTATGTAGTTGCCGGGTCGCTCAATGAACTGCTTTGCCACCAGATGCACAATCGGCTCATGTGAAGAGTGTCGCTCTTTGTACCTGGTTGAAATATGCCTGGCTACTTTCACTTTCAATTGCCTGGCATCAAAAGGGGATTCCACATCCACAAAGCTGGTGTTTTCAGGCATGCCCAGCATGTCATTAAAAAATGAGGAGGGGCTTAGTGTGGCTGAAAACAGGGTATTTGAATTGGCTGCCTGGAAACGGGGGGTTAAATGTTTTGCCGGAATCACATTACGGATGCATAGCGTTGCGTCTTGCTGAAACAGACCCACGCTTGTTTCAGTTTTAGTGATATCGAATAGTGAATGATCACCAAATGATTCAGCCAGCGTCGAAAACTGCAAAGCATCAAAATAGAAATTGAGCACTTTGGCATCATTGAAGGTGGGATATTCTGCAAGGTAATCCGTGATTTTTGAGATCACCCGTTGCAATAACTCTTCAAACTCTTCTGGGATATAGGGATACACTTCATAACGCACCGTCTGGCTACGGTTTAATACAATCCAGCTGATATTCAGCTTTTCCAGCACACCTTTTAATGACTTGGGCGCATGGGCCAGCATTTCATTGAAAGCGCCATAATTCAATTCGGCACTATACATTTTGCGTGAGCGCTCAATCATGTTGTGCGCTTCGTCTACCAGCACACTGACTTTCCACTCATTGAGTACGGTGCCCGCATACAGCAAGGCGTGCAGGTCAAAAAAGTAGTTGTAATCACCAACCACTACATCACTCCAGTTAGCCAGGTCCTGCGATAGGTAATAGGGGCATACCTGGTGTTTAAGTGCGACCTTGCGAATGGTGGCTTTATCCATCATGTGTTGTTTAAGTGCCTCATTTCTGGCTTTGGGCAAGCGGTCATAAAAGCCATTTGCCAATGGACATGACTCACCATGACAGGATTTGTCCGGATGCTCGCAAGATTTCTCGCGTGAGGTTAATTCCAGTGTCCTGATGTGTAGGCCGGGATTGGTTTTTTGCACCGTTCTGATTGCATTTAAACCCAGCTCGCGACCGGATGATTTGGCAGTTAGAAAGAACACCTTATCCAGTTTGGCTTCTGGCATGGCTTTTAATAGGGGAAAGATAGTGCCCAGCGTTTTGCCTATGCCTGTGGTTGCCTGGATCAACTGGTGCCGTTGTTTCATGGCTGATTTATACACGGATTCAGCCAGTACTCTTTGGCCCGTCCTGAATTCAGGGTACGGAAAGTTGAGTCTGGATAATTCGCTATTTCTGTTGGCTCTATGAGCAAGTTCATGCTCCGCCCAAATCAGCAATTTGCTACATAATGACTCAAAAAATGCCTGCAAGTTACCTGCCGAATATTCTTCAACCAGCAGCGTTTCCTCTTTAGAAGTCACGTTGTAATACACCAGGGCCACGTTGATGGAGGGAAGCTCTTTCTCCATACACATCAAATGCGCATACACCTTGGCCTGCGCCCAGTGCAGCAACCTGTGGTTCTCAGGCATACGATCCAGATGCCCTTTATAGGTTTTCACCTCTTCCAGCTGATTCAGCTCTGGGTCATAACCATCCGCCCTGCCACGCACAAAGATATTCTGGTATTCACCGGTCAGTGTGATTTCGGTTTGGTAGTAATGCTCACGGCGGTAAGCCACGGCTAAATGACCAAGCATGCCCTCGATGGCGGTGGGGGAGGGGGTGAATCGTTGATCCAGGCTGCCGGTTTTGGCAGTCAGCTCACAAAGCGTACGCACAGAAATCACATACTTAAAGATAGCTTTAAGATCTTCTGAGATTGCTAGATTGGCGACTAACTTAATGGCGGGCCTACTTTTTGGGATTGAGCGCTTTAATTATCAGTTTGTGTATCAAGGACTAGTGGCAGATCCATGTCGATTCTTGCCAGTCTTTGCGCCATTTTGATCGTGGACTCGTCAAAAAGGCTGATGTCAGTATCGGCAAGCGATATTTGCCTGTATTTTTCCAAAGCACTCTCAAAGGGTGACTCTTTAATAAAGGCAATCAATTGCGAGTAACGATCCCTTTGTTTGGTATCTTTGGGATTGTTTTGTTCGCTATGGAAATTTTCCAGATGCCTGGAGAAACAGGCAATAAACTCTAATTCAAAACTATTGTTGATTTCCATGCGGGCACTTACTTTAGTTTGATTCAATTGCACTATTCTAAAGCTTTTTACGTCGCTGCAAGAATTCATAGAAGGTTTAACATTACCCAAAAATGAATACCTGGGTGAGCAAATGACACAAATAAAAACGGCTCCCATCTCTGGAAGCCGTTTTTGTATCTGGTGGTGAAAGAGGGACTTGAACCCTCGACCCCAGGATTATGAATCCTGAAAAATGAAAGTAAGTTAGTGCTTAATTTTAAAAGAGAAATCCAGTAAACACGGGGCTTGCCGCGCGATTCGTGACCGGATGATAGTGGGTAAAAAATGGTTGAAACCGGACGAAAATGAAGCAAAATTAGCACAGTTTTAGCACAGTGCTGGAGATACGAATATATTGGATTATTATCAATAAAATCATGCTCAATTTCATTTAGTCAGTAATTAACGCAGACTTTTTAGCATGTTCTTTAATTACTGCATCAATTCTTTCCAAAATTCCCTTGAAGTTGTCAAAGCTAATTTCTTTATATTCATTTTTAACAATATATTCAGCAAAATCAGATTTGGGATAATGAATCGTTAAGTCAATTGATTTATCGTCTAAATTGAGGGTTTTTCCTTTGTATGGTTTTTCTAGGGTAGTAGAGTCGAAAAAGTCCTCAATCATTGTATCTTCACCTTTTGAGTTCAGAGGAGTAAGAACAATATAAAGATTCTCTGCAACATGAATGAAGGATTGCTTTTTTAAATCTTCTTTTTTTGCCTTTTTCTTTGCATAGTTAAGAATAGAGTCGGCGCCTGAGTCGTTATCCAAAAACAGTATCACGGGATTAGACTTACCGTTGGCAGCTATTTTTTTGCATTCAGCCAAATATTCAATAGCGAAATATTTAAGCTCATCTCCACCACCAGTTAATCCAAATAGGCGTTTAGATGTTGATGACCTTTCGAATAGCTTAACCTTGCTCTCAACAATATCTTTTGAATTTTTCTTTCCTAACTCTGGAAAAGAGTCGACCAATCTTCTTATAGCGTACTTCAGATAAATATTGTCTGTTTTTCCTTCGCCGATGATTACCGGAATCTCAGATGCATATAGCCATCTATAAAATAGAAAACTTCTATAAGTCTTCTCGAATGAGGATAATTGGTTCTCTCCAGTATCCTTTTTTTTAATAGTTCCACTATTCTTCTTAACTTTTTCTTTCTTGTGAACGTATATCGAATCAATAAAACTTAATCTGCCATGCAGCCTATTTAGTGTTCCTTCAGTTTCTGAGTGAACAATATTGCCAGCCTCATCAAGTGCGGTAGCCTTAATTTTGAAGCTACCAGTTTTGAGAAGACTATGAACCATCGCTCTTGTAGACCTGCGATATTCAACTTTAGTATTAACAACTTTATTTACAGTTAGTCCTGTCACGTCTTGTCGAGAGTTTTTATATTGCATCCTCGTTTTAGATTCGTTTATAGAGAACCCTGCTTTTTCAATTAATCTATTTAAGCTTTTTCCAATCTGCCATTGGTGTTGTTCAGCATTAATAATACTTGCGATTTTGTCAGGGAACACTTGCTCATTAGTTGAGAAAGTTAAATCATCTGCATATCTCGAATATCTGCAACCCGTCTCAAAAGCTAATTTAGCCAGGCGAATGTCTACAATATGCCCAATTAAGTTCGAGATAACAGGGGAGCATGGACTGCCTTGTGGAAGAGAGTTTTCATGACAGGCGATTTGGGCTAATACAGTAGCCACGGATGGATTTAATCCAAAGTTTTGATTCGTTATAAAAAAGCCTCTAACTCGACCAAAATTTATCGAGCCAAAGAAGTTCTCTAAATCTATGTTGAAAACAAATTTGCTTTTTCGATGTGTGGAAGCATTTGTGATTATTGAATATTTGGGTCTAAAGCCATGGGAAAGTGTCGAATTGACTTTTCTCTTTTCATTTATTTCTGTAATGCAGGCTTCTAGGACTTTCGCTAGTCTTCTTTGTAAATTTTTTAAATCTGCTGATGGGGCGTTTAAAACTCGCTTTCCACCCGAGCGTTTTGGAATTTCAAATTGCTTATATTTACTTGCTGAAGGTTTTTTATAAAGAATGAATGCTAAAGCTCTTGGTCTGAAGCCTAGAATTTCAGCAACATCACTTAGCGTGGTTGCCATTTTCAATGACTCTAGCTTTGAAATCAAAACTTCGACTTTCTTTATTAGTTATTGCGGAAGTGGACTTGTAGGCACTCCTATGCTGTAACTTACTCATTGCATAACATTTGCTCAAGGTCATCCAGTGGCAACACCGCCAGACATTTTTTGCACTTATCGCGAAGCACGATAAAAAATCTGCCTACAAGCCCGAATCGAGTTTAGCACAATAAACAAGCCGATATTATTCAGAGACAACGAACGGTTTTGATGGCAAACGAATGCTTATTTAGCACAGTTTTAGCACAGTTTAGGTGTGGTTGAAGGCTTTTATAATTTTAAATTATTGATTTTATTGGATATTTTTTTGTGATTTGATTGAAGACACACGGAGTTTGTGTCCGATGGTCGAGCATTAATGTCCGGAATCGTCCGGATATGTCTGGTTTTGACCAAAAAAAAGCCCCTCATCGAGGGGCTTTTTAGAAGAATTTAGCACAGTTTTAGCACATGACACATGGACTAAATTAGCACAGTTGAGCTAAGTTCTTGATTTGTATGGTGGTGAAAGAGGGACTTGAACCCTCGACCCCAGGATTATGAATCCTGTGCTCTAACCAGCTGAGCTACATCACCATTTGAAAGACCGCGATTATAGCAGTTGTGTCTAGGTACGACAACATTGGTTTATATAGTTTCTTGGTCTTTTCCGCTTAATTAAACATTAAACCTGAAGTGCATGACATCGCCGTCTTGCACGATGTATTCCTTGCCTTCCAGGCGCATTTTGCCAGCTTCTTGCGAACCTTTTTCACCTTTGAATTGCACGTAGTCGTTGTAGGCGATCACTTCGGCACGGATAAAACCACGTTCGAAGTCGGTGTGGATGACGCCTGCGGCTTGTGGGGCGGTGGCGCCTTTTTTCACGGTCCAGGCGCGCACTTCCTGTACGCCGGCGGTGAAGTAGGTTTGCAGGCCCAGTAAATCATAGGCGGCGCGAATGACGCGGTTAAGGCCTGGCTCTTCCTGGCCGAGCTCTTCCAGGAACAGTAATTTGTCTTCTTCGTCCAGTTCGGAGATCTCGCCTTCGATTTTGGCGCAGATGGTGACGACGGGTGCTTTTTCGGTTTTTGCCAATGCAACGACTTTGTCGAGGTGCGGGTTGTTTTCAAAACCACCTTCAATGACGTTAGTGATGTACATCACAGGTTTTACTGTGATCAGGCACAGCGGTTTGAGCAATGCGAGTTCATCCGCATCCAGGTTCAGCGTGCGTACGGCTTTGGCTTCGTTGAGGCAAGGCAATACTTTGTCCAGCACCTTGACCAGGGCGATGGCTTCTTTGTCGCCGCTTTTGGCTTTTTTGCCTTCGCGCTGCATGGTTTTTTCAACAGTTTCCATATCAGCCAAGGCCAATTCGGTATTAATCACCTCGATATCGGCCAGTGGGTCTATTTTGCCAGCGACGTGAATGACGTTGCCGTCTTCAAAACAGCGCACGACGTGGGCGATGGCGTCTGTCTCACGGATGTTAGCCAGGAATTTGTTACCCAGGCCCTCACCTTTGGAGGCGCCGGCGACCAGGCCTGCGATATCCACAAATTCAACAATCGCTGGTTGTACTTTTTGTGGTTTGACGATGTCGATCAGCGGTTGCAGGCGGTTGTCTGGCACTTCGACAATGCCGACGTTGGGTTCTATGGTACAGAAAGGGTAGTTTTCTGCGGCGATACCGGCTTTGGTGATCGCATTGAACAGGGTGGATTTGCCTACGTTTGGCAGGCCGACAATACCGCATTTCATAATGGCGTGACTTTCAGTGTGAGCTGCCGCGGAATATTTTTTGCGGCGGGCATTGAGTAAAAAACGACATTTTACCGTTAGTAAAGGGGAACAACAAAAGTATCTTGCAATTGCGTGAGGTTACAGTGCATGATTGTGCGCACATAATTAAATTGTCATCAATCTTCCTGGATAAGGATGAGGAATGTTTCTTTTAGATATGGCATCGTTGCGACAACTCCTAATGTCGCGCTGGATTGCCGGGGTGATCTTTTCAGGGGCGGTGCTCACCACTTTTTTGCTGTGGATGAGCGAGCGTCACCATGCGGAAGCATTGCAGGCGATTCAGTTCAAGCAAACTGTCATCTCGGCCGCCGAGGAAATCCAGCATCGCATAGATGCGTACCGCCAGATACTTAAAGGGGTCGAGCAACTTTATACCTCCTCCGAGCATGTTTCTGCGGATGAGTTCAAACTCTATGTCGATGATTTTACCGAGCGCCCCGAGGACAACAGTCTAAGCGCCATTGGTTTTATCAAATATATACACCTGCAACAACCAGAGACTTTTAAAGACCTGGATATCCCTATCCAGCAGTTGCTGAAGCAGGGTGGTTATGCGTCCGGCACTGAAGAAGTCGCGCCTATCTTGTATGTAGAGCCGCGCAACGATGCCAACCGTGAAATATTGCTGAAAAACACCTTTGGCAATGCGCTGATCCGTGACGATCTCCTGATGGCGGGTGATAGCGGGCGACTGGTGATGTCTACGCACTCGATGGTGGACACGCTGGCCCCGTTACAAAAAAACTATGTGCTGCATGCGCCTGTCTATCGCGGAAAGCTGGTGGATATCCCGGCAGAGGCGCGCAGAAGCATGTTGAACGGCTGGGTGTTTTTGCGCTTTGATGTCAGCGCTTTTTTGCATGAAGCCCTGCAAGCAACCGAGCAGCAACAATTACATTTTGATGTGTTTGACCAGATGCGCGGGCGCGGGCAAACCCCGTTGTACCACAGTCATGACGAGCCGTATCTGCACGATATCTCGGCGGTTTACAGCATGTCGCATGCGCTGAATATCAATGGCCAGCTATGGAGTTTGCGTGCGCGCTCTACCCCTGCGTTTGAGGCCATCATTGATTACAGCCAGGCCAACCGCATTGGTTTGCTGGGCGTGTTTTTGAGTGCGTTGCTGGGTGGGATCGCTTATTTTGCCGTGACACGTAGCCAGACCCAGCTGGCGCTGGATAAATTCAACCAGGAGTTCAACACCAGCGAGCAGCGCTGGATGCTGGCGCTGGAAAGTACCGGCGATGGCCTGTGGGATTGGTATGTGCCTGAATCGCGCATTGTGTATTCTGACCGCTGGAAAAGCATGCTTGGCTTTTTGCCGAATGAGTTTGATCATCAGCCTGCCAGCTGGCATAAGCGGATTCATGAGAATGATTACCCGGCTGCGATGGCGATGTTGCAACAGGTGCTGAGCGGCGAGCGTGATCATTATGCGATGGAATACCGCATGGCTTGTAAAGACGGTAGCTGGAAATGGGTATTTGACCGTGGCATGGTGTTCAAGCGGGATGAGCAGGGCGCGTCGGTACGCCTGCTGGGCACCCTGGCGGACATCAGCAAAATCAAGCAGTCTGAAGAGGTGATCTGGCAATACGCCAATGTGGATACGCTGACTGGCCTGCCTAATCGCCGCATGTTCTTTGAGCGGCTAGACCAGCAATTGCGCCTGGTTAAACAAAATAACCACAAAGTGGCGATTATTTTCCTCGACCTGGACCGCTTTAAAGAGGTGAATGACTCGCAGGGGCATGACCAGGGCGACCGCTTACTGTTACAGGCCGGGCACAGATTAATACAATGCATTGATGAAAATGGCCTGGTGGCGCGCCTAGGCGGTGACGAGTTTGTGCTGATGCTCAGCGATGCGCATGCAGGCCACGTAGAAGACATCGCCCAGAAAGTCATTGATAGTTTGTCTGAGCCATTCAAGCTGGAGCATACGCATGCCTATGTAGCGGCAAGTCTGGGTATCGCGATTTTTCCGGATGATGCCAGCAACAAAGAAGACCTGATGAAGCGGGTAGACCAGGCCATGTATGCCTCCAAGCAAAAGGGCGGCAACTGTTTTACCTATTTTACGCCACGTATGCAGGAGAACGCCGAGCGCCGCATGCAGTTGTCACATGACTTGCATATGGCAATCAACGGCCAGCAGTTTTTTCTTGAGTATCAGCCGGTGGTGAATCTGCAAACCAATACCGTGCTCAAAGCCGAGGCATTGATACGCTGGCAACACCCGGTCAAAGGTGTGATCCCGCCTATGGAGTTTATCGGCATTGCAGAAGATACCTTGTTGATTGTGCCGATAGGCGAGTGGGTCTTCAAAACCGCGATTGAACAATGCAGGCAATGGCGCATATCGCTCAATCCCGATTTTCAGATAGCGATCAACAAATCACCGGTACAGTTTGCAGCAGAATATAAAAAGCAGCGCGACTGGTTAAAAGAAATTTTGCATGGCACGACTGAGCGCAATATGGTGGTGGTTGAAATCACCGAGCGTTTGCTGCTGGATGCCAATACCCAAGTCAGCGAGCGGCTGGCGAAATATCAGCAGGCGGGTGTGCAGGTGGCGCTGGATGATTTTGGCACCGGCTATTCGGCCTTGTCCTATTTAAAGAAATTCCCGATTGATTATGTCAAGATTGATCGCTCGTTTGTGCGTGAGCTGGAGACTTCAAGTGAGGATGGCGCCTTATGTCGCGCCATTATCATGATGGCGCATAGCCTGGGCATGCAGGTCATCGCCGAGGGGATAGAAAGCCAGCGCCAGCTGGAGATTTTGCGCGATATGGGCTGTGACCACGGCCAGGGGTTTTATTTCTCGCAACCATTACGCCCGGATGATTTTGTAGCCTGGGTGCAGGAGTGGCAGCGGCATCCCGTCGCACAATAATGGGTGCCGTGAATAGTTGCTATTTGCTGTGCAGTTGCAACATCGCTTTTTCAAATTGCCCTTGCGCCAGCAGGTCAGTCACGGTGGTGGATTTAATAATGCTGTCGTCAATCGCCAGCTGTTCCTCTTTGCCGGCTGCTTTCAGCACATAATTCACGACTTCTGCCTTGTTGCCCGGGTGGCCTATGCCCAGCCGCAGGCGCCAGTAGTCAGGTGTGTTTAAGGCAGCATGGATATCGCGCAAGCCGTTATGCCCGCCATGGCCGCCGCCAAATTTCAGTTTGGCCTGGCCGGGTGGCAAGTCCAGCTCATCATGGACCACCAGAATCTCGGCAGGGGTGATTTTGTAGTAATTGGCGATCGCAGCAACAGATTTGCCACTGGCGTTCATAAAGGTGGTCGGTTTAAGCAACCATTTATCACTGTGGGGTTGCCATTTTCCGGCGATGCCAAACAGTTTGGTTTCTACCGACAGGCGGCTGGCAGATTGTTGCGCCAGTAAATCGACCAGCCAGAAGCCAGCATTGTGCCGGGTCATGGTGTACTTCTCGCCCGGATTACCCAGGCCTACAATTAATTTAATCCCGCTCATGCCATTGTCTTTAATGATTTAAAACCTGCAGCTGTAAATGCTGCAACGATGAAGTAACTTTTGCCCATAAAAAAACGCGCACAAAAGTGTGCGCGTTTATTTTAGCGTTAAAACGACTGTAAAGCCGATTATTCCGCAGCTGGTGCTTCTACTTCAGCGTCAGCTGAATCGTCACCACCACGTGGTTTCAGAATCGTTGCAATCGCTGCATCATCACCGTGTGCCAGTTGTACGAACTCAACGCCTTTAGGCAGTTTCACTTCGGACAAGTGTACAGAGTGACCTGTTTCCAGGTTGCTCAGGTCGATTTCGATGAACTCAGGCAGGTCTTTTGCCAGGCAGCTGATGTCAGCTTCAGTCTGGATGTGAGAAATGCTACCGCCACCCAGTTTTACGCCAGGCGCTGCATCTTCGTTCACGAAGTGGAAAGGCACTTTAACGTGGATTTTTTCTGAAGCAGACACACGTTGGAAGTCGATGTGCTGAATCGTATTACGCACCGGGTGCAGTTGGTAGTCACGCAGTAACACGCTTTCTGCTTTGCCATCCAGAACCAGGCTCAGGATAGAAGCGTGGAACGCTTCGTGGCGGAACTCCAGAAACAGTTCTTTGTGGTTGAACTCGATGGAAACAGCTGGCTGCTCACCACCGTAAACTACACCTGGCACATTGCCAGCGCGACGCAGGCGGCGGCTCGCACCCGTACCTTTAACGTCACGTTTGACGGCTTTAATTTCGATACTCATTTGAGAACTCCTAAAAACACCATAATGGTGGCACTACACTAAAATCCACCCGCCGCGACCAGCAGGTGGTGTAAATCTTATCTTTAATCCCAGAGGCTATTTAAGCCTTAATCAATGCTATCTAGCTTAACTTATGGATTTTCAATCCATAAATAGCGAAGAAACGGATTCTTCCTGGCTGATACGCTTGATGGTTTCTGCCAGCAAGGTGGCAGCGCTCAACTGGCGTATCTTTGGACAGTTCTGGGCATTGGTGTTCAATGCAATGGTGTTGGTCACGACCAGTTCATCCAGCTCGGAAGCCATGATGCGCTCGCCGGCACCACCCGACAACACCGGGTGCGTGGCGTATGCCACCACTTTTAACGCACCCTGGTTTTTCAGGGCGGCAGCGGCTTCACACAGTGTGTTTGCCGTATCCACCATGTCATCCATGATGACACAGGTGCGGCCTTCCACTTCACCAATAATATTCATGACCTTGGCGACGTTCGCTTTTGGGCGACGTTTGTCGATAATCGCCAGGTCAGCATTCAATTGTTTGGCTGCGGCACGGGCACGCACCACACCACCTACGTCCGGAGAGACCACGACCAGGTTTTCATACTTCTGTTGCACCAGGTCATCCAGCAAAATCGGCGTGGCATAAATGTTATCGACCGGGATATCAAAAAAGCCCTGAATCTGGTCTGAGTGCAAATCCATGGTCAGCAGGCGGTTCACACCCACGCTGGTGAGCATGTTGGCCACTACTTTGGCGGTGATCGCCACACGGGCAGAGCGCGGACGCCTGTCCTGGCGTGAGTAGCCCAGGTAGGGGATAGCGGCAGTAATCCGTCCGGCAGATGAGCGACGCAATGCGTCAACCATCACCATGACCTCCATCAGGCTGTCATTGGTCGGGTAGCTGGTGGATTGCAGCACGAATACATCGCGGCCGCGTACGTTCTCCAGCAGCTCGAGCATGATTTCACCATCTGAAAAACGGCCAACATCTGCGCGCCCTAGTTCAATGCCCAAATGCGTGGCAACTTCTTGTGCCAGTACCGGATTGGCATTGCCGGTAAAAACCATCATGTTGGCGTTACTCAACGTTGTACCCTTTTCAGCGAAAACGATGTCTTAAAACCCGAATTCCTGCCAGAGACAGGAATCTACAAAAAATTTAAGCGTGTAAATTGTTAAATCTACACGCTTTAAATTTGGCTGAGGAGGAAGGATTCGAACCTTCGCATGCCGGAATCAAAATCCGGTGCCTTAACCAGCTTGGCGACTCCCCAAAAACTTGTCTTACAACCGCTTTTTAGCCTGGCGACTTAATCTTTCGCTGAGCTGAAAAGCGGATGGTATTTTAACCCTTTTGCCCAAAAACCAGAAGTGTTTTCTGGTCGATTTGCAATCAATTCATCTGCTTTTTCTGCACTATCTACCGCAACGAATACTGAAGCACCGGAACCACTCATACGGGCATCGCCGTATTGCTTTAACCAGGTTAACGTATGATTCACTTCAGGGTAGAGTGCACAAACGACTGCTTCCATATCGTTTCTGGTTTGCTGCCAGAACGCGCTGGAATTAGCGCCGTTTGAAAAGTCCGCTATTCTCAATGGTTTTGAATCTCTTGTCAATGCTTGATGCGCAAATATTTGTGCGGTTGGAACCTGTACCTTCGGGGTGATCACTACATAGTATTTATCCATGATCTCGGGCGGTAAAGAAACGGCAGAAAGCTGTTCGCCCACGCCTTCAGCCCAGGCAGGCTGGCCGAAAATAAAGACCGGCACATCTGCGCCCAGGGTCAGGCCTATGTTCATCAGCTGCTGGCGTGTATAGCCCAATTGCCATAATTGGTTAAGTGCGAGCAAGACAGTCGCCGCATCTGAGCTGCCGCCGCCAAGGCCGCCACCCATGGGCGTGCGCTTGTTGCAGTGGATATCGGCACCGAGCTGGCAGCCGCTTGCTGTTTGCAAAGCACGTGCCGCACGTATGGTCAGGTCATTTTCCGGCAATACGCCCGGCAAGGGATTTTGCAGCAGGAGTTGTCCATCGGTACGCAGGGTGATGCGCAGGTCATCGCCATAATCGAGCAGCAGGAAAATGCTTTGCAAAGCATGATAGCCATCTGCGCGGCGGCTGGTGATATGTAAAAACAGGTTGAGTTTGCACGGGGCGAAAAATAATGAAGCATCCATGCCGCTATTGTAAAGCATGCGCCCAAGGTTAAAAGCGCAAAGCATGTTAAACAATCAAAGCCGTGTTCAATCGCCTAACCATGCCACGCGCGTTACTCCAGTATCATGCGGCCCTGGCTATCCTGGAGTGGACGCAAGTTTGGCTCACCTATCGCCTGCTGCAAGCTGGTCAGTTGTCCTTTGGATATTTTCAGTGCTTCTTTCATGATGATCCACTGTACGCCTTCGGTGCAGGGCGGTGAGGTCAGCGAGCCGGTATAGCGGTAATAGGCCGGTTTTGCTGGCATCAAATCTGCCGGGGTGACGCGGATCGCCAGTGATTTGCTTTGTTCTTTCTCTTTCGGGATGCTGTTCAGCAGCGTATCTATGGTGCTGTTGGCTGCGCCTTCTTCCAGCATCACCGCAATAATGACGCGATGCCCGGCTTTGTCCTCATGCACCATCTGCAGTTCTGCGGCATAGGATTTCTGTTTGATCTGGTGCTCGGAAGGCGCATGCACACTAATGTATTTCAACTGGTATGGTTTTTGATCCAGCACCATCATGTTGCCACTTCCTGCATCGAGGATCAGGCTGTGATCTTTCAGCGCGATATTTTTCAGCGGGAACTTCTGCAACCGTTTGATCGGTTTGAGCGCTGCGGTAATCGTGTTGTCGACATTGATCGGTGACTGCTGGCTACCTGCATTACACACGGCATAGTCCGGGTTGAGGCTGCCCCATTTCTCAGGGCCGCGTGGACCACTATACGCCCACGATTTATCTTCTTTATTGCCTTTTGCAGCTTTGTCTTTGCCTGGCTCTGCCTCAGCCTTTTTGCTTGCCGGGTCTTTGGATGCAGGTTTTTCAGTGGCTGGTTTCGCTGCGGGCGCATTTTTGCCATCTGCTTTTTCAGCTGTTTTTTCGACAGGTTTCTCTTCTGCCGGTGGGGTAGCCGCTGGCTCGGCCACACTGTTTGTAGCGGCCGGTTTATCTTTATCACTGGCTACGGCAGGTTGAATCGGGTTGGCGGCACGGTTGGCGACGGCTTCGGCGCGTTGTTTTTCCTTGGCTTGCCATTTGCAAGCATATTGTTGGGTGATCTCTACTTCAGAGTCAGGCAATGGCTCAATAAAGTCAGCCTGTTTGAGCGTGGTGCCTGCCGAGTAGACCAGCTCGCCCTGATCGTACTGGAACACCTGGATGGTCGCGGCTTTGCGCTTGGCGCAATCAAAATACCATAAGGCTTTGGCGTGGTTATACACACGGTCCACCGATTCCACATTTTTCTGCGGCTGGCGGTAATCCACTTTCACCCAGGCTTTGATATAGGTTTTTTCTTCGACCAGTGATTGTTTATCGACCATCAACTGGTTAGCGTCTGTTTTCTTGATCGACAGCCATTGAGCGGCCTGGCAATCGACAGGGCGCAGGCAGGCGAGTATCAGCAGGCTGGAGGCTAGCCAAAAACGGGAGTAAGTGAGTGAAAACAGATAACGGCTCATAGTGCCATTATCGACAGCTGGCGCTGAATCTTTAGCTCAGCACGCAGCGTTTTGCGGCAAGGCATATGCCGCGTGGCTGTATGCCTTATTGGTGGCTAATTCCACTTACCAATGCTGAATCACCAGTTTCAGTCTGACGTCCTGCTGTTGCAAGCGGGTCGTAAACGGCAGTGACTCCGAGAGGCCATTCAGTGCCGCCATCTGGTAATCATCATATTCTATACGCCAGTCATCCTGCGTCAGTGTGGCGGGTTCGCCGCTGGCGAGATAGCTGGCCTGGTAAGGGCTGGCAGTGTGCGGGATACCTAATATCCATTGGCTTAGGCCTGCCAGCGGCAAGCGCCAGCCCAGCAGGCGTTCAGTCAGGCTGGCAACGTCGGCGGCATGGTGTTGCTTGCCGCTCTGGTCTGTCAGCGTCACCGATTGGGCGGTGCGATGAATCAACGCCACCTGTTGCCCTAGCGGGCTGAATATCCGCATATGGTCTTCCTGGCCGGCGTGTTGCCACTCTAGGCGCGCGGTGTAGCCCTTGCCGCCGTACTGCACGGCCAGCTTGGCTTCCAGGGAAAACTGCTGCACGGCCGCCAGTTTTTGCATGCGTTGCTGCGCAGCGCTGTTGGCGGTCTGGCTCACCGGCGGTTTGGGCACGGTGCTGCAAGCAATCACGGTGAAAGCTAGCAGGCAGGTAGCCGCCATTCTGCCCCAGGTTTGGGGAATCGACAGGTGCCAGGTACGCATTACAGGTTGGATTTCAGTTTCTGCGCGGTGGAGGCCAGCACTTCGTTATCAGGATTGGCAGACAGGGCTCTATCCAGGATATCTTTGGCTTCTTCGCGCTGGCCTTGTTTCCATAATACCTCGGCCAGGTGGGCAGCAATTTCCGGATCCTGCTGGATAGCGTAAGCGCGACGCAATTGCTCAGTGGCATGGCCAATGTCGCCCAGTCTGTAATAAACCCAGCCCAAGCTGTCCATGATGTAATGGTCTTCCGGGGATAGCTTGGTCGCCGTTTCAATCAGGTTTTTGGCTTCGACCAGATTAATGTTACGGTCCGCATAGGAATAACCCAGGGCATTATAGGCTGCAGCATAGTCCGGCTTGAGTTTGATGACTTTATTTAAAGTGTCTTCCATGGCCTTGAAGTTACCCACGCGCTCCGCATTCAGTGCGTAATCATATAAAAGTTCGGGACTGTCCGGAAATGTCTGCACGGCTTTTTCGAGCAGCGCATAGGATTCATTAGTGCGTTTCGCCTGATTGAGCATCAAAGCCTGGTTTTGAATGACCAGTGTCTGTTGTTCAGCAGTCAGTCCATTGACATTGTCCAGCATGGTGATCGCGGCATCGACACCATCACGGCGGGAAATAATCGATGCAGCTGCCAACCTGCCTGCCAGGAACTGTTCGCCATCGCCGATTTTGTCAAACCATTGCAGGGCGCGCGCATCGTCGTGCTGTTCTGCAGCAGAACGGCCTAAGTTAAAATAAATCCTGTTTGGTTCCTTAAAGCCTACGTCCAGTGCATGCTGCAGGTAGCGGTCGGCGAACTCATATTCTTTCGCATCCAGTGCCAGCAAGCCAACAATGACGTTCATCTCCGGATTGTTCTGGTGTCTTTCCACCAGTTTGGTGAATTCTACTTTGGCATCGGTGGCGTTTTTCTGGATGAGCAATGTGCGCGCCAATGCCAGCCTGATCTGGTCAGCATCAGGATGCGATTCCAGGAATTCGCGATAGTAGGCAATGCCTTTTTGCGGGTCTTTTTCGCTCAGCATCTGGCCGCGGATTTGCGCCGGTGCCTCCCAGCCTGGGCGCAGTTTGGACGCTTCTTTCAGCTCTTTTTCCATCAAGGTTTCATTACGCGCAAAGTAGGCGGCCTGCGAGATGGCAAAATGGGCTTCTGGTAATTTTGGGTAAGGCTTGGCCAGGCGCTGAATGGTTTCCAGCACGCTATTTTTGTCTGTGACGCGCATCATCAGGCTGTTCAGTTCCATAAATGCACTGGGGCGGATGCGCTCATCGGCCAGCACTTTCTGGATCTTAGGTTCCGCTTTTTTCAGTTCACCATTGGCAATCAGTAACTGGCTGGCCGCTTGTGCTGCAGGGAGCGAGTCCGGCACCAGTTCTGACCACAATTCTGCCGAAGGTAAGGCAAGTTGGGGCGCCCGTGCAATGGTCGCTGCCTGAG
Organism: Methylophilus sp. E2MeOHC9; assembly: GCF_058744375.1. Classification (NCBI taxonomy): domain Bacteria; kingdom Pseudomonadati; phylum Pseudomonadota; class Betaproteobacteria; order Nitrosomonadales; family Methylophilaceae; genus Methylophilus; species Methylophilus sp. E2MeOHC9. Next base: position 1,617,318 of record NZ_CP196024.1, read on the forward strand.
TGGCGCGTTCAGCGAGTAAAGGGTCGCGTGTCTGCTTGGCTAAATCCAGGAACAACTGGCTGGCCAGCACAAACTCACCGCGCTGGGCGGCGACTTCACCGAGCAGGTATTTGTAGACAAATTCGGCAGTCGGCGTTGTCATTGTTGCAGTGGTGCCGGCAGACCAGACTGGAGGCGCCATTAACGCAAGCCACAGCGCCAATGCCGGGCGGCGCAATAAGGTAGGTTTTAGCTTGAAATGGCGGGTTTGAGGCATACTGGATTCCTGTTTAATAAGTCTGGTAATGGCGGCTGCAGTGAGGGTCACGAAGCGGGTAAAAGTAAGGCTGAATTTTAGTTTAGTCCGTGACAGTTGCTGCAAGTTCATCCATAATGTGCGATTTGTAACTGAATTGTAATTGGCGTCTAGATGCAGGTTAAAACGTCGTGTATGTCACTATAACTTTTTGGTGAAAACTTTGTCTAGGAATTTACTTTGGGATTTATTGACGGGTATGAAATCCAGCCGGTCACAAGTAGTGGTTCCAGGTATCCCCAAGTCAGCAAGTGTGTGGAAGAATTATGGCAAATTTGACAGTAGAAGCAATTGAATTGACCCGCCTTTATGGAGGGCGCGCTGCGGTAAGCGATGTGACCTTCAGTCTGCAACAAGGGCAGGTGCTAGGTTTTCTGGGGCCGAATGGCGCAGGTAAATCTACGACCATGAAAATGCTGACCGGTAATCTTGCACCGAGTGCCGGCAGTGTCAAAATCTGTGGCATCGATATGATAGAAAGCCCGAAAGAAGCCAAGGCTTTGATCGGCTACCTGCCTGAAATGCGCCCCTTATATAAAGAATTCACGGTTGACGAATACCTGACCATTGCGGCGCGCCTGCATAATGTCGCTGGCAAGCATGTTAAAAGAGCTGTTGAGCATGCCAAAGAGCGCTGTGGTTTGACGCATATGAGCAAGCGCCTGATTGAAAACCTGTCTAACGGTTACCAGCAGCGTGTGGGCATTGCCCAGGCCATTATTCATAACCCCATGGTGGTGATCCTCGATGAACCCACCGTGGGCCTGGATCCTATCCAGATCCGCGATATCCGCGCCCTGATCAAGGAGATCGGCCAGGAACACAGTGTGATCGTGTCTACCCATATCCTGCCGGAAGTCGAAATGGTGTGTGACCATGTGCAGATTATCGATAAAGGCAAACTGGTGTTCAACGGCGGTATCGATGTGCTTAAGCAGCAGCGGATTGGTAACAAGTTGCTGGTAGGCTTGCGTCAGGTGCCGGATATCGCTCAACTGTTAGCCATTGAAGGGGTGGCGGAAGCCGAGCCCGCAGATGGTTTATGGCGTATCCGCTTCCATGAAGGCAGCCAGCCGCACGAAGCCATCGTGCAGGCCGCTGTAAAGCATGGCTGGGGCTTGTATCATATCGCGCCTGATCAAACCAGCCTGGAAGATGTCTTCGTCCAGCTGACTTATCAAGACACGACCACTTCTGCAGACCTGCCCAAAGCAGCGTAGCTCACTCTGCCAGACCACTTATGTTGAAAGACCATCAATGTTGAATATTGCAAGAAAAGAACTGCAAAGCATGTTCGCCTCACCAATGGGGTGGATCATCCTGGCGGTCATCGCCGCCATGTTTGGTAATTACTTTGCCAATGGCGTCACTGATTACCTGGATGTCGCCTCGGGTGCCATCCGCCCGGCAGAGCGGTTTGGCATTACACAAGCGGTTTCGCAAAGTGTGTATGGCTCAGCTTCTTTTATCATGTTGTTTGCCGTGCCTTTGCTTTCCATGCGGCTGATCGCTGAAGAACGCCGTAGCCAAACCATGCCATTTTTGTTCAGCTCGCCGTTATCCATCACTGATATCGTGGTTGGCAAGTTTTTAGGCCTGATGGCATTCCTGGCAACGCTTATCTTGTATATCGGCCTGATGCTGTCTACCCTGAATCTGTGGTCGGATATCGATTTTGGCTACATTATTGCTAACACCATAGGCCTGTTTTTGCTGGTGGGCAGCTTTTGTGCGTTGGGCATTTATTTTTCCAGCCTGACTTCCCAGCCTATCATCGCCGGCATTCTGAGTTTTATTTTTTCTTTTATCCTGATGATTCTGGGGCGCTTTTTTGCGAATGACCCTACCAATGTCGCGGGGCAGTTTTCTTTCTCTACGCATTTTCAGTCGTTTGCCAGCGGGCTGATTGATACTGCAGATCTAGCCTTCTTTATACTGTTTATCGTGACATTTTTGACATTGACCATCCGTCGCCTGGATGCTGATCGTCTGCGCGGTTAACGCGCCCTGATTTTAAGTTTGAAAGCATTATGAAAATTAATCGTAAGTTAAGATTGCAGTTGCTGGCACAAAACTGGATGTTTGTGCTGGTGTTCCTGGCCCTGATCGTGATGCTAGGCTACCTCTCCAGCCAATATCGCTGGACCAGGGATATTACCCAGGCAAATCGCAACATCCTGACTCAGGGCAGTGTCAACGTGCTCAAGCAGATGGAAGGTGATATCAATATTACTGTCTACGCCACCAAGGATGATGCCAGCAATGGCGATACTTTCCGCAAGGGCATGCTCGACTTCGTTGCGCGCTATCAGCGTGAAAAGAAAAATGTCTTTATCTCCTTCGTTAACCCCTCCGAAGAGCCAAAGCTGGCGCAGGAAGCCGGTGTCAAGGTCGATGGCGAGACCATTGTTGAATACAACAAACGCAGTGAGCACATCAACCCGCCGTTTGCCGAGCAGGAAATGACCAACTTACTGGTGCGTCTGTCACGCACCAATAACCAGCCGGTCATGTACCTGGATGGGCATGGCGAACGCTTGCTGCAAGGCGTAAAAAATCACGACCTGGGCGAGTTTGGCAAACAACTGGAAAGCAAGGGTTTCAAGTTTGCCAACCCGGATCTGACCATTGCGCAGGAAGTCCCGGCCAATGGTTCTATGCTGGTGATCGCCGCACCGCAAGTGGACGTGAGCGCAGTAGAAGCCAAAAAAATCAAAGCCTATATTGAAGCCGGTGGCAATGTGCTGTGGTTGCTGGATGATGATAACCTGCGCGGTTTGCAGGAAGTGGCTGACTACCTGGGCATCAAAGTATCGTCAGGCATGGTGGTAGACCGTGCCGCCGAACAATACGGCGCGGATCCAAAAATGTCATTCGCCAGCCTGTATGGCGACCATCCGGTCACGCGTAACTTTATGTTGCGTACCGTGTTCCCGGAAGCGCATGAAGTCGATGGCCGCGCGTCAGACGACCTTGGCTGGAAAGTAGGGCGCCTGATTGATGTGGCACAGAATGGCTGGCTGGAATCAGACAAAATTCCTGCCGGTGCACAAAACCTGAAAGTACGCTTTGATCATGGTAAGGATAAACCAGGCCCTATCAATATCGGCGTGGCTCTGGAACGCCAGTACGGCAAAAAAGGACAGCGCGTGGTGGTGATTGGTAATGCCAACTTCCTGGCAAATACTTTTATCACCAATGGCGGTAACCTGGATCTGGGCATCAACATCATTAACTGGCTGGCTGGCGATGACCGTCTGATTACTATCCAGCCTATGCCATTGAAAGATATCAATATTAATATCCCTTCCGGCTCGATTGCCGCATTGGTTGTGGGGTATGGCACACAATATGTCTTGCCGATCGTCATCCTGGTTGCGGGCATGTTCTTGTGGTGGAAGCGCCGTAAAGCCTGAGTTTGAATTGTTAAAGTCGTATCGCGGACGGAGTTGCCTGCAATGAAAAAAAGATGGATATTGAACCTGTTGCTGCTGGCAGTGGTAGTCGGGATTGCACTTTTCCTGCACTTCAAGCCAGCAGAAAAAGCAGTCAGTGCCAGGTTTGAAGTGTCTACGCTCAAAATGGCCGATGCCGATGCGTTGAAGATTGAATTCCCCGCCAAGGCACCGACGGTTTTTGAACGGCAGAATGCTTACTGGATGATGCGTAAGCCCTATGCCGCCCGCGCCGATCAGATGTCTGTCCAGCGTGCCCTGTCTATTATTGCCGCAACCAGTGCCGCCAAATTGCCTTTGCAGGATGCGGCCAAATACGGGCTGGATCAACCGGAGTTAAAAGTGACTTTGTCCGGCAAGCAAGGCGAGCATGTGTTTGTTTTTGGCACGCACAATCCGGTGACTGAAGAACAATATGTGGGTTATGCGGGTAATGTGTTTTTGCTTTCAGGGCAATATAGCGAAGCGGCGGCGACGCAACCGATTGAAATGATAGACAAAAGCCCGCTGTCCCCGGCAGAGCGCAAGCAGCTGGCAGGCTTTGACCTGGCGCACCTGGAACAATGGGAAGAGAATGCGCTCAAGGTGCAACTGGCTAGCGATGGCAAATGGTCGGCCAATGACCCTAAAGCCAAGCCCACCCAGAATGAGATGAATGAGTGGCTGGATTTTACCTGGGCGCAAGCCCAGGCCACTTCAGTTGAAGTGTATACCCCGGATCGCAAACAACCTTATCCTTCATTTGAGGTGTTGCTGAAGGACGGCAAGAAAGTGCATTTTGATAAAATCCAGGAGTCGCCGGAATACCTGCTGGCACGCCCGGATGAAGGCATTATTTATCATTTCCCCAATGATGCCGGCTTCACCATGGTCAATCCGCCAGTCAATATTCAGGCACTCAAGAGTAAGTAAACGCCATGCCTGAATTACCTGAGGTAGAGGTCACCCGCCTGGGCCTGTTGCCGGTACAGGGCGCGCGCATACGCGAAGTGACTATCCGGCATCATGGACTGCGCTGGCCGATCCCAGCCGACCTGCCGCAGCATTTGCAAGGCCAGCGTGTATTGCAATTAACGCGACGGGCTAAATATATCCTGATTGAAATTGGTGACAGCACCCGCAAAGGCGTGCTGTTGCTGCATTTAGGCATGTCCGGGCGGCTATGTCTGCTGGAACGCTATTTCCCGCACGAGAAGCACGATCATGTCGACATCGCGTTTGAAGACGGACGCGTGATCCGCTTGCGTGACCCACGTCGCTTTGGTGCCGTGTTATGGTTGGATCAGGAGCCTTCGCAGCACCCCTTGCTGAGTAGCCTGGGGCCGGAACCGCTGGATGACACATTCGATGGCGAATATTTATTCCAGCAGTTACGCTCACGCAATGCAGCAATCAAGCCTACCATCATGGATGCGCATATTGTGGTCGGTGTTGGGAATATCTATGCCAGTGAATCGTTATTTCGCGCACGTATCCACCCGGAAACACCTTCCAGGCAGCTGACATTATTGCAATGCCAGTTACTGGTCGCAGAAATCAAGGCGACATTGCATGCGGCATTAGCCGCTGGGGGTAGCAGTTTGCGGGATTTTTTTGGTGCAGATGGCAATCCTGGTTATTTCCAGCAGACTTACTATGTCTATGGCCGTACAGGAGAGCCTTGCCGGGTCTGTGGGCAGCTGATCCGTACTATCCGCCTGGGTCAGCGCTCTACTTTTTTTTGTGCGACCTGTCAGCCGCGTACAGTGGCTTAACGCTTACTTTCTTCAACCAGTCTGTATCAAGTCGGATTCATTATCCGTATCGCCGTCAGGCTTGATGCAGTTGCGTCCGGCATGCTTGGCTTCATACAGATGATGGTCGGCACGTTCTACCACCTGTGCAAACGCTTCACTCTGTTGCATCTCAGCCAACCCGGCGCTGATAGTCACCCTGACCACCTGGTTATTAAAATGAAATTGCAGGCCAGCCACTGCGGCGCGGATGATTTCCGTAATGCCTCGGGCGCGGTCAATATCACAACCGGACAATAGCAGCAGGAACTCCTCACCGCCCCAGCGGCAAACAATATCTTCCTCACGCACATGAGACTTGATCAACTGTGCAATACGGGTCAAGACCAAGTCGCCTGCCTGATGGCCATAAGTATCGTTAATCAGCTTGAATAAATCGATATCCAGCAGGACTAAAGACAGCGGTTCGTCACGGCGTTTGCAGCGCGCAACCGCCTGTTTGAAATAAAACTCAAATACCTGGCGGCTGGTTGCGCCCGTCAGTTTATCCTGCGTCGCCATCGCTTCCAGTCTTTCGTGGTAGCCACGCACTGCAAAATGCGCCAGCAACAGGACAATCACGCTGATCACCAGGGCCACGGTCATGTTGATGATAAACGCTTTTTCAATGCGCTCAGAACTCGGGTCATTGACTTGTTCCACAATCAAATACCAGTCAAACTCGGGCACCAGCCGGCTGTTGAGGTATAGCGTGCTGCCATTATTGGTTTTAAATGAAAACGAGGCGCTGGGCGATGTCAGGATTTTGACAAACGCTTTATCCAGTGCCGCCTTGTTTTTGTTGTGCAGCTCGGAATGATACTGGCTGCTGCGCAACATGACTTCACCCTGTCGGTTCACAAAATAAATCTCGCGGCCATAGCGTTTCTGGTAGTTTTCTATCAGTTCGACCACTGATTGCAATGCCAGCCCGACACCGATAATGCCGATAAAGTTATTGGATTTATCCTCAATGCGGTAATTGACGAAAATGCTCAAGCGGCGGTGATCGGCAGTATCGCGATCGATATTGATGACATATGGGTGATGCGATTTTTTTGCCTCGAAATACCAGCTTTCATCCTCATTGGCTTCTGAGACTTTTTTCAGCACACCGGTAGGATGATAATAAAACCTGGATTTTTCAGAGATGAAGAACGCGGTGATTGTGTTATATTTTTTCTGGATCTGCGCCAGGTAGCTGGTCATTTTGCTGGCGTCTTTTTCGCCGCCGTTGACCCAATCAAACACAAACACATCATTGGCCATCAGTGAAGAAATCAGCAACGGTTGCAGCAAATCACGCTGGATCTCTGAGTAAATATTGTCGCTGGTGAGTGGCAGCATTTCTTGCTGCAGGCGTTCGGTGAGCGAGTCTTTGGCGACAAAGTAGCCGATCAGGCTGGTCGCCAGAAAGCCCGTCAATACAATGACGCTAAGAAGGATGGTGTAAAACCGCTTGTTAACTACCATAAGTTTCTTGCTGAGTGAAAAAAACAATCCCGGGCATTATCGCGAATGCCATACTTTTTTGTTAACTGGAACAATCACTGCTTTAAACGGTTATTCATCAATTGGTCATTTAAAAGTGATTAAAGTTTAATGCAGTGTTCAGATGCATGTTATTCCGTATGTCTGCGCGAGGCATGTTCATGCAGGTATCCATGCGGTGGTTGCGGGCTGCCGCCCAGCTTTTGCGGTAACAATGAGCCTATCACCATGGCAATGGCGCTGACCAGTAATCCCAATAATTGTGCCGGTACCAGGCTTTCTTCACCGAACATGACTTCAAGCGATATCCAACTGCCTATGCCTAAAATAATGGCAGCCAGTGCACCCTGGCTGGTAGCGCGCTTCCAGAATGCGCCAAATACCAATGGCACAAAAGCACCCGCCAGCGTGATCTTATAGGCGCTTTCCACCATGCCAAAAATGGAGAGTTCAGAGTTCAGTGCATAAAACAGCACCATGGCGGCAAAACCCACCAGGCACAGGCGCATGACACGCAGGAAGGCGTGGTCACTCATGTCAGGCACAAAGCCCTTGATCACGTTTTCAGCAAAGGTCACTGAAGGAGCCAGCAGCGTCGCCGATGAGCAACTCATGATCGCTGACAGCACGGCACCGAAGAAAATCGCCTGCGCCAGCAATGGTGTGTGGGTCAGTACCAGCGTAGGTAACACGCGTTGCGAGTCCGTTTCAACCAGCGCGCCAAAGGTGGCCGGGTCGATCAAGGTTGCCGCGTAAGCAATAAACATCGGCACAAAGGTGAAACAGAAATAGATACTGGCGCCGAGCAGCGATCCCCACAAGGCGATATTGGCAGTCTTGGCCGAGGTGATGCGCTGGAAAACATCTTGCTGCGGGATTGAGCCCAGCATCATGGTCAGCCAGCCGCCGAGGAAAGTCAGCCAGACGCTCCAGTTGGTCGATTGCGGGAAAAAATGCAGTTTTCCGGCATTGCGCGCATGCTCAATCACCGGCGCAACACCGCCAGTTTGACCAGACACGATGCTGGCAATGTAGAGCAGGCCGCCAATGACGACGATCATCTGCACAAAATCGAGGATGGCGACTGACAGCATACCGCCCAACGTGGTGTAGGTGAGCACAATCGCGGTGCCAACTATCATGCCGGTCGGTTCTGAGATATAGCCATTGCTGATCAGGTTGAAGATCAGGCCCAGTGCCTTGATTTGCGCGGCTACCCAGCCCATGTAAGACACCACGATGGCGATGGTGGTGAGAATCTCGACCGTGCGGTTATAGCGCATGCGGTAAAAGTCCCCCAGCGTGAGGATATTCAGTTTGTACAGGCGGCTGGAAAAGAAAATGCCAGCCAGGATCAGGCACATGCTGGAGCCAAACGGGTCGGCGGCAATGCCGGTCAAGCCTTCACGCACAAAGGTCGCAGAGACGCCAAACACCGCTTCGGCGCCAAACCAGGTGGCAAACACGGTAGCAGTGACCACCGGTAGCGGTAAATGGCGGCCAGCCACCGCATAATCTTTTGTGCTGTGGACGTTTCTGGCAGCGACCAGGCCGATCCCGATAGAGACCAGTAAATACGCCATGACAAACCAGATCAGCACTGTCCGTTTCCCTTAAAGCCGTTGCAAACGGCAGATTTTAAAACAAAAATTATTGATTGATAACGTTTCTTTTTGGCAGGAAATAAAAAAGCCTGAATCTCAGGCTTTTCTACCATGCAGAACATAAGCGTGTATTGAGCAAAGCTTATGTCATCCAGAACAGGATCAGGCTACTCACTTGCACGAGCACTAATGCCGCAATAGCTGCACCTAACCATTTTTGCCATTGGGATTGTTTCTGCTGGGTAGCCAGCAGGGTATCAATATAAGTTTGCTGTTTTGCGAACTCACTCTGGTTGCGCAAATACTGCTCGAATAGCCTGGGTATTTCAGCCGCGTGCGCGAGCACATAGGGCAGTTCGTGTTTCGCCGATTTGATCAACCTGCGCCAGCCTATCTGTTCACTCATCCAGCGTTTGAGGAAGGGTTTTGCGCTATGCCATAAGTCGATATTCGGGTCCAGCTCGCGCCCCATACCTTCGATATTCAGCAGGGTTTTTTGCAGCATGATCAGCTGCGGCTGGATGTTGACGCCAAAACGACGCGACATCTGGAACAGGCTGAGCAGGGTACGGCCAAAGGAGATATCCTTAAGCGGCTTCTCGAAGATAGGTTCGCAAATGGCGCGGATTGCCGTTTCCAACGCTTCCACATTGGTATCCGCAGGTACCCAGCCAGATTCGATATGTGCTACCGCAACATCACGGTAGTCACGGTTGAAAAATGCCAGGAAATTACGCGCCAGGTAATACTGGTCTGTAGGTGACAAGCTACCCATAATGCCAAAATCCAGCGCAATAAACTTGCCTTTGTCCGGCCCTTCGGTGACCACCTGGATATTGCCCGGATGCATGTCGGCATGAAAGAAACCATCGCGGAACACCTGGGTAAAAAAGATTTCAACGCCTTCGTGTGCGAGTTGCGTCAGGTTGATGCCAGCGGCCCTCAGGGCTTCAGTATTGCGTACAGGCGTGCCGAACATGCGTTGCATGGTCATCACCTGTTTGCGCGAATAATCCCAATATACAACAGGCACCAGCAGGCGTTTGTCACTGAAGTTGCGGCCCAGTTGCGAGCACTGCGCGGCTTCCAGGGTCAGGTCCAGTTCGTGCTCGGTGTGGCGTGCAAATTCTTCCACCATTTCATCCGGTTTCAGGCGGCGGCCCTCGCTGGATAGTTTTTTTACCCACCAGGCGATGGTACGTAATAAGGCGATATCCCTGTGGATGATGGCTGCAATGCCTGGACGCAAGACTTTGACGGCCACCTGTTCGCCACTATGCAGCGTGGCAAAATGCACTTGCGCAACAGAGGCACTGGCGACTGGTACCGGGTCAAATTCGGCGTAAGTGCTGTTCAGAGGCGCATTAAATGCTTCAATCAAAATCGCTTCCACCTGGCTAAACGCAAATGGCGGCACCTGGTCTTGCAGTTTGGTGAGTTCATCCGCGACATCAGGTGGCAGCAGGTCGCGGCGGGTAGACAGCATCTGGCCGAATTTAACGAAGATAGGCCCTAGCGTTTCCAGTGCCAGCCTCAGCCGGATCGCGCGTTGTTGCGGTGCGCTGCGCCAGAAGAAAAGCAGGTTCAGCAGACGCGGCAATAGATTGGACTTCTCTTCACGTACAAAAAAGATGTCCAGCCGGTACCAGATAAATACACCGATAATATGAAAGAAACGAAACCAGTGCATGTTTATCGGCTTTCTGAGGAAGAGGTGTTTGCCAGCAATTTATCCACGCGCGATTGCAGGCGATCAGTATCTTCACGCAAGCGGTCTACAGACTGATTAAAGTGTTCTATGCTGGTTTTTTTTGCGATCAGTGGCTGTTCTTCCTGCCAGTATTCCACCAGCATTTCCCCCAGGTTTTTGGCATTGGCCTGTAACTTCCGGAATTTTTCCTGGCCAAGCTCTACCACTTGATAGGCCGCAATGTCGCCGACCACTTTGCTTAAATCGCCTTCTACATCCCAGCGCGCGGCAGATAGTATTTTGCCGACTTCAATGCCTAACGCCACATCGCCTTCGATTTTTATCAGGCTGGCGGCCAGCGGGTCTTTGCGCATTAAACGCATGACCAGGCTGGGTGGTAAATGGATGGTGGCATCCGCAGTGGCAGAATCAGCCGCGACGGCCAGTTCGCCATTGGGCAAAATAGTCAGGTTGACTTGTGCGACCTTGAAATCAAACCTCAGCGTCTGGTTGGCATAAGGTTGCAGCAGCGGCGCCGTCCAGTCGTTTTGCTGCATCAGGTGCTGCAACACAAATTGAATCAATGGTTTAAACATAGAATTAGAGTTTAATGCCTTTGTGCAATGCGACGACGCCTGCGGTCAGGTTGTAATAATCCACCTTCGCAAAGCCTGCGTCATGCATCATTTTCTTCAGGGTTTCCTGATCCGGATGCATGCGTATGCTTTCCGCCAGGTAACGATAGCTGGGTTCGTCATTGGCGATCCATTTGCCCAGCTTGGGTAGCAGTTTGAAAGAGTAGGTATCGTACAGTTTTTCCAGCGGCTGCCAGACTTTGGAGAACTCCAGCACCAGCAAGCGTCCGCCGGGTTTCAGCACGCGCTGCATTTCGCGCAGGGCATTGTCTTTATGTGTCATGTTGCGCAAACCGAATGCCACGATGACACAGTTAAACGATTCATCGGCAAAGGGTAGGGTTTCAGCGTTGCATTGCGCGGCTGGCACAGTCAGCCCGGCATCTATCATACGGTCACGGCCCACGCCCAGCATGGAGGCATTGATATCTGTCAAAATGACCTGGCCGGGATTGTGCGCCGATTGCGTGCCGACTTTTTTAGCAAACAAGCTGGATAAATCGCCACTGCCGCCTGCAATATCCAGCACCTTGTCACCCTGGCCAACGCCGCTGACATCGACTGCAAAACGCTTCCACACACGGTGTAGCCCGGCTGACATGACGTCATTCATGATGTTGTATTTTTGCGCGACCGAATGGAACACCTCGCCGACCTTTTTTTGCTTGTCGTGCTCAGCCACGGTCTCGAAACCGAAGTGGGTGGTTTTTTGCTGTCCTGGCGTGTCTTGCATGTTTAAGTTTCCTTGCGCGGCTGACCGGCGATGGTCAGTTTGGTGATGTAGTCCTGCCACAGGCTTTCATAGTGCTGGGCCAGGTAGTACAAATAATCCCATGAATACAGGCCCGTATCATGACCGTCGTCAAATATCAGCTTGACGGCATATCTGCCCACCGGTTCGATGCCGCTGATGTTGACAAGTTCTTTGCCTATCTGCAGGACTTCCTGCCCGGCGCCATGGCCACGCACTTCGGCAGAAGGCGAGTACACGCGCAAAAACTCGCATGACAGCATGCATTCGGTATCGTTATCGAAATGAATTTCCAGCAAGCGCGAGCCCTGATGCAACTGGATCAGGGTAGGGATGGGTGAATCTGGGAGAAGACCGCTCATAAGATTGAAGAAAGTCGTGTTTCAGGCCGTTATATGACTAATGCGCATGATAGCAGATGACAACCGCCTACGCATAAATGCGTATAAAGCTAATCTTATGGTTGATAATTCATTTTATTTATGAATTAATGGCTATACCTACATGATTTATTTGAACTTTTCTGAAATCGTGATAGATTAGCAAAAAACAGGCAATCCTAAGTAGGTTACCGAATAACTATTAAGCAGGTCCTATGGAAAATAACAGACTGGCACAACAATTTGATTTGTATACACGCTGGCGTGAAACAATTGCTGATGTACTGGGGGAGTATCGGCGCTGGTTGGCCGATAAGCAGCTTAGCGATGTGCAACTTGAAGAACGTATTCAGCATCAGCTTAACCGTTTACGCGAAGATAAGCTGAATGTCGCATTTGTAGCCGAATTTTCACGCGGTAAATCCGAGCTTATCAACGCCATTTTCTTTTCTGATTATGGTCATCGATTATTACCTTCCGGCGCCGGGCGCACCACCATGTGTCCCACCGAGTTGCGCTATGACATGGGTAAACCCGTCAGCCTGTCGCTGTTGCCCATCGAAAGCAGTGCCAACCAGATTTCTATCAGTGAATACCGGCGCATGCCACAGGCATGGTCTGTGATCGAGTTTGATGCCCATTCACGCGAGAGCATGGTCGAAGCATTTAAAGAGGTCAGCCGCACACGTCGCGTCACACTCGAGGAAGCACAAACACTAGGGTTATACCATCCCGATCATCCTGACGATTTAATGCTGATCGGGCAGGATGGCCTGATGGAAATCCCTTGCTGGCGTTATGCCGTGATTAATTTCCCGCACACCTTGCTCAAGCAGGGCCTGGTGATCCTCGATACGCCGGGATTGAATGCCATAGGCGCCGAACCTGAGTTGACCATGAGCATGCTGCCGAATGCACATGCGGTCCTGTTTATCCTCGGTGCGGATACCGGCGTCACCAAATCTGAAATGGAAGTCTGGCGCCGTTATATCAGTGGTGCGCGCTGGAAGCAAAAAGGGCGCATCGCCGTTCTCAATAAAATCGACGGCTTGTGGGACCCGCTGAAAACCGACGACGAGATACAAATCGAACTCTCGCGTCAGCTACAGACTACTGCCGAATTACTCGGTCTGTCGCGTGACCAGATCTTGCCCACCTCGGCACAAAAAGGGTTGCTGGCAAAAGTCACTGGCGATCACCAGTTGCTGGCGAAAAGCCGCTTGTTGCAACTGGAAAAAAATCTTTCCGAGGAGCTGATCCCTGCCAAGCAGGAAATTGTGCGCGAAAGTATCCATAGCGAAATTGAAGATATGGTGTTGCAAACGCGCGGTATCCTGGAAACCCGCTTGCAAAGTGTGCTGGACCAAACTGAAGAGCTACGCTGCCTGCAAGGCAAAAACGAAGATGTGATCGCGCAAATGATGCGCAAGGTCAAACAGGACAAAGTCAATTTTGAAGTCGGGTTGCAGCGCTACCAGGCGTTACGCAGTGTATTCTCGGTGCAATCCAGCCAGCTGTTCCATCATCTGGGCATGCCAGCACTGAAAAACAAAGTGCGCGAAACACGTGACAGCATGATGAAAGCGTCGTTTACCAAAACCATGCGCCAGGCGATGGATGATTTTTTCAGTGACCTGAAACGCCGCTTGATGGAAGCCGATGTGCATGTGCATGAAATCAAAAAAATGATGGAAGCCATGTATGAAAAATTCTCAAAAGAGCATGGCCTGCTACAAAAAACGCCACCGCCATTCTCAACCTCGCGTTATCTCAAAGCACTGAATAAACTGGAAACCATATACCGCGATCAGTTTAATACTACCTTCAACATGATCGCGCATGAGAAATTCACCCTCACCAGCAAGTTTTTTGAAACCCTGGCTAGCCACGTCATCCTGGAGTATGAAGCGGCTAACCGCGATGCCGAAAGCTGGTTGAAAGCAGTGATCGCGCCTATGGAAAGCCAGATGCGCGAGCACCATGTGCAACTGAAACGCCGTGTGGAAAGTATTAAACGGATTTACCAGGCAACAGATACACTGGAAGAGCGGATTGCCGATCTGGAACAGGTTGAGTTAACTATCCGCCAGCAACTGGCCGAACTGGATCAACTCAATGGTAAAGCGCTGCTCGCCTTGCAGCATGAAGAAGTGATAGTGCAGGCGGCTTAAAGAATATACCTTAAAGGATATACATAGTGCAGAAACAGAAACGGGTGCCTGGGCACCCGTTTTTATTACTTGCTTTCCAGCATGTAAGTCTTGATTTTCTGCATCGCCTTTTGCTCGATCTGGCGAATACGTTCGGCAGACACATTGAACTCCGCAGCCAGTTCGTGCAGGGTAGAGACATCGCCCTCAGTCAACCAGCGCGCCTGTAACACACGGCGGCTACGCTCATCCAACTGTTGCAAGGCCGCGCTCAATCCTTCAGTCTGCATATGCTCGGTTTGCAGCGTTTCCAGCAATACTGATGGCTCTGGGCCTTCGTCCTGCAGGTAAGCAATCGGGCTATACACATCTTCGCCGTCGTCATCTACCTGCGCGTCCAATGGAATCTCCTGACCGTTCAGGCGATATTCCATCTCGACCACTTCTTCAGGCTTCACATTCAATTCAGTGGCGATACGGTTTACATCGTCCGGGCTTAAAGTCTCAAATCCTTGCTTCATGCTACGCAAATTAAAGAACAACTTGCGTTGTGCTTTAGTGGTCGCGGTTTTCACCAGACGCCAGTTGCGCACAATATATTCATGAATCTCGGCTTTAATCCAGTGCATGGCAAACGAAACCAGACGCACGCCGCGCTCAGGGTCAAAACGTTTCACCGCTTTCATCAAGCCAATGTTGCCTTCCTGGATCAGGTCTGCTTGCGGCAAACCATAACCACTATAGCCACGCGCGATGCTGGCTACCAGGCGCAAATGCGACACAATCAACGCACGTGCGGATTCCAGGTCACCAGTCTTGTTCAGGCTTGTGGCATAGCTGTATTCTTCTTCAGGCGTCAAAATTGGAAACTGCTTAATGGTTCGCAGGTATTTATCCAGGCTATCAGCGGATGAAACAACAGGTATAGTCAAAGCGTTAATGGTAAAGCTCCTTGTGAAAGAAGATGTTTAAACTAATTTTAGCACTCATGGAGTGAGAGTGCTAGTCTGGAAAAAAGTTTCAGTAATTCATTAAAGATGAATAGCTTTTCAATGTCTTCAAATGCGGCAAGCGAAAGCTGGGATTTAATCTTCCAGATTGTGATGCCAGAAAGTCTTTAGCGTAAGCACCCTTCAATGCGTAGCTATCGTTTTACCCTGCACTTTTAACACGCACCATGCGCACAGCATTATGCTGTCAAATGCCATGGCGAAAGCTCTGAGTTCAAGCATCAGTCATGGTCGTGGCCACGGCCCGGCCCACGGTTGCCATGTTTGGGGCCGTTGCCTCGTCCTTTCTTGTCATAGTGATCATGCCGATGATCATCTCTTCTCTCCCTGTAGTGTCCGTGGTCATGGCCTGGTCCGGTAGTATAAGTAACGTAGCTAGGTGCGTACACGTTTTGATACCAGGCGTCTTGCACAAAATAAACCTGTCTGCCGCATGCGCCATAATGACCACAATAACGCCCCCATTTTTTCATCTGGCCTGGTGGCACGCGTAAATACATAGGTGCTTGCACAACGGCGACTGGTGGCGGTTGAATAATGACTGGCTGGGCATAAATGACTTGGGGCGCGGGGTAGGGGTTGCCTAATACGATCTGCCCATAGAAACCAGGCTGACCTATGCTGACTGCTACATTGGTATCTGCATAGGCAGAAATGCCGCCCGCCAAAAGAAATACTCCGATTGCTAAATGTTTAATCATGGCCAACCTTCTTTCAAATGAAACATGCTTTGCTATGTCGTTAAAGCATAAAAAATAATGCACTTGAGCGCATTCTAAAAACCTACTCAAGTGGAAAATAGTCTCATTAATCTGATAGCAGTGTCAGAGTCGGCTGACAGGGCGATAGGAATTTATCCTAACAAAGAAGCCAGGGTGGAGTGGCCGCGCTGGGCGAAGGTGGTATTTTTTTGGCCATGCATGGAAATTAAATATTCATTTCCATGCATGGCATTGCTGTAAGGCTTTAACTTTTAAGCAGAAATCTATTTGATGTTCCGTATCGCCGTCCATCCCAAGTCATGCATACAAACCACAAAGGCGCGTTTGAACGTCTGGGTTTTGTAGTCGGGTAAATAGTCAGGGCCTAGTTTTTTCTCGCAGGACACTTGATCCTGTTTCAGCTTGTCTGGGAAAGCACCCATTTTCCACCATGAGTTAATCGCGTATTCCACATTGGGGCCGTCGTTCACTGTTGAGTGAGTGGCGGGCGTGTCTGCTTTATCTTCCGTAATCTTGCTGCTTGTCGTGGCCGGGGCGGCGTGTGCCGCTACTTCGGCAGGCCGGGTCGCAGCTGTTGCCGTGTTCTGTGGCGGTTTTACAACACCGACTGCTGCTGGTTTTTCCTTTTTATCCGGTGTGACCTCAATAAACGGGCTTGGCTTGCTAATGACTTCCTCATGGTTGTCGCGTGTTTCTATCGTCGCAAACAGCGGGTCCATGGCATCTACCTTTGGTTTTTGCCAGCCCTGTTCTGCCAGGCAGGCCGCCAGTTGCTCACCGCTGCCGCGGCAGGCTTGATGGGCTCTATCTATATCTTGTTGCGATCCGCCACGTTTGTAGGAAACCTCACCACAGCCGGGTAATAAAGCGATCAGAAATAAGTAAGTTAAAAGACGCATTGCGAGCCCTGTTCTCAATTTGTTATGTGCAGTCTAGCGGTGTTTGGTATGAAGCATCACTACGCAAATTGACGTATTTGTCCTACACCGCTCTCTCGTTAATCTGGGCACAAGTTTTGATCGACTGTGATTGTTTGAAGTTAACGAGAAAGGGAGTTTTAGATGATGAATATTAAGAAATGTGCCTTGCATACTGCGGTAGCAATGGCTTGTGGCCTGGGTGTGCAACTGGCAAATGCGGGTGCCACCATCAGTTTTGGTGAAGATAAGTATATCAGTGCTGGCTTTGGTTTTATCACAAGTTATAACTCTGTTGAAGATGCTTCTAACAACGGTAGTGACCGCTCCAACGATTTCACACTGGACAGTGCGCGTTTGTATTTGTCAGGCTCATTCAATAAATACATCAAGGGTATGTTGAACACCGAGAAATCCGGTGGCGGTAGTGATGTTGGCAGCAACATCGAGGTGATCGATGCCAACGTGCAGTTCCAGGTAACACCTGAAGTGGCTATCTGGGCAGGTCGTTTCCTGTCACCTAGTGACCGCGCCAACATGGCAGGCCCTTACTACTCTATGGGTGGTGGCTACTGGGCAAATATTGCTTCTCGCTATGGCTGGAACGGTGGTGTGATCGGTCGTGATGAAGGTGTGGCTATTGTTACAAGCTTTCTTGAAGATCATTTAGCTGTTTCTTTCGGTGCGTTTGAAGGCGATAAAACATTCCGCTTCAGCGGCGTGGGCGCTCAAGGTGAATCTGCAGCCGTTAAAGACAAACTCATGTATGCCGGTCGCGTGCAATACAACTTCTGGGATGCTGAGCCAGGTTATTACGGCACAGGTAACTACTTTGGTGCCAAAGATATTCTTTCTATCGGTATCGCTGGCCGTATGAAAAAAGATGGTGCGGTGGCGACTGGTGGTTTAGCTGGTGATTATAAATCTTACAGTGTCGACTTTCTGTTAGAGAAGAAAGATGTAGGTCCAGGCACATTCTCAGCCGAAGCAGCTTACTACTACTACGATACAGATAATGTATTTCTGGGAGAACAAGGTAAAGCTTACTCCGCAGGCCTGGGCTACTTGTTCAGTGATCCAGTCGGCTGGGGCAAGATCATGCCTATCGTCCGTTATCAGAAATTTGACGCAGACGGCACAACAACTGCAGCCAGCGTGAACACCCGTACCGGTGCAGATACCAAGCGTTTTGAGATTGGCGCGAATTACATCATTGCCCCATACAACTCAGTGATAACTGCTACTTTGGGCAAAACTGATACGCCGACAACTTCTAGCGACAACTTCTTCAAAGTCGCATTACAGATGCAATTCTAATCTGACCTTATAACCCTTTCTCACCTAACTTTTCTTATTAGGAGATGAGTGACATGAAAACAATAGTAAAACTGGATTTGGATAAAAAACCATGGGAACAGGACGGCCAGATCCATAACCGCTGGCATCCTGACCTGCCCATGATCGCCATGGTCAAGCCTGGTGATGAGTTCCGGGTGGAATGTATGGACTGGACCGGTGGCCAGATCGGTAACAACGACAGCGCCAACGATATCCGTGACGTGGACCTGACCCAGGTGCATTACCTGAGCGGCCCTATCGGTGTTGAAGGTGCTGAACCGGGTGACCTGATGGTAGTTGAGATTCTGGATGTCGGTACGTTTGACGACCAGCAATGGGGTTTTAACGGCCTGTTTGCCAAAGAGAATGGCGGTGGTTTCCTCACTGACCACTTCCCTAAGGCCAGCAAGTCGATCTGGGATTTCCACGGTGTGTACACCACCTCCCGCCATGTGCCTAAGGTACGTTATGCCGGCATCATGCACCCGGGTTTGATCGGTTGCCTGCCATCACGCGAATTACTGGAGACCTGGAATGAGCGCGAAGCTGCGCTGATCGCCACCGATCCAGACCGCGTGCCGGCACTGGCACTGCCACCAGAGCCTAAATCTGCTGTGATGGGCCGTTTGTCCGGCGACGCTGCCACAAAAGCGGCGGCTGAGGGTGCACGTACTGTGCCACCACGTGATCACGGTGGTAACTGCGACATCAAGAACCTGACCAAAGGCTCAAAAATATTCTTCCCGGTCTACGTGAAGGATGGCGGCCTCTCCATGGGTGACCTGCACTTCTCCCAGGGCGATGGTGAAATCACTTTCTGCGGCGCGATTGAGATGGCTGGTTACCTGGATATCAAGGTCAGCCTGATCAAAGACGGTGTGAAGAAATATGCGATTAAAAACCCGATCTTCCAGCCTAGCCCAATCACACCGACTTACCGTGATTATGTGATTTTTGAAGGTATTTCAGTCGATGAAGCTGGCAAGCAACATTACCTGGATGTACACGTCGCTTACCGTCAGGCTTGCCTGAACGCGATCGAGTACCTGAAGAAATTCGGCTACAGCGGTGAACAGGCAGTGGCTATCCTCGGCACGGCCCCGGTAGAAGGGCATATCAGCGGCATCGTGGATATCCCGAATGCGTGTGCCACCTTGTGGATCCCGACCGAGATCTTCGAGTTTGATATCCGCCCGAATGCTGACGGACCGAAGATCGAAGTGCCGCCGGGTATTAGCGTGGCGCCAAGTACTTAATTTGCAGGCAGTAGAAGGTCAAGTTTTCAAAAGCCAGGTTTGCATAAGGCCAAGTTTAAAAGGGAAGTGTACAGATGCCTCTTTACGAATATGAGTGTGACAGTTGTGGTGTGTTTACCGCGCTACGCAAAATGAGTGAATCCAGTTTGCCAGCTGATTGCGAGTGCTGTGGGTCTGAAAGCCCGCGCATCCTCTCGGTGCCCAAACTGGCCATCATGGGCAAGCAACAGCGGTCCGCACATGAACGTAACGAGAAGTCTGCCCACGAGCCACGCAGTGGTCGCCGCTCAAGTTGTGGTTGCACAGGGTCACATACCTGCAAAACCACTACCAAAGTGAACCCTGATAACGGCAAACCGGCGATGCAGATGCAAACCAAGAAAACGGCCAGGCCATGGATGATCGGACACTAACCAGTCATCCGCAATCAATGCAGTACCTGAACAGAGTATGTAGTGAGCAATGTTTCAAGTTGAAGTTAACTGATTTTTAAAGGAGAGTTGTAATGAGTACCTTGAACAGAAGGGGTTTTATCAAAGGCGCGATGCTTGGTGCCATGATGGCAGCGGGTCTCGTTACCGGACACGCATTTGCTGCAGATTTTCCAACGGCAAAAGTGAACACCACCGGCCTGGCAGTGACTGATACCACAGTAAAAGTCGGTATCCTGCACTCCGCCACCGGCACGATGGCGATCAGTGAAACAGGTTCTATCCAGGCTGAAAAGCTGGCGATCGAGCAGATCAACGCCATGGGCGGTATCTTGGGCCGCAAGATCGAAATCGTACAGGAAGATGGCGCTTCAGACTGGCCGACTTTTGCTGAAAAAGCGAAGAAACTGCTGGAAAAAGACAAAGTGGCTTCTGTGATGGGCTGCTGGACATCTGCTTCACGTAAGGCGGCTTTGCCAGTGTTTGAAAAAGATAACGGCTTGCTGTTCTACCCGACTTTCTATGAAGGTTTAGAGCAATCCAAAAACGTGTTCTATACAGGTCAGGAAGCAACACAGCAAATCCTGGCAGGTCTGGACTGGATCGCCAAAGAGAAAAAAGCCAAAACTTTCTACCTGATCGGCTCTGACTATATCTGGCCACGTACTTCCATGAAAATTGCCCGTAAACACATCGAGCAACACCTGGGCGGCAAAGTGGTGGGTGAAGAGTACATTGCTTTGGGCGACACGCAATTTGGTTCTGTGATCAACAAGATCAAACTGAAAAAACCTGATGTGATCTACGCAGCGGTTGTGGGCGGCAGTAATGTGGCCTGGTTCAAACAGTTGAACGCAGCTGGCTTGAACTCCAGCAAGCAAACAATGCTGACTATCTCGGTAACTGAAGATGAAGTATTAGGCATCGGTGGCGAAAACCTGGCTGGTTTCTACTCAGCAATGAAATACTTCCAGTCGCAAGACAATGATTCAAACAAGAAATTTGTTGAAGCATTCAAAAAACGCTGGGGTAAAGATGCTGTGATCGGCGACGTAACCCAAGCTGCTTACCTGGGCCCATGGTTGTACAAGGCTGCTGTTGAGCGCGCAGGTAGCTTCGATGTAGATAAAGTACAAGCTGCATTGCCAGGCTACGAGTTCAAAGATGCACCTGAAGGTTCTGTGACTGTAGAAGCTAACCATCACCTGACCACCAAGTTGCGTATTGGTCAATGGGGCAAAGATGGCCAGGCGAAAGTGGTCTACACCTCTGGCTACATCAAACCTGATCCGTTTCCAAAAGGCTACCAATAAACTGGTCTTGTCTTAAATAGCTGACGCGGTAGCCGGTTAACCCGGCTACCGTTTGGCACAAGTAACAAAAACTCAACACAGAATCATTATAGAAATTGCATTTAACAGGAGACCGCTATGTTTGGTTATTCGATGGCAGAAATAGGCAATATTGTGGTGATGCAGGGCTTTTCGGGCCTGAGCATGTTTACAGTGTTGCTACTGATGGCACTAGGTCTCGCGATTATTTTCGGGCAGATGGGTGTGATTAACATGGCGCATGGCGAGTTCATGACCATAGGTGCTTACACCACCGTCATGCTTTCAAAAGTGGCTGCTACTTACGGGTTTACTAACTACTACTTTATATTCGCCATTGCGATCGCCTTCGTGTTGGCATTCGCCGTCGGCTACTTCATTGAATTCATCATGATCCGGCATCTTTACAAGCGGCCACTGGATACGCTGCTGGCGACCTGGGGTTTGAGCCTGGTCATGCAGCAGATCTTCCGTTCCTCATTTGGCGCAAAAGAAGTAAGTGCCGAATTGCCAGAGTGGATGCTGGGTTCAGTGAATCCAACACCGGATATTGATATTCCAATCAACGGTTTGTTCGTGATGGTGCTGGCAGCGCTGGTGACTTTCGGTGTGTATATGTTTATGTATAAATCCCGCTGGGGCCTAAGAGTGCGTGCCACCGTGCAAAACCGCACCATGGCTGGCGCAGTAGGCATCAATACCGCCAAAGTTGACCGTGTCACATTTGCACTTGGTTGCGGCATCGCTGGTATCGCAGGCGCAGCATTTACCACAATTGCTTCCACTGGCCCGACCACAGGTACCTTGTACATCGTCGACAGCTTTATGGTGGTGGTGTTTGGCGGCGCAGCGAGCATCGTCGGTACGATTGCCTCTGCCTTCGGTATCGCCCAGGCACAATCTATCCTGCAATTCTTTATGACCAGCTCTATGGGTAAGGTGTCTACCTTGCTCGTCATCGTCACCATCCTGATGATGAAACCAGAGGGCTTGTTTGCCTCCAAACTGCGTAAGTAATTAAGGGTATAGGACTGTTTAATCAATGAGCGAGCGGGAGTCAGCACAAGGCGCACGGCGCACAGAAACCGCAATGTACACAAAGTACATGAGGATTTCGAGCACCGCGCAACGCAGTGATGGCCCCGCGCAGCCATTGAGTAAAAGTTCTATAAGTAAGAAGACGTATTAAGTGTTTAACCCTGCCGCAATAGAATCAACGCATCAACAGAGGAGAAATCTTGATGACAATATGGGAAAAAATCAAAGCCAGCCCGTTAGTGGGTGGTAAGGAAGGTGCGATCAGCCTGGCTGTACTGGCTGCCATCATCTTCGTTGTACTGCCACTGGGTGTAGATATCTTCCGCCTGAATTTAATCGGTAAATACCTGACTTACGCGTTTGTCGCTGTCGGCCTGGTCATGCTGTGGGGCCACGGTGGTATCCTGAGTTTAGGCCAGGGTATCTTCTTCGGTCTCGGTGGTTATGCGATGGCGATGTTCCTGAAACTGGAGGCTTCTGATCCGCTCAGCACTAAAATCCAGTCTACCCCTGGTATTCCTGACTTTATGGACTGGAACCAGTTGACTGCCTTGCCATGGTTCTGGGAGCCGTTCAAGAGCTTGCCGTTCACCATCTTTGCAGTGCTGACCATTCCGGCATTGTTTGCCTATATCATCGGTTACGCCATGTTCAAGCGTCGTGTGGGCGGGGTGTATTTCTCCATCATTACCCAAGCCGTGGCACTGATTTTAAGCATCCTGATTGTCGGTCAGCAAGGCTATACCGGTGGTGTGAACGGGATGACTGACTTGCGCACCATGCTGGGCTGGGATATCCGTAGTGATTCTGCCAAATACATCCTGTACTTTGTGAATGGCCTGTTGTTGTTCGGTGCGATCTTCCTGTCCAAATACATCATGAGCAGCAAGTTCGGCATGCTGCTGCTGGCGATGCGTGATAAAGAAGAGCGCGTACGTTTCTCCGGTTACGACGTCTCCAATTTCAAGATCTTTATCTTCTGCCTGGCTGCCATGATGTCTGCTGTCGGTGGTGCCATGTTCACCCTGCAAGTCGGTTTTATGTCACCTTCCTTCGTCGGTATCGTGCCATCGATTGAAATGGTGATCTTCTGTGCGGTCGGTGGACGAGCTTCACTGGTTGGCGCTGTATACGGCACCTTGCTGGTCAATTACGGTAAAACCGTGTTCTCCGAAACTTACCCCGAGATGTGGCTTTTCCTGATGGGCGGGCTGTTCATCGCAGTGGTGATGTTCTTCCCAAGCGGGTTGGCAGGTATCTGGGATAAATACGCGACCAAATATGGCTGGTTCAAAGACAAAGCGCCAGCTGTAAAAAAGCCTGAGGTAAGTACTTCTGAGGTAGAAGCACAAGCAGTACTTACCGATACACCCACTGACACAACCCTGGCCACTGAATCTACCGATGTGGCCACCAAGAAAGCACCACGCAAGAAAGCAGATAGCACTTCTGCAATCGAAAGTAATAAATTGAGAGGAGCAGAAGCATGAGTAATACAGACTTCGTCTTGGCTGTAGAAGATTTAACCGTCTCCTTCGATGGCTTTAAAGCGGTGGATAAACTCACCATGTATATCGATAAAAACGAATTGCGTGTACTGGTAGGCCCCAACGGCGCGGGTAAAACCACCGTGCTGGACCTGATCTGCGGTAAAACCAAATCCACTGCGGGTTCGATCAAGTTTAATAATATCGAGTTGACCAAGCTCTCAGAGCACGAAATCGTACGTTCGGGCGTAGGCCGAAAATTCCAGAACCCGTCTATCTATGAAAACCTGACCGTATACCAGAACCTGGAAGTGTCTTACCCCAAAGGTCGTGGTGTGTTTGGCAGCCTGACATTCAAACGTACACAGGAAGTGGAAGACCAGGTACGCCGGGTGGCTGCCGATATCATGCTGACAGAATTCCTGGATATGGAATCTGCCTTGCTCAGCCATGGCCAGAAGCAATGGCTGGAAATCGGCATGCTGCTGATGCAGGAACCTGAATTGCTGATGCTGGATGAGCCGGTGGCGGGCATGAGCGCCAAGGAACGCGACCAGACGGCTGAACTGCTCAACCGCATTTGCCAGAACCGGTCAGTGATCGTGATCGAGCATGATATGGAGTTCGTGAAGAAAATCGCGCACAAAGTCACGGTATTGCACCAGGGCAAGATCCTCGCCGAAGGGCCGATGGAAAAAGTGCAGGCAGATGAAAAAGTCATTGAAGTTTATTTAGGTCATTAATTGAATTGGGCCAGCAGAGGAGCACAGCATGTTTGAAATTGAGAATTTGCAGGTGAGTTATGGCCAAAGCCAGGTGATACACGGCCTGAATTTTAAAGCCAACAAAAATGAAACCCTTGCCATCATGGGCCGCAACGGCATGGGTAAAACCACGCTGTTTAAATCCCTGATGGGCATTTTGCCGAGCAAAGCCAGCAAAGCCACTGTGGATGGCGTGGATCTGCAAGGTTCGGCCACGCATGATCGCGTGATGAAAGGCCTGGCCTATGTGCCGCAAGGCCGCTGGATTTTCCCTAACATGACGGTGCAGGAAAATATCGAAACCGGGCTGGAAAAATCGGCCACTCGCGAGATTCCCGATGATATTTTTGCCTTGTTCCCGGTATTGCATGAAATGCGCAAACGTAAGGGCGGTAACCTGTCTGGCGGTCAGCAGCAACAGCTGGCGATCGCGCGTGCGCTGGTGACCAACCCTAAAGTGTTATTGCTGGACGAACCGACCGAAGGCATACAGCCATCCATTATTAAAGACATTGCCAAAGTGCTGAACGAAATCCGCAAAATGCGCGAGATCACGATTATCGTTTCCGAACAGGTGCTGAGTTTTACCATGGAAGTGGCAGATCGTATTATCGTGATCGATAAGGGCCGCTTTATTCACGAAGACACCCGCGACAATGTCGATGCCGCCAAGGTGAAAAGTTATCTGTCTGTGTAGATTCTGGATTGTGTTAGCCACAGAGCGCCCAGCGTGTTCAAATGTTCGCTTTATTTTCACTGCGTGCACTGTGGCAAGTATTAAAAACAAAATCTTGATTTAGCTGTGGCATGATGCCGTTATGGATGATTTAAAGCCTGCGATTTCATCGCCACCTATACAAAGTACTGCCGCAAAACACTGGCAAGCGAGGCTAGAACTTGGCTTTGCCAGGCGTGATGCCCGCTCTTACCTGGCGCATAGGCTACATCACGGCCCGCTGGTCGTGCAGAAGAGCCTGCATCCTGAAGGGGAAGGGATCTGTCATGCAGTGGTGGTACATCCGCCAGGTGGTGTAGCAGGCGGCGACGCATTGCATTTGCAGGTGAATGTTGAGACCGGTGCGCGCGCCCTGTTAACCACGCCAGGCGCGGGTAAATGGTATAAGGCAAACGGCACCAAGGCGACACAAACCTTGCAGTTCCAGCTGGCTGAGGGCAGTGGCCTGGAATGGTTGCCGCAAGAGAATATTTTGTTTAATGCCGCAGAAGTCGGTTTTTCTGCCGAGATTGCATTGGCCGCAGATGCAACCTTGGCTGCCTGGGATATCGTCTGCCTGGGACGTCAGGCGCAACAGGAAGTCTGGCAGCGCGGCCTGTATCAGCTAAACCAGCGCATCACACGCAATGGCCAACTGATCTGGAACGAGCGGGCACGTATGCAGGCAGAGGATCTGGTCAAGGCCAGTCGCGTTGGTCTGGGCGATGCGGCAGTATTCGGCACATTTCTGGTGTGCGCTGGTGCGGTACCTGCCGAGGTGTTGCAAGCCTGTCGCGACATTGTGGTATCGGATGCCAAAACCGGCATCACGGCGTTGCCGGAAGTATTATGCATACGCTATGTCGGTCATGCCTCACAGCAAGCCAGGCAATACTTTGAGCAGTGCTGGCAGATATTGCGGCCATGGTATTATCAAAAAGACGCCATCAGGCCACGTATCTGGAATACCTGACTTGCCGCAGAAATTGACATAGAGAATCAGCCAACTGGAACACACCGTTTATGGAACTCACCCCAAGAGAAAAAGATAAGTTATTGATTTTTACTGCCTCGCTATTAGCCGAGCGACGCAAGGCACGTGGTTTAAAGCTGAATTATCCTGAAGCGGTGGCTTATATTTCAGCCGCGATCATGGAAGGGGCACGAGATGGTAAAACGGTGGCAGAACTCATGAGTTATGGCACCACCTTGCTGGCACGTGATGAAGTGATGGAGGGTGTGCCGGAGATGATCCCGGACATACAGATTGAAGCTACCTTTCCGGATGGGACCAAGTTAGTCACCGTCCACCACCCCATTCCATGAGTCATTGAATGATGAAAATGGCGAATTGCGGCGTTGCGCGGTGCTCGAAATCCTCATGTACTGCATGTACATTCCGGTTTCTGTGCTCCGGGCGCCTTGCACTTCATCCATTTTGATCATTAACTGATCTCATGGAATATATAGGCATGGCACTGCAAGCGTGGATGGCGGTGTTGCATATCCTTGCCGTACTGTGTGTACTGTCTGCGGATATGCGCCTTGCCCTCCGCGCTTACAACACCATGCCTGGCTCGCCTAAGTTAAAAACGACTATGATTAAAAACGATACAAAAAACGACTGGAGTAACCCATGATTCCCGGCGAAATGCAGGTCGCAGCAGGCGACATCGAATTAAATACAGGGCGTGAAACAGTGACGCTGGATGTGGCTAACAAAGGCGACAGACCTATCCAGGTCGGTTCACATTATCATTTTTATGAGACCAACGAAGCGTTAGCGTTTGACCGCGCATTGGCTTACGGCGCTCGCCTGAATATCGCTGCCGGGACTGCGGTGCGCTTTGAGCCTGGCCAAACCCGTACCGTGCAACTGGTCAAACTGGTCGGCAAACGCGAGGTGTATGGTTTTGCTGGCAAAGTCATGGGCGCACTGAAGTAGTGTTGCAATACAGTAAGAGTGAAGGATAAGTAATGACAGTCAAAATGGATAAACGCGCCTACGCAGAAATGTTTGGCCCAACTGTCGGCGACAAGGTGCGGTTGGCGGATACCGAGTTGTGGGTAGAGGTAGAAAAAGACTTCACCATTTATGGCGAAGAAGTGAAGTTTGGCGGTGGCAAGGTGATCCGTGATGGCATGGGGCAAGGGCAGGGCCTGGCGGCTGAAG
The DNA here is from genome assembly GCF_058744375.1 of Methylophilus sp. E2MeOHC9. Classification (NCBI taxonomy): domain Bacteria; kingdom Pseudomonadati; phylum Pseudomonadota; class Betaproteobacteria; order Nitrosomonadales; family Methylophilaceae; genus Methylophilus; species Methylophilus sp. E2MeOHC9. The sequence goes on from NZ_CP196024.1 coordinate 1,644,723, forward strand.
TGGCCGATACCGTGATCACCAATGCATTGATTATTGATCACTGGGGCATCGTCAAAGCTGATATCGGCATCAAGGGCGGCTATATTTCAGCCATCGGTAAAGCCGGTAACCCTGATATCCAGCCCGGCGTAACGATTGCGATTGGTGCCGGTACTGAAGTGATTGCCGGTGAAGGCATGATCATCACTGCCGGGGGCATTGATACGCATATCCATTTTATCTGCCCGCAACAGATTGAAGAAGCGCTGATGTCTGGCGTCACCACCATGATAGGTGGCGGCACAGGGCCAGCGACCGGCACTTTTGCCACTACTTGTACACCGGGGCCGTGGCATATCCATCGCATGCTGCAAGCCGCAGATGCTTTTCCCATGAACCTGGGCTTTCTAGGCAAGGGCAATGCGAGCCTGCCTGAGCCTTTGCGTGAGCAGGTGCATGCGGGGGTGATTGGTTTGAAACTGCACGAGGACTGGGGCACGACTCCGGCCGCGATTGATAATTGCCTGAGCATTGCCGATGAAATGGATGTGCAGGTCGCTATCCACTCCGACACCCTGAATGAATCCGGTTTTGTGGAAACCACCATAGGTGCTTTTAAAGGACGCACCATTCATACTTTCCATACCGAAGGCGCGGGTGGTGGGCACGCACCGGATATCATCAAGGCAGCGGGCTACCCTAATGTGCTGCCTTCGTCGACCAATCCTACCCGGCCATTTACTGTGAACACCATAGACGAACACCTGGATATGCTGATGGTCTGCCACCACCTGGACCCGGCCATTGCCGAGGATATCGCGTTTGCTGAGAGTCGCATCCGCCGCGAAACGATTGCAGCGGAAGATATATTCCATGACCTGGGTGCGTTTTCCATGATGTCATCTGACTCGCAGGCCATGGGCCGTGTCGGCGAGGTGATTATCCGCACCTGGCAAACTGCGCATAAAATGAAGATCCAGCGCGGCCCGTTGGCGGAAGACGCACCGGGTAATGATAACTTCCGTATCAAGCGCTACATCGCCAAATACACCATCAACCCGGCCATTACGCATGGTGTCTCACATGTCGTGGGTTCGGTCGAAGTTGGCAAACTGGCTGACCTGGTGGTGTGGAAACCTGCATTCTTTGGCGTAAAGCCTTTTACCATTATCAAAGGCGGCATGATCGCCGCTGCGGCGATGGGGGACCCGAATGCTTCCATTCCGACACCGCAACCCGTACATTACCGCCCCATGTTCGGCGCCTATGGGGGCGGCCTGAAAACCGCAGTCACCTTTGTGTCACAAGCCGGGCTGGATAACCCTGAGCTGAAAACACTGGGCCTGCAAAAAACACTGGTGGCGGTCAAAGGCACCCGCGGTGTGAAAAAATCCGATATGGTGCATAACACCTGGATGCCCAAGATAGAGGTGGATCCGGAAACCTATGAAGTATTGGCCGATGGTATGCCTTTAATTTGTGAACCGGCGGAAGTATTGCCGATGGCACAACGTTATTTCCTGTTTTAATCATGATTCATTTAACTGAACGTATCACTGTCAGCGGCCGCATCGATGACACGCTGGAATTACCTTTTGACCTGCGGCAGAAAAGTCGCCTGCGCGTGACATTGGCCTCAGGCAATGAAGCAGCGCTGTTTTTAAGCCGTGGCATTATTCTGCGTGGTGGCGATCTGATCCAGTCTGCAGATGGCAAGCTGGTGGTGCAGATTTTGGCAGCACAAGAGCCGGTGTATAACGTGGTTGCGCCGACGCCACGCGACCTGATGCGGGCCGCTTATCACCTGGGTAACCGGCATGTGCCACTGCAAATCGGCGATGGCTGGCTACGGCTGGAGCAGGACTATGTGCTCAGGGATATGTTAGTGGGGTTGGGCATGCAAGTGAGTGAAGTGCAGGCGCCATTTGAACCAGAGGCGGGTGCTTATGGCGGTGGCCATAGACATGGTCATGATGAAGATAGCTTGCAATCTTTACGTCCACGCCTCAAAGGGCAGGGAAGCTAGATGGCCAATGCCCTTGCATTAAGCCGCTTGTTGCAATTGGCCAGCCCGATGTTGCCGGTAGGCGCCTATTGCTATTCGCAGGGGCTGGAATGGGCGATCGAGTCTGGCGAAGTGAAAGATGTGGCTTCGGCCCAAGCCTGGATAGGCGACAGTTTGCAGATATACCAGGCCCGCTTCGAGTTGCCGGTGTTGTACCGTTTATACCAGGCCTGGCAGGCAGGAGACCTGGCCGCAGTGCAGGAGTGGGACAGTTTTTACCAGGCCGGGCGCGATACCGCAGAAGGTTGGGCAGAAACACGGCAGATGGGTTACTCCCTGCGTCGTTTGCTGAATGACCTCAAACCCATGTCAGAAACACTGGTGGCGCAGGTCAACACATTAGAGTCACCTGCTTTTCCCACCTTATATGCCGCCATTGCCCAGCACTGGCAGATTCCGCCTGAACAGGCTTTGCATGGCTATGTCTGGGGCTGGCTGGAAAATCAGGCCAGCGCGGCCATGAAAACAGTGCCTTTAGGGCAAGTGGCCGGACAAACGATTTTATTGGCCATGGGTGAACAATTGCCGCAAGTGGTAATGAGCGCCATGGCTTTAGCAGACGATGCCATGAGTAATTTCAACCCCTTACTCAGCATTGCCGGTTGCCAACATGAAACACAATACAGCAGGTTATTCAGATCATGAAAATACATACCCAGTTTGAGACACCCACCCCGGCCGTGACCGATTTTAAAGAGCCGTTACGCGTTGGTATCGGTGGCCCGGTCGGCTCCGGTAAAACGGCACTGACACTCGCGTTGTGCCAGCGTTTACGCGAGGTATACAACATCGCAGTCGTCACCAACGATATCTACACCAAGGAAGACGCCGAATTCCTGACCCGCAATGAGGCATTGTCGCCTGAGCGTATTATCGGCGTGGAAACCGGCGGTTGTCCGCATACCGCGATCCGTGAAGATGCTTCTATGAACTTGGAGGCAGTCGCGCAATTGAGCAAACGTTTCCAGACACTGGATATCGTGTTTGTGGAAAGTGGCGGTGACAACCTGGCGGCGACGTTTAGTCCGGAATTATCAGACCTGACCATTTATGTGATTGATGTGGCGGCTGGCGAGAAAATCCCGCGCAAAGGCGGCCCTGGCATCACCAAGTCAGACTTGCTGGTGATCAACAAGATAGACCTGGCACCTATGGTCGGCGCCTCGCTGGAAGTGATGGCCCAGGATGCCAAACGCATGCGTGGCGAAAAGCCGTTTATTTTCAGCAACCTGAAGAGTGGCCAGGGCTTGGAGGAGATAGTCACCTTCATCGAAAAACAAGGCCTCATGTTATAAAAATGCGCGCTACACGTCCGTGGCGGCGTTGTGTCGGCTTGCCGTACTAGAGTGTACTGTCTGCGCCGACACGCCTTGCCACAAACGCGCAGCGCGCATTTTTGAGCGGCAGAAATCAGCCTGCTTGAGGGTCGAGGTTTGCAGAAAATTAGATAGTCTTAAATGAAGTGATCTAAGTTAAATAACTATTGGTAATTGAACGTTGTGGGAGAAGATTCTATGAAAAAAACTATTCTTTTGGGTATCGCGGCTAGCCTGGTTTCGGGCATGGCCTGGGCGCATCCGGGGCACGATCTGCAGGCAGGGTTTGCGAGCGGGTTCTTGCATCCGCTGACTGGCTGGGATCATTTGCTGGTGATGTTGTCACTGGGGATTTGGGCAGCGCGGCGTCCAGTGCAACAAGGCTGGCAATTGCCGGTATTGTTTGTCAGCGTGATGGCCGTGTTTGCGGCGCTTGCCATGGTTTGGCTGCCGATGTCACTGGCTGAAATGCTGGTTGCTGCCAGCGTGCTGGTGATGGGTGGCTTGCTGATAGGCAAAGGCCGTTTTGCCAGATGGTTGCGATTGGCAGTGGTGGCATTGCTTGCGGCGGCACATGGTTATGTGCATGGCATAGAGCTAGGCCAAAGCTGGAATGCCTTAGGCGGCATGGTGTTGGCGACTGCTGGCTTGCATGGGCTGGGTTGGCTGCTGGGCCGCCAGCAGCAACCATGGTTGAAAGGGATGACCAGGCTGCTGGGTGCGGTGATGATGGCATTGGGTACTTATTGGCTGCTCGCCTAATCAAGATATCTCAGGCAATACAATCTGGGTTTTAAAAGCGGATCATGCTGGTCCGCTTTTTTATTGTGTTGATCTAAATGTAAAGCCCTGTCAGTATTCTTGCCTTGGCCGCCTGCGTCAATTAACGTAGTGATTGATTTGCCTGCCCGTTTTAATATAGCCTTGGGCAGCGCTATGGCCTGGCGCCATGCCATTGTTGTTACTGTGTCCTGAATACCTGTCCTCTTTTAAAGGGTTTTTGATTGACCATACCGTCTGCCGGAATATCCGCTGAAATCACTGCCGAACCGATACAGCGTATCGTCAAGATCCGTCGCGACTATAACAATTGGGTAGCCAACGAAACAATTGAGGATTATGCGCTGCGTTACACGCCACGCGCTTTCCGCAAATGGTCCATTTTACGCGTCTCCAATACTGCACTGGGCGCGATCTCGTTTTTGGTACTCGAGGCGATAGGCGGCACGATCACCATTAATTATGGATTCCCCAATGCCTTATGGGCGATTCTGGCTGTGGGCGCGATTATTTTCCTGACCGGCCTGCCTATCAGCTATTACGCTGCCAAGTACGGGCTGGATATGGACTTGCTGACCCGGGGTGCCGGGTTTGGCTATATAGGCTCGACGATATCGTCGTTTATTTACGCCTCCTTTACTTTTATCCTGTTTTCGCTGGAAGCGGCGATCATGGGCTATGCGCTCGAACTCTATTTTCATTTGCCGCTATACCTGGGTTACCTGGTCAGTGCGCTGATCGTGATTCCGCTGGTGACGCATGGCGTGACGCTGATCAGCCGCATACAGATGATTACGCAACCGATCTGGATTGCGCTGATGTTTCTGCCTTTTTTCGCGATTCTGCGTGCGGATCCCGATGTGTTGCACAGGTTGAGTGATTTTGCCGGGACATCCGCCAATGGCGGGCATTTCAACTGGTTGATGTTTGGCGCGGCCACCGCTGTGGGTGTGGCGCTGATCCCACAAGTTGGCGAACAAGTCGACTTTTTACGCTTTATGCCAGCGCGCACCAAGGAAAATTACTGGCGCTGGAATATAGGCGTATTGATGGCGGGCCCCGGTTGGGTGATTCTCGGCATGCTCAAAATGCTGGCTGGCGCTTTGCTGGCCTACCTGGTATTTACGCGCGATATGCCCATCAGTTCTGCGGTCAACCCGACGCATATGTATCTGGTTGGTTTTGAGCATGTGTTCAGCAATCACGAAATCGCATTGGCGATCACGGCTTTGTTTGTCTGTGTGTCGCAAATCAAGGTCAATATGACCAATGCCTACGCCGGCTCACTGGCGTGGTCGAATTTCTTCGCCAGGCTCACGCATAGCCATCCTGGCCGGATTGTCTGGGTCGCCTTTAACGTGATGATCGCCATCGTGCTGATGGAGCTGAATGTGTTCCAGGCGCTGGAAGAGATCCTGGGCCTGTATGCCAATATCGCCATTGCCTGGATTGCCGCAGTGGTGGCAGATCTAGTGATTAACAAGCCACTTGGCCTCAGCCCGAAAGGGATAGAGTTCAGGCGCGCTTATCTCTATGACATTAACCCGGTCGGCGTCGGCGCCATGTTTATTGCATCGGCGATTTCGATTGCCGCTTACACTGGTGTCATGGGGGTGGTCGCGCAATCTTTTTCTACCTTTATTTCATTGTTCACCGCGATGCTGTTATCGCCGCTGATCGCCTGGTATACCAAAGGCAAGTATTACCTGGCCAGGCAACGCCCGGTCTACCTGCAACCCTCTGCGACCAAGCAGTGCGTGATCTGCGAGAGAGATTACGAAGTCAGCGATATGGCGCATTGCCCTGCTTATGGTGGTGCAATCTGTTCCTTATGTTGCTGTCTGGATGCCAGATGCCATGATGCCTGTAAGCCGCAGGCGCGGCTGAGTGCACAGTGGGAGGCCTTGAACCGGAAAATTCTGCCAGAGCGTTTTTGGCCACATCTCAACGGCGGCGTGGCGCACTTCCTGTTGCTGATGGTGATCGCCATGCTGTTGTTTGGGGCGACCATCAGTTTGATTTACCTGCATGATTCGCTGACCATTGGGCAGCAATATCCTGAACTGATGGCACGCTTCCGCTCTGGTTATCTTAAGGTATTTGTCGCATTGCTGTTTCTTGGCGGCATTGTGGCCTGGTGGCTGGTACTCACGTCTGCCAGCCGTCGTGTGGCGCAGGAAGAGTCCAACCGGCAAACCGGGCTGTTGTTGGAAGAAATTGAGTCACACAAGAAAACCGATACCCAGCTGCAAAAAGCCCGCCGGCTGGCAGAAGAGGCGAACCAGGCCAAGAGCCGTTATATCACCGGTATCAGCCATGAGTTACGCACGCCGCTTAACAGTATTCTGGGCTATGCCCAGTTGTTGACCAATGATGACAGTATCCCGGACCATCGCAAGCAGGCGATCAAAACCATCAGTCGTGGTGGTGAGCATTTGCTGTCACTGATAGAGAGTACGCTGGATATTGCGCGCATTGAAAGTGGCAAAATGGCATTTGATGTAAAGCCGCTGCACTTTCCTGAATTCATCACCCATATTGTCAGCATGTTTGAGATCCAGGCGCAAAACAAAGGCCTGACCTTCAATTTTGAACAGGTCGGCGTTTTGCCTGAATATGTGCGGGCAGACCATAAACGCCTGATGCAGATCCTCGTGAATATTCTTGGCAATGCGGTCAAATTTACCACTAAAGGCAGCGTGACTTTCCGTATCAGCTACGCACGCGAAATTGCGCAGATCGAGATCCAGGATACCGGCCCCGGCATTGCGCCGAATGAAGTTGAGAAGATCTTTGAGCCGTTTGAGCGCGGCAGTGCGGCCAATGTGGTCGGCATAGGCGGCACGGGTTTAGGCCTGACCATCAGCAAGCTGTTGACGCAACTGATGGGGGGCGAAATCCATTTTGACAGCGTGGTGGGCTATGGCACGCGCTTTGATATCCGCTTGTTTTTGCCACAAATCCGCGAAACTGCGCATTTATCCAAACAGGCGGTGCGGCAACGTACTGGCTATGAAGGCTCGCCCCGCACTATTCTGGTGGTGGATAATGAAGAGGTGGACAGGGAGTTGTTACGGGATACCTTGCAGCCGCTTGGATTTATCATCCATGAAGCGGCTAATGGTCAGGAATGTGTGAACCAGTACCAGGCAGTGAAGGCTGATTTGATACTGATGGATCTGGCCATGCCGGTGATGGATGGCTGGGAAGCAGCCTATATCATCCGCGAGGTGCATCATTCGCAGATTCCGATTGCGATTGTGTCTGCCAATGCCTATGACCGTAGCCTGGATAACCAGGCCAAGATCCCGGCACAGGATTTCTTTGTCAAACCTGTGAGTCTGGATGAAGTGCTGGATTGGGTGGGACACCGATTGGGTCTGACCTGGCGCTATGTCGATAGCAGTAAAGATAAACCAGCACCATTGGCAGCAAATGTTCCGGTTGCTATCACTCCCGTTGATGCACCCGCTATTCCTGAGGCATTGCTGGAGAACCTGATGCAGTTTGCCAAAGTAGGCTATGTCAAAGGCGCGCGCGAGGTGATGGCGACGCTGGCGCGGGAATACTCACATCACCAAACATTGATTAACGCACTGAATGCGGCCATGGAACGCTTTGATTTTGCTACACTGCAGCGCTTGATTGAGGATGCAAAATGACCAACCCAAATTATACCGTCCTGATTGTGGATGATGTGCCGGAAAACCTGGCCTATCTGCATGACGCCCTGGATGAATCGGGCTATCAGGTTTGTGTTGCCAATTCCGGCGAAATGGCCTTGCAGGTCGCCCACCTGGTGCAGCCGCACGTGATCCTGATGGATGCGATGATGCCAGGCCTGGATGGATTCGCCACGTGCAGGCGTATCAAGGCCACCGCTGAAACCCAGCATATCCCGGTGATTTTTATGACCGGCCTGACCGAGATTGAGCACGTGACCATGGCATTTGATGCTGGCGGTGTCGATTATGTCACCAAGCCAGTTCGCCCGGCAGAAGTGCTGGCACGCGTGAAAGCGCACGTGCAGAACGCCACCAAAATGCATCAGGCTACCTCGGCTTTAGATGCCTTTGGCCAGGCCACGATTGCCATTTTACCGGCTGATAAACGGCTGGTATGGCAAACGCCTTTGGCCAAACAATACCTGGAACAATATTTTGCCGAATGGGTAGCCAAAGAGGCCTATAGCGCAGTGCAAACCCTGCCGCCTATGATTTACCAATGGCTGGAAAGCTGTGTACAGCAATTCGCCGCTGGCCAGACCATGCAAACCTTGAGTGTAAATCAGGGTAATGCGCGGCTCAGCCTCACCGTGGCCAATACCAGTGAAGAGCAATGGGTGATCGTGTTGCGCGAGCATTCTGATGAGTTGCAGATCGAGTCATTGGGTAAAGTATTCCAGCTCACCAAGCGGGAATCGGAAGTGCTGTACTGGACGGTCAAAGGCAAAACCAATAGGGATGTCGGCGAGATTCTGGGCACCAGCCCGCGCACTATCAATAAACATCTTGAACATGTCTTCCAGAAACTGGGCGTTGAAACCAGGACCGCGGCGGCTTCGCTGGTGACTTCAAAAATCAAATTTTAACGGCATGACCTTTTGCCGCCAGTTCCTGCTTAATAAATTGGATAAGCAGCTTCACATTGGGTAATTGCCCAAGCTTCTGGGTGGTCATCGCGTTGAGCGGCGCACGCTCTGCTTCATAGCCGGTAAGCGCCGCCGCCAGTCTCCCCGCCTGCAAATCCTCAGCCACATCCAGCCGTGATTTGTAAGCGATGCCGTATCCGGCTAATGCCCATTGGCGAACAATCTCACCATCATTCGTGGCTTTGCTGCCAGACACTTTGACATGTATCACGTTGCCGTAATGTTCAAATCGCCATTGGTTGTGCACGGCGTTCTCCAGCATAAAACACAGGCATTCATGTTTGATCAACTCTTCAGGATGGGCTGGCACGCCATGCAGATCCCAGTATTCAGGGCTGGCGCAAATCACCCGCTGATTGCCGGGCATCAGGGAAGTGGCGAATAAATTTGAATCGTCGGGGACACCATAGCGTATCGCCATATCTACCGTTGATTGGTAGAGATGCGTGACTTTGTCGCTCACCAGTAGTTTGATTTCCAGCTTGGGATGCTGGTGCTGGAATTGATCTATTAGCTTTCTCAGTATGCCCCGGCCTAAATCCGATGGTGCGGAAATCGTCATGCGTCCACTGATTTCCCGTTGTTCCTGATGTAACACTTGCTGGCCTTCCCGCATGGTATCCAGCGTTGCTTTGGCAAATGGCAGGTAACGCTGGCCGGCCTCAGTCAGTGCCACATGGCGCGTAGAGCGTACCAGTAATTGTGTATCCAGGTGTTGCTCAAGGCGCTTTAACGCCAGGCTGGCGACAGCGGGGCTGATCTCCAGCACTTTGCTGGCAGCAGAAAATCCCTGATATTCACAGACAGTCACAAATACTTGTAAATCGTTTAGCGTGATCATTATTAATAAAATATTGATTAATATTTAAATAATACATTATTTTTTATTGATAATCATCGCGGTAAGATGCCTGAGTGAGTGGAAAAAGGGAATACACATGAAGGCGATCGGATTTTATAAAAATTTGCCTATACAACAAGCTGAGGCATTACAAGATATTGAGTTAGCTAGACCAACCGCCACCGGGCATGATCTGCTGGTAGAAGTGAAAGCGGTATCCGTCAACCCGGTGGATACAAAAATTCGTTTCGGAAGTGCGCCGCCTGCAGGGCAGGCTAAGGTATTGGGTTGGGATGCTGCGGGTGTCGTCAGTGCCGTTGGCGAGCTGGTGACCCATTTTAAGCCAGGGGATGAGGTCTGGTATGCTGGCTCGATTACCCGCCAGGGCAGTAATGCTGAATATCAACTGGTGGATGAGCGCATTGTGGGTCGCAAGCCTGCCAACTTGTCCTATGCCCAGGCCGCGGCTTTGCCATTAACGGCACTCACTGCCTGGGAGTTACTGTTTGACCGCTTGCAGGTGAACAGGGAAGACTGCCATGTGGCCGCCTGGGAGTTATTGTTTGACTGTTTGCCGGACAGCAGGAAAGATAGACAGTGCAGCATACTGGTGGTCGGCGCGGCTGGTGGCGTTGGATCTATCCTGATCCAGCTGTTAAAACAGCTGACTGAGTTAACCATTATTGCAACCGCTTCACGACCGGAGAGCCGGGACTGGTTATTACAGCATGGCGCACATTATGTGCTCGATCATGGTGCTGCAGGAAAGGATCAGGACATGCAAGCGCAATTACAGCAACTTGGTTTGCACCCGGTAGACTACGTGATCGGCCTGAACAAGACAGATCAGCATTTTGCTGCCATGATTGAAATGCTGAAACCGCAAGGCAAGCTGGCACTGATTGACGATCCGGAGTTCATCGATGCGCGCCTGCTCAAGAAAAAAAGTATTTCTTTGCACTGGGAGCTGATGTTTACACGCTCACTATTTGGCACAGCGGATATGATCAGGCAACATGAGATATTGAATTCGGTAGCTACGATGGTGGAACAGGGCTACATTCAATCTACCGTACAGCAGCATCTGGGCAAGATCAACGCGGAAAACCTGCGCAAAGCACATGCCTTGATAGAGCAGGGGCAATCTATCGGCAAGATTGTGCTTGAAGGATTTTAAACACGACTGGTAAAGGAAAGTATATGGACTTGCAACTGGCAGGCAAAAAAGCATTGGTGTCCGGGTCAACGGCAGGCATTGGCTTGGCGATTGCGCGTTTGCTGGCACAAGAAGGCGCAGAGGTGATTATCAATGGCCGCTCCGATGCTTCAGTGAAGCAGGCGATTGCAGACATTCAGCAAACGACTGGCAAAACGGTATCAGGCTTCGCTGGCGATCTGACACAGGCAGCCGTGGCAGAGTCTCTGGTGTCTCAGTATCCGCAAGTCGATATCCTGGTGAACAACCTGGGCATTTTTGAGCCGAAAGCGTTTGAAGAGATCCCTGACGCTGACTGGCAACGTTTTTTTGATGTGAACGTATTAAGTGGTGTACGCCTGGCCAGGCTGTATTTAGCTGGCATGAAGCAAAAAGACTGGGGCCGTATCGTGTTTATCTCTAGCGAGAGCGGGGTGCAGATTCCGCCGGAAATGATTCACTATGGCATGACAAAATCTGCACAAATCGCAGTCGCGCGTGGCCTGGCTGAGTCGCTGGCCGGCACGCAGATCACCGTCAACAGCATTTTGCCAGGTCCAACACGCTCGCGTGGTGTGGGCGATTTCGTTGAGGCGCTGGCGCAAGCAGAAAATAAGTCGCAAGCGGCATTTGAGCAGGAATTCTTTGAGCATGTCAGGCCGACTTCACTGATCAAACGCTTCGCCACCACAGAGGAAGTCGCCAATCTGGTGGCTTACATCGCTAGTCCTTTATCTTCAGCCACTACCGGTGCCGCTTTACGTGTCGATGGCGGTGTGATCAAAAGTGCGTTTTAAATAAGCATCTTACTATTCCGGGCCGGCATTTTTGCTTTTGAAGCAGTACCAGGCAGGGTGACTCTGCTGGCAGGGCATGTTAAGGTCACCCATTACGACCAATAACGGGTAAGACTTGATGCGGTTATTCCGGCACGCACATTCCTTTGACGCACTTGCACAGCATTATGGCGAGCAATATAAATGGATGGTGTTATGCATCATCGGCCTCGGCACCATTGCCGGGGTGTTATGCACCTCCAGTTTTAATGTGGCGGTGCCAGCGCTAACCAGAACCTTCCACCTGGGCCAGGACCATGTCCAGTGGGCGATGACGGCTTTCCTGGCCGCGATGACGATTGCCATGTTGCCTGCGGCCTGGCTACTTGAGCGTTTTGGCCTGCGCCGTGTATTTATTAGTGCGTTGTGGTTATTGATTGCGGCCAGTATTGCCGGTTTTTATTCCCATACGTTTGTACATGTCGTCATTGCACGCCTGGTGCAAGGCCTGGCAGCGGGGGTGTTGCAACCGTTGGGCATCATGGCTTTGATGCGTTTATTTCCACCCAATATCCAGGGGCGCGCTTCTGGCATCCTGATTGTCGGTATCGCCTTTACGCCTGCCATCGCGCCTTCCATCAGCGGCTGGATGCTGGATCAATTTGGCTGGCAGGCGATTTTCCTGTTAGGTGTGCCGTTTGCATGCCTGGCCCTGATCGCCGCCCGAATCTGGTTGCCCGCTCCGCGTAAAAGAGAAGTGCAACCATTTGACTGGGCTGGCCTGGGCTGGCTATCCGCCGCCTCAATAGGATTGATCGAGTTTGTTTCCAGTTTGCACCATAGTGGGCTGGCCGCGTTTTGGACCTGGGGTTATGCCATCCTGCTGGTCGTCTCCATGGCATGCTATATCCGCCATGCACGTAGTTTGCCACACGCCATTATTCAATTACACCTGTTCTCCAAACCTACATTCAGCCGCGGTACTTTCGTAGCCTTTGCCTATGGATTCGGTTTGTTTGCATCTACTTACCTGATCCCGGTATTTTTGCAAAGCGCCATGGCGTTTAGTGCAACTGACGCCGGGCTGCTACTGCTGCCTTCCGGCATTGCGCTGGTACTGACCATCCCCTTTGCCGGGCGCATGGCGGATAAGCTCTCCCCCAGACGTATCACCCTGGCGGGTTTGTCTATATTCGGCGCCTCATTTCTGGTATTCGTCTTCGCCGCAGACACGGTGCAATACTGGGAGATCGTCGCCGCAACCGTGGTTGGCCGTATTGGCCTCGGCATGATTCTGCCGGCACTCAACCTTGCCACCTTGCATGAAATGGAACCGCAGCATCTGGGGCAATCTTCTGTTGTCGTCAGTTATGCCAGGCAATTAGGCGGCGTGGTGGGTGTGACCATGATGGCGGTGTTCCTGGAATGGCGTCAGGAAATGTGCGGTGCGAGTACTGCAGGGACCTTCCAGGCCTATGCGCAGGGCTTCTTGTTACTTACTGTCGTGTTTGTGCTGGCGATCGTGGTCGCCACAGGCATGAAAGACGCCAGGCGTTAAAGTATCAATCTCCAGGCCTGCATGCTGGACGGCTGAAACCCGTGCTGTTGATAGAGTTTCTGGGCGGCAACATTGTCGTGATCAGTCAACAAGGTCATTCTGAGTACCTGCTGGCTGCGCGCAAATGTGAGGGCATATGCCAGCAATCGCGAGCCAATGCCCTGGCCACGATATGTCGGCTGCACGATCATATCTTCCAGCAAAGCGACACGGCCACCCAGGGCGGTGGAAATGGTGAACAGCAAACTCACCATGGCAATAACTTCCCCATCGCATCTAGCGACAAGAATGCGGCTGCTATCAGGTTGTTGCAAGATGGCAGTAAGGCCTCGTTGCTGGGCGGTGATATCAGGGGTGAATTCGTGTTCTTGCGAAAACAGCAGGGTGAGCAGGGCGCTTAATGCCGGCAGGTCAGCCAGTTGCGCCGGTTCAAAAGAAATCGCAGTGTCAGATGTCATAGTGATACTTTCAACATCTGCACACTGCGATCATTTTGCTTTGTGACTTGTATTTTTCAGACTTATTTTTCAGACTTATTTTTCTACAAAAGCCTTTTCAATGACATAGTCGCCCAGTTCGCCAATGCGAGGCGAGACTTTGAAGCCACGTTTATCCAGCATCTCGGCGCTATCCTTAAGCATGGCCGGGCTGCCACAAATCATCGCGCGGTCTGTTTCCGGGTTCAATGGTGGCAGGCCGATATCCTCAAACAATTTGCCACTTTCCACCAGGTCAGTCAGGCGGCCCTGGTTTCTAAACGGCTCACGTGTCACTGTCGGGTAGTAGATCAGCTTGTTTCTCACTTCTTCGCCAAAGAATTCATTATTCGGTAATTCCTGGCTGATAAAGTCGGCATAGGCGAGTTCATTCACATAGCGCACACCGTGAATCAGGATCACTTTTTCAAAGCGGTCATACACTTCGATATCCTGGATCAGGCTCATGAATGGGGCCAGGCCGGTGCCGGTAGAGAAGAAATACAGGTTTTTACCTGGTTTCAAATCGTGGGTAACCAGAGTACCGGTTGGCTTGCGGCTGACTAAAAGTGGATCGCCCACTTTCAAGTGTTGCAGACGTGAAGTCAGCGGGCCGTTCGGTACCTTGATACTGAAAAACTCCAGATGCTCTTCATAGTTTGGGCTGGCGATACTGTAAGCACGGGTCAGTGGCAGGCCATCTACTTCCATGCCTATCATCACAAACTGGCCGTTTTCAAAACGCAAACCTGGGTCGCGCGTGGCCTTAAAACTAAACAGGGTGTCGTTCCAGTGATGAACGCTCAATATCGTTTCTGTGGAATATTTTTTATTACTCATGTCTTATTTTTACTCGCGGCTAGGCAAAGGATTTGAATTTAAAGGGTTTATTCTAAGCGACTATTATAACGCAGCTGTCAGTTCTGGCACGGCTTCAAACAAATCTGCCACTAATCCGTAGTCAGCGATCTTGAAAATCTGTGCTTCCGGGTCCTGGTTAATCGCCACTACCACTTTGCTGTCCTTCATGCCGTAAGCATGCTGAATGGCGCCAGAAATACCGACGGCGATATATAACTCAGGCGCGACCACCACGCCGGTCTGGCCGACTTGCAAGTCATTCGGTGCATAACCGGCATCTACCGCGGCACGGCTGGCGCCGATAGCGGCATGCAGTTTGTCAGCCAATGGCGCGATGACCTGGGCGAACGCGTCAGCACTACCCAGAGCGCGACCACCGGAAACCACTACTTTGGCCGCAGTCAGGGCAGGGCGCTCGGATTTATTAAAGGCTTCTGAGACCCAGCGGCTGCCTTGTGGCGCTGCTGGCGTTGCAATTGCTTTAATCTCGGCCGCTGCACCCGCAGCAGCGATTGCAAATTTGCTGCCGCGAACCGTGAGTACCTGTGTCGCATCCTGGTTGTGCACGGTGGCCAATACGTTACCGGCGTAAACGCCACGTACGTAAGTATTGCGATCCTGGATCTCCAGCACGTCGGACAGCATATTCACATCCAGCAAAGCAGCGACGCGTGGCAGTATATTTTTGCTGAAGGCGCTATGCGCTGCCAGCACGACAGTGTAATCGGCGGCCAACGGTACGATGATATCAGCCAGGTGTTCAGCGGTCGGATGTTGCAAGGCAGCATCGGTTGCGACTAAGACAGTGCTGACACCTTGTAAGGCAGCCACTTGTGCAGCCAGTGCCTCTGGTTGCGCAGCGGCGATCAATACATCCACCGGCTGTTGCCAGTGTTGCGCCGCCGTCACGGCACGCGCTACTTGTTCGTTTAGGTGCTGGCCGTCATGTTCGGCAATAATCAGTGTTCTCATGAAATAATCCCTTCGTGTGAGCGCAGCTTGCTCAATAACTCATTCACATCCTTGACCATGATGCCAGCAGGGCGCGAAGGTGGCGCGGCCACTTTAAGCTGTTGCACATTGTGTGTGAGGGTGACGTTCAGCGACTCCAGCGGGATGTTTTCCAGCGGCTTTTTCCTGGCCATCATCAGGTTAGGCAGTTTGACGTAGCGCGGCTCATTCAGGCGCAGGTCAGCCGTGATCACGGCAGGTAAATCGACCACCAATGTCTGTGTGCCGCCATCAATTTCGCGGACGACGGTCGCCTGGTTATCGGCAATGGTGATTTGTGAGGCATAAGTCGCTTGCGGCAGTTTCAGCAAAGCCGCAAGCATTTGACCGGTTTGGCCGGCGTCGTCATCAATCGCTTGCTTGCCCAGTAGGATCAGTTGCGGCTGTTCACGCTCTGCTACGGCTTTCAATACTTTGGCGACGCCCAGAGAATGCAGGGTTTCCTGTGTTTCCACCAGCATGGCGCGGTCGGCACCCATGGCCAGGGCATGGCGCAAGATATCCTGATTGGCAGCGCCGCCTATGGTGACGGCAATGATTTCAGTCGCAATGCCTTTTTCTTTCAGGCGGATGGCTTCTTCAATCGCGTTTTCATCAAATGGGTTAACGCCCATTTTAACGCCTTCAATATCCACATCTGAGCCGTCTGCCTTGACGCGAACCTGGATGTTGTAATCGACGACCCGTTTAATCGCCACCAATATTTTCATAAACCTAATACTTTCATAGAACGTTTGATTTGGTAAAAAATTGCTTGCACGTTGCCGAGCATTTTAAGCTAGCTTATAATATTTATTAAATTGATTATTATAATAATATATATCTGTTTTTTAGATGAATTTGATGTCGCTCAATTGCCGCACACCTAGCCTAATCATCGTATTATCATCATCTGAATGAAATATACCCTCAGGCAGCTGGAGATATTTGTCGCTATTAGCCGTGCTGGCAGCGTTTCCCGCGCCTGCGCGCAATTGGCGTTATCGCAATCCGCAGCCAGTACTGCGCTGATCGAACTGGAAAAACAATTTGAAATCCAGTTGTTTGATCGCGTCGGCAAAAGCTTGCGTATCAATGAATCCGGCCAGCAATTACTGCCCAAAGCGGTAGAGTTGCTGGACCGCGCCCGTGAAATCGAGCGCATGCTGCATGGTCAGCAGGGTTACGGGCACTTGAAAATAGGCGCCACGCTCACGGTTGGTAATTACCTGGTTGCGTTATTGGTCGCTAAATTCCTGCAACAATACCCGCAAAGTCATATCCAGCTACAGGTGCAAAATACGCGTACTATCGTTGAGCAAATTGCGAATCATACACTGGATTTGGGTATGATAGAGGGCGAATGTAATCACCCGGATATCGCTGTAGCGCCATGGATCGCCGATGAATTGGTGATTTTTGCAGCACCGTCGCATCCGCTGGCGAAAATCGCACAGACCGGTAAAACCATCTATAAGTCTGATTTATTGTTGCAGCCATGGATAGTGCGTGAAAAAGGCTCGGGCACACGGGAGACATTTGACCGCGCGTTTAGCCAGGATTACTCCAGGCTGAATATCACGCTGGAGCTGGAACATACCGAGGCCATCAAGCGTGCCGTGGAGTCTGGCCTGGGCATAGGTTGTATCTCCAGGCTGGCACTCAAGGACGCGTTCCGGCGCGGTAGCCTGGTGCCTATCGAAAACCATAGTTTGCAGTTTCACCGGAATTTTTATTTTTTGTGGCATAGGCAAAAATATCAAACCGGCGGTATCCGCCAGTTTCTGGCGTTTTGTCAGGCGTTCACGCAAGGCGCGGCGCGCAGTGACCTGATAGATATCCCCGCTATTGCCTGATTGCTCGCGTCTGATTGTAGGAGGAAGTATGGAAAGAGATGTAATGGAATATGATGTGCTGATTGTCGGCGCTGGCCCTGCCGGTTTATCGGCCGCCATCCGTCTCAAGCAATTGGCTCAAGAAAAAGGGCAGGAACTAGGTGTTTGTGTACTCGAAAAAGGCGCCGAAGTCGGCAGCCATATTTTCTCGGGCGCGGTACTTGACCCCAGGGCATTGCAGGAATTACTGCCTGACTGGCAATCACTGGGCGCACCGCTGAATACGCCGGTGGATAAAGATACCTTTGTCGTACTGGGCGAGGAAAAAGCCTGGGCGTTGCCGGAATGGACATTGCCGCCGCTGATGCGCAACCATGGCAATTACATCGTCAGTCTGGGTGAAGTGTGCCGCTGGCTGGCGACGCAAGCTGAAGCGCTGGGTGTCGAAATCTATACCGGTTTTTCTGCACAAACGCCAAGTTATGACGAAACTGGCCGCATGATAGGCGTCATCACTGGGGATATGGGCCTGGATAAACAAGGCAACCCCACCGCTAATTACACCCCTGGAATTGAAATCCGCGCCAAATATACCCTGGTGGCAGAAGGCACGCGCGGCTCACTGACCAAGCAACTGGAAGCGCGTTATGGTTTACGCGCTGCCTCCAGCCCGGCCAAGTATGGCCTTGGATTCAAGGAAATCTGGCGCGTCAAACCGGATCTGCATCAAAAAGGCCTGATTGAACATACCCTGGGCTGGCCGCTGGATGCCAACACCGGTGGCGGTGGCTTTATTTACCACCACGGCGACAACCTGGTATCGGTCGGCTATGTGGTGCACCTGGATTACAGTAATCCTTATTTGTCATTGTTTGATATTTTCCAGACCTATAAAACCCACCCGAAACTGAAAGCACTGCTGGAAGGCGGACAGCGCATTAGCTATGGCGCGCGTGCTATTTCAGAAGGTGGCATACAGTCTTTGCCGGAACTGGCTTTCCCCGGTGGCGCATTGCTGGGTTGCAGCGCTGGCCTGGTCAATGTGCCCAAAATCAAGGGCAGCCACTATGCCATGAAATCAGGCATGCTGGCCGCAGAGTCGGTGTTTGACGCCATTCAGCAAGGCGCTCCGGAAATATTGGCCAGTTACCCGCAAACATTGCGTGCATCCTGGATCTGGCAGGATTTAACGGCTGTGCGCAACGTGAAGCCATATTTATCCCGCTGGGGCACCTGGGTCGGCACCATGCTGGGTGGTGCGGAAATGTGGTTGTCCGGCTTTGGGATCACCTTACCCTGGACCTTGAAGCATACGATTGCCGATCACTCCACCCTGGATGAAGCAGATAAAAGTCGCCAGCCTGAATATGCCAAACCTGATGGCGTGCTGACGTTTGATAAGCTCAGTTCAGTCAGCCTGTGCAATATCGGCCACGATGATCAGCAGCCATGCCATTTGAAACTGACGGTGCAGGACATCCCCGAGCGGGTCAACCTGCCGCGCTATGCCGGGCCCGAACAGCGCTATTGCCCGGCGGGTGTTTATGAGTTTATTGAGCAGTCTGGTGAGCAAGTGCTACAGATCAATGCGCAGAATTGCATTCATTGCAAAACATGCGATATCAAGGATCCAACGCAGAATATTAATTGGGTACCACCGGAGGGTGGGAGTGGGCCTAATTATGTTGCGCAGTGATTTGGTCGCACGCGTAATGGCTGTTTAAGCGGTAGTCCGCACGGTATGCAGGAAAGGCAATGACCATCAGTCTCATGGCGTAGGGTGAGGGGCGCAGTGCATGTGGTGCGCCTACAAGAGGGGTGGCTTATGTTTGTTGATTAGGCCGTCATTCTGGCGGAGGGTGTAGCAGGTGTTTCAAAGAGCATGCTCTTTGCCTGCGGAACGACTGGCTTATGCAGAAGCCAGTGCGCCCTGCAAGGGAGAATCCAGGCAATGTTCATGATTAGCTTAGCTGCAATAAAGCGCAAGTGTCGCACTTGTTGTAGGCTCTAATCGGTATTTCTTTGGTTGATTCGGCACTCTATTTCGCCCCTAGGCGAGTGACTTTTCTTTGCTTGCCCAAAGAATAAGTCACCAAAAGAAAGGGCACCCTAGCTTCCGCTTGTTTCCTGCGTTGCTCATCAACGTGGGCGTCCAACGAAACTCGCCCTGACAAGCCACACACTTCGTGGCTTGTTGCGGAACTCGAACAGCCGCTGGCCGACAACTCCCACGCTGATTGCGCTATTCGGCGCGTCAGATAGGGGCCCATTTAAAACCACCACGCGGTTACTGATACTTAAATTCATCACATTGCATCCCGCCGACACACTGAAATAAAACAAAGCAAACGGATAAGATGACCAACAAAATAGTTTGTTGGCCATTTGCTTTAGATCTTTTAAAAAGCCTCTTCGCGCCCTAGATGCTATACGTTTAACCAACATCTCATCGTGGTGGTTTAAACCGGGCCCCTATCTGACGCGCCAAGTAGCGCAGACAAAATAAGGGCGAAGGGAGCGACTGTTTGAATCCCGCAGTAGCTCACGTTTTGTGTGAGCTACCAGGTTGAGTTTCGTGACCGCTTATTTTGGCGAGCAACGGAGGAAACAAGCGGAAGCTAGGGTGCCTTTTCTTTTGGTGACTTATTCTTTGGGCAAGCAAAGAAAAGTCACTCGCCTAGAGGCGAAAGAAAATGGTGAAATAGAGCACAGAACCATCCAAAGAAATACCAATTAGAACTTCACAGCAAGCGTATTAATTACGCTCTCTATTGGAACCAGATTAAGTATGGGCCTTGCCTGGATTCTCCCTTGCAGGGCGCGTTGGCTTCTGCATAAGCCAACCGTTACGCAGGCTCAGAGCACGCTCTGAGAAACACCTTCGCCAGAATGACGCACGCATCTACTTTCGCGGGTGAAGAAGAGCGAGGCCTTTCAGCGCTTCTGCGTCAACGCAATAAACGCCGCTATCCAACCTATCAACGTCGAAGCCAATAAAATCAACCCACCAATATTCACCAGGTGAAACACCAGCTGGAAATTGCTCTGGTAATTGTTAGCCAGCAGTTGTACCGGTTGCTTGAGGTTCCACACAATGGCAAACAGCAAGCCGACCGCAATCAGGCCCCCACCTAATCCGTAAACACTGCCCATATATAAAAACGGGCGACGGATAAAGCTATGTGTGGCGCCGATCAAGCGGCTGACTTCGATTTCTGGCTCATGCGTCAGCACCTGCATGCGCACGGTGTTGCTGATGACCGTGACCATGGCAATGCCCAGCAGGCAGGCGAAAATGAGGGCGATGCGTTTACCCAGTACCAGCATGGAGTTCAGGCGTTCGATCCAGACGCTGTCGATCACCAGTTCTTCGACTTCGTCACGCGCTTGCAGCATTTCCTGCACCGGTTTTGCTGTGTTTGACTGTGTGTCTGCCAGGGTGATGAACAGCGCATCAGGCAGCGGGTTCTGCGGTAAATCGGCCAGCAGGTCTTTTTGCAGGAACTGTTGCCCCAGCTGTTTGATGGCTTCTTCCTTGGGTACGTAGCGTACTTCTTTGACTTGCGGTAAGGCTTGCACGTCATTGATCAGGCGCTGGATGACGTTGCCGTTGAGCGCAGGCTTGAGGAAGGCGCTCATTTGCGCGTCTTGCTTGATCGAGCGCGAGGCATCCTGCAGGTTGTCTACGCCAACGAATAGCAGGCCTGGTAGCGTCACGGTGATGCCTATTACCAGCCAAATGGTCAGTGTGTTGAGCCAATGCGCTTTCAGCCGCTGCAAGACCAGTTGCATGGCAAGGGTGTGTTGGTTCAGCCAGTTTTTCATAACATGCCCACCTGGGATGGCATTGCCGTAATTGTTTGCTGGTCTATATGCAAGGTTCTGTAGGCGATGGTGCTGACCTGCGCCACATCATGCATAGCGATGACGACGGTGACGCCTACATCGTTAAATGCTTTGAGCAGTTGCATGATCTCCAGTGAAGCGACCCTGTCCAGGCCACCGGTAGGTTCATCGGCAATTACAATCGAGGGGCGGCTGACCACGGCGCGTGCGATGGCCAGTCGCTGTTGTTCACCACCTGACAGGGTGATAGGCATGGCTTTTTCTTTGTTGAGTAACCCGACTTTATCCAAAGCTGCGCGCACGCGACGTGCGGCTTCGTCGCCGGTGATGCCCTGGATGCTGAGCGGCAGGGCGACATTCTCAAAGCTGTTGCGGTCGTACAGCAACTTGTGATCCTGGAACACAAGGCCAAAACGGCGGCGCAGGTAAGGAATGGCGTTTTGATGCAGCTTGCTGATGTCCTGCTCATTAATCAGGATATGGCCACCGGATGGCGCTTCTATGCCCGCCATCAGTTTTAGCAGGGTGCTTTTGCCGGCGCCTGACTGGCCGGTGATCAGCACAAAGTCGCCTTTTTCAATATTGAAACTGACCTGGCGGAACAGGTGCGCGCTGTTCGGGTAGCGCATGCTGACATTATTAAATGCGATCATGGTTTAATAATCTGGTTTAACAGTCTAAAGTTAAAGAGGGTCATGGCTAATCAATCAGGGCATCGATAAAGTCATTGGCATCAAACGGGCGCAAGTCATCAATACTTTCACCCACGCCGATAAAACGGACCGGGATCGCGTGCTTGGATTGCCCGCTCAAATGCGCAATGGCGGCGATCACGCCCCCTTTGGCGGTGCCATCCAGCTTGGTTAAGGCCAGGCCCGTCACCCCCAGGGCGTCGTTGAAAGCCTTGAGCTGGTTGACGGCATTCTGGCCGGTGTTGGCATCCAGCACCAGCAGGATCTCATGCGGCGCGCCTGGCAATGCCTTGTCAATCACGCGTTGCACCTTTTTGATTTCATCCATCAGGTGCAACTGTGTGGGCAGGCGGCCAGCCGTATCTGCAATCACCACATCGATTTTCCTGGCAATCGCAGAATTGACTGCATCATAAATCACTGCGGCGGGGTCGCCACTTTCTGAGGCAATCACCTGCACATCGTTGCGTTCCCCCCAGACCTGCAATTGTTCGCGCGCGGCGGCGCGGAAAGTATCACCGGCGGCAATCAATACGCTGTGCCCTTGCCCTTGCAGGTATTTTGCCAGCTTGCCTATGGTGGTGGTTTTGCCTGCGCCATTCACGCCTACCATCATCATCACGTAAGGCTGGTGGCCGCTGACATCCAGCGGTGCTTGCAAGGGTGAGAGCAGGTCAGACAAGGTTTCTTTCAGCGCCTGTTTCAACGCAATCGTGTCCTGCAGATCCTGCCTTTTCACGCGGGCACGTAGTTGCTCGAGCAGGTGCTGGGTGGCACTAACGCCCACATCCGAGGTCAGCAGGATGGTTTCCAGTTCTTCGTAGATGTCTTCGTCGATCTTGCCGCCACCAAACAGCGCGCTGAGTTGCCCACCCAGTTGCTGGCGGGTTTTCGCCAGGCCGTTTTTCAGGCGTTGGGTCCAGCTCAGGCTGGTGGTTTCTTCGGGGGCAGGGGATGAAGACTCGGTTTTTTTGGCAAATGGATTGAACATGGCAGCTTAAAACTCGGTAATATGCCTATTTTAAGCCGAATCGACATTTACCGCCACGACCATGGCTTTGCGATGTGTATCAAAAGCCCCAGGATGTATTTTAGAACCCAGGTTCTATCAGGCAACTCATGCGAACTAAGTCGCTACGGCATCAGTCACACCCACTGCTTCATACAACCTGTCTCTTATAGTGATTCCATCATGAAAAAAAGTTTTCCTTATCGCAGCCGGCCACTCGTGTTATTGGCTGCGTTGCTCAGTGTCTGTACCACGCAGGCCGCCGATATTGTGCAGACCACCCTGAAAAATGGCCTGAAGGTCATTGTGCAGGAAGATCACCGTGCGCCCGTTGTCGTCTCGCAGGTGTGGTATCGCGCCGGATCGCTGGATGAAGTGAATGGCAAAACCGGTGTAGCGCATGTGCTGGAACACATGATGTTCAAAGGCACCAAAAGTGTCCCTGCCGGGCAGTTTTCACGCCAGGTAGCAGCCGCAGGCGGCAAGGAAAATGCCTTTACCAGTAAAGATTACACCTGTTATTTCCAGCAATTGGAAAAATCAAAACTGCCATTGTCGTTCAAGCTGGAAGCGGACCGCATGGCCAATTTGCAGATCACCGATGCCGAATTTGCCAAAGAAATCGAAGTGGTGAAAGAGGAGCGCCGCTGGCGCACGGAAGACAAGCCACAATCCCGCGTCAATGAACAGTTTGATTCTTCAGTCTATCGCGCCCATCCTTATGGCCGCCCGGTAGTCGGGTTTATGAATGACCTGGATAATATGACCGCCGCCGATGCCCGTGAGTGGTACAACACCTGGTACACCCCCAATAATGTGACAGTGGTGGTGGTCGGCGATGTAAAGGCACAAGAGGTGTTCAAACTGGCGGAAGAGACGTTTGGCAAACTGGCAACCAAACCGCTCCCTGCGCGCAAACCGCAGGTAGAACCTGCACAACTGGGCGAGCGACGCGCGATTGTCAAAGCGCCCGCTAAATTGCCTTCTTTTGTGATGGGTTTTCAGGCTCCGGCCATGAAAAATGGCGCCGGTTACAGCGAGCAAGATTGGGAACCTTATGCGCTGGAGGTGTTATCCAGTGTGCTAAGTGGCAATGGCTCTTCGCGACTTAACCAGAAACTGGTGCGTGAGCAGGAGATTGCACTGGATATTGATAGCGGTTATGACGGCACTAACCGAGGCCAGTCCTCAGTATTTGAAATCGCTGCTTCGCCCAGTGAGGGCGTGGCGCTGGATGCCTTGCAAAAAGCCATCTGGGAAGTGGTAGATGAAGTGAAAAACAAGGGTGTGACCGCTGCTGAATTACATAGAGTGAAAGCGGCCGTGATTGCGGCCGATGTGTATAAGCGCGACTCCATGTTTTACCAGGCCATGCAGATCGGGCAACTGGAAACCATGGGTTATCCATTGAGCCTGCTGGAAAAAAATGCTGCGCGGGTAGAGGCGGTGACTTCAGAACAAGTGCAGGCGGTGGCTAAGAAATACCTGGTCCCAGACCAGTTAACCCTGGTGACGCTGGACCCGCAACCGATGGACGCTAACGCCAAACCGGCCGGTCGCCCGCATCAGCATTAACTTGAACCAAATAATTGTAAATAACCACAGGTTATTTCGTTTCACCAGTGACGTAGGGAACAGAATGAACGCTTTGAATGTGTTGAAAATCACCTTGTTGGCATTGCTGCTGCAAAGCCATGCCATCCATGCCCTGGCCGGGTTAAATATCCAGCATTGGACCACCAGCCAGGGCAGTGAGGTCTACTTTGTTGAAAACCATGCTTTGCCTATGATGGATGTGAGCGTGAATTTCCCCGCAGGCAGCGCACACGACACACCGGAAACCTCAGGCGTTGCAGGTGTGACGCATCACCTGATGGCATTGGTGGCAGGCGGGCTGGATGAAGAAACACTGACCAACCGTTTTGCCGATATCGGTGCCGTGCTGGGTGGTAATTTCGATGCTGACCGTGCCGGATTCAAGCTGCGCACTTTGACCAGCGAACAGGTCAGCGCACTGGAAGCGTTCAGCTTTGTATTGCATAAGCCTGATTTCCCCGAGGCGGTGCTAAAACGCGAGCAAGCGCGCATTGTCGCTGGTTTACAGGAAGCCGAAACCGAACCCGACAGCATTGCGCAAAAAGCATTTATGCACTCGGTGTATGGCATGCATGCTTACAGCCTGGACCAAAGTGGTGAAATCGATACCGTGCAATCCTTAACCGTGGCGCATTTGTCCCAGTTCTACCAAACGCATTACACAGCCAAATCAGCCGTGATTGCCTTGATGGGGGATTTAACCCTGGCCCAGGCCAAACAGATCGCCGAACGCTTGAGCACAGGCTTGCCGCAAGGCCCGGCTGTTGCGCCAGTAGCACCAGTGCCCGCCTTAAAAGCAGCCAGCGTTAAAAAGCTGCCTCACCCTGCCTTGCAAGCGCACATTTTGCTCGGTCAGCCAGGTAACAAACGTGGCGATCTAGATTTCTTCCCCTTATATGTCGGTAACTATATTCTGGGCGGCGGTGGTTTTGTCTCACGCCTGACTGAGGAAGTGCGTGAGAAACGCGGGTTGGCCTACAGCGTGTATAGTTATTTCTTGCCCATGGCCGAACTTGGGCCTTTCCAGATCGGCTTGCAAACTAAAAAGGAGCAGGCTGAAGATGCACTGAAGCTGGTGAATGAAACCGTACAACAGTTTGTGCAAAAAGGCGTGACCGAGCCTGAGCTAAAGGCGGCGAAAGATAACCTGATCGGTGGTTTCCCGTTACGCATAGACAGCAACAGCAAAATACTGGAATACCTGAATATCATCGGCTTCTACAAACTGCCGCTGGACTACCTGGACAGTTTTAACGATCACGTGGCGCAAGTGACCGTGCAGCAGGTGAATGACGCATTTAAACGCCGCATCCATCCCGAAAGTTTTGCCACCGTGATCGTAGGGGCTGAATAAGCTGGTCAAAATATAAAAGCCGACGATTGTCGGCTTTTGATTGTGTGACGTTAGGCAAAGATACGTTTACAGCACAGCACCCTTACGTTTTTTGCGCGCCAGAAAGTAATAAAGCACCGCACCCAGCAGGTTCAAAAAGAAGATCACCAGGAACCAGACCAGTTTATCGTCCTTCTGGTCAGCCAGGCAATCCACCAGCATCCATAGCCAGAACACGGTCAGCGCCAATCCGATCAGGCTGCCTAACAGGCCAAAGCCAAATAAAAATTCCATGTGTGATTTCCTTTATTTATTTTGATGGATGATAGCACGAACTGTTTTTCAGCAAGCCAATGCAAATGTCGCCACAGGGGCGAACACCTTTATAATAACGCTTTGTCCTTGTGTATCAATTGAACCATCTTTATGAATCAAGTGCGTCTTAATGCCGGTGTCTGGCGTAGCCGGGTACTCAAATTCCCGGATGCCGATGGCTTGCGTCCCACGCCGGACCGTGTGCGGCAAACCGTGTTCAACTGGCTGGGGCAGGAGTTAACCGGCAAAACCTGCCTGGACCTGTTTGCAGGCACCGGTGCGCTGGGGTTTGAAGCGCTGTCACGCAATGCCAGCCAGGTCACCATGCTGGAGCTCGGCAAAGGCCCGTTCCAGGCTTTGTTGCAAAATCAGGCATTGCTGCAAGCTACAAAAGCCGATATCCGCCAGGCCGATGCGCTGAAGTTCCTGGCCCAAAACACACAACGCTATGACGTCATTTTCTGTGATCCACCCTACCACAAACAATGGCTGGATAAGTTGTTGCCACTGCTGGCAGGACATTTGTCAGAAGCAGGCTGGCTGTATGTAGAAGCCGAATATGCGTTAAAATCCGATTCGGACTGGCAAGTGATCAAGTCTGGCAAAGCAGGGCAAGTGTTCTACCACCTGTTGCAACCAGTCAACACGCCAGCCACGCAGCCTTGAATGTGCGTACAGATTTCGGGATATCAGGAATGAATAAAACCAGAATTGCAGTCTATCCGGGCACGTTTGACCCGATCACCATGGGGCACGAAGATATCGTGCGCCGTGCCGCGCATCTGTTTGACCAGGTCATTGTCGCAGTGGCGGGCAGCACCAGCAAACAAACCCTGTTTAGCCTGCAAGAGCGTGTGACACTGGCGCAATCGGTATTTGCCGGTGAAAACATCAAAGTGGTTGGTTTTGATGGCCTGTTGATGCAATTCGTCCAGTCGCAAGGTGCGCAGATGGTGATTCGCGGATTACGCGCAGCCAGCGATTTCGAGTACGAATTCCAGTTAGCAGGCATGAACCGCAAACTGTACCCAAAACTGGAAACCCTGTTTATGACACCGGCCGAAGAATACATGTTTATCTCTTCCAGCCTGGTGCGCGAAGTGGCTCGCCTGGGTGGCGATGTAAACCAGTTCGTGTCACCCGGCGTTGAAACCGCTATCAAGCAAAAACTGATTGTATAAATGTCCCTGTTTATTACCGATGAATGCATAAATTGCGATGTTTGCGAGCCGGTGTGCCCGAACGAGGCCATTTTTCAAGGCGAAGAGATCTATGAAATCAATCCGGATCTGTGCACCGAATGCGTAGGCCATTTTGACAAACCACAGTGCCAGCAAGTGTGCCCGATCAGCTGCATTCCGCTGGACCCGGACCGAGTGGAGACTCAAGAACAGTTAATGAACAAATACTTGCGTATCACCCAAATCTAAACCAGCGCCTCACAGATCAAGTACATTAGTATAAATGGTTAAATATAGCCATCATGGCTATAAACAACCAATTTTATTTCCATTGAATATAAAAATATTTAATAAACACTATCAGAATCAATCAGTTGATTGAGCCTGGATGCCGGGAATAGCCTTTGCTTGATTCTTGCAAAGTATTTTTTGAAAAGCATCTGCAATGAATTCCTCGATCGAATGGCATGGCATTAATTTAAGGTGGGCCTATAGTGAACTGCTGCCTGCCATCTATAACGACATTCGCTGCCGTCATAAGGCCTACGATATCTTGCACGATGCATTGTTGAAATTTGCCATCTCGCCGACCGCCATCAACCTCGAGAAACCACATGCCTACCTGCGAGTCATCGCGCAAAACCTGGCAAATGAAGATCGCAGAGTCAGCAAAAGGGTCATTACATTTTCATCCAGTGAAGAATTCAGCCTGCCGGAGTTTATCAATGACCCGACCAGGGTAGCGCCTTCGCCGGAGGAACTTACTTCTATCAAGCAACGGCTAGAGGCCTTGCAAAGAGTGATCAATCGGCTGCCGCCGAAGTGCCGTGAAGCCTTCTGGTTATATCGCGTAGAGCAAATGCCGCTTAAAGACATTGCTGAAAAACTGTCTATCACCGTGAATATGGTGTCACGCCATATCACCCGCGCCATGCTGGATTTAACAAAACTGCAGGACCAGATCTGCTAATCATGCCCGCCACCCATACCGATAAATTGCGCGAATCGGCGATTGCCTGGTTTATTCGCATCAGGGATGCCGAAGCGGATGACGCCATCCGTGGCAAGTTTGAGCAATGGCTGATGGCAAGCCAGGCGCACCAGCAAGCCTATGCGGATGTGTCCAAGGTATGGGAATCTTTTGACTCTACCCCTGAGCTTGAAAGGCTGGCGGGCATCGCCGAGCAAAATACTTTCTTCCAAAAGGCAGAGCGCGCACAACGCATCAAAAAATACGTGGCAGGGGCGATGGCTGCGGCAGTGATCGGCCTTGGCGGATTACTCAGCCTGCAAACCTGGCATGCCCAACCCACCTTGCAAATGGTTGCCCAGGCCGAAGTCGGCGCAGTGAAATCGCAACGCCTGGATGATGGCACCTTGCTGACCATGAACACCGGTACCGAGATTGAAATCACTTATTACCGTGATCGACGCCTGGTAAAGCTCAAACAAGGTGAAGCCATTTTTGAAGTCGCGCGCGATGAGCAGCGACCGTTTATTATCAATAGCGGCAAAGCGCAGATTACGGTACTAGGTACTCGTTTTGCGGTTAACCGGCTGAAGAAACTGGTGCGCGTCAGCGTGGATCACGGCACCGTCAAAGTCGAACAGCATGATGCTGACAACACCATCAACCCGCACTCATTGATATTGCACGATGGTGAAGTGGCCGAAGTGAAAACCGAAGGCACAGTGCCAGTGCACACCAAACATCAGGCCGTTGATGCCTTTGCCTTCGAAAAAGGCATGGTGATTTTTGAAGAAGCCGATATGGATGAAATCGCCGAAACGCTCTCCAGATATCGCAAATTGCCGTTAATCGCTGAACAGCCTATCTCTGCGAAAGTGCATATCACCTCAATGCTAAAAGCCGATTCGATTGATACCTTTATTAATCAAATGCCTGAAATGGCCCCGGTGCGTATTGTGCAAACAGCCAAGGCCACCATTATTAAAGGCGCTTCATCTAAATAATTAAAGAATTTAAAAATAGACATCATAACTTTGCCCTCTCAAAACATCATTGCGGTAATAAGATGAAATTCAGGGATGGGCAATGGCGAGTAAGTTCAAACAAACACGAAGCCTGATAGCAGGGGCCGTGTTATCAATATTGGGAGTTGACCAGGCTGGTTTGCATCATCTGCATGCCGCCGAACTCAACACCAAAGTACCTGCAACAGCTGACGGCACCGGCTTTCCGCAGCAGTTCAATTTGCCTTCCCAACCGTTAAGCCAGTCCATCCGGCAGCTAGCCAATCAGACCGGCTTAAGCATCTCGTACGATAGCGAGCTCACTAAAAATAAAACGGCACCTGCGATTAAGGGCTTGCTGTCCCCGCAAGATGCCTTGAAAAAAGTATTACAAGGCAGTGGCTTGCTACTCACTATCACGGGTGACTCTGCTGTTATTAAACCTGAGCCTGAACGGAGTTCTAAAAGCCTAGAGCTTGAGGGCATTGAAGTCCGCGCCAAGCGTTTTTATGAAATAGGACCGCTACCAGGGCTTGGGCTGACCAAAGAAGAAATCCCCGGTAACGTACAAAGTATTTCTGCAAAGGAAATCAAAGAGGCGCATTCCTTGAGTATTACCGATTTGATGAATCAAAAATTGCAATCGGTGACAGTTAATGATTATCAAGGTAATCCATTTCAAATGGATGTGCAATATCGAGGTTTCACTGCGGGTCCCCAGATCGGAACACCTCAAGGTTTGAGTGTCTTTTTGGATGGCATTCGCGTGAATGAGCCATTCGGAGATGTTGTTAATTGGGACATGATACCCATGAACGCCTTGGCTGGAGTAGATGTGTTTCCAGGATCCAACCCCATTTTTGGATTAAATACCTTGGGGGGGGCCTTCTCCATGAAAACCAAGGATGGTTTTAATAATGCAGGAATAGATGCAGATATTCTTACCGGCTCATACGGTCGCAAGCAACTCCAGGTAGAAGGTGGCTGGAATAACGGGACGGTTGGGTTATTTGCAGCAGGAAACTTCTTTCTTGAAGATGGTTGGCGCCAAAACTCACCTAGTAAAGTAAATCAGTTATTTACTAAAGCCAGTATTCGCGGAGAGAAAGTAGATCTGAATTTTAGTACGTTATTGGTTCAAACTGATTTGGTAGGTAACGGAATGCTACCTTCAAATATGTATGAGCAAGATCGTAATAGTGTTTTCACTGCACCGGACAAAACAAAAAATCAACTGGCGCAATTTCAGCTATCTGGTAGTTATTTTGTAGATGAGCAATTCACAGTAACTGGACAGATTTATCGTAGAAATAGTAAACGACATCAAATTGGTTCAGACATCGTTCGTGAGTGGGGTGATAATTTTATTGGGAAACGGACTCCGGCAGCAGGTGAGCAGTTTGCGTGCATGTTATCAAGCACAGGCTCCCAAAAAGGCATTCCTGATATGTACGTAATTCCATCTGAAGCTGATCCTACAAATGGATCTACCGATATTACTACAACCGATTTTTACACCAACCTCTCAGATAATGTCGGAAACACAGGCCTATATACTGTAGATCCAGTTTTATTTGCGAATCTTAAGAACACGGGCATCCCTGACGACATGGCAAAAGCTTTGCGCGATACTCTTGATTTTTGGAAAAACAAAGAAGAACGCATCTTATATAACCAGAATCAGTCCACTCCGCAATATTCTGGGGCGGCTTTTATTGATAATACCAATAATCAGATTATCGATACAAATGGTAATCCATTAACAAGTTATCACATAGGAAGCAGTTTAATAGGCGACTTTCAACCACTGGGCTCAGGTGATACTGTTTATTACCCAAATTTAGACGACGTTTATTTTTACAAATACGTAAATGTTGGAGGCGTGGACAAGCTATTTAGATTTAATGTGGTGTTATTAGCGCCAACCAACAACGACCAATGTGCTGCTGCAAGAGCAGCTGATGCGGCCTATCCAATACAGTCTATTGATGGGGCTAACGGAAATACGTCCGGTGTAGTACAAGGTACGCCGACAGCAATCATCAATGACAACAAGATTAACCAGATTGTTGACGGGGTTTCAATTCAGTTTAATTGGAATCTAGAGCATCACAAGTTTATGATTGGCGCTTCTATTGATAGCGCAAGTGCTGATTACAGTAATTACACACAACTGGGGTTTTTTGATGCTAACAGGAATGCATACTTAGATCCCGCTCAAGCTCATCCACAATTTATTGGAGCATATCAGGCAATTCCGAATAATAACTTTAGTGGGACTAATACAACTCAAAGTATCTATTTTAGTGATACATGGACTCCGATTGACACTTTGCACATAACTACCTCTGGGCGTTATAACCAAACGTTTACGAAGAATAAAATAGCTGCTAGATATGGTTACAGTTCTTATGAAATTACTGACTTGATTGGTTATCCCGATAAAGTCGCCGTATGCGATGGCGATTGCAGTAATAGTCCTCCAGTTCCGTATTATCGACAAATTAGTCTATTCAATGCTCTTGATCCTGCAGAAACAGAGAAGTTTAGCTTTTACTCATTCAATCCTTCTCTTGGTATTACATGGCAGGCTAATGAACAGGTAAATATTTTTGCAAACGTGGCTCAAGGTACACGAGTGCCTAGTGTCATCGAGTTAGGTTGTGCATTTGACAATACTCCAATACGTACGGGCGATAAAGACACTGATGGCGATGGAATCACCGATACGCCAGTTTTTACACCCAGAAGTCTTGCTGAAAATCGGTCTTGTACATTACCAACAACTTTATCTGGTGATCCCTTTTTACCGCAGATTCGTTCGACAAGTTATGACCTAGGTTTGCGCGGTAACTGGGGAGAAAATATACGTTGGAATTTTGGCGTATATCAAACGGATCTCCGTGATGACATCTATTTTGTAGCTGTTGGGAACGGTCGGGGTTTCTTTAATACTATTGGTGATACGAGACGTCGAGGGCTTGAAATGGGACTATCTGGTCAAAAAGATAAATGGAAGTTTAATTTGAACTATGCGCTGACAGATGCAACATTCGAAGATAGTTTTCGAATGATTAACCCAGATAATAGCAGTTCGACAGATAAGAATGACGGCTATGGCCCTGCTATAGATGTTAAGCCAGGCAGTCGCATTCCTGGAGTTTCTTTGCATAACCTCAATGCCAGTGTGAATTATGAAGTAACAGATAATTGGACTGTAGGTTTATCGGCGGTAGCGCATTCTGATAGTTATGTACGCGGTAATGAAAATAATGAACATAAACCAGGTGTAATTCAAGATCGAGGCATGGGAGCTGTGGGTAATGCGTTATTGCGTCCAAAAAACAACCCAGGAACGGTTCCAGGCTTCGCCGTCTACAACTTTCAAACTGGTTATAAGTTTAATAAAGAGTGGACAGCAACTATTTTGGTTAACAACATTTTTGATCGAGAATACTTTACCGCAGGTAGGCTTGGTCGCAACCCTTTTTCACCAGGCATCAATGGTGCAGTTGGCCCAGATGGATATAACCATAACTCTAATGACTGGCTTAGCACTAACTTTATTGCACCGGGTGCGCCTCGTGGAGTCTGGTTTAGTTTGAACTGGCATTTTGTTCCAGATTAATGTTTTTATCAGAAGTTAAGTTCTTGTTTGTAAGTAATGAGTATTCTAAAAAAAGGGGAGTAAGAAATGCATCGTAATCTTAAATTTATCGTAACTCTTATACTTAGTATCCAATCAACTCTAAGTTTTGCTGCTGGAGCATTTTGTGCACTATCTTCTTTGCCAATAGGATCGGCCTATATTAATCTTTATAACGATGGAAGAGTGGAACCACCATTAATCGGCCCTCCCGTTTCACCGTTACAATCCAGAACCAATTTTGGGATTGATTTACCTTATGGCGGGGCTGCAGGCTCGTGTCAAATTAGTGGTATGGCTAATTACTCAACAGCACCTTTGCCAGGGTATGGGATACAAGTGACGTCGAATACCCAGAATATTTATGCAGCAGATGGAGTTACAGCGATTGGTTCTGTCAATGAGCGAATTTGGCGTAAGACTAGCACCACGCCTGCAATGTGCATTTTAGGAACCTCTGTGTATTTAACTACAAATGCTTATTACAATGGCTCTCAGTATTTTGAATTAAATGATATCGCAAGAGGAGGTTTTTCTAGTTCTGGTGTGGTTAATGTAGGTTACTTTTCCCTACCTACCACTCCGGCAATTTATCCTGTATACCGAGCAGGTAGAACGTTTACTTCTGTACAACATCGTGCTTATAAATATGCGGGTTTTAAGGCTGAGAAGCAAAGTAATGGTATAGGATATTTAGATCTTCCGACTATTAACGGATCTTCCACTTTAAGCATAAACGGCATTAACTCTCCAATAAGTGGATCTAGTATAGCTACAACTGGAGGGAATCCAGCCTTACAGGATGCACAAGTGAATAGCAATTGGGTTGATTTCACACTGCATGCAATTTACACCGATGGTAGTATCACTGATCCAGTGTCTTCTATGACATATATAGAATTTCCATGTAATAACGACAGTATATCGATTATAAATACAGTTGCGCCATCTGGAAGCAACGCGGGTTGGAGAAAATCTGGTGCGCTGAGACTGCGCCAGACAGGGCAAAAAGATTCGACTTTTCATGAAGTTATTATGCCTGGATATGCACCACCTGGTGCAACGGTGCCTTAATTAGCTCCAATGTAAATCTGGTATAAGTTAAAACGATCTATCTAAATAATAGGTTTATTCACTAGAAGCTATCAAGGCTGATAGTTGTTATCTTTTAGCATCTGTGATGGTCAATTTTATTCAGTGAGGCATAGGGATTTTTTAATGCTACTTACCTAACAATGGTCGCTTCATTTTTAGGTAAGTTAAATGTTCTAGTGATGATATCAAGTGCGCACTACAGCTCAAAATTGACTCATCCAAAAAATGGTATGATAAAACTTCATAATAATTAAGTTGGGGTAAATGATGAAGTACTTGCATACCATGGTACGCATTAGCGATGTTGAAGCATCTTTAAAGTTTTTCCGAGATGCATTAGGTTTAGAGGTCACCAAGGAAATGAAAAACGATCAAGGGCGATTCACCTTGATTTATCTGGCCGCGCCGGGCAACCCAGAAGCTGAAGTTGAGTTGACCCATAACTGGGACCCTGAGGAATATACGGGCGGGAGGAATTTTGGGCATATCGCTTATGAGGTGGAAGATATTTACGCAACCTGTGCTCGACTGGCTGAACATGGCGTGACGATTCTGCGCCCACCACGCGATGGGTATATGGCGTTTATCAGGTCACCGGATAATATCTCCATTGAATTACTTCAAGCAG
Organism: Methylophilus sp. E2MeOHC9; assembly: GCF_058744375.1. Lineage (NCBI taxonomy): Bacteria > Pseudomonadati > Pseudomonadota > Betaproteobacteria > Nitrosomonadales > Methylophilaceae > Methylophilus > Methylophilus sp. E2MeOHC9. The sequence goes on from NZ_CP196024.1 coordinate 1,679,361, forward strand.
ATAAGCCTTTGCCACCTGCAGAGCCTTGGGTTTCAATGAAAAACACCGGTTCCTGGTAGGTTTTCAAAAGCATGTCTAACCAGGCGCATTTGCTGGAAGCCGTGACGCTGGCACAGGCGGGTGACTGGGATGCGGCGCACAACATCGCGCAGGATTACAATGACCATACGGCTAACTGGATACATGCGGTGCTGCATAAGGTGGAGGGAGATGTGTGGAACAGCAAATACTGGTATGGCAAAACCGGCGGCCATCAGTATGAGGATTATGCTGCTGATGTCCCGCGGGAGCTGGAAGCAATTAGGCAGTTACTTGTTTCCAGCATTGGTTAAGGTCTCTCAGCCCAATCTGGCGTTAACTCTCTACCTCAGTGGCCTGATGGTTGGTGACAAAAATGCCCCACAACGATTGTAAAAACAAGCCTATCACTGTGCCGGTAAAAAACAGCATCACCACTGCAATCATGCTCATAAATACTAAAAAAGCATCCTGATGCCATAGGCCATGTGTGCCTATGGATTGCCAAGTTTGTAACACCTGCTGTATTAATCGATTTTCATCCATCTGTTTACCACCCACATTATCTGAGCATCGCGCGTCATATCTTGGTGTGACACCTTATTTGCATTTTAGATGCATGATGACTTTTCACGTCTGACATCTTGCCTGATTTCAATCGGGCCAAATCGGTGCATTTTTATGTTGAATGCATGATTTCTCTATATCGCGAGTTTTGCAAGTTTATGATTTATATATAAAAAATACAAATATAAAGGTGGCCTGCTTGTTGCTAGTGTATCACTGAGCTAGGGGAGAAGACACCATGATAAAAAAACTTGTGGCCAGTGCCATGGTTTCGGCAGAGACGCGGTTGTCTGACAATATTCAATTGCTGGGCAGTTTGCTGGACCAGGCGATTCAGGAAGTGGAAGGGCAGGTGGCGTTTGATCAGATCGCTGCAATCCGCGAGGCCGCCACTAAATTTCACCAGACACATGACCAGAATGCTTCATTGCAGCTAGAGAAATTGCTGGCAGCGCTGACGCCTGCGCAAACCGTGTGTGTGGTGCGCGCCCTGAGTTATTACAAGCATCTGGTCAATCTGGCCGAGGATCTGTATGGCCAGCAACTGGCTAATAGCCATGAGTCTGCGCCGGTCGCCGGGATGCTTGCTTATTCACTGGCTCAGTTGCGTGAAGAAGGCGTGTCGGCAGAAGTCATCCAGCAATTTTTTGATGATGCGCTGGTTTCGCCGGTGTTAACGGCGCATCCCACCGAAGTGCAACGTAAAAGCGTTCTGGATATTGAGCGTAGCATAGTCGAACTGCTGGCTGAGCGGGCACATGTATTTGCAGAGCGGCAGCTGGCACGTAACAGCCTGTTACTGCAAGGCGCTGTTTCCGCATTGTGGCAAACGCGTATGCTGCGTTTTTCCAAACTGACTGTGGTCAACGAAATTGAAAATGCGCTGACTTATTACGACAGCACTTTTCTGCATGTGATCCCCGAGTTGTTGCAAGACCTGGAGCGTGACCTGGTGCCATTGATGCCTGCTGGCAGCGATTACCAGTTGCCCGCCTTTTTGCGCATGGGCAGCTGGATAGGCGGTGATCGGGACGGCAACCCGTTTGTGGATGGCACCACCTTGCGCGAAGCGGTGCGCTTGCAGGCGGTGACGGTATTCCGCTTTTACCTGGGTGAGCTGGCTGAGCTAAAACGCGAGTTGGGCGTCTCCACGCGGCTGATAAACGTAGATGAAGCCGTGATAGCGCTTGCCAAAGCCTCGCGCGATCAATCTGCGCATCGCATGGATGAACCTTACCGCTTGGCCCTGAATGGTGTGCATGACCGTTTGCTGGCGACTGCTGCAAGCCTTTTAAGCGGCTGTGGCTGGACCATAGACGACGATATCGATGCTTTGCCCTATGACGGCCCGGAAGCTTTGTTGCAGCCTTTGCAGGCCATCGCCGATTCCTTGTGCAAGCATCACGGCGAAGCGCTGATTTATCCGCGCCTGGGCAAGCTGATGAAGGCGATTGAGTCTTTTGGCTTCCATCTGGCGACGGTGGATATCCGTCAATCTTCAGATGTGCATGAAGCCGTGATCAGCGAGCTATTGCAAAAAGCCGGCTATGAGTTTGATTATGCTGAGTTTAATGAAGACGAAAAAATAGGCATTTTGCTGGAAGAACTCAAACAGCCGCGTTTGTTGTTCTCACCTTTCCAGCAATACTCCGAGCTGGTGCACAAAGAAATCGGTGTGCTGGAAGCGGTGCGTGAGATGCGTGAGCGCTTTGGCTGCCATGCCGTGCGCCAATATATTATCTCGCATACCGAAACGCTGTCGGACTTACTGGAAGTCGCCTTGCTGCAACGCGAAGCCGGGTTGCTGCGCGGCGTCTGGGGTTCAGCCAATATCCAGGTCGATTTAAATATCGTGCCCCTGTTTGAAACCATCGCCGACCTGCGCGATGCGCCCATGATCATGGGTAAATGGTTGAGTCTGCTGGGCATACGCCATGTCATCCGTAATCAGGGCAGTGAGCAGGAAGTCATGCTCGGCTATTCCGATAGTAATAAAGATGGCGGTTTCCTCACTTCAAACTGGGAGTTATACAAAGCCGAAATCTCGCTGGTGGAATTGTTCAAGCAAGCCAAGGTGAAGTTGCGCTTGTTCCATGGCCGTGGCGGCACGGTAGGGCGGGGTGGAGGCCCGACGTACCAGGCCATCATGGCACAACCGCAAGGCACGGTGGACGGCCAGATCCGGCTCACCGAGCAAGGTGAAATCATCGCCAATAAATACGCCGACCCGGTCGTCGGGCGACAGCACCTGGAAACTCTGATCGCGGCGACACTGGATGCGACCTTATTCCCCTCTGATCAGCTGGAACCGGCCAAACGCCGTACTTTTGAAAGCGTGATGGAAACGCTTTCGGCCACCGCCATGACCAGCTATCGCAGCCTGGTGTATGAAACCCCCGGCTTTGCCGAATACTTTTTTAACACGACGCCCATCGAAGAAATTGCCGGATTAAACCTGGGCAGCCGCCCCGCTTCACGAAAATCCACCCGGCGTATTGAAGATTTACGCGCCATCCCCTGGGGATTTTCGTGGGGGCAGTGTCGTTTGCTGCTACCGGGCTGGTATGGGCTGGGCAGCGCCATTCATCAATACTTGCATCAACCGGGTAGCGTGAAGGAGACACGTTTGGCCTTGCTCAGGGAAATGCTGGTCGGCTGGCCTATCTTCAAGACACTGATCAATAACGTCGATATGGTGCTAGCCAAAACCGACCTGATTGTAGCCAGGCATTATGCACATCTGCTGCCAGACCGCAGTTTGCGCGAAGAGATTTTCAGCCGCATTGAGCAGGAGCACCAGTTGACCACTGAAGTCGTCAACCTGCTATTGGGTAGCACGCAACGGCTTGCCAGCCAGCCGGTGCTGGCGAAATCCATCCGCGAACGCCTGCCTTATCTCGACCCGCTCAATCACCTGCAAGTCGAGATGATTCAGCGCTACCGTAATGGCGAGACCGATGAAAAACTCAAATTGGCAATTCCGCTGACAATCAATGGCATAGCAGCCGGGTTAAGAAATACCGGTTAACACTGTCCTGATTTAACCCGTTCTGATTAAGGCAACTTTGATTGCCATACTTGCTTGCGCATAGCATGATCGGGAACAGGCAATCTACAAAAAAGATGTTAAATTAACCTTTGTTAACATATGTATATCACTCGTTGTATATGCTAGGCTGCGAGATATGGCTGTGACATTTATTCGACGGACGATTTAGAGCTGATTACAAATGGTGAAACCAATTTCAAAAAAGAAACTTTTAAACGATCTCTACATGAATGCCAGCATTCATCAAATGATTGCGTCTTATCTTTTCAATGTGGTTGCCAAAGATAAAACAATGACCGGTAGATCATGTCGGCTTGCTGAAAAGCTCCAGTACCGGGCGATCAAGTATTATCGGCGCGCTTCAGTGCTGGAAAATCTTGATATTGATATGGTCAATAACAATCATTCGTAAAGCAGTTTTCTGCTATTTGAAAGCGCTCTTGCGACATAAAAAAAGGACAAGCCGGGCTTGTCCTTTTTTTGGGATAGACACATCACATCAGATTAATGATGGTTATCTTTTTCCCAGGTATTGATTTGCTTTTCAGCTTCATCTTTGCTGATGCCATAACGTTCCTGGATTTTACCCACGACCTGGTCGCGTTTACCTTCAATCACGTCAAGGTCATCATTGGTCAGCTTGCCCCATTGCTCCTGTACTTTACCTTTAAGTTGTTTCCAGTTGCCCTCGAAAATATCTTTATTCATGATTAAATCTCCTCAATTTTAGAATCGTATCTCGGTCATCGACCTGTGAGCTATAGTAGCCAGAAGCGACTGGTATAGAAGTCGGACGATTTTGTATTTATGCGTAAGACTTGGCTGACAGTGTGTTTTAGTACTTTTTGAAACCAGCACTGAAAGACGTCCCTGCCGGATGAATAGCGCACAATAAAGCGCAGTATTTTCTGGTTGATTGCCTGCTGGTTCCCATCAAATTACGCTTTAAACCTGTTAACATGCGTGCATGAATAAAGCCTCTTTTTCTGCGTTTAAACACGCGCTGGCCCAACGGCTGCCTTATGAATTGTGGATAGGCTGGCGCTATACGCGAGCCAAACGTAACAATCATTTCATTTCGTTTATTTCACTGACCAGCATGATAGGAATTGCTCTCGGGGTGATGGCCCTGATCGTCGTCTTGTCCGTCATGAACGGTTTTCAGGACGAGCTGCGCAAACGCATCCTCGGTGTCGCGTCGCATATTGAAGTGCGCAGTTTTGATGCAGGGTTACCTGACTGGCAGCATGTGCAACGCAAGATTGAATCGCTGCCGCCTAAGACATTCTCCAGCCCGGTGCAGGGCATGGCGCCCTATGTGATGGCGCAGGGCATGCTGACGCGTGACCAGGCCGTGCAGGGCGTGCTGATACGCGGTGTGCTGCCGACGGCTGAAGGCGCGGTCTCTGATTTATCTACGCAAATGAAAATCGGCAAACTGCAGGATTTGCAAGCCGGAAAATTCAACATCGTGCTGGGTGGCGACCTGGCGCAGGCGCTTGGTGTGCGCATAGGCGAGAAAGTGGTGCTGATGGCGCCGCAAGGGCAGGTGACGCCCGCCGGGCTGGTGCCACGCATCAAGCAGTTTACCGTGACCGGCATTTTCCAGGTCGGCATGTATGAATATGATGCCGGGCTGGCGCTGATCCACCTGGATGATGCGGCCAAGCTGTATCGCATGGGCGACCAGGTATCCGGCTTGCGTTTGAAACTGGCGGATTTGTTTGCCGCTGACCGTGTCAGCCGCGAGTTGATGCAGGCGCTGGGCCCTAACTATTACATTACCGACTGGACGCAACAGCATGCCAATTTCTTTAAGGCGATCCAGCTGGAAAAGCGCGTGATGTTTATTATCCTTGCGCTGATTGTGGCAGTGGCTGCGTTTAATATTGTCTCGACGCTGGTGATGGCGGTGACCGACAAGCGCGCTGACATCGCCATTTTGCGCACCATGGGGGCGACGCCGCAGGCGATCCGGCGGATGTTTGTGGTGCAGGGCGCCATGATAGGCGTGATCGGCACCATTTCTGGCGCACTGCTGGGTGTGATATTAGCGCTCAATATTGAAACCGTGGTGCCGTGGATAGAGCGCACGTTCAATGTGCAATTTTTGTCCAAAGACGTGTACTACATCAGTGATTTGCCTTCCAAGCTGATGTGGTCGGATGTGACGACGATTATCGGTTTATCTATTTTCCTGAGCCTGGTGGCGACGCTGTATCCAAGCGGACGTGCTTCTAAAATGAATCCGGCGGAGGCCTTGCGCTATGAGTAATCTGATTTTGCAGTGCCAGGGCCTGGCTAAAACCTATCAGGGCCTGGATACCTCGGTGTTGACCGGTGTGGATCTGACGCTGGCTGCGGGTGAGCATGTTGCGATTGTCGGCGCTTCTGGCAGTGGTAAAAGCACTTTGCTGCATTTGCTAGGCGGGCTGGATGCACCTACGCATGGCGAAGTGCAATGGTTAGGCAAACCGCTGACGACGCTTTCCGAGGTCGAGAAAAGTGCCATGCGCAACCAGTACCTGGGCTTTGTCTACCAGTTCCATCATTTGTTGCCAGAATTCAGCGCGCTGGAAAATGTGGCCATGCCTTTATTTATCCGCCGCATTCCACGTGCACAAGCGCTGGCACAAGCTGAGTACTATCTGACGCTGGTGGGCCTGGCCCATCGCCTGGAGCATACACCAGGCGAGTTATCCGGCGGCGAACGGCAGCGTGCTGCCCTGGCACGTGCACTGGTGACAGAGCCACGTTGCGTGCTGGCCGATGAGCCGACCGGTAACCTGGACAGGCAAACGGCAGAGCACGTGTTTGAGCTGTTGTTGAAGATCCAGGTTGAGCGGGGCACTGCGCTGGTGGTGGTGACACATGATTTATCACTGGCAGCACGCATGCACAAGCAATATCGCCTGCAAGACGGCGCATTGCAACCCATTGAGTGCCATCCTGAACAGGCTATTTCTCCGGTGTAAATAAACGCATGCTACCGGGCGTCACAGTCGGGTTGTTGTTTGGTGTGTGGCTGTTTCAGCAACAGCCGCGTCTGTGGTCCCTGGGTATGTGGGTGTGCTGGCTGGCCGTATTGCTCCTGAGTGGCTTGCTCGCCTACCGCAGCGCGTTTGCAGGTGCCCGGTTCAATGCTTATCAATCTATCTTCCGTAAACTCTTTGTTGTTTTACTGATCGCAGCGCTCGGCTTTGCCTGGGCGCAATTGCGTGCCTGGCATCGCTTGCAGGCGCAGTTACCCTCAGCGTGCGAGCAGCAGGTGATTGCCGTGCAGGGTGTGATTGTCGGTGTGACTGAGCGAGATGCGCGCGGGCAGCATGTAGACTTTGCCATTGAGCGCAGCTTAAAGGCAGATTGCCCGTTGCCAAGTCGCGTCAGGCTGCATCTTTATCAGCAATCATATCGCGGCGCAGCGGTGACAGCTTCACCTGGCTTGCCGCAATTGCAGGCTGGCGAGCGCTGGCAATGGAGTGTCCGCCTCAAACGTCCGCATGCCACCAGAAACCCGCACGGGTTTGATTATGCTGGCTGGTGCCTGGCTAACCAGATCGGCGCGGGCGGTTCTATAGTGGTGAAGGCCCCTATGCGTAGACTGCAAGCACTAGTCTGGCAGCCAGTTGCTTTGATCGCATACTGGCGCGCAACCGTCGGTGAGCGCATAGAAAAAGTCCTGGGTAATACGCCGCAAAGTGCAGTACTGAGGGCACTGGTGATAGGCGATGACAGCCAGATCGCCAGAGCTGACTGGCAATTGTTTGTGGATACCGGCGTCAATCATCTGGTGAGTATCTCAGGGCTGCATATCACCATGCTGGCTTCTCTCGGCTATGTATTCGTTGGCTGGCTGTGGCGGTTACGCCCGGACTGGGCCTTGCGTATTCCTTCCAGATTGGCAGCAGGCAGCGGTGGTGCATTGGTAGCGATCGCCTATGCTGCGCTGGCCGGATTTTCTATCCCAACCCAGCGTACCCTGTTTATGCTGCTGACCATGATCGCCATGCTGAGTTTAAAGCATCGCGTGCCTTTTTCATGGGTGTTAAGTGCAGCCGTCTGGGTCGTACTGGTGCTTGATCCCTGGGCTGTTATGGCACCAGGTTTCTGGTTATCATTTGGCGCAGTGGCTATCCTGGCTTTTGCGCTGAGTGGCCGTTTGCGGCCTGCGCGCTGGTGGCACAATGCATTGCAGACACAATGGGTGATTACGCTGGCGTTTGTGCCGGTGCTGATCTTCCTGTTCAATCAGTTGTCGTTGATTTCACCGCTGGCGAACGGCCTGGCCATTCCTGTCGTCAGTCTGGCGGTGGTGCCACTGGCCATTGCTGGCGCGATTCTGCCACTGGATTTCCTGTTACATGTTGCCGCCACGTTGTGGGAATGGTGCGCACATGGTCTGTACTGGTTACGACAGTGGCCAGGCGCGGTCTGGTATTTGCCTACGCCTTCCGTGTGGGCGTGGTGCCTGGCGATGGTCGGCATGCTGGTCTGGTTACTGCCACGGGGCTGGCCATTACGCTGGGCCGGGCTCCTGTTATGGTTGCCGTTGCTACTGCCCACGCAACCATCTCTGCAACCAGGCCAGATGCGGGTCACGGTACTGGATGTCGGGCAAGGACTGAGTGTGCTGGTGCAGACCGCCCATCACAGCATGCTGTATGACGCCGGCCCTGCTTACAATGAAGAAAGCGATGCCGGACAGCGCATCGTGTTGCCTTATCTACGCCATCTGGGAGTGCGTCAGCTGAATACCGTAGTGATTTCGCACGATGATAACGATCATTCCGGTGGCATGGCTTCCGTGCTGGCGGGTGTTCCTGCTGGCAAACTCCTGAGTTCGCTCACACCAGAGGCTGATTTTTTCAGGCAAATGCAGGCAATGCTGCACGCACCGGCTTTGTCTCATCAGCCTTGCCATGAGGGGCAGCAATGGCAGTGGGATCAAGTGGTTTTTCGCGTGCTTGCTCCGGCACAAGACGCCACAGCCGAGGTGAAAGATAACAACAAGAGTTGTGTGATCAAAGTGACATCGGCCCACGGCAGCTTGTTGTTGACCGGTGATATTGAGAAAGAAGCAGAACACTGGTTAGTGGAAACCGCCCCGGATCAATTAGCGGCTAGCGTCATCACCATGCCGCATCATGGCAGTAAAACTTCTTCCACACTGGGGTTTGTCAACGCAACGCAGCCTGGTATCGCCATTGCCACGGCAGGTTACCTGAATCGTTTCGGCCATCCCAAAGCCGAGGTGCTTGCCCGCTATGAGGCGCAGGGCACGCAAATACTGCGATCAGACAGGGATGGAGCAGTGCTGATTGATTTTTTATCCGGACACACGCCGGTCGTGCAGCGCTGGCGCCAGGTCGAACCACGCTATTGGGAATAGTCACCGCTGAGAATTGTAACGGTGGCGATACCGGACAAAACTTGCCCTCAGGGCTGGTTAACGCTAAAGTAGCGGAAGTTTAAAAACAACTGGAGTGTTTGCTGTGTGGGAAATCATTTTAGCGGCCGGATGGCCAATCTGGCCTCTGGTTATTGCTTCAGTCATTGCGCTGGCGATTATTGTGGAGCGTTCCTGGGCCTTGCGCGCATCGGTTGTCACCCCAGAGCAATTATTGCCTGAAGTACAAAACTGGCTCAAGCAAGGTGGCGTCACGCGCGAAACCTTAAGCCGCCTCGAAGCACACTCCCTGTTAGGTAAAGTATTTGCCAGCGCACTTGCCAATATCGGTAATTCGCGTGAAATTACCAAGGAAGCGATTGAAGAAACCGGCCGTGCAGTCGCACACAAGCTGGAGCAATACCTGCCGACCCTGGGTACTATCGCCACTGTCGCGCCATTGCTGGGTTTGCTGGGTACGGTGATCGGGATGGTGGAACTGTTTGGTTCGTTTACCAATAGTGGCCACGATGTCGCCCAGTTCGCCCGTGGTATTTCAGTTGCACTCTACAACACGGCTGCAGGTATCGTGGTGGCGGTGCCTGCCATGATTGCCTATCGTTATTTCCGCAGCAAAGTGGACGGTTTCCTGGTGGATATGGAGCAGCAAGCCATCAAGCTGGTCGAAATTATCCATGGTGACCGTAATTAAGCGGTCACCCTTCTAAAGTGATCGTAATTAAGCTGATCGCAATTTAGGTTTTAGGATAGGCAATTTATGAATTTCAAGCGTGGTGTTCGCGACGAAGAATTGGAAATTAACTTTATTCCACTGATTGATGTGTTGCTGGTGATTATTATTTTCCTCATCGTCAGTGCCACTTTCTCACGTACCAGCGAACTGCAAATTAATTTACCGACAGCGGATGCCAGTTCGCCACAGGAAAAACCATTGACCATCACCGTTGAAGTCGACGCCAATGGCCGTTACCTGGTGAATGGCAAAGAAGCGAATGGCGCAGTGGTGTCTGAGTTATCCAGTGCTTTAGCACAGGCCGGTGCCAAGGGGCCTGCGGGCAAAGAGCCGACCATTATTATCAATGCGGATGCCAAGGCCACGCATCAGTCAGTGATCAATATTATGGAAGCATCACGCCTGGCGAATTATACCCATATCACTTTTGCGACCCAGGTGAATTCAAACTAAGTGCACTCAAGTCATGGTGTCACCATTACTTCGTTTCTATTGTCTGTTAACAGGCCCGTCAATTTGGCGGGCTATTTGTTTAGTAAACTTGAAATAAATGTTAGCGCAAGATGCGTCGCAGGGCGCTCGCAAATCAAATGGCGGCTCAATAGGCGCAGTATAGAAGTAGCACTCGTTGATATAACACCGACTTTGTCTTTCCTTAATCGTTTTCCCGAGAAGTGGCATGGCCCGCAAACAGAAATCTGATCAACATAAAATCGTCAATCCCGGCAAGCTCTATCGGCGATTGATCGCTTACGCCTGGGAATACAAGATGCATTTCCTGGTGTCCATGATCGCTACCGCCATCTTGTCTTCCAGCAATACGGCTTTTCTCGCCTTGATCAAGAAAATCACTGATGAAGGCTTTGTAAAAGAATCTTCGCAGGAGATGTTCGCGCTGCCTTTCCTGCTGTTTGCTTTGATGACTGTGCGCGCGCTGGCGGGCTTCTTTTCTTCTTATAGTTTACGTATCGTTGCCCGTCGGGTGGTGGAGAAATTACGTAACCAGGTGTTCTCCAAGCTGTTGATGTTGCCGGTCAGTTTCTTTGATGCCAACTCTAATGGATTACTGGTCTCAAAGCTCACTTATGATATCGAACGTCTCTCTAACGTAGTCACCCGCTCGGCCCTGAATGTGTTGCGCGATGTGCTCACCGTGATCGGGCTGGTGGCATATATGATTTACCTGGACTGGAAACTGACACTGGTGTTTGCCGCAGTGGCGCCTATCATGGGCATGTACCTGGCCCGTTCTACGCCCAAGTTGCGCGCTAATGCCAAAAAAGTGCAAGAGGCGGTGGGCGAGATCACCAAAACGGCAGAAGAAGCGATTTCAGCACAGCGTATCGTCAAGATCTTTGGCGCGCAGGCGTTTGAGAATGAGCGCTTTGCCAACGTGGTGGCGAAAAACCGCACGCTGGAATTACGCACCGCCAGAATCTCCGGCCTGAATAGCTTTGTGATTGAAATCCTGTCTGCACTGGCATTGGGGCTGGTGGTGTATTACGCATTGGGTCAATTCACAGTGGGCGAATTTGCGGCTTTTATTGGCGCGCTGCTGATGCTGATCGCGCCGATCAAACATATCACTGCCGCCAATGAGGATGTACAAGTCGGGCTGGCCGCGGCACAAAGTGTATTTGAACTGATGGACCTGGATAATGAAGTAGAGAGCGGCACTTATCGCCTGGCGCATGCGCGGGGAGAGTTACGTTTTAAAGACGTGACTGTCCGTTACCCGCAAGCCAAGAAGAGTGCTTTAAGCGGTCTGAGTTTTGAGGTGAGTGCGGGCGAGAAGGTCGCTTTGGTAGGCCGTTCTGGTAGCGGAAAAACCACTTTGGTGAATTTGTTGCCGCGCTTTTATGAAGTACAGGAAGGCGCAGTCTTCCTGGATGATGTCGATGTGCGTGATTACCAACTGGATAGCCTGCGCGCGCAATTTTCTCTGGTGAGCCAGGATATCGTGTTATTCAACGACACGCTGTTCAATAACATTGCCTATGGCGCGCTGCGCAATGCCAGCGAAGAAGAAGTCATTGCCGCCGCCAAAGCCGCCAATGCCTGGGAGTTTATCCAGCATATGCCGCTAGGCTTGCAAAGTGAGATAGGCGACCGCGGCGTGCGCTTGTCTGGCGGGCAGCGTCAACGCATCGCGATTGCACGCGCCATCCTGAAAAATGCACCGATATTGCTGCTGGATGAAGCGACCTCTGCACTGGATAGCGAGTCTGAGTTGCATGTGCAGAACGCGCTGGATAGCTTGATGCAAAACCGCACCACGATCGTGATTGCGCATCGCCTGAGCACCGTTGAAAACGCTGACCGTATCCTGGTGATGGATCATGGCAAAATCATCGAAACGGGCTCGCACAAAGAGTTGCTGGCGCTCAATGGCTATTACAACAAGCTGTATCACAAAGAATTTCAAGACGACTGATGTGGCAGGATTGGTTTGAACAGCAATGGCAATATAAAGGGTGGGCGCAATGCCTGCTTTTGCCATTAGCGTGGCTGTTTGCAGGCCTGGCCGCGTTACGTCGAACGCTCTATCGCTGTGGGCTCTTACCCAGCACTCGCTTGCCGGTGCCGGTGATTGTGGTGGGCAATATATCAGTCGGTGGCGTCGGCAAAACCCCGCTGGTGATTTATTTAGCCAACGCATTGCGCGCGGCAGGGTATACGCCCGGGATTTTAAGTCGTGGCTATGGTGGCAAGCAGACTGGCGCAGTCCCTCCAAGTAGTGAGCCTGCCCAATATGGCGATGAGCCGGTGCTGATCGCACAGCGCACCGCTAGCCCGGTGTGGGTACATCCTTTACGCGCAGAGAGTGGCCGTGCTTTATTGCAGGCGCATCCTGAAACCGATGTATTGATTTGCGATGATGGCTTGCAGCATTATGCTTTGCAGCGCGATATTGAAATTGCAGTCGTGCAACGCCCGCATGGTTTGGGAAATGGTCGTTTGCTCCCCGCTGGGCCATTGCGCGAACCTGTGCACCGCTTGCAAACGGTGGATATGGTCGTCGAAAGCGGGCAGTTGCCAGCAATCAACACTACGCTGCCAACCTTCCAGCAATCTTTGCAAGTAGGGGAGTGGACTGCAGTGTCTGATTCTTCTAGCCATATGACCAGTGAGGCGTTGAAGGGGCGACCTTTAGTGGCTATCGCCGGCATCGGGCATCCGGACAGGTTTTTCCAGTCTGTCCAATCCATGGGGCTGTCCTGTGAAACGAAAGTGTTTGCTGATCATCATGCCTATACGCCAGCAGACTTTAGTACGTTAACCGGTAAAACCATTCTGATGACAGAGAAAGATGCCGTAAAATGCAGGCATCTGGGTTTAACAGATGCCTGGTTTTTACCGGTGACTGCTGAACTGACACCCGTTGGGCATCTGCAAACATTCACAGACTGCGTGATCAGTCTGTTAAAACATCGCGAAGGAAAAGTGAAATGAATCCCAAGTTGCTGGAAATCCTGGTCTGTCCGGTCACCAAAGGGCCGCTGGTGTATGACAAACAAAAACAGGAACTGATTTCAAAATCTGCCCGCCTGGCCTACCCGGTGCGTGATGGTATTCCGGTGATGCTGGAAGACGAAGCTCGCCGTTTGGAAGAGCACGAGTTTACCGAGTAAGGCGGGCACGCATGTTTAAGGTTGTGATTCCTGCCCGCTTTGCCAGCAGTCGCTTGCCAGGCAAGCCCTTGCTGAATATTGCCGGTAAACCCATGGTTATCCAGGTGGCTATTCAGGCCAGTAAAAGTCAGGCCAGCGAAGTGGTCGTCGCTACTGACCATGCGCCGATTTTGCAAGTCGCAGAACAACATGGTTTTGCGGCTGTCATGACCCGGGATGATCATCCTTCTGGCACCGACCGGATTGCCGAAGTGGTGCAAACCATGGGGTGGCCTGATGAGACGATAGTGGTGAATGTGCAGGGCGATGAGCCATTAATCGATCCTTCGTTGATCAATGAAGTGGCGCTGGCGTTAGCAAGTGATACACAAGCGGTCATGGCAACGGCTTGCCATCCTATTCATGATATCGCTGCGTTTGAAAACCCTAATGTGGTTAAAGTGGTGTTAAACACGCATGGGCAAGCGCTGTATTTCAGCCGCGCACCTATCCCTTATCCACGTGATGCTGAATATCGGGACAATGTGACTGCGCATAGACATATCGGCATTTATGCCTATCGTGTCGGTTTTCTCAAGCAATATGCCAGCCTGCCTGTGACGAAACTGGAACAAGTGGAAAGCCTGGAGCAGTTACGTGTGCTGTATCACGGTTACCAGATAGCGGTGACTGTGACGGATAATGCACCGGCCAGTGGTGTGGATACACAGGCGGATCTGGACAGTGTGCGCGAGATCTTTGCTGGATTTAAAGAATAAACATTTCAGCCTGGTATTGAAGTCGTGTGTATGAAAAAAGCCTCACAATGTGAGGCTTTTTACTTTGTAAGACCTATGTGAAATGATTGCTTAGTTTTTTTGGCGACGCAATGCAATGGTGCCCATCAATGCCAAACCAATAAACATCATGCTGTAAGTTTCTGGTTCTGGTACTGGTGTGCTAACTGCTGTCGTTGTGTAGCTACCTGTGTAATTACCGCCGCCAGCCAGGTTGAATTTCAATGTGTAAGTCCCAGCGGCAAGGTTTGAGAAGCTAAATGTATATCTAGTCAGGTCAAGGTCATGCAGAGGTAAGACGATAGGTGAGTATGTGAATGTATCATCCCCATCGATGCTGAGTGTAGCACCAAAAAAACCGGAGTTGGTCGTATTCAGGAACCTGAAGCTTGGATCCAGAACGCCGGTCAGATCGAAGTTGCCACCGGTGTAAGAGATAGTGACTTTGCTGGTCAATGCGTCAGTTGTACCACGTAGGTCAGTACCACTGAATGTTGTTGTAGTAGCAAAAACAGAAGTGCTGGCTAACATTAAAGCTGCGGCAAGTAATTTTTTCATGATATATGTCCCTGATTAACGAGGTTTACTGGATTTGTTAATGTGGCAATCATAGCGATGCGGACTATGGAATGAAATAGCCCGTTAGGGTCAGTTGGAAGATTTACAGCAGGGGTCAGGTTCTGAAAATGAAATACACCGCGCCAAGGATGCATAAGCCCGCCCACAGGTAATCCCATTTCAGCGGCTGTTGCATATAGAAAATAGCAAAGGGGACAAAGATCACCAGCGTGATCACTTCTTGCAGGATTTTAAGTTGTGCCAGATTGAATTGAGTAAAACCTATGCGGTTGGCCGGTACCTGAAACAGGTATTCAATCAGCGCAATGCCCCAGCTGATGAGTGCGGCAATAATCCAGGGTTTGCTGCTGAGGTTTTTGAGGTGGCCGTACCACGCAAACAGCATAAACAGGTTGGATATGCTGAGCAGGATAATGGTTTTAAGCAGTGTAAAACTCATTGGTTTTGCTGGTCTGGTCTCGGGAATGGCAACTTGCGTACAAGCTGCCATCGTGAGGTTTGAATAGTAGCTTAAATAGCGGCTTCGCCAGTTTCACCTGTTCTGATACGGATCACTTGTTCGACGGAGGTCACAAAAATCTTGCCATCACCAATCTTGCCGGTATGGGCCGCTTTGATAATCGCTTCAATCGCGTTATCCAGCATATTTTCAGCCAGCACCACTTCAACTTTGATCTTAGGCAAAAAATCCACCACATATTCTGCGCCACGATATAGCTCGGTGTGACCTTTCTGGCGACCAAAGCCTTTGACTTCTGTCACGGTGAGTCCGTTGACACCAATCGCTGACAAGGCCTCGCGCACTTCATCGAGTTTGAATGGTTTAATGACGGCTTCAAGTTTTTTCATATGTGCTCCGTGGTTAACTTTTAAAACATTCTACGCAACCACTGCTTTTAATTCAAATGCCGCAGTTGCTAAATGGCCAAAGGGTTTCAAAATGTCAGTTGGCAAGTGATCGGGTAGCGGCGGTCTTTACCAAAGCCGCGTTCGGTAATCCGCACACCTACCGCAGCCTGCCTGCGTTTGTATTCGTTACGGTCTATCAGGCGGGTGACCCGCTCAACATCAGCGCGGGCAAAGCCCTTTTTGATAATACTTTCTATGCCTTGGTCCTTTTCAACATAGGCTTCCATGATGGCATCAAGTATTTCATAGGCGGGCAAGCTGTCCTGGTCGGTCTGGTCTGCGCGTAATTCTGCACTAGGCGGGCGCGTGATAATTCTTTCCGGAATCACCTGCCCCAGGCTGTTACGGTAGTTTGCCAGTTTATAGACCAGTGTTTTAGGCACGTCTTTGATCAGTGCAAACCCGCCCGCCATATCGCCATACAAGGTGCTATAGCCGACGGCAGTCTCGGATTTATTGCCGGTGGTGATCACCAGGTGGCCGAATTTATTGCTGATAGCCATCAGCAACATGCCACGGATACGCGCCTGCAGGTTTTCTTCGGTGGTATCAAATGCTTTACCGGTGAATTCTTCAGCCAGCGTTTCGCAAAAACCGTTGAATAAGGGTTTGATCGGCAATACGCTGTATTCCACATCGAGCAGCCTGGCCATGTCGGCGGCATCTTGAATGCTGATGTCCGCGGTAAATTCTGAGGGCATCATGACCGCTTTGACACGTTCTTTGCCCAAGGCATCCACCGCAATGGCCAGCGTCAAAGCTGAATCTATGCCACCTGATAAACCCAGTACCACGCTTGGAAACCGGTTTTTATCCACATAATCTTTCAGGCCCAGTTGCAAGGCTTGGTAAACAGTCGCTTCTACTGATGCATGCTCGCTGATGGCTGTTGCCGCTGGTTGATTTTGCGCTAGTGTGAGGTAAGCCAGGCAATCTTCAAACATGGGCAGTTCCTGCATGAGTTCGCCCTGGCTGTTCATGGCGAATGAGGCGCCATCAAACACCAGCTCATCTTGTCCGCCCACCATGTTGGCATAAATGATCGGCAGGCCGGTTTCCTGGATGCGCTCACGCAAGACCTGGTAACGGGTGTGCTGCTTGTGCAGATGGTAAGGTGAGGCGTTGATGACCAGCAGCACTTGCGCGTTTGCCTGTAAAGCTTGTAGCGCAGGGGCGGGCTCCCAGATGTCGGCACAGATTAAAACGCCGTAACGCGTACCTTGCCATTCAAAAACCACCGGCAAATCGCCCGCTTCAAAATAACGTTCTTCATCAAACACGTTATAGTTGGGCAGGTGGTGTTTGTGATAGGTCGCCTGGATGCGTCCTGAGTGGATCACCGAAGCAGCGTTGTAACGCTTACCGGCGATTTCATGCGGATGGCCGATCACCACGGCCAGGTCAGAAGGTAATTGTTGTTCCAGCCACTTTAATGCGCGTTGATTGGCGGCGTAAAAATCCTGCCTGAACAATAAATCTTCGGGGGGATAGCCGCACAAGGAGAGCTCCGGTGTCAGTAACACGCTGGCGCCTTGGTCATAGGCCTGTTTGGCCAGCTCCAGAATGCGTTCGGCATTTTTCTGCATGGCGCCTACCATGCTATTCATTTGGGCAATGGCGAGTTTCATGCAACCGTCATTCAGTATTTGCCACCCGCGGCTTTGATCAGCTCGACCATGGCAGGGTTCTGCGCCTTGAGCGCATAGACATAAGCAGTCAGGCCATACTGGTCACGTGTTTTGACATCAGCACCATGCTTGATCAGCAAATCTGCCATATCAGGAGAGTTATTGCTGACGGCCAAATGTAGCAGTGGTGTGCCTTCGCTATCTTCATGGTCGATATCCGCTTTGCGCTCAAGCAGGGCTGCCGCGACTTCCTTCTGGTCTTTTTTCACCGCCCAGGTCAAAGCGGTCCATTCATGCTCATCTTCCTCATCCACTTTCGCGCCGTTTTCGAGCAAGGTGATCACCGCAGGCGTAAAGCCTTCCCTGGCTGCGATCATTAATGCGGTCGTGCCGAGTTTGTCTTTCAGGTTAGCATCTGCACCATTTTTGAGGATAGTAGTGATGGTAGGTACATTGCCACTTTTCGCGGCATACATCAGCACTGTTTTGCCATCGCTGGCGCGTACATTGGCATCAAAACCTTTGGCTATGATCAGGCCGACGATTTCGCTATAACCAGAAGTGGCGGCCAGGCCTAACGCACTCCAGCCATCCGGGTCACGGACTTTCACATCCGTGCCTTTGTCCAGCAACACTTTAACGGCATCGAGGTTGTTTTTCTTGGCGGCGAACATGAGGGCGGTCCAGCCGCCCTGGTCTTTGGCATTGATGTTGGCACCGCTTTCTAGCAGGGCACGTATCACTTCTGCCTGATTTTTACGTGCGGCATACATCAATGGCGTGATTTTTTCAGCATCTGTCACATTAGGGTTGGCGCCGCTTTTCAGCAGGGCTTTCACGGTGGTGATATCGCCTTTAGAGGAGGCGATCAGCAGGTAAGAAATATCTGCGCCGCTGTCAGCACCTGTTTTTTCTGTGGCTGCCGCTTCAGGCGTTGCTTTGTTTTTGTGCTTGCTGGCGGCTTGCGCATTCAACGAAAGCCCCAGTAACAAAGCAGCGCATAACCACAGGCTAGAACAGAATGTTGTCCGGGGAATACGCTTCATGCTGTCTCCTGATAGTTTATTTTGCAGCACGTTGAATCGCTGCCAGTACCGCTTCACCCAGCCCGGCGGGTGAGTCAGCCACCACACAGCCTGCAGATTCCAGCGCGGCGATCTTGTCTTCCGCGCGGCCGGAGCCGCCGGAGATGATGGCGCCGGCATGACCCATGCGTTTGCCTTTAGGCGCGGTTAAACCCGCAATGTAGGCTGCCACAGGCTTGGTCACATGGTGTTTGATATAGTCAGCCGCGGCTTCTTCATCGCTGCCACCAATTTCACCGACCATGATGATTGCTTCTGTTTCAGGGTCGTTCTGGAATAACTCCAGGCAATCAATAAAGTTCAGGCCTTTGATCGGGTCGCCACCAATGCCGACACAAGTGGTTTGACCTAATCCCAGTGCAGAGGTTTGATGCACGGCTTCATACGTTAATGTGCCGGAGCGCGAAACCACGCCCACTTTGCCACGCGTGTGTATGCTGCCCGGCATAATGCCGATTTTGCACTCATCCGGCGTAATCACGCCCGGGCAATTAGGCCCAATCAGTTTGGTGCCATTGGCACGCAAGGCGGCTTTCACATTCAGCATGTCCAGCACCGGAATACCTTCGGTGATGCAGACGATCAGTGCAATGCCGGCATCTGCCGCTTCCAGGATGGAATCGGCGGCAAATGGCGGCGGTACATAAATCACGCTGGCATTTGCCTGGGTTTCTTTCACCGCTTCACGCATGGTGTTAAACACAGGCAGGTTTAAATGTTGCTGGCCGCCTTTACCGGGCGTGACACCACCCACCATTTGCGTGCCATAAGCCAGTGCTTGTTCGGAGTGGAAGGTGCCCTGTTTGCCGGTAAAGCCCTGGCACAATACTTTGGTATTTTTATTGACTAAGATCGCCATGACTACACACCTTCGCTTACTGCTTTAACGGCCTGTTCGGCCCCATCGGTCAGGCCATCTGCCGAGATAATATTCAGGCCGCTTTCGCGCAACATTTGTTTGCCCAGTTCCACATTGGTGCCTTCCAGGCGTACCACTACCGGAATGGTCATGCCGACTTCTTTCACCGCCGTGATAATGCCGGTGGCAATGATGTCGCAGCGCATGATGCCGCCAAAAATATTCACCAGGATGGCTTTTACGTTCTGGTCAGCCAGGATGATCTTGAAGGCCTTGGTCACGGTTTCAGCCGTGGCACCACCGCCGACATCGAGAAAGTTGGCAGGCATGCCACCATGCAGTTTGATCAGGTCCATGGTCGCCATGGCC
The DNA here is from genome assembly GCF_058744375.1 of Methylophilus sp. E2MeOHC9. Taxonomy (NCBI): domain Bacteria; kingdom Pseudomonadati; phylum Pseudomonadota; class Betaproteobacteria; order Nitrosomonadales; family Methylophilaceae; genus Methylophilus; species Methylophilus sp. E2MeOHC9. The sequence continues at coordinate 1,698,972 of NZ_CP196024.1, forward strand.
AGGCCAGCGCCATTGACCATACAGCCGATATTGCCGTTGAGGGCAATGTAATTCAGGCCACTGTGATGCGCTTCGGCTTCTTTGGTATCGTCTTGTGACCAGTCGCGGATTTCCGCAAATGGCTTCTGACGATACAGTGCGTTGTCATCCACGGTCATCTTGCAATCGAGTGCGACCAGTTTTCCTTCTGTGGTGACGATTAGCGGGTTGATTTCCAGCAAGGATAAATCGTTATCCTTGAATAATTTGTACAAGCCTTTAGCCAGTTTGGTGAATGCCGCGATCTGGTCGCCGCTCAAGCCCAGGCCAAATGCCAGGTTACGTGCCTGGTAATCTATCAAGCCGTTCAATGGGTCGCAGATTTCCTGCAGAATCTTGTCCGGCTGCGTCGCCGCGATTTCTTCGATATCCATGCCGCCCGCGCTGGAAGCGACCATCACCACGCGTTCCAGGCTGCGGTCTACCAGCATGGACAGATACAGTTCACGCGCAATCGGCAATGTTTGCTCCACCAGCACCTGGTGTACCGGCTGGCCATCAGGTGCATTCTGGTAAGTCACCAGATGTTTGCCCAGCAGGCCGCCCGCAACCGTTTGCGCTTCGAGTGCCGATTTCACTACTTTCACGCCGCCCGCTTTACCACGGCCACCGGCATGTACTTGCGCTTTGACCACCCAGGCTTCGCCGCCCAATTCTTTGGTGGCTGCAGCAGCGGCTTCTTCGGATTGGACTACCAGACCGGCTGGGGTAACTAAACCGTACTTTTGCAGTAATTGTTTAGCCTGATATTCGTGCAGATTCATGAAAATAAACTGTTTTTATGATTAAGCTGTCATTTTGGCGCAAATGCCTACTCAAAGCTAGGCTGCAAACAAAAAAACCGCAGCTAAGTGCGGTTTTTTTATTGGATATGCCTTGCTGGCGCTTACAGGTCTTCCGCCCAGGCATTGCCATAGACTTTACCATTGCGCGACAGGATCAGCATCTGGTACATGCTGATGATCCACATATAGGTAGAAGCCAGGCTATAACCCATACCGCCTATGATGGTGAGCCAGGCAAAATGCGGCGACCATTTGGTCAGCCACCAGGACATGACATCGGCGATCAAAAAGGCAAACGGGAAACCGATGGCGATCACTTTAGCCGTTTTTGGCACATTCACCGCAAAGCTGAAAATCAGGCCTATAAAAAAGAAAATGAAGCTGATGCCAAACAAATGGATATGCGACACCCTGGTCAGGCCACTGATGGTGGCGCCTTCATTGACTTCCGCGCGGGCTTTCACTTCTTCATATTTGGTGAAGTCAGGAATACCCGGGATATTGCTATGGCACATGACACAGTGCTGGGCAAAAATAGGTTTGTAGTGTGACTCCCACTGGTCTTGCGGTGCACCCAACTGCGCCCATTTGATAATGTCCTGGCGTACTTCCAGTGGCGCTTTGTCAGACATGGAACCATTTAACTTGCTCGCGAGTTTGGTGCCGCTGCGGTCACCATAATAGCTGTACACGATATCGTTGACGGATAAACCAAATTTACCGTCCGCCATGCCGTGTGTGAGCATGATTTGCAAACCAGCCATACACAAGCCAACGCCTACCACCAGCAAATAACCGACAAACAGTGCTTTGAGTGGCAATGGAAGATTAGGCAGGTTTAGCCATGGTAATGTTTGAGACTCTTGTTTCATTACGTTCCCTAGGTAATCTGAATGATGAAAGTGTTAAACGCTAATTGTTTGAATTTTTGGCAAGCATACCATCGCCTGATAAAATCCTAAAACAGAAATATTCCTTCGCTATGGGAAATCAAGCATTGCGGCTTCCACTGGTATAATCCAGCCTTTCAATTCCAGTAGGTTTTATCATGCGCTTAGTGGTTCAGGGGCCTGCCATCAGTATGGCTCATCTCACGCATATCCATGGCCTGGTCGGCGGCTATACCCAGTTCGCGCAAGTCGCTGAACATGCATATTACCTGCCGGTGGCCGAGGGCGATTATCTTGAAGTAAAAGCATTTTGCGCCAGCCAGCAGATCGATTGCGCGCTGGTAGATGATGCCCATAGGCTGCAAAAATTTGGCCTGTGTGTGATGGATATGGATTCAACCCTGATTTCAATTGAATGCATCGATGAGATTGCAGACATGATGAACCTCAAACCACAAGTCGCTGAGATCACTGAAGCCGCCATGCGTGGCGAGCTGGATTTTTCTGCCAGTTTGCGCAAACGGGTGGCTTTGCTTGAAGGTTTGCCAGAGACTGCTTTGCAACAAGTGATTGAGCAGCGATTGCGTTTTAATCCTGGCGTCCAGCACTGGATAGCAACCTGCAAACAGCACGGCATTAAAACCATGGTGGTATCCGGCGGTTTTACCGTGTTTGCCAACTATGTGAAACAGACATTGGGACTGGATTACGCCGTTTCCAACACCCTGGAAATTGTAGATGGCAAGCTGACCGGGCAAGTGCTGGGTGATATTGTCGATGCCCAGCGCAAAGCCGATGAATTGATCAGGCTACGCGACCAGCTAGGGTTAACTGCCCAGCAAACCATTGCCATTGGTGATGGCGCCAACGATCTGACAATGATGGCTGTGGCCGAGGTCGGCGTGGCTTACCATGCCAAGCCGGTAGTACAGCAACAAGCCAGGTATGCATTGAATGTTGTCGGGCTGGATGGCGTGGCGAATTTGCTGGCAACTTAGCATCGCAACAGATAAAAGAAAAATGCCCCTGACATGCCAGGGGCATATATAAGGTTATTGCGCAAAATCAGTAGAGACTGAAATATGCTGCCATTTTGCTAACTCAGACAACACTGACTGACTTTTCTCCTGAATTTTGGCGATGGTGTCAGAACCCAGTGGCAAGCGCACCGGTGGCTCATCACTATCGGCCAGCACCAGCATTGCCTCGGCCAGTTTTTTAGGATCGCCCAATTGTTGATGGTTGGCTCCCGCCATTAATTCACGCATTTCACCTACGGTTGCTGCATAGTCAGGATATTCAATCACTGTTTTGACTAATGAGCTGGCATCCAGAAAATCTGTGCGGAAGAATCCGGGTTCTACCACGGTGGCTTTTACACCCATAGGGGCAAGTTCATAAGCAAGCGCTTCGGTAATTCCTTCAACCGCAAATTTAGTCGCACAATAGACGCCCCAGCCTGGGTAAGAAGCATAGCCACCTATCGACGAAATATTAATCACCAGCCCGCGCTGTTGACGACGCATGTGTGGCAAGGTGGCGCGTGTCACATGTAGCAGGCCGAACACATTGGTCGCGAATAGCTGTTCTACTTCTTTGGCGCTTGACTCTTCTACCGCGCCTAGTAAACCGTATCCGGCATTGTTAACCAACACATCAATCCGGCCAAATTTTTTAATGGCGCTATCAATCGCAGCATGTACCTGGGTTTCATCGGTGACGTCCAGGGCGATGGCTAACAGATTAGCTTGCTCTCCCAAGGCAAGCGTGGTTGTTTCCGGTTTGCGGGCAGTGGCAACCACAGTGTCGCCACGAGTTAATGCGGCTTTAGCGATTTCCAGCCCCAGGCCACGGGATGCGCCAGTGATTAGCCATACTTTGTGAGGGGTATTAGTCTGCATTTTAAATCTCCTTTGTTGATGATGTGCAATAGTGCAGGACCAAGTGTAGGCATTTACATTAAGGTAAAATAGACCCATAATTATTGATTAATTGGCAACTAAAAGTTGATAGTGATGGAGCACCTGAAAGCGCTGGAAACATTTGTACAGGTAGTCAGTGCCGGTAGCTTCCGGCAGGCTGCGCTTGTACAAGGCGTGGCGCCGCAGGCGACCAGCAAGGCTATCAAGCAACTTGAAGCCTCACTGGGAATCAGGCTGTTACATAGAACGACACGAAAACTGAGCTTGACCGAGGAGGGCGAGCAATTGCTGGCACAGATTGCCCCGGCTTTCTCACATATTCAGTCCGCCGTTAACGAGCTGCAAAATGCCAGCCACGAAGTGGGTGGTACATTGAGAGTGACCGCACCGCGCTCAATCGGCGCCAAACTGATTTTGCCGCTGATCGCCGAGTTCATGGCTTTGTACCCGGATTTACGGGTGGAGTTTGAGCTGGAGGACAGGTTAACCGACAGTGTCTTGCAACGGGTAGACGTCGGTTTTCGCATGAGCGCGGGCATAGAGCGCAATGTGGTCGCCAGGCGGTTGCTGGAAGTCTCGCAGTGGGTATGTGCATCACCGGCTTATCTTGAAAAGTACGGGGAGCCGCTTAGCTGGGAAGCATTGTCAGCGCATCGCTGTACCGGTTTCCGGCATGTGAATAGCGGTAAAGTCATGTCCTGGGAACATGAGTTAAAAGGGGAGGTCACTTATACTGACTTTAGACCATATCTTGCAACCAATGACCTGGATGCAGAATTGCAAGCCGTTGTTGCTGGCGTTGGCATCGGGCAGATCCCCAGTTTTATTGCACAGCCTTTGGTTGCGTCAGGGCAGCTGAAACATATCTTAAAAGCCTATCAAACTGAGCGTATCCATTTATTCATGTATTACCCGCAACGCAAGCATTTGCCGCAACGCTCACGACGATTCATTGACTTTATGATGCAAAAGCTAGCTGGTTGAAACACATGTTTTGCAAGAATTAGTTTTTTGCCGTATGGCGGTTGGGCCAGTCCAGTGGCTGGCAATGAAATAATGCATTGATTTATTTTTACTTTATTTGTAAGTAACGATTGCAATTGTTGCATTTAAAGTGCATAGTGTGCGCACGCGAAGTTCAAGCATTGTTGTTTTCTCTGGTGTATCTTTCGGTTCTATCGTTAATCCCACTACCTTGACCCTCGCCCTAAAATAGGGGAAACCCTTTCATAATTTAAGGAATTCAAATGGCAACAGGTGTTGTAAAGTGGTTTAACGATGCAAAAGGTTTTGGTTTCATTACTCCGGACGACGGTGGTGACGACTTATTTGCGCATTTCTCAGCTATTCAATCAGGCGGTTTCAAAAGTCTTGCTGAGAATCAGCGTGTTTCTTATGAAGAAACAACTGGTCCTAAGGGTAAACAAGCATCTGAAATACAAGTAATTGCTTAATTACATGTGTTTGGGTGATTAACCCTCGCTATAAAGCCCGTTTGTACGGGCTTTTTTGTTTTTATTTTAAGGAAACCGCATGGCTAAAGAAGAATTGATTGAAATGCAGGGCGCTGTGACCGAAATCTTGCCGGATGCACGTTATCGCGTCACGCTCGAAAATGGTCACCGGCTGATTGCCTACACCGGCGGTAAAATGCGCAAACATAAAATACGTATTCTGGCTGGTGATAAAATCACCATTGAAATGTCACCATATGATATGGAAAAAGGCCGTATTACTTTCCGCCATCTTCCACCAAAAAGACCTGTTTAATCCGGCCTCAGAAGGTGTCTGCGTTTAAATAGGCGAGTTCTGCTTCGGTAAAACCTGCCCGTTTACGTGCTTCCATATTAAAAGGCGGCCGCAGTTTTGGCGCCTGGTATTGCTGACGCAATACTTCAAATGTCTCCAGTAAATCCAGCCCTTGTTGATCACATAAGAATTGGAACCAGCGGTTACCAATGGCGACGTGACCGATCTCATCACGCAAAATAATATCCAGAATAGCTGCCGCCGCATGGTCACCGGCCTGCGCCAGTTTATTTTTTAAAGGCGGTGCGGCATCCAGCCCACGTGCTTCCAAAGTCCTCGGTACCAATGCCATGCGCGCCAACACGTCGGATTGTGTTTTTTCGACCATCTCCCACAAGCTGTTATGGCCATCAAAATCGCCGTAATCAAAGCCCAGGGTTTGCAGATGTTGCCGCAGTAAGGTGAAATGATAAGCCTCTTCTTTAGCCACCAGCAGCCAATCGTTGTAATAGTCAGCAGGCATATCAGCAAAGCGCCACACGGCATCCAGTGCCAGGTTAATGGCATTGAATTCGATATGTGCTAGTGCATGGATCAGTGCGGCGCGGCCAGCAACGGTATTCATGGCGCGGCGTTGAAGTAGCCGGGGAGCCACTAATGCCGGCCTGGCAGGCCGGCCAGGAATACTGGCTTCAGCGACTAATTGCAGTGATGGATGTAACTGCAAGTGACCAGCGTGCTGGCTTTCCCACAGCGATTGCACTTGCGTGCATTTCAGTTGCGGGTCACTGAGGGTCAGTGCTTGCAGGGCGAGTGTTCTCAGGCAAAGCGTCATAGCACTCGAATTTTACAGTGAATTGGCTGCCGGTGTCGTGTGTCACCGGATGTTCCAGCCCGTGGCTGATATTAATGCTGGCATTGTGATGCTCGGCCACTTCGGCCACAATCGCAAGGCCCAGGCCGCAGCCATTGCCCTGGTTGGGGTTCAGCCGGTAAAAACGCTCAAAGATACGTGCATTTTGTTCTGGCGGAATGCCGATGCCGCTATCGGTGACTTGCAGCAATACATACTTCCCGCTCTGCCACAGCCTGATCTGAATCAGTCCCTGCGGGTGAGTGTATAGAATGGCATTTTCCAGCAGGTTGTTTAGCATTTCAGACAACATCAAGGCATCGCCCCACACGTGGTCATGCTGCGTTTCAATCAATACCTCGAGTTCAAGGTCTTTATCAGTGGCGGGGCCTATCCAGCGAGCGCATTCCTCGTAAATAATACTGGTCAGTGACACAGCTTGAAATTTTAATTGTGTAGTGGCTGCGTCTGTCCTCGCCATACTCAGCAAGCGCTGGATCAAATGGGAAAGACGGGTGGTACTACGCAACATAAAGTTAAGCGGTTCTTTCACCGAGTCCGGCGGATCGCTGCGCAGCGCCAGCTCTGCCTGCGTCTGCAATCCGGCAATCGGCGTGCGTAACTGGTGTGAGGCATCAGCAATAAATTGCTGCTGTTGCTGTAAGCCGGCGGTGACTCGCCCTAACAGGGCATTCATCGCCTGGATCAATGGTTGCAGCTCCAGCGGAGGCGAGTTTGTATCCAGCGGACTCAGGTCGCGGTATGAGCGTTCATGCAAGGATTCTTTCAGGTCGTGCATGGGTTTGAGTGCAAAGTAAATCCCCAGCTCTATCACAATGGCAGCCAGAATCATCATCAGCACTTGTGGCAACAGCATTTCCTCCACCATTTCAGCCACCATGGCATCACGTTTTGCCGTGGTTTCTGCCATGCTGATCAGGATGTTGCGTGCATTCGGTTCCGTGCTGACCGGCAACGCAAAGGTCACTACCCGGATAGGCTCGCCTTTGTAGATGCTATTGTAATAAAACTCCTGATTGCCGCCAGTGGGGGACGAAGGCAGGGGCAGCTCGGCTTCCCCAAACACCAGTTTGCCATCCGGCCCGGTGATGCGGATGTAGATATGGTCGCCCTCGTTATAGCTGAGCAAATGGCTGGCGACTTCAGGTAATTCAATTTTGACTTCATTATGCTCATCGACGATCACTTCATCAGACAGCGCGAGTACGGTACGCAAGAGGGCCTGGTCGTAAGCCTGGGTGGCGTAATGCAAAGCACGCGAATAGGAAATGGCGGCTGAAATGCCCAATACCACCAGCATGGTCAATAACAGCCACAACCGTAACTGGTTTTTAAGCGAACGCGGTGTTGCCATCATAACGGCGTGTGTTCAGCTTCCAGCATATAACCCAGGCCGCGTACGGTGCGGATGCGCGCGCCACTGGGTTCGATTTTTTTGCGCAACCGGTGGATATATACCTCGATCGCATTATCGCCGAGTGACTCATCCCAATTGCAGAGTGATTCCATGATCTGTTCTTTGGCAATGATTTTGCCCATGCGCATCATCAGGGTTTCCAGCAAATGCAGTTCGCGCGCGGAAAGTGTGATCGCTAGATCATTAATACTGGCCAATTTGTTCGGCACATCCAGTTTCAGGTTGCCGCATTGCAAGGGCAAGTTGTTACCGAATTTACTACGGCGTATCAGTGCGCGTACACGCGCCTCAAGCTCTTCCAGGTGAAAGGGTTTGGTCAGGAAATCATCCGCCCCCAGATCCAGTGCCTGCACGCGGGTAGCTACGTCTTCGCGTGCGGTCAGGATGAGCACGGCCACCGGGTTGGATTGCTGGCGCAGATGTGACAATACCTGTGTGCCATCCATGGTCGGCAAACCCAGGTCAAGAATCACCAGGTCATAGACGCCATCCTGAATCGCACGTATCGCCTGCTTGCCATCGGCCACATGATCCACTGCATATTCAGCCTGCGTCAGCACACGCACCAATCCGTTTGCTATGACAAGATCATCTTCAACAATTAATAAGCGCATTTTCTTTGCCTACCCATATAAACGAATGCAGTGTACTCCAAATTATCTGTCTTTTTTTGTTTGTAAGTTGAATGTAAGGCGAGGCGCGTATTGTGCAATTGTGGCGACACGGAATAGAAAGTCACCGTGCGCGTGTAGTTGAATAAAGCACTATTGGAGAGTATGAAGGAGCGATGATGAGGAAGCGTTCAATCGTATTGCTGGGCTTGCTGGTTTCTATTGCTTGCACGGCGAGAACCAACCCCTCTCCTCAGGAACAAGTCGAGATGAACAAGCATCTCAGGTCTGCCAAACACGCTGGTGCGCAGCCAGTGGTCAATCCCCGCAAGGAGATTGACAAAAAATCTGCGCAAAGCAAGTCACTGTGACATTGCCAAAGTACACTGTATTCCCTGCGGTGTTACTGCGACAATTAGCGGTTTCGTGTGTATCCTCTCACTTCAACCACGCGCAAGCGTGGTTCTTTTTTGCCTGTAGAGGACGTGAAAGCTATTTCAAACGGATCACATCCAGCACGCCTGCTTTCATGTCTGGCACTAACAGATGGTGGTCATCCTGGCTGAGCGCGATATCTGCTGCCGATTGATAGCCGTCTTTCAGCAATACTGCTTTGTTATTGTCTACACGGTAAACTTTGCCGTTTTTCCAGTCGCTGACATAAATGGTACCGTTCGCCTGCCTGACAATGCCATCACCGCCACCAAAGCCGCTGGCGACTTCTTGCAGGCGTTTACCGGCGACATCATAGTTGTAAAGCACGCCAGAGGTGAAATCCACAATCAGCAGGTGCTCACCTTTGGCATCCGCTAACAAGCCATTTGGAGCCAATACGCGAGGGTCGGCTTTACCATCAATGACCAGGCTGAGTTTGCGTTGCGGCGTGATTTTATAAATGGCGCCGCCTTTGCCAGTGCCCATGATATCGCCACTGTCACTGACATACAGATTGCCGTTTGCATCTGCGGCCAGGTCATTCAAGAATTGCGGCACTTGCGGAAACTCGGTCGCAGCGATATATACCTCGGCTTTCGCCGGGGCTTGATTGAGTGGCACACGCCAGATCCGGCTTTTATCGGCCACAAACAAATCATTACCGATAATCGTTAATCCTTTTGGGTCATCCAGGCCTTGCACAAGTACGCTGGCTTTGCCGTGATCAATGACGCGGATCTGGCCGTCGCCATCCTTGCCAAATTCATTGATCTCGGACACATAGAGTTTGCCATCGGCTGCCTGAACCACTGATTCCGGTGTCAGCAAGCCATTGACTGGGTCCAGCCCGTGCGCCTGGCTTTGGCTGCTCAACGTAAGCAACGCTGCGGTAATGACGCTGGAAATAAGACGTTTACGATAAGCCGACAACATAATTGCTCCTAGAAAAATAGTTTTGGTTGTGAGAGGGTATTAATGCTGGTGCACAAAGCTTCAAAGGTTTGTACAGGCGCCTGCTCAAGGGATTGCTGGAACACCGGGTTTTTCTGTAATTGTTGAATCACCTGGTCAAACGCTTGCTGATATGATTTATTGGCAGAGTTCTCCACGTTATAAGTGATCCAGCCGCGTGACTGACCCTCACCCTTGACTGTCATCAGCGGTTTACCCAATGCGCTGTCTGCCGAAGCATGGGTAAATACCCTGGCGGTGATTTCAGTGTGGAAAACGCCCATTTGCGGGTTGTAAAACATATTTGGTTCAATCACCACCAAGGCCTGGCCTTTGGCTTCTGCCTCGCAGCCGGATGTGCTGTAATGCTGTTTTTCAAAGCTAGACAAGCCTGCTTTTTCAGCCGCTTCGCCACGGTTATGCCAGTAATTTGCATAGGGGTGTAATAAACGTACCGGATGCTGGTAAAAAGTCTCTGGCACCTGTATCACCAGCGATGGCGGGCCTGCGTGGCCGATACTGAGCCAGCTGACACACAGCAGGCTGCCTACAGACATTAGAATGCGTTTCATATATTGCTCCTGTCATACCGGCCTTGAATGGCCGGTCTATTCAATTTTCTGGCATCACTGCTTTGTGGGCGCTATGGGTGCGATAGCATTTTCACTACGCACACGATAAATCCAGCAAGTGAGATCATCACTGACATACAGCCACCCATCAGCGCCGACAATCACATCGACCGGCCTTCCCCATGCCTGGTTGTTTTGCAACCAGCCTTCAATAAATGGGACGCTCTCAACCGGTTGATGGTTCCTGAATTTTACACGCTGCAAGGCATATCCGCTTGCTTGTTGTCGATTCCATGAACCGTGCAACGCAACAATGGCATCCTGCCGGATGGTTTCAGGCAAACGGCTACCATGCAAAAACGTCAATCCTATGGGCGTGCTGTGTGCTGGCAGGGTCAGGGCAGGGGGTTGCGCCTGCTTGCAGATATCGGCTTCACCCGTAAAGTTGGGGTCCTGGAACAGGTGCGCAGGCTGCTTGGGATCTGCCCAGCAATATGGCCAGCCATAGTGTTTGCCGGGTGTGATCAGGTTGAGATGTTCAGGTGGCAGATCATCATTGGCGGGGCCGTTTTTAGTGGCACTGCGATTATCTGTCCCATTGTTGGTCGCAAACAGCTCACCACTTTGCGGGTGCCAGGCAAAGCCCTGAGTATTACGCAAACCGGTAGCCCAGATAGCGCCTTGTGCATGGCGGCCAAGCGTCAGTAACGCACCCGCAGGCCGGCCATCGGCGCTAAAGCGTAGCAAGGTGGCGCGTAAGGGGTTGCTCTCAACACACACATTGCAGCTGGAGCCTACATTGACGTAAATAAAGCCATCCGGAGACACTTTTACCGTTTTGAAACTGTGCCCGCCATCCGGTAAATTGCGGATGAAAGGCTGCGGCGCACCCCAGCCATTGCCTTGTTTGGGTAATTTGACCACGCCAGTCTGTTCAGCAACCAGCAAGTCGTCTCCAAGCAATGCCATGCCATGCGGCGCATTCAGCCCTTGCGCAATCAACTCAACTTCGCCTTGCTGGCTAAGCCGGATGACGCGGCCCTGATCGGACAAACTGACCAGTAGCCGGCCTTGTTTATCCAGCGCCAGTATGCGTGGCGAGCCCCATTTACTCACATCGCTGAATAGCTCGATTGTCAGCCCGGTGGGCAGCTTCAATCTAGAGAGTGCTTGCTCGACTTGCTGATTTTGCGCGGCGGCACTCTCACTGAAGGCAATACACAATCCCAGGATGGTGATTAAGAGATATCTGGGCAGGCGAAAAATAACAACTGGATTAGCCATTTAAGTGAGTGCATCGGCCCAGATGTTTTGCGCCCAGGCTTGTGCATAGTCGCCTTCCTGCACAGTGGCTTTGGCTGACACGCCGCCGCCTTCGGCCGAGACCATGGATTTTTTTGCCGGGTCATAGCGATAGACATTGGCTACATGCATGGCTTGTTTATCATCGACAAAGCTGTAACAGGTGTTAGCGAATACCGGCAATGGATTTGGCGGATTACCTGACTGCAAATCCATGATGGCGGCTGCGCAGACCTTGGCCTGCGAGGTCGCCATATGTGCAGATTTTGGCAAACCGGCCGAAATACTGTCACCAATAATATGCACATCGGGATTGAGGGTAGAAGCGTAGGTCACAAAGTCTACTTCGCACCAGTGCTGGTCAACATTGGCAAGCCCTGCAGACTGCGCGACTTTGCCAGCCAGTTGTGGCGGAATCACATTCAGCACTGAGGCTTTGACCGTTTCAAAATCCGTTTTAATGGTGTAACTGGCGGTGTCTAGTTGCAGGATCTCACTATTGTTGTGGTATTCAATAATGCCCTGGTAATCCCCCTGAAAACTCTGCAGGAACAAGCCCTTTTTGGAAGTGATATCTGCGTTGGCATCGAGGATAATCACTTTGCTGCGTGGTTTATGCTGCTTGAAATAATGCGCCACCTGGCAGGCGCGTTCATAAGGGCCGGGCGGGCAGCGGTAGGGCGCTTTGGGGATAGTCATGACAAACACGCCACCGTCAGGCATGCTTTCCAGTTGCTGCCTCAGTTGCAGCGTTTGCTTGCCCGCTTTCCAGGCATGCGGAATGTCGTCAACCGGCTTGGACATGCCCACAATCCGGCTGTAATCAAAGTCGACTCCGGGTGCCAGAATCAACCGGTCATAAGCGACTTTGCCACGTGCCAGTGTCACCTGTTTAGCTACGGGGTCTATCGCTGTCACGGTATCCTGTATCCATTGCAACTGATGCTGTTTACGCGACAGCGCATAAGAAAAACTCAGTTCATCCAGCGTCCGGCTGCCACCTAATACGAGGTTGCTTTGCGGGCAGGAAATAAATTGTGGGTTAGGCTCTATCACGGTGACCTTGATATTACCTGCACTCCATTCACGCAGATATTTGGCGGCAGCCAGCCCGGCAAACCCAGCGCCTACGACGACGACATGGCCCAGCGGCGGGCGACTGGCGCGTGCGTAGGCCGGCATGCCATAAAAGGCAAGACCGCCATAAATGACAGAGCGAACAAACTGCCTGCGGGAATGGGTTTCATGCATGGACGGGGCGTTTCTGGACATTATTGTTCCCCCAGAAAAGATTGTTGCGGCGCTCGTGCTGGCGTAACCCTTGGCAGCGCAGCGAAGTAACCCGCCAGTGCCGTGATCTCATCATCCGTCAGCCCTTTGGCATGGTGATGCATCACTGTAGAAGAAAGGGTGCCGGTTTTAAATCCCTGCATGCGCTGGACAAAATAGGCTTTATTCAACGCCGCTAGCGTAGGTGTGCCGCCCAGGCTATTGCCCTGGGGGCCATGGCAGGCTGCGCAAGAGGCTGCCAGGGTAGTCAGTGCCTGGGAAGCGTTTTCTTGTGCATCAAGTGGCACTGCCCACTGTAAACAGCATGCCAACGCAAGACTCATATGCAAACGTTTCATCATTCCCCCAGGGTGCAACTTTAATCGTTGTGATGTCGTGGATTATTCTTGAAACAACACCTGCCGTGCGTGACACAAGTTACATTGATAGGCATATATAGTCTGCCATGACTGCAGGATTATTGCTAAAGAAAACGCAGATGCAACGCTAGTTTGGCTTTCTGTATTGTTATTCGCTGATAACCGCGTATTTAATCAGTGCATGTCTGGCAGGCTTAGATGCAAAAAACGGCCATGCAACACATGACCGTTTTTTGGTGTAATCGTTGCTAGTTGCAGACGATTAAAAACATTTTTCTTCCTTACAGCCATCATCCTTGGTGCCCAGTTCAGTCAATAAATCGACCATAGGCTGGTTGTGCTCTTCCCTGAAAAAACGGATCAGAGACACATCGCCCTTGAGCTTTTTATTCACATCCACACCTACCGAGGCCAGGTATTTCATCAACGGCGCATCATTAATGAACGCAGCCATATGAAACGCGGTGTTATTGCTGGCAGGGTGAACATAGTCTTTATCGGCACCTTTAGCGATCAGGTATTTCACGACATCCATACGGCCTTTGGAAGCAGCCATTTGCAGTGGCTCCCAGGCAAAGAATTTCTGGTTAACCAACGCCGGGTCAGCCTCAATGAATTTTTTCACTACTTTGAGGTTACCACCAGTGATCGCCTCAGTGAATTCCATATAGTCTTCGTCTGTCAGTGCGAATGCCTGTAGCGAAAATGACAGTGCGACCAAGGCCAGTAAACATTTAATTGATTTCATAATTTCTCCAAACACCTGATTTTCATTTTTTAAAATTAACTACTTTGCTTTATTACTTTTGTTTTATTACGTAAGCCCAAACCTACTTAAGCAACAAACTTGCGTGCATTACGGAACATGCGCATCCATGGACCATCTTCCTGCCAATCGTCCGGATGCCAGGAGTACTGCACGGTTCTGAATACGCGCTCCGGATGCGGCATCATAATGCTGAAACGCCCGTCTGGTGTGGTAAATCCGGTCAATCCCTGGGCTGAACCATTGGGGTTAAACGGATAGACTTCCGTTGGCGTTGACGCATGGTCAACAAACCGCACGGTGGCCAGTTGTTGTTTTAGCACATTTGAGACAGCGTTGGCATCAGGAAATTCCGTAAATCCTTCACCATGGGCCACGGCGATCGGCATACGACTGCCAGCCATTCCGTTAAAGAAGATAGAAGGCGAACTTAATACCTCGACCAATGAGACGCGCGCTTCAAACTGTTCTGACTTGTTGCGCACAAAATGCGGCCACTGCTCAGCGCCAGGGATGATGCTGTGCAGGTTGCTCATCATCTGGCAGCCGTTACACACGCCCAGGGCAAAAGTGTCGGTACGGTTAAAGAAGCCGCTGAATTCATCACGTGCACGGCTGTTGAACAGGATGGACTTGGCCCAGCCTTCACCGGCGCCGAGTACGTCACCATAAGAGAAGCCGCCACAGGCGACCAGGCCGGCAAAATCACTGAGTGACACGCGGCCACTGATGACGTCGCTCATATGCACATCGACACTGTTAAACCCGGCACGGTCAAATGCGGCAGCCATTTCGGTCTGGCCATTGACGCCTTGCTCACGCAAGATCGCCATGTTCGGCCGTTTGCCTGTGTTGATATAAGGCGCGGCGATATTGTCGTTGAGGTCAAACGTCAAATGTGCGTGCAGGCCGATATCATCGGCATTCAGGATGCGGTCGTATTCCTGTTGTGCACACACAGGGTTGTCACGCAGGCTTTGCATACGGAACGTGGTTTCTGACCACATACGATGCAGTTCTATGCGGGAGGCCTGGTAGCGTGTAGCGCCATGCGTGATCAGGATTTCGTGACCATTATTCACTGTGCCAATGCGGTGTACACAAGTGCCAAGTGATTGTTGCAGACTGTCCGCAATCGCTGCTGCTTCGGCGGCACGGACTTGCACGACTGCACCCAACTCTTCATTAAACAATACGCTGGCACTATCGCCCGCCAGCTTGCTTAAATCGACCGTCAAACCACAATGGCCGGCAAAAGCCATTTCTGCCAGTGTGGCAAACAGGCCGCCATCAGAACGGTCATGGTAAGCCAGCAGTTTGCTGTCGCTGTTCAATTGCTGGATTGCCGTAAAAAACGCTTTCAGCTGTGATGGTTGATCCACGTCCGGCACGGTGTCGCCCAACTGGCTATACACTTGCGCCAAGGAAGAGCCACCCATACGGTTCTTGCCATTGCCAAGGTCTATCAGTATCAACTCAGTGTCGCCCAGGTCGGTACGCAATTGCGGTGTCAAGGTTTTACGCACATCCAGCGTATTGGCAAAGGCTGAAATCACCAGTGAGATAGGCGATGTCACGGCCTTGTTCTGGCCGTTATCATTCCATACCGTCTTCATGCTCATGGAATCTTTACCGACCGGGATGCTGATACCCAATGCCGGGCAGATTTCCATGCCGACGGTTTTCACCGTTTCATACAAGGCAGCATCTTCGCCCGGGTGTCCCGCAGGCGCCATCCAGTTGGCTGACAGTTTCAGGTTGCCGATTTCGCTGATCGAAGCGGCGGCGATATTGGTAATCGCTTCACCAATCGCCATACGGCCGGAAGCCGGTGCATCAAGCAAGGCCAGCGGTGCTTTTTCACCAATGGCAAATGCTTCACCGCTGTTGGTTTCAAAACCGGCAGCGGTCACTGCCACATTGCTGACCGGCACCTGCCATGGGCCTACCATCTGGTCGCGGGCAATCAGGCCTGTGACGGTACGGTCACCAATGGTGATCAAAAAGGTTTTATCGGCCACGCCCGGTAAGCGCAGTACGCGGGCAACTGCGTCTTTTAAATCGATTTTGCTGGTATCAAATGCGGTCAATGATTTTTTCACTGATTTCACATCACGCAACATTTTTGGTGGCTTGCCTAGCAAGACGGATAAATCCATATCCACCGGTTTGTTGGCGAAATGGCTGTCTTCTACCGCCAGGTGACGCTCGGCAGTGGCAATGCCGACGACTGCAAACGGGCAACGTTCACGGGCACAGATTTCTTCAAACAATGGCAATTGGTCCTGGGTCACGGCCAGTACATACCGTTCCTGTGCTTCGTTGCTCCACAATTCGCGCGGCGCCATGCCAGGCTCTTCATTGTGCACATCGCGTAATTGGAAAATTGCGCCGACTTTGGCGTCGTTGACCAGTTCCGGGAAGGCGTTGGAAATACCACCAGCGCCGACATCATGAATGCTCAGGATAGGGTTTTTATCCGCCATCTGCCAGCAGCGATCGATCACCTCCTGCGCACGGCGTTGCAATTCAGGGTTGCCACGTTGCACGGAGTCAAAATCGAGGTTTTCAGTGTTGGCGCCTGTATCCATGCTGGAAGCGGCGCCGCCGCCCAGACCAATCAACATGGCAGGTCCGCCAAGCTGGATCAAGGCCGCGCCATCAGGAATCGGGTTTTTATGGCTATGGCTGCTGGAGATATTGCCAACACCACCTGCCAGCATGATGGGTTTATGATAGCCCCGCACCTCAGCTTGGCCGTTGGCATCTTTGGCTTCCAGCTCAAAGGTACGGAAATAACCGGCAATGTTAGGGCGGCCGAATTCGTTGTTGTAGGCTGCGCCGCCTAGTGGACCATCTATCATGATCTGCAATGGGCTGGCGATACGGCCTGGTTTGCCATAGTTCGATTGCTTATAGTAATTTTCCCAGGGCTGCTCAAAGTCAGGCAGGTTGAGGTTGGAAACTGAAAAACCCGCCAGGCCTGCTTTTGGTTTAGAGCCAATGCCCGTTGCGCCTTCATCACGGATTTCGCCACCCGCGCCAGTCGCGGCACCGGCAAACGGTGAGATCGCGGTCGGGTGGTTATGTGTTTCTACCTTCATCAGGTAGTGCATGTCGTCTTCGACAAACTGGTAGCTTTGATCGGCAGCAGGGTAAAAACGTTTGGTTTTCTGGCCTTGCACAATCGAGCTGTTATCCGAGTAAGCGACCACGGTGGTGCCGGGATTCAGTTTGTGCGTGTTGCGTATCATGTTGAACAGCGATAATTCTTGCTGCACGCCGTCTATCACCCAGTCGGCATTAAATATTTTGTGGCGACAGTGCTCGGAGTTGGCCTGGGCAAACATCATCAACTCGACATCGGTCGGGTTGCGGCCCATTTTGCGGTAATTTTCCAGCAGATAATCCACTTCGTCCGGTGAAAGTGCCAGGCCCATGTCATTGTTGGCAGCGTCCAGAGCGGCTTTGCCACCGGCCAGGATATCAATGCTAGACAGGGGTTTCGGGTCTGCATGGTGATACAGTTTTTCGGCATCGGCCACGCTGTACACCACGGTTTCTGTCATGCGGTCCTGTATCGCAGCGCGCAAGGCCTGCTTTTCAGTATCATTTAGTGACTGGCCATTGTGCGTAGTCACGTAATACGCGATGCCGCGCTCCAGGCGCAATAGCTGTACGCCACAGTTATGTGCAATATCCGTCGCCCGTGAAGCCCATGGCGAAATCGTACCTATGCGCGGAATCACCAGCAACAACTCGCCATTGGCCGATTCAAGCTCGGTTTTCGGGCCGTAGGTCAGGATCTGTTGCAGGGTATTTTGGTCTGCAGCGCTTAATACACTGTCGCTAAACGCAAAATGCACGAATTCCGTATAGATATGCGCAATGTTAGGGGCGCTGACTTTCAGGGTGCTGTAGAGTTTATCGAGACGGAACTGGGAGAGGGCGGCACTGCCGCGCAGGCTTAAAAATTGCGCTTTACTGGACATGAGGCGATTGGATTTTTCAGTGAAAATACAAGCCGGTATTTTAGCAGAAAGCGGGCAGTCCCGCAGTCACAAAGTAGTCGTTTAAATAAAAACAGCAACCCGCCGGTTGCTGTTAAATGCTCTAAAGGTAAGCAAGCCGTTCTAATCTTTAATCGGTTTCGCTCATTTTTTCCTGTTTCTCTAGTGTTCTTCTATTTCAGCTAGTCTTTACCGATTTCATAGACTTCTTCTTCGGTCTCACCGATGGCGCCAGTCACTGCATTCACTTCCACTTCGATCTCTTTGCCATTGGCCTGCTTGATGTCGAATTCATATACAGGGCTGCCATTTTCCAACTCATATTCAATACTTTCAATCTCGCCCGGGTATTTACTCAGCACTGTTTTCTTTGCTTGTTCCAGGGTGATTTTGGCTTTGGATTTGAATTCTTCGTTGTTTGGGTCTACGTCAATTTCTTCTTCATAGACTTTGCCGGTTTTGGCGTCGCATTCGACTTCCCACTCTTTGCCATCCGCGCCAACGATATCAAATTCATAGACGGCACCACGGCCTTTTTCGATTTCAGCTTCCAGCGACACTACTTTGCCGGGGTGTTTGGCCAGGGCGGCTTTCATGCACCGTTCCATTGGGCCTTTATGGGTTTCCTTGGCTGCAAATGCTGACACACTGAATAGCGCTGCAAGGGTGACTACCAATATTTTTTTATTCATGACAGCAATCTCCTGTTGTTTGATAAGGTGAAACATTCACTTGCAAGGAGAGTATATATTTTGGATGGTTTATTGGTTAATCAATATCGCGATAAGTAAATGGCGGTGCTGTTTTCCCTGAATAAATGTGGTTTTTTTGCAGATTTAATAGCCGAGTGCGCGCGCGGCCTGATAGAAGGCAAAGCTGATCAGCCATGCCAGGCCTAAGGACCACGCCAGTGATAGCCACATAAAGGCCCTGCTCTTACTTTCTGAACGCAGTGTGGCGATGGTAGACAGGCAAGGCGTGTAGATCAGCGTGAACAGCATGAAACTCATTCCTTGTACCCAGTCGATATTGGCGGCGATCTGGTGGCTGAGGGCGTCGCCTTGCAAGCCATAAATCACGGCCAGCGAGCCAACCACGATTTCCTTGGCAACAAAACCGAATATCAGCGCGATTGCCAGGTGGTTATCAATGCCGATAGGGTCTAGCACCGGGGCAAAGAAGCGGCCTATACTGCCAGCCCAGGTCTCAGCACTGGCGGGCACCGCGGTGGTTGGCAGGTGGGTCAGTAACCACACCATTAACACGCCGATGACGATGAATTTAGTGGCGCGGAACAGGAAGTGCTTGACCTCTTGCCAGCCACGCAGCCAGATTTGATTGGGAGTGGGGAAACGGTAGGGCGGTAATTCCAGCACAAACGGTTCGCTGCTGGCAAATTTCTGTTTGAACAGCACCGCGGTCAGGAAGATAGTGAAAAAACTGACCATATACAATGAGAACAACGCCAGCGCAGCTTGCGAAGGCGGGAACAGGATGGCGATCATGAACAGGAAGACCTGTAAGCGCGCGGAGCACAATGACAGCGGAATCGTCAGCATGGTCAGCAAGCGCATCGGGCGGCTACGCATGACGCGGGTGCCCATCAGGGCGGGTACGTTACAGCCAAACCCCATCAGCACCATGACAAAGCCGCGTCCATCCAGGCCCATTTTTGCCATCAGTGTATCCATGAGGAAAGCAGCCCGCGACAGGTAGCCGCTATCTTCTACCATGCTCATGACCAGGAAGAACAGTACGATGATAGGCACAAACGCGGCCACTGTGCTCAAGCCGGTATACAGGCCATCGAGCAGTAATCCGTTCAACCAGGTCGGCAATCCGGCCAGTAATGGTTCGAGTGCTTCGCTGCGTAAAGTGTCAAACAACCAGGCAGTGGCTTCCTGTAATGGGGCGCCTATGGTGAAAATAAACTGGAACAACAGGAAGATCGCCAGGAAAAATAACGGTAAGCCTAACCATGGATGTAGCAAAACACGGTCAATGCGATCAGTAGTGGATGTGTTCAGCTGTAAGGGCATTTGCACAGCACGGTCAATAATGCGTTGCATTTCTTCCTCAACGGCATTGTCGGCCTGCAGTTTGCTGGCAATCAGTTGTGGGTCTACAGGTGCGGCATTCTTGTCGATGACGCTGGCGGCTAATTGCAATGCTTGCGGGCAGCCACTGCCGTATTTTGCACTGATGGTGAGCACTGGCATGCCCAATTGCTGGCTCATGGCCTGGGTATCTATGGTGATGCCGGCGCGTTTGGCTTCATCTTCCATATTCAGCAGTAACACAGTCGGCAAACCTAACGCGCGAAGTTGCAGCGCCAGTGACAGTTGCCTGTCGATCTGCGCGCTATTGAGTATGATCAGCGCCAGGTCCACCGGGTGATGGCTCAGAAAATGACGGACCACTTCTTCATCATCAGAAAAGCCGTGCAGGTCATACAGGCCAGGTAAATCCACCAGTTCGGCAATATGGCCGCCGAGCAGTATTTTGGCACTCAGCAGGTCTACTGTCATGCCTGGCCAGTTGCCGACGCGGGCCGAGGCGCCACTCAGGCGGTTGAACAGCGTGGATTTGCCCGTATTGGGCATGCCGAGTAAAGCAACACGTTTCATGCGGATATGGATTCTGAGTCAGTGAGTGGGGTGTGCAGATGTATCGCTTGCGCATCTTGCAGGCGAATCACGACATCTGTAGAACCGATGCGGATATGCAATGGGCCGTTGAAAGCTGCCTGTCTAACGACTTGCACCTGTTTGCCAGGGCGGAAGCCCAGCGCATTCAGGCGTTGTACCAGGGCCTGTTCTGCCTGTATGCCATCGATAATCGCTGACTCACCGGGTTTAAGTGCATTGAGTTGCATGGATACGGGGAAAAGCTGCAAATGAGAACAATTCTTGATTTTATCGCAGAAACTGCAGGCGAGGAAAACTTAAATGGCAAATAAGCGAATGCTAGCGCTGAATGTTAAAAAAGCCAGCAGCTGCTGGCTTTTTAATTCACTACTCAGATTGCTCAGGAGTTGGTGCTGGAATTAAGGTGTTTTTTTCTCAACGCCAGTCACTTCAATCTTGGCTTTATCTTTCAGGCTCAGCATGAATTTTTCCAGCTTGCGTTGCTGAATCGTACGCTCAATGCCATCTTTCACTTTATCGTAAGGTGGCACTTGTAATGCACGAGTGTCTACCAGTTTGATGATGTGCCAGCCGAATTGTGATTGCACTGGCTCAGGCGTTGTTTCACCTTTTTTCAGGCTCAGCAAAGCATCAGCAAATGGTTTTACCATGCCAGCTGGTGAGAACCAGCCCAGGTCACCACCTTTGTCTTTAGAGCCAGGGTCCAGTGATTTCTCTTTAGCGATCTTGGCAAAGTCAGTGCCTTTTTTCAGGTCAGCAACAATCGCTTTCGCTTCAACATCGGTTTTTACCAGGATGTGGCGTGCATTGTATTCTTTGTCGCCCAGTTCTTTTTTGTATTGCTCGTAGCCTTCTTTTTTCTCGGCTTCAGTCACTGGGTTTTTTCTGATGAAATCAGCCAGGAAAGCGTTGACCAGTAATTTGCGGCGGGCAAGTTCTTCGCTGGCGACAAAGTCAGGCTGTTTATCGATACCTGCTTTTTGCGCTTCCTGATAAGCCAGTTCAGAGCCTACCAGTTCATTCACAACAGCGGCTTTCATGCCATCGTTGGCTTTTTGGCCAGTACGGGCTTCAGCATCCCTTAAGATGAACTCAACCCAGGTTTTCTTGATTGGCTTGCCGTTAACGGTCGCAATCGCATCAGCATCAGCTGCATAAGCATGTGGCAACGCACTGAAGCATGCAATCGCCAACATCATTTTCAAAAATTTCATGCAATATCCTTAAAAAACGAAATGGTGCAATATTAAAAAATAGAATTGTTTCAATCAGATGACTCATCAGAAGATAATGCGTTGATACTAAGCGCGTGTATGCGATGAGGCATCAAGTCATGCAAGCATTGGTATACCATGCGATGGCGCATTATCTGCGATTTTCCTGAAAATAGCGAGCTTTTTACCGTGATGGTGAAATGCCCGCCGCCCGTGTTTCCTGCGTGTCCTTGATGCAAAGCACTGTCGTCTTGAATGTCCAGTTGTTCAGGGTTTAGGGCTTGCAAGCGCTGCGTAATTTCGGTTCGCAGCATTTTATGGCAACGTCTTGCGGAAAGGGTTCACAGAAACTTTGCCGTAGACACCTGCGTGTACGAACGGGTCATTATTCGCCCACTCGGTGGCGGCTTGTAAAGAATCAAATTCTGCCACGATCAGGCTGCCGCTGTAGCCGGCTTCACCCGGGTCTACATTGTCGATGGCGGGTAAGGGGCCGGCCAATATCAAGCGGCCTTGTGTTTGCAATTGTTGCAGGCGTTCAAGGTGTGCAGGCCGGTGCTGCAAGCGTAATGGCAAGCTGTTGGCGGTATCCTGCGCGTAAATCATATATAACATAAGGTCATTCCATTGGTTGAATCAGGCAAAACGCAGTTTTAATGCGCACATCCGTCATGAAGCAAATTTCCTGAAGGAAAGTGATAGTCCTGTCACGCCGGAGGTGTGTGCTCTATCCAGTAATCTTTTAATACAAAGACCTGACTGATAATAAAAACGAACATCAGGCTGGTTGTGCCAAACAGTTTGAAGTTGACCCAGTCTTCTTCAGTATAGTGAAACGCCACATACAGATTTAAACTGCCCAGCCCGATTAAAAAGAGGACCCAGCACAGGTTTAGCTTATCCCACACACTGGCTGGCGGCGCTATGATTTTGCCAAACATGCGTGCGATCAGGTTATTCTGGAACACGTAGCGGCTGAATAACAGTGCCAATGCACCTATCCAGTAAATCACGGTCGGCTTCCACATGATGTAGGTTTTGTCGTGTAATAACAAGGTGATACCGCCTAGGATTGTAATCACGGCACCATTGATCATCAGCATCTTGTCGATTTTGCCGCGTTTGATCCAGACGATGAGCATGAGTACCAGCGTGCTGATGATAGCGACTGAGGTGGCCACGAAGATCCCGGCTTTTTTGTAGGCGATAAAAAAGAGGATGACGGGTAATAAATCGATAATGACTTGCATGAGGGGATCAGTGACTGAATTCCTGCTATCTGTGAGGGCACTATTTTGCTATGATTTCTGTCGAAATGTAAAGTTCGTTTCCTGATTGCTCAGGCAAGTGACTTCCCATCCACTCACCGAATTGCCATTATCCATCCACCATGACAGTCCCTATTGACCTCCATTGCCACTCTACCATGTCAGATGGCTTGCTCACGCCTGAGGAACTGGTGGCGCATGCAGCCAGCAAGGGCGTGCGTGTGCTGGCATTGACCGATCACGATGAAGTCAGCGGCCTGGCGCGTGCGAGGGCCGCGGCTGAACAGCATGGCATTCATTTTATTGATGGTGTGGAAATATCGGCCACCTGGAGAAAACGCACCTTGCACATTGTCGGCTTGCGCGTGAATCCCAATCATCCACCGTTGCTGGAAGCCTTTGCCAAAGTGCGCGAAGGGCGTGACTCGCGCGCGCGGCAGATTGCAGAAGGGTTGGCCAAGGCTGGCATTGCCGATGCTTATGAAGGTGCCAGGGCGATCGCCGGTAATAGTGTGATGACACGCAGTCATTTTGCCCAGTTTCTGGTGAAACAGGGCCATGCCAAAAATATTAAATCGGTATTTAAAAAATATATGGTCAAGGGCAAGCCCGGCTATGTGAATTATGAATGGATGAGCCTGGAGGAGGCACTGACCCTGATTAAAGACAGTGGCGGTGTCGCGGTGCTGGCACATCCCGGGCGCTATGATCTGGGGTTCGTCAATCTGCATTTGTTATTGAATGAGTTCAGGGATCAGGGCGGCGTGGCACTGGAAGTGGTCACCGGTAGTCATCAGCCACCGCAATATGTGCAGTTTGCCAAATTGGCGCACAGTTTTGACCTGAAAGCTTCGCAAGGCTCTGATTATCATGGGCCAGGGTTGTCTTATATGGAAATGGGACGCTTGCCAGATTTACCCCTTGGCTGCGTCCCTGTGTGGCAAGATTGGCCGGAAGCCAGTGTGTTGCAATAATCAGTCATGGCTCAATACTTTATTATTCACGCGGAAAACCCGCAGGCGAGATTGATACAGCAGGCCGCCCAGTTGATCCAGCAGGGCGGGGTGGTCGCTTGCCCGACTGATTCCAGTTACGCGCTGGTCTGTTCCATGGAATATAAAGAGGCGCAAACACGTATCCGGCGCTTACGTGGCGTGGATGATGAGCATCCATTCACGTTGATTTGCCGTGACCTGGCAGAGATTGGTACTTATGCCAAAGTGAACAACAGCCAGTTCCGCTTGTTGAAGGCACTGACGCCAGGCGCTTATACCTTTTTGCTGGAAGCCAGTCGCGAAGTACCCAGGCGCCTGCAACATCCCAAACGCAGCACTATCGGTTTGCGGGTACCCAAACATATTGTGGTGCAAGCCTTGCTGGAAGCGCTGGATATACCGCTGCTGAGCATGACGCTGCAATTGCCGGGTGATGAGGTGCCTATGTCTGTCGGCTGGGAGATCCGTGAAACCCTGGAGCACCAGGTCGATGCCGTGATTGACAGTGACATCGTGCATGTAGGCGCGACTACCGTGCTGGATTTGACCCAAGACCCGCCCGAGCTGGTGCGTGCCGGCGTCGCTCCCTGGCCTTAATGGAGGTCAGGAAATTAAAGTGGAATTAGAAAGCAAATGGAATTAACCGCTATACAAAAAATCGCAGCTTATGCCTTACCCATTTTGTTTGCGATCACAGTGCATGAAGCCGCGCATGGTTATGCGGCCAAGTATTTTGGTGATCTGACAGCCGAGCGCATGGGACGGATCACGCTGAATCCGTTCAAGCACATAGACCCCATCGGGACCATATTGTTGCCTGCCTTAAGTGTGCTGCTAGGTGGCGTGTTGTTTGGCTGGGCGAAACCGGTGCCGGTCAATTTTGCTAATTTGCGTCGCCCAAAGAAAGACATGTTGTGGGTCGCATTGGCTGGGCCTGCCTCTAATTTTGTGATGGCCATAGGCTGGGGGCTGATACTGGCGAGGATTGAATTGTTTCCGCATTCCGCACAGGATTTTCTGGCGCAGATGAGTATTGCCGGTATCCAGATCAACCTGGTGCTGATGGTGCTGAACTTATTGCCATTGCCGCCACTGGATGGCGGCCGGGTCGCCGTCAGCCTGTTGCCCATGAAAGCGGCGATTGCCTTTTCGCGTATTGAGCGTTATGGCATGCTAATTTTAATTGCGCTGTTATTCACCGGCATATTAAGCATGATTCTTTCGCCGGCGTTGCGGTTTTTCCAGCAGTTACTGACAGTGCTGGTGATGTGATTCGGCAGGGTCGTTACAACGGCCATGCCATTTCAACGCATTACCGTTAAATGCAATCGGCTTAGCGCTTCATCACATCTAAAGTCAGCTTGCTAGGCACCTGATCGTGGTCAGCTTTGACCGCAACAGGGGGCGCTGATGCTGCCCTATCCGCACTCACTCCTGCTTCACTCAATACTTTCTGAATAGCATCCGCACGGGCTTTTGCCAACGATTGCAGGTCAGTTTCAGACACCTGTATGCTGGTAGTCAACGCTTCCTGCGCCTGCGCATAAAACCCAGCCGGGGCTTTTTCCAGTTTGGCTGCCAAACGCTTGAGCAAGCCTTTGTTGGTCAGGCGGTCATGCAAGGCCTGGATCGCTGCTTGCGCTTTGGGGTTATTCAGGTCTATGGGCCCCGCCGTTTGATTTGCTTCCAGGCGCACACCCATTTCTTCGGCTACTTGTTTGCGCAAAGTGGTTTCCTGGATCGCACGCGTGTCTGTCGCACTGTCATAGCCGGGGATGATGCCCAGTTTTAATTGCTGGCGTTTACCCAGCGCAGTGCTGACAGCATGCAGTTTCTCCAGTTCTGGCGGGGAAACAATGGATTTCCCAGGCTCAAACACAATCGCTTCCGGCTTTTCGCTACTGCCAAACAGCTTGCCGAGCGCGCTGAAAGGGGAGGTCACGATTTTAGTCAGCACATTGGTGAAGGCCTTCCACAAAATACTGCCATAACTGAATTTTGGGTCATCCAGGCTGCCGCTGATGGGTAGATCCAGGTCGATCACGCCATCACTGTCTTCCAGAATGGCAATGGCAAGATCCAGCGGCAGATTGGGTGCGTCTTTACTATCGACCCTTTCACCCAGCGTGAGTTTTTTGATGATGAATTTATTCTCGCCAGCCAGTTGCCGCTGTTTGATTTTGTATTCCAGGTTCACCGATAGTTTGCCCGACTCAATTTTGCGGCCGGCGAACTTGCCCGAGTAAGGCGTCAGGTGATTCATTTCAAGATTGGTAAATGCCAGTTTGATATCGGTGAAGTCGGTGGCTTTGAAAGGTTGCAATGCGCCATAGATACGCGCAGAACCATAGTCATCGACTTTGCCATCCAGTTCTACCTGGGCTGTTGCCGCTGGGTTAGTCGAGATGCCATTAATCACCCCGCCAAGCGAGTGAATGTGCGTGCCAAAAGGTTGTGGCAACGACAGGTCGGCAAACTCCAGCTCGGCACCATTGATGCGCAAGGTATCAATCGCAACAGGAAAGTCTGCTGACTTGTTTTTATCATTGCTGTCGGCGGCAGTATTTTTGGAAGGCGTCACCGTGCCTGCCTGGTTTGCGATTGCCGGGTTAGTAGCAGATGCTTCGCTGCCAGCGGATGCCGGGTTGCGCATCACTTTTGAAATATTCAGGCTGCGGTCCGGGTAAATAATGAATTTTGTTTGCGGGTTATTTAGCGTCAGCGTACTGATCTGCAAGCGGTTGGGCGCCAATGACAGTGCCAGGCCATCACCCTGCAGTTTTTCCCAACGTAAAAAAGGTTGCTGGCTGGACTCTTCGAGTAATGACCAGTGATTAACGCTAAAGCCGCCATCAAATGTCGTCGTGCCGTTTGCCGCTTGTTGCAGTTTCCCCTGCACACTCGCACTGCCATCTTGCAGCTTAAGCAGCGCGACTTGCTGGATATAAGGCGCAAAAGGTTTGAGTGACAGATCGGCCAGCGATAATTGCAGGTCCGTTTTAAACGGCGCTGGAGATAACTTCCCCTGGGCGCTGAACTGCCCGCCCTGTTTCAGCTTAAAGGCCGCTTTAAGAGGTAAGGCGCGTGTCATCTGCTGGCTCAGGTCGGCCACTTCAATCCTGCCATCCGTCACATCAAGGATCACCGGTGTGGAGGTGGTTTGGTCTTCAATATGAATATCTGCGTGTTGCAAGGTAAAGCGTTTTAAGCCATATGCCCATGTGGACTTTGTTGCTGGTGCAGGCGTGGCTGTTGATGTGTTCACTGGCTGGGTTTGCATCGCCGGTGTATGTTTGAGTGCAGCCGGAGCGAGTAATGCTTGCCAGTTCAACTGTTGATCAGCTTGCCGGATGACGCTGGTTTTCAGGCCGGTCAGTTGCAAAGCACCCAGGCTGATGTTTTGCTGAGCCAATGCCACGTGACCATCTGTCAGTGCCAGGCTGGCCAGTTGCGCGACTGGTTTATTGTCTGATTGTACGCTGAGCTGATTGGCTTCGGCTTTGACCTGCCTGATCTGTAACTCTGCCTGCTGGGCTACTGTTTGCTGCTCTAGTGACAGTTGCAGGTTAAAGTCAGACACCGTCGCTTCCAGTGGTTTGGCAAATTGCTGGTCAAGGTAGGTGAGTTGCCAATGCGCAAGCGCAATGTTTTCAATAGCGATATGAAAAGGCGTTTCCTGCTTTTCTGCAGCGGGCGTTGCCTCTTGATTGGCTGGCGTTTTTTCGGTGGGCTGCGTCGCCGTCGCCGAGGCAAATGCCTGTTGCCAATCCAGGGTACCATCGGCGCGATGTGTCGCGGCCAGTTTGCCATCTGCCAGCACAATGTTGGCGATAGCGGCGTGGCGTTCGGCCAGGTTCAGGCTTACTTGTTCAACCGACAAGGCAGGCAAGTGGAAAAGGTTTTTTTGCTGGTGCTGTAACTGCAATTGGCCGAATTGCAGGTTCAGGTTTTCAAAACTCAGCTGCGCATGGTCGCTGTGGCTAAAGGCCAGGCCGGGTAATGTGGCATTGGCCGATGCCAGCGACAACGTGGCTTGCGGTTTTTGTAACTGCAGTTGATCCAGTTTAAAAGTAATTGTTTGCGTTGTGATGTTAGTAGCTTGCTGTTGCTCCAGCAGTAACTGTTTGATAAATAACGTAAGTTGGTTCAAGGCCAGGCGATCACCTTGCGCCAGTTTTCCTGCCAGGGCGTGGACTTCTAATTTGGCATCGCTAAGCAATAATCTCGGATGCTGGTTCGGCAGGGAGAAATCATATTTGAGCTGGCTGGAAAAAATCCCGGCATCGGGCTGTAAGGACAGCGATTGCGTATTGACCCATTGCGCGACTTTGGCTATTTGCAAGCCTTCGATCGCCAGCGAGCCTTGTGATGCCAGCGGATTAACGCCGAAATTACCTTTCCATTTTAAAGTGCCGCCCTGGTAAGGCAGTTTGGCCGCAATCAGGTAGTCGCCACGGTCTTCAGGCAGCGTCGAAAAGCCATCCAGTTCAAAGTCCAGCGGCTTTAATGAGGCTTGCAACGGCGTGGCATGATGATCATCCAGGTATTCGATATCGCCCTGGCGGATATCGATATTTTCAATAATCACACGCGGTAGCTCTTTTTCTGGCGGCGTAGGGTCCTCATTTAGTTTGGCGATCAGGTCAGCCCAGTTGAGGCGTCCCTGTTTGGAAATATGCAGGTTGATACGGGGAGAGGATACTGCCACCTGTTTCAGTTTCCAGGCCCAACTGAACAGGCCACTGAATTCCAGATCTACAACCAACTTGTCAAACGATGCCAATGGCGCGCCATTTTGCTCAGTCAGTGCAAAGCGATCTATGGTGGTCGTCAACCGGAAAGGGTCAAACGTGACTTTTTCAACGCTGGCTTTACTTGCCAGTTGCGATTCTGCCACCTTGGGCAGCAACCATTTCGCCAGCGGATTGACGGCCAGCCAGGCAAACAGGAAATAGAACACAACGAGTCCGGCAATGATCTTGGTAATCAGCGATTTGCGCAGTGCGGTAAGTACGGGAGTGAGGCGATTTAACATAGGCAGATAATTTAGCAGATTTGTGCCGAAAAGTGCCATTCACTGCGTGAAATCACGTACAAAGCGATGATTCCAGGTTTGCTGAAGGTGACATATTCATGGTTTTTAATGTATGCTTAAATCATCTCTTTACACAGGATGCTGTTTTCAGCAGTACGTATGGCTTCTGAGCCGGAAAAGTTGTCACATAAACCCTCTTTATTAGAACGATTAAGTCATTTTCTTCTGCGCGAGCCAGAAGATCGCGAGCAACTGGTTGAGTTGCTGCATGGGGCTTATGAAAACCACTTGATGGATGGCGATTCCCTCGCCATGATTGAGGGTGTCCTGCAGGTCAGTGAAATGCAAGTGCGCGATGTCATGATCCCGCGCTCACAAATGGATGTGATTGACATTGCACAACCCGCTGAAACCTTCCTCCCGTTTGTCATTGAAACAGCCCACTCCCGTTTCCCGGTCATTGAAGATAATAAAAATGATGTCATAGGCATCCTGCTAGCCAAGGATTTGTTGCGTTATTACGCTGACCAGTCTTTCGAGTTGCGCGATATGCTGCGACCGGCAGTGTTTATCCCTGAGTCCAAGCGCTTGAATGTATTGTTGAAAGAGTTTCGCAGTAACCGTAACCATATCGCCATTGTGGTGGATGAGTACGGCGGAGTGGCCGGCATGGTCACGATTGAGGATGTGCTCGAGCAAATTGTCGGCGATATCGAAGATGAGTACGATGATGACGAAACCGAAGGTAATATCATCCAGCAAGAGGCTGGTACCTATCGTGTTAAAGCGCTGACGGAAATCGGTGAACTCAATGAAGCGCTGGGTACCCAGTTTAGTGATGAAGAGTTTTCTACCGTGGGTGGCCTGGTGGTGAACCATTTTGGCCATTTACCAAAACGCGGTGAGCAGATTCGCATTGATAACCTGAGCGTCACTGTCGTGCATGCCGATAGCCGTCGCGTACATGTGCTGCTGGTAGAACAATTGCCGGAAGAGCCTTACCCGATAGAATCTGTCTAGTATTTGTGCATGCGGCGTTGGCGCGAACCAATAGTTGTTTTGATTGCCTGACTATCTGAAAAGGAGCGTTAAGATGAAAACACAATCCTGGTTTTATACGCTGGCGGCGGCGTTGCTATCGGTAAGCCAGCCTGCATGGGCTGGCCAGACGACTGAAAAACTTCCTCAGGACGAGCAAGGCTTTGTGAATGCAGTCAGCAAGCTCAAGCGCTCAGAAATTATTGCATTGCTGGGCGAACCTGCGCGTGCAGAAGATGTGAAATTAAAAGACAGTGGCCGCGTGGTGGCCTCTATCTGGCATTACCATAATATCAACAAGGACGAGCAGGGCGCTTTTTACCCTACCACCGAGCTGGATATTATTGATGACCAAGTCAGT
The DNA here is from genome assembly GCF_058744375.1 of Methylophilus sp. E2MeOHC9. NCBI lineage: Bacteria > Pseudomonadati > Pseudomonadota > Betaproteobacteria > Nitrosomonadales > Methylophilaceae > Methylophilus > Methylophilus sp. E2MeOHC9. The sequence goes on from NZ_CP196024.1 coordinate 1,729,503, forward strand.
GTGATCGTGTTTCTGAATAATGATGGTTCAGATTCTTCGCAAGGTCAGACCTACGAAGTGCAACCCCAGGAAGGGCAACCTTTTTAATAGGGAAGGCTGATTTTTGCTGAGTCATTACCCGAAAATATAAAGGGCGCCTCAGGCGCCCTTTATATTTCACACGAATGATAAGGTCGTTATTTTTTCAGGTTGTCACGAATTTCGCGCAACAGCAGAATGTCTTCCGGCGTGGCTGCAGGGGCTGGTGGCGGTTCAGATTGTTTCAGGCTGTTCATGAATTTAACCATCTGGAAAATAATAAACGCCAGGATAATGAAGTTCAGCACAATGGTAATGAAGTTACCGTAGGCCAGCACGGCGCCTAACTTCTTCGCTTCCACCAGTGCCAGGTCAGCAGATTGGCCATTCAGCGGCACATACATATTGCTGAAATCAAACCCGCCAAAAATCTTGCCGATCACCGGCATGATGATGTCGTTGACCAGCGAGTCAACGATTTTGCCAAACGCGCCGCCTATGATCACACCGACTGCCAGGTCCATGACGTTGCCTTTTAGCGCAAACTGTTTAAATTCCGATGCCACACTCATAGCTGATACTCCTCGAATTGTTAATTTTTGTTTACATAAACTTGCATGAGTGACTATAGTCTTTGATTTGCCTAGTTGTCAATTATCTGCTGCCATTCATTGAAAAATGGGCAGTGTTATATAATGCTGCCATATTAAGCCCAAAGGTCTGGCACCCATCCATGCAGTTGTTTCATACTTTGCGCGAATTGCGCGCGTTTCTTGAGGATCACACTGGCCAGTCTATCGGTTTTGTCCCCACCATGGGCAATTTGCATGCCGGGCATTGTGAACTGGTTCGGCAGGCTAAAAGCCGGGCAGGTATCGTGGTGGTGAGCATTTTTGTGAACCCGTTGCAGTTCGGGGCGAATGAAGATTTCGGTAGTTACCCACGTACATTGCAAGCAGATTGTGAGCAATTGCGCGCCGTAGGTGCAGATGTTGTTTTTGCCCCGGCAGTCGAGGAAATGTACCCTGACTTCAATGGCCAGGATTTGCAGCAGCAAGTCATCGTGCAGCCTCCGCCACTGGCGGATGGTTTGTGTGGTGCCAGCCGACCTGGGCATTTTGCCGGTGTGGCGACGGTGGTGACCAAGTTGTTCCATATGGTGAAACCTGATTTCGCCGTGTTTGGTAAAAAAGACTACCAGCAGTTGATGGTGATCCGGACGCTGGTGCGGCAACTCAATTTTGGTATTGAAATTGTTGGAGTTGAGACCATGCGCGAACTTTCCGGTCTGGCCATGAGTTCCCGTAACGGTTATCTGACCCCTGAGCAAAAAATACAGGCTGCCCAACTGTATGCACAATTGCAACAGGTGCGGGCGGCGTTGCAACATGGCAGGCGAGATTACGAGGCGTTGAGCCAGCATGCTGTTTTGACGCTCAAACAACTGGGCTGGCAGGTAGATTATGTAGAGATTCTTGCACAACATGATTTGAGCACGCCTTCCGCCAGCCAGACGGAACTAGTGGTATTGGCCGCGGCCAAACTGGGTAATACCCGGCTGATTGATAATTGTGAAGTGAGCCTTTAGGAAAATCGTCGCGTTTTTATGAAAATTATTTTGCGCTAAGCTATTGATAACTTTATAATTACGACCTTTTCCGCGCTGGCGGGAATTAACTGAAGGGATGCAATGCAAAGAACCATGTTGAAATCAAAGCTGCATCGGGTGCGTGTCACGCACAGCGAGCTGCACTACGAGGGTAGTTGCGCCATCGATGAAGCCTTGCTGGAAGCTGCCAATATTCACGAATATGAGCAAATCCAGATTTACAACATCAACAATGGCGAGCGCTTTACGACTTACGCGATCCGCGCTGAGCGTCATTCCGGAGTGATTTCTGTCAATGGTGCTGCTGCACACAAGGCAGATCCGGACGATCTGATTATTATCGCCAGTTATTCACAATATACCGAAGCTGAGTTAGCCAGCTATCATCCTCAACTGGTCTATGTCGATACGCATAATCGTATCGTCGAACAAAAAGACCATATCCCGGCGCAAGCTGCCTGAATCCATTGAATGTGCCCATGCAACCTATAGATAAAAATATCTCCCTTGAAGAGATGAAACTGGCCGTCGTCGACGCGCTGGAAGACATTAAAGCGTTTGATATTACCGTCATGGATGTACATAAGATGACGACGCTCACCAGCTACATGATTGTGGCGAGCGGTAACTCCACCCGCCAATGCAAGGCGATTGCGGATAATGTCCGCGAGAAGCTGAAAGAAAAAGGCGTGGACGCACGTGGTATCGAAGGTGAAAAAGATGGTGAATGGGTTTTGGTTGACCTAGACGAGATCGTCATCCATGTCATGGTGCCTGCCACCCGTGCTTACTACAACCTTGAGCAGTTATGGAGCGAGTCGCAGTCGCGACGCGCAGCTTCTTCCGCCGCTTAATCAACGTCATCTGCACCATGTGCGCGCAGACTAGAGTACAAGCTGTACTCAACACTAAAGCCGGAGCAACCTTGCAGGTTCTCAACGATTTTAAGTGGGCTCGCGCACTGGTTTTCTCCCGCTTCACTCTATTCGCCATCGCTGCATGAAGCTAAATATCATCTCGGTAGGACATAAAATGCCTGACTGGGTTGAATCCGCCTGTGCTGAGTATTTAAAGCGCATGCCGCGCGAGCTGGAAACGCGCATCATCGAGATCAAACCCGACAAGCGTGCAGCAGGCAAAAACAGCGAAGTCGTGCAAGAAGCTGAAGCCAAACGTATCCTCGAAGTCGCCGGTAAAGATTACCTGGTGGCGCTCGATGAGAGTGGCCAGGCGGTTACTACGCTGCAATTGGCAGAAAAGTTGAAAGGTTGGCAGGAGCTCGGCCGTGATGTATCGCTGGTCATTGGCGGTGCGGATGGCTTGCACCCGCAATTGAAGGCGCAAGCGCAGTGGCTATTCAGCCTTTCAAAGTTAACCATGCCGCATGGCATGGTGCGTGTGATGCTGGCCGAGCAACTCTATCGCGCGCATACGGTCCTAAGTGGTCATCCTTATCACCGGGAATAATCATGTCTAAAGCTTTGGTCTGGTTGCGTCGTGACTTACGCCTGGAGGATCATGCCGCCTTGTATCATGCGCTGAAGCGACACGAGCAGGTCTATGTGGCATTTGTGTTTGATAGCGATATCCTCGATGCCTTGCCTGACAAACACGACCGACGGGTTGAATTTATCTGGGAAAGCGCAACTGAGCTCAAACACGCGTTACAGCAGTCAGGCGCCGATTTACTGGTCCGCCATGGCAAAGCGCTGGAGGAAATCCCCAAACTGGCGCAACAGCTTGCAGTGGCAGCCGTGTACGCCAACCGCGATTACGAGCCGATGGCGATTGCGCGCGATGCGCAGGTGGCGCAGGCTCTGTTGCGCGCCGACCAAACCTTACATTTATTCAAAGACCAGGTGTTGTTTGAGCAGGATGAGATCCTGACCCAGACCGGCAAGCCTTATGGTGTATTTACGCCTTATAAAAGAGCGCACCTGGCCAAGCTGAATCCGTTTTACCTTAAAGCTTACCCCGTAAAACGCTATCTATCTTCTTTGGCCAATATAGCCAGCGAACCCATGCCGTCGCTGGAAAGCCTGGGTTTCTCCCGCACCAATTTAAAAAACATGCGTTTGCCTACCGGTATCGCTGGCGCGCAACAACTATTTAACGACTTCCTGCAGCGGATAGAAGATTATGAGGATGCACGCAACTATCCGGCCATCAAAGGGGTCTCTTATTTATCGGTGCATTTGCGCTTTGGCACTATCTCGATCCGCCAATTGGCAAATGCGGCCTGGCAATTGTCACTTGTCGGCAATGCGGGCGCAGCCACCTGGTTGAGCGAGTTGATCTGGCGGGATTTCTATTTTCAGGTTTGTTACCACCGGCCGGATTTGCAACTGGAAGGCCGTGCCTACCGCCTGGAATATGACCAATTACCTTTTCCCAACAATCGCGACTGGTTTGCGGCCTGGTGTGAAGGGCGGACTGGTTTCCCGATTGTAGATGCGGCCATGCGCCAGCTGAACCAGACCGGATATATGCATAACCGGTTGCGCATGGTAGTGGCCAGTTTCCTGGTGAAAGATTTGTTGATTGACTGGCGCTGGGGCGAGCAGTATTTTGCCGAAAAATTAATTGATTTTGATTTCTCTGCGAATAATGGAGGCTGGCAATGGGCGGCTTCTACCGGCTGTGATGCGCAACCGTATTTCAGGATTTTTAATCCGCAGTCACAGTCTGAAAAATTTGATGCACAAGGCAAGTTTATCCGTAAATATGTGCCTGAGTTAGCTGCGCTGGATAATAAGGTGATTCATGCACCATGGACAGGGTCAGTAAGCAAGAAAGACCAACTGGTTAGTATGCCGGAAGTGGACTATCCGATGCCGGTTGTAAACCATGCTGTACAGCGGCAAGAGGCGCTAGCACTATACAAAAATAATGTGAAGCAAAAATGACATTTGATGTAGAATAAACTCGTTTTACGCTGCGGTTGGTAAGGTGGTAGTAAGGTTTTCGTTGTAGGTCGTGATTACGTTGTTGCCCTTCAATTTCTGCAATGGGCGCCGTAAAAGTGATTGCAGGGTATTTGTAGGATAGATAAGCTTCTTACATGCCATGACTAAATTTATAAAGGCATTTATATCAATTCGCTTCATCTAAAATATAATGAAAAATATGAAAAAACTAAAATCCGTTTTATTGATTGCATTACTTGTAGGTCTTTCGGGGTGTGCAACCACCAATAAAGACCCGCTGGAAGGCGTCAACAGGGGAATATACAAATTCAATGATGTGGTGGATCAATATGCCATGAAGCCGGTTGCCAAGGCTTACAAAGCAGTGACCCCTTCACCCGTACGTACTGGCATCAGCAATTTCTTCAATAACCTGGGTACTTTGACCACGGTTGTGAATGACCTGCTGCAATTGAAATTCGCGCAGGCATTCACCGATGCTGGCCGTTTTGTGATTAATACCACTTTTGGTATTGCCGGTTTTATTGATGTTGCCAGCAAAGACAATATTCCAAAACACCAGGAAGATTTTGGACAAACCCTGGGCCACTGGGGTGTTGGTCCCGGGCCCTATCTGGTCTTGCCGATTTTAGGCCCTAGCACCGTGCGTGACGCGGGTGGCCTGGCATTTGATACGGTGACATCTGACCCTATCACTTACCTGCACAACACCGGTCAGATTCGTGCCCATAACCAGATACGTTTAGTACAGTTTGTGGATAAACGTACACAATTGCTGGATGCTAAAGACCTGGTAGATGATGCGTCGATTGACCCCTATGCCTTTATGCGTGATGCTTATCTGCAACGCCGCGCCAGCTTGGTTCAGGATGGCATCGTACCGCAAGAGTTGTTGCAGGATGAGTTTGAGCCGGAAGATGAAGAACCAGCTAAAGCGACTTCAGTTGAGCAGCCAGCCGCTGCTGATACGATAGTGTTGCAATCGGATGCGCCAATTGAAGAAAATGTCAGCGCTGTCGCTAGCGAAGTCCAGCAGCCTGCTGTGGAAGAAATCGCAGTTGCTACTGAGCAAGCTGTGTCAGATCAAACAGTGCCTGATGTAGCAGCAGATTCAACTGAAACACCTGCGGCGACACAAACTCAGGAAGTATTGCCGCCGCTGGTTGATCAAGTCAGCCAGCAACCTGCGGACGAAACGGTCGCGACGGAAGAACATACCGCCAATGTAGTGGCCGGAATTGATGAAACGTTGCTGACACTGGAAGTGCCTGCAAAATAATAGCGTTGGCAGCTAGGCAGGCCAGTAAGAAGTCATTCGCCTGAAGTCATCAAGCTTAATAAAAAAGGCTTTGCATTGATTGCAAAGCCTTTTTTATTTGTGTCGCAGCCAGCTTAATCGGCAGAGGCAATCGTCATACGATCAATCAGTATCGAACCGGTCAGTTTTGAGCTGTTCGGAATCGTATCGTTACCAATCGCAATAATGCCTTTCAACATCTCCAGCATGTTGCTGGCAATGGTGATCTCTTCCACAGAGTGAATAATCACGCCTTTCTCTACCCAGTAACCTGCGGCACCACGCGAATAGTCGCCAGTAATCATATTCATGCCATGACCAAGTAATTCGGTCACCAGCAATCCGGTATCCAGTGTTTGCAACAGTTGCTCTAATGACTGCCCGGTCGAACGCACCAGGATATTATGCGAGCCCCCGGCATTACCGGTCGATTGCATGCCTAGTTTCCGCGCTGAGTAGCTGCCCAGCAAATAGCCTTGTAATACGCCATTTTTGACCAGGGTACGCTTTTGGCAGGCAACGCCTTCATTATCGAAAGGGCTGCTGCCTGCGCCTTTGTGGATAAAAGGATCTTCATCGATATGCAGCAACGGGCTGGCAATCGTCTGCCCCAGGCTATCCAGCAAGAATGAAGATTTCCGGTATAAATTACCGCCTGATATGGCGCTGATCAGCGTACCAATCAGGCCACTGGCCAGCGGCGCTTCAAACAGCACCGGATACTGGCCGGTTTTAATCGGGCGCGCGTCCAGCCTTTTTACCGTACGTGAGCCTGCAATCTGGCCCACTTGTTCTGGCGATACCAGATCGTGTGCATCGCGGGCGCTGGTGTACCAGTAATCGCGCTGCATCTGGTTGTTTGATTCTGCAATCACTGAACAGCTGATACTGTGGCGCGAACTAGGGTAGCCGCCCACAAAACCATGGCTGTTGGCATAGGCAAACGCGCCACTCTGGCTATACACGCTCGCGCCTTCACTGTTGCTGATGCGCGAATCGACCGCCAATGCTGCCGCCTCACAGCGTGTTGCCAGGGCGAGGGCCTGCTCGACGTCGATATCCCAGGGATGATGCAGTGACAGGTCTGGAAATTCTGTGGCCATGCGCTCAGCATCTGCCAGGCCGCAAAATGTATCTTCTGCAGTGTATTTGGCAATATTACAGGCCGCCTGCACTGTATCTTTAAGCGCCTGCATGCTCAAATCAGACGTGCTGGCGTAGCCTTTTCTCTGCCCGAAATAAACGGTGACTGAGCAGCCTTTATCGCGGTTGTATTCGATGTTTTCCGTCTCGCCCTGACGCACGGAGACATTCTGTCCAGTGCCAAAACTCACGTCGGCTTCTGCACTACTCGCACCTGAAGCCTTAGCCAATTGAATGATGTCTTGCGAGATTTGTTTGAGTTGTTCCAGTTGCATGCTATGGGCGCTTGTTTTTTGCTTGGCAGTTAAAGCTGGTATCATACCGTGATTTGGCACAGATTGCTTTTCCCATGACCGCAGAACCCCTTGATGAATCTCTCCCCCCCAGTAAAACCAAACTAAAGGCAGAGGCAGATGCCGCGCAGGAAATTGGGCGTCAATTGCTTGAGTTACCGAAAGACAGGTTAAAGAAGTTACAACTGGACGAGGCCTTGAGTGACGCGATTGTAGAGGCTAAACGACTCACCGCTAACGGTGCCATTCGCCGCCAGAAGCAATATATCGGCCGCCTGATGCGTGACATTGACCTGGCGCCGATTGTGGAACAATTACAAAAATGGGAAGGCAAGCATCTCGAAGAGAATGCCCGCTTTCACCAGATGGAACGCTGGCGCACCCGCCTGATAGAAGACGCCAAAGCGTTTGAGTTGTTTCTTGTCGAGTATCCGCGCACGGATGTGCAGCAGATGCGTACACTGATCCGCAATGCGCAAAAAGAGCAGGCTGCCAACAAACCACCAAAAAGCAGCCGTGAGTTATTCAAAATGATTCGTGAACTGGCCGAAGGTACGAGCAGTGCGCCGGATGAGTCTGCTGAATAAAATCAGTGCTAGCGGCGCAATAGATGTACAGCACACTTAAATCAATTACATTTCATTTAAAACAGGCTTGTGCACTTACAGAAGAGTGCCAGCCACCAGGGGAGTGTCGTGCAGAATAATATTGATTTGGAACTGGATTTAACAGGACTGGAAAGCCCTGAACCGATGTTAAGAACCAAGGATGCCATAGACAGCTTGCCGCCTGGGCAGGTGATGCTGGTTAAAACCACGGCATTGGGCAGTGAGCAGAATATCCGTAACCTGATCAGCAATCACCCGGTGACTTTGCTTTCTTTTAAAAAAGAGAATGGGATATTTCATTTCTTGATAGAGAAAACATCCACGTCCGCCACTTCAGCAGATTCAAACAGCTAGGATTCTGTCCTTTTAGGAGGCAGCAAAAACCTCCACGGCTGACGATAGAGCAAGGTCATTAATTCCAGCGCAAATGCTTTCCAGTGCCGGTAACGCACCTGCCGTGATTTCATGGCCACAAAAATAGCCAGGCCAAAACTGGTCAGCAAATTGACTGTCCCCACCACCACAATACCGAGTAACGCTGTGCCCAGCAGGTAATAACTCAACTGAAAATCCAGCGCAGAAAATGCATAGCCGGAGAAGGCCGCGACAAAGGTGACATGGCGGATATCCAGTGGCAAGCCCAACATCACACCTAAACCGGAAGCAAACCCCAGCAGGCAGCCAAAATAGAAGTTACCCGCCAGCGCGCCAAGGTTGTGGCGGATATATTCCGCGATACGCAATAGGCGTTCTTTACCCAGCCAGCGTTGCAAGCGAGGCAGGTTGGCAATGCGTTCCGGGATGCGGTTATAGGCTGCCAGATTGTCATGGTAACCTGCAATCAAGCCAGATAGAAACAGGCAGACGCCAGCCACGGCGGCATATAGTGCGCTGAGGCTGATCAAGGGGTTGTTGGAATCAAGCAGGATATGCGCTTTGGCCTCACCGATAAAATGGTGGCCGCTGTATTGCACCACCAGCCAGTCGATCAACATCGCCATGGGGATCACCACAATCACATTGCCCAAAATGGCGATGGTCTGGCTGCTGGTGGTCTGCGCCACGATGTTGACCAGATTGTGGATGTTTTTACTGTCATGCCCGTCGTCGTCAATGGTGGCGGCGATAGTGGCCGCCGTCATCGCTGGCTGTTTGGTGGCAACGGTGAAATGCAGCAGGTGAATGAGAACAAAGCCCAACCCATAGTTAAGGCTGAAGAAAATGGCTTCGGCCAGGGGCGCAAAATGGTAGCTGGCGATGATGATTTTAAACATGGCCATAAACGCAATGATCACCCCGGCACCCATGGCTGAACCCATCAGCCTGTAATACTCCTGCCGGTGTTGCGCAATATAGTGTTCGCCGGTGTGGCTGGCATTTTCTGTCACGCGCAAAGCCAGTAATTCGGTGTTCTGGCGCCAATAGTCAGACAGATTATTTTTTTTGCATTCCGCATACACCAATTGTTTAAACAGCCGCGCAATCGCATCGCTGACATCGTGCTTGAGCAGCAAACCATGCAAAATATCCACCAGCAATTGCATGCGGTGGATTTGCTGCAGCATTCTTTGCATCAATGCAGTCAATGAAATACTGGTGCCGGTTTTGGCATTCGCCTTGCGGATGTCATTAGTTAATTGTTCGCAACGCTTGAGCACCTCATACAGATGCTGAATATCATCGGCGTTAATCACAGTCAGCGTGAGGAATTTCTGTATCTCGATATTCTGCGTGATAAAAGGTGAGGCATTATTCTCCAGGTCCTCATGCTGTAAGATCAGCTCAGGGTCAAGGCCGGAGGCGGACAGTCGATAAGAGAGTACCTGTAACGCATCCTTCAGTTCCTGGGTGCAACTTAGCTGCTGCGCGTAGTTGCCTTCGCTCAGCGCCAGGGTATGCATAAAGTCGCGCCAGACGGTATTTGGTACGCCGGTGACCCAATAGGCATCACTATTGCGGTAAAAAATCTGCCCGAATACATCTTTCAGGTATTTGGGGTCAGGGACTTCAGGCAGCAGTTTGTGAGAGAAGCGGCGGTAGATTTCGGTAAAAAAGCCGAGGTCAGACTGGATGCCATGCTCTGAATACAGCGAAATGACACTTTTTTCATCCAGCAGGCGCAGGATGCTATTGCGTAACGCCAGGGCGAATTGCGGCTGTTGTTGTAGCAAAAAACACAGTGCCTGTATGGATTTGCTGGCACTTTCGGTATCCGTGGCATGGTGAGGGCGGATGTCTTCAAATAATGCGCGTAGAAACGCAATGTCGTCGATATGACCAGAGGCGATACGCGCAGCCTGATGGTCGAATGTCACTTGAAACATGTGAAACACTTTCTTTTTTTGATAGGGGCGACTATGAGCAGGTAAAGCCTGCTGTTAAAGAGTCACTTGTAATGAGAGTGGTTCAGTTTTTCGCTCGATCTTTAAGGTCACCGGATTGCCCTTGAATCGTTTGACCAGGGCGGATAAAGTCGCAGCATCGTTGACTTTTTCCTGGTTAATACTCAACAACTGATCGCCGCGTAATAATCCGCCTTGTTCGGCGGCTGAACCATGAATCACGGCAATCACACGAACTCCCTCACTTGGTGAAGCCGGCTGGTCACCGTCTTGCGAGGATGGGCGGGATACCAGTTTAATCACGTGTACGCCCAGCACCGGCGGCGGTAGTTTTGCCCAGAAAGTGGCGTAATAGCGATATTTACCCGGCTCGGCAGCGACATCTTTTTCAGTCAGCGATTGGCCTTTTTTAATGGCTTCTTTAATCACCTCCATTTTTGAGGAAGGCGAAGCGTTGCCGGCTTTTTTAACGTAGACCAGAATCGTATCCGCCTGGATAGCGCGTCCATGGCTGCGGGCTTGCTCGGGAGGCACTTCTCCCGATTCAAAAGCGCTGAAACCCATCAGGTCGTAACCGTTTTCCAGCATGTTGATATTGTCATCGTCGCGGCGGTTACCGCTTAGTAACTCAGGCTCTGGGTTGGCTTGCAGTGAATGCAAGTTTCCCTGATTTTGCGCCTGGTAGTTTTTGGCGTAGAGATTGTCATCAGCAAAGGCGGTTGGCGAAGTCATGCATAAAGTCATCATCACCAGCAAAAGCGGCCTGAAAAAAACATGGCTTGATGCGCTGGTTTTAGATGTGAAATGCACTCTGTTGCATAAAACTTTCATCTGCTTTCTCCATAATCAATGACACGTTTTAGTCTGACTCATGTGCCGGGTAATGTTATGATGTGCCGGTACATTAACACAGACTATCTGGATTCTGAGCAATTCAATCCTGCCCGATCCAATCCAGGCCAATGCAACACAAACCTCAACGTTAATAGACCTAAAGTTATGCAAGCACAATTCACGCGTATCGGGCTGGTTTCCATCAGTGATCGCGCATCTCAAGGCGTGTATGAAGATAAGGGTATTCCCTCGCTGTCTACCTGGCTCGAAAACACCCTGATTTCCCCCTTTGAAACCGTTACCCGCCTGATTGCCGATGAGCAGGCGATTATTTCAGAAACACTCAGGCAACTAGTCGATGACGAGCATTGCCACCTGATTCTGACTACCGGCGGCACTGGGCCTGCGCTCAGGGACGTCACGCCAGAAGCCACGCTGGCCATTGCGGATCGCGACATGCCTGGCTTTGGAGAGCAGATGCGGCAAATCAGCCTGCGCTTTGTACCGACGGCCATCTTGTCGCGCCAGGTGGCGGTGATTCGCAAACAATGCCTGATCATTAATCTGCCAGGCCAACCCAAGGCGATACAGGAAACACTGGAAGGCTTGAAAGATGCCGACGGTAAGGTGCTAGTGCCCGGCATTTTTGCGGCCGTGCCTTATTGCCTGGATTTACTGGCAACAGAAAACCACCCTATGCCATATCTGGAAACAGCAGACAATATCGTCAAATCCTTCAGGCCAAAATCTGCCCAGCGCCCCAGCCCCCTTGTTAAAGAATAATTGAATCATGAATTACAAAAGCATTGCTACGCTGATTTTTATCGCGTGTTTCACCATTCTCACCTATTTGTTATTAATGGAAATGCCGCCAAGCAATGATGGCTCACTGTACAAAGATAAGATAGAGCATATTATTGCGTTTGGCGGCGTGACGTTTTGGGGGCTGATGGCTTTCCCCGCGCACCGGCTGCCTATCGCGCTTGGCTTAACTGTGTTTGGTGGCTTAATGGAGGTATTGCAAGGGGTGATGACTACCACGCGACAACCTAGTATTTATGACTGGTACGCCGACCTGGTCGGGATCGCATTGGCATGGGGCATGGTCATCTTGCTACAACGCTGGTGGGTAAAACGGCATGGCTGAGTTTGATCTCATTGCTCAATATTTCACACGTCCCGGTCGCGCAGGCCTGAGTACAGCGGATCTGGGAGTGGGGGATGATGCAGCTTTAATCAGTGTTGCTCCCGGCTATCAACTGGCTATCTCCGCCGATATGTCGGTGTCCGGCACCCATTTTTTTGCAGAGGCTGATCCTTACTCCATCGGGTGGAAATCCATGGCAGTCAACGTCAGTGATATGGCGGCGATGGGCGCAACGCCTAAATGGGCCACCTTATCGATTGCTTTGCCCGAGATTAATGAGGGCTGGTTAAATGCGTTTAGCCAGGGGTTATTCGCGTGCGCCGATGCGTATGGTGTCGCCCTGATCGGGGGAGATACTACGCGCGGACCACTGAATATCGCCATTAATATTTTTGGCGAAGTGCCAGTGGGTAAAGCCATTAAACGTGATGGGGCGCAGGCTGGCGATGATATATGGATCAGTGGCACGCTGGGACAAGCCGCTTTATGGCTGCAACATCGGCTAGCTAAGCTCAACTTGCATGCAGGCGATGTGGCTCATTTTGCGCCTGCCATGCATCAGCCACAACCACGCGTGGCGCTGGGCCTGGCATTACGGGGAATCGCGCACGCAGCGCTCGATATTTCAGATGGCTTGCTGGCGGATTTAAACCATATTCTTAAGGCTTCCGCCAAAGGTGCACAACTGGATTGGACGTTGCTGCCTAAACCGGCATTGCTTACAACTCAATTACCTTTATCAGTGATACAGCAGGCGGTACTGGCAGGGGGCGATGATTATGAGCTCTGTTTTACGGCTTCGCCGCAACGACGTGATGAAATATTGGCGTTGGCAGGCACACTTGCTATCCCTTTAAGCCGGATTGGTAGTATCACCCAAGCAGCAGGGCTAACCGTTTTCAATGGAGAAACCGCTATTGAATTGTCCCAGAAAGGCTATGTGCATTTTGACTGACCATCATTCACATACCGGGCCTCATGCTCTCGAGCCAGACCTTGCGTTGCTTGTCTCGCATCCTTTGCATTTTCTCAGCCTGGGCTTAGGCACAGGCTTGTTCCCGAAAGCGCCTGGCACGGCAGGTACTTTGCTGGGCTTTCCATTATTCTGGATGATCATGTCCTTACCGCCATTGCAACAATGGCTAGGGTTATTGCTGCTATTCCTGTTTGGTATCTGGTGTTGTGCATTTACCGGCCAGGCACTTGGTGTGAGCGATCATGGCGCTATTGTCTGGGATGAGATTGTCGCCATGGCCGCCATCCTGGTGACCGTGCCAATGACCTGGGCCTGGTGGGTGGCTGCATTTGTATTATTCCGTCTGTTTGATATCTGGAAGCCTTTCCCCATCAGCTGGGCAGACAGGCATGTAGGTGGCGGTTTCGGCGTGATGCTGGATGATGGATTGGCGGCAGTCATGGCGATTGTGGTGTTGCAGCTCATACAAAGGGGGTGTGATGTCGTCGCTTGAAACCTTAAGTGCAGAATTAGGTGATGCTTTGCAAGGGAAAAACTGGCAATTGGCGCTGGCTGAATCGTGCACCGGTGGCATGGTAGCGCAGGCAATCACCGCCATTGCGGGCAGTTCTGCGTGGTTTGACCGTGGATTTGTGACTTACAGCAACGAGGCCAAGGTAGATGTGCTAGGCGTACCGCAGTCGCTGATACACTCACATGGGGCGGTGAGTGAGCAAGTGGCGCAGGCAATGGCGGTTGGCGCATTGAAACACAGTCTTGCACGTGTTAGTGCTTCGGTGACCGGTATTGCAGGTCCAGGCGGGGGTTCTTTACAAAAGCCGGTAGGTACGGTGTGTTTTGCCTGGGCTATCAGCGAGGACTCTGAGCGAGCAGCGAAACTGGTGGTAGCAACGCGTCATTTTGAAGGGGATAGAGCTGCTATCCGTCAGCAAGCTGCCAGCCATGTGCTGACAGGCTTGCTAAACCTGGTTAAAGCATCAGGTTTGGGTTAGTGATGATGGTGGCCGTGATCATGGCCACCACGTCCCCAGCCACCACCACGCGGACCGCGTGGGCCGCGGTCATAACCGCGATAGCCGTTATTACCATAACCAAACTGGATGAAACCTTGCGCTGGTGGCGCATAAGCATAGCCTGGCGCACTGTAATAGCTGCTTTGCGGATGGCGGTAAATGACCACTGGCGGTGGTGCGTAATACACCGGTGGCGGCGCGTAATACACGGGCGGCGGCGCATAAGGGTTGCCTATGACAACACCGGCGGACCAGTTATTGTCAGCCTGAGCGGAGAATGCCGCCACGCTTAACGCAATTCCTAAAATGTATTTAATGATGTTCATAAAGGTTCCTCTCACGGAAAACGTTTAATGCTTTCTTGCTATTAAACGTGTGCACCTTATTACGGTTGACAATTCACTGCATTAATCGTTCGAATGCCATATCACTGATGGTCGATTTATGAAATAATTAGCAGTTATTTATCTGATTATATAGCGTTTAAACGAAAAGCGCTTTTTCCTCACACACAAAAGGCAACACCATGGATGACAATAAAAGCAAAGCACTCGCCGCCGCACTTTCCCAGATTGAAAAGCAGTTTGGCAAAGGCTCTATCATGCGTATGGGCGATGCTGATATCGGTGAAGATTTACAAGTGGTATCCACTGGCTCATTAGGCCTGGATATTGCACTGGGAGTAGGTGGTTTGCCCCGTGGGCGGATTGTCGAAATCTATGGTCCTGAATCCTCAGGTAAAACCACATTGACCTTGTCAGTGATTGCTCAGATGCAAAAACTGGGTGGCGTTGCGGCATTTATCGATGCCGAGCATGCACTGGACCCGCAATATGCTGCCAAACTGGGTGTGAATGTGCCTGATCTGTTGATTTCGCAGCCGGATACGGGCGAACAGGCGCTGGAAATCGCCGATATGCTGGTACGTTCCGGCTCTGTGGATATCGTGGTGGTTGACTCCGTCGCCGCGCTGACACCACGTGCCGAAATCGAAGGTGAAATGGGCGATAGCCATATGGGCCTGCAAGCACGCCTGATGTCGCAGGCTTTGCGTAAATTGACCGGTAACATCAAACGTACCAATACGCTGGTGATTTTTATTAACCAGATCCGTATGAAAATCGGCGTCATGTTCGGTAACCCTGAAACCACTACCGGTGGCAACGCACTTAAATTCTACGCCTCCGTGCGCCTGGATATCCGCCGTACTGGCGCCATCAAAAAAGGGGATGAAGTCACAGGCTCCGAGACCCGCGTCAAAGTGATTAAAAACAAAGTCGCTCCGCCATTCAAGCAGGCTGAATTCGACATCATGTACGGCGAAGGCATTTCCCGCCTGGGCGAAGTGATCGAGTTAGGCTCTAACGCCAAACTGGTCGAGAAATCTGGCGCATGGTACAGCTACAAAGGCGAAAAAATCGGCCAGGGCAAAGAAAACGCCAAGGAATTCCTGCGTGAAAACCCAGCGATTGCTGCCGAAATCGAAGCGCAGATTCGCGCTAACTCCAACATCCTGGCAGATGGCATGACGGCCGCCAGAACTGAGGATGATTAAACCACTTGCGTCCGCAGCCGGAAAAGTCACTGCGCCAGCGCGCCCTGGAATACTTAAGCAAGCGGGAATACGCCGCAGCTGAACTGGCGCAGAAACTAAAAGCCTATGCCAGCGACGCCGATGATATTGCCGCACTGATTGCAGATTTCAAAACGCGTGGCTGGTTAAGCGATGCCCGTTATACCGAGCAGATGGTACACGCCCGCCAGGCCAAATTTGGCGCTGCCCGGGTAGCCAATGAGCTGCGAGAGAAGGGCATTGATGATACGCTGGTGGCTGAGGCAGTGGCTGTATTGCAGGTAAATGAAGTGGAACGCGCCAGCGAAGTCTGGCGCAAAAAGTTTAAAGCGTCCCCGACAACGCGTGAAGACTGGGCGAAACAAGCCCGTTTTTTACAGAGCCGGGGGTTTACGTTTGATGTAATCAAGAAAATTTTGAATAGACACGCAGAAGATGACAGTCCAGAAGACTACAGTTAGTTACGGCAGTAACCCCAGCAGCAAACAGATCCGCCAGGCTTTCCTGGATTTTTTTGCTTCTAAAGGCCATCAGGTCGTGGCTTCCAGTTCGCTGGTGCCCCATGGCGACCCAACCCTGCTGTTCACCAATGCCGGCATGAACCAGTTCAAGGATGTGTTCCTGGGCTTTGATAAACGTGCTTACACGCGTGCAGCTTCTTCGCAAAAATGTGTGCGCGCCGGCGGCAAGCACAATGACCTTGAAAATGTCGGTTATACCGCCCGCCACCATACCTTTTTTGAGATGCTGGGTAATTTCAGCTTTGGTGATTATTTCAAACGCGATGCGATTAGCTTCGCCTGGGAATTGCTGACAGAAGTCTACGCCTTGCCCAAAGAGCGCCTGATGGTCACGGTTTACGCTGAAGATGACGAAGCGTATGACATCTGGCACAAAGAGATAGGCGTGCCTGCAGATAAGATCGTACGCATAGGCGATAACAAGGGTGCGCGTTATGCATCTGATAACTTCTGGATGATGGGTGACACCGGCCCTTGCGGCCCCTGTACCGAGATTTTCTACGACCACGGTGCACATATTCCTGGCGGCCCTCCGGGTAGCCCCGATGAAGATGGCGATCGTTTTATCGAAATCTGGAACAACGTGTTCATGCAGTTCAACCGCGATGAAGCGGGCGTGATGCATCCGTTACCAAAACCATCGGTAGATACCGGCATGGGTCTGGAGCGGATTTCTGCCGTCCTGCAAGGCGTACACGCCAACTACGAAATCGACTTATTCCAGGCGTTGATTAAAGCAGCAGCCCGTGAAACCAATACCGCTGATCTGGATAGCCCCAGCCTGAAAGTGCTGGCTGATCATATTCGTGCGTGCTCTTTCCTGATCGCTGATGGCGTGATTGCGGGCAACGAAGGCCGTGGTTATGTCTTGCGCCGTATTATCCGCCGTGCGATTCGTCATGGTTACAAATTGGGCTGTCGCGCAGCATTTTTCCATAAACTGGTTGCCGATTTAGTCCTTGAAATGGGCGAAGCTTATCCTGAACTGGTCAGCAGCAAGGCGCGCATCGCTGAAGTGCTCAAACAGGAAGAAGACCGTTTCTTTGAAACGATTGAAAATGGCATGCAGATTCTGGAAACCGAATTGGCAACCAAGCCTGCAGTTTTCAATGGTGACTTGGCCTTTAAATTGCACGATACCTTCGGCTTTCCGCTGGATTTAACTGCCGATGTTTGCCGCGAACGTGGCGTCACCGTCGATACCGCTGGCTTTGATGCAGCCATGGCGCGCCAGAAAGAGCAGGCGCGGTCGGCTGGTAAATTCAAGATGGCGCTTAACCTGGAGTATGAAGGCCAGGCCACCAGTTTTCACGGCTATGACAAGCTGGAAACCCCCGCCAAAGTGTTGGCCCTTTACAAAGATGGTAGCCCGGTGAAATCATTGAATGAAGGAGATCTAGGTGTCGTGGTGCTGGATGACACGCCTTTCTATGCCGAATCTGGCGGCCAGATTGGCGATAGCGGTGAACTCAAATCTGCTAACGGTATTTTTGCAGTGGAAGACACCCAGAAGATCCAGGCCGCAGTATTTGGCCACCATGGGGTGCTGAAAACCGGCACCTTGGCTGTAGGCGACACCCTGACTGCCAAAGTCAATCTGCAAGCGCGCCATGCGACCATGCGCAACCACTCGGCCACACACCTGATGCACAAAGCTCTGCGTGAAGTGCTGGGTGAACATGTGCAGCAAAAGGGCAGCCTGGTCGATACTGAAAAAACCCGTTTTGACTTTGTACACAATGCACCGGTCACCGATGCGCAAATTGCCAAAGTCGAAGCCATCGTCAATGCAGAAGTGCTGACCAATACCGACACGCTGGCCAAATTAATGGATATTGAAGCCGCGCAACAAACCGGCGCCATGATGCTGTTTGGCGAGAAATATGGCGACGAAGTGCGGGTGCTGGATATCGGGACTTCAAGAGAGTTGTGTGGCGGTACGCACGTGCGACGTACCGGTGACATCGGCCTGTTCAAGATTACATCTGAAAGTGGCGTCGCTGCCGGTGTGCGCCGTATCGAGGCGACCACGGGTGAAGGCGCACTGAAACTGGTGCAGACGCAACAGGCCTTGATCAATCAGGTCGCGGGTGAATTAAAAGCGCCTGCACACGAGCTGCCGGTTAAAATTTCCCAGGTACTGGATAACGTCAGGACCCTGGAAAAAGAGCTGGCACGCTTGAAGTCCAAACTCGCCAGCGCACAAGGTGATGACCTGCTCAGTCAGGCACAGGATATCCAGGGCATCAAGGTACTCGCGGCGAACCTGGAAGGTGCAGATGCCAATACCTTGCGCGAAACCATGGATAAACTGAAGGATAAACTCAAATCGGCCGCGATTGTGCTGGCCAGTGTGACTGACGGCAAAGTGAGTTTGGCAGCAGGTGTCACGGCAGATTTGATCGGAAAACTCAAAGCGGGCGAGTTGGTCAACCATGTTGCGGGCCAGGTCGGCGGTAAAGGCGGCGGCAAGCCGGATATGGCAATGGCAGGTGGTACAGATGCCAGCCAGTTACCGCAGGCGCTGGCCAGCGTCCCTGAATGGGTAAAGCAAAAATTAAATTAATTTTATCGTTAGCATTTATTTGATAGTTAGAGCGAAATAATGGCATTAATTGTACAAAAATACGGTGGAACCTCAGTCGCAAATCCTGAGCGTATCCGCAATGTGGCAAGGCGTGTTGCGCGCTACAAAGCCATGGGTCACCAGGTCGTGGTGGTGGTATCGGCCATGTCCGGTGAAACCAACCGCCTGATTGCGCTGGCCAAAGAAATCATGCCGGATCCTGATCCACGTGAACTGGATGTCATGTTGTCTACCGGTGAGCAAGTCACCATAGGCATGACAGCGCTGGCCTTGTCAGAGCTTGGCATTAAAGCCAAGAGTTACACCGGTTCACAGGTAAGAATCCTGACCGATGATGCGCATACCAAAGCACGTATCCTGGATATCGACCAGCACAACCTGAAGAAGGACCTGGATGACGGTTATGTTTGTGTCGTGGCTGGTTTCCAGGGTGTAGATGCCAATGGCAACATCACGACGCTGGGCCGAGGTGGTTCTGATACCACTGGTGTTGCCCTAGCTGCTGCTTTGGGTGCTGACGAATGCCAGATTTATACCGATGTCGATGGCGTATACACCACCGACCCACGTGTGGTGCCTGAAGCGCGCCGCCTGGAAAAAATCACCTTTGAAGAAATGCTGGAACTGGCTTCACAAGGTTCCAAAGTATTGCAGATCCGCTCAGTGGAATTTGCCGGTAAATATAAAGTGAAACTACGTGTGCTTTCCAGCTTTGAGGAAGAAGGCGATGGCACACTGATTACGTTTGAAGAAAATGAGGAAAACATGGAAGATCCAATCATCTCCGGTATCGCGTTTAACCGCGATGAGGCGAAAGTGACTGTGGCTGGCGTACCAGATAAACCTGGCATTGCTTACCAGATTTTAGGCCCGGTGGCGGACGCCAATATTGATGTGGACATGATCATCCAGAACGTAGGCGCCGACGGTACTACAGACTTCACCTTCACCGTACACAAAAATGAGATGAGCAAAGCGCTCAGTATTTTGCGCGACAAAGTCCAGGGCCATATCCAGGCACGTGAGATCAGCGGCGACGATAAAATTGCCAAAGTTTCTGTGGTTGGTGTGGGCATGCGTTCACACGTTGGCATTGCCAGCCAGATGTTCCGTACCCTGGCTGAAGAAGGTATCAATATCCAGATGATCTCTACCAGTGAAATTAAAATTGCTGTGGTGATTGAAGAGAAATATATGGAATTGGCAGTGCGTGTATTACACAAAGCTTTTGCTTTGGACGATGCATAAGCTGATCAAAAACATTCTTTCATTTTGCGTTGATTTACGAAGGCTTTTCGCGTACTATGGCGGCCTTCGATGCAGTAGCAATACTGTGTTGAGCAGTAATATTGCATAAGTTTAAAACGGTGAGCTGGCCGAGTGGTCGAAGGCACTTCCCTGCTAAGGAAGCATATGGGCTTAAACCTGTATCGAGGGTTCGAATCCCTCGCTCACCGCCAAAAATCTTAAACTTGTGTTATAATGCTGTCCTTGTTGCAACAGCGTTGTAACAACCTTGGCGCCCGTAGCTCAGTTGGATAGAGTATTTGGCTACGAACCAAAGGGTCGGGCGTTCGAATCGCTCCGGGCGCGCCAAAAATAAAAGCCTTGTTTCGTTAGAAACAAGGCTTTTTTCTTTCCCATTTCCCCTCAAGCCTAAACAGTAAAAAAGATGCGTCATTTTTCTCAGCAAGCACTTTTCTATCGCCGCTTACAAGAAAAGAAATATGTGTTCGAAAAGCGTTTGCCTAGCGGCTGCTTTTTTGTAAAGAAATTAAAATCCTGGCGCGCATCGTATTGAGTACTGTCGCTATCTACATCCCGGCATAGCGAGAGGGTTGTCAGGTATGGTATCCTCTAGCTTTGTTTTTTCAATGGTGTTTTAGTGTCTCTTAATGCTTGTTTGGCGCGGATTGCAGACGATATGCAGCAGGTGGATGTCGTCGTTCGCCAGTCTTTGTCATCCCAGGTGCCGCTGATTAACCAAATTTCAGAATACATCATCCATAGTGGTGGCAAACGCCTGCGTCCGGCATTGGTATTAATGTCTGGCGATTTGGCTGGTGGTGTCACGCCAGCGCATCATCAGCTCGCAGTGATTATCGAGTTTATTCACACTGCTACCTTATTGCATGATGATGTGGTGGATGCCTCAGACCTGCGTCGTGGCAAATCCACGGCCAACCATGTGTATGGAAACCCTGCCAGCGTGCTGGTAGGTGATTTTTTGTATTCACGTGCTTTCCAGATGATGGTCAAATTGCAGAATATGCGCGTGATGGAGATACTGGCGGACGCGACCAATACGATTTCTGAAGGCGAAGTACTGCAGTTGCTCAACGTGCGCAATATTGGTGTCAGTGAGCAAGACTACCTGCAAGTGATCCATTTTAAAACGGCTAAGCTGTTCGAAGCGGCCACGCGCCTGGGGGCGGTGCAACGCCGGGCAAGCCCGGCACATGAAGAGGCGCTGGCAACGTATGGCATGCATTTAGGTACGGCATTCCAGTTGATTGATGATGTGCTGGATTTGACCGGCGACAGTGACAAGATAGGTAAAACACTGGGTAACGACCTGGCAGAAGGTAAAGTGACTTTACCTATGCTGTATGCGATTCAGCAAGCACCGACGGCGCAGGCTGACCTGGTGAAACAGGCATTGCTGGAAGGGCAGGTAGCACAATTAGAGCAAGTGCTGGAGATCCTGCATGCGGTCAAAGCATTTGATTATGTACGTTCGGTGGCGCAGAAAGAGGCGCTGCTGGCCTGTCAGGCGCTAGATATTTTTGAATCAGGTGCCGCCAAGCAAGTATTGCTGGATCTGGCACAGTTTTCGGTCAGTCGCCAGCAGTAGCGCTGCAGCATGCGGTTGTAGTGCATGCTGCGCTGGTTCACTTGATGGGCTAGTTTTAAAAGTAGCCCGATTTAAGGATTTACTAGTTAAGCGCTATCGGTTCACCACTCACGTGGTAATAACTTAATCGCGCGCATTCATTGGTAGCGTTAGTCAACGCGCCGTCAAACAGCGACTCACCATTGACATCGACCACCGCATAGCCATTATGATAAAGCGTCACTTCTGCTTGCAAGGCATGGTCTGAGCGGCTGGCAATCGTTGGCATGCCATGTTTGTGTGAGGCGCGCATGGCGAAGCTGACACAATTTTCCTCTTCCTCTTCACTGTAGACTTCCCAGTGTGATTGTCCGGTCAGGTTTGCCAGCCATCCTGGCAGGTCGACTTCTACGCGGCAGATCACCGGTTCATCCCAGGCAGGGTGTTCAACCTGGCCCAGCTCAACTTCGGTAGGCGGCGTGAATTTGATTTGATCAGACATAGGCAACTTCCTTCACTAGTAAGATTCAGATGCGAAGTCACTCAACGGGAGTGGCATTCTCATCTTACACATAAATGGTGACATTAAATCTGTTTTCAAGCCGGTCATTTCTGTTTTGAAGCAGGCTTTGCCCGGCATACGCGGCTTTTAATCTTGCTTACTTGTATCAACGATGAGATGATGCAGCAACCTTAATAGTGTTATCGGTATCATGACAGAATTCCTTGAACCTGTTTTAAGTTTGTTAAAAACGCAACCCCATTTCTTTCAGGGTGTCTGCCTTGTCCTGGGCTTGCTGGTGGGTAGTTTCCTCAATGTAGTGATACACCGCCTGCCCAAAATGATGGAGCGTGAATGGCATGCCAATTGCCTGGATTTACAGGGGCAGGCGGTGCCAGAACAGCCAAAATATAACCTGGTGGTTCCGCGTTCCTCCTGTCCTCACTGCGGCCACATGATAAGCGCGCTGGAAAATATCCCGGTCATCAGTTACCTGTTTTTGCGTGGACGATGCAAAGCCTGTAAAGCGCCTATTTCAATCCGTTATCCGCTGGTAGAAGCACTGACTGGTGCATTGTCATTCGCGATGGCCGTGCAATATGGTTATAGCCATTTGACATTGTTTGCACTGATATTTGTCATCGCCTTGGTTGCTTTAACCTTTATAGATTTCGATACCCAGTTATTGCCGGATGATATTACCTTGCCATTACTGTGGCTGGGCCTGCTGCTTAACCTGAATAGCGGATTCACGGATATTACCTCTGCTGTCGTTGGCGCCATGGCTGGTTACTTGGTGTTATGGGCAGTGTATTGGCTATTTAAACTTGTCACCGGCAAAGAGGGCATGGGTTACGGCGACTTTAAATTGCTGGCGGCGATTGGTGCCTGGTTTGGCTGGCAATTACTGCCCGCGGTGATATTGCTAAGCTCGGTCGTCGGCAGTGTGATAGGCATAGGTTTGATTCTATTCAAAGGCAAAACCCGCCAGACCGCCATCCCGTTTGGCCCCTTCCTGGCACTCGGTGGCATCGCTGCCTTGTTCTACGGGCAAACGCTGTCCGCTTTCTATTTGATGCCTTAAATGAGTGCCAGATGACAGAAGTAGTGTGTTATGACTAAAGTGGTAGCCGTTACCGGCGGTATAGGCAGTGGTAAAAGCGAGGTATGTAAAACCTTTGTTGAGCTTGGTGTTCCCGTTATTGACCTGGATGAGATCGCACATGCGATGAGCGCCCCTGGCAGTACTGCCATGCAAACCGTGCGGCAAACATTTGGTGATGCCATGTTTGCAGAGAGTGGCCAGTTAGACCGGGCCAGGCTGCGCGAGCTGGTGTTTGCAGACCCGGATGCGCTGGATAAGCTTAATCTGATCATGCATCCGGCCATCCGTGCAGAGGCAGCGCGCCAGATTGCACAACACTCAGCTTCTGCTTATGTGGTGTTGGCGATCCCGTTACTGGTCGAAAGCCGTGATGACTGGTCTATGATCGATCATGTACTGGTGGTGGATTGCAGTGAAGAAACGCAACTGTCGCGCGTGATGCAACGTAGCGCATTTTCAGAGGCGATGGCGCAAGCGATTATTGCCGCGCAAAGTAGCCGCCAGGAACGCCTGGCGATTGCAGATTCCGTGATTGAAAATGATCAAAACTTGCAAGATTTGCACGAAAAAGTGCTTAAGTTTCATCAAATTTTCTCAAAAACTTGCCAGTGAGTAAAAAGGGTTTCATAATCAGGCTTTTATTGCATACTTTTCAAGTATCAGCTGACAGAAAAGGCTGCCGTGTCGAGCTACGAGTTTCCATTTAACGAGCGCATCAGAACATATCTCCGCCTGGAAGATCTGTTTGTAAAGATGTTGCACCACATAGAAGTAGGCCATGAGGTAAACCATCATGTGGCGCTGCTGACGCTGCTACAAATCCTGGACCTGATCGATCGTGGTGATTTGAAAGTCGATTTACTACAGGAGCTGGACAGGCATAAAGTCCAGCTTTCATTCTTGCAGAACAATCCAAATATCGACCAGAATGCATTAGGCGATACGCTGGCTAGCCTGGACCGTTGTGCTACGGCATTGCGGTCAGATCACCAGAAGCTTGGCCAATCGCTACGCGATAACGACTGGTTGATGAGCGTGAAGCAACGCGCAGGCATCCCTGGCGGCGTGTGTGAATTCGATTTACCTTCGTATCGCCACTGGTTGTATCTGGCGGTCGAACGACGCAGGACTGACTTTAGCCAATGGCTGACGCGGCTCATGCCCATGTACGAAGCCATTCGTATGATTCTGCAATTGCTACGTGGTAGCGGCCAGGTGTTATCACTGGTGGCGCATAAAGGCGCTTACCAACAGCAGTTATCCGGCCATAAACCTGCACAATTGTTGCGGATTGAAATCGGCCACGACGAGTGCTTCCCTGAGGTGAGTGCCAACAAGTACGCCATCAATATCCGTTTCCAGAAGCTGGATTTCGTGCAAAGGCCCAAAGCCTGCGAGCAAGATATTCCTTTCAAGATGATCATCTGTAACTTTACCGGCCCAGGACACAATTAATGCAAACAACGGTGAAACCACGCCAGGTGGCGTGCCCGGGCTGTGGCGAATTAGCTGAGTATTCAACCGCGAATGCCTACCGGCCATTTTGCAGTGAGCGTTGCAAACTGATGGATCTGGGCGATTGGGCCACGGAAAAATTCAGGATTCCTGACGCAACACCACCAGACCTCGACGAAGCTGAGTGATTAGCACGCTTGGCCGACCATGAATATGAAAGCACTCGCCAGTTTTCTGCTCAAACTGATGTCAGGCCTGATACTAGCCACTGGCATTGCGCAGGCAGATGTCGCTATCAGTGATGCCTGGGTGCGTGCTTCCAATCCTGGCCAAACTGTAGCCGCCGCTTATCTCACGTTAAACAGTCACGAGAATTTGAGTCTGGTGTATGTGGAAACCGGGCGCGCTGGCACGACTGAACTGCATAGCATGACCATGCAAAATGGCGTCATGAAAATGCGCCATGTGGAAGCGTTATCTATTCCAGCCAAAAAACCGGTAAAGCTGGCACCAGGCGGCTTGCACCTGATGCTGTTTGAATTGTCCAGCCCGTTTAAAGTGGGTGAGCAAATCAAATTCCGGCTGTGTTTTAAAGACGATACGGGCAAGATTCATGAGCAATTCGTCAGCCTGCCAGTCAGAGCAGCTAATTAAGCCGCATACACTGAACCTGATCCGTTCTGGATTCTGTAGCTTCGCACAGCAGGCTTTATTGGCTGGTGTTGCTGGTGCCATTAACATAATTTTTCTCCTGCCTTCCTTAACTTACTCCCCGTCCAGTCGTTATCAATGTGCAGACCTGTTATCTATTCGAGATGCATGTCTATTGATGATCGGTCATAATTTTAATAACAGGTTATAGTGCAATGACAACCAATGCATTGCAGCGTATGCGTACCGGAGAACTGGCGCTCGGTATGTTTGTCGCTGAATTAGACATTCCATGGCTGGATAGCCCATTTATCTTGCAGGGCTTCCTGATAGAGAATGAAACGCAACTGAATGAGTTGCGTACCTTATGCCGTGAAGTCATGGTAGATAAAAATATGTCTACAGGTGGGCATTTTGCGCCACAAAAACGTGAGAAAGCCGCTGGTGTTGCTCGCGCTACTTCTGCCACGCAGGTAAATGAGCGTTCAACCAACGTTACGCGTAGCCGTACTTCATCCTCACCAAATAGTTTTTTAAAAGTGGTGCATGCCTTGCGCGAAGGCAAAGTGCCGCCCGTGGTGGATGTGGCATATCCTCAATCAGTCTCTCCGGCATCAGCCCCTGCGTCTGCGCAGGCAAAGCCAGCGCCGGCGCCAGCCCCTCAAAAACATCATAAGCAAGCCTCAGTATCATTCTGGAACCGGCTTTACAGCTGGCTTTACGGCCTAAGCACGCCGCAGAAGAAAAATGCGGATAGTGACCTGATCAAACTGCAAAAAACAGCTTCTGCGCACCCGGAAACGGCCGCTGCAAATATTCCGGTGGAACTGGAGATTGTCGAAGTCTATCCGCAGTTTGCCAAAACAGAGGCGGATACCCGCGATGTGTTTGAAAAGATTGCCTTAGGCGCCAATGTTGACCTGGTACACGTCAGCCAGTCGCTCGATAATATGTTGCAAAGCATTGAGCGCAACCCGGATGCGTTGCTGTGGCTTTCCCGCCTCAGGCAAACCGATGATTATGCTTACAACAAGGCGTTGTATGTCAGCATCAATATGATGGCATTCGGCCATTTCTTGTCCTTGCCGCGAAAACAGGTGAAAGATTTAGGCATGGCTGGCTTGTTCCAGGATCTGGGCAAGATCCAGATCCCTACCGACATCCTGCAAAAACCAGGCCGGTTGGAAGAGAGCGAATTCCTGCTGGTCATGCAGCACGTGCAGGCCAGCCTCGATACCTTGCGCTCTAATACTGATATCAGCCAGGATGTGATGCAGATTGTGGCGGAACACCATGAGCGTTTTGATGGCAGCGGTTATCCCAATCAGCTGGCAGGTCCCGGCATTTCATTACTCGGGCAAATTGCCGGCATTATGGATACCTACTGCGCCATGACCAGCGATAAACCTTATGCCAAAGGCATGTTCAGCCACCAAGTGCTGGAACACTTATATACCAGCAAGAATGAGAAATTCAGCGAATCATTGATTGACCAGCTGATCCAGTTTTTTGGTATTTATCCGGTCAGTTCGCTGGTCGAGCTCAATAGCGGCGAAGTCGCCGTGGTGATTCAGCAGAACCAGATCCGGCGCTTGCAGCCGCGCGTCATGATATTGCTGGATACGCAAAAAATCCGCATGAAATCGCCGGTCACCCTGGATCTGATCCACGGTCCGCTGACACCCGCTGGTGAGCCTTACAGAATCGTGCGCGGGTTGCCGCCGGATTGTTACGGGCTTAACCCGGCACACTATTACGATTAAGCCATGCAATACATCCCCCAATCTGAGCACGCAGCGCGCCTTGAGACTGACAAGCCGCTACTGAAACGATCATTCAGGCGTTACCAGCCGCTATCAGCCGATGCATTGGCGGCACGCCTCATGCAATTTGGCTTGAAACCTGCAGATGTCACCCGTAGTGCGCTTCACCTGGCGCAAACACAAGTAGCGCAGATACAAACGCATTTAATGAGTGAGCCGCAGGCGAACACAGCGCTGGTACAACAATATATCGATGCGCTTGAGCGTCTGGGCCAACGCCATGATTGGTATGCATTTGCAGAGGCAATCAATGACCTGGCGGTGATCTGGATCGACCTGTACGCAGAGGGCGTTTCTATTACGTCTGTGGATACATTATTAAGTGCCATATCCGTTCCACAATGGTTCTCAGTATCTAAAACGCGAGCGCTTCAGCACTGCCTGTCGCATTTGTTGATAGAGTCAGCCGCCAGGTATGACCATACTGCGCTCGAGTTCGCCAGGCGTCATCATCAGCATAGCCATTTGCCGAACGGGCGGCTGCTGATTGAACAATTGCAGCAATTGCTGATTTTTAGCCAGGCCGAAGCAGGCTTGCTGCTGATCAGCTTTAAACTGAGTTCTACCATGCTGGATGGCCATCGCCACCGTATGCCTGAAGTTGCAGTCGAAATCATCAAGCGCCTGCAACAAAGCCTGCCCAAAGACCATACCTTGTTTCACCTGGATTCATATGAGTTTGCGGTGTTGTCGCCGCAATTAGACCATACCGTGAAACTTGACCTGCTATCGGCAAAACTGCGCCGACCTTTTGAATTCACC
The DNA here is from genome assembly GCF_058744375.1 of Methylophilus sp. E2MeOHC9. NCBI lineage: Bacteria > Pseudomonadati > Pseudomonadota > Betaproteobacteria > Nitrosomonadales > Methylophilaceae > Methylophilus > Methylophilus sp. E2MeOHC9. Next base: position 1,757,522 of record NZ_CP196024.1, read on the forward strand.
GTGAATGCCAATCATCAGCTTTTTTCGGTGAGCCCGGTGATCGGCGGTGTTTGCCGCGATGCCACGCACAAAAAAGCCGACGATATGCTTTCGCAAGCGCGCCTGGCGCTGGAACATGCAGATAACACTTACCAAGCTTTTGCCACGTACTCGGAGGCATTGAGCCGGCACGCGGATACCAATGCACAATTGCGGCAAGATGTGCTGGAGGCGTTCGAGAATGACCGCATGGCCTTATATTTGCAACCGATTGTGGATACCTATACCGGCCAATGCATGGGTGCTGAGGCCTTGTTACGATGCCGCAATGCACGCGGTGAATTCATTCCGCCGCCTGTGGTGATCGAAGTGCTGTACCAACAAGGCTTGGGCAACATGTTTATCCGCTGGCTGATTAATACTTCGTGCCGCTTAGCCAGCACGATTAAACAGAAAACGCAGCAACCTATTTTTCTTTCCATTAACCTAACGGCCGATGATTTGATCAACCGGGAACTACCTTATTTGCTGGGTCAGGCATTAAAATTATGGGGAGTAGAAGCCAATATTTTTACACTGGAAATCACCGAAAACGGCTTGCTGGTGGACGAAGAAACCGCCGTCGAAATCATGCGCGAATTCACCAGCATGGGTTGCCGCATGGCGCTGGATGATTTTGGCACCGGCTACTCCTCCATGTCACGACTGCGTAATTTGCCCATAGATCTGGTTAAAATCGACCAATCCTTTGTCCGTAACGTGGCGCATTCAGCACAAGACCGTGCCATCGTCCAGGGCATCATCACCATGGCACATGGCTTGGGTAAAAAAGTCGTGGCCGAAGGCGTGGAAGATGCCGATTGCCGGGCGATCATCGAGTCATTGCAATGCGAGAAAATCCAGGGCTATTACTTCTCCAGACCCTTGCCCTTTGAACAGTTTTTAGCATGGATAGAGCAGGGGCAAACACCCGCTGCGCAAGCCGTCACTATGGGGCAGCAGGCGACTGTATAAAGTGTAGGCGCCATTTGCTGCATGCCTGCAGTTATCAAGGCAATTAGAAAGATCAGTCTGAAGTGAATTTTTACTGAGTTTAAGGCTCATATCTGGGCGACTCATGTGAATACATGAATCATTCAGTCAATCAATCATCCTCACTGCCTATACTAACAACAATACATGCCTAATTTTTACACCAGCGCGCTCATCGTCATGGGTTTGTTAACCAGCGCCTGTTCGCCGGTGAATATACTCAATGCGGTGATTTCCGATAAAGCGTATCGGTTGACCAGCGGTGTTGCCTATGGTGATTTGCCCCGGCAAACGCTGGATATCTACACCCCGAAAAACCAGTTGAAAGGTAAGGCAGCAAGTAGTACTACAGGAAACGAGCGCCTGCCTGTGGTGGTGTTCTTTTATGGCGGCAGCTGGGATTCCGGCAATCGCGGCAGTTATAAATTCATAGGCGAAGCCATGACTTCGCAAGGGTTTATCGCCGTCATTCCCGATTATCGCGTTTACCCCGAGGTGCTATTCCCCGGCTTTATGGAAGACCCCGCCAAAGCCGCCAAATGGGTCAAATTACATGCGGCAGAGTTTGGCGGTGACCCTGAACGTGTTTTCCTGGCAGGCCATTCCGCCGGTGCGCATATCGCGGCTATGCTGGTGCTGGATCCAGAGTTTCTCGCCAAGCAGGGCAGCAAACCGCAAGACTTCGCTGGCATGATAGGCCTGGCTGGCCCTTATGACTTCCTGCCGCTAAAAAGTAATCGATTGAAAACGATTTTTGGTCCTGAAGACCAGCGGCCTAAATCGCAACCTATCAACTTTGTCACCGGCAACAATCCACCCATGTTATTGATGGTAGGCACCAAAGATGGCACGGTGTGGCCCAGAAACACTTACAACCTGGCGGCCAGAATCACAGCTGCAGGCGGCCCGGTTGAAGTGGCTGAATTTTCGGGATATGGCCATGTCGATATGGCCGCCAAACTGGCAAAACCTTTGCGCGACGAGCGTATGCTAAATACGATGGCGGATTTTATAAAACAGCACTAACGCTGTATTTACACATTAGCGCTGCATTTTTATATTAAAACGTAGAGAGATACAGGTTCTCCACTTGTTCTCTGGCCCAAGGCGTTTTGCGCAAAAACTTCAGGCTGGATTTCACCGATGGGTCGTTCTTGAAGCAATTGATATTCACTTTTTGCGCAAGCTTCTCCCAGCCATAGTGATCAGCGAGCCTGACCACTATGTTTTCAAGCGTAATACCATGCAATGGATTGTTGGACTGGGAGAGGTTACTTGTGGTCATTTCAACGATAGTTTAATTATTGGTTGATAGAGGCAGCAATTTGCTTGTAAGTAGATTTCGCCACCGATTCGCAAAGTGAATTCATGCCAAACCATGCATTCGCAGAATAATCACTCGCCGTAAATAGTTTCCCTTTATAGTTTACCTTCACGCCCAGCCTGTCCTTGCCAGCCATAAACCCAAACAGTGCCCGGTTTGCGGGGTTGCGTTGACGAAAGTCAATAATTGAAACCTCGGCCGTCTCTTCTTCTGATAAAGCGTAATTGTGTTGACTTGCCTCTGCTGTATAAGTTTTCTCAATCAGTGGAATCACCTTCTCGTTGATCGGGCAATCGCCACAATCCCAGCGGATACTGAGTTTGGGAATTTTTCTAGAGATCGTCGCTGGCTCAGATTCTGGTACTGGAGAAGGAGATGCCTCGACTACTTCATTTACTGTCGATATTTCTGAAGACTCTTCGGCAAAGGCAGGGAAAGCAACAAAGGACTGGGATAATACAAATACTGAGGTGGCTAAAAAATGTTGAATTTTCATCATGATTCCAAGAGAGTAATTAATAGGTAAAGCTGTTTTAATTTGAAACGTCCCGAGTGAACCAAAGAATACTTGAATATGTATAAATAATCCAAACCAGTTTTTAATGTTTTTCCTGATTAGATTGCGCTGCACGCAGTCGTAACGCATGAAAAAGCGTAGGCACATCATGAGTCCACTTCCTTAGCGTGAACGAAATGGCCAAACCTTCTATTTCTGCCACGATGCCCATATAGATAGATAAAGTCACGAATATGCCCTCATGATTGAAAGCAAGTAGAGACATAAACCCCAGGAAAAGAAAAATCCCCCAAAGCTTGGACGACCACATGTGATAGCTGGTCTCACGCCGATATTTATAGTAATCAATAGCATATCTAAGTATTTCTAACGCAAAAAGTATGAGGATCGCTAACAGGCGATCTTTAATGGCTTGCGGATGTAAAAGCCATGCTGCCCATGCAGCACATACATAAAAAATCGAATCCGCAATACTATCAAGGCGGCGCAAGCCTTCGGTGGCGATATTCAGTCTGCGGTCAATCATGCCATCAAAAATGTCAGACAGAAAAGCGATGGTCAGGCACAAGCCAAAGGCTATTGGGTGAGGCCATAAAAAAGCAAGCAACACGACTACAGGACCTAAAATGGCGCGAGTGACAGTTAAAGCTAAAGGGATTTTTATCAGTAGTGTCACGATAAATGTAATGTTAAGAAGGGTCGTTTTCCGGCCTGTTTGAATGATGAGGCAGCCTGTTTACTTTGAGCATTTAACACCAACTACAGTGTTTACTTTATCTTTTCTCCAACCCGTCTCACGCCAACGATAAATGCCTGGGGAGACCACAGAGAGTTCCCACTCGACCAAGCTTCCATCTTCTCTTGTCCTAGTTTCATTGTCGTATCGAATCACTAACGTTCGGTTTGTAGCACTTATAATTGTTGCTGAATAACGGTCAGTAGTTTCACCAGTGTCCAGCTTCCACATTCTGTCTAGGAGGATATGGAATTTTTTTTCGTTTGGTTTAATCTCCATCTTGAAATGCAGATTATCTGGAGAGCATGCTAGTTGGTTGTTGTAACTTTCCGCCCAATCCCCGGAAAGTTGCTTGGCATTAAAAGGAAAGCTCTCTGAATTGGCAGTGTATGGAATTGCCGCAACTGCAAATAATATGAATGCTAGTGAGTTTTTAATTTTTTTATTCATTCGTTCACTTTCAAATTTGCATACTAAATAAGGGTGGCCGTGACGTCGCTTGCGATACCAGATTGACAGAATTTACTTCCAGATCGCGCGTTGCATCGCGATCCCACGCGCGCCATTTGCCTGTGCTTTGGAGAGATGTTCCGAATGCATGCCACCCAGCCCGTAGACGGGAATTTCCAATCCATTCAGCATAGTCTCAAACTTTTCCCAACCAAGTTCTAGCGCTTCTGGGTGGCTTTGTGTTGGCAACACTGGCGAGAGCAGGGCGAAGTCAAGTTGCAGGGACTGCGCTTTTTGTAATTGATCTACATCATGGCATGAGGCGCCAATCAGCAGGTGGTCTGGTTTGATCGTCATTGCCATCAGGCGCTGGCTGTTCAAGTGTACGCCATGGTAACCGAGTTGTATGGCTTGCTCCGGGCTGTCATTTAACAGGCAGCGGCAGTCATAAGCGGCGCAGAGTGACAGCACCTGCGCACTTAACTTGGCTAGGTCATCTGCGCTGAGTTGCGACTCGCGGATCTGCAGTAGTTGCAGGCCTTGGTCCAGTTGCTGCTTCAGCGCTTGCAAGAATGCTAGCTCGCCCATCTCTTGCACATTGCTGATGGCGTATACAGGCGGTAATGAGAGTGCTTGCATGATGGGGGCATTGGCAGGCAGCACAGGGCTGACATTGAGCTTTTGCGGGTGTTGCCAGGCGAGTTGCTGGCCTTCTCTTGCGTGTAATTCGCCTTGCCATTCGCTCACAAAAAAGAAATGCAGTAATACGGTTTTGGCTTCTGCATCATGCGTGGCCGGGTAGTCATATCGCCGTTTGATCCAGGGTTGTATCTGGGTTGGGGTAATACCCAGTTCTTCCTGCGATTCACGGATCAATGCGTGTTCCGGGCTTTCTCCGCTTTCAATCTTGCCACCGGGAAACTCCCACCAACCTGCCCAGCCTTTGCCTTGCGGGCGGCTGGCGAGCAGGTATTCGCCGGTGGGTTTGGTCAGGATGGCAACGGCGACTTGGACGAGTTTGGTCATAAGTTTTATTTAATGGCGCATCATTGCGCGCGTATGCAGGTTAAGAATTGGTTTTTAAGAAAAGTCCGGCGTCAGCATTTTCGTTAAAGTGTTGTTTTTTCTGTCACGAGTTTTACCGCTAGGCTTTTAATTGAAGCTTGCCGGCATAATCCTTGGCAAACTGGAAAGCGACGCGGCCACTGCGGGCACCGCGGGTATGGTAAAACTGCAGGGCGGCATGCCTGGCGGTTTCATCCATGCTTACGCCAAAGGTTTGCAGCCAGTGTTCGGCAATGTTCAGGTATTCATCCTGGTCAAAACTATAGAAAGACAGCCACAGGCCAAAGCGTTCGGCGAGGGAGGTTTTCTCATCAATGGTATCGTTGGGGCGGATCTCGCCGGTTTTTTCCAGCACCGGCTGGTTATCGGCCATGTATTCCGGCATCAGGTTCTTGCGGTTGGAGGTGGCGTATACCAATACATTCGATGACGCATTTTCAATCGAACCATCCAGAATGACTTTCAGGGCTTTATAGCCGGTGTCATTCGCCTCAAAGGTGAGGTCGTCGCAGAAGATGATGAATTTCTCCGGGCGGTTCCTGATCAGTTGCGTGATCTGCGGCAGGTCGGTTAAATCCTGCTTGTCGACTTCAATCAACCTTAAACCTATCTCTGAATAAGCATTCAGCAACGCTTTGACTAGCGATGATTTACCCGTGCCACGCGCACCGGTCAGCAGCACGTGGTTGGCGGGCAGGCCTTGCAGAAACTGTTTGGTATTGCGGACCACTTCCGCTTTTTGTCTATCGATAAACCGGATATCTTGCAGCGAAACCGCGTGTGGATGTTCGACGGCTTGCAGTTGGCCTTGTGCGCCATGTTTGACCCAACGCCAGGCGGTGACTTGCCAGTTAGGTTCAGCCAGCGGTGCAGGTAACAGGGTTTCCAGGCGCGTGATGAGTTGCTCGGCGCGCTGTAGCAGGTGTTCAATCGAATTCATGCGGATTTTCTTAGATCATGGAGTAGGGTGAGGGGCTATTGTACACAATGCCGGAAGTGGCTGTCAGCGTAAGCGTTGCTTTGCTGATTGTAAAAACCTTGGCGCAAAAAATAGTAGCTTTGTGTTAACTTGTCAGGCTTATATTTAGTCACGCTTTTAATCCCAATAGGTCACTTACTATGCAACACAAAAAGATTATCCTGGCATCACGCAGCCCGCGCCGTGTCGAGCTGCTGGCGCAACTAGGCGTGCAATGCGAGATCGTCCCGGCGGATATTGATGAGTCCTGCCTTACAGGTGAAGATCCGGCTGTCTACGTTCAGCGACTGGCAAAAGCCAAAGCGCTGGCCATTGCCGCCACACATGCAGGCCGCGGACTGGCTATCCTGGCCGCAGATACCACCGTAGCATTGGGGCAAGAGATTCTGGGTAAACCAGCGGATGCAGATGAGGCGCTGGCGATGTTATCCCGCCTGAGTGGTAGCGTGCATCTGGTGCATACGGCGGTGGCTGTTTACCAGGTGGGTGAGGTGCACTGTTTACTCAGCACCACGCGCGTAGAAATGATGTCGGTGCCGATGGCTGTATTGCAGGATTATGTCGCCAGCGGTGAACCGATGGACAAAGCCGGTGCCTATGGCATACAGGGGCGTGCGGGCGCCTGGATCGCGCGTATCGATGGTAGCTACAGCGGGGTGATGGGCTTGCCACTGCATGAAACGGCGCAGTTGTTGCACGCGTGGTAAACTCTGGGAAAAACGGTAACGGTTTGGGATCGGGTAAAGCAAAATGTCATTGGCGCAGGAAGTATTAATCAACGTCACGCCGCAGGAGACGCGCGTGGCGATCCTGGAGCAGGGTGTGGTCCAGGAGTTGCATATTGAGCGGGCATCTTCGCTGGGCATTGTCGGTAACATTTATCGTGGCACCGTGGTGCGGGTGTTGCCAGGCATGCAATCCGCGTTTGTGGAAATCGGCCTGCCACGCGCGGCCTTTCTGCATGCGGCCGATATTATGGCGTGCCACTCTGAAGAAGGTGATGTCAAAACTGACAGGCCGATCCAGGAAGTGCTGCATGAAGGCCAGTCCATCATCGTACAAGTGATTAAAGAGGCGATAGGCACCAAGGGTGCTCGGCTGACTACTGAAATCAGTATTGCCGGACGTTTTCTGGTTTATTTGCCGTTTCAAAAACATATTGGCGTCTCGCAGCGCATTGATATAGAAGAAGAACGCGAGTTTTTGCGCAATCGCTTGCTGGGCTTGTTGCCGGAACAGCGTGAAGGCGGTTACATCATCCGCACCATGTCAGAAAATGCCACGGACGAAGAGTTGCTGGCTGATATCGAGTATCTGCGCAAGGTGTGGAGCAAGATACAGACGGAGAGCACCACCGTTGGCGAACGCTCGCTGATTTTTTACGACCTGAGTTTGCCGCGCCGCATATTGCGCGATGTGGTGTGCAAGGAAACCACCAATATCCGCGTTGATTCGCGCGAAATGTTCGAGCGGCTGAAAGAGTTTGCCGAGTTGTATGTATCGCACGCAGTCAAACCGCTCACGCACTACAAGGGCGAGCGCTCATTATTCGAGTTTTATGATATTGAAAATGAGATCGAAAAAGCACTGTCACGCAAGGTCGAACTGAAATCAGGCGGTTACCTGATTTTTGACCAGACAGAGGCACTCACTACAGTCGATGTGAATACCGGCAGTTTTGTCAGTGGCAAAAACCTGTCCGACACCATTTTTAAAACCAATCTTGAAGCCGCACAAACCATTGCCCGTCAGTTGCGGTTGCGCAACCTGGGCGGCATTATCATTGTCGACTTTATTGATATGGATGAAGATGCGCAGCGCGAGGCCGTGCTGGAAGAGTTACGCAAAGCGGTGATGCTGGACAGGGCGCGTATCAACGTCAATGGCTTCTCTACGCTAGGCCTGGTAGAACTGACCCGCAAACGCACACGTGAAAGCCTGGCGCATTTGCTGTGTGAGTCGTGCAAGGTTTGCCAGGGGCGCGGCGAGTTGAAAACGGCGCAAACCATCAGCTATGAAATCATGCGTGAATTGTTGCGTGAGTCGCGGCAGTTTAAAAGTGCCAACGCATTCAAAATCCTGGCCTCGCCTGAAGTCATCAATATGCTGAGTGATGAAGAATCACAAAGCCTGGCCAGCCTGTCGGATTTTATTAAAAAACCAGTGACTTTGCACCCGGATACCCAGTACGGGCGCGAAGAGTTCGATATCGTCTGGATGTAAATTAAATGCCGGGCGCCTAGGCAGACGCCCGGCATTCGCATTAAAAAATACTGTTAGCCAGGCCTGGCAACACGATATGGCTGATCATTTGCAGCAGGATCAGTGCAACCAGTGCCGAAAAATCAAAACCCTGAACCTGCGGCAACACCCGGCGTAATGGCTCAAGAATAGGGGCGGTGAGCTGGTTGAGCACACCATAAATCGGGCTGTAAGGATTCACCCAGCTTAAAATGGCCATCAGCAGAATGGCATAGAAAAATACATCTACGATCTGCCCCAGCACACCAAAAATCGCCTGCCATACCCACAATACCGGGGAAGCGCCTGCGCCTACCAGTATTGAGATCAGGGCGAACAGGAGCACCTGCATCAGGAAAGCGAGTATCAAGGTCGACATATCCCATTGCCTGACCGGGCGTATCAGTTTGCGCGTCGGTTTGACCATGAAATCAGTCAGTACCATGGTCATTTGCCCAAGCTGGTTTTGAAACGAGGTACGAGTCCATTGCATCAGGAAACGCAACACCAGTAAAAACGTCAAAATGCCGAATACCGTCCTCAGCAAAAATACAGTCATCTCACCTAACATTATTGTCCTCCCAGTTCGTCGCCCAGGGTTTTTGCCCGGTTGGCCGCTTGTTGTGCCGCATGTTGCATAATGGCATGAATATTGTGCTGATTCAGGCTCAGCAGGCCTTGTTCGGTAGTGCCGCCCTTGGAGGTGACTTGCTCGCGCAGGGTCGCAATCGGTGTTTCGCTTGCTGCGGCCAGCAGGCTGGCGCCTTTGAACGTCGCGATACTGAGTTGTAGTGCCTGTGATTGCTCCAGCCCCAAGGCAACGCCCGCTGCGGTGAGTGCTTCAATCAGTAAAAATACATAAGCCGGGCCACTGCCAGAAATTGCGGTGACGGCATCCAGTTGTGCTTCTTCCGTTAACCACACCACCTCGCCTGCTGCTTGCAACAGCTTATCTGCTAGTTGGCGCTGTTCGGCATTGACATCGGTAAGCGCAAACACGCCGGTCACGCCTGCCTGGATTTGCGCCGGGGTGTTTGGCATGGTGCGTACCAGTGTGCGATAGCCATTTAACCAGCGGCTAAGATCGGCGGTACGAATGCCAGCTGCGACAGAAATCACCAGTTGCGATTGCAGGAATGGCGCAAGGGACTCTGCCACCGCTTTCAACTGCTGTGGCTTCACGGCCAGCACGATCACATCCACTTGTAATGCCTGCCCAGATAAAGCTTGCACCGCGCGCACGCCCAGGTTTTTCTGTAATTGATCATGCTTGCTGGCATCGGGGTCAATCACGGTAATCTGCTGCATAGGGAAGGCACGCTGTTTCAGGCCTGTGATCAGGGCTTGTGCCATATTCCCGCCACCGATAAAGGCAATACGGGGTGATGCGAGTGAAGACATGGTTAAACAGCTCCTTTGGTAGCTACATCTGAATCAGGGGAAGGTTTGGGCAGGCGCGCACCAAAAATGGCAGTGCCTATACGCACCAGCGTGGCACCTTCGGCAATGGCGGCATCGTAATCACCGCTCATGCCTATGGAAAGGGTATCGAGTTGCAGGCCGTGCGTATTTAAATGCTCAAACAGCGCGCGTACCTGCCGAAATTGGTCACGTTGTGCGGCAAAATCTTGCTGTGGTGCCGGGATAGCCATCAACCCGCGCAGGTGCAGCTGCGGCAATTGTTTGATCTGTAAGGCAAGTTCCAATAGCTCCTGGCCACTGGCACCACTTTTGCTTGCTTCCTCACTAATGTTCACTTGCAGGCAAATGTTGAGCGGTGGGCGTTCTGGAGGACGTGCATCTGACAGGCGTTGTGCGATTTTTAAACGGTCAACCGAGTGTATCCAATCGAATTGACGGGCAATTTGCTGTGTTTTGTTGCTTTGAATCGGCCCGATAAAGTGCCATGCTATTGCACAGTCCTGTAACTGCGCCTGTTTGGTGAGGGCTTCTTGCAGATAGTTTTCACCAAATACGGTTTGGCCCGCTGTGTAAGCGGCACGGATAGCATCAGCAGGTTGTGATTTACTGACGGCACACAGCGTGACATGTTGCGACATATGAAAACGCGCTTTTGCTTGTGCAATCTTTTGCTGTATATCAGCAATATTGTCAGCAGGGGCGTGAATAGGGGCGGTCATGGCTGGGAAGTGCGAGCTCTGGTATGCAGGTTAAATAACAAAATAACATTATATAAATAATCACTGGAGTGAATTATGGATATTTCAGATTTATTGACGTTTTCTGTCAAAAATAAAGCGTCAGACTTACATTTATCCTCCGGTTTGCCGCCGATGATCCGTGTCCATGGCGACATCCGTAAGATCAATTTACCTGCCATGGATCATGCTGAAGTCCATCGCATGCTATATGACATCATGAATGATACCCAGCGCAAGGTGTATGAAGAAAAGCTGGAATGCGATTTTTCGTTTGAAATCCCTGATCTGGCACGTTTCCGGGTAAACGCGTTTAACCAACAACGCGGCGCCGGCGCGGTATTCCGTACCATTCCGAGCAAGGTGTTGACTCTGGAAGAGCTGAATGCGCCGAGAGTGTTTAAAGACCTGGCCGATACGCCACGCGGCATCGTGCTGGTGACCGGGCCTACCGGTTCCGGTAAATCGACTACGCTTGCTGCGATGGTTGATTACATCAATGAAACACAAATGTCGCATATTCTGACCGTGGAAGACCCGATCGAATTTGTACATGGCTCAAAAAAATCGCTGGTGAACCAGCGTGAAGTCGGCCCGCATACCCAATCGTTTGATAACGCCTTGCGTTCTGCCTTGCGTGAAGACCCGGATGTGATCCTGGTAGGTGAGATGCGTGACCTGGAAACCATACGTCTGGCACTGACAGCGGCTGAAACCGGCCACCTGGTGTTTGGTACATTGCATACAAGCTCCGCCGCCAAAACCATAGACCGTGTGGTCGATGTGTTCCCGGCGGCTGAAAAAGAAATGGTGCGCTCCATGCTGTCAGAATCTTTGCGGGCAGTGATTTCGCAAACACTCTGCAAAACCAAGGATGAACAGGGTCGCGTCGCTGCGCATGAAATCATGATAGGCACACCGGCGATCCGTAACCTGATCCGCGAAAACAAAATCGCGCAAATGTATTCTGCTATCCAGACCGGGCAAAACGTGGGTATGCAGACGCTGGACCAGAACCTGCAAGACCTGGTGAAACGCAACATCATCAGTGCTGGTGAAGCGCGTACCAAAGCGGCCAACCGCGATTCGATTATTGGGTAAGACACACCATGGATAGCATACAAACTGGCGCAGATCAGGCCCAGACAGAGAAGTTCGTCAATGACCTGCTCAAACTGATGGTGACAAAAAAAGCGTCTGACTTGTTTATCACTGCGGGCTTTCCGCCGGCGATGAAGATAGATGGCAAACTGACACCGGTTTCCTCACAAATACTGAATACACAGCAAACCGCCGAAATCGCGCGGGCAGTGATGAATGATAAACAGGCGCAGGAGTTCAAGGAAACCCGGGAATGCAATTTTGCCATTAGCATGTCCACCGTCGGCCGCTTTCGCGTGAATGCATTTATCCAGCGCAGCGCAGCCGGGCTGGTGTTCCGCGTGATCAATACGAATATTCCAAAGTTTGAGGATTTGAAACTGCCGCCAGTGCTCAAAGACGTCATGATGTCCAAACGCGGGCTGGTGATCTTTGTCGGCGGCACCGGCTCAGGAAAATCCACTTCAATGGCTGCCATGCTAGGCCATAGAAACGAAAGCAGTTACGGGCACATTATTACCATTGAAGACCCGGTAGAATTTATCCACGGCCATAAAAACTGCATCGTCACCCAGCGCGAAGTCGGCGTCGATACTGACAACTGGCATACGGCGCTGAAAAACACCCTGCGCCAGGCGCCGGACGTGATTATGATAGGCGAAATCCGTGACCGTGAGACCATGGATTATGCGATTGCCTTCTCGGAAACCGGGCACCTGTGCCTGGCGACCTTGCATGCCAATAGCACCAACCAGGCGCTGGACCGGATCATTAACTTTTTCCCGGAAGAACGACGTCAGCAATTGTTGATGGATTTATCGCTCAACCTGCGTTGTATCGCTTCACAACGGTTGATTCCCAAAGTGGATGGCAGTGGCCGGGTGGCCGCAGTTGAGGTTCTGCTGCATTCACCGCTGATCTCAGACCTGATTTATAAGGGCGAAGTGCACGCGATTAAAGAAATCATGGCCAAATCACGTGAACTGGGCATGCAAACCTTTGACCAGGCATTATTTGAGCTATATGAGGAAAGCAAAATCACCTATGACGATGCTTTGCGCAACGCCGATTCAGTCAATGATTTAAGGCTGAAGATCAAGCTGAACAGCAAGATCCCTAATTTGGAAAACCAGGATCAAAGCAGGATTTCTAACCTGGATATTTTATAAAGTCATTCTTTGGGTGCAGCATTGATACTGCGCCCATCAACAGGCCACCGCTCAATGGTATGAACGGTGGCCTTGTTGTTTTCAGACTGCGTGAATGGTTGGCTGTACGTTCAGTTGCAGTGTTTCCTGCTGGAACACCAGTTCACCGCTGGTGATGGTCGCGGAGACTTTGCCGGACAATGACTGGTTCAGGAAAGGCGTATTCTTGCCCTGGCTGACCAGTACACGGCTATCTACACGCCATTCTACTTCCGGGTCGTAAATCACGACATCGGCAATGGCGCCAACCTTCAAAGTACCCGCAGCCACACCGAGGATATTGGCTGGGGCCTGTGTGATTTTCAGCAGTGCTTGCGCAGGCGTAAGTTTGGCTTGCGCTGCCCATTTCAGGGTCAATGGCAGTAATAGTTCCAAAGCCGATGCACCGGGGTGGGATTCAGCAAACGGTAAGGCTTTGGCATCATCATCGACCGGGGTGTGGTCGGAGCAAATAGCATCCAGTGTGCCATCCAGCAAGCCGGCACGTAATGCATCGCGGTCACGCTGCGTGCGCACCGGTGGTTTCAGGTGCACCATGCTGTCAAAAAATCCGATATCCATTTCTGTCAGATGCAAATGCTGGATGCTGACATCGGCAGTCAGGCTAACGCCAGCTTGCTTGGCCTGGCGGATCAGTTCGACAGATTCTGCGGTAGAAACGCGCGCAATATGCAAGATGGCGCCGGTGTTTTGGGCAATGCGCAACATGGTTTGCAGGGCGATGCTTTCAGCTGCCACCGGAATGCCTTTCAGGCCTAGCCTGGAAGCAACTTCGCCATCATGGGCTACCCCGTTTTTCGCCAGGTAAGGATCTTCTGCACGCATAAACAGGGTGTAGCCAAAAGTGGCAGAGTATTCAAACGCGCGCCACAGCACTTGTGTGTCGACAATCGCGGTATCTGCTTGTGAGAAACCAACGCAACCTGCCGAGGTCAGCGCAAACATTTCTGTCAGTAAGTGGCCTTCCAACTGGCGGGTGACGGCACCTAGCGGATAGACATGGGCCAGCGCATGTGACTTGGCACGGTGCTTGAGCATTTCAACCAGGCCGGGTTCATCCAGCACCGGGTCAGTATCCGGCGGGCAGGCCAGGCTGGTGACACCGCCGGCCATGGCCGCACGCAGTTCACTCAGCAGGGTGGCTTTATATTCACTACCGGGTTCGCGCAAACGTGCGCATAAATCCACCAGGCCGGGCAGTACCCATTTACCATGCGCATCCAATGTCTGGTCTGCTTTGAAGCCAGCTGGTGCATCGCCGATGGCGACGATTTTGTCTGCGCTGATATAAATATCTTTGACGTCATCCAGCTGCTGGCTGGCGTCCATCACGCGACCTTGTTTGATGACTATGTTCATGCGGCGTTGCCTCCCCCCAGAATCGCCATCACCGCCATACGCACTGCGATGCCATAGGTGACTTGCGGCAGAATGACCGATTGTTTGCCATCTGCCACGCTGGAATCGATTTCTACACCACGGTTCATCGGGCCAGGGTGCATGACAATGGCATCTGGCCTGGCCAGTGTCAGTCGCTCCGGGGTCAGGCCAAAGGTCTGGAAGAATTCTTGTGTACTTGGCAGCAGGGCGCCAGACATGCGTTCGTTTTGCAGGCGCAGCATCATGATCACATCGACATCTTTCAGGCCTTGATCCATATTGTGGTAGACCTGCACACCGAGTTTTTCAACTTCGGCAGGCAATAAAGTTCGCGGGGCAATGACGCGGATTTCAGGCACACCCAGAGTGGCCAGCGCATGGATTTCGCTACGTGCCACGCGGGAATGGAGTACATCGCCAACAATCGCTACGCGCAGGTTATGCATCTCTGGTTTGTATTTGCGGATGGTAAATACATCGAGCAAACCCTGGGTAGGGTGCGCATGGCGGCCGTCACCGGCATTAATGACGCTGATATGTGGCGGTACATGCTGCGCAATAAAATGCGCGGCGCCGCTCTGCTGGTGGCGGACGACAAACATATCCGCATGCATGGCAATCAGGTTGTTGACGGTGTCGAGTATGCTCTCGCCTTTGGATTGTGATGAGGTACTGACGTTCAGGTTTAATACGTCGGCAGACAAACGTTTGGCAGCGATCTCAAAGGTAGTGCGTGTACGTGTACTGTTTTCAAAAAACAGGTTGCAGACAGTTTTACCTCGCAGCAGCGGCACTTTTTTGATTTCGCGTTCAGCCACGCCAACAAAGTTTTCGGCGGCATCCAGAATATCAGTGAGGATGCGTTTGGGCAGGCCTTCGATACTGAGCAGGTGTTGCAATTGCCCCTGCGCGTTCAGTTGCGGGTTATACATGTTAATTGGCTCCATTATCTGCAGGAGAGTTGGCTTCAGGCGGTTTGGAGGTTGTTTGGCTGGCGTCTGTCACACTGAGAAGTAATCGTCCCTGGGTGTTAATGGAAAGCTCGAATGCCTGGTGCGGTTGCAGTGGAATGTCGGCACCGATAATGTCCGGGCGTATCGGTAATTGCGCGCCACCGCGGTTGATCAGCGCTGCCAGCTCTATCAAGCCCGGGCGGCCATAATCAAATAGTTCGTTAATGACTGCGCGCACGGTACGGCCAGTATAAAAAATATCGTCTATTAAAATGATGTGCCTGTCATTGACGTCAAAAGGGATATGGCCAGGCTGGGCGGTTGTTTTCATGCCGCGTCTGGCGTAGTCATCGCGGTACATGGAGGCATTCAGTTTGCCATGCGCGATGTCGCGGCCGAGGTCGTTTTGCAGGCGTTGCAACAGTTTTTCCATCAACCACACGCCGCCGGTATAGATGCCGACCAAAGCGGTGTTGTCATGGATGCGCGGTTTTAATTGGTCGTAAAGCTGATCCAGTAGTTGTTCGGGGTCAGGCAGTATCATGAGAGTCCTGTGCTATGAACGTGAGTGATAAGCGTCAAAGTAAGATTGTAATATAGTTTGTGCGGCAACCTGGTCCAAATGTTGTTTCTGCGCGCGGCCCCTGATGCCTGCCTCACGCAGTGACTGCGCTGCTTCGGCCGAAGTCAGGCGCTCGTCTACCATCATCACCGGCAGGTTAAAGCGGCCTTCCAGCCGCTGGGCAAATTTTTGTGCCAGCGCGGTCATGGCATGGGCATCACCATCCATGGTCATCGGCAGGCCTACGATCAGTAACACCGGTTGCCATTCCTGCAAGAGTGAGGCTATCTGGTCAAACTTTCCGGCATTGTCTTCTGCGGCGATGGTCAGTAAGGGGTGCGCCAAGGCGAGCAAGGTCTCGCCCACCGCCACGCCTACACGTTTTTCACCAAAGTCAAACGCGAGCACGGTGCCGCTGATATCAGGGTAGCGGCGTTCTCTAATAGGCAGGTGGCTTTGATTCAGGGGTTGCTTGCCGTGCTTGAGCGCTTCAGGCATGCCCTGCCACCTCGGACAGGGTGGCATAATCCACCCCAAGTTGCTGCATGGCCCATAACACCTTGTCATCGTTTGGCAGGGTGAATATGAGTTTATGCAGATGTTCGCTGTCTTCCAGGGGTAAAGTGAGCCAGGCATTCGCCTGGATCTCATCCTCCAGCTGGCCGGAAGACCAGCCGGTGTAACCGAGGGCGATAAACATATCCTGCGGCGCCTCGTCGCGGGCCGCTGCTTCCAGGATATCCTTGGAAGACGTCATCGCCAGCCCTTCAGACAAACCTAAAGTCGTATTGAATTCTGTGGCAGGCGTATGCAACACAAAACCGCGTTCGACTTGCACCGGTCCGCCAAAATGCACCAGTCTATCCTGCTGATGCGGGGCATCACACGCCATTTCAAGTTGTTCAAACAAGTCGCCGACATTGAGTTGCAGAGGATGGTTGAGGATCATGCCCATGGCCCCATCATCATCGTGACTGCAGATCAGGATCACGCTTTTGCTGAAGTAAGGGTCTTGCATGGCCGGCATGGCGATCAGGATCTGGCCGGTCAGGTTTAATCGTTCGTTGATGTCAGATAAAGGTAATTGTTCACTCATACAGATGGCGCTTCCTCTTCACTGAGGTAGCCGGTGATTTCCAGGCCGAAGCCATCCATGCTTGGCATTTTGCGCGGCGCGGCCATCAGGCGCATTTTTTTCACACCCAGGTTCAGCAAGATCTGTGAGCCTATGCCGTAATTACGTAACTCCTGATTGAGAGTGATTTTCTGGTCAGCCCGCAAAATCCTGTCTGTCAGCCCCAGCCCATCTTCATCATGGTTAATCAGCACAATGACGCCACACGGAGCGTTGCTGATGGTGCGCATGGCTTGTAACAGATTCCAGCTATGCGATTGATGGCTGCTATCCAGCAGGTCTATCATGGATAAAGGCTCGTGTACGCGCACCAGGGTTTCTTCAGCGGTTTGCGGGTCGCCTTTGACCAGTACCAGATGGGTTTCCTGCGCGATATTGTCGCGATAGGCGATCAGTTGCATGGGCCCGTAAGCTGTTTCAATTTTGCGCTCGGCACTGCGTTCAATCAGGGTCTCATGCGCGGCACGGTAATGAATCAGGTCGGCAATGGTGCCGATGCGGATGTCATGCTCGGCAGCTACTTGCATCAAATCCGGCAGGCGCGCCATTTCACCGTCATCTTTGAGGATTTCGCAGATCACGCTGGCAGGTTCGCAACCGGCCAGTTGCGCCAGGTCGCAGCCCGCTTCAGTGTGTCCGGCGCGCACCAGTACGCCGCCGTTCATCGCCCCGATCGGGAAGATATGGCCCGGGCTGACGATATCGGTGGCATTGGCGTTTTTGGCGATGGCTGCGCGGATAGTCGTGGCGCGGTCGGCGGCTGAAATGCCCGTGGTGACACCTTCTGCCGCTTCAATCGATACGGTGAAGTTGGTGCCCAGGCGCGTGCCGTTTTTGCGGGTCATCGGTGGCAAATTCAGCTGGCGGCAACGTTGTTCTGTCAATGTCAGGCAAATCAGGCCACGGCCATACTTGGCCATAAAATTGATGTGTTCTGCGGTGACGAATTCAGCCGCGATCACAAAGTCGCCTTCGTTTTCCCTGTGTTCGTCGTCTACCAGGATGACCATTTTTCCGGCACGGATGTCGGCAATAATCGCTTCAATAGTACTGATCTGTGCCGACATTATTCCTGCTCCCAGGCTTGCATGCGCTCAACATAGCGCGCGATTAAATCAATTTCCAGATTCACTGCATCTCCGGGTTTGGCAAACTGCATGATAGTGTGTTGCATGGTATGGGGGATCAGGTTGATGCTGGCTTCATCCTGCGTGATGGCATTGACTGTCAGGCTGACGCCATTCACACATAATGAGCCTTTTTGTGCGATATATTTGCTCAGCGCATGCGGGGCACGCACTTTCAGCAACCAGCATTCGCCTACGGGTTCCAATGCGGTAATGGTGCCTACGCCATCGACATGGCCGGTAACGAGGTGGCCGCCAAGCCGGTCAGCCAGCCGCAAGGCTTTCTCCAGGTTCACCGGCCCGGGCTTGCTTAGCCCGGAGGTGACTTCCAGCGTGACTTTAGACGCCATCACTTCAAAAGTATTGTGGTCCAGGCTGGTCACGGTGAGGCATACACCATTGACGGCGATGCTATCCCCCAGCTGGACATCTTGCAGACCTAAATCGGAAGCTTCGATACGTAATGCGCGATCGTCGCCGTGCGTGACTACGTCGGCGATGTGGCCGACGGTTTGAATAATCCCAGTGAACATGGTGTGATTTTATCAGTGCTGCATGCTAAAGTAATCACATTCCCACAACATTTTTCATAATCCAATATTTTTTCATACTTGGCCGGGTGAGCATATGCGTTTAGATGATCTGGAAGAAAGTCAGCATGTAGAAGACAGTCGTGGCCGTGGCCTGATCGGTGGCCGCAGTATCGGCATAGGCACAATTGCCATTGCACTGGTGGTGATGTATTTCGGCGTAGACCCCAATCTGGTCCTGAACCTGGCGCAACAAGGGCAGCCTGCTGCGCAAACTTCAGCTGCGCCTGCAGATAGCAATGACCCAAAAGTGAAGTTTGTTGCCAAAGTCTTGTGGAGTACCGAACAGGTCTGGCAAGAAATATTCACTTCGGCAGGCAAGCAGTACAGCGCGCCCAATCTGGAGATTTTCGGAGGTGCCACGCAAACCGCCTGCGGCCAGGGCCAGGCAGCGATGGGGCCGTTTTATTGCCCGGCCGACCAAAAGGTCTATATCGACCTGAGTTTTTACCAGGAACTGCAAGAGCGTTTCAAGGCGCCTGGTGATTTTGCGCAGGCTTATGTGATTGCGCACGAGGTAGGTCACCACGTTCAAAACCTGCTGGGCACTTCGCAAAAAGTGCAGCAGGCAAGGCAACAGGCTGGCTCAGAAGCCGATGCCAATGCTTATTCGGTCAAACTGGAATTGCAGGCGGACTGCTATGCCGGTGTGTGGGCGCACCATGCCAACCAGCAATTCCGTATCCTGGAAGACGGTGATATTGAAGAAGCGCTACGTGCAGCCACCGCCATTGGCGATGACACCTTGCAAAAGCAGGCGCAAGGCTACGCGGTGCCAGACAGCTTTACCCATGGCAGTGCCGAACAACGGGTGCAATGGTTTAAAACAGGGCTGCAATCCGGCAGCGTGAACGACTGCAATACATTTAAAACATCAGCATAGCAGTATGGAATTTAAGGTATGACCCAACAAGGTAATTCTGCGCCCGCATCTGCAACCGATCTGCCAGACGATCAACATCTGATTGAAACCACGATTTCCAGCGAGATTCTGGCACAGGGCAACATGCTCACCGTACGCTATGACGAAGCGCGCTTGCCCAATGGCACTGTGAGTGGCCGTGAGTATGTCACCCATCCTGGCGCTGTGGTAGTCGTGGCGTTGACCGAAGATGGTGGGGTGGTGCTGGAAAGGCAGTTCCGCTATCCACTCAAACAGGTATTTATAGAACTGCCAGCCGGTAAGATCGATCACGGTGAACCCGTATTGCAGACCGGCCAACGCGAGTTGCTGGAGGAAACCGGCTATCGTGCCACTGCTTGGGTGAAACTGGGTATCCAGCATCCTTGTATCGGTTATTCGAATGAGGTGATTCATATCTACCTGGCAACCGGGCTGGCCTTGGGCGAGCATGCCAGGGATATTGATGAAGCAATGGATGTGTTTGTCTGGCCATTTGCACGTGTGATGCAAGCGATTGAAACCGGAGAAATCACCGATAGTAAAACCATGGGCGCCATGTTGCTGGCTGAGCGTTATTTGCGTCAGCATCCCGTATCAGGATTGAGTATTTAGAGAGAACGTGAATGAAGGTATTACAGATAGGCTGCGGTGGTTTAGGTACCTTGATCGCGCAGCAAACCCTCACGCATGGGCATGAACTGACGATAGTGCGTCGTTCCAGACAAGGGGTGCCGGAGGGTGCGCAGGTATTGCACCTGGATGTGGTTGCCGATGAGGCGTTGCCGGCGCTGGCTGAATTGCAGCCTGAAATCCTGCTCTATTGCCTGGCGCCCGTAGAAGGACAGTCTTATCAGCAAACCTATGTGCAAGGTTTAAAAAATGTACTGGCGCAAGTGTCCAAATCGGCGTTGCGGCACGTATTTTTTATCTCCAGCACCGGCATTTATGGCGAACATCAGGGTGAGTTCATTGATGACAGCACTGCCGTATTACCGGCTGACGCTGATGGGCAGGTCATGCTGGATGCCGAGCGTCTGCTTTATGATTTGCCCTGCGGGCATTCTGCTTTACGCGTGTCGGGTATTTATGGCCCGCAACGGTTGTATTTATTACGCGCCGTGCAAGATCCGGCCCGCTGGCCTAAGCATGCGCACTGGACTAACCGTATTCATGAGCAGGATGTGGCGCGGGCGGTGGTGCATTTGTATGAGCAGGTGGCGAACCAGGCGGTGTTGCCCGCGCATTGTATTGTAACGGATGGCGTGCCTGCCTTGCAGCACGAGGTGTTGCAGTGGATGGCGGGTCAATTGCAAGTGCCGTTGCCAGATACGCCGCCTATGCAGCCGCAATCTGGCAAACGTATCACCAACCAGTTTTTGCCGCAAAGCGGGTTTAAGTTGCAGTTCGCCGATTATCAGGCAGGTTATGCCGCGATATTGGCCGCTAAGTAATGATTGCCAGTCTTTAGTTGAGTGGTCCGGTGCGTAAGTCATCCCATTTTGGTTACAAGGTAGAAAGAATTTGCTAACGATGTTGAAAGTATTACTTGTTGCCGGGCTGATATTCAATAACGTGGTCGCCGTTGCTGATGACGGAGAGGGCTTTCAGTTATGGGTAGCCGCATTGCGACAAGAGGCGCTGACTCTGCATATTGCGCCGCAAGCGGTCGATGTGACGCTCAACCAGGTGACTTACCTGCCAAAAGTGATAGAGCTGGATCGTAAACAGCCTGAGTTTGTCACCAGTTTCTCAGCCTATGTGAACCGCCGTATCAACCAGCGCGTGGTCAATAAAGGCAAGCAGATGCTGCAGGATTACCAGGGCGTGTTGTATGTGGTCGAAGAGTTGTACCAGGTGCCCAAGGAGGTCCTGGTGGCTTTTTGGGGGCTGGAAACCAACTTTGGCGGCTTTATGGGCGATATTCCGCTTGCCTCGGCGCTGGCCACATTGTCTTATGAGGGGCGGCGTGCCGAATTCTTCAAGCGCGAGCTACTCAACCTGATGCGCGTGGTCGAGCGCGAGCATAGGTACGATAGCCCGGTCACTGGTTCCTGGGCGGGCGCCACCGGGCACATGCAATTTATGCCGAGCACCTTGCTCAAATATGGTGTGGACGCGGATGCGGATGGCAAAATTGATATCTGGGGTTCGTATCCGGATATATTCAGTTCAGCTGCCAATTATCTGTCACAGGCAGGTTGGCAATCAGGTAAGCCCATCAGCCTGCTGGTGGCGCTGCCACCCGGGTTTGATTACAGCCAGGCGCAGTTGCAGCTAAATAAACCGGTGAGTGAATGGGTCAAACTTGGCGTAGTCGGCATACCTGAAAATGCATTGAATCTGCTGCAAGCAGCCATCATTCTGCCGCAGGGTTTTGATGGCCCTGCCTATATGGTATTCCCTAATTTTGATGTGATCATGCAGTGGAACCGTTCGGTGAATTATGCGCTGAGTGTGAGCCTGTTGAGTCAGCAATTACGGCAAGATATGTATACGCTGGCGATGCCGCCCGAACCGCCAGCCCTCAGCTACCAGCAAATGTGGGCATTGCAGGAAGCGCTGAATGCAAAAGGGTTTGACAGCGGCACGCCGGATGGCTTTCCCGGTGCTAAAACACAGGCAGCCATCCGCCGTTACCAGGCGACGCAAAAACTTCCCCTGGATGGTTATCCTGGGGTGGAGATATTTAACCGCCTGACGTCAGAACCTTGATGGCGCGATGGTAAACTTGCTCACTTGCGGGTTTTGAACCATCCGGTCACGCTCATACGGGCTTGTGTTGCCGGTAGGACGGCATGCCAGAACCTGTCCGATAAAAACAATACCAGCCTGCCACCTATTGGTGCAATATTGATATGAGCGGCCTCTGGCAAAGGCGCCGCAGTGTGCTGGCCGGTATATAAACGTAATTCCCCGCCTGCGTCTTTCGGCCAGACCTCATTTAAATAGATAATCAAAGTCAGTGCGCGGGAGCCCGGGCCTTGTTTGTGCTGGTGGAACTGGTCTATATGCGTGCTATAGCCTGCGGAACCGGCTGGGTAGACTGCAAAATGTGTTTCAATCTCGTCCAGCCCCATCATCAGGTTTCTATTCACCAGTAATTTCAGCTCGGCTAGCAGCGCAAAATATTGGCGCACAGTCGGGTGTTCGTCGCTTTCATCCAGCCAGGCGATCTGGTCTCCGCGCAATGCCGGGTTGGTGACAGCGTTTTTGCTAGTACCCGCCTGATGCATGGCACCTTCTTGCTGGCTGGCCAGTGCCAGAGTGCGCAGGGATGCGATCAAGTCGTCAGGGATAAACCGATCAATCACACAATAGTGCTGGCGAGTCAGGGTGTCGAGTAACTGCGTTGCCATGTCGTCAGGCAAAAGGGCGGGGGCGATATCGTTGGAATTCATGGCGATATTATAAGGCGGATACCATTGCCTATCAGCCTGCTTTCGGATAGAATGCGCAACCTTATTGATTTGCAGCATGACTGTGAATTTATAGTCGCGTAGCTCAGCTGGTTAGAGCACCACCTTGACATGGTGGGGGTCGATGGTTCGAGTCCATTCGCGACTACCAGATAATAAAAAGCCACCTCAGTGAGGTGGCTTTTTTGTTTTGAGCTATTTTTGGGGTGATGCCAGGGTTTTTATGCCCTGTCTGGACAGGACGCATACGGTGTCCCGTTGCGGATTTTTCACGCGCTGTGCGATAATGTTTGTTTGGCTGTAAAGTAAGCGCCATGCGCTTGTTTTTATAGTGATTTTAACCTGAGTGAGAGAGATACATGCCTGTAATACGCTTGCCTGATGGGTCTACCAGAAGCTTTGAGCAGTCGGTGACCGTGGCGGATGTCGCGATGAATATTGGTGCCGGTCTGGCAAAGGCTGCATTGGCAGGCAAAGTCACGCAACCAGGACAAGAAGCGAAACTGGTGGATACCAGTTACCTGATTGAACAGGATGTCGATCTCGCTATCATTACCGATAAGAACGACGAAGGCCTGGATGTTATCCGGCATTCTACCGCTCACTTACTGGCTTATGCAGTCAAAGAACTGTTCCCCGATGCGCAGGTCACCATAGGCCCGGTGATTGATAATGGTTTTTACTATGACTTCAGCTACAAGCGCCCATTTACACCGGATGACTTGGCCGCCATTGAAAAGAAAATGGTCGAGCTGGCCAAAAAAGACGAAAAAGTGGAGCGCAAGGTATTGCCTCGCGATGAAGCGGTCGCCTATTTCAAAAGTATCAACGAGCATTACAAAGCCGAGATTATTGCCAGCATCCCCAGCAATGAGGATGTGTCGCTATATTCAGAAGGTGGCTTTACCGATCTGTGTCGCGGCCCGCACGTGCCAAATACCGGCAAGCTGAAAGCGTTCAAACTGATGAAACTGGCCGGCGCTTACTGGCGTGGCGACAGTAATAACGAAATGTTGCAGCGTGTTTACGGTACTGCCTGGCGCAATAAAGATGAGCTGGAAGCTTATTTGCATATGCTGGAAGAAGCCGAAAAGCGCGACCATCGCAAGCTTGGCAAGCAGCTGGATTTCTATCATATGCAGGACGATGCACCTGGTATGGTGTTCTGGCATCCGCGCGGCTGGGTGATCTGGCAAGAAGTCGAGCAATATATGCGGGCCAAGTTCAAAGAGTACGACTATCAGGAAGTGCGTACGCCGACAGTGCTGGATAAAACCCTGTGGGAAAAATCCGGCCACTGGCAAAACTACCGCGACAACATGTTTGTCACGCAATCGGAAAGCCGCGATTACGCAGTCAAGCCGATGAACTGCCCCGGACATATCCAGATTTTCAACAGCAGCCTGCATAGCTACCGTGATTTGCCTTTGCGCCTGGCGGAGTTTGGCTCGTGCCACCGTAACGAGCCTTCTGGCTCCTTGCACGGCCTGATGCGCGTGCGCGGCTTTACCCAGGATGACGCCCATATTTTCTGTATGGAATCGCAAGTCGAAGCCGAAGTAGCAGACTTCATCAAGATGTTGTACGAAGTTTACAAAGACTTCGGTTTTGATGATGTGATCGTCAAGTTATCTACCCGCCCTGAAAAACGTGTCGGTACTGAAGAAGCCTGGGATATGGCGGAAACTGCATTGGCCAATGCCATTAAAGCCAATGGTCTGGAATTCGAATACCAGCCGGGCGAGGGTGCCTTTTATGGCCCGAAAATCGAGTTTACACTGAAAGATTCACTGGGCCGGATGTGGCAATGTGGCACTATCCAGCTTGACCCTAACTTGCCAGAGCGCTTGGGGGCAGAGTATGTCGCTGAAGATAATTCACGTCAGAGGCCTATCATGTTGCACCGCGCCATCGTCGGCTCCATGGAGCGTTTCCTTGGTATCCTGATTGAAAACTTTGCTGGCGCGATGCCAGCGTGGCTGGCACCAGTGCAGGTCATGGTGTTGAATATTTCTGATGGCCAAGCCGATTATGTACGCCAAGTGGTTGAAAGTTTGAAGAAAAATGGCATTCGATGCGATTTTGACTTGAGAAATGAGAAGATTACCTATAAAATACGCGAACATAGTTTGCAGAAGTTGCCATACCTGATCGTGGTGGGCGACAAGGAAATGCAAAATGGTCAAGTGGCCGTACGTACCAGAAAAGGTGAAGATCTGGGTGTGATGACGGTAGACGCGTTTGTAACGCGTGTGCAGCAAGACATCCAAAGCAAGGTCTGATTTTCCTTGGTGCCGTGCGGCTTTGTTTATTGTTTAGGGGATTGTTATAGCTCAAGATAAAGATACACGCATCAATGGCGATATTACCGCGCCACAAGTGCGTTTAGTTGGTGTAGATGGCGAACCGTTAGGTGTGATGACTCTGAGAGAGGCCTTTGCCAAAGCGGAAGAAGCTGATATTGATATTGTTGAAATTGCACCAAATGCTGCACCACCAGTGTGCCGTTTGATGGATTATGGCAAATTCAAATACGCCGAGAGCAAACGTCTGCATGAGCAAAAGCTGAAACAAAAACAGGTGCAAATTAAAGAGGTCAAGTTCAGGCCCGGCACCGATGATGGCGATTACAACATCAAGTTACGTAATATCATCCGCTTTTTGGGCGATGGTGATAAAGCAAAGATTACTTTGCGCTTCCGTGGGCGTGAGATTACGCACCAGGAATTTGGTTTGGCCCTGTTAAAACGTCTGGAAGCGGATTTGTCAGAGCACGCTTTGGTTGAGCAATATCCTAAAATGGAAGGCCGCCAAATGGTGATGGTGCTTGCACCGGCAAAGAAAGCGATACCAGTCGTGAAAAAAGCAGATAAACCTGCTGAAAAAGAAACGCCAGCCGCTGAATGATTTCGGCGCAAAAGTTTTAAAGCAATACATAAAGTTTTTTTGGAGTAATACGGCTAAATTGGCTGCCTAGTTACTCTCTATTCAACCTCTAAGGAGACCAAAATGCCAAAGATGAAAACAAAGAGCAGCGCCAAAAAGCGCTTCAAGTTCTTGGGTAATGGTAAAGTGAAGCGTACGCACTCTCACTTGCGCCATATTCTGACCAAGAAAACCACCAAGCAAAAACGTAAGCTGCGCGGTACTTCCATTATTTCTGCAACTGATGTCAAACGCGTTCGCGCAATGATGCCAACACAATAAGGAGACCGATATGCCTAGAGTAAAACGTGGCGTCATAGCCCGCGCAAGACACAAGAAAGTTTTAAAAGCCGCTAAAGGTTACCGTGGTCGTCGTAAGAACGTTTACCGCGTTGCCAAGCAGGCAGTGATGAAAGCCGGTCAATACGCATACCGTGACCGTCGTCAGAAAAAACGGCAATTCCGTACTTTGTGGATTGCGCGTATCAACGCTGCAGCCCGTGAAGCTGGTTTGACATATAGCCGTTTCATGAATGGCTTGAAAAAAGCTGCGGTTGAAGTAGACCGTAAAGTATTGGCTGACCTGGCTGTGTTTGATAAAGCTGCTTTCGCTAAATTCGTAGAATTGGCAAAATCAGGTTTAAGCGCCTAGTCTGACCTAACGAAAAAAGAGGCTGCGGCCTCTTTTTTTTATTTCAATCGCTGTACAAAACACAATTGCTAGAAAATATACCTATGGCCGATCTTAATCCCTTAATCGCAGAAGCACAGCAAGATTTTGCTAACTGTCATGATGTGCCTGCCCTGGAAAATGCCAAAGCTAAATACTTGGGAAAATCTGGCGCGCTCACCGAAGCCTTAAAAGGCCTTGGCAAACTGTCTGCCGAAGAACGTCCGGCAGCCGGCGCTGCGATTAATGTGGTTAAACAGGCGGTAGAGCAGGCACTCAATGCGCGCCGCGACAGCATTCTCGCCGCTGAACAAGCCAAACAACTGGCAAGTGAAAGCATTGATGTCACCTTGCCTGCCCGTACCCAGTCTGCTGGCGGCTTGCACCCGGTGACGTTGACTTTACGCAGGGTAGAAGCGCTGTTTCATTCGATTGGATTTAGCGTGGCGAATGGCCCCGAGATCGAAACGGATTTTTATAATTTCACTGCGTTGAATATTCCTGATAATCATCCTGCACGTGCCATGCATGACACTTTCTATGTGGATAGCGGTAATGACAGCATGGAGCATGTGCTACGTACGCACACGTCGCCCGTGCAGGTGCATTACATGCAAGATAACACGCCTCCGCTGAAGATTATCGCGCCTGGCCGTGTCTATCGTGTGGATTCCGATGCCACCCATTCACCTATGTTCCACCAGGTGGAAGGTTTATGGGTCGATGAGCAGATCAGCTTTGCCAATTTAAAAGGCGTGGTGCAGGATTTCCTACAGAAATTCTTTGAACGCGATGACCTAACGGTGCGTTTCCGCCCTTCATTCTTCCCGTTCACCGAACCCTCTGCCGAAATGGACATGAGCTGGAACGGCGGCTGGCTGGAGATTGGTGGTTGCGGCATGGTGCATCCTGAAGTTCTTAAGCACGTGAATATCGACAGCGAAAAATACCGCGGCTTTGCCTTCGGTCTCGGTGTCGAGCGTCTGGCCATGCTGCGCTATGGTGTGAATGATTTACGTCACTTTTTTAATAATGACCTGCGCTTTTTGCAGCAGTTTATTAAATAACCGCCCGTTACTTTTAACTCTGATTAATTAGGTAAAGACAAGAATATGCAGTTCTCAGAACAATGGTTACGCTCTATGGTCAATCCAGCGCTGGATACTGCGCAATTGGGTCACGCATTGACCATGGCTGGTCTCGAAGTGGAGGAGTTGACCTCGGTCGCACCTGCTTTTAACCGCATTGTTGTTGCAGAAATTCTGGAAGCGGGCAAGCATCCGGATGCAGACCGTTTGCAGGTCTGTAAAGTCAATGTCGGCGGCGAGATACTGCAGATCGTATGTGGTGCAGCCAATGCCCGTGCGGGCCTGAAAGCGCCTTGTGCCCTGGTCGGTGCCGAGTTGCCAGGCATTAGCATCAAGCAGGCCAAAGTGCGCGGTGTCGAATCCTTTGGCATGATGTGTTCAGCCAAAGAACTGGGCATTGCCACTGAAGCGAATGGCATTCTAGAGCTGCCAGCGGATGCACCAGTCGGGCAGGATATCCGTGAGTATCTTGACCTGAACGATCACACATATACGCTCAAGCTCACCCCAAACCGTGCCGATTGCCTGAGTATTCTCGGTATTGCACGCGATGTGGTCGCCATGACCGGCGCGCCTATACAAGCGCCAGCCATTCAGACAGCAACTGTCGATAGCCAACACACCAAGGCCGTCACAATTGCCGCCAGCGAGGCATGCCCAGCCTATTACGGCAGGGTGGTTGAAGGCGTCAATGCACAAGCTGCAACGCCAGATTGGATGGTGCGCAGACTTGAACGCAGCGGCATCCGCAGCATCAGCGCCCTGGTTGATATCACCAATTACGTATTACTTGAACTAGGCCAGCCATTACATGCCTTTGACCTGAACTTGCTGCAAGGCGATATTCAGGTGCGTTTTGCGCAAGCGGGCGAAAAACTGGCGCTACTGAACGATACTGAAATCACTTTAAAAACGGATGACCTGGTGATTGCAGATGCTAATGGTCCAGTCGCTTTGGCTGGTATTATGGGCGGCAAACCTAGCTCAGTCAGTGATGCAACACAGGCTATTTTCCTGGAAAGTGCGTTCTTCACGCCAGATATCATGGCCGGCAAAGCACGTCGTCTGGGCCTGAGTACTGACTCTTCCTACCGTTTTGAACGTGGCGTCGATTTCGGCAATACCTTGCAAGCATTAGAGCGCGCAACTGCGCTGGTGCTTGAGATCTGTGGCGGCAAGGCCGGTGCAGTCACCACCAGCACCAACCAGTTGCCAGCACGTAAACAGGTCACCTTGCGCTATGACCGATTGATTTCAGTGCTTGGCATTGATATTAGTGCAGCGCAAGTTGGCCAGCTACTGACGCAATTAGGATTCGTGTATAGCGAAACCAGTGGTGTGTTTAAAGTCAGTGCACCTAGCTTCCGCTTCGATATTGCGCGTGAAGAAGATTTAATTGAAGAAGTCGCGCGCCTGCATGGCTATGAACATATCCCTGCATTGACGCCAGTCGCTTCACAAGCCATGCTGGCCGCGCCGGAAGCCCAGCGTCACCCCGATCACTTGCGTGACGTCATGGTGCAGCAAGGCTACCAGGAAGTCATCACCTACAGCTTTGTCGATGCTGCCTGGGAGCGTGATCTGTACGGCAACCAGCATCCAATCTCCCTGAAGAATCCAATCGCCAGCAACCTGAGCGTGATGCGCTCTGGTTTATGGGGTGGTTTGCTCGATACTTTGAGCTACAACCTCAATCGCCAGCAATCGCGCGCACTGTTATTTGAAGTAGGCAGCAGATATGCGCGTGAGGCACAAGGTTATGTTGAAACCCTGGCTTTATCCGGGCTATGTTACGGCAATGCATTGCCTGAGCAATGGGGCAGTGCAGCCCAAGCCTTTGATTTTTATGATGCGAAAGCACACGTTGAGGCCTTGTTTGCCCAGCCAGTACGTTTTGTGTCTGAGCAGCATCCGGCATTACATCCTGGCCAGTCAGCGCGTATTTTCGTCGGTGAAAAAGCCGTTGGCTGGCTGGGTAAACTACACCCGCAATGGCAACAGCAATATCAATTGAATCAGGCCTGTTTCCTGTTTGAAATTGATGCAGAAGCTATCCAGGCCAGTCAGGTTCCGGCTTACCAGGAAGTCAGTAAATTTTTGCCGGTGCGTCGCGACCTGGCCATGGTTGTTGAGCAAAATATCTCTGCACAAGACATGATAAATGCCATTATTGCAGAGAAAATTCCGCAGCTGCAAACAGTGAAATTGTTTGATGTTTACCAGGGAAAAGGCGTGCCAGAAAACAAAAAAAGCCTTGCATTTCTTGTACTTATGCAAGATACTGGCAAAACTATGGTCGATGAGGAAGTGGATGCAATCGTGTCACAAATCCTCAAAAATTGGTCATCAAATTTTTCTGCAGCACTACGTTAAATTTCGAACATCGCTACGATAGTTTTTGAACATCACTAGGATAGTTCTTGAAATAGTGCCAGGATAATTTCGAAATAGTATCTGGCATATTCTCTGGGAAAATCATTGGATTAAACCCGAATAACCAGTTGATTTAATACTAGCGTCATCTCACATAATAAGAAGGTTCAGGGGATCGTTAATGACACTCACAAAAGCTGACTTGGCTGATTTGTTGTTTGAACAAGTCGGGTTAAACAAACGTGAAGCCAAAGACATGGTGGAAGCGTTTTTTGAAGAAGTGCGTAATGCACTGGAAAACGGCGATAGCGTAAAACTTTCCGGATTCGGTAATTTTGAATTACGCACCAAATCCGAACGCCCAGGCCGTAACCCAAAAACAGGTGAAGAAATACCAATTTCGGCACGTCGCGTGGTGACTTTCCATGCCAGCCAAAAATTGAAGTTACGGGTTGAAGAGCATTACGCAGAACAACCCTTGCAAGCCCAAGCATAATTTAATATCCAGACATGGTCGAAGCGCAAAAAATCACGTTACCGCCTATCCCCGCCAAGCGCTACTTCACCATCGGTGAGGTCAGCGAGCTTTGCGGTGTAAAACCACACGTATTGCGCTACTGGGAACAAGAGTTTACCCAGCTCAAGCCGGTCAAACGCCGCGGCAATCGCCGTTACTACCAGCATCATGAAGTCCTGCTGATCCGTAAAATCCGCGAACTGTTGTATGAGCAGGGGTTCACCATCAGTGGCGCACGTAATCGCCTGGATGGTGTAGAAGAGAAAGCCGATAAAGCAGGCCGCCTGGCCGCTGAATCTGCGGCTAGCTTGAATACAGCAGCTCTTGCTGCTGAAGCTTCAAGATTACCCTCTGTCGATATTCTGGCGTTAAAAGAGCAGATCCAGCAGGTCATTAACCTGCTCAAAGTCGCCGCTTAATCAGCCTTCCAAATACACAAAACCGCATATTCTGCTTAGCGAATATGCGGTTTTGTTTTATAATTCAGCCTTCTTTTCAGGCGGGTTCCCGCTTGAAATCAAATGTCGGGGCGTAGCGCAGCCTGGTAGCGCACTTGCATGGGGTGCAAGGGGTCGTGTGTTCGAATCACACCGTTCCGACCAACATCAAATCTACACAAGTCCTGTCACATTCATCATCATTTATTTTTGCGCTGATCTAAGTATTGATCACCAGCTTTATGATTTGCCGCATACATTTCATCTAGCCTTTTATTCAATGCGTCACATTTATCTTTTAGCTGTTCGGAATCTTCTAGCCCATCATTAAGGTGTGCCATTGCAACATCATATCTCTGGTTTTTCTGCTTTTGCGTTAAGCCTGGTTCATTCATGGATGCATTGATTTCTTTCATCCGCTTTATGCGAATGTTTGATTTGCTTGAATATTTAGCGCATGTTGCTTCTTGCTCAGCTTCAATTTTTTTGATTTCGGCTTTAGAAAATGGCATTGCCTTTTCATAAGTATTAGTTGTGGTGATTGATTGCTGCGCGCATGATGCAGTGAGTAAGACAGCCAAAGAAATTATTACTCTTATCACAATAGGCCTTACCTTCTACACGTAATTTGAAATACAGGTTGTGTCAGGTTTCGCATTTTATCGATGTTTAAGGATCCTTGATGGTGCGAAATAAGAGCCTCGAACCTTTCATGCTATTGATAAACTTGCGTTTGTAAAGTCATCTACCGGCGGATATCACTGCCATTAAAACAACACAAAGTTTCCTAGAACCCTGTTAAATGGCGGGTATTCTCAAATTTTAGGCACTGATATCAGTGGCAACGGCAGCCTGGCTAGTGGTTTGTTTTTGTGAGGGGTGGTGGGCAGAAAAATGCCGGGAGAGCGCTTCGCTCAGCGGCGCTGGCCTGTTGAGGTAAAAGCCCTGTGCATATGCGACACCCATTTCGTTCAGGCAGTCCAGCGTAGCCTGATCTTCCACATATTCAGCAATGGTTTGAATGTTCATCGATTCAGCCACGCTTTGAATGGCTTTGGCCATCGCCAGGTCCACCTTGTTGATGGTGATATCTTTTACGTAAGCGCCATCCATTTTGAGAAAGTCTACCGGTAAGTGTTTCAGGTAGCTGAAAGAAGACATGCCACTGCCAAAGTCGTCCAGCATAAATCGTGTCCCCATCGCTTTTAATTCAGTAATCAATTTGATGGTGTGGTCGATATTGATGATGGCAGAGGTTTCCGTGACCTCAAAGCAGACATGGCTGGGTGAAATCTCATAGTTGGCAAAGCAGTTTTTAATATAGGGCAGCAGGGTAGCGTCACCTAAAGACATGCCGGAAAGATTGATGCTGACGATAAATGGCTTAGTGGCCGATTGTGTTTTGAATAATGGCTGCAATGCCATAAATGCGTGCTGAATCACCCAACGATCGATTTTGGTCATCAATTGATAACGTTCGGCGGAGGGCAGGAATTCGGCTGGAGGAATAATGCCGCCATTTTCGTCGCGCTTACGGATCAGGATTTCGTAGAAAGGCGGCAGCTCTTTCTGCTGCATGGGGAATATGCCCTGGCAATACAGCACAAAGTCATTGTGTTCTATGGCTTCGTTAATGCGTAATACCCATTCCATTTCAACGTGGCGCTTGAGTAACACATCATCTTCAGGATGGAACAGGTGAATCTGGTTACGGCCATTATCTTTTGCGACATAGCAGGCTGCATCTGCATGGCGGGTGACCTGGCCCACATCTTTCAGGTCTGCGGTGACTTCAACAATGCCGATACTGATGCCGGTCTGGAACAGGCGGCCTTCATGCATGAATCTGAATGCTTCTACCATTTGGCGCAACTGCGCTGCGATCTCGATCGCTTTTTCAACCTGGCAATAGCTCAGTAATAAACCGAATTCATCGCCGCCCAGCCTGGCAAAAGTGTCTTCAGCACGAATACGCTGACTCAGGATCATGCTGATCTGCCTGAGCATTTCATCGCCAGCAGGATGGCCGCAGGTGTCGTTGATCACACGGAACTGGTCCAGATCCATATAGCAAAACACATGGTTGGCTTTGTGCTGTTTCACGTCTTCCAGCGCTTGTTGCAAACGCCTTTCCAGTTCCTGACGGTTGACCAGGCCAGTTAAGGCATCATGCCGTGCCTGGTAACGTAATTGCGCCTGGGCATCCTGGATACGATGACGCATGTCGGCTTCAACATGCTGCATCTCTCTGGAAATCTCATTGATCGTGGTTTGCAGGGAATGGATTTCCGGCAAGCTGTTTTTGACCTGACTGATGTGCTGGTTACCCACCACAAAACGTTTGAGCGCAGCCGTCATTTCGCGTATGGGTTGGCTGATAGAACGGCTCACCCAATACACCAGCACCGAACATAGCATTAGCCCCAGGGTGATGTAACCGATATTCCGGATAAATGCCTGACGGTGATCTTCTACCATCGCGGCTTTATCAATGGCGACAAACACATATCCTAGCAGGGCGTGCTTAGCTTCTGTGGTGAAAATTCTCACCATGGTCACGTCATGCGTAGCCTGCTGCATCACATGGGTATCTTGCTGTGGTAATGATTCGTCCACGATGAAAGAAGCGCCAAGTTGCGCCAGCGGGCGGTTAGCCGCATCGGAAATCATTAATGAAAGATAAGGCTCACGGTCAAGCTGGCTGGCTTTTAGCAAACGATCAATGTAAGGGCGGCCATGCAGCTCTGATTGATTATGCACAACGGCAGAGAGGAATTTTGCGGTGGTTAACGCATGTTGGCTCAGCTTGTCTTCATCGCTCTGCAATTGCTTTTGAAAATCAAATAGCAAGAAGGAACAGGATAAAGCAAATACTGGCGCAATCACCAGTAATAGTAGTCTGGACTGAATACCTAAGGTTTGGAAAAATTGCATGGTTCCAGATAATTCATTTAATTCAAAGCAACGGCTAATACGTAGTGATGATCATGGTCAATGGCGCTTGCTGCAGTCATGACATCCCCCCAGATTTCGTGTATAAGTCCAAAAGATACTTAAGGTAACATTTTATCTGCTGTGTTTTACCAAGCCAGCAAAGTTTACCAGATCGCTAATCCGGCCCGCCAGCAAGTTGAACCAGCCAGCAGATTGTTAACTTGTTTTTGCAGAAGAGTGTATTTGTTTTTTCATGATACAGCAAATTTATATCACAGATTATTTGTCTGATGCAGCCGCCGAATCCGCGGCGGTGATTCAGCGTATTACCGATCAATGCCCCTTGCTTCTGAAAGCTGACTGGCAAGTAGATGCTGCCACGCCGTTGAATGCTTTATTTAGCACCTTGCACGATGTAGATCGCACACCTGGCGTATCAAAAGTGGCTGCAGTCCTGCGTGGACGGCAGGCTTCGATCACCGGTGTGCCTGCGTTATGTCTGTTGCCAGTGCATCTGGGTTTACAGCGAGATACTTTTTCGCTGCAGGGAACCGTTCAAATGTCGCCAGAGAGTTATGCGTATTTGACGGAAACCCTGCAACAGCACTTTCAGCAGGATTTTATCGTACATGCCACCGCCGACCAGCGATTCTGGTGGATACAGCCCCTGAATCCGCTTGAAGTACAGTGCTCCTGGCCGCAAGACTGTTTATACCAGCAGGCATTTCAGTGGCAGCCACAAGGCACACACGCTTCGTTGATACGGCAATGGACCAACGAAAGCCAGATGCTGCTACACCAGTTTTCTAATGCCCCTCACTTGCCGGGCTGGCCGGAGCAATTGAATAGTCTCTGGTTTGCCAGTGTGCCGGAAATGCCGGTATGGAAACATCGCTGGCAAGCTGTTTTTGGCGCCGGGGTTGTGTTTGACGGCTTGCGTGTATCGCAGTTGCCGGCCGTGAAGCAGTGTTCAATGGCAGAGGCGCTGGAAGATGAAACCATCACTAACGCGCTCATGGTCGTTGACCAGATAGAACAGGTGGACTGGCATCGTCTTTCTGCTGCATTGATGAAAGGTCGCATATCCATGCTTGAGATCACCTTGCCACTTGCAGAGCGTAGCGTAAAAGTGACTTATAAAAAGCGCTATCGCTGGCAGTTCTGGCGCAAGACGCATACCTTGCCGGGCCTGTTTGAAAAACTTGAAGCGTCATTGCCAACCTTTAAATTACCAGCGTCCGTTTGAGCGTGTGGTCGTTATCCGGAAATAAAACTCAGCAAAGATGAAGATTCAGCAAAGACAATACACAACTAGCGCGTTGCAGGCCTTGCAAGCGCAGGGCTTACCCGAAATATTGGCCCGTTTGCTGGCAGCCAGGCAAGTGTCAGCCGATGACTGGGGCTTGCAGGAGATGCCGCACTTGCTCAAACCGCAGGCGCTGACTGGCTGTGGCGAGATGGCCAGGCTGCTGGCAAATGCCATCCAGGAAAAGAAAAAACTCCTGATCATTGGTGATTATGATGCTGATGGCGCGACTGCCACCAGCGTGGCCATGCGTGGCTTAAGCATGATGGGGGCGCAGGTGGATTTCCTGGTGCCTAACCGGTTTGAATATGGTTATGGCTTAACGCCTGAAATTGTCGCGCTAGCCTCACAACAGCAACCGGATGTGATCCTGACAGTAGATAACGGCATTGCCAGCATTGATGGCGTCAGCGCGGCGAAAGCCTTAGGCATGCAGGTGTTGATCACCGATCACCATTTGCCTGCCGAACAAACCCCGATAGCAGATTGTATTGTGAACCCGAATCAGCGGGGCTGTGATTTTCCGAGTAAACATCTGGCTGGTGTCGGGGTGATGTTTTATGTACTGATTGCCTTGCGGGCCGAACTCAAGCAACGTGGTTTATTGGCAGGCGAGGAAGTTCACCTGGGAAGCTTGTTGGATCTGGTGGCTTTAGGTACCGTGGCTGACCTGGTTAAACTGGATGCGAATAACCGTATCCTGGTACGGCAGGGCTTAAAACGTATCCGGCAAGGGTTGGCTTGTCCTGGCATCCTGGCGATTTTAAAACTGGCCGGGCGCAATGCCGAGCAAGTCACTGCACAAGACTTGGGATTTTATGTTGGCCCACGCCTGAATGCAGCTGGCAGGCTGGATGATATGACGATTGGTATCCGTTGCCTGCTGGCGACCACGCCGCAAGAAGCCATGATTTATGCGCAGCAGTTACACGTATTAAATGCCGAGCGCAAACAAATCGAAGCCGAGATGCAGTGGGATGCCATGGCTGACCTGACGCAGGACTTTCAAGATAGCCAATACACCATCAGTGTGTTTCAGCCAGACTGGCACCAGGGTGTGATTGGTATCCTTGCCTCACGCATTAAAGAGCGTTTCCACCGGCCGGTGATTGCATTTGCCGATGCTGGTGATGGCCTGATCAAGGGCTCAGGGCGTTCGATTGCCGGGCTGCACCTGCGTGACGCCCTGGATCTGGTGACCAAGCTGCAACCTGATTTGATCCTCAAATTTGGCGGGCATGCCATGGCCGCCGGCCTGAGCATACGCGAACAGGATTTTGCCCTTTTTCAGCAAACGTTTGAGCAAGTAGTGCAGCAACTGATTAATGCGGAAACGCTGCAACAAGTGCTGGAAACAGATGGCGCGCTAGCCGTACAGGAAATGACGCTACACAATGCAGAAATCCTTGGCCATCAGGTATGGGGTCAGGGCTTTCCACCACCTTTGTTTTATGATGATTTTGAAGTCATACAGCAACGCATCCTGGGTGAAAAACATCTTAAACTACGTTTGCAAAAACAGGGTGCGCAGTTCGAGGCCATTTATTTCCAGCATGCGACCTTGTTGCCTGATCAGGTGACACTTGCTTATGCCCTGCAAATCAACGAATTTAATGGCGCCAGGAATCTGCAATTACAAGTGGTACATGCAGACATAGCCTGATGCCGGACATACGTATTTAAATTCCCCCGGGCAAGTTGCATGCATCCTGCCGTTTCCAGGGCGGGGGTTCAGCCAGGGTTTTCTAGCCAGACAAGATTTAGCCTTAGGGCGAAGCTCTTAAATACGGTAAAATACAGCCTTCATTCAAGAGGTTAAACATGGCGCGTCCATTTAAAACACCTAAACCAGGTTCCCCCGCAAAACGTCCAGCAGCACCCCAGCCACCTGTTGCAGAAGTAGAAGGCGACGAGCCGGGTGCTCCCGCACGTGCCGGACATCGCTTGCATAAACTGCTGGCACTGGCAGGGTTCGGGTCGCGGCGCGATATGGAAACACTGATTGAAAGTGGCCGCATCACGATTAATGGCCAGGTGGCAGTGTTAGGGGCCGTCGTCATTGAGCAGGACATCGTGCGCCTGGATAGCCGTATTCTGCACTTGCCGTTTGAACCGGAATTACCGCAGATATTGCTGTACCACAAACCGGAAGGCGAATTGGTCAGCCAGGATGACCCGGAAGGGCGCGCCACGGTATTTGATAAATTACCCAAGATCAAACAGGGTAAATGGATTGCGATTGGCCGCCTGGATATGAACACCAGTGGCTTGCTGATCTTTACCAATTCAGGTGAGTTAGCTAACCATTTTATGCATCCGCGTTATGAAGTCGAGCGCGAATATGCCGTGCGTATCCTGGGGGAACTGACAGAAGACCAGCTCGCGCAACTGAAACAGGGTATTGAGCTGGAAGATGGCCCGGCCAACTTCGAGAGCATCCACGCCAGTGGTGGCGAAGGTGTCAACAAATGGTATCAGGTCGTCATCAAAGAAGGCCGTAACCGCGAAGTACGCCGCTTGTTCGAGGCATTTCACTTGCCAGTCAGCCGTTTAATGCGCGTGCGCTTCGGCCCGATCAATTTACCGCCACGCCTGAAGCGCGGCACCATGCTCAAGCTGGAGCAAAAACAGGTGGTGGGTATTCTGGAGTGGGCAGGTTTGCCGGTGCCACACAAACCACTCAAGCAATTAAGCCCGCGTGAAAAAGACCGTGCGACCAGTGTGTTTGTGCCTAAAGTACGCAAACAACGCCGCAGCCTGCTGGAAAGCGCGAATGGCCCAGCGCCTGCAGAAAAACCTGCACGTCCTGCACCGCCACCGGGCTCTCGCCGTATTCGCCAGGATTCAGATTTAAAACAGGCTTCACGCCAGAATGCACGCGTGAACACGGGTGCTAAAAAGCGCAGTGACAGGGATCGCGGACGTGGTTAACTGCTTAAATAAACCTCACTGAGGTTTATTTAAGCGAATATGAGGCGCGTGGAGTAAGTTGTTTTTACGCTTGATGCGTCTCAAGCAATGACCCGGAATCAATCTTCAAAATACTCAATCTGATTCCGTTAGCTCGCTTGCTCAATGCTGGTATGGGTTGGTCGTTAAACCATGGTTGCACCGCAAGCGATGACCGTCTATAACCAGTCCCTGGACTGGGGAAGTAACGTTTTGTTTGGGTCGCCTTAGCTTTACTCCGCTTGCAAACCAGCTTCAGTCAGGTCTTCTTTGGTCAGCATAAACACAAACTGGTCACCACCGCTGGTATCCAGCCAGGTGAATGGCAGGTCAGGATAAGCCTCATGCAATGCATCGCGGTTGTGGCCAATCTCTACGATCAGTACGCCGCCATCATTCAAGTATTCGCTAGCCTGCGTCAACAAGGTGTGCGTATGATCAAGTCCGTCATCGCCGCTACCTAATGCCAGTTGTGGTTCCTGGCGATATTCTGCCGGCAGTTCAGCCATGCTAGGTGCATCGACATAGGGCGGGTTACTGATGATCACATCATATTTGCGCCCTTTGAGTGCGGCAAACATATCGGATTGCACTGCTTGTACCTGGTCTTCCAGGCCGTAGCGCTGGATATTGATATTGCTGACATCAATCGCATCCGGTGAGATATCGATGACATCGATATGCGCATTGGGGAAAGCTTCAGCCAGTAAAATACCCAA
The DNA here is from genome assembly GCF_058744375.1 of Methylophilus sp. E2MeOHC9. Classification (NCBI taxonomy): domain Bacteria; kingdom Pseudomonadati; phylum Pseudomonadota; class Betaproteobacteria; order Nitrosomonadales; family Methylophilaceae; genus Methylophilus; species Methylophilus sp. E2MeOHC9. The sequence goes on from NZ_CP196024.1 coordinate 1,796,298, forward strand.
ACAGCCAGAGCCAGTGCAGATATCGGCGGCGGATTCGACCATTTCAGGAAACTCTACCCACGGTTGCAAGCCATTTTCCAGCAGTTCGGCGATAAACGAACGTGGCACAATCACACGTTCATCGACATAAAATTTATATCCGCGCAGCCAGGCTTCATTGACCAGGTAAGCGGTCGGCGTGTGCTCGATGACGCGTTTCTCGATCAGGGTAGCCAGGTGCTGGTTTTCTTCCGTGGTCAGGCGCGCATCCAGGAAGTTATCCAGGGTGTCATGTGGCAGGTGCAGGGCGCTCATGACCAGCCAGACGGCTTCGTCATAGCTGTTGTCCGTGCCATGACCATAAAAAATATCTGAATGTTCAAAACGACTCACCGCGTAGCGCAGCCAGTCACGAATGGTTTGTAGAGTGTTGGTCATCAATTTATTTCAGCAGTAATTGCATGGTGCGTTTGTAGGTTTCTTTAAGCGGTTCGATATCAGCCACCGCCACACATTCGTTTAGCTTATGAATCGTGGCGTTCAAAGGCCCGAACTCAATGACTTCGCGGCAAATATCGGCAATAAAGCGCCCGTCAGAGGTGCCGCCTGTGGTCGATAATTCAGGCGTGATGCCGTAACTTTGTTTAATCGCCTCGCTGATGGCTGCCACCAGTTCACCGCGTGGCGTGATATAGGACTGGTTATGCTCCCAGTCCAGCGTATATTCCAGCGCATGTTTATCCAGAATGGCATGCACACGTGAGCGCAGGCTGGTTTCTGCACTGCCTTGGCCATCGACTTCAGGGCAATAGCGGAAGTTAAACAATATCTCGACTTCGCCCGGCACGACATTAGTTGCGCCGGTGCCGCCATTCATATTGGAGATTTGCCATGAGGTAGGCGGAAAGTATTCGTTACCGTTATCCCACACTGTTTCTACCATGTCTTTAATCGCCGGGGCGACTAAATGAATCGGGTTTTTCACCAGGTGCGGGTAAGCAATATGGCCCTGAATACCTTTGACGACGAGCTTGCCGGATAAAGAACCACGACGACCATTTTTAATCATGTCGCCCACCAGCTTGTTGCTGGTTGGTTCGCCGACGATGCAATAATCAAACGTTTCGCCGCGCGCCTGTAGCGCTTCTACCACTTTCACGGTGCCTTCAATCGCAATGGCTTCTTCATCCGAAGTCACCAGCAAGCCAATCGAACCCGGATGATCCGGGTTTTCAGCAATGAATTCTTCAATACTGGTGATAAAAGCTGCCAGTGAGGTTTTCATATCTGCTGCACCGCGGGCATACAGCATGCCGTCTTTAATGGTCGGTTCAAACGGCGGGGTATGCCATTGATCCAGCGGGCCCGTGGGTACTACATCGGTGTGCCCGGCAAATACGATCAGTGGGCTAGTCGTGCCACGTCGCGCATAGAAATTGTCTACCTCGCCAAAGCGCATGCGTTCGATCTTAAAGCCGAGAGGCTCCAGGCGAGCGATCATGGTTTCCTGGCAATCGGCATCTTCCGGTGTCAGTGAGCGGCGTTTGAGTAAATCAATGGCAAGTTCCAGCGTCTTGGACATAAGCATTATTCTTTGGCAAAAAGTTGGGAGTAATCGGCTTCGTTAAAGCCAAGCGCGATGATCTGATCGTTATTGACCAGTAACGGCCGTTTAATGACTGAGGTTTTGTCCTGCATCAGCGGCAATGCACTGGCTGCATCTACCACGGCATTTTTTTCGGCGTCACCCAGGTTGCGCCAGGTCATGCCACTACGGTTGACCAGCTTCTCCCAAGGTTGCTGGGCTAGCCATTGTTGTGCGGTGGCGGTGTCCAGGCCGAGTTTTTTAAAATCGTGGAATTCATAAGCGATGGCGTGCTGATCCAGCCAGGCGCGCGCTTTTTTGACGGTACTGCAATTGGGGATGCCGTAAAGTTTCATGGCGATAATTTTTGTGCAAAGAAACTATTTTACCAGCCAGTGACTTGGGCGTTGCAATTTATTCGGAGCATACGGCATGGATGGCGCATTCAGGTTGAATGCAGGCGACGAGCGTGAAGGTTAAAACAGGCTTTTGGTGGTGGACCTGAGTTGCAGTTCACTGAATACATCAAACAGGAATTTCTGTTCTACCGGTTTAGAGAACAGGTAGCCTTGCATCTGGTCGCAGTTGATGCTGACCAATGCCTGGCGCTGATCTTCATCTTCCACCCCTTCAGCGACGACATTCAGGTCCAGGGCATGCGCCAGTTTGACGATAGCTTCGACAATAGACAGCGAGGTTTTTGAAGCGGCTACGCCTTTGGTCAATGACCTGTCCAGTTTCACTTCGCTGATCTCCAGGTCTTGCAGATGCGTCAGGCTGAATGGGTGCAAGCCAAAATCATCCAGTGATATTTTCAAACCCTGTTTCTTGAAGTGGCGCAAGGTTTCCTTGAACTGGGCCTGGTGGTGGATAGCCGTGGTTTCCGAGACTTCCAGTATCAGGTTACGCGCTTCCACCTGATGTTGTTCCAGGATGGATTGAATATGTGTATCCAGGTGTTTGTTCCTGAATTGCTGGTTAGACAGATTGACAGAAATACTCAGGTCTATGCCTCTATCCCTGGCCTGGCTGATGGTGCTGCAGGTTTGCGAAATGACCCAGGCGTTGATTTCTTCAATCATGCCAAAGCGTTCGGCTGCCTCGATAAAGTGGGTAGGCGAGAGCAGGCCGCGGGTCGGGTGCTGCCAGCGTAGTAACGCTTCTGCGCCATGCACCAGACGGGTGACGGCATCGACCTTGGGCTGGAACAGCAGCCTGAATTCCTGCTCGCTGATGGCTTTTTTCAGCTCAATGCGCGTTTGCTGCATTTCGTCTGAAGCCTGCTCGATTTCGGCATCGAAGAAGCGGTACTGGTTTTTACCGTTTTCCTTGGCCTTGTACATGGCGGCATCGGCATTCAATTTGAGTTTTTGCAGATTGCCATCCTGCGGATACATGGAAATGCCGATAGAGCAGGAAATCTCGATCACGTGATTTTCAATGACGAAGGTTTCACGCAAGGAATCGATAATGCGCTGGATGACAGTCACCGCGCTCTGGTGATTTTCGATCTCACTAAGCACTGCAATAAACTCATCGCCACCGGCACGCGCCACGTAATCACAATTACGGATGGCATTGCTGATGCGTTTGGCCACCTCGATCAATAGCAAGTCACCTATGTGGTGACCAAACTGGTCGTTCACCGGTTTAAAGTGGTCAAGATCGATATAGGCGAGCGCCAGGGACTCACCATTGCGGTCACAGCGATTGGCGCTGATGGCGAGATGCTGGTTGAGCGCATCACGGTTAGGCAGATGGGTGAGCGGGTCGTAGGCGAGGAATTTTTTGTTGGCGGTTTGCGTATTGCGGAAAGTCAGTTTGCTTTGTGTGATATCGACATTACGCTCATAAAAAATCACCAGGATAAACGAGGTGATAAACAGCAGCACCGGTGCCAGTGTGAGCAGCAGCACCAGGTAATTGCCCGCCTGGTCGGTAGGCTGGCCGATAAACATATTGTTGTGCAGGATGCTGAGATTGATCGCTGCATGCGAGGCCAGGAAGCCAAGTGCTATTTCAATTGAAAACATCACTTTCAGTCGTTGCAGGGCTTTGCCTTCATAACTCTTGATCCACAGCATGGTGACAATGGCGAGTGCGGATGTCAGGCAGGTGAGGAAAAATGCAAATAAAGCAGTCCAGGTATCAATGCGGGCGTTAATCGTACCGGCGCTGATCTGGTAGAAATAGGAAAGCAGGTAACCACTGATGGCGGCTGCGAATGACGCGTATAGCAGTTCACGCAAAGGTAGTTTTTTCTTGTTGACGGTATTCAGTAACGAGAGTGCGAGCATATATGCGCACAACAGGCTACCGATAAAGTCGACCGGGTGTTCAGTGATTTTGGGGAAGTTATCTGCGGACATCTGATAGCCGCAATGTAGCAGGAATACGCCCAGCGCAACGATAAGCGCATTTTTCCTGAGCATGGAATCGTGGTGTTTGGCAGTGACTTTACGTAGTCTGTCCACCAATTCAAACGCAAAATAGCACCCGACCACACTGAGTGTGAACAGAATCGGGATAAAGAGTTGCGTTGTAGTCATATGAGTAATTACACGATTATTTTGATTGTTTGTGTTGTGACACTACTACGGTTTTTAACTTGTACGTTTTGTTACTTGATCTTTGCTGCTTGTTGAGTGTTTCTCCACATTAAATACTTCCTGTTTTCATACATCATGACGGGAATCAAATGAATAACGACCTTTACAACTGATAACTTGAGCCCGGCCTGAAAGTCAGACCAGGTCAAGCTATGGCATACGCAATCACCCAGGCTAGGCCTGGCAAGGTGTAGGCAATGATTCCCGTTGCTACAGGCCTTGAATTAAATGCCGCGTAATAATTCGTTAATGCCAACTTTGCTCAATGTTTTAGCATCGACTTTTTTCACGATCACAGCGCAATACAGGCTGTATTTGCCATCACTTGAAGGCAGGTTGCCGGACACAACAACGGAGCCTGCTGGCACGCGGCCATAATGCACTTCGCCAGTTTCGCGGTCGTAGATTTTGGTGGATTGGCCAATGTATACGCCCATTGAGATCACGCAGTTATCTTCTACCACTACGCCTTCAACCACTTCAGAACGCGCGCCGACAAAGCAGTTATCACCAATGATGGTTGGGCCTGCCTGTACAGGTTCCAGCACGCCGCCGATGCCTACGCCACCGGACAAATGCACGTTTTTACCGATTTGCGCACATGAGCCGACAGTCGCCCAGGTGTCGACCATGGAACCTTCACCGACATAGGCGCCGATGTTCACATAAGAAGGCATGAGTACGGTGTTTTTGGCGATGAAAGAGCCTTTACGCACGATCGCATTTGGCACAACGCGGAAGCCACCGGCTTTGAAGTCTTCTTCAGTATAGTCGGCAAATTTCGGGTCTACTTTGTCAAAATAGCGCGTCACGCCATCGTCCATCAGGTAGTTATCTTTCAGGCGGAAAGACAGCAGCACGGCTTTTTTCAGCCATTGATGCGTTTCCCATTGCTGGGTGTCGCCGATACGGCTGGCCACACGCAGTTTTCCAGTGTCGAGGTCATCAAGAATGGAAGCAACGGTTTGCTTGATTTCTGCGGATGCATTCGCAGGGTTGATGTTGGCGCGGTCTTCAAAAGCCGCCTCAATAATGCTTAGACGTGGATCCATGATGCTCTCTAATGATAGGGTGATAGTAAACCCGAAATTTTAACCTAATTTCGGGTTTTTAGTGCTGATTGTATGTGGTTGCGGTTGTGCCACGCTTGGTGGCAGTTATTTAGATTTTGCCGCCAGGTAAAGTGGCATCACCTTAGGCGTTAACGCTTGCAAATCCTTGATGCGGTTTTCGCTGGAAGGGTGGGTGCTTAAAAACTCCGGCGGGGCTTCTTTATTGGCCGCCATCATTTTCTTCCACAAGCTGACAGCCGCTTCAGGGTTGTAGCCAGCGCGCGCAGCTAACTCCAGGCCCATGCGGTCGGCTTCGCGTTCCTGTTCCCTGCCATTAGGCATGGAGAACAGCAACTGGCTGCCCATGCCGGCGCCTTGCGCAGCCATGCTGCCGGCTGTACCGCCAACCACTGTCGCCAGGGCCTGCAAGCCAAACTGCTGGATATACGCTTGTGACATACGCTCGCGACCATGTTCACGCAAGGCATGCGCGATTTCATGGCCAATCACTGCGGCCAGTTCGTCGTCTGTCGCATTCAGTTTTTCAGCCAGGCCAGAGAACACCATGATTTTGCCACCCGGCATACAGTAGGCATTCAACTGGTCATTCTTTTCGACATTGACTTCCCATTTCCATTTCGCTGCATCCGGGCGGAAAACGCCAACCTGGGCAATCAGCCGGTTTGAAATGGTGGTGACACGGTTCAATAAGGCTTTATCCGCATTCAGGGTGTTGTTTTTCTTGGCAGTCTGCAATGTTTCGGTATAAGACTGTGATGACATCTCATTGACCGTGCTGGTAGGCAGCAGCAATAACTGGCTGCGCTGCACGCCGGACACACTGTTATTGGTGGTGCTGGCGCAAGCAGAAAGCAAGGCACACATGACGGCGACAGAGGTGGTTTTAATCAATGACATTTGTTTTTCCTTTCTCGATGCTGGAGCGTTTCCAGTCTGGATAAAGCGTTATTTTCTTATACTGTTTTTGTGTGGCAGCAGCATGTTACCACCCCTAGATCTTGACTTGTGAACCCAGTTCTACCACCCGGTTAGGCGGTAACTTGAATTGGTTGGTAATGGTTTCCGCCGTCCTGAACAAGCCAATGAAGATCTTTTTACGCCAGAATGCCATGCCTGGCTTATCCGAAGCAATCAGACTCTCTTTGCCGACAAAGAAAGAGGTATCCATGGTATCCAGGGTCAGGCCTTGTGCTTCTGTCAATGCCAGGTCACGCGGCAGGTCAGGCTCATCCATATAGCCATAACGAATGGTGACACGATAGAAACCATAGGCCAGGTTTTCAACCGCGATGCGTTCTTCCTGGCTGGTATAAGGGTAATCTTCAAATCGCACGGTCAGTATGACCACGCTGTCATGCAAGACCTTGTTGTGTTTGAGATTATGTAATAGCGCATGGGGCACGCCGTCCGGGTTAGGCGTCATAAACACGCCGGCGCCATTCACACGGGCTGGCGGATGTGCGCCTATCGCCTGGATAAACGGCACCAGTTCCATGGATTCTGATCTGAGGATGCGATATAACAATGCGCGCCCGGTTTTCCAGGTCCGCATCAGTGTGAAGATGATCAGCCCCATCAATAACGGCACCCAGCCGCCATCAGGGATTTTGAGGATATTGGCGGTAAAGAAAGACAAATCAATCACCAGGAACACCGAGATCAGGCAAGCGGTTTTAAATTTGCTCCATCCCCATAAGTGATGGAAGACCACCGCTGCCAGCAAGGTGGTGATGACCATGTCGCCGGTCACGGCAATGCCGTAGGCCGCAGCCAAATCACCAGAGCTGCCGAAAATCACCACCAGGCCCATGGTGGCGAGCATCAGGCCCCAGTTCACTCTTGGCATATAGACCTGGCCCTCGGTCTGTTCAGAGGTGTGTGCAACGTGCATGCGCGGGATAAACCCAAGTTGCAATGCCTGGCGTGAGACTGAGAACGCACCGGTGATCACGGCCTGAGAAGCAATCACAGTGGCCAGCGTGGCTAATAGAATTAATGGAAACAGCGCCCAGTCCGGGGCCAGGTGATAGAAAGGGTTCTGGATAGATTCAGGGTCGGCAAGAATAAGTGCGCCCTGGCCGAAATAGTTACAGATCAAGGCAGGTAATACAAACAAAAACCAGGCCAGGCGTATCGGTTTGCGGCCAAAATGCCCCATATCGGCATACAAGGCCTCGGCACCGGTGACCGCGAGGACGACAGCGCCTAGTGCGATAAAGGCAATTTTGGGTTGGGTGCTAAAAAACAGGTAAGCATAATAAGGGCTAAGTGCTTTGAGGATTTCAGGGTGGTGGCTGATATTGATGACGCCGAGAATGCCAAGCACTGCAAACCAGGTCAGCATGATAGGGCCAAAAAACGCGCCCATCACCGCAGTGCCTTTGCTCTGTGCCCAGAACAACAGGAAAAGCACAAATAGCGTGATAGGCACTATCCAGTCATCCAGTTGAGGCGCAGCAACCTCCAGCCCTTCCACTGCCGACAATACCGAGATCGCCGGGGTGATCATGCCATCGGCATAAAACATGCAGGCGCCGATAATACCCAGCATCATGATGCGTTTACGCTGGTCCGGCTCGCCACCTGCATAACGGCTTGCCAGTGACAGCAGCGCCATAATGCCGCCTTCACCGCGGTTATCTGCCCGCATGATAAAAGCCACATATTTAAAGGAAACAATGAGCAGAAGCGCCCAGGTGATCAACGATAAAATACCGTAAACATTGTCTTGCGTGAGTAGAAGTGGGTGATGGCCTACCGCAAATACTTCTTTCATCGTGTAGAGGGGGCTGGTTCCGATATCACCAAATACCACCCCTAGTGCGGCAAGCGCCATAGTATGGAGTGCCGCGGGCTGACTTTTTGTATTGTCCATTGTGTGAACGACGTAAAGCAAACGGTCATTATCTGTCAATTTGACGGCTTAACCAAAGACTTTCGCTACCGCTCGCGTATGGATATGTTAATAATATTTAATAAGTATTAATTGTCAGTTTTAGCGATTTGCGTGACCACGACCTCGGCAGCGCCCTGGTGCAAAGTCAGTCGCAAAGACTCGTCTTTTGCCAGTTGCTGCGAGTCTGTCACCGGTTGGCCATCTGCTTTCTGCACAATGGCATAACCACGCGCCAGCACCTGGTGTGGGTTGAGCTGTTGCAGGCTGGTCGAAAAATGTTCCAGTCGTCGCGATTGTTTATGCAACAGGTTTTGCATGGCTAATTGCAGACGGTGCTGCCATTGCTGTAGCGATTGTTTTTGCTGCTGCAATTGCTGCGTTGGAGAAACCAGCCTGCGCGATAAGTAATCCAGCGTTTGCGCCTGCTTTTGCAACAGGGATTGCATGGCACGCATCAGGCGCGCTTGTGATTGCGTGAGTTGTGAACGCAACTGTGACTGGTCAGGGCAAGCCAGTTCTGCAGCGGCTGTCGGTGTCGCTGCGCGCAGGTCAGCGACAAAATCAGCAATGGTAAAGTCGGTTTCATGCCCAACGCCACTGATGGTGGGCAAACGGCAATCTGCAATGGCGCGTGCCACCACTTCTTCGTTAAAAGACCATAAATCCTCAATACTGCCGCCGCCCCGGCAAATCAATAATGTATCCACTTCCTGTCGCTGATCGGCCTGGCGGATCGCATTGGCAATCAGTTCTGCCGAGCCTTTGCCTTGCACCGGCGTCGGGTAAATGATCACCGCCATGCCAGGGTAGCGTCGGCGTATCGCCGTTAACACATCGCGCAAGGCCGCAGCATCTGGCGAGGTGACAACACCGATACGTTGAGGGTCTGCAGGAATGGTTTTTTTGCGGGATTGGTCAAACAAGCCTTCGGCCTGCAAGCGCTGTTTTAATTGCTCATAGGCTTCATACAGACGCCCTAAACCGGCTGGCTGCATAAATTCAATGGTCAGCTGGAAATCGCCACGTGCTTCATACAGGGTGACCGTCGCGCGCGCTTCAATCGAATCGCCTTCACGCGGCATGTTTTCCACCAGGCTGTTGCGCCCTTTGAACATCACGCAACGCACTTGCGCCTTGGCATCCTTGAGTGAAAAGTACCAGTGGCCACTGGCCGCACGGGTGAAGTTGGAAATTTCACCGCTGATCCAGAACAACGGGAAACTGGTTTCCAGTAGCTCTTTGGTGAGTCGTGTCAGGTCGCTGACACTTAAGAATTGCTTGGAGGAGGTCGATAACAAACTAGCCATAGGCGCACATTATCCAACAGCCGGTTGTGATTTGGCTATTTTTCTGTCACACCCGGCAAGATTTTTTCTGCGAACCCGGCAAGCTGCAAGATATAAAAAATTAAATAAAAAAATACCTTTTACCTGTGCCTGGTACCCCAACTTTCACACGCACGGCGGGCACTTTGTCGGCGTGCACGAGTCCCTAAGTAGAGAGTCAGGCATTGAGAGGTTGCTATCGCCATACCTAAGAGGGTGTCAAACATGCAAGTAAACACACACGCATATGCAGCGCGCAAGACAGGCTTGTTGATTTCACTATTGTTTACCATGGCGTATCTCACGCTATGGTCGTTGTCGTCTTATGCTGACGATGAAGTGGTCATGAATCAGCCAGCAGAAGAGATTGCAGGCGATGCAATTCCCCAGGCAAATGAGCCTGTGCCCAGTTACAGCCGCGAACAGTCAAAGATGCAGAATGAAGGCTACAAGCAATTTATCAAGTTGCAAACCAGCCTGGCTGCAGGCACTAAAAACGCGCTTGGTTTAAGCAGTTATGAGCAGGCGTATACCCATTATTGCGCTCTCGCTGGCGAAGCACACAATGCCGATGCGCAATTTGCCATGGGCTGGTTTTACAGCACCGGTAAAGGCGTAGAAGTGAATCATGATATTGCGGCGCGCTTTTTCAGCCTGGCGGCGATTCAAGGCCACAGGGACGCCAGGGAGTGGCTGGATAAAGAGCCGGGAAATGTCGAGCTGGCGAAACTGCCTGCATGTATGCATAGCCAGGAGAATTCTGCTGCTCAAATGTTGTACCGCAAGCGCGGGCCGGTGTATCAACTGGTCAAAAAACATGCGCCAAGCTATGGCGTGGATGTGGATCTTGCCATGGCGGTGATTGCGGTGGAATCCGGCTTTAACCCGAAAGCCACCTCGCGCAAGAAGGCGCAGGGCCTGATGCAATTATTGCCGGATACGCAGGCCAGGTTTCATGTCAAGGATGCTTATGATCCCGAGCAGAATATCAAAGGCGGGTTGTCGTATCTGCGCTGGCTGATCACTTATTTCAAAGGCGATGTAGAGCTGGTCACGGCAGCCTACAACGCGGGCGAAAATGCGGTGCAGCGGCATCAGGGCATCCCGCCTTACCCGGAAACACGTAATTATGTGAAACGCATTGCCGTTTACTATAAAAAGAAGCATCACGAAGTCAGGCAAAAATCAGCCATGCGCCAAAGTGATATTGCACTAGCGGCATCCTGAACCAGCTTTTTTAATCAAACATTCAATAAAATTCGAGAACCATATAGCAGCCTGAGCCATCATAAGCACGATATCTATTACAATTTCAGTCTTATTCAATGCGCGGGAGCAAGCAATGTGTCAATGGTTTAAAGGGAAGGGCGGCTATGTACTGGGGTTTCTGGCCTGTTTTGGGATCGTAGCATTGGCTCTTGCGATACAGGTACATTACAACCTGGAACCCTGTCCACTCTGTATTTCACAGCGTATTATTTTTATGAGTATAGGTGTGCTGTTTCTCGTGCATGCTTTTGTGCCGCCTAAATCCTGGTTAAGCACCGGTCTGGTCGTGGTTGAAGTGCTCACCGCTTTGGGTGGCGTAGGCGTCGCCATTCGCCACTGGTGGTTGCAAGTACACAAGGACGAAATCATCGCCGACTGCGGCGTAGGCTTTGATTACATGTTTGAAAACTTCCCGTTGAAGAAGGCATTGACGCTGGTGTTCCGCGGTACCGGCGATTGCGCTGCGATTGACTGGACTTTCCTCGGGCTGACCCTGCCGCAACTCGGCCTGATCAGCTTTGTGTTATTTGGCGGTTATGCCGTATTCCTGTTTCGCGTGCGGCGCTGCAATCGTTGATTGCCAGCCTATCTTTATAAAGTGATTGCTTCATAGAATACCGCCCTGGTTTTAAGCCAGGGCATTATTTTTTACAGCATGGCAGATTGCCTGGAAATCGTCTCATGCCACTCCTGAAACTGGCTTTCGCATGAATGCTCAGCCAGCTGCGGCACCATATCATTAGGGATGTCGGAGGCGCGTAATTTGGCTGTTTCCCGTTTCACGCAACCCAGGTATTTGGCTTTGGCATAAATCTCTTCGGTGTGCATGCTGGCAATGGCCTGATCAGCCTGGTTGAGAGATTGGCACAATGGTGCTTGCTGGCTGCTCGAAGCGTAGCTGGTATTCTTTTGCATATGGATCACGTTGGCAATATCCTCACCCCGCTTGTGTATCCAGCCTTCCAAAATCTCGTTACCGCAACTTTCGTTCTGGCAACGCATGACACTCTTGATCAGCCATGCTGCCTGCTTGGTCATACGCTCTTCCGAAATGCCGCAGTTATGGATGACATCATGCGAGCGTGACATATACAGCTTGTAATTGGCGCGCCAGCTGGCATGGCTGGCACAAGCGACTTTGCGCAAGGGGTTGGACATCGCGCATTGCTCAGTGGGCATGCTTTGCAATCGCTCGGGTGCTTTATTGCCAACCCGGCGGCAAGCCAGTGAAATCGCCTGGCCATAAGCCTGTGTGATGCCCCAGAACGATAGTCTGGCACGGCTGAATTCCGGGCTGTTTTTCAGTGTGCCATCATTTTTCCAGTCCAACGTTTCTGAGGACATGTTCGATTTATGAAAGACTACCTCACGTTCAGCTTCCATAGAGAACTCACTGCACGACGCCTGTACAAATTTGGTGGTGATGGTGTCGTCATGATCGTCTGCCCTGAGTTTGAAACGGATCATATCGTCGAGTTGCCCGACTTGTAGTGAGTCCAGATCGACCGCTACCGTAAGGAATTTTTCGCGGCCTTGGACGGTTTGCCATTGCTCTGCATGCGCATTTGAACTGATGCATAATAAGGCGGCTACAAACACTAAACTTCTAAACAGCATAAATGAAGGTTAAACCGAAAAATAAATGGGAACGCTCGCTAAGATAACTTAAGCGATAGCTGAGGAATATACACTATTGCGACCAGCCTGTTTGGCTTCATACAGTGCTTTGTCAGCACGATTGATGAGTTGCGAAAGCGTATCGCCTGGTTGCAAAACGGCCACCCCGGCACTGATGGTAATAGGCCCTGACTCGTTGATCTGCAAAGCGTAGATATGTTTGCGTATCTTTTCGGCCAACTGGCAAGCCTGTTTCATTGTGGTACGTGGTGCATAGATGATTAATTCATCGCCGCCCCAACGCACGGTGATGTCATAAATGCGGCTGTATTTTTTCATACAGGTGGCGACGCTTTTCAGCACCGTGTCGCCCAGCACATGGCCGTAAGTATCATTAATTGTTTTGAAATTATCGATATCGATCAAGATCAGCGCATCCGCTGTTTTCCTGTTGGCAGCGGGGAGGGAGGCTGCAAATGTGGTTTCAAAGTGGTGCCGGTTGCTGAGTCCGGTGAGGTGATCGGTGCTGGAGAGCCTGGTTAAATTAAGCTTTTCCATTTCCAGCGCAGAGTTAGCGGCGGCCAGTTGCTCTGTACGTTGTTTGACCTGGGCTTCCAAGTCGCTATTCAAGGCTTTTAAATAGCTGGTTTGCGTTTCACGCAGGCTCTCGTAATTGTGGATGATGAAAAACTGCGCCAACAGGTAAAAACCCAGGCTCAGCAGGTCCAGATTAGTATAGTCAGAGGGGAACAACTCCAGCACATGATTGCCTATCACCAGGGAAAGCAATATGGCCAGCATGGAGTAACCGGCGACACGTCCTTTCAGGTAGAACGCCGCAGCGAGGATAAGTAATAACAGGCCGCTACGCGTTGCATTGCCGGTACCGACAAAAAATACGGTGAGAAACTGTACAAAGCATAGCCAGAGGGCGATGCTGGCGATCAGCTCCACCATTTTGTGGTATCTATGCAGTATCCAAAGCAGTATGAAGGCAACGCAGGAGAACAGCAGATCGACTTTGCCGAGGAAAGGGTTGACGTTCCAGCGGATCATACTCATGGCAAGTGAGGCCAGCCCGGCAAATGTGAAAACGTTGTTAAGGAAAATGACTTTATAGCGAACGTTAACGGTGTCGGTTAACTCCGGAAAAAGCTGGATCGGACGTAACATGACGACCAGCACCTTGCTAATCCAGTTTTTCAATATTCGTTTCCCTTGGCAATTATTGTTTTTGTGATGCGGTCAGTTTATGTAAAATGGCTACTTCGTCAGCTAACTCAGGAACACCATGAGAATTTTACATATATTAAGCTGGCGAGTGTATTAAATTATCACCTCAATTCTGGATATTTGGATGACAGATAATTCCGGGTCCGGAAAAACCTCTGTCGGTCGGTTATGAAACCATATAAAACTTTAGATGCCTTTGTCGGCAATACGCCACTAGTCGCTTTGCAGCGCATCAACCCGAATGCCAGCAACACGATTTTGCTCAAGTTAGAAGGCAATAATCCAGCCGGTTCTGTCAAGGATAGGCCTGCCTACAGCATGATCCTGCGGGCAGAACAGCGTGGCCAGATCAAGCCTGGCGACACCCTGATCGAAGCCACAAGTGGCAATACCGGCATTGCGCTGGCCATGGTGGCCGCCATGCGCGGCTATAAAATGATCTTGGTGATGCCGGAAAACCAGACCATAGAACGCAGGCAAAGCATGAAAGCGTATGGCGCTGACCTGGTGCTGACACCCAAAGATGGCAGCATGGAACTGGCACGTGATGTGGCGATGAAAATGCAGGCAGAAGGCGAAGGCATCGTCCTCGACCAGTTTGGCAACTCAGATAATCCGCTGGCGCATTATGAAGGTACCGGGCCTGAAATCTGGCGCGATACAGAAGGCAAGGTCACACATTTTGTTTCTAGCATGGGCACCACTGGCACCATTATGGGCACGTCGCAATACCTGAAAGAACAGAATCCGGCCATTCAAATTATCGGCGTACAGCCTGAGGATGGCGCCCAGATTCCAGGCATACGTAAATGGCCTGAAGCGTATATGCCGAAAATATTTGATGCCAAGCGCATAGATGAACTGCGCTATGTCAGCCAGAAGCATGCTGAAGATACGACACGCAAACTTGCCCAGCAAGAAGGTATTTTCGCCGGGATATCCAGTGGTGGGGCTTTGTATTCAGCCTTGCAACTGTCTAAAGAAGTGAATAATGCCGTGATTGTTGCCATTGTGTGTGACCGCGGTGATAGGTATTTATCTTCTGGAGTGTTTCCTGACTGATGCGTAGTTGGTGCCTGAGCCTGATTCTCTGGTCAGCACAAGCCTGTGCCATTGCCCAGATCAGCCTCAGCGCAGATAGCATCAGCAGTGACCTGTTTCAACTGGACCAAGCCAATGCTGTGCTGAATCTACACAGCAAGCAGCAAGTAAAAATCACCGCCCGGCGCCTGCAACTGGGTGATGCCACACTGGATAAACCGAATATCTCGCTGGATATCAGCCAGCGCCCGACCTTGCTGATCACTTCTGATCAACTGCAAATGCAGCCTTACCAGGTCAGGCATCCGCGCATCTTCCTGGATTACCGCCAGAAAACCCCGCAACCAGTATTGTCGCTAGATGCCGAAGTCAAGGCTTTACACGACGAAGTCTGGGGCAAGTTCCACCTCAATTGTCTAGTTCCTGCGCAGGCGGCCACTGAGACCTGGCGTTGTGAGGACGGGCTGTATGTCGATAGCCGTTCGCATATCCCGTTTAATCTATTAGTGACGCCGACCTGGAAAAGTATCAATAAAAGTGGCGAGATGGCAAAAGGTGTAGACCTTGAATTATCAGTCAACCAGGCAAAGTTCAGCGATGCGGAAGGTTTGCATGCGGCAGATAAGCTCACCGGAAAAGTCAATCTTTCTGCGCACGAGCAGGCTGGTGGCTGGCGCTGGCAAGGCGTATTTGACTGGCAACAAGGTGAATTATTCTGGCAACCGTTTTATTTTTCCGATGGCAACAAACGCTTCGAGATACATGGCTTTTACCGCCAGCCGTATATGGATATCGAACAGGCCACGCTTAGTTTGCAAGGGGTAGGCACGCTGCACAGCCAAAGCCGCGTCAACCTGGCCAGCAAAGAATTCGAGTTTTTAAAAGTCGATGCCAGCGATGTGGATTTTAATGGCGTTTACCAGGCCTTTATCCAGCCGCTGATCCCCAACTCCGCTTTCGGGCACTTGAATGTATCTGGCAAGGCTGACTGGTCATTTGAAGCCAAGGGATTGCAGCCACTGAAATTCCATCTGCATATTATGGATGCCAGTGTGGAAGACCAGCTAGGCAAATTTGGCTTTAGCCATTTGAATGCGGATATCCCCTGGGATTACGAGCAGCCTAAACAGATCTCCATGGGTTACCAATCCGGACATATTTTAAAGATCCCGTTGGGGCAAACCAAATGGCAAGCTGAAGTGAACCGTTATTCAATCACATCGCCCAGCCTGAAGCTGCCTATCCTTGATGGCGCATTGGACTTTCAGGATATTTCTGCCGCCTGGATCAACCAAAGTATGGTCTGGCATGTCAAGATGCATATGCAGCCTATCAGCATGTCGCAGTTCAGCCAGGCGTTGGATTGGCCCACCATGCGTGGCCAGATCACCGGCGCGGTGCCATTGATCACTTATGCCAACCATGAGTTGCGTATGACAGGTGACATGCAGTTCAGGCTGTTTAATGGCATGGTCGGTATGTCGGACCTGGATATCGATGACCCATTGGGTGCGGTGCCTAAATTACATGCCAATTTCACTATGCGCGATATCGACTTGGGCGAGATCACGCGCACCTTTAACTTTGGCTCTATCAGTGGCAAGCTGGAAGGCGATATCAAGCACTTGCGGCTACAGAACTGGAAACCGGTGTATATGGATGCCGTCATCCAGACCGCGGATGGCCCGTTTGAGAAGAAGATCTCGCAGCGTGCAGTGGAAAATATCACTGCGTTGGGCGGGGAGGGTACGGCGGCCGCCTTGCAGCGGACGTTCCTGCGATTTTTCAAAGAGTTTGGCTATGAAAAAATAGGCCTGCGCTGTGAGTTGCGTGGAGATATCTGCAAAATGGGTGGCGTTGAAGCGATCCCGGATGGCTTTGTCATTGTCAAAGGTAAAGGCGCGCCTTCAGTCAATGTCAATGGCTACACTAAATATGTGAGCTGGAAAGATGTGCTGGCACGCATGCAACGCGTGACGGATAGCAATAGTAAGATCATCATTGATTAGATGGCAGGTCGAAAAATTGACTAACGATGCCTGAAGCAAGTCAAAAGCAGTAATTGATTACTGGAAAGGAAGCAGATTGAATTTTGCGATGGATAAACAATATATGCGCTGGCTGCGCACAGGGGTATGGATGACTACCACCATAGTACTGACTGCGTGCGTCACCATCAATATCTATTTCCCGGCGGCGGCGGCAGAAAAAGCGGCTGATAAGGTCATTGATGAAATCTGGCAAACCCCGGCCGGGCAAACACCGGCATCTGTTCCAAATGCATCACCTAGCCCAAATCCGGCGCCTGCAGCAGCACCCGCTGTTGCTCCGGCTGTTAATCAGGAGTCTGCCCCATGAATATCATCACCACAACAATGCAGCAATGGCTGCTGCAAATGCAACTATTTAAGCGCCAGGGCTATCACATCTTTAACAAGATGTTATTCAGCATGATGGTGTTGGGTTTATTCACAACGCAAGTGCACGCTGCAGCCGACCTTGATGTGAATACCCCGGCGGTTGCCGCAGTGAAAGCCAGTATGCAAAGCCGCCACCAATTGCTGGCACCGCATTATCAGTCAGGCGCAGTGGGTTTAACCGCTGATGGCTTTGTCGCCGTGAAAGACGCTGGTTTGGTGCCGCTGTCCCAACGTAGTGCGCTGGCGGCGCTGGTCAAAGACGAAAATGCTGATCGCTCGCGATTGTATCAAGGCATTGCTGCCGCAAATGGTCACCCCGAGTGGGAAGGTGAGATACAGCGCACCTTTGCCCAACGCTGGATAGACCGGGCGCAATCTGGCTGGTTAGTGCAGCGCGACGGGCAGTGGGTGAAGAAGTAATGTATAAGTGATTGTATATAAAGGGTTTATCGGGAGATTTCAAACAAGTCGTGAAATGAACGTTTGGCATGTGATTTTTTTACTGCCATGACAAATCGAAAAACAAAGCAGTAAAAACACCAGATTTCAGTTTCAGGCATGGTCATTGCATACAAATAAAGTGCATATTGCGATGGAAGGAGTTTGTTGTGGCAAATAATCTTTTCGTTCTACCTCGTCTGGGCCAAACTATCCGGCAGGAGGATTCAGGCATTTACTACATCCTGAATCAGCAAACCGGCCGCGTCCGTTCCCTGATACAACTGGCGCGTGAAAATCTGCACTGGTATATCTTGCAGTTACAGCCGATTGCCGATGGCCTGGATTATCGATGGTCTGTGTTGTCGCGCGAAAATGATTGCGCGCTGAAGGCAGCGACTGACAGGCAAATCGCACATTATTTTTCCAAACCCGAATACACCGAGCCTGTCGGCGCATGGCAAGTGATGCGCAATGCAGACTTTGGTTTTGGCAAATTCACCCCGATCGAAGCACCAGAGGATATCAGCTACGCCATCCTGACGTTTGAAGGGGATGAGATGAAAGCGCCTATCCGGTTACACAAGGCGCCGACGGAGTGGCTGCAAGAAAACAATCAGCAAGACATTTTGCAACTGGAAATCGCCTGATATTGAACAACTGATCGGCTTGTTCAGGGCGCGAATGTCGTGAACAAGTCGATGTTGCTTATTCCCTTTCAGCTGCAAACAGTTTAAAGCGGTGTATTTTCGGCTGGTGAGGTCGCCATTGCCTGTGATATGGTTACGACCATATTATTTTTGTGGGGCAATCCTGCTGGATTGTGGCTCTTATGCTTCGCAGCCTTGTGTTTGATATCGAAACCATTCCCGATGTTGACGGTATACGTCAATTGCACGACCTTCCTTTGAGTTTGAGTGACACTGATGTCGCCAATATCGCTTTTCATCAACGCCGCCAGCAAAATGGCACGGATTTTTTACCGCATCATTTACAACGCGTGTGTGCGATCTCTTGCGCCATGCGTGAAGGCAACCAGTTCAGGGTCTGGACATTAGGGGATGAATCGTCAAGCGAGGCAGAAATCATCCAGCGCTTTTTCGATGGTATAGAAAAATACACGCCCAATTTGGTGAGCTGGAATGGCGGCGGTTTTGATTTGCCGGTCTTGCATTACCGCGCCATGGTGCACGGCATTGCCGCGCCACGGTACTGGGACCTGGGTGAAGATGACAAAGAATTCAAATGGAATAACTACATCAGCCGCTATCACACGCGGCACCTCGATCTGATGGATGTACTGGCGATGTATAGCGGTCGCGCCAATGCACCGCTGGATCAGATGGCCCAGTTAAGTGGTTTTCCCGGCAAGCTGGGTATGGACGGCAGCAAGGTGTGGCAGGCCTACCAGGATGGCGAGATCAAAGCCATCCGTGATTATTGCGAAACCGATGTTGCTAACACGCACCTGGTCTATTTACGTTTTTTGAAGATGCGTGGCCATTTAACGGACGCGGTTTATGAAGATGAGATTAGGCTGGTGCGTGAAACGCTGACTGGATATGGTGGCACACACTGGCAACAGTTTCTAGAGGCCTGGCGCCCAGTCAGTTAAGCCCGTAAGTTAGCGGCTTCTCTTACATAAACTCAAGTCAACTGCTGGCCGGTAACGCCGCCCTGGTGTCATTGTTGATCTCGTCAGGCGTGGCGTCCTCTTGCCTGTTCTCTTCGCGTGAGTCTTCATCAAGCTGGCTGTTTTTCCAGTTTAAAATGACGCGCTGTGATTTTTTAGCGGTATGGTTGAAGGTGTAACGCTGCGTATGGCCCTGATAACTGGCAATCACCGTATATTTGCCGCCAGGCAGGCTTAACAGTAATCTTGGCGCTGCGTGCTCGAGGCTGAACACGGTCTGTTTTTTTGCATCTAGGATACTGATATTGACGTCATCCACCAGGCGGCCGATTTTGCCTTCAGAAAACAGGAAATATAAATTGAATTGTTTTTTGAGTGATTCCAGCGCTTCGACTTCTTCTGAGCCTATGCCACCAGTTACATAACTCACCCCCTGTGCATCCTGCTGTATGGCGATCTCATCTGCCTGGCAGGCTGATGATGTGCAGAGCGCCATCACCAGTGCAATACTCAGACTCCATTGTTTTAACATATGGTCTCCCTTATTTTGCAGTGCTTGTTGAGGGATTGTAAGCCCAATTCAGGTAAAATAATAGCTATGAGAAGCAACCGTCAAAGAACCCGCCTGTCGCCAGCGTCCATGGCGAAACAAACTCCCCGCATCGCTGTCATCGAATCCCTGGACCAGGAAGGCCGCGGCGTCGCCCATGTCGATGGCAAAGTGGTTTTTATTGAAGGGGCCTTGCCATTTGAAAAGGTGCGATTTGCCACGCATTTTTCAAAGCCTACTTATGAAGTAGCGGCGACACTGGAAGTGATCAAATCATCCAGCCAGCGCGTCACACCTGGCTGTAGCTATTTTGGCACCTGCGGTGGCTGCGCCATGCAGCATCTGGAGTTTTCCGCGCAAGTGGCTGCCAAGCAGCGCCTGCTGGAAGCCGATTTGTGGCACATAGGCCGTATCAAACCTGAAAAGATGCTGCCACCGATCCAGGGTACGCCCTGGCAATATCGCCATAAAGCCCGCCTGCGGGTGAAATATGTGGAGAAAAAAGGCGGTGTGCTGGTCGGGTTTAATGAAAAAGGCACCAGCTTTGTGACTTTTATGGATAGCTGCCAGGTGCTGCCTAAAGCGATCTCTGACCTGATCGTGCCGCTCAAAGAATTGATCGGCCAGTTAAGTGTGAAACAATCGTTGCCACAGATTGAACTGGCGGTAGGTGAAGATGCGACCGTGCTGCTGCTGCGTATCCTTGAAGCGTTGGAAGAACGTGACCTGCCTTTGCTGCAAGCCTTTGAAGCAGCGCACGGCGTGCAATTCTGGACGCAGACCAAAGGGCCGGATACAGCCAAGCCCTTGTTCGGGCATAGCGATCGTTTGCATTACAGCCTGCCGGAATACAATCTTGAATATCCGTTCAGCCCGATAGAGTTTACCCAGGTCAATCCTGGCATTAACCGTGTCATGATCCGCCGCGCCATGCAGTTGTTGCAACCGCAGGCGGGCGAGCGCATTGCCGACTTTTTCTGTGGGCTGGGTAACTTCACCTTGCCGATTGCCCGTAGCGGCGCGCAAGTCTATGGCGTGGAAGGCGCGCAGGCGCTGGTAAAACGTGCGATTGAGAACGCCAGTTTAAATCACATCCACAATGTGGAATTCGCTGAATCAGACCTGTTTGATATGACGCCGGAACTGTTGCAAGGCCTGGGCTACTTTGATAAATGGCTGATCGATCCGCCACGCGATGGCGCGATGGAGTTGATTAAATCATTATCTGACGATGGCACAGGCTCACCCAAACGCATTGTCTACGTCTCATGCAATCCTTCCACCCTGGCACGCGATGTGGCGATCCTCACACAGTCCAAAGGTTACCAATTGAAAGCGGCAGGCGTTTTGAATATGTTCCCGCATACCGCGCATGTAGAATCCATCGCACTGTTTGAAAGAGCCTGACATGTCGGTGAAGAAAATCGCCGTCGGATGCCAGCTGGTGCTTATGCTGGTGTTATCCGGCTGCCAGCCAGGCAACGAGCCACGTGCCCTGGCGTTTGCGGTAGCGCAAGCCCCTGTGAACCTGGATCCCAGGTTTGCCACGGATGCCGCTTCCGAGCGCATCAATCACCTGCTTTACCAGCGGCTGGTTGAATTCGATGCGGCCTCGCGTGAAGTCGCAGGGCTGGCCTCATGGCAAATGCAGGATCCGCAACATTACCGCTTTCACTTGCAACAACCCATCGCCAGTTTTCACGATGGCAAGCCACTCACCGCTGCCGATGTGAAAGCGACTTATGAAAGCCTGTTGCAACTCAAAAACTCGCCGCATACGGCTGAATTCAGGCATATACAACGTATTAGCACACCGGATGCGCAAACCATTGATTTTGAACTGAGCCGCCCGGACCCGCATTTTGCCGCACGGCTGATCATTGGTATTTTGCCAGCGGAAAAGATTGCCGCCGGACATGATTTTGGGCATGCACCCGTAGGCAGTGGCGCATTTAAACTAGACCACTGGGACAGTGAGCTACAATTAACCAGGCTTAGTGACGGCCTTAAAGTGCGCTTCAGTGAAGTCAAAGACCCGAATGTGCGCGTGCTTAAACTGCAACGTGGCGAGGTCGACCTGATTCAAGGTGATTTGCCGCCGGAATTAATCAAATACCTGCAAAAACAATCCAATATTACGGTGCAAACGGTGGTCGGCGCCAATTACTCCTACCTGGGCTTGAACGTGCAGGCGGAGTTTTTGCGTGATGTCAGGGTCAGGCGTGCCATTGCGCATGCGATTGATACACAGGCGATTATCGATAAAGTGATGGTCAGCCATAGCCGCCAGGCGAATGCCATCTTGCCGCCAGAGCACTATGCAGGCAACCCGGCATTGCAGGCTTACGGCTATCAACCGGCGCTGGCGCGTAAACTATTACAATCAGCTGGTGTTAAATTGCCATTAACGCTGGTTTATAAAACCAGCACTGACCCGCAACGTGTGCGATTAGCCACTATTTTGCAGGCGCAAATGCAGGCGGCAGGGATTGATCTACAAATCAAAAGCCTGGACTGGGGCACCTTTTTTGCCGATGTGCAAAAAGGTAATTTTCAGATGTCGGGGCTAACCTGGGTCGGCATCAAAACACCTGAAATCTACGCCAAGGTATTTGGCTCAAACAGCATGCCACCGGCCGGATTTAACCGTGGTGGTTACCGCGATGCTACGCTGGATACCTTGCTGAAGAATGAGGACTGGCCAGCTGCCACCCGCCGTATCCATGAACAATTGCCGTATATCCCACTGTGGTATGAAGGGCAATTTGCGGCTTATCAAAGCAGTGTCAAATCCTATCAACCCATGCCGGATGGCAATTGGGATGGCCTAGCGAGTATCGTTTTCCAGCCCGTGCAACAGTAAATATTACCAGCGCTATTTAGGCATGCACGCCAAACCAGTGGCCTATCAATGCGGTTGCGGCCATGGCGAGCGCACCCCACACCACAATACGACTGACCCCTTTCCACACGCTGGCACCGCCTGCCCTGGCGGCCACTGCACCCAATACAGCCAGGAAGGGTAAGGTACTGACAATCAACCAGGTTTGTACCTGTGCGTGAGGGGCTAGCCAGGCCGTGAGTAAAGGCAGGGCGGCACCGCTGGCAAAAGCGAGTGCCGAGGCCAGCGCCGCATGCAAGGGGTTGGCCTGGTTCAGCTCATGCAATCCCAATTCATCACGTGCGTGCGCTGCTAACGAATCATGATGGGACAACGCCTGTGCGACCTGGTGTGCCAGTGCTGGCGATAATCCACGCTGTATATAGATGCCAGTCAGTTCCCGCAACTCGCTGTCCGGATTCTCCTGCAGTTCCCTGGCTTCACGTGCGAGGTCAGCCTGCTCGATATCCATTTGCGAACTGACCGACACGTATTCGCCGGTGGCCATGGAAAGCGCGCCTGCCACCAGCCCGGCGACGCCAGTCACAAGCAGGGCGTTACTCTCAGTACCGGCAGCCGCCACCCCCATCAGCAAGCTGGCGGTGGAAATAATGCCGTCGTTTGCGCCTAGTACAGAAGCCCTGAGCCAGCCACTGCGCTGTAAAAAATGCATTTCATGATGCGGCATGATGAGTTTTCACCAAAATAGAATGGCTGTGATTGTAATGTAAACACGGGGTCAGTGTCTGCGCGAGCGCAAGGCGGTGTTGTTTTGTACCTGCCATCCCCATCTATAACTACTTACTTGCTGGGTCTGTATTCCGTTCGTTTTGCACGCCATCTCGCTCGATTACCTATGCCAGTGTTTCTTTTTGATATTCATGGCGCGCAGCAGCCTGGCATGAAATCCGCGCCCTATGCCTGATTGTGAATCTAATCCGGCGCAAATCGCTTAGAATAATGTTTATGCATATAGAAATATCTATTCCCGAACAATCACTGACCTTGTTTGACGACAAAGGCGCGCGAGTGAGCCGTTATGCGGTGTCCACTGCCGCCAATGGTGTCGGATGTATAAAAGACAGTGGCTGCACGCCGTTAGGCACACATATTATCCGTGCCAAGATTGGGGCAGATGCGCCTGAGAATACGGTGTTTGTTGCCCGTAGGCCAACCGGCGAAATCTTTACACCAGACCTGAAAACGCAATTTCCTGAGCGCGACTGGATATTAACCCGCATTCTTTGGTTGAGTGGCACGGAACCAGGCAAAAACCGGCTGGGCAATGTCGATACCATGCAGCGCTATATCTACATTCACGGTTCACCAGACCAAACCGAGTTTGGCACGCCTGGCTCACATGGGTGCGTGCGTATGCGCAATGCGGATCTAATCGCCTTGTTTGACCAGGTCCCGGTAGGTGCAACGGTGAATATTATTGATGACGATGCATACGGACAGGAAGAAAAGCATCAGGCAGCTGGTGATCAACCCGTAGCAAGTCAGGCTTGCGAAAACCACACGAGTCAAAACAAAGCTAGTCAACAGCAGGCTAGTCAATACCAGGCAAATAGCGATCAATACGGAGCGGATAATTAAGCGCATCACCACATTGTTACCCGTGATTGTAGGGGTGCTTTGCCTGACCTTTGCCTTGTTACATATGGTGCCGGGCGACCCAGTGGATGTCATGCTGGGGGAATCAGCCAGCACGGCAGACCGGATGATGTTAAAGGCACAGCTTGGGTTGGATCAGCCACTGCATGTGCAATTCGGGCAGTATGTCTACAATCTGCTCAAAGGTGATTTCGGGGTTTCCATCCATACGCAAACGCCGATCACGCAACTGCTGGCAAAAGCCTATCCGGCTACGCTGATACTTGCCGTGAGCGCACTTGGTATCGGATTATTGATAGGGATTCCGTTAGGTATCTGGTCTGCTTTAAAAGCCGGGCATTGGCAGGATGTCATGGTGACCATGATCAGCATACGCCTGGCCGCTATGCCTGCTTTCTGGCTGGGGCCGGTGCTTATGCTGGTGTTTGCCGTATGGCTGGGCTGGTTGCCGGTCAGTGGCATGGGCAGTCCCGCTGCTATCATTTTGCCGGCACTGACACTAGGGCTGGGCTTGAGCGCTATTTTGACACGCATGACACGCACCAGCCTGCTGGAAGTACTGAATGAAGATTATATCAGGACTGCGCGTGCCAAAGGCCTGAGTGAGCGGCAGGTGTTATTGCAGCACGCATTACGTGCAGCGCTGTTGCCTATGGTCACTATCGTTGGCCTGCAAATGGGCAGCCTGCTGGCTGGCGCGGTCATCACCGAAACCATTTTCAGCTGGAACGGCATAGGCCGCCTGCTGGTGGATAGCATAGAAAAGCGCGATTACCCGGTGACGCAAGCCTGTGTGCTGGTGATCGCATTGAGTTATGTGCTGATTAATCAGGCCACTGATCTGGCCTATCGCTGGCTGGACCCACGCACCAGAGGCGCACGATGAAGGTTTTTTCATTGGCTACCCTGGCTTTTTGGTTGTTTGCAGTGATCATTGCGCATATTGCAGGTTCAAACCCCAACCACACCGATCTCGAGGCGATTTTGCAATGGCCTAGCCCGCAACACTGGTTGGGGACAGACGACTTGGGGCGCGACATTCTGGCACGTGTCATCCGTGGCGTGGAAGTGTCTTTTCTGGTCACCTTTGTGGTCACGGCAGTGACGATGACGATTGGGATCAGCATCGGTTTAATCGCCGGTTACAAGGGCGGCAAGTGGGATCATTTCTTGATGCAACTGACGAATATTTTTCTGGCCTTCCCCGGTATTTTGCTGGCGATTGCCTTTGCCGCCGTATTGGGAGCGGGCATTAATAATTTGATTCTGGCCTTATGCCTCACCGGCTGGGTGACCTATGCGCGCTTGTCACGCGGGCAGACCCTTGCATTGCGTGAGCGTTTGCATGTGCTGGCGGCCGAGTCGCTGGGTGCTGGCGCGTTACGGGTCATGCTGCTGCATATTTTTCCGCTAGTGATTTCAATCCTGTTGGTTGAGGCCGCTTATAGTATGGCGAGCGTCATGATTGCCGAAGCGTCACTGTCTTTTCTTGGCCTGGGCATTCAGGCACCTAACGCTTCATGGGGCGCCATGTTGCGGGATGCGGTCAGGTTTATGCTGGTGGCCCCACATTACGTGTTGACCGTGGGGATATGCATGATGAGCCTGATCCTGGCGATCAATCTGGGGGGCGATGTGCTGCGTGACAAACTGGATGTGCGCAGCAAGACCAGACCATGAAAAGAGTCAGCTGATGAGAAAACAGTATCGTTATTATGACCTGATCATGGCGGCGTTTGCCGTGGTGCTGGTCTGCTCTAATATCATTGGTCCAGGTAAAATCACCGAGATCCATGCACCACTGATAGGTTCGCTGACTTTTGGCGCGGGCATTATGTTTTTCCCTATCAGTTTTATTTTTGGCGATATCCTCACAGAAGTGTATGGCTATTCCGCCTCCAGGCGCGTCATCTGGACCGGGTTTATTTGCCTGGCTTTTGCCAGCCTGATGGCGTGGGTCATCGTCGCGTTGCCACCGGCGCCAGAGTGGCATGACCAGGCTGCTTATCAATCTGTATTCGGGTCTACAGCACGTATTGCCATCGCTTCACTGGTGTCATTTGTGGCAGGGGAGTTCGTAAACTCGTTTGTCCTGGCCAAAATGAAGATACTCACCCGCGGGCGCTGGTTGTGGAGCCGTACCATAGGTTCGACCCTGTTTGGGGAAGCGGTAGATACGATATTGTTTTTCCCATTGGCATTTTATGGTTCGGGCGAGTTTCCAGATGCTATGATGCCGCAAATCGTGTTGGCGCAATTTATCGCCAAAGTGCTGGTCGAAGTTGCTTTTACACCAGTCACTTATAAAATCGTCGCTTTTCTAAAACGTGCAGAAAATGAAGATTATTACGACACGCATACTGATTTCAGCCCGTTTAAACTTTAACACGGGATAATCATCCATACTTTATCCCATACACTTTGCCTATCGGAACCCCATTGAACCAAATTAACTGGTACGAAAAAAACAAAACACAAGCGGCTGACTGGCAATCAGAAGCAGGCAACTTGCCGCCCAAAGCCGTGGTCCTCGCTGACGATACCACCAAAGCCGACGAAGCTTATCGCCTGGCATGCGAAGGCACCGCCTTGCTTTACCGTGGCGACTTTCAAAACGCCAAACAACTCTTGCAAGCTATCACGCGGCGTGTTGACCGCAAACCTGTCAAACCAGCCGCCACCTTGCTGGAAAGCTTTCACCAGCACCGTGCGCGCCAAATCGGTCGTGCCAATATCACTAACAAAGTGTTGATTGAACTGAAATACGGCCAATGCGATTTACCACGTGCACCAGATGTAAAAGCAGCAGTGCAGGCCGCGCTCATCGTTGATGAGAAAAAAGACAAACTCCCCGCCAGGCTGGTGTTGTCATTGCGAGAGCTGCTAGGCATGGTAGGTGCTTATGAGTGGCGCAAGAAAGGCGTGCCTATCCATGCGCTCAATGCCAATATCCATGCGCACTACGGCGTCTATTCACCTGTTAGGGGTGAGTATCTGGACTTGATTGACCAGGCGCCGCTTAACAGCCCGCAAGTGGCCTGGGATATCGGTACCGGGACTGGCGTGATTGCTGCTGTATTAGTCACGCGTGGCGTGAAGCAGGTGATTGCAACGGATACTAATCCGCGTGCATTGATTTGCGCTGCCGAAAACATACAGCAGTTGAATATGCAAACCAATATCCAGGTGGTGCAGGCAGATTTGTTCCCGGAAGGAAAAGCAGACTTGATCGTGTGTAACCCACCATGGTTGCCTGCAAAAGCCAATACCACGATAGAGCAAGCCGTGTATGACCCCGATAGCCAAATGCTGAAAGGCTATTTAAGCGGCTTGAAAGCCCATTTGAATCCAAATGGCGAGGCCTGGCTGGTGATGTCTGATCTGGCCGAACTGATCGGATTGCGTGAGCCAGAGGCACTGGCTGGCTGGATTGCCGAGGCGGGGCTGGAAGTGATTGAACGCTTAAATACACAGCCCAGACATGGTAAAGCGCAAGATAAGCAAGACCCGATATTCGCGGCGAGGTCTAAAGAAGTGACCAGCCTTTATCGTTTAAAATTAAAGTAAACCAGTTCTTTTAACAGGAAAACATCAGGAAACATTATGTCTTTAGGTCCCGTGATGCTGGATGTGGTTGGCAAAGAATTAACCGCCGACGATATCCGTCGTTTGCAACATCCGCTGGTGGGTGGCGTGATTCTGTTTGCGCGTAACTTTGAAAGTGGCGAACAGCTCAAAGCGCTCACTGCCAGTATTCACGCCGTACGCCAGCCGCCCTTGCTGATTGCGGTGGATCACGAAGGCGGGCGCGTGCAACGCTTCCGCGAAGGGTTTACCAAGATCCCGCCTATGCGCGAATTTGGCCATATCTGGGATAAGAATCCGCGTAAAGCAAAAGAGCTCGCTGTAGAAGCTGGCTATATCCTCGCTGCCGAGTTGCGTGCACACGGTGTCGATTTCAGTTTCACCCCGGTGCTGGATATGGATTACGGCGACAGCCTGGTGATTGGTGATCGTGCGTTCCATCGTGACCCGCAGGCGATCAATGAACTGGCATTCAACCTGATGCAGGGCCTGAAAAAAGGCGGCATGGCCGCGGTCGGCAAACATTTCCCTGGCCATGGTTTTGTGGTGGCCGATTCGCATGTGAGTATCCCTGTCGATGACCGCGAGTTCGACCAGATTGCGCAGAATGATATGCAGCCCTTCCGGCAGATGATTGATGAAGGCTTGCATGCGATTATGCCTGCGCATGTGATTTATCCTAAAGTGGATGAGAAACCGGCTGGCTTCTCCCCGCGCTGGTTACAAAAAGTGTTGCGTGAGCGCCTTGCGTTCAACGGTGTCATTTTTAGCGATGATTTAAGCATGGAAGGCGCCACCGTAGCAGGTGACGTCACTGCGCGAACACTGGCTGCATTAAATGCTGGCTGCGATATGGTGCTGCTGTGCAATCGTCCCGACCTGGCAGATGAATTGCTGGAAAACCTCGAATGGAGTATTTCAGCACAAACGATTGCACGCCTGGCGCGCATGCACGGTGGCCATCACCCGGCAGATATGGTCGCGCTACGTGAATCGGCTGAGTATGTCGATGCGGTAAAAAGAGTAGGGCTGGTTGGCTTAAAGGAAGCAGATTTGTTTGCATAAAGGCTTTATTCTCTGGTCAGGATAAAGTAAGCTCATCAGTTAATAATAAGTAATATTTTCAGACTCAATCATCGGTAATCGCTATGAAATGGATTGTTCTAGGGGTATTTTTAGCATCTGTCAGTTATGTGCACTTTCGTGGCAAAGTGCGGCATAAATTTTACCGTCAGATATTTGATCACTCCGGTATTGTGTCGCCGTTCAATGTGTTCTTATACCTGTTCTCCAAAGCGCCAACGACGCCTTATGTGCAAGTCAGTGAGTTCCCTGAATTAAAAGTGATCAGCGACCGCTGGCAGGATATCCTCAAGGAAGCCCTGCATGTGCGTGACCAGGAACGCATAGCCGCCGCAAAAAACAATAATGATGCCGGATTTAACTCATTCTTTAAAACAGGCTGGAAGCGTTTTTACCTGAAGTGGTATGACGCAGAACACCCTTCAGCCAGTATTTACTGCCCGCAGACAGTGGCTTTGCTGCAAAGTATCCCCAGTGTCAAAGCGGCCATGTTTGCCGAGTTGCCGCCAGGTGCGCATTTAAATCCGCATCGCGACCCCTACGCAGGCTCATTGCGCTATCACCTTGGGTTAACAACGCCCAATAATGACTTGTGCTATATCAAGGTAGATGGCGAAGATTACAGCTGGCGTGATGGGCAGGCGATCATGTTTGATGAAACCTATATCCATGAAGCCTATAACAAAACAGACCAAACCCGCATTATCCTGTTTTGCGATATCGAACGCCCCATGCGTTATGGCTGGGCGCAAGCCGTCAACCGCTTTTTAGCCAACACTATCGTGACCGCCGCCAGTTCGCCTAATGAAGAGGGCGACCAAACGGGCGTCATTAACCGCTTGTTTCACTATGCCTGGGTGGTGGGTCAGTATCGACGCCGCTTTAAACGCTGGAACAGGACGGTCTACCAGATCACCCGTATTCTGTTGATTGCATTGGCCGTTTATGTCATTTGGAAGATTTAGGCTTTATTGGTAAATAATCAAAAAGTGATGATTAAACTTGAAACTTTGTCCATTTACCCTTATCTTAGGTATTGAAACTTAAAAGGTTCTTGAAGTTAAAAGTAATAACGATTTATTTGAGAGGAAGAAAATATTATGTCAGATATGCAAGTTTTAGGTCGTGAGGGTAGCTTATCCAATACGCAGAACCGCGTGTTGCGTAACACATACGCCTTGCTCGGCTTGAGCATGGTGCCTACTGTGATCGGTGCTTATGTCGGCCTGCAAATGAATTTTGGCTTTTTGGCAGCGCATCCATTTATATTCGCCATTGGCTTTTTAGCAGTGATGTTTGGTATGTTCAAACTGATCGCCGTTAACCAGAATAGCAGTATCGGTGTCTGGTTATTGCTTGCCATGACTTTTGCCTTCGGCATCATGCTGGGCCCGATTCTCCAATTCGCATTGCACTTAAGCAATGGTGCTGAAATCGTTGGTTTGGCTGCAGCCGGTACCGGGATCACCTTTTTGACACTGGCTGGTATCGGTTCTTCACCAGCACGTGACTTCAGTGGCATTGGCAAATTCCTGATGATAGGCTTGATCTTGGCTATTGTGGCTGGCCTGGCAAATATGTATTTCCAGATCCCAGCATTATCACTGGCTATTTCCGGCGTTTCCGTACTGATTTTCTCTGGCTACATTCTGTATGACGTAAACCAGATCGTACGTGGCGGCCAGACAAACTATGTCATGGCAACCCTGAGCCTGTACCTGGATGTGTATAACTTGTTCGTTAACCTGTTAAACATTCTGCTGTCCCTGCTTGGTAACCGCGATTAGTCATTAATCGTTGTTGAAAGAACCCGCTTCGGCGGGTTTTTTTATGTCTACAACCATATCGCCGTTAAATTTATGTTTTAGGGTTGTTTGCAACCAGGCTGGTTAAATGCAACCAAATTAATTGATTGTAATGTTGTATTAAGGTCGCAACTATATGATTATATTGATAAAAAATATATAACTGACATGGTTTGATTTTTGCACTTCCCCTGCTAATGGGGGAAGTGAAGTGATAAACAATAAATTAAAGTCAGTGCTGTTTCTAGCAGCTTATTCATGTGTGTCGATTGCTGCCGAGGTCAGTGACGAATCCGTAAATAACAATACAAAAGCGGCAGAGTCAAATGCAACGATTCAATTAGATGAGATTGAGATCAAAGCGAAGCGTCGCCGTATCATCACGCCGCTACCCGGGTTGCCGATAGATAGGGAAACTGCTACCACTAACATTCAGAGCGCAACAGCTAAAGAAATTTCTGAGTCCAAAGCGACAAACGTGACTGAATTTCTTAATAGTAATATGCAGTCAGTCAATGTGACGGACTACACTGGTAATCCATTTCAACAGGATTTGAATTACCGGGGGTTTACAGCTTCTCCTCAAATCGGCACGCCGCAGGGTATTTCTGTGTATCTAGATGGTGTGCGCGTCAATGAGCCTTTTGCCGAGGTGGTGAATTGGGATTTAATCCCCATGAACGCCATTTCAACTTTAAATATTATTCCTGGATCGAACCCAATGTTTGGTCAAAATACGCTAGGTGGCGCATTAGCAATCACTACAAAGGATGGTTTTTCAGATCATTTTTTACGTGCGCAACAACTCGTTGGTGATTGGGGGAGAAAACAAACACAATTTTCTAATGGTATACATGGCGACAGAGTTGCTTTGTTTACTGCGTACACGCATTTTAACGAAGATGGTTGGCGTGTGAATTCACCAAGTAACGTCCGTCAGCTCTTTAACAAAGCGACAGTTCGTTTTGATGCAGGTCAAATTAACTTGACGGCGTTAAATGTGGATACGTCGCTGATTGGTAACGGAGTGTTACCTATCGAAATGGCTGAAGTTGACCGCAAACAGGTATTTACTTCACCTGACGAAGCTAAAAATGGATTGGAACATTATAGTGTGTCTGGGACATGGTATGTAAATGATAGGATAAGCCTATCTGCCCTCGGATATCGGCGAGGCTTGAATCAGAATGCTGTTGGTGCAGACATTTATCAGGGTTTAAGAAGATTACAAGTTTTGAGTAGTGGGTTAGATGCAAACTCTGATGGGTTAGATGATCGATTCATATCATTAAACGGCATCCTTAATCAATCCTCATTAAAGTCTAATGCTGATGGATTTTCACTGCAAATGACGTATGAAGGTGATAAGCATCAAATTGCTATCGGTGCTGGTTTAGATCAAAACAAGATTGACTTCTTGCAATCTCAATCACTTGGCTCCCTTGATGCGAACCATGTCTTTCATTTTACAAATGATCCTTGGTTTGCCGATCAGGATAATCAATTCTACATACAGACTAGTGCTCCGGGCATCATCCGAAATGATTTGACAGGCTCCAGTCGAAGCAAAGCTATCTTTTTTACCGACACCTGGTCTCCGACTGAAACCTTACATGTTACGTTCGGCTCACGATTAAGCTGGTCTAACGTGAAAAATGAGCTTAGATCTGATCGTGGCAATGATATGTATAACTTCCGACCACAGTTTTTTTTACCTCAATATCAAGCGTGTGCAGACATTAAAAAACTAGCTACCGATTTCAATCGGTTTATATGTACTACTGGAGACTACGATTATCGAAGCTTTAATCCATCTTTAGGAGCGGCTTGGGAGGCCAAAGAGAATTTAACAGTATATGGAAATGTTAGCCGTGGCTCGCGTGTCCCTTCTGTGATTGAGCTTGGATGTGCGAAGGACCATACCGGGTTAGAAGGGACTAGCGACAATTTTCAATTTGGTTGCACTATTCCAACTTCATTAACAGCCGACCCATATTTAAAGCAGGTACGATCAACGGGATATGAATCCGGTGTGCGTGGAACGGTAGGTGGCTTTGATTGGAATTTTGGTGCGTTTAGAACAGACCTTACTGATGACATTCTATTCATTCCACTGGGGCAAAAAAATAGAGGGGTCTTCGATAATTTTGGAAAAACTCGCCGTGAAGGCCTTGAGATGGGTTTAAAGGGAGTTTGGGGGAAAAGTACTTTTGGTTTGAATTACACCTGGA
This sequence comes from Methylophilus sp. E2MeOHC9, assembly GCF_058744375.1. Lineage (NCBI taxonomy): Bacteria > Pseudomonadati > Pseudomonadota > Betaproteobacteria > Nitrosomonadales > Methylophilaceae > Methylophilus > Methylophilus sp. E2MeOHC9. The sequence continues at coordinate 1,829,168 of NZ_CP196024.1, forward strand.
TGAAAGCTACTTTTCAAAGTAGTTCGCAATTAATCAATGATGCCAATAGTAGTAACTCAGCAGGGACATGTCCGACTTGCGGACAAGCTTATGTATATGTCGCCCCGGGTGATCAATTACCAGGGATGCCGAATCATATAGTACAGGCCAACTGGAACTATCTAGTTACACCCGAATTTGATTTTACATTGAGTATGGTCGCTCACTCATTTTCGTATGTTAGAGGTAACGAAAATAATGATCACGTGCCACGCGCAGGAGCGAGAGTTAACAGCACTCGCGATTTGTATGATTATACCGGTGAAGGAAAAATTTCAGGGTATGCAGTATTCAATTTGCGAGCTAATTATCGCTTCAATAATGGTATTTCATTATTTGCCAGGTTGGATAATCTTTTTAATAAAGAATATGCGACGGCCGGCAATCTAGGTCGTAATCCATTTAGTCCACAAGGTGCGTTTCAAGTCAGTGCACCACTCGATTCTGGTGGAAATCCAGTTTTGGATTCAAATGGTAACTTTGTTCGTTTAGATAATAATTGGGTAAATTCTACTTTTATTAGTCCTGGTGCACCGCGAGCAGCTTGGGTTGGCATAAATTTCGATTGGGGCTGGGATAAGGTTAAAAAATCCCAGAGTTTAAAAGATCAACCTGATTAGCTGAAGCCGTTGCAAACTGGTTTATGGTGGTGGATGGTTTTTTGGTTGGCTGTTTAAAGCCACCATTTATTTTTCCCATACATTTTTTTGATGTTAATTATATTTAAGAAGGGAATATTTTCAGGATATGAGGCTTTAAGTTGCAGTAGTTTTAATTTTATAACTATCTGAAATATATGATTTTTAAATGAATTTTGATGGTTTTTCTTTGAAATGAAAAATTAAATATTTGTTGTTCTATGGTTCATGGCACATCGTTTGCGTTAAACAAAATTGATGGCATTAAAACTATTACAAATATGCATCATGGATTAGAAGTTAGTTTAAAAACTATATTTAGGAGAAATAGCAATGAAATTAAAATCATTGGTGCTAGCAACATTGTTGACCGTTTCTGCGACTACGGCTTACGCTGGGAATTATGTCCAATTGACAAATGGTAATGGAACGATCTTAAGTACCGTAAATGGCGGCATAAAGAGCGGAGCTCAAAACCCAAATGCTGACCAGTTTCATCTCTTGGTTCAAGATGCAACTTATTTACCTGGATACGAAGCCAGCAATCCGAATGGCTTTGTCGTTGCCTCTACAATTGATTACGCCACTCACGTAGGCAATCCCAACAATCCGGCCAACATTAAAAGCACAGGAACATTAACGCTGCTGGATTGGCGAGTGACTACCGCTGTAGATTTGTCTCCAAACTCTAAACAAGCAACGATCTATGATTTTGTTTATCAAGATAGTGCTGATGGTAAGCTGGTTTTTGCAACTCGCTATTTAAATCAAGTTGCAAACAATGAAGAGGCAAACTTCCTCTATCGCTATAACTTTTCTACAACGGGTACTTACACTCCTCAGGTAGCTTGGCTATTTTCAAGCGATAACGATTTGCGCATGTATGAAGCTGCGCTTACAGATGACCACAGCTTTAATTCTGTCGTAAGTTACAACCAAAATGTAGTTCGTCAAAAAGGTGACTTCAGTGTTTCTGAGGGTAATCCCTGGAGTGGATTGTTTTTAGTAAAGACTGATGCTCAATACTATTCCCTGGGTTCAAAAGCTATCGGCTATTTTCAAGCTGGTGAAGAGGGACAGCCAGTTGTTGGCGGTTTTATCAGTGGCTTCGTAGCATCAGCAACTGCGGTGCCTGAGCCGGAAAGCTATGCCTTGATGATTGCGGGGCTGAGCTTGGTAGGTTTTGCAGCACGCCGTCGTAAAGGTAAAGGTGTCGCATAAAACTACATGCCATGAAAAAAAAGGAGCGGGGAGCATAAGCAACCCCGCCATTTAATTAATTTCAATTTGTGAGGAAAGAATACTATGAAAGCAACAATCTTGAAACAATCTTTTGCTGTTGCAGCCTTCGCGCTGGCAGCTACATCTAGCGCTTATGCGGGTGGTTTTGTTAATGTTTTAGATAATGGCGCTCGTACAGGGGGTAGCACAAACAATCCTAGTACTGACCCGTTTTATTTGACGGCTGGTATCTCATCAACATGGACACTGCAAAATTCAGTCACTTCAACTGTTTATTCACCGATCAACAGTGCCGCAGTCGGTATTTTCACTGATTCAGTATGGCTGGATAGCGCCACTAACTCATATATCATTGGTAGCTATTTCCAGTTAGACAACGATGTAAATGGCATTACAGAAATCAACTCTATCGTACGTAGTGGTTTTTCTGATTACGCAGGTACGATTTCTGCGGCTTGGATATTTGCTTCTGACATCTACTCTTCTGCCCCGGTAGATGGATACCGTTTACGTGACCCTTCACGTTCTGATTACTATCAGAACGGTTCAAATGGCAACCCTGCACCGAGTGACCCTGCACCAGTCTATAATTCAGCAACTGCAAACACAGGCGCTTATTATGATGCAGACAAAGTGGCTATCCGCACCGACGTGAGTATTGATGAAGACAGCCCAAACAGTGCGTTGTATTTGCTGAAGATTAGTGCTGATCAATACAGAATTGATTGGACAGCAAATGCTGTGCACATTGTTCAAGGTGGTTCTGTATCCGAAAATGGCCGTATTCGTCAGGATATGTTCTTGAGCGGCTTTGCTGTAACCGCTGTTCCAGAAGCTGAAACATACGCCATGATGATGGCTGGTTTGGCACTGATTGGTACGATTGTTCGCCGTCGTAAAACTGCTTGATTTACTTTAAGTAGTGATAAATAAACCCGCCGATGGCGGGTTTATTTTTTGTGGCTTAGGTGTGGGTGCAAAGGGTTATGCAGTAATGATTTTACTTTTTGGTTTTCTCAAGTCGCCGTTGTTTGAAAAAAGCACTTAATAGCGTTCCACATTCCTCGGTCATTAAATCCCCCGTCACTTCACAGTGATGATTCAGTTTTTGTTCTGCCATTAAATTGATCACGCTGCCACAGCAACCCGTTTTAGGATCGCTGGCGCCATACACTAAGCGGGAAATACGTGCGTGCTGGATGGCGCCGCTGCACATGGCGCAAGGTTCCAGGGTGACATACAGGGTGCAATCCACCAATCGGTAATTACCCAGATGTGCAGCCGCTGCACGCATGGCCTGGATTTCAGCATGTGCGGTGGGGTCGCGCAGGCTGATGGGGGCATTCTTGCCGCGACCAATCACTACGCCATTTTTAACAACCACTGCACCCACTGGGACTTCACCCAGGGTGGCGGCTTCTTCAGCGAGCGCAATGGCCATGCGCATGTATTCTTGGTCTTGCATGTGTTTATTTGCTGCTGGGTTTGTCGGCCAGGCGGATCAGGATATACACCAGGCTCATGGTGAAGGCGCCAGCAAGCCAGATGCCGATTTCCTGATAGGTTGGGGTGGCATCCTGCACCGGTAACACGATCAATTTGCGCAGGAACATGACCAGGACGACTTCGACGAAGGTTTCAACCAGCAGCTTGTGGCCGCGCAGATAGCGGATCTCGGCTGAGATCAGTGCAGAAATAGACCATAGCAGCATCAATGTGCCCAGGGCACGTAAAAAGCCGTGTACCAGCGTGTTGGTCGAGGCAGCTTCTTTAACGTCGATAAAAAACAGCCAGGTGAACATGATCACCGAGATGGCGAGTGCCAGGCCGATAATGATGTGAGCGAGGCCATTCAGCCACAGCATGGCTTTGATGGCGATGCGGTTGAGCGGTTCGAACTCTTCGGGTAATTGTTCTTGTGACATGGGGCTTCCATCAGACAATGCAGATGAAATGATAAATCATTTGCTCAGCAATTGCTCCAGTGACAGTTGCGAGAGATGCTTGATGAGCCATTGCATGGCCTTGCCCATGTCAGCAGGGCGTTGTTGGCGCCAGGCGATAAACGTCGGTGCGACCGGCTTGGGTTCTGCCACTTGTTTAATCAACAGCAAGCCTTGTTCGGCTGCCGCTTGCGCCATTTGTTTGGGTAAGTAGCCGATGGCGATGCCGGAAATCTGTGCCTGAAGTTTGGTGCGCATGTCTGGTACCGTCAGGGTGTCTTGCCCTGTGAGGATGCCGGAAGTGCGTGGCGGCAGATTGCGCGAACTGTCCGCCGCGGCAACGACGCGGTGTGGCACGATATCATTGGCGTTTAATGGTTCAGGCACGGATGCGAGTGGATGATGTGGTGCGATGGCAAACACAAACTCCAGCTGGCCGAGCAGGTGTGTGCCAAATCCATTGCCAGGAGGGGAATCGCCCGGCGCACCAATTGAAATATCCGCACGATTTGTTTGCAAGGCGTCCCAACTGCCGCCGTAGACCTCGCGTAAAAGCTTTACCCGGGTACCAAAGCCTTGCTGGTAGAAAGATTGCAGTAAGTTGAAGATCGCTTCAAAGTCAAACAGGTCACTGATGGCGATGGTAATATCAGTTTCAACGCCGGTCGCAATCCTTCTTACCCTGCATTCCAGTGTTTGGGCAGCGTCCAGCAAATAACGACCTTCTTTGAGTAACTCTGCGCCCGCCTGGGTCAGGGTGGCGCGATGACCGCTACGGTCAAATAACTCTATGCCTAGATCTTCTTCGAGTTTACGCACGGTATAAGTCAAAGCAGAAGGCACGCGATACAAGGCTTCAGCTGCCGCCGCAAAGCTGCCTTTGCGGTCTATCATATCGATCACTTCCAGTGCTTCCAGGCTGAGTTTAATGCTCATAATTTCTTGATCAAAAAAATTGAATGACTGATGCAAAATGTTTTGCTATCAATCATGTTAGTGTTTTTTTATCATACATTTAATCTTTCAAACGGAGTGAATAAATGTTGAACATTCGCCCTTCCAATACACGTGGTTACGCCAATTATGGCTGGCTGGAAAGCTTTCATAGTTTTTCTTTTTCCAGTTATTACGATCCGGCCCATATGGGGTTTTCAGTGTTGCGTGTCATTAATGACGACAAGGTTGCGCCGAGCAAAGGCTTTGGCATGCATGGCCACCAGGATATGGAGATCATCACCTATATGCTGGCCGGTGAGTTGCGCCATACCGATAGCATGGGTAACGGTTCCGTCATCCGCGCTGGCGATGTGCAGCGCATGACGGCCGGTACTGGCGTACGCCACAGTGAGATGAATGCTTCTGATGAAACCACTGCGCATTTATTGCAGATATGGATCACGCCAGACACACTGAACCTGGCACCGGGCTATGAAGAAAAAAACATTCCGGTAGAAAGTAAATTGAATCGCTGGGCGCTGATCGCCTCGCCCGATGCATGGGATGGTTCATTAAAAGTACATCAGGATGTGACACTCTGTGCCACATTGCTCGAGGTTGGCCGCAGTTTGCCGCTGGAAGTCAGCGAGGGCCGCAGTGCCTATATGCATGTCGCGCGTGGCGAGGTGGAGATAGACGGCGAGCGGTTGAAGACTGGCGATGCGCTCAAGATAGACACCGCTACGCAGTTAGAGATGCGTGCGCATGAAGAGAGTGAAGTATTGTGGTTTGATTTACCTGGCAGTGCCGATTAATTTTGATATTAACGATCTTTAAATTTAAGGGAGTACAAAAATGACGCAAGTTTCAATTGTGTATCACAGTGGTTATGGTCATACCGCCGAGCAAGCCAAAGCGGTTGCACGCGGGGTTGAGAAAGTGGAAGGCGTAAAGCTACACCTGTTAACCGCAGAAGAAGCCCAGCAGCAATGGGATGTGTTGAAAGCCAGTGATGCGATTATTTTCGGTAGCCCGACCTATATGGGCTCCGCTTCTGCTGCTTTTAAGACTTTTATGGAGGCCAGCTCAGAGAAGTGGTATGTGCGCGAGTGGCAAGACAAGATCGCCGCCGGATTCACCACCTCTGCCAGCCAAAGTGGCGACAAGCTGAGTACCTTGATCCAGTTGGCCGTGTTTGCAGCGCAACATGGCATGATTTGGGTAGGGCAAGATTTGTTGCCGGGGAACAATAGCAGCAAGGGGTCGGTCAACGATTTAAATCGTTTGGGTGGTTTCTTGGGCGCCATGGCACAGGCGAATGCAGATCAAGGCCCTGAATTTGGCCCGATTCAAAGTGATTTGCTGACTGCCGAGCATTTGGGTGAGCGTGTTGCCACCATTGCCAAACGATTTTCTGTAACTAAATAACAATCCAAAAATAAATAAGGAGTAAACAAGTGAAAAAAATATTCTTAGCTATCAGCATGCTGGCAGCGTCTCAGGCCTGGGCTGCCCCCGAAACATACAACATTGATGCCAGCCACAGTTTTGCCAATTTCAGTATCCGTCATGTGGTTGCTAAAACTTCCGGTACTTTTAATGATGTGACAGGTGTGATTACACTTGATCCTGCTAATCTAAACACCGCGACAGTGCGTGCCACCATTAATGTCGCCAGCGTCAACACCGGGTTTGCTAAACGCGATGAGCATATCAAGGCCGATAAGTACCTGGATGTCGCCAAATATACGCAGATCCAGTTTGAGAGTACCAAAGTCACCGCTTCAAACCAGAATCAAGCTATCTTGCAAGGTAAATTGACTATTCATGGTGTGACAAAGCAAGTGGATATCCCTGTGCGCGTATTAGGTTATGGCGCTGACCCTTGGGGTGGCCAGCGCGCCGGGTTTGAGGGTCATGTGACAATCAAAGCCTCTGATTACGGCTATGGCTGGGCAACGGGCGCCAATGCGCCAGTCGGTGACGAGATTGAAATCACCTTGTTGATTGAAGGTGTCAAAGCTAAATAACGTTTATTGATCACAGCACAAATACGGATGCCTGGCGCACATGCGCTACGCTCCGTATTGTCGTTTTAAAGTTTCTTGAAATGTAAACATGGAGAGTGGTATGGCATTGGATTTATTTTCCCCGGCAAAGCTAGGCGCAATCAGTTTGAAAAACCGCGTGGTGATGGCACCACTCACGCGTAATCGTGCAGGCGAGGGCGGTGTGCCGCAAGCGATTAATGTCACCTATTACGAGCAGCGCGCCACAGCGGGCCTGATTATTACCGAAGCGACTCCGATTTCACCGATGGCACATGGCTACCCGGCATTGCCAGGTATTTATACCGATGCGCAGATCGCCGGCTGGAAAGAAGTGACTGATGCAGTGCATGCCCAGGGCGGCAAGATTGTGATCCAGTTATGGCACGTAGGCCGCATTTCTCACCCAAGTTTGTTACCTAACCAGGCGCAGCCTGTAGCGCCTTCGGCAATCAAGCCGGCCGGCCAGGCGTTCACCTATCAGGGTCTGCAGGATTACGTCACTCCACGCGCGCTCGAGCTGGATGAGTTGCCTGTCATCGTACAAGATTATGTACATGCAACGCGCTGCGCGATTGCCGCAGGGTTCGATGGGGTGGAAGTGCATGCCGCCAATGGCTATCTGCTAGACCAGTTTTTACGAGATGGCAGTAACCACAGGCAAGATGCTTACGGTGGCTCAGTGGAAAACCGCACGCGCTTATTGCTGGAAGTGGTGCAGGCTGTGGTCGACACTATAGGTGCGGATAAAGTCGGCGTACGTATCTCGCCAGTCAACCCGTTTAACGATATGAAAGACAGCCAGCCGCAGCAAACTTTTAACTATGTTGCCAATGCATTAAACCAGTTTGACCTGGCATACCTGCATGCAGTGGAAGGTGGTATCCATGGTGGTGGTGAGTCTGAGCCGTTTGATTTTGATGCACTGCGCAAGCTGTTTAAAAATGGCTACATTGCCAATTTGAGCTATGACAAAGAGCGCGGCAATGCGGTGATTGCAAGTGGTCATGCCGACGCCGTGGCTTATGGTGTGCCATTTATTGCCAACCCTGACCTGGTCGAACGATACGCGAAAAATGCGCCATTGAATGAAGCAGACTCTGCGTCGTTCTACGGTGGAAATGCACAAGGCTATACTGACTACCCGTTTTTAACCGCTTAATTTTTACCGGGTTTTTATCCTCAGTGCTTGTCGCTCACAGTGTGCGGGCGTAGAATTCGCGCAAAGCAAATTCAATTGAGCTAACGCTCCGTACAATGTGAGTTAATTTTCTGCATGTCCCAACCTGACCTGAACACCCCATCCAACAAATTAGTTGTCGCCAACTGGAAAATGCATGGCAGCCTGGCGCTGAACCAGGCCTTGATCCAGGGTTATCTGCACGGATTGCAAGCCCTGCCGCAAACCGATGTTGTCGTCTGTGTACCTTATCCTTACATGGCACAAGCGCAATCATTATTGGCGTCGACCCGGCTTGGCTGGGGCGCGCAAAACCTGGCCAAGTTTGAGCAGGGCGCTTATACCGGTGAAGTCGGTGCCAGCATGCTGCGTGATTTTGGCGCGCAGTACGTGATCATAGGTCATTCCGAGCGCAGCACTGCCTATTGCGAGTCAGATGAAAACATTGCTGAAAAAATGATGGTCGCCAAACGTCACGGCTTGAAGCCAATTCTGTGTGTCGGTGAAACTTTGCTCGAGCGTGAAGCCGGCGTCATGGAGCGCGTGGTCGGTAAACAACTGGAGACCATTATCAGGATGTTTGGCGGCGAGGCTTTTGCGGACACGATTGTTTCTTACGAGCCGATTTGGGCGATTGGTACTGGCTTGGCTGCGACGGCAGAACAAGCTGTCGCCATGCACCAGTTTATTCGCGACACGGTGGCAAGTGCCGATAAATCAGCCTCTGCCACGTTAAAAATCCTTTACGGGGGCAGCGTAAATCCACAAAATGCGGTACAATTATTAAATCAGAAGGAAATAGATGGTGCGCTGATCGGCCGTTGCTCACTGGATGTAGAGCAATTTATAAAAATATGTCAGGCCGTCCCTGTAAAATAGCATCTCTAGCTAAGTAACAAGCGTGCCACAAGCGCAATTGTTACTCATTTATCGGATTAAAGGATTATGGAAAACGTCATTCTCGTCATTCATGTGTTGGCAGCTGCTTCAGTGATTGGCCTGGTCTTATTACAGCACGGCAAAGGCGCTGACATGGGTGCAGCGTTCGGAAGTGGTGCCTCAGGTAGTTTATTTGGGGTTTCCGGCTCTTCCAATTTGCTCAGTAAGCTGACATCGATTTTTATTACAGTATTTTTTGCAACCAGTTTGACGCTGGCATTTATGTCCAGTCATAAAGCGGGTTCTGGCAGCGTGGTGAAAGCCCCGTTGACACAACAGGCTCCGGCCGAAGGCAAAGCGGTTGAACCCGCCAAGCCGGTTGAAAATACACCCAAAGATATTCCAAACTAGTTTTTAAAGCCGTCGTGGTGGAATTGGTAGACACGCTATCTTGAGGGGGTAGTGACGAAAGTTGTGCGAGTTCGAGTCTCGCCGACGGCACCAGTGACGTCATGTGTGTTCTGGCTGTGATTGTGTTTTGATTGCAGGGCTGATACATTTTAACGACGTTGGCTGTTTGGGAATTGTTTGCTTGGGCGTGTTTCGTTGTGTGCTTGTCAGGCCGTTAGGTTTGCAGTGAAATGACTTGTTAACATGATCGATGAAGGCAAATCAGTGTTAGAAAATTATTTCCCGATTTTAATGTTTACCCTGGTGGGCTTGGGCGTTGGCCTGGGGCCTCTCATCGCTGGTAAACTGGTCTCTCCGCATCGCCCTGATGCGGAAAAAAACTCTCCTTACGAATGTGGCTTTGAAGCGTTTGAAGACGCGCGTATGAAGTTTGACGTGCGCTACTACCTGGTCGCCATTCTGTTTATCCTGTTTGATCTCGAAATCGCTTTTCTTTTCCCGTGGGCGATCGTCATCCAGGAAATTGGTCCGGCCGGTTTTTGGGCCATGATGGTTTTCTTGTTTGTGCTGGTCGTCGGCTTCATCTTTGAGTGGATGAAGGGGGCTTTGGAATGGGACTGACAGGAATGCAACTGATAAGAGCGGGGTTGATGCTATGAGCATTGAAGGCGTACTGGAAAAAGGCTTTGTCACCACTACCCTGGATACGGTGATCAATTACACGCGTACCGGTTCTTTATGGCCGATGACGTTTGGTTTGGCCTGTTGCGCGGTTGAAATGATGCATGCCGGCGCAGCGCGGTACGACCTCGACCGTTTCGGCATTGTTTTCCGCCCCAGCCCACGGCAATCGGATGTGATGATCGTCGCCGGGACACTGGTGAACAAGATGGCCCCGGCCCTGCGTAAAGTCTATGACCAGATGGCAGAGCCACGCTGGGTGATCTCTATGGGTAGCTGTGCCAATGGCGGCGGCTATTACCATTATTCATATGCAGTTGTGCGCGGTTGTGATCGTATCGTGCCTGTCGATGTGTATGTGCCGGGTTGTCCACCGACAGCCGAAGCCTTGCTTTACGGCATCATCCAGCTGCAGAAGAAAATCAAACGTACCAATACCATCGCCAGAACTTAAATAGTCAGCCCAAGAAACTACACTATGTCCGCAAAACTAGAACATTTGTCCGCACAGCTCAAGTTAGCACTAGGTGATGGCGTGGTGAAGCTGGAGCAAAAGCTGGGCGAGATCACCGTTGAAGTGCATGTGAAACATTTGCTGGCGGTGGCAGATAAATTGAAAACCCATGCCGAGCTCAGGTTTGAGCAACTGATTGATTTGTGTGGTGTGGATTATTCCGATTATGCTGATGGCCGCTGGGAAGGCCCGCGCTTTGCCGTGGTGTTGCATCTGTTATCTGTCGGCCTGAACCAGCGAGTGCGCATCCGTGCCTTTGCCGCCGACGATGATTTTCCTGTTTTCCCAACCCTGGTTGATGTCTGGCCGGTCGCCAACTGGTTCGAACGGGAAGCGTTTGACCTCTATGGCCTGATGTTTGAAAACCATCCAGATTTACGCCGCCTGCTGACCGATTACGGTTTTGTCGGCCATCCGTTCCGTAAAGATTTCCCCATGATAGGCAACGTGGAAATGCGTTATGACCCGGTGCAACAACGGGTCGTCTATCAACCGGTATCCATCGATCCACGTAACAACGTGCCGCGCCTGATCCGCGATGAAGGAAAGCATCATGGTTAATCGTTTAACCATTTCCATCATCCACAGTCATTCATTCTCTTTTCAAAGTTCTGCCTTTGCGTTGGCTGAATATTGCATGTTTGGGGCTTGCTAGCTATGGCAGAAATTAAGAATTACACCATGAACTTTGGTCCGCAGCACCCTGCGGCGCATGGTGTGTTGCGTTTGGTACTTGAGCTGGATGGTGAAGTGATCCAGCGTGCAGACCCGCATATCGGCTTGTTACACAGAGCGACCGAAAAACTGGCCGAAAATCGCACTTACCTGCAAAGTGTGCCTTATATGGACAGGCTGGATTATGTCTCCATGATGGCCAACGAGCATGCGTATGTGATGGCGATTGAGAAAATGCTGGGCCTGGAAGTGCCGATACGTGCGCAGTATATCCGCGTCATGTTTGACGAAATTACCCGTATCCTCAATCACTTGCTGTGGCTGGGTGCGCATGCGCTAGACGTGGGGGCGATGACGGTATTCCTGTATGCCTTCCGTGAGCGCGAAGATCTGTTCGATGTGTATGAAGCCGTTTCCGGCGCGCGTATGCATGCGGCGTATTACCGCCCGGGTGGTGTCTATCGTGACCTGCCGGAAAAAATGCCGCAGCACCAAACCACCAAATTCCGCAGTGAAGCCGAAATCAAGAAACTGAATGAGAACCGTCAGGGTTCCATGCTGGATTTTATCGAAGATTTCACCAACCGTTTCCCTACCTATGTGGACGAATACGAAACCCTGCTGACAGATAACCGTATCTGGAAACAGCGTACGGTAGGTATCGGCGTAGTGACGCCTGAGCGTGCACTGGCACTAGGGCTCACCGGGGCCATGTTGCGTGGTTCAGGTATCGCCTGGGATTTGCGCAAGAAACAGCCTTATGAAGTCTATGCCAAGATGGATTTTGATATTCCATTGGGCGTGAACGGTGACTGTTACGACCGCTACCTGGTGCGCGTGGAAGAGATGCGCCAGTCCAACCGTATTATCAAGCAATGTATAGACTGGTTACGCGTCAATCCCGGCCCTGTCATCACGGATGATAACAAGGTGGCGCCGCCTAACCGCGAAGGCATGAAAACCAATATGGAAGACTTGATCCACCACTTCAAGTTATTTACCGAAGGTTTTCACGTCCCTGTAGGCGAAGCCTATGCCGCGATTGAGCATCCTAAAGGCGAGTTCGGGATTTATATGGTGTCAGATGGCGCCAACAAACCTTATCGCCTGAAAATACGGGCGCCGGGCTTTGCGCATCTGGCAGCGCTGGATGAAATGACCAGAGGACATATGATCGCCGATCTGGTGGCGATTATTGGTACACAAGATATTGTGTTCGGCGAAATCGATAGATAACCGGATTGACGTGATAAACCGGGATCGAAAAGATATTAAGGTACAAGCATGTTAAGTGCAGAAGCTATAGAAAAAATAGAGTACGAGCTGTCCAAGTATCCTAAAGACAGGCGCCAGGCGGCAGTGATGTCAGCCCTGCGCATTGTGCAAATGGAACGCGGCTGGTTATCCAAGGAAAGCATTTCCGAAGTGGCGAAATACCTGCGCATCCCGGAAATCGCTGCACTGGAAGTCGCGACTTTCTACAATATGTATGATCTGGAACCGGTCGGCGAGCACAAGATCACCATCTGTACCAATATCTCCTGCATGCTGCGCGGCTCTGATGAAATTGTCGAGCACCTGCAACACAAGCTCGGTGTCGGTTTCAATGAAGTCACTGCCGATGGCAAGTTCTGTTTAAAAGAGGGCGAGTGCATGGGCTGTTGCGGCGGTGCGCCATTGTTGCATGTGAATAACAGCCAGATGCATGAGTTTTTGACCACTGAAAAAGTGGACGCGCTCATTAATGAGTTAAATAAGGGCTGAAGGAACCATTGATGGCAAAAACTTCAACTACCTCAATTCAGCAAGCCGCAGTGGTGAAAACCGATCTGGCCGGGCAAACGCTGGTCACCTTGCGTACCCTGACAGAAGAAAATCCTGCCTCACTCGCTACCTATGAAAAACTGGGTGGTTACGTACAGCTTAAACGGCTGGTAGCGGAAAAAAGCAAAGCGCCTGAAATCATCAGCCAGATCAAAGTCTCCAACTTGCGCGGACGTGGCGGGGCGGGTTTCCCCACCGGCCTGAAGTGGAGCTTTATGCCGCGTTATTACGACGGCACCAAGTATTTGGTGTGCAATACCGATGAAGGCGAGCCAGGTACCTTTAAAGACCGCGATATCATCCGCTACAACCCACACCAGTTGATCGAAGGCATGGCGATTGCGGCTTATACATTGGGCGCCCGCGTCGGTTACAACTATATCCACGGTGAAATCTGGCAGGATTACGAAATATTCGAAGCCGCACTGGCAGAGGCGCGTGAAGCCGGCTATCTGGGTGAAAACCTGTTTGGCACTAATTTCAGTTTTGATCTCTATGCCGTGCACGGCTACGGTGCTTACATCTGTGGCGAAGAAACCGCCCTGATTGAATCCATCGAAGGTAAGAAAGGCCAGCCACGCTTCAAGCCGCCATTCCCGGCTAGTTATGGCGTATTTGGCAAGCCGACCAACGTCAATAATACCGAAAGCTATACTTCAATTCCGTGGATCATGCAGCATGGCGGCCAGGCATTTGCCGATTTAGGCGTGCCAAATTCAGGCGGCAGCAAGTTATTCTCAGTGTCAGGCCACGTCGCAAAACCTGGCAACTATGAAATCAAGATGGGCACGCCTTTTAAAGACCTGCTTGAAATGGCAGGCGGTATCTGGAAAGGCCGGCAACTGAAGGCAGTCATCCCTGGCGGCCCATCAACTGCAGTGATGCCAGCCAGCGCGATTGAAAATGCCACTATGGATTACGATGGCTTGAGCAAAGCCGGTTCCAGTCTGGGTGCGGGTTCCATGATTGTGATGGATGAAACCACCTGCATGGTGAAAACCCTCAAGCGACTGAGCTATTTCTTTTATGAAGAAAGTTGCGGTCAATGTACGCCGTGCCGTGAAGGCACTGGCTGGGTCTACCGCATCATTGAGCGTATTGTGAATGGCAAAGGCAAGATGGAAGACCTGGATTTGCTGACAGATTTAAGTAATAACATTTCCGGCCGCACGATTTGTGCACTCGGGGATGCCGCAGCAACGCCGGTGTTGAGCTTTATCAAACACTTCCGCCCAGAATTTGAATATTACATACAGCATGGTAAATCCATGGTGGATGGTAAATAAAAATCTATTTTTGAGATCAGCTCAACAAATAAATTTTAGAGATAGCAGACATGTTAAATATCGAAATTGACGGCAAACCACTAGAGGTCGAACACGGCAGCACCATTATTGATGCTGCGGATGCGGTAGGCATTGCCATTCCGCGTTTCTGCTATCACAAAAAACTCTCGGTCGCCGCCAACTGCCGCATGTGCCTGGTGCAGGTCGAAAAATTTAACAAACCGCTGCCTGCCTGCGCCACACCAGTGGCCGATGGCATGAAGATTTTCACCCGTAGCAAAGCCTCTGTCGAGGCGCAAAAAAGCGTGATGGAGTTCCTGCTGATCAACCACCCGCTGGATTGCCCGATTTGCGACCAGGGTGGCGAGTGTGATTTGCAGGATATCGCGGTGGCTTACGGTGCTTCCGGTTCACGTTACACGGAAGAAAAACGTGTGGTGTTCAACAAGAATATCGGGCCACTGGTGAGCACTGATATGACACGTTGCATCCAGTGTACCCGTTGCGTGCGCTTCCTCAAGGAAGTCGGTGGCATGCAGGAGCTGGGCCTGGTCAACCGTGGCGAACATGCTGAAATCACTGCGTATGTCGATCAATCCGTCAACTCCGAACTCAGTGGCAACATCATTGATTTATGCCCGGTAGGCGCGCTGACCAGCAAGCCGTTCCGTTATTCTGCACGTAGTTGGGAGCTGGTGCGCAGGCCTTCGATTGCCCCGCATGATGGCCTGGGTTCACATGTAGAAGTGCACGTCAAAGATAACAAAGTCATGCGCATTCTGCCGCGTGAAAAAGAGTCGATCAACGAGTGTTGGCTGTCTGACCGCGACCGTTTCTCCTACGAGGGCCTGAACAGCCCGGAGCGCCTGAAAGTGCCTATGATCAAGCACAACGGGCAATGGCAGGAAACCGATTGGAAAACAGCGCTGGAATTTGCCGCAGGCCAGCTGAAAGACATCACCAAACAATATGGTGCTGACGCCTTGGGCGTGCTGGTGTCACCTAACAGCACCATGGAAGAAGGCTACCTGATCAAGCAACTGGCCGACGGCCTGGGCTGTGGCAATGTGGATTACCGTTTGCGTCAGACCGATTTCCGCCTCGATGGCAAGCGTACCGGTACGCCATGGATGGGCTGCAATATCCAGGAAATCGAAGAGCTGGACCGTATTCTGCTGATAGGTTCCAATATCCGTAACGAGCATCCATTGTTGGCGCAGCGCATCCGTAAAGCCGTCGCCAATGGCGCTGAATTGAGCATCGTCAGCCCGCTAGACAATGATCCATTGATGGACATTGCACACAAAGTGATTGTGCGTCCTAATGATATGGTGAACGTGCTTGGCCAGATTTTAAAAGGCATGTCCGGCCTGCAAAAACTGTCGCTGTGCCTGCCACCGACATTGAACAAGTTACTCGAAGAAATTAAGATACGTCCAAACACGCAGAAAATCGCGGAAAGCCTGGCCGGTATCCGCGAAGACCTGATCCTGATTGCGCCTAAAGTCGGTATTTTCCTCGGCAATATGGCGCTCAGCGATCCGCGCTTTACTGAGATGTACAGCATGGCAGAAGCCATAGGCGGTATCAGTGGTGCCAAAGGTGGTATTTTGCCACCGGCCGCCAATAGCACTGGTATGCATATGATAGGTGTGATGCCTTCAGCCACCGGCATGCACGCACGTGCCATGCTGGAAGTGCCACGCAAGGCCTATCTGTTATTGAACATCGAACCTGAGCTGGATTGCCAGCACGCGGCACTGGCCAATGACGCCATGGCAAAAGCCGAGTGCGTGATCGCATTAACCGCGTATAAATCTTCTGCCCTGGACAACGCCGATATCCTGCTGCCGATTGCGCCGTTTACCGAAACTTCCGGTACTTTTATGAGTATGGAAGGCCGCGTGCAAAGCTTCCAGGCTGTGACACGTCCACTAGGTGAATGCCGTCCGGGCTGGAAAGTCTTGCGCGTGCTCGCGAATACTTTAGGCCTGTCAGGGTTTGACTACAACAGCTCCGAAGAAGTGAAAAATGCAGTCTTCAACGGCGAAAAACCTTCTGCTGTGGTCTGGCGTAGCCTGAATAACAACCTGAAAGAGCTGGTTGAAATCCAGGTCAATATCAAGAAACTGGGTTTACAGCGCATCGGCGAAGTGCCGCAATATGAGTCTGACCCTATCGTACGTCGCTCAGCCCCTTTGCAGAAAACAAAATACAACATTCGCCCGATGGCACGCATGCATGGTGAGCAACTGGCAGAGTTAGGCTTGCAGGATGGCGATATAGTGGTGGCGCGCCAGGATAAGGGCAGTGCAGTACTCAAAGTGCGCTTGGATAACCATGTAGCCAAAGGCTGCGTCCGCGTAGCAGCGGCACACCCGCTGACTGTGGGCCTTGGTGACCTGATGGGTGATATCACCATTGAAAAAGCAGCCGTCGAGCAAGTGGCGATTTACGAAAAACAACTGACCGAGATGGCATAACATGCAATTCTTCTCTGAATTATTTGGATCCTACTGGCCAGATGTGCAACTGGTGACATGGACGCTGGTAAAAATCATTGCCATTGTGCTGCCACTGATGATTTGTGTCGCTTACCTGACTTATTTCGAGCGCAAAGTCATCGGCTATATGCAAGTGCGTATCGGCCCTAACCGGGTTGGTCCGTTTGGTTTGCTGCAACCAATCGCAGATGCGTTAAAACTGCTGTTTAAAGAAATCATCCTGCCTACCGCGTCGAATAAGGTGTTGTTTTTTATCGGCCCTATCCTGACCATTGCGCCGGCTTTCGCTGCCTGGGCGGTGATCCCGTTTGATGCAACGCTGGTGTTAGCCAATATTGATGCCGGTTTGTTGTATATCCTGGCCATGACTTCAGTCGCGGTATACGGTGTGATCATTGCCGGTTGGGCATCCAACTCCAAATACGCGTTTCTGGGCTCGTTGCGTTCAGCCGCGCAAATCGTGTCTTACGAGATCGCCATGGGTTTCACGCTGGTTGGCGTGCTCATGTGTGCCAACTCACTCAACCTAGGCAAGATTGTCATGGGCCAGGAGGGCGGTTTCTGGCACTGGTACTTTATTCCTTTGTTCCCGCTATTCATCGTGTATTTCATCAGTGCTGTCGCCGAAACTAACCGCGCCCCGTTTGACGTGGCCGAAGGTGAGTCCGAGATCGTGGCTGGTTTTCACGTCGAATATTCAGGCATGGCGTTCGCGGTATTCTTCCTGGCGGAATATGCCAACATGATACTGGTGTCCATGCTGGCGGCTTTGATGTTCCTCGGTGGCTGGTTATCACCACTGCCATTCTTGCCGGATAGCATTTTGTGGCTGTTTGGCAAAGTCGCTTTCCTGTTGTTTATGTTTTTATGGTTCCGCGCGACTTTCCCGCGTTACCGTTATGACCAGATCATGCGTCTGGGCTGGAAAGTATTTATTCCAATCACACTGGTATGGATAGTCGTGGTGGCCGCCATGATGCAAACGCAGTGGGCTTATTTGTTCCATTAATGAATTACAAACATTGGACAATGCACAACCAGGGATAACAGAAACCTTACCATGTTGAACGCGATTAAAAATACATTAGGCAGTTTGATGTTATGGGAAATGCTGAAAGGCATGGCCCTGACAGGACGCTACTTCTTTGCCAAGAAAATCACCATTCAGTATCCGGAAGAGCGGACGCCGCAGTCGAACCGTTTCCGCGGTTTGCATGCCTTGCGCCGTTACCCGAATGGGGAAGAACGTTGCATCGCCTGCAAATTATGCGAAGCCGTGTGCCCGGCGATGGCGATCACTATCGAATCTGACCAGCGTGAAGATGGCAGCCGCCGGACTACCCGCTACGATATTGACCTGACCAAGTGTATTTTTTGCGGTTTTTGTGAAGAGTCCTGCCCGGTAGACAGCATTGTTGAAACGCGCATATTTGATTACCACGGTGAACAGCGCGGCGACTTGTTATACACCAAAGAGATGTTGCTGGAAGTAGGCGATAAATATGAGGCGGAAATCGCTGCCGATCGTACCCAGGACAAAGCATATCGCTAGGCGCGAACAGGAAAATCCATGATATTTACCGATATAGTTTTTTATGTGCTGGCAGCGATCCTGCTGTTTTCCGGCATTCGCGTCATTACAACCCGCAACCCGGTGCATGCAGCGCTGTTCCTGGTATTGGCTTTTTTTACCGCCGCGGGTATCTGGCTGCTGCTTGAAGCAGAGTTTCTCGCCATCGCCCTGATACTGGTTTATGTAGGGGCGGTGATGGTGCTGTTCCTGTTTGTGGTGATGATGCTGGATATCAATATCGACAAGCTGCGTGAAGGCTTCTGGTCTAACCTGCCGTTGGCACTGACATTTGGTGTGGTCATGATGGCTGAGATGGTCATTGTGTTATCCGCAAAAAATCTTAATCCTAGCCAGGCGGTGACAGCACCTGATGGTTTCAGCAATACTGCTGCGCTGGGTAAAGTGCTATATACCGATTATTTGCTGCCGTTTGAGCTGGCCGCCGTGGTGCTGTTAGTGGCCATGATTGCGGCGATCGTGCTGACGCTGCGTGAGCGCCAGGATAACAAATCCATGAACCCGTCCGAACAGGTGAAAGTGAAGCGTAGCGACAGGCTGCGTATTGTTTCTATGCAAGCTGAAGTAGAGCCACCAGCACCACCCCCGGCACCAGAGGAGAAAAAATAATCATGGTCGGCTTGTCTCATTACCTGATTTTAGGCGCCTTGATGTTTGCCATCAGCGTGATTGGTATTTTCCTCAACCGCAAAAATGTGATCATTCTGCTGATGGCGATTGAGCTCATGCTGCTGGCGGTGAATTTGAATTTCATTGCCTTCTCGCATTACCTGAACGATATTGCTGGCCAGGTATTCGTGTTTTTCATCCTGACGGTGGCGGCGGCTGAATCAGCGATTGGCCTCGCCATCCTGGTTGTGCTGTTCCGTAATCTGCATACTATCAATGTTGACGATCTGGATCAGTTAAAAGGTTAAGTGTAATGACAATCAAACAAATCCTGATGCTTATCCCTTTGCTGCCATTGCTGGCTGCAGCGGTCGTTGGCTTATTCCGTAATTACATTCCACGCTGGGCTGCACACGTCATTACCATTGCAGGTGTCGGCGCTGCGTTTGCTTTGTCCGTGAGCATACTCAACCAGACGCTGGATGGCTTTACCCTGAACGAATCGGTATACACCTGGCTGGATTCAGGCGACATTCATTTTGAAGTCGGTTTCCTGATCGACAACCTGAGTGCCATGATGATGGTAGTGGTGACTTTCGTGTCATTGATGGTGCATGTGTACACCATAGGCTATATGCATGAAGACCCAGGCTATAGCCGTTTCTTCAGCTATATCTCCCTGTTTACTTTCTCCATGCTGATGCTGGTAATGAGTAACAATTTCATGCAATTGTTCTTCGGCTGGGAAGCGGTCGGCCTGGTGTCTTACCTGCTGATTGGTTTCTGGTTCACGCGTCCGACAGCAATTTATGCCAACCTGAAAGCTTTCCTGGTGAACAGGGTAGGTGACTTTGGTTTCCTGCTGGGCATAGGCATGGTGCTGTATTACTTCGGTAGCCTCGATTACGCCACCGTATTTGAGCGTGCGCCTTCGTTAGCAGAGACGCAAGTCAATCTTCTGGGTAGCTGTTCCTGGTCATTGATGACGGTGACTTGCTTGCTGTTGTTTGTCGGTGCGATGGGTAAATCGGCGCAGGTGCCTTTGCATGTCTGGCTGCCAGACTCCATGGAAGGCCCGACACCTATCTCAGCCTTGATTCACGCGGCGACCATGGTCACCGCCGGTATTTTCATGGTCGCGCGTATGTCGCCGCTGTATGAATTATCGACCACGGCTTTATCCACCGTGATGGTAATTGGTGCCATTACCGCCTTGTTTATGGGCTTCCTGGGCATAATCCAGAACGATATTAAGCGCGTGGTGGCTTATTCCACGCTGTCACAGCTGGGATATATGACGGTCGCGCTTGGGGCTTCCGCCTATTCAGTGGCCATTTTCCACTTGATGACACACGCATTCTTCAAGGCATTGTTATTCCTGGGGGCGGGTTCTGTCATCATGGGCATGCACCATGATCAGGATATCCGCAACATGGGTAACCTGAAGAAATACCTGCCGATCACCTGGATCACTTCGCTGATCGGTTCGCTGGCTTTGATCGGGACGCCATTCTTCTCAGGCTTCTATTCCAAAGACAGCATTATTGAAGCAGTTGAGTTATCGCATATCCCCGGTAGTGGTTTTGCTTACTTTGCCGTGATCGTCGGTGTGTTTGTCACTGCGTTCTATTCTTTCCGTCTGTATTTCCTGGTCTTTCATGGCGAAGAAAAATGGCGCCAGGCATCGCCTGTCCATGCCGGGCATGCTGATCAAAATCACGATGCACATGACACGCACGATGCACATACTGACGCGCACCACGACGATCACGCCCATGATGATGCCCATCACCACGGCCTGGGGCCGAACGATGATCCGCATGAGCCAGGCTGGGTGGTGACGCTGCCATTGATCCTGCTGGCAATACCATCGCTGCTGATCGGTTATTTCGCATTGGAACCCATGGTATTTGGCGATTTCTTCAAAAACGTGATTTTTGTCAATCCTGAAGCGCATCCGGCGATGGAGCATTTGGCACATCACTATCATGAGTTTATGCATAGCCCCGCAGGCATGGCGATTCATGGCTTTGCCAGCTTGCCGTTTATCCTGGCTGCATCCGGCGTGTTGCTGTCCTGGTTCTTCTATATGAAACGCCCGGATATTCCGGCAGCGATCAAACAGCGATTCGACCTGATTTACCGCATACTGGATAACAAATACGGTTTCGACAGTTTTAATGAGAAATTCTTTGCCGGTGGCTCACGTTACCTGGGTCGCTTGCTTTGGAAATTCGGCGATATCACATTGATTGATGGCGCAATGGTCAATGGCACTGCCAGGACCATGGGCAAGATCGCTGCCAGATTACGTAATGTGCAATCAGGCTTAATTTATCACTACGCTTTTGCAATGATTATTGGCGTATTCCTTCTCATGTCTTTCTTTGTAAAAATTAATTAATGATGCAAGCCGACCTCACAAGTATTTCATGGTTAAGTCTGGCCGTCTGGCTCCCGGTATTCTCCGGTGTGCTGGTATTGCTGCTCGGGGGTGACCACAAGGCGACATTGACGCGTTGGCTGGCATTGGCGGGCAGTCTGGTCAGTTTCCTCGTCACTATTCCGCTGTATACATTGTTTGATGTTCAGGATGGCTTCTTCCAGTTTGAAGAATTATTGCCATGGATCCCCGCGTTCAATATGCACTATCACCTGGGCGTAGATGGTTTCTCCATGCCACTGGTGTTGCTGACCAGCTTTACTACCGTGATTGTGGTGCTGGCAGGCTGGGAAGTGATCACCAAGCATGTTGCCCAGTATATGGCGGCCTTCCTGATCATGAGCGGCATTATGATAGGCGTGTTCACCGCGCTGGATGCGATTCTCTACTATGTGTTCTGGGAAGCGATGCTGATCCCCATGTTCCTAGTGATCGGTATCTGGGGCGGGCCTAACCGCGTCTATGCCACGGTCAAGTTTTTCCTGTATACCTTGCTTGGTTCCTTGTTGATGCTGGTGGCATTTATCCACCTGTATCACCAGACCGGCAGTTTTGAACTGGCTGATTACTACTTGCTGCCACTGAGTATGCAGGCGCAGATCTATATTTTTATCGCCTTCTTTATGGCGTTCGCGGTCAAGATCCCGATGTGGCCGGTGCATACCTGGCTGCCGGATGCGCACGTGGAAGCCCCGACTGGTGGTTCCGTGGTGCTGGCGGCGATTGCGCTGAAGTTGGGCGGGTATAGTTTCCTGCGTTTCGCCATGCCGATTGCGCCGGATGCTTCACATTACTTTAGTACCGCCATGATCGTGTTGTCATTGATTGCGGTGGTTTATATTGCGCTGGTCGCCCTGGTGCAAACCGATATGAAGAAACTGATCGCGTATTCTTCAATCTCCCACATGGGCTTTGTGACACTGGGCTTTTTCATGTTCAGCCAGCTGGCACTGGAAGGGGCGGTGATGCAGATGATCTCGCACGGCTTTATTTCTTCTGCCATGTTCCTGAGCGTCGGTGTGCTGTATGACCGTGTGCACAGCCGGGAGATTTCAGCCTATGGCGGTGTTGCCAACAAAATGCCGGTATTCGCCGGATTTGCGGTACTGTTTGCCATGGCGAATAGTGGCTTGCCTGGTACCTCAGGTTTTGTCGGTGAGTTTATGGTGATTCTGGCCGCAGTGAAGTTCAACTTCTGGGTAGGTTTTGCGGCTGCTACCACGTTGATCTTTGGTGCAGCCTATACCTTGTGGATGACGAAACGGGTATTTTTTGGTGATGTCGCCAACCACCATGTAGCAGAACTGACAGATTTGAATAAACGCGAATTCCTGATCCTCGGTATTCTGGCTGTTTTAGTGATCGGCTTTGGTCTGTATCCGCAGCCGATTACTGAAGTGATGCAGGCGACTAGTAGCGAATTCCTGAAACATATGGCGATTTCAAAATTGCCGGTCACAGGCTATTAAGGCAGGATGTTAGAAAATGGATAATATGCAATTCGATTTGCTCGCCCTGTTGCCAGAACTGGTATTGCTGGGCATGGCCATGTTTATTTTGCTGCTGGATTTATTTATCCTGCCGCAAAACCGTTCCATCATTTATGGCCTGAGCCAGTTCACACTGTTTGCGGCGGCATTCTTTACCTTTAAAACCCATACGCCTGCGGTCGGCTTTGCCTTTTCGCACATGTTCATCGACGATACGCTGTCAGATGTGATCAAGATGATGATGTACCTGGGAACGTCATTGATTTTTATCTATAGCCGTAAATACCTGCAGGACCGCAACCTCTACCGCGGCGAGTTTTACGCCATGGTGCTGTTTGGTTTGCTTGGCATGATGATCATGGTTTCAGGTCATAACTTACTGACTATTTATATCGGCCTGGAACTGCTGTCTCTGTGTCTATATTCACTGGTGGCGTTTGACCGCGACAACCCGCGCGCCTCAGAAGCCGCGATGAAATATTTTGTACTCGGCGCGCTGGCTTCAGGCATGCTGCTGTATGGCATGAGCATGATTTACGGCATGACCGGCAGCCTGGATGTCAGTGATATTGCTAATAGCATCATGCAGCAACACAAGAGCCCGATATTGATCATGGGGCTGGTGTTCCTGGTCTCTGGTATCGCCTTTAAATTTGGCGCGGTTCCTTTCCAGATGTGGGTGCCGGACGTGTATCAGGGATCGCCAACGCCCATGACGCTGTTGATTGGTTCTGTGCCCAAACTGGCAGCCTTTGCGATGACGGTGCGTTTGCTGGTACAAGGCTTGCATCCGCTAGCGCAAGACTGGCAGGATATGTTGATGCTGATGGCGATCCTATCCATCGTCATTGGTAACTTCAGTGCTATTGTACAAACCAACCTTAAGCGCATGCTGGCATATTCCACCATCTCGCATGTCGGCTTTATCCTGTTCGGCATGATGAGCGCGAATGCCAACGGCTTTGCCTCCAGCTTTTTCTACATCAGCACTTATGTACTGACCTCGATTGCGGGTTTCGGTATTATTCTGCTATTGAGCCGCCAGGGCTTTGAAGCGGAAGAAATCGATGATCTGAAAGGTCTCAACCAACGCCATCCGTGGTTTGCTTTCCTGATGTTGATCATTATGTTCAGCATGGCCGGTATCCCGCCAACCATTGGGTTCTATGCCAAGTTCACCGTATTGCAAGCTGCGTGGCAGGCCGGGTTCACCTGGCAGGTTATGCTGGCGGTATTGATGGCAGTGATTGGTGCTTTCTACTACCTGAATATCGTACGCAAAATGTATTTTGACGCGCCCGTGGATAACGCACCGCTGACTGCCCCGGTAGATATGCGTTTTGTATTAAGCGTACATTCGCTGGCATTACTGGGCCTGGGCTTGTTCCCTGAGATCCTGCTCAGTGTCTGTGGCCGTAGTTTGTTGATGAGCCTGCAATAATGTTGACCAAGTTTTTATATCTGGTATTGATGCTGTTTATGGCCAATCTGGGCTGGATCTCGGATAAATGGCTGGGTATCGCTGGTAGTATCAATCAATTATGGCAACGCTTTGCGGTGTTGTTGCCTGCCTATTTCATCACACTAGTGATCGCCTATTTCGTCGAGCAGCTGGTCATGGGCCAGGTCTGGCCTCAAGGCTGGGAGTTTTACAGTATCACCCTCTGCCTGTTCCTGGTATTTTCATTTCCGGGCTTTGTCTACCGCGTGTTGTGGAAATAGCACCACGTCATATTAGTTTCACGAATCCTTCACGATAGTTTCAAGCATCACAGTCACACTGGCTACACCTAAGTAGTCGGTTTACTCCAGCATAGCCGGGATAACCCCGGAAAGGACCTGTGATGCTAAAACTACAACAAACGTTGGGATGGGTGCAATCGGTGGATAGCCGGTTGTGTGTCAAAGTCAGTCATACCGGGCAATATCGTTTTATCCGCCACTCGTTTCGCGCTATCTCGCGCATGGGTGATGGCATGTTCTGGTACCTGCTGATGCTGGTGATCGCCGTCACTCAAGGGCAACATGGTTTATATGTTTGCCTGCAAATGCTCACGGTCGGCCTGACCGGCACTTTAGTTTACAAATGGCTCAAGCATCGCACCAGCCGCCCAAGGCCATTCCAGGTACGTCAGGATGTCTTGTTAAGCGGAACGCCGCTGGATTACTTCAGTTTCCCCTCTGGCCATACCTTACACGCTGTAGCATTCGGCATGGTGGCTGTGCAGCATTATCCTCAGTTGTTTCCGATTATTTATCCGTTTGTGGTATTGGTTGGAATTTCACGGGTGGTCTTGGGACTGCATTATCCGAGTGATGTGTTGGCCGGTGCCGGGATAGGGTATGTGTTAGTGGCACTCTATTCACCGCTGTTTTAAACTGGTTTGTCGTCGAAAAAAAACGGATGCAGTAGCATCCGTTTTTATTTGCTGATGACGACATATGGCATTTAAGCAATTGATCACTCGCGTGCGATGTCTGCGCAGCTTTCAGGTGTATCCCTTACAAATGATTGATACGGGCAATGACTGACGCCATTTCGTGATTTTGCTTTTGATCATACTCAAGTAAGCCCTGTATCACTCCTAGCTGGTTCTCAACCGTTTGATTCTGGCTGGCTTTGCATTTACTTATCAGACTGATAATCTCTATTTCAATGCCAACAATAGCGCGTATCAGTTTATCTATAAAATCAGCGGGTGCATCGTCAAGCCGCCACGGCTTTTCAAATCTGCTTTCGTGAGCTGCAGTCAGTATTTCAAGATGCGCGCGCAACCACTCGGCATCATCTATGAGCTTCAATTTGCCGTGCGCATGCACCACCACATAATTCCAGGTCGGAACCACCATGCCAGTGCGAGCCTTCGTTGCATACCAGGAAGGGGAGATATAAGCATGCGGACCATGGAAAAGCGCCAATACTTCCTTGCCCTCCATGATTTCTTTGCATAGAGGATTGGCTCTGGCAATGTGCCCGCTCAAGCTGCCTGGTGCATTTTCCTTTTGTGCAAAATGCAGTGGCAGGTGATTGGCATCAACATTATTTGATGAGGTTGATATTAGTGTGGCCAGTGGGTATGCCCGCATGATCTCGTGCAAGGCATCCGTATCGGTCTCAGAAAAATGTTTTGGTATATACATGCGGCAATGATTTAAATTGGCTAAAGCGGAATAAGTTGGCCTCTGACCAGCACAAATTGCTGCTGTGCCTGCGTGGCAGGATGACACAAGGCACCTGCAGAGATATTAGCTACGCATACGGGGCGGCTGCCATCAGAAGCGATGTTGTTTGTAGACGTGTCTTGAGGGTGTATGCATAAATAGATGCCTGCCACTGCAATACTGATGATGAAATATTTCATACGGACTCTTGTGTTTGATATATGCTGCATCATAATCATGAACACATGTACACTACATGTACAATTTATAAACAATTAAACACACTGTACCGGGTCTATTGCCATGCCAGTTACGCAAGCGCTGATTACATTAAATCCACTGGAATCTGTCCCGCTTGTTGAGCAGGTCGTGACAGGGGTCAAACAGCTGGTGGAACAGCGGGTATTGCGCGCCGGTACGAGGTTGCCTTCCATCCGCGATTTCGCCGTGCAGCACGGCATCAGCCGCTTTACCGTCGTTGATGCTTACGACAGGCTGGTCGCGCTGGGATATCTGCTCTCAAGGCGCGGTTCAGGGTTTTATGTCGCACCGCTGGCGAAAACCGAAGAAATGACGCCGCAAACGACTTTCCTGGAGCGGGCAGATGATGTGCTGTGGCTATTACACAATACTTTCAGAGATGTCCCCGATGTAGTTAGGCCAGGGTGTGGCTGGTTACCTGGCGATTGCCTGGATGAAAAAGTCATTCAAAAAAGCCTGCATGAGCTTTCCCGCAAGTCCGGGTCATTTTTAACCGCTTATGGTGATGTCAGCGGCTATCTCCCTTTACGTCAGCAACTCTCTCAAAAAAACCTTGCCGATATTGGTATCAGCGCAGATGCGCAACAGATCATCATGACCAATGGTGCATCGCATGGGCTTGATCTAGTGGCCAGGCTATTTATCCAGCCGGGCGATGTGGTGCTGGTGGATGATCCAGGTTATTACACCTTGTTTGGCTACCTGAAGTCCTTAGGTGCCAGGCTGATAGGCGTGCCTCGCCTGATCAATGGCCCGGATATCACTGTATTGCAACAGCATCTTGAGACGTATAAACCTAAACTTTTCTTCACCAATACCGTTTTACATAACCCCACCGGCACTAGTACCAGCGCTGCCATCGCTCACCAGCTATTGCAACTGGCAGAAAAATTTGGCTTATATATTGTCGAAGATGATATTTATGGGGATTTTCACTCGCAGCATGCGACGCGGCTGGCCGCACTCGACCAGCTGAACCGGGTCATTTATGTCAGCAGTTATTCCAAAACCATTTCAGCCAGCATGCGGGTAGGCTTTATTGCCTGCCATCGCGAGCTGGCAATGCGGTTGCTGGATCTGAAACTGCTCACAGGACTCACCACTTCGGAAATCAACCAGCGCATCATGTACCAGATCCTGGTAGAAGGGCGGTATCGTAAACATATTGAAAAGATACGCACACGGCTGGAAATCAAGAGGGGGCAAGTGATACGGGCGTTAGAAGCGTGTGGATTACACATTCACGCTGAACCGGCTGGCGGCATGTTTGTGTGGGCACAGCTTGCAAATGAGCGCAATGCTGCTGAAGTGGCCACCATGGCATCCAAACAAAATATCATGCTGGCACCGGGTAATTTGTTCAGGCCTTACCAGGAGCCATCCTCATGGTTGCGCTTTAACGTGGCGCATTGCGATGATCCCAGGATTTTTGCATTGCTGAGTTCGCTTTAAGTAGGAGATATTGCCAAATAGCATCTAAATCTAAGTCAATTTTGCGTGATGAATGATTGCTTTTATGCCCTGTGGGCTTTGAAAACTAATGATTTTTTTGATTTTTAAATCGTTTATCAAATTTTTGTTGCCAATCTCTAATATTCCGTGCATAGTGTGCCCTCACGAAGTTCAAGTAGTGTCGTTGTTCTATGGTTCTATCTTTTGGTGTATCGTTACTTCCCGCCATCTTGATCCTCGTTATGGGCATTAGCCCGAATTATCAATTTTCATTCAAGGATTTATTATGGTAACAGGTTCAGTTAAATGGTTTAACGACTCAAAAGGTTTTGGCTTCATCACTCCTGACAATGGCGGCGAAGATTTATTCGCACACTTCTCTGCGATTCAATCTGCAGGCTTCAAAACTTTGAAAGAAAACCAACGCGTGAGCTTTGAAGTAGCGACTGGCCCTAAAGGTAAGCAAGCTGCAAATATTCAAATCATTGAATAATTCAATGCATGTCCGCAAGGCTGATTAATCGGCCTACCGGAAAAGGGCCCGGAAATTCCGGGCTTTTTTTATTGTAAAAGGATGCTGAATGGCAAAAGAAGAATTAATTGAAATGCAGGGTGCAGTCACCGAAATCCTGCCAGATGCACGCTACCGCGTAAAGCTGGAAAACGGTCACGAATTGATTGCTTATACCGGCGGCAAAATGCGCAAACATAAAATCCGTATCCTGGCAGGTGACAAAATCACCATTGAAATGTCACCGTACGATATGGATAAAGGCCGTATTATTTTCCGTCACCTAGAACCGCGCAAGCCTTTCTAACCTGCCCGTCAGTTATATGCGAGCAGGCCTGCCAGCTGGCAGACCAGCCTCGCGCTCGCCTTTTCTACAAGCGCATGCCTAATCATTGTCTTTGATTAGTCGTTCAGTTAGCCGTAATAACCACGGCGCCACCAGCAGAATACTGATAAATACGATAGGCCAGGCCACCACAATGCTGGTCAACCATTTTTCAAACAACAACGCCACCGGTACACCATGAATGAGCAGAATAGAGATGCTCACAATATTCACAGTCACCAGTGACATCAGCACAGCGAATAGTAGTTGGCGCTTCCTGGCCACTTGTGGATGAGCGCTGCTTACCATGGCAATGCCTGGTCTTCATGAAAATAACCACCTGTAGGCCCGTTATCGTCCAGTGTCGCCAGGCGCACGGATGTTTTCCAGCTATCACTGATTTCCATAGGCGCATCAGGGCCGCCCAGATCCGTTTTTACCCAACCAGGGTGCGCAGAATTGACTTTAATGCGGCTATCTTTCAAGGCATGCGCCAGGTGGATGGTAAACATATTCAAGGCTGTTTTTGAAGCGTTGTAAGCCAATCCTTTTGCGACATCGATAGGGGAGTCGGGTGTGCTATGCAAGGTTTGAGAGCCGAGTATGCTGGATAGATTGACAATGCGTGCGGCAGGCGCGTTTTGCAATAGTGGCAGTAAGGCTTGCGTCAATGCCACCACTGCGAAGAAGTTGGCTTCAAACGTTTCTTTCAGGGTGTCCTGGTCAACAGTAAACGTGTTGTTCTGCCCGATCAGTGTTTCTTTCAATATGCCGGCGTTATTAATTAAGATATCCAGTTTGCCAAAACGCGATTGCAAGGCTTCAACCACCTCCTGAGGTGAGTTCGACAATGCAGCGTCATAGTGCAGATATTCAGCATCGATACCTTTAGCTTTTAGTTCTGCTACTGCGTTAGCACCTTTCGCATGGTCGCGTGCGCCAAGAATAATCTTTATCCCTTGTTCACCCAAATGCTTTGCGGTTTCAAAGCCAATGCCGCGGTTTGCGCCAGTGATAAAAGCGATACGTTGTTGGGAAGTGCTCATGTTGAATTTCCTTTTCATTTGACATTATTTAAATTAAATACCAATCGGTAAATAAATAATACTGTTGATGTTTAAAGGTGTCAACATATTTTATACCAAATGGTATAATAATTAAAAATTTGATCAGGTAACGATGATGAACGCATCAGTAACTCCTAAAAAACGTGGTCGGCCAGTGGCTTTTGATTACGATATTGCGCTGGAAAAAGCGATGCATGCTTTTTGGCAGCATGGCTATGAAGGGACTTCCATGGCGACCTTGATGGCTGCGATGGATATGAATAAAGCCAGTATTTATGCCGCTTATGGCAGTAAAGAGGCTTTGTTTCAGAAAGCGGTAGAGCGCTATGTGCAAGGGCCAGCGGGTTTTATCGGCTTGTCCTTACAGGCACCGACTGCCGCAGAGGTGATACATACATTACTGACGCAGGCTGCCAGTATGCTGACGGAAGAAAGTCATGCTGCCGGTTGTTTGGTGACTAAAGGTGCGCTGGCTGGTAGTGCTGAGGCTGCCAACATGCAGGCTTTGCTTAGTGGGTATAGAAATACGATAGAGCTAAAGCTAGGCCAACGCTTTGAACGTGCCAAGTCAGATGGGGATTTAGCACCTGGAATGGATACGGCAGCATTGGCTAAGCTGGTCATGACTTTACATCAGGGTATGACAGTACAAGCGGTCAGTGGAGTGAAACAGCCGGAACTGCTGGCAATGGTAACCATGGCTACGCAGCTGATTCACGCCTATGTGGGCACCGGGCAGCCGGTGGAGACATAGGCGCTATTTGAAATCAGGTGGCGTTGTGCACCAGGGTGATGGCTGCCAGTTTTGCACGTGTAGCCGCACCGGTGTTTGGTGCAAGACGTTCTACCAGGGCCGCGCCTTCAAACAATATGGTTAATTGCTGACCCAGGGCTTCCGGATCTTTGGCGCCTGCATTGCGGGCAATCTTGCATAAGTAGGTTTGCAGCTCTACCGACAGCACGGCCGAATATTGATTGATAGGGTGCTCAGGGTCTGGGAACTCCACAGCGGCAATGTGGAAGGGCAAACCGTGAAACTCTGGCTGTGTGATCCATTGCTCCAGCAGTTCACACAATTGAATCAGCAATTCAATCGATTCGGTTCTTTGTGTCGCCAGTTGCGCATTGAGCCAGGCATAAAACTTATCAGACTTCTCACGCAAATAGGCTGTGATCAGCAGGTTTTTGCTGGGGAAGTGCTTATATAGCGTGGCTTTGGCAACGCCAGCTTCCATGATAATCGTATCAACACCCGAAGCCTGGATGCCTCTGGTATCAAACAGGCTACTGGCTATGGTTAATATTTTCTCTCGCATGTTCATCACTTATCCTTTTTTCCCATCACTGGGATATCCCGATTTTTAGCTTATGGTCTTGGTAAACGTTCGCGTCCTTGCGGGCGCATGAGTTCTTGCGGATACAGGCAGCTGACGTATCCAAGCGCTTGTCGTAATTGCTCCACATGGCCGACATCTACCTTGCCTTTCGTTACAAACATGATAAACGCCTCACGCTGTGCATCAGGCAGCATCGCCGCCTGCGGCAGTTGGCAACTGCCAGCTTGCATCTTCTGATACGCCAGGTTTAACAGGCTGATGGTGACCGGATCAGCTGTACCACTCGTTTCACTTAACTGCGCTTCTTCATAGGGCGAATATTCAGAAGGCACAGGCTGGTATCCCGGCGTGGCCATCGTCATCCATACCACACAGAGCGTCATCAGCAAGCCCAAAGACAGTGAGCGTTGTAATGATTGCCCGCCTAACTGCGCATGGACTGATTGCTCAAACAGATGCCAGGCTGTGTCTTCCCCCGTTTGCGACTGCACCCGGATGGCGCCTACCGCCTGAAAAAACCATTGGTCCAGCAGGGTAGGCGATACTTCTGCCACCGAACTTTGCTGCGCCTGGTCTATCAATTGGCGGATATGCGAAATATCCTGTGCATTTAATGCAGCGCTTGCTCCAAAAGCCGCCACGCGTTGCGTGTTCCACGCTACTAAATGGTGGCGCAGCCGGTAAAACGGCGCATGCCTGCCCCATTGCTTTAACCCGAGCTGCCACAGGCCATGCAATGTGTAAGCCTTCGCTGTACGCATACAACGCTGGCCTGTCTTATTCACAATCGCTAGTACATTCACGCTGATAACCCCTAAAAATCTTCTTGCTTTTTTTTCGATGGCTGCAGTAGACTAGAAATAAGTGAACAGACCTGTCTGCATATTAGCGTGGCAAACCACAAATTGCAACCAGTTCTTTAGCACCTTTTCCAGAAGCTACTTTGGCATCATAGCCCCGGCTGAATTTGTAAACAAGGGATAACCATGACATCCGTATCAATCGAAACACAATTGACCGAGTGGCGCGACCATGCGCTGACACTCGAAAACGAAGTGAAAAAAGTAGTGGTCGGCCAGGACAAGGCGATACGTGCGATTAATATCGCCATTTTCGCCCGCGGCCACGTGCTGCTGGAAGGCGGTGTAGGCGTCGGTAAAACAACCTTGCTGCAATCGATCGCCCGTGGTTTGGGCGGTGCTTACGAGCGTATTGAAGGCACTGTGGATTTAATGCCGAATGACCTGATCTACCATACTTTCCTCGGTGAAGATGGACGCCCGAAAGTAGAAGAGGGGCCGTTGCTGCGCGCAGGTGAGCAACTGTCAGTATTCTTCTTTAACGAGATCAACCGCGCCCGGCCACAGGTGCACGCACTGATGTTACGCGTGATGGCTGAACGTCATATCAGCGCGTTCAAAAAAGAATATCGTTTGCCGCACATGCTGGTGTTCGCTGACCGAAACCAGGTGGAAAAAAACGAAACTTTTGAGATTCCGTCAGCCGCGCGTGACCGCTTTATGATGGAGATCCCGATCGAGATTCCAGATGACCGCGCGCTACGCAAAGCCTTGATGTTCGATGTGAAGTTCCAGCATGCCGAGCGCCTGACGCAGCAAGTGAATGCGGGTGTATTGGCTTATGATCAACTGAATGCTTTCTCCGATGTATTACAAAGCCATATCCGTTCTAGTGATGTGCTCGAAGACTATGCGCTGGATTTGTGGGAATCCACACAGAAACCATCTGCCTTCGGCATCCAGCTCGACAGCGTGGATGTCAATCGCCTGATCCATACCGGCGCCAGCCCTCGCGGCATGGGGATGCTGTTGAAAGCAGCGCGCGTACATGCCTGGCTGATGAACCGGGATAGTTTGTTCCCGGAAGATATTCATGCGGTGTTCCATGAAATCATTGCGCATAGACTGGTGCTCAACCCAATGTTTGAGAGCCGCCGCACCGAGTTGTCGCGTGAACTGACCAACCAGATCCTGGCTTCAGTCAGCGTGCCTGCCAAGGCTAAAGCAGCATGATTCCAGACTACGCCCAGCCTTTTTTCTACCAGGTGCCCTGGCGTTCAGCCAGCGTGCACACGGGTGAGCACCTGGGCATACAGCGTGGTCCGGGTGATGAATTCAGCAAGCATGTCTCACTGGTTGATTATCCGGATGCCAGGCGTGTGGATTTACGGCAAACCATACGTGACCCTTACGAGCAGATTCAGGTGCGCGTATTCAAGCAGGAAGCTTCTTCGCCGCTGTATGCCGTATGTGACCTATCTAGTTCCATGCAGTTTCAGGGGCAGATACGCAAGCTGGATACGGTGAAAGCCGTGGCGGCATCGATTGCCTGTTCAGCGCATGAGAATAGCGACCTGTTTGGTTTAGTGAGTTATGACCAGCATGTGATCCCGCATCTGAGTATGCCTCCCGGGCATCATGCGCATCAGTCGTTTGCCACCATTGCCGAACTCGGTGATTTTCGCAGTGCCCGCCGTGATGGCAGTGGCATCGTCGAAGCGGCAGGCTTATTAGGCCAGCAAAAAGGCCTGGTGTTCTGGATTTCGGATTTTCATTTGCCATTGTCGCTGATAGAGCATGGCTTGAACCTGATGGCCAATCACCAGATCATTCCCATCGTGTTGTGGGATCCGCTGGAGTACCAACGTTTACCGCGTTTTGGTTTTGGCAATCTGCAGGACCCGGAAACTGGCGAGCAAAAAACTATTTTCTTCCGTCAGGCTATCCGCGCGCAGTTCGTCGAGATGTTTGAACAACGTAAACAGGCGCTGGATCAACTGTTTGCGCGGTTTGATATCCGGCCTCTGTATGTCGATGGGCGCTTTGAAGCGGCCTTGCTGTCGGACTATTTTGAACAACTTATCCATTAGAGTGTGCTGATGAAACAGATTTTTTTAGGGTGGTTGATCGCCTGTGTATGCCCCAGCCTGGTCTTTGCCGAAACGCCCGCCGCGCAAGTACAGGTGCTCAGTGTGCATAACCCGGCTTCTTATGCCGGGATACAGATCGGTGATGTGTTGCAACGCACGATTCGGCTCTCGGTGGCGGCCAATGATCAGCTCAATGACAGCAACCTGCCGCTCAAAGGCTTGCAACGCAATGGCGTTGAACTCAGGCAACTGAAAGTCGATAGCCAGAAGCAAGGTGACAAGCAAGTCTATACATTGGTATTCGATTACCAGGTATTTGCCAGCAGTGGCAAACCAGTGCAACTGCAACTGCCAGCCGAACAACTGACTTTTAACAGTGGTGCCACCGTGGCCTTACCTTCCTGGCGTTTCTGGCTCATGGCGCAGTTGCCAGACCAGTTGCAGAAAGCCAAACAAAGTGTGATTGCGCAATATCCCCCGGCATTGCTGGATACGCAGACGCCGCAGCGCGGGTTCGTCCTGAGCTTGCTGCTGGCGGTGATAGGCAGCCTGGTATTACTTTACCGGCATGCCGACTGGACGCTCTTGCCTATGGTCAATAGCCAGTTTGCCCGCGCTTATCGCAAACTGAAAAAGCTGCCGGCGAATGCCGAAGGCCAGAAGCAGGCAGCCCTGGTCGTGCAAGATGCCCTGAACCAGCGTTTTGGGCAGCAAATGCTGGCTAAACATGTGGCTGAGTTTGTCGCGCAACAGCCTGGCTTTAAACCGCTAGAGCAGGAACTGCATACTTTCTTCGCCCAGGCCAATGCAGTGCTGTATAGCGGGAAAGCCGATGACGCTGCGGCTTATCTGCAGCAATGTAAAACATTTACGCGCCAGTTGCGCGATTGTGAACGGGGCGTCTGATGCATTGGTTACACCCGTGGTTTTTGCTGCTGTTACCAGTAGTCGCCGTGCCTTTCCTGTTGAAAAGCCGGCATGCGCAATCTTATTCCTGGTTGCAAATGGTGCCTGCCGACCCCTTCTCTGATACTGCCAATCGCCTGGTCAAAGCCGCGACCTCGCTCATGTTGCTCTGCCTGGTGCTGGCGTTGGCCAGCCCGCAAGGCGATAGCCACCAGGAGCAAAAAGTCGGCAAAGGCGCACAAAGCGTCTTTGTGATAGACCGCAGTGTCAGTATGGATCACCCGTTTGCCGGGCAAAGTACCGGCGGGCATGCGGCAGAAATCAAGTCCGCCGCTGCCAGGCGCTTGATCACCGCGTTTATTGATTCCCGGCCGGATGACATGATGGGCGTGGTTGGTTTTACCAATTCTGCCTTGTATGGCATGAAGATTACCACCAACCGTGATGGCATCCACTCGGCGATCCAGGCAGCCACTGGCCCGGCCTTGAACCAGACCAATATCGGCGCTGGTATTACCAATGCCGTGACTTTGTTTGAAAACATCGCCAGCACAGGCTCACGCGCCATTGTATTGCTGTCGGATGGCGCCGGTAAATTAAGTCCGCGCGTGAAATACCAGATACAGAAACAGCTGACAGGTAAAAAGCTCAATCTGTACTGGATTGTGCTGCGCGAACCGGATGACATCAGCATTTTCAGTGACAACGTTCATGAAGAAGAGCGTACACCGGAAGCGATTTCGCTGGACAGGTTTTTCCGTTCACTGAAAGTCAAATACAAGGCCTTTGAGGCGGATAACGCCACGGCGCTGGAATCAGCCTTGCGCGAGATCGACGCCAAGGAAAAGAATGTCATTCAATACGCCATCATGATTCCCGGACACGACTATGCCAAGGATCTGATCGTGGTGGCCTTGTTGTTAGGCTTGGGCTTGGTGCTGGTTAAACATATAAGGATGTACTAATGGCAACACATGCAAAAAAAGCCAACTGGCTATGGGGTAGCATCACCGTCGCAGGGATCATAGGCGCGGCCTATTTTGGCTGGCAGTTACAGTCCCTGCAGGCACTCAACCAGAAAATCCAGAGTGGTAGTTTGATCAAAGACAAAGAGTATCCCTACTTGCAGCGATTCACTGCCGCTTATGACCAGGGTAAACACAACGATTACAAACACGCGGTGCAGACCTATGCGCAGCTGCTGGAAGTGTCGCCACCAGAAGCCGAGTTGCCGCATATCCATTTCAATATCGGCAATAACCTGTTTTTGTCCGGCTTAGTGCGTACTGTGAATGAGGATGGTTCTTTCCAGGATGAAGCACGCTATGCGTTTACCCAGGCGAAAATCGCTTATGAGCAGTCACTGCGTTTGCAGCCCGCGGATAAAGCCGCCAAGTTCAATTTGAGTTTATTGCATTCTGTCATGGCGCGCGGCATGCAGGCGGGTGCCAAAGACCAGTCGCACATGGAACTCAGTAATCTGCCGATTGGATTGCCATAATGAAAGTCATTGCATGGCTGAAACAGTATTATGAACCGGTGCTGTATCTACTCGCATTGGCTTTGCTGGTATTGGCGCTGGTGAAACCCAGCATACAGCTCAGGCAGCAGGTGCAGCATTATCTGCTGATCACCGATGTGTCACAGAGTATGAATGCGGAAGATGAAACGCTGAACCAGAAAAAAGTCAGCCGTATTGCTTATGCGCAGCACCTGATGAAGCAGATCGTGCATAAAGCGCCGTGTGGTACTTATTTCAGTTTAGGTATTTTTGCCTCTGATAACGTCGCCATGCTGCAAACGCCGCTGGAAGTCTGTAAAAACCTGGATGTGATCACTGATGGCATCGATCACCTGGAGTGGCGCATGGCCTGGAAAGGCAACAGCCGCCTGAGCTTTTCTGTGCATGCTGCGACGCATATCTATGATGCGCTGAATCAACCGGCACAAATGCTGTTTTTTACGGATGGCGATGAAGCGCCTCGCGTGAATGTGACCATCAAGCAGGATCTGAGTGGGGTGCAGATAGGCGAGTTCTTTACGTTTGTCGGCGTCGGTGGCCCGGAAAAAGTGGCGATTACCCGCTATAACACGGCGAACAAGCCAGTGGGCTATTGGCCAGTCAGCGAAAATAACAATGCAGGCGCGGTGGGCGTGACTTATGCTGACCCGAGCAGTGATGAGCCGGACCCGCCGGTGGCGTACGCCGAATATGACCGCATGTTGTCACAACTGGAAGAAGAGTACCTGAAGGAACTGTCTGCCGAATTTAAAGGCAGTTACATCAAAGGGCAAGACCAGCAGGCTTTCTATCAATCCATAGCGGCGAAAAAAGCCACCGCTAGTTTTGTCACAGACTATCCGTTGCGCGTGGTCTATTTAGTGCTGGCAATCGTGCTGGTATTAGCCAGTTATCTGCCAGATGTGCTTTATCGCAGACGCGTTGAGGCCTGATTCACGCGTTTAATCATTGTCTGGCACTAGTGTCAGGCAAGTGATTTCTGAAGGGGAGCCAAACCGGTTTGGCGGCCCCCAGTAGCCAGTACCCCTGTTCACATATACCCACAAATCTTTTAAACGATGCAGGCCAGCCACATAAGGCTGTTGCAGTGGCACCAGGTATTTCCACGGCCAGAATTGCCCGCCGTGCGTATGCCCGGAAAGCTGTAGATCAAAGCCCGCAGACTCGGCCGCCTTGGCACTGAGTGGCTGGTGCGCCAGCAGGATCTTTGGCGCATGTTGCGGCGCACCGGCAATCGCTGCATGCGGGTCACTCTGGTGATGGTCATAGAAGGAACCTGCGGTGACGTCTGTCACCCCCGCCAATACCAAAGTTGCTCCGTCATGCGATAGTTGCACATGCTCGTTCAGTAAAACGTTTATCCCCAGGCGTTTTAACTCCTGAATCCAGTCAAGTGCGCCAGAATAATATTCATGGTTACCGGTAACAAAGAAACTGCCATGACGCGCAGTCAATGAAGCTAACGGTTGCGTATGGGTGGAGAGTTCACTGACACGGCCATCTACCAGGTCGCCAGTAATGGCAATCAGGTCAGCTTCTAGCGTATTCACGCGATTGACGATACGGGAAAGATAGTTTTTCTTGATGGTAGGCCCAACGTGGATATCGCTGATTTGCACGATGCGAAAACCGTGCAGGACAGCTGGCAGGTTGCGCAAAGGCACCTTGATTTTCACGACACTGGCTAATCTGCGCGCATTGAAGAAACCGATCACAGTGATAGCCAGTGCGCCCAGGACAGCCAGCAAAGCCGTATTCTGTTCGAGGGTTATGAAATCTGCCTGCACCATATGCATGGCGTCTAACCCTGCTACCAGCAGCAGGAAAACATCGCGTAGCAGGGTCAACACCAGTAGCGAAGAAAACACGCCCATCAGTGTCATGGAAATCCAGCTGCTGATATCGCGTAGTGCCTGATCGCGGAAACGGCGTGCCAGAAATGCGATGGGTTGCAACAGTGTCGAGAGAATCAGGAAGCTCCAGCCTGACCAGATCACCCAGTCTGGCCAGGCCAGGTTGTTGAGCAAACGTGTGCCTATGTAATAGTGTAAAACACTGACCAGCGTGGTGACAGTGAGCAAAAAGCGTAGGGGTGGCATGCGAGCGTGGGGTGGGGGTGGCGGGTGCGATAGTGGTTAGATGGTGGCAACGCTCATAGATTCAAGTCAGACAGCAAGTATTCCGAGGTAAAAGCATCGGCCGATCACTAGAAGTCACGCGAATGCCTGCTAGCATTTCAGCATGCTCAGCTAGCTATCAGGCTGGTTAAACCATTGGTGCTGGTACTGCTCAAAAGCGCTGATGGCGCGGGTAGGTCGTAGCCTGGCGTCTTGCAGGCATTTGCGGCGCCAGTCATCCAGCTGTTCCATGCCCAGATTCACCTGCTCGGCATGCAATGAAGGGAACGAGCCATTCAGCAATTGCGGCAGGTCTTGCAAGGCCAACCCCACCTGGTCACGGTAATAGCCGAGTTTGTGTTCAAACTCGTTATCCAGCCTACCATAGCGACGCAACAAATATTGCGGAATACGCGACAGGCGCAATGCCTGGTCGGCAGTGGCCAGCCGGGAGACTGCTTTTTCAACGATGCCAGGCGCGCATTGCATGGTTTGCGTTAAGGTCTCGACGATGGTTTTGCGGTGTATACGCAACAGTTTGGAAGGTGACGGAATGTCTGTGGTCTGCAGGTAAGCATCCATGGCCCATTCGGCAGCCGCATGTGTGAGCACACTGTGGTGCTGCCATTTGGCCTCAAAGGTAGGCACAAAGTGCTGGTGGGCCACTACATCGGTGAGTAAGTGCACGTTATAACCTATGCCTAAGGCCAGTTGCCTGTCGTTGCGGGTATGTAGCAACTGCTGGCCCATGCCCCAGCCATGGCTGTGATTAAAGGTGCGCGAGACCACCGCCAGATCGGGCAGGCAGGCGCCCGCCAGTACCAGAGTAGGGTAGCGGCGCATCACGCCCAACCACGGCAAAGGCAATAGCGGCAATGTTTGCAGCCAGCTATGGGTGTAGGCCACATGTGAATACAAGCCCCAGGCGTGTGCTTCGCCCGGCATGGCAATCAATATCAGCAGCATCAATGAACATTGCAGGAGTCGCTTTTGCATGTGCGCACTCTGCGCTCGTGAGATGACAGATCAATGACGGTTGTATGACGTTGATATGAAAGCGATTTTCGTCATAAAAGCATCACGAACGTTTGTTAAAGTATGTGAGAATTGTTTACATGGAACCGGTCTACGGCACTTTGCATGAAAATATTGATGATTTCAGATGTGTATTTCCCGCGTGTAAATGGCGTTTCCACCAGCATTCGCACGTTTGCAGAAAGTTTACGTAGTGAAGGGCATAGCGTGCACCTGATCGCACCGCAATATGCTGAATCGATGGAGAGTCATCTGAGTGCAGATGAAGCCTGGATCACACGCATTGAGGCGCGCAAGATCGTATTCGATCCTGAAGATTATTTAATGAAGTGGTCAGCACTGGTGGCTTACATAGAAAGCCTGCATCCCGGTGATTACGATATGGTGCATATCCATACCCCCTTTATTGCCCACTATGCCGGGCTTAAAATCGCCAAGAAACTGCAAGTGCCGGTGGTGGAAACCTATCACACCTTTTTTGAAGACTATATGCACCATTACTTGCCGTGGGTACCACGCAAGTTTGCGGTGAATATCGCGCAATGGGTATCGCGCAAGCAATGCCAGCAGGTGGATACCGTCGTGTCACCTTCAGGGCAAATGCGTGATGTATTGCAACAATATGGAGTGACAACGCCCATTAGCGTGATCCCTACCGGTTTGGATGCTTCCCGTTTTGTGCCAGGCGATGGCGCAGCTTTCAGGGAGAAATATGGTATTCCTGCACAACAACCTTTGCTGATGTTTGTTGGACGGGTGGCGCATGAAAAGAATATCCAGTTCTTGCTGGAAATGTTGTCGCTGGTCATCCAGGATCATCCCGAGGTTTTACTGGTGATCACCGGTGAAGGCCCGGCTGAAGCGATGTTGAAGAAAATGACTAAGGATAACGGCCTGCAACAGAACGTCATGTTCCTGGGGTATCTGGACCGTGCTGTTGGCCTGAATGCCGCTTACCGTGCTGCGGATATTTTTGTGTTTGCTTCCAAGAGTGAAACACAAGGCCTGGTATTGCTGGAAGCCATGGCACAGGAAACGGCAGTGGTCGCGATTGCGGAATTGGGTACGGCTTCGATTTTACGTCAGGAGCAAGGCGCGCTCATTGCGCAGGATGATGAACTGCATTTTGCCGAGCAAGTGCAAACCCTGCTGATCGACCATCAACTGCGTGAACGTATCGGCAAACAAGGCAAGCGTTATGTGGAGCAAGTGTGGTCCAGTGAGGCGCAGGCGAAGAAATTGATTGAGTGCTATGACCGTTTGCTGTTGAACAACCTGCCGCTCGCAGCTTCTATCGCTGCATAAGCTACGTTGGTAGCCGGCACGTTTGCCGCGCTACCAACGCACCATCTCTTCTTTAGAACTTTTCCCTATGGTCTTGACGTAGCGCTTGCTGCGCGCCAAGATGTGGGCAGACTTGTACTGTAAAGTTGCAAGCAAAACAAACGTTCATCAGGAAAGAGTTATTCGACTGGAATATTGCAAACCATGTTGTGCATACCTTTTTGTTTTTTGACCGCCAAGGTTGAATCAAGGATAACAAGTCAGTTATTCAATTGCATGATGCAGATTCCGGAAGATTCCAGCGTATTAGGCAAAAGTTTCGTAGCGTTGGAACTACAGGTGTACTGCTTTAATCAATACAACTTAGAACTCGAACTGATTATTTTTAATAAAAACGCTTAGGAGTGAAAAATGGCAGCATATTTAATTGCAGATGTATTACTGAAGGATGATAAGTGGGTCCCTGAATATGCAAAGCATGTTCACCTGATTGCCGAAAAGCATGGTGGACGATATTTAAGCCGTAGTGCCAATATTGACGTACTTGAAGGTCAACCATTGGAAAATACATTGATCGCTTTGATTCAGTTTCCGAATAAAGAAGCCGCATTAGCGTTTGCGAATGATCCGGAATATGCGCCTTACTCCCAAGCCAGGCAAGATGGCACTGAAAGCCGTTTTCAGCTGATAGATGATACGGATGTTGCAGGTACTATCCCTTATCTTTCTAAATAACAGGTCGATTCATCTGAGAGAGGTTAGCGAAGATGAATGCTTAAGTGTATTAAAAAGCGCTATAAAAAAAACGCCGCAAATTGCGGCGTTTTTTTTGACAGTATTGGATTAACCAAACTTACCGGTAATGTAGTCTTCGGTTTCTTTACGGCCAGGATTAGTGAAGATCTTGTCGGTATCATCATACTCAATCAGCTCACCCAGATACATATAAGCCGTGTAGTCAGACACACGCGCAGCCTGTTGCATGTTGTGCGTCACCACCAGGATAGTCAGTTTGCTGCGCAGTTCTACCATCAGCTCTTCAATGTTCGCAGTAGCAATCGGGTCCAGCGCTGAGGTTGGCTCATCGAACAGCATGATTTCCGGGTCAGTCGCCAACGCACGGGCGATACACAAACGTTGTTGCTGGCCACCAGACAGGTTGAATGCCAGGTCATGCAAGCGGTCTTTCACTTCGTTCCAAAGTGCTGCGCCTTTGAGCGCTTCTTCCACTTTGTCATCCATGATGCGTTTGTTGTTTTCACCACGCACGCGCAAGCCGTAAGCCACGTTCTCATAAATCGATTTCGGGAACGGGTTAGGTTTCTGGAACACCATGCTGATGCGCATACGCACTTCAATCGGATCCACACCGCTATCCAGCACGTTGGTGTTATCCGGGTGCATCACAATCTGGCCCTGGTATTTATTACCTGGGTACAGGTCATGCATACGGTTGAAGCAGCGCAGGAAGGTAGATTTTCCGCAACCTGAGGGGCCAATCAACGCAGTGATCTTGTTCTCGTACAAAGGCATGGAAATACCTTTGAGTGCGCGGGCGCCGTTGCTATAAAAGAAGTTTAAATCGCGTGCTTCGGCTTTAATCGGGGTAGTTATTGTGGCCATGATGTTTTCTAAATCCTGTGTGGCATTACCATTTAATATTTTTACGAATTTTGTAGCGTAACCAGATTGCGCCACCGTTCATCAACAAGGTGACAACAATGATCAGTGCGCCAGTGGCAGCCGCATTGACGTGAAATGCATGGTCAGGGCGCGACAGCCAGTTAAACATTTGAATCGGCATCACGGTGAAACCTGAAGAGAGCCATTCAAAGTTAAGAAACGGCGGCTCTGTCGTGATAGGTGAGGGCGGCAGGAAAGCGATGAAGGTCAGCGCACCAATCGTGATAATTGGGGCAGTTTCACCCAGTGCACGGGACATACCGATAATGACACCTGTCAAAATACCACCGTAAGAGTATTTGAACACATGGTCATACACCACTTGCCATTTGGTGGCGCCGACGCCATACGCGGCTTCCCGGATCGAGACGGGGATGGCGCGGATCGCCTCACGTGTCGACACGATCACAATTGGCAGGATCAACAAACCCAGAGTTAAACCGGCCGTGAGTATGCTTTGGCCAAAACCCAGGATATAGACAAACAGGCCCAGTGCCAGCAAACCGTAAATAATAGAAGGCACACCAGCCAGGTTAGACACGTTGATTTCAATCAGGTCAGTAAACCAGTTTTTTGGCGCATATTCTTCCAGGTACAAACCTGCTGCCACACCAACCGGCACTGCTGACAGGAAGGTCACGCTCATTACCAGCAGTGAACCTACCCAGGCGGAAAGCAAACCAGCACGGGCTGCGCGACGTGAAGGGAATTCAGTCAAGAACTCGAGGTTGAATTTTGGGTAGCCATCGGCAATCAACTGCCAGAACAGTAACATCAACGTCATCAGGCCAAACATCAGGCATAACAGTCCCAATGCGGCAAACAGAGTGTCGTTACGCTTGTGGCGTTTAATCATGGCGCGTACTTCGCCCAGATTTTCAAGTACAGAAGCTTTATGTTCCATTTGGTATCTTTCCTGCTTCTTCCGGTAGGTTGGCTAGCCGCAGTGTATCGTTGTTATGTGTCAGTTTTGCGTCAAAGGTCA
Organism: Methylophilus sp. E2MeOHC9; assembly: GCF_058744375.1. Classification (NCBI taxonomy): domain Bacteria; kingdom Pseudomonadati; phylum Pseudomonadota; class Betaproteobacteria; order Nitrosomonadales; family Methylophilaceae; genus Methylophilus; species Methylophilus sp. E2MeOHC9. The sequence goes on from NZ_CP196024.1 coordinate 1,872,638, forward strand.
CGTGAGTGATTAGTAATTCTCACGGTAACGTTTGCGTACCCAGTGGCCGACGATATTGAAGGACAATGTCATCGCCATCAGCACCAGGCCCGCGGCAAAAATACTTTGATAGCCTATGCTGCCATGCGGCAAATCACCCATCGCTACCTGCACAATATACGCCGTGATAGTCGCCGCGCTCTCTAGTGGATTGAAAGTCAAATTAGGTTGCTGGCCGGCCGCAATCGCCACCACCATGGTTTCACCGACTGCACGTGAAATCGCCAGGATGTAAGCTGCCACAATCCCGGAAATCGCCGCCGGCGTAACAACTTTTACTGCCGTCTGGAAACGAGTAGCACCCATGGCATAAGAACCTTCACGCATGCTCATAGGTACGGCGCGCATGGCATCTTCAGACAGGGAAGCGATGTAAGGAATAATCATGATGCCCATCACGATACCGGCGCCCAGCATGTTGAAGCTTGGCAGATCAGGATAGATGGATTGCAGTAATGGCGTGACAAAAAACAGGGCAAAGTAACCAAATACCACTGTTGGTACACCGACCAGCAGCTCAAGGATAGGCTTGACGATTTCGCGTGTTTTATGGGAAGCAAATTCAGACAGGAAAATCGCCGAAATGGTGCCGATAGGCACAGCGACTGCCAGGGCGATCGCAGAAGTCGTTAAGGTACCTGATACCAAAGGCATGATGCCGTAGTGCGCATCTTCAAACAGTGGCGTCCATTCGGTATCGGTAAAAAACTCGACCACAGAAACGGTTTTAAAGAAGCTCAGTGATTCGTAAAGCAATACGCCCACGATGGCAAAGGTCGTCGCTACGGCCACCAGTGCCGCCATCATCAGTATCAGTTCAATAATGCGTTCTTTGACGTTTCTACGGATGTTTTTAGCCAGTCTCGGGCTGATGGGCAGTTCCACGGGTGCTTGCATTGCTTGAGTCGCCATAATGTTGAACTTTAGAAAAGATCAAAAAGTAATGATCTGTCGGGGTAAGAATTTTAGCGGATAATCCGCGCTACAGGCCGAATAGTCACGAAAAAAGGGGCTTTTCAGCCCCTTTCATCATTACTTGATACGGGATAACAGGTCAGTGATCTTGATGCCGACCTCTGAAGTACCGTTAAAACCAGTGCCTGGTTTCATGGCTTTAAAATGCGTTTTCACCGCATCGTAATCTTCTTTAGGCAAAGGCACGTACTTCACTTCTTTCACCAGTTCTGGCGCATTTTCCAGGTAGAAGTTAATAAAAGCTTTCACTTCCGGCTTGAATGCGGCTGAAGTCGCGTTCACATAAATAAACAGTGGGCGTGCCAATGGCTGGTAAGTACCGTCCATCACAGTGGCTTCAGAAGGTAATACAGGTTTGCCACCTTCTTTAGCAACGATAGGCACCGCTCTCAGCTTGTCAGTATTCTCCAGGTAGTAAGCCAGGCCAAAGTAAGCCAAACCGCCCAGGTTGCCTGAAACACCTTGTACTAAAACGTTGTCATCTTCTGAAGGGGTGTAGTCTTTACGGCTGGCTTTAGATTTGCCATTGACTGCTTCAGTAAAGTAATCAAACGTACCTGAGGATGTGCCTGGACCATACAGGTTCAAAGCTTTGTCAGGGAAAGTTGCGTTAACCTGCTTCCAGTTTTTAACGGAAGAGTTTGGCTCCCAGATTTTTTTCAGTTCAGCGACTGTCAGTTGTTTTACCCAGTCATTTTTACCGTTTACAACAACGGTCAACGCATCGTAAGCAATCGGTAACTCGATAAACTGTACGCCACCTTCTTTACACAGGTCGATTTCTTTTTGTGTGATCGGGCGGGAAGCATCAGAAATGTCGGTTTCGCCACGGCAGAATTTTTTGAAACCACCACCAGTGCCTGATTCGCCCACAGTAACTTTGATCCCTTTGGTACGCTGAAACTCTTCAGCGACGGCTTCGGTGATCGGGTACACAGTGCTGGAGCCGTCGATTTTAATAATCTTGTCAGCGGCAGTCGCTGTGTGGGAGAAACTGAACGCTTGCACAATCAGTGTAGCGATCAAAGTAGTGCGGAACAGCTGGGTATTCATTTATACACTCCTGTGTGTGTGGTGTTGTCTTGCAATGCGTGAATCTTAGAAACTTTATATGACAGAAATGTGACAAAAAATAAAAAAGGCGCACCAGGCGCCTCTTTTTCATGACAATTTTCTTACAGCACGCTTTCACCGATATGGTAGGCAATCGCCGCCATGATGGCTGCGCAGGGAATAGTCAGCACCCAGGCCCAGACAATTCGCGATGCTAGCCCCCAGCGTACCGCTGTCATGCGGCGGGATAGTCCGACCCCAACAATGGCGCCGGTAATGGTATGGGTGGTGGAAACCGGGATGCCTAAGCTGGTCGCCAGGAACAATGCAATAGAGCCAGAGGTTTGCGCTGCAAAGCCACCGGTCGGGCGGATTTTGGTGATGCCCATGCCCATGGTACGCACGATGCGCCAGCCGCCAAACAGCGTGCCCAGACCCATCGCCAGCTGGCAGGCAATCACCACCCAGAACGGCACATGAAAATCACCTTGCAAATAACCATTGGCAAATAGCAATACCGTGATGATGCCCATGGTTTTTTGTGCGTCATTGGCGCCGTGACCAAGGCTGAACAATGAAGATGAAATGAATTGCATTTTGTTGAAGCGGCTTTCGACTTTGTAGGGCGAAGAGCGCTGAAACAGCCACATGATGGCTATCGATAACAGCAACGCCAGCAACATACCGAACAGCGGGGAAAGAATGATGGCGATACCGGTACTGATCAGTTTGCTACCGATGATCACGCCTTTGGTGCCTGAGTGTGCCATGCCAGCGCCAATCAGGCCGCCAATCAGGGCGTGTGACGACGATGAAGGAATGCCGAACCACCAGGTGATCACGTTCCAGGCGATCGCGCCAAACAGGGCACCAAAGATGATGGTGTTGTTGACAATGTTGGGGTCTATGATGCCTTTGCCCACCGTATCTGCCACATGCAAACCAAAAAACAGGAAAGCGACAAAGTTAAAGAAGGCGGCCCAGATGACGGCTGCCTGCGGGGTCAGCAATCGGGTGGAAACCATTAATGCGATTGAATTGGCCGCATCATGAAAGCCATTCATAAAATCAAATATCAGGGCGACGAAGACTAGCACCGCCATGACGATAATCACGTGATCCATGATTGCGTTCCTTAGATTCGTTCTAACACAACGCCGTGAATCACATCCGCGACATCCTCACAGCTATCTACGGCCTCTTCAAACAGATCATACAGTTGCTTGGAACGAATCAGCGTGCGCGCATCATGGTCTTCGGCAAACAACCTGTGCATGCCGGAGCGCATGATATGGTCCGCTTCGCCTTCAATGGTGCTGATTTCTTCACAGGCGCGCAAAATACGTTCGGCATTCTTCATGTCCGACAGCATATGCACGGCATCGCGTACTTTTTCCGCTGCACGTAACAGGATCTGCGCCAATGCCACCATTTCAGGCGTGAATTTGGTATGACCGTAGATTTCCGCGCTTTGCGGAATCGCTTCCATATAATCAATGATATCGTCCAGCGCCATCGCCAGTTCACGGATTTCGCGGCGATCAAACGGGGTAATAAAGGTTTTATGCAGGGAGAGCAGGATCTCTTTGGTGTATTCGTCCGCTTCGGATTCGATTTTGCGGATCTCGGCAAAATGGGTGTGAAACCCGGCCTGATCTACCTCTGCGGCCATTAATGCCAATACTTTGGAACCACGCACAGCACAGTCTGCCAAACGGTTAAACAGCACAAAGTAGTTATCGTTTCTAGGGCTGATTGCAGCCATAATGCGGCCAAAGGTGGCATGCGCCATTGAGGACTCCCGGACGGTTACAAGGTTTTGTGACCGTGATTTTACTATTTTGTGACAGTGTATGTGACAAAAATATGAATTCTTTACTAAATTGATGCCTATAGACAGCCCTGAATCACACGCCAGGCTGCGGTATAATGCTGGTTTTACTCACTGACCAATCGAAAAATGGAAGCTGAACACCTCAATAGTATCGCCAATGCACTCAGCGATCTGACGCAACGTCACCTGGCCCTTCGGGGGTATCTTTGACTACGAAAACAAAGAGCAACGCTTAGCTGAAGTCAATGGCCTGCTGGAAGACCCTAAAGTATGGGACAACGCAGAAAAGGCCCAAAACCTGGGCAAAGAAAAACGCATGCTGGAAACCGTAGTCATGACGCTGGACGATGTGCATCAGTCATTGTCTGATAGTCGCGAATTGTTTGAGATGGCGCGCGAAGAAAACGATGACGACACCTTACTGAGTGTAGAAGCAGATACGCAAAAGATAGAAACCATCATTGCTGCCATGGAATTCAAGCGTATGTTCTCGCAACCCATGGATGCCAATAATTGCTTCATCGAATTCCAGTCCGGCAGTGGCGGTACCGAGGCGCAAGATTGGGCCGGTATGTTATTGCGCATGTATTTGCGTTATGTAGAGCGTAAAGGCTTTAAAGTAGAAGTGCTGGAAGAGTCCGAAGGCGATATCGCCGGTATTAAAGGCGCATCCATCAAAGTGAGTGGTGATTACGCTTTTGGCACCTTGCGGACGGAAAGCGGCGTCCATCGCCTGGTACGTAAATCCCCGTTTGATGCCAACTCCAAACGCCACACCAGTTTTGCCAGCGTGCAGATATTCCCGGAAGTGGATGATTCGATCGAAATCGACATCAACCCGGCCGATCTTCGTATCGATACCTACCGCGCCAGTGGTGCCGGTGGCCAGCACATCAACAAAACCGATTCTGCGGTGCGCATTACCCATTTGCCAACCAATGTAGTCGTGCAATGCCAGAATGACCGTTCGCAACACCGCAACCGCGAAGAAGCGATGAACATGCTGAAAGGCGCTTTGTATAATCTGGAATTGAGTAAGCGCAACGAAGAAAAGCAAGCTTTGGAAGACGCCAAAACTGATATCGGCTGGGGTCACCAGATCCGCAGCTACGTGCTGGATCAGGGCCGTATCAAAGACCTGCGTACCAATGTGGAAATCGGTAATACACAGGGTGTGCTGGATGGTGATCTGGACCCGTTTATTATGGAAAGTCTCAAGCAGGGGCTGTAAAAAAACCGGTTTTTCCAATAAAAAGAGCAGCGTAATCGCTGCTTTTTTTATTGCCTGGCTATTTAGTCAGGCTGGCCGTCAACATACAGCCAGTGCCCGTTTTCAAGGCTAAAACGGCTATGTTCAGTCAGTTGTTCTTTTCTGAGTTTGCCGCTCTGGAATGTGGCCACGAACCTGACAAACGCTGTATTGGCGTCGCGTTGTTCATGTGACAGCACCTGGAGTTTCAACCACTTAATCCCACCTAAATCTTCCAAGGTTAAATTTTTCGGGCGGGTATCCTCATGCCAGGTTTGTAAAATATAGGCGGGCAATTTCAACGCATAGGCGCTGTAACGCGAACGCATCAAGCGCTCGGCATCAGGCGCAGCTTGCCCATCATGCAATGGCTGGCAGCATTCTTTGTAGGATTTGCCGCTATAGCAGGGGCAGGCATTTTTCATGAGGGCAACCAGTCTCTAAAATTTTAAATCTGATGACACGCTTTGCTGCGAACGCAGTTCAGCACATGTCAAAATAACGCCTGTTGCGCAGCAGGCGGCGCAGCCAGTAGCTTATCGATGTCAATTTCAAATATGCCCAGTTTGCCTGCGCAAGGCAGCAGTGGTAATGGTCTTGCCTGCTCAAATAAAAAACCGAAATATTCCTGATGCACGCCGCCAAAATGGGCGCGTTGCTCACGACTAATGCCCGCAGGTAGCTCGCCAGGTTTGCTACATAACACCAGTTTGGCGATGCCAACCACGCCACCATATTCCAGTTTGTCCCTGTCGGGGATGGGCACATCCGTATTGGATTTTATGTGCTGGTAATATGCTTCATACAAGCCTTTGCTGGCATGAATCAGGATAGGGCCCCGGTATTGCGTGCCCCAGCTGCGGTCATCAACCAGCAAGTAACCGTTTGCGATCAGCCAGGCAAACGGTTGCTTGAGCGATAAGGCCTTGAGGGTGCCGGACGGCGCTAAAATGGACATGGTCTGGCTGCCAGTGTACTCGGCTGCGTTTAGGCGATTTCCCGTGTTTCCATAAACTGGATATCCGGGTAACGCTCTTGCGCCATTTGCAGGTTGACGCGGTTAGGTGCCAGGTAAACATAATCATCAGCACTATCCAGGCCGACGTTAAAACCATATTTATCGGCAATCGCCTTCAAGTCGGCATCAGAGCCTTTCAGCCAGCGTGCGGTGTAACAGTCATAGGGCTCGAATATCATATCGACACCGTATTCATGTTCCAGTCTGTGGGCGACCACGTCAAATTGCAACATGCCGACTGCGCCCAAAATCAAATCATTCGACAGCAGGGGGCGGAATAATTGCGCGGCGCCTTCTTCTGAGAGTTGCTTGAGGCCGATCTGCAATTGCTTCATTTTCATCGGGTTCTTGATCCGCGCACGGCGGAAGAATTCCGGCGCAAATGAAGGGATGCCGGTGAACTTAAGCGCTTCGTTTTCGGTAAAGGTGTCGCCCAGTTTGATGGTGCCGTGGTTGGGGATGCCGATAATGTCGCCGGAATAAGCTTCATCCATAATGGTGCGGTCTTGCGCCATAAACGTGATGGCGTTATTGACGTTAAGCATTTTGCCTGAAGCCACCTGCTTGATCTTCATACCGCGCTCAAAACGGCCGGAGCATACGCGCAAGAATGCGATACGGTCACGGTGTTTAGGGTCCATATTCGCCTGGATCTTGAATACAAATCCGGCGAATTTTTCTTCATTGGCAGCTACTGAGCGGGTGGCTGTGTTGCGCGCTTGCGGCGGTGGCGATAAGTCTACAACGGCGTCCAGCAAGGATTGCACGCCGAAGTTGTTCACGGCGGAGCCGAAGAAGACAGGTGTCTGCTTGCCGCTTAAATAACGTTCTTTGTTGAATTCGTTAGACGCACCGCGTACCAGTTCAATATCCACACGTAATTCTTGCGCCTGGTAGCCAATCAGCTCGTCCAGTCGCGGATTATCTATGCCCTGGATGGTTTCCGAAGTGCCTTTTTCTGCACGTGGGTCAAAAAACAAAATGCTGTCGGTGACCAGGTTATACACGCCGCGGAAGGTTTTACCCATGCCGATCGGCCAGGTCATGGGTGCACATTCCATGCCTAAGGTGGTTTCGATTTCGTCCAGCAATTCAATCGGCGCGCGGCTCTCGCGGTCCAGCTTGTTGATAAAGGTGATAATCGGCGTGTCGCGCATACGGCAGACGTTAAGCAGTTTGATGGTTTGCGTTTCCACACCATTCACAGAATCGATCACCATAACAGCGGAATCCACCGCAGTCAGGGTGCGGTAAGTATCTTCAGAGAAGTCATCGTGACCAGGAGTGTCTAGCAGGTTGACCATATGCTCGCGATACGGGAACTGCATCACGGAGGAGGTCACGGAAATGCCACGCTGCTTTTCCAGTTCCATCCAGTCAGAGGTGGCATGACGCGCCGCTTTACGGCCACGCACTTCACCGGCGACCTGGATCGCACCACCAAACCACAACAGTTTTTCAGTCAGCGTAGTTTTACCCGCATCCGGGTGAGAAATGATAGCGAAGGTGCGACGGCGTTGGACTTCTTGCTGCAAACTGGACATGAAAAAATAGCGGCTCGTTTAAAAGCCGCTATTTTAACCTATCCAACTTGTTTAACCTATTGAGAGCCGAGGCCCTGAACTAGCCATGTTTGGTTTGATCCACAGGCGATTGACTTATTTCCGCATCAGGAAAATCGCGATGGCGATAAACACGCATAAAATAATCAAGCCTTCCAAGTGCATTCAACCCGTGGTTAATTCACAGCCTGTTTCAACTGGTCCAGAATCGCCGGGTTATCCAGAGTGGAAATATCAGAAGTGATTTCTTCACCTTTTGCCAGGCTGCGTAGCAAGCGGCGCATGATTTTACCGGAACGTGTTTTCGGCAGGTTATCACCAAAGCGGATTTCGTCTGGCTTGGCGATCGGGCCGATTTCCTTGCCTACCCATTCGCGCAGTTCGGCGACGATTTTTTTGGCTTCTTCGCCTTCCGGCCGTTTGCCTTTCAACACAACGTAGGCGACCACAGACTCGCCTTTGATCGGGTGTGGTTTACCGACGACTGCAGATTCGGCTACTAAGTGGTTGGAAACCAGGGCGGATTCGATTTCCATGGTGCCCAAACGGTGACCGGAAACGTTCAGCACATCATCAATCCGGCCCATGATGGTAAAGTTGCCGGTGGTGGCATCACGCACTGCGCCATCGCCCGCCAGGTAGATTTTTCCACCCAATTCAGCCGGGTAATAACTGGCTTTAAAGCGCTCCGGGTCGTTGTAAATGGTGCGTATCATTGATGGCCATGGTTTTTTGATCACCAGCAGGCCACCAGTGCCCCAGGGCAGGTCATTGCCTGTTTCATCCACCACATCGATATCAATACCGGGAAAGGGCAGGGTACAGGAGCCTGGCACCAGTTTGGTCGCACCTGGCAGTGGTGTAATCACATGGCCGCCGGTTTCGGTTTGCCAGAAGGTATCCACAATCGGGCAGCGGCTGCCACCCACTTGCTCGTAATACCACATCCAGGCTTCCGGATTGATGGGTTCACCCACCGTGCCCAATAAGCGCAGGCTGGATAAATCATATTGCTTGGGGTGCGTCGCCGGGTCGGATTCACCGGCTTTGATCAATGAGCGGATCGCGGTAGGCGCCGTGTAGAAAATGCTGACTTTGTGGCGCTTGATCATTTCCCAGAAACGGCCAGCGTTAGGGAAAGTCGGGATGCCTTCAAACACGATCTGGGTCGCGCCTATTGCCAATGGGCCGTAGGTGACATAGCTATGGCCGGTAATCCAGCCCACATCGGCCGTACACCAGTAAATGTCGTCTGGCTTGATATCAAACGTCCAGCGCATGGTGTTCATGGCATGTAGCAAATAGCCCGCAGAGCTATGCTGCACGCCTTTTGGTTTGCCGGTAGAGCCGGAGGTATAAAGCAGGAATAATGGATGTTCGGCATTGACCATCACCGGTTCACATTCATCTGCCTTGCCTGCGATCAGGTCATGCCACCAGGTACAGTTGTTACCCCAGGCGACTTCCTGGCCGGTTTTTTTGAACACCACAATATTGCGGATGCTGTCACAGCCGCCCATGGCAATGCCTTCATCCACCGCCTGCTTGAGCGGCAAGGTTTTACCGCCCCGGAACTGACCGTCTGAAGTAATGACAGCGACTGCGCCAGCATCAATAATCCGCTCATTCAGGCTTTTGGCCGAAAAGCCGCCAAAAACCACCGAGTGGATAATGCCCAGGCGTGCACAGGCCTGCATGGCGACAATCGCTTCTATGCCCATAGGCAGGTAAATGATGACGCGGTCACCCTTAACCAGGTTTAAAGATTTCAGGCCATTGGCGAACTGGCATACCTGGTGATAGAGCTCTTTGTAAGTGATGTTTTTGACGTCGCCATTATCGGCTTCGAAAATAATGGCGGTCTTGTTCGGGATAGTTTGCAGGTGCTTATCCAGGCAGTTGGCCGAAACATTTAATTCGCCGTCCTCAAACCACTTGTAAAAAGGCGCTTGCTCTTCATTCAGTGTTTTTGTGAATGGTTTGTGCCAGATCAATAATTCGCGTGCCAGTTTGGCCCAGAATCCCTGGTAATCCTGTGCAACTTCTTTGCACAAACGGTTGTATTCCTCCATGCTGCCCACCGCTGCCTGGCTGGAAAAGTCTGCGCCCGGCGCAAATGCGCGGTGTTCATGAAGTACAGATTCGATAGACATAACGTCCCCCAAAAATCAATGTCAAAAAATGAAAGTCTGAGTGAACCTCAGGTATTATTATTCTGGTTCTGATTGACCAACTCTCCGAGCACACAAGACACCACATAAGAGCGATATCCCATGCAACAGCTTGACCAAATTCTAACAGAAAAGCAGGTGCCGTCTACAGAAGCGGCCTATTTGCTACATGCAGCGGCGTGCAGCCCGTTTTTTGCCAGATTCGTTACAAAACATACAGATTCTCTGACTGATTTGTTAGATAACTTATATAAGACCTATCAGACTGAAGATGTGTATGCATTGTTCTTCAGTGAAAAATATTTAGAAGAATCTGTTTTTTTGCAACATATCCGGCAGATCCGCCAGCGCCTGATGGCGCACATGATTGTGCGGGACCTGAATGGGCTGGCTGATTTTGCCGAGGTAGTGGAAATCACCAGTGCGCTGGCTGAGTCGGCGATTACTGCAGCAGCGGACTTTTACCATGACGAGCTGACCAGGACTTATGGTACGCCACGCGATGCACAAGGCCACGCGCAGCAATTAATCGTGGTTGGCATGGGTAAGCTGGGTGGACGTGAACTGAATGTGTCATCGGATATCGACCTGATTTTTGCCTATGAGCAAGAAGGCGAAACCGACGGTGAAAAATCCATCAGCAACCAGGATTTCTTTACCCGGCTAGGCAAAAAACTGATTACTGCACTGGATGATGTCACTGCCGATGGCTTCGTGTTCCGTATGGATATGCGCTTGCGCCCGTTTGGGTCGGAAGGGGCGTTGGTCTGCAATCTGGATGCACTGGAAGACTATTACCAGAACTACGGCCGTGAGTGGGAGCGTTATGCCTGGATCAAGGGCCGCGTGGTCTATGGCCCTGCGGATGCGTTAACCAAACTGATCCGGCCCTTTGTCTTCCGCAAGTACCTGGATTTTAACGCCTATGCCTCCATGCGCGATTTAAAAACGCAAATCCAGCGCGATGTGGTGCAACGCCGCTTATCCAATAATATCAAGCTGGGCCGCGGCGGTATCCGCGAGGTTGAGTTTATTGCGCAGGTGTTTCAACTGATCCGTGGCGGGCAACTGCCGGATTTGCAGATCAAACCTACCCTGGCTGTGCTGACACGCCTGGCCGAGCGGGGTATGTTGCCCGAGGAAGATGTGGCCGCGCTCAAGGAAAGCTATATTTACCTGCGTAACCTTGAGCACCGGTTGATGTATATTGATGACCAGCAAACACAGGATTTACCGGATTCAGAGACTTACCGGCAATATCTGTTGCGCATGCTGAAACACACGGTGTGGGAAGATTTTATTGCCGAGTTGAATATACACCGCGACCGGGTACAGCGCTTTTTTGACGATACTTTTAAAGACCAGCAAAGCAACGATTTGCAACAGGAAACCGCCATCTGGCAAGGCACCATCCCGGCGCCGGAGGCTGAGCAATGGTTGCAAACGCAAGGTTACACGCGGTCTGGCGAACTGTTGCAGTTACTGAAAACCACACGCAGCAGCCAGAAGATCCAGCAGTTACCTGAACAAAGCAGGCGCCGCCTGGACCAGTTAATGCCATTGCTGTTGCGTGAGGCGGTGCAGCAGCAAAGCACGGTGCCGGATACCGCCTTGATCCGCACACTGGACCTGCTGGAAAGTATCTGTCGCCGTGCCAGCTACCTGGCGTTGCTTGCCGAGTTTCCAGATGCTTTGTCGCTCATCGTGAAACTGTGCGCTGCCAGCCCCTGGATTGCGCAGTATGTGTCTGCACACCCGGTTTTATTGGATGAATTGCTCAATAAACAAACCCTGTTCAAACGCCTGGATGCCGCGCAGTTGAAAACCGAATTGACGCAGCACATGGCGCATCTGGCAGGCGATGTCGAAGCGCAAATGGATGCCATGCGCCACTTTAAACATGCCAATGTGCTGAAGATCGCTGCCCAGGATTTAATGACTGCTTTGCCGCTGGAAGCGATTTCTGACGATTTGAGCGCGCTGGCAGAGGTGGTTCTGCAGGTCAGCTTGCACACCGTCTGGCAGAATATCAGCTTTAAACATAGGGAAGCGCCGCAGTTTGCCGTGATCGGCTATGGCAAACTAGGCGGTAAAGAACTGGGTTATCTGTCTGACCTGGATATCATCTTTTTGTACGATGATGATGCCGACAATGCACAGGAAGTCTACGCCCGTTATGCGCAACGTCTTAATACCTGGTTCAATACGATCACCAATGCAGGCTTGCTGTACGAAACCGACTTACAGCTCAGGCCGGATGGCAATAGTGGTTTACTGGTGAGCAGCGTGACTGCATTTAACGATTACCAGGAAAGTAAGGCTTGGGTGTGGGAACATCAGGCCATCACCCGTGCGCGCTTTGTGGCCGGGGAGGCCGCGGTGGGCAAGCAGTTTGAACGTATCCGCCTGGATGTATTAAAAACACGGCGTAAGCAAGCGGATGTTCAGCCGCAGATCATAGACATGCGCCAGAAAATGCGCGCCTCGCATCGCTTTGATGCTGCCAAGTTTGATTTAAAGCATGAGGCTGGCGGCATTATTGATGTGGAGTTTATGGTGCAGTATCTGGTGCTGTTACATGCGCCGGATTATCCTGTCCTCACCGAGAATATTGGCAATATCGCCTTGCTTGGCGTGTTGGCCGAGAATAATCTGATTGATGCACAGCTGTCAGAACAGGTGCAGCAGTCTTATCGCCAATACCGGGCATGGATACATGCCAGCAAATTGCAGGGTGAGCCTGCCAAAGTGGATAAGGCGCTGGCGGAACCGCTGCAACAACCGGTGATTCAGCTGTGGCAGGCGGTATTCGGGGCCTAGTTGTCAGTGTTAGGCGGGTAGGGCTGGCGCTTATATCCCCCAGCGTAACCCTGCAGTGTGCACCGGGCTGTCCCAGTGCTGTGTGATCTCTTCATCGAGTAAGCATACCGTAATGGACGCGCCCGCCATATCGATGGCAGTGGTGTAGTTACCAACCAGGCTGCGCGCAATGCTAAAGCCTTTTTCGGCCAGTAAACTAGCTGCCTGGTGGTAAATCAGGTACAACTCCATCAAGGGCGTGGCACCCAGGCCATTCACCAGTAGTAACACCTCACCGCTTGCTGGTAATTGCTTGGTTGCAATATCGTGCAGAATAGCAGCGACCATATCACTCACAATCGCATCTGCTTCGCGCATGGCTTCGCGGCGGCGGCCCGGTTCACCATGTATGCCGACGCCCATTTCAATCTCAGTTTCGGAAATATCAAACGTAGGCCGGCCAGCCGCCGGGACGGTGCAACTGGTCAGTGCCACACCTATGCTGGAGGTGCGCAAATTGATTTTCTCGCCCAGTGTTTTACATGCAGCAAGATCGGCGTCAGTTTCCGCCAGGCTACCCACACATTTTTCTACAATCACAGTGCCAGCCACGCCTCGGCGGCCTGTGGTGTACGTGCTGTTGACTACAGCACAGTCGTCTGAAGTGTAGATCGTGGCATGTTCAAATGGCAACATTTCAGCTGCCATTTCAAAATTCATCACATCGCCCGCATAGTTTTTGACAATAAACAGTACGCCTTTATCAGCATGCACGGCTTCCGCTGCGGCCAGCATCTGGTCGGGCGTCGGTGAGGTAAACACCTGGCCAGGACAGGCCGCATCCAGCATGCCTTTGCCCACATAACCGGCATGTAAGGGTTCGTGGCCCGAACCACCGCCGGAAATCACAGCGACCTTGTGTTGCGCTTTCAGCTTGCGGGTAACAAAAGTGGGTTCAAACTGCACTTCTACCAGGTCCGCATGGGCAGTGGCAAACCCGCGCAGGCTTTCGGCCAGCATATGATCTACATTGTTCAGAAATTTTTTCACTTTAATTCTCCTGTGCGCTAGCTTGAATTGGCGTCGCGGACTGATGGCATGGATTGTTGGTTATTGCGGTTGCGCCAAGACCTGGTCGCATACGGCATGTATCATCACTTCGCAGCTTTTGGCACCAGCATCAAGATGGCCAATGGCACGTTCTCCCAGGCCTGAAGCCCGGCCTTTGGTGGCAAGCAGGTTACGCGTGGATTCCAGGCCTTCGCTGGATACTGTCTTTAATGTCGTTGCGATTTCTGCAGTTGGCTTACCTTGTTCGGCCAGTTGCTTGAATGTATTAGCGACCGGGATCAGCACATCCAGCATGGTTTTTTCGCCCGCCTGCGCCTTGCCACGTTGCATAATGGCCTGTACACCTGCCTCAAAAGCGTGAGCGATGTCTTTGGTAGAGGGCGCATCAGTTGTTTTGAGTGTTTTGCCCATGCTCATAAAAAAGCTGGCAAACAAAGGGCCGGATGCGCCGCCTATGGTGCTTAGTAATTTCATGCCGATTTTATTCAGTGCGTCGGCGGCTGATAAAGGGGCCAGCTCTGCCGAGATAGTGGTGATCGCCTCACAGCCGCGCTTCATATTAATATAGTGGTCGCCGTCGCCGATTTCCCTATCCAGACTTTCGATATCCGCTTCATGTGCCAAAATGGCTGCGCGGATGGCTGCAGCCATGTGATTGATTGTGTCGCTATTCATAGTGAAGGTAGTGTCATCATTAAATTGTCGGGCATTTTGGCAGTTGTATTGCTACATGACTAAAACATTTTGTTTGTTAGAAAGTTAGATTTTCCCGTTTGCCGCATTAGGTGTTTTGCTCACGAACGTTTAAAATGCCGTCGCTGTCCTCGTGGTGAAACAGGATATCACCAGCCCCTCCTAAGGGCTAGTTTCAGGTTCGAGTCCTGACGGGGACACCCCTTCCGTATGAATAATCGTGGTAAGTGCTTGAAAACAAGCGTTTTCTGCCATATAATTGCGGATTGACTTTTTGGTCAATTAACTTGGCATGTATTCACATAGGGTGCCCGCAAGGGTGTTATTGAATGCATGTGAATGAATAACCCTTTGAAATAGAAAGACTTATTATGTCAGTGACTATGCGTCAAATGTTGGAGGCTGGTGTTCACTTTGGTCACCAGACTCGTTACTGGAACCCGAAAATGGCTGAGTTCATTTTTGGTGATCGTAACAAAATCCATATCGTTAACCTTGAAAAAACCCTGCCACTGTTTGAAGATGCGCAAAAATACGTGCGTACCCTGGCAGCAAACAAAGGTCGTATCCTGTTCGTAGGCACTAAGCGTCAAGCCCGCGATATCGTAAAAGAAGAAGCACAACGTGCCAGCTGCTCGTACGTGAACCACCGTTGGTTGGGTGGTATGCTGACTAACTTCAAAACTGTTAAACAGTCTATCAAGCGTTTAACCGAGTTCGAAAACATGTTGCAAGATGGCAGCATCGAGAAATTCGGTAAAAAAGAAGCTTTGGGCATCAAGCGCGAGATCGAAAAACTCGAGCGTTCCATCGGTGGTATTAAAGAAATGGGCGGCTTGCCAGATGCGATTTTCGTGATCGACGTTGGTCATGAAAGCGGCGCTATCACTGAAGCACGCAAACTGGGTATTCCAGTGATTGGTATCGTCGATACCAACAACTCACCAGATGGCATCACTTACGTGATTCCTGGTAACGATGACTCATCCCGCGCGATTCGTTTGTACGCACGTGGTATGGCTGATGCAGTGTTGGAAGGCCGTGCTAACGCGATTTCTGAAATCGTGAAAGCTGCGCAAGAAGAAACAGCACCAGCAGTAGCGCCTACAGAGGCTGTTGCCGAGTAATCACTCGCAGCGAAAAAAGGGGCTATGCGCCCCTTTTTCTATTGGCATCGCATGCAATATGGCTGACACACAGTCAGTGTATTGTTGATAAAGAATATTTAGTAAATCCTCAAGCAGGAATCCTAACAAAAGGAGTAGTAAATGGCTGAAATTACCGCAGGCATGGTGAAAGAGTTACGTGAGCGCACCGATGCCCCAATGATGGACTGTAAAAAAGCATTGACTGAAGCTGAAGGCGATCTGACACGTGCTGAAGAGATTCTGCGTGTGCGTTTTGGTAACAAAGCAAGCAAAGCTGCTGGCCGTGTTGCTGCTGAAGGTACGGTTGGTATCAGCATCGCTGCTGATGGCAAACTGGGCAC
Organism: Methylophilus sp. E2MeOHC9; assembly: GCF_058744375.1. Classification (NCBI taxonomy): domain Bacteria; kingdom Pseudomonadati; phylum Pseudomonadota; class Betaproteobacteria; order Nitrosomonadales; family Methylophilaceae; genus Methylophilus; species Methylophilus sp. E2MeOHC9. The sequence continues at coordinate 1,888,591 of NZ_CP196024.1, forward strand.
TTTGATCGAAGTGAACTCAGAAACAGACTTCTGTGCTAAAAACGAAGAGTTCCTGAAGTTTGTCGGTGACCTGGCACAAGTCGTGAACGAAAATAACCCGGCTAACATCGACGCGGTTGGTACCGTGCCTTTGCGTGGTGAAACCGTTGAAGCTGTGCGTGCGCAACTGGTTGGTAAAATTGGCGAAAACATCACGCCACGCCGTTTTGTGCGTACTGAAGCCAAAGGCCAATTGTTTAGCTATGTACACGGTAGCAAAATCGGTGTGCTGGTGGACCTGGTAGGTGGTGACGAGACTTTGGGTAAAGATATCGCCATGCACATTGCGGCTGCAAAACCAAAATCACTGGATGCTAGTGGCGTTGATGCTGCATTGATCGATGCTGAGCGCCGTGTTGCGATTGAAAAAGCCAAGGAAGCTGGCAAGCCAGAAGCCATGCTGGAAAAAATCGCTGAAGGTACCGTGCAGAAGTTCTTGAAAGAAGTCACACTGTTAAGCCAGACTTTTGTGAAGGATGACAAACTGTCTATTGAGCAATTGTTGAAAGCGAACAATGCTTCTGTTGCTTCATTCACCATGTATGTGGTGGGCGAGGGCATTGAAAAAGCGGTTGTGGATTATGCAGCTGAAGTAGCGGCAGCAGCTAAAGTTTAATCGCTTTAAAACGCTGACAATAAAAAGTGGAATCCGTGGATTCCACTTTTTTTATGCGTAAGGGGTCGGTTTACGGCCCAAGAAACCGTGTTTTGTGATTAAATAGGCACATTTTGAGTTTGGGAAAAATAGCAATGGCACAACCTGTTTTTAAGCGTGTTCTCCTCAAGTTATCCGGTGAAGCGCTGATGGGCGATGATGCTTACGGCATCAATCGTGAGACGGTGAATGCGATTGTCTTGCAAGTCAAAGAAATCGTCGACATGGGCGTGCAAGTCGGTATCGTGATCGGTGGCGGTAATATTTTCCGCGGCATCGCACCCGCAGCCGAAGGTATGGACCGCGCTACCGCGGATTATATGGGCATGCTGGCGACGGTCATGAATGCCATGGCGTTGCAGGATGCCATGAAGCATGCAGGCGTGGCTGCGCGCGTACAAAGTGCGCTGAATATTGAAGCCGTGGCTGAGCCATACATTCGCGGCAAAGCGATTCGTTACCTGGAAGAAGGCAAGGTCGTGATTTTTGGCGCCGGTACTGGCAACCCTTTCTTCACTACCGATACGGCAGCAGCCCTGCGTGGTGTGGAAATCGATGCGGAAATCGTATTAAAAGCCACCAAGGTGGATGGTATTTACACGGCTGACCCGAAAAAAGACCCTACCGCGACCCGTTATGACACTGTGTCTTACGATGAAGCGATCAATAAAAACCTGAAAGTGATGGATGCCACGGCATTCACCTTGTGCAGGGACCAGAAAATGCCGATTGCGGTATTCAGTATTTTCAAGGAAGGCGCCCTGAAAAGCGTGATCCTGGGTGAGAATGAAGGCACACGCGTCAGGGCTTAAAGCCACTGGGGTGTGTAGAAGTAAAGCGAGATTGGAGAGCAACCATGGTTGAAGAAATTAAAAAGTCTGCTGAGCAGAAAATGCAAAAGTCACTGGAATCATTAAGGACTGACCTGGCGAAAGTGCGTACCGGACGTGCGCATGCCGGCCTGTTGGATCATGTGATGGTGGAATACTATGGCTCATATGTGGCGGTCAACCAGGTCGCCAACGTCAACCTGGGCGATGCGCGTACCATCAACGTGCAGCCTTATGAGAAAAACATGATTGCCAAGGTTGAAAAAGCCATCCGCGACAGTGACCTAGGCCTGAACCCGGCCACCAATGGCGATTTGATCCGCGTGCCTATGCCTATGCTCACGGAAGAACGCCGCAAGGATTTGACCAAGATCGTGCGCACCGAAGGTGAAGGCGCGAAAGTAGCCATTCGCAATGTGCGTCGTGATGCCAACGATGCTTTGAAAAAGCTGGTGAAAGACAAAGCGATTTCAGAAGATGATGAGCATCGCGCACAAGACGAAGTGCAAAAAATGACCGATAAAGCCGTCGCTGAAGTCGATAAACTGCTACAACAAAAAGAAACCGATTTGATGGCAGTGTAAGCTGCTATCTGGCTGAGCGTAAATATTTTGGGTTTCTTTTCCAGTTCTACCAAGCAGGTCCCCTACACCAATGAGCTGCCACAACATGTGGCGGTGATTATGGATGGGAATGGACGTTGGGCAAAAAAACGATTCTTACCCCGGGTAGCGGGTCACCAGCGCGGCCTGGAGTCTGTCAGGCAATTGGTGAAAGCCTGCGTGCGCCTGGATATCAAATTTCTCACCTTGTTTGCGTTTAGCAGTGAAAACTGGCGCCGTCCTCCTGAAGAAGTGACTTTCCTGATGGGCTTGTTTCTGGAAGCCCTGGAGCGCGAAGTCAGCAAACTGCATGAGGCCAATATCATCCTCAAACTGATTGGCGACCGTAGCCTGTTTAATGAAGTGTTGCAGCAGAAAATGCTGGAAGCCGAACAAAAAACCGCGGCTAACACCGGGCTAACGCTCTCGATCGCGGTGAACTATGGCGGCCGCTGGGATGTGGTCAATGCGGTGAATACGTTATTACAAGCTAATCCTGGCCAGGTCACGGAAATCAGTGAGTCTGACCTGACTCCTTACCTTTCCATGCCTTATGCACCCGAGCCGGATCTGTTTATCCGCACCGGCGGTGAGACGCGTATCAGCAATTTCCTGTTATGGCAGCTGGCCTATACTGAGCTTCATTTCACGCCCACTTTATGGCCTGATTTCGATGATGCGGCGTTTGAGGAAGCATTGGCTTCCTATCGTCAACGCGAGCGTCGTTTCGGGCGCACCAGTGAACAATTCAGCACCGATAGCAACCCCTCTTAATCTATGTTGAAAACCAGAGTCATTACGGCACTTGTGTTGCTGGGGCTATTTCTCCCGGCGTTGTTTTTCCTGCCTATGCTATGGTGGGCGTCTGCCATGCTGCTGCTGACGCTGGTCTGTCTGCGTGAATGGGCAGGCTTTCTGGAGTTAAGCCCGCTGCAGACACGCATTTACCTGGCCATTTCTACAGTCACTGGCGTCAGTCTGCTGGTGTTGTTGCAGCAATGGGGCTTCCACTGGTTTTTTTATCGTGCCCTGCAAGTGTTTATGGGAATGACTTTTTTCTGGTTGGTTGTTGTGCCAGTAGCGATGTTTTTTAACACTTTTTTTAAACAGCGGCTGGTGAATCTTTTTCTCGGCTGGTGTTTGATGCTGTCGTTGTGGATGGCTTTGGTCACGGCGCAGGAAATCAATCCTTACGTCTTGCTGGTGATTATTTCTACCATCTGGCTGGCAGACAGCGCGGCTTACTTTTTCGGCAAGCAGTTCGGGCGGCATAAACTGGCACCGGCCATTAGTCCGGGTAAAACCTGGGAAGGCGTGCTGGGTGCTTTGCTGGCCGTTGCGGTGTATGCTGTCACTTTGAAAGCCACCGGAGCAGTAGCAACCTGGTGGGTATTGCCGGGCCTGTGGGTGATCACGATTGTCGGCATATACGGCGATTTATTTGAATCCTTTTTCAAGCGTCGTGCCAATTTGAAAGACAGCGGGCAATTCTTGCCTGGGCATGGCGGATTATTAGACCGTGTCGATGGTGTGATCCCGGCCCTGCCGGTCGGCTTGTGCCTGGTGTTCTGGTTTCATTACTGGCAACAGACTTATTCATTTTAAAAGGCCACTTTGCAATACGTCACCATATTGGGTAGTACAGGCACCATCGGTCAGCAGACGCTGGATGTGATTTCACAGCATGCCGACAGGTATGCCGTGTTCGCCCTGACTGCACACCAGAATGTGGACGCCATGTTGCAGCAATGTGTGCGTTACCAGCCGCAATATGCGGTGATGCAGGATGCAGAGGCTGCGCAACGATTGCGTCATCGATTGCAAGCCGAAGGCTTTGACATTGAAGTGCTTTCCGGTGTGGAAGGCCTGATCGAGGTCTCGGCGCACGACGCTGTACATGCCGTGATGGCCGCTATCGTTGGCGCTGCCGGGTTGCTGCCTGCGCTGGCCGCCGCCAGGGCAGGCAAAAAAATATTGCTCGCCAATAAAGAAACGCTGGTGATGGCTGGCCAGCTATTTATGGATGCAGTTAAGCAGGGGCAGGCGACTTTGCTGCCGATAGATAGCGAACATAACGCCATCTTCCAGGCGATGCCGGGTCAGCCGTATGATGATCTGGCGGATGTCGGTGTGAACCAGATCATCCTCACCGCTTCCGGCGGGCCGTTTCGCTGCTACAGCAAGGCGCAGCTGGCTGAAGTGACCCCCGCATTGGCGTTGCAGCATCCAAACTGGGTGATGGGCGCAAAGATCACCGTTGATTCTTCTACCCTGATGAACAAGGGCCTGGAAGTGATAGAGGCGCATTGGCTATTCAATGCACGCCCGCAACAGATTGAAGTGGTGGTGCATCCGCAAAGCGTGATTCACTCCATGGTGTCGTATGTCGATGGCAGCATCCTGGCGCAATTGGGTAACCCGGATATGCGCACGCCGATTGCCTATGGCCTTGGTTACCCTGAGCGCATTGCCTCTGGCGTGAAACCATTAAGTCTGGTGGAGATCGCTAAACTGGAGTTTGAAGCGCCTGATACCGACCGTTTCCCCTGTTTGCAACTCGCCTATGACGCCCTGGCCGCCAGCGGAACCGCACCAGCTGTGCTCAATGCGGCCAATGAAGTAGCCGTCGCTGCTTTCCTGCGCGATGACATTCATTACCTGGATATTCCGCGGCTGCTAGATGAAACGCTGCAAAAACTGCCTGTCGAAAAAGTCACTTCTATCGATCAATTACTGGAAATCGATGCCCAGGCCCGTGCCTGTGTCCAGAAAGCCATCGCCAAAACGACCATCGCACCTGCCTATAAAGCGGTCGCGCTATGATGTCGGCATTGGCATTTATCGTCGCTATCGGGGTGCTGGTCACTATCCACGAGTTTGGCCATTATCTGGCTGCGCGTAGCTGTGGCGTCAGGGTGCTCAAGTTTTCAATCGGTTTTGGCAAGCCTATTTTCCAATATCAGCATACGCCGCAGTCCACACAATGGGTGTTATCCTGGATCCCGCTAGGCGGCTATGTCAAAATGCTTGATAGCCGCGACAGCGAGTCGCTAGAGTCCCACGAATCTCCAGCGACGATGCCCGACTGGTCCCGCGCTTTTGACCGGCAAAACGTCGCCGCCAAAATGTGGATTGTCTTTGCCGGCCCATTGGCGAATTTATTGTTGGCATTTGTGTGTTACTGGGGGCTGATCGCGCAGGGCGAAGTGGGTTTGAAACCTTACATCGGGCCAGTAGAATCCGGTTCACTGGCGGCGCAAGCAAAGTTACGCTCAGGCGACCTGGTGGTTTCCCTGGATGGCAAGCCGATAGGTACCTGGCAAGATGCGCAATGGCAGTTGCTCGAGGCTTGGGTGGCACATCGCTCACTTAACGTAGTGACGCGCACGGTGCAGGGCGAGTCACATACGCATGTGCTGGCCATGTCCAAGTTGCCTGGCGAGCCTGAGGGCGATGTCTTGCAAAAAGTGGGTATTTCCATGCTGATGCCAGTGATCCCTGCCGTGGTGGGGGAGATTCTGCCAGGCTCGGTCGCCGAAAAGAGTGGATTGCAGGTTGGCGACCATATTGTCAGAGTGAATAATAAGCCAGTTGAAGACTGGCAACAGTTCGTCAAATTGGTCAGAGCCAACCCGTCACAGCCATTAAAAGTGGAATACCAGCGCGGTAGCGAAACCTTGCAGGTTAAATTGCTGCCTGAAACGGTGGTCGAAGCCGGGCAAAAAATCGGCCGCCTGGGTGCAGGTGTCAATATGGATGCTGTCGACCTGAAGCCATATCGCATAGAACGCCATTACACGCTGACAGAAGCAGCGGTGCGTGCAGTGTATAGAGTGCAGGAAACGATTGTGTTCACATTGAAAATGATAGGTAAAATGCTCACCGGGCAGGCATCGCTGAAATCGATCAGCGGCCCTGTGAGTATTGCGGATGCGGCAGGCGAAACCGCAGGCTTGGGCCTTAAACCGTATATCGGCTTTATCGCACTGCTGAGTATCAGCATCGCAGTCATGAATCTGCTACCAATACCAGTATTGGATGGCGGGCATTTGTTGTATCATATGGCGGAATTGATTCGAGGAGAACCTTTGCCTGACAGGGTGCTGGAGATTGGCCAGCGCCTTGGTTTGGGGTTATTGGGTGCATTGATGTTTATTGCGTTTTTTAATGACATTAATCGTTACCTGGTAGGTTGAGAGCATAGTTAATGAGAATAAAGTCTAGTTCCAAGTTATTGTTGTGCCTGTTAACAGCAATTATCCATCTGAAAGCCTACGCGACAGAGCCGTTTGTCATCTCTGATATTCGTGTAGAAGGCTTGCAACGTACCGAAGCCGGTACGGTGTTTAATTACCTGCCTATGCAGGTAGGTGATGTGATGAGTGATGAAAAGGCCGCACAGGCGATCAAATCGCTGTATTCCACCGGTTTTTTCAAGGATGTACGTATTGAAAATGACGGTGACGTACTGGTGGTGACCGTGCAGGAACGTCCTTCTATTTCACAGATTGATTTCAGCGGTAACAAATCTTTCCCGACCGATAAGATGAAAGAGGGCCTGAAGCAGATCGGCATTGCCGAAGGCCAGATCTTCGATAAAGCACAACTTGACCGTGCCGAGCAGGAAATCAAACGTCAATACCTGTCACAAGGTAAATACAGTGCCGAAGTGAAAGCCGTTTCCAGCCCGCTGGAACGCAACCGTGTTTCTATCCGGTTTGAAATCACAGAAGGCCCGGCTGCGAAAATCCGTGATATCAACATTGTTGGTAATCACTTGTTCACCACTGAAGATCTACGCGCCAACTTTTTGCTGACCACGCCAAACTGGATGAGCTGGTGGAATAAAGATGACCAGTATTCCAAACAAAAACTGACGGCTGACCTTGAAGCACTGCGTTCGTTTTATATGAACCAGGGTTACCTGGAGTTTTCCATCGATTCAACACAGGTATCGATTTCGCCAGACAAGCGTGATGTGTATATCAACGTCAATATTACCGAAGGCGAAAAATACAACATCAGCAAAACCAAGCTGGCCGGTGAGATGTTGTTGCCTGAAGAAGATTTGCGGAAACTGATCAATATTCAGGACGGTGATGTGTTTAACCGTCAAAAAGTGACAGATGCCAGCAAAAACATCAATGACAAGCTGGGTGAAGAGGGCTATGCGTTTGCCAACGTAAACGCAGTGCCTGAGATCAACAAACTTGAGCATACAGTTGCCTTTACCTTCTTTGTAGATCCAGGTAAAAAAGTCTATGTACGCCGTATCAATGTACAAGGCAATACCAGAACACGTGATGCGGTGGTGCGCCGTGAGATGCGCCAGCTGGAATCTGCCTGGTATGCAGGCGATAAGATCAAACGTTCCAAAGAACGTATCCAGCGCCTGAACTTCTTTGACAGCGTTGAACTGGAAACGCCATCTGTCCCGGGTATTAACGACCAGGTGGATATGACGGTGACGGTGGCTGAAAAAGCGACCGGTAGCGTACAGTTCGGTGCTGGTTTATCCAGTAGTGATGGTGTGGTACTGGGCTTTAACGTTAACCAGCCTAACTTCCTGGGCACGGGTAACCGGGTAGCACTGCAAGTGAACACCAGTAGCTACAACACGGTGTATTCATTGTCTTACACCGACCCTTATTACACGCCGGATGGCATCAGCCGTGGCTTTGATGTCTATCGCCGCGATGTGGATACCAGCAGAAGAAACTCCTCGACGCTGAACGTCGGTACTTACAACAGCCAGTCATATGGTGTGGGGATGCGTTTCGGCATGCCTATGTCTGAAATGGATTTCCTCAGTGCCGGTGTGACGCTGGATATGACCAGTGTTGACTTATCCGCTGACAGCCCTATCCAGTACTTGCGCTTCTGCGAAAACAGCAGTGGTTGTAGCAGTAACTCGATTGTACTTAACGCTGGCTGGACGTATGACTCGCGTGACAATATTCTTTTCCCACGTCGCGGTGTGCTGCAACGCTTGTCGGGTGATGTTTCCCTGCCAGGTTTAGACTTGCAGTACTATAAGATCAACTACCAGCATAGCTGGTATAAAGACCTCGGCAAGGATTTCACCCTCATGCTCAACGGTGAAGCAGGCTATGCCAACAGTTATGGTGATAAGAACTATCCGTTCTTTAAAAACTTCTATGCCGGTGGTGTGAACAGTGTGCGTGGTTTCCTGAACTCCTCACTGGGCCCGCGTGACGTGAACCCGACAACATTGTCAGATTTCGCTATTGGTGGCACAAAACGGATGGTGGGTAATATTGAGTTGTTTATGCCTGTACCTTTTGTATCGCAGTCTAACCAGTTCAGGCTGAGTGCGTTCCTGGATGGCGGTGGTGTGTTCGGTAAAGATGATGCGATCAATTCTGAATACCTGCGGTTCTCAACCGGTATTGGTGTGACCTGGGTTTCCCCGTTTGGTCCTTTGAAACTGGTGCTGGCCAAGCCGCTCAAAGAAAAAGATTACGACGATACGCAAACATTACAGTTCCAGTTTGGACAACAGTTTTAATGACAGACTGGGTTAAATCAGCAACAATGCCCGGGCGGAAAGGGATGGCTGCATGAGAAATATTTTGGTGTTGTGGCTAAGCCTGTTGCTATGGAGCGGTCACGTCTGGTCCGCTGATTTCAAAGTGGGCTACGTGCAAGTAGATAAGCTGCTGCAAGAAGCGCCGCAAACGGTAGAAACCGGTAAAAAGCTGGAAAAAGAATTCAGCCCTCGCTCGCTGGATCTGGAAAAACTGCAAAAGCAGATTCGTGACATCGAAGCCCAGTTGGATCATGAGCGTAGCAATGTCAACGAGTCAGAGCGCCGTGTCAAGGAACGCCAGTTGAACAATATGCGCCTGGAATTCCAGAGCAAGCAGCGTGAATTGCGCGAAGATATTAACCTGCGCAAGAATGAAGAATTGGCTGTGTTGCAGGAGCGTATCAATAAAGCCGTGCAAACCGTCGCCGAAAGCGAAGGGTATGACCTGGTTGCTTACAGCGGTATTGCATACGCCAGCAAACGTATCGACATTACAGATAAAGTACTCAAGCTGCTGGGCAAGAAATAGGCTTGCGATATAAAGCAAGAAAGCATTTTTAAGGTCAAATAAGTCCATGGCGCAACTTTTTTCATTGCAAGACATTGCGGCGTCATTGGGTGGCGAAGTCAATGTTGGGCTTTCTACCGCTACTCCCCGGGAAATAACAGTCTCACGCATGTCCTCGCTGGCGCATGCGCAAGCTGGTGCCATCAGTTTTTTCAATGACACCAAATATACGCAGTCCCTGCAAAGTACACTCGCCACGGCGGTTATCCTGCGCCCTGAGCACCAGCACCTGACCACATTACCATGCATACTGACTGACAATCCTTACGCTTATTTTGCCAAACTGTCTGCGCTGTTGAATCCGCCCAGGCAATATACCCATCATGTGCATGCCAGCGCTGTGATTGGCTATGAAACCAAGCTGCCAACTGACCTGACCATTGATGCCATGGCCACTATTGGCGATCGCGTGACTTTGGGTAAAGGCGTACGCATCGGTGCAGGCTGCGTGATCGAGGATGATGTCACGATTGGTGCGCATACTATTTTGGAACCGAGAGTAGTCATTAAACATGGCACAGTCATTGGTCATGATTGCCATGTTTTTTCCGGGGCTGTGATTGGAAATGATGGTTTTGGTTATGCCGAAGAACAAGGCCAATGGGTTAAAATACCGCAAGTAGGGCGCGTGGTGATAGGCAACCATGTCGATATCGGTGCCAATACCACCATAGACCGCGGCGCTTTGGATGATACTGTCATTGAAGATGGTGTGAAGTTGGACAATTTGATACAGGTCGCCCATAATGTCCGCATTGGCGCGCATACCGTGATTGCAGGCTGTACAGGCATTGCTGGAAGCGCCGTGATAGGGCAGCACTGTAAAATCGGTGGCGCTGCGATGATACTGGGCCACCTGCAGATCGTTGATGGTGTGACGATATCACCCGGTTCCATGATCATGCGGTCCATCCAGCAACCGGGTACCTATACTGCGCTGATGCCTTTCCAGAAACATGAAGACTGGCTAAGGACAGCTGCAAATATCCGGCATTTGGAACAAACCAACCTCAAGCTCAAGCAGCTTGAGCAAGCAATAAGTAGTATAAAAAAACATACAGAAGATTGAGAGAATTTATGGCTGAGAATGCAATGAATAGCATGGATATTCATGAGATTTTAGAACACCTGCCGCATCGTTACCCGTTTGTATTAGTGGATCGTGTACTGTCGATAGAGTTGGGTAAAGAAATCGTGGCGGTAAAAAATGTCTCAGTGAATGAGCCATACTTTCCAGGCCATTTCCCGTATCATCCGGTCATGCCAGGTGTGCTGATCGTAGAGGCCATGGCACAGGCGGCAGCCATCCTGTCGTTCAAAACCATGAATACCAAGCCGACTAACGACTCTGTGTATTACTTTGCCGGGATCGATAATGTCCGTTTCAAGAAACCAGTGTCTCCCGGAGACCAGATTATCCTGAACGTCAGGATAGACCGTATCCTTAAAGGCATCTGGAAATACAATGCAGTCGCCAAAGTGGCTGACGAAGTGGTGGCTGAAGCCAACATGATGTGTATTCTCAAAGCAATTGAAAAATAACCTCTTATCTCCATTTTGCTGGCGGTATGCAGCACACAATTAAAAGATGCAAAGCCTGATCCATCCTACTGCCATTATTGACCCCAAAGCTGAACTGGATAGTTCAGTGGAAGTGGGGCCTTTCACGACTATTGGCGCCGGTGTGCGTATAGATGCCGGCACCAAGGTCGGCTCACATGTGGTGATAGAAGGCCCGACCACCATCGGAAAACACAACGAGATTTTTCAATTTTCTTCCCTGGGTGCCAAACCGCAGGACAAGAAATTCAAAGATGAACCGACCCTGCTGGAAATCGGCGACCACAATACCATACGCGAGTTTTGTACATTTAACCGCGGCACCATCCAGGATAAAGGCACGACAAAAATTGGCGACCATAACTGGATCATGGCCTATGTGCATATCGCGCATGATTGTATCGTCGGTAACCACACCATCATGGCCAATAATTCTTCGCTGGCTGGCCACGTGACGATTTACGATTACGCCATCCTCGGTGGCTTCACCCTGGTGCACCAGTTCTGCCAGATCGGCGAGCACATCATTACCGCCGTTGGTTCTGTGGTGTTCAAGGATATTCCGCCTTACGTCACCGCGGCTGGTTACGATGCGCAACCGCATGGCATCAATGCCGAAGGCCTGAAACGTCGTGGATACAGTGCAGAAGCCATCCAGCAGATCAAGCGCGCCTACAAAGTGTTGTATCGTCAGGGTTTGTCATTCGAAGAAGCAAAAGTGGCGTTGGCCGCGATGGAACAATCTTGCCCTGAGATTGGCCTGATGACCCGTTTTCTCGCGCAAACCACGCGCGGCATTGTGCGTTAACTTAAAAAACTATGGCGAAGATTGCAATGGTGGCGGGCGAAGCCTCCGGTGACTTGCTGGGTTATCACCTGATCCAGGAACTGAAATCACTGCACCCTGACATCGAGATATTCGGTATCGCAGGGCCCAAAATGATGAGTCTCGGGGCGAAATCGCTTTACCCGATAGAACGTCTTTCTGTACGCGGTTACCTGGAAGTACTCAGGCACCTGTGGGGCCTGCTGAAATTACGCAAAGAGCTACTCAAGCAGATCCTCAAACAAAAACCCGATGTATTCATTGGTATTGATGCGCCTGATTTCAATTTCTGGCTAGAGAAGAAACTCAAGGCCAAAGGCATCGCCACCATCCATTATGTCAGCCCGTCCATCTGGGCCTGGCGCAAGAATCGCATTCACAGTATCAAACGTGCGGTGTCGCATATTCTGGCATTGTTCCCGTTTGAACCTGCGCTCTATCAGCAGGTAGGCGTGCCTGTGACCTATATTGGTCACCCGTTGGCGGATGCACTGCCTATGGAGCCGGACGTGCCGCAGATGCGCGAAAAACTCAAATTGAAAAAGAACAGTGTGGTGATTGCGCTCCTGCCTGGCAGCCGCCAGTCAGAAGTGATTTTTCATGCTGAACTGATGCTGGAAAGCGCGATTTCTTTTGAGCGCCTGATGCGTGAGAATGGCAAAAGCGTGCAATTCCTGGTGCCACTGGTGACGCGTGAGACACGTGATATCTTCCAGAATGCCTGGCATCAGTTACTGACTCAAAAGCCAGACGTGCAGATTGATATGCAGATCATGTTTGGCCATGCGCACGAAGCCATGATCGCCGCCGATGCCATCGTCGTTGCTTCAGGCACGGCTACGCTGGAGGCTGCTTTGCTCAAAAAACCTATGGTCATCACTTACAAGATGTCCAACATGAGCTGGCAACTGCTGAAGCGCATGCGGTTACAACCTTACGTGGGTTTGCCAAATGTACTCGCTGGAGAATTTATTGTGCCGGAGTTGCTGCAAAAGGACGCTAACCCCGAGCAGATCGCACAAACCCTGTATAACTTGCTGGCCGATAAAACCGGTTTGGCCGAGTTGCGTGAAAAGTACCGTACTATCCACGCCCAACTCAAACAGAACAGTGCGCAAAAAGCCGCTGCGGTCATCAAACAGTTCCTGCCTGCTGCATGATGATAAAACTATGCGGTATTGATGAAGCGGGCAGGGGGCCATTAGCCGGTGCGGTGTATGCCGCTGCTGTGATTCTTAATCCTGAACGCCCCATTGCCGGCCTGGCAGACTCCAAAAAACTGTCTGAAGCCAGGCGTGATGCACTCGCGATTGAAATCAAGACACATGCACTGGCCTGGGGGGTCGCCAGCGTCAGCGCGCAGGAAATCGATGAAATCAATATCCTGCAAGCCAGTATGCTGGCGATGCAGCGCGCCTACCAAACCATGGTGACGGATTTTGGGATACAGGCCACGCTGATTCAAGTCGATGGTAATCGTAGCCCGAAATTTGATCTGCCCTGCGAAGCTATCATTAAAGGTGATAGTAAAGTCGCCGAAATCTCAGCGGCTTCTATTCTCGCCAAAACTGCCAGGGATGCTTCGTTATTGGCGCTGGATGCACTATATCCACAGTATGGATTTGCGCAGCACAAAGGCTACCCGACTGCTTTGCACCTTGCACGTCTGGCAGAGCACGGAGTGACGTCGGAGCATAGACTCAGTTACGGGCCGGTCAAAAGATTGCTGGTTTAAAATTATCCAATTTCAATCTTATCAAAGCCGCATCAAGCAAAAAACCGCTCAATCGAGCGGTTTTTTTGATATGAAGTCACCTGTAAGGTTATTCAATCAATAGTTCTGTTTTGCCTGGTTTACCATTCATATCCTCAGCGTCAGGTAATGGGTCTTTTCTGGCGGTGATGGCAGGCCATACTTGCGACAGGCGCGCATTCAGCTCGATAAAGTGCTGCTGGTCAGCCGGGACATCATCTTCTGAGAAAATGGCTTCAGCCGGGCATTCTGCCACGCACAGCGTGCAATCAATGCACTCATCCGGGTTGATGGCGAGGAAGTTTGGACCCTCAACAAAGCAGTCGACCGGGCAGACATCTACGCAGTCGGTATATTTGCACTGAATACAATTTTCGGTTACTACATATGTCATATTTTCAAATCCTTTGCGGCTTGGTTACAGCCAGAACGATATTTTATTGCAAATTAATCTAATTGACGATGCGGCGTGTGTTTAATCAAACAATCATGCCAGCGCCAACGGTATTGTTACTGCTTTCGTCGATGACGATGAAGGCGCCGGTCGCACGATTCTTATCGTAGCTATCCACCATTAACGGCTGTGCCAGTTTAAAGCTGACACGCGCGATATCATTCATTTTCAGATCAGCAGTAGTCTGTTGCTCCAGGGTATTCACATCTACCTTGTATTGAATGCTGCCTATCTTGGCTTTCGATTCGCGGCTGGTATGGCGTACGATGTAAGTGCGCGCGGTAGAGAGTGGTGTTTCTGACAGCCAGCAAACGTGTGCTTCTATCTGTTTCACAGGTTCTATCGCTTCAGCCGTTTTCACGATCATATCGCCACGTGAGGTATCGATTTCGTCTTCAAGCAGCAGGGTGACACTTTGTTCGGTTTGCGCGCTTTGCAATTGCACATTGCCCAGTTGGATGGCTTTGACTTTAGACTGGTAGCCATTCGGCAATACAGTCACTGCATCACCTACTGCGATATCACCAGATTCTACGCGACCCATAAAGCCCCTGAAGTCATGCAGTTCAGGATTGGCTGAATCATGCGGGCGGCACACAAATTGCACCGGGAAACGGAAAGCTTCAGCCTTTTCGCTATGCGCAGCGGGCACGGCTTCTAAAGTCTCCAGCAACGTCTCGCCCTGATACCAGTTCATATTCTCCAGGCGGTCTACCAGCATATCGCCATTCAAGGCAGACATGGGAAGAAACTTGATGTCGCGTGCCTGCGCCAGGCCGATCTCGCTGGCGAAAGCAATGTAATCTGCTTTGATCTTTTCATAAATGGCTTGGTCATAATTCACCAGATCCATCTTGTTTACAGCGACCACAATGTGCGGAATACCAACCAGGTGCGCCAGATAACTATGACGGCGTGTCTGCGTCAACACGCCTCTGCGCGCATCAATCAGGATAATCGCCAGGTTGGCCGTTGAAGCGGCAGTCACCATGTTGCGGGTATATTGTTCGTGACCAGGCGCATCGGCAATGATGTATTTACGCGTGCCGGTGCTGAAATAACGGTAAGCGACATCAATGGTGATGCCTTGCTCGCGCTCAGCCTGCAGGCCATCAGTCAGCAATGACAAATCAACGGCTTCCATACCGCGTTTGCTGGAGGTGCGCTCAATATTGCTCAGCGTATCGGCCAGAATGGTTTTTGTGTCGTATAGCAAACGACCGATTAAAGTGCTTTTGCCATCATCCACGCTGCCGCAAGTCATAAAGCGCAGCAAAGAATCATTGTGTTGTGTTGTCATAATTTTCGCTCAATTAAAATGCTTGAGAAATTCTTGGGGAACGTTCAGAGCAAGGCGCCTTGCGCGCAAAAACCGGTATGTAAATCAAGTACATGAGGATTTTGAGCACCACGCAACGCCGCTATGGATGTTACCCATGGATTTATCTGCATTTTTTAGAAATAGCCTTCTTTTTTACGCTGCTCCATCGAAGCCTCGGAAGTCTGATCATCCAGACGGGTCGCGCCGCGCTCAGTAATGGTAGTCGTCGCAGTTTCGAGTACGATTTTGCTGACATCACCCGCATCAGAAATCACCGGTGCTGTACAAGTGATATCACCCACAGTGCGGAAGCGCACTTGCATATTGATCACTTCTTCGCTGGCTTTAGGCTGATTGATCAGGCCGCCATTCGACAGCGGTACATTGACCGGGAAAATCGAGCCGTGGCGCATAACGATATCGCGTTGATGTGCGAAGTAGATGCTTGGCAACTCCAGTTTTTCGCGCTCGATATATTGCCAGACATCCATTTCAGTCCAGTTGGAAATCGGGAACGCGCGTATGTTTTCACCCTTGTGCACACGGGCGTTGTACAGGTTCCATAGTTCAGGGCGCTGGTTTTTTGGGTCCCATTGGCCGAATTCGTCACGGAAGCTCATGATACGTTCTTTGGCGCGCGCTTTTTCTTCGTCTCTACGGGCACCGCCGATGCAGCAATCAAAGCCGAACTCTTCAATGGCTTCGAGCAAGGTCACTGACTGGTGTTTATTACGCGGTTCGTCTTCTGATTTCAATACCACAGTGCCACGTTTCATGGAATCTTCTACCGAACGCACGATCAGTCGCTCACCCAGCTCAGCTGCACGCTGGTCACGGAAGTTCACTACTTCTAAATAGTTGTGGCCGGTATCGATATGCAATAGCGGAAAAGGGAAGCGGCCAGGGCGGAACGCTTTTTCAGCCAGGCGTAAAATGCATAATGAGTCTTTACCACCCGAAAACAGCAATACCGGGTTGGCGCATTGGCCAGCGACTTCGCGCAAAATATGAATGGCTTCAGCTTCCAGCCAGTCGAGGTGAGACAAAGGTTGTTTTGTAGTCATTTCAATCTTCTATCAATCAGCTACAGATGCTTGGTAAGTATGCATCTGTCGTTACTTTTTAACATGCAGTCCGCATTCTTTGTTGGTCGGGTCTTCCCACCACCAGCGGCCGGCACGGATATCTTCACCCATGGCCACTGCCCGCGTGCAGGGGGCGCAGCCTATGCTGGGGTAAAACTGGTCGTGCAGGGCGTTGTACGGCACGTTGTGCAAACGGATATACGCCCAGATTTCTTTCTCTGTCCAATCACTGAGAGGATTGAATTTTTCCAGTTTATTGCCTGCGTCGTATTCACGTGTAGGCAGGTTGCTGCGTGTGGTGGCCTGTTCGGCACGCATGCCGGTCACCCAGGCCTGCTTGCCAGCCAGTGCACGCTGCAACGGTTCTACTTTACGCATGCCGCAGCAGGCTTTGCGCAGATCAATGCTTTCATAAAAGGCATTGATGCCTTTGCCGCGCACATAGCTCTCAACCGCTTCATGCTTGGGGAAAAACACCATTGGTTTGATGGCATAAGTATTTTCTACATCACCCATCAAGGTGTAAGTTTCGGCAGGCAGGCGGCCGGTATCCAGCGAAAAAATCTCGATCGCCAGGTTTTCTTTCGCGATCAGGTCGGTGAGCACCATATCTTCAGCACCATAGCTGTTGGCAAAGGTGATCGCTGGAAATTCGGCGGCAGCCGCTTGCAGTAATGCAAGCGCTTGCGCACGCTTGGCTTGCACACTGGCAACCAGTGCATCAGTAAGTTCAGGGCTGGTGGCCGGGTTTTTGGCTGCCGGCTTGAGCATGCTGACAGCAGCACTCATGTACGGTTTACTCTCCGCCACACCGGCACATCATCGACTGCCCCCTGATAAGGCTGGCTGAAGTCATTGAGGCTGGCAACCGCTTCTTGTGCCGAACGATCTGCACGGACCAGGAAGCTGTTAAAGCCTGAACGTTTATGGAAGAACAGTTGGTCACGCAAGACATCACCAATCGCACGTAACTCGTTTTTGTAACCAAAACGGGTGCGCAGCCAGTTGCCCAGGGTGAAAATACGGCCATCAGCAAAGCGCTCAACAAACACGGCGATCAATGGCAGGGTGTTGATGTCAGAAAACTCTGCCTGCAAGGCTTCGGCGGTCTCATGGGTTGCCAGCACAATGCCAACGTCACCAGCGTCAAAACGCGCTTGCAATTCAGCTTTGCGCGCCTGCCAGATGGTCAGCGGTAGCAGTATTTTGCCGGTGGCCGGGATTTGCGTGTCAGCAATCTGCTCAGGTGTGAAGGTGGCTTCGCCTGTCAGTTTAAACAGGACGACCTTACCCGCCTGTTTACGCACAGATTCTTCACCCGGGGCAGGCGGTATCACGCGTGTCCATTCGTCCTGCACGATTTCGGCAACGCCATCGGCATTCAAGCGGATCAGGTTGCTCATGCCGTGGCTCCTTTTTTCTGGTCTGCATACACATGCGCTTTGAACGGCGCGATGCCTAAGCGGCGGGCAGTATCGATAAAACGTTCATCTTCATGACGTTCACGGATATACACTTCTATCAGTTTCTGCACTACGCCAGGCATTTCTTCGGCAGAGAAAGAGGGTCCGATCACGCTACCTATGCTGGCATCGTTACCTTGTTTGCCACCAATGGTGACCTGGTACCATTCGGAACCGTCTTTATCCACACCCAGCACGCCAATATGGCCTACATGGTGATGGCCGCAGGCGTTCATGCAACCTGAAATGTTCAGTTCGATATCACCGATTTCATACAGGTAATCCAGATCATCGAATTGCAGTTGAATCGCTTCTGCAATCGGGATGGATTTGGCATTGGCCAGGCTGCAGAAATCACCGCCAGGGCAGCAGATGATATCGGTCAGCAAACCAATATTCGGTGTTGCCAGGCCCGCTGCACGTGCTTTTTCCCACACTGCAAACAAGTCTGACAATTTCACATCCGCCAGAATCAGGTTTTGCTCATGAGAAGAACGCAGTTCGCCAAAACTGTAAGCGTCAGCTAAATCCGCCACTACATGCATTTGTTCACTGGTGATATCGCCTGGCGCTTTGCCGTGCGGTTTGAGTGACAAAGTCACTGCACGGTAGCCAGGCACACGGTGTGGTTGAATATTGCGTTTTACCCAGGCAGCGAATGACAGGTTGCAAGCAACAGCCGCATCAAATGAAGCATCATGTGCAGGCAATGTTTCATAGGGCATAGGCTCAAAATGCTTAGCCACACGATCAAGCTCTGATTGGGTGATGGTGAGTGGGCCATCTTTTAAATGCGCCCATTCTTCTTCCACCTGGCGTTTGAATTCTTCAATGCCAAGTGCCTTGGCCAGAATCTTGATACGCGCTTTATAGGCGTTATCACGGCGGCCATGCACGTTATAAACGCGGATGACGGCTTCGCAGTAAGAAAGGATATGACGCCATTCCAGGTGCTCGCGGATCACCATGCCCAGTATTGGCGTACGGCCAAGGCCACCGCCGACCCAGACTTTGATCGCCATCTCGTCGTTGCTATCTTTATAAAACTCCAGGCCGATATCGTGCGCTTGCACGATGGCGCGGTCTTGCGTTGTACCAGACACTGCGATCTTGAATTTACGAGGTAACAGGGCGAATTCCGGGTGGAATGTGCTCCATTGGCGCATGATTTCGGCGATTGCGCGCGGATCAATGATCTCGTCCGGCGCAATCCCTGCAAACTGGTCGGTAGTGATATTGCGGATGCAATTACCTGAAGTCTGGATGGCGTGCATCTCAACCGTGGCAAGATCAGCCAGGATATCCGGCGTATCTTCCAGTTTAGGCCAGTTCAGTTGCAAGTTCTGGCGGGTGCTGAAATGGCCGTAACCACGGTCATACTTTTTCGTGATATCTGCCAGTTTGCGCAGCTGTTTGCTGGAAAGCAGGCCATAGGGAATCGCGATACGCAACATAGGCGCATGGCGCTGTATATACAGGCCATTCTGCAAACGTAGCGGGCGGTATTCTTCATCAGACAGCTCGCCAGCGATGTAGCGGCGGGTCTGGTCGCGGTATTGCGCGACACGTTCATTAACAATTTGTTGGTCTATAGGGTCGTATTTGTACATGCTTGAATCACTTTTTCGCCATATGCGAAGAGGCAGTATTTTAATGGAAAACCAGCTTAAAGCCTACATAAATCAATATCATAGCCAGTACAATACGCACCCAGTGCTCGGCAACCCTAGAACTCATGTGGCTGCCAAGGTAGATGCCGGGGATAGAACCTATCAATAATGTACCCAGCAAGGTGTAGTCTATCGTGCCCAGAGTGGCATGTCCTGCACCTGCCACTAGCGTCAATGGCACCGCATGCGCGATATCACTGCCGACAATAGTGGTGATCTTTTCTTTAGGGTAGAGCATGATGAGCGCGGTTACGCCCAATGCGCCGGCACCTACTGAAGTGAGTGTCACCAATCCCCCCAGTATGATGCCGAGCATGACAGTTGCCATGGGAACATAGCGCTCAGGCACCCACTCTCCATTTGAAACTAAAGAATGCAGCTTGTTGCGCAGCAATACGGCTACAGAAGTGATAATCAGCGCAATGCCCAGCCAGAACTTAATGGTGGAGACAGCATTACCAGATTGCAAGTCCATATTCTGCAACGCCCATAACGTGACCATGGAAGCAGGTACGCTGCCTAGTGCCAGGCGTTTGACGATACGCCAGTCAATGTTCCCCAGTTTGCCATGTGCAAAAATACCGACGGATTTGGTGATGGATGCATACAACAGGTCTGTGCCAACAGCGACTGCGGGTTTGATGTTATAAACCAGCAGCAGGATAGGGGTCATTAATGAGCCGCCACCAACGCCGGTAAGGCCCACCAAAAAGCCGACAATAAACCCTGCCAGTATGTATCCGAATTCCATGAGGAGTATCTTCTAAACTTTAGTGCGCGAAATGTACCAGATTTTTAATTATTGATTTAATAACCAGTTGTTCTATGATATAGCTTTTGGTTATATTGAGCTGGTAATGAAATTCCATCAATTACGCTATGTACACGAGGTTGTCCGGCAGCAACTGAACATCTCTTCCGCGTCAGAAGTCCTGCATACTTCCCAGCCCGGCGTCAGCAAACAGATCCAGTTGCTGGAAGAAGAACTCGGCCTGCAGATATTCCAGCGTAATGGCAAACGCCTGATAGGCGTGACTGAGCCTGGTCGGAAAATCGTTGACCTGGCGGCGCGCGTGATCCTGGATATGCAGAATATCAAACGTGTTGGCGATGAATATAGCCAGGAAGACAGCGGCGAACTGACCATTGCCACCACGCACACGCAGGCGCGCTACCGCTTGCCCTCTGCGGTCAAACAATTCATGGCGCAATACCCCAATGTCAAACTGGCGATCCATCAGGGCAACCCGGCGCAAGTCACCGAGCATGTGGCTTCAGGTGAAGCGGATATTGGCATTGCCACTGAAAACATCAGTGACGATGAACGTTTGTCCTGCCTGTCCTGCTATGAGTGGAACCGTTGCCTGGTCGTCCCGCCGCAACATCCTTTGCTGGAAAAAAGCAGGCTTACGCTCAAAGACCTGGCTGATTACCCGCTCATTACTTATGACTTTGCATTTACCGGCGGTACACTGGTCTCGAAAGTGTTCCACGACGCAGGCTTGCAACCGAATGTGGTGTTTACCGCGATCGATGCCGACGTGATTAAAACCTATGTCAACCTCGGCCTGGGGATAGGCTTGATCGCCAATATGGCCTATGACGAAACGCGCGACGCGCCGCTCAAAAGCCTGGATTGCAGTCACCTGTTCCCCAACAGTACGACGTTTTTGGGCGTCAGGCGCGACGCGTTTTTGCGTGACTATATGCTGAATTTTATTACCATGCTGTCGCCGCAATATGACAAACGCACCGTGCAGCGGGCGTTTCACCAGGACCTTTAATTGAAAGCGGTGATTCATTTGTAACTATAGTCACCAATCAGCATCCGGCTTTATGCTGTCATAGGCTGGATATTCAGAATAAGGGATTCTTATGCGTCACTGGCTTGCTTGCGTGTGTTATTTGCTGTGGTTGATGTTACCGATGTGCTTGAACGCAGCCCCCCTGAATGATCAGGCCCATGTGCGTGTGATCGGCCATGGCATGCCGGATGTTGACCTGGATAACGCGATTTACGAAGTGCCGGTTGCAGCCAATGTCAGCTACCAGGATCTGGTGGATAGCTTGAAATCCCTTTCCGAAGGCATGAATTTTGTCAGCCCGGCCAATTTCCCGATCGGCGAACATATGAAACTGCGCGGGCAGGATCCACAAGGCATCAAGGAAGTACGTACATTCTGTAATCTGAGTATGGGCACCGAAATTATCCTGGATCATCCCGAGTTTCTGGTGTTTGCGCCTTGCCGAGTGGCCATTTATGAAAAACCGGATGCACAAGGCAAACGGCGCCTATATTTAGGACTGGACAGGCCGACGCATGATTTAAAGAATATCAAGCATCCCACGGCCAGGGCGCAGGCCTCTGCCCAGCAACTGGAAGATGCGCTCATCAGCCTGATGGAAAAAGCACGACGCGGCGACTTTTAAGTGCCTAAGCGCTTTTAAAGCACATGCTTTTTGGCTGACTGCCTTCCCCTTTTCCAGCCCTTCACCTATACTCAAACCAACCCATTATTTATCCGAGTCCTTGCCATGATAGAACCCATGCTCATCGCCAAAAATAACGAAACCGACAGCGTGATGCTGCCAAGAATGGCTAACCGCCATGGCCTGATCGCCGGGGCGACCGGGACTGGTAAAACCGTGACCTTGCAAAGCCTGGCCGAGCAGTTTTCACGTATTGGTGTGCCGGTGTTTATGGCGGACGTAAAAGGGGATTTGTCCGGCATGAGCCAGGTCGGTGGCGGCAATGCCAAAGTCGAAGCGCGCGTGCAACAACTGGCACTCACTGGCTACACTAATAAAGCCTATCCTGTCATGTTCTGGGATATGTTTGGCGAAAAAGGCCATCCGGTACGCACCACCCTGAGTGAAATGGGGCCGTTACTGCTTTCACGCATGCTCAACTTGAATGAGGTGCAAAGCGGCGTGCTGAATGCCATTTTCAAGGTGGCAGACGACAATGGCATGTTGCTGCTGGACCTCAAGGATTTACGCGCCATGGCGCAGCATTGCGCCGAAAATGCAGCGACCTACCAGACGCAATACGGCAATATTTCAACCGCCAGCGTGGGCGCGATCCAGCGGTCATTACTGCAACTGGAAACCGAGGGCGGCGATGTGCTATTTGGTGAGCCAGCGCTGAACCTGGAGGACATGATGCAAACCGATGCCAAAGGCCTGGGTTATATCAATATCCTGGCGGCGGACAAGTTGCTGAATGCACCACGCGTGTATGCCACTTTATTGCTATGGTTATTATCCGAACTGTTTGAAAAACTACCGGAAGTCGGCGACCTGGAGAAACCAAAACTGGTGTTTTTCTTTGATGAAGCGCATTTGTTATTTAATGATGCGCCTGCCATGTTGATGCAAAAGATCGAACAAGTGGTGCGCCTGGTGCGTTCTAAAGGTGTCGGTATCTATTTCGTATCGCAAAACCCGCTGGATATCCCGGATGTCGTGCTCGGGCAATTGGGCAACCGCGTGCAGCATGCTTTGCGCGCATTTACGCCACGTGACCAGAAAGCGGTACAAGTCGCGGCGCAAACTTTCAGGGCGAACCCCAAATTGAATGTAGCGACCGTGATCACCGAGTTAGGGGTAGGCGAAGCGCTGGTTTCGTTTCTGGATGAGAAGGGCGCACCCACACCGGTTGAGCGTACCTTTATCTGTCCGCCGGAAAGCCGGGTTGGCCCGGCTACCGATGCCGAGCGTAACCAGGCGATGCAGCAATCACTGGTGGCCGGTGTGTATGACAAACTGGTGGACAGGGAATCGGCCTATGAGATCCTCAAACAGCGGGCTGAACAGGCCGCTACTGCCACCCAGGAGAAAGCAACACAGGAGCAGGAATCTTCTTCAGGATTCGATTTGGGGGGCATCCTCAGTGGTAAATCGAGTCGTTCGGACTCGGTGCTGGAATCGGCCGCGAAATCAGCGGCACGTGCCATTGGCTCACAGCTGGGGCGAGCCATCATCAGGGGCGTGCTGGGGTCTATTCTCGGGGGCAGCAAGTCTAAACGCTAATCAAGACACCATTTGAATCTCAGGACACTGGAAAACGCATGTTAAGCGATATCGAAATAGCACAAGCAGCGACACTGCAGCCCATACACGATATCGCGCAGCAATTGGGCCTTGCGCCTGCTGACTTGCATTTTTACGGCCAGCATATGGCCAAGTTAACGCAGGCGACAGTGAATCAATTACACGCACGGCCCGCCCGCGCGAAACTGATCCTGGTCACGGCTATTAATCCTACCCCCGCAGGCGAAGGCAAAACCACCACCACGGTGGGATTAACCGATGCCTTGAACCTGGCGGGCTATAAGGCACTGGCCTGTTTGCGCGAGCCTTCCCTGGGGCCGGTGTTTGGCATGAAGGGCGGCGCAACCGGCGGTGGTTATGCGCAGGTAGTGCCTATGGAAAACATCAACCTGCATTTCACGGGTGATTTCCACGCCATCAGCGCTGCCAATAACCTGCTCGCTGCCCTGGTAGATAACCATATTTACCATGGTAATGCGCTGCAGTTTGACCAGGTCAGCTGGCGCCGCTGTATGGATATGAACGACAGAGCGCTACGCAGAATCACGATTAATCAGCCAACTTCTTATGACACCGGTTTTGATATTACCGTGGCCAGTGAGGTGATGGCGATTTTTTGCCTGGCGACTGATCTTGCGGATTTAACCCGGCGCTTAGGCCGTGTACAAGTGGGTGTCTCGCTACAGGGCGCGCCTATCCTGGCCAGCGATTTACAGGCCGAAGGCGCGATGACCGCTTTACTGAAAGATGCTTTCCAGCCTAATCTGGTGCAAACGCTGGAAGGTTCGCCCGCCGTGGTGCATGGCGGCCCGTTTGCCAATATCGCGCATGGCTGTAATAGCCTGGTCGCCACACAGACGGCGTTGCGCCTGGCCGATTATGTGGTGACGGAAGCGGGTTTTGGCGCCGACCTTGGCGCTGAAAAATTCATGGATATCAAATGCCGCCAGTCTGGCCTGCGGCCGGATATGGCGGTGATAGTCGCCACCGTGCGGGCACTGAAATATCATGGTGGCGTAGAAGTGGCTGATCTGAATAATGAAAATTTGCCAGCGCTCTCAGTCGGTATGGCTAACCTGAAAAAACATGTAGATAACATGCGCCAGCATTTTGGTTTGCCGGTATTGGTCGCACTGAACCACTTTACACATGATACCGAGGCTGAAGTTGCATTGTTACAGTCCTCTGTTGAATCCTGGGGAAGCAGCTTGCATGTTTGCCGGCATTGGGCACAAGGTGGTAAAGGTGCGCTTGACTTGGCACATGCGGTCGCCAACATGGCGCAACAAACAGCCAGTCCAACATTGCTCTATCAGGATGATTTATCACTGACTGCTAAGCTGCAAGCCATTGCACAATCATTGTATGGTGCTCAGGATGTGACATTCAGCGCGCAGGCAGAACAACAGTTAGAGGCCTTAGCCGAAGCAAGTCGCGGATTGCCGGTGTGCGTAGCCAAAACACAATATTCATTATCCTGTGATGCCAAGTTACGCAACGTACCGGAAGGGCATACCTTGCATGTACGCGAGTTGCGATTATCGCGTGGTGCCGGTTTCGTTGTCGCTGTATGTGGCGACATCATGACCATGCCCGGCTTGCCGAAACAGCCCGCCAGCCACCGTATCAGCGTTGATGCCAGTGGTAGAATAAGCGGCCTTTCCTGAAATCTTAGTCATGCAGACGTTTAGTCAACTCGGCCAGGCCGATCAAACCATCAATAAATCACGCTTTATCGCCCGTGCTGGCCGTTGTGAAAACGAGCGTGAACTCGCATTGTTTTTACGCCAGTTTGCCAGTGAACATCAGAGTGCAGGCCATTTGGCCTATGCTTTCCGCATGAAAACGGCTGAAGGTATCGTGGCACGTTTTTCTGACGCGGGCGAACCTGCGGGCACCGCCGGTAAACCGATACAGCAAATGCTGGACGGGCAAAATTATGTCAATTGCTGTGTGGCGGTGATACGTTATTATGGTGGCATTAATCTCGGCACTGGCGGCCTGGTACGCGCCTATGGCGGCACCGCAAAGCTGGCGATGGAGCAGGCAGGCAGCATCCCTTTTGTTGAAATGGTGCACCTGAAAATTTCAACGACTTACAAACGTGTCGATGAACTGACCCGCGAAGTGCAGAAATTGCATGGTGAGGTGCTGGACAAACAGTTCGATGAAGCCGTGCATTTCCTGCTGAAATTACCCATTGATGCGGCAAAGCATTTACAGTCCAAATATTAGCCACTTATGATGAAAGCCCGGAGTCTGTTGTGACCCAATCGCAAAAATTCGATATTGCTACCTACGTCTTAATGGCTGTTTTGATGTGGCTGGTATTGAAAGTACAACTGCTGCCAGCGTTGCTGGCGGGTTTGCTGGTATACGAGCTGATTCATGTCATTGCGCCATTGATCGCGCGCCGCTTACCGGGAAAATACGCCAAGTGGCTGGCGGTCGTATTGTTGGCAACATTGGTGATAGGCTTACTAGTCGCCATCGGCATGAGCATTATTACCCTGATCCGCAGTGACACAGGCGGGCTGACCATGTTGTTTGACCAGCTAGCCAGAATCATTGAGGATTCACGCCAGGTATTGCCCGTATGGCTCAATGACCGTCTGCCGGATGATGCGATCACTTTGCAGCATACCGTTATTGAATGGCTGCGTGCGCACTCTGCTGACTGGCAACTGCTGGGCAAAGAGGCCGGCCATCATCTGGCGCATATCCTGATCGGCATGGTCATTGGCGCCATGGTGGCCTTGCATGATGTGCAGACCAAAACCAACCAGCGCCCATTCGCACAGAGCTTGTTACAGCGCATCACGCTATTTGCGCAGGCGTTTAAAAATATCATCTTTGCCCAGATCAAAATTTCGGCCGTGAATGCCAGCCTGACAGCGGTGTACCTGGCGATTATCTTGCCACTGTGTGGCGTACATCTGCCGTTCACCAAAACCATGATTGTGATCACCTTCCTGGTCGGTTTATTGCCAGTCGTTGGCAACCTGATTTCTAATACCGTGATCGTGATCGTGAGTATCAGTCATTCATTTTTGGTAGCGATTGGGTCACTACTTTTCCTGATCGTGATTCACAAGCTGGAATACTTTTTAAATGCACGCATCGTGGGTAGCCAGATCCGAGCGCATGCCTGGGAACTGCTGGTAGCCATGCTGTTGATGGAAGCCACGTTTGGCTTGCCGGGCATAGTGGCAGCACCGATTTATTACGCCTATATTAAAAGTGAGTGCCGCGAGCGCGGCTGGGTGTAGCAATAAAGTGTTGATCATCAATAAGGCCCGCAATTGCGGGCCTTATTGATAGTGTAGTGAGTATTACTTCAGCTTATACAAACGGCTCTCCAGGGTTTTACCGCCACTGATCTTATCTATCTGGTCACCACTCACCAGGCTGAGCTGCGCTACACGGTCATCCGGGTGCGGGTGGGTCTGGAATAGTAAAGCCACGCTGCCATCGTTATTACTCATGGTTTCCATATCCTGCAACACTTCTGCCAGCCCATAAGCCTCGTAGCCGGCGCGCGCCGCCAATACCGTGCCCATGCTGTCGGCTTCATACTCGGCACTTTTATCCAGGTTACGGGCGCTGATTTCAGCACCGGTCGTCACGGCCCGTTGCGTGAGTTTATTTTTGCTGATTTTTTCTTTCAGGAAAGAAGTACCAGCATCCATCAGTGCCTGTTTCTGCATGACTTTCAGGTGATGCCTTTGCACGATGTGTGCAATCTCATGCCCTAACACCCCGGCCAGTTGTGCTTCGCTGGTCAGTCGTTGATACAGGCCCTTGGTGATCAGCACATAACCCCCTGGCGCAGCAAACGCATTCACGGCGCTGCTATCGATGACACCAAAGTGCCAGGGCAGGCTGGTACGCTCGGATTGGCTGGCGACCCAGCGCCCGACTTTATTGACGTATGCTTGTAATTTATCATCATTGACCAGCGGCGCAGCACCGAGAATAGTCCCGGTCACATTGCGGCCAACGGCGATTTCATCTTCCTGGCTAGGGTTTTTCCAGTTGATATTGGCTAATTTATCCTGGGCAGACGCATTCTGGTTATCGGTGGCTGTTGCAGGCTGCTCAGCCTTGTTGTTGCCACCCAGCTGTTCATTCACTGCATCCTTCAGTACGCCTTTCAGGTCTAGGGCAACAGCGCTGCCAGCCATCATGCCGCTGCATAATGCCAGCATGACTGCCTGTTTTAACAGGGCCTTGTTCAATGGATTATGTTTCATTGCTGGCTACCTCCCAGAAAATAAGGGTACTGGCGACTACTCAAACCGCCGCTCGCAGCGAATTGTTTCGCTTCATCCGCGCTCACTGTGTAGCTTTCCAGTTTCTTGGTTTCTGCTTCATTGAATTGTGCGGTTTTTAAATCCTCGGCGCTCAGTCCGCGGATACCTGTCGTCGATACTACTTTGCCAGTACCGCTGCGGCCGGTAGCAACGCCGACGACACCGGCCACATTATTGCCACTGGTGGTATTGCGTTTCACCGTTAATAAGCGCACCCAACCGCTCTTGCCTGCGGATTTGATCTGCAACCATGCGCCTTTTTTATTCAGGATATCTACGGCATCATTTTTATTCACATTGCCGACGACTTTAGCGTCGCTAAAGGCATCGGCGCGCAGTTGGTCAGGTTTCAATACCACACCGGTGTCTGCTGCGATTGCGCTGCTGCAACAACAGGCAGCGAGTAGCGCGACCAGTCTTTTCTTTATCATGTTTCTTTTTATCATCTAGGTGTCTCAACTTTCTCCGTGGTTGATAAATGCGCCTGCTCAAGCTGGATCATGGCTTGTGCAAACAGGAGTCGCCATTGCGCCGCCAGCTGGTCGGCACGGTTGACGATATTGCCCTGGTGCATGCCATAACGAATGGTCGGGTGATTTGGTAGACCGAGCTTGCTCAGTAATGAAGGTAATTGTGCTGCCAGCTGTTGCGCATCCTGGTTGGCTGCTTCGCGATAAGCGGTTTCCGGCTTGTATTGCCAGCTGACAATCACCATGTCACCAAACAAGCCCCAGATACCGCTTTGCGTCCCCAGCAGGATATCGCTCTGGTTGGGTGCACGGCAGGCGAATTCAATTTCTTTGCGTACCAGTTTCATGACTGCATCGCCCAGGGTTTCCGGGCTTTCGATCACGATAGGCATCAGCAACACTTCCAGTTCTTCACTATTAGAAGTCAGCCCGAATGCCAGCCAGCGCTGCAAGGCGCGGTCGGTGGCCAGTGCATAAATCTTGGCGATACCAAAATAAGCCACCGCCCAAATGATGGGCGCGGCGAGATCGAGATAGGTATGGATGAAATTGATCGCCAGGTAAGACAACACCAGCAGGCCAATCTGGCTACCGGTAAAGATGCCGTTGAAACGGTCGCGGTCAACCTTGAAGTAAAACGCCAGTGTAGTCAGCCACACCAGTAACAGGCTCAGCAGGATATAAGGCAGTTTCCCGCGCCAGACCTTCAGGTAATCCTGGTGCAGGGTGTTATCCAGCGCTGTTGCCAGAATCTCCACCCCGGGGAATTGCTTATCCATGGCGGTGGGTTTGATATCAAACAGTGCCGGCGCGGTGGAGCCTATGATGACGATCTTGTCCTTGAATTCATCCTGCGGACGCTTGGGCTGCGAGCTGGCGCTATCGGTATACACTTCGCTGAAAGAAACATACTGATAGGTAAACGGCTTTCCACGCCAGTTCAGCAGCATGTCATCCGGGGTGCTGCCGGTTTCAAACTTCAGGGCATCCGCCACCAGCAAGGGCAGGGCAGGCAAGGTCCAGCCTCTGTCGTGGTGACGCATGCGGTATTGGCGGACGACGCCATCATTGTCTGGGTAAACATTATGCGTACCCATGCGCTGGTCTTTCCAGGCCCCTTTGAAATAGGGCGGGATAGCGGCAAAAGTGGCCTGCAGGTCTGCGTCAGGCTCGTGCGCCAAGCCCGGGATCTGAGCATAAGTGAGCTGGCTTTTGCTATCCTGGCTGGCGTCTAGCCTTAACAACGGGAAAAAGCAGTTTTCACAGGCGGTAATGACATCATTGAAATAACTGTCGCTATCGGGGTTGTAAACATCGGCATCCGAGAACACCACGTCGAAAATAATCGCTCTCGGTTGCTGGCGCTGGATATTCTCCACCAGTTCGCCTATCACCTGGCGCGGCCACGGCCAGCGGCCATATTCCTTGGACATGGCGTCCAGGCTGGCTTCATTGATATCGATAATGACGATCGCAGGGTCGGCAGCCGGTTTGAAAATGCGGTTTTTTACCATCAGGTCGAACGCCTTGTCGCGCATGTTCTGGCCGACATGAAACACGCCTGCATCCAGCAGGATCACCACGCTGAACAAGAGTGCCAGGTAGAGGTAAAAGTTATTTTTCAGCCTGCGGGTCAGGCTGGCCAGCCAGAAACCCAGCATGAGTTTTAGTTTTAGCATATCGCTCCCTTGTGGTGGCCGCTTAGGCCAGGGTGGGGGTTGTCATTATTGGGGTTGGTATTGTTTTGCCACGCCTGCATTGACCCAAACGGGCCATTGAGCGCCAAGTGTAATAGTCCTATTCTAGCAACATCACAAATGCGCAGGGCCGTTTATGAGTGTAAATCTGAAAATTGTATTTTTTGGATTGATGGTACTCATGATCATCAGCATGATGGATGCCTTTGTGTGATTGTGTCGTGTTTTCAAGTTTAAAGTCATTTATAACCCCGTCTCTACGGGGTTTTTTCTTTTCTGGCATAGTATAAAGCGCTGCCCACACCCGTCTGCCAACCAGCCTATAGTCTTACCAGTCACACAACCTTCACGTGAGTGCAACCTTTCTGCCACAGATGTTTTTAACAATACTCAGGTAAATGCGCTGGTGCAAATGCTGGCGTAAAAGTTAATCACATACAATCAGGGAGAACATACATATGAAGCTTAACTCTTGGGCGATGACTGGCATGCTGGTAATGGCGGCACTGTCACCTGCAACACAAGCGGCCGAATTGATTCAAAACGGTGGGTTTGAAACGCACGGTGCGGATAATTACGATATCACCGGCTGGCAAGTGGCCGAACAAGGTGTTTTCGGCAGTGTGCTGGCACAGTCAGGCACCACGACTGAAGTGACTGGCAACACCACTGTGGGCGCGTATCAGGGTAGCTACTATGGCTTGCTGGATAACTATGGTTTATCCGGTAATGCTTTATTCCAGAGTTTCAGCACCGGCGCGGTTTCTTCAGCGACTTTAAGTTTCCAGATGTTTGTGAATAACCAGAACGCCAGCAGCCATGTGGATGCGGCAGGCCTGGATTACAGCGTGGATGCGACTGATAACCCGAACCAGCATGTGCGTGTGGATGTGCTGAAAGCCGGTAGTGACCCATTTTCAACCAGCAGCGCTGACGTATTGCAAAGCCTGTACCTGGGCGGCGCGAATGGCGTGCTGAGTGCTAACAACTACATCAACTACCAGTTTGACCTCACTTCCAGCCTGGCGGCTGGTGGTAACTACGTGTTGCGCTTTGCTACCGTAGCTAACCAGGGTTCATTGCAACTGGGCGTAGATAACGTCAGCATCAATGCGATTTCTGCGGTGCCGGAAGCTGATTCAGCGGCCATGTTGCTGGCAGGCCTGGGCCTGATGGCAGGTGTGATGCGCCGCCGTAACAATGCCTAAATTAAAAACTACGATAAAATCTACATAATTAAAGGAAAACATCATGGACTTTTTAAACTTGAAACGCACAGCTGTCGTCGCCATGCTGCTGGGCTCACAATTCGCACTTTCTAATATTGCACAGGCTGAAGATGCTCAGTTCTGGCTGAATGATGGCGCTGCCAGCCTGAATGACAGCAAAAAGCTGGCACCAAATGCCAAAAAAGCCAAAAACATCATCCTGTTTGTCGGTGATGGCATGGGTATCTCCACCGTGACCGGCGCACGTATTTTTGAAGGCCAGTTAAAAGGCATCGATGGCGAGCGTAACAAGCTGTCATTTGAAGAATTCCCTTACGTGGCCTTATCAAAAACCTACTCTACTAACCAGCAGACTTCTGACTCTGCACCGACCATGACTGCGATTATCTCTGGTGTCAAAACCAATGATGGCATTATTTCGCTGAACCAGTCTGTGCCAAGAAATGAAGCGAATCCAGCGGTCATCAATGCGAATAAAGTGACCACGTTGCTTGAACAAGCTGAAACAGCCGGAAAATCTACAGGCGTGGTATCGACTGCACGTATCACACACGCTACACCTGCTGCGACTTACTCGCATACTTCCAACCGTGACTGGGAAGGTAACGCAAACCTGTCCGCTGCCGCTGCCGCCAATGGCGTGAAAGACATTGCTGCACAGTTGATCGACAACTTTGGCACCGGCAAAATCGGTGATGGTATTGACGTGGTATTTGGTGGCGGTCGTAGCTATTTCCTGCCAAACACAGTGACCGATATCGAAGGTACTAAAGGTCGTCGTACCGATGGCCGCAATCTGCCGCAAGAGTATGTCAGCAAATTTGGTGGTGTGTACATCCAGGACCAGAACGGATTCAACGCATTGAATCCAGTGACCACCAACAAAGTCATCGGCCTGTTCAATCCATCTCATATGGAGTTTGAACAGGACCGTGCTAACGACATTGCAGGCGAGCCTTCATTGGCTGAAATGACCGGTAAAGCGATTGATATCCTGAAGAAAAACCAGAATGGTTATTTCCTGATGGTTGAAGGTGGCCGTATCGATCACGCTTCACATGCAGGTAACGCGTACCGTACTTTTAAAGATGCAGTGGCATTGTCTGATGCAGTACGCGAAGCTGCCAGCAAAGTGAACCTGAACGAAACGCTGATCATCGTGACGGCTGACCATAGCCACACATTGACTATCGGTGGTTATCCTAAGCGTGGCAACCCTATCCTGGGTAAAGTGGTTGAGCCAGGTAAAACAGCGCCAACTCTGGCTGCTGATGGCAAACCTTACACGACAGTGAGTTTTGCTAACGGCCCTGGCTATCATACTAACTCTCCAGGCGAAGCTGTTTACAATGAAGCCATTGCTGCCGGCCGCGTGGTTGATATGTCAGGTGTGGATACCGAAGATCCTGATTTCCACCAGGAAGCATTGGTACCATTGAGCTCTGAAACCCATGCCGGTGAAGAAGTAGCGATTTACGCGATTGGCCCTAAATCTTACCTGGTCCATGGCGTGCAAGAGCAAAGCTATATCTACCAAGTGATGAAAGATGCTTTCGGTTATTAATTGAAAGTACAGGTCTAGTTACTATTAGCTGTAATGCAGGGCGGCAATCTGTCGCCCTGTACCACTTGATGGAAAGAAATATGAAGAAAACTATTCAAACGGTAGGGTTGGCTGCGATGCTTATGGTAGCCGCCAAGGCCAGTCTGGCCGAAGAAATCGTCAATGCACGTTTTGAAACGACACAGTGTGCAACGCCTTGCACAGATGCTTCGGCCAAACGCTTGCAGTGGTGGTTAATGCGTGAAGACGACCAGGTTGAGATCCGCCACCTTTACCAAAATGGCCAGCCAGCACACAACAGCAGCCTGTGGATGAAGAAGCCTGCGGGGCAATATAACTATAGTTATCTGATGCATGAAGATGGCCGCGCCATTGATTACTCGGATGTGGACCTGAAAATGCTGGCGATTAAAACCGACACCAATATCTGGCAGGTGAAATCACAGCTGATCGCCGATGAAGAGCTGGCAAAGCTGAAAAAAGTGCCGACGGATAATCAGAAGCAATATGGCCAGGATGTAGAGAAATACGTTGGTGAACTGGGTAACGGTATTCGCACAGAAGTATTGTGGATGCCGGCGCTGAAATTGCCATATTCAGTGCAGTACCACTATCCTGAGCATACGGTCACTATCCAGATGCAGGCTTTGCAAACCGGAACGCTTGCTGCCACTGATGCAGCTGTGCCGCCTAAAGCCAGCCTGACCACGCTGACTAATCTCCAGCACGTGGATTATGCCGATTTGGGCGATATGGAACATAACCCTTCAGAAATGCAGTGGCTGGCCCGTGCCCACGGCGCACCTGGTTTGCAGGCGCATAGCCATTAAGCTTCGCCTGGCTTGCAGGCGCATAATCATTAGATAGCGCCTGATTCAGAGCGCATCAATATTCAACTTTGTCGCTGATCTACAGTGAGTCTCTCGTCCTGGGAGACTCACTCACATTTCGTTGTAATTTTCCTGAGTCCATGTGGCGGCTACTGTCATCGGCTATAATGCCGGCATGGCACTTCAAATTATTCAATTACTGTTATTGCTGCTGATTATCGGCATATTGATCTGGTATTCACGCACACAACAACAGACATCGCAGCAAGCCTCCCAACAAGCATTGACTCAACTGCTTTCGCAGCAACTGGAAGAAAAGCACCGTTTGATGATGAGCGAGATGCATCAATCGCTGAATCTGCTGGCGGACAGGTTGCAAAGCCTGAATGCCGACCAGCAAGACCGCTTGCGCGCGCAGTTGTCACAGGAGCTGACCGCAACACGCGACTCCATGCAGACATTGCGGGTAGCGATGCAGGAATTGCAGGTGGCCCAGCGCGACCATTTAACCCAAAGCACAGAGCAGCTCAGCCTGAGTTTGCGCAATGGTTTGTCTGAACAGGGCATGTCTCAGCAAAACCTGCTCAAGACCGCGTTGCAAACGACTACGCAGACATTGACGCAAAGCGTTGAAGCCCTGACCAAGATTGTGGATTCGCGCCTGGAAGAAATGAGCGGCAAGGTCTCAGAGCGCCTGGAAGCCGGATTCAAGAAGACCAACGAGACTTTTGTTAGCGTCATGGCGCGCCTGGCCACCATTGATGAAGCACAAAAGAAAATCGATGGCCTGAGCGTCAATATGGTGAGCTTGCAGGAGTTATTGGGCGATAAACGCAGCCGTGGCGCATTTGGTGAAGTGCAACTGGAAGGGCTGGTGCGCAACGTACTGCCAAGTAACAGTTTTGCCATGCAACACACTTTCAGTAATGGCGCGCGTGTGGATTGCGCTTTGTTCCTGCCTGACCCAACGGGGACGGTGGCCGTAGACAGCAAATTCCCGCTCGAAAATTATCACCGTATGTATGAAAGCAGCCTGGGCGAAGTATTGCAGGCGCAAGCAGGCAAACAGTTTAAGGCTGATATCAGGAAACATATCGACGATATCAGTAACAAATACATCATCGCCAATGAAACCTCGGATGGCGCCGTCATGTTCATCCCTGCCGAAGCGGTATTTGCCGAAATTCATGCTTATCATAGTGAAGTGGTCGACTATGCCATGCAAAAGCGCGTGTGGCTGGTGTCACCAACCACGTTGATGGCTGTGCTCAACACCGCCCGCGCAGTGCTGAAAGACGTGGAAATGCGCAAGCAGGTACATATCATTAAAGATGAGCTGGGTAAGTTGAGCAAGGATTTCAGCCGCTTTGATACCCGTATGAAAAAACTGGCGGATAATATTCGCCAGGCGCATGAAAATGCCCAGGATGTGCATATCAGCAGCCAGAAAATCACCAGACGTTTTGCCCAGATTGAGAAAGTAGAACTGGCGCAGGAAGAAGGGCTGGACGCGATGGAGCTGCTGGAAGAGTTAGAAGAGATCGAGAAGAGCAAGCCGTTATGAAGATTACCATTTTGTATTTTGCGCGCATCAAGGAAGTCGTTAATTATTCCTCGGAAGATGTCGTATTGCCTGAAGGCGTAGAGACCATCATTGCTTTAAAGTCATGGTTATCCAAGCGTGGTGCTACCTGGCAGAAACTGTTTAGTGGCAGTGGTGTGGTACGTGCTGCCATCAACCATGAGCTGGTGGATGATATGGCCACCATGGATGATGGCGACGAAGTGGCGTTCTTCCCGCCGGTCACCGGAGGCTAAGCTTGAGCGCGCCTGCCTATCTCAACATCTCTGTACAGCCGGAAGACTTTGACACCGGTCTTGTGCTGCAGCAGCTGAGGGCAGCAACGCCGCAAGCAGGCGCATTGGTCAATTTTGTCGGGCTGGTGCGGGATATGTCTGCAGATGGCAAGCTGGATGAGATGGTCATTGAACACTATCCAGGGATGACAGAAACGGCTTTGCAGCAGATTGCCGAACAAGCCTGCCAGCGTTGGCCCTTGCTGGGCGTACGTGTCATTCATCGTGTGGGCGCGCTTGCCGCGCAAGCGCAGATTGTGCTGGTTGCCACTACCAGCCTGCACCGGCAAGCAGCATTCGAAGCCTGCGCTTTTATCATGGATTATTTAAAAACAGAAGCCCCGTTCTGGAAAAAAGAAATTGGCGATTTTGGCGAGCGCTGGGTCGAAGCCCGCGCCTCGGATGAACATGCCAGACAACAGTGGCAAAAGAATAGTAGAAAGTCACCGAAATGATGCAAGTATTAAATCCTGATGAAATGACGGTTTCACACAAACTGTCGCCTATGTCATTTGAATCTACGCAAGAGTTGCTGGATGCTTCTGATTTAAGCCTCACAGACTATGGCTGGAAATTACAGCCCGAAGCGCAAAAGACCTTGATGATGGGCTTGTCCATACAAGAGGGTGGTTGCAATGTGCTGGTGCTGGGCACGCCTGGTTCCGGACGTGCCAGCCTGAGCATGGCAGCCATGAAAGCCTCGGCAGTGACGGGTATCGATAGCTCGCTGACTGACCTGGTTGCGCTCTATGATTTCAGTCAGCAGTCCTGTGCCAATTACATCAAGCTTCCGGCGGGGCTGGGTTCGCAATTGCGGACTGTCATGGATGCGTTTATCAAAACGCTCATGGTGGAAATGTCACAGTGGCTGGACAGCAATGGCCAGGTCAATCTTTCGCAGGCGGAAGTCTGGCTGGAAGAGCGGGTGGACAGCCTGCGCACGCAACTGAGCAGTGCCAAGTTGTCGCCTTTGTTTAATGTGATCAAGCCAGAAGTCCTGGCCTATCTGCAAGCCTGGCAACAGCTGGGTAGCGAACCTGAAGGCAGCAACGATGGCCTGGTCAATGAAGGGTTTTTATCGCGTTTCCGCGTGAATTTGCTGGTGGATCAGCGTGCCAATTTAACGGCGGGCGTGAAGCAGCCTATTGTTGAAGAAAAAGACCCCGGCTTTGCCGCGTTATTCGGCATGCTGGAAAACGCAGCCGGCGAAGCCGCGCAATGGCCTGAGTTTCTGCGCCTGCGCGCCGGTAGTGTGCATAAAGCCGATGGCGGCATGCTGTTACTGCATCTGCGTGACCTCATGCAGGATGAAAACAATGGCGGTGCGCTGCTGGAAAAGCTGTACCGCTTGATGCGCAATCGCGAAGTGCAGATCGAAGACTGGGCCAACCATGCCCAGCAAGGCGCGGGCGGTAATCGCCATGGCGCCTTGCCTGTGCATGTGAAGGTGATCATGATCGCCACACGTGAAGATTATTATGACTGCCTGGAAGCGCAGCCGGATTTCTTTGATTTTTTCCCGGTCAAGGTCGAGTTTGAAGAGCGCGTCGTCGCCTCGCTGGAAAACTATGCATGGGTAGCGGGTTATATCGCGCAAAAATGCCAGCAGCACAGCCTGCCGCATTTCAGTGGCGCGGCCGTGAATGAGCTGCTGCATTTTATGCACAGGCTGGAAGAAGACCAGGGCCGCATCAGTATCCGCTTCGCGCATCTGGATCAACTGATGCATGAGAGTGTCGCAGCGGCAGCAGATGCACGACTGGTTACCGATGCGCATGTGAAACAAGCGCTCTCAGCACGCCTGTTACGCCAGCAGTTTTTTGAGACGCAAATCCGTGATTCGATTATCGATAATGAGTTATTGATCCAGGTGCATGGCGATGTCGTTGGCCAGGTCAATGGTTTGACGCATATCGAGCTCGGCGATGCCAGTTTTGGCTCGCCTATCCGTATCACGGCGCGTTGTTACCCTGGCCGCAGTGGCGTGATCAATATCGATCGCGAAGTCGAGATGAGCGGCCCCAGCCATGATAAAGGCATCTATATTCTGCAAAACTGGCTCAGCGCCAGCTTCTGGGCACTGGCACCGTTAAGCCTGAGTGCATCACTGGTGTTTGAACAGGAATACAACGGTGTGGAGGGCGACTCAGCCTCTTGTGCCGAGTTGTTTGCCTTGTTGTCGGCACTGACCGGCTTGCCTATCAAGCAGGGTATCGCCGTGACTGGTGCACTCAACCAGTTTGGCGAAGTCATGCCGATTGGTGGCGTGAACGAAAAAATTGAAGGTTATTTCCGCGTCTGTCAGGCTCTGGGCCTGAATGGCGAGCAAGGCGTAATCATCCCTAAACGCAACCAGCGCCATCTGGTGCTGGATGAAAGCGTGGTCACGGCGGTGAATAATGGCATGTTCAAAATTATTACCATAGACCATGTGCTGGAAGGCATTGCGCATCTCACCGGTAGCGAAGCCGGCGAGCAGGAAGCTGATGGCACCTACAGCGGCAATACGCTGATGGCACGCGCACAAACCGTGCTGGCCAGCTTCAGGAAGACGCTGGAGCGTAACCAGGCGCATATGGCCTATGTTCAACCGCCGGCAGATAGTAGCAAGCTTTAATCTAACGCCATGGCCAGAACGCACAATAAAAAACCGGATAAACAATCGCCTGCCGAAAAAGACGAAGACGGCAGTTGCCGTCTGGATAAATGGTTATGGGCAGCGCGGTTTTTTAAAACACGCAGTCTGGCAGCGGATGCTGTGGATGGCGGCAAGGTGCGCGTAGACGGTGACCGCGCCAAAAATGCCAGGGAAATGAAGCCAGGCATGCGCGTCAGCATTAAAAACAAAGATATGCAGATAGAAGTCGAAGTGCTGGCGCTTAGCAATGTGCGCCGTGGTGCGCCAGAAGCCGCATTACTGTACCGGGAAACGGAAGAAAGCCTGCGCGTACGGCAACAAGCGCAGGAGAGCGGCGCCGACCACTTTGCAGAGCGGGATCGCGGGTTAGGGCGCCCGACCAAGCGGCAAATGCGGGATATCCAGCGCTTTACCGGTCGCGATTAAATAATACGCAGGCTAGTTTGGCTTAGGGTACGGCGTCACCGTACCGGTTTTGGCTACAGCCTGCGCTCGGCACGATACATCTAGTTTCTGGAAAATACGTTTCAGGTGATTTTTAACCGTATTCGCGCTGATATCCAGGATCATGCCTATCTCAAGGTTGGTTTTACCACCGCGCACCCAATGCAGGATTTCCTGCTCGCGATCAGATAATCCACCTTGCGCCATGCTATCAAGTAACTCTTCGTCTTTCACAATCGGTTTCAGGTGGCCGACACGGCGGATGGCCGCATCCACATGCGGCATAATCATGCCCAGAAACTGGTCCGGCACATGAAACTCGCGTGTGCGATCAAAAAACACATAGATACAATCATTCTTGCCGCGCGTGTCGCGCACACCATATACCAGCAATGAATGCATTTTCATTAATTGCTGGGTGAAGGCATTGGGCGATTGCGCATGAATGCCGCTGGCGTCAAAACGGTTGATGACATACCATTTTTCGTCATTTTCCAGCCAGCGCTTGTGCAGGTTGCACATCAGGTAATTCACAATGGCTGAATCCTGCAGCAAACACTGGGTGGTGACTTCAGGCAGCGAAGAAGACACATCAAAATGCAGCTCACCCGTGCTGAAATTGCCCCATGTCGCCAATAGCGCGTCATGGCGCATCAGCGGATGAATGTCTTGTTTTAACCAGTTGAAAAAATCAACATGGCGTTGAATGGCGTATGAGTTCTGGATGGCATGCAGAACTCCCTCCCAATGTGTTTGTTTTTTTTGTGCCAGCATGGAGATACCTCAAAGTTATGATGCGCAGGGCAGGCTTCACCCATGCACATTTATGGTTTAACTTTGTTTACGGCAGCAGTCGCTGGCTTCTTTAATATGGGTCGATTCAGAACATGTGCAACGAGCTTCGTAGAAACTTGATAAGGATCAAGCAGAATGCGGCTTTAAATACTGTCTGGCAGCGGCCTGGCAAGACTTGCGTTAAAATGAATGAATGTTTTTTTGTCGTGTCTGAACTTGATAGTCGATAAGCCATGCAGGGTAAAGGTATGTTAAACAAGCTTCCTAATGGGGTACGTTATTCCAGTCACAAAGAGTGGCAGCTATTAAAAAGGCTGCCCAAATGGTGGTTGCTGGGTACGCTGGTGTTCGCAGGCCCGATTGCCTATACCTGGTGGCAACAGGAAGATCTCCTTTCGCAGAACATAGAGCGTACCTCAATGTTTCTCGGCCTGCTTTTCACATTCTGGTTTTTTATCGGCGCCATGATGATAGGGCTGGTGGTCATTATTATTATGAAAGGCCCCGGTTATGTGGCCGACCCTTATTACCTGCCTAAAGAAGACAAAAGCCTGGAAAACAAAGTGAATAGTGATTAGGCCGTCCGGATTCAAGATAAGTCCTTGATTTACACTGGACTTATAGTCTATAATCGCACGCTTTTCCAACCTTGCCACACCTGATTTCGCATTCGGGGTGGCTGATAACCGTAAGGAGATTACATGCGACACTATGAAATCGTGTTTATTGTTCACCCAGACCAGAGTGAACAAGTGCCTGCGATGATCGAGCGCTACCGTGCTCAAATCACAGGTAATGGCGGCAACATCCATCGTCTGGAAGACTGGGGCCGTCGTCAACTTGCCTACCCAATTAATAAAGTACACAAAGCCCACTACGTGTTGATGAACATTGAAGTGAGCCAGGAAGTGCTGGAAGAGTTGGAACACGGCTTCAAATTTAACGATGCTGTATTACGTCACCTGACTACTTCGACTAAAACAGCCGTGACTGCACCTAGCCCAATGATGAAAGAGGAAAAATCCAAAACCATCGTTGGTGATGCGCCAGCAGCTACTGCAGCTACTACTGAGGCAGCCGCTTAATCGTTGTGAATACGCTGGTGATCGCCGCGACGGTACAAACGATTGAACCGTTACGCTATACACCAGCCGGGTTACCCTTGTTGCGTTTGCAGTTGCAACATGATTCAGAACAGCAAGAAGCTGGCCTGAATCGCAAAGTGCAGTGTCAGTTACCCGCAGTGTTGATTGGTGAAAAAGCCAGTCTGCCATTGCAAAGCGGAGATCGCATCAAAGCCAAAGGTTTCCTGGCCCAGCGCAGTGCAAAAAGCACACAAGTGGTCATGCATATACAAGAGATACAGCTAATACAGCATACAGAATTGAAGGAGTTATAAATGGCAAGAGATATGTACAAACGCCGCCGTTACTGCCGTTTCAGTGCAGAAGGCATCAAAGAAGTTGATTACAAAGACGTAGATCTGTTGAAAGACTTCGTTTCTGAAAACTTCAAAATCATTCCAGCCCGTATGACTGGTACTAAGGCTAAATACCAACGCCAACTGACAACTGCGGTTAAACGCGCACGTTTCCTGGCGCTGATGCCTTACACAGACAAACACCCAGGTTAATCGGCGGCTTAGGAGAATAACATGCAAGTAATTTTATTAGAAAAAGTAGCAAACCTGGGTGGACTGGGTGATGTGGTTCGTGTGAAAGATGGTTACGGCCGTAACTTCCTGATCCCACAAGGCAAAGCCAAACGAGCAACAGAAGCCAACCAGGCTGAGTTTGCTGCGCGTCGTGCTGATCTTGAGAAACAACAGGCTGATTTGTTAGTTGTTGCGCAAACACGTGGCGAAAAACTGGCAGGCTTTGCGTTAACGATTGCGCAAAAAGCCGGTGTTGACGGCCGTTTGTTTGGTTCTGTGACTAACCTGGACATTGCAACTGGTTTGCAAGCACAAGGTCATGAAGTGAAAAAATCAGATGTACGTTTGCCTAACGGTCCGTTGAAAAATATCGGTGAGTTTGCTGTTAGCATTGCACTGCACCATGATGTTGTTGTTGATATCAATGTCACAGTGGTTGCAGAAGCTTAATTTAAGCTTTTAGCAAAACTTGAAAAAGGCTACTTCGGTAGCCTTTTTTTATTGTGCTTGGCGCAACAGAGCTTAATGGATGTTTAGACTGTGAGTGGCTAGTTTTCTCGCCTTTTGGGAAAGAGTTAATAGATATCTCTTTGGATGGTTAAGCTTTCTCTTTCGCTGTTTCATTACACCCTTCCTTTTCGCCCCTAGGCGAGTGACTTTTCTTTGCTTGCCCAAAGAATAAGTCACCAAAAGAAAGGGCACCCTAGCTTCCGCTTGATTCCTGCGTTGCTCATCAACGTGGGCGTCCAACGAAACTCGCCCTAGCGGCTTGCACACTACGCAAGCCACCGCGGAGCTCAAACAGGCGCTGGCCGACAACCCCCACGCTGCCTGCGCTACTCGGCGCGTCAGATAGGGGCCCATGCAAACCACCACGCGGTGACTTATACTGAAATTCATCACATTGCATCTCGCCGACACACTGAAATAACACAAGGCAAACGGACAAAATGACCAACAAAATAGTTTGTTGGTCATTTGCGTTAGATCTTTTAGAAAGTCTCTTCGCGCCCTCAATGCTATACGTTTAACCCATATTTCATCGTGGTGGTTTTTAAACGGGCCCCTATCTGACGCGCCGAGTAGCGGAGGCAAAATAAGGAGGAAGGGAGCGACTGTCTGAGTTCCGCGGTGGCTTGCGTTGTGTGCAAGCCGCTAGGGCGAGTTTCGTGACCGCTTATTTTGACGAGCAACGCAGGGAACAAGCGGAGGCTAGGGTGTCTTGTTCTTTGCCTTCTTTCTTATGGACAAGCATAAGAAAGAGGGTCGCCTAGGGGCGAAATAAAATATTTCAAATGTCAAAAATGTGATTTTGAATTAATCACTGGTTCACGCTTTATATTAAACCCCAGTCTCAAAGAAAAATCTGCTTACTTTTATCCACCTAACATTCACAGTTAATTTTAAAACTCGAAAATGCCGATTCGCTTTTCGGTATAATCGTCAGATGGCTGACGAACAACTAGAATTTCTCAAACTCCCTCCGCACTCCATAGAAGCCGAACAGTCTGTCCTCGGCGGTCTGTTGCTGGACAATGAAGCGCTGGATAAAATTGCCGATCTTTTATCCGGCCAGGACTTTTACCAGCACGACCACAAACTGATTTACGAACATATCACCAAACTGATTGAGCGTAATCAGCCGGCAGATATTGTCACCGTGGCCGAATCTCTTGAGAGTTCAGCGGAGCTTACTACGATTGGGGGCGTGGCTTATCTTGGCGCACTGGCACAAAATACACCCACTGCCGCTAATATCCGCCGCTATGCAGAAATCGTGCATGACCGCTTTGTCATGCGCAAGCTGGTTGCGGTAGGTACTGATATTGCTGAAAGTGCTTATCTGCCGAATGGGCGTAATGCGCAGCAATTGCTGGATGAAGCCGAAGCCAAGATTTTCCAGATTGCGGAAGGCGGCAACCGCAAGAGCCAGGGCTTTTTGGGTATGCAAGTGCTGTTGCCGCAAGTGGCAGACCGCATTGATTACCTCTATTCGCGTGAAAACCATTCTGATGTGACGGGTACGCCTACCGGCTTTAGTGACCTGGATTCTATGACTTCCGGCCTGCAGGGCGGTGACCTGGTGATTATTGCCGGTCGTCCTTCCATGGGTAAAACGGCTTTTGCCATTAACATTGCCGAGAATGTGGCGCTGGAAACCAATAAGGCCGTGGCTATCTTCTCGATGGAGATGGGCGCAACACAGCTGACGACGCGTATGATCGGTTCGATCGGACGTCTTGACCAACACAAAATGCGTAACGGTAACCTCGAAGATGAGGACTGGGAGAAGCTTACAACTGCGTTAGGCAAGTTGAACGAAGCGCCGATTTATATTGATGAAGGGGCTGGTTTAAGCAGCTTTGACGTTCGTGCACGTGCGCGGCGTCTGCACAGGCAGACTGGTGAATTGGGATTGATCGTAATCGATTACTTGCAGTTGATGACATCACCTGCTGGTCGGTCAGGTGAAAACCGCGCGACAGAAATTTCCGAGATTTCACGCTCGCTCAAGGCATTGGCAAAAGAGCTCAATGTGCCGCTGATTGCTATCTCACAGCTTAACCGCAGTGTGGATCAACGCCCAGACAAACGCCCTGTCATGAGTGACTTGCGGGAATCCGGCGCGATTGAGCAGGATGCCGACATCATTATGTTCGTGTACCGCGATGAATACTATAACCCGGACAGTGCTGAAAAAGGGTCTGCCGAGATCATTATCGCCAAACAGCGTAACGGCCCGATTGGCCGCGTACGCCTGACCTTTATGGGCGCGCATACCCGCTTTGAGAATTATGCCAATGCGGCGTATATGCAAGACGAATACTAGGGCGCCGAATGAATATGCGTCCTATCGTTGCTCATGTTTCAGAAAAAGCGCTCGCACATAACCTGGCACAAGTCCGGCGTTATGCGCCGCAGGCCAAAGTACTTGCTGTGGTCAAAGCCAATGCTTATGGCCATGGTTTGCTGAATGCCGCGCGTGGATTAAAAGAAACAGACGCGTTTGGTGTGCTCAATATCAGCGAGGCAGTGACGTTGCGTGATGCGGGTTACCAGCATCCTATCCTGTTGCTGGAAGGCATTTTTTCTGCTGAGGAAATGACACTGGTTGATCATTACAAGCTGGATACGGTGATCTCTCATCGCGCCCAGCTGCAATGGTTACTTGAAAGTCAGCCAAATATGCCGTTGCGGGTATACCTTAAACTGGATAGCGGCATGCACAGGCTGGGCTTTCAGCCCGTCGATTACCAGGCAGCGCTTGATCAACTAAGCACCAGTGCGAATGTCAGCGAAGTGGTGCTGATGACTCATTTTGCGAATGCTGATCTGGTCGATGGCGTCACGCAAGCCATGCTCAAAGTGGAACAAGTGATGACCGCGCAACCATATAAGCGCTCGCTGGCAAACTCGGCCGCTGTCATCCAACAACCACAGACTCATGCCGATTGGGTGCGCCCGGGCATCATGCTCTATGGCGCCACCCCGATTGCGGAGAAATCCGC
This sequence comes from Methylophilus sp. E2MeOHC9, assembly GCF_058744375.1. Classification (NCBI taxonomy): domain Bacteria; kingdom Pseudomonadati; phylum Pseudomonadota; class Betaproteobacteria; order Nitrosomonadales; family Methylophilaceae; genus Methylophilus; species Methylophilus sp. E2MeOHC9. The sequence goes on from NZ_CP196024.1 coordinate 1,933,020, forward strand.
TGCCTCACTTGGATTAAACCCGGTGATGACACTGCAATCTGGCTTGATTGGCGTGCAGGAGATTGAAGCGGGGGAGAGTGTAGGCTACGGTAGTTTATTCACCGCAGACCAACCTACCCGCGTCGGCATTGTCGCTTGCGGCTATGCGGATGGTTATCCCCGGCATGCCCCCACCGGTACGCCGGTTGCTGTCAATGGCGTACTCACGCGAACATTAGGCCGCGTTTCTATGGATATGCTGGCGGTAGATATTACCGATATTCCAGCAGCAAATATCGGCGCTAGTGTAGAGCTATGGGGGAATCTGGTGCCTGTAGATGCAGTCGCACAAGCCAGTGGCACCATAGGTTATGAATTGCTATGTGCAGTGACTGCACGTGTGCCTATGCACGTGATTGATTAACAAATAATAGCCTTACCCAATAAGCATCATTAAGGTTTTCATGGCTAAAGCTAAAACACAATATACCTGTACCGAGTGCGGTGCCTCAGAGCCCAAGTGGCAAGGCCAGTGCCCAAGCTGCCACGCCTGGAATACCCTGGTGGAAAGTGTGCCAGAAGTGGCTAGCCAGAGCCGCTTTGCCAGTTTGGCACCGACGGCACAGTTGCAAAAACTGGCCGAGGTTGAGGCACAGGATGTCTCGCGTCAGCAAACCGGTATTGCCGAGTTTGACCGTGTGCTGGGCGGTGGCCTGGTGGCAGGTGGGGTAGTATTGATTGGCGGGGACCCAGGGATTGGTAAATCTACGCTGTTATTGCAAACAGTGTGCAAGGTGTCGCAGAATCTGAAATCGTTTTATATCAGCGGCGAAGAGTCTGCGCAGCAGATCGCCATGCGTGCAAAGCGGCTGGGGCTGGATGCCAGCCAAGTGGATGTGCTGGCTGAGATCAATCTGGAAAAAATCAGCCAGGTATTACAGCAGCACCAGCCTGACCTAGTGATCATTGATTCTATCCAGACCGTCTATTCCGAAGCGTTGCAGTCAGCACCCGGTTCGGTGGCGCAAGTGCGTGAATGTAGCGCGCAATTGACGCGTATCGCCAAACAATTGGGTATCAGCATGATACTGGTCGGCCATGTCACCAAAGAAGGTTCACTGGCCGGTCCGCGCGTGCTGGAGCATATTGTCGATAGCGTGCTCTATTTTGAAGGTGACCAGAATTCGAGTTTTCGGTTGATCCGCGCCTTTAAAAACCGCTTCGGTGCTGTCAATGAGTTGGGCGTGTTTGCCATGACTGAAAAAGGCTTGCGCGAAGTCAGTAATCCGTCAGCCTTGTTTTTGTCTCATCACGACACCCCTGTTCCAGGGTCATGCATCACGGTGACTCAAGAGGGCACGCGTCCATTATTGGTTGAAATACAGGCATTAGTTGACACCTCCCATGCTCCAAACCCCAAGCGACTGTGTGTGGGGCTGGAGCAGAACCGCCTGGCGATGTTGCTGGCAGTGTTGCATCGTCATGCCGGTGTCGCCTGTTTTGATCAGGATGTATTTATCAATGCAGTCGGTGGCGTGAAGATCAGCGAGCCGGCTGTGGATCTGGCAGTGCTGCTGTCTATTGTTTCATCCTTTAAAAATAAGCCATTACTCAACAAATTGATTGTGTTTGGCGAAGTCGGGTTAGCGGGAGAAGTGCGGCCAGTACAACGCGGGCAAGAGCGTTTAAAAGAAGCGGCCAAGCTGGGCTTCACCCATGCCATTATTCCCAAAGCCAATGCGCCTAAGGGTGGCGTACCTGGCTTGCATATTGATGCGATCGACCGCCTGGAACAAGCTATCGATTTGTTGCGTGGATAAAAAAATGGCAACGATGTCAGGGAGTGGCATCGTTGCCTTGAGTGGTGGTTGTTCAGAAGAGGGTGAACAGCCACAGGGAAGCGGTACTGATATTTGCTGCGCGTCGCGTATTGCTTAGCCTTCATGCTTGAAGTCTTTCACTGTGCCCGCGGGCATTCACGGGCAACTGCCTCTCATTCAAAAAATCCTGCTTTTTATTAGCCCGGTTGTTTGTGATGGCTATGTGTTGATCCAGCAGTTGCAGTATAAGCAATTCGATCAACAGGGTCAGTTACATAGGGCAGGGTTTTGTAGCAATGTGTAGCATTGCTGATACACATTGCTCGCCTGTATTTATAAGGCTACGCAAGATATGTTTGCTCTGTTTTTTCACAAAAAGTTCATGCAACTATTCATGAAACTTGCTTGCCATAATCAGTGTGGATTACCACACGCATATGACAAGAATATGACGGTGAATAAAAAAACGGAACAGGAGCCTAAAAATGAAAAAAACACTCATATTAATTCCCTTGCTGTTAACCGCTTGCGCAAGCATGCAGCCAACACCGCAAACAACCAGTAATGGCAAGGCTGGTTACAAACTGACCTGTAGTGAATTCAATACGACAGTGGAGCAATGTAAAGTAAAAGCCAGTGAGCTGTGCTCACATGGTTACGAAGTAGATAAGCATCTGACTTTCAGGGAAACCTACCCGGACAGCGGGGATGGGATCTATATGCCCGCGAGGAACCATGTGGTGGTTGCCTGCAAGGAATCCTGAACGCTTGGGGTGATATAAAAAAGGTCAGGCGTTAGCGAGTAACGTTTCGGCAGCTGCCATCCCGCTCATAATGGCACCTTCAATGGTGGCAGGGTAACGGCCTGCAATATAGTCGCCTGCCAGGTAGATGTGTGGTTGTGTCGTCATGGTCTGGGGACGCGCTAGATCAGGCGTGCAACTAAAAGTCGCACGTTTCTCGGTGATGATTTGTGTCCAGGCCGGCTGTGCGAGGTGCATGCCATAGCCCGCTAATGCCTGATTTAACTCCTTTATACATTGTTGTACCAGAGTGTCTTTATCGCTACTTAATACGCCATGCGCACTGATCACAACCGCCAGTAATCCTGGCTGATCACAGCATACACCACGGTCAAATACCCATTGCGCAAATCCATGACATAAGCCCATCATCGGCAATGGCAGCTTGGTTGTGGGCGGGTATTGCAGATACACTGTTGTAATCGGCTGGTAGTCAAATGCCGGCAGGGGAATGTCGCTGGTAATCGTTTTAAGTTGATGCGGGCCTGCGGCGAGGATGATATCGTCAAAGTCTTGCACGCCTTGGGCGGTTTCGAGCACGCATTGCGAGCCTTCACGCCTGGCTGCGAGCACAGACGTACGTAGAAACACTTTGCAACCTGATGCAGTGATGGATGCTAATAAAGGCGTGATCAGGCTGCTGGATAAGTCGGATTTTAAAATCAAAAAATCACTGTCAGACCGTTGTTGCTGAAAACTGTCACGCAGCACATTTAAGAAAATCTGGGCGCTGGCGCTTTGGATCGGTGTGTTTAATGCGGCCAGGCACAAAGGCTCCCATAACATCCTGATCACCGTTTCTGTCTGCTGGCCTTGTGTTAACAGGCTCGCCACGGTGGTGTCTTGCGTTAATGTGTATGCGGATTGTTTTAACTGCAACATCCAGCGTATGGCCCGCCACTTGCTGGTGAAACTCAGTCCACGCGCGGTGAGCAATGCCCACAATAAATGTAGCGGTGCAGGCAAGCAGGTGGGGGTGACGAGAGACATACGATCTGCGCCGTGATGCATATGCAACGCCAACGGCAATCGGGTGAATATCTGCGCAGGATCCAGGCCCGCTTCACGTAATAATGCGAGCGTGGCGCGATAAGCCCCGATAAAGATATGCTGGCCATTATCCAGCATGGCTTCTGCATGCGGCACGCCACGCGCACGGCCACCGGCTTGTGGTGCCGCTTCAAATAGCGTTACCTGCTGCCCCTCGCGCAACAATGTATGTGCGGCCGATAGCCCGGCCAGCCCGGCACCAACGATGGCGACATTGCGCGGTGTGTGCTTATGCATGCCAGTGAGCTAGCGGCGCTTGAACCATACGCCCAGGGCCAGTTTCAGTTTCCTGAAAGGCGGCAGTATGACTTTGTGGCTAAGCACCAGATTCGGGTCTTGCCGGATTTCCTGTAGTAAAGCGCGATAAATGGCTGCCATCATCAGGCCGGGCAATTGCGTTTTGATATCAGTTTGCGGCAATTGGCTCATGGCTTTGTCATAAAACATTTCTGCACGCTCAATTTGTTTGAGTAACAAAGCTTGTGTCTGTGCCGATGCCTGGCTTTGCAGTATCTGCTGTTCAGTGACGCCTGCTTTTTCCAGTTCATCAATCGGGATGTATATCCTGCCGCGCCTGGCATCTTCGCCAATATCGCGGATGATGTTGGTGAGCTGGAAAGCCATGCCCAAGTCATGCGCATAAGCTAACGTGGATTGATCACGATAGCCAAAAATCTGCGCCGAGAGCAGGCCGACCACACTGGCGACGCGGTAACAATACAATGCCAGTTGCTCAAAATCGGCATAGCGGTTGTATTGGGTATCCATCTGCATGCCATCGATGATTTCGACGAAGTGCGCCTCCTGCAGAGCAAACGTTACAACCACAGGTTTTAGCGCTTTGGTGACCGGATGCTGCGGCACTTCATGGAACAAGCGATGTATCTCCTGTTTCCACCACTGCAATTTGGTTTGTGCGATCTGGTAATCAGTACATTCATCGACCACATCATCCACTTCACGGCAAAACGCATACAGTGCCGTCATGGCTTCGCGCTTATGTTTGGGCAAGAACAAAAAACTCAGGGTAAAGCTGGAACCGCTTTGTTTGGTTTTCTGCTGGCAGTATTGTTGCGGGGTCATTGTTTAAACAGGGCTTTCAGCAAAATAATCGGCCAATCAAAAGCATTCAGTGTTGGTCGGTGATGGTAGATATCGCCACGGCAACGCTTTAATTTATAAATGATTCGTTCGCCACCGGCGACTATCATGCGCAGTTCGAAGCCGATACGGCCAGTCAGTTGGCGGCCTAGCGGCTTACCCGCGAGCAGTAATTGCTCGGCGCGGGCTACATTGTACAAAAAGAATGCCTGCCAGGCGCTATCCAGTCGCTGGTCACGTAAATCCTGTTCTGTGATACCAGCGGCTCGCATTTCGTCCTGGCATAAGTAAATACGCCCGGTTTGCCCATGTTTTTGCAGGTCTATGGCGATGTCCTGGTAAAAATTAATCAGCTGTAAAGCTGTGCAAATCTGGTCGGACCAATCCCTATGCTGCGGCGTATCCGCAACGTACAGTTGCAACATCAGCCTGCCGACCGGGTTGGCTGAGCGACGGCAATAATCCAGCAGTTCAGCAAAATCGGCATAGCGGGTTTTGACGACATCCTGCTTAAACGCGCTGATTAAATCCAGCAGCGATTGCACTTCCAGCTTGTGGCTGCTGACCACTTGTTGCAGTGTTTTGAATAACGGGCGCTCTGCCTGGATATAAGCCTGGATCAGTAACAACTCATCTTCGTAAACTTGCAGTGCCTGCAAACGCTGGGTTTCGCTGGCGTCGCCTTCGTCGGCAATATCATCCGCTTCGCGCGCAAACTGGTAAATCACGCTCACTGCGTAACGCAAATGGGCGGGTAGCAGCACGGAAGCGACCGGAAAGTTTTCATAATGTGTGTGTGCCAGGGTCACACTGGCCGGTGTCGTCACGGGCTTGGAAATGGCTTGCATGGCTTAAGTATGCCATAAATCCGTGATACGCTTACGCCTTGCACATTAACCTGCGGTAAAGAAAACTGAATGTTGGAGAGGATAGGATGTTAGGCATTATTGGGGGCACCGGGCTGACAGAGCTCACCAATCTGAATATATCAAAACGCCTGATTGTGCGCACGCCGTACGGCAAGCCTTCGCAACCTTTGGTCTTCGGCGAAATCAATGGCAAAGAAGTGGTGTTTCTCGCGCGTCATGGCGGCGGCCACACCATACCGCCGCATGCGGTCAATTACCGGGCCAATATCTGGGCACTGCATTCGGTGGGCGTGACCGATTTGCTGGCAGTGGCAACCGTGGGCGGCATCAGCAATAGCCTGATCCCAGGCGATATCGTATTGCCGCACCAGATTCTGGATTACACCTATGGCCGCGATAACACCTATCACGACGGCGTAGAGCTACCAGTGAGGCACATTGACTTCACCCTGCCTTATTCGCAAACCATGCGCGAGCGTTGCCTGAAAGCATCAGCAGATGCCGGTTGTCATTTGGTGGAGGGCGGCATTTATGCCTGCGTGCAAGGGCCAAGACTGGAGACAGCCGCGGAAATCGACCGCTATGAGCGGGATGGTGCCACCGTCGTTGGCATGACAGGCATGCCAGAAGCCGTGCTGGCAAGAGAGCTGGGCGTGGCTTATGCCGCCATCTGCCCGGTAGCCAATTTTGCGGCAGGCCGTGGCGACAGCGCACAAGCCATCCATTTTGAACAGGTCATGCCTTTGTTGCAGCAAACCATGGACAAAGTGCGTTGTATTATTGCGCAATGTTTATCTGACCATCAATGCGCAACCGTTTAACCATTTTATTGTTTTTGATGGAGCCTGATTGTGGCCATTAAACCCGTGCTGAGAATGGGCGACCCTGTACTGTATCAAGTCGCAGAAAAAGTCACCCAGTTTGATACGCCTGAATTGCATGCCTTGATCCAGGACATGCATGACACCATGACTGAAATGAATGGTGCCGGTATCGCCGCGCCTCAAATAGGAGTGAGTTTGCAGGTGGTGATGTTTGGCGTTGGCAAGAACCCGCGTTACCCGGATGCCGAAGAAGTCCCTTTTACCATATTGATCAATCCTGAATTGACGCCGATAGATAACGAAGAAGAAGATGGCTGGGAAGGGTGCCTGTCTGTTCCCGGCATGCGCGGCGTGGTGCCACGCTATCAAACCCTGCATTATCGTGGCTTTGACCCGCAAGGCAACGTTATTGATCGCACTGCCAACGGCTTTCATGCACGGGTGGTGCAGCATGAATGTGACCACTTATTTGGCATCCTTTACCCCATGCGTATCCGCGATATGACAAAATTTGGCTTTAATGATGTACTTTTTCCTGGAATAACGCTTCCAGATGACTGATATTTTGCTATAATCCTGCCTTCCGGAAGAGTGGCAGAGCGGTTTAATGCTACAGTCTTGAAAACTGTCGAGGGTTCACGCCCTCCGTGAGTTCGAATCTCACCTCTTCCGCCAGTTACCAAGATGCCGCATGATTGCGGCATTTCTATTTAAAGTTTTTATAATCACTTTAATTTATTAAGGAATTGTCATGACTCAAATCATCATCGACCACAATCCATCTGAAGAAAAATTGAATGACCTGGGCGTAAAAAGCTGGAATACCTGGGATTGCGCTCCTTCAAAATTCCCTTTGGATTTCACTATGACTGAAAAAGCCTATGTATTAGAAGGCGAATTCAAAGTGACTCCACAAGGTGGCGACACAGTGACTATCAAAGCTGGTGACTATGTTGAGTTTCCAAAAGGCCTGAAATCCCAGTGGGAAGTCGTTAAGCAATTGAAAAAACACTACAAACATTTCTAATCGATTGTTGTAGCAAGTATTCAATAAAAAAACCCTGCATCGCAGGGTTTTTTCTTTTTGGTGCCAGGCTTGTTTAAATCATTAAACTTTGAAAATACGCATACGATTTAAACGTAATAAGCATCACTCTCTAGCAATGTAATCAATATCAACCTACAATCTCACCCTGATTGAAAAATCAAACGCCTTGGGGTGGCTAACGCCTGAGATCTCGCGCAAGTGAGGAACCCAATGAACCTGACCCAGATAATGCTGGCGTAGGGACAGGCAGAGCATCTACAACGCAAATGTTTTTGATTTGTTGTCCTATCAACAAATCTACTCACGTCATTGTCACTCTCCCCCTGTCCTTTTTATGTGTCTTAATAGAAAGGATTACCTTGAAACCGATTACAAAACCGCTGTCCCTGATTGGGCTTTTACTGACCGCGCAGGCGTTTGCCGCAGAGGACGACGAGGCAGTGAAACTGCCCGATGTGGTGGTGAGTGCAGATTTTCGCCCCAGCACCGCGCAGAAAACTGCTGTCAGCCTGACCGAAATTGACAAAGAAACCATAGAGTCACGTGGTGCGCAGCATCTGGAAGAAGTCTTGAACCTGGCGCCGAATGTCAATGTGTCAGCAGGGGCGTCGCGAGGACGCTTTTTCCAGATTCGCGGGATGGGAATACTCAGCCAATATGATAATCCGGTGAATCCATCCGTTGGTTTGATCATTGATGGCATCGACTTTAGCCGCCTTGGTGGTGCTGCAACCCTGTTTGATATTGATGCGATAGAAGTGTTGCAGGGCCCTCAGGGCACTAAGTTTGGTCCCAATGCCATTGCGGGCGCCATCACCATGCGCAGTGCCGAACCCACCAAAGAATTTAAAATGCGTGTGCAAGCCGGTGTGGGTGAATATAACACGCGTAATTTTGGGGTGGCGGTAGGCGGGACTATCGTCGAAGATCAGTTACTCGGGCGCGCCTCGATTTACACGCACAAATCTGATGGCTATATGCAAAACGACACCCTGGGTCGTGACGACACGCAAAAGCAGGATGAGCTGACCTTCCGTAGTAAATTCAAATTATTTGCGACTGAGGATTTGACCCTGGACTTCACTTTGATGCATGTGAATGTGGATAACGGCTATGACGCATTTACCCTGGATAACTCAAGACGCAGCAGAGCCAACCAGCCTGGTGCAGACACTCAGAACACCAACGCTTTTGCGGTGAAAGCCAATTGGCAAGCCTCGGATGCAGTCATTATCCAGTCTGAAGCCAGTTATTTAAACTCTTCATCCACCTACAGTTTTGATGGGGATTGGAGAACAGAGAATGACTTTGAGAAGCATAATCGGGACCGCGATAATTACTCGTTTGAGCTACGTGCATTATCCGATAAAGCTGGCCGAATTTTTAATGGCTCCACCGACTGGACGGTTGGTGTGTATCGTTTTGTGCAGGATGAGCATTTCAAGTCACGTGTCGATTACAGAAGTTTTGGGCCTGACGAATTAACACAGTTAAGAGGCAGGTACAAAACAGAAAATACGGCTTTGTTTGGGCAACTGGATAGTCATTTAACCGACAAACTAACACTGGTATCAGGTTTGCGTGTAGAGGATTTTAAGGCCGACTATTCTGATCGTGGATTCGTTAGCTCAGTCCCTAGCAGTATGCAAAAGCGTTTAGACGAAGTGCTTTTTGGCGCCAAATTGGGCCTGAATTACCAGGCGAATGCCGATCAGTTACTGTATACCTCGTTAACGCGCGGTTATAAACCTGGTGGCATCAACAACAAGGCCAATTTGCCGCAAAACCAGCGACAGTTTAATACCGAGTACATGTGGAACTTTGAAACAGGACTGAAATCGAGCTGGCTGGATGGCACCTTGATCACCAATCTGGCGGCTTTTTATGCAAAACGCCTGGATGCGCAAACACATAGCTCTGCGCAGATAGCGGGCACTGGCAATTTTATTGAATTCTATGACAACGCTGCCAGAGCGACACACCAAGGTGTGGAAGCCAGCCTGGATTGGTGCTTGACGGATCAATTCCGCATCATGGGTTCACTGGGTTTGCTGGATGCGAAATTTGATAGCTATCAAAACCTGGATCCTACTGCGTACAGTGCGCAAGGTCGCCAAGTCGCCCATGCACCCAGATATACTTTTAATTTGGGTTCTGAGTTCTATGCGAATGACGCCTGGACAATACGCGCCAATGTGGAAGGTAAAGATAGCTTCTACTTTTCAGATAGCCACAATGCTAAATCAAACGGCTATGCTGTGTTAAACGCTAGCGCTGATTACAAGTATGATAAACATTGGAAAGTCAGCGTATGGGCGAGAAACTTATTCGATAAAGACTATGCTACGCGCGGATTCTTCTTTGCTAACAATCCGGCCAATAACTTTGCTGTAGATGAAAAGTATGTTCAGTATGCTGAGCCTCGCATCGCTGGCATCACGGTCACTTACGATTATTAAACAGGGGAGGGCGTGATTGCCCTTTTTGATTTTATACATATTGGAGTTTGTATGCGTATTTCTGTCGATATTAGTTTGTACCCCTTAACCGAAGGCTATGTAGAACCCATTCTGGCGTTCATCAATAAACTCGAAGCCAATCCAGATCTGGTGGTGAAGCGTAATAGCCTGGCGACGCAAGTGTTCGGCGAATACCGGGCCGTGATGGATTGCCTCGATGAGGAGATGGAAGCGGTGTTTAATGCGATACCACACAGCGTGTTTGTCATGAAGTTTATTGGCACAGACAGGGCTGATGTTGTCGATGTATAACAACACACTCGTTCACTTCTTCGGTATTTCCTCACCATGAACCAAGATCATTTTCAGGCTATCCTGACGGCATTCCAGCAAATGTCCCCCTGGGAAATTGCCGCTGCACTGATGGGCGTTGCCTATATTTTGCTGGCGTCAAAAGAGTCACAATGGTGTTGGCCATTTGCCTTTTTCAGCACGCTGGTTTACACCGTACTGTTTTGGGAAGGCCAGCTTCCCATGCAGGCGTTGCTGAATTTTTATTATATGGGCATGGCGATTTATGGTTTTTGGCTGTGGCATAAACACGGCAAGCAAACAGACATATTGCAGATTAGCCGCTGGCCTTGGCTCTGGCATGTTGGGTTTGTCGCGGTTGGTGTTGCTGTGAGTGCTTTAGTGAGTACCTATTTGCAAAAAACCGGGCAATCGCAAAGCCCTATGTTAGACGCCTATACCACGGTGTTTTCTGTGATGAATACCTGGTTGATCGCCAGGAAAGTGTTGGAGAACTGGCTATATTGGGCGGTGATTGATGGCGCTGCTACGATTTTATATGTGCAGACCGGCTATTACGCAACTGCGGCTTTATTTGTGTTGAATACGATTCTGGCAGTGGTTGGCTTTATCAGTTGGGTGAAGCTTTACCGGCAACAAGCTAGGTAAATAACACTTTGGCGAATGACATTGCGCTTTATATGCGCTGCATCCATGTTGCCAAATCATTTTCACCCAGCACATTCATCAAAAACAGCAGTAGCTGGTAGCAGGCTGTATGTGCCGTGTGTTCAGGCCAGGGATGCGTTTGAATGTAGAGCTGTTTAAATAACGCCAGTTGCGCGGGCGTTAATATATATTCCAGCAACACCAGGTCCAGCGCACGCGGCGCAATCACAAACGCATCAAGATCAATCAGCGCTAGGTCATTGGTGCCTGAATAGCGAAATTGATCCCAACGTAAGTCCAGCATCATGGGTACAAACTCAGTTTCCTCGATACTCTTCGCGTGCGCTAACACTTCAGCGAGTAACGCTTCGTCAATCACCGTATCGTGCTGCCTGGCCAGAAGCGCAAGGGTTTCTTGCAAACGGCTGGCCCAGTCTGTCGCAGTGAATTGCGGATCATGCAGCGTGCCCCAGCGAGGGTAAGTACATTGGTGCAATTTCGCGATATGTTCGGCTAGCTGTATCACCCAGTGGTCGCTGATATGTTCTGGTTCTACATCCTTGCCCGTCAGAAAGCGGGTGAGTATAAAGCGGTGATCGCTTGCCGCGACAAAATCAGGCACAGGAAGCACACCATTTTCCTGCAAGAAATGGTGTGTTAAATGGATACTGCCCAAGCTATTTGGAAAGTCCGCTGCAAACAAATGGTTTGCGCCTGACCAGAAGGGGGATTTTGCTATGGTCGACTCATTACAGACTTTCAGCACCATTTCACCGTCGGTCGTTTGGCAGTAAAAAAGCCGGTGCGTGCTGTCCGCAAACTTATTCGGGATAGCACTTGGTTGGGCAATCAGTGTAGGTAAACTGGCTTGTTCAGAGGATGTGAGCTGCGGATAGGTAAACATGGTAAAACTTACATTTTAGCCATCAGGTGATTGACTTTGTAAGCCGGCTAAAGCTCACTGAATGCGGATTTAAGCGCATTGATTTGTGCTTCGTTCAAAGGCTGGCCATCACTGGTTGAGATCAGGAAACTATCTTCCACGCGATTACCCAGGGTGTTCACTTTAGCATTGTGCAGCGCTACATCATGGTTGAGTAGCACAAGCGCCATGCTTGCCAGCAAGCCCGGCCTGTCGTTGGCAACCACGTCCAGTTGCTGTAGCTGTTGCTGCTGATCGTGATGTGCGCTGGCCGGATGGATAAAGATTTGCGTAGGCAAGGGCATATGTTTGACTTGCCTGCTGACGCGTCCCCGGATAGGCGTAGGCAGCGCTGTGGTGCCGGATAATTGTTCTGTCAGGCCTTGCTCGATATGCTTCAGTAAGCCGTTATAGCTGATCTGATGCGTATCAGGTTCAAGCACAATGAAGTTATCCAGCGCATAGCCATGGGTGGTGGTGTAAATCCTGGCTTGTACGATGTTGTATTGCATGCTGTCAAAGAAATGGCAGATGCGCGCAAAAATCTCTTTCTGGTCACGGCTGTAAATCATCACCTGGATCCCATCGCCTTTAGGGCTAAGGCGGGCACGTACAATGGCGGTTTCTGTGCGTATATGCGGGATCAGTAAACGGCTTTGCCAGGCAATCTCATCACTGTCAAAACGGTTGAAGTAGTTTTCACCAAATGCCTGCCACAAAGGCTGTACCGAGTCTTCTTTCAGGTTGAAACTGCTGAGTTTTTGCAAGACTTCCTGCTTGCGCAGGCTTAGCTGTGCTTCGGTATTCAATGACTGCTGCAATACGCGCCGCGTTTGCAGGAACAGGCTTTCCAGCAGTTTGGCTTTCCAGGCGTTCCACACATTAGGGCTGGTGCCGCGGATATCAGCGACCGTCAATAAATACAAGGCAGTCAGGCGGTATTCAGAGCCCACTAGTTTTGCAAAGCTTTCAATTACATCCGGGTCAGACAAATCACTTTTCTGTGCCGTGCTGGAGAGCTTGAGGTGCGCTTCTACCAGCCAGGCGACCAGGTCACTATCTGCTTTTGGCAAACCATGCTTCTGGCAGAAACGCTTGGCATCAATCGTGCCAAGCACCGAATGGTCACCGCCACGGCCTTTGGCGATATCGTGAAAAATACCTGCCAGGTAGAGTAAGTGCGGTTGGCTGAATTCGGCAAATAGCTGGCTGCAGAGCGGAAACTCATGTCGCAGCTCAGGTTTTGCAAACCGGCGCAGGTTGCGCAGGACGTTCATGGTGTGCTCATCAACCGTATACACATGGAACAAGTCATGCTGCATTTGCGCAATGACACGGCCAAACACGGGAATATAACGTCCCAGGATGCCGTAACGGTTCATACGGCGCAAACTGCGGTGTACGCCTTCACGCGATTGCAAGATTTGCAGGAACAGTGCCTTATTGGCCGATTGCTGGCGGAAAGCATTATTGATTAATGGTTGCGCTGCCTGCAAGGCCCTGACCAGCGGTGCGCTAAATCCTGCGATCGCAGGATGTTGCTGTAATAACTGAAAACAACGCAAGATGGCTTCTGGTTTGCGTTGGAACAGGTCTGGCGTTTGTGCACTGAGCAGGCCCTGGGATAACACGAAATCTTCATCAATGACGGTGGCAAGCTCTGTTTGCGGGCTGACCCGGGCATGCATCAATTTCAGTAATACTTCATTTTCGATGATGATGGCTTTGGCGCTACGGTAAAACCCTTGCATCAATTGCTCGCTGGCGCGTTTTTGCAAAGTGGTCTGGTAACCCATTTGTTCAGCCAGCGTATTCTGAAAGTCGAACACCAGCCGGTCTTCGCGCCGTTTAGCCATCAAATGCAGCCGGATGCGCAGGTTTTGCAGTAAGCGCTCATGATTTTTAAGTTGTCGTGCCTGCGTATGGTTGAGCAGGCCAACCTGCACCAGGTCTTGCCAGTCGTTGCCCAGCTCCTGGCTTTGCGCGATCCATAAGATCATATGCAGATCGCGCAGGCCCCCCGGGCTTTCTTTGATATTCGGTTCAAGGTTGTAGGCGGTATCGTGGAATTTGGCGTGACGGATTTGCTGTTCGCGTAACTTTTCGGCAAAAAAGCGTGGTTTGTCCAATTGCGCGTGCAGCGATTGCATGAGCGTTTTGAAAGTGGCTTTATGACCGGTCAGCCAGCGCGCTTCCAGCAAATTGGTCATGATAGTGACATCAAGCTGCGCCTCGGCCAGGCACTCACTCAGCGATCGCACGCTATGGCCAATATTCAGGCCGATATCCCACAATGCCCCTATCAGAGACTCGATCTCTGTCTGCAACGCAGCAGGGCAATCCTCTGGTAGCAGGATGAGCAGGTCGATATCCGAATGGGGGAACATATCGCCGCGGCCATAGCCACCAACCGCGATCAGGCTGACTGTGGCAGGTAACTGGAACGTAGACCAGATATCACGTAACAGCTGATCCAGGTGACGGGTATTCTGCTGTAGCAGGACTTTGGCATTTGGTTTTGCCAGGTAGGCGGCGGCGAGTTGCTGCTGTGACAGTTGGAACGACTCACGCCACTGCTTGAGTTGTTCTTTGGCGATCACTGGCATTGGCGTGTGGGGGTTACAGGGTTGGGCGTGGCGGAGTGCCGTCAGAAACTGTCATGATTTCAAAACCATCCTCTGTGACGACAATGGTATGCTCCCATTGTGCAGACAGGCTGCGGTCTTTGGTCACTACCGTCCAGCCATCAGACATGAATTTGATATCGCGGCGACCCGCATTGATCATAGGCTCAATGGTGAAAATCATACCTGGTTTGAGCGTCACGCCAGTGCCAGGTTTGCCATAGTGCAGCACCTGCGGTTCACAATGGAATTTCTTGCCTATACCATGGCCACAAAACTCACGCACAACGCTGTAGCCGTTTTTCTCGGCGAAAGATTGGATCGCATAGCCGACATCGCCCAGGCTGTTGCCTGGTTTTACTTTTTCGATACCGCGCCACATGGCCTGGTAGGTGATGTCGCATAAACGTTTGGCTTGCGGAGAGGGCGTGCCCACCATAAACATACGCGAAGTATCGCCATGGTAGCCATCTTTGATCACAGTGATATCCAGGTTGACGATATCGCCATTTTTCAGCTCTTTTTCACTGGGTACACCATGGCAGATCTGCTGGTTGATCGAGGTGCAAATGGATTTCGGATAGGGCGTGTGACCATCCGGCGCGTAATTTAACGGTGCCGGGATCGCCTGCTGCACATTCACGATGTAATCGTGGCAAAGCTGGTCTAGCTTATTGGTGGTGACCCCCGCGACGACAAAAGGCGTGATGTAATCCAGTACCTCTGATGCCAGGCGCCCGGCCACGCGCATTTTTTCAATATCTTCGGGGGTATGTAGAATAATCGCCATAAATTTGTTCACACGGGAACCGGGGCAAATTTGCCTGTTCCTGAAATTAAGTCACAAAAATTGCATTCTAACATAGCAGATTGGGTCTAATGCCTAAAGAAACAAGCCTTTTGTGGCTTTGAGGCAGCCTTTTGCAGCGTGAGGATGATGAAGTCATGATTGAAACTGGCAGTGAATTCAGTGGCTCATCAGCACATGCTGCAAAACGGCATTGTTCTATACTCGGGCGGATAAAACTCAAGCAGGGGCGTTTAAATGGTGACACTTAGCGAGGCAAGAGCCAATCGGAGCATTTCCGACTGGGTGAAGTTTCTTGAAAATGCGGATATTCCCGTATTGCGGCAAACCGCCAGGGAACTGGCCCAGCTACGTGAACGCGAGGATGAAACAGGTGCACGCGATATCACGCGGGTGGTGATCAATGACCCGCTGATGACTTTCAAAGTGCTGACCTTTGCCAATAATCACCGCAGCAGCCACCAACTGCAAGACCTGGTGCAGGTTGAGCAGGCGATTATCATGATGGGCACCAGTACTTTTTTTGAACAGATCCCCACCGTACCGCATGTGGAAGAGATGTTGAACCAACATGTGGCTGCACTGGTTGATTTGATTAAACTGGTCGTACGTGCCCACCGCGCCGGTTATTTTGCGGCTGAGTTTGCTTCACACCTGATGGATCTACATGCGGAAGAATTGCGCGTGGCGGCTTCTTTGTATGACTTTGCCGAAATGCTGATGTGGTGTTTTAACCCTGTCCCCATGATTGAAATCCATCAGCGCCAGCTGGCAGATTCAACCTTGCGTAGTCGTAGTGTGCAACAGGAAGTATTGGGTTTCAGGATACTGGATTTGCAGGCGGAACTGGTGCGTGCGTTTAATTTGCCTTCGTTATTGACTGACCTGATGGATGAGCAGCGTGCGCATCTGCCACGCGTGCGCAATGTGCAGTTTGCAGTGAACCTGGCCAGGCATTCTGCCGATGGTTGGGAAAATGCCGCCTTACCGGACGACTACAAAGACATTGCGCAGTTGCTGCATGTCGATGTGCCACGCGTCATGCACATCGTTGGTGTGCCTCACGCCGAATAACGCTTTATTCTGCGCGGTAGCTCTGGCTCAGTACATCGGTAATCGCCTGATGTACTTGATCAATTAGGGTTTCCCAAGAGGTGCCAGGCGCTTGCCGGAATAGTCGCATGCCTGGGTACCATGCGCAGGTTTCCGGCTGTTGCAGCCAGCGGAAATGCGCTTGTGCCGGCAATAACAGCCACACCTGTTTGCCCAGCGCCGCAGCCAGATGCGCGACTGCTGTATCCACCGAGATAATAAAATCCATCTGCATGATCAGCCCGGCGGTATCGCTAAAATCCGATAGCAATGGGTGATGGCATTCCAGCATGGGAAAACGCTTGAGCATAATGTGGTCTTCACGCCGAAACTCTTTTTGCAAACTGTGCCATTCTACTTCCATTTTCAATAAAGGCGCCATCAAATGCAGCGGGATGCTGCGCTGGCGGTCATATTTATTATTTGCGTCGCCGCACCAGTTCACCCCGATACGTAAGCGCCTGGCCGGGCCTAGTAATTGTTGCCAGGGTTGCTGATGACGCTCCGCAACCTGCAGATAGGGCAGGGCAGCCGGGATGGTTGTGGTGACTGTATTGAATGCCATCGGCAAGCTCAGCATAGGGCAATAGGTATCAAAATGCGGCAATGCGCGGCCATCCTGCCGGATGACCTGTATCGCCACATCGTGGCCCCATAGTTCATTGAACAGGTTATACAGGGCATCAGGCACTGCTACTATCATCTGGTTGGGCTTGAAGCGCTTGACCAGGTCAATATAGCGGCAAAACTGCACGGTATCGCTCAGCGTTTGTTCAGCCAGGATTAAAATCGTTTTGCCAACCAGCGAAGTATCACCTTGCCACAATAGTTGGCTATCAGGCAGTTGCGTGCCTGGCAAGGCCTGCCAACGTGATTCATACATGGGCCAGCCATCTTCGTATTCACCACGCGCCAGTTTTAACATGCTCAAGACATAGCGTGCCTGTACATGGCCAGGCGCATATTTCAATGCCGTTTCCAGGTACTGATAAGCCTCATCGGCATCGCCGTTTTCATACAAGGCCAGCCCAAGATTGCAGTAAGCAGAAGCATAACCAGGGTTTAACTGTAACGCCTGCCTGAAATCAGCGATAGCTTCGGGATATTTGCCCAGCTGGCATAACACAACGCCCCGGTTATTGTAGGGCACCGGTAAGTTGGGTTGATAGGCGATGGCGTGATGAAACGCACGCAGCGCCTCTGCGGGTTGTCCTTGCAGTTGCAATATCAACGCACGCTGGTGATGCGCTTCAGCAAAGTCCGACTGAATCCTGATGGCAGCGTCCATGCAGGCCAGTGCCTCTGCGGGCGCCTGCAATTGCTGGTGTAACACGCCCAGCCGATAGTGAAAATGCGCATGTTCAGGATGTGCGGTGGCTGCCTGTTTAAGCACTGCGACGGCCTGCTCAAACTGCTGGGCTTGTAGCATTAAATCTACACATTCGGTAAAGGCCTGAATGTGTTGGGGATCCAGCTTGGTCACCGTACGCAGGCGCAAAATCGCCTCTGATGTGCGCCCCATGTTTTTCAGTGCACGTGCATCCAGGTAGTAGCTCTGTGCCTGCCGTGGATCCAGCTTGATCGCCTGTTTGTAAGCGTCATGCGCCGCGGCAAACTGCTGGGTACGCATCTGCAAATTGGCCAGCTGTAACCTTAATTGCAGCGCCTTCGGCTGTAAGCTGATGGCCTGCAACAGATACTGCTCGGCAGCATGAAACTCATCATTCTGCAGCATCAAGCCTGCCAGTTTCTGGTAGGCCTCCCATCGTTGCGGGTCAGCGGCAATCTGTTTCAGCAGTTTTGCAATGGCTTCATTATTCATGGGGGGAGGCTGCAACACTTAAGACGTTTGCGTATGACCTTAAAATGACAGATGGCGGATTAAGGTACAATAAGCAGCTGGATGCGTCAACGACCCATCTGCCAGTGTGGCCATGTTTAGAAAGGAAAAGTACCAATGTTCGTCAAACTGATCATGTATGGATTGCTATTGTGGTTAGCTATTTGGGGCTATCGCCAATATCAACAACCCTCTGCGCGGGTCAGCGTCGGTATGAAAGCCCCTGATTTTACCTTACAGGATGCGCAGGGCGAAAAACGTCGCCTGACCGACTGGCAAGGCAAATGGGTAGTCCTCTATTTTTATCCTAAAGATGATACCCCGGGCTGCACTAAAGAAGCCTGTCATTTTCGTGACGATATCCAACAGATCCACGCCCTGGGAGCTGAAGTCATCGGCGTCAGCGTTGATACCGTTGCAAGTCACGCAGGTTTTGCGCACAAACATCGTTTGCCATTCCCACTATTGGCAGACACCAATGGCCAGGTCGCGGATGCCTATGGTGCCTTATTCAACCTGGTGGTATTCCAGGTAGCCAAGCGCACCACCTTTGTCATTGATCCGCAAGGCACCATTGCGGAGATTTACAGCAATGTGAACCCTGATGGCCATAGTGATGCCATTATTAATGACCTGAAGCGGCTCTCCGCTTTTTAAGAAGAATCATGATGCAAGCACTCTCCCTGATCGTCGCACACGCAGATAACCGCGTGATAGGGCACAACAACCAGTTACCCTGGCACCTGCCGGAAGATTTAAAACGTTTCAAGCAACTCACCATGGGGCACCATATTGTGATGGGCCGTAAAACCTACGAGTCACTGGGACGCTTATTGCCGGGTCGGACAACGGTGATCGTCACGCGTGACCTGGGTTACAAGGTCGAAGGTGCAAAGGTAGTGCATTCCATCCCTGAAGCGCTGGCGGCTTGTGCGGGCGATGATGAGCCTTTCCTGATCGGCGGTGCGGAATTGTATGTGCAAGCGTTGCCGCAGGTGACACGTTTATACCTGACACGCGTACATACCCAGGTGGAGGGAGATGCTTTTTTCCCGCCACTGGAAATGAGCGAGTGGGTCCTGGAATCGGAGCAGACGAACCTATCCGAAAAAGGGTTGCAGTATAGCGATATGGTTTATCAGCGACGCAGTGTAAAAGATTGATTGATGGTTATTGATCAGTTGTTCTAGATAATTCTCTAACCGGGCGTGTGGCTGGATGTCAAAGGGCGGGTTGCAGGGGGTATTTTGCGAAGGAGGCGGCTGGCTTGTTTGCGAGAGTAGATGCTTTCTGTAACAGCCCGTCATACTGATGGAGCGTCTAGCAGGGTGTTTTCAGAGTCAGAGTATGCTCTACGGCTCGCTTATGTTAAATCTGCTACGTATTTAAAATTGTCGTCATTCAGGCGCGGGGTGGCGCACGGGTTTCTCAGAGCATGCTTTGAGCCTGTGTAACGGCTGATTTATGGGGCAGTTAATCCGCCCTGCAATACGGATACGCCACCGTTCGTCATTCTGGCGAAGGCCAGAATCCAGGCAAGGTTCATGCACCTCTTGGTTACAGTAGAGAGCGAGTGTTTCATTTACAGGTGGTTTTAGAAAGTAATTCTTTGGGTGGTTCGGCGCTCTATTGCACTATTCTTTTTCGCCTCTAGGCGAGTTACTTTTCTTTGCTTGCACAAAGAAAAGTAACCAAAAGAAATGCACCCTAGCTTCCGCTTGTTCCCTGCGTTGCTCATCAGCGTGGGCGTCCAACGAAACTCGCCCTGACAAGCCACACAGAACGTGGCTTGTTGCGGAACTCGAACAGCCGCTGGCCGAAACCTCCCACGCTGACTGCGCTACTCGGCGCGTCAGATAGGGGCCCATGAAAAGCACCACACGGTTACTTAAGTGAGACTTCTCACATTGCATCCCGCTCAACCAGTGAAATAAACCAAAGCAAGAAAGCCCAACAAACCAATTCAATTGCTTTGTTGGGCTTTATTGCTTTAGAAATTAAAGAAGTCCCTTGGCGCCCTGAATTCAAAACGTTTAACCAACACTTCATCGTGATGGTTTTAACCGGGCCCCTATCTGACGCGCCGAGTAGCGGAGTCAAAATAAGGAGGAAGGGAGCGACTGTCTGAGTTCCGCGGTGGCTTGCGTCTTTTCCAAGCCGCTAGGGCGAGTTTCGCGACCGCTTATGCCTAAGTCCGGCAAAGCAACGGACGAAAGTCCTAGTTCGAGCAACGCAGGAGATAAGCGGAAGCTAGGGTGTCTTGTTCTTTGCCTTCTTTCTTATGGACAAGCATAAGAAAGAGGGTCGCCTAGAGGCGAAAAGCAGCAGAACATAAAGCCATAAAACTCCAACCATTCATCCCGCTAACTCCCTAATCCAATCAGCGAACCCTAATCATCCTGCTTAACACAATCAACAAAATACTCCGCTTTACCATTCACCAATTGCTTCACCAATCCATGGTTATCAGTCTCAAACCCCGGGAATTTCTCATTGAACTCACGCGCGAACTTCAGGTAATTGACAATGACCTTGTTAAAGCGCTCTCCTGGGATCAGCAATGGAATACCAGGCGGGTAGGGCGTCAATAAAACCGCTGTGACACGTTCTTCCAGATCATCAATGGCTACGCGTTCGATCTTGCGATGCGCCATTTTTGCGAAAGCATCGGTTGGTTTCATGGCCGGTACCATGTCTGACAAATACATTTCTGTGGTCAGGCGGGCAACATCATTGGCTTTGTAGACTTCATGGATTTGTGTAGACAAATCTTTCAGGCCAATACGCTCATAACGCGGATGTTTTTGCACGAATTCCGGCAATACTTTCCATAATGGCTGGTTCTTGTCGTAGTCATCTTTAAACTGCTGCAAGGCCGCTACCATGGTGTTCCAGCGGCCTTTTGTGATGCCGATGGTGAACATGATAAAGAAAGAATAGAGGCCGGTTTTTTCTACAATCACGCCGTGCTCAGCCAGGTATTTGGTGACGATGGCAGCGGGAATGCCGAATTCTTCAGAAAAGTCACCGTCCACATCCAGGCCGGGGGTGATGATGGTGGCTTTGATCGGGTCCAGCATGTTAAAGCCTTCGGCCAGGTTGCCAAAGCCGTGCCAGCGCTCGTTGGCTTTCAGCATCCAGGCATCGCGTTCCTCCAGGCCATCTTCTGACAAGTCAGTCGGTCCCCAGACCTTGAACCACCAGTCGGTACCCCATTCTTCGTCCACCTTGCGCATGGCACGGCGGAAATCCAGTGCTTCTTTTAAGGACTCTTCAACCAATGCTGTACCACCTGGCGCTTCCATCATGGCGGCTGCCACGTCACAGCTGGCAATGATTGAGTATTGTGGGCTGGTGGAGGTGTGCATCAGGTAGGCTTCGTTAAACAAGTCCCTATCCAGGTGATTGTTCTGGGCGTCTTGCACCAGAATCTGTGAGGCCTGGCTCAAACCCGCCAGCAATTTGTGGGTGGATTGTGTAGAGAACACCATGGATTCTTTACAGCGCGGACGGTCGGCGCCAATGGCGTGGTAGTCGCCGTAAAAGTCATGGAAGGTCGCATGTGGCAGCCAGGCTTCGTCAAAATGCAGGGTGTCGATCTTGCCATCCAGCATTTCCTTGATTTCTTCCACGTTATACAACACGCCATCATAAGTAGATTGCGTGATCGTCAGCACGCGTGGCTTGGCGTTCTTGTCGCTGGCAAACGGATTGCGGGCGATTTTTTTCTGGATATTTTCCCAGGCAAATTCGCTTTTCGGGATCGGGCCGATAATGCCGAAATGGTTACGTGTCGGCATCAGGAACACCGGGATCGCGCCGGTCATGATGATCGAGTGCAACACCGATTTATGGCAGTTACGGTCAACCACCACAATGTCACCCGGGGCAACGGTAGAGTTCCAGACGATCTTGTTGGAAGTCGAAGTGCCGTTAGTCACAAAATACAAGTGATCGCAGTTGTAGATACGTGCCGCGTTGCGCTCGGAGGCGGCTACCGGACCAGTGTGATCCAGCAACTGACCTAATTCATCGACCGCGTTACACACATCGGCACGCAGCATGTTCTCGCCAAAAAACTGGTGGAACATCTGACCAACTGGTGATTTCAGGAAAGCCACGCCACCGGAGTGACCAGGACAGTGCCAGGAATAAGAGCCATCCGCCGCGTAGTGCGTCAGTGCTTTAAAGAACGGAGGTGGCAGGCTATCCAGGTAGGCTTTTGCTTCGCGGATGATCAGGCGCGCCACAAACTCTGGCGTATCTTCATTCATGTGGATAAAGCCGTGCAGTTCGCGCAACACATCGTTAGGGATATGGCGGCTGGTGCGCGTTTCACCGTGCAGGAAGATTGGGATTTCCTCGTTGCGGTAACGGATTTCCTGCACAAAATTACGTAATTGCTCGATGGCTTCCGGTTTTTCCTCGACGATTTCCTCATCATCGATAGACAAAATAAACGCAGAAGCACGGCTTTGCTGTTGTGCGAACGAAGTCAGGTCGCCATAGCTGGTCACCCCCAGGACTTCAGTCCCTTCTTCTTCAATGGCTTTGGCCAATACACGGATACCGAGCCCGGAAGAGTTTTCGGAGCGGAAGTCTTCGTCAATGATGACGACAGGAAATCTAAATTTCATTCAATGAATCCTTAGCTTGTCACTGAAACTTGTTACGCAAAATGCAAAGGCACTGAGAAAGCCATGCTTTTACTCTGTGCCTCTGTGGTGAATGCTGGGTTGTTGGTCAATATTGATCTTATATTTTTGGCAAAGTCACACCGACCTGGCCCTGATATTTCCCACCACGGTCTTTGTAGCTGGTTTCGCAAACTTCATCAGACTCAAAGAATAGCACCTGGGCGCAGCCTTCACCGGCATAAATTTTTGCTGGCAATGGCGTGGTGTTGCTGAACTCAAGTGTGACATAGCCTTCCCACTCTGGTTCAAATGGCGTGACATTGACAATGATGCCGCAGCGGGCATAAGTGGATTTTCCCAGGCAAATGGTTAATACCGAGCGGGGAATACGGAAATATTCAACCGTGCGCGCCAATGCAAACGAGTTTGGCGGTATGACGCAATAGCCTTTGCCGGAGACTTCGACGAAGGATTGCGGGTCAAACTGTTTCGGATCGACAATAGTGCTGTTGATATTGGTGAACACGCGGAATTCGTCAGCACAGCGGATATCGTAACCATACGATGAAGTGCCGTAGGAGACGATTTTCCCGCCATTCTCTTCACGTATCAATGTCGGCGAAAACGGCTCAATCATGCCGTGTTGTTCAGCCATTCTGCGTATCCATTTATCCGACTTAATGCTCATTGCCTTATCCAGTCTTTGCGCGCCAGTTTGTTGTATACAGGCTGGCAATAAAGAGAAAAAAGCGGAGTTTAAACTCCGCTTTTAGTGAGTGCAAATAATAACAACAAATGTTGATAGATTTGCAAATTTTTTATGAATTTTTGACGATTATCGATACCAGCAGCCATAGCGGCCGCCAGTATTTATTTGTCGCCGCCTAATTCAATGCTGTAGCGCCAGAATTGATCTTCAGCTTCAAAGATCACTTTAGAAGCTTCAGGGTCACGGCTACCCGCAGGGTATTGATGTACCGGACGCTTATCTTCTGCCCAGGCTTTTACGACTGGATCAACCAGGCGCCATTGCGCTTCGGCTTCGGAAATATGCAAGTAGTTAGAATTATCACCCTGCATCAGGTTGAGCAGCAGTGCCTCGTAAGCATCCACACTGTCGTCGCTATCCTGACGATTTGCTGCATCCAGTTGAATGGTGCGCGTTTGAATATCCAGGCCTGGAATTTTGGACTGGACTTCCAGTTTGATGCATTCACGTGGCTGGATACCAATGATGAGCCAGTTCTGGTCCTGATCATTGATTTGCAGCGGTGCTTTCTTAAAGCGAATAGCAATGCGGGTATCGGCTTCGTGCAGGCGTTTAGCGGTGCGGATGTAGAACGGCACACCTTTCCAGCGTGGATTGTCGATAAACAGTTTCAATGCGGCATAAGTTTCAACCACGCTGTCTTTGTTACCAAGTTCATCCAGATAGCCAGGCACTTTTTCGCCATTGATCTCACCAGCGCTGTATTGCGCGCGGAACGCGTGTTTTTCGAGTTCAGCCACCGGGATAGGGCGGATCTGCTCTAACAATGCGATTTTCGCGTCGCGTACACCTTCTGGTGACAGGTCTTTTGGCAGTTCCATCGCGGTCAATGCCAGGGTCTGCAGAATGTGGCTTTGCAACATGTCACGCAAGGCACCGGTGCTGTCATAGAACTGGGTACGGTCGCCTACACCCAGCATTTCGGTGTTGGTGATTTGTACGTGGTCTACATACTGGTTGTTCCAGATCGGTTCGAGCACGGTATTGGTAAAGCGTTGCAGCAAAATGTTTTGCAGCGCGGATTTGCCCAGGTAGTGGTCGATACGGTAGATCTGGCTTTCTTTCAGGTGCTTGGTGATCGCAGCTTGCAATTCTTTGGCAGATGGCAGATCGGTACCAAATGGTTTTTCGATCACCACACGGCGCCAGTATTTGTCTTCTTGCGTCAGGCCAACGTTGGCCAATGATTCCACCACCGGGGCAAAGTCCACTGGGCGCACAGACAGGAAGTAAGCCAGATTCTGTGGGAAAACGCTTTCGTCGCTCAGGGTTGCTTTCAGCTTGCTGAATGCATCCGGATCGGTTGGCGGGTTGGCATGGTAAAAGTTACGCGCAATGAAGCGCTCAAACACGGCCTGGTCGTAACCTTTTTTAAATTTCGCATCCAGCATGCTTTTGATGTCTGCACGCCAGGCTTCCAGGTCAACGACCTGACGGCCAACGCCTACAATTTTCAGGTCTGCTGGCAAGCGGCCCAGTGAGTCCAGTCTGAACAAGCCAGGGTATAGTTTTACGCGGGCCAGGTTACCACTAGCGCCAAACAGCACCAGTGTGCATGGATCAATTTTATTCGTCATTTCTAACCTTAAGATAAAAATGTAAACGGGAAAGGGCAGGCCTTTCCCATATTTTTAAAAAACAGTAGCAATAAGCAAAAAGCCTCTCATCAAGAGAGGCTTGCTTTATTACTTGGTTTTTACTGCGTGACCGCCAAATGCATTACGCATCAGGGAAAGCAGTTTGTAGCTGTAGCCTTTTGAGTCCTGGCTGCGGAAACGTGCTTGCAATGCCACTGTCAGCACTGGTGCTGCCACGCCTTGCTCAACCGCTTCAACTACTGTCCAGCGGCCTTCGCCGGAGTCAGCCACGTATGGTGCAATCGCTTCCAGTTTCTGGTCATCTTTCAGCGCTTCGGCTGTCAGGTCCAGCAACCAGCTACGTACTACGGAGCCATGACGCCACAATTCAGTGATCTGAGCCAGGTCAAGATGGAAATCTTCTTTACCTTTGATCAGGTCCAGGCCTTCAGCAAACGCTTGCATCATGCCGTATTCGATACCGTTATGGATCATTTTGGTGAAGTGGCCGGAACCAACTGGACCAACGTGCGCCCAACCGCGGTCAGCGTGTGTCAATGCTTGCGCATAAGGAGCCAATACGTCTGCGAACTGTTTGTCGCCACCGTACATTAAACAGTAGCCGTTATCCAGGCCCCAGATACCGCCGGAAGTACCGCAGTCGATAAAGCCAATACCATGTTCAGCCAATAAAGCACCGCGACGCTGGCTGTGTTTATAGTTAGAGTTGCCGCCGTCGACGATGATATCGCCTTTGTTCAGCAGTGGGATCAGGTCTTTGATTTGGTTTTCGGTGATTTCACCTGCTGGTAACATCAGCCAGACGATTTTTTGACCTTCCAGTTTACTCACTGCATCAGCAACTGAGGTTGCTGCTTCAAGGCCTTCGTCTTTTACGAGTTTGTTAACGAATTCGGTGTTAAAGTCAAAACCAACCACGTTGATTTTGTGACGAAGCAAACGTGCAGCCATATTGCCGCCCATTTTGCCCAAGCCAATCATTGCTAATTTCATTCGGATTTTCCTATGGTGTAAGGACAGTTATTGAAACACCCATCTTTTGGATGGCATGAACCCGAGCGGGGTTAATTTGATAATTTTGCAGAATTATCATGTCGAGTCAGGTATAATTATATCAAATGCAGCCTGCGACTGAAAGGCTGCATTTTGTTATTTAACAAAAATGACTCAAAGTAGTTTTGTATCGTTTTCTACAGGTTTTCTATGTCTTTAAACACTCAAACACGCTGGCACACTTTTCAATCACAAGATGAGATCAATCAGGCCGCTTTGCAGCGCATTTTAAAAGCTGCGGACGAAGCCATTGCCAAACACGGCGATTTCCTGATTGTTTTGGCTGGAGGTAGCACCCCCAAGGCGGTGTACCAACTGCTGGCTAAAGCCGATGCCGACTGGTCCAAATGGCATGTTTATCATAACGATGACCGTTGCCTGCCTGTGGATCACGCCGAGCGTAACAGCAAAATGGCGCGCGATGCCTGGTTGAGTCATGTAGCGATACCTGAAAGCCAGATCCATGATATTCCTGCTGAATTAGGCAATATCGAAGGTGCAAAAGCGTATACAGAGACATTAAAAGGTGTGCGCACCTTTGATCTGGTCATTCTCGGCCTGGGTGAAGACGGTCATACTGCCAGCCTGTTCCCCGGCCAGGTCGTAAACAATACGGCAGATGCGGTACCTGTGTTTAATTCACCCAAGCCACCCGCTGATCGTATTACCATCAGCCAGGACCGCCTGAATAACACCAATGAAGTCATGTTTTTGGTGACTGGTGCCGGCAAGCAAGAGGCTGTTGATAATTGGCGCAACGGCGTTGCCATTCCGGCGACACTGATTCAGTCACCCAATGGTGTCGATGTCTACAATTTTGGCGTTGAGCTGAAATAAAAAAGCTTTAAACCATGAATCAATAAAAAAGCGCCATCAGGCGCTTTTTTTGTATCTTGAATCTTTCGCGGTTTGAATTTATTTGGCTTTATCCACCAGCAGTTTTTCCAGCAAAGTGATTTGCTGTTGCTGCAGTTGAATCAGCTCCTGCCATTGCTGGTTACGTAAACCATCCATTTTTTCATGTAGCAGCAATATCTCTAATTCTGCTTTCAGGTTCACTTCGTAGTCATGTTCGGCCTGGCCGCGGTCAATCTCGGCTTCCCGGTTTTGCGACATCAAAATGATAGGTGCCTGAATGGACGCCAGCATGGATAAAAACAGGTTGAGCAAGATATAAGGGTAGGGGTCAAACGCGCTGTCGTAACGCAGCAATATGACGGAATTCAATATCACCCAAGCGACCAGCACAAAAATAAACGCAAAAATAAAGGTCCATGACCCGCCAAAACGCGCCACGGCATCCGCTGCGCGTTGCCCGAAATCAGACGCTTCACTGGCTTTTTGTGACGGGTGGCGCGAAATATGGCGGCGCTCGGTCAGTTGCCTCACCACTCTTTTCGTGCCTTCATCCATGGCTTCGTACTGCGTGCCGATCAGGTCTTCTGCAATATGGTGCTCACGGCTTGTCATCGTGTAACTTTCTAGGTTTTCTGGATCACAATATTAGGGAATTTGGCGCTATGGTCCAAACTGGCGATCGCAATCTTACTGGCGGCTTTGCGCGCGATCTCCTTATAGATGCTTGAGATTTTGCTATCCGGACTGGCAATAACAGTCGGCTGGCCGCTATCCGCCTGCACGCGGATACTGATATCCAGCGGCAGGCTGCCCAATAAATCCACGTTGTAATCGCTGGCCATCACTGCGCCACCGCCCGCGCCAAAAATATGTTCTTCATGGCCGCAGTTGGAGCAGATATGCGTGCTCATATTTTCGACGATGCCGAGAATCGGGATGCCGACTTTCTCGAACATTTTCAGGCCTTTGCGCGCATCCAGCAAGGCAATATCTTGCGGTGTCGTCACGATGATCGCGCCAGTCACCGGGATTTTTTGTGCCAGTGTCAATTGAATGTCACCGGTACCAGGCGGTAAATCAATCACCAGGTAATCCAGATCCTGCCAGCGTGTATCGCGTAACAATTGTTCCAGCGCGCCAGTCACCATAGGCCCGCGCCACACCATAGGTGTATCGGTATCCACCAGAAAACCGATACTCATGGCCTGGATGCCATGTGCGCGCATGGGTTCAATGCTCTTGCCATCGGCACTGTCAGGGCGTCCGCTGATCCCCAGCATCTGTGGCTGGCTAGGGCCATAGATATCCGCATCCAGTAGGCCGACGGTCGCACCTTCAGCCGCTAGCGCCAGGGCCAGATTGACTGAGGTCGTAGATTTACCCACGCCACCTTTGCCAGAAGCCACCGCAATCACATTTTTCACGTTAGGCAACAGGTTTACGCCGCGCTGCGCACTGTGCGCCACGATACGGCTGCCAATATTGACAGTGATTTTGCCTATGCCATCAATACTTCTCAAAGAATCAACAACTTGCTGTCTAATCACATCAAACTGGGTTTGTGCCGGATAACCCAACACCACATCCAGGCTGACATCACTGCCGTTGATCTGGATATTCTTAATGGATTTGCCACTGATAAAATCCTTGCCAGTGTTTGGGTCTATGCAAAGTTTAAGGGTGCTTTGAATCAATAAATCGCTGATGGCCATGCTTGGGATTCCTGCAGAAATGCCTGACTGATTAGATCGGGTATTTTACTGCATCCCTCGCAATTAGGCATCCTACTAATTTAGGCACTACATATTCAGCTCGAATGCTAAATACAGCGTAGTCATTTTTTAAAATGCGACAATATTTAATAGCCATTTACTCTGATTAAAAATCAACTTATTCTACGGTTTAGGCATAAAAACAATTCAAATAATTAAAAGATAGGATCAATGATGAGGTTCTACAGGCTGGTTGCTATAAGCGCTTTGCTCATGCTGGTTTCGGGGTGTGCCACCAATGCCATGACAGGCAGGAAACAACTGGCTTTTGTTTCAGAAAAGTCGGTGATACAGCAAAGTGACAGCATGTATCTGTCACTGGTCGATGGGTATGAGAAAAAAGGCAAGCTCTCAAAAGACCCTGAAGTGAATGAGCGCGTGCGGACCATCACCAACCGGCTGGTACATAGGGCAATAGAATACCGGCCAGAAACCGTAGACTGGAACTGGCAGGTCAATGTGATCGAAGACGACACGCCCAATGCATTCTGCATGCCTGGTGGAAAAATGGGGGTGAATACTGGCCTGCTGGAGAAGATACAGCCTACCGATGACGAGTTGGCCCAGGTCATGGGGCATGAGATCTCACACGCCTTAGCCAATCACGGTGCAGAAAAGATGTCGAATCAGATCCTTGGCCAGATCATTGTCGGCACAGTCGCTGTTGTCGCCGCAGCCGCTGATAGCAATAATGGCCGCTACAACCCGCAAACGCAACGAGCCGTTCAAGATGTGGCTGTGGTTGGCGCTGCAGCATTTATCACCCTGCCCAATAGCAGAACCGCCGAAACTGAAGCCGATAAGATGGGGGTGGAAATCGCTGCCCAAGCCGGCTATGACCCAGCCGCAGCCATCAGTATTTGGGAGAAGATGATGAGCGCCACCGGCCAGAAATCACGCGGTGATTTTTGGAGCACCCACCCCTCATCACCTAACAGAATAGATGCATTCAAAGCCCTGCAAGAGCCTATGCAGCAAATCTATGCGCAGAGCAAATTAAGCTACACGGCCGAAAACCAGCCCAGTTACAACTTTGTGAAAATGGGCACCGACCCATTAGCTAATTCAAGCAATGTCAGGGTCGTGACCAGTGAGGGGGCAAGCAATAGCTTTGCCTCGTCAACCATGGTGCTAAAGCCACGCATATTTTATTCGGCCGAATTTGCTGCATTTAAACAAGGCACCCTGGAATTGACCTGTGTGAATTGCGGGCTGACCAACCTGATGAACAATTCAACCATCAATGAATATGTGCAAAAAGAGGATTGGCGCAGATTGATGCAAACGCTGATCAAAGTGAATCACAAGTCGGATTTAGCTTATTACCATCTAGGGCTGGCAGCGGAAGGCATGGGCCATAAAGAAGCCGCAAAAACCTATTTTGAAAAAGCCAGGGAGTTGTTCCACGGCCAGGAGTTCAGCTGTGCGACTGCTAAAATGAACAAATGCAAAGATATGAGTATTGCAGAACTGGTTGAGGTCAAACTGGCAAATCAAGAGCAGCTGCTAACTGAAAAGTAGTGCTCCTGCATC
Organism: Methylophilus sp. E2MeOHC9; assembly: GCF_058744375.1. Taxonomy (NCBI): domain Bacteria; kingdom Pseudomonadati; phylum Pseudomonadota; class Betaproteobacteria; order Nitrosomonadales; family Methylophilaceae; genus Methylophilus; species Methylophilus sp. E2MeOHC9. Next base: position 1,963,439 of record NZ_CP196024.1, read on the forward strand.
CAGGCCTATATATGGGCTTGGTAAGTTGCCTGTAAGCTAAAAAGGCGGCAAGGTAAGTTACGCGTAAGGCGGGATGGATAATGTAAGCACATGGGTGACAGGGTAGCAAAACCGACATCCGTGCTTAACAATTATCAGGAAAGCCATCATGAAAAAAATACTCGCACTCACACTTCTAGCCATCAGCTTTTCCAGCATGGCCTATGCAGATACTTTATTGCAAACCGCACAGCAGGACGGCAGCTTCAAAACCTTTTTAAAAGCAGTCAAAATCGCGGGTCTGGATAACACGTTGAATGGCGATGGTCCGATAACCTTATTTGCGCCAGATGACGCCGCTTTTGCCAAACTGCCCAAAGCCAAACTAAACGCACTGATGGCGAATAGCGATCAACTCAAAAAAGTGCTTTCTTACCATATCTACCCTGGCAAAATCACCCAGGCCGATGTGAGCGCCGGAAAAATAAAATCTTTAGAAGGTGCTGATCTACAGCTCTCAGTCACCGAGGGTGTAAAAGTGAATAACGTGAAAGTGACAGGCAATGAACTCAATGCTGATAATGGTGTGATTCACACAGTGAGTGCTGTGCTTATTCCGAAAAGCTAGTGATTGTTTTAATCAGCAAAAGCCATCAGGCTTTTGCTTAAACAACGATCATTAATCTGGGACAAAATGCCAGTTAAGACTAAACCAAATTCCTCTAGGCGCACCAGGCGCAACAAAGTTAGTGCTTAGCCAATCCCCTGAGTTATGGTTGTAACCATCCGGTCCGATGGCGCCATTGATACTTGGCGAAAATGGATTCACCCCCAAGCGTCCAGCACTGAAATACTCCTTATCAAACAAGTTATTCACCAACATTGTTGCGGTCCATTCCTTGTTGAACTTATAGCTCGTTTGGAAATTGAATACGGTATATCCGGGAATCTTCCCTGGGTTGGATGAGGGCTGGCGATAGACGGTGTCATACCTTTGAAATATACCTGAGGAGTTATAAACAGGTACTACCACTGGTCTAGGAACTCCTGGTCGATGTTCATTATTTTCGTTGCCACGGAGATATGACCATGAATGCAAAACTGCGCCCAAAGTAACAGTCCAATCAGGTGTGATGTCATAACTAAAATTAGCATTTAAATTATGTAATGAAACACCAGGCATACGATCCCCTGGCTTTACTGTAATTTCACCTGAAGTTATGTCTCCACTACCAGGAATGACTACGGGTGTGGTAGCACTGCTGTTAGCATCCCCGCCTGTGATAAAGCTATTTCTAAATCTGGCGTCAGTTAATGCATAGTTAAGTCCAAATCTTGCCTTACCCACTTCTCCACTCAGCCCCATTTCGATACCTTGACGACGGGTTTTTCCAACAGTATCAAAGAAATTCTGGTTACCAAAATAAGTAACCATGTAAATATCATTCTTTAATTCAGTTCGGTAATAGCCTAGATTCCATTGTAAGGAGTCACCCCATTGACCACGAGCTCCAATATCGAATGTTTCTGCCCTTACTTGTGGCAGATAAGGGTCACCTGAAAGACCATTTGGCAATTGACAAGAGCGCCCAAGCACAACACTTCTGGGCATGTAAATGTTATTACCATTTATGTCTTTACCATAAACTGCTGGCGTTTTATCCAAAGCGCAACCTAGCTCAACGACACTTGGTGTTCGCGTACCTTGTGCCCAGTTAGCATATAAATTCAAATTGTCATTGGCTTGCCAAGTGGTTCCTAATGAAGGGTTCAAAGAGTAATAGCTGAATTTTTCTTGCTCAGCAGGCAATATAAAAAATGCATCCTGAGCATCTAGATAACCCGTCCCTGGGCAAGTGCCATTTTGGCATAATGCGAAATTTGCTGGATCATTCAGATATCTGCTTAACGTGATTTCCGATTGACCAAAATCACGAGCTGTCACTCTACTGTTCACTTGTGTTTGGTTGTAACGAAGTGCACCGGTGATATGTACGGTTTCAATGGGTGCCCATGTTTCGCTGATATACACACTTTTGGTAATTGAATTACCATCAAAATCGTTGTTCCTAATTGGGTAGTCAGCAGCCGTAAATACATCTAAGGCTCGGTTGCCATCAACTGTACCGTTGCGTTTGCTATCAAAAAAACCTAACTGCTGCGAGTTGTTATATTGTGCGTAGGCATTATCAATAGAGGCGCCCACCATCAATTTATGCTTTTCCCAGTTCCAGTTGAATTGTAGTGAAGCACCATCAACTGTTTGATTAATACGATTATCATTAATAATTGCAGTAGGAATCCCTTCTACAACCCCTGGTCCACCGTTAGACAGACCATCTATCGTCTCAACACCCCTTGGGCCAATGAGCGGATTGTAATATTTTCCCGCAGCGCTGCCTGCCTGAGTGTCGTTACATGCTGTGCCATTACGGGGAGTTATAAATGCGACTAAATGTTTGCCACCATTTGTATCGTAATAAAATGATTGACCTATTCCACCCAGTACGCCATAACCCACTCCTAAACCATCGTCGCCAGCAAAACTTCCTCCGCCACCTAATGTTGAAGCATCAAGAATGTGTGAGCTCTCTCCGTTTGAATAAGGGGTTACAGCCCCTCCGTTCTCATCAAAGACAACGTTTGTGCGAATATAACGTATGGGGTTTTGCCAATATGTAACAACTTGTTGTGCATGGGCTAAATACGCTGCTGCTTCAGGAGTATCAGTAAGTGACTGATTGAAGGCGTCTGCATCTAAAAGTGAAAAATCTACATTCCCGTTGTTAAATAGTTCATTCAAAAACGGACTGCTCGAAAGGTCATTAGGATCGGGGATGTCGATCACAACGTAGTTTGGTAAACCATATTCTGCAGCGCGGCCCTCACTATCGTATAAGCATGTGTATTCTTGTCCACTAGTAAAGTTTTGACTAAGGCCTTGCCCTGCGTAACCGGAATAAACATCTGCATTTTTCTGATTTCGGCGACTGTTTCTACGATATACCTGCCCAGTAATGCTGAACCTATCATTAACAAAGTAGTTTCCTGATAATTGGAATTGAGACAATCTATTTTTTGTTTCATCAGGGCTGGTAAATACACTGCGACGATCTTGTTCATAAAAGTTAGTTGGAACAACACCATTTCCAGTCAGGTCGGTTCCCACTATCAATGTGCTTAGATTCAGATCCAGCTTATCACCACGATAGCTGGCCTTACCAAAAAACTGATTCACTTTACTCGGTGAGTTGTCGCGCCAGCCATCTTCTAAAAAAAAGTTACCTGCTCCAAATAAACCGATAGTGCCATTATTCCAACCAGCCTCACCTTGTAAATACTTGCGCCCATAAGACCCGGTAAGAACAGTGGCGTCTGTACCAGTATTATTAAAGCCATCTTTTGTTTTCACTGAAAAAGCCCCGCCTAAAGTACCTAGACCAAATATAGGATTTGAGCCTGGGAATACGTCCACACTAGCTAACGCATTCATGGGAATCATGTCCCAGTTCACTACATCCCCAAATGGTTCATTCACACGAATGCCATCGAAAAAGACGGATAACCCCTGCGGTGTGCCAATTTGCGGCCCGGCAGTAAATCCACGGTATTGCACATCCATCTGGAATGGATTGCCCTGGTAGTCATTCACCGTGACTGATTGTAATTTGCGGTTCATCAAGTCTGTAATACTTAACGAATGGGCCTCTTTGATTTCTTTAGCTGAGATGCTCTGAACATTGCCAGGAATTTGTTCTTTGGTTAAACCCAAGCCAGGCAGAGGGCCGATTTCGTAGAAGCGTTTTGCGCGAACTTCAACCTTCTCCAGCTCCAGGTTCTCCGCCTTTTTCTGCACCACTGGCCGCGCGGTGCGAATCACAATCGTGCCATCTTCTTGCACTGCTTCAAGGCCAGAATCTTCCAACACTCTTTTTAAGGCATCCATCTCGCCATAGTTGCCTTTTACTGGCGGGGCGGTTTTGCCATTGACTAGCGTTTTATCGAAGATGATGTTTTTGCCGGTTTGGGTGGCGAATTGTTTTAGAGCATTGCCCAGTGGTTGGGATTGAATATTGATATTGGCGGGGATATCCGTCTTTAAAGGCTCGGCTTCGGCCATGCCTATGTGATACATCGCGCAAAACAGTAATGCCGATTGTTTACTTATACGATTGATTTTTTTTGTTTTAAACATGTTGCAACCCACCTCAAAAAGTCCCCTCAACAGACTAATGACGAGGAGGGCGGCAACTCCCTGATGTGAGAAAGGTAAATTTTTGTGAGGCTCAGCGAGTATCGAGTGACTACGCTGAGCTATCGATCCAGCACGGCGGTTTCAGTGTCAGACTCTTGCAGTTTGACTGGCGCCACTGCTGGCAGGGTTTTAATAAACTTGTTGAGTGTTTTTACATCGACCACAGCTGAGATTTCTGCATTGGCGTGTGAGTGATTCACTAACGGTGGTTCGCGGTAGCGTGACAGGGTTTCGGTGACTTCATTCAACGGCGCACCATCAAAAATCAGTTTGCCTTGCAGGAAAGCAAAATAGTCTTTGGCGGATTTTTGCACTTTCACCGGGCTGGCTTGCGCTTTCACTTCTGCGACCTGACCATCAGTGAGCAGCACGCTGTTCGCCTGGTCAGTTTGCAGCGTTTCGACCAGTACTTTGCCGTGATCGACCGCGACCACTGTTTTATGGTTGATCATATTCACGACAAAACGCGTGCCTTTCACGGTGATTCTGGCGTGGTTGCTTTCGACAATAAATGGCCGATCAGCGTCTTTCACCACTTCAAACACTGCCTGGCCGTGCAGCAGTTGCACATAACGTTTATCGCGGTAATACAGCACTTTGGTGTCGCTGTGCGCATCGAGGGTGAGTTTGCTGCCATCTGACAAATAGCGGCTGACAATATGGCCGGGTGCGCTAGTTTGGGCGATGGTTTCCAGCGGTTGGGCGTGCCATTGTTGCAACTGGTTAAACGCAAACAAGCTGGAAAGGCCAATGAGCGCGATTGCGCCCAATTTAGCATAAGTGGTATTTTTTTGGCGCTTGCGGATATCCTCATCGAGTTTGCGCATACTCATCGCCTGCGAGATATGGCTGATCTGCGCCGACGAATCAAAATCGCCCCAGGTTTCTGCAATGCTTTGGTAAGCCTGTCTATGCGCTTCAGACTCCATCAGCCAGGCTTCAAACTTACTTCTATCGACGTGATCCGGCGCAGCGTCCTTCAGGCGCATAAACCATTTGGAAGCTTGCTCCAGGATCAGGTGTCGTTGACGGGTCATTTGTCGTTCAGCAGGTAATCTTTAGCCAGTGAAATATCCACCAGCGCCCGTATCATATGTCGCTCCACCATATTCAGGCTGATGTTAAGCTCAGTGGCAACGTCCGTTTGCAGCTTGCCTTCAATCCTGTGCATCCAGAACACCTGGCGGCACTTGGGTGGCAGGCAATCAATGATGTTTTGCAGCGCCAGCATGCGCTGCTTTAAATCGGCTATTTTCTCGGGAGAGTGCTGGTAGCTGTGCTCATGCTCGGCATCCAGTAAATCAGAGTTGGCGCCACCGATTTCCATATCTACATAATGAGCAGCATCACGGTAGTAATCCACAATGGTGTTTTTAACGATGCCGCGCATATAAGCCTGCGGCTCATCAATCTGCCTCAGGCTGTTTTTTACCGCAAACTTCACAATCGCGTCGTGCAATACATCGTTCGCCAGATGGAAATTCCTGGTTTGCCCGTAAATACTGCGAAACAAATCGGTGTAAACCCATTTCAAACTCAGGTTGCACCAGTAAGTATCATTGTCGGCTTTGCTTAAAAAACTCATTACATAAACCAGGGTGAGTGTATTGAGCAAATTTTGCTGCAATATTTATGCCGTGATTAAGGCACGATGCAAGCCTTTGTTTTGCATGCGTTTGTGAAAATCGCCTTCTAAAATAAATGGCTACATAATTTAAATATTGGCTGATATCAGCCAATATTGACGTTTATCGGAATAGCTATTAAAACTGTTTTCATTAAAGTCACATTTCTTAGTTAGTATCGGCTTATTTCGTAATGAGATATCCTAGTCAGAATTCGTGATTTATACTTTTTAGTCGGGTTTGAATTGATAGGTTAGTGTAATGAAAGCAGATCTTGGCGCCCCTATGCCAAGAAAACTAGTCCCTTGCCACTCACTGCTGTTGTAGTTAAATCCACTAGCACCAATTGCGCCATTAACAGAAGGTGAAAAGGCATTCAGACCAAGTCTCCCGGCTGTCGCATATTCTTTATTAAATAAATTGTAGACCTGAAGGCCCAATGCCCACTCTTTTGTTAGTTCGTAACGGGTTTGTAAATTAAACACAGTATATCCAGCTGTTTTACCATCGCGCCAATCCGGACGTGGAATATCGCAGACACCTCCAATCAAATTACCTGGATTCACAGGATCAGGAATTAGGCATTCTGTACGAATTGGTGTGGCTGGTCCTGCTCGATGTTGATTATTTTCGTTCCCTCTCACAAAAGCTTCCGAATGCATGACAGCATTAAGGCCTACGAACCATTTATCTGTGATTTCATAACCAAAATTGAAATTAAGATTATGTAGCGGCACTCCTGGCATTCGAGCACCCTTTTGCACTCGAGTTTTGCCAAAATTATTTATAGTCACCACTTGACCATCCACAATTCTGGTTCCCGACACTGTCTTGTCACTGAAGGATGTACTGTTGTAAGGGCTCAAAATATCAAAATCCGATTGGAATGTTGCATCGGTTAAAGCGTAATTGACTCCAAAACTCGCTTTACCTAATTTACCTTTAAACCCCATTTCCAATCCTTGACGCTTGGTATCACCGACATTTTGGAAAAAACTGCGATTTGAGGCGATACTCACAAAGTAAATATCGTCTGTAAGGTCAGTGCGATATAAGCTGGCATTCCATTCAATATTTTCACTCCACCTTCCACGTGCACCAATTTCCATGCTATTTGATCTAACTTGCTTCAAATGCGGGTCACCGGACATTGTTGTTGGTAAATTGCACGTGCGACGGTCAGCCAAAGATCGCTCTTGATACAAAACGGGGTTAGTACCTGGTAAAGGCACTAATGTATCGTCATAAGCACAGCCAAGTTCAATCACAGTTGGGGTTCTGGCGCCACGACTCCAATTACCATAAAGGTTTAGATCTTCGTTTGCCTGCCACGTCATACCAAAAGAGGGGTTGAAAGATCGGTAATTAAACTTTTCCGTGGGCGTAGTTTCAAGCACAGACATATCTGAATTAAGAGAAAGCGATGGGTCGTATTGAACTATGGCGCCATCCAAGCCAGTTGGGCAAAAGGTGCCATCAACAAGGCCATCGCCATCATTATCGACACCTCTACATAATGTAAGAGGGTTAATTTCATTTCGAAGACTAGTAAGTGAAGCCTCCAAGAATTTGGAAATAGCATTTACATCTAGACTATTTTTTACCCTGGTCCAGTTAAAACGTGCAGCCGTGGTGAAATTTAATGTTTCAGTGGGTTTCCAAGTTTCACTTGCATAAATACTTTTGGTAATTGAGTCACCACTAAAATCATTCAGCCGTAATGCACGTGCTGAATCTCGGGCATAAAACTCATAACCCAACTCATTTGGAGCTTCATAACCATTTCTTTTCCCATCTAACATACCTAAGAATTGTGCACTGGTATATGCTGCATCTGCCTTATCAATTGAGCCGCCGAACATAAACTTATGCTTATCCAGGTTCCAGTTGAATTGTAAAGATCCACCCTTGCCCAACTGGTCAACTGCGGTCTCGCTAATAATTGCTGTGGGGGTTCCATCGATTACACCAGTCCCAGTACCCAACCCACTTTGACCTACAGCACCCGAGTAAGCACCATCTCGGTTGATTTGGTACCCATTCGCATCATTCGCGCACACACCTAAAAATCCTCCAGCCTCACAACTCCCAACAATTAAATTAGGATCACGCAGGCCTGAATTAACTGGATCAAGAATAATAAAGCGGTTAAAAAAACCATTATCGTCCACATATCCGTTATCAATATTGAACCCTTGTGCTCCTGGCATCAGTTCAACGTAATAACTGGAGGGACGTGGATTACCAAATTCATCAGTGCCAGCAAAAGCGCCACCTCCTTGTGCAGCCTGGGCCACTTCAGCGTATCTGGCTTGATTCTGGAAATAATTTAATGCAAATTGATAAAATGCTGTTGGTAATGGATTATTAAACTCACCCAATCCTGGCGCAGCTGGTGTTGCAAAGTTATAAATCACATTGTTATCTATCAACCTAGGGTCAGCAGTCCATCTTGGTACATTTACACCTGACCCATCATTGGCGGGCAACGTACCTTGCTGTCCGGGAAGAACAGCGGTCATGAAATTGTTACCGACAGCCAAATTGTTTACGTTGAACAATGGGTTTGCAACAAAATCACCATTACCATTAAGCACTTGTGCGGAATTACCATTCGCATCTAACGCAAAACCAAAATTATCTGCTGCAACATTCACGGCATAAGTGTTGTAGTCAGGTAGGCCATCATTATTAATGTCAGAATAACCATACAGCACTTGCCTACCTTGAGTATTGGGTGTGTAGTATCCATTGAAGTTTTCATTCACATCCGTGGTCTTTGTTTTCCGTTTACTTTTACGGTTATAAATTTGGCCGGTGATGTTGAACGTATCAGTTACATCCCAGATTCCTGACAACTGGAATTGTAATAAGTCATTTTTGCTCTTATCTGGTGAGGTATAGACCTGCTTAGGATTTTGGTCCACCATCTGCTCCGGCAACAGACCATTTCCTGTTAATTTATTTCCGGCATAGAGCATAGACAAACCCACACGAGCACGTTCGCTTTGCCATTCAGTCTTGCCGAATATTTGGTTTACTTTGCTCGGCGAGTTATCACGCCACCCATCTTCTAAGAAGAAGTTTCCCGACAGAAAGCCAGCGATTACGCCATTATTATTCCCAGCTGAAATTTGCAACTGCTTGCGACCAAATGATCCTGTAAGAATTTCAGCATCAAGGGATTTACCATCAAAACCACTTTTGGTGCGCATTGCAATTGCACCACCTAAGGTACCTAACCCAAAAATAGGGTTAGACCCAGGGAATACATCAATACCGCTCAACGCATTAAGTGGAAGCATGTCCCAATTCACCACATCACCAAACGGCTCGTTAACTCGGATTCCGTCCAGAAACACCGAGATACCTTGTGCGGTACCTAATTGCGGAGATGCAGTGAAACCGCGGTATTGCAAATCCATTTGAAACGGATTGCTTTGATAGTCATTAACAGTTACAGATTGCAGCTTGCGATTCATTAAATCGGTCAAGCTTAATGAGTGAGACTCTCTAATCTCTTGTGCTGTAATACTTTGTACATTGCCGGGAATTTCTTCCTTAGTCAGTGCTAATCCAGGAAGCGGCCCAATTTCATAAAATTTTTTTGCCCTTACTTCAACTTTCTCAATCTCAACGCTTTTATCTTCTACACGGACAGGAATGCGCTGAATATAAAGCGTTTGGTCGTTGAGCTTAGCTTCAAGGCCTGTATTCACAAGTAATTTTTGCAGAGCTTCCTTACTGCGCATGCTTCCACTCAATGCTGGTGCCTGCTTATTCTGGATTAACTTATCGTTATAAGTAATATTCAAGCCTATTTTTGCACTAAGTGCTTTGAGCGATGCTGCAAGTGGCTGGGCGGGCAGGTTGACTGTAATTTTTTGCCCCAGAACAATCTCTTCATCTGTTTTTGGCAGCTTGGTATTCAACTCGGCCGCATGCAATGTGGCAAGCCAATACGGGTTACTGGCAAAACATGCAGCGATGGCTGCCCCCAGAATTATTTTTTTAGGTTTATGCATCAGGATTTCCTCGTTATTCCTTGGCTTGTTATTGCCTTAATGCACGAGGAATCGAAACCCTGATATAGCAATTGCAAAAGATTGTTAGTCGCTTGGTGTTTGGTAAGTGCTTTGACTATTTATTTGGGAGGCGATGTGGTTTCAAGCATTGTGCCTGATGGGGTTTGCTTGATGCGGATATTGGCAATCCGCGGCAGGGTGGAGATGAAGTTATTGGTATCTTTCACGGCCACTACGGCGCTGATATGGTCTTTTGACAAGCCATCGGCGAGCACAGGGGTTGGGTTGTAGCGCGTGAGTGTTTCTGCGATTTCAGCGACTTCGGCCTGGTTGAATACCAGTGTGCCGCTGGTGAATTTGAAGTAATCCTGGGCCGATACATTGGTGCGTGGTTGCAGCCTGGTTTGTTTGAATTCACCGACCTGGTTATTTTGCAGGATGATCTTCTCAGCCCCTGTTTTAGAAGCGACTTCCACTTTGCCGTGGTCTACGCTGACGCGCTCTAAACGGCTGAGTTTGTTGACGGAGAAACGCGTGCCCAGTACGGTGACTTTGATGCGGTCAGTCTCGACCACAAATGGCCTGTTGGTATCACGTTGCACTTCAAATATGGCTTCACCTTTGAGCAGATCGATATGCCGCTGGTTGCGGTAGTATTTGATTTCAATTTGCGTGTTGGCATTCAGCGTCACACGGCTGCCGTCATCCAGTGTCTGCGTGACAAGTTGCGCGCGCGTGGTTTCCGAGGCCAGTTGCAGGGTAGGGGTGGCTTGCCAGGTTTGATATTGCTGGTAACCGGCCCAGCCTATAAACATCAGCGCGACACAGCTGGAAATAGTGCCCACCAGTTTGCGCGCGGTTTTCTTGCGCTCGCTTTGTTTGAAGAACACATCCGCCTGCTTGGCTTGTGCGATGGTTCTCAATTCGTTCATCGAATCCAGGCCTTGCCAGGCATCGCTGATACTTAAATATTCTTTTTGGTGGGCCGGGTGCTGCATAAGCCAGGCTTCAAACTGGCTGCGTTCAGGCGCATCCGGCGCGGCTTCTTGCATGCGGATAAACCAGCGGGCGGCAGTTTCACTGATTTTCTTTTGCGTCTGCATATTCTATTGGAGGAACTGCTCACGTGCGGCGCGGATATCCAGCAATGCGCGGATCAAATGGCGTTCGACCATATTCAAGCTGATACTGAGTTGGCTGGCGATTTCCTTTTGCGCGTAGCCTTCAATGCGGTACATGACAAACACCTGTCGGCAGCGCGGCGGTAAATCCTGGATGATTTGCGTCACTAGTTCCAGACGTTGCTTGATATCGGCCAGGTGTTCGGTAGACACAGTGGCTGGCTCTTCCAGGTCGATCTGTTGCTGGTATTCGGTGAAATAGCTGTCTTTGCGGTATTGCTCAAGGATCAGGTTTTGCACGATGGTGCGCAGGTAGGCGTGCGGTTCCTGCTCCCGGTTTGGGCTTGTGGTTAACGCAAAACGCAGGAAACCATCATGCAAGATATCTTTCGCCTGGTGCTGGCAGTGCGTTTTGCGCCTGATGCCGGGGAGCAGTGTGGTGTATGCCCAATGTAGATTAATACCATGCCAGAACATCTTAACTCAGTGAAAGAATAGGTGGTTTGATTTTAGGCAAGGATTATACCGACGCGAAAAAGGCTGCTGACTTAGTGTAACTGGTTGTTTTCAAATCGAGTTTTAACTGCGTCTAAAATGGCTGGCGAAATTAAATTGGTTGTATATAACCATGTTGGTGCAATTTAGCCATTCTGTGGTTGCGGGCGATTATCCGCATAAATGTCGCTGAAACGCCTGCTGGTTTGCTAAAATAGCTGCTTTTACTTCGGTCTTGCTTTCATGACACGCAAACTTCTGGTGACTTCCGCCTTGCCTTATGCCAATGGCAGTATCCATTTGGGGCATCTGGTTGAATATATTCAAACTGATATCTGGGTGCGTTTTCAGAAAATGCAGGGCCATACTGTGCATTACGTTTGTGCGGATGACACGCATGGCACGCCGATCATGCTGCGGGCTGAAAAAGAAGGCATCACGCCTGAGGCGCTGATAGCAAAAGTGCATGTAGAGCACAGCCAGGATTTCGCCGATTTTTTGGTGGAGTTTGATAACTATTATTCGACCAATTCGGAAGAGAACCGTCAGTTATCGGGCAATATCTACCGTGCGCTCAAAGCCAATGGCAAGATCGCCAATAAAACCATCGAACAGTATTTTGACCCGGTGAAAAGCATGTTCCTGCCGGACCGCTTTATCAAAGGCGAGTGCCCCAAATGTCACTCCAAGGATCAATACGGGGATAACTGTGAAGTCTGCGGCACCACTTACAGCCCGACAGAACTAATCAATCCGTATTCCGCAGTGTCCGGAGCGACGCCGGTACGCAAAGAGACTGAGCACTACTTCTTTAAATTGAGTGAGTGCGTAGACTTTCTGCGTGACTGGACGCGTTCTGGCACCCTGCAGGCCGAAGCCGCCAACAAGATGAACGAGTGGCTGGGCGAAGCCGGTGAGAACAAGTTGTCTGACTGGGATATTTCGCGCGATGCGCCGTATTTCGGGTTTGAGATCCCGGATGCGCCGGGTAAGTATTTCTATGTCTGGCTGGATGCACCGATCGGCTATATGGCCAGTTTCAAGAATCTGTGTACAAAGAGTCAGCAGGCAGCTGACGGTAATCAAAACGCCGGCCTGAATTTTGACGAATACTGGAAAAAGGATTCGACTACCGAGCTATACCATTTTATCGGTAAAGATATCCTGTATTTTCACGCCTTGTTCTGGCCAGCGACGCTGGAATATTCCGGACATCGTACGCCGACACAGGTATTTGCGCATGGTTTCCTGACTGTGAATGGCGAGAAGATGTCCAAGTCACGCGGTACGTTTATCACCGCACGCAGTTATCTGGATCACGTCAAGAACCCTGAATACCTGCGTTATTACTATGCCGCCAAGCTAAACGGCAGTATGGAAGATATCGACCTGAACCTGGAAGATTTCGTGGCGCGTGTGAACAGTGACCTGGTGGGTAAATACATCAACATCGCCAGTCGCACTGCCGGGTTCATCGCCAAAAAATTCGAGAATAAGATCATTCCTGCCCAGCATGCGGTCATTGACGATATGCGTGCTGCGGCACCGGCGATCGCGGAAGCGTTTACGGCGCGTGATTTTGCGCGTGCCTTGCGTGAGATCATGAAACTCACAGATGCTGCCAATGCGTATGTGGCGGAGGCTGCGCCATGGGTAGTCGCCAAAGATGATAGTAAGGCGCCGGAATTGCATGCCATTTGCAGTAACGCGCTGGAGATGTTCCGTCTGCTGACGATCTACCTGAAACCGGTACTGCCAAATATTGCAGCGGCGGTAGAGGCTTTCTTTGATGTGGCGCCGTTACAGTGGGCTGATGCGGCTTATGGCCTGGGTTCACAAACCATACAGCCTTATGCGCACATGGTGACGCGTCTGGAAGGCAAGCAGATTGAAGCGATGGTCGAAGCCAATAAAGAAAACCTGCAGGCGACTGCGCCAGCACCGGTTAAATCTGAAGCAAAAGCAGATAAAAAGCCGGAAGCAACTGAGGCAGCTGAAGAGGGCGCTTATATCTCGATTGATGACTTTGCCAAAGTGGATCTACGCATCGCCAAGATTGTGAGTGCCGAGCATGTAGAAGGCGCGGAAAAGTTGTTGAAATTAATGCTGGATATCGGCGAAGAAACGCCGCGCCAGATATTTGCAGGTATCAAGTCGGCTTATGATCCTGCAACTCTGGTGGGTAGGTTAACTGTCATGGTCGCTAACCTCGCGCCACGCAAGATGAAGTTCGGCTTGAGTGAAGGTATGGTGCTGGCCGCCAGTGATGAGCGTGGCGGGCCTTATATTCTGTCGCCTGACAGTGGGGCGCAGCCTGGCATGCGTGTGAAATAACGCGTTTGCACAGTGGCAATAGCCGGAGCGCGCGGTTCCGGATATTGCCATTCTAGCGCTACTTTTTGTAGCAAATGCTTGCGCTAAATCAAAGAAAAGACAGTCGTTTTCGGTCTTAATAAACACTTCAAATATCAGCTAAGACATTGATTTATATTATATTCAATCATATAATATAAAGTTGTATAATGTTTCACGAATGGTCCATATTGCAATGGCAAAGTCGCAGGCAGTGAACAGCGCAAACCCCTGGCAAGGGCTGGATATCCAGTCCGAATGGGAGCGGTTTAGCCAGCGTGATGCTAACGCTGCGCATGTGTGGACCTCACATGTCTGGATCGATGCTATGCACTGTGCCGCGTGTAGCGGACGCATAGAGCAGACCATCAAGCAAATCCCCGGTGTGCTGGCAGTGCATGCCAGTGCTGCTTCCAAGCGCGTCCGTGTGGTCTGGGATGCGCAAAAAATCTCCCCTTCGCAATGGTTTGCCAATCTGGATGAGATTGGTTATTCCGCCTTGCCTGTCAACGAGTACAGCGCTATCACCGATAGAACTGTCCAGCAGCGCAAGATGCTATGGCGGCTGGTGGTCGCGGTTTTCTGCATGATGCAGGTGATGATGTACGCTTACCCCACCTATACCGCAGATAGCAATGATATGGCGCCGGATATGGTGCAACTGATGAAGTGGGCTTCCTGGGTGCTGACATTGCCGGTGATGCTGTTTTCGGCAACGCCATTTCTCTCCCAGGCCTGGGCCAGCCTCAAGCAACGCCAGTTAGGCATGGATGTGCCGGTGTCGTTAGGCATCATCGCGGCGTTTGTCATGAGCACGCTGGCGACGTTTGCACCTGGTGGCTGGTGGGGCGATGTGGTTTATTACGATTCACTGACCATGTTTGTCAGCTTCCTGCTGATCGGGCGCTGGCTGGACGTCAAACTACGTAACCGCACCGCCGGTGCGCTGGAAAACATGATGCGCCGCCTGCCCAATGCGGTGCTGAAGAAAAACGAAGCTGGCGAATGGGTACAGATTGCCGCCAGCAATATCAATGTCGGCGATATTTTATTTGTACGGCCCGGTGAAATATTTGCGGCCGACGGCAAAATCATCGTCGGCAATACCAGCGCCGACGAATCCATGCTCACCGGCGAATCTGACCCGGTGATGAAAGCCACCGGTGCGCAAGTGATCGCCGGTTCCGGCAACCTGACTTCAGTGATTGAAATGCAGGTCGAGCAAGTGGGTGAGGGTACGCAGTACCATGCTTTAGTCAATTTAATGGCATCCGCCTCGACCGAGAAACCCGGCATTGCCTTACTGGCCGATAAAGTCGCGCAGCCTTTCCTGTGGGGCGTATTGCTGGCAGCGCTGGTGGCTGTGGTGTACTGGTGGTCTATTGACCCGGCCAAAGCGGTGATGTCAGCGGTGGCGGTGCTGGTGGTGACGTGCCCTTGTGCGTTGTCACTGGCGACACCGGCAGCCATGCTGGCGAGTGCGGGCACCTTTGCCAAAGGCGGCGTGCTGATCCGGCGCTTACAGGCGATCCAGGCCATTAGTGAAATCGATACCATTGTGTTTGATAAAACCGGCACGCTGACCGAGAACCTGCAACAGGTGCAGTTGGCTGAAACACATGCGGATTGGGGTAACACCTTAATTCTGGATATGCTGGCATCGATCACGCGCGACTCGCTGCATCCCGTGGCAAAAGCGTTGCATACCTATGCTGTAGAACAAGATGCCCTCACTGACCTGATCATGCACGACTGGCAGGAAGTGGTCGGCGGCGGTATCTCTGCCACGCTGGATACGCAGGCTGAGGCCGCTGTAGCAGTCAAACTTGGCAATGCGCAGTTCAGTGGCGTGGTGGAATCAGAGGCCGGTGCAGAGCGCCAGGTATACCTGATGGCGGGAGAGGTGATGGTCGCGAGATTCACCCTGGCTGAGCAAGTGAAGCCGCATGCCAAGGCGGCAATTTCACAATTAATTTCACAAGGGCTTGATATTCAACTGTTATCTGGTGATAGAATAGCGCCGGTAAAAAATCTGGCTTTACAACTCGGTATTCAGAGTGCGTCAGGTCTGCAAAAAGCAGAAGATAAGCTGCAACACGTGATGTTGCTGCAACAACAGGGGCGGAAAGTTTTAATGGTAGGTGATGGTTTGAATGACGGCCCTGTCATTGCAGCAGCGCATACTTCTATTGCAATGGGTACCGGCGTCCCTTTGACGCAGGCACAAGCCGATATGGTGATTTTGGGCAATGATATCGGAGTGCTGGTTTCGCTCATTTCGCACTGCAAGAAAACCATCCTCATCGTCAAACAAAATTTGTTATGGGCGGCGCTTTATAACGCTGCCGGTGTGCCTTTAGCGATCATGGGCCTGCTGCCTGCCTGGTTGGCCGGGTTAGGCATGGCGGCCAGTTCGCTGCTGGTGTTGCTGAATGCATTGCGCTTGACCGATTGGGACAAGTCGCGTTGGCAGAAAGGGCAGGCATAGTTCTATGGAAATAGCATTTATGTTGATACCACTGGCCGTGCTGCTGGTGTTTGTGATTCTGGGTGGCTTTTGGTGGGCCATCCATACAGGACAATTTGAGGATCTGGAAGAAGAAGGATCCCGAATATTAGAGCAGGATTGATATGTGTCAAATCGCCGCTATTTAATGTGTGCGATATTCGGTGTGTATCTAAAAAAGTAGTTTTTTCATGTTGGGTGTTTGTTTTAATGATTGGGAGAAATCCATGCAAGATGCAACCGTGAAGGCTGCGACCTACAATGATAAAGTAGTTCGCCAATTCGCAATCATGGCAGTGGTTTGGGGTGTTTTTGGCACATTGATGGGCGTGATCATTGCGTCCCAGCTGGTGTGGCCGGATTTAAACCTGGGCTTGTCATATACCTCTTTCGGCCGCTTGAGACCACTGCATACCAATGCGGTGATTTTTGCGTTTGGCGGCTGTGCTTTGTTTGCGACTTCATATTATGTCGTACAACGTACCTGCCAGACACGCTTGTTTAGCGATAAATTGGCGAGCTTTACTTTCTGGGGCTGGCAAGCAGTGATCGTCGCTGCGGCTATCTCCCTGCCTTTGGGTTACACCCAGGGTAAAGAGTACGGCGAGCTGGAGTGGCCTATCGATATCCTGATCGCTGTGGTGTGGATCTCTTATGCCATCGTGTTCTTCGGTACCATCGGTATCCGCAAGGTCAAGCACATCTATGTGGCTAACTGGTTCTACGGTGCGTTTATCCTGGCGGTGGCTTTATTGCACATCGTTGAGAGTGCGGCGATCCCGGCCGGCTGGTTCAAGTCTTACTCTGCTTATGCAGGCGTACAAGATGCGATGGTGCAGTGGTGGTATGGTCACAACGCGGTGGGTTTCTTCCTGACAGCGGGTTTCCTGGGCATGATGTATTACTTTGTGCCTAAACAAGCCGAGCGTCCTGTGTATTCTTATAGCTTGTCTATCGTCCACTTCTGGGCATTGATCTTTACATACATGTGGGCGGGTCCTCACCATCTGCATTACACCGCATTGCCTGACTGGACTCAGTCTTTAGGTATGGTGTTATCTCTTATCCTGTTTGCACCAAGCTGGGGCGGTATGATCAACGGTATCATGACCTTGTCCGGCGCATGGCACAAACTGCGCACAGACCCTATCTTGCGCTTCCTGATCGTTTCATTGTCTTTCTACGGTATGAGTACCTTTGAAGGCCCGATGATGGCGATCAAAACTGTGAACGCTTTATCTCACTACACTGACTGGACCGTAGGCCACGTGCACTCTGGTGCTTTGGGCTGGGTTGGTTTCATTTCCATCGGTTCCCTGTACTTCCTGATCCCGCGCCTGTTCGGCCAGAAACAGATGTACAGCGTGAAAGCGATTGAAGTGCATTTCTGGATGGCAACGATTGGTGTGGTGTTATACATCGCAGCATTGTGGATTTCCGGTGTGATGGAAGGTTTGATGTGGCGTGCAATGAACGCTGACGGTACTTTGGCTTATACCTTTGTTGAAAGCGTAAAAGCGAAATTCCCGTACTACCTCACACGTGCGATTGGTGGTTTCCTGTACATGAGCGGTTTAGTGATCATGTTGTGGAACACCTATAAAACAGCAACTAGCGGCAAACCAGCGACGGTAGAGATACCAGCTGTGGTTGCTCACGCTTAAGGAAATACATCATGGCATCTCATGAACAAAATAGTGGCAATCTGCACGAGAAGATCGAAACCAATAACTTTCTACTGATCGTGCTGACTTTGATCACCATCTCTTTTGGTGGTCTGGCAGAAATCGTGCCTTTGTTTTTCCAAAAGACACTGACAGAGCCTATCCGTGGTTTGCAACCATATACTGCCTTGCAACTGGCTGGCCGTGACATCTATCAACGTGAAGGGTGCTACAACTGCCACTCACAGATGATCCGTCCGTTCCACGCTGAAACATTGCGTTATGGCCATTACTCTGTGGCGGGTGAATATGTGTATGACCACCCGTTCCAGTGGGGTAGCAAGCGTACAGGCCCTGACCTGCATCGTGTAGGCGGTAAATACAGTGATGACTGGCACCGTGTGCACTTGAACCAGCCTCGTGACGTGGTTCCGGAATCCATCATGCCAGCTTACCCATGGTTGAACGAAAACCTGGTTGATGATGCCACGATCGGTGACCACATGGCTGCGCTGCGTAAAGTAGGCGTGCCATACACCGATGAGCAGATCAAAGAGGGTGGGGCGGCCATTAAGGGTAAAACCGAAATGGATGCACTGGTGGCTTACCTGCAAGTGTTGGGTATACACCTCAAATAAGGAGACGCGCCATGGATATCATCAGCATATTACGCATACTGTTTACATTATTGACCTTTGCCCTGTTTGTGGTGATCGCAGTGTGGGCATGGCGCAATCGTAACTCCGCACAGTTCAAGGACGCGCAGAACCTGCCGTTCGATCAAGACTAATGCTCTGTGTGTGAAAAGGTTAAGGGAAAAACATCATGAGTGATTTTGTAAGTGGATTTTGGCCGATCTGGATTTCGACCATTACCCTGGGTGGGATTGCATTCTGCGTTGGCTTGCTGATTTTTGCTAGCCGCGTGAAAGTGACTTTGGATAGTGATAATACCAATGGTCACGAGTGGGATGGCATTAAGGAAATGAATAACCCTCTGCCAATGTGGTGGGTAGGCTTGTTTATCATCACGGTTATTTTTGGTTTGGCTTATCTGTACCTGTTTCCGGGCCTGGGTGAGTATCAAGGTAAATTCGGCTGGACTGCTGTTAATCAGTACGAAGCTGAAAAAACCAAAAACAACGAGAAAATTGCACCGCTGTATGCAAAATATGCCGCGATGTCAGTAGAAGATGTGGCCAAGATCCCTGAAGCACGTGATATCGGTAAACGTATTTTCCTGAACAATTGTGCTGCATGCCATGGTTCAGATGCCAAAGGTAGCCGCGGTTTTCCTAACCTGTCAGACAATGACTGGTTATACGGCGGCAGCCCGGAAAGAATCAAGGAAACCATTACCGAAGGCCGTATCGGCATGATGCCGCCTATGGCAGCGGCCGTGGGTAGTGAAGAAGACGTTAAAAACGTGGCTAACTACGTATTAAGCCTGTCTGGCAGTATTCATGACTCCGGTCGTGCCAATGCCGGTAAGGATAAATTCGTGGTATGTGCAGCTTGCCATGGCCCGGATGGTAAAGGTAACCAGATGATTGGTGCACCTAACCTGACAGACAACACCTGGTTGCATGGCCAGGGTGAAGCGGCGATCATCAAGCGTATTCACGAAGGTAAAACCAACCAGATGCCAGCCTGGGAAGAGAAATTCAGCCCAGAGCAAATCCATTTGCTGACGGCTTATGTTTGGGGTCTTTCCAACAAGTAAGGCATGCAAAAATCCATGGGTGACATTGGAAAAAATGCTGTGAAAATAACCACCATTCCTGAGCAGGAGGTGGTTTTTTCGCTTTATAAATCTGAAGATAAGGTTTACGCACGCAGCGTTTCCGGTTTGTACAACAACTGGCGCTGGGTGATGGTGTGGGTCACGCAGCTGTTTTTCTACGGCGTACCCTGGTTGCAGTGGGATGGCCGCCAGGCCATGCTGTTTGATCTGGAAGGCATGCGCTTCTATGTGTTTGGCCTGATCTTTCACCCACAAGATCTGATTTACCTGGCATTCCTGCTGATTGTCTCTGCGCTTTCCCTGTTCCTGTTCACCGCCATTGCCGGGCGGTTATGGTGTGGCTATACCTGCCCACAAACGGTGTATACCGAGATCTATATGTGGATGGAGCAGAAAATCGAAGGTGACCGCATTGCGCGTATGCGCCTCGATGACAGCAAATGGAATACCAATAAAGTGGTCCGTAAATCCCTGAAACAGTTTGCCTGGATCGCATTTGGTTTATGGACTGGCGTCACTTTTGTTGGTTATTTCACGCCCATGCGTGAACTGGTGCCAAGTTTGCTGCAATTCCAGGCAGGTGGCTGGGAAACCTTCTGGGTGTGTTTCTATGGCTTTGCCACCTATGGCAACGCTGGCTATATGCGTGAGCAGGTCTGCAAATACATGTGCCCTTATGCGCGTTTCCAGAGCGCCATGTTTGATGGCGATACCATGAACGTGACCTATGACGAAGCGCGCGGTGAACCACGCGGCTCACGTTCTAAAAAAGCCGGTGAAAACGCCAATGGCCTGGGTAGTTGTATCGATTGCAATATTTGTGTGCAGGTATGCCCGACCGGCATTGATATCCGCAATGGTTTGCAATATGAGTGTATCGGTTGCGGTGCCTGTATTGATGCCTGTGATGATGTCATGGACAAAATGGGCTATGCCAAAGGCCTGATCAAATATACAACGCAAAACGGCATGGATAATCGCTGGAGCCGCCAGCAGATGCTGGCGCGTTTGTTAAGGCCGCGCGTGCTGATCTACTCGACTATCCTGATGACCATGGTTGTGGGTATGGCGGTCAGCATCTATTACAAGCCTGATTTCAGGCTGGATGTGCTGCGTGACCGCGCGGTGATGGCGCGTTATACCAATGATGGCAAGATTGAGAACGTGTATAACCTCAAACTGGAAAATGAGACAGAAGTGGTGCGCGATTATGATTTGAAAGTCACAGGCTTGCCTGATCTGGTCATTCATTTTTCTGATAATAATGTTCAGCAGATCAAAGCGCTTAAACCTTTTGAAAAGCGGAATGTCATTGTTGAGATACAGTTGCCGGACGGAGAAACACGCGCCGGTTCGCACAAGATATTATTTGAGATGACAGATCTTCAAGCCAAAGAAACCATCAAGGAAAAATCTGTCTTTATCGTACCCAGTAATTAATGGGTCACTCAGTAAACAGGCATGAACAAACGGAGTAGAACAGGGTGGCACAAAGCATAATGCACAAAGGAACACAGATGGTGGATCCACAAAAATGGTACCAAAACCCCTATGTCTGGCTTATTATTGGTGGTCCGGCATTGGTGATAGTAGCTTCCTTTATCACGCTATACCTGGCGATTACCCATCCTGACCCACCGATTGACGATTACTACCGCAAAGGCATAGAGATCAATAAAACGCTGGATGCCGAGAGAGATGGCATGGCGCCCGCCGTTGCAGCACGCAACCATGCGCAAACCGGCATGAAACCGGCTGACGACTAAATCCTGCCTTCACTTTAAATCCGATCTTCAGCCCGGATTTTCATTTCAGTATATTGCTAGTTGAATGCGCGCACGTCGAAGCCTTGTGCGCGCAGTTCCTTCGCATAATTTTCTATCACATCATCAGCGGTAGGCACCAAGCAGGCCGCAGCCACCTGCTGGCTAGGCCAGGCAATGCCATAGAGCAAAATACCTGCAATCTTGTCTTGGTATGCCTGCAGCGCTCTGAGATAGCCAGACAGCGCCGGTGTCGTGATCATTTGCTGATCCACCACCCTGCTGACAATGGCTGTTTGTACCCAGGTCGTGCACAGGGCACAGCAGGTTTGCAACCTTTGCAAATGTAACGCCAGCGGCACATGGCTGTCATTGATTGCCAACATCTCCGCATCACTACCTGCATCCAACTTGAACCACACCTCGCCGCCTATCGCTTGCAGGCATGCAACCGCATGTTGTACATGCGCGTGCTGTAATTGGCTGCCATTGGTGATCAGCCTCACTAATACCGGTAGCTGAAGGCGTGTGAGGATATGACTGACTAGCTTTAATGCTTCGGGAAACTGAGGCGAGGTGGTCGGTTCGCCATCACCTGCAAAGGCGATGTCTTTTATCAGGGTTGATAGGGAGTCAAGCCTGTGTGCCGTCGCCTGCTCGCTGATCCAGTGCAAACATTCTTCCAGCTCGGCATGTAGTATCGGCATTGCGATCATGGGTGACGGACCACGTTGCAGGCCTGGCACCTGACAGTAAATGCAATGCCAGTTGCAGCAATGGTTGGGGTGCAGATTGATGCCTATCGAAATACCCTGCGCCCGGCGTGACCAGACCGGGTAGATATATTGCCAAGCTCGTGTCACGGCATAAGCGGCGAGCTCACTGAATAACGCTTGTGCCTGCATGTTCAGCAGCTTGCATTAGCAGGTGCTGGCGTTAAAAATGGCTTTCAGCTTTTCGTGATCGAGGATACGGATATTCTTCTGTTTGACTTCGATAATGCCTTCTTCGCTGAACTTGGAAAAGGTGCGGCTGACGGTTTCCAGTTTCATGCCCAGATAGCTGCCGATTTCTTCACGCGTCATACGCAGAATCAACTCGCTTTTTGAATAACCTCTGGCGTGCAGGCGTTGCAGCAGATTCAGTAAAAAAGCCGCCAGGCGTTCTTCAGCGCGCATATTGGCCAGCAGCATCATGACACCGTTTTCACGCACGATTTCGCGGCTCATGATCTTGTGTACATGACGTTGCAGCATGGGGATCTCACGCGACAGGTCTTCCACATGGTTAAACGGCATCACACAGACTTCCGCGTCTTCCAGCGCAATCGCATTGCAATTGTGTTTGTCACTGACAATGCCATCCAGCCCGATGATCTCACCGGCCATCTGAAAACCGGTCACTTGTTCACGGCCATCTTCAGACACCACACTGGTTTTAAAGAACCCGGTGCGAATCGCGTAGAGCATGGTAAAGGCATCGCCGCTGCTATATAAGTGCGCACCCTGTTTGATTTTTTTACGGGTGGCGACCATGCCATCCAGCTGCTGCATTTCATCTGAGCTCAAGCCTATCGGCAGGCAAAGCTCGCGCAGATTGCAGTTGGAACAAGCGACTTTAAAGCTGGGCTCGCCTTGCTTGAGGTCGGTTTTAGGTTCAATGGGCCTGGGCTCGGCATGCATAGCGGCAATCCTGGACTGGCGTTGAGTATCCGGCAAATTATACGCGTCCTGATGAGATATTTCATGACCCGGTATTGCATGAGTGGCGATTTCATTAAGCATGATGCGAGGTCTCTTCCCTTTATTATGTACTGCCATTATGCAAGCACATGACTGCCATGCATTTGATATGCATCAAGTGGCCGCTGATTACTTTGTGGCAAAGTAGCCTGCAAGTTGGGATGGACCTGGTGACAACGATATATCGCCTGCCATCCATATTGAACAGGAAAAAGTGTGCTGGATACCATGAAATTGATAATCACGCAGGAACATATCGAGCGCTACGATGTTTCGGGGCCGCGCTATACCTCGTACCCAACTGCTGACCGGTTTGTGGAAGCATTTGATGCTGCTGCCTATTGCAAAGCGATTGAGCAGCGCAATATCAGCGGCTGGAAACAGCCATTATCGGTATATGTACACATTCCGTTCTGCGCCTCACTGTGTTTTTACTGCGCCTGCAACAAGATCGTCACCAAGCGCTATGAGCAGGGCGCCATCTATCTAGAGTATCTGCAGCGTGAGCTTAATCTACATACGCAACAGCTTGGGCAGCAGCAGGCGGTGAATCAATTGCATCTGGGCGGCGGTACACCCACCTTCTTCAGTGATGAAGAATTAGCCCGCCTGATGCGAATCCTCAAGCAAGCATTTGTGTTTGACGTCGATGGTGAATATTCAGCGGAAATCGATCCGCGCACGGTAGACCAGGCACGCCTGCAACATCTGCGTGACCTGGGCTTTAACCGGCTTAGTTTCGGGGTGCAGGATTTTGATGCAGACGTGCAGGAAGCCGTACATCGCATACAGACTTACAAACAAGTCGCGTTGCTGATGCGGCAAGCGCGTGAGATGGGGTTCCAGTCACTGAATGCCGACTTAATTTATGGTTTACCCAAGCAGACGCCCGTCACGTTCAGGCAAACCATCTCGCAGATCATTACCCTGCGACCAGATCGCATCGCATTGTATGGCTATGCGCATTTACCTTCGCGTTTTAAACCGCAGCGACGCATTTTGCAGGAAGACCTGCCGAGCGCCGTGGATAAGATCCAGATGCTATCGGAAGCGATTCAGCAATTAATCCAGGCTGGCTATGTTTACATCGGCATGGACCACTTCGCCTTGCCGGAAGACACCCTGGCGATCGCCAAACAGCAGGGCAGGTTACACCGCAATTTTCAGGGCTACAGTACCATGGCCGATCAGGATATCCTGGCATTAGGGGTTTCAGCCATCGGCAAAATGGGCGCGAGCTACAGCCAGAATGCCAAAACGCTGGAAGAGTATTACGACTTTCTGGACCAGGGGCAATTGCCTATCGTGCGCGGATTAGCACTCAGCCGCGATGACCTGATCCGCCGTGCCGTGATTATGGCCATCATGTGCCATGGCGAATTAAGCTATGAATCCATCGAATTGTCCTATATGACAAACTTCACAGAGTACTTTAAGTCTGAGCTGCAACAGCTTGCTGAAAAAGAAAAACAGGGGCTGGTGGTATTAGAAGAAGATGGTATTAAAGTCACCGAGATGGGCTGGTTCTTTATACGCGCCATCGCCATGGTGTTTGACCGTTATTTACAGCACGATGCCAACCGTGCAAGGTTTTCCAAAATCCTTTAAACTGCCGGCATGTTAGCCAGTTTACTCCTGACCGCCTTTGTCATGGGGCTGGCAGGCGGGCCTCACTGCATTGCCATGTGTGGTGCAGCTTGCGGCGCCATGCAAACACCCTCCAACGCCAGATCCATCCCGATTCGCATCGTCAAAACCACGCCCTGGAGCTTTTACCTTGGGCGTATGCTGGGTTATGGCCTGCTAGGCGCATTAGCCGCGCAAAGCCTGCGCGGCCTGGCCTGGTTATCCAATCAAAGCCAGGTATTCCAGCCCTTATGGACGTTTTCGCACACCCTGATTTTTGCCTGGGGCTTTTTGTTGCTGGTCACCGGTAGACAGCCGCAGTGGGCAGTGCAGGGCGCACTGCAAGTGTGGGCCTGGATCAAGCAGCATACCCGGCACGCCAGAGTTAACTTCCTGTTCACTGGCATGGTGTGGGCATTATTGCCATGCGGCCTGCTTTATTCAGCGGTCATGCTGGCTTCCCTGCAATCGCAATGGCTACAAGGCGCCTTGGTGATGATGGCTTTCGCGATTGGCTCTGCGACCATCATGGCGCTAGCCCCTGTCTTGTGGCGCTCAGGCCAGCAAGCTTTGCCTGCATGGATGCAAGAGACCACCGGTATGCGTATCAGCGGCCTGATGCTCATCGTATTAAGCCTGATCGCATTATGGATGGACCTCATGCATCACGATAAGTTATGGTGCCAAGTGATATGATTTATAAGGGAAAATAATTTTATTTATGGCATCGTAAAAGCGATGCCATTGCCAAAATTCCTTGATTGATATAGCTTACTCTTGTTAATTTTAATTAATTATTCAGGAGTGACTTCATGCGCTTTGCAAGCTATTACGTGCTATTGCTGTTCAGTCTATGGGCTACACCAGTCATAGCCAAAGCGCCGGACATTTTGCTGGCGCATCTCTATCAGCAAGGCTTAGATGTCCGCCAGTACCTTGTCAGCGAAAAACTCGATGGCATCCGCGCCATTTGGAATGGCGAGCAACTGATCAGCCGCCAGGGCAACCCGATACATGCACCTGCATGGTTTATCAAAGATTTCCCCAAGCAGCCGCTGGATGGCGAGTTATGGATAGGCCGCGGCCAATTCGAATTACTCTCTGCAACCGTCCGCAAATCAGTGCCGGAAGACACTGCCTGGCGACAAGTGGCATATTACGTGTTTGAATTGCCACAAGCGGATGGCTCGTTTGCAGCGCGTGCCCAGCGCATCGAACAACTTATCCGCAATGCGCGTAGCCCCTACCTCAAAGCCATCAAACAATTCCATGTGCCCAACGAGCAAACACTCAAACGTACGCTGGATAGCGTCGTTGCCAAACGTGGAGAAGGGCTAATGTTGCATCGTGC
Organism: Methylophilus sp. E2MeOHC9; assembly: GCF_058744375.1. Lineage (NCBI taxonomy): Bacteria > Pseudomonadati > Pseudomonadota > Betaproteobacteria > Nitrosomonadales > Methylophilaceae > Methylophilus > Methylophilus sp. E2MeOHC9. The sequence goes on from NZ_CP196024.1 coordinate 1,989,686, forward strand.
CGATGCGCCCTATGTCACCGGCCGCAATCACGCACTCCTTAAACTCAAACCCCAATTAGATGCCGAAGCAAAGGTCATTGGTCACCTGCCCGGCAAAGGTAAATATCAAGGCAAAATGGGCGCATTACTAGTGCAAGCGCCCGATGGCACGCAGTTTAAACTGGGCACCGGATTTAGCGATGCCGAACGTGCAAATCCACCGCCGATTGGCAGCGTGGTGACTTATACTTATCGCGATCTGACCAAAAAGGGCAAACCTAAATTCGCCAGTTTTTTGCGAGTCAGGCCACCGGAATAATCAATTTTTTAAGGAAATCTAGATGAAGTGGTTTGCAACGATCTTAATATGTTTAATGACAACAAACGCTTACGCCATCGATTTAAGCGGCATCTACGACTGTCGCGGCGAGGATGCCCATGAGGGTGAATACACTGGCATAGTGACGATGAAATTACGCAAGGAGCATAGCAAGGGCGCAGATACTAGCTATGATTTCCAGCTGGAAGTGCCTGACTACGGTATTTACAAAGGTCACGCCGCTGCCCATGGCATGCATGCCGCGGTGCACTTTGCCTTGCCTATGGAAAAGGGCGAGTATGGTGGAAAGACCAGTGATTTTGGTACCGGGATTGCAGAGTTTAAGAAGGATGCAAACGGACGGTTAATGTTCAGGAAGTTTTATTTTGAACCGGCGTTTAAGGGTGGCAATACTGGGGTGGAGGAGTGCGTAAGAAGGTGATTGTTTAAATAGGTATTTCTTTGGGGGGCTTAAGTATTCACTTTCTCGCCGAGTGACTTTTCTTTGCTTGCCAAAAGAGTAAGTAACTCGTCTGCAGGCGAAAAGAAACATCACATTTATCCTGAAAATTCCCTGCTAATCTCAATGCCAACTATGAATGGCTTTAATCCCCGCCATGTTAAAATCCCACCCCTATGACCGCTGTCTCCTCCGCACAACTCATCAGCCAACTTGAAAAACAACTCCCGCAGTGCATGCTGGCTGACCGTTTCCCACTGAAGCGTCGTTTAAACCAGTTACGCGATGCATTGAAGCAAAACAAACCTGTCGATAAACCGCTGGTAGATATCGCACATAAGGTGCAGGCTTCGCAGCAACGATTACAGGCGCGGTTAGCTGCGTTACCCAAGCCGGAATATCCGCAGGAATTACCGGTCAGTGGCAAGAAAAATGAAATCGCGGCGGCTATCCAGAAACACCAGGTGGTCATTGTTTGCGGTGAAACCGGTTCCGGTAAAACCACACAATTACCTAAGATCTGCCTGGAGCTTGGGCGTGGCGTCAGCGGGCTGATAGGGCATACCCAACCTCGCCGGATCGCGGCACGTTCCGTCGCCACCCGTATCGCGCAGGAGTTGAAAAGCTCGCTGGGCGAGGCGGTTGGTTACAAGGTGCGTTTTAACGACAAGCTTTCTGCGAACAGTTACGTCAAGCTGATGACGGACGGTATTTTGCTGGCGGAAACGCAAAGCGATAAATTCCTCAATGGCTATGACACCATCATTATTGATGAGGCGCACGAACGCAGCCTGAACATCGATTTCTTGCTGGGTTACCTCAAGCAGTTGTTGCCAAAGCGGCCTGACCTGAAAATCATTGTGACTTCGGCGACGATTGATGCGGATCGCTTTTCCAACCATTTCAATGGTGCGCCGGTGATTGAAGTGTCTGGCCGCACCTATCCGGTAGAAATCCGTTACCGTCCGCTGGGTAACAAAACCACCATGGTGGCGGTGGAAGTGCCGATTGATGACGGGCTGGATGATATAGACCGTTTTGCGCAGGACCTGATGGGCATCAAGCGCAAACCGCCACGCACGGAAACGCGCTGGCTGGAAGAGGATGACGAAGAAGAAGTGATGGAAGACGCCATCCTTGACACGGCTGAAGACCTGTTGCGACAGGGCGATGGCGATATCCTGGTGTTTTTGCCAGGTGAACGTGAGATTCGCGATACCGCTGACCATTTACGCAAAAACCAGGGCAGGTCACTCAAGCTGAAGTCAGCCGAGATATTGCCTTTATTTGCGCGGCTGAGCATTGAGGACCAGCAGAAGATTTTTCGCCCCAGCGGGCAACGCCGGATCGTGCTGTCGACCAACGTGGCGGAAACCTCGCTGACGGTGCCTGGTATTAAATATGTGATTGATGCCGGGTTGGCCCGTGTTAACCGCTACAGCCCGCGCGCCAAGGTCGAACAATTACAGATTGAGAAGATTTCGCAGGCAGCAGCCAAGCAGCGAGCAGGGCGTTGCGGCCGGGTTTCCAGCGGTATCTGCGTCCGTTTGTATTCGGAAGAAGATTTCAATCAGCGACTGGTGTTTACTGAGCCTGAGATTTTGCGCAGTTCGCTTGCCAGCGTGATTTTGCGCATGGCCGATTTACGCCTGGGCGATGTGGGTGAATTCCCGTTTATTGAAGCGCCATCATCACGCCTGGTCAGTGATGGTTACCAGTTGTTGCAGGAGTTGGGCGCGGTTACCGAGCGGCGTGAGATCACAGAAATCGGTCGGCAAATGGCGCGCCTGCCATTAGACCCACGAGTGGCGCGCATGATACTGGCGGCTAAAAAAGAAAGCTGCTTGCGCGAGATATTGATCATTGCCAGCGTGCTCAGCATACAGGACCCGCGCGAACGGCCTATGGATAAGCGCGAAGCGGCTGATCAGGCGCACTCTAAATTCAAGGCGGATGACTCTGATTTCATGAGTTATCTGAAATTGTGGGACTGGTACGACCAGGCGCTCAAGACCAAGAAATCCAACAAAGACTTGTTGAACCAGTGCCACCAGTCTTTCCTGTCGTTTCTACGCCTGAAAGAGTGGCGTGAGCTGCATGCGCAACTGCGGGAGATGGTAGAAGAAATGGACTTCAAGCTGGGCGATAAAGAAGCCAGCTATGAACAGGTGCACAGGGCATTGTTGTCCGGTTTGCTGGGCAATATCGGCTTTAAGGATGGCGATGGCGAAACCTATGCCGGTGCACGTGGCATTCGTTTCACAATAGCGCCTGGTTCGGCATTGAAAAAGAGCCGCCCGAAATGGGTGATCGCCGCCGAGCTGGTGGATACGACCAAATTGTATGCACGCATCGTCGCCAAGATAGACCCGGACTGGATAGAACCCGTAGCCCATGAAGGCGGAGCGCGTGATTTGACGCAAAGCCATTACAGTGACCCGCGCTGGGACCGCAAAACTGCGCAGGTGGTGGCGTGGGAGCGCGTCAGTTTGTATGGCCTGACCATTGTGCCGAAACGGCGTGTGCATTATGGGCCGGTGGATGCTGAGCAATCGCGGGAGATTTTCATTCGCGAAGCACTGGCCAATATGGAATTTGATACACGTGCGCCTTTCCAGGAAGCTAACCGCAGGCTGATCTCGGAAGTAGAAGCCCTGGAACACAAGGCGCGTCGCCAGGATGTGCTGATTGATGAGCACCAGCTGTTTGCGTTCTATGACAAAGTAGTGCCGGAAATCAGCGAGCAATATCGTGTTTTCAATGGTATTTCGTTTGAAAAATGGCGGCAGGACGCAGAAAAACTCAATCCAAAAGTGTTGCACCTGACGCGTGAATCGTTGATGCGCCACGGTGCCAATGCCATTACCGAAGTGCAGTTTCCTGAACAGATGACGGTGGATGGCGAAACAGTGCCGCTGAAATACCGCTTCGAGCCTGGGCATGTGCTGGATGGAGTGACGGCAACCATCCCGCTGGCCTTGTTGAACCAGCTGGATGCGAGCGTGACTGAGTGGCTGGTGCCGGGCATGATACGTGACAAGCTGACTGCCCTGATCAAAGCGCTGCCTAAAACATTGCGCCGCGTGTGCGTGCCTGTGCCTGATTTCGTCACTGGTTTTTTGCAGGCACACCAGGCTGAGGCGGCTTTATTGCCGGTATTGTCGCAATATATCCAGCAAAAAACTGCGCTCAAACTCAAGCCGGAAGAGTTTGATTTGGCAGGGCTGGATGCACATCACCTGATGAATTTCCGCGTGGTGGATGAAAAAGGCCGCGAGCTAGGCACGGGCCGCGACTGGAATGCGCTGAAAAAACAATTAGGTTCTGCCGCACAATTGACGTTCAGGAGTGGCTCACCCGATATTGAAAAAACGGATCTCAAACAATGGGATTTTGGCGACCTGCCGGAAACCCTGACCTTTAGCAAAGATGGCCGCCAACTGACCGGTTATCCGGCCATTGAGGATAACCTGGACAGTGTCGCGGTAAAACTGTTTGATACCGCTGACATGGCTGCACTGGCCCATCGCAAAGGCGTGTGCCGGCTGATGCGCTTTGAGCTTAAAGAGCAAATGAAACAGCTGGAAAAAAGCCTGCCCGGCTTTAACCAGTATGCGCTGCTGTTACGCGCTGTCATGAACCCTGAGCAGTTGCGTGAAGACATGTTGCAAGCGATTGCCGACCGCGCATTTATCGCTGAAGATGCATTGCCGCGCACCAATGCCGAGTTTATGCAGCTCAAGCAGCGCGCACGTACGCGCCTGCCCGCTGTCGCTGAAGCGTTGACCAGGCAAGTACAACTGATCGCCAGCGAATATCAGTTACTCACAGCACAGCTGCAAAAAATGACGCCGGTGACGCAGAAAATCAAACGTGAATGTGAACAACAATTGCAGGAGCTGGTCTATCACGGATGCTTCAGCCGCACGCCGTGGGAGTATTTGCCGCATGTGCCACGCTATTTAAAAGCCATCCGCATGCGTATCGATAAATACCCGACCAGCATAGAGCGTGATGGCAAGCATGCGCAGGCGATTGTGCAGCTTGATCAGCGCAGGCAGCAGAAAATTGAACAATTACGCAAGGCAAATGCCTCTGTAACAGCCAAGTTACAAGACTTTGCGTGGCAGTTGCAGGAGTTACGTGTATCATTATTTGCACAGGAATTAAGAACGCCTTATCCTGTCTCAATCAAAAGACTCGAAAAACTTTGGCAAGAAATACAATAGTCATGCGTGACATCAGCAACCTCTGTGATTAATCCTGTTCATGCAAAAGCCTTCCCCATTTGAACCCTTTAGCACGCCCAACTGGCTGAAACCAAAACAGCGGGACCGTGTGCTGCGCATCCCTGCCAGGTTGATGTGGGGCTTTTTGCTGTCGCTGCTTTTTCATGCGATTTTGTTCTGGGGTTTTCTGCTGGACTTGCTCAAGCCGATGGAAGAGCCAGCATCGCAGTCGCCGTTAAGCATCGTGCTCAATCTAGGCAAGCCTGCCGCCAGCCCGCCCAAAGTGATTGAACCGCCAGTGGAGCTGCCCGAGCCGCCCAAGCCACAGCCCAAACCCAAGCCGCAGCCTAAAGAAGCGCCCAAGCTGCCGAAAAAGATTATTCAATCGCAGAACCCGAACAGCACCTTCAAGCTGCCTGAGCCCAAGCCACAGCCACGCCCGCAGCCTACGCCCCAGCAGGCACCGCCGCCAGTGGAAGATTTTTCCAGCATGATCAAACGCAGACAATCTGACCGTAATTCGGAAGAAATAGCTGCCAAGCAGATTAACGATGCCGCTGCGGCTGCCGAGCGCGGGCCTTCGGAAGATGAACGCCGTACCAAAAACATCATGAACAACCTCAAGGTGGGCACCAATGGCTTGTTTTCTATCAAGCGTATGGACCCTTACAACGCGAGCTTCAGCTTTAAAGGCTGGGTCAATGACTACACGTCGGCCAATACCCAGTTTTACCAGGTAGAGGCGGGCAACGGTGAAGATATCCGCCTGATCATGATACGTCGCATGATTGCGATTATCCGTGAACATTACAATGGCGATTTTGACTGGATTTCTAACCGCCTTGGCCGCACGGTCACTTTGTCAGCCAGGCCTGCTGACAGTGCCGGACTGGAGGATTTCCTGATGAAAGAATTTTTCGGGCCTAACTACAAGACCCAGGATTTATACGGGCATTAAACGTTTTTCAAAGCGACCATGCCAGACTCCCATGTTGACACGCCATTGAGGCAAGTAAATAAGTGGCAGGCAGGCACAGCGCTGGCGCTATCCCTCCTGGGCATTACCTGGCTAGGTCTGGCCTATTTTACCGTGCTGGGGGTGACGGTGATCACCATGCTGTATATGCTGAGTGTCCTCTGGGCTGCCTATTTCTTGCGGTTTGCCTATGCGCTAAGTACTGCGGTGATTGCATTCCTGCTGATCGACTACTGTTTTATAGAGCCCAGATATAGTTTGGGCATAGGCACGACGCAATCTTGGGTGATACTACTGGGATTCGCCATCCTGGCCCTGACCGTTAGCAGTGTCATGCAGCAATTAAAGCAGCAAATGCTGCAATCCCGCCTGGCTGCGCAGCAATCCGGTTTTTTCCAATCGCTGGCCGAGTTGCTGGCTGCTCAATCAAGCACCGATGCATTACTGCAAGCGGCTTGCCAGCATGTACAAGATACTTTTGCGCTGCATGCGCGTGTCGTGCGGCTGTCTGATGAGGGTGCACTGATTTGGCTGGCAGCTGAGAAAAATCAAGCGCACAGTGTTGAAGCTTCGAGTGTGCAGTGGGCGTTGGATTATAACAGGCCGATTGGGGCAGGCACCAGTGACTGGCCAGACTTGGGTTATTGCCTGCTGCCATTTGGTTTTGCACAGCGCGAAATGCTGGTGATCACTGCCGCAGAGTCATTACCTGCTTTACCTTTCCTGCAATTGCTCACATATCAATGCGCCCAGGCTTATATAAAACTCAGCCAGCAAATTGCGCTGGCACAGGCGGAGCGCAGTGCTGGTGAGGCACATTTTAAAAAGACACTGCTTACCGCCTTGTCGCACGATATGCGCACGCCGCTGACGGCCATCCTCGGTGCAGCGGATGTATTGACTGACAAGCATATTCCATTAACCCGCGATCAGTCAGATCAACTGTTGCAAAGCATACAGGCCGAAACGACTTACCTGACCCAGGCCACGGAAAATATCCTGACCCTGGTCATACTGGAAACAGGTGAAAACCATGTGCACCTGGATTGGCAATCGCCACAAGAGGTGGTTGCACATGTCATCAGCAGGTATCAGCGCCGTTCGCCACCAGTGGATTTACACATCAATGTCACGGATGAGGAAGTACTGGTCAGGATGGATGCGGTACTGGTCGCACATGCGCTGGCCAACCTGATAGACAACGCGATTTTCTGGCGTAGCGAGCACATGGCCATTGAGATTGCGCTTACCCTGGATACCTCCTGCTTAAGCCTTGCCGTGATCAATCAGGGTCCCGGGTTTCCTGAAGATTTTGTTATCTCGGCATTTACGCCGCACACACCACGCCCGGCAGGCTCACGAGGCTTTGGCCTAGGCCTTTCAATTGTGGCGACCATCATGCAACTGCACGAAGGCACGCTGGAGATCACCTCATCGCATGATCCGATTGCTGCATCGTCCGATCAGCGCACTTGCGTACGATTACGCTTCCCGTTTACGCGTGCTGCTGAGCTTATTCAAGGTCACACAATATGAGCGCTCATGCCCAGCCGACTTTATTGCTGGTGGAGGATGACGCCGGTGTTTACCAGTTTTTGGTGCCGGCATTGTCCGCACATGGCTACCGGGTGATACATGCGCGGGATTTAGCACAAGCCCGGCAAGCCAGCGACTTTGCCATGGTGATTCTCGATCTGGGTTTGCCGGATGGCGAAGGCGAGCAGTTGATTCCTACCTTGCGTGCTTATTCTGATGTGCCTATTCTGGTGTTATCTGCCCGCCAGGATGAGCAGGATAAAGTGCAATGCCTGACCATGGGCGCAGATGACTACCTGATGAAACCGTTTGGCCTGCCGGAATTGCTGGCGCGGATACAGGTCGCCTTGCGCCGCACGGCCATGATGCAGATGCGTGACCATGTGTATCAATATGAAGGGCTGGTCATCAACCGTGCCAGCGGCATCGTCAGCCATCATGGAACACAACTGCATTTAAGCCCCATCGAACATGCCTTGATCATGTTGCTGGCGAGCAAACCGGGCACTATTTTTACCCATAGCCAGTTGCTCACACAGGTATGGGGGGCGGAGTACGTGCATGATACCCACTACCTGCGTATCCACATTGGCCGCTTGCGGGCCAAGCTGGAGAGCACACCTGCTTCCCCGCGTTATGTGCTGACTGAACTCGGTATTGGTTACCGACTCGCCTGATCGACGATTTTCTTCGTCCGTCCATTTTCCCGTCTAGCTGTATTTATTTTCTCGTTTATGCGATTGATATACTTGCACGCGCATAGTGCAGCCATCAGTCACTAATCAGAGGATGCGATGGACAATTTATCAATCAGGAAAAGCGGCCTGGCTGCCCTGGCGCTCGGCGCTATCGGCGTGGTGTATGGGGATATCGGTACCAGCCCGCTGTATACCATGCAGGTCATCTTCAGTGAAAGCACCGGCGTGCCGCTGAATCAAACCAATATTCTGGGCGCAGTATCGGCCATTTTCTGGCTGCTGACCTTTGTCGTCACCTTTAAATATGTGCTGCTGGTATTACGTGCGCATAACAAGGGCGAGGGTGGGGTCATGGCCTTGTTGTCGCTGGCACTCTCGACCCTGAAGCCGCAAGACAAGCGCGCTGGAGGCCTGCTGTTGCTGGGTGTACTAGGCGCAGCCTTGTTTTACGGCGATAGTGTGCTGACGCCAGCTATTTCAGTGCTATCGGCAGTCGAAGGCCTGCAAGTGGTATCACCAGCACTGGCAGCGCAGGTACTCCCTATTTCCATTGGTATTCTAATTGGCTTGTTCTGGTTCCAGCGGCATGGCACACATGCGGTAGGGCGTTTTTTTGGCCCGATAGTGATTGTCTGGTTCCTGGCGCTGGCGAGTATAGGCCTGTGGCAGATTGCGCAAGTGCCTGAGGTGTTACAGGCGGTAAACCCGCAATATGCCTGGCAATTCCTGCAATCACGCGGCGGTGCCATGTTTATCGCTATAGGCGCGATACTACTGGCAGTGACAGGCGCCGAAGCCTTGTATGCCGATATGGGTCATTTTGGCCGGCCAGCCATACAGATGGCATGGCTGGGGCTGGTGTTCCCCTGCCTGGTGTTGAATTACCTGGGGCAGGGCGCGTTGCTGTTGCAGCACCCGGAAGCTGTCAGCAACCCTTTCTATCTGTCTTTCCCGCAACCTTTACTGATCCCGGCAGTGATTCTGGCGACACTGGCCACCATTATTGCCTCGCAGGCGGTGATTTCCGGGGCATTCTCCATGACCCGCCAGGCCATTCAATTAGGGTTTTTACCGCGTATGCGTATTATCCATACCTCAGCCAGTGAATCTGGGCAAATCTATATGCCAGCCGTCAACTGGGCCTTGTTGCTGGCGGTGATCATTGTCTGTCTGGCCTTCCAGAGTTCATCGGCACTGGCCTCCGCTTATGGCATTGCGGTTACGGGTACTATGCTGATGACGACTATCCTGCTGTTTTTCGTCATGCGCTACCGCTGGCAGTTCCCTGGCTGGCTGAGCTGGTCTTTGCTAGGCCTACTGGCCATGGTCGATGCTGTCCTGTTTGGCTCGGCTTCCATGAAATTTATGCAAGGCGGCTGGTTCCCGATCGCGCTCAGCGTGTTGCTGATCGTCTTTATGACCACCTGGAAAAAAGGGCGCCACTTGCTGCTGACCGGCATGGTGCGCTCAGACCCAAAGCTCATGGCATTCATCAGCAATATGAGTGAAAGCAAACTGCCACGCGTACAAAGAACGGCAGTCTATATGGTCTCAAACCTGGAGACTGTGCCGCAGGCGCTGTTGCATAACCTTAAACATAACCAGGTATTGCACCAACGCAATTTGTTTGTGAATGTGGTGTTTGATGATGTGCCATTACTCAATACCCATGAACGCATACGGCTACAAAAATTGGCTGATGGTTTCTGGCAGCTAGAGCTACGTTACGGGTTTATGCAACATGCCGATGTGCCGCAAGCATTACTGGGGCTGGTGCTGGATGGCGAAACACTGGACCCATTCAGTAACTCTTACTTTTTAAGCCGCGATATCATTGTGCCGGATGTGGGTGGCGGCATGCCGCGCTGGCGTGACCAATTGTTTTCAGTGATGTCGCGCAATGCCAGCAGTGCGGTGGAGTATTTTAATATTCCGGCCAATAGTGTCATTGAACTGGGGAGCAGGGTGCAAATATAAAAGACGCCTGTTTGTTGGCTCGCTGGACATAAGAAAGATAAACACGTGAAATAAAAAAGGTACCTTGCAGGAGCCATGCAAGGTACCGAATAGAAATCTCTGTTATTGGCTATTGAATATAGCCAATAGCTTTAAATTATCACATGGTGCAATCATGCCCCTGGCTTAGGCAGCAGCTGCGATCTTGTAACTTTCTTTGCTTGCTGGTTTACTCTGTTGGGCAGGGCGCGTTTCCGGTAGTTTGTACTGGTCCACGGTCTCAGTCAGTTTGTTGGCTTGTTCAACCAGCGACATGGCTGTGGCAGCGGCTTCTTCAACCAGTGCCGCATTTTGCTGGGTCACTTCATCAATCTGGTTCATGGCCGCGTTGATCTGGTCTATGCCTGTCGTTTGCTCGGCAGATGCAGCGGTGATCTCTGAAATGATCGCTGACACATTCTTGATGGAATTCAACATTTCTTCCATGGTACCGCTGGCCTGGTCTACATATTGCGAACCACTGGCGACGATACTGGCCGAATCTGCAATCAACTGTTTGATCTCCTTGGCGGCAGTGGCTGAGCGTTGCGCCAGGTTACGTACTTCATTAGCAACCACGGCAAACCCGCGCCCTTGTTCACCGGCACGCGCAGCCTCAACCGCTGCGTTCAATGCCAGGATGTTGGTCTGGAAAGCGATGCTGTCAATCACAGTCAGGATTTCTTCAATGTGTGAAGAGCTTTCAGTGATCTCAGCCATGGTTTGCACGACTTTGGCAAACACTTCACCGCCTTTGTTAGCGACATCGCTGGCTTTATGGGTCAGGATGTTTGCCTGCTTGGCATTCTCGGCGTTGTGCCTGACGGTCGCGGCGATCTCTTCCAGGCTGGCAGCTGTTTCTTCCAGCGAGCTGGCTTGCTCCTCGGTGCGCTGCGACAAATCATTATTACCCATGGAAATCTCAGACGCAGACAAATAGATGGTTGCGCCAGATGTTTTAACGGTGGCCAGAATGCCAGTCATGGCATCGATGATAATGTTGATGCCTTCACACAGCTGCTTGATTTCGCCGGATTTATCCGAAGTAGGGATCCTGTGGGTCAAATCGCCGGTTTGAGTGTAGCTCACCACATCGTCCACTGCCTGTTTCATGGCATGGGTTTCTTTGACTTTGGCGCTGATATCCGTTGCGTACTTCACCACTTTGAACGGTTTGCCATCCATATCAAAAATCGGGTTGTAAGTCGCTTGCAGCCAGATTTCCTTACCGCCTTTGCCTACGCGCTGGTATTGACCGTTATCGGGTTGGCCACGGCCCAGGTTCTCCCAAAACTGTTTGTATTCCGGGCTCCTTTTGTAAACATCCCCCACAAACATACTATGGTGGTTACCGATGATTTGCTGCGCGCTGTAACCAGTCACTGCGGCAAAGTTATCATTCACGGCCAGGATATTGCCTTTAAGGTCAAACTCGATCACGCCCATCACTTTACTGATCGCCGCTATCTGGCCTGAAAAATCCGCATACTGCAATTTGTCGCGGGTAATATCGGTGGCGTATTTCACGACCTTGAACGGTTTGCCGTCCATGTCAAAAATCGGGTTGTAACTGGCTTGCAGCCATAGTTCGCGGCCGCCTTTACCTATGCGTTTATACTGGCCATCGTTAGCGACACCCTGGGCGAGTTGCAGCCAGAATTGTTTGTATTCAGCGCTGCTTTTATATTCAGGCGTGGCAAACATACTATGATGGTTGCCGACGATTTCCTGGGCGCTATAGCCGGTGACTGCGGCAAAGTTATCATTCACAGACAGGATATTGCCTTTGAGGTCAAATTCAATCACACCCATGACCTTGCCGATCGCAGCTATCTGGCCTGAAAAATCGGCATGTTTGAGTTTTTCCTGGGTGATGTCGGTGGCGTATTTCACCACTTTAAATGGCTTGCCATCGGTATCGAAGATCGGGTTGTAACTGGCTTGCAGCCAGATTTCCCGATTGCCTTTACCAAAGCGCTTGTATTGCCCGTTATTGGCGACACCCAAGGCCAGGTTTTCCCAAAACTGTCGGTACTCTGTGCTGGTCTTATAATCGGCTGCCACAAACATGCTGTGATGATTGCCGACAATCTCCTTTGCGCTGTAGCCTGTCACTGCTGCAAAGTTGTCATTCGCTGACAGGATATTGCCTTTGAGGTCAAATTCGATCACGCCCATCACTTTGCCAATGGCCGCGATCTGGCCTGAAAAGTCGGCATTCTTGAGTTTTTCCTGGGTGATATCGGTGGCGTATTTCACCACTTTGAATGGCTTGCCATCGACATCAAAAATCGGGTTATAACTGGCTTGCAACCAAAGATCTTGGCCATTTTTTGCTACGCGCTTAAACTGGCCATCACTCGCCTGACCCTTGGCCAGTTTTTCCCAAAACTGTTTGTATTCAGTGCTGGCTTTGTACTCAGCGGTGACAAACATGCTGTGGTGCTTCCCGGTGATTTCCTGGGCGCTGTAGCCGGTTACTGCCGCAAAGCTGTCATTCACTGCAAGGATATTGCCCTGCAGATCAAATTCGATCACGCCCATCACTTTGTGAATGGCATTGATTTGACCTGCGAGATCAATCTGCTTCAGTAGCTGTTCTTTGCTGGAATTCTTAATACCATTAAAAATACTGAGCATGTCAATTTCTCCAGGTCATAAATAAGATAAACTAAATTTAATTTATATTAATATACTTGCCTGATTTTTAACGGGTGAAATAGAGAGGCATTTATACTTCAATTGATTGTCGTAAATGTATTATTCAAATATGGCTGCTATCAGCCGATATCGTGACGATTGTTTTAGAATCTAGTCCTGGCAAAGATCAGGGCATCATTGCTGCATGCAAAATATATTGAGATCGTAAGAGGGCAGACATCAATAAAAAAACCCGTCAATAGACGGGTTTTTTAATCATGTCACTACTGCAGGGTTAAAAAGCATCCCAGCCAGCTTTATCTGAGCCAGTTCTGGCTTTTTGTGCATAGCTTGGGCTTTTGGGTGGCAGTTGTGGCTTGAACGCTTTGCCGGAAGAGGTGCCGGAACCTGCGTTGAGGAATTGATAATGGCTGACGGTTTCTTGCAGTTTTTCGGCCTGATCCACCAAGGACATTGCAGCTGCTGCGGCTTCTTCAACCAGCGCAGCATTTTGCTGGGTGACTTCATCCATCTGCGACACGGAAACATTGATCTGGTCAATGCCACTGCTTTGTTCAACCGAAGCGGTAGTGATTTCGCTGATCAGTTGTGAGAAACGGTCAATCACCGATACCAGGTCTTCCATCGTGCCACTGGCTTTTTCTACATATAAAGAGCCGTTGGCGACTTTGGTGGCCGAATCATTGATCAATAATTTGATTTCTTTAGCGGCGCTGGCCGAGCGTTGGGCCAGGTTGCGCACCTCGCTGGCGACGACCGCAAAGCCACGACCTTGTTCACCGGCACGTGCTGCTTCAACCGCGGCGTTCAACGCCAGGATATTGGTCTGGAAAGCGATACTGTCAATCACCGAAATGATCTCTTCAATGCGTGAAGAGCTTTCTGTGATTTCTGTCATGGTAGAAACCACCTTGCCAAATACTTCACCGCCTTTGGCTGCAATATTACTGGCCTGGTCGGTCATATTATTGGCTTGCTGCGCGTTCTCAGCATTATTTTTGACGTTAGAAGCGATTTCTTCCATGCTGGAAGCCGTTTTTTGCAACGAGCTGGCTTGTTCCTCAGTGCGTTGCGACAAATCATTATTGCCTTGTGAAATCTGCGAGGCAGCCGAGCTGATCGCTTCGCCAGCGACTTTGATCGCAGATAAAATCTCAGTCATTTCGTCAACGATGGTGTTCACGCCCTCACACAGGGTTTTGATTTCGCCTTGCTTGTTTTCGGTGACTATCCGTTGTGTCAGGTCGCCACTTTTAGTCGCCGCGACTACTCCCGCGGTTTCATGTACGGCCAGTTTCATGGCATTGGCTTCGGCCACTTGACTGGTGATGTCAGTCGCATATTTAACCACCTTGAATGGTTTGCCGTCAGAATTCAAAATGGGGTTGTAGCTGGCTTGCAACCAGATCTCCTTGCCATTTTTACCTATACGTTTATATTGGCCCTCGTCGGCTTTGCCATTGCGCAGGTTGTCCCAGAACTGTTTGTATTCCTGGCTGCTTTTGTACACAGCTTCCACAAACATGCCATGGTGCTGTCCAACAATTTCCTGTTTGCTATAGCCGGTCACTGCGGCAAAGTTGTCATTCACATCCGTGATTTTACCTGTGAGGTCAAACGTAATCACGCCCATCACTTTACCGATCGCGTTGATCTGGCCAGAGAAGTCTGCGTTCTTGAGTTTATCTTCAGTGATGTCGGTGGCATATTTTACGACCTTGAAAGGCTTGCCTGCCGCATCAAAAATCGGGTTATAACTGGCTTGCAGCCAGATTTCCCTGCCGCCTTTACCAATGCGTTGATATTGGCCTTCACTGGCTTTGCCATTAGCCAGGTTTTCCCAGAACTGTATGTATTCCGCACTGCTTCTGTAAGTCGCTTCAACAAACAGGCTGTGGTGCTTGCCAATCATTTCTTCGCGGGCATAGCCTGTGACGGCTGCAAAGTTATCATTCACCTCAGTGATATTGCCTTTCAGGTCAAAAGTGATCGTGCCCATCACTTTGCCTATGGCACTGATCTGGCCCGAATAATCTGAATTCCTGAGTTGGCTGGCGGTGATATCGGTGGCGTATTTCACGATTTTGAATGGTTTGCCGGCCGCATTAAAGATGGGGTTGTAGCTGGCTTGCAACCAGATTTCCCTGCCACCTTTGCCTACGCGCTTGAATTGGCCTTCATTGGCTTTGCCGTTACCCAGGTCTTCCCAGAACTGCTTGTATTCCGCGCTATTTTTGTAAGCGGATTCGACGAACAGGCTGTGGTGCTGGCCTATGATCTCTTCAGTGCTATAACCGGTGACGGCAGCAAAATTTGCATTGACTGCCAGGATATTGCCTTTAAGGTCAAACTCAATCACGCCCATGATTTTGTGGATGGCGGCGATTTGCCCTTGTGACTCGGCGTCACGCTGTTTCTCAGCCGTGATGTCGAATGCATATTTAATGACTTTGTATGATTTGCCGGTTTCATCGCTCACCGGCACATAACTGGCTTCCAGCCAGATTTCTTTACCGCCTTTACCTATTCTTCTGAACTGTCCGTTATCTGCTTTACCGCGGCCAAGATTTTCCCAGAACTGTTTATATTCAACACTTTTCTTATATTCTGCGTCTACAAACAGGCTGTGGTGCTGACCAACGATTTCTTGCTTGCTGTAACCAGTCACCGCCGCAAAGTTGTCATTGACCGCCAGGATATTGCCTTGCAGGTCAAATTCGATCACACCCATCACCTGATGTATGGCTTGTATCTGCCCGCTATCATCACGCTGCTTGTCCGCGTCGGCTTTGGTCGGTTTCCCTGTCAGTTTGTTCAGAAAATCGATACTCATATGTATTGGCCTCAATGCTTATTGAATTTTTTACTATTGTTGGTTTTTCTACATCGCCATTAAATACCAAACCTACAAAATAGGATTTGCCGAAAAAGCGCGGATTTATGCTCCATTTCTATTACAAAAGATGGTTTTTGCCCTTTGTTTTCCGATTTGCGTAAATCAATTTACAAGTTTAACTAAAGTTGATGAGTGTGACATTTTCATGTCTCACGCATGCTTTCTGGCGATTGCGGCACACATGATTCTTGCATTGTCTTTGCTAGGCCAGCTTTAAATCCTGCCGAGTAGAGGTGCCTGGGCATGGCGCTTTTATGACGGCATTAGTACTGTCTAATCTTAGCCATTGTGATTTGACCGCTTGTTTTATTTCTATATTTATGGAAATATAGAATCTATGGATATTCAATCAGCAGTGACCCAGCTCTCATCAATTGCTCAGGCAGCGCGTTTAGAGATATTCCGCTTACTCGTGCAAGCTGGAGCAGAAGGGTTGCCAGCAGGAAATATTGGAGAAAAGCTCAATATTCCACCTAGCACGCTCTCGTTCCACCTCAAAGAGTTAAGCCGAGCCGGCATGATTCACTCGCGTCAGGTCAACAGGTTTATTTACTACACCGCTAACTATGCTGCCATGAATGACTTGCTTGCATACCTGACTGAGAATTGCTGTGCCGGTGTGAGTGTCGATGCGTGCTGCCCAGATGTTATCCACTGCAAACCCGGGAAAGGCAACGAACAATGAAGCGTATGCATCTGCCAGGCATTACCGGGGAAACTGATCGCGTATCAGACCGCGCACCTACCTCCAGCGGTCTGGAGATACCACAACCAAGCGCCAGATGCAGCATGCCTGCAGTGCAAAAGGTGGCATTTGCCACCAGTCAGCAGTGTTGCGCATGAATGTCATCACTGAACCCAGCCCGATCAACCGCTTTGAACGTAACCTGACATGGTGGGTGCTAGGCTGCATCCTGGCGGGGATTACGCTGGGCCAGGTGTTCCCTTTGTTCTTCCAGGCGGTAGGCGGCCTCAAGATTGCAGAAGTCAACCTGCCAGTGGCTGTCCTGATATGGCTGATGATTATCCCTATGCTGCTGAAAATCGACTTCAAGACCATGGCGGATGTGCTGACGCATGGCAGGGGCATAGGCGTGACCTTATTCATCAACTGGATGGTGAAGCCTTTTTCGATGGCGCTGCTGGCATGGATATTCATCCGCCACCTGTTTGGCGACTTGCTGCCAGCGGACCAGATCGACAGTTACATCGCAGGCCTGATTCTGTTAGCGGCAGCACCATGCACTGCCATGGTATTTGTCTGGAGTGGTTTGTGCGGCGGTGAGCCCAAGTTCACACTATCGCAGGTCGCACTGAATGATGTCATCATGCTGTTTGCTTTTGCGCCGCTGGTGGCTTTGCTGCTGGGGATGTCGCACATTGCCGTGCCATGGGAGACACTGTTTTTATCTGTGTTGTTATTCATTATCGTACCTGTCGTGATCAGCCAGTTTGTGCGCGAGGTCATGCTTTGCAGTCGCCAGGCCTGCATTGAGGCTTTGCTCAAGCGCATTCAGCCTGTTTCCCTGACTGCATTGCTGGCAACGCTGTTGCTACTGTTCGGTTTTCAAGGGCAGCAGATCATCGCCCAGCCGTTTATCATCGCCTTGATTGCCGTGCCTATCTTTATCCAGGTGTATTTCAATGCCATGCTGGCCTACTGGCTGAATAAAAAGCTCAAAGTGGCGCATTGTGTGGCGGCACCTTCTGCCCTGATCGGTGCTTCAAACTTCTTTGAGCTGGCTGTCGCAACTGCCATTGCCCTGTTTGGGTTTCACTCAGGCGCGGCGCTGGCGACTGTCGTCGGTGTGCTGATTGAAGTGCCGGTCATGTTGTCTGTTGTTTCCATCGTGAATCGCAGCCGGCACTGGTACGAAAACGGCTGAGCATTCACCTTTCCATCGCAAACTATCCATGAATATTCTTTTTCTTTGTACAGGTAATTCCTGTCGCTCAATCATTGCTGAAGCGATCTTTAATCATTTGGCCCCTGCCAATATGCGCGCCATGAGTGCAGGTAGCCAGCCGGCGGGTGAAGTGCATCCGCGTTCATTGGCTTTGCTGGCAGCAAAAGGCATTGCAACGGCAGGCTACTACAGCAAGTCCTGGGATGATTTACCTGCCACGCCGAATATTGTGATTACCGTTTGTGCGAATGCCGCGGGTGAGACTTGCCCGGCCTACCTTGGCAATGTATTAAGAGCACATTGGGGTGTGCATGACCCTGCCAAAGCAACAGGCACCGATGCAGAAATCAATGCCAGTTTCGAGGCCGCTTACCGTATTTTAAACGCGCGTATCCTGGCATTCCTGCAACTGGATCAGGAAATATTGCGCGATGCTAAAAAACTGAAAGCCCGATTGGACCAGATCGCCAATCTTGCCTGAGGCTCATAAAAAAAGGCCGGTACCTGAAGTACCAGCCTGTTTGAAACTTGGGATGCCTGATTAAAACAGGTGTGTGAACAGCCAGTATAAACTGCCTGACAATATCATCGCCATCGGCAATGTCAGTACCCAGGCCATCAGCAGGTTACGGATAGTGGACATTTGCAGGCCGGATTTATTGGCTGCCATGGTCCCGGCGACACCTGATGACAACACATGCGTGGTCGATACCGGTAAACCATACATATCCGCCGCACCAATCATGGTCATCGCCACCAGTTCGGCAGAAGCGCCTTGCCCGTAGGTTAAATGCGTTTTACCGATTTTCTCACCCACGGTCACCACAATACGCTTCCAGCCCACCATGGTGCCTAAGCCTAACGCAATGGCAACCGCCACTTTTACCCATAGTGGAATAAATTTAGTGGCTTTATCGATTTCTTTTTTGAAAGCCGTCACGTTAGCTTTTGTGTCGCCGTCAAATTTCACTGTCTCATCTTTATCCAGAAAGCGAATGGCTTCTGAAACCAGGTACATGTCGTTACGCACGTTACCGACTTGTTCGGCAGG
Source organism: Methylophilus sp. E2MeOHC9 (assembly GCF_058744375.1). Taxonomy (NCBI): domain Bacteria; kingdom Pseudomonadati; phylum Pseudomonadota; class Betaproteobacteria; order Nitrosomonadales; family Methylophilaceae; genus Methylophilus; species Methylophilus sp. E2MeOHC9. The sequence continues at coordinate 2,008,393 of NZ_CP196024.1, forward strand.
GACTGCAGCAAAGGTACCGTGTGATTTGACCTGGTCGCCGATGCTGCCGGTCATGGCCGCCAGGGCAGGGATCAGTTCCGATGTCACTGCTTTGGTGCGTACATATTCAGTCAGCGTATGACGGGCCGCATCATTGCTGGCAGGCGGGGTAGCAGAACTGTGCAGTTCCAGTGATTGCTGGGTGACGTGTGCCACCGCCACAAATTGCGTCATCTGGTCTACCGGCATGGCGCGGTTCAAGGCATAAGCCATAGGTACTGTGCCCACCAGGATCAGCATGATCAGGCCCATGCCTTTCTGGCCGTCGTTGGAGCCATGCGCGAATGAAACGCCGGTACAGGTCAAAATCAGCAAACCACGAATCCACAGTGGTGGCGGTTTGTTGCCTTTAGGTTCCTGGTAGAGTTCTTTGCTTTTGACAAACGCTTTCAGCGCCAGCAACAAGAAGGCTGCAAAGAAAAAACCAATAATAGGGGAGAGTAATAATGAGTAGCCAATTTTGGTGGCTTGCGCCCAATCCACACCGCTGGTGCCATTACGGCCATGCATTAAGGCATTCGCCACGCCAACGCCAATGATCGAGCCGATCAAAGTGTGTGATGAAGAAGCCGGCAAGCCCAATAACCAGGTGCCCAAATTCCACAAGATAGCGGCGATCAGTAAAGCAAACACCATGGCAAAGCCAGCGCCGGAACCGACTTGCAGGATCAACTCGACCGGCAACAGCGAAATAATACCGAACGCCACTGCGCCACTGGAGACCAGCACGCCGAGGAAGTTGAAAGTGCCAGACCAGATCACTGCAAAATTGGCAGGCAATGAATGTGTATAAATCACCGTCGCCACCGCATTTGCCGTGTCATGGAAACCGTTCACAAACTCAAACGCCAGTGCGATCACCAGCGCGACACCCAGCAAAATAAACGGTACCCAGGTCGTTGTGCTGGCGCCGGTATCGTTGACATCGTGCATCAGGCTAAAGCCGGTATAAACCAGGCCCAATACCAATAAGCCGATGAAGATCGCTTTGGTGAGCAGGCCCGGTTTGTTATCGAGATTGGGTTTTGAAGTGCTATGTAGCGAAGAAGCACTGGCAGATGAAGTATTCATAATATTCGCCTGAATTTTTATCGAGAGCCCTGAGTATTGATTTTCAATGTGACAAATTGATGACAGTTAAGGACTAGTCATTCGTGGGCAAATGCAAAATAGTCATCAAACTGTCATACTGGAAATTTAGGATTTTCAGTTTCAACTTCACCCTTCCTCACGGACGCGACCATGACCATTGATAATTCAGATGAACTCTCCACTAATGATGATCGATTTAGTGAGGCGCAATTGCATAATGAAATGCTGGATAGCTTTGATGAGGAGCTGGAGATGGAACTGGATGACCAGCGTATGGATCAACTGCTGGCCGAGTATGCGTCAGCGACCGGCTTGAATGACGTGCACACTGAATCCCTGTCTGACCGCCAGATCTACTTTAAAGAACTGTTCCGGTTACAAGGCGAACTGGTCAAGCTGCAAGACTGGGTGGTGCACAACAAATTGAAAGTCGTGGTGCTGTTTGAAGGCCGTGACGCCGCAGGTAAGGGTGGGGTGATTAAACGCATCACGCAGCGCCTGAACCCGCGCGTCTGTCGCGTGGCTGCTTTACCTGCGCCTAGCGAGCGTGAACGCACGCAATGGTATTTCCAGCGCTATATCTCGCACCTGCCGGCCGGGGGCGAAATCGTGCTGTTTGACCGCAGCTGGTATAACCGCGCCGGTGTAGAAAAGGTGATGGGTTTCTGTAACGAAGACGAATACGAAGAGTTTTTCCGCTCGGTGCCGGAATTTGAAAAGATGCTGGTGCGCTCTGGCATCATCCTGATCAAATACTGGTTCTCCATCACCGATGACGAGCAGCATTTACGCTTTATGACGCGTATACAGGATCCACTCAAACAATGGAAGCTGAGCCCTATGGATCTGGAATCGCGCCGCCTGTGGGAGCAATACACCAAAGCCAAAGAGATCATGCTCGAACGCACGCATATCCCCGAAGCGCCGTGGTGGGTGATAGAAGCGGTGGATAAAAAGAAAGCACGGCTGAACTGCATCAACCATTTATTAAGCCAGATTGAATATAACAAAGTAGAGCATCCGTCAGTCGTATTGCCTAAACGCGTCCACAATCCGGATTACATACGCGGCCCAGTACCTAAAGAAATGTTTGTACCGACCAAGTATTAACTAACCCCGGCTCACAATCGCCTGATTCAGCGCTTGCAGCACATGTTCGATTGTCGCTGACCAAGGCGTGGTGCTCGCCTGCGGACGTGTGCAAAACTACCGAGTATCTGGGTTTTGCCAGATACCAGGCGATCAAGCTAATCACAATGGCGACAGCACCGGCGACCAGCAATACGCCTTTATCAAACAGTTCCAGCAATTCGGCGATCAGCAGTAGCACGCCTATCAGAAGGAAAGCCAGCGCCACGCCCCGCGATGGTTGCACAATGCCGGGTTTCACAGAAGTGACGTTTTGCATGGCATACGTCTGGGTGTGCACGATAAAGCGGCTATTGCTGACAATGATCCCGTTAAAATTAAAAAAGACGGTTTCTTCCATGTTCCCTCCCTCTGTTTCAAGTCGTATTAATCATACCGACCTGTAACGTTCATTTAAATTCACCAAGATTTCTGTTTGGGAATATCTATTTATGTCGATATGGGTGCAATATGGTTGCAATATGGGTGAACTAATCTCGCATGCCAAAACCTAAAATAATGCATGTCCCAGGCAATCGTGGCCTGGGGTTACAATGCACATCGAGTCGCTTTAAATGAGATGATTTTTAAATAACAATAAGAGAACCTGATGAGCCTATTTCTTCGACTTCACAAGGTCTGCAATGCGTGCGGATTCATATGGTATCCAAAAGATGAGGCGGTATCGTCCAACTGTCCTAATTGCGGCAGCGAAGATACGGCGAATGAAAAATTCAACTTTATCGCCACCGTCCTGTTTTATCTAACCGGCCTGATCGTGCTTGGCCTGGTGTTATTCAGCTGGCAACAACCTGAACCACCCCCCGCAGTCGAGCCATTAAGCGCGGTGGAAGATTCCTTGACCAAGGCAGAGCAACGGATAGCGCTGCCCGAGATAGAGGAAGAAACCGAGAATGCGGTTGCGCCTGCAAAAGCACCACCGCCCGCAAAACCTGCTGATATTGAAAAGTTACCGCTGCCGGTTGAGCAAGCGGTCGTCGCACCACCGCCGGTGCCGGTTGTCGAGAATGTGCCACCGCCAAAAGCTGAGCCAGCGCCTGTAGAAGACCTGCGGCCGATTGTGAATGTATCCACCAACCAGATCACTTTCAGCCTCTGGAGTGTGTCTGAACTCAGGTTGAGGCGCGCTTATACCAATTTGCTGAATGATGGTTCTATCAGGACTGAATTGAACAGGAAAGATTATTTTCATTTTGTGAGCAACCGGGCCAAGAAGTGCGGGGAGTTAGACCCCAGTTTTGAGAAGAATATTAATTCCATCGAGAGCATTAAATTCAAGGCAAATGATTCTAAGATTTTGGAGTGCTATGCCTCGGAAAACACCAGTGAATACAACAGGTTAAATATAGCCACAGAAGTGAATTGATTTCAATATCGTCATTATGCCAGCTGGTTTCAGGCTGCTTCACAGCCAGCGTTGGAGCAGCTAACAGCAGGGTATCTTGAATATAGACAGGAGCACAGCATGAACAAAAGTGGTCTGATCGTTGTTGATTTGCAAAACGAATACCTGCCAACTGGCAAGCTGCCGCTCTCTGGCATTGAAGCTGCCGCAGCCAATGCCGCCAAGGTGATTGCGGATGCCCGTCAAAAAGGAGTTCCTGTGTTTCATATCCGTCATGAGTTCGCTCACGGCGAAGCGCCGGTATTTGTACCCGGCACGCATGGTGTTGAAATCCAGCCCTCCGTCGCGCCGCTGGAAGGAGAAGCGGTGATCGTGAAGAATCATATCAATGCTTTTCGCGATACCGACCTGAAACAGCAACTAGATGCGCAGGGCGTGGACGAAGTGATCGTCATCGGTGCGATGAGCCATATGTGTGTCGATGCCGTCGTCCGTGCGGCGGTAGATATGGGTTATGTCGCCACCATATTGCACGATGCCTGTGCCACGCTGGATCTTGAGTTTGACGGCGTGAACATCCCTGCCGCGCAAGTGCATGCCGCCATGATGGCAGCCTTCGCGTTTGGTTATGGGTCGGTGATCTCTACGGACAAATATCTCTCTTAATCACATATGTATCATCCGTCGCGGATGACAGTGTGATTTCATCCGCACTCTAATCATAGGCTCATGCCAGCCAGATTGCCTGTCGCCTATTTGGAAAGCCAGCGCAGGCGCGTTAGAATCAATAGCACACGCATCAAGATAGAGGTTTACCCATATGAGTATCCAACATTTTGCTCCTGGCCAGGTCATTGATATCAGCCCCTATGGGCCTGACTTTGCGAATGCCGCCTCAGAAACACTGATACGCGAAAGCCACATCGAGGTGTTCAGGTTTGTGTTAACCGCAGGTAAAACCACGCCAGAACATACCGCGGCAGGTGCGATCACGATACAGTGCATTGAAGGGGAAGTAGAACTGGGTTTGGGGGATGAAGTCAGGCTACTTAAAGCGTATCACCTGGTTTATCTCAGTGCGAATGCGGCGCATACCGTTAAGGCGATCACTGATTCCACGCTGCTGATTACCATACTGCTGCAACGCGAGTAGTGTTTAACATCGCTGTAGCTATTCAGCAATACATCAAGGCTACACCGACACAGCCAGGTTTCATCTATCGATCTGCCGGTATGAGGCCGGCGAGAATCTAAAACACAGTATCACTAACAACATAGCGCCCAGCATCATCGCTATCCAGGCATGCGTCAGGTCAGAAAACCGATCACGCAGCACACCGGCCAGCAATGGCATCCCGCTGGCGATCATGTATCCGCCGCCTTGTACAAACGCCGTCAGCAGGCCTGCCTGTGCCGGATCTTCGATATGGTCCAGCGTCAATATCAGTGACAAAGGAAACAATGCGCCTATGCCTATTCCCAACAGCAGGCTGGCAGGCAATGCCAGGCTTAACGGTGCAGCAATCAGGCAGGCCAGACCCGCCATCAACATTATCAGCACCGCGAAGAGTGGTACACGTCTATCATTAAACTTGCCTATCCAGGCTGAAACTGCGAGCCCGGCAATCACCTCGGCCAGCGTCAGCCCGCCCAACAGGAAACCAGCCGCGGATGGTTGCCAGCCCAGGCTGGTATAAAACGGCGGTAACCAGGCGAGCACCAGGGTATAGGCGCCGGTACCTATGCCAAAAAACAGCATCAACTCCCACGCTCTTTTATTTCGCCAGAAGTTGCGTGTCGGTAAACGGGAAGAGGGCGCAGTTTGAGTGGATCTGACGTTGCCTTTTGTGGCCTTTAACCACAACATGAAAGCAAGCAGTGCTGGCACCGCCCAAATGGATAACGCCAGAGGCCAGTGACCATGCCCGGCAAATATTGCGACTGAAGATGCAGCGATGGCAGCGCCTGCCATAATGCCGGTGGTATAGAGCGCGAAAACGCTGCCAGCCTGGGCTGCGAAGTGACGTTTGATAAATGCAGGCAGCAAGGTCTGTGCGAGTGCGATCCCGATGCCGGCCACCACAGCCGTAAAAAGTAAACCAAAGCTGCTTGTAGCCTGAGCGCGCGCCCAGCAGGCAGCGGCAATCAGAGCTACTCCCAAAGCAACGCCGTTTCGTTCACTCAAGCGGCCAGTCACCTGCTGACCAAATAACGCGCTTAGGCCCATCACAAACACAGGCAGCGAAGTCAGCAGGCTGGAGTAGGTATGCGACAAACCGGTTGCCGCCACTATCATATCGAGGAGCGGCCCAATGGCGGCAATTGCCGGGCGCAGATTCAGGGCAACGCCGACAATGGCAATGATCATCAGCACATGGGTATAACGCTTGCTCAACATGATTATATCTCTACGTAAAGATTCTTTTTATGGAATCATATACACATAACAAGCCTTATACAATGATATTATTAAGGTTATAAACTAACTTGATAAAGAGATAACCATGAGTGATAGAGCGAATCGTGCGACTGAACAGTGGCAACAAGAGCGCCCTGACATTGATGCCGCAGTCATGGCGCTAGTCGGCAGGTTGCTGGAAACGACGCAACTGATAGAGCGAGATTGGCTTTACCCGCTAGCGACCCAGTTTGAACTACATCAAGGCGAATTTGATGTGATTGCCACCTTGCGCCGCTCAGGCCAACCGTATGCCCTCACACCCACAGCACTTTATGAAAGCCTGATGCTTTCCTCAGGCGCCATGACCAGCCGTTTGGATAGACTAGAGAATAAAGGGCTCATTGAGCGTGGCCGCGCGCCCGAAGACCGGCGCAGTATCCTGGTCAGGCTGACGCCAGCCGGGTTGGCGCTGATTGATAAGCTGTTACCGCTGCATGTCGCGAACGAACAACAGGCCTTATCTGCATTAAATCAGGCTGAACAGAGACAGCTGGACACACTGCTCGCAAAACTATTGACGGGCTTGCACAACAAGCCTTAATCAATTTACCAAACAGTGTATTTATAAACATTTACATGCATGCTTTGCACCCATATGCTGTATAGATAACTGCGATTTTTCGGACTACTGGCGGCCGTACTTTTTCAAATAGCTGAAATATTCCAAGCGTACTTTGGCAGCGTTAGATCACTGTTCTAACCAATTGCCATCGCCACCCTCTAGGAAAAAATCATGATCTCATCAGCATTGAAATTAAAAGTAGTTGCCAGCTTGTTGCTGGCTTTCGCCGGTAGTGCTTCAGCGGCGGTTTATACCAACGTGCCAGCTGGCGCGACCACCGGGTTACCCTTTCCTTCTTTCGGTAATTCACCTAATCCAAGCGGTGATTCACCTATGGTCGGCCAGGTATTCTCACTGACTTCCAGCAGCCTGCTGTCATCTTTCAGCTTCTACGCGGTTGGTAATACTTCAGCCTCTTTCCAGCTGAACGTTGCCCAGTGGAACCCAGGCACTAATGCCCAAAACCAGGCAGAAAATACGGTAGGCAGCAACCTGCTGACCACCACGTTTAACGCGGTTGATACTTACAATGCCGCAGGTGGTTACACCACATTGTCATTTGAAAATCTGGGCCTGAACCTGAATGCTGGCACAAAGTACATCGCCTACCTGACCAGCAGCGATGCAAGTGTGACTGGTATCCAGCTGTCACGCACACAAACTACGCAAGACATTACAGGCTTCGGTTTAGGTCATGCATACAACAGCACTATCCCAGGCCAAGGCTGGCAATTGCCTTTCAACGGTAACGGCTTCCTCAGCCTGCAATACACGGCAGTCACAGCGGCTGCGCCAGTCCCTGAGCCAGAGTCTTATGCCATGATGTTTGCAGGTTTGGCTGTGGTAGGTGCTGTTGCCAAACGCCGTAAACAAAAACAAGCTTAATCGATATTGATCTCTTGAACAGATGGCGGGCGCTTATGCTCCCGTTTTTATACACGCTATAAAACTGGCATGTCAGTACCATCGTGCACTGATCTTTCCAGCGAAATAAAAAGCCTCACATCTGTGAGGCTTTTTATTTTCAACTTGTTAAGCGAGCAATTTAATCTAGCAATTACCTTTTTTAGCCTGTCCCGGCGGGCAATGATTACGATCTTGCAAGACGATACAGCTGGAAAGCAGCATGCTCACTAGCGCTAATAAAACAATTTTTTTTGTCATAGTGATTTTCCCAAGGTTATCTGATTAATTTTTTGAAATATCTCTTACGGAAACTTCCGTGTACAGTCTTTGCTGTTTGAACCAGTATACCTTCGGCGCTGACAAATTACTTAATGATCTGACTTACCTTTGCCATGACTGTGACCGGCAATTTTATCCATCCAGGCAAACAGCACACCGGTGATGATAAAGGTCAGGTGTATGCCCACCAGCCAGGCCATTTGTTCGGTGGTGAAACTGGCCGTGCCTGAACTCTGGTGCACAAACGCTTTCAACAGATCGATCGCAGAAATCGCCACAATCGAACCGATCAGCTTGATTTTCAGGCCAGAATAATCGACCTTGCCCATCCACTCAGGCCTGTCTTCACTATTGGCCGTATCAATGCGTGAGACAAAGTTTTCATAACCACTGAAAATCACCATAATCAGCAAATTGCCGACCAGGGTGATATCTACCAGCGCCAACAGTGAAAGCACTGTTTCCTGCTCAGAGAACGAGGCGAGGTGTGAGGCAATGTGGAAGAACTCCTGGCCAAATTTCACCAGCAAAATAAACAGACCACCCACCAAACCCAGATACATCGGTGCCATTAACCAACGGCTCTGGAAAATCCAGCCTTCTAATAATCTTTCTAAATAACGTCCCATAAAAACTCCAAATAACACTGTGCGGTTGCACAAAAACTTTGCTAAATATCAATCACAGTCATCAATCATGGTAATTAGTTTTGACGCCATGATGATGACGCCAAGCATTTAAAATTCAACCAATATCAGAACTGTGTGAGGAGCGCACGTACAGCTTGCTCATCAATCCCTTTGCCGATAATCACAATCCGGCTGATAGGCTCATCCTCATCCCAGCCTTCCAGCAGCGTGGGCGGGTAGGGCGTAAAGTGCACCGCGTGTACCGCCAATGGCGCTGGCGCATCTTCCACATGCAAAATCCCTTTTAAACGCAATAACTGCTCACCATGCACCTGGCACAGCTTGAGAATCACGCCCCTGAAATCAGCCCACGCCATCGGCTTGGGCAAGTAGACGGTAAATGTTGTCACATCATCATGCGCAGGCGCTTGCGGCAGCGTGCCTTTTTTCGCTGTGCTAAAGCCGCTGGCAGGCGCACGCAACCAGCGCTCGGGGTTGGCCTGCTTATTGGCAAAATCAAACAGCCCGACATCAATAATCTGCATCGGGTCGATTTCGCCATGCAACACAAACTGCTGCGTCGCATTCGGGTTAATTGCAGTCAGCTTGGATTGCAACGCGCTGATCTGTTCAGGCGTGGCCGTGTCTGATTTAGTAATCAGCAACACATCCGCCACCGCCGCCTGTTTCAACGCCTCTTTCTGCGTTTCAATCTGCTGCAAACCATAAGCCGCATCAATTGTTACAACTACCGCATCCAAGCGGTAAACCGATTCAATCACCGGCTCATTCATCAGGTTAGCTAAAATCGGGCCAGGGTCAGCCATGCCGGTAGTTTCAATCACCAGCCGGTTAAATTCCGGCACCGCCTGCAAACTGCGCTTAAAAAACAAATCGCGCATTGTATCGGCCAGCTCATTTTTGAGCGAACAGCACAAACAGCCAGAACTCAACAACACCGTGTTATCAGCCACATGCTCGCTTTCAACAGTCTGCGAAATCTGGCTATTGGCAAAAATCTGGTCTAAACCTGCTTCGCCGAGTTCATTGATGATCACGGCGGTGTCTTTCATCGCCGGGTTATGCAGTAGTTTGTTGAGCAGGGTGGTTTTACCGCTGCCCAAAAAACCAGTGAGCAGCGTGACGGGGATACGTTTATCCATATGAATTTTTAATAAAACGAGTGTGGCGGTATTTTAACGCGGATGGTTATTGGTCATGCTAAGTGTTTCGACTTATATGGAGATATGGCAGTAAATCACAAGGCATAGGGAAATAAATAGATATTTTATTGGTACAGCTACGTCATATCGACTTTAAAAATCTTAAAAATTAAGTTACTAATTTTCTAACAATTGGCTTAAAGCCGAGTTTTAAAGTTTTATTTCTCTTCTGTGGCTTCTTCTGGATCTATACCAAATTTCTTCAATCTTCTTTGATTGATTAAACTCTCTGCCGCAATTCGTTGTAAAGCTTTGCGTGCATTGTTTGCTATCTTTTGTTGTTGTTCTGTTGAACTGGAAAATTCACCAAACTGTAAGCATGTTTTGACATATCGGGATAAATGTTTTCCTGACTCAAATTTAAATAATTCATAATAATCATCGGTGGAAGTATTGGCTAAAATGACTTCGTCCTTTGTATTCCAACTATTTTTCCCAGCTATCCTTTTTAGTACATCATTAGCGCTTTCAGTAATTGCAAGTTTTGCAAATGCAACTCTGAATTTTTCTAGTACTTCCTTATCTATTGAGTCTCCAAAAAAGTTGTCCTTCTCCGGGTCAAATAAGTCAATTTCCTGCCCTCTTAAATTTATATAGTAATCAATTATTTCAGAGGCTTTTTCTGGTTCTTCAAGATCGCGAAATAAATGAACTGTTCCGTTTAAATTTGTTGGAGTGATGTTTTTTGCATTAGCTTTAAAGCTGTCATAAATCGTATTAATAACTACTTCTTGATTATCGGCAAAACTGTCGTGAAAAAGACGCCAAGCATCGCCAAATGAGTTGTCTGATTTTTCTGCAAGAATACTTTCGTTTTTCTTCAATGCTGCTGTTTTTAAAGTAGTCTCAACAAAATACCCAGTTCTGACTGCTTCTGCCAGCACTAAATCCAGTTCATCAGTAAGACGATACTCATACTTATCAAGTATTTTTATCCACTTTTTTTCATCATCGTTACCTTCTTTATCTTTTCCAATGTCATAGAAACTGTAACCTGATTTTGTGACGAAATCCAAACTAGGAACTTCTTTTGTAGAACTGAAATAACACCAAGTAAATAATGTTATGGAATGAATAAATTGATATTGGATTTCGTTTTCAAAGTCTTTTGAAAAAGGAATAGCAAGATTCACAAGCTTTTCTATTTTTTTCAGGATCCTAATATTTCTAATTTCGAGTCTGTCCGATAACTCACGTAAAGTGGCATGTGTTTCATCTTCTGTATCGAAAGCAATAGCAGAACATTCTGAAGCTGTAGGTGTAAATTTTAACTCTATGTCTATTACTTTCTCACGAAGCTTATGGTACTCATTTAGCCCATCTTCCTCATCATTCAGTAATAATACAATCTTGCATTTTTTCTGCTCTTTGAGTTGAGAAATCAAACCCATTACATCTTTAATTTCTAGCTTAGAGCCTCTGCGCTCAATATCGTCAATACAAATTAAAGTTCTATTCAAAGATAGGAATGACAGGGATTCAATAGTTGAAGTAAAGTTTTTTATTAAGGGAATACTAGAAAAAAAATCTAATGTTTTTCGCCCGAATGATTTAGAAACTGCTGTGATATTAGCTTTAAAAGTTTCGAGGCTTGGCTCTGTTCCTATTAAATCTTTGTTTATTACACACTCAAAAATTGTTTGCTTTAATGAATCTAAAGAGTTAACGCCAAACAAAGATACATACGCATAGCGATCTAATGCAATCTTATTATTAGCGTTAGCATCATTTAGAAATTTCGTCCAAGAGTACGTTTTTCCTATGCCCCATGCGCCTTTAATAGCTAATACTTCTGGGGTGTCATCCATTAAAAACTTTTGAATTTGTTGCTTAATAATTTCAATGGACATTTGTGACACTCCATAAATATGTTGTGAAGAATATTAATACAAATGATAGATCAATATTAGGAAATGGCTTTAATTACGAGATGTTCATACAGAATGTAAAACCCAATCGCAATCAACACCCAGCCGCCAACTATTTCCGAACGCTTCCCAAACATTAACCCTAATACACGCCCAAGCATCACGCCAATTGTCACCATGGTAAAAGTCGCAAAGCCAATCGCTGCGGCGGTGATGAATATATTCACATCCATAAACGCTAAACTCACACCCACCGCCATGGCATCTATGCTGGTGGCGACTGCGGTGAGGGCGAGGATGTAGAAGGAGTGACTGCTGGGTTTTTCTTCTTCGGGCTCTGCTGGTTGAAAGCCTTCGTAAATCATGTGCAGGCCAAGGGCGAGCAGGAGGGTGAAGGCGATCCAGTGATCCCAGTCGGTAATGTAATGTGACGCAAAAGTTTTGATGGCGAAGGTGGCGATGGCCCAGCCAATGAGTGGTGTGATGGCTTCGATAACACCAAAAATCAATCCGGTGCGTAGTGCTTCTGACAGTTTGGGATTTTTGAGTGCAGCGCCTTTGCTAATAGCTGCGGCAAACGCGTCGGTGGACATGGCTAGCGCGATAAGCGCGATGGAAGTGCTGGTAAGGGACATATTTAGTTTTCTAGTCGGGACGAAATAAATAGATAGCAGCACGCCCGACTTTTGTCGCACTGTTATCCATTAGTCTCGCCAACCGAAAACGGCCGCCTGCACCACGACGTAAGTCGATTATGTTGACACAGGCACTTCAAATTATATGAAGCAGGCTACTCCCCAAAGGTTGCGGCATTATAACTGATTGGGCGTGGTTTTTTATTTGAAGCTTGTAATAGAATAGGGCTATGCGCCGCCTGTTTATTTTCTTCATCATCTGGCTTTTACCGCTGCAACCATTACTGGCTGCGGATGTGGAGTTTGCGCATCTGGTCGGCTCACAAAGCTCGCAGGAAAAAGCATTGACGCATATGGTCGAGCATATGGAACATATCGCGCATCACCATGAGGAAGATGGCGATTTGCATCAGGATGAATCTGCGCCATCGGTGCTGCATTTGATCGACTTTGAACACAATATTCATCTCTCGACTTTGCTTGCTAGTGAAGTGGTGCTGACTGCCAGTAAACCTGTGGCCGAAGTGCCAGGGTTTGTGCCAGTGATTTACCTCAACCCATCTGCCTCTCCTCCGCAAAAGCCTCCTTATCTCGCCCTGTAAGCGCCTGACGACAGTGTTCGCCTGGCGCTCTATGTGTATTTCTTAAACATTGAGGGGTTTTTATGATTGTTATTTATACGCTGTCTTTGCGAGGCAGTTTGATTTCCATGTTGTCTGCTCTGGAGCATTCAAATGAGTGATTTTTTGAATTTGATCCAGCACGGCAACGGCTGGTTGTTTATCCCTAGTGCCATTCTGCTTGGCGTATTGCACGGCCTGGAACCTGGCCACTCTAAAACCATGATGGCGGCGTTTATTATTGCCATTCGCGGCACGGTGAAACAGGCGGTGTTGTTAGGGCTGGCGGCAACCATTTCACATACCGCTATCGTGTGGGCCATTGCCATGTTGGGGCTGTATTTTGGCAGTAGCTGGAACGCTGAAACTTCAGAGCCGTATTTTCAGATTATGTCGGCGGTTATTTTGATAGTGATGGCGATTTGGATGGCGCTGGTCACGCGACAGCACGCGAAAATGGCGCATGACCACGATCACGATCATGACCACGATCACGATCACGATCACGATCACGATCACGATCACGATCACGATCATAAAGCCGGGCTGGAAAATCTGTCACTGGGTTATCAAGACCCGCACGAATTGGCGCATGCCAACGAGATACAGCACCGTTTCGCTGGCCGTCAGGTGACCACCGGGCAGATTGTGATTTTCGGCTTAACTGGCGGGCTGATCCCTTGCCCGGCCTCGATCACGGTGTTGTTGCTGTGCCTGCAACTGAAACAGATCGCATTGGGGGCGACGCTGGTGCTGTGTTTTAGCATTGGCCTGGCATTGACCATGGTCGCTTCAGGCGTGCTGGCGGCGATGAGTATCAAGCATGTGTCCAGCCGTTGGTCAGGGTTTGGTGAATTTGCCAGAAAGGCGCCGTATTTCTCTGCGCTGCTCATTTTGCTGGTGGGGATGTATGTTGGCTACCATGGGCTAAGCGGATTGCCAGGGTAATAGATCTTAAACAATAAAAAGCCTCCGAGTACGGAGGCTTTTTACTTTGTGATATCTGGCTGGGTTTAATGTATCGGGCAGGGCGTGCAGCTTATGCATTGCCTGATTTCTGATATAAAACATCGCCAGTGTAAGTGGGTAGCATTGGCAAAAAACTAGTTTTGAAACACCTGTAGCATTTCTTTACGGTCTTTACGCGAGCGCTTGTTTGCATACATGCGTTTGTCGGCGATGCGCATCAGTTCTGCCGGGGTGTTGGCTTCACGCGCAAACACCACGCCCTGGCTGGCGCCTGCGCCTATAAAGCCACCGACTTGCAGTTGTTTGTTGGTGGCTTCCACCTGGTGCTGACACCATTCCACTTCATCTTCATGGCACAAAATGGCGAATTCATCACCACCAAGCCTGTATAACTGCGCCTCACGGCCCAGGCGCTGGTTGAGGAACATACTGAAGTTCTTCAACAGGGTGTCGCCCACATCATGACCAAAGTGGTCATTGAAATGTTTGAGGTTATCCATATCCAGGAAAATCAGGCAGCCATAGGCTGGAAAGTTAACCATTTTGCCTTCCAGCGCGTGACGGTTGGGCAGGTTAGTCAACCGGTCCGTGAGGGCGAGGGAGCGGGTATCTTGCAGCTCCACCAGCATGCGGTCTTTGTCTTTGTGCAGGCGGTTGATCTGGTAGGCTAATACCAGTGCCAGCAAAATGGCTTCAACCGTCACGGCAATCAGCCCCATCTGTTCTATGGTCCAGATATTGGTGCTGAGTTTTTGTGCGCTGATGCTCATGCCGCCGAGCACGCCAAACACGGTGATGGCGATTAAATAGAATTGTGCGGTGCGGTGTTTCAGCCAGCTGAAATAACTGCCGCAAATCAAACCAAAGCCCAGGAAAATAGCGACACCGGTGCGTGCCATTTCCAGCATCCAGTTGGGGTTGATCAGCGCATTGACTAGTAAAGCCACCAAAATGGCGCAAACGATCAGCGAGAACTGATGCAGCTTGGGGTAGTGCGTAGCATTGATGCCTAGCAGGTGGCGGACAAAGCTGACGTAGGCGATATTGGACAGCAGGATAGGCGCACTACTCAGGTAAAACCAGTGTGAATCTGCCAGTTGTGCAAACGCACCCAAAGCCGCGCCCTGGAATATCAGGTTGCCGAGGATAAACAAGGCATACATACGTTCGGTAAAGTGGCCGGGTGCCAGGCCGATAGCGATGTAATAGACAAAAATCCCCATCAGCACGCCCAGCATCAGGATGGCACCTGCCGAACTTTTGAGGACCTGGCCCAGGTAATCCGGTTCACTGGCGATAAACAGCTCGGGCTGCGCCAGGTAATAAGGTGAATTGAGCTGGGTGGTGAGTTGGTAGGTGCCGGGCGATAAATCGAACTTGCGCCCGTGGCGTAACAGGTAAGGATTCTTTTCAGCGCTATCCAGCCCGCCATGTGCCGTATATGCCTTGCCATCAGCCGCACTGAGGTGGTGGTTGAAACTGGCAATCACGGTGGTGTTTTTAAAGTCGAGCACATAGCTGTCAGCTGTGGCAATGGTCAGCGTGGCGTGGCAGGTGAATTTGCCACCATGCAGAGGAATCTGCTGTACGGTTTGGCCGTGCTCATTCTGGCACTCGCTGTCGCTAAGCACTGGGTTTGCAAATGCGGCGTTCGCAAATGCAACGTTGGCTAACAGCAGGCTGAGCAGCAACAGGCAACGATGAAATATGGGTGAAAACAGCAAACTGACCCTTAAGCGCCGACGATTGAAGAAAACACCATTATGTATGAATCTTTCCCTGTTTGATGTTGCCTGATAAGAATTTGCAAGTGTCAGGATGGCTATCATGTGCAAATACAGGCGGCATCACTGGCCAGATGGCGATGATACTCTCGCCCTGGCTTCGATCTGCGGCATGATCCATTTACGGAACATCAGTGGTGTGATCAATGTCGTCACCACGCCCATCAATATCAGTACCGAGAACAGGTCCTGGCCAATAAATCCGCGCTCATAGGCAATGCTGGCAATCACCAGTTCCATCACGCCGCGGCCATTGAGGATAAAGCCTATGCCCAGCGCGTCACTTTTAGGCAAGCCGATGAGGCGCCCGCCCAGCCATCCGGCCAGGATCTTGGTGACGATAGACACCAGTAGTACCACGGCAACAAACCAGAATGATTCGATGATCTGGACTTTAAATTCCAGCCCCAGGTAGGCAAAAAACACGGGTGCCAGAAAACCGCCGGTGATGGAACCCAACGTTAACTCCAATTCTTTGTAGCGGGAGGGCAGGAAGAAATTACGATCTATCAATAACGCACCAAAAAATGCGCCAATGACAAAATGGAAGCCAAGCGCCGCACTCACTGAGCCGAAAACCAGGACAAACAACAACAGGATGCCGAACAGCGCTTCATTGCCTATCAGGGCCACCAGTTTTTCTGACCACAAATGCAGGTTAATGCCTTTATCGATGACTTTTTTGATCAGCAAACTGACACCCAGGATCAGCAGTATCAGCAGGATCAATTTAGAGCTGGCGTGAAAGATGGCGATGCTGACTGCCTGGTAGGATTTTTGTTCCGGCAGATTGAGGATCACACCTAATACCAGCAGTGCGGCGACATCGTTAAAGATAGCGGTGGCAACAGAATAACGTGCAATATCTGAATCCAGCAGTTTGAAGCTTTGCAGGATGCTGACGGTGACCGGCAGCGCGGTGATCGATACGCACAAGCCTAAAAAGATAGTGCGGCTGACATCCAGCCCAAACGCAACGCCGACCAGGATGCCGCCTGTGAGTGGCAGTAAAAAGCCCAGCAAGGCAATCACGATACCTTTGCCGCGCATGGAGTCTATGACTTCCTTGAAATTCATTTCCAGGCCGGCCGACAGTACGATCAGAAACACGGCCAGCTCTGAAATGCCTGATAAGGCAGGGGTAGGCGTAATCAGGTTGAACAAGCTGGGGCCCAGAATGACACCGGCGACCATTTCACCGATGATGGCGGGCTGATTAAAGCGGGAGAACACTTGCCCTAACAGGCGGGCACACACGATCAGGACTAGCAGGGTAGTGAGTAAAGGCATGACTACTTTCTTTAGTGCTTATGCCAGGCAACCAGCTTTTTTACAAAAAAACGTGCATCTAAAGCCTTATAATGAACAGATGAGCAGGTCTTAAATCAGATGCGCTGGTGCTTGTGCCTGGCGAACAATTTTATGAGTATAAATCATAAGCGGGCCAGGCTTGCGCTTTTAAATACAGCAATGCATGTATAAGAGCAGAAAGTCAATCTGATGGCGATTTTGTGAGTGCGCCTTGTCACCATCAAGGGTGCAGGACTTGCATCATTTCCTTGCGGTTTTTGCGGGTACGCTTGTTCTCGTACATGCGTTTATCGGCGATGCGTAACAAGGCTTCGGTGCTGGTTGCCTCATGCGCGAACACGATGCCCATGCTGGCACCGACGCCGGCAAAGCCTTCTTTGCCTAATTGTATATGCGTATATTCCAGTTTGTGCTGGCACCACTCGACATCATCCTCATGGCACAGAATGGCGAATTCGTCGCCGCCCAGCCGGTAAAGCTGGCCATGCTCGCTGAGTTTATCCGAAAGGATCTGGCTGAACAGCGTCAGCAACAGGTCACCTGTTTCGTGGCCAAACTGGTCGTTTACGTGCTTGAGGTTATCCATATCGAGAAACATCAGGCAGCCATGCTGCGGCAGCTTCAACAGTTTATTTTCCAGCGCATGCCGGTTAGGCATGCCGGTGAGCCTGTCGGTCAGCGCCAGTGAACGTGTGTTTTGCAGCTCGACCAGCAGTTGTTCTTTTTCATGATGCAGGCGACTGAGTTTGTATGCGACCAGGAGTGAGAGCAGGATGGCATGCATAGTCACCGCAAACAGCCCGAGTTGCTCAAGGGTGAAGATATGCTGCGTGGCGTTGGCCGCACTGATCGCCATGATGCACAGCATACCAAAGCCTATCGTCGTCAGCAGGTAGAGCTGGCCGATGATTTGCCGCTGCACGCTCAGGCGCAACCCGCATAACAGGCCAAAAGCCAGGGAAATGACGACGCCTATGCGCGACATTTCCAGCATCCAGTCGGGGAAGATCATGCCGAGTACGATCAAGGCGATCAGCAGGCTGCTGGCAATCAGTGATAGCTGGTACAGGCGTGGCCGATGGAATTGATTAATGCCTAGCAGGTGGCAGATAAAGCTCACATAAGCCAGGTTGGCAATCAGCAACGGCAGGCCAGTCAGGTAAAACGAGTGCCAGTTGAAAAACTGGTTAAACACACCCAGAGTGGCAGCGTGAAATACCAGGTTGCCAAAAATAAAGATGGCATACATGCGTTCTGTCATATGGCCGGGCAGTGCACCCAGCGCTGCATAATAAGCGAATAAACCCATCAAAATACCCAGCAATAACAAGCTGGCAGCTGCGCTGATATTGCTCTGGCGCTGATAACTGGCCAGGTCAGTGATCAGCAGGGTGGGGGCTGCCAGGTAGTAGGGGGATTGCAGCCAGGTGATGAGTCTGTAGGTGCCGGGTTCCAGGCTGACGATGCGCCCATGCCTAAGCATAAAGGGATTGTGTTGCGTAGTGCTCAGGCCGCCGGTCAGGATATGCAGCAGGTCTTGCTTTTCTGGCGCTTGTGTTTGGATGGCTTGGTTTGACGCTGTGCCAGGTAAGGAATGTTTCCCTTGGGTTGCGGCGTGCTGCGCGCTATTTTCCTGGAAAATCTCATGCTGGAAACGCGCAATGGTCGAGGTGTTTTTAAAATCGATCACATACTGGTTGGCTTCTGTGATTTTGAGCACGCTCTGGCAGGCAAATTTACCGCCTTGTAACGGGATACGCTCGATAATGCTGCCTTGCTGGTTGATGCAGGTGGTTCCGAGCAAAGCCGGGGCCGCTGATGCCAATGGCATCATGAAAAACACCAATGGAGCAAGGCGCATCCATTGTGTCAGTAGCGTCCAAAGCCGATATCGTTGCAATCAAATTTTCCAGTCAACGCTGCAAATCACGGGGCAGTGTACATGAAAAATTCCTGTGATATAGCTGGGCCAACTGATTAAGAAAAGCAAAGAGTTACTAACGAACGTTGCTGCACAGGCAATAAAAAACCCGCATTCAAATGCGGGTTTTTTATGCGGAGCAGGGATTACTTGTTTTCAACGGCTTTTTCAGTCGCTTCAGTGGTTTCCTTAATCTGCTCTTTAGCTGCCGCGGCTGCGTCTTTGGCCGCCTGTACGGCATCGACAGCGGCTTCTTTGGCTTCAGCTGCGGCCTCTTCGGTGTGGGTTTGCGCAGATTCCAGCGCTTCTTCAACCGTAGGCTCTTTCTCGCCACAGGCAACCAGCAGGGTGGCACTTAAACCAGCAATGATTAACAAACGAAAAAATGCAGACATAATCTTTCCTCCTAATAGTTTTTAAATAATTTTTAATTCAGGTCTCAATGAATGATTCATACTCAACCGGCAAACCGCGACTTACTCAGGAATGCGTAAGGCCTGGCCAGGGTAGATTTTGTCAGGGTGATTAAGCATGGGCCGGTTGGCTTCAAAGATTTTCATGTAGCTATTGGCATTGCCATACATCTCTTTGGCGATTTTAGATAAAGTATCGCCTTTGACCACGGTGTAAAACCTGGCTTCCGGCTCCTGGCTGGGCACATATAACTGGTCCTGCACCGCTTCAACGCCGGACACGTTGCCACAACATAACAGGATTTTTTCTTTGATTTCCTGCGTTTCTACATTGCCTTGTACGATGACGGTACCGCTGCCACCATCAAACTTAATGTCGTAGCCTTCAGTCGGCAGATTGTTTTTTGAAATGTAGTTCTGAATGGCCTTTGCGGCAGCGGCGTTGGCCGCATCGACATTGACCGGCGTAGGTGTTTTGCTGGCTGTTTCCTGCGCGGCTTTGGCCTCGCCCGCGCCAAACAGCTTCTCACCCGCTTCTTTGATAAAAGAGAATAAACCCATTACCCGCTCCTGACTTTTTTATTGTGGATGGAAAAGTCATCATAGCAAATACAGGGTGTCGCCACTAGCGCGTGGTCAGCGCTTTTCATAAAAAAAACCGGCTACCAAAAAACTGGTGCCGGTGATTCATTGCTGCAGGCTGACCAGCCTAGGGCGTGCGTGGTAATTGCCCTGCGATCTGCCCGCTGAGTAAATCCAGGTTGTTGCCTAATGCGCGCACCAGTGCCGGGTAGCCACTCTCAGCCAGCGGCGTAGTGAATTTGAATGACTGGCTTTGCAAGGGTTTGTGGTCGGCTGACAGCAACTGCCATTGACCACTCAGCACGGCATAGCCACTGATTTGCCCATGAAACTGGTCTATAGTCAATTGCAGGCTGGTGGCAGAGGGCGCCGCGCCAGGCAGTGGGTCTGTGATCGCGGTATTCGGCAGGCGGCTGGAGAGGCGCGCACGCAGGCCACGGCGTAGCTCTTGCGACAGGTTATCTACCCATAGATGATCACGCGCAGGGTGCAGGGTGACGTCATCCAGCTGTACCACGATCCGGTCTGTATCCAGGTAGTCTGCCAGCTGGATACGGTTTAACACCAGGGTTTGTTGTGCTGCATTTACTGGTTGTGCGCCAGTCACTTCTGGCAAACTGAAGCGCTCGCTTTTCACCGGCGGGTTTGATTTCAGGCATGCGCTCAGGCTGCATGCCACTATCAATAATAAACCAGTCCGTAATTGTTTTTTGATCATCATGAGTTGCTTCCTTACGGGTTGGCCGGTGCTTGCGGCACCTGTTGGTCTGTTGGTGCCTGAGGTGCCTGTAATGTAGTCGGTGCACGAGGTACCGGGTCATTGCCAGGTTTGCGGCCAAACAGGATGGCACTCGGCTCTTCATTCAAGGTGCGTGCCAATGGCTGTATGTCACGCAGGGCTTTGTCCAGACGCTGCAAGGTGGTGGTCAGTTCCTGGTAGGCTGGTGAATCCGGCGACAGGCCTTTGAGCGTGGCTTGAACTTCCTGCATGGTTTTGTTCAGGTTGGCTGGCATCTGTTGCAGGTCAGGCTGGCTGATGAACTGGTTCACCTGCACGCTCAGTGCACGGATTTCTTTCATGGTGATTTCAGACTGCTGCAAGTTTTTATCCAGCCCTGAAAGCACAGGCTCTACATTCAGGTGGTTGAGTTTATCCAGCAGGTCAGACAGTTTCTGTTCGATCTGCGCCAGGCTGGTAGCACTGGTCGGCAATACCGGCAGGCCTTCAAAACGTTCGCGTTTATAAGGTTTATGCGTTTTTTGATCCACATTCAGGTCGACATAGACTGAACCGGTGAGCAGGTTGCCGGATTTGAGGGTGGCATGCAGCCCGCGCTGTAACATGTGGCTGATACGGGTTTTCCATTCTTCCAGGTCTGCCTGGCCATTATCGGCCAGCCGTCCAGGTTCCAGGTGGATCAGCACCGGGATCGCATAACGGAAGTCTTTCTTGCGTTCAGGGGAGTTGAATTTCCACGGCACGTTCATGACGGTACCTATACGTAAGCCCCTGAATTCAACCGGGGCGCCTTTGGTCAGTCCACGCACGGTATCGTCCACCAGCAGCACATATTCTATGTACTGGTCATAGGTTTGCTGGCGGGCGGCTTCTTCATTGGCAAACAGCTCAAACGTGGTTTCCGAGCGCACCGGTTGCCCCATTGGGATATCGTCCGGATGACCAAAGCTGACGCCGCCGGCGATGAGGGATTCCACGGTGGGGATATTTGCTTTAAAGCCTTCTGCGTCCAATTTGACATCAATACCCACGGCGGTCCAGAAGCGGGAATTTTTAGTCACCAATACATCATAGGGGTGCTCAATAAACAGTTCGTGCTGCATTTTGCGCTGCTTGGGGTCAAACGTGGCGCTGACAACGCGACCAACACGCAAACCCTGGTAAGTGACCGGGTCACCTACGCGCAAGGCATTGCCGACTTTACCTTCCAGATTGACATGTACACCCTTGGCACCATTGAGTGAAATGGGCGGTTGATCGAGTACGGTAAAGTGGTCGGTTTCCTCTACTTCTTTGCCAGGTTGCAACTGGATATAAGAACCTGAGATGACCGTGTTCAAGCCACTGATGCCTTCCAACCCGATGCGCGGTTTGACTACCCATAACTGGGTATCCTTGACCAGCATGGGTTGCGCTTTAGGCGTGATGCGGGCTAGCACTTCGATGTGCGTGAGGTCATCGGATAAGGTTACTTGCTCGACCTGGCCGATATCCACGCTATGCACCTTGATTTTAGTTTTACCGGCCTCAATGCCTTCGGCATTGGTCATGGAGAGCGTGATCTGTTTGCCGACGCGGGTGTAATTATCATAGATCAGCCATAAGCCTATCAGCAGGGCGACAATAGGCACGATCCAGATCGGCGAGACACGCACTTGTTTGCTGACATTAGCCAGTAAATGGTCATGCGCTGGCTGACCGTTCGTTTGCTGGCTATTTGTTTGCTGATCAGGTGCTTGCTGATCAGGGCCGGGCGGGTTTTTAGGTGGCTGATTATTATTTTGATCTGTCATAAGGTTTTCCTTGGGTATCCCACAATAAACGGGGATCAAAAGCCATCGCCGCCAGCATGGTGGTAATCACAACCGCGCAAAATGCCAGTGCTGCCGGGCCGGGCAATACCGACATCAGGTTGCCGGATTGTATCAGTGCCACCATGATGGCGACGACAAATACATCCACCATAGACCAGCGGCCTATCAACTCGGTGATTCGGTAAAGCGCGGTTTTTTGTTGTGCATTCAGTGGGCCGGGGTGGCGCGCCAGCCATAGCAATAGCATGAGTATCAGCATTTTAATGATAGGCACCAGCACGCTGGCGACAAAAATAATCACCGCCACCGGCTCTGAGCCATGCTGCCAGAGTTCTATCATGCCGCCAATAATGGTTGAAGAATGACTTTGTCCCAGCGAAGTCGTAATCATCATCGGGTAGGCATTGGCCGGGATATAGAGCACGGCCGCTGTCAGCAATAATGCCCAGGTGAATTGCAAGCTATTTGGTTTGCGCGCATATAGCGTACTGCCACAACGCATGCATAGATAAGCGGAATCTTTGGCCGCAGGAGGGAGCGCATTGATCAGGCCGCAGGTCGTGCATCCGGCCACATGTTGTTCAGCGGCATTGACGCCGCAACGGATGCCGGTGTCAGGCGGCGGTTCACCGGCCAGTTTCAGCCACAGCAGATCGATATCCACCGAGCGCGTGGTCATCAATAATAATAAGGCAAACACGCAATAGGCCCAGAATGAAACGCCTAGCTGCACTTCACCGATATCAGTCAATTTCACCAGGCTCACCAGCGCCGCGATCATGAATACATCCGCCATCATCCATGGGTGTAAACGTGAGAATAGCCGGGCGATCACATCGCTGTAGGCGCGCGGCACCGTGCGCAACACATTGGCCTGCATGAGGATGACGCCGATCAGGTATAAAGCGGGCAGGATAATCGCCGTGGCGCTGACAATCAGCGCTACCAGCGGCTGGTTGACATTCAGCAAGGTGACGGCAGTTTGCGGCAGGGCGATCTGGCTATCCAAGCCGTTGGTATCCATGCTGATAAATGGGAAAGCGATGGCAATCAATAAGCTAAGTAGCGCGGTGATTGCCAACGCGATACTGCGTTGCACCGGATGCAGATGCCGCCGCGCCAATACATGACCGCAGCGCGGGCAACTGGCGTGCTCGCCTGGGCGCAACACAGGGATGGCGCTGACCATATCGCAAGCACTGCAGGCACGCAAACGCCGCCATTTTATTTTTTGCTGGGTAGTCATCAGGGTTGTTTGAATGGGTTAGGGCACGGCTCTAAATGGCATGTTAAACGGATTGGATTTGAACGGGCAAGCACATTTAATCATGCATGCAATGGCAACGCCCTTATAGAGATGACCTGCAAAACTAAAAAAGATTCTTCTTTGGCTGCCTTGTCAGGGTTAGCTATTGAATCCTGCTGCCTTCATCAACAGTTTAATGATCACACTCACCAGGGCGAGTGCGGCAATGCTGGCGGCCCAGATCAGCACCAGCCAGCCTAATCTTTTAGCAAAACTGCTTTTCGGTTTTGTGCCTGTCATTCACCCATGCCTTTATTAATGGTAGGCCTCATCCGGGTCTACCTTGCCGCGGAAAACATAATAGGCCCAGCCGGTGTAGATCAGGATCACCGGGATGATGACCAGCGCACCTACCAATGCGAACATCTGGCTTTGCGGCGGTGCGGCGGCGGCGTGTATGGAAATATGTGGCGGGATGATATTGGGCCAGATGCTGATCCCCAAGCCTACGTAGCCTAACAGGATCAGGCACAGCGTATAGATAAACGGCGTGGTTTCTGACTTTGCACGCAGCGATGCTTGCAGGCGATAAAAGAAAAACGCCACCAGCAACGGCACCGGAGAAAGAAATAGGAAATTAGGCATTGAAAACCAGCGCTCTGCGATGTCACTATCCATCAGCGGCGTCCACAGGCTGATCACAATAATGATCAGGAACAATATGATTGAAACCTGTCGTGAAAGTTTATAACAGGCTGCCTGTAAGTCGCCCGCTGTTTTCATGATCAGCCAGGTGCAGCCGAGCAAGGCATAGGTCACCAGCAATCCGAGGCCGGTAAAGATGGAAAATGGCGAAATCCAGTCTAACGGCCCACCGGCATAGGCGTCATTGACGACTTTGATCCCTTGCAGGTAAGCACCCAGCGTCATGCCCTGGAAAAAAGTCGCTGCAATCGATCCGCACAGGAAGGCTTTATCCCAGAAATGACGTTCTTCATCAGTCGCGCGGAACCGGAATTCAAACGCTACGCCCCTGAAGATCAACGCCATCAGCATGAATAGCAATGGCAGTGAAAGCGCGCTCAATATGACAGCATAAGCCAGTGGGAAAGCCGCCAGTAAACCGGCACCACCCAGTACCAGCCAGGTTTCATTGCCATCCCACACCGGTGCAACGGTATTCATCATCAGGTCGCGGTCATGCTTCTCCTTAAAAAATGGATAAAGGATGCCTATGCCCAGATCAAAGCCATCCATGATGATGTACATCATGATGCCAAACAGGATAATGCCCGCCCAGATCAGTGATAAATCCATTTAATGATCCTTTTTATCAGTGTTATTTTGCTCAGGGTGATTCTGTGATGTCGGTGGCGTTTTATTGTCAGGGTGAAATTCTGGCGCCAGTGCAAATTCATCGAGTTCATTGCGGTTGATGGAGATGGCATCGCCCTGCAAGGCTTCATCGGTTTTAGGCCCGATATTCACCAGGCGTAATACATATAAAGTGCCCATGCCGAACAGCGCGAGGTAAATCACCACAAACAAGCCCAGCGTGAGCGCCACTTCACTGGTGGTGTGCGGCGTGACCGCCTCTGCGGTACGCAAAATGCCATACACCACCCATGGCTGGCGGCCTATTTCAGTGGTGTACCAGCCTGCCAGGATAGCAACCACGCCGGCCGGCCCCATGGCGATGGAGAATCTCTGGAAGGGCGTACTGTGATAAAGCTTGTCTTTCAGCCGCAACCAGAGTGAAGTGACTGCCAGCAAAATCATCAGCAACCCTAATGCTACCATCACCCGGAAAGTCCAGAACACAATGGTGGCATTCGGCCGGTCTGCAGCAGGGAAGTCTTTTAACGCCGGGATTTGTTCGGTCAGCGAGTGGCGTAATATCAGGCTACCCAATACCGGGATTTCTAGCGCAAAATGATTTTTCTCCTGCGCCATATCCGGCCAGGCAAACAAAATCAGTGGCGTTGCTTCCTGGCCTTTATTTTCCCAGTGGCCCTCGATTGCGGCGATTTTGGCGGGCTGGTGTTTCAGGGTATTCAGGCCATGCAGGTCACCCACCACCGCTTGTAGCGGCGCGATCAGTAAAATCAGCCATAAGCCCATAGACAACATCTTGCGCACGCTGGGATTATTTTTGCCATGGAATAATTGCCAGGACGCGGCCGCCGACACAAACAAAGCCGTGGCCAGGTAAGCACCAATCACCATGTGCACGAGACGGTAGGGGAAAGAGGGATTGAAAATGATTTTAAACCAGTTGACAGGGATGACTTTGCCATCGACCAGTTCGAATCCTTGCGGCGTATGCATCCAGCTATTGGAAGCCAATATCCAGGTGGCTGAAACCAAAGTACCAATCGCTACCATCAACGTAGCGGTGAAGTGCAAGCCCGGCCCCACTTTGTTCCAGCCGAACAGCATCACGCCTAAAAAGCCAGCCTCAAGAAAGAACGCCGTCAGCACTTCATAAGTGAGCAGCGGGCCGGTGACGCTACCAGCGACGGTAGAAAATCCCGCCCAGTTAGTGCCGAACTGGTAAGCCATCACCAGGCCAGACACCACGCCCATGCCAAAACACAAGGAAAATATCTTGACCCAGAAATGGTAGAGGTCGAGGTAAACGGTGTTCTTGGTTTTTAGCCAGCTGGCTTCCAGCACCGCCAGGTAACTCGCCAAACCAATGGTGATCGCCGGAAAGACGATATGGAAAGAGATGGTGAATCCAAATTGAATTCTTGCTAACGTTAATGCCAGATCAGACATTCTTATCCTTATGTATCGCGCATGGTGCTACCGGCTAGTCGCATCCCGAGCAAATGATGGCTTACTGGGGAATGTTAACAGAGTGGTTACGGTTATAACATGGAGCTGATTTTACTCAGGATAGTTGCATCCAGGATAAAAGTTAGCGGCGGATAAAAAGATAGACGCACTGAATAGGTGAGGGGCCTGGGGACGATGATGATCGATGACACTTCTTTTTAGAGCGTCAATTTAAAAATGCATATGGAGGTGAGTCATGGCTAGCATTCATGAGTGTTAAAGTTGTAAAGTGTGACGGCTGGGATTACATATGCGAATCTAACTAAGAAAGCTTCAAATAAATAGGTAGCAGTGACTGATGATTAAAAGGGAGGTAACAATGAAAAAAGTACTTGTATGGGTTTTGGGGATATTGGCAGCGCTAGTCATCATCTGGTTGGTTGTTGGAGAGTCGCCTGAAAATACAGAAGCGCAACAAACGGCGCAAGAAAAACCGGCTGAAAGCAACAACGCGCCACCTTTTGAAACCACAGCAGGTGAAATAGCCAAAGCTTATGCAGACGATACCGTTGCGGCAGATAAAAAATACAAAAACAAAGCTTTTATTGTCAGCGGCAGTGTCGTTGATATGAATACTGATCCGTCTGACCATGCCGTTCTGGTACTCGAAGGTGGCGTGAATCCAGCGATGGAGCCACACTTCACCCTGGCTGATAGTGAGAAAAATAAAGCAGCCGAGCTCAAAAAAGGGCAAAAAGTAAAACTACAGTGCTATGGCAAGGGAGATATCGACAAAATCGCATATGCGGAAGATTGCGAGTTGTTGTTTATAGACTGGAATTAAAGCAGGCCGTTGCATGCGGCCTATTGATTAGCCAAGCGTGACTAGAGGAAGTTTATCTACTTCTTACGGAATAATTGCGGAGCGTTCCGCAGTGCGTATAAAAAGCAAAAGGCCTCGCATTTCTGCAAGGCCTTTTTTATTTGGCTCACCAATGATCACAAAAATGAGAACTGGAGTATGAAGCTTATTATCAGTTGGTGAAGGAACAGAAGCTGCTTTAAAGAGTTCTTGAGCCTTTTATAGTAAAGATACAAGAGTTACCCACAGGATGAAAAAGAACGCCTATATTGGCTTCAGTCCTAGTCCATGTAACTCCTAAAGTTTCACTCATTCTTTTGTAGCTAGGAAAGTTCGTTATCATTTCTGAACAAGACATTTTTGTCGGCACTAACACTGTTTCTGTTGTGTAGCATTTAGCGCCTTTTTTTCTAATTGTTGCATCGAGATAGGATGTTTCACCCATTTCTCCGGAGATCGCTGTCATTCGCAAAGTATCAGCTTTTAGGTCTGGAGCAGACTCTACTTCTATTCTTATATCAGCCCCAGATGTTTCACTAAACACGGCTGATATGGCTTTATCACATCCCTTAAAACCTTGTTCATGAGCTTGATCTAAAGCAAATTTAGTAAATCTTGGATCGCCTGCTGCAATTGCAGGTTGATTTAGTGTAGTAAGTGCAATAAATAACGGAAGATTAATCAGTGTTTTTTTAAGTTTTTTTTTCATGTTTTTTCCAGTTTTTGAAAATAGAGAACAAGATGCTGCATACGGATTAACGGTATGTTTTAATTAAACTTAAGAGATATAGAGAAAAAATATTCCTGATTTAGTACCATCTAAAATGTAATTAAATAATCAAAAGCTTCTTATTACACTGTAAGTGACCGCACAAGAGTTTCCTATGGGGTGGTATATAGAGCTTACGCCTCCATCATTTTTAGTCCATATTGCCCCTACAACTTCAGCCTGAAATTTGAATTTTGGAAGGTTAGTCATGTACTCAGAACAAGCTTGTGGAACAAGTAGTAGCATAGTTTCAGTCGTGAAACATTTATCACCACTCTTTCTAAAATTTAAATCATAAAATGTTTCCGTACCTTTCTTTCCATATGTTGCTGTCATTCGCAATGTGTCAGCCTCCAAAGTGTTTGGAGCGCTAGTTTCAATCCTTATATCATCACCGAATGCATCTTTAAATACGGTGGATATAGCTTTGTCGCACTCATTAAAGTTACGTTTGTGAGCTTGATCCAAAGCAAACTCAATAAATTTAGGGTCACCTTCTGCGTTCGTAGGTATCGAGATTGCTATTAGAGATATAGAAAGTAACAAGTTAGTCAGTATTTTTTTTTGGTTTTTTTTCATGGTTCTTCCAATTTTCCAGAATTTTTAAATTAAGGTACTGCTGACGGATTAACGGCACGTTTTCTACAAACTTTATTGGTGTGGGGGGAATGAAATATTCTTAAAGTAGAATTTGGCGAGATATGAAGTCATATAAAAAAGCCCTGCATTAATGCAGGGCCTTTTTTATATGACTCGCTAAAGAATATAAATATTAAGCCAGATTCTATGATCTCACTGATACCCCCGATCATGTAACACGGGGGGCTATAAATACATCACATCAGATCATACAAAATTTCTTGACATAAAACATACAATCATTGTAATTTAGTTCATGGCTTGATAGGCGCCAGTCGCTCACCTTAAGGCGAAGTCCCAGTGATACTATCCATATCAAGAAATTCGTTTTCTTAGTTACAGCATGCTATGGGGTGAGCGGTAGTTTTTTGCTGTATTACTAGGAGATCGAAATGTCAGAAGTAATACAAATCATTCGTGCAAGAACCGTAAACAAACTTCGTAAAGAAGCATCTGCTCTAAAAAAGTCACTCAAAATACCTCATCATGACGCACTGGACTTAGTTGCTAGACAGTTCGATTTCAATAATTGGGTGCATCTCCAAAAATCTGCTGCAATCACTTCAGTTTCAGAAAACGCTTTGAGAAAAGGGTTGGTTATTGTTATGGATATTAAGGATTCATACGATAACAAACCTAAATCGAATTTGATTATTGAAGATGAGTACGTGTTTGGAATTTTCTTCATGGATTTTCTCACTCAAAAAGGATACAAAAGTGAGTCAGAGCTTGATGAGGATCAGTACTCTTTTTTTCATGATTTTTTAATCAACTGCAAATTTTTTCGGTATGTAGGTCAAATTCCAAGTAGTTACAATGAAGCATTCAGAATCGGAGAAGATAATTTCTTCCACCTAGCTGAATATGTATGGCTCAAGGGGCAGATGTACGACCGTCATGGCCCATTTAATATTGAGTACTATCTTTAGGGATTGAAAAGCGATGAAACATCCTAATTTCAATTTCCTCACATCAGGATTTGACACAATCGAATGTGCTTATTACTTGATCCCATCTGGTGATAACAACCTTGATTTTGTCGAATTGGCTTCTCAAAAGGAAGCACTCATAAAAGCTAGAGTTAACAAGCCCAAACCAATTAAACTCGGTTCAGAAGAATTTCTACTCGCATCACATGGTACGCCTAGCGGGTATCCTTTTCTGATCGAAAATGATGTGTTCAGCATTCAGTTTGGCGAATTTAACCGTCCTAATTTCTTTGTGAAGTTCCGTAGCATAGCTTTATGGCATAACGATTTATCGGCATTACATAATCGTTTCCTAGAATGGGCTGCTTCAGTCGGTTTCATTAAAGCTCAACCGGAACGGCTATCCCGTGTCGATTATGCTTTTGATTATCACTTGCTTGTAATTGATTTTGATGAGGATAGTTTTGTTTCACGGGCATCCAAAGACAGCCAATACCGCAAAGATGGATTGGTTCAAACCTTCAAATTCGGCACTGATCAAATAGTGTTGCGGGTTTATAACAAAGTAGATGAAATCAATGAGAAAAGCCAAAAAAACTGGCTCTTTAAATTGTGGGGCATTGAAAGTGATGTATGGCGTATTGAATGGCAAGTACGAAAAGATCACTTAAGAAAACTCGGCATATCTTCCATGCAAAGTTTGTCTGAACGCCAAGCCGACTTGTTGAGAACGTTAGCCAAAGATCATACGACACTAAGAATAAAAGCAAATGATAGCAATCGTTCAAGGTGGGCTATACATCCTTTATGGCTGGATTTGCTTAAACAAATCGACAAAATGCACGGTTTGGGCATTAAACGCGAATTTAAACCATTAGATTTATACGATGAGCGTCTAACCCGTATTGGGCAAAGCGTATATGGCTATCTCAAAAGAATCTCTGCCATTGATGTTTTATACAGCGGTAATGATAAAACCTACATGGATGAAGCATTTCAGCATCTATTAAATATCATCACTGAAATGCATGATCCTTTAACCTGGGATCAGGATGTCGCGCGTAGAGCTAATGAAATGAGATTAGGCGAATGGTAGTTTTAAGTCTATTTCATCCGATAAGAGACTTGATCAATGCTCGTAAAAATCGAGTACTGACGATTGCTCAAGCAGCTTTGCCTGAGAGCCAATATCAAGCATTTAAAAAACTCTTCTTGGATGAAATGGGCGAGCGGGGACTTGAATCAGATTTAAAAAACTTACTTGATAAGCAACATGGAATGGAACGGAATGGGCGGGAATAGATTATGCAGGAAAGGGGGTGCCATCATGATTGAGCAAGCAAATCATCGAAATTATTTTGGCTTCACAACCTACATCTAATGCCCGCAGTGTTTGCGAAGGTGAATTACAAATTATCGCGGTGTACATAAATGAGTTTTTGGTTGAGTTATTAGCAAAACTCGACGAAGAGGAGTAATCAAGATGGCGGTTGCACTATATGCAAGAGTTTCCACAGTTAGACAAGCTGAAAAGGACTTATCAATTCCTGATCAGATAAACCAGATGCGTGATTATTGTCGCGCATCTGGTTTAACAATAGCTATGGAATATATCGAAGCTGGTGCCTCCGCCACAGATGATAGGCGGCCAGTATTCCAGCAGATGATTGCTGACGCTACCAGTGATAGCGAACCTTATGACGCAATCATTGTGCATAGTCGTTCACGATTCTTTCGCGATATGTTTGAATTCTTAAACTATGAGCGAATGTTGAAGCGTGCCAAATGCAAATTAGTTTCTATTACTCAAATCACCAGTGATGATCCGGCAGGTGAAATGGCAAGCAAGATTTTCAGCTTGTTTGATGAGTACCAAAGTAAAGAAAACGGAAAACATACCATTCGTGCAATGAAAGAGAATGCCAGGCGCGGGTATATGAATGGATCACGCGCACCATTTGGTTATCGTGCTGTAGAAGTTGAAGTGATCGGTGCCAAAGGTAAAAAGAAAAAGAAAATAGATATTGATCCCATAGAATCCGAAATCGTTAAAAGAATCTTTCAGCTTTACATGCACGGTAACGAACGCGGACAAATGGGCGCAAAAGAGATTGCCACGTACTTTAACGATAAAAATATCTCGCTGAGATCAACAAAGTGGAATCGTAGCCGAGTTCATGAAGTGCTAACGAACAAGGCTTATATAGGTGAGTATTACTTCAATAAAACAAATAATAAAACAGGCGAAATCAAACCCACTTCCGAATGGATAAAGGTTGATATACCAGCCATCATTGAGGCGGAAACGTTTGAAGGCGTGACGATGCGTAGGAACGCGCGTGCGCCTGCAAACGTGCCGCCAAGACTAGTTAACTCGCCAACCCTACTTACAGGCATTCTAAAGTGCGGGAAATGTGGTGCAGGCATGACTACTGCAACGGGTAAGGGCGGTAGATATCGTTATTACAAATGCAATACTCGCATCGGGCAGGGCAATCATTTGTGCACTATGCCAGCCATTTCAATGGATAAGCTGGATCAAATTGTACTGTCTACCCTTGCAGACAAGGTTTTCACGCCAGAACGAGTTACAACAATGATGCAGGATATGCGCAAGCGTATCGCACTCAAACAAAAGGATCAGTCAAAACTATTGCTGCCACTTCAGAAAGAGTTAGACGAGTTAAACAAAAGTAATGAGCGATTATATGAAGCGGTAGAGAAGGGCTTTCTTCCTATGGATGAGATGTTGCAGTCTCGCACAAGGAAAATTCAAACTAGAAGGCAAGATATATTGTTAGAGATCGCTGCAACAAAGCGGCATCAGGATGTGCCAGCCGATGTATTCAATCCCAAAAACATTAAACAGTTTGCTAATGTACTAAAAGCAAAGCTAATTGATAGAAAGTCGAATTTCGGTAAGCAATACTTGAAAGTGTTAATCGACAAAATATCAGTACAGGATAAAGAAGCGACAATCTCTGGAAGCTATGATGCAATGGCAAATGCCATCATTCAGACGAAAAAAATGGGCGCTGAATTAACAGTGCCCACTTTTACATCTATTTGGCTCCTCAACCTGGGCTCGAACCAGGGACCTACGGATTAACAGTCCGGCGCTCTACCGACTGAGCTATTGAGGAATCGGTACGTCGTTTGAAGGCGCTATATTACTGAGAGCGTGCCCCTTGGTCAACCACTTTTTGCGAATTTCTTTATATTTTTCGATGTGCTCTTTAAATGCCTGTTTCGCTGATAAATTGTCTACGGAAGTCAAGCGGATTATGCGGGTCAGGTATCGCTTTGTTACCCGAATGGGCCAATTTTTTATTGTGCCAACGTCGTTTATAATGAGCGCAACAGGAGATGACTATGCGTACAGTTTTAGGAAAAGTGGTGGGGCTGACCGGTGATGCGGAAATTGTAGATCAACATGGCCAGCATAGGTTGCTGAAAGCCGGTGATGCATTGCATGAAGGTGACCAGTTAGTCACCGTGGCAGGTACACAGGTGGCTATGCAGGCAGCCAATGGCGAGGTGGTACAGTTTGCCGAGCAGCAAGCGATCAAGCTTTCTGATGTGTTGTCCGCGGCATCTGGCGCTGTTGATATCAGTGAGTATGCTGTCAATCCAGCTGTGATCCAGCATGTGCTGGCGGCCTTGCAATTGAATGATGCGATCGATTTGTCACCACCGTTGGCTTCCATGTTGCAAGAAGACAGCAGCGCTTTTGTTTCAATCGCCCATGCGTCTATTACCGAGCAAACATTAGAGCTGGATGCGCTGAATATCCATGATGTGCTGGTTTCTGGCGATAGTCATGCAGTTGTCTCGCCTACTGTGCTGCCAATTACGCAACTGGCTGACCTGATGACGCAAACTGCTAGTGCAGATGTCGGCTTGCCGAATAGCCCGTTAAAAGATTTCCTGAATGATTAAGGACGCACTTTTTAAAAACTAAAAAAGCGCCTCAGGCGCTTTTTTATTGTCTGCTGAATGCGCAAGTATCTTATACGCTAAGTGCTTTTTCGATGCGGTCCAAGGCTTCGCGCAGATTGTCCATGCTGGTGGCAAACGAGATGCGGAAGTAACCTTCGGCACCAAAAGCCGAGCCTGGTACCACGGCCACGTTATGTTCTTCCAGCAAATATTCAGCCAGGGCCATATCGGAAGTTTCTTTGATTTTGCTCGCCTGGTGCAGGTTGTTGATCGCCTGGCGTGCATCCGGGAAAGCATAGAAAGCGCCGCCCGCCATCAAACAGCTCAGGCCTGGCATGGCATTAAAACGGTCAACGACGTATTTGTGGCGCTCTTTAAACGCAGCCACCATAGGCTTGATACAGTCTTGTGAGCCACTCAGTGCCGCTTCTGCTGCATATTGTGAAATAGAAGTCGGGTTGCTGGTGGACTGGCTTTGCAGGATTTCCATCGCCTTGATGATATAAGCCGGGCCAGCCGCATAACCGATACGCCAGCCGGTCATGGAGTATGCTTTTGAAACGCCGTTTAATACGATACAGCGGTCTTTGAGATCAGGCGCTGCATTCAGTATGTTATGGAATTTTTCGCCAGTCAGGTTGACGTGTTCATACATATCATCCGTAGCGATCAGCACATGCGGGTGCTTGAGTAGTACTTCGCCCAACGCCTGCAATTCTTCCAGGCTGTACACCGCGCCAGTCGGGTTAGAAGGCGAGTTAAACATCACCAGTTTGGTTTTGCTGTTGATGGCGGCTTCCAACTGGCCAGGCAATAATTTAAAGCCTTGCTCAATACCACACTCCAGGATCACTGGTTTGGCTTCGGCCACCATGGCGATATCAGCATAGCTGACCCAGTAAGGCGCTGGAATAATCACTTCATCGCCAGGGTTGAGCACGGCCAGGCACAGGTTGAAAATGGTTTGTTTGCCGCCTACGCCGACAATCACTTCATTCACGGCATAGTCAAAACCGTTTTCATTCTTGAATTTGTTAACGATGGCTTTTTTCAGGGCAGGGATGCCGCTGACCGGCGTGTATTTTGTATAACCGGCATCAATCGCCGCTTTGGCTGCATCTTTAATATGTTGCGGCGTATCGAAATCCGGCTCCCCTGCTGCCAGGCCAATAATCGGGCGGCCCTCAGATTTATATCTGGCGGCTTTGGCGGTGATCGCCAAAGTAGGGGATTCTTTAATGGATAAAACACGCGCAGACAGCACGTTGGCGGCAGGTTTGCTCAAAATGGCTTCCTTGTTGGTCGGTATGCACAAGCAGGCAATCGCTGCCTGCAAAAAAATGAAAAACGCAACATTTTACGCAAAAATGAGCGGTCGTGGAAGCCAGCGACTATCGTTTTTTGCCGGTTTAACTCATTGTTTCTGGCAGTTTTTCTCGCATTGAAGGTAATTCTGGTAAACCGACACCAGCAATGGGTCAATTTTCTGTAATTGCAGCTCAATGTCTTTCACGGTTTTATCATCGCCGAGTAACTGGGCGACCTCACCCCGCCTGAACCAGGCTTCTACAAATTGGCCATCAAGTGCGACGGCTTTCTGGAAAGCATTGGCAGCCGCGTCTAATTGTTTCAGGGATTGTTCCGCCAGGCCCAGGCTGAACCAGGCATCGGCATTCGTGACTTCCTGCTGCGTCCAGAGCAAGCTGATTTTTTCCAGGTTAGGCCAATCCTGCCGCGACTCTGGCACGGCTGCCCGCATGTAATAGGGTTTTTTATCTTCGTCTTCTTCCCACAGGGCTTTGCCGCGCACCGGGAACTCAGTACTGGCTGGCATTTTCTCCAGCGTCTCCAGCCATTCCACCGGTAAGGCAAAATAGATGCTGCCACCATGGCCCGCGGTTTTGAAAGTATTAATGCCTATCAGCCGGCCATCCATGTCAAATAAGCCGCTGCCGCTGGCGCCCATCAGAAACTTGGCGCTGCTGCGTATCATATTGCCTGACGGCGTACGATAAAGCCCCTTGATTTCACCGATAGAGGTAATGGGCGCAGGCACGCCATTGGAATGACCTATCGCGCTGATTTCCTGTCCGCGCAACAGTGCGTAGCTATTGCCAAGTGCCACTGGTTTAAACGGTAGCGTGGGCGAGGTGACTACGCACAGGTCATGCCAGACATCGGCACGCACAGTGGTAATCGGGTAGGTGTCTTCACCGCGCGACACCCAGGGTTGTTTGGTGGCGCGCAAGACATGGCAGTTTGTGACTACGGTATGGTCAGCGATAATGACGCCGGAGCCATAGGCCATGCCGCCATTTTCATTGTAGCCGCGGATCATGACGACGCCAAAATAAGCTTGCATCATGGCTTGTTGGTTATAAGCCTGTGCCGATGAGGAAAGTAGTCCGATAAAAACCAATAACAGAAGCTTCAAGCTGTTCCCCAGGGTGATTGTGCCGGCATTCAAAAAAGGACCACTTTTTGTGTGTAAAAGTTCTCTTGATTGCGTGTGCTTTCAAATGTAAATCACACGCCTGATGAACTAAAAACAGTTAAAATGACACTATTGTATATTTCATCAGATTGTTTTTGTGATCGTCACCTTTCCAGGTAGCAAGTTTGAGTTACATCAGCCTTTTCCTCCGGCAGGGGATCAGCCTCAGGCCATCGAGAAGCTCACCAAAGGCATTGAAGACGGGTTGAAGTTCCAGACCCTGCTCGGCGTGACCGGTTCTGGTAAAACTTACACCATGGCCAACGTGATTGCGCGTACTGGCAAACCTGCGATTGTCATGGCGCCGAATAAAACGCTGGCGGCACAGTTGTACAGTGAATTCAGGGAGTTTTTTCCCAATAATGCGGTTGAATATTTCGTTAGTTACTACGACTATTACCAACCGGAAGCGTATGTGCCTTCACGCGACCTGTTCATCGAAAAAGATTCCAGCATCAACGAGCATATCGAGCAGTTGCGCCTGGCAGCGACCAAGGCCTTGCTGGAGCGTGAAGATGCGGTGATTGTGGCAACAGTGTCTGCGATTTACGGTATTGGTGACCCGGGCGAATATCATGGCATGGTGCTGCATGTACACCAGGGCTTGAAGATTGCGCAGAAGGACGTCGTCTTGCGCCTGATTGCGATGCAATATGACCGCAATGATTTTGATTTTGGCCGTGGTTGTTTCCGTGTGCGTGGTGACATTATTGATGTCTTCCCGTCTGAGAACAGTGAAACAGCGGTGCGCATCAGCCTGTTTGATGATGAGATCGAGAGCATCCAGCTGTTTGATCCATTGACCGGCCAGGTGTTTAACAAAATCCATAACTTCCGTATTTTCCCTTCCAGCCATTATGTGACGGCGCGTGAAGCAACGGTACGTGCGATGGAAACCATCAAGGTCGAATTACGTGACCGTGTGGCGACTTTCCTGGCGGATGGCAAACTGGTGGAAGCACAACGTATTGAGCAGCGCACCCGTTTTGACCTGGAAATGCTGAATGAAATCGGCTTCTGCAAAGGCATTGAGAACTATAGCCGCCACCTGACTGGTCGCAGCCCGGGTGACCCGCCGCCGACATTAATTGATTATTTACCGGCACAGGCATTGATGATTATCGATGAAAGCCATGTCACCGTGCCGCAGATAGGCGGCATGTACCTGGGCGACCGCTCACGCAAATCTAACCTGGTGGATTACGGCTGGCGCCTGCCTTCCGCCATGGATAACCGTCCGCTCAAGTTTGAAGAGTTTGAGCGCATTATGCGTCAGTGCGTGTTTGTATCCGCCACGCCTGCGGATTACGAGAAAAACCACCAGCAACAAGTGGTGGAAATGATTGCGCGCCCAACCGGGCTGGTCGACCCGAAAATCATTGTCAAACCAGCGGATACGCAGGTGGATGACTTGCTGGGCGAAATCAAGGAACGTGTAGCCGTTGGCGAACGTGTGCTGACCACCACACTGACCAAGCGCATGGCAGAAGACCTCACCGATTACCTGTCTGAACACGGCGTGAAAGTGCGCTACCTGCACAGCGATATTGAAACGGTGGAACGTGTGGAAATTATCCGGGATTTGCGACTGGGCGAATTTGATGTGCTGGTGGGTATTAACCTGTTGCGTGAAGGCCTGGATATCCCGGAAGTCTCGCTGGTCGCCGTGCTGGATGCGGATAAGGAAGGCTTTTTGCGTTCTGAGCGCTCACTGATCCAGACCGCGGGCCGTGCGGCGCGTAACCTGAATGGTAAGGTGATTTTTTACGCTAACAAGATCACCCGTAGCATGAAGGCTGCCATGGACGAAGCGGATAGGCGTCGGACCATTCAGGAAGCTTTCAATAAAGAACATGGCATCGTCCCTAAAGGTGTGACTAAACGCATTAAAGATATTATTGAAGGCGTATACGATAAGGATGAGGCGCATCGTGAACGTAAAGCTGCGCAAGAGCAGGCCAGCTATGAAAGCATGAGTGAAAAAACGCTGGCTAAAGAACTCAAGCGGATTGAAAAAGCCATGCAAGATGCGGCTAAAAACCTTGAATTCGAAAAAGCCGCCCAATTCCGTGACCAGTTTAAAAAGCTCAAACTGCAGGTACTTGGTGCCGAAGTAGAAGATTTGAAATGACCACGCTAAATACCTGTATTGGGGCGATAGTGGCCGTGTGTACTACGCTAGCATTTGTGCCACAGGTTGTTAAATCGTGGCGCACGCGTGATTTAAGTGGCATCTCGCTGCCGATGTATACGATTTTTACCCTAGGCGTCGTTTTGTGGCTGGTGTACGGATTATTGATCAGTGATTGGCCAGTGATTATTGCAAACGCAATCACCGCCTTGCTGGCAAGTGTGGTTCTTTTGCTAAAATTGAAATCAATTGCATAGTGCCAATGTCTGATTGAATATTATTTGTTTTATAACTATATATTTACTTTATAACTAGAAATTTCTTAGGATTATGACCATGAAAAGAATTACAAAAGCAGTGTTTCCTGTGGCCGGGTTAGGGACCCGTTTTCTGCCTGCGACCAAAGCCAGTCCCAAGGAAATGTTGCCCATCGTAGATAAACCACTGATTCAATACGCCGCTGAAGAAGCGATCGCAGCTGGTGCCACCGAGCTGATCTTTATCACCGGGCGTAATAAACGTTCGATTGCCGACCATTTTGACAAAGCCTATGAACTGGAAGCTGAACTGGAAGCTGCCGGTAAACAAAAATTGCTGGATATCGTACACAGCATTTTGCCAAAAGGCGTGAGCTGCGTATTTATCCGCCAGTCACAAGCCTTGGGCCTGGGCCATGCCGTGCTGTGCGCCAAACCTGTGGTTGGCAATGAACCCTTTGCTGTGCTGCTTGCAGATGATCTGCTGTGTGGCGATGTCTCCATCACCAAACAAATGGTCGATATCTATGAGCAACATCAGTGTTCTATCCTGGGCATTGAAACCGTTGCCCCTGAAGAAACCAGCAGTTATGGCGTGGTGGATGCGGTCGCAGA
Source organism: Methylophilus sp. E2MeOHC9 (assembly GCF_058744375.1). Classification (NCBI taxonomy): domain Bacteria; kingdom Pseudomonadati; phylum Pseudomonadota; class Betaproteobacteria; order Nitrosomonadales; family Methylophilaceae; genus Methylophilus; species Methylophilus sp. E2MeOHC9. The sequence goes on from NZ_CP196024.1 coordinate 2,047,396, forward strand.
AACAGATGATTTGTTGTTGGTCAAAGGCATGGTTGAAAAACCAAAGCCGGAAGAAGCACCTTCCAACCTGGCGGTGGTTGGCCGCTATGTATTGTCACCGCGGATTTTTGATTGCCTGGAGCATGTTAAACCAGGCAAGGGCGGCGAGATTCAACTGACGGATGGTATCTCTGCCCTGATGGAATTCGAAAAAGTGAAAGCCTACCGCTACAAAGGCAAGCGCTACGATTGCGGCAGCAAACTTGGCTTTATGCAGGCTAACGTTGAACTGGCGCTGCAACATAGCGAAATTGCCGACAGTTTCAGAGCCTATCTGAAAACGCTGGCGATTTAATTCCAAATTTAAATCACCATGCAAGATCCCAATACCCAGTTGCCGGACTACTGGCTTGCGCATTCTGACATCGTCTTCACTGAAGCAGATGTCAGGCAGGCATTGGATCAAATCGCCCAGTCATTACACGAGAAATTGGCGGGCCAATCAGTGCTGCTGCTATGTGTGATGCGCGGCGGGCTTTACCTGGCGGGCCAGTTAATGCAAAGGTTACAACTGCCGGCGCGCCTCGATTACCTGCAAGCGAATCGCTACCATGGCACATCAGGCAGCGATATCGTCTGGGCAAAAGCACCAGAGTTTGATTTAGCCGGACAAACGGTTGTAGTGCTGGATGACATTCTGGATGAAGGCATCACGCTGGCAGAAGTGGTGCGCCACTGTGAACAGGCCGGGGCAAAACAAGTGCTGACTGCCGTACTGGCTGATAAAGACAACGGCCTGAAAAAACCACTGAAAGCCGATGTCGTTGGCCTGACTGTCCCAAACCGATATGTGTTTGGCTGTGGCATGGATGTCTATGGCTGGTGGCGAAACTTGCCCGAGATTCGTGCGCTGCAAAACGGCTAAGCCAGCCTGAAACAAAACGCCCTTACGGGCGTTTTTTATATTGTGCTCGGTGATGTTTTTCCTTTGGCAGAGGATGGCAGCGGGTTTATCCGTATGATTCATCCATTTTCACCGGGTAGACATATTCAGGAAAAACTCCTATATGCACTCAGAATGATTCCCTGCATGCTAATGGCTAGGGCTTGAGTTTGCCACTAGGACTGTTTAAATTGGGCGACTTAATTTAAACAGGGTAAATCAAACCCTACCAGTATTCCCCAATATGGTCTCCGATTAATAAGGCATCTTTCAAAAGATGCCTTTTCTTTTTCGGGGCTTTACCAGCACATTTATTGTTTTCGATAGACAGGGCAAACTCAGAACAGGGAGTAGCAAAATCCTGCATTCCTGGCCCGTGATAACGTTCATCAGGTCGTGAGTGAATAAAGCTGAAAGTGCGCGCAGTTTGATATGCACTTAGGCCTCATCCAAATGGCAGATGCTTGTTAACGCAAAGTTTTTAGATCAATAGCGTTGATAAAGCAGTTGGCGGAGAAGGAGGGATTCGAACCCTCGATGCGCTTTCACGCATGCCTGATTTCGAGTCAGGTACATTCAACCAGCTCTGCCACTTCTCCGATTTTTCGCAAGCATCAGGGTGCCTGGCAAGCGCATTAGTCTACACCGGGCGGATGATGGGTTTCAATATAAATCTGGCCTGGCTGGGAGCGAATAGCCTCAGTTTAATGGCAACTCTATATGGATGATTAGCCCTGACGCCGGAGCTGGTTTATTGCTCAGGGACATACTGCCGCCGTGTTTCTCTACAATCATGCGTGCGATGGATAATCCCAGGCCTGTTCCGCCTGTGTGGCGCGAACGTGAATCTTCCAGCCTGCGAAATGGTTCTAGCACCGTATCAAGCTCTTGTTCCGGAATGCCTGGGCCTTCATCGGTGATGATGCAGATCACCTGCTTGTTTTCAGTGTGGATGGAAAGCGTCGGCGAGAGGGCGTAGTGAATGGCATTATTCAATAAGTTATTCAGGCAGCGTGAGAGCAGGTGCGCCGAGCCCATGATGGTAATGGCTTCGGTTGACAGCGTTTTGTGGATGGGGTAGCCTGCTTCGTCAAAATCATCGCAGACGGCAGTGGCCAGGGCAGTGAGGTCCACGCGGTTTTTATCAATACTGTCACTACATAATCGGGCAAAATCCAGGCCTTCACGGACCATTTCCTGGGTGGCTGTCAGGTCTTTGACCAGGTCTTGCTTGAGTTCAGGATCTTTCACTTTTTCCAGGCGCAGGCGCAAACGGGTCAGCGGTGTTTGCAGGTCATGCGCGATCGCCCCGAGGATAAATCCGCGTTCCTGCACATGATTGAGGATGCTGCGTTGCATCTCATTAAAAGCTTTGGCAGCATGGCGTACTTCGGTCGAGCCCTGGTTTTCAGGCAAGGGCGGATGTTCGATATTACGCGCCAGCTGCAGGGCGGCATTTGCCAGTTTGCGTAAAGGCTGCGTTGCTACTGAGGCCACCACCCAGATGATACTGATCAGCCCGAGCAAGGCCAGCAAAAAGGCCAGGGGGCTACGTTCAGCCGGATGCCCTGGCGGTGGTCTATGTCCGCCGTAGCGCAATTGAATCAGCACCGGTGTGGCATCTTGCAAATGCGTGTATACCGCCAGGCAATAGCCTTGTGGCGGAGGCGGGCCAAAGCCGGGAGGGGGTGGTGGCGGGCGGTTGCGCGGCGCGCACTGCTCCAGGTCCAGCGTGCTGACCTGATCCGCTATTTCTGGCACCAGCAATGTATTCAGGGTAGCCAGTTCAGCAGGTAAGGCCGGCGCATCTTCTGGCGGTGTGGTATTGAGCTTCAGGCTGCTGCCCATGCGGTTAAACACACTCTGTATCTCCGGGCGCTTTTCGGGCACGGTGATTTCAAGAATGCGTATCATGCTCTCTATACGGTCGAACGCAAATTGATCGCGCAGGCGTGATTCGTTCACGCGCGAGTCGCGTTGGCCCAGCATATTGACCACAGTCGCAGTCAGCAGAATGCCAATGACAGTGATGAGGAAGATCCTCACTGACATGGCGCCTAGCAGGTTTTTCAACATATGCTCATGCCTTTTTATTTGAGATAACGCACATTGGCGGTGAGTAAATAGCCTTCATTGCGCAGGGTCTTGATCACGGTAGGGTTTTTGCTATCGACTTCAACCTTTTGTCGTATCCTGCTGATCTGCAAGTCGATAGATCTGTCGAAAGGGCCAGCTTCACGGCCATGCATTTCTTCCATCAGCTGATCGCGGCTGAGCGGGCGGTTGGCGTGCAATAACATGAACCGTAGAAATTTGAATTCTGCGTTAGAGAGCGGAATGTTGGTATTGAGTTTATCGATCAATGTGCGATTCTGGATATCCAGCGTCCATTCATTAAAAGCGATAAAGCGCAAAATGCCGTTATCCAGCTCTTCGACATGCTTGCCGGAAGTTTCAGCCGCCATGCGGCTACGGCGCACGACGCTGCGAATGCGCGACAATAATTCCAGCGGCTCAAATGGCTTGGCAACGTAATCATCTGCGCCTGTCTCCAGGCCCATGATGGTATCCAGCGAGCTGCTGCGCGCAGTGAGCATGATGATGGGAATATTGTGGTATTTGGGGGATTCTCGCAATTCACGACAGAGCTCGATGCCATTGCGTTGCGGCATATTGATATCCAGGATGACCACATCAGGTACTTTCTGTTGCAGCACCTGCCACATCTGCGCATGATTGGCGGCTTGATGGGTGCTCAGCTGATTTTCCTGCAGGAAATCACACAGCAGATCGCGGATCGCGTCATCATCATCTACCACCAGAACATGGGTATCGTGGTTGGCTTCGGTCATCACTGGTTATCTCGAAAAGGTTAAAACAAATATTGGAGCACAAAACCGGCCATGGTGGCCGGTTTTTGCATTAAACACGTACGACTATTGATGCGGTTTGTCGTGACGTGGCCCACCGTGGTGAGGGTGAGGGAAAGCATTCTCATCAAATACTTTTTTCTGTGCGTCGTTCAATTGTGCATAGAAAGTACGGATGGCTTTTGAACGCTCGGCCTGGCGTGCATCACGCGTTTTATCCCAGGCTTCCATTTTATCCAGGCGCTGGATCGTGCCTAATTTGTCCAGTTCGGCAAAATCAGGATGCTCGCCTTTTTCCTTGGGCTTGATCTGCCCTTGATAGGCATTCCAGGCAGTTTCCTGTGTCGCGGTTAGTTGTAGCACGGTGTGCAGTCTTTCCTGGTGCTTTTCAAAGTGCTCCAGTTTATGTTCTTGCCAATGGGCTTTGTCGAAATTACCTTTGCCACAAGTTGGTCCGTCTGCAAAGGCAGCCATTGAGACTAAAACCAGAGCACCTGCGATAGCCAGTTTTTTTAGTTTCATCATGTATCCTTCAGTCATCATTGCGAAATTGCAATGTTGACATTAAAACACCCGAATGTATCGGGTGTTTGTCAGGGATGCATGGCTATGTATCGGAATGTATCACTTACCAGGCATTTATTCCGTGTTTAGCTTACTCGATGCCTTGGCTGGCTAGGTAATCCTCATAATTGCCGGTAAAGTCGACAATGCCATCGGCTTTGATTTCAATGATGCGGGTGGCGATCGAGCTGACGAATTCGCGGTCATGGCTGACAAAGAACAAGGTGCCTTTGTATTTATCCAGTGCCGTATTCAGCGCTTCAATGGATTCCATATCCATATGGTTGGTGGGCTCATCCATCAATAACACATTAGTTTTGGCAAGCATCAGTTTGCCGTACAGCATGCGGCCTTTTTCACCACCTGAAAGGACTTTGACTGACTTTTTGGTAGCTTCGGTGGGGAAAAGCAAACGGCCGAGCATGCTGCGCACGGTGTTGTCATCGTCGCCTTGCTGACGTTGCGCGGTCATCCACTCAAACAGGTCTTCACCTTTTTCGAACTCGTATTCATGGTCTTGTGCAAAGTAACCGAGGTTGGCTTTTTCTGCCCATTTCACTTCACCGTGCTTGGCTTGCAGATCACCTGCCAGGCAGCGTAAAAAGGTCGTTTTACCAATACCGTTCTCACCAATGATGGCCACTTTTTCACCGGCTTCAAACATCATTTCAACGCCGTTGAATAAGGGTTTATCAAATCCATGGCTGAGTTTTTTGAGTTCTACGGCATTGCGGTGCAGTTTTTCCCGCTCGTCATATTCAAAGCGGATAAATGGATACTGGCGGCTGGAAGGCTTGAATTCTTCCACCTTGATTTTATCGATCTGCTTGGCGCGGCTGGTCGCCTGTTTGGCTTTAGACGCATTGGCCGAGAAACGGCGTACAAAGTCCTGCAAATCAGCGATCTGCTGTTTGGCTTTGGCGTTGTCTTTGGCCTGCTGATTACGCGCAGCAATACTGGCTTCCATGTAATCGTCATAGTTACCTGGGTAGGAGGTGATCTTGCCGTAATCCATGTCACAGGTATGGGTACAGACCTGGTTTAAAAAGTGCCTGTCATGCGAAATAATGACCATGGTGCAGTCACGATTATTGACGATATCTTCCAGCCAGCGGATGGTGTTGATATCCAGGTTGTTGGTCGGCTCATCAAGCAGTAACACGTCCGGGTTGGCAAACAGGGCTTGTACCAGCAGCACACGCAACTTCCAGCCTGGCGCAACGGCGCTCATCGGGCCGGTATGCTGCTCGATAGGAATGCCTACACCCAGCAGCAATTCGCCAGCACGCGCTTCAGCGGTGTAGCCGTCATACTCTGCAAACTCGCCTTCGAGTTCTGCGGCACGCATGTAATCATCTTCAGTGGCTTCGAGGTTGGCGTAGATCGCGTCACGCTCCTGCATGGCTTTCCACATCTGCTCGTGGCCCATCATGACCACATCCAGCACGCGCTGGTCTTCGTAAGCGAACTGGTCCTGTTTCAGGAAGGCCATACGCTCGTTAGGGTCCAGGCTGATATTGCCACTGGAAGGTTCCAGTACGCCAGCCAGGATCTTCATAAAGGTGGATTTACCGCAACCGTTGGCGCCAATCAGGCCATAACGGTTACCATCGCCGAACTTCACGGAAACGTTTTCAAACAGTGGCTTGGAGCCAAACTGCATGGTGATATTGTTTGCAACTAACATGCAAGAACTCTCAAAAAATAGTTAATTAAATCGTTAATTAAGGCTGCGCTCTTCAATGAAATTCACGCAGCATTATTCAAAACGGTTGTAGATGACGACTTCATTTAGTGGCAATTGCCCACTACGCGGCTTGGCAGCTTCCAGCGGTTTACCCACCACGACGAACATCACCGGCACATGGTCTGCAGGCAGGTTGATCAGTTTGCCAACCGCATCAAAATCAAAACCATCCATTGGGCAAGTGTCGTAGCCCATTTCCTTGGCGGCCAGCATTAAGGTCATGGCTGCCATGCCGCCAGAGCGCATGCCTTCATCACGTTCAGCCTGCGCGTGATCGGTGTAATAGTCATGAATGGCCCTCACCAGGTAATCACTGGCTTGCTTTGGCGCATTCACCCAATACCTTGCCGGGTCTTTTTCCCATGCTTTAAGGTCAGCGGTTAATACGATCAGCAGGGATGCATCAGTCACTTGCGCCTGATTCCAGCTCACAGCACGAATCTGGTGACGCAGCACCGGGTCAGTGACCACCACAAATCGCCAATGCTGGATATTAAACGCGGTCGGGGAGAGCATGGCCAGCGACATCAGTTGTTCAATCTCAGCCTCTGTCATGCGATGGCTGGGGTCGTAGCTTTTAACAGAACGCCGTTCGTTGATGGCTTGTGATACTTTCATTTAGTCTTCAATACTCAATATTTAAAATGTCTAATTGCAAGGGGCCAGCCGGACGTTGCCAGGTAGAGCTATCGCCAACTTTACGACCCAGCAGTGCTTTAGCCACTGGAGAAACATAACTGACTTTTTGCAGCGCAATATCGGCTTCGTCTTCGCCCACAATCTTGAATGTCGACTGTGTGCCTTCTTCATCTTCTACTATCACCGTGGCGCCAAACAATACTGTATGACGCGGTTGCAATGCCGGTTCTACCAGTTGTGCTGATTCCAGCCTGGCAAATAAATAGCGTAAATCACGGTCGATCTCGGCCAGTTTTTGCTGCGCGTTTGGGTCTTCTTTACGCGTTGCGTATTGCGGTCGCTGGCTTTCCAGCGTTTTCGCAGACTGCTGCAGCTGTTGCAGGCCTTCTGGTGTTACATAATTGGTGTGCGGACTGATTGGCCGCTCCGGCAGGTCGGTGCCTGCTAATTCAAGATCGTCTTCTTTTACAAATCCGCGGCTCATGCTGTTAATTGATGCCAGCTAGAAATAATTCAAGCCCAGCGCAGCTTTGACTTCATCCATGGTTTGGGCAGCTACTTCGCGCGCTTGTTCAGTACCTTCGCGAAGCAACTGTAGAATATAGCCTTTGTCATTCGCCAGTTCGGCTCTGCGTGTACGGATAGGCTCCAGCATTTCCTGCAAGACAGCTTCCAGGCGTTTTTTCACGATGCTATCTGCCAGGCCGCCACGTGTGTAATGCGCTTTCAGTTCAGCAACGGCAGCTTTATCAATATCAAACGCATCCAGGTAGGTAAACGCAATATTGCCTTCCACATGGCCAGGGTCTTCAATCTTCAGGTGCAATGGGTCGGTATACACTTTTTTCACGGCCTTGCTGATTTCATCAGCAGTCGCGCCCAGGTTGATCACATTGCCCAGTGATTTACTCATTTTGGCTTTGCCATCAATACCTGGTAAGCGGCCAAGCTCTGGCACCAGCGCTTTGGTTTCCACAAGGATTTCCTGTTTGGTGATGGCATTTTTATAGGTGCGGTTAAAGCGGCGCACGATCTCGTTGGTTTGCTCTATCATCGGGATCTGGTCTTCGCCAACCGGCACCAGCGTCGCCTTGAAGGCGGTGATATCTGCCGCCTGGCTGACCGGGTAAGTCAGGAAACCAGCAGGAATATCGCGCTCAAAATCACGCAGGCGGATCTCCTCTTTCACAGTCGGGTTTCTTTCCAGGCGGGCGACAGTCACCAGGTTCAGGTAGTAGAACGCGAGTTCAGTCAGTTCAGGCACTTGTGACTGGATAAAAATGGTCGACAGTTTGGGGTCTATGCCCACTGCCAGGTAATCCAGCGCGACTTCGACCACATTGCGATGCACTTTATCAATATCATCCATATTGTCGGTCAGCGCCTGTGCGTCAGCCAGCATCACGTATTGCTTGTATTCGTGCTGGTATTTCACGCGGTTACGCAAACTGCCTACAAAATGCCCTAGATGCAAAGGGCCGGTAGGGCGGTCGCCAGTGAGGATAATGGGTTTTGTGCTCATCGTCTTGTTCTCTGTTTTAAAGGGGAGATCGAATCAAAATCAGGGATTATTCCCACTCGATCGTTGCTGGTGGTTTGCCGGAAATATCGTAGACCACACGGTTGATGCCGCGCACTTCGTTGATAATGCGGTTAGACACTTTGCCGAGCAGGCTATAAGGTAATTCTGCCCAGTGTGCGGTCATGAAATCGCTGGTGACTACAGCGCGCAAGGCCACCACGTAATCATAAGTACGGCCATCGCCCATCACACCTACCGATTTGACCGGCAGGAAAACAGTAAAGGCCTGGCTGGTCAGGTCATACCAGGATTTACCTGATTTTTCGTCTACAGTGTTACGTAACTCTTCAATGAAAATGGCATCCGCACGTTGCAACAGCAGGGTGAATTCGGCTTTTACCTCACCCAGGATACGTACGCCCAGGCCAGGGCCAGGGAAAGGGTGGCGATAAACCATGTCACGCGGCAAGCCCAGGGCAACGCCGAGTTCACGGACTTCGTCTTTAAACAGTTCACGCAAAGGCTCTAGCAGTTTTAAGCCTAATTGTGCTGGCAAACCGCCTACGTTGTGGTGGCTTTTGATAGTGACAGCTTTTTTGGATTTGGCGCCACCAGATTCAATCACATCCGGGTAGATCGTGCCTTGCGCCAGGAAAGTCGCGCCTTTATGCCCGCCACCGCTGGCTTTCAGTTTGGCGGCTTCGGCTTTGAACACTTCTACAAACTCGCCACCAATGATTTTACGCTTGGCTTCCGGATCGCTCACGCCAGCCAGTTTGCTCATGAATTGTTCAGTTGCATCAACACGGATGACATTGGCGTTTAAACGTCCGGCAAACATCTCCATGACCATGTCGCCTTCGTTGAGGCGTAACAGGCCGTGGTCAACAAACACGCAGGTCAATTGGTCGCCAATGGCGCGGTGGATCAATGCCGCAGCCACGGAGGAATCCACACCGCCAGACAAGCCTAAAATGACTTCTTCGTCACCGACTTGTGCCTTGATGTTGGCCACCGCTTCGGCGATATAGTCGCCCATGATCCAGTCTGGTTTCGCAGCACAGATGTCAAGTACAAAGCGCTCCAGCATGGCCTGGCCTTGTTTGGTGTGGGTGACTTCCGGGTGAAACTGCACGGCGTAGAACTTGCGCTCTTCGTCGGCCATCGCGGCAATCGGCGTCGTCTCATTGCTGGCAATCACTTTAAAGCCGGCTGGCAATTCAGTGACTTTATCGCCGTGGCTCATCCATACGTCTACCAGGCCGTGGCCTTCTGCATTGGTTGCATCCTGGATGTCACGGAACAGGGCAGAGTGCCCACGCGCGCGTACCTGGGCATAGCCGAATTCACGTTTTTGGCCAGCTTCTACCTTGCCGCCCAGTTGTTGCGCCATGGTTTGCATGCCATAGCAGATACCGAGTACCGGAATGCCAAGTTCAAACGCGGCCTGCGGTGCTTTGTCGGTTTCTTCTTCGTAAACGCTGGCGTGGCTACCGCTCAGGATGATGCCATCGGCACCAAAGTTGCGGACGAACTCATCCGACACATCACAGGGATGGATTTCACAGTAAACGTGGGCTTCGCGGACGCGGCGGGCGATCAGCTGCGTTACTTGCGAACCGAAATCAAGAATAAGGATTTTTGAGTGCATAAATTTTCAGGTCACTAGAATGAACAAAAGCGCAGCGGTAAAAAACTGCTGCGCTTTGCGTTAAAACAAGCATTAGTCAATGCGGTAGTTCGGTGCTTCTTTAGTAATTTGCACATCATGCACATGCGATTCATGCATGCCGGCACTGGTGATCTGTACAAACTCGGCTTTGCTGCGCATGTCTTCAATGGTGGAGCATCCGACATAACCCATGGAAGCACGCAGGCCACCCATCAGTTGATGTACAACCGCGACTACGCTGCCTTTGTAAGGCACACGGCCTTCGATGCCTTCCGGAACCAGTTTGTCAGCGTTGGAGGTTTCCTGGAAGTAGCGGTCAGATGAGCCTTTTTGCATGGCACCGATGGAACCCATGCCGCGATAAGACTTATAAGAACGGCCTTGGTATAGCTCGACTTCACCAGGCGCTTCTTCAGTGCCTGCAAACATGCCGCCCAGCATCACGCTGTTGGCACCGGCTGCAATCGCTTTAGAAATATCACCAGAGAAGCGGATACCACCATCGGCAATAAACGGCACGCCGGATTTCTCCAGGGCTTTAGCCACATTGCTGATAGCCGTGATTTGCGGCACGCCTACACCAGCGACAATGCGTGTGGTACAGATGGAGCCTGGGCCAATGCCCACTTTCACGCAATCGGCACCGTGGTCTACCAGGGCCAGTGCGGCATCGGCAGTGGCGATATTGCCACCAATCACTTGCAGCTTAGGGTAGTGGGTTTTTGCCCATTTCACGCGGTCCAGCACACCTTGTGAATGACCGTGTGCAGTATCCACGACAATGGCATCCACGCCAGCTTCGACCAAGGCAGCGATACGTTCATCCGTACCATCACCCACACCGACCGCAGCGCCTACCAGCAAACGGCCTTTTTCATCTTTACAGGCCAGTGGATGGTCTGAAGATTTTTGAATGTCTTTGACGGTGATCAGGCCCTTGAGCTCGTATTGCTCGCCAATCACTAATAAGCGTTCCAGGCGATGTTTATGCAACAAGCCCATGATCTCTTCACGGCTAGCGCCTTCACGTACTGTGACCAGGCGATCTTGCGAGGTCATGACGTTGCTGACAGCCTGGTCCAGATTGGTTTCAAAACGCAAATCACGGTTGGTGACAATGCCAACCACTTTGCCGTCTTGTAAGACAGGCAAACCGGAGATTTTATGGTGTTTGGTCAGTTCAATCACTTCGCGTACCGTCATCGCCGGGTGTATCGTCACCGGGTCAATCACGACGCCTGATTCAAAGCGTTTAACTCGCGAGACGCGTGAAGCCTGCATCTCTATCGACATGTTTTTATGGATAATCCCCATGCCGCCCAACTGCGCCAGCGCGATGGCCATGCGGGCTTCCGTGACGGTATCCATGGCGGCAGAAAGTAGGGGGATGTTTAAAGTGATGCTTTTTGTCAGTTTTGTGCGCAAGCTGACATCACGAGGCATCACGGTAGAATGGGCTGGAACGAGTAAAACATCGTCAAAGGTGAGAGCTTGTTGCAACAAACGCATGTGGAATCCTTGTCTCCAAAATATAATTATACCGATTTCGTTTTACCTTGACAAAGCGTTTTGCATTTTTAGTTGCTAAAACAGCGCTGTCTGGCATGGTTTATGCATGGCTATTTCGAATGGCGGGCATAGTCACATACTGTTGAGGCGGGAAATAAACGTGAGATTAATGAAAGTGATTCGGAATATTGTATGCATTGCTTGTTTGTTGCATATTCCCGCGCATGCCGAGATCTATAAATGGCGTGATGCAAAAGGGGTGATGAATTACTCTGATGTCCCGCCACCAGCGGGCAAACAAAATGCACAGGAAATTAAAGCCACCAAAGTCTCTAATGAATACCCCTTGACCCGCGCAGATGCTTATAAAGAGAACGCATCGCCAGCGCCAGCGCCAGCAGATAAAGAAACCGCTGCTGGAAAAGGGCAGCAAAGAAAGCCGTTGTCCGATGAGGCAGAGGCTGTCGCCAAAGCCGCAGAGACACGCATGAAAGCGCAAAACTGCGCGTCAGCACGCACCAATTATCGCAACTATGCGGTGGGTGGGCGCATGCAGAGCGTCAATGAGTTCGGTGAAAAAGAATATTTAAGCGATGAGCAGATTCGTGACAATCTGGCGCGTGCCCAGTATGAAATTGACGAAAATTGTCCAGTTGAATAACGCTTTCGTTTGAATAGTCAGCGGCGTTTAGATTTTTGCTGACCACTTTTGGCAGCCTGATTCTTTTCAGTGGCCGTATTTTTTATCGCAGCCCTTAGTCTGCGGGCTTGTTTAGGGTCCGCGATTAATGGCCTGTAAATCTCAACCCGGTCCAGTGCTTGTAATACTGCATCGCGGTCCACTACTTTTCCAAATATACCCATCTTGCAGTGCTCAAGCGACAGTTCAGGAAACTCCAGCAATAAACCTGATTGTTGAATGGCTTGCAGCGCAGTCGTCCCGATTTGCACGGTCAGTGAGAGGATCACTTGTTTTTGCGGCAGTGCGTAAGCGACTTCCACTGTCATCATGTCCGATAGCGCTTCACTCATAGATATTGATTATTTGGAGTAAAGCTTGTTTGCCTGCTTCACAAAGCTGTCAACAAAGGTATTGGCGATATGGCTGAATACTGGCGCAATGATGCGTTCGATCAGGCCGTTGGCAAACACATACTCGAGCTTGAACTCGATTTTGCAGGCATCTTCACGCAGCGGAATAAAATGCCAGTGGCCGGTTAACTGTTTGAACGGGCCATCTACCAGCGTGATATCCATCCGATGCGGAAATTGCTTGTGATTGCGGGTGGTGAAGTGTTGCACGATGCCGTGATAGCGAATATGGATAGTGGCTTGCGTCACTTGTTCGCTGCGCTCTATCACGTCGCTGCCGCCACACCAGGGTAAAAAGCTGGCGTAATCCTCTACAGCATCCACCAGTTGAAACATGGTTTCGCACGAGTGCATGACCAATACGGTTTTTTCTACTTGAGCCATTATTAAATATAGCGCCGGAACGGAGTTTGGTTTTGGGTTAAAATGCTATTTTAAGTGATTTAAGCCAGCAAACCAGCGTTATGACCATCGCGCAAAATAAAAAAGCGTTTTTTGACTACTTTATCGAAGAGAAGTACGAGGCCGGTGTCGTGCTCGAAGGCTGGGAAGTCAAGGCTATCCGTGATAACCGCATCAACCTGAAAGAAGCGTATGTGGTGATCATGCGCGGAGAGATTTACCTGATCGGTTGCCATGTGACGCCATTGGGTGCGGCCTCTACGCATGTGCGCCCGGATGCGATCCGCACACGTAAGTTGTTGTTGCATAACGAAGAGATAGGCAAGCTGATCGGCAAGGTTGAACGTGCCGGGTACACCATCGTGCCGCTGGATATGCATTTCACCCGTGGCCGGGTCAAGGTGCAGATCGGCCTGGCTAAAGGCAAGAAACAGCATGACAAACGCGATGTCGAGCGTGAGAAAGACTGGAAACGCGAACAAAGCCAGTTGCTGAAAAATAAAGTGCGTAGTCGTTAATGCTTTAGTCGGTATTTGTTCTTGCGCTTTTAAATCTCAGTTTTTAAAGCGTAAGCTGACGCCATGCTGCCGCGATCAATCCCGGTAAATCATCTGCAATCAACCCCACCCCATATAGCTTAGCGGCCTCGCTGTGCAACCATACCGCAGCCGCCGCCGCTTCAAATGCTGGCATGCCTTGTGCCAGTAATCCTGTGATCACACCTGCCAGTACATCGCCGGCCCCTGCGGTGGCGAGGGTAGGTGGCGCATTTTCATTGACAATCACGCGCTCATCGGGCGCAGCGATAATCGTGTTTGTGCCCTTCAGCAAAATGGTGGCATTCGTTTGCTTAGCGGCCACCAGTGCCTGGGCGATGCGTTCCGTGAGTTGATCGGCTGGGCGCAAACCAAACAGTTTCTCAAACTCGCCGTCATGCGGCGTCAGCACACATTGCCCGATGATTGCTTTTTTTAAGCTATCTGATTTTCTGGAGAAAGCTGTAAGGGCATCTGCATCTATCACCACCGGCTTGGCTGTTTGCAACATGGTGAGTGTAGTCTCGCGTGTTTCCTTGCTTGACCCGGCACCCGGGCCTATCAGGAAAGCGCCTATTCTGGGGTCGTGTACCAGGGCATATAAGTCCAGGGTGCTGGCATAGGGTTTGGCCATGATGCTCAATAACTGGCTGGCATAAATCGCTAAGGCCACTGCAGGCACTGCGATCGCCGTGATGCCAGCGCCACTGCGTGCTGCGGCGTATGCTGCTAACCTGGCTGCGCCAGTCACGGGATATCCGCCCTGTATCAATACATAGCCGCGACTATATTTATGGCTGTTGTTATCTGGCTTTGGCAATAAGGATTGCCATAGGGCAGGTGCGTTGGACTGGTAGTGTGACATGGCTGGATTGTATGCTTGTCTGCCTCGATTAGCGAGTTTGTGCAAGATTTTATCCCTTTGCTTCATTGTGGGCGAGGGGGGTTTACGGTAAAATGTTCTCCCGTCTGCAACAATCTCAAAGTACCTCATCCATGACCAAATATGTATTCGTAACCGGCGGTGTAGTTTCTTCTCTTGGAAAAGGTATCGCAGCGGCTAGTCTGGGCGCTATTCTCGAATCGCGTGGCATTAAAGTGACCATGCTCAAGCTTGACCCTTATATCAACGTTGACCCAGGCACCATGTCGCCATTCCAGCACGGTGAAGTGTTTGTCACCGATGATGGTGCGGAAACTGACCTGGACTTAGGGCATTACGAGCGCTTTATCAGCAGCAAGATGTCCAAGCGCAACAACTTCACCACTGGCCAGATTTATGAAACCGTGATCAAGAAAGAGCGTCGCGGTGAATACCTGGGTAAAACTGTACAGGTGATCCCGCACATTACCGACGAAATCAAATCCCACATTAAACGCGGTGCCGAAGGCGCTGATGTCGCGATTGTGGAAGTCGGCGGCACGGTAGGTGATATCGAGTCCTTGCCGTTTCTGGAAGCGATCCGCCAGATGGGTTTTGAAGAAGGCAAGAACAACGCCTGCTATGTGCATTTGACCCTATTGCCCTGGATCCCGACTGCGGGCGAGTTGAAAACCAAACCAACCCAGCACTCAGTGAAAGAGCTGCGCGAAATCGGTATCCAGCCGGATATCCTGTTGTGCCGCGCTGAGCGTGAAATCCCGGAAGATGAAAAACGCAAGATTGCCTTGTTCACCAATGTGCCTTTTGAGGCGGTGATCAGTGCGATTGATAGCGATTCCATTTACAAGATCCCTGGCTTGCTGCATGAGCAGATGATGGACGAAATCGTCTGTCACAAATTGAATATCCTGGCTAAAGCTGCCGATCTGTCTGCCTGGCAGAAGATCACCTATGCGGTAGCCAACCCTAAAGCGCAAGTAGATATTGCGTTTGTCGGCAAGTATGTTGACCTGACCGAATCGTATAAATCATTGACCGAAGCGTTGATACACGCGGGCATACACACTGAATCCAAAGTCAAAATCCACTATATCGACAGTGAAGATATCGAGAAATCAGGCACCGATGCGTTAAATAGTATGGATGCCATCCTGATCCCTGGCGGTTTTGGCGTGCGCGGGACTGAAGGCAAGATCAAGGCGATCCAGTTTGCGCGTGAAAACAAAGTACCTTACCTGGGCATCTGTCTGGGCATGCAGTTAGCTGTGATTGAATTCGCGCGTAACGTAGCCGGTTTAAAAGATGCCAACAGCACCGAATTCAACCCGGCGACTGAACACAAGCTGATCGGCCTCATCGATGAGTGGCAAGACGCCACCGGCAAGATCGAGAAGCGTGATGAGCATTCAGACCTGGGCGGTACGATGCGCCTGGGCGCACAAGTCTCACCAATCGAGCCTGATACGCTGGCGGCCAGTATTTACGGTAGTGAAGTCAACGAGCGTCACCGTCACCGTTATGAAGTCAACAACCATTATGTCGATCAATTAAAAGCGGCTGGCCTGGTGGTTTCAGCACGTACGCCACGTGAAGAGTTGTGTGAAATGATTGAGTTACCGCAGACCGAGCATCCGTGGTTTGTGGCTTGCCAGTTCCACCCTGAGTTCACTTCCAACCCAAGACAGGGCCACCCTTTGTTTAAAGCCTATGTGCAAGCGGCGCTGGCCCAAAAAAGCAAAAATAACGTCTAAATCAAGAAAACAAGGAACATCATGAAGTTATGTGGTTTTGAGGTGGGTCTGGAACATCCCCTGTTTATCATTGCAGGGCCTTGTGTCATTGAGTCCAAACAAATGGCGGTTGATACCGCCGGCCAGTTAAAAGAGATGGCGGCACGCGTGGGCGTGCCTTTTATCTATAAATCGTCTTATGACAAGGCCAATCGCAGTTCTACCAAAACCTTCCGCGGCTTTGGTATGGATGAAGGCCTGCGTATCCTGGATGACGTGCGTGCGCAACTGAATGTGCCTATTTTGACTGACGTGCATACCGAAGCACAGGTGCCGCATGTGGCCGCCGTGGTCGATGTGCTGCAAACACCGGCTTTCTTGTGCCGCCAGACTGACTTTATCGTCGCCTGTGCGCAATCCGGCAAACCGGTCAATATCAAAAAAGGCCAGTTCCTGGCGCCCGGCGACATGAAACAGGTCGTCAACAAAGCCAAAGAAGCCAATGGCGGCGTGGATAATATTATGGTCTGTGAGCGCGGCGCGTCTTTTGGCTATAACACCCTGGTTTCAGACATGCGTGGCCTGGCCATCATGCGCGAAACCAATTGCCCGGTAGTATTTGATGCCACGCACTCAGTGCAGCAACCAGGCGGGCAGGGCGAAAAAAGCGGTGGCCAACGTGAATTTGTGCCAGTGCTGGCACGTGCAGCGGTGGCCAGTGGCATCGCCGGCGTGTTTATGGAAACCCATCCAGACCCAAGCCAGGCACTTTCAGATGGCCCTAACGCCTGGCCATTAGGCAAGATGGAAGATTTATTGCATCTGCTGGTGGATCTGGACAAATTAGTGAAAAAAGCAGGGTTTGCGGAGCAAACGCTTTAACCCATGCCATACATCATGTATCACAGTGATTCGTAAAGTTTTAGGTTAAAAAACATAAGGAAAATAGTATGAGCGCAATTGTAGATATTATCGCCCGCGAGATTATGGATTCTCGCGGCAATCCGACCGTAGAGGTTGATGTATTGCTGGAAAGTGGCGTGATCGGTCGTGCTGCAGTGCCTTCAGGCGCGTCTACCGGTGCAAAAGAAGCGGTAGAGTTACGTGATGGGGACAAAAGCCGTTATTTGGGCAAAGGTGTGTTAACTGCTGTTGAAAACGTCAATACAGAAATCACCGAAGCCATTTTGGGCTTGGATGCTGAAGAGCAAAGCTTTATCGACAGAACACTGATTGAGCTGGATGGCACAGATAACAAAGACCGTCTGGGTGCGAATGCGATCCTGGGTGTTTCTATGGCTTGTGCCCGTGCTGCAGCTGAAGAAAGTGGTTTGCCGCTGTATCGCTACCTGGGTGGTTCTGCCTTCATGCAATTGCCAACACCTATGATGAACATCATCAACGGTGGCGCACATGCTGATAACTCTGTGGACATCCAGGAGTTCATGATTGTGCCGGCTGGCTTGCCAACTTTCCGCGAAGCCTTGCGTGCCGGTGCTGAAATCTTCCATGCTTTGAAAAAAACACTGCATGACAAAGGTTTGGCGACTACCGTGGGTGATGAGGGTGGTTTTGCACCTAACCTGCCATCTAATGAATCTGCGCTGCAATTGATTATGGAATCAATTGAAGCGGCAGGTTACGAGCCAGGTAAAGATATCTACCTGGGCCTGGATTGCGCGAGTACCGAGTTCTACAAAGATGGTAAATACCACCTGGAATCAGAAGGCGCTTCGTTGACTTCAGCTGAGTTCACTGATTACCTGGCTACTTTGGCTGGCAAATACCCTATCATCACCATCGAAGATGGCATGGACGAATTCGACTGGGCAGGTTGGGATCTGCTGACAAAACGCCTGGGTAAAACCACCCAGCTGGTAGGTGATGACCTGTTTGTGACCAACCCGAAAATCCTGCGTGAAGGCATCCAGAAGGGTGTGGCTAACTCTGTGCTGATTAAAGTCAACCAGATCGGTACCTTGACTGAGACTTTCCAGACGATTGAGATGGCGAAGCGTGCAAACTACACAGCTGTCGTTTCTCACCGCTCTGGCGAAACAGAAGATACCACCATTGCCGATATCTCTGTCGCAACCAATGCTTTGCAAATCAAAACGGGTTCCCTATGCCGGTCCGAGCGTATCGCCAAGTACAACCAGTTGCTGCGTATTGAAGAAGAATTGGGTGATGCCACTAGCTACGCTGGTTTGTCAGCCTTCTACCAGTTATTCAAGTAACCGGGTCCATCACCGCAATAGGCCGATGTGCGCAAACTGACTGTGATCTTCATTGTCCTGATTGCCCTGCTGCAATATCCATTGTGGTTGGGCAAAGGCAGTTGGTCTCGTGTCTGGCAGTATTCGCAGCAGATCGAAGCGCACGAAAAGCGCAATGACTATTACCGCCAGCGGAATGAGACATTGCGCGCTGAAGTACGCGATTTGAAACAGGGTCAATCTGCGGTAGAAGAACGTGCACGCAGTGAATTAGGGATGATCAAGCAGGACGAAGTGTTTTACCAGGTCATGCAGCGCAAGAATCCTAACCCAGCGGCGCCAGCCAGTGTCATCACTGCAACGCCGCCTAAGGATACAGTCATGCCTCCTGCACCAACTGCGGTACCTGATTAAGCACTGATACTTGCATGTCACAAAAAAATAATGGCGCTCTAAGCGCCATTATTTTTAACAGTGCATTGCGTTATGCCAACGCATAAGGCAAGTCTGAAAAGCCTAATGCATACTCCTGCCAGTAAATGCTCCCGGCAGCCTGAGCTTCCAGCCTGCATTCTGCCAGCACCCACCAGCCGCCTTGTTTGTTGGGAGCGACACGCACCAACTGGCCGGCTTCCTGCTGTTTAGCATCCAATAACGTATCGCCTACCGTAGGTGCAGTGGCGGTGTCAGGTAAAGTCGCTAATTGGGTCCGGCGTTTTACCTTACCCAGGTAATGCGTACGCGCCACGATCTCCTGGCCGGTATAGCAGCCCTTCTTAAAATTGATGCCATCCAGCGCATCCAGGTTCACCATTTGTGGCACAAATTTCTCCTGGGTCGATTTGTACACTTGCGGGATACCCGCCTGGATTTCCAGCGCATCCCATTGCTGGCTATCTGTTGGGGTGAAGGTAGCGGCCAGGGTTTTCCAGGCTTGTTCTGCCTGGGCGATTTCAATGATTAACTGCGCACGCTGTTTTCCGTGGCTGTCTGGTAAGCGGATCAAGGTGCCCAAAGGCGTTTGGCTGCTGTGGTGCGGATGGAGTGGCAGGTGCTGGATATGCGCTGCGGAATCCGCACTGGCAAGCCCCAGCGCGACAAACTGCTCACTGACATCTTCTACCACGACTTTGCTGCGCATGACGAACATGCGCAAGCGTTTGACCAACTCCGGAATTAATGTGCGCGGGCATTGCAGGTAGATGACCTCATTGATACTGAAGGCATAGAACAGTGCCAGCAAGCGGCCTTTTGCCGTACAGTAGCCGGTGAATTGCGCTGCCTGTTGTACCAGTTTAATATCATTGGTGAACTGGCCTTGCAGAAACGTCAGGGCATCCGCACCGCTGACCGCGATCAGGCCATGGGTGGACAGGTCAAATAACTGTCCGGATGCAGGTGCATCAGGTGAAATAAACGTCGCTTCACCTGACTCATTGAATTGTGCACCCTGTGAAATTAAGAATTGTTGCCATGTAGCGCTGGACATAAAAGACCTTCCTGTGGAGCGCGAATGATGTGTTATCAATCGACTGCATGCAGACTTGATGAAAAAACCTATTCTACCAACTGAAATTGTATTGCGCTTTCATTCCTCTAAATTTTTATGGGGGTGGTGGCTGGTATTTTCAATGGCGGTCGTGCTGAGCCTTTGGGTTTCTTTGCCGCTATTGTGGGCGATCACAGGGCAGGCCATCTACGTGATTGCCTGTGCCTGGCAATGGACACAGCTGGCCGCCACCCGCTGGCAAGGTAGTCCGCAATCGCTTAGTGTCGATGTATTTGGCACGATGACAGTGACGGATAGGTCGGATCAGCGTTGGCTGATCCAGGTGCTGCCAGATAGCGTCGTACATCATCGCCTAATGGTTTTGCATATCGATTACCTGGAATTACAGCCTGAGGCTTCAGAAAAAGAGATGCATCTGTCAGGTCACAAATTATGGCACTGGCTGCGACCAACCCGCGTACTGATCTTGTTTGATCATGCGGATACCGCATCGCAAAAAGCTTTGCGTGTCTGGCTCACCTGGGGCCTGCGCGAATAAACGATGCGACATCACTGAAAGTGATTGTCGTGCGCGACCGAGTCACTGCGCGCAAAGAATCTGGATTTCACCTGTTTGCGATACAGCCCGAAAGTATGCTTGAACTGGCGTATGGACTCACGGTGGATGCTGGCCGCCAGCAAACACAGGCCGGCAAGTGTGGACAATATCCAGGCGATAGAAAAGGGCACGACTTCATGGCGCGGTGATTTGTGGGATTGTATGGTTTGCAACACCTCATAAGTATCATCCCCGGCGATATATTGTGCACCGATCTCATGCGCCAGTTTTTGCAAGTAAGGGCCATCACGCTTGGAAATAAAGCGGTCGTACTCAGAGAGCGCCACACTGTCATCGCGGCCGCTACTTTTGCTGGCAGTCACCTGCGCAATATTGGGCTGTACGGCGAAACTTTCATTCGACCAGTAGCCTATCATCTGGTTTTCTTCTGTTAGTTTTGGAATGCCCGTGCCCTTATCTGAGCCGATGCCGACAAAAAACCAGCCGTCACCTCCCTGAAAATCCCTCAGGTTGCGCGTATTGAACGCATGCAGCAGTGGCGCTTCATCCCCATCGGTAAAATACACCGCTTTGGTGGCTTCCGGCATTTGGCGCAGCAGTTTGGCCGTGATCGCCAGGCTCTCGCGCAGTTGGCTGTTGCCTGTCCACGCCATGCGCCAATCCAGGTGGTCTATGGTTTCATGGATGGCAGAAAAGTGCTGGCATACTTGCAATGGCGTATACAGTGCTGCGACTGCATCCCCGGCGAACAAACCTATGCTGAGGCGGGTGTGGCAGGGCAGTTGCGCCACGATCTCATGCATCATGCGCTTGGTATAGTCCAAACGGCTGACTGAGCGCCCATTCAGCGACATATCCTTGGCGTTCATGCTCTGTGTCACGTCGGCAATCAGGAAATAGGTGTGGACGTTGCGCTTGATCGGAATCGTAGGGACCAGGATCGCCCCCAGTAAACAGAGCAAAGCCAATGTCAGCAAGAAAGTGTCGCGATGTTTAAGCCAGAGCTTGAGCCAGTGATTTTTCATGGTCCTTATCCTGGAAGCCCGAATAAGTCATTCAGTGAGCGAATGGTTGCGTAGCACGGTACTAAAAACCCTCAAGTACTCAAGTACTCAAGTACATTCCGGTTTCTGCGTGCCGTGCGACTTGCACTTCATCTCACTTAATAACTGATTGCGTGCTTCCTTCATGATGTGCCTGCATCACTGGCCTAGGATGTCCGAGGTAAATCAGGCGTTAACAAAATTTATTGAAAATGGTTGTCGTGCGCAACGGCCTCACTGCGGTTAAATAGCCTGGACCTGATCTCATGATGATAAATCTTGAGGTTCTGTTTGATCTGGCGCAGCGGATGGCGGCTGGCATAGGTGCCGACGATACATAATCCGCCCAGGGTGGCGAACAACCAGCCTAATGGCAACGGAGCAATATCACGTCGGGCTGGCTTTTGTGTTTTCATGGCTTGCAACACGGCGTAACTGCTATCACCCTTAATGTATTTGGCACCGATCTCCTGTGTCAGGCTTTGCATGTATTCAGCCGCCATTTTGGAGATATAGCGGTCGTTCTCACCAGCTACATTATCGTCGCGCACACCCAAGGTACTTTCCGAAATTTGCGCAATACCCGGTTGCATGGCAAAGCTCTCGTTCGACCAGTAACCGATCACCTGGTTATCTTCACTGAGTTTAGGGATGGCATCACCTTCTTCAGTGCCTATGCCCACAAATATCCAGTCATCTCCGCCCTGAAACTCTTCCAGGTTTTTGGTATTGAATGCATGCAGCTTGGGCGCTTCTTCACCATCGGTAAAATACACCACTTGCGCAGGTTCTGATAAGCCGCGCACCACTTTGGCGGTGACAAACAGGCTCTCCCGCAAGCGGCTGTTGCCGGACCAGGCCATGCGCCAGTCGAGATGGTCTATCGTATCCTGGATGGCGGCAAAGTTTTTACAAATTTCTATCGGCGAATACATGGCGGCGACAGAGTTACCCGCAAACAGCCCGATACTGACTTTGGTACCGCAGGGCAGGGAGCCCACCACTTCATGCATCATGTTTTGCATATAGGCCAGGCGCGTGACTTTTTTGCCACGGATAGTCATGTCCGAGGTATTCATACTCTGGGAAATATCCGCCACCAGAAAATAAGTATAAATATTATGTTTAAACGGGATGCTGGGCCGCAAAATAGCGCCCAGCAGGAATAGCAGCGCCAGCCCCAGCAAAACAGAGTCGCGATGTTTGATAAAACGTCTGAGCCAGATATTCATACTTTTCAGTTTATAAAGTGCAAGCGGTCAGGCATGCGGTTAAGGCAAACCATTGGGGATGTTGCCCATGATCAGGCCAGGATTGTCAGATTCGCCAACCCCAGGTGTTGGTTTTTCAGGCAGCAGGCTCAGCACACGGTCATAGTTGCGGCGTGTGCCCCAGTGGTTGTTATCTGCTTTCAGGGCGCTCTTATATGAGGTCATGGCCTGGGTTAACAGGTATTCCACTTCATCACGCGTGTTATTGTCGTTGCCGCCGGTGACTTGAATCGCCTTGAGGAAAAACATATTGCCGATGTTATGCAAGATGGCTGCGCGTTGCACAGCCGTGGTGCCGTCTATCAGCTTGGCAAATAACAAAGTGGCCTCTTTGTAACGCTCGTTTTTTGCCAGCCAGTAGGCCACTGCATATTTGGCCTCAAAACTTTGCTGGTCAGTTTGTGGCGTTTTCGCAGTGGTGATGGCTTCATTGAATGCCTTGGCCTGTTGAATACGTTGCCAGGTGTAAGCCATGGTGACTGTGGCAGCCACGGCCACCACGATCAGGCCGATGACCAGTTTTTTTACGCTGAGCGCCATGTGTTGATCTCCAGATATTTAACTGCCAGCAGGAAAGCAATCATGACGACTGCAATCCAGTAACACACATTGGTGTAATCATGGCCGGGGATTTTTTCCATATATTGAATCGGTTTTTTTTCTTTGCTGTTAATGTCCGCAATCGCGGTTTCCAGCGACTTCGGGTCCGAAGCTTCATAAGCATTGAAAGGCGTGCGCAGGGTCTGGAAGTACTGGTATAACAATACTTCTGTCGGCATATGGCCGTCATAGCCACTTTCAGTATATTTGGGGTCGAAAATGGTGATGCCGCCCGGCTGGCGCAATACGATCCAGTACAGGCCGATGTTATAGCGTTGCAGCCAGTCACGCAGTTTCTGCTGCACCATATCGCTGACACGCCCGGCACCATCCGAAATCAGGATGATGGCGCGTGAACCTGAGTCAGGCACATCTTTAAATAACTCCACCGCACTGGTTAAACCGCCGCCAATATTCGTCTGGAACAACGAGTTGCCGGCGGTGGCCTGCACTGCTGAAAGCACGGCTTCTTTGTTCTCGGTGAGTGGTAACACATACATGGCCGAGTTACTGAAAGTGATGACGCCCATCATGTCATTGCGGCGGCCTTTGATGAAGTTGGTAATGATGCGGGCGGCGGCGACAGATTTGGTTTCACCAATGTGACCGTCCTTATCGCCGACAAAAGCATCATCCATACTGGCGCTACGGTCGAGTACCAGGCCGATCTGGGCGCCTATGCCGGTACGCAGTGCCTTTTGCTCCAGCGTGTGCGGGCCTGCAAGCCCTAAGATCACAAACAGGATGCTGAGTGCTGCCAGCGCTTTTAATAAAAGTCCTATCAAGCTCGATAAAGGGTCAGGTGGTAGCAGGCCTATCCACGAATAATGTTTGCTGTGCGAGCGTTCCAGCAGTAATGGCAGCAATGCCAGTGGTAACGCCCACAATATCCAGGGGTGATTAAATGCCATGATGCTATTTCGCCCCTGGTTTCAAGTCAGCTTGCACATCTGGCGTCAGGCCGCGTTCGCAATCACGCATATGGCGGCAAAACGTGCGCAGCCATTGTTTGGCAGGCATGCCAAGTTCCAGCGAGGTTTTGGAATCAAAAAACACCTGTCGGGAGAGGTTGAAGAAACGCTCAATCTCAGCCCTGGCAGGTTGGTAGGCAGGTTTTTCCTGTGTGAATTGCGCTACATTGTTGCCGAATACGCTGTGCCCGGCTACCTGCTGTATAGCCTGGTGGACCACGCCTATGGCTTGTTGCAGGCCTTCCTCAGTGTCAGGCAGTTTGCCTACTTTGCGATAAGCCTTGGCAAAGGCACCACCCATGCGTGGTAACCAGGTGTGAGCGCCCATGATATACAGCAAACCAAGCAGGCTGAGCGCCAGCACGCCAGCCGCTATTTTTAATACTTGCTCTTCTTTAGCTGTGCTCAGTGTGAAAGGTGTGATTAGCGGGCTCATTTCACTCTTGAGATTGACTTCACCATAGACAGACAGCGGTGAAGTCCTGAAATTGAAGGACGGGAAGCGTAATTGACGCAATTCTGTTTTGCCATTATGGCGCAGCTTGACGATCTCACCGCGCAGGATGGCAGGCTTGACCACTCGTCCGGACTTGAATACCTGGTAAACCAGGTGGATGGTATGCACGCTGCGGTCTGAGAAGGTTTCATCTTCCACACTGATGCCAGCCAGTTCAACGCCTGAGACCTGGCCGCGATAGCGGTGCTCGTAACCGACAATCGGTAAAGATTCACGGATCAGTTCATAGGGCTTTTTAACGGTCAGGATAATGGTGCGTTCAAGTTTGTCACCGACCACATAGCCAGCATCACGGGTCGGGTTGATTTCCTTGACCGTGACAAATTTATTATCTACGTTTGGCAAGGTCACATCGGCATTCACGGGTAGTGCCGCCGAGACTAATACAGCCAGGAATAAGCAGGTGAACAGGAATTTAGGCGCTTTCATCAATCGTATTCCTCAGACAGTCACATATTGATGGAAGTAGTCGGACAGCAGGTCTGCGTCAAACGTGTCTTCCACAAAAAATGGCTGCATATCAAATTTCATAAATATATCTTCGATGGCCTTGCGTCTGGCGGCAAAGGTATCCAGGATGCGCTGCCGGTAGGAAGCCCGCAGGAACAGCGTGCGGCGTTCGCCGGTTTCCGGATCGTTAATGCTGGTGATGCCGAACTCCGGCAGGTCCTTGTATTCGGTGCTGTTCCATAACACTACTGGCACAATGTGGTGGCGTAGCATCAGCAAGAGGGTTTCTTCCAGGTGCTCGAGCGGCATGTGAAAGTCGGATACCAGGAAAATCAATGCACGTTCGCGTGGCAGCAAGCGTGCGCTGTGGATCAAGGCACCGGCACCGACTTCACTCGGCAAGTGGTTTTCCAGGCGGTCGGCCAGTTCCAGCATGCTGTGCGGCCTGGCAGAAAGCGTGCTCAGCCATTCATCGCGCAGCTCATCATCAAACCCTACAAAGGCCACCGGATCGCCATTACGGGTCGCGGATTGCGCCACCGAACGCGTGATTTCCGCTGCTGTGGTCAGTTTGGTATGCGGTACACCATATTGCATGGACCCCGACAAATCACACATCACAAACACCGGCGTTGCACTTTTCTGGTTGAAAATGCGCACATATACCTGCTCCATCGGGTCGCGGATGGTCTGGCGGATATCGATACGGCGCGGATCGGGGTAAGAAAGTAAAGTGGTGTGCCCACGAAACTCCATGCCCATGCCGCGCTGGTTACTTTTATGGCGACCAGGACGGCGGGAGCGTGAGCGCCAGCTGATGTGGTAGCTGAATTCCTTGATGTAATCCATAGAATGCGGTCAGTTCAGGCGAGCATTAAGGCGCAGAGACGGCATTGATGATGCCGGACAGCATTTCACGCGCGATTTCCGTGCGGCGCATTTCGTATACCGGGCTGAACACCAGACGGTGAGCGATGGTTTCATGGAACACGGCATGGATATCTTCCGGGATCACCGCATCGCGTTCGTTCAACCAGGCGTTGACACGGGCCGCACGCAGCAGCATACCCATGCCGCGCGGGCTGGCGCCAGACAATACCAGGCGCTTCATGTCCACATTGGAGACCTTGATGCCGTAAGCCAGCGGGTCTTTGGTGGCTAACCACAGGTTCAAGGCATATTTGCGCAGGGCAGGGCTGGCAGAAATGTTTTCCTGGATGACTTTGGCAAAACTGTTCAGCTGGTCAAATTTCAAGACATCCGCGTCTACATTGCTGATCAACTGATCTACATCATGGAAGCGCGTATCAAAAATCAGAGATTCCATAATGTCGTGTGCCGGTGGCACTACGATCGGGATCTCCATCATAAAGCGGTCACGCGCTGCTGATGGGATATCAAAAGTTTCTTCTCTTTCCACCTGGTTACGGTCAGCGAATACCAGCATGTGCGGGAAATAATGTTCTTTGTTAAAAGCCGTCAGCGTCCGTTCAGCCATCACGCGCAGCATCAGCGAGTGTACTTGCGGGCGGGCACGGTTGATCTCGTTAAAGAAGAAGATGGACAAATCCTGGCCGGACATCAGCAACGGGCCCGGGCTCACATGTGGTTTGCCGTCTTCGCCCAGATAGGTGTGATAGACCAGGTCATTCGGCATCAGGTCGATGGTGCCTTCAATCCGCTGGTAACCGCCACCAATGCCGCGGGTGAATGCGCGCAACAATGTCGTCTTGCCGACCCCGACATCACCTTCAAGTAATACATGACCACGGGCAAACACTGCAGTCGTAATCAAACGTACCGGGCTTTCCTGGCCGACCACCACTTTATTGACTTCTGATTCAAGTTTTAACGCGTGTACTCGCCAATCGGCTAGTTGTTGATCATGCATTGCTGATTTCCTGACGTAATATAATTTTTTGAAAGTTAATTGTAACTAAATTGTAATTTCTTAACAGCCATTTGTCGCAGATTATCGCCCAAACCCTTATGAAACGATATTTCTCAATATGTAAAATTCCGTAACAATTTAGGGAATCTTACCTGGGTTTTATTTAAAAGTATACAGGTCTGTATATTGTTGGGCTGACAAAAAGCTTTGACTAAACGCGATTTCCGGCGAAAATATTGTTTTATCCAAAAAATTAAAATTACATGTCCAAGAATTTGGTGTCTGGCAAAAGCAGTTTCAGTAAAGAAGAACTATTGGCCTGTGGTCGGGGTGAGATGTTTGGTGAAGGGAATGCACAACTGCCTTTACCACCCATGTTGATGTTTGACCGGATCGTTAAAATATCTGATGAAGGCGGTAGATACGGGCAGGGCGAGATTATTGCAGAACTGGATATCAGCCCTGACTTATGGTTTTTCCAATGTCATTTTACCGGTGACCCGGTCATGCCTGGCTGTTTAGGCCTGGATGCCATGTGGCAACTGGTTGGTTTTTTCCTGGGCTGGAAAGGTGGCCTGGGTCGTGGTCGCGCATTGGGGTCAGGTGAAGTCAAATTTACCGGCCAGGTATTGCCCACCGCTAAAATGATCCGCTACCACATTGATTTGAAGCGTGTGATCATGCGTAAATTAGTGAT
The DNA here is from genome assembly GCF_058744375.1 of Methylophilus sp. E2MeOHC9. Classification (NCBI taxonomy): domain Bacteria; kingdom Pseudomonadati; phylum Pseudomonadota; class Betaproteobacteria; order Nitrosomonadales; family Methylophilaceae; genus Methylophilus; species Methylophilus sp. E2MeOHC9. The sequence continues at coordinate 2,075,209 of NZ_CP196024.1, forward strand.
GGGTATTGCGGATGCAAGGATGGAAATTGATGGCCGTGAGATTTATAATGCTAGTGATTTGCGTGTTGGTTTATTCACCACCACGGATAATTTCTAGAAGTCGTTCATAGTGATGAAGCCTATAGTATTGAAGTCTAAGGAGGCGCAATGCGTCGCGTAGTGATTACAGGATTTGGTATCGTATCAAGTCTTGGTAATAACAAACAGGAAGTGCTGGACAGCCTGAAAGCAGGCCGTTCAGGCATTACCTATCAACCGGAATATGCCGAGCGCGGTTTGCGTTCGCATGTGGCCGGCTCTATTAAAAATCTGGATGTCGAGGCGCTGATAGATCGCAAATTATTGCGTTTTATGGCGAAAGGGCATGCCTATGCCTGGTTGGCAATGCAAGAAGCGATTGCTGACGCCAAGCTGCCGGAAGACCTGGTTTCCAATGTGCGCACTGGCCTGATTGTCGGTGCCGGTGGTACATCGACCGAGAGTATGCTTGAAGGTACCAATACGCTGGCAGAAAAAGGCATACGCCGGGTCGGCCCTTATATGGTGACCAAAACCATGAGCAGCGGTATTGTCGCCTGCCTGGCGACCGGCGCTAAAATCAAAGGCGTGAATTACGGCATCAGCTCAGCGTGTTCTACTAGTGCACACTGTATCGGTGCGGGCGTGGAACAGATCCAGCTGAACAAGCAGGATATCGTGTTTGCCGGTGGTGGCGAAGAAGAACACTGGACCATGAGCTACCTGTTTGATGCCATGGGCGCACTCTCCAGCAAATATAACGAAACGCCTGATAAAGCGTCGCGTACCTATGATGCTGACCGTGACGGCTTTGTGATTTCAGGGGGTGGTGGCATCGTGGTGCTCGAAGAGTATGAACATGCCAAAGCGCGTGGCGCGCATATCTATGCCGAAGTGGTTGGCTATGGTGCAACGTCGGATGGTTATGACATGGTGGCACCAAGCGGTGAAGGCGCGGTGCGCTGTATGCAGCAGGCGCTGCAAGGGTTGGACATCAATGACATTGATTACATCAATACCCATGGTACCAGCACGCCGGTTGGTGATACCAAAGAGCTTGAGGCTATCCGCACAGTGTTTGGCGATAGCAAAGCTGCCATCGCTTCGACCAAATCATTGTCTGGTCATGCATTGGGCGCTGCGGGCGTCAATGAAGCGATTTACACCTTGTTGATGATGCAGCATGGCTTTATTGCTGCTTCTGCCAATATTGATAACCTGGATCCGGCAGCGGAAGGCTTGAATATTGTGCGTCAGCCAATTGCATCCGCTAAAGTTGAAACGGCATTGTCAAACAGCTTTGGCTTTGGTGGCACTAACGCCACACTGACACTTTCTACAAAAAATCTGTAGTTACAAAAAACGTTAGTCATCTGTTGTGAGCATCCAAAATGTGTTCCTGGTTCCAGGAGCACATTTTTCTTTTGCAGTTCCGGTTTTTGCCAGTGGCAGGATTTTCTTAACAGCCGCTGCTGTCTATGGTGACGGATAATACTGATGGGTTTGAAGGCGCCGAAGTGATGTTATATTCCAGCTTGCAATGATTCTCGTCATGCGCGCCTGCCAGAAAGTAAGTGGCACGGTTGGTGTCTGAAAGGGCAGGCTGGATCGTAAATTTACCAGGCATCATCAATTGGTTTAAGCCGCCGCTACCATCAGGGGCCAACCCAACCGGGTATCTGCCTGTAAATAAAATGGGTATGCCTTCTATGGTGGTAGAAGTGGTGGTCTGGTATTGATCGATATCGCATTGTGGATCTGAGATACACATGCCTTTGGCCATAGCGGCGACAGATAATACAGTGGCTTTGAATGACTGCAAGGAAGCCAGCCTGGCCTGCGTGTCGGTTTTTGAGAAGTGCGCGTAAGCGGTAACTGCCAGCACTGACATGATCAGCATTACTATCACCAGTTCGACCAGGGTGAATCCCAATTGCGTAATGCTGGCTCGTGTTAAGCCGGATTTACTGAAAGTGATCGGCGCACGCAGGCCGAAATGTATCGTGTCATTTTTACGCATCGGGCGGTATGTTACCGCAGCCAGATGGAGCAAATGTCAATTTTTGATGAATGTTGCAAGTGTTAAATAAGGCTTACAAATGCGTCTTTTTAAAACTATTTTCTCAGCACTGCTAGCTGTCCTGTTGCTTAGCCAGTGCGCCACCATGATGGGTGAACGCACGGTCAGGATGAATGCCAGCCAGATCCAGCAAAAGCTGAATAGCAAGCTGGCTAAGCCATTCAAAGTAATGAAGGTGTTTCATGTGCAGTTATCCAACGCACTGGTCACGCTTGACCCGGCATCGGGCAGGATTCATACCACCATGGATGCCAGCATCGGCAGTGAGTTATTAGCCAACACCGCCACTGGCAAAGCGAGTTTGTCAGGCTTGCTCAAATTTGATGCGGCGCGTAATGCGGTGATCCTGGATCAACCTACGGTAGATGCGATTCAACTGGATGGCGCTAATAGCGAATGGAATGGCATGCTGCAACAGATGGCCAAAGACATGGGCGGTAAGTGGTTGAATCAACTGGTGTTGTATGAAGTGAAGCCGGACGAGCTGGTATATGGCGGCACGCATTACCAGCCTACGGATTTGCGGATCACTGCGGATGAAGTGCTAGTGACTTTGAAGCCTCAGTGACTTTGAACCCCCAGTGACTTTTAAACCTCGGTAACTTTGAAACCTCAGTGAGGTTTAGGCTACAGTGACGCTGAACACTGTAGCGGCGGCCTCACGCTGAGGTGATATGTTTTTCAAGCAATAACGCCCCTACGACTTTACGGCCTTCTGCCGTCAGGATATTGAAGGTGCGGCAAGCCGCTGCTGTCGTCATGCATTCGACCGCTATATGTGCAGCCAGGAATGACTGGAGATGTTTGGGGTGCACAAAGCGTTGCTTGTCACCTGTGCCTAATAACACCACCTCCGGTGTGAATGCCAGGATTGCCTGCAGTGCCTGTGCATCCAGCGTTTCCCACGCACCGTTGAACCAGTCTGTGCTGAGCGCGTCGTCGCTGATAATCAGGGATTGCGTATATGGCTGCTGATTGATGGTGATGGCTTGGCTATCTACGCCATTAATCTGGTATTGCTGCTCGCTTTTATGCAGGTGTAATTTCATGCGTCGTGCTCATCTCTAAACATTCAAAAATAAAACAATATATCTGCCTCACTAGACCATGATCTGGTCGTGCCGTTCATTGATGAAGCAAGGGTTTGCAGGTAGAATGAAAGTTTTACTTTAAGAGCTTAACACACGCTAAATGTGTTTGTTAACAGTGTATGCAGCCAGTCAATAAATCCAATAAACTCAGCAATGTTTGTTATGACATCCGCGGCCCCGTTTTACAACGTGCGCGCCAGATGGAAGAGGACGGACAACGCATTATCAAGCTGAACATCGGTAACCCGATGCCATTCGGTTTCAATGCGCCGGAAGAAATCGTGCAGGACGTGATTCACAACATGGATCAGGCCTCTGGCTACACCGATTCCAAAGGCTTGTTTGCCGCGCGTAAAGCCATCATGCATTACACCCAGCAAAAGAATATCGAAGGCGTCACCATAGACGACATCATCATCGGTAATGGCGTATCTGAACTGATCGTGATGGCCATGCAGGGCCTGTTGAACAACGGCGATCAGGTATTGATCCCGATGCCGGATTATCCTTTGTGGACGGCGGCGGTGAATCTGGCTGGCGGCAGTGCACGCCATTATATTTGCGATGAGCAATCGGGCTGGTTGCCAGACCTGAAAGATATTGAAAACAAGATCACTGCCAATACCAAAGGTATTGTCATTATTAACCCGAACAACCCGACCGGTGCTTTGTATCCAAGAGAAATCCTGGAAGGTATTATCGAGATTGCACGGCACCATGGCCTGGTGATTTTCGCCGATGAAATTTATGACAAGGTGCTGTACGACGGTAACACGCATACGTCGATTGCATCACTGGCAGATGATGTCTTGTTCGTGACATTCAACGGGCTTTCAAAAAACTACCGGGCCTGTGGCTATCGTTCAGGCTGGATGATTATCTCCGGTGACAAAAAGCCTGCCAAAGATTACATCGAAGGCCTGAATATGCTGGCCTCCATGCGCCTATGTGCCAATGTGCCCGGGCAGTTGGCGATTCAGACAGCATTGGGTGGCTACCAGAGCATCAATGACCTGGTGGCTCCTAGCGGACGTTTATGCAAACAGCGCGACCTCGCGTATGACATGTTGACCGCCTTGCCAGGCGTCAGCTGTGTCAAGCCGCAAGCGGCCATGTATTTGTTCCCCAGGCTGGATCCCAAAATCTACCCGATTCAGGACGATCAGCAATTTATCCTGGATCTATTGCTGGAAGAAAAAGTATTGCTGGTGCAAGGCACTGGCTTTAACTGGCCGTCGCCTGACCATTTCAGGGTGGTGTTCTTGCCCAATGTGGATGACCTGACAGAAGCAATGACGCGTATTGGGCGTTACCTGGATGGCTACCGCAAGAAACATACAAAGTAGCACGTGCCACCACGTGCTGATGATTCATTTAAAGTGTGACTAAGTTATAGAATGTGGATATGAAAGAACTAAAAGTAGGGTTGTTAGGCATTGGGACTGTAGGCGGCGGCACATATGCCGTGATTACGCGCAACCAGTCAGAGATCGCACGCCGCATTGGCGGCAATATCCGCATCGTGCAGGTAGCAGACCGTAATCTGGAGCTAGCAAAACAAGTCACTGGCGGCCAGGTAGCGGTGACTGATGATGCGTTTGCAGTGGTGAGTAACCCTGAGGTTGATGTCGTGGTCGAGCTGATCGGTGGTTATACCATCGCCAAAGAGCTGGTGTTAAAAGCGATCGCCAATGGCAAACACGTGGTCACCGCCAACAAGGCTTTGCTCGCCGTACACGGTAACGAGATTTTCAAAGCCGCGGCTGAAAAGGGCGTGATTGTTGCATTTGAAGCGGCGGTAGCGGGTGGTATTCCTATCATCAAGGCACTGCGTGAAGGCCTGAGTGCTAACAAGATTGAATGGGTAGCTGGCATTATCAATGGTACAACCAACTTTATTCTGACCGAAATGCGCGACAAAGGCCTGGCTTTTGCCGACGTGCTGAAAGAAGCGCAACGCCTGGGTTATGCCGAAGCAGACCCGACCTTTGATGTGGAAGGCATTGATGCCGCGCATAAACTGACCATCATGGCCAGCATCGCTTTTGGCACGCCTATGCAGTTTGAACAGGCTTACACTGAAGGTATCACAAAGCTGACTAGCCAGGATATCCAGTACGCGCAAGAGTTAGGTTATCGCATCAAGTTACTGGGCATCAGTAAAAAGACAGAAGCAGGTGTGGAGTTACGTGTGCATCCAACCCTGATTCCGGAAAAACGTCTGATTGCCAATGTGGATGGGGCGATGAACGCCGTTGTGGTCAAAGGCGATGCTGTTGGACCAACGTTATACTACGGCGCCGGTGCTGGTGCTGAGCCAACCGCCAGCGCAGTCGTTGCTGACCTGGTGGATATCGCGCGCCTGCAAGGCACCACTGCTGAGCAACGCGTGGCTTTCCTCGGTTATCAACTGGATCAGCAGCAGGCGTTGCCGGTGCTGCCGATTGCTGAAGTACACTCCGGTTATTACTTGCGCTTGCGTGCATCAGACAAGCCGGGCGTGATGGCGGAGGTGACCAAGATCCTGGCTGATTTGACGATCTCTATTGATGCCATGCTGCAAAAAGAGCCGCAAGAAGGCGAAGCTGAAGCCGATATCATCATCCTGACGCATACCACGCAGGAAAAAACCATGGATGCTGCGATTCACGCGATAGAGGCATTACCCGTGATTACAGGAAAAGTCACAAAAATCCGTATCGAAGAACTTAACCGATAATACTAATAATAGGAAGTGGATGATGTTAAACAGCATTCGGTATACCTTGCTAGTGACCTGTTTACTGGGGGCAGGTGCTTTGCAGGCAGAGGAACACATGCAGAAAGCCCGTGCCAACTTTAAAGACGTCAGCGTTAAACGGTGTAATGCAGAGATTGCAAGTAGTAAAGAGTTAAGCGGCCTCAATAAAGATCAATTTTGCCAATGCGCGGCGGATCGATTTCTGGATAATCTCACCGATGTTGAGTTGAAGCAGATGTTTTTAAAACGCGATGAAGCTAGCCTCCAACAGAAACAGAGTGAGGCTGCTAGTTATTGCATGGCCAACAACTCTAATTTGGCTCAGATGTTTGACCGGATTATTTACAAGGGTTGCATGGACGGTGCGAAAGAAAAACCTGGCGCAGTCCTTAATACAGAAGAGTATTGCGGCTGCACGGCAAAAAAACTCTCCAGCAATTTGAGCCAGCAAGATATGCAAGACTTTATTCGCATTGGCAACGAGCCTGGTGCACTGGTGGATACCGGTGTATCAGACAAGATGATGAATTACGCAACAGAATGTTTAAGCCAGATGGTTAATAATCAATGAAATATATCAGCACACGCGGGCAATCGCCTGCTCTAACTTTTAGTGAAATCTTGCTGGGTGGCCTGGCGCCAGATGGTGGCCTGTATTTGCCTGAGCAATATCCGCAATTCAGCGACGCCGACTTAACCGCCATGCGCAGCATGAATTACCGTGAACTGGCGTTTGCCATTTTGTCGCGCCTGGTAGATAACAGTGATATTCCGCACGCTGACCTCAAGGCGATCATCGATAAAACCTACCGGGCAGAAGTATATGGGTATGCACGTGCCGGGCAATCTGCCGAGGACATCACTCCTACACAAAAGCTGGAAGAAAATCTCTACCTGTTAAGCCTGTCCAATGGCCCAACCCTGGCCTTTAAAGACATGGCCATGCAGTTGCTGGGAAACCTGTTTGAATACGTATTGGCCAAAACCGGCCAGACCACCAATATTCTGGGTGCGACCTCTGGTGATACCGGCTCTGCTGCCGAATACGCCATGCGCGGTAAAAAAGGCGTGCGTGTATTCATGCTGTCGCCATACCAGAAGATGAGTCGTTTCCAGACGGCGCAAATGTTCAGCCTGCAAGATGACAATATTTTCAATATTGCCGTCAAGGGCGTATTCGATGATGCGCAGGATATCGTTAAAGCCGTGTCCAATGACCATGCTTTTAAGGCGCAGTATAAAATCGGCGCCGTGAACTCCATCAACTGGGGTCGTATTGCCGCGCAGATCGTCTATTACTTCAAAGGCTACCTGGCGGTCACTCAGGATAATCGCCAGAAAGTCAGTTTTACTGTGCCTAGCGGTAATTTTGGTAACGTCTGTGCCGGCCATATTGCGCGCATGATGGGTTTGCCGATTGACCAACTCATTGTGGCAACCAACGAAAACGATGTGCTGGATGAGTTCTTCAAGACTGGCGTATATGCCCCGCGCGGTTCAGCCAATACCTACCATACTTCCAGCCCCTCTATGGATATCAGCAAAGCCTCAAACTTTGAGCGCTTTGTGTATGACCTGGTAGGGCAGGATAGTGCACGCGTGCGTGAGTTATGGACGGCGGTGGACCATGGCGGCAAGTTTGACTTAAATGCCGATGGCTACTTTGCCCAGGTGGCTGATTTCGGCTTCGTGTCTGGCAGCAGTCATCATGCTCACCGCCTGCAAACCATTCGTGCCACCAAAGAGAAATATGGCGTGACGATAGATACACATACCGCCGATGGGCTGAAAGTCGCGCTGGAAAAACGCAATCCGCAAGTGCCTATGTTAGTGCTGGAAACTGCGCTACCAGCCAAGTTTGAAGATGCGATCGTAGAAGCACTGGGCGAAGCCCCCGAGCGCCCAGCCAGCCTGAATGGCCTCGAGGACTTGCCGCAGAAATCTACCGTGATGGATGCCAGTGTAGATGCGGTTAAAGCGTTTATTGTCGCCAATACTTAATCATTTCCCGGAGCCCTCGCATGCAACAGTATCATGATCTGCTCAACCACGTACTCGCACACGGGCACCAGAAAACCGACCGTACCGGCACCGGGACGATTTCGGTATTTGGCTACCAGATGCGATTTAACCTGGCAGAGGGCTTTCCGCTACTGACAACTAAAAAAGTCCATTTAAAATCCATTATTCATGAGTTGTTGTGGTTTTTAAAAGGCAGTACCAATATTGCCTACCTGAAAGAAAACGGCGTCAGCATCTGGGATGAATGGGCAGATGCCGAAGGCAATCTTGGCCCGGTGTATGGCTATCAGTGGCGTAACTGGCCTAAGCCGGACGGGTCACATATAGACCAGATTACACAGGTCATCAACCAGATCAAAAAGACCCCCGATTCACGCCGGTTGATTGTTTCTGCCTGGAATGTCTCAGATATCGAGCACATGAAATTGCCGCCTTGCCACATCTATGTTTTGGGAAATCGATTCACTCACACATTAACTTATTGTATTGATTCAATTAAAACTTGTATTACCCGCATGAATCGATTCACCCATCATTTTACTAATAGTTTCATCCCATCTAGGTACGGAGTTGTTTATTGTTAGCGCAGATTATTTGATTGCTTATTCCCATTAAAGTGTTCCGAAAGAATTTAGATGAAACAATATAAAGAGCTACTTAAAACGGTAATGGCTGATGGTGTTGAAAGACCAGATAGAACTGGCGTGGGCACAGTAGGCATATTTGGCTATCAGATGCGCTTCAACCTTTCCGAAGGCTTTCCTCTAGTCACAACTAAAAAGTTGCATACTAAGTCAATTATTCATGAGCTACTTTGGTTCCTCCAAGGCGACACCAATATTAATTATTTAAAAGAAAATGGCGTTCGTATTTGGGATGAATGGGCTGACGCAGAAGGTAATCTTGGACCTGTTTACGGTAAACAGTGGCGGGATTGGGAAACAAAAGATGGCAAGCACATTGATCAAATTCAACAGCTAGTAGACACAATTAAAAAAGATCCTAACTCTAGACGTCAAATTGTAAGCGCTTGGAATGTCGGGGATCTACCAGAAATGGCATTATCTCCTTGTCATTGTTTGGTGCAAACAGCTGTAATTGGCGGAAAATTAAATCTACAGCTATATCAACGTAGTGCCGATGTTTTTCTTGGTGTCCCTTTCAACATTGCAAGTTACTCATTATTACTGCACATGCTGGCACAGCAGTGTGATTTAGAAGTAGGCGACTTTATTTGGACAGGTGGGGATGTCCATATTTATAAAAATCACTTTGAGCAAGTTAATCTTCAGCTCACCCGAGAGCCTTACCCTTTACCTAAGTTAGAGATAAAACATAAGCCTGATTCTATTTTTGACTACAAGTTTGAAGATTTCGAAATTGTGGGCTATCAGTCGCACCCTTCAATTTCTGGCAAAGTTGCAGTTTAATATTACCTACTAATTACGAAATTGGTACTTGGTAGGAAACTATACATAATGCCAGTTTAGGAAGTTGATAAACCCCAGTAAAAATGGCCGCTATGCGGCCATTTTTATTTGTATATTTAACTATCAGTACTTGGTCTAACCATTACAGAAATAGATATATCATGAATCGGTAATTCATTATTTGTTCATAAAATATGAACAATATATTGATTTTTTGTAGTTATTTGCAATACTTCTGTGGATAAAAATTGTGGTCCGATTCAGTATAAATATCAAAAAATAAATGAAAATTCTACAACTTTCAAAATTGAGTAATTCAATCATCTATGCTATAGATTGCCTAGATGTGGATGGTAATTTAATTTTATATATATGTTTTTAAATAACATTATTCATTAATTCAGTTTAATAAGTAATAATTAATTTTCTATTTTAAGTGTCTAATCTCCAAATTATCACATAATGAAAGTGCATTAAATTTAGCTAACCGACTTAGATAAAATATCAGTTGCCATCAGTAGACAATCAATTTAAAGTAAAAATAATTGTTCAATTATTTTGATCAAATACTCTTTGATTGTTGATTAGTTTTCTAATTGGTGCTTTTTTGAATACGCGGGGTGAGGATGGTTTCTAGAGCAGGCATAAATCGAACTCATAGGAGATTGGGGGCTGTTGCCGAGGCGGAGTCATACGTGTCCCCAACTGATTTCAAACTAGTTTTTTGCTGCAAACCACCTGAATGGCGAATTAGTCGAGATTTTGATTTATCTAAATTAGAGACATTTTTCTCGGAATCCAATGCCTTGAAGTTAGCTCAATCTGTATGCGAGTTTTTAGTCAGATTTAGCCGTCCCACTTCAATTAGCAGATACCAGGCATTTATAAATTTCATTACGAATCTTACAAGTTGGTTGCCTGAAGATTATTTGAAGATTTCGGATACGAATACAGATTTATTTAAAGCAATTTGGGTAGATGCGGTCAATAGTGAAGCATATTCCATATTGAAACTGCCAATAAAGCATACAACTCAAGTAGAAAAACTTGGCAATTTATATCTAGTGCTTGAAGAGCTTTCAGCTTTGTCTCTATTGCCAAAAATAAAAAGGGTTCCTTACCCCAAAAATTACCATCAGTCACAAAAAAGAAAGCCTAGCTTATTAGAACAAAACAGTAGATCTCTTGGTGGAAGTATTACTTTTAGCTTGCAAGAAGAAATTAAGAAGCAAGGGATATTGATTGATGATGAAGCATTGCCTTTCTTAGAGTCGATCGAACATAGATTGGAGAAAAATTCTAATTTAAGTGCGTCGAAACTATTTGATGCAATGCTGTTTGAAAATAACGATAGGTTATCTGCACTAAGAGAGGTGGCAGAAAATACATTCCTAAAATGGAAAAATGTATTTGAGTTAGGACAGGAGCTTTTGAAAAATGCGGATAGCAATATAACAAAAGAGTATTCTTTATTACTTGAGTCCGGAAAGCTTGATCTTAGGAAGTCTCAGAATATATTTCCACATTCAGATAGGGAAAAGGCAACGGCAAACTTTTTAAAGGTTTGCCACGATTTATATGGTGGCGAAGCCCCAACACCAATGCATTCTGATAATTCATCACAACTAGCAAGGCTTTACGAAAAGCTAGGGGGCAAATTCTATGTAGATGCGATGATGTCGCCACACAAGGAAGCTGTTAATGCGGCAATTTTGCTGTATTTGATTGATTCTGGAGCAAATGTATCTACCGCTATAGAATTAGAAACTAATTTTGAGTCTTCCACAGATGATCCAAATTATGTTGAAGTGAACAGCAACAAGCCCAGAGCTTTGTATCGAGCTATCAATGATATTCTACCTATAACTGATAAATCTCAGCGGGTAACGACAGTTGAAGCTCTGAGGTTCATACGAGACAACACTCAAAACGCACGACTTATTCACCCACACCTCGTAAATAAACTATTCGTATTCAGATTCCATGACACTTGGTCAGTAGCAGGAAGCGATTTTGTCACCGATAACTTAAGATACATTCTGCGTGACAATAACTTACCGACTAGTTGGAAGCCCAGTGCTATCAGGATGTCCCTTGCAATAAAAACCATGTGGAGCGAGTCTGGAAAAATCTCAAGTGTTGCCAAAAAATTGCATCATTCCGGCATGGGAGCAGTAACCACTGGGTATGCATTGAGTTATCCCATCAAAAGATTGTTGGAATATTACATTCGACAGTTTCAGGATTTATTGCAATTTGGAGCTGCAATCAATGTCGAAGGAGCTCTTCACACTCTTGGATGCAATGATCACGATATCCCAAACTTAAAAAAAGCAGTAATTGATTCTGGATTAGGGTTTATGTGGGTAAAAGCTCAAGAAACTAGCCTTGAGTCACCTACTAGCAAAGTCGAGTCTTTCCTAGATACAGACCTTAATACATCAAGGATACTTATAGTGATTGATGATTTCTTTTTACCCCGGTTAATAGCAACAAATGAAGTACTTAGAACAGAGCGCAGAACACTGGAAGCGAGTTTTCCAACCCATTGGGATTCCAAATGGGCTCCAATTTTTGCACTTACAGAAGTGGTTTTAGAAAAAGTAAAGCAGAGTGAGTTTGCATATCAACTTGCGTCTGCTAGAGGGTTAGCTAAAAAGCTCCTGGCTGATGGCTTCGATCCATTACTGCTGGGATCCAATTGATGAAATTAAGTCACTCAATTGTTAGCACTAATGTAGAAGTATTTTCGTTTGAGGATGGAGAATCATTGGTCTTTCTCAATTCTACTGGCAGACCACTGAAATGTCGGACTGATCAAGTTTTGTCTGATGGAAGCCGTCTGAATGACCCGGTTAATTCAGGCATTTTTATAGTCATTAAAAAAATTCTTAAAATGGAGGATAAGAAGCGATCAGTACAATCTGGGTTGCCAGCCCTGTATTCTCAATATACTCGTTTAATTAATTGGATGTACCTGAGTGGAATTTATAGATTCGATCAGTTAACACCATCTCATATCTCCAAATACCTAAAAGACTCAGTTCTGGGATTAGATTATTTATTCCAAGCTACACCAAGGTTATTCGAATACATGTCCACTATAGATTCTAATTCTGTGAATAGGCCAAAGACTGTAACCCAACTATTCGAGGGTTGCGGAATTTCCAGTGGATATATTCCTAAATTAAGTAAAGCTAGTAATTTATGCAATGAATATTTACAAAATGGTTTCAAAAGTATCCGAAGTGCAAATTTCGAGCCAGAAATAAAGTGTTTAGTTAAAAATACAATATTTGCTCATACAACTGCAATTCAACTTTTATGGGATTACAAAAGTTCTTTGAATGATGCTCTGGTTTTTCAGCCTTTTCCAGACGGGGCATGGAATTCAATTAAGGGTTTGGGCAACGAGTCACAACGAACTAAAACTATTCCGTTGATTCTAGTACCGAAGCTCATAGAAGGAGCAATTCGATGGATTACCGATTTCCCTGAACTTCTTGAACAAATAGCATTAGCTAAAGGCCCTTCACCTATTTTCACCACAGACGCTTTGAATTTACTGAATGAATTCAATGAAAGCAATAAGTTAATCTATTCAAAAAAGCTGTTGCCGAAGGCTCGGAACATTGATAGTGAGTTTAGTGTGAGAAAGGCAGAGACTTTAACCTATGTTGCATGTTTGATATTAGTTCATATTTTTACTGCCCGAAGGTCAGCTGAAATTTCAGCGATAAAAACAAATGCAATTGAAGGCGATGAACATAATCGTTATCTAATCTCTGATATCGGAAAATCTCCTTTAAAGGATGAGCCTACCCCTTGTCCCGAAATTGTGGCGGTTGCTATAAATACAGTAATCAGATTGCGTTCTCTTGATGAAAACTATATAGGCCCACTATGGAAAACAGCAGGCAGTTCTGGACATCACAAATATGAGAATAAGCTCGATCAACTAGCAGAAATTATTGGAGCAGTCGAATATATACAGGATGGAAAAGTCCACACTTGGCACTATGCTCTTCATCAATTCCGTAGAATCTTTGCAATATTGTATGTATGGAGATTTGAAGGCCCGTTCTCTGGTATCCAGCATCACCTCAGACATATTTCCTGGAAAGAGACATTTCAATACACCAGAGATGCGAATAGTTTCAATGACGTACATGAGGAGAGTATCTCTCTTACAAATGAGAAATTACTAGCCATTGCTAAAGGACAGGTTCAAAAGCCGGCGGGCGTACATGCAGAGGTGATCAACAAACATATCAACAGATATCGAAAAATTATTGAAATTACCGGCGAGGACTCTATCGAAGCCTCAATTAAATACCTCATTGAAGATAGAAAGTTGTTGTTGAGGGCCACTCCTTGGGGATATTGCTGTGCTAAGAGTAATACCTCTAATTTGCGCAGATCGGCATGCCAAACCGAGAGTAATCCGGCGAAGGCAATAGATCCCTTTTTTAATGCACCTGATGGTAGTGGCTCAAGTGAAGAAATATGTGCGGGATGTCATTTTCATTATACGGATGAAACCAAAGAAGCTCACTGGCGAAATGAGCTTCATGGAATCACGAAAATGATTACTTTAGTAGATCCTAAGAGTATTGCATCAAAGACTCTCAAAACAAGAAAAGCCAAATTAAAAGGCTTTATCAAAAGATATTATGAATGATCGTTATTTGACTAATTCTGAGAGGCAGCGCGCCACTACAGAAGCGATAAAAAATAAAAATCTCAGACTGAAAATGTATTTAGAAAATGGATTCCCTGAAGGCGTGTTCATACCCAAAAGCCTTACTCAATTTAGAAATTGGGAAGATCGAGAGTTGGGGATTTTCAAGATTGGAAGTCCCTCAACTACAAATCGAAGGCTATCACCCCACAATACGATTTACATCGATGAAGCTGAAAGGCTGATCGATTTACTACGATCATCAAGTAATCGCACTCACAAAATAAAAAAAAATCCTTTGCATGTTCAAGTTGGTTTGAAAAGCAGTGAAATAGATCATTTGAAAAAACAAATTAAATCTCTGACTTCACAGCTTATAGCCGCTAGGTTTGAAAATAATAGTGATAGGTCAGAAGTTTTAGCACTTTCTGAGCGAGTGAAGTCCCTCGAATCTGTGAATCTTTCGCTTCGAAAAGATTTAATTGCTCTTAAAAATGCACCATTCATAAACGTAACTAAATGAAGAGTTCTAAAGACAAAGTTTTCAAAACAGTCACAGTACTTTGGTCAAACAGTGAGTGTTCATTGGATAACCGGAAATGGGGGAAATTGCCTCTAATTGTAGATGGTTATTGTGAGGTTATCGATGTTCCAAGTACCTGGTTAATTCATATACGGACCAGCCAAGGTCTATCAGAAACAACAGTTTCGCAGTACACGTACTCGTTACGTATTTTTTGGAACTTTCTCGAAGAAAATTCACTTGATTGGACTTTGATCTCAGATAAACATTTAAAACTTTGGAGAAATGCGCTTACTGTGAATCGTGAGATTTCTGGTGTAAATGCACATCTTTCAGTCGTAATAGCTTTCTATATTTGGGCTCAAGAACATAGGTTTGTTTTAAACATAATTGGTGAAACAGGTGACAGAGATTATCCGTTCCCAATACGCTTAGTACGAAAAGGGCGGCGTAAGGAGTTAGTTACCCATTTGTTACTTAGGAAAACTAGGAAACCTATGGCTAGTATACCCAATGAAGATGAAGTTAATGCCATGTATGGAAGGCTTAGTTCGGGTCATGTTCGGGAAGTTGCAATTCGTAATTGTTTGATGTCTGACTGGTTGGTTAGTACAGGTCTACGAAGGTCTGAGTTACTGAATCTCAGATGTGACCAAATACCTGTGATGGCTGATTGTATTGATATTGAAGAGGACGATCGCGTATTTAAGCTAGAAATCAAAGGTAAAAATAATGTTAGAAGAGTGATCAATATTATTCCTGAACTATTAATACGCACTCGAAGATTTATAAATGAAACTAGACCTAGAATCAACACTGGTCAAACCAATACTCGAAAACAGCAATTTTTGTTTTCTAGTGCAAAGGGTGGTGGCCAATTGAATATGACTTATGTAAGTAGAATGTTTAGCGAAGCATTGAATAATGAGAAATCCAAACTCACTATGCATCGTTTGAGAGCAAGGTTTATTAGCAAGTTAGTGCAAAACATTTTGTTATCTGAAATCCAAAATAAGTCAGTCTATGAAATTGTGGTTTACACCGTATTATTTAAAGCTGCTGAGATTCTTGGTCACAAGAACATTGATACGCTCTTTTACTATTTAAATGTTGCTATCGACATGTTGGATGATGACATCGCCGAGCATTTGAGAAAGGCGTCTGGTGGTGTTCTTAAGACCCCTAGACGAGTGCTGATATCACGCATGGAGTCGTCACAAGGTGCAGTGCCAGACTAATTGCATTAACTATATTTAATCAATAATTTTCTTGGTTTTATGCTGGTCTAACCTCCAAATTAATCATTACCAAATCCAGTACATTTATTTTTCTTTAACATCTGTTGATAGGGGTCATCCATGGTTGGAAGTAGGCGATAAAGGCTTTAATCAAGAGTGATTTATATCTTGAGTGGCAAAGGATTGTTTGTTGCATAAAATGTAGGCTAAATTAAATCGTCCAGCCGCTCTTCATATTGGCTCTTAATATAAGTCGCAACTCTTTCTATTTCGGGAAATATAGTTCCAGCTGTAATGCCTAACACTTTAAGTTGATTACGAATCATCTCCTTAGCCGACGGATTGATTAGAATTGAGCTAGGATCGGAGGATCTAAAGTGATCAGGAACAATGGCTGATTTAGACTTTTGACCATCAATACCAAACAAAAGAAATGCACCCTCTTGTTTAATTATGCGAGGGTTGTCAAGTTTAGGTTTAACACAAACTACTGATTCCAAGTGTTTTTTATCAATTATAGATTGGAAGTAGGGTTTTTCAGACTTAATTTCATGCAACAAAAACTGAATCTCAGAATCTTTGTTAAATGCTGTTTTAGAAGCAGACTTTGGGAAAGAAAATGAGAATGGTCGTCTACTCAAATTGGAAATTACGCTAACAGTATCACTGTCATAATATTTTATTTCCTTCTTTGGAATTTTCAGTATGATTACTTCGCCAATTTTGCCTTTTACTTTACTTTCTTGAGCTGCAAAATAGAGTGCAATCAGCGGGTTCAATGTGATATCTAACAATCTTGTGGGCAATGAATAGTGTTGCATCTTGACCAAAGTTTGAAAAGTTGATTCCTCGCTATTAAAATCGGCTGGGCACCTCAAGATTAATTCTTTAATTAGAATGTCTTCATTGGAAATCCAACCATGGTTTCGATAGATTTGCGGTTCCATTTTGAAGCTAAAGTCTGAGTGCCCCCTGAAAAAATAGACGTGATCTTTGTCTTCGTTAAGGTTCTCCAAGACTTCTAGAAAAGTACGCACGCTGCCACATAGTTTTGGCTTCGTTAAATCTAATGTAGAGTCAACTATAGTCTCAGTTACATTGCTTATTATTAAATCAATTGCTCTTTGCCTGGCTCTTAATGTTTTGTATAAAAGACTTGTTCCAAGGATTCGCTTATTGATAGCTAAAAGATTAAAATAATAAGCTCCATCCCTTGCAACCAGTAGCTGAAAGTTAGTTTCACTTTTTAGTTGTTTTCTTGAGGTTTCAATTGAATTGACTAACGCGGCTTTAGTCGTATACAACTCGCTTTTTAGAAACACCTCACCATTTTCGGCTTTCAGTACATATTTGTACTGACCAACTGAATCCATGGATATTTCAAAGTAATAAGCCATACTTCTCTCAACATTTATAATTAATTTTGATTACTTGAGGGTTAAAACTTTTTCAGATGTCTAAATCAAATCTATTCTTCAAGCTCTAAGCGGGGGATTTGCTGTACAGACATTTTCTAAACGAAAAACTTTCTGTAGAACCATCCACTCTATTTATCCAAAAACACTGTGTCCCAAATTGTTCACCGCGGACGCTGAAGCTTGTAATCCCAGAGCCGATTTTCTCTTCTGCATCAGGATGCAACAAAATGGTATCTTTCAGAACTTCCGAATCAGCTGCATTAACTTTATCGCCAACATCATATTTATTAAGCATAGTTTTCAAATATTCCTCTGCATCAGCTTTTCTAGGGAATTGAATGCTGCCTAAAGTGATCTTTGCCATGTTATTGTCTCTTTCTGAATAAGTGAGCAGGACAAGCTTTTCTAATAACAAATTTAACTATTCTTATTTACCAACTTTTCTTGGATCTCTCGCAAAATTATTGAAGGGATATCCATTCCTTCAAGTTGACTAAATCTTTGATTCACCCATGCAATACATTCATCTTGTGTGAGATTGTCATGTACTATTTTTTCATAAATTGTCACTGCACTCATTCTCGATAAACCTAGTTCCATAAGTGAAAGCAACGTTTTCGATGAAACGCCAAACTCAAGTTGAGTGCCGATATCTAACTCATCTTCAATTAAATCTTCTCGTTTGATTCGATGTAAATGAACATGCAGTACATCAACGTAAGCTGAAAGGTATTTGGGTGCCTTGAATCTAGCAATTTGTTCTACAAACTCCATAGTTTCACGGATTAATAAGGGCAATTTATAAGGTTTGTTATATTTCTTATGATAATCAATATTGTTTTTAATCATATTTGAAAGGGAATAACCCTTTAACCATTGAATTACGATCCTTGCATGCAATGGAATCAAGCTTTCTGGTAAAAAAGCTGGGTAAAGATAATCATTAATTCTTCCCATGATCGTTTTGAGGCGATCGTAGCCATCTATGCTATCTACGGGGGCGATAAGAAGATTTTCAACTTCACCTTGATAATCTTCAAACATATCAAGTAAATTTTGTAGTCCAATAGCATTTACACCAGGATGTTTTTCAATGGTTATAGTGTCTATCTCGATCTTTTTAGCTAAATTTTCGAGGCTATCGTCTAATGCTTTAATAACCTCTGGAGAGTGCCTTTTGGCTAAGCCAGTTTCCGTAATTGAGCCAAGCCTTAAATATGTAGAAAGTAAGTATGCAACTACAGGTTCATATATATCTCCGTCTTTGAGCTCTGACAATTTGTTATCCACACGTTCGTCTATATATCGAATAATTTCATCAGGTTTCTCTAAAGCTGCATCACTTTCTCGTTTGATGGGATACCTCGCACGAAGAGGCACGCCATTAGGCCAAGCCTTCAGATTATTTGGTTCGATACATATAATGTTTCCTTGAAATTCGTCACCCCATCTGCCAGCACGGCCAGCTAAATTCCAAAAGTCTTGTGGTTCCATCGGATGTCCACGACCCTTGCGAGGCCCCCGTAATACAATTGTGCGGCAGGATAGATTCACACCCTCAATCAATGTTGAGGTGCAAACTAAGAAACGTAATTTTCCACATCTGAACAGTCGCTCTACTTCAAGTCGAATTAGGGAGGGCATATTCCCATAATGAAAAGCTACTCCCGATTCGACTAACGGTGCTAAACCATAATTTGGATGAACTCCTTTTTTTGCTAAATCAGCTAACTCGCTCAGTTCAGCGTCAGGTTTACGAACTTTTGGTATTATTTCACTGATTAAGAAAGCCACATCCTCGGCTTCGGCTGCACCATTTGCATATACTAACGTTCCCCCACGTTCTCCAGCTGCAGCGGAAATAAATGCTAAGAGCTTTTTGATACCGCCGGGAGAATTAGGTAAATTCAGAATGCCTAGAGGAAAAATGCCATTTGAACTTTTGAGAGACAATTTCCATTTTTTTGGTTTTATTGGCACTTGTTCCGCTAGAATCAGATTTTGCAAAACAGTTGGGATATCCGCATCAACTGTAGCAGTACTCGCTGTATCGGGAGCATCCGCCAATAAAGTTTCTGGATTCAGGGTTGATGGACTAACAAAAACAACCTTCATTGCAGGGTTTGATCGCTCCATTCGTTCGATAGCATCTTGTAAGATTACTCCTCTGTGGTTGTCTCCAATCTTTTGCGCTTCATCAACAATCATTAAGTCGATTTTAAGCGAGTCACCCAATACATTAGCGAGTAAATGCAATCTCTCCTGAGTGAAGACAAATACAATTTTTTTATCATTTTTTTTTGCCGTATAAAATTTCTCTTTCAAGGGCAAAGATGTGATTTCAACATTTGCATTTAGGGAAATGGTATTAATAAGGTTGGATTCAATTTCAGAGACTAGAGCCCTTGTTGGAGCTAAGTACACTGCTGTATTGACTCCAGTGGATTTGAGCTGATCGATCAACCATTGCATGACAACGTAAGTTTTACCTGAGGCCGTGGGTGCGGATGCAGAAATCCAATTGTGATTACTAGCTTCTTTCCAAAACTGCTTTTGGAACTCGTTTACAGGTATCCACTTACCGTTTGAATCGACTAATACAGTTTGCTCAATTTGCCTTCTTTGCGATTCTAGTCTCAAGGAAACACCAAGTCGTTCCTCTAGGTTTGACTCAATCAAGCCTCTTTCATTGGCTAGTTCATATGCACGAAAATTAGAAAGCTTATTCAGTAGAACTGCTCCCGCATCCTTCACTAACATGCTGTGAGATGAGGTTATTGCTCCAGTGGCTATTCTTAACGCGGCCTCTAGATAAGATCGATTTTCTGATCTTGCTAATATACTTCCTGCAAGTATCAATCGATTCCAGTCAAGATTTGAAATCGAAATGCTAAAAGAGTTTTCTAAATTGTCTAATTCACTGATAACAGTATGGCGAGTTAATGAGTCTAAATCGTCCTTAATGCCTTCTGCAAATAACCAAGCTTGCAAATCGTTTAGACTCATTTTCAGAGTCCCATAGCTTTTAAGAAAGCTGATCTAAAACCATCAGCTGAGGGAAGTGGTATGCAGAGAAACTCTAACTCGAAGTTTTCAAGCTTTGATTCAATCACCTTATCAGATATATTTTTTTTCCAATTCAATAGTTCCTGCTTAGCGGCCTTCTGCACAAGTTCTGAAATCGCTTCAGCATCCTCGGTTTTGTAGCAGTCGCAATCGAAACCTATCAAAGCAATGCCGCAGTATCTAACTCTTTTGGACATCACTGAGCTAGTATCGAAATATTTTCTCAAAGCGGTGGTTATAATCTCATTGTTAAGGTCGGCTTTGTCACTAAGTAAGATAAGATCGCGCTCACGCTCGGCTTCCTCTCCTTCTGGTTCAGTCAGAAATGGTGCTAGTGACTTCAAACATTCTCTAATTGCGGTTGAGGCGGTTTTGTAAACTTTACTTTCGCCCCAATACAACTTTAGAAGACCAGTTGTAGTTACACTAGCATATACACCATCTGCACCGTGGTAGTGCATTCTTGAATCTGTTTTCAAATCCATTTTGCACAAAATCTGGGGGAGCTTCAAAAATCGCTCTGCAAGCAGAAATAAAAGCATCTCTCCACCTTCACCAGTTTTCTTTAGATCAGTGAAAGATTTTTTGGCTTGTTCATACAGTACAGATACCGCTTCTGTGCTCTTAAACTTCTCGTCCCGTTGCTTCGCTTCTTGGACTTTATTTTTAGGAATTGCATAATCAGTAATCGCACTGCGCATAAACTCTGCAAGCCTTTGAGGCTGATACTTGCCATTACCATCTATTACTAGGCAGTGGCAATGTATATTGACATTGAGTCCATCGGCCTTAACATCCTTCTCAACCAGTTCAAGGTGAACATCCAAGGAATCAGGATTTCCAGTCAGAGCCGAAGTTAGATCATCAAGTGAAAGTGAGGACAAGTTTTCTCCCAGTCTAGCGAACTACATTTTTATCTTTATTAAGCACCCAAAGTTGTCCTCAAAAACCACATTGGTAATAGGAACAATTTGTTTAAAGGTTATGATTTAATATTTATTAGTATAAATTCAAATTAATTTATCAGATATTGGATTTGTTTGTGGAAGTATCATGGAAATTCTTTATTTAATTTCCATTTTTCAGCCTTTTTGTGATGATTTCAGTATATTTAAAGTTGACTTAAACCCATATTGATTTTCGGTAAAACATCAAATGAGTATCCTAAATAATGCTATAGATTCTATTGTTATCGGTCTGGAAGATTATCAACAAGCTTCGGAAGCTAGAATGATTTCATGCACCAGGAATATCTATGCTGGAATACTTTTACTTTTTAAACATAAATTAAGTGAACTGAGTCCAGCAAGCTCTGATGAAGCTTTAATTAAGCAAATAATTTTGCCAAAATTTGACGCTGATAATCAAATTTTCTGGGTGGGAAAAGGGAGAAAAACTGTCGATGTAAATGGCATAAAAGAAAGATTCGGCGCTCTTAACATCGTAGTTGATTGGTCGCGCTTTGAGAAGATCAATCACTTTAGAAATGACATTGAGCACTATTTCACTACTATTAATGCCAGTGCAATAAAAGTATTAATTTCAGATTCCTTCATGATAATCAATGATTTCATTAGAGAGCATCTAAAGGATGATCCAAAGGAATTGCTTGGAGATAGTGCTTGGTCTGT
Source organism: Methylophilus sp. E2MeOHC9 (assembly GCF_058744375.1). Taxonomy (NCBI): domain Bacteria; kingdom Pseudomonadati; phylum Pseudomonadota; class Betaproteobacteria; order Nitrosomonadales; family Methylophilaceae; genus Methylophilus; species Methylophilus sp. E2MeOHC9. Next base: position 2,097,147 of record NZ_CP196024.1, read on the forward strand.
AATGATTGAAATCCATGAGGTTTACGAAAAGGAAAAATCTCTTTGCGAGAGTGAACTGGAATCTCTTAAGTATTTTGATGAAAGCATACTCATGGCATTTAAAGAATGTAATTGTGATAAGTGTGGTTCAGAACTCATCCATCCTCTTCAAATCAAAGAGGATGCCTCTGAAACCAGATTTTCCTGTAAGTCATGTGAAGCCATTTTCACTTATAGTGAGATGGTCGAGTTTTCGGTGCCAGATTATTTCGGCTATGAGAGTTATCTTAGTCATACTGATGGAGGGGACGACCCTATAACAGATTGTCCAGAGTGTGGTGGGATCTATATTTACATCAAGGGTGTATGCGCCACATGCGGTAATGTTGCAAATCATATTTGTGACCGATGTAGTAATAATATTCTCCCAGAAGAGTTTACCTGCTCACCTTTGTGTGGGTATTGTTCATATATTATGTCCAAAGAAGATTAACTGATACATCATAAAGCTGTTTTCAGGCATGTAATGCCGTAAAGTCAAGTTTAATGGCGTTTATTAATTAATTTACTAATTATCAATTTAGATTACGGTTCTTTGTGAAACCTAATAACTTCAATTTGATTTTTAAGGTATTTCGACAGAAGTTTGTAAGTATCCAACTCAAAGTTAAACTCAAACCGACTTTGCCTAGCTTCATCCATTTGAATATCATCTTCAACGGTCGTCAGATGACACCATTGGTCAAATACCTGGATTTGAGTTTTACCGGTTAGTTTATCTATTTCCTTAATGCCAATTCTTCCTTCATATGGCCACGATTTGAGCCTCATACCTATCAATGCTTGCTTGAGCCTTAAGTAATGAAGCTCGGGCGGTTCCTTGCCTGCACAGACACCAGAACACTTCTTAAGCTGATATGAAAAGCATGCGCCTTTCCCAGCCTCAAGGCCTAGAAATCTTGGACACAGCCGATGACCAATCGCAATCTGCCTAACGGCTTCAGTAGCTGCACGTTTTGTACGAAACATCCCATAGAGCAAATCAAAATAACTTGGGTCGTAATCATCTGCTGAAACATAGGTTACCCATGGCGTTTGATCCAAAGTCTCCGCTAATCTGATGGATTGTAGCTGTCGATTACGTCTCAACATTCGGTTATAGGCTGGCTGCCGCTCTTTGATAAGCTTAGCCTCAAGAAGCAACGCCCCCAACTCACCGGCAGTCTCAATCCATTCAATATGCTTCACCTCTTGAGCAATCTGCATTTCTTTCGAAGACGCATGATCACTGCTGAAGTGATTCAATACCCGTGAGCGTAGTTTTACGCTTTTGCCGATGTAAATTGGCAGATCTGTCTCACCGAAGAATAAATATACCCCTGGGCTATCAGGAATCTTATTTAGCAAGTCACTATCAATTCCACTGGGTAAGCTAGGTCCCTTGCATTGATAATTGATTTCCTCAATTACACGTACAGATCCTAAAAGTCTTCGGGCCACTTCCAGATACTCAAGCACCAAAATGACATCTCCCATTGCCCGGTGACGAGCGTTGGTAGTTAGTCCATGTCGCTGCATGATGGCATCCAGACCATGCCCTCTGTGCTCAGGGAATATTCTACGAGACAGTTTTACCGTGCAGAGCGTTTTCAACATCAGGGTTGCATTGATGCGTTGATATTCAGCCTTGAGGAAACCATAGTCAAATCGAACATTGTGCGCAGCTAAAGGCAAACCTTCCAAATACTGATACAAGGTTGGAGCTATTTCTTCAAAGGTAGGGGCATCCTTTACCATCTCATCGGTAATCCCGGTGATATGAGTTATTGTTATTGGGATAGACCTTCCAGGATTAATCAGTGACTGCCATCTATCAACAATCTCGCCATCCTCAATACGGACCAGTGCTATCTCTGTAATACGGTCATACAAATGTGATCCACCAGTAGTCTCGATATCAAGAATTACCATGTCTGGTAACCAACTTATCTCTGGCAAATATCTACTGTCATCAGGCAAAGTATTAACTCCACAATACTTAACAATAATTTTTAACTGATTAATGTTACATTAAAAACTGATTATTGTTACAATAATTTCCATGAAAAATGAAGACAAGAAAAATGGCGGTAAAAGAGAAGGCTCAGGACGCAAGTCTGGCTCTGGACCTTTTAGAGAAGACACGTCCGTAATGCGTGTACCAAATAGCCAAAAGCCAGTCATTAGCAGCTTTCTGGATGCCTATGCCAAGAAGCAGCGACTAGCTGAGCTCAAAGATAATTTGGACAGTGTTGGTGAGTTTACTGAACTTTCATCACAGCTTAAGGAAGTCAGTCTGCCTTTATTTCAGTCCAAGGTGCCTGCTGGTGTACCCGCTCCCGCAGATACGGATGTGGAAGAGCACATGGACCCCAACCGTTATTTGATTGATAAAGAAGGCAGTACTTTCATTGTCACTATCCAAGGTGAGTCCATGATTGAAGCTGGTTTGTTACCAGGTGACAAAGCGGTCGTTAATAAAGCACAACTGCCGGCCATCGGTGATATTGTATTAGCGATGATTGATGGCGAATTCACTATCAAGACATTGGCCAAACAGAAAAATGGCGATCCCAAATTACTGCCGGCAAACTCATCAGGCAAATACCAGCCCATCCTGATCTTAAAGCAGATGCAATTTGAAATCTGGGGTGTAGTGACGGGTTCTTTTAGGAGATTCAAATGAGTGAGTTTCCAGCTTCAAGTCCTGAATTAACTGTTCTACGTGACCAGATATTCAAAGCAGTCGGTAAAAGCACCTATCTTTATCAACAAATAGAGAAGCAGATAAAATTTCTGAATGCGTCTATCACTCTTGAGCTGACAGGCCCACAAAATGAATGGCCTGATCAACTGGCCAAGCATCAAAGCTTTTTCAATAAACAAACCATGGGCACACTCATGCGTTGGTTACTTGAAGGGTTGTATTTCACGTCCGAAGATCAGATTAAATCTCAGGTCACAAATGAGATGAAACTAAGATGGCGATTCAGTCTGCAAACTACTGCCGAATATGTGCAACAAAGAAGAGCAACGATTGATGCCTTTGTGGATGACCGAAATCGTCTTGTGCATCATTACTTCGAAAATATTGATTTCGCCGATGCTTCGATGCTGACTGAAATGGTGAAAGAGCTTGAAGCTCAACATGAAAAAATCAACGAAGAGATTCAAAATCTTAATCAGATTGTTCAATTACTAAGTGAATCTTCTCAGGTTGAAAGTGAGTGGTGGGCATCAGCGGAAGGCGCCCGGCAGTGGGAAACTATTAGGCTTCAAAATTCGACTCCGATTAATTTCCTCGAATGGTATTCAGGTATTAAGAGAGACAGAGATGGCTGGGCCGTCTTTCAAACAGCATGCGACGTCATGAAAAAGCAGTACATGGAGGAAGTAGATAGTTTCTTCAATACTTTCAAATTCGAATCATTACAATCAGCAGCAACAGCCAGTGCGCTCTTCGAGTTCACAGAAGAAAAAACAACTGATGGCGAGCGATTGTTGTATAGAGCAAAGGCAACAGACTATGAATATACAACATCAATCAGCTCTAACTAATGTTCAACCTTCAATCAATTTGTTTTGTCATTAGGAGTACAAAATGGCAGGCAAATCTGTTCAACCCCGCTTTAGTCCAGCGGTTCAAGGCTATGAAGGCAAGGCTTTAAATTTAAATGCGCAACTGATCAAAGATCCACCTGCAACCTTTGTTGTTCAAATTGATGTGGACAACATGATTGATGTTGGAATTCTTCCTGGATCTAAGGTGCTTGTGAATAGAGCAAAAGCATCGAAAGCAAAAACAGGCGATATTGTCCTCGCTGTAGTGGATCATGAATTCGTGATTAGTGAACTCTACAAACGGGGAAAGGTTATTCGCCTTTTATCCAACAACAAGGCCATGGATTACTTACCAATTGAGCTAACTGAGGGGCAACAGCTGATGATATGGGGTGTTGTAGAGCATGGCATCAATAGGTACATTTGAACGTGTCTTTGCGCTAGCAGATGTGAATCATATGTATGCCTCATGCGAAGAGGCATTTCGGCCGGACATCTGGGGTAAACCAGTCGTAGTCCTCTCAAATAACGATGGTTGTATCATCGCGCAAAACAGACTTGCCAAACAGTTATTAGATTCTCCAATGGCACTGCCCTATTTCCAGATGAAAGAGCTTGCTGAAGCTGTAGGTACGGTTGTCTTCTCTTCCAATTATGAAATGTACGCGGACATGAGTGATCGCTTTTATATCATCATGTGTAGGTACTCTCCGTTGGCAGAGAAATATTCAATTGACGAAGTGTTCCTAGAAATGACGGGGATCAATGTCAACTACACAGAATACGGTCAAACCATCAGGAAAGACGTAAAAGACTCAATTGGGCTTCCCATTTGTGTGGGCTACGGATATAGCAAGACCCTTGCAAAATTGGCCAACTATTGCGCAAAAAAACAGCCGCACTGGAATGGTGTTTGCGACCTGACTAGCCTTAGCGAAGTTGAGGTGGATGCCATATTAGATAAACTGCCTGTTAAGGCCGTTTGGGGGGTGGGAAACCGCTTAGAAGAGAAATTGTATGACGTTGGTGTTGAAACAGTATTGAGATTGAAAAGAGCCGATCCAAAACGAGTGCGCGATAAGTTTGGTGTGATTCTTGAGCGCACTGTTAGAGAGCTTAGTGGTGAGATTTGGATTGATCTTCAAGAAGAACTCCCTGAAGCCAAACAAGTCATGAGCTCAAGGTCATTCGGCGAGCGAATTTCTACCATTAAAGCAATGAGAGAGGCTGTAGCATTCCATGCTGGCCAAGCAGCTGAGCGTATGCGGGGAAAAGGCCTTTATGCCAATGGTGTGTATGTTTTTGCTCAGAACAGTCCACACGATCAAGCAGAGTTTTACCCTGGCCATGGTTCGGTAGGCTTTCCGGCATCTACTAATTGCATGCTGCAAATCACAAACACAGCTCTGGAACTCATGGAGGAGATTTACAGACATGATGTGTACTTCCAGAAATGTGGTGTCATGCTCTTAGATACCGTTCCAAAGCCAGGTGCTCAAACCGATCTATTCGGGTTTTCTGAAGAAAAGCCTAAGTCAGAATCACTAATGAATGTAGTAGATCAAATCAATAAAAAATATACGAGACGGACAATTAGATCTGGTTCCGATGTCATGAATCAAGCTTGGGGCATGCAGCGTAATTTCTTAAGTCCTGACTATACCAATTGGAATGAGGCATTGAGGATAAAGCTGGCAAAAGTTCTCATTCCTCGACCTGCAATCAACTCAAAAATACCTTCGAGATAAGTCGGTTAAATGCATTCATATATTCTTTTGCATAAGTGAACATCATTAATTCTTCATCGGTGGATATGCGCAAGATAGGTAGACTCTCTGCCGTACTGATAATGTGTGCGTTAACTGAGTTTAAGTGATGATCTATTTTCAGATTTAGAAACTCCATAGGCGCACAAACCTTGGCACGTATGGTTGATGAATTTTCACCAATGCCACCACTAAAAACTAGAGCATCAATGCCACCCGCTTTTGCAACCAAGCTGCCAATTGCGCCGGTAATTTGATAGCAAAAGTAATCAACCGCAAATTGGGCCATTTCAGTTTTACTTACTATCAGTTCTGAGATATCACTACTTTCCCCGTCTGAAAGGGATATAAGGCCCATTTTATGATTTACCATATCGGAAAGAGATGCGTGATCATAGCGCTTAGCCAGCTCAAGCATTACGCCTGGATCTAAATCCCCGGACCTGGTGGCCATGGGTATTCCTCCACAAGGTGTATATCCCATAGTTGTATCCACCGATTTGGAGTCAATGGTTAAACATAAGCTTGAGCCTGACCCCAAGTGAGCAAGAATCACTTTTTGATTGGCTTTGGGTGGAATCATCGAGGGTAACTTGCTCACAAGGTATGCGTAACTGATTCCATGAAAACCAAACCGATGAATATTTTCAGCCGATGGAATCGGGAGCCTTTTGGCAATGGCGGGTAAGTGATGATGAAAAGCTGTATCAAAACAGGCGATCTGAGGGCCATTAAAATGCCTAGCGCAGATCTCGGCTCCGAGCAGATTGGCTGGCAAGTGCAATGGCGCCAAATGGATAATGCTTTTCAGTCGCGCAAACTCTTGATCATTCAAGCGTCGGTACTCTTCTGGGATATCGCCCCCGTGCACAAAGCGATGGGCAACAATATCAACATTTACCCGTTCGATATCACTAAAGAGCTGTTTGTAAGCATCCTTTAAAAATTGATGGTCTGCTGAGGCCTGGACGTGGTAACGAAAATCTTGGCGTGGACCATTCTCGCTAAACAAACTAGCCTTTAGGCTTGAAGAGCCAGCATTAATCGCTAGCACATTCGGGTTTAATTTTCCCATATCCATTCTTGAATCTCTGGCATATCCTCCCCGTGCTCTGCGATGTACAGGCTATGCTCTGACAGCTTGCTTTCCATGAGCGTATTGAGTTCGGTGTAACTTTCCGGATCTGGCATTCTGCGTAAAACACTTTTTACCAAATTAAATCTGTCCAGTCTGTTAAGCACTACCATATCGAACGGCGTGGTGGTGGTCCCTTCTTCCTGGAAACCATGCACATGGAAATTGTCATGATTAGTGCGGTTATAAGCAAAACGGTGTATCAATCCGGGATAGCCATGAAAAGCAAAGATCACCGGTTTGTCTGTGGTAAATAAATCGTCAAAAAGGAGGTCACTTAATCCATGTGGGTGAATCTCTTTCGGCAGCAGGCTCATGAGGTCAACAACATTGACATAACGTACTTTGAGTTGAGGCAAATGTTTTTTCAAAATTGATACGGCAGCAAGTGATTCCAAAGCAGGAATTTCACCTGCACTGGCAATGACCACATCAGGATTTCCATCATCATTACTTGCCCATTCCCAAATACTTGCACCGGCTTTGGCATGTGCAGTCGCAGACTCCATATCAAGCCATTGTTGCTGAGGTTGTTTGCCAGCCACAATCACATTGATCAAATCGCGACTACGCAGGCAATGATCCGCGACTGTAATCAAGGTATTTGCATCTGCCGGAAGATAGATGCGCACAATTTCCGGCTTCTTATTGGCGACATGATCCATAAAACCAGGGTCTTGGTGAGAGAAGCCATTGTGGTCTTGGCGCCAGACATGAGAAGTGAGCAGGATATTGAGCGAGGAAATAGGTTCACGCCAGGGAATGTCCCTACACTCTTTCAACCATTTAGCGTGCTGGTTCAGCATGGAATCAATGATATGGATAAACGCCTCATAACAGGCGAATAAACCATGCCTTCCAGTCAGTAAATAACCCTCCAGCCATCCCTCACAGGCGTGCTCAGACAAGATTTCCATTACACCGCCTTGGGTAGACATATGTTCATCATTGGGGTGATTTTCACCCATCCACTGGCGGTCAGTAACTGTGAAGAGTGCGCCCAATCGATTGGACAGTAACTCATCTGGACAGAAGACCCGGAAATGCCCCTGATTGCGTTGCATGACAGCTGCCAAATACTTACCCAGTTCACCAGTAGAGCTAATGAAGGGAGCACCATGTTTTTTAATGGAAACTGCATAATCCTGATAGGCCGGTAGATCAAGCTCTCTTAAAAGGATCCCGCCATTGGCATGCTTATTAGCGCCCATGCAGCGCTGCTCTGAAGGGGCCATTGATGCAATCTCATCAAACAGTTTTCCTTCATTGTCGAAAAGCTCTTCAGGTTTATAGGACGCTAACCAATTTGCTAGCAGTTTGAGATGTTCAGGATTTTCATGGACCTCGCTGAATGGGACTTGATGCGAGTGAAACGAGCCGACCGATGGTTTATGATCTACTCGTTCCGGACCAGTCCAGCCCTTTGGTGTGCGTAGAACAATCATAGGCCAAGATGGCCGTTTGGGTGAATCTTCGTTTTTTGATTTCTTCTTAATTGCCTGGATGTCGGATATCGCTTTATCCAGAGTTTTTGCCATTAACCGATGCATTTCCTCAGGCTGATCGCCTTCAACAAAATATGGCTTATAGCCGTAACCTTCAAATAGCTTCCTTAATTCATTATGACCAATACGAGCTAGAATCGAAGGGTTGGCAATTTTGAAACCATTCAGATGCAAAATTGGCAGTACAACTCCATCAGTCTTTGGGTTGAGGAATTTGTTTGAATGCCATGAAGTAGCCATAGGACCGGTTTCCGCTTCGCCATCGCCAACTACACAGGCAACAATTAATCCAGGATTATCGAAGGCTGCCCCATAAGCATGAAACAGAGCATAGCCTAATTCTCCCCCCTCATTTATTGACCCTGGCGTTTGTGCCGAAGCATGGCTTGGGATGCCTCCTGGAAAAGAGAATTGCTTGAACAGTTTTTGGATGCCTTGTTCGTTTTGAGGAATTTCCGGGTAAACCTTGCTATATGTACCTTCTAGATAAGTGTTTGCTACTACTGCGGGCCCTCCATGACCAGGCCCTGTGACAAATATCATGTTGAGATCATGGTGTTTAATCACTCGATTTAAATGCGCATATACAAAATTTAAGCCAGGCGTAGTTCCCCAATGTCCAAGTAGCCTTGGTTTAACATCACTGGCTTCTAGACATCGTCTTAAAAGGGGATTTTCATACAAGTATATTTGTCCCACTGATAAGTAATTAGCGGCACGCCAATACTTATCTATCAGAGCAAATTCGTGGTGCTTTCGAGCTGTTCTTTTGTGCATACATACTCCAACCGTTAATTCAGTGTAGGCAAACCGTATATTCACTCACTGTCAGAGAAGTCTGATTTTGGCGTCACAGATTCAGATATAAGACGTCTATTCAAAGCAGCACCTGATAAGCAATAAAAAAGCCGCTTATAGCGACTTATAAGGGAGATTTTTGTGACTTTTGAAAGTTAATATGCAACAGTGATATTGTCGCTAACTTCGGAAACGCCCGGAGTGTTGCGTACAGAGTCACTGACCATATCGCGCTCTGACCAACTATGTACTACGCCAGAAAGGTTAACCTTGTCACCATCGACCGTTACCACTACTTCTTGGGAGTCTGTCAAAGCTCTCCTTTTTAAGGCTGCTTCAATCACTGATTGAACACTGCTCTTTGATAAAAATGGCTTTAGCGTAATTTGATTACTCACACCGGTAACGCCCATTAAATAATGCACGTTAGAGAATGCACGCTGACGTTGATATTCATAGTCCAATTGACCTGTTAAAGTAATCCAGCCGTCCTCCACCATCACCTTTACTTGATCTTTTGGCCAGTCTGTCGTCCAGTCGAGAACATTTTTAGCAGTGCGTGCAATGTCAGTATCATTTCGATTATTAGCCCCTAATAACTTGACATCCAAATCAATTGCCAATGCTTTTACACCTTGAACCTTTTGTGCAGCACGCTCTGCCGCCCACTTTTCTGAATACTTACCTACATGCCCAGATAAGGTGACGATGCCATCTTTAACCTCAACACCAATTTCATTTTCGTTTACTGAGCTATCCCACTTGAGCTCTGCTGCGACATCGTGCTTTAACTGAGTATCTGTTTTCATAATATTTATTCCAATCAATTGCAGGAGTTCAATCATGAGCCAATCTAGCTTAGGCTTCTGTGCGTTGGTCCACATATTCAATTGCTTGCAGAAGTAATTTCAGTTCTTCTTGATTTAAAGTAGAAATCAACCGAGTCAGTTTCTTCTCAGCCGGGATATCTCATCTAACAGTTCAATTACCATGGCGACGCCAGATGTATTTATCTCAAGATCATGCATCAATCTCATCGCTTTTTTTGCACGGTTGAGTGAATCTCCGCTAAATATCCATTCTGCTGGAGAACGTCCATCAGGGATGAGTATGCCCTCTAAAACCCATTCAGTAACAAGTGGAATGTTAGTATTCGCAGCCTTGCACAACTCAATCAACGACATTTGAATTTCATCCTCAACGACCATGGAAGTTACGCTTCGTACACTAAAAATAGTCATACCTTTTCCTGAAAGTGCAGTCTGGGATCAAAATGAAATGCATTTGCCATGGCAATATAAGCTGCTTTTTCTTCTTCAGTATCCGCAGGGGGAGTAACAATTGTCGTTACAACATATAAATCCCCGGGCTCCACTCCAGGGATACCTCGTTTCCTGAGGCGCAATTTACGGTTGGAATTTGATCCGAGGGGGATTTTAAGCTCGACCGAGCCATCTGGCGTTGGCAGGCTGATGGTAGCGCCTAGAGCCGCCTCCCATGGGGTGACAGGTAAATCCATGTAGACATCTCGACCCTCAGTACGGTATCGTACATTTGGCTTGAATGCTATTTCCAGATATAAATCCCCGGCGTTGCCTGTACCCATGTCAGGTGATCCTTGACCACTTAATCTAAGATGCTGACCGGCGTAAATGCCTTTGGGGATAGTCACATCTAGTGTTCGATCCTGCATTCCCATGCGGCCGCTACCGTCTTGAACTGGCAATTTAAGCGAAATGCTTTTCTTGGCACCAGAATATGAGTCACCCAGATCAATCATGACCTTTGCGTGATGATCTTGTCCTTTTGCATGATTGTTTTGATTTTGTTGGTTTCTGGCTTGGCGCCCAAAAATTTCCTCAAAAAACTCACTATTGTAAGTATTAGAATTATTGCCAAAACCATTTCCGCTAAATTCGAAGCCTGCATCCCAGTTTGGTGGAGGAGTGAATTCTTGTCCATGCTTAGAACCCGTCCCAACTTGGTCATAGGCTGCACGCTTTTCAGGGTCCTTTAGTACCGCATAAGCTTCGCCTAGCTCTTTAAATTTGTCCTCGGCATTCGGGTCTTTACTAACATCGGGGTGATACTTACGAGCCAGTTTGCGGTAGGCGGCCTTAACTTCAACGTCAGTTGCAGATTTTGCAACATTCAAAACTTCGTAATAATCCTTAAACTTCATGGAATGTCCACCTACATCGCTCACGCATATCGCATCGATAGGAGACCAAAGACTTCAAGTTAATCAGCATGCCGCGACCTATGTTGTAATAAATCTCAATTCTGCACTTTTGCTGGATTATTGCTGTGCTATACCGCACACATGTCAGTTCGCTAGTTACTAAAAGTCACGCATAATTCACATTTCACTATGTACGCCACCATACCGACATTTCATCTCAAGCTTCCTATTCTTAATGTAAGTATCTTAAATACGAAGGTACGTCGAAATCTTAAACAAACAGTACAAAACAAATGGAAGTCTAGAAAAATTGATGAATTTTGATAGCTTGGTTTTTTTAAACTTTACTATTGCCCTGGGTATCGGTTTACTTATTGGGGCTGAGCGAGAGAGAAATAAAGGTGCTGGGTTAGGCAAATCTTCCGAGGGAATACGCACGTTTACGATTGCAACACTGTTAGGAGCGGTGACAGCGTTTATTCACTTTTGGCTTTTTGTTGTAGCTATATTATGTGTATTAGTGTTTGCAGCAATTGCATACTACAAACAATTAACCGAACATCCGGGAATTACTACTGAAATAGCCCTAATTCTTTCTGTGATCCTAGGCGGTCTATGCATAAGTGCACCCGACTTGGCTGCATCAATTGCAGTTATGATGGCAATTTTACTCGCTGCAAAAGACACTATTCATGGTTTTATATTGAGTATTGTGTCTAGGGAGGAGTTAAACGACTTTTTAATTCTAGCAGCATCAACAGTAATCATTTTGCCTTTGGTACCCAATGATTTTATTGGGCCATTTAACGCAATCAATCCCAGAAACCTTTGGCTGATTGTCATTTTGGTCATGGTCGTTGGAACACTCGGTCATGTTTTATTACGAGTGCTAGGTGAGCGCATAGGCCTACCAATCGTCGGGTTGTTATCAGGATTCATTTCAAGCATCGCTACCGTTACGACCATGGCTGAGCGTGCAATAGAAACACCGACTTTAATGAGTGGTGCGATTGCAGGTGCAACATTATCAAGCCTCGCTACCGTTTTGCTGTTGGCCATACTTCTTCTTCTCGTAAACCCACCCACGTTTCTTGCACTCGCATGGCCACTACTTTTTAGTGGAATATCAATAGCCGTCTATGGGTTATTAATGAGCATTAAATCATTTCATGAAAATACATCCGACATGATCACTCAGCCAACTAAAATGTTTAGGCCAACGACTGCGCTATTGTTGGCTTCAATGATTGCAATAGTGCTGATAATTTCATCTGTAATCAAAGACTGGTTTGGTCTAGCAGGTTTAATTGCTATTTCAGCTGTTACTGGCTTAGCCGATGTGCACGCACCGACGGTCGCAGTGGCAACATTAGTGGCGACAGGTAAGTTGGCTACAAGCAGTGCGGTGATTCCGATCCTGGTTGCATTCTCAGTCAACTCACTCACCAAAGCTTTTATGGCAATTATGAAAGGTACTAGACAGTTTTGGCAGCCAGTAAGTTTGGGGCTGCTGATTCAAGTAATATTTACTTGGCTGGGATGGTCGTTTACCTTATGAAATTTACTAAATAGATAATCTGGCTATATCTGCAGTAAGTATGTGGCACGGAGGTGCGTGCCACATTTATATAAATAATCTGATTTTTCGAGCTGTGAATTCTACTTTTTTGGCACTATCTTCAGCTCACTTTTTACGGAATTAACTCCTTCAACTGCCTGTGCGATCGATATAGCTTTATCCGCTAACTCTTGAGTCGTCACTTTCCCTTTTAATGTCACCTCACCAGATCCATCTGTTTCAACCCTGATATTTACCAAGTTCGATAATTTTTCTTCAGCTAGATTTTTTTTGACTTTGCTTGTGATCACTGAATCTTTTACGTAAGTATTAGTTTCATGAGTGTCTCTATCGGCTGTGTATCCTAATGCAGAAAAGATGAGGCCGGCTGTTAACAGAAGGCTTAATATATGTTTGAAAGTCATGATGGTTCCTCTAGTTTTTAATTTGATTGATTCATTAATAAAATGAAAACTTAATGCGCATATGTTTTTGATAAAAATTCATGTGAGTCTGTATTTTCTGCATTATTTTTTATCAAGATACTCTTAGCTTTTTCAGCATCCTCATACTTTCCATGTAACAAGAGAACAAATTTGTCTGTCTTGATCGCTGTCTCATACATCAGTACACTATCTTTAGGGATGCCTATACCCGCAAGTGCGCCGCCAAGTGTGCTTAAGCCACCGACGATTGCAGCAGACTCCAAGGCACCCAAAAGCCAACTAACGATTGGGCCACCCGCTATAACGGGGCCAATACCGGGGATAAAAAAGAATGCAGATCCAAAAACGACTCCCCATACCCAACCCCAGAATAATCCGTTCTTGCCCCAATGAGCCATCCGAGCGCCAACGTTGTAATAACCAACAACGTTTTCTTCACTATGATAACCACGGCCAATGATGGATAGTTTTTTCATGTTATAGCCAGCTCTCTCTAAATCCTTAACTGCAGTCTCTGCATTGTCATGGTTAGCAAACACTCCAACAGTCACACAATGAATTTTTGTCATATTGATTCCCTAATTCCAAGGTAAGAGGCGAGAGTATTGTCTTATCACGCATAAATCTCTGTACGCTTTGACACTTATGGGAAAGCTATTTTGTAAACCAGAAAATAATCTAAATGAGATGTTTAAATGTTATTAAACACTACCGAGGCAAGAGAGCTAATTCATGGAAGTCGGCTGAAAAGCATTTAATGTGTAGCACATCAATATTTGTAGGGGCGAATGGATGTGGATGTAGGCTGACTTGCTGTTTTCGTTAAGGTGGGCTACTGGCTGATTACTGATAATTTCAGCCAGACAGGCCGGTTGATATTTATTGAATTAACTTACCCCAGAAGTTGTTTGCCTTTTGTAATGCAATTTCTTTGGCGCCTTCAGCGTCACTCAAGCAGGCCACTTTATCGCTAAGCGCAACACCATCACATTTTATGATGGCAACTTCGTGGTTACCATTCATATGAGCCATCAATGCCGCATAGCGGGACTTTGCCGTAGGATTCACATTTGCCTTCAGCTCAGCCCGGTCAATATCTCGTTTAGAGTTTGCTTGTGCAGTGCACACATCGCTTTCATTCCAATTCAATGTGTCACAAACCTTCAGGCCTTGTCGATATTCAAATGTAATGGACTCTTCTAATTTAGATATTTCCTTTTTTGTTAATACAGTAGCACTTACTGTGGTAGATGCCAGGCACAGGCATACAATCGATACTATATAACGTAGATACATGTTCATTTCCTTTGGAATATGTCACTTGCTTTGTACATTGGATTGTTAAAAACCTGAGTAGCCAGTCACTTGTGTTTCATTTACTCATATCGTCCTTGCGAAGTCTGTCTGTTAAGTAACTTAGTGTACGGTGAATCAATTGTATTGTGCGCTAACAGACGGAAAGTGGCTGGGCTATTGACTAGGCTTGGATAGCACGTCATTGAATTTTTGTGAAATGGATGGTTACCAACATGAATACTGCAAACACTACTGCTTGTTTTTTAATGTCTGATAATGGCCCTCGGCAGAAACGGCATAGCAAACCGTTAACCCAACCAAAGTACGATAAAGAAAATGACCCATCTTCTGAGCACAAAATGAAAAAAAGTTACGAACATACGACGGCTGATGTAGAAAACCAAATTCTAGATTGGTTAAAAGACATAAAAGATGATATGGGAAAGTAAACGTTTACAGTCCTAACTTCCACCGAATATAACAGGCGCACCCGACGTCCATTGGACATCAGAATAAAAGAGGATTTATAAAGGCCTATGTAACTTGCTTAAGTTGATGCCTATATGTGCGATACCGAACATACATGAAAGTGAATATGGGCTATGCTCGTATTAAATCTCATATAACAATTTGAACATTAGCGAGAGAATCTTCCATGCCTCATGTTATGGCTTTGTTGGTAAATGTTCTGCGCGGATGATATGACAGTTCTTCAGCTACTCAATCAGCTCAAGCCCTTTATAACCAAGGGCATTGGGCAGACCCTATAGTAGTTAACCAATAATTTCCTCATGAATGACGTCTAACTTTAAGTTAAATACTTGGATGATTTATGGAAGATTCTATTTACTTCAGTCATCTGGGAGTGATCATAAGTTACAGTCAGCTTATTGTTAACGGTAAAGCTATATCTCTTAAAAGCATCACTTCAATTGAACCCAAGATGCTTAAACGCCCATTGGGCTTTGCCAGAGTTTCCTTGTTTGGAGGACTAGCCCTTCTATTTGCTAGTGGATTCGGGCCTCCAATTGGTCTCCTTTCAATCGTATTTAGCGGATTACTTTGGCATCTTGCAAAACCTAAATATTCGATTGTTATTCATACTCCAACTGGAGATCACCAAGCAATATTGAGTGAAGATTTTTTGGATATGGAAAGCGTCATGACGGCAGTGAATGTAGCTATCTCTTTGAGAGGCTCGCCTCAGCTAATGATTAACTAAGAAAAACAGAATATGGAAGATCTACCCTCGCCACAACAAAATCATCTGTTGCAAGCACTGCCAGAAGCCGATTACACACGAATTCTTCCTATGCTTGAGTACGTCGCTATGCCATTGGGGCAGACGTTATATGAGTCTGGGGGACAGTTGCAGCATGTTTACTTTCCAACCACCTCTATTGTCTCTTTATTGTATGTATTGGCCAGCGGTGCATCCGCTGAGATTGCAGTCGTAGGTAATGAGGGCGTATTGGGAATCGCATTATTCATGGGGGGCGAAACCACGCCTAGTCGTGCTGTTGTGCAAAGCGCTGGCTATGGATATAGGATGCGGTCCAGCCTGTTAAAAATGGAATTTAACAGTGGCGGTGCGATGATGCATTTACTCTTACGCTACACGCAGGCTTTAATTACACAAATGACTCAAACTGCTGTATGCAATCGGCATCATTCCATAGAGCAACAATTGTGTCGTTGGTTATTACTGAGTCTGGACAGATTATCTGCAGATGATCTTCTCATGACGCAAGAGTTGATTGCGAATATGCTTGGTGTGCGTCGTGAAGGGGTCACTGAGGCCGCAGGAAAGTTACAACGTGCCGGAATGATTGAGTATTCGAGGGGGCACATACATGTACTCGATCGACCCAAGCTTGAAAAGACGGTCTGTGAATGTTACCAGGTGGTGAAAACGGAGTTTGATCGTCTACTTCCAGATATGCATAGAAATCATAAGCAAATAGCACATATTGATCCATTGATGTTGTAAGTGGCAATCTTCAAATTGTTATCCACCTAACTTAAGGGCATACTCTAAAAGATGGATAGCTGATTACTATTTGGCTCAGTAAGGTCTGCATCTAAATAGCCATCTGGGCTTAATTTTAGGAGGTCTCTGGCTTCTTCATGCGTAGCATTAAGCCAATGAAGTAAATCAGCGTTTTCAACGACTACCACCGAGCGTTTTTCTTCATTGGGCTTATGAAAATGGCTCATCAAGGGATGCATATCGGCATTTACAGTGAGCATGGAGAAAGACCGAATGATCTCACCAGTACCCTCATCTGTAAAACTCTCATAAATTGATGCTATCGCTGTAGGTTCTCGATCAGATCGGTATATGGGTGTGGGCTTGGATCGTTTACCCGATACATCATACAACGGCTCATAAAAGCAGTCAGCAAGCACCAAGCCAAATCTTCTTTGCTTCCAGGGCGACCGGTAGGACTTTCGAATTTCAACTGTCTCTGTACGGGCGTTATGAGTCTTTTGCGCGAATGCGGATCGCTCTTCCGGATCAGTCCATCTTGGAATTAAGCCGAAGTGGCCTAACTCACATCTGATGACGCTATCCTCAAGGAAGACGAATGGGGCCAGATGGTACTTGAAGACGTGCTCTTTCCATTCAACTTGAGGAAGTTCGCATCCAAGATTATTTCTAACCCAGTTTGATTGAGTATGTTTTATGGGTTCGTAGTTACTGCACATTGGTTTTCTAGATTCAAAGTTTTTCCAACCCAGTATCGAATGACAATTCGCTTTTTATAAGTGATTGCAAATTATCTATATCAATCTCTGGATTCAAATTCAAATATGCCTGCGTCAATATGGTCAATGGGTGCACCTCGATTGCAGCCGCATATTCATTGATCTTTGCGACCGAAACTTCCTTCTTACCGTTTTCAACTTCAGATAGATAAGATCGACTCGCAAATCCGCTAATGGATTCTTGAGTTATGTTCTTGCTTTTCCGTAGTCCGCTTAATGCTTTACCCAACGCTTTGTTGAAGTCCATTTTCCTGTCCTCTTTAGAGGACTAATGAAGCCAGCGACTACCCAATCGGACTATACGCTATAGCGTACATTTTAAGTAAAACCTATATAATGTACTCCTTGGCGTACATATTGCGTTGAGATTACTAACAATAACTGAGAGGTAGAGATGAGCGGTATTTTTAAAAATTTGGGAGTAGTACTTGTTACTGCATTTTCTTTTCAAGCGAGTGCTCAAGCAGCAAGCACAACGGTAGATCTTCAACCATTGGACAGTGGAACCTATAGCTCTGTAAACGCAGGTCACATCTCTACCGAAACTTCAATTTATATTCAGCAAGATTCAATTAACGTATCACGTAATTTCTTTGTATTTGATTTCAACGGGCTAAACATGGCCAACTTGGTTTCAGCTGAGTTGTATGCAAATAACGTCTGGAACTTAAGCCCAGAGAGTCATCTTGCATATTCACTGTATGACGTAACGACAAACATCAATGGCCTGCGTGCGAGTGGAACTGGCCAACATTCAGCGTTCAATGACTTGGGATCAGGAGTAAGTTATGCAAGTCTCGAACTAAATAATCCAGGTCGTTACGATAATCTTGTGTTGGCATTCAATCAGAAGGGCATCGAGGCAGCTAAAGCCACTACCGGCTTGTTTGCCTTTGGAGGCGCATTGACTTCACAAACAGGCGGAGTCGCATTCATGTTTGGTGACAATGAAAACCCGAGCTCTCCATTTAGTTATGGCCTTCGATTAACATTTTCAGAAACAGTGACTGCAGTCCCTGAAGCTGATAGTTACACAATGTTGTTGGCAGGACTGGGACTGGTAAGCCTGATCTCACGCCGTCGTGAAAAGGAGATCTATTAATGAAATCTCTTGGTGGATTATTAGCGGCACTAGCCGTGACCTTTTGTATTGATGCAAGTGCAACAACTTTTGATACAGCTTCAGTTGTTACAGAAAAAACAATTGGTTTTGCATCAGCAGCTCAAGGTTTTTACTATACAGATGGTAGTAACTTTTCAACCAGTTTGTATATTGATGAAGGGAATAGAAATAATTACTTTGTGTTCGACTTGAGCGGTGTTGATTTAACTGGTTTGAAATCCGCCAGCTTGGTTTTCGACAATGCTGCTGGTTACACATCAACTAATCAATTGGTTTTCAAGCTATTCGATGTCACACATACTGTTAGTAGTTTGGTTTCTGGTGATGTTAGTACCGACATCTACGATGACTTACAAACTGGCGTCGAATACGCCAGTGCAAATGCTTCTGATTTTCCAGAGTATGCCAACTTCGAGTTGTACTTCAATCAAGATGGTCTGAATGCGATCAAGGCGGCGAATGGTTTATTTGCGTTTGGTGGTACTTTGACATCACGTACCCCAAATGGTGATTCTGAATTATTTTTCGGTGCTATCCATCCTGGTTTAGTTTTGACTTTCAGCGTAACCCCTGTACCAGAGGCTGATACATACGCTATGGTCCTTGCCGGGTTGGCTTTGATGGGTTTGTTCAGTCGCAGACATTCCTTCAATCTAAAGCCGTAATGAACAAAGAAGGCCAATGAGTATCAATGCTTAATGCGGTTTGATCAGATAGTACAGAATCATTTACCACTTTGCATACATTGAGGGCTGCTAAGTGCAGCCCTCAGTTTTTGTTGGTTATTATTCCATCTAAAACTCTCGCTGAGCATATCTGGGTTGGAGGATTCAAGTTCTCAATTTGAAGCAATTCCTAGTCTCAACAATTTGCGATGTTACCTAATAACTTCATCCAGACCTACCGGAGCATTCCACAAAGTTTTCTATTTTCACTGTTAGATCTCAATGACTAATTCAGGGTCAAAATTTATATTCTCAATGCGACCCAAAACATAGCCTTGGGGATTGCAGACTATTCTAGTGCCATTGATCTCATAGTTGAAGCTATCGTGTGTGTGGCCGTGTAGCCAAAGCCTGCTATATCCCATAAGGTAATCAAGTTTTGAAGAGAAGCAAGCTGAAAGCAAATCATTCTGATAGCGCTCTGCAACCGAGCCCCAATTCGGCGAATGATGCGTAACAACAACTGTCTCTCCTTTGAACGGTTCGTGAATAAGTTTGTTATTGAGCCACTCAACGCTCATCTTATGAAGCTCGACTGAGTCTTCAGCATGAAAGCGGAGACCATCAACATTTATGAGTCGAAAATCATTGAGCCTCATATTTGCGATCTTTAAGCATTTAGAAAGATTTTCTTCTCCGAAGAGTTTAAAATCCGTCCAAAGGGTGGCGCCTAAAAACCTAACCCCTTCAATGATTACCTCTTCATTTTCTAGATAATGAACATGATGTTCTAGCGCAGCCTGTTTAAGGTTGAACATAGTGCTGATCATGTCCCGTTTGTAATACTCATGATTGCCAGCGACATAGACGATTGGTTTGCCTGGCCAGGTCTTTCTAGCCCATGGAATTGCCTGAGTTCCAGTCCAAATATCTCCTGGCAAAACGACAACATCTACCTCAATTTTTGAAGGATAAAATGATGCGTACTCAAGATGTAAGTCGCTGATCACATGAATTTTCATAATTCTTAAGTCTAATAAATGTAATTTAGTTGGCTTTGGGCCTAACGCGAAACTGAAATAGCGGTATGCCAAAGAATTTACCCAAGAATCCAATGTTGAAGTGATTGCAAATGTGCAGCAGGATATGTTCCCCGGGCTCACCGGTGATTAATTCATTAACAACGTAATGCGACCCTGACTTTGTCAAAACAACGTTCGTGGACGCGTCATAAGCAATTACTCTTGAGGTGTTTACGGCGCTGTATTGATCTGAACCTACCCGATGCCCAATCAAAAATATTCCGGATAAAGGAATCGGATCTTCAGCTACACACTTATAAAGAAAACCTATCCTCACGATGCCTTTAAGGTTCGTGATCGGAAGTGCAGCGCTCAATGAACTTAGGTCTTCGGGCGTGACATGTTCGAGTTTGAATATATTTCTATTCTTCTTGACGACGTCGCCCAATTTCTTAGGTATCAAATGGCGAATGCTTTCAAAGTGTTCAGCTTTATCCATGTATCAATTGCCTATTTTGGTCATATCTAAGAATTAAGTTGTGAGTGTCTAAAAATATTGAGGCACTCCAAATTTGTCACCGAGTCCTTCTTCATTCAGCTTCTGGCAAATAGTGACGAGAAGAATTGGGTGAATTTGCCCAAAGCACAAGTTGCTGGTCATGAAAGCCTTACCATCAAGCGTTGCCGCAATGTATTTGTTTTCATACTTAGTAATCGCAGTGATCGGCATAGTATGTATGGATGTGATTTCGTCACCATAGTGTTTAATGCCTACTAAATATGCGGTTTCCTCATCCCGCATCGGAATCATTCTTTTGTAAATAATGGCCTCATCAAGCTCTACAACTGCATCAAAGTCTTCCGGAAATTTGACCCAGAACAATGGAGAGAGCTGATCTAGCAGTTCAAGAAACATCTCATTGCCATTTTTTGTAATTATTTGATTCAGTGATTTGGGAGCTGAGTTGAAGTCGATATGCAAGGCTGTAGCTGATGGCATATATACTCTAGTAGTAAATTGGAGCGATTCCGAATCGGTTTCCCCAACCGTCTCGATGCGCCATATAGCAAATCATTAGCAACAACTTCAAGTGAGGTTCACCTTCTGCTAGGCTTTGAATAAAATAATGTGACCCTGAATTCGTGAGCACAACATTGTTTTCAAAATCAATGCCTTTCACTGAAGATGTATGCCATGCAACATCGTGATTAACATCACATTGTTTAAATCCAACCAAATAGACTGCCTCTTGATTTTGCTCTGGCAAAATTCGTTTATATAAAAAAGCCTCGTATAAGATTCCCTGCAAGTTTGTGATAGGAAATGACATACTCAGATCGGTTAGTGAATCTAAAGCCGCCCGCTCGAATTGAAGTAGATGTTTGTTGATTTTGATGATGTCCTCAAGACATGTGGGTAACATGGCCCCAATAGATGGATTGCTTTTTTCAGTGGTCATTTCATATCCTAATACTCATCTAACCAGGTGCCTGTGAGTTTTGCCCCTGGTCCACCTTTAATGCACTTGTTACAAAGCTTGCCGCGATGAGATTTACTTTTGCCACCACCACATTGAGCACAAATCTCCATTGAGATTTTTCTTGCTTCGATCAGAGCAGAGTAGATTTGATTCGCATACTTTCCATCGCCGAAATGCACCTGAATGTCTAAAAAATCCAAATGATCATTTGCAGAATGAATATAAAAACTACATTCATCGACCTGTTGTATGAAGTATTCGAAGACCTGTTTCCAGCCTTCCTGGAATTCAAAATACCGAGCTTTAGAAATGCCTATATCAGTATTTTCACAAACTGACTGAACGAAGTTGCCTGCTAAAAAGTTTCCCTTTTCATCAGTAAAATCCGACACGACGAGCCTTTCTAGACTCAACTGGCAAGTCATCTAACTCCACATTGCGCCTGTCATTGAAAAGTGCCTTTTTGATTGCAAAATCAAGTGCAATTCCCACTTCCCGAGGGGTGCATGTTGCAAGCCTTTCTTTGACTGCGTCTGAGAGATTATCTGAGTTTAATTTCTGTAATCCGAAATCCGCTCTACGATTTTTATAAATACTTTCAATGACACCAATCATCTTTTCTGGCGAAGGCTGAGTGATTTCAAACACCTTAAATCTGGAAAGAATAGGTTCTGGTATGCCTCTTACATCATTGGCAGTAGCAACCCAAATGATGTGGCTTGCATCCATGTGGAAATTAAATGCCTCGTCTCGAAATGTCTTGGCAGTGTGCCGTTCCAGCAGGGAGTAGAAGGGCGACAAGGGGTCAAACCGTGAACCACCATTTGATTTATCCAACTCATCTAATGTGACAATAAAATTAGCTACGGGCGACCTAGCCAGAAAGTTGCTGATGTAACCAGGTTCGCCTTCTCCCCACTGCATCGATCCCCCTGTAATTGGGAAATTGGCAGTCAGATTTGCTATATCAATTTGGAAATATGGAAGACGAAGTCTTTTGGCGATAGCGCCGATAAAATGTGTTTTGCCCAGGCCTGGAATTCCCAGCAGAAGCAGTGGTGTTAATTGGAATGCCCGGTTCAATTTTTTAGAAAGCATGGCCTCCATTTTGATGTGATCAATTACCTCCTCAAATTGGGGGTACTCAATTAATAGCTCGTTCCCTGGGTCGATTTCATGTCTAATCGGCTCAAGAAATCTTGTTGGAAAGTAAAGTCCTTTAAGCGTAGGCCCAACACGGCTTCTAACGTCACTAGATCGCTTTTCGAATCTCTGAGTCTCATTATGTACAGCTGCCTGAACAGCAATATCGATTGTTTTTCTTCTCATAAAAATCTTGTTTGTATACTTAACAAAAATTGCGAATTAAACCCAATCACTAATGCAGTGTTATGAAATCACTGAACTTTAATTCTTCATAATTTGAACATGCATTTTTCTTATCGTAGTAAGCCACTCGGTCATCGTTCATGACGATCTTAATCACTTCACTAAGCTCTTTTCCGTGACGATAGGTTCCAATCAATACTCTTTTGACTCGGGTTTCAGTAGGTCCAAATGAATTGTTAAGCGAAGGCAAGTTAGCCCTGACGGAGTCTATTGAAAGCTTTGTCACGGCATCTTTCAACGTATGTATGTCTGCGATAAGCAATAGACCCCCTGGAAGACCAGATTTGGACTCTGAACGCTTTGGCCCGGTGACCCAGAACCACGGCATGTTGCTGTCAATTGCGAGGACTGGACCATATAGCTTTTTCTTGTCTGGCGTTTTCCTGAAAACCTCTGCATTTGAGAAGAACATGTTGCATAACCTTTAAATTGGATAATATATTATCCCCATAATTTTTGAAGTTTGGCAATAACATTTATACTGCTCGTATCTACTACGGGGTTTGTATGAATACAAAGGAAGCGTTCGGAAGCGCATTTAGAAAATTTCGAATTGCTAAAGGCCGCACCTACAGGGAATTCGGACCAACCAAACCCTACATACGCCATCTGGAATCCGGGAACTCATCACCAACACTGGATAAAATCGCCCACCTAGCCGAGATTATTGGGATTCACCCAGCCACGTTAGTTATTCAAGCTTTCCTAAACGCAGACAACGATCTTTCGATAGAAGAACTTATATCTATAATTCAAAATGAAATTGATGAAGTTAATCTAATTTCTGATACTAAAAATTTGACTAGTGAAGAAGATGATTTTGAGAGGTGACTCTCTATTTTCTAAAATAAAGAATTTGTACAATCAGCAACTCGCATCGCCATCCCAAAATATTCAGAAATTGAATTACCTATGGGATTTGAAAAGCTCATAGACCTAAAGCTGCAGATGGCTTCTGAGATTAAGCCATCGTCAAAAAAAGCTCATAAAATTATTGATCCTGTGGTGGATTTAATTGCTCGTTTGCAAAAAGCATTTTCCGAAAGCTTTTCCTAATAGCTCATTCTCATCAGTAACTTTAAATGTGGCATTTTGTAGGATCTTAATACCCAATTTTAAGAAGTTAAGATTGCAGAAGCACGCATTTAGCTTGTTGATGTGGCGTGAACTCGGTTCTAGTGTGTTGGGTTGAGATTAAAGCAAGTACGGCGATTATTTATTTGGATAAGATATAGGCTTGTTAGCTTCGATGGGATTTGGCACTTCAAAGTATAAAAATCAAACTTTTGTATAGATAAGTTCTAACGCAAGTTTCATAGGAAATCTTAATAGAGTGTTTCGTAAGCTAATACCGTGAAATAAAAACTATCGATAATAATTCAGAGTTGAATACGTAATAAATAAAAAAACACTGATAGCTATCGATAAGTAACGTTGTAAAATCTAATGGATCGCATTTAGTTGACCGAATCGATTTTGGATTTATGCTGGTATGTAACATAACCATGCTTTTTTTCAGTTTTATGTTGCGGATGGGAAATTGAGTTGCCAGTTATACCAGCGTAGCGCAGATATTTTCCTCGGCGTGCCGTTCAATATTGCCTCTTATGCGCTGTTGACCATGATGGTGGCGCAGGCTTGTGGATTGCAACTGGGGGATTTTGTGCACACGCTTGGCGATGCGCATATCTACAACAACCATATGGATCAAGTGAAAGAACAATTGTCACGTTCAACACGTGCCTTGCCGACCATGCGGATTAATCCTGAGGTGAAAGACATTTTTGCTTTCCGCTTTGAAGATTTTACGCTGGAAGGCTATGACCCACACCCGGCTATCAAGGCGCCAGTCGCCGTATAGTCCAGCGCCTAAAAATTATGACAAATGGCTATTTTTAGCCATTTTGTTAACAAGATGTAATTTTTTAAAAAGATTATGCTGTTTTTGATATCCTTTTTTGCGTTATGTATCGTGATGCAAGAGTTCCTAGCTTGAGTATCACACTTCAATCATGACATTTAACAAGGAGATCAACATGCAAATAAAAGTGTCACTTATCACTGCCGCACTGTGCGGTTTATTATCTGGTCAAGCCTTTGCTGACCACGCAACCCTCAAACCTAAAGCCTACGATAGCCTGGGAAAATGCGTAAAAGCAGCATTATCCAAGCACGATGGCAAAATCGTCAAAGTTGAAGCCAAATCTGAGCGTAAGCAATTGGTATACGAGTTTGACGTGCAATCCAATGATGGCAAAGCTTGGGATATCGAGTGCAATGCTAAAACTGGCAAGATCACTGAAGTAGAAGAAGAAGTCACTGCTGATGACGAAAGATTCAAAGCGTTAGCTAAAGTATCTGAAGAAGATGCAAAAGCGACAGCCTTGGCTGCGCATCCAGGCAAAGTGGTAGAAACAGAGTACGAACTTGAGCCGGATGGCAAAGCTTCTTACGAGTTTGATATCCTTGAAGCGGACAACGAAGAAGTGAAAGTGGAAGTTGATGCGACCACTGGTAAGATCGTTGAAACCAGCTACGAAGTGTACCAAATCGGTCAAGAGTAATAGATTGAGTTGAATGGCCTGCGTTGAGCGGGCGTTCATGAAAGACAAAAGGCACCGCATTTGCGGTGCCTTTTTTGCATGAGATCGATATGCAAGTTAGGGAGCGTCTACCCCGATAGGAGCAAGTTTGCAGTTGCTCATATCGGTCCTAGTGATAGTTCACTCCCTGCATGATAATTAGCATGATATGTGCCAGTGGGAAGTTGATTTTCAAGCGGCTGATTGGAAAAACAATTTTTTGTGTCAATGGGAGTTTTTCCTAAGTTATTGGTGGTTCATTGCAGCCAATTGGTTGTAATGATTAAGTATTTAACAACCAATTTTAGCCAGGTATTTTCACCATATATCAAGCGGCTTCCAGGAATCTATGGATGCCCGTTAACAGTTTTTTGTATTCACCACGTTTAATTAACTCACTCTGCGCCAGCATATTGAGTAAGGAAGCTTGCTGGTGTTGCTCATTTAACGCACTCAGGAAAGCGCTGGAGAGATTTTCGTTGCTGGCGACATAGCAAAGGTTAAAAGTATCGCAAAAGTCGCCGTACAGGCTTCCCAGCATGAGGCTTTTGGCATATATGCTGGCTAATGGCGGCGGGCTTTCCTGGCTTAATGGAAAGCTGCTGCGCTGATCATCAATTAATAACAGGCGATAATCGCTCAGCTTTTGCGCGAGTAAGGTTTGGTCTGCCATGTAATTTTCATTATTGAACAGGGCGGACGTATTGCACCATACGGCAGATACCGGGTAGTTAATGCAGTATTTCTCGATCTGCTCGGCAAAGGTGGACGCCTGATTGCCTGCCGTTTCGGCCAGTTGTATCACGCGTATGCCCTGTTTTTGCAGCAGGGTGACCAGTGTTTGGCTGATGCTGTGGTCTACCAGCAATAAACCGTCATCAGGGCTGATGCTCTGGAGGACTGCGTGTTGCAGCGCGAGCCAGCTACCGCAGGCGATATGGTCGGGTGATACCAGGAATCGTTTCTCGTGCGCTAACAAGTTTGCCAGCATATGCTTGAGATTAAACAGGCCGGTTGCGTCGTAATCATGTGCTTGCAGTTTATGCATATGCAATGCAGCGCGGCGAATATGGTGCAGGCTGGTTTTCTGGATCAGGGTATGGATGCTGTTGGAGAACGCGTCTGCCTGTGGCCTGTGCAAGGAAGCTGCATAAGCCTCTGAATCTGGCGCCACGGCGCTGGAAGCATGTTTGGCGCGCGCTGTGATTGTGACAAAAGTGCCGCGTTTCGGCTGGGTGTAAATCAGGCCTAGCGCAGATAGTTCTTCGTAGACACGGGAAACGGTTTTACGGTTGATGCCCAGTCGTTGCGCGATATCGCGCGAACTGGGAAGTGCGCTGCCGCCCAGCCATGCACCACCTTCAATCATGGTGCGAAAATGCACTATCAATTGCTGATGGATAGAGGCAGCAGCCTCTTTATCTAATACTAGGGAATAATGCCAGGGTCTGAGCACAGCCAGTGTTTGCCTTCATCTTGATCAAGTAAAAACGCGATACCATCATAAAGAAGGTGCCGCAATTACCTGAAGATCACACTAGGACGTGTCCTCCAATGCAGGCATGATACAAAAGAAATGCAATTCAACAAAGTTTTCGGAAAAATTCCTTGTCTGGCCCATGAATAAAACCCGAAACTGGCTGGCTGTCATCACGCTCTATCTATATTACAGTTACAACCGCTTAATAAAGTGATACATCTGTAACAGGATGAGTAACAGCTCTGGAAGCCTAGTCCGGTAGCAAACTAAGCGTCGCACAATGTTTTTACGTTTATTCAATATTTTTACAATATTGCTACATGTGATTTATCTCCGGAGATATAACTATGATGAAAATCAAAACTGCTTTTGGCGTAGCTGCTAGCGTAGCCCTTGCCTTGCCAGTGCTGGCATTTGCCGCTGCTGACCAGGAAGCCGCAATGAAAGACCCAAATAACTGGGCGCATCCACGCGGTCAACACAATAACCAAGGTTACAGCAGCCTGGCACAAATCAATAAAGGCAATATCAAAAACCTGAAAGCTGCCTGGACATTCGCTACCGGTGTTAACCGTGGCCACGAAGGTTCTCCAGTGGTTGTTGGCAATATGATGTACCTGGTGTCTGCTTTCCCAAACAACATTTATGCGCTGGACTTGAACGATAACCAAAAAATCGTTTGGTCTTATTTCCCAAAACAAGACCCTAGCGTTCAAGCTGTGCTGTGTTGCGATAACGTGACACGTGGCCTGGGTTTTGGCGACGGTAAAATCTTCCTGCAACAAAACGACGGTATGCTGGTTGCTTTAGATGCTAAAGACGGCAAAAAAATCTGGGAAGTAAAAAACACTGACCCGAAAGTTGGCGCGACTAACACTAACGCTCCACACGTGATCAAAGACAAAGTCTTGACCGGCTGTTCAGGTGCTGAATTCGGCGTACGCTGCTTTATCCAGGCTTACAACATCAAAGATGGTTCTACAGCATGGAAAGCCTACTCAACAGGCCCTGACTCTGAAACATTGCATGACGCTAACACCAACAAAGACAACCCACTGTATAACGCATTGTCAGTTTACCAAGACGTAAACGGTGGTAACAAAGAAGGCGGTTCCTTCAAACGCCTGGAAGCTTCACAAATCAAAGGTGGCGAAAAAGAATTGGGTACACGTACCTGGTTGAAACCACAAGCGATCAAAGATGGCTGGCAACATGGCGGCGGTTCCGTATGGGGCTGGTGGCCGTATGATGCAAAAACAAACCTGGTTTACTACGGTGCTGGTAACCCATCAGTCTGGAACCCGGACGTACGTCCAGGTGACAATAAATGGTCTATGACCGTGACTGCGCGTGATCTGGACACTGGCGTGGCTAAATGGGCGATGCAAATGACACCACACGATGAGTGGGACTACGATGGCGTGAACGAAGTCATCCTGTTCGACAAAGGTGGCAAAACATACGCATGGCACCATGACCGCAACGGTTTCGCATACACATGGAACGCAAACACTGGTTCTCTGATCGCTGCTGAAAAAGTACACCCATTTGTTAACTGGGCTGCTGATGTAGACCTGAAAACAGGTGTGCCAAGCAAAGATGGCCGTTACTCAACTCACCAGGACTACAATGCTAAGGGTATCTGCCCGGCTGCTTTGGGTACTAAAGACCAACAACCTGCTGCTTACTCACCAAAAACCGGTTTGATGTATTCTCCACTGAACCACGTATGTATGACATACGAGCCAGTTGAGTCTAAATACGTTGCTGGTCAACCATGGGTTGGTGCGACATTGACCATGTTTGCTGGTCCTGACGGCGTAATGGGTGGCTTTGCTGCTTATGACCCAATGACCAACAAAAAAGTCTGGTACAACAAAGAGAAATTCTCTGCATGGAGCGGTGCGTTGACGACTGCGACTGACTTGGTGTTCTACGGCACGCTGGACCGTTGGTTCAAAGCTGTTGATGCCAAATCTGGTAAAGAGCTGTGGAAATTCCAGGTTGGTTCAGGTGCGATCGGTAACGCATTCACCTACGGCAACAAAGGCAAACAATACGTTGGTATCTTCTCTGGTATCGGTGGTTGGGCTGGCGTGGCGATGAACCTGGGTATGACAAGTGACACCGACGCACTGGGTGCTGCTGGTGGTTACAAAGAGTTGACCAAGTACAACGCTGCTCCTGGCGGCGGTGCACTGAATGTATTCTCACTGTAATTTGAGATTCATCTCGAAGTACTTTTAGAATTACGTTGACTTAAAAACACCCTGCTTCGGCAGGGTGTTTTGCTTTATGCGGGTTGATACTAGAAGTTGTAACTAGGGTAGGGCTTAATACAGAGCCGCCAGTTTAGCTGGCAATAGAAGTGATGGGTCTGTGGAGGCAGTGGCTTAACGCCTAGCCGTAGATATGCACAGCGTTTTCAGCACGGATCTGCTGAAAGATCTGGTGGCGTGCCGGCGCGATCTCACCTTTGGCAACTGCTTCCAGGATCATGCAACCAGGTTCATGCGTATGGGTGCAGTTATTGAACTTGCAGTGGCCGATATGCGGCCTGAACTCGACAAACGCATATTCAAGCGCAATGCTATCAATGTGGTATAACCCGAATTCTTGCAGGCCGGGGGAGTCTATGATGGCACTGTCGTTATCCAGGTGATAGAGGTGTGTGGCAGTCGTGGTATGTTTGCCGCTATCCAGGGTGGTGCTGATTTCCTGTGTCTTGCTACGTACTTCAGGCAATAAGCCATTGATGATGGTGGACTTGCCCATCCCTGATTGGCCGACCAATATACTGGTATGACCCGCAAGGATGGGACGCAGCGCGTCTACCGACTCTTTAGCGTTGAGTGGTAATGAGATGTAGCCCAGCTGCGCGTATTGGGCAAGCTTCGCCACCGCATCCGGATTAGGCAAGTCACTTTTATTGAGAATAATGACTGCGCGTATACCCGCGGCTTCCGCCGCGACCAGGCAACGGTTTAACAGGTCTTCATAAAAACTGGGCTGGGTCGCCAGCACGATCAGTATTTGGGTGACATTGGCTGCCAGGATTTTGCTTTTAAAGGCATTGCTGCGATAAAGCAGTGTGTCGCGCTCTGCCGTTTTCTCGATCACGCCTTCTTTGTTGGAGGTGAGTTTGACCGAGACGCGGTCACCGGCGGCATTATCGACTTTCTTGCCGCGGGTGACGCAACTGAGTTTGCGGCCATCGGCCAGCTCAACGTTATAGCGCTTGCCAAAGGCAGCGACAATCAATCCTTCTTCCAGCATATTAGAAATGATAGTAAGCCTGGTTGAGATACTGTACTACCTGTTGCTCATCGTCATCAAACCACTTGAGGTTGAGCATGGTATTACAGTTGGTGACCTGCGCTTTGAGGCCATTGAATGAACGCACTTTTCGGTACTCCCTGGTATAAATCCCGCTGCCATCTCCGCCAAAACTGCTGGCATGGCAGGAGATGCAATGCGTTTTCACCAATTTTTCACCTGCTTGCAGATCAGATTTGCTAGCCGCCTGTACATTCGCAGCTAGCAATGTGAATAAAACAGTGATGGCTAGTGCTTTCATGCGTAAGTTTGCAATTTGGCAATACGCAAACTGGCCGGGGGGTGCGAGTCGTAAAAGGCCGAGTGTAATGGGTCTGGCGTGAGCGTAGACGCATTATCGCGGTAAAGTTTGACCAGTGCATCAATCAGGTATTGCGGACGCGACTGCTGCGAAGCGTATTGATCCGCTTCGAATTCGTTAATGCGTGAATACGCCGCCAGCAAAGGACGCAGGATAAACATAAACACCGGGCTGACGAGCATGAACAGCAGTAAAGCCATATGATTGCTTGCCTGTGCCACGCCCAGGCCATGGTAGAACCAGTCCTGTTTCATTAAGAAGCCTAATAGTGCCAGACCGAGCAGGCTTAAACCGAACATCATGATAATGCGTTTAATCACATGCTTGTGCTTGAAGTGTCCCAGCTCATGGGCAAGCACCGCTTCGATTTCATCGGCGTTGAGTTTTTCAAGCAGGGTATCAAAAAACACCACACGCTTGTTTTTACCAAACCCGGTGAAGTAGGCATTGCCGTGACCAGAACGCGTGGAACCATCCATGACAAACAAGCCCTGGCTGGCAAAGCCGCATTTTTTCATCAATGCTTCAATGCGGGCTTTCAAGCCCTGGTCTTCCATAGGCGTGAATTTATTGAATAATGGCGCAATCCAGATCGGGTACACAGCCAGCATAAACAGGTTAAATGCGCTCCAGATCAGCCACAGGTACAGCCACCACCAGTCACCAGCCCCTTGCATCAGCCATAATGCGACGAACAGGAGAGGGCCACCCAACAGCAGGCCAACAACGCTATGTTTGACCAGGTCAGCAAAAAACATGGCGCGTGACATTTTGTTAAAGCCAAATTTTTCATCGATATTGAAAGTTTGAATGTAATCAAAAGGCAGCGTCGCTGCGCCAGAAATCAACATGGCCGAACAAATCACCAGGGCACCACGGATGATCTCATGCGCAGGTAGCCACTGCTGCCAGAGTTGATCAAGCCCCTGTAACACGCCACCTAGGGTCAGGATAATCAATACTACCGACTCGATAATCGTTTCATTCAAACGCAGTTTAACTTTGGCGGTAGTGTAATCGGCTGCACGTTGATGCGCTTCCAGGCTGATCGTCTCTTCAAAAGCCTGAGGCACCTGCTGGCGATTTTGCTGTATATGGCTAATATGCCGTAAACCAAGCCAGACGCGGATAGCGAGGCTGATGGCAATGACGGCAATAAAGATTTGAGTAAAGAGTTCAGGCATATCGATCATGATTGGCTAAGTGATTTCGGTTAGCTATTTTGATGGATTAATACCCACCTTGTTCACTGAACTGAATATAATGTTTCATTTTAATGGAAATCATGACGTGAGGCACACAATTGGCAACTAATCAGGACAATTTAATCTGGCTGGATATGGAAATGAGTGGCTTGCTGCCAGAGTCTGATCGTATTCTTGAGCTGGCGGCGGTGGTCACGGACGCGCAATTGAACGTGATTGCAGAATCTCCGGTACTGGTCGTTCACCAATCTGACGCCGTACTTGATGGTATGGATGCCTGGAATAAAGGCACACACGGGCGCAGTGGCTTGATTGAGAAAGTGAAAGCATCGGTTCTGGATGAGGAAGCGGCAACGGATGCCATGCTGGCTTTTCTGAAAGAGCATGTACCGGCCAGTAAATCACCGATGTGTGGCAATTCTATCTGTCAGGACAGACGTTTTATGGCACGCTACATGCCGCGGCTGGAACAGTTCTTTCATTACCGCAACCTGGATGTCAGTGTATTTAAAGAGTTATCACGTCGCTGGCGCCCGGATATTTATTCAGGCTTTAAAAAGGCCAGCCGTCATGAAGCACTGGCAGATATTTATGAGTCTATTGATGAGCTTAAATATTACCGTGAGCATTTCCTGGTGATGACACTGCCAGCCAAGCCAGAATAACCGGCAAAAACACGATAAAAAAAAGACGCCTACTTGGGCGCCTTGAGGGAGGAGAAGTTAGCTTTGGAGAAGCTTGATTAGTAATTAGCATCTTCTGTGCCAACTTTGCCTCCACATTTCTTTTATAAAGCTTATCAGCCTGGAACCAGCCTGTCATATAGCTTTTGGTAATGTTTGGCGCGCGTTTCCCAGCTCACATCTTGTCGCATGGCCTGTTTTTGCAGTTGTAACCACTGACCAGAATTGGCAAATAGTTTAATCGCTTCGCGCAAGGTGACCAAAAGTGTCCAGGGATTATGGTAGGGCATTACAAATCCTGTCATTTTTGCCGGCACTTTCCCTTCAGCCGTCAACTCGCCACCATGTACAGAGTCTGCCAGCCCGCCCGTGTTGGCAACCACAGGTATCGTGCCATAACGCAGGCCGTACATCTGGTTCAGGCCGCAAGGCTCAAAACGTGAAGGCATGACAAAAATATCGGTGCCCGCCATGATGCGGTGCGAGAGGGGCTCGTTGTAGCCTATGGTGACTGATACCTGCCCGGGGTATAGTTGCATCAATGTCTGGTATTGCTGTTCCAGCGCTGGCTCGCCACTACCGAGCACCGCTAATTGACAGCCGCTTTCCAGCAGTTGATGGGCAATAGTGGCCAGCATATCCAGGCCTTTCTGGTGCGTCAGGCGGCTGACAACCCCCAGCAATGGCGCCTCGGCATTCACTTCCAGGCCCAGTTCAGTTTGTAGTGCGTGTTTGACTTCTTTTTTACAGCGTAATTTCTTGACACTATAGTGGACGGGTAAATAGGCATCGGTCGCCGGATCCCACACATGCGTATCTATGCCATTCAGAATACCGGCCAAGTCGGCTGAGCGGTGTTGTAACAAACCTTGGAAGCCAAAGCCAAACTGCTCGGTCTGGATTTCCTTTGCGTAGGTCGGGCTGACTGTAGAGAGGGCATCGGCGTAGTAAAGTCCTGCTTTCATAAACGAGACATGGCCAAAGAACTCATAGCCTTCTGATTTAAAATCCTGTTCATCGAGGGTCAGGCGATGACGCCAATCTGCATGAAAATTACCCTGGAATGCTAAATTATGAATGCTGAACACAGATTTTGTTTTACTGCCCATCTGGCGCAGGTAATAGGGCGTCAGGCCGGTTTGCCAGTCATTACAGTGGATCACATCCGGCTGCCAGGTCTGTAAATCATTAGGCATCGCCAGCATGGCTGCCACCTTGGAGAGCACGCCAAAACGTAGGGCATTATCCTGCCACTCGCCGTACTGCGGGTGATGATAAGGTCCCCCCTCGCGGTCGTACAACGCTGGGTAATCTATCAACAACAGTGGAATCTGTGTGCCGGGCAGCGTGGTCTGGTAAATATCGCAGAGGGTATCGTCGAACACCTGCAGTTCCCCAAGTAAACGCGGTGATTCACAGGTAGCCAGTATGCCGCGGTAAGCAGGCAGCACAATTTGAATGTCGAGCCCGGTGGCAAATAATGCAGTGGGGAGTGCACCACTGACATCTGCCAAACCTCCTGTTTTGATGATGGGGAAAATTTCTGAAGTAGCAAATAATAAACGCAAGGGAATCTCTTTAAATCAACAGAATGTGGTGGAAGGGCAGTGGCACTAGCAAGTTATGATACATTGCCTGAAACGCTTTTAGAAGGACATTAAAATGAAATCTTGGCTAGCAGTGGCGGTCGGTGCAAGTGTAGGCGCCTGGATCAGGTGGGGCTTATCGATTGGTTTGAACGGCATAGGCGTGATTCCGCTGGGGACTTTCCTGGCCAATGCGGTGGGTGGTTTGCTCATGGGTGTGGCATTAGGCATCTTGCAAAGCGTGCCGAACTTATCCCCGGAATGGCGATTACTGATGACAACGGGCTTTCTAGGTGGGTTAACCACTTTCTCCACTTTTTCGGCAGAAGCCTTCGCACTCTTGCAAAAGCAACATTACGGCTGGGCCATGATTTACATCAGCAGCCATGTCATCGTATCTATTGTGCTGACCATTATTGGCTATTGGTGCGTGCTGCGCTGGCAGTAAGTAGTACGTTGTGCTAATGGCCGTATAAAAAAAGAGAGCCATCGCTGGCTCTCTTTTATTGTTACTGGTTTCGATGCTACCGTGAAACCAGCGGTCATGGGCTGACGCTAGTTATTTCTTTTGCGTTTCAACCATCACCATTGCATTGGCTTCACCAGCCGCTGCTTCATCTTTTTTCCACTTGGCAGCTGAGCGTGGCTTTTTGGCTTTACTCGGTGCATCTGCTGCTGGCGTTTCTGCAGGTTTAGTGTCACCAGCCTTGGTTTCAACCAATTGTATGCCTGGATCTGCCGCAGTGCTATTGCCAGTGGTTTTTGCCGCTGCCGGTTTGCGTTTGCGTGCTGCCGGTTTCTTAGTCGCCGCTTCTGGCTTTTCAGTAGAAGCTTCTTCTTTGCTGGCTGCTTTAGCGGCTGCAGTT
The DNA here is from genome assembly GCF_058744375.1 of Methylophilus sp. E2MeOHC9. Lineage (NCBI taxonomy): Bacteria > Pseudomonadati > Pseudomonadota > Betaproteobacteria > Nitrosomonadales > Methylophilaceae > Methylophilus > Methylophilus sp. E2MeOHC9. Next base: position 2,131,900 of record NZ_CP196024.1, read on the forward strand.
TCTACCAGTTCAATCGCTGGCGATGCCGTGGCAGAACCTTCTTCTGCTGCTTTACCGCGTGCTTTGTTGCCGGTTTTTCCACCGCGTGAACGATTGCGTGCAGGTTTTTCTGCATTGCTGTCGTCAGCTGTCGTTTTTTCAGTTGCTTTCGCTTCTGGTGCTGCCTTGTTTGGCGCTGCTGTGTCAGCAGGTTCTACGCTGTTGGCTTTCGCTACAGTTTGCGTGTCAACCGGTGCGCTAGTTTTTGTTTCAGCCACTGGCGCAGTTGCTTGACTAACCGCTTCAGCATTGACCGGTGCCTGTGCTGATGGTTGCGATTCAATCACCTGGGCATTGTTGTTCAAGCCTTCAGTGTTCTCATTGCTACCTGATTCATCACGAGGGCGGCGGTCACGACGGCCATGACGGTTGCGGCGGTTGCCACGCTCGCCGCGTTCCTTGATCTCGCCTGGCTGTGCGGTTAGTGCGGCCTGGTTAGTGTCCGTTTTAGCCACTTCTTGGGCTGGCTGACGTGGCTGCCTATCTTGCCTGTCCTGTCTGTCTTGCCTATCTTTACCAGCAGGTTTTTCCTGTTGTGGTCTATCTTGTCTAGGCTTGTTAGCAGCATCTTGTTCTCTAGCCGGGCGCTCGCCACGTTCTTGCTGTGGGCGCTCGCGCTGACGGTCGCGATCACGGCGGTTACGGTTCTTGTTGCGGTCACGGCCATGCTCTTTGGTGTCACGCGCTGGCTTGGTGGCTTCTTCAGCAACCTCTTTTTCTTCTAATCCTAACCAGGATTTGATCACGCCGAAGAAAGATTTTTTAGGGTCTACTGCAACAACCACTGGTTTTTCTTCCACGATCGGTGCAGAAGTCGCCGGGGTAATGCCTTTCACCAATGCTTCAACCTTGCCTGGTGCAGCCGCTTGCTCTAAGCGGTGCTGGTAATCTGACTCAGTCGGCAGGTCGACCATTTTGTAGCTGGCTTGTGTGGTTTCTTCATTCACATCATCATTGCGGATACGCACGATGTTGTAATTTGGCGTTTCCATATGGATGTTAGGGATGAGGATGACTTCTACGCCAGTGCGCTCTTCAATTTTATGAATATCGGCACGTTTTTCATTCAGCAGGAAAGTCGCCGCTTCAACAGGTAATTGCACCTGAATGATCGCGCTGTTGTCTTTCATCGCTTCTTCTTGCGTGATACGCAGAATATGCAATGCAGTGGATTCAATACCGCGGATATGGCCAGTGCCGTTACAGCGTGGGCAGGTCATATGGTTGGTTTCACCCAGGCTAGGGCGCAGGCGCTGACGTGACAGCTCCAGCAGGCCAAAACGTGAAATCTTGCCCATTTGCACACGGGCACGGTCGTGATGCAATGCATCGCGCAGCGCATTTTCCACTTCACGCTGGTTGCGCTGGTTTTCCATGTCGATAAAGTCAATCACGACTAAACCGCCCAGGTCACGCAGGCGCATCTGGCGTGCGACTTCTTCAGCAGCTTCCAAGTTGGTATTAAATGCTGTTTGCTCAATATCCGCACCTTTGATGGAGCGGCCTGAGTTGACGTCGATAGACACCAATGCTTCGGTGTGGTCAATCACAATCGCGCCACCGGAAGGCAGGCGTACTTCACGCGAGAACGCAGACTCGATCTGATGCTCGATCTGGAAGCGCGAGAACAGGGGGATCTCATCCTGGTACAGTTTAACGCGGGTCACATTGCCCGGCATGACGTGATTCATGAACTGTAATGCTTGCTCATGCACATCAGCGGTATCGATCAGGATCTCGCCGATATCGGCACTGAAGTAATCACGGATGGCACGGATGACCAGGCTGCTTTCTTGATAGATCAGGTAAGCGCCAGGCTGGAAATTGGAAGCATCTTCAATCGCTTGCCACAGTTGGGTCAGGTAGTTCAGGTCCCATTGCAGTTCTTCAGCGGTACGGCCAATGCCGGCGGTACGCGCAATGATGCTCATGCCATTAGGCACTTCCAGTTGCGCCATGGTGTCACGCAACTCATTGCGGTCTTCACCTTCAATGCGGCGTGAAACACCACCTCCGCGTGGGTTGTTAGGCATCAGCACCAGGTAACGACCAGCCAGCGAGATAAAAGTGGTTAAGGCTGCACCTTTGCTGCCGCGCTCATCTTTGTCCACCTGGACAATGACTTCCTGGCCTTCTTTGATCACATCCTGGATGCGGGCGCGACCTTCAGGTTTGTCCTGAAAGTAGCTGCGGGAGATTTCCTTGAAAGGCAAAAAGCCGTGTCTGTCAGTACCATAGTCGACAAATGCGGCTTCAAGTGAGGGTTCGATACGGGTGATGACCCCTTTGTAGATATTGCTTTTACGCTGTTCTTTGCCAGCGTGTTCAATATCCAGGTCTATCAGTTTTTGTCCATCGACAATGGCAACGCGTAATTCTTCTGATTGCGTTGCGTTAAACAACATTCTTTTCATGCAGTGCTCCTTGGCGAAGCTGCAGAATAAAAATGAGTACAGGGCGAGCCAGGGTTGTGAATCAACCGCCAGAATTTAACGTGAGGCCAGATTTAACTTGAGGCCAGTGCAATGGCAATTGCAAAGCTAATGAAGCAGTGCAGGCATCAATATGCACAATCTTTAAGTATGTCAATGAACCACAAGGGCAATCATATTGATACTCAATATATCTGACAGAGTCTAGCTTGATGAAAGGCCTGGCAGGTGTGTCATTGTTATCCACCTGTGTGATCCAACGCTATTTATCTACTAAAATAAAACCCTATGCAGAGTCTAAATTCGTTAAAATTCGGGTTTGGCAAACGCCGGGCTCATATCGTTAATTATTCTGCTTGAGCTTTCGCGTTTCGTATTTCTATTAATTATCGCTACTTGATGGCGAGCGGTATTCACCAAAATTTTTTGATTCTGAAGTGACACACGGGGCCAAGTAAAATGGCCGTTGTCGCTAAGGTTATTTCGATGTCAGCAATGTGAAAAACTGTTGACGATACCGGAAAAAACGCAGACCCAGAATGCCGACAGTATATCTATAAGTCCTGATAAAGCAAAGCAAGACCTGCATATGACCCCGAATTCACCACAATCACCAATACAGGCCTCGCCCGACAGCGTGGATAAGCCTATGCACCAGGATAAGCCAGCCAGTGACAGAGTCACGCTGCTACGGGTGGATGAGGCCTCTGAAACCCAGCGGGTGGATAATTACCTGGCCAAAGTGCTTAAAGGCGTGCCCAAGAGCCACGTCTATCGCATTCTGCGCAGTGGCGAGGTGCGGGTGAATAAAAAGCGTGTCACTGCCGAATACCGCTTGCAACTGGGGGACGAAGTCAGGGTGCCACCCATCCGCATGGCAGAAGCGGCCCCTAAACCTGGACTGCCAGCAGTCAGGCCCAAACTCGCCGAGATGGTGATTTATGAAGATGATGCCATGCTGGCCCTCAACAAACCTGCGGGCATGGCAGTGCATGGCGGCAGCGGCATCAGCCTGGGTGTGATCGAACAACTGCGTCTGGAGCGACCGCAAGCCAAATTCTTAGAACTGGTCCACCGCCTGGATAGAGAAACCTCAGGCGTGCTGATGATCGCCAAAAAACGTTCTGCACTAACCGCCCTGCATGAAGCGATGCGTCAGCACAAAATGGATAAACGGTATGTCATGATGGTGCAGGGGCAGTGGCTGGAAGCGAAAAAGAAAGTCATTCTTGATTTGCAGAAATATGTGACTGAAAGTGGCGAGCGCCGTGTACATGTGGTCGATCAGCCTTTGCTCAATAATCAGCCTGGAGGCCGGAAATCACTCAAATCCGCTGGCGTGATTGCGCAACAGCAGGCTTCCAAAGGCCGGTTTGAAGTCGAGACGCAAGTATCTGAAACCTGGTTTTATTTGCAGGAACCGCTCGGGCAATACAGCTTGCTACAAGCCAAACTGGTCACCGGGCGTACGCATCAATTGCGTGTGCAGCTATCGTATCTGGGGTTTCCTATCCTGGGCGATGATAAATATGGCGACTTCACGCTCAATAAGCAATTGAGCAAGCAACGGTTAAAACGCATGTATCTGCACTCCAGTGAAACACGGATTGCGCATCCGTTAACCGGTGAACCTTTGCACCTGGTTGCCCCATTGCCGGCAGAGTTGGACACTTTTTTGCAACACCAGCGTCAACTTAATACTAAATAATAAGTGAATTGAAATAAATGATAGAAGGCGACCCCGTGAAGCAGTTTGATTTGGTTGTTTGGGATTGGGACGGCACGATTGCTGATTCCACAGGCATGATCACACAGGCACTGATCAAAGCCGCCGATGAAGCTGGCTTGCCTGTACTCAGTGAAGCGCGGGCGCGCAGCATTATCGGATTAGGTCTGCGTGAATCGATTGAAGTGCTTTATGGGAGTATTCCCAATGAACAGGCACAAGCGCTGATCATACATTACAACCGCAATTATTATGCGGCAGAAGAAACGATCCTGCTGTTTTCCGGCATCACTGAAACGATTGCCAGCATTGCCAGGAAAGGCTGTAAACAGGCGGTGGCAACAGGTAAAGGCCGCCGTGGATTAAATAATGCCTTACAGCTTTCCGGCCTGGCTAAATATTTCAGTGCGACTAAAACGGTCGATGAATGCTTTTCAAAACCACATCCGCAAATGCTGGATGAATTGATGGATGAACTGGTGGTCATGCCTGAGCGCACCTTGATGATAGGTGACTCTCAATATGATATGCAAATGGGCAAGAATGCCGGTGTGATCACAGCGGCAGTCACTTACGGCTCACAAACTGCTGCACATTTACAGCAGTATTCACCGGATCATATGTTTGATGACGTGGCAACATTGAGTGCCTGGTTGCTGGCCTCGACATGAGTGAAGCTGTGTTGACATTTAATAGCGCAGATCTGCTGGAAAAAGGCGATGGTTTGCGTTTTGCCATGCCAGCATTAGGCCCGCATGCCTCTGGATTTGTCGTGCGTTACCAGGGTAAAGCCTATGCTTATGTTAACCGTTGTGCCCATGTACCGGTGGAACTGGACTGGGAACACGGGAAATTTTTCAATATGACGCAAGAATGGTTGATTTGCGCGACCCATGGCGCCATGTATTCTCCACAGAGTGGGCGTTGCATCGTCGGCCCATGCCAGGGTAAATCGCTATCGCCGATTCCTGTCAGTGAACAAAACGGGATTGTGACAGTACATCTGGATCAGTTCTGACTGCTTTTATTTTTAGATCAGGATGACTAAACAGTGGCAAACTGATTAGAATTGTTAAAGTGACTAAAATTATTAATGAAAGTTGAGTTATGCAAGCAGAAAACCAGCAGTCGCCAGAATTAAAAAATAGCCAGCCTTCGCAGGACTCGGCGATTAGCAGCTTGGAAAAAATAGCATTAGCCGGCTTGCAGGAGCAGAAAGTTTCAAGACGCTGGTCTGTATTGTTCAAATCCTTAACTTTTATCTACCTGTTTTTCCTGTTGCTGATGCTGCTGGGCTGGGTAGGGGCAAACAAAAGCTCATCATTGGCACATACAGCGTTGATCGATCTTAATGGCGTGATTGAAGCTGGCGGCCAGGTGAATGCCGATGCCGTCATCAGCAGCCTGAAAGACGCTTACGACCACAAAGGCACCAAAGGCATTATCTTGCGTATCAACAGCCCGGGCGGCAGTCCGGTACAAGCCGGTATCATCAACGATGAGATACACCGCCAGCGCAAACTGCATCCGGATGTGCCTGTTTATGCCGTGGTAGAAGATATTTGTGCTTCGGGTGGTTATTACATTGCAGTAGCCGCGGACAAGATTTATGTAGATAAAGCCAGTATCGTCGGCTCTATCGGTGTGCTGATGGATGGTTACGGTTTCACCGAGTTAATGAAGAAAGTCGGCGTGGAGCGTCGCTTGATGACCGCCGGTGATAACAAAGGCATGCTGGATCCGTTCTCGCCTGAGAATCCAAAACAAAAAGCGTTTGCGCAAAACATGCTGGACCAGATTCACCAGCAGTTTATCAAGGTTGTACGCGAAGGCCGTGGTAACCGCCTGAAAGAGACACAGGAAACCTTCAGCGGTTTGTTCTGGAATGGGGAAGAAAGCATCAAACTTGGCCTGGCCGATGCAGAAGGCAATGCGGATTATGTTGCGCGCGAAGTCATCAAACAGTCCGAGATTGTGGATTTCACATATCAGGAAACCGTGGTTGACCGTTTTGCCAAAAAACTGGGTGCGAGTATGGGCCAGGAGCTTGGTCTGAACGCTAAGAACCTGTTGCCTATGTTGCGATAATCACGCTCATATTCTTAACTTTTCGGAAAAGGGACTTTAGGTCCCTTTTTTATTGCACTGATTTTAGTGCGCTGCTTTATTGATGGGACAATCATGTTTATCCAGTGGAGTGTCATGGTATGACACAAAATCGCCAAGTCACAATACGCGTCATTGAGGCAAAGGATTATGCTGGCTGGAATGCCTTATATGCCGCGTACGCAGCATTCTACGCCGTTGCGCAAACGCAAAGCATGCGCGATCAGGTCTGGCAGTGGATACATCAATCCGCGCCCTTGGTTTACGCACTGGTAGCGGTGAGTGAAGAGGGGCATGTACTGGGGTTTTTGCATTACCGCACATTTGTGCGCCCATTGGCCGCGAGTGTGGGTGGCTATATAGATGATCTATTTGTGGTGCCTGAAGTCAGGGGGCGGGGAATTGCCAGGCAATTGATCAAAGCCGTTGTTGCTATTGGGCAGGCCAGCCAGTGGTCAGTGGTGCGTTGGATGACTGCAGAGGATAATGAGCAGGCAAGAGCGTGTTATGACAGCATTGCAGAGCACACGCACTGGCAGACGTATCAAGTGCAGGTTTGAAATAAAGCGTTTGAAATCAGGCCATTACATTGCAACGATTCAATCAAGTTTTTACCTGGGCACGCCCAGGTAAAAACTTGATTGAATAAAACATTATTTTTTAGTTTTATTCTTTTCGTTACGTTGTTTCAATTTAGCGCGCAACTCGTTCTTACGTCGACGCATGGTGACCAGGCCTTCACCTGGTTTACGCTCGTCTTCTTTATCAAACGGGTTATCCCCCTTGTGATATTGCACACGTAAGGGCGTACCCACCAGTTGGAAGGCTTTGCGGAAAATGCCTTCGAGGTAGCGTGTATAGCTATCTTTGATGCCATCGATATGGTTGCCGTGTACCACCACGATAGGCGGGTTGCTGCCGCCCTGGTGAGCGTAGCGCAATTTCGGGCGTATGCCACGCGTGATTGGCGGCTGGTGCTGTGTGGTCGCTTCACCGAGTACGCGAGTCAGCTGCGGCGTTGCCAGTTTGGCCATGGCTGCCTTGAACGCGACATCGACTGAACCCAGTAACTCATTCAGGCCTTTTTTACGCAAGGCAGAAATATAGTGGAATTTGGCAAAGTCCAGGAATTGCAGTTTACGGTCGATTTCGCGTTTGATCCATTCACGCTCGTCATCTTGCAGGCCATCCCATTTATTGATGGCAACTACCAGCGCACGGCCTGAGTCCAGGATGTAGGCCGCGACGTGCGCATCCTGCTCGGTAATGCCTTCCTTGGCATCGACCACCAGGATGGCGACGTTGGCATCTTCAATCGCCTGCATGGTTTTCACGACGGAGAATTTCTCTACTGCTTCAAACACTTTGCCGCGTTTGCGTACGCCAGCAGTATCAATAATGATGTAATTTTTGCCGTCTTTTTCGAGTTCAATTTCAATTGAATCGCGCGTGGTGCCTGGCTCGTCGAATGCAATCACGCGGTCTTCACCCAGCAGGGCATTGACCAGGGTGGATTTGCCGACGTTAGGGCGGCCGACGATGGCGATTCTAGGCGTATCCGGGTTGATTGGTGCAGACTCTTCTTCGATCTTATCGGCAATGGTTTCAAGCGCGATCTCGATCAGGTCACGTACGCCTTCGCCATGCGCTGACGAAATCGATAGAGGTTCACCAATACCAAGTTCGTGAAAATCTGCGCTGACCACGGCTTTGCGCATGCCTTCGGTTTTATTGACGGCCAGCAGCACAGGGCGTTGTGCTACACGCAAAGTCTGCGCAATGGTAAATTCCTGAGGGGTGAGGCCGGCACGTGCATCGACCAGGAAAATGATGACATCGGCTTCATCAATGGCAAGCAGGGTCTGCTTGGCCATTTCTTTTAAAATGCCGCTATCAGCGGTCGGCTCAAAGCCGCCGGTATCAATCACCAGATACGGCTGGCTGGCGCCCATGCCGCGACCATAGTGGCGATCGCGTGTCAGGCCCGGCAGGTCTGCAACCAGCGCATCCCGCGACCTTGTCAGGCGGTTAAATAAGGTGGATTTGCCGACGTTTGGTCGGCCAACTAGAACAATGGTAGGTAACATTACTTGTATGTGACGGCATAAATGTGCCCATCACGTGATTGAGCTAGAAACTGGTTATTAGTCCCTGCAACCAGTGACATGATTGGTTTGGAGCCAAGCTGAATGCGGCCTACGAAGCTGCCATCATCCTGACTGAGGAGGTGTATATATCCTTCGAGATCACCAACGGCGACGACACTGCTCAGTGCTAATGGCACAGTCAGGTTACGGTAGCCCAGGTTACCCTGGCGCCAGAAGGTTTTGCCATTGGTATTGTCCAGCGAGTAGACAGAACCTATGGTGTGACTTAAGTAAATTTTGCTGTTATCAACGGTCAGGCCTACATAGCTGGAAATGTCACGACTCCAGGCAACCTGGCCACGCTGGCGGTCAACGCCTGCGACTTTGCCTTGATAGGCGACTACGTAGACGAAGGCGCCATCGACAAACGGCAGGCTGGTGATGTCTGCGATCCGCTCGATCTCGGTCACACCTTTAGGCTGGGCGACGGTGGCTTCCCACAGCAACTTGCCGTTGTCTGCGCGAATGGCCACCAGTTTACCACCTGGAAAGCCTGCATAAACGGCACCGCCATCCACGACAATGCCGGCCTGATTTTTGAGAGAGAGAGAAGGGGTGGCGCGCTCATACACCCATTTACGGCGGCCATCAGCGGCATCAATACCGTAAATGTGATGGTCGCTGGTACGTACGATCACCGTGCCGTCAAAATAACGCGGCTGCCCTTGAATTTCGCTGCTAAGGATGGCGCTCCATAATTTTTTGCCATTCACATTCAGTGCATATAAATGACCTTTACTGGTGCCTGCCAATACCAGTCCGCCACCTAAACCCACACTGCTGCTGATAGGCTCATTCAGTTCGGTCTGCCATAAGGTTTTGCCGTTATCAGCGGATAACTGCGTGACAGTACCTTCAGCATTGACCGCATAAATCAGGTTGTCAGCCAACACGGGCGCATATGTAAAGCGGCCCGGTTCACCTACATCGGCAGACCATGCGATACGCGTCTCGTAAGAGCTTTTGATATCTTCAAGTTCGACTGGCGGGTTAGCCGGTTCAGCGCCAAAAATGCTTTCGCTCAGGTTGGTTTTGACATCGTTAAACGCGGTGCAGGCGGAGAGGCTGCTGCCAAGTAACAAAATGGCAGCCAGTGTCAGGCTGTTCAGCAAATAAGTTTTTTTCATGCGCAAAATAGGTGAGCTCGGCAAGCGTTGCATGTTGTTAACCCAATGCATCCAGTTTTTGCTGGGTCAGGTAAAACAGTTTTCCTTCTGGGTCCAGGCCTTTAAGCGCCTGAATATAAGCTTGTTTTGCTTCTTTTTCCTGTTTTTTCGCGATATAGATATCACCCAGCATGCTGTTTTTCAGGCCATCAAACCCGCTGTCATTAATCGCTTCCAGTGTTTTCTTGGCATCATCTAATGCGTTGCGCTCGATTTGCAGGCCGGCAATCTCAATGGCTGCCATTTGCTTGATCGCTGGCTCTTTGGCTTCGGCTACTGCCCAATGCAGCTGTTTCTCTGCCGCTTCGCCTTGTTTTGCCTGATGCAGTGCACGCGCGGCAAACAGGGCAGACCTGCCAGCATAAGGCGTCATGCTGAAATCTTTTTGGATGGCTTCGGCATCTTTGCTAATTTGCTCGGCCTTTTTAGTATCTACATCTTGCAATGAATTGCTGACCAGCGTTTGATAAGCAGTAGAAGCAGCTGTCGCTTTGCTGTCCATCCACGATTGGTAACCTTGCCATGCGGCATAGGCAACGATAGCGGCCAGTACAAGGCGGATTGCCATCTTGCCGTTTTTGTTCCACCAGACTCTGAATTCGTCCAGCTGTTCCTGTTCTTCCAAATCGTACGCCATGATATTTTCCTGCTTATTTTTTGTATGAGTGGTTATGCGATTGCTGCGCGCAAGCCATGCCCGGGAATTGCGCTAAGTAATTGTTGTGTATAATTTTGCTGGGGTGCATTATAAATGTTTTCTACGCTTCCTTGCTCAATTACTTTGCCTTTTTGCATCACAAGTACTTCGTCGGCAATATGTCTGACCACCCTTAAATCGTGAGTGATAAACAGGTAGCTGAGCCCCATTTCCTGCTGCAACTGCTTTAATAGCAATAGAATTTGCGCTTGCACAGACACATCCAGCGCCGATACCGGCTCATCACACACCACCAGTTTCGGTTCTAAAATCAGGGCGCGTGCGATGCCTATACGCTGACGCTGGCCACCGGAAAACTGGTGCGGGTATTTTTGCGCATCTTCTGCGTGCAAGCCGACTTTTTTCAGCATCTGGCTGACGCGGTCTTTTTGCTGGCTGGCATTGCCGATGCGGTGTATGACCAGTCCTTCGCCAATGATGTCGCCAACACGCATTCTCGGGTTCAGCGAAGCAAATGGGTCCTGGAAAATCATCTGGATATCGCGACGCGCACTGCGCAAAGCAGACTTATCCAATGCCAGGAAATTGACGCCATCAAATTCAACTTCACCGCTATCCAGCGGTAATAAACGTAAAATGCCGCGCGCCAGGGTCGATTTTCCACTGCCGGATTCGCCGACGATCGCTAAAGTCGTGCCACGTTTGAGTTGCAGGCTGACATCATCCAGTGCACGGATAGTGTGGTTGCCCAAGCCTAGCGCGCCGGTGCGCTGGAGATAGGTTTTTGTCAGGTGATGGGCTTGCAGGATCAGGTCAGACATGTGCGCTCCATCAGGCCGGTGTTAACCAGTCATAGGTCATAGGCTGCAGTATTTTTTGGCCTTCGGCATCCGGCACGCAAGCTAACAGCGCTTTGGTGTAAGGATGCTGTGGCTGGGTCAGCACCTGGCTGACGCTGCCTACTTCGACGATCTCGCCCCGGAACATGACCACTACTTCATCGGCGATATCTGCAACCACGCCAAAATCATGCGTGATAAACAGCATGGCCATCTGCATGCGGTCTTTCAGTTCTTTCAGCAAGCGTAAAACCTGTGCTTGCACGGTCACATCCAGGGCTGTAGTGGGTTCGTCAGCAATCAGCAGCACCGGTTCACAGGCAATACTCATGGCGATCATCACACGCTGGCGTTGGCCACCTGAGAGTTCGTCCGGATAGCTGTTGGCGCGGTTGGGATCAATGCCGACCTGCTCTAATAATGCAGCCACTTTCTGTTTTAGCGCAGCCCCTTTAAGGCCCAGATGTGTTTGCAGTGGCTCGCCGATCTGAAAACCGACGGTCAGTACCGGATTCAGCGAGGTCATCGGTTCCTGGAAAATCATGCCTATTTGACGGCCGCGCAGGCGCTGCATGGCTTTTTCATCCAGTGGTGCGATGTCCTGGCCTTGAAACAGAACCTGGCCTTGCATGTGCAGTTGTGACGAGAGTAATTTCATCACGCTCAGTGCGGTCAGGCTTTTACCACTGCCGGATTCTCCGACGATGCAGGTCGTTTTACCGCGTGACAATGACAGTGATACGTTACGCACCAGTTTGCGTTCAGGCGCGTGCGCCGGAAAAATGCTTAACTGGTCTATGCGTAAAATTTCACTCATTTGATCGTGTGTATTCCGGTGACAATCCGTGGAGATGCCAGCCATTTCAAGGCTACCGAAGTTGTGAAAAAAAGCGTTTTATGCAACTTCTAGCCTCCTGTGGAATTATCCTGCTTGCACAATGCTGAGTACTTGCGCCAATGGCACGCGGGCTTGTTCGCCCTGGCCCAGCATAGGTTTCAGGCTGATTTCATCGGCTGCGGCCTCATCATCACCAAAAATAGCCGCGTAGCGGGCACCGCTACGGTCAGCCTTCTTCATTTGCGATTTAAAGCTGCCGCCACCTGCATGCAGAACCACGCTTAACCCCATATTACGCAGGGTTTCCGCCACGGTAAAGGCTTTTTGTTCTGCCAGTTCGCCTACGTTCACCAGGTAGATATCCGGCTGGTTTTGTGCGTTGATGCCGTATTCCTGCATCAACAGGAATACACGTTCCAGGCCAATGCCAAAGCCGCAGGCCGGGGTAGGGTTGCCGCCAAGACGCTCAACCAGTGTGTCATAGCGGCCGCCACCCGCGATGGTGCCCTGGGCACCCAGTTTGGTGGTGACCCATTCAAATACGGTGCGGTTGTAGTAATCCAGGCCGCGTACCAGGCGGTGATTAATCGTATAGGCAATGCCAGATTGCGTGAGCAGGGCACACAGCTGTGCAAAGTGTTGTTTAGAAACTTCACCCAGGCAATCCATCAGCTTGGGCGCGGCCTCGCACATGGCTTGCATGCGCGGGTTTTTGCTATCCAGGATGCGCAATGGATTGTTGTGCAAACGGCGTTTGGCATCCTCATCCAGCAAGTCAGCATGTTGCTCAAAATAGCCAATCAACGTTTCGCGGTATTGCGCACGTTCATCAGCATCACCAATGCTGTTAATCTGTAATTCTACGTCCTGAATGCCCAGGGCTTGCCACAAACGTGCCAGTAGCACGATTTGTTCAGCGTCTACATCCGGGCCATCAAAACCAAACGCTTCTACGCCGACCTGGTGAAACTGGCGCTGACGGCCTTTCTGCACGTTCTCGTGGCGAAACATGGGCCCCATATACCACAGGCGTTGCGGGCCGTTATAAGTCAGGTTGTGCTCAACCACCGCACGCACGCAGCCAGCCGTGCCTTCAGGGCGTAATGTGAGTTTGTCGCCATTGAGGGCGTCTTCCCAGGCGTACATTTCTTTTTCGACGATGTCTGTGTGTTCGCCCACGCTACGCACAAATAATTCGGTGGGTTCCACAATAGGCATACGGATATGATTGTAGCCATACTGGCTCAGGATCTTGCGCGCAGTGTCTTCCAGCTTCAACCAGAGCGGGGTGGCTTCCGGCAAAATGTCGTAGAAACCTTTGATGGATTGGAATTTTTGGGTCATTGCTAACAGCCGTTTGCTTGAATTATTGTGGAATGGCGACGATAGGAATTACGCTGGGTTTGAGGATGCGCAATTTTCCTCCTTCGGCATAATGGGTGCGTACATATTCATCCACAATCAGCTGGAAATCTTGCGCGATATGATCACCTTTCAGTGTCACGGTTTTTTCACCATCGACAAACACCGGTGCGACCGGGGTTTCGCCGGTACCTGGCAAACTGATGCCGATATTGGCCAGTTTGGATTCGCCGGGGCCATTGACCACACAGCCCATAACGGCGACATTCAGTGTCTCAACGCCAGGATATTGGCCGCGCCAGATCGGCATCTGATGACGTAACCAGCTCTGGATCTGCATCGCCAACTCCTGGAAATAAGTGCTGGTTGTGCGGCCACAACCTGGGCAGGCGGTGACTAACGGTGTAAATGAGCGTATGCCCATGGTCTGCAGGATTTCCTGCGCGACGATGACTTCTTTGGTGCGGGATTCGTTGGGTTCTGGCGTCAGTGAGACGCGTATGGTGTCGCCTATGCCAGACTGCAATAAAATCGCCAGCGCAGCCGTGGAGGCGACGATGCCTTTGGAACCCATGCCAGCTTCGGTCAGCCCCAGATGTAATGGATAATCGCAGCGTTGGCCGAGATCACTGTAGACTTGGATCAGGTCTTGGACATTGCTGACTTTGCAGGAAATAATGATCTGGTCGGGGCTCAGGCCCAGGTCTATGGCTTGCTGTGCACTTTCCAGCGCGGATTGAATCAGGGCTTCGCGCATCAATGCATCGGAAGATAAGGGCTCTGCCAGCTTGCCGTTGTCATCCATCATCTGCGCCATTTTTGCCTGGTCCAGGCTACCCCAGTTCACCCCGATACGCACTGCTTTTTTGTAGTGGATGGCGGCTTCAATCATGGCGCCAAATTGCTCGTCGCGCTTGCTGCCTTTGCCCACATTGCCGGGATTGATACGGTATTTGGCCAGTGCCTCTGCGCAATCTGGATAAGCTTGCAGTAATTTATGGCCATTAAAGTGAAAATCACCCACCAAAGGCACGCTACAACCTAGTGCATCAAGGCCTTTGCGGATAGTCGCAACTTGCGCGGCCGCTTCGGCGGAGTTCACCGTGATACGTACCACTTCAGAACCGGCCTGCCATAATTCATATACCTGGCGTATGGTTGCCTCGGCATCTGCGGTGTCGGTGTTGGTCATACTTTGCACGACCACTGGTGAAGTAGTCGTGCCATAGAGTCCGCCGCCAACTGCGACGTGGCCTATCATGACCTGGCGGGTGTTTCGACGTTGAATCATGTTTATTTTAACTGGATGCGCGCCACACGGCCACGCGTGGCCTGGGTCAGGTCATAGGGTTGATTATCAATCGTCAGTTGCGTGCCCTGGGCATGCCCTACAATGACATTGACCGGTTTTTCTGCCACTACATTGTGTTCTGAGCCGGCAGTCAGCACTTCACTGAGTATTTTCTTGCCTTGCATATCTTCTATACGCACCCAGGAATCATCCGTGACTTTAAACACCAGAATCGCTTTTTGTGCATCCGCAGATTTCAGGGTGGTGCTTTCCACCACATTGTTGACAGCCGGTGTCGGGGTGCTGACGATGGTGCTGTCCGGGATCGCTGACGAAACGCTTGTGGGCTCAGTGGCTGGGGCAGGGAGTACTTCAGGCGCAATGCCAGCCGCTGGTTCAGTCGCCGCTGATAATGGCATCGTGCCGCCATTATCAGGCATGGATGCAGCATCTGCCGCCACAGGGGGAGAGGCTAGGGAGTCAGTTGCCGGTGCTGGATTGATCTCCTGGCCGGTCGTTTCGCTGATCTCATCGACATCCAGCGCCAGTGAGGCATTTTTGAGCGCTTGCGGTTTGATATGGTTGACGTAAAAATACGCCAGAATTGCAGCCAGGATGAGGAAAATAAAAAATGTCAGTATGCGTTGCGGACGGATCACGCGTGCTGGTTTATCAATAATGGATCGGCTGGCGTTTGATCGCACGCTCAGCGGCAAGGGTGCCGTACTCGGCACCATGCGCTGATAGGCTTCCAGTACTGGTGTGACATCAATATTCAGCAACCTGGCGTAGTTGCGGATGAAACCGCGCACTATGCTGGGTTGCGGCAATTTATCAAAATCATCCTGTTCAATCGCCTGGATCTGTTTCACGCCCAGGCGCAACTGGCTGCAAACTTCATGAATACTCAGCCCCAGCGATTCACGCGCTGCTTTTAATACGTTGCCGCAGCCTGAGCCAGGAATGACTGGCACAATAGTCTCTTCAATCGGAGGTAAATCTTTATCTGGTAAAGAAGATTGCATGCTGATAGGGTCGCCTGTTAGTTCCGGGGTGGAGATATCAATGGGTTGTGCTTCAACGCCGGTAATCTCTACCTTATCAGACACGTTTTCTGTATCGATTTTACGTTTGCGCCCACGCTTAGGCTTATTTTCAGCCTCTGTCGGTAGCGGGTTGACGTTGATGTTGTCTTCTGACGTCACTTGCATTTACTCCATTTTCAACAATTGTTTGGTTTCGTTGGAATTTGGAAACAGTTTATGCAACTGCACACTGTAATGATGCGCCTCATCCGGCATTTGTAATGTACGGTAAATGCGGACAGCCAAAAACAAAGATTCAGGCGTGGGGGCGACACTGACGCTGGTTTGCAGCGTGTTCAATGCTGCACTCGCGTCCCCGCGCGAAAATTGCAAATTGGCTAGCTGGTAAGCACTGGCATGTGCCAGTGGATCCACCTGTAATGCCTTGGCGAAATAGGTTTCGGCCTGCGGTTTTTGTTTGCTGCGCAAGGCACACACGCCGGCATTGTAATAAGCAAACTGCGGAGTCTTGTAGAGCGGGTTTTTAACTGCCAGCATGAATTCTTTTTGCGAGTCTTCATAGCGGCCCTGGTCACATAAGAAACGCCCATAGTTGTTATGGGATTCCGAGTTCACCGGCTGCAATTGAATCGCACGCTGAAAAGCTGTTTCTGCACGTGATTTATCACCCAATGCCGCATACACTAGACCGAGACCATTGTATGCAAGCGCATAACTAGGGCTGCGTTCGGTAGCGGTGTTGAATTCTTCAAGCGCGACATCGTAACGTTTGAGCCTGAAATATTCTGCGCCCAGTTCGGTATGCACGCGGGCCGACTCCACATCGCCGCTTTCACGGCCTATGGGTTGCTGGTCATAAGGCAGGTTGTTTGTGCTTTCGGACGGGTTTTGCGCACAACCGGCCAGCCACAGGCTAGCCAGGGAGATCACTAGGAGTTGCGCAAAAAAGTTTTTTTTCATGACTTATTGGCCACTTTGAATCGCACCTGATTGAATGGCAATGGTTCTTTCTGTTCGGCGGGTTTTGTCCAGTACCTTGCCCGCCAGCTGGCCACAAGCGGCATCAATATCCTCACCACGGGTTTTCCTGACGGTCACTACATAGCCAGCTTGCATTAACATATCACGAAAAGCGCGCACCTGCATGGGCTTGGAAGTGCCGTAACCACTGTTAGGGAAAGGGTTGAACGGGATCAGGTTGAATTTGCAAGGGACATCACGCACCACATCCAGCAATTGTCTGGCATGCTCAATGCTGTCATTCACGCCATCCAGCATCACATATTCAAAAGTCACAAAGTCACGCGGCGCCTTGACCAGGTAGCGTTCACAGGCTGCCATCAGGTCTTTGATCGGGTATTTTTTGTTGATAGGGACGATTTCATCACGCAGGGCGTCATTTGGCGCATGCAACGACACCGCGAGCGCGACCGGGCAATCCTCTTTCAGCCTGTCCATCGCTGGCACCATGCCGCTGGTAGACAACGTCACCCGGCGGCGGCTTAAGCCATAGGCGCTGTCATCCAGCATGATCTGCATGGCGGTGACGACATTGTCGTAATTAGCCAGCGGTTCGCCCATGCCCATCATGACCACGTTGGAAATGATACGGTCACTGGCGGACAGCAGATTATAACCATCGGCCTGGCGCAATGAGTGGTTAGCGACCCATAACTGGCCGATGATTTCAGACACACTCAGGTTGCGGTTAAAACCCTGGCGACCCGTGCTGCAAAACGTGCACTCGAGTGCGCAGCCAACCTGGCTGGAAATACATAAAGTGCCACGGTCATCTTCGGGGATAAATACGGTTTCTACGCTATTGGCAGTACCGTCTTTGAGGTTGTTGGTGCCAATCAGCCATTTACGTGTGCCATCGTCGGACACTTGTTCCAACTGCACATCGGGTAATTTGAATTCGGCTTCCTGGCGTAATTTTTCACGCAGGACTTTAGCGATATCTGTCATCTGGTCGAGGTCTAACACCCCGAAGTGATGCATCCAGCGCATCAGTTGCTTGGCGCGGAAAGGCTTCTCGCCGATACTGGTAAAGTAATCGGCGAGTTGCGGCTGGTTAAGATTGAGTAAATTAACCAAAGAAGTATTTAATTTCGATTGCTGCATTTTCCAATGAGTCTGAACCGTGAACAGCGTTCGCATCAATGCTTTCTGCAAAGTCAGCACGGATAGTACCTGGCGCTGCATCTTTAGGGTTAGTTGCACCCATCAGGTCACGGTGTTTCAATACTGCGTTTTCACCTTCAAGCGCCTGGATAATCACAGGGCCAGAGATCATGAATTTGACCAGGTCGTTGAAGAAAGGGCGCTCTTTGTGCACAGCGTAAAAGCCTTCGGCTTCAGCTTGTGTCAGTTGCGTGAATTTAGCAGCCACGATTTTCAAACCGGCGTTTTCAAAACGGGTGTAGATTTGACCAATCACGTTTTTTGCAACAGCGTCTGGTTTGATAATGCTAAGTGTGCGCTCTAAAGCCATGAAAACTCCAATGTGTAGTTAATTAACAAGAAAAATCAAACGACTATTCTACTATTTTTAACGTGATAGATAAACCTTGATTGCGGATTGTTTGTGTATTCATTGGTGATGTCTTGCTTGCTTATCGCCAGTAGGTTTACTTTTAACAGCTTAAATAACGCGCATTCCCGGCTTTATTTTTTCTATCCATACACTATAGATGTTTGTATGATGTGATGGTTTTCAACGATGGCGTTGGTTTTTTCAACGTAAACGAGAGATATTTCCACTCATGATAAATACAGAACAGAGTATGCATGCCTGCCCAGCCTGTGGCTTGCTATGTGACGATATTTCGGGGGATGCGATTGCCAAACAGCAGTTTTCGTGCGGCAAAGCAGCAAAATTTTACGCGCGCAAGACCGCTAACACGCAGCCACAGATCAATGGCAAGCCCGTCTCGCTGGCTGAAGCTGTGAGTGCCGCCGCAGGATTGTTGCAGCAAGCCAAAGCACCGTTGGTTGCGGGTAGCAGCACAGACGTACATGGCGCACGTGCCCTGGTGCACCTGGTAAATCAAAACGGTGCTGCCATGACGCACCTGAATGCCGCCAGCACGCTACGCAATATGAAAGTATTGCAGCACCGCGGCTGGCAAACCACCACGCTCACCGAGGTGCGCAACCGTGCCGATGTGATCTTGATGATAGGCACCGATGTGGTCAGCCACAATGCACGTTTTTTTGAACGTGTGGTGTGGGTGGATGAAGCCATGTTCACCGAACCTGCGGCCCGCCAGATTATTTACCTGGGTGGCGACAAACTGAAAACACAGGCAGGCACTGCACCGGATGGCCGTGCGCCACAAGTGATTGCCTGTCCTTCCGAGCAATTGCCGCAAGTGGTGTCTGCCTTGCGTGCACTGGTCATGAATAAGCCGGTTGCCGGGGAAGCCGTGGCTGGCGTTGCAATCAGCACCTTGCAGGCGCTGGCAGAAACCTTGAAGGCAGCCAAATACGCTACGCTGGTCTGGATATCCAAAGACCTGCATTACGACCATGCTGAATTGACCATAGAGAATATTACCGAAACCGTGGTTGCGCTCAACCAGAAGTCACGTGCCATGGGCCTGTCACTGGGCGGTAGCGATGGTGATACCAGCGTCAATTACGCGCACACATGGCTCAATGGCGTGATTATCGATGCACCAAACTGGCAGGACCATGACGCCGTGGTGTGGGTGAATAGCTATAGCCCAGAGGCCATGCCGCCTGCTGAAGTGTCCCCCGTCATCGTATTGGGTGCGCCCGATAGCGTTTTCACAACAGCGCCTGCTGTATTTATCCCGGTAGCGACTCCAGGGCTGGATACCGGTGGCCAGCAGTTCCGCGTGGATGGTTCGGTGACATTGCCGCTGACAGCGGCAAAACCTTCTGATGTACCTACCTTGTCGCATGTTGTGGCATTGATAGAAAAAGCCATCGAAAACAAGGGAGAACCGGCATGATTACTTTACTCAAAAATGCCAGGGTGATTGATCCCACCCGTGATCAGGATGGCGTATTACAGGACATCTACATCCGTGACGGACGCATTATCGCCAAACCGGACGAGACTGAAAAAATCGACCGGGCGCATGAGCTGAACGGCAAGATCGTGATGGCCGGTGCGATTGATATGCACAGCCATATTGGCGGCGGCAAAGTGAATATCGCACGTATGCTGTTGCCCGAGTATCAGGATATGCGCCGCTTGCAGGAGCCGGAAGCACACATTTGCGGCGCGAATTGCAGCCATCATGCGACGCCCAATACCACTGATACCGGCATGCGCTATATTGAAATGGGCTACACCGCCGCGTTTGAACCGGCGATTCTGGCAGTCAATGCGCGTCAGGCGCATATGGAAATGGGTGATACACCCATGATCGATAAAGGTGGTTACGCCATGCTGGGTAACGATGATTACTTATTGCGTTTGCTCAGCCAGAATGCCGACCAGAAAACCATTAATGACTATGTCGCATGGACATTGCACGCCACACAAACCATAGGCATCAAAGTAGTGAACCCGGGCGGTATTTCGGCCTTTAAGTTCAACGAACGCCGCCAGGACCTGGACCAGCAACATAGCCATTACCACATCACGCCACGCCGTATTTTGCAGGCGCTAAGCCGTGCGGTGAATGACCTCGGCATCGCCAAACCTTTGCATGTGCACTGTAACAACCTGGGCGTGGCTGGCAACTTCCAGACCACACTGGACACCATGGGTGCCAGCGATGGCGTGCCCATGCATTTGACGCATATCCAGTTTCATAGCTATGGCACCGAAGGCGACAAGAAATTCTCTTCTGCGGCTGCCAATATTGCCGAAGCCATCAATAAAAACAAACATATCACGGCCGATGTTGGCCAGATCCTGTTCGGGCAAACCGTGACCGCCTCTGGCGACAACATGATGCAGCATTTAAATGCCAAAGTCGCCAACCCGAAAAAATCGGTGATCATGGATATTGAATGCGATGCCGGTTGTGGTGTGGTGCCATTCAAATACCGCGATGAAAACTATGTCAACGCCCTGCAGTGGGCGATAGGCCTGGAGATTTTCTTAAGTGTAGAAGACCCATGGCGCGTTTTCCTGACTACAGACCACCCGAACGGTGCACCGTTTACCAGCTATCCGCACTTGATCCGTTTGCTGATGGACAGATCTTTCCGCAACGAGGCGTTTGACAAGCTGAACCTGGACGCGCAAGCCATGAGTAACCTAAAGGCACTGGATAGGGAATATACCCTGTATGAAATCGCCGTCATGACCCGCGCTGCACCCGCCAAACTGATAGGCCTGCAAGATCGTGGCCATTTAGGCATAGGAGCTGCGGCAGATATCACGGTGTATACAGAACAACCCGACAAAGAAGCCATGTTTGCCAAGCCAGACCTGGTATTCAAGGATGGTGAACTGGTCGTGAAAGAAGGCAAAGTCATCAAAGTGGTGTGGGGCGCGACCCATACTGCCAAGCCTGCATTTGATTTAGGCGTGGAAAAAGACATCAAGCAATATTTTGATCGCTACCACACCATGCAGATGCAACACTTTAAAATCAGTAATGACCATATTGCGGAAGATGGCCGCAATCATGTCATTAATCATCTGCAGGGGGCATGATGATTGTTAACGGCGTAGAAATAGACGACACCTTTGCGGAAGCATTCAATATGCGCGCCACGCGCGTGCTGATCACGGCACAAAACTTGCGCTGGGCTTATAACGCAGCCAATGCCATGACCGGTTTTGCCACCAGCGTGATTGGCTGCGGAGTAGAGGCTGGCATAGAGCGCGAATTGACCGCGGATGAAACGCCTGATGGCCGCCCCGGCGTCAGCGTGCTGCTGTTTGCCATGGGTAGCAAAGTGCTGATGCAACAACTGGAAACCCGCATGGGGCAATGTATCCTGACCTGCCCGACTGCCGCAGCGTTTGCTGGCATCGAGTCTGAAGACATGATCAGCCTCGGTAAACATTTGCGCTTTTTTGGCGATGGCAACCAGATTTCCAAGCAGATACCCAATGCAGAGGGCAAGCTCAAGCGTTACTGGCGGATTCCAGTCATGGATGGCGAGTTTCTCACTGAAGAAACCACCGGCATGGTGCGCGCTATTGGCGGCGGTAATTTCCTGGTTTTGGGCACCAGCCAGGCACAAGTTCTGACGGCATGTGAAGCGGCGATTGATGCCATGCGCAAGTTCCCGAATGTGATCATGCCGTTCCCTGGTGGCGTGGTACGATCCGGCTCCAAGGTCGGTAGTAAATACCCAAAAATGTTTGCCAGCACCAATGATGCGTTCTGCCCGACGCTGAAAGGTGCAGTCAAAAGTGAGCTGGACCCGCGTGTGGAAAGCGTGATGGAAATCGTAGTGAACGGCCTGGCATTTGAAGATATAGCATTATCCATGAAGGCTGGTATTGAGGCCGCATGCGGACTTGGTAAAGAGAATGGCATTCTGCGTATTTCTGCCGGTAACTACGGCGGAAAACTGGGGCCACATCACTTCAAACTGCGCCCGATTTTAAGTGGGGAGGTCGCATGAGTATCATCACATTAACAGCCAAGCCAGTGACACGCAGCATTGATTGCCGCAACTTGTCACCCCAATCCTTGCAAGCAAAAACAGTGGCCGAGATTGCTGCTATCAAATTGGCAAAAAACCTTACAGCGGGCGAAGTATTTGAGATCAGCATAGATGCCAGTGACGAAGCGCTGCAAGTGATCTTTAAAAAGACCACTTCTAACCATGCTTATATTGGTTTTGGCATGACGTTGGGCCAAGTAATCGTAGCGCAGGATGCCGGTGATTTTTTAGGTGCTCAAATGCAGCAAGGCGTGCTGATTTGCAAAGGCAATGTCGGCGCGCGTGCAGGTGACCGCATGCGACGTGGCATGTTGCTGATTGAAGGCAATGCCGGTGACTATTGTGCTTCTGACATGATGGCGGGTACGCTAGGTGTGCTTGGCACAACGGGCGCTTACCTGGGCTACGGTATGAAACGTGGTACCTTACTGCTGGCAAAAGCGCCAGCGGCACAAGCGACCTGGATTGATTGCGGTCCGCACAAATTGCCGTTCCTGAATATCCTGTATAAATCGTTTAAATTACTCGATAGCAAATTTGGGGAAATTTCCAGCCTGCGCGTGCAACGCTGGATGGGGGATATGGGCGGCTTGGGCAAGGCGGAGATTTTAGTGATTCTATAATCTTTTGATTTGGATCAATATTTATCAAACGGGCTATATGCCCGTTTGTTTTTTTGCATATTTGTCTTTTTCATTCAGCGGCTTAGGGTGGTAAAATGCCACTCTTTGAAACAAAGCTATTTCGCAAATGAGTCAATACCTCACCGCCGCGCTGTATAAATTTGTCACGCTGGATAATTACCAAGACCTGCAGCAGCCTATCCTGGAACAATGCCTGATGCTGGGTATTAAAGGCACTTTATTGCTCGCGAATGAAGGCATTAATGGCACGATTGCCGGAAAACCGGAAGATATCCGCGCCATTCTGGCCTATCTGCGCAGTGACCCTCGCCTGGCAGCACTGGAACATAAAGAGTCCTGGGCAGACAGCCACCCGTTTTACCGGATGAAGGTCAAACTGAAAAAAGAAATCGTCACCATGGGTGTACAAGGCGTGGACCCGAATGATGTGGTGGGGACTTACGTGAAGCCGGAAGACTGGAACGCGATCATCTCTGACCCGGATGTGATTTTGCTGGATACGCGTAATGATTATGAAGTGCATATCGGCACTTTCAAAGGCGCGGTGGACCCAAAAACCACCACTTTCCGTGAGTTTCCTAAATACGTGGCGGACAACCTGGATAACACCAGGCACAAGAAAGTGGCCATGTTTTGCACTGGTGGCATTCGCTGTGAAAAGGCCTCTTCATTTATGAAGCAGCAGGGGTTCGAAGAGGTCTACCACTTGCAGGGCGGGATTCTCAAGTATCTGGAAACCGTGCCTAAGGAAGAAAGCCTGTGGGAAGGCGATTGCTTTGTATTTGACCAGCGCGTGGCGGTCAAACATGGGCTGGAGGTCGGCGACCATCATCAATGCTATGCCTGCCGCATGCCATTGACTCAGGAAGAAATGCAGAGCGAGCAATATGAGGCCGGTATTTCGTGTCCATATTGTTACGATAAGCTCTCCGCTGAAAAAAGGGATTCCCTGCGCGAGCGGCAAAAACAGGTAAAACTGGCCAAGTCACGCGGACAGACCCATATCGGTGACGGCAAGCAGAAATAATCTCCGTTCACTCACGACTCAGGATCTTCCTGATCCTGAGTCTGGTTATCTGGCTCGACATAGCCAGCCTTATAGCCAGCCTTTGCTCGCCCGAGGTCATATTCTTGAAATAAAATTAGTGTAAATCTATGTGATTATGTCTATACTTTTATCAATGTGTAGGCCATATACACATACGCTCAGATAGACAGACACTAGTTTTAAGGAGAAAGCAGTGAAGTGCCCTGCAATATTGGCCAATGAACAGGAGCGGCTAGCCGCTTTATATGAGCATGGGTTTGACGATGAAGGGCTGGTGCCGAGTTTAGATCCGATTGTGCAAATTGCCGCGCGTATGTTTGATATGCCGGTGGCTGCGGTCAATATGATAGGCAGTGACCATGTGTTTTTTGCTGCGGCTGTCGGTGTGGGAGAAACGGATATGCGGCGGGATGTCTCTTTTTGCGCGCATGCCATTAACCAGGTGCAGATCATGGTGGTGCCCGATACCACGCTGGATGAGCGCTTTCACGATAATCCGCTGGTCACCGGTGAGGCCAATGTGCGCTTTTACGCCGGTGTTCCTCTCCGCTCGCCAGGCGGGCTGTCACTTGGCGCTTTGTGCGTCATCGATAACAAGCCGCATTTGGATTTCTCTGAAGAAGATCAACGTCGCTTGCGCGAGCTGGCGCATATCGTGTCTGACCGGCTTGAGCTGCGCCGCATTGAAACTTCCAGCAACCGCCATAGACCGACCTTCGAGAAATATGCCGGTAATTCAACCACGCCAGTGGTCTGGTTTGATGAACAGCTGCAAATCATTGCCTGGAACGCTGCAGCAGCGCTTTCACACGGTTATACACTGTCAGAGGGCGTAAATCAGTCAGTCGAGATGCTGGTGCCGGAACGGGATCGGCCTATCCTGCATGAAACCATCGCCAAAGCTGTTGCGGCGGATACGCTGGGCCATCTGGATACCTTTTCTGAAATATCCGGCTTGCGCAAAGATGGCACCCGGTTCCTGCTCGGATTTTCCCTGTTTGCCTGGAAAGAGTCCGGCAAAATGCGGTTTGAGGCCATCCTCAAAGACATTACCGAACAACGTATGGAAGAAGCCGAGCTGCGGCTGCGGGCCAATGTGGATTTGCTGACAGGCCTGGCGAACCGTGCCCGTTTTTATCGCGTGGTAGAAGATACCTTACTCGTACCTAAGCCTGCTGCCGTGTTTATGATAGACCTGGATGGCTTCAAGGATGTGAACGACACCCTGGGGCATACACTGGGCGACGCAGTACTCAAACAAGTGGCGGTGCAATTGGCACAGCTGGTCAATGTGCCAGGGCTGGCCGCCCGCATTGGTGGTGATGAGTTTGCGATTGTGGTGCCTGGTATCGTTGACCCTGAAGCCGCGATGCAACTGGCTGAAAAAATCATCCAGCAGATCGCCATGCCTATCTTGATTGACGGGCATGAAGTGCGTGTCGCCGCCAGTTGTGGTGTCGCTTTGGCACCGTTACACGCGCAGGAAGCGCTGGAGCTGGTCAGCGATGCCGACCTCGCCTTGTTCAAGGCGAAAATGTCCGGGCGCGGCAGGGTGTTCCAGTTTACGCCCGCCTTGCGTATGGAGGCAGTGGCACGCCGGCTGTACGCCATGGAGTTGCACCGGGCGGTAGATCAGGGTGAGTTCCTCTTGTATTACCAGCCACAGGTGAATTTGAATACCGGCGCGGTGATAGGCGCAGAGGCTTTGTTACGCTGGCATCATCCCAAACGCGGCGTGTTGACGCCTATCTCATTCTTGCCTGCCCTGGAAGGTGGGCCATTAGCTGCGATTGTCGGTTCCTGGATCCTGGATGAGGCTTGTGCGCAAGCCGCTTACTGGCGTCGTAATGGCGCCAGCGAGTTCCGCATCGGCGTCAACCTGTTTGAAGCGCAATTCCACGTCGGTAATGTCGTGCAGGAGGTGATGGATGTACTTGCCCGGCATGGCCTGCCGCCTGAGGCGCTGGAGCTGGAAATCACTGAAAATATTGCGCTGGATAATGACGAAGTCGTGTTGAACGCGCTGCGGAAACTGAAGCTTTATGGCGTAGGCATCGCCTTTGACGATTTTGGTACCGGCTATGCCTCGCTCAGTTTGCTCAAAACCTATCCACTCACACGCATCAAGATAGATCGCTCGTTTGTGCATGGCATGCTGGAGCACAAACAAGACGATTCAGTCGTGTGCGCCACACTGGATATCGCCCACGGTTTTGACCTGCATACGATTGCAGAAGGTATAGAAACCAAGCGTCAATACCACTATTTAAAAGAGAAAAAATGTGAAGAGGGGCAGGGTAGCCTGTTCGGCAAACCTATGCCTGCCACGCAGTTCGCCGGTTTAATAGGAATCAAGAATGTACCATCAGCGGCCTAGTGGTTACAGGTAATTAAGACTGCTGTTAAATCACATCCAGTGGGCTGGCGACACCGCGCCCGCCCGTGTTGACCACTTGCGTATAAATCATGGTGGTGCTCACATCGGCATGCCCCAGTAAGGCCTGCACCGTCTGCACATCCTGTCCGCCTTGCAGCAAATGGGTCGCAAAGCTGTGACGCAGTGTATTCGGCGTTACTTCCTTGTTGATATCTGCCTGCTTGGCTACTTTTTTCACCGCACGTTGCACGGTTTTTTCATCTGCATGGTGGCGATACACCACACCGGTTTGCTGATCCACCGAGAGTTTGCTGGAGGGAAATGCATATTGCCAGGTGAACGCTTTGCCCGCCTCAGGATATTTTTTTGCCAGGCCCAGTGGCATTCTTGCCTCGCCAAACCCCTTGGCTAAATCTTCCTCATGCAACTGCTCTACCTCCTGAAAGTGTGCCTTTAGCGGTTGGATCAAACTGGCTGGCAATAAAGTGATGCGGTTTTTATAACCATTGGTATCGCGCACCAATATCTCCAGCCTGTCAAAATCAACATCGGCGATCCGCAAACGCAAGCATTCCATCACACGCAACCCGCTGCCATACAACAGACTCACCATTAGCCACATCGTGCCATCCAGCCGCGTAAGAATGGCCTGCACCTCATGCTTGGTCAATACAACTGGCAAACGCTTATCTGCTTTCAGCTTGATCAAGTTTTCCATAGCAGGTAATTCGTGTTGCAAAACCTCTTTGTATAAAAACAGCAACGCACTTTTAGCCTGGCTTTGCGTGCTGGCCGAAACCTTTTTATCTATCGCTAAATGATTTAAGTAGGCTTCGATTTCTTCTGATCCCATATCGCGCGGATGACGCTTACCATGGAATGTAATGAAGCGTTTGATCCACTGGATATATGATTCTTCAGTGCGCTTGCTATATTCAAGCGAGGCCAGGCGCTCAATAATACTGGGGAACAGTTTTGGTTGCGGTGATTGTGAAGGTGCACTATCCATAAATAAACCTCCTTAACAGGTGCACTAAATTTAAATTAAATACTGAAAAATATCAATAATTATTAATTATTACTATTGTAGGAGAGTAATTTGATAAATATAAAAACCAGTTGCTTAGAACTTGTCCTCCGGAATATCTGTCAAGATTAAATTCCTAATCAACTATTCAAAAGCTAAGGGTTTTTGAAGGAGAAAAAATGGTTGCTAAAAACACGATTTGCCTCTGGTTTGATGGCACAGCGCATGAAGCGGCCAAATTCTATGCCGCCACCTTTTCTAATAGCAGCGTGGGTGCAGTGGCTTACGCGCCCGGCGATTATCCCTCAGGCAAACAGGGTGATGAGTTGACGGTGGCGTTTACTGTGATGGGTATTCCTTGCCTGGGCCTGAATGGTGGCCCCACTTTTAAACACAATGAGGCATTCTCTTTCCAGGTGGCAACGGATGACCAGGCCGAAACGGATCGCTTATGGAACGCGATTGTTGAAAATGGTGGGGAAGAAAGTGCTTGTGGCTGGTGTAAGGATAAATGGGGGATTTCATGGCAGATCACGCCACGCGCATTAACGGCAGCCATCACTGATGCCGACCCAGCAGCAGCCCAACGCGCTTTCGCAGCGATGATGCAGATGCAAAAGATAGATATTGCAGCGATCGAGGCAGCCCGGCGCGGCTGATTCATGATGGAACGCAGCATTATTTAGGCTAGACGTACACCATCCCAGCCCGTACTATGAGCTAAAGCTAAACGATATTAGAGAGGGGTCTAAGTGGCTATTCAGTTTTTACCTATCATCACAGCATTCGCACCTTATATTGCGCAGGTGGCGACTGCGGCCATTCCGGCGTTTACGCCCAAGCCTGAAGTCGCCAAAGTTGACCCTGTGTTAGCCAAGCAGATTGAGGAGTTGCAATCGGCGGCGATTCAGAATGCAGAGTCCCTGCATGTGCTGGCTGAGAAGATGCAGCTGGCGATACAGGGCATTGAAGCGGCTGCACAACGGGCGCAGAAGCAAGTCACAGCGTATAAAACCATGCTGTTTTTGTCGCTGGGGCTCTCTACTGCCTCATTGGCTACTTGCCTTTATATCCTGTTCAGATGATTTATGAAGCCGCGTATCAGTATCATCACGCTAGCCGTGGATAACCTGCAAGCCTCGCTGGCGTTTTATCGCGATGGCATGGGTTTGGCTACTGAAGGCATCATTGGCACTGAGTTTGAGTATGGGGCCGTGGTGTTCTTTGAGCTGGAAGGGGGCTTGAAACTGGCCATCTGGCCGCGTGAAAGCCTGGCGCGTGACAGCTCTTTGCCAGTGTCATCCACAGCGCTTACCCGGAATGCACCCGCTTTCGCAATTGGTCACAATGTAGCTTCTAAAGCAGCAGTGGATGCACTGATGGCGCAAGCGCTCAAAAGCGGCGCGACCATTGTTAAGCCCGCACAAGATACTTTTTGGGGCGGTTATGGCGGTTACTTCCAGGATCTGGATGGACATCTCTGGGAGATCGTCTGGAATCCGGACTGGGCGGTTGAAGACTAAACCGTAGCGCTTGCAAACTGTCAGTCGAGCCTAATATCCCCTCTTCAAGGACCCGCCGGTGACTTTTTCATCGCACGACGACTATCTAGCCAGCCTGACACCAGAGGTAAGAAGCCTGCTGGTTTCTATCCAGCAGACGGTAGTCACTTTGTTGCCAGAAGCTACGCCGTGTATCAGCTACCGTATGCCTGCATTTCGCACCAAGCGTGTGTTTTTCTATTTCGCCGCATTTAAAAACCACATCGGCATTTATCCGCCTGTCACACATGATCAAGACTTGATTGCGGCGCTTGCACCATACCGGGGTGAAAAGGGCAATTTATCCTTCCCGCTGGCACAACCATTACCCCTCGCATTGATAGGCCGGGTAGCCCTTGCATTGCATGATGAGTATGAGGCCGCTACGCGCAAAACGTGAGCTTGATTTATACTTGAAACATACAACTATGTTCAAGAATAATGTGGGAGGATACGTTTAGTCATGACAAATCTGAAAGTCACAGAAATCAAAGCGTTTGTGCCGGCCAAAGACTTTGAGTTATCCAAACAGTTTTACCGCGATATCGGCTTCACCATGGCCTCAGAGGGCGGCGGCGTTGCTTACTTTCACTTTGAATATTCAAGCTTTTTGTTGCAAGACTTTTGTGCTGAAGGATTTTCCGAGAACTACATGATGCATTTGCTGGTGGAAGATGTAGATGCCTGGTGGCAAAAAGTTGAGCAGAGCGGAGTCGTCGCAAAATATGGCGTTAAAATCTGGCCTATCACGTTGCAACCCTGGCGCATGCGTGATTTCTGTATCGCTGACCCTTCAGGCGTACTATGGCGCATAGGCCAGAATGTGGATTAAGACTGGCACCATATGATCACTGACTGGTTTTTCTGGGCAGCGCTTTCAGCCTGCTTTGCGGCGTTAACCGCCATCTTTGCTAAAATCGGCATCAATGGTATTGATTCTGACTTTGCCACGCTGATCCGCACGGTGGTCATCGCAGCAGTGTTGGCACCTTTTGTCTGGTTTGCCGGCAAGTGGAGTAACCCGCTGGCACTGCCTGCGCGCTCATTGCTATTCCTGGTCTTATCCGCAATCGCAACCGGTGCTTCTTGGATATGTTATTTTCGCGCACTACAACTGGGGGAAGCCTCCAAAGTCGCGCCGGTAGATAAATTCAGCCTGGTGCTGGTAGCATTGTTTGCTTTCCTGTTTTTGGGCGAGCGCCTTTCAGGACGCGAATGGCTAGGCGTGGCACTGGTGGCTATGGGCGTCTTTGTGCTGGCATTCAAACGCTAACCCATGCACTAGTGGCCGCCTTCATTGAAAAGCGCGACTGAGTAAAAAAACGTATTTAACCCACACACGAAATCATGCATGCTTGGTCATCCAGTCACGTCTGGATGACCCATTCAGGTTTTATCAATTTGACTGGAAAACATTTGTTACGTGCTTTAATTTATGGGCTCGCCATTTTGCATCTGGGGCCAGGTTTTGCGTTTGCAGTGGTGGCATTTGGCTGTGATGGTTTAGACCCGGCCTTGGGCGCATTCTGTCAGCAAGACAGCTTTGCTTTGTTTATTCGATTGACCCTGGCAGCGTGGGCAGTGATGATTGCTGTTTTATCGCTAAAAATATTCATCACAAACTACATGAATAAAAAATAATATTTAATTGATTTTAAATGTAAAAGTATTTTTTAAATTAGATTTATGTAAACTTTTCTCTGTGCTTGCAACTCGAATGCAATCATAAGAATGGAGTATCCAGCTTTGCTTTCCCTGAATCATAAAAAATCAAAACCACTATTTTTAAAATATTTAATGCTCAGCCTGTTATGGTTGAGTGTCAGCTGGCACATGCTCCAGCCTTCAGCGCAAGCCGGCGATGGTGTCGTGCCAAGGCTGCTCCTTTCAGGCAGCGATGCGGCGGAAGCGGATAAAGAAGCCAACAAAGAACCAGAGCCACCAAGAATCAGTTCGGTGT
This sequence comes from Methylophilus sp. E2MeOHC9, assembly GCF_058744375.1. Lineage (NCBI taxonomy): Bacteria > Pseudomonadati > Pseudomonadota > Betaproteobacteria > Nitrosomonadales > Methylophilaceae > Methylophilus > Methylophilus sp. E2MeOHC9. Next base: position 2,162,756 of record NZ_CP196024.1, read on the forward strand.
TTGGTACGCAACCCCTCAAAGTCTACAAGCTGCCTTTTGAGGACCAATATCCCAGCGGGCCGTTTGAGCGCCTGGATAAACATTTGTTTTTGTTCATCAGCAAATGTGGCGACGTCTATTTTGTGCGCCAGAATGAAACGCTGGAGTTAGTGAAACCCGGCAAGCAATTGGCGAAGTATATTCCAGGTGGCGATACTTCGTCAGATGAGAGCAGTAGCAAGCAATTGGTGTATTGCAAGGAGCTTTCCGGCGTGAAAGATTCGCTGCTGATAGGCAAAACACTGTATGTGGCTTATACCGCCTGGGATGAGGTGACCAATGGCGTGCGTCTGGCTGTGAGTGAGTTTGCGGTGGATGTAGAAAACAGCGAAGTGAGTTTTGACCGCGAAATCTATATCAGCCGCCCTGCGATCAAAGAGCCTATTCTCGGCCACCAGGTTGGCGGCAAATTGGCGTTGGGGGAGAACGAACGCACCTTGTACTTAAGCATAGGCGATTTTTCCAAACCGGACCGCGTGCAGGATAAGACCACTTCATTAGGCAAAGTCATGCGTATTGATTTGCAGCGGTTGAATGCCGAAGTCTACGCCACCGGTTTCCGCTCGCCTTCTGGCGGCCTGTTTTACGATAAGGAAAGCAATGAGTTGTGGCTCACCGACCATGGGCCGCGTGGCGGGGATGAGGTCAACCTGATCAAGCGCGGCAAGAACTATGGCTGGCCGATTGTCAGCTATGGCACTATTTATGAACGTGATGGCATGAGTGGCTATTACGGCAATAAATTCAACAGCCACGAAGGCCATGAAAAACCTTTGATGACCTTTGTGCCTTCCATCGGAATCGGCCCGCTGGCTAAGTACCCACCTACCGGGCGCAATGATTTCTGGGATAACGATTTGTTTGTTGCGGGCATGGGTAACACCACTTTGTACCGCATTCGCCGTGAGGGCACGACGCTGGTGTATGCGGAGCCGGTGCTCAGCGATTTCCGCATTCGTGCGATCCAGATCGATGCGAACGGTACTTTTTACCTGAAAACGGACCAGAACCAGTTGCTGATTTCAGAGCAGGAGTAAGCTTGGGTTTTGCACTCGCGATTACCTGCTTAACCTGGCATACATTGTGGATTGAATAACAGCATAAAATATTGCAGAGCTGGTGAGATGCCAAAGTTTGACGCAAAAGTGGCCTCTGGAATCAGTCATACCCATGACGAGGGAATATAGTGTTCAAAACCTTGCTGTTGTTTGTTTTCACCGCCATTGCGGAAATTGTGGGTTGTTACCTGCCTTATCTTTGGCTGAGGGAAGGTAAGAGCGCCTGGCTGCTTGTGCCCGCCGCGATCAGCCTGGCAGTATTTGCCTGGTTGCTGACCTTACACCCGGCGGCGGCAGGCCGTGTATATGCTGCCTATGGCGGTGTGTATATCGGCGTGGCTATTGTATGGCTATGGCTGGTGGAGGGCATACGCCCGACAGGCTGGGACTTGCTAGGTGCCGTAGTCGCTATGCTGGGCATGGCGATTATTATGTTTGCACCCCGGCAGATATAAAAATTCATCTTCATGTTCATATAAGTCAAAAATTAGCCATTCTCAAATCTGCTCTATTAAGAAAATATTTATTAAATTTTTTATTTTTTAGTTAAACTTTTTTAAATAAGTCTGGATAAGTTGTTTTAAGAAGGGTGGGTTTGCATGTTGTAGCGCAGGTCCGATTCCTCATAAACAACAATCTGGAAGGTTTGGCTATGGTAGCGATCGTCACTGGTAATGGCGTAGGTCTTGGCAAGAGTTCAGCGGAGGTGCTGGGTCAGGGAGGGCAGGTAGGACTAGGCCAGCTCCCTGGATTAGCAGGCAATGCCTACGTGAATGCCAGCAACGGTAACCTCATCATCCAGCGCCAGGACGAGCTCCTGATTGGCCGCGGTCCAGATATCGGGGTGTACCAGACGTATAACAGTCAGGGCACCTTGGACTTCGATAACAACGACAACTGGCAGGTATCCTTGTATCGTCAGCTATCTGGTCGTACGGGCACCCTCAATGCTGCAGGCAGTACCATCACCCGTACCGCTGCTGATGGTTCCGAGCTAGTCTATACCTACGACAGTACCGCAGGCAGTTCCACCTTAGGCAAATACGTCAACAAGGATGGCGCCGGCAGTTTTGACACTCTCACTTATACCTCAGGCACCAATACCTGGGTGTGGCAAGATGGCAATACCCGAATCAAAGAAAGCTACGCGGTTGACCCCACAGACAGCACCAAATGGCGCATCACCAGTGTCACCGACCTTGACAACAACAGCCTCACCTATATTGGCTCAAGCAGCAGCACTGCATCAGCTTGGTCGTCATGAAGAAACGGTTGATGCAGTTTATAAAGCGTTGGAAATGGAACCTGAAAGAATTGGTAAGATTACTGGAGTGCTGGAGGCGATATTTTCTTTGGCGATCTTGAATCGCCGACCAGAAGCTGCAGAACTTGCAAAACGCCATATTGCGGCAAATCCTAACTGGCAAGATAACTCAACATTCACACAGGCTGCAAAGGAGCTTAGTGTTGTGGATTGAAAGTTAATAATAGTGAATTGCTTTAATCCAACAAAAAAATGCTGTTTGTAAACTTTTTTTGAGTAACTCCGGAGAGAACAAACAGACCGCGATCACCACCAGTGCTAGCAATATGGCGCTCAAGAAAAACAACCAATACTGGAAACCCGGCTTCTCTGACCACTTCTATGATGTCAACGGCCATTTCAACCGAGCTTACGACCGGGTAGGTAACTGAGACATTAAATACGTCACTGACGCCCAGGGAAAATGCTGACCCAAGTCACGGCCATTATTATGTTTGCACCCAGGCAAATTCCCTGCATTTTAGAAACTGAGGTAAAGAGATATGGCAACCCATATGTTTGCGGGTTGCCAAATTTATTATTTGAAAACTTTGGAACTGTTAAAAACCGCTTATTAAAAATCAATAGTTGCCGAAATCAATGCCGTGCGTGGTGCGCCCATGGTGATAAAGCTACGAGAGACTGAATTCCAGTAATCTTTATTCGCCAGGTTCATGATGTTGGCGCGGAAAGTGACTTTGTTGCCTGAGATCTGGGTGGCGTATCGTGCACCTGCATCAAACGTTGTCCAGCCAGGAATGCTTTGAGTATTCGCGACATCGGCTTGTGCTTCACCAAAACTGGACATGCGGCCGGTCAAGGTCAAGCCAGGGATGGCAAACACATCATATTCAGCATTGATCACTACGCTTACTTTTGGCACACCGACTGCGTCTTTGCCATCATTCACCCCATTGAGTGTTTTAGTCTGCTCCGGGTCGATAAATGTCACGCCACCAAGCAAACGCACGCCGTTGAATGGCTGACCAAAGGTAGACAGCTCCAGGCCACGGTTGCGCTGTTCGCCATCTGCCACCAGTCGACGGGCGGCATTGGTGAATGTGCTGGGCTGGGTGATCTGAAACACGGCTGCAGTGACGCCAAAGGTTCCAGCGTTATACTTCACACCAACTTCTTGCTGTTTTGCGACAAATGGCGGCAAACTTTCGCCAGCGTTGGCTGCTGTGTTAGGTGCGACGGAGCCTTGTGACAAGCCCTCACTGTAGTTGCCATACACAGAGTAATTGCCCAGTTTTGCGAGCAGGGCAGCAGTAGGCGTGACTTTGCTTTCGTCATAAGCATTTGTTTTGACGCCAGAGGTAAAAATGCCGCTATAGAGTGACTGGTGGCGGGCACCCAGAGTGAGCAGCAGATTGTCTTCAAGGAAGCCGAAGGTATTCACCAGGCCGACACTATGTAGCTGCAAATCGCCATTTTGAGGGATCACACCATAATTGACCGTGGGTTTTGGCAGGTTTGGGCTTTGGTATATATTGCCAGTATAGTTGGCTCCACGAACGGTTAAACCGCCAGCAGTCCGATCAAAGTCAGTGTAGGTCAAGGCATAGTTGTTACTCACGCTACCCAGTTGCATCTGACCACGTAGTCCGACCTCATAGGTATCCACTTCGTAGTAGCCGCGGTATCCGCCGACACCAGCGGTGAAATTACCAGCACTATTGACCAAAACGCGAGCGGTGGCGCCTGCATAAAAATACTCTTCATTGCCTTTGGCCTGGCCGTAATTGATATAAGCGGTGAGGGCAGGATTAAACTCGTATTCTATTTTGGTCATCCAGTAATGGGAGTCACCTTTGAAAAACTCCCAATCATTGACAAAGTTTTTATCATTTTGTGGTGCACGTGGCAGCGCAAACCCCGGGTTATACTGAATGTTGGCGGAATAACCTTTTGTTAGACGGTCTTGGCTAGCCAGATCGAAACTGGCAGTGAGTTTTTCGCCACGATAGTCCACGGCCAAAGAACCTATCAACATGCGGTCGGATTGACGGCTGATCGGCGTGTCGCCTTCGCGAGCCAGTGCATTCAGGCGTACGCCCCAGGCGTTGTCTTCGCCAAAGCGCCTTCCCAAATCTAAATGCCCGCCAAACTGGCTATCTGAAATGTAACTGGCTGTGAAACGGTTGAGCGGAGTGTCACCCGCGCGTTTTGAGACCAGGTTGATGTTGCCACCGGTGACGCCAAACGGGCTGCTACCATTGAGCATAGAAGCCGGGCCTTTCAAGACATCGACACGCTCGTAAAAATCTGGTGCAATCCGGCGCAGCTCTGTCATTCCGTACAAGCCATTAATGCCCACCTGGTTGGTGAACAGCGGAAAACCACGGATATGGTAGGTTTCACTATCACCATATTCAGCCATGGCGCTACGCACTGAAGGGTCTACCGCCACAATATCCGCCAGGCGGCGTGCCTGCTGGTCGAGAACAAACTCTTCAGTAAAGCTTTGCGTGCTAAAAGGCGTTTTAAAAATATCGACGTTACCCAGAATGCCCATGCGGCTGGCTTTCGCCACTTGTCCGCCTGCAAATGCCTCAGGCAAATCGCTTGGGGAGTGCGTTCGGCTGGCCTGGATGGCGACTTCAGGTAGTGTATCGGTATGTTGAGTGACTGGACGCGGGACAATGATGACTGCGCCATTGGCAGACCTGGCTTGCAAGCCTGTGTCTTTAAGTAGTTGCTGTAACGCCTGATCGCGCGTTAATTGTTGTTTCAGGGCTGGCACAGATCTGCCTTTGACTTGTGCCGCATCAAAGGTCAGGGTGATGGCAGATTGTCTCGCTAATGCATTCAGCGCGTCTTCAAGTGTGCCCGCCGGTAGCTTGAAATCGAATACCCGGCTTTCTTCAGCATAAGCGCTCACTGCTGAAGTGGCCGCCAGGCCGCCAGCAAACCCTGTCAGTAATACGGTATGAAATGCCGCAGAGAACTGCCGTTTGAGGGATGATTTTTTGCGGTGGGTGCGTACTTGCATCAGGTTAGACCTCTATCAGTAAAAGAGAAATAACCCTATGCCGGATAACTCTGGAAAAACCCGCAGATTTTTTCAGATTATTTTTTTCTGACCACAATACGATCAGGTTGCCTTGATACCCGTATCGGCAACGTTTGGGCAATGGTTTGCAAGGCATGTTCTGCCGGGTCGGCACGATTAAGCTGGAACACGCCAGATACGGTCAGCTTGGCTACCTCGGCATCATAAGTCACCGGTAGCACCTGGTAACGTAATAATTCAGAAACCAGTGTGTCCAGAGGCATTTGTTTCGCTACGATGACACCGTCTAACCAGGCCATGGGGTCTTGTGCCTGCAAGGTTTCTTTTAACGGCAGAGCCGGGGCGCCCTGCAGGTGGTAGGATTCATTCGCATAAGCGCGCACAGGCGGATGTGCCGGGGTATGCATGGCGACAATGCCTTCGCTGACATGCAGGCGGGTGCTGCCCTGTTGCTGATATACCGAGAAACGCGTGCCTATGGCTTCTAAATCACCTTGTTTGGTATTGACCCAGAAGGTACGCCGTCCAAACAGTGCCTGCGTATCTTTACCCGTTTCCACATAGATCTCGCCGTTGTTGAGGACGATTTCACGTTTCAGCAATGCATAATGAATGTCGACGCTGGTATTGGTATTCAGCGTCAGCGTTGTGGCGTCGGCAAGCGTATAGGTCGCCCGTTGCCCTAATGGCGTGGCAAAGTGCGAATCTTGATGCCATGGCCCAAGCTGATTCATCAGCAAAGAAAGTGTAACCAGTGCAATCGCGCCTATGCCAAGTTGCTTGAGCGTCCCCTGGCGATTAGCAGTGCTCTTAGATTGTTGATCGACCAGGGCAATGGTCTGCGTCACCACTTTTTTTGAAGTGGCTGGGATCGCATTCAATGCCTGTTCCATCGTATGCAATGTCTGCCAGGCGGCCTCATGCATAGGATCTTGGGCACGCCATTGGCGAAAGTTATTTTCATCTTCTGCACTGGCTGTGCCTGAGCTGAGCTTGACTGACCATGTAATCAGTTCTTCCATCACCGCAGCGGGAATCTCTTTTTGATCTGGCAGAGGGGGAGCGTGCAAGGCAGACATGGTTCTGATCAATCTCTTATGCTCTGGCACTGCGTGTAAGCAGTACATGCCTTAAGGCAACTGCCATATGCGCTTCAACGCTACGCAATGAAACCTTCAGTGTGTCAGCAATCTCAATATAAGTCAGTCCTTCCAGTTTTGAGAGCAGAAACACCGTGCGCACTACGGGTTTTAGTCCATTCAATAACTGATCGATTTGCAACAGGGTTTCCAGCAGGACCAGTTGTTCTTCTGGTGAAGGTGCCATGGCGGCAGGCAAATGCATGATCGTTTGCAAATAAGCCTGCTCGACTGCCTTGTGGCGAAACTGGTCTACCATCAAGCCATGCGCGATCGTACTCAAAAAGGCACGTGGCTCATCCAAGTGGGGAACGCTTAAGGATTTGGTAATCAGGCGCAGAAAGGTATCATGAGCGAGGTCATTGGCATGGTGGATACAGCCTAAACGCCGTTTTAACCAACTGACTAGCCAGGTATGGTGTGTCTGGTACAGCGTATGAACTTCTTGTTGCGGTGGCGCATCCACAGTGGACATGAGGACAATCATTACTAATGATAACTATTCTCAACATGATAGGTTGGGGTGATATGGCTGTCAATATGTGCGACTGGTAAGTATTGTTAATCATCAGGGTTGTTGAATAAAGGGTGCTCGAATTATGCGTTTGCTGATTTTCTTATGGGCATTGCCTACCACGCTGGTGGGTGTGGTGACTGCCATCCTGTGGTTGTCGTTTGGTGCAAAGCTGCGAATCGCACATGGCGTGCTGGAAGTGCATGGCGGGAAACTTGCCCTATGGTTTATGCGGCGAGGGTTTGCGGCCATTGCATTAGGGCATGTGATACTGGGTTTTTCAGCGAGCAGGCTGGAGCAATTACGTCCGCATGAACATGTGCATGTACGGCAGGCTGAGCGCTGGGGCATTTTGTTTATCCCAGCTTATTTGTTAGCCGGGCTTTGGCAAAAGCTGCGGGGACGCCATATGTATTATGACAATCCTTTTGAACTGGAAGCCTTCGCTGCAGAAACCTGGGCGGCAAAACCGGAAAGCCGTCACCACGCGTGAAGCTGGCAAATAAAAAAGCGCCTGGGATAGGCGCTTTTTTTCAGTCCGGATGGCTGCAGAGAATTACTTGTACAGGCTTTCCCAGAACTTCCACCAGACTTTTTCGTCTTCGTTGATTTTCCCGGTGATCATAGGGTTTTCAGGATAGTTGGTTTTGAGCACACGCAAGGTGTCATCCTTGAGATCATCCAGGTGCATGGCATCGTAGGCGCTGATCATGGTGACTAGTGCATCTTCAACCGCGCTGGAATTAGGGTAAGTTTCCAGCACATACTTGGTGCGGTTGACCGCAGCGACATAGGCTTTACGTTGCATGTAATAACGCGCTACGTGCATTTCATGCATGGCCAGCGTGTTGACGAGGAAAATCATGCGCTGCGTGGCATCTTTGACATAACGGCTATTAGGGAAGCGCTCGACCAGTTCTTTAAAAGCATTGAATGAAACGCGCAGGGTTTTCGGGTCGCGGTCATTGATTTCCTGCTTGGTGTATTTTTCGATCACACCACGTTCGTTAAACGTCGCCAGGCCTTTGAGGTAGTAGGCGTAGTCCAGGTTAGGGTGGTTAGGGTGCAGTTTGATAAAGCGGTCAACAGCGGATAAACATAATACCGGCTCGGATTTCTTGTAGTAAGCGTAAGCCACTTCAAGTTGTGCCTGGGTAGCATATGCCCCGTGTGGATAACGCGCTTCCAGCTTCTGGAAGTAATCAATCGCCTTATCGTAGTTTTTATCCACCATCTTTTCCTGACCGGCGGCGTACAGACGTTGTTCGGGCCAACCTTTGGTTTCGTCAAGCGGATTTGGATCACCAAAAATAGCACAAGCACTCAAGGTGAGCGCAGCGATGAAAATAAAAGCGCGCGTGAGCAGGGCGTTAAGCGGTAAAATGCGAAGCATGTTGTTCAATATCGTTATATATAAGGAAACTCAGGGCATTATAACTGATGCCGTTTGAAAATATGAAAGAAAGCGCTTCCTTACATCTGGTCGTGCCTACCAACCTCGGTGGGCAACGACTGGATCTGGTTTTGCAGCAAATGCTGCCAGACCATTCTCGTAGCCGGTTACAGGGCTGGATCAAAGAAGGCCTGGTGCTGCTGGATGGCAAAGCGCCTACCGCTAAAACCAAAGTCTGGGGTGGCGAGAACATCACCGTCACGCCGCCAGTGAATGCGCAAGACAGCGCATTTGAACCTGAAGACATCCCGCTGGATATCGTCTATGAAGATGATGCCCTGATCGTGATCAACAAACCAGCCGGCCTGGTAGTGCATCCTGCTGCCGGAAACTGGAGTGGCACATTGTTAAATGCGCTGTTGTTCCACCGGCCGCAACTCAAAGAAGTGCCACGCGCAGGCATTGTGCACCGGCTGGATAAAGACACCAGTGGTTTGCTGGTGGTGGCGAAAACACTTGAAGCACAAACCAGCCTGGTACGCCAGCTGCAAGCGCATTCGGTCAAGCGCGAGTACCGCGCCATCGTCTGGGGCCAGCTGTGGCGTAGTGGCAAGGTCGATCAACCGATAGGCCGTCATCCACACCAGCGCGTCAAAATGGCGGTGATACGCCGTGGTAAATCTGCAGTGACGCATTATCAGGTATTGGAACGTTTTGGTACGAATACCTATTTGCGCTGCAACCTTGAAACCGGCCGCACGCACCAGATCCGGGTGCATTTGCAGCATTTGAAAGCGCCTATGGTGGGCGATCCCTTGTACGGCATCGGCAATATCATCCCGCACAAAATGATGTCGACAGAACTGCGTGCCGTGATCGGTGATTTCAAACGCCAGGCTTTGCATGCCATCAAACTAGGTTTGACGCACCCGGTCACCAATGAGCATATGGAGTGGCAAATCGAGCTGGCAGATGATATGCGTGCATTGCTCGAAGCCATGCGCGCCACTGAAGTGCCTGATGAGCCTATGTCACCCGTTGACCTCAATGTCGACGAAAACGGATTATTCATCGGCGAAGATGATGAAGACTGGGGCGATGACGATCTTGACGATGATGACCTGCAAGATAGCGATCTGGAGGCTAACGAAGAGTGGGATGATGACGAACTGGTAGCGGACGAGGACGATGCCTAAACCTGCATTCATCACGCCGGACTGGCCAGCGCCTGCAAATGTCAAAGCATTACAAACCACGCGCGCAGGCGGTGTCAGCACAGACAACTATGCCAGCCTGAACCTGGGCGATCATGTCAAAGACAATCCATTACACGTCGCGCATAACCGTCAATCGTTAAGCCCGTTTTTGCCGACTGAACCGGTCTGGCTGCAACAGGTGCATGGCGTCCGTGTGATTGATGCCAGTACCTCCAGCTGCCTGGAAAGTGCGGATGCCAGTTTCAGCACGCGCAGCGATGTGGTGTGCGTCACCATGACGGCGGATTGTTTGCCGGTATTGCTTTGTGATCAGGCAGGCACTGCTGTGGCGGCCATCCATGCAGGCTGGCGCAGTTTGTGTGACGGTGTGATTGAAGCCACCGTCAACGCCATGCCGGTAGAAGCAGGGCATTTAATGGCCTGGCTGGGCCCTGCGATTGGCCCGGATGCGTTCGAGGTCGGTAGTGAAGTGCGTGCGCAATTCATGGCGCAGGACACGCAAGCGGAAACTGCTTTCCGCCCCCATGGTGATAAATGGCTGGGTGACTTATATGCCATTGCCAGGCAACGGTTAAACACTTTAGGTATTCAGCAGATTTATGGTGGCGGACGCTGTACCTACAATGAGCCGGACGCATTCTTCAGCTTCAGGCGCGATGGCGATACCGGGCGCATGGCGACCATGATCTGGCTGGAATAGGGTCTGGGCCGGAATAAAGTTTTCCCCGGCAATCACGCATTAATTTATTGGAAGAATGGTTTTTAAACGTCATTGACCAGCATTCCAGCAGTTTGAGACATATACATAACTCATGAAAAAACATCTGATTTTTGATCTGGACGGCACCTTGATTGATTCTGCCCCCAGTATCCTCGAGGGCTATGACCAGGCTTTTAAAACCACAGAGACGCCATTGCAAATGCCTTTAACCAGTGATGTGATAGGCCCGCCGCTGATTGAAAGCCTGAAAATGCTTTCCGGGCGCGACGATGAAGCACTGCTGCAAGCGCTGGCAACCGCGTTTAAACAACACTACGACAGTACCGGCTACCTGAAATCTGTGGTGTTTGAAGGTGTGGCCGACATGTTGCAGAAACTGCATGATGCAGGTTGTCAGTTGTATATTGCGACTAACAAGCGCTTATTCCCAACTGAAAAAATCATCCATCATTTGCAATGGGATACATTTTTCTCGGGCGTTTTTGCGCTGGATTACTTTCAACCTGCCTTGCGTTGCAAAGCCGATATGGTAGGCCGCATCGTGCAGGACCTGGCATTGCCGATTGAGCAATGCCTGTATATTGGTGACCGCCTGGAAGATGGCCTGGCCGCTGATGCGCACCAGATGGACTTTGTGCTGGTGACCTGGGGTTATGCCGCTGATGCCTCGCTTAAAAAGCCGTATTGGCAAAGCTGTGCTACTGTAAATGGCTTACCCAAACTAATCGCGGATACAAAAGGCCATCATTAAAGCAACAGTATCGCATGCGCAGCCACCCAGGCCAGCCTGCATATACCGTGCTTACCTTGTGCTGATACTAGGGATTGTCGTCGACGATGTTATTGCACAACTCATTTAACCCGCAGATTGGCAATGATGATAACTGATTGTTTATGCTCATTTTTGGCAGAACTCACGTATAATGCCCGCCTCATTTCTACAAAGTATGCATGATTAATTTCTCACCCTCTTTGACTGCCACACTGGCGACCATGTCACCCCTGACGGGCATGGTGATCGCCTGCCTGGCCGGAGGCGTGTTAAGCGTATCAGTCGCTGCGGTGTTTGCGCTCAATGCCAAAAAGCAGTGGGTGCCACTGCTGGTCAGCTATGCGATCGGTGCTTTGTTGGCCGCTGTATTCCTGGAGATATTGCCGCACGCGATTGAAACCAGCCCCAATATTGAGGCGATGACAGCGACCATGCTATTCGGGATTCTGCTGTTTTTTGCATTGGAAAAACTGGTGTTGTGGCGGCACTGTCACGGTGAACACTGCGAAATGCATGCCATCCATGACGAAGCGCATTGCCCGGAACTGCATCCAGGCAAGGCTTCTGAACAAAAAATAAAAGCACCGCAAGGGTTGATTAAATTCCGCCCGGTATCAGTTGAAACACCACAGGTCATGAGTCATCACCATCATCATGATGATGGTCGTAGCGGCATGATGATTATGATAGGTGACACTTTTCATAATTTTGTCGATGGCGTGTTGATTTGTGCCGCGTTTATGGTCGATATGCAGGTAGGGCTGGTGACTGCGCTGGCGATCATTGCGCACGAGATTCCACAGGAAGTCGGTGATTTCCTGATTTTATTACATTCCGGCTATAGCAAGCGCAAGGCGTTTTTGTTCAATATTGCTTCCAGCCTGGCGACGCTGGCAGGTGGCCTGATTGCTTATGCAGGGCTGAATATGGTACAGCACTGGGTGCCTTATATCCTGAGCCTGGCAGCTTCCAGCATGTTATATGTGGCGGTAGCGGATTTGATTCCCGGTTTACACAAACGCACCGCATTGCGCGATACGTTATTGCAGTTATTATTGATTACATTAGGCGTAGCTTCGGTCGCGGTAACCAAGCTCCTGGTGGAAGGTTAAAAGGTTAATGTATGCAGAGTATGCCTAAAGTTGGTTTTGTCTCGCTGGGCTGCCCCAAGGCGGGCTCAGATTCAGAACGTATCCTGACCCAGCTGCGTGCTGAAGGTTATCAGATCAGTAACAGCTATGAACAATCTGACCTGGTGGTGGTGAACACCTGTGGATTTATTGATTCTGCGGTACAGGAGTCCTTGGACGCGATTGGCGAAGCACTGAACAAAAACGGCAAGGTCATCGTGACCGGCTGCCTGGGTGCTAAAAAAGACGTCGTCACTGGCGCACACCCTAGCGTGTTGGCTGTCACCGGCCCGCATGCACTGGAAGAAGTGATGGGCCATGTGCATACGCATTTGCCAAAACCGCATGACCCGTATACCGATTTGGTGCCGCCACAAGGCGTGCGCCTGACGCCCAAACATTATGCCTACCTGAAGATTTCAGAGGGCTGTAACCACCGTTGCAGCTTCTGCATTATTCCAAGTATGCGCGGTGACCTGGTCAGCCGCCCGATTGGCGATGTCATGAACGAAGCCGAAAATCTGGTTAATGCCGGGGTGTCGGAAATCTTGGTGATTTCGCAGGACACCTCCGCCTATGGCGTGGATATGAAATTCCGTAGCGGCTTCTGGAATGGCAGACCGGTGAAAACCCATATGACCGCCTTGAGCAAAGCGCTGGGCGAGCTAGGCGTATGGATACGACTGCACTATGTTTACCCATACCCGCATGTTGATGAAGTCATCCCATTGATGGCAGAAGGTGCGATTCTGCCGTATCTGGATGTACCGTTACAGCACGCCAGTCCGCGTATTCTCAAAGCGATGAAACGTCCCGCCAGCAGTGAGAACAACCTGGCACGTATTAAAGCCTGGCGCGAGACTTGTCCGGAAATCGCCATCCGCAGTACCTTTATTGTTGGTTTCCCCGGTGAAACCGAAGACGACTTTGAAATGTTGCTCGACTTTATGGAAGAAGCGCAACTGGACCGTGTTGGTTGCTTTGCTTATTCTGCAGTTGATGGTGCGACGGCCAACGCTTTAGATCACCAGGTGCCGGAAGAAATCAAGAAAGAGCGCTTGAGCCGCTTTATGGAAGTGCAGGAGCGCATCAGCGCCGCCAAAGTGTCTGCCAAGATCGGTAGCCTGCAAACCGTACTGGTGGATGAGCTGACCGAGGATGATGCCGGCAATGTGATCGCCATTGCGCGGACAAAAGCAGATGCGCCGGAAATCGATGGTATTGTCTATTTGCAGGATGCTGACGGCATAAGTCCGGGCGATTTTGTCGATGTGCAGATTGTGGATGCGCAAGGGCATGACCTGATAGGGGCGCCGCCTGAGTTCTGATCTATTCGCTTGAGTTTTGATCCATTAGATAGACATGGAAAATGCCGCAATTGCGGCATTTTTTGTTTGAAAACTGTGTTTATTTAAAACATTTGTGAATCACTTAAAGGTTAAACGCGCGCCATTCTGCGGAGTTTAAAAACCTTTATTCTTATCATGCGGCTTGGGTCAGCTGGGGCCGTTCGCAATCCGCGCGGTCAGCAAAAATATCGAGGGTGTAAGGGCAGCGCTTCAATTTTGATTCGCTATTTTTACGTTTGCCGGTTTGTGCCAGATTCACATAAGGCGTCTGGCTAAGCCTGACATAGCCAGACTGTAGCAGTTTTTTTTCAGTCGTTTCAAACTGGCTTAATGGGTTATCCATGTTTTGCAGGGTGATGCCTAGTTTATGTACGGCAACCACATGGTAAATCACGCTGGTTTGCCCAGGCATGGCCGGTTTGCCGTAAAGCTCACCGACATGAATCTCGCTGCTGGAAGGAGTAGGCTGCATCATGGACGCATGATAACGCGTTTGTAAGCGCGCTTCAATCTGCCCATGTGCAAAAAGCACGGCGCGGCAAGAGCAGCGCCAACATGTTAAAATAGTCCGCTTAAGAATTCAGAGAGTCATCATGCAACAAGTTGTTAAAACCCGTTTTGCGCCCAGCCCCACAGGTTACCTTCACATTGGTGGCGCACGTACCGCATTATTTTCCTGGGCCTATGCCAAGCGTCACGGCGGCCAGTTTATCCTGCGGATTGAAGATACGGATGTTGCGCGCTCTACGCCAGAGGCCGTACAGGCGATCCTGGATGGCATGGCGTGGCTGGAGCTGGACCATGATGAAGGCCCTTACTACCAGATGCAGCGCATGGAGACTTACAAGGCGACGATAGCGAAAATGCTGGACGCAGGACAGGCCTATTACTGTTACAGCAGCAAAGAAGAGCTGGATGCCCTGCGTGAAAGCCAGATGCAACAAGGCTTAAAGCCACGTTACGATGGTCGCTGGCGGCCAGAGCCTGGCAAAGTCTTGCCAGAACCGCCTACAGATATCCCGCCCGTGGTGCGTTTTAAGAACCCGCAAGAGGGCGTGGTGGCGTGGGAAGATATGGTCAAAGGCCGTATCGAGATTGCCAATGCTGAGTTGGATGACCTGATTATTGCCAGAGGCGACGGTACGCCGACATACAACTTCTGTGTGGTGGTAGACGACTGGGAAATGGGCGTGACCCAAGTGATTCGTGGCGATGACCATGTGAACAATACGCCACGACAGATCAATATGTTGCAGGCACTGGGTGCACAGGTGCCTCAATATGCGCATTTGTCCATGATACTGGGCGATGATGGCCAGAAGTTATCCAAGCGTCATGGTGCTGTCAGTGTCATGCAATACCATGAAGATGGCTACTTGCGTGAGGCGGTATTGAATTACCTGGCGCGCTTGGGTTGGTCGCATGGCGATGATGAAGTATTTGATATGGCGCAGTTTTGCCAGTGGTTTGATCTTGACCATATCACGCCTTCAGCCGCGCAGTTCAATACCGAAAAACTCAATTGGTTGAATGCGCATTACATCAAGACATTGCCTTTGGAGCAGATCGCCGAGGAAGTAAAGCCACGCCTGGCAAAGCTAGGCATTGCTGACACCCAATCGCCCGATTTGCTGGCCGTGCTGAATCTTTACCGTGAGCGCGCCAATAACCTTAACCAGCTGGCAAGTGAGATCGCTTTCTTTTATCGCACGCCTGAGATTAGTGAAGCCGATGCGACTAAGCACATCCAGCCGGAAACAGCTGCCTATATTGAAAGCTTCCTGGAAAAGATTAAAGATTCTGACTGGACTGCCGATAAATTACACGATGGCCTGAACCAGGTCGTCGCTGAGCAACAGATTAAATTCCCCAAACTGGCGATGCCACTACGGGTGGCTTTAATCGGGATTGCGCAGTCTCCCAGCATCGATCAAGTGATGTCGATACTAGGCAAAGACGCCTGTTTACAACGCATTCGTGCATTATTTCCAAAAAAATAATGCACAGGCATTGAAATTGGAACAAATTAGTACAATCATAGTCACTGTAAGGGATTGGTGTTCAACATAATAAAAACTCCAATATATGATTAAAACAATGAAGGAGCAATTCGATGAATAATAAAGGCCAAATGCTGCAAGACCCTTTTCTGAACGCCTTGAGGAAAGAGCATGTTCAAGTGTCCATTTATCTCGTAAACGGTATCAAGTTACAGGGTCAGGTAGATTCGTTTGACCAGTATGTTATTTTGCTGAAAAACACTGTCACGCAAATGGTATACAAACACGCTATTTCCACCATTGTTCCAGCCCGTCCTGTTAATTTAGGACCACACGAACCCGCACAAGAATCTTAATGCATGTTTGATAGACCTAGCGGCGGAGATGCTGTCGTTCTGGTCAGTATCAACTTTGGTGATGCTGATTATGAAGAAAGTTTACAAGAGCTCCGCCACCTTGCCGGTACTGCCGGATTAAATATTTCTGCTACGCTTGAAGGTAAACGTCAGTCACCTGACCCCAAGTTTTTCATCGGGTCAGGTAAGGCCGATGAGCTGAAAGCCATGATGGCCACCTACGAAAGTAAAGTGGCTGCCTTTAATCACGACCTCAGCCCTTCGCAGCAACGCAACCTGGAAAAATTTCTGGAAGCCCGTGTGGTCGACCGCACCGGCCTGATCCTGGAGATTTTTGCCCAGCGTGCGCAATCGCATGAAGGCAAGTTGCAGGTTGAACTGGCGCAGTTGGAGCATTTATCCACCAGACTGGTACGCGGCTGGACCCACCTTGAACGCCAAAAGGGCGGTATCGGTGTGCGAGGCGGCCCTGGTGAAACGCAGCTGGAACTGGACAGGCGCATGCTGCGGGTGCGCGTCAAGCAATTGCGTGAAAAGCTGGAAAAACTCAAGCAACAGCGCGGCATGCAACGCCGTGCCCGCAAACGGTCTCCATTGCTGACAGTCTCCCTGGTTGGTTATACCAACGCGGGAAAATCTACCCTGTTTAACCGGCTGACGCACTCAGGCGTGTATGCCGCCGACCAGTTATTTGCCACACTGGATACCACTTCACGCAAAATGCATTTGCCTGAAGGGTATCCTGTCGTCATTTCAGACACTGTCGGCTTTATCAAGCATTTGCCTACCACCCTGATTGAAGCCTTTGGCGCCACATTGGAAGAGGCGTCGCAGGCTGACTTGTTACTGCATATCGTGGATGTGGCCAGCCCTAACCGCGACAGCCAGATTGAGCAGGTGAATATTGTGCTGAATGAAATTGGTGCTGCCCAGGTGCCACAGATACTGGTGCTGAACCAGATTGACCGCATGGGCATGGCACCGGGAATCGACCGTGACGAGTATGGTAATATCAGTACAATTCGCGTGTCGGCCAAAGACGGTATAGGTATCGAAGATTTACGTCAGGCTCTGCTAGAGCATCAACAACATTTGAAGAAACTGAGTACGGAAGAACGTGCTTACGTTTAACCGGAAATAGAAAACACGGAGTACATGAATGAGAAAGTTTCCAGGCTTTTGGAATAAAAATAACGAAGGCCCGCCCGATCTGGACGAGGTGTTCAAGGATTTGAATCAAAAGCTGAATCGTATGTTCGGTGGCAAAGGCGGGCAGGGCGGGCCTCGTGCGAGCGGCCCTGCGCCACAGCCTTTGCCTATCGCCCCGATTCTGGGCCTGGTGGCCTTGATCTGGCTTGGTTCCGGTTTTTATATCGTGGATCAGGGTTCGCGTGGTGTCGTGTTGCGTTTCGGTAAACATGTGGAAACAACCACGCCGGGCCCGCGCTGGCACCTGCCTTTTCCTATCGAAACAGTTGAAAATGTTAACCTTGAGCAAGTGCGCACCATAGAGTTGGGTTATCGCTCGTTCGAGGGGGAATCTGGCCGTAGTAAAGAGCCGCGTGAATCATTGATGCTGACCGATGATGAAAACATCATTGATCTGCAAGTGGCTGTGCAATACAACCTCAAATCGGTTGAAGACTACCAGTTCAGCAACCGCTCCACTGAAGAAAGCGTACGCGGTATCGCTGAGACAGCCATTCGTGAAGTCGCCGGTAAAAGCAAAATGGATTTCGTGTTGTATGAAGGCCGCGATGAAGTCGCTGCCAAAGCGAAAAAACTGATGCAAGAAATGCTGGATCGTTATCAGTCCGGCGTGCATGTCGTCAACGTCACCATGCAAAATGCCCAGCCGCCTGAGCAAGTGCAGGCCGCATTTGATGATGCGGTCAAAGCCAAGCAGGATCTGGAGCGTCAGAAGAATGAAGGTCAGGCTTATGCCAATGACGTCATTCCGAAAGCGCGTGGTACTGCGGCCCGTCTGGGTGAAGAAGCTTCCGGTTATAAATTGCGCGTTGAAAATGAAGCCAAAGGTAATGCGGACCGTTTTGAACAGATTCTGGCCCAGTACAACAAGGCGCCAGAAGTCACGCGTCAGCGCTTGTACCTGGATGCGCAGGAACACATTTTGTCTAATACCAGCAAGGTGCTGGTGGATCAAAAAGGTGGCAACAGCCTGCTTTATTTGCCGTTGGATAAGTTGATGGGCGCCAGTGGGGCGGGCGGAGGCACTAACGCTGCACCTGCCGCTGAAAAGCCGACGCAGGAATCTTCACAGTCCGATGCCGGCGTTCTGGATCGCACACGCGATACCATGCGTAGCCGCGATCGCGAATATCGCTAGTTTGCCCTGAAGGAAAAAGAACATGAGAAATATTGGAAGTATATTAATCGGGGTATTTGTGTTGCTGGTGGTGATCACCTCATCAGCGTATACGGTTGATCAGCGCGAGTTTGCACTGGTGTTCCGCCTGGGCGAAATCGTATCGGTCAAAAAAACACCTGGCCTCTACTTCAAAATGCCGATGGTGGAAAATATCCGTTATTACGATAAGCGTATCCTGACCCTGAACTGGGAAGAGCCAGACCGCTTTATTACCAGTGAAAAGAAAAACGTATTGGTGGATTCATTCATCAAATGGCGCATTATCGACCCTGCGAAATACTACGTTTCTGTACGTGGTGAAGAGGTGCAGGCCGAGCGCCGTATCTCGCAAATGGTGAATGATGGTTTACGTGCAGAAATCGGTAAACGTAATATCCACGACGTGGTTTCCGGCGAACGTGCCACTATCATGAGGATTTTGCGTGAGCGTGCCGATAAGGAAAGCCGCCAGATGGGTATCCAGATTCTGGATGTGCGCCTGCGCCGCGTGGACCTGACTAAAGAAGTCAGTGAGTCGGTTTATCAGCGTATGGAAGCAGAACGTAAATCTGTTGCCAATGAGTTGCGTTCAGAGGGTGCCGCGGCTGCCGAGAAGATTCGTGCCGATGCAGACAAGCAGCGCGAAGTGATTATTGCCGAAGCCTATCGTGAAGCACAAAAGGTCAAAGGTGAAGGTGATGCCAAAGCTTCAGAAGTGTATGCGCAGGCATTTGGCAAAAACCCAGAATTTTACGCGTTCTACCGCAGCCAGGAAGCTTATAAAAACAGCTTCAAGAGTAAGTCTGATGTGATGGTCATTGACCAGAGCTCTGACTTCTTTAAATATATGCGCAATTCCGGTAAAAAATAATTCTATCCAGCCCTTAGATGATTGTATGAACTGGTGGTGGCTGATTGGTGGCGTATTGTTGATTGAAGGGTTGATGCCATTGCTGTTTACGCAGTCATGGCGGCAAACTTTTGAAAAACTGCTGCAACTGCGGGACGGACAGATTCGTTTTGTCGGTTTTCTTTCAGCCTCGATAGGCCTGCTTATTTTGTGGCTTAATCGCTAATCACTCTGCTGGATATTTCAAAGGCACGCTAATTTAGCGTGCCTTTTTTGTGGTCTGCTCAGGCCATCACAAGCCATTCCCATTGCTAAAGCCATGTCTAAGGCAGGGGTTTGCAGGTATAATAACGGCATGCATAATTGGTTACTTCCCGAATATATTGAAGATGTGTTGCCGGCTGAGGCGGCGCGTCTCGAATCCTACCGTCGTCAGATCCTGGATTTATTCCGCGTGCATGGCTATCAATATGTGATGCCACCCATGATGGAATATGTCGAGTCTTTGTTAACCGGCACCGGCCATGATCTGGACATTGCTACTTTTAAAGTGGTGGATCAATTAACCGGCCGCCTGATGGGTTTGCGCGCAGATACGACACCGCAAGCGGCGCGTATTGATGCGCATATGCTGAACCATCAGGGTGTTTCGCGCCTGTGTTACGCCGGAACCGTGTTGCGTACCAAGCCTGATGGCCTAGCACGTACGCGTGAGCCGCTACAACTGGGTGCCGAGATCTACGGCCATGCCGGTATTGAAAGCGATATCGAAGTGCAGCGCTTGATGGTCAAGGCTTTGCAGCTATTAGGTATGCGCACGCTGTTTGTGGATCTTAGCCATGTGGCTATTTTTGCCAGCTTGTCGCATATGGCGCAGTTAGGTACACAGCAAGAACGTGAATTGCAGATCGCCTTGCAGGCTAAAGATGTTTCGCGCGTGCAGGAGCTGATCACCAACCTGTCTGAGAAATCGCGTAAAGCCTTTGTTGCACTGACCCAGTTAAGTGGTGGGATAGAAGTGCTGGAGCAGGCGCGTGATGTGCTGCCAGATTCCCCTGAAATTGAGCAGGCCCTGCATGAAATGGCAGCGGTGGCGGCTGCATTGAGTAGCGACGAAGTCACAGTGACCATAGACCTCAGTGAGCTACGTGGCTACCACTACCATAACGGTATGGTCTTTGCCGCATATGCCAAAGAATATGCCGGGCCTATCGCCTTAGGCGGGCGTTACGATGAAGTCGGCGCCGCTTTTGGCCGTGCGCGGCCAGCCACCGGGTTTAGCCTGGACTTACGCGGTGCTTTGCAGGCATTAGGGCCAGCCACCTTGAATAAAGGCATTCTTGCACCTGTCTCCAGTGATGCAGAGTTGGCAGGGGTGGTAAACGCCTTGCGTGCCCAAGGCCAGATCGTGGTGGAAGCATTACCGGATGCACTACTGGATTATTCTGAGTTGGCATGTGACCGTACTTTGGAAAAAGTCGATGGTCGCTGGCAGGTCGTTGCGGTTTAAAGCCATTTTAAATTGGCAACCCATTTTCGTTTTAGACAAGATAATTATTGAACATGACACAATCTAGGCAAGCAAAAAACGTCGTTGTTATTGGTACCCAGTGGGGCGACGAAGGTAAAGGTAAAATCGTTGACTGGCTGACCGATCACGCCCAGGGCGTGGTCCGTTTTCAGGGTGGTCATAATGCAGGCCATACATTGGTCGTCGGCCAGGGTGCTGCGCAAAAAGTATACAAGCTGAATCTGGTGCCATCCGGCATTGTGCGTGATGGCGTGAATTGCTATATCGGTAACGGCGTAGTGCTGGACACCACACATTTGCTACATGAGATTGCCTCGCTGGAGCAGGGCGGCCTGGATGTGAAAAGCCGTTTAAAGGTCAGCCCTGGTTGCCCGCTGATTTTATCGCATCACGTGGCGGTCGATCTGGCGCGTGAAGCCAAACGTAGTGCCGAGAAAAAGATAGGCACCACCGGTAAAGGCATAGGCCCGGCTTACGAAGACAAAGTCGCACGCCGTGCTTTGCGTGTGTATGACCTGTTCCATCCTGAGCGGTTTGCTGAAAAGCTGCGTGAAGTGATGGATTATCATAATTTTGTACTCACCCAGTACCTGGGCGCAACGGCAGTGGATTTCCAGCAACAATATGACGCCAGCATGGCGCATGCTGCCGTGCTGAAGCCCATGGTGGCGGATGTTTCTGCTGCTTTGTATGAAGCCAATGCACGTGGTGAGCACCTGTTGTTTGAAGGCGCACAAGGTACATTACTGGATATTGACCACGGTACTTATCCGTATGTGACTTCCAGCAACTGTATCGCTGGCCAGGCTTCTGCCGGCACAGGTGTGGGCGCCAATATGCTGCATTATGTTCTGGGTATCACCAAAGCCTACACCACTCGTGTTGGCGGCGGCCCGTTCCCAAGTGAACTGGATATCGAAACCGAAGGCGTGCCAGGTTACCAGATGTCTACCGTAGGCCAGGAAATCGGCACTGTGACACGTCGCAAACGCCGTTGTGGCTGGTTTGATGCGGCAGCTTTACGCCGTTCGGCGCGCATCAATGGCCTGACTGGCTTGTGCATCACCAAACTGGATGTGCTGGACGGTATTGAGTCGCTGGATATTTGTACTGGCTACAAACTCGATGGCAAAGTGGTTGATATGTTGCCTGTTGGTGCCGATGATGTCGCGCGTTGCGAACCGATCTATGAAACCGTGCCTGGCTGGACAGAAACGACCTTTGGCGTTAAAACCTGGGAAGGCCTGCCAAAAAATGCCCAGCATTACCTCAAACGCCTTGAAGCCTTGTGTGGCGTGCCGATCGCGATCGTTTCTACCGGCCCAGAGCGCGATGAAACCATCGTCTTGCAACATCCGTTTGCCTGATTAAGAGATTTCAGTGATGCACGCACAGCGATTGGCTTGGGCAATTACCGGTTCCGGCCATTACCTGCGGGAGTCGCTTGATATCCTGCAGACTTTGCAGGATGTGGATATTTACCTCAGTCGCGCCGCTGCCGAGATCATCAAGCAATATGGCTTTCAGGCCCAGTTAGATGCCACTGGCCATAAAGTCTACCAGGACAAAACGGCCAGCAGCATCCCGGTGGAGCGCTTTTACGAAGGCGTGTATCACACTCTGGTGATTTCGCCGGCGACTTCCAATACCATTGCCAAAATGGCTTACGGTTTTTCGGATAGCCTAGTCACCAATTTATTTGCCCAGGCAGGTAAAACGCGTGTGCATAGTGTCGTGTTTGCCTGTGATACCGCGCCAGAACTCGAGTCTGAGGCGCCGCGCGATAATGTAGTCAAAGTCTATCCACGCCAGATTGACCTGGAGAATGTAGCGAAATTGAAGTTGTTCGCTGACACTGCTGTGGTGGAAAATATGGCTGACTTGCAATCTAACATCATGCAACGGCTGGCGACGCATCATGACTTGTATCTGCACGCAGGTGTACAGGTAGCTGATCACCTGGCTGAGTAGGCGTGATGGCAAAACTGCTGTTCCTCACCGGAAAACTGGCAGAACACAGTCTGCATCAAGTGTTAGCGTCTATCCTTGCAGATAGCAAACAATCTCCGTTTGAATATGAAGTGAAACACATAGGGGTGTCGGTGGCCGCATTAATGACCCCATCTTTAATTGCGCGCCGTGTGCCTAAAGTCGAAAATATCGACAAAGTGATTTTACCTGGCCTGTGCCAGGGAGACCTCGAACCTTTAGTGGCGCAATGGGGAGTGCCGGTAGAACGTGGACCCAAAGACTTGAAAGATCTGCCTCAATATTTCGGACAAAAAGGCAAGGCGCCAGACCTGACGCGCCATAGCGTGACGATTTTTGCTGAAATTGTAGATGCGCCAGATTTGAGCGTGGAACAGATCGTAGCCAAAGCTGGGCACTTTCAGCAACAGGGCGCCGATGTGATTGACCTCGGTTGCTTGCCAGGTAAGTCATTTGCACATATGCCAGCAGCTATCAACGCGCTGAAAACAGAAGGCTTTCAGGTCAGTGTGGATTCCATGCGTGACGAAGACTTGCTGGCCGCAGGTAAAGCCGGCGCTGATTATCTGCTGAGCTTGCATGAGCATAATTTGTGGATCGCCGATGAAGTCGAGTCTACGCCTATCCTGATCCCGGCCAAGCCGACCAATGTCGCCAGTTTGACGCGGGCGATCGAGCATTGCCTGCAACGCGGGCGGCGTTTTATTGCAGACCCTATCCTGGACCCGATTCATTTTGGCCTGACAGACTCTATCGTGCGCTATCATAAATTGCGCAAGCGTTACCCGGATATAGAGATGATGATGGGCGTGGGTAACCTGACCGAACTCACCGATGCCGATACCACCGGTGTGAATGCGCTTTTGTTTGGCGTCATCAGTGAGTTGAATATCAATGCCGTGCTGGCGACTTCTGTCAGCCCGCATGCTTCCGAAGCGATTGCTGAAGCCGACATCGCCAGGCGCGTCATGTACCGCGCCAGCCAGGACAAGCGATTGCCGCGTGGTTATTCCAGCGGGTTGCTCGGCCTGCATGACCGCAAGCCATTCCCCTATAGCACAGAAGAGATCATGGATTGGGCCAGCCAGATTAAAGACCCGAGCTTCAGGATCATGGTCAGTGAGGAGGGCGTGCATGTTTATAATCGGGACGGCATCCAGCATGGCACCGACCCTTTCAGTTTTTACGCCGGGTTGAATCTGCAGAATGATGCTTCGCATGCGTTTTACCTGGGAGTTGAGCTGGCCCGCGCGCAAATCGCCTGGCAGTTAAAAAAACGCTATGTACAAGACGAAATGCTGGAGTGGGGCGTCGCTTCCATCCAGCAAAACAAACAGGCAAAAATCGCGCATCGCGAAGCCTCGATTAAAGAACGTTTGGAAAATACGCGCGCTAACCCTGATCCAGGCCCGACGCCAGACGCAGAATGATTCGTCATGGTTTTGAAACACTTGATATGATTTACGAAGCGATAAAATGATTTACGAAACAATCGTCACCACTTGTTCTGCCCAGGGCGAAGCGCATATTGCGCCATTCGGCGTGCAATGGTTTGATGGCAAAGTGATTATCTCGCCTTACAAGCCATCCACTACGTTGCAGAATATTCTTGAGACCGGGCATGCCGTGTTAAACCTGACGGATGATGTGCGCGTTTTTGCGGCGGCCATTGCAAAGAAAACACAGTTTGCAACCTTGTCGGTTGCCACTGGCTGTGTACGGCTGCAGGATTGCCTGACCCATCATGTATTAAAGCTCGACCAGGTCGAAGAGGATGAAGTGCGTCCCAGGCTATCGATGACTGTGGTCGAAAGTGCCTTGCATGGCCCTTTTATGGGCTTCAATCGCGCGCAAGCAGCGGTGATCGAGCTGGCCGTTTTAGTGAGTCGCCTGCATATGCTGCCAGTCGAAAAAATCACGCAGGAGATGCAATACCTGCAAATTGCCATCGACAAAACGGCCGGGGAACGTGAGCTGGAAGCCTGGCAGTGGCTGGTCGATTGCGTCAATAACCATCTGGCACGCCAGAGCGGCATGCAACAGGCTTGAACCATATGCAAGTGTTAGTGAGTGTCAGTTCAGTTCCGGAAGCACAAATGGCATTGGCAGCCGACGTGCGGCTGATAGACCTGAAAGAAACGTCGTATGGCGCGCTGGCGGCACTAGACCTTGCCATGTCTGAAACTATCATAGAAGAGGTCAACCTTTACCGCCAGCAACACCCGCAAGCTGACATTATTGTCAGTGCCACCATAGGCGATGATTGCCCGTCAGCCGATGTGCTCGCCGAGTTGATTCAGTCCAGGGTAGATATAGGTGTGAACGTCATTAAACTCCCACAAACCATTTGGGCGGACGCGGCGTATGCATCAGTGATAAAAAGGTTTCTTAACCGGCAGATTAAACTCATTGCCGTGCTATCAGCAGATCATTTTTCAGAAAAAGACACCGTAGATAAGCTTTTACATGCGCTGGCAAGTGCCGCTTATTGGGGAGTCATGGTAGACACCATTCAAAAATCCAGTCCTTTAACCACATTGATCAGCTTGGCGTCGCTGGATTTTTTTGTCAGTTCGGCAAAATCATTGGGGCTATATGTCGGCCTGGCAGGCGGTTTAAAGCTGGAACACTTTGATACCCTGGCAGATTTATCCCCTGATTATCTGGGCTTCAGAAGCGGTTTATGCCTGAATCAGCGTAGAGAACAACCGTTGATTAAAGAAAAATTACATCTGGTCACGGCAAAAGTGTCGGAATTTTGTTGAATATTGCCTCAAAGCCAATAAATACTTGATTCGCATGCTGGTGAGGGTTGCGTCCAGGTTGGCCTTTGCGTATAGTTCAACTTGTAAGTCTTTTCAAAGATGTGGCTATTAAAGCCTAATAATAAGGAGTCAATGAATGAAAAAGAATTTTTTAAGCTTGGCAATTGCTTCTGCATTTGTATTAGCGTCGCAAGTTGCGCAAGCTGAAGATATGTACCGTGGCGCATGGTACGTTGTGCCAGGTGCAACATACATCAACACAGACAATGATCTTGATGCTGACAATGGTCGTGGTGGTTTTCTGTCATTGGGTAAAGAGTTGAGCGAGCACTGGGATATCCAGGGTCGTCTGGGCTACACCCGTTCTGATGAAGATACCGGCATTGCTGGTGCAAGTGGTAAATACAAGCAAACAGCTTTGGGTCTGGATGCATTATATGTATTCAGCCGCGAAAAATTCCGTCCATTCCTGTTAGCAGGTCTTGGCGCAGCACGTAACGATGTAGATTACTCTTTGCCAGGTACTGACTTTGATGGTAAAAAAACATCATGGTTAGCTAACGTAGGCCTGGGTGCGCAATACCTGTTTAACGACAAATTCGGTATTCAAGCTGATGTACGTCATCAGTGGAGCCGTGCAAAATTCAGTGCAAATGGCGCTTTAAATGGTTCTGATTCAGGCACTATCGGCAACACACTGGTAAACCTTGGCGGTATCTTCCGTTTCGGCGCACCGGCACCAGTTGTTGAAGAGCCAACTCCAGCGCCAGCACCGGCACCAGTAGCCGCTGCTGAGCCAGCACCAGCTCCAGTTGCACCAGCGCCAGCACCTACTTGCAAACCACAAAATGAAGTAGTGACAGTGAGTGCTGAAAAACTGTTTGGCTTTGATAAAGCTAACCTCCGTGAAGAAGGCCGTAAAGTTCTGGAAGAAACCGCAGCCAAGATCAAGGCTAACCCGGAAATCACTGCTGTGATTGTAACTGGTCATACTGACCGTATCGGTACAGATGCTTACAACCAGAAGTTGTCTGAGCGTCGTGCTAAACAAGTATCTGATTACCTGATCGCTCAAGGTATTGATGGCGGTATCATCACTTCCGAAGGTAAAGGTAAATCTGAGCCAGTTGTACAGTGCGAAGGTAAAAAAGTATCCAAGAAACTGATCTCTTGCTTGCAACCTAACCGTCGCGTTGAGATTCGTGCTGAAGGTACCAAGCAACTTGGTTGCCAGTAATTAGCACTTAGTCTTACTAAAAAGCCACGCAAATGCGTGGCTTTTTTTACGTCTGTCGCTGGCAGCGAGTACAGCAGCTACTTGCCTCGGTTATAATTCAAACATGAGTGACTCTCAATTTATTATCAAGCCACGTTGGGTAATACCCATGGATGGCAAACAGGCCACTCTGGAGCAACATGCCGTATTAGTGGATGCCGGAAAGATTGTAGCTCTCGTTCCTAAAAACGAGATTCCGGAATGGGCTAGCCATTGGCCTGTTGTGGATTGTTCCCGCCATGCATTGTTGCCAGGATTCATTAATCTGCATGCGCACAGCAGCATGAATCTGCTGCGAGGGTATGCGGATGATCATGCATTGATGCCCTGGCTCAATGAGCATATCTGGCCGGCAGAGCGGCAATGGGTGTCAAAGTCTTTTGTGCATGACGGCAGCTTGCTGGCGTGCGCTGAAATGTTGAGTGGCGGTGTGACCACTTTTAACGACATGTATTTCTTTCCCCAGGCGACTATAGAAGCGGTTAAACGCAGTGGCATGCGTGCACACATAGGCCTGGTGATTATGGAATTCCCTACCAATTACGCCACCACTGCCAATGAATATATCCGTTTAGGCACTGAAGTGAGGGATCAGTATAAGTCTGATACGGACATCAGTTTTTCTTTTGCACCGCATGCGCCTTACACAGTCAGTAATGCAACATTTGAACAAATCAGTACGCTGGCAGAACAGTTAAATTTGGGTATTCATACTCACTTGCACGAAACGCGGGCCGAGATCCAGCAAAGCCTAGAACAGTTTGGTGTCAGACCATTAGATAGATTACTGGCACTCGGCGTGCTTGGCCCAAGCACAGTCTGCGCACACGGCGTACATCTTGAACAAAGTGAGTTAGAGCTGCTTGCCACACAAGGCGCGCATATCGCTCATTGCCCATGCTCTAATTTGAAGTTATCGAGCGGCATTGCCCCGGTCGCTGCCGCGTTACGCGCAGGGTTGAACGTAGGTTTGGGTACTGATGGCGCGGCCAGCAATAACCGGCTGGATCTGTGGCAGGAAATGCGCACAGCTGCCTTACTGGCAAAAGTCGTCGATGATAATGCAGAATCAATTCCCGCCTATACGGCACTGGAAATGGCCACCATCAACGGTGCACGCGCATTGGGATTGCAAGACCAGATCGGCAGTATAGAAGTCGGCAAGCAGGCAGACCTCATCGCTGTCAGGCTGGATGATCTCAATAGCTTGCCTAGTTATGACCCAATTTCAAACCTGGTGTATGTTGCTGGGCGTGAGCAGGTCACCCATACCTGGGTTGCAGGCCGTCTGCGCTATCAGCGCAGCGATGAGGGCCAGGCTGTTTTTGCAGGCATGGAAGCAGAAGAATTAAGGTCAATCGCATTGCAATGGCAACTGAAAATACAGTCATCGCAATCTTGAGAAAAGTAAAAAAGGAGTCATGATGGCAAACGTAGAAGCGGCTGAAGTGAATAAATTTGCTGAACTGGCGCATCAGTGGTGGGATCCGCAAGGCGTGTTCAAACCCTTGCATCAGCTAAACCCTTTGCGTCTGGATTATATTGATGGTCGCGCCAGCCTTCATGGCAAGCAAGTGCTGGATGTAGGTTGCGGCGGCGGGATTTTAAGTGAGTCCATGGCCCTTCGTGGTGCGCAGGTGACAGGCATTGATCTGGCTGATAAATCCCTGCAAGTCGCACAGTTGCATGCACTGGAAGCAGGTGTAGCAATCGAATGCCGCTGTGTGGCGGTCGAAACATTGGCCGAAGAAAAGCCGCAATCGTTTGACGTGGTGACCTGCATGGAAATGCTGGAACACGTGCCGGATCCAGCCAGCGTTGTCCGCGCCTGTGCTGCGCTGGTCAAACCGGGCGGCCACCTGTTCTTTTCAACGCTCAACCGCAATGCCAAAGCTTATCTAATGGCAGTTGTAGGCGCCGAATATATCTTGAACCTGCTGCCAAAAGGCACGCATGACTACAGCAAGTTTATCAAACCCTCGGAGCTGGCAGCCTGGTTACGCCAGTCCGGTCTGGAGCTGCAACATCAGACAGGCCTGACATACAATCCGCTCAACAAGCAATACAGCCTGACGGTGGATACCAGCGTGAATTACATGCTACATGCCATCAAGGACAATTGATGCAGGCCGTATTATTTGACTTGGATGGGACCTTGGTCGATACCGCAGCCGACCTGGGTTACGCGCTCAATTTGCAGCGGCAGCGCCATGGTCTGCCATTTCTGCCGGATGCAGCCATGCGCCCTTATGCCTCGCATGGGTCTAAAGGATTGTTGGACATCGGTTTTGGCCTAAGTCCCGAGGATCTAACGTTTAACGAGATGCGTACAGAATACCTGGATTTATATACCGAGGTGCTGACACGGCAGCCGGTGTTATTTCCAGGAATGGCTGAAACCCTGACGGCCATAGAAGAGCAAGGCTTGCAATGGGGGATAGTGACCAATAAACCGCGCCGTTTTACCACGCCGATTGTAGAAGCCTTAGGCTTGGCAGAACGCGCAGGTGCTGTGATCAGCGGAGATGATGCGCCAGAACCCAAGCCTTCGCCACAAACACTATTACTCGCCTGCGAACGCATGCAGTTAAACCCGGCAAACACCCTTTACCTGGGCGATGCCGAGCGCGATGTGCAGGCTGGTAACGCCGCAGGTATGACCACACTGGTTGCCTTGTTTGGTTACCTTTCAGAAACAGATAAGCCGCAGGAATGGGGCGCTGACGGCTATATCCAGCAACCGCAAGACTTGCTTTCCTATTTGTAATCAATATCAGTACATAGCCATATAGCTTGGTGTTTAATTTCTTGTACTGCTAAGTACTGCCATCGCTGCAATATTAATATCCGCTACTAATATACTGACTAGCTGGCCGTCGTCACCCAGGATTGGCAAAGAGACAGTCAGGCAAAAATCTTCTGTGGCGGTAGACAGGTAAATACTTGAAATATAAGGCACATTTGTTTCTGTCACGCGTTGATAATAGGCTTGCTGACTTCGGTCTATGCCTGCACCGCCTGCCTTGATTTTTCCATACATATTCGGATTTATCCAGTTGGCATAGCGCTGGATGCCGTTAGCTTCTAATTCAAAGATCACTTCAAAGTAAGGGAATTCGGCAAAGCAACTGTCCAGGTCATGCGAACCCGTTGAGCGGTGCGTATTCAACAGTGATTGCAATGCCGACAGTGCTTTCTGTTGCCATCCTGAGTAAAACTCTTTTGTAGGCAAAATGGTTTGAGGTGGCGTATCTTCGACAACTACAATACTGCCAATATTGGCTTTACCGATTTTTTTAAGGTGGGCGGCACGTTCCGCCGCTACCGCGCTGTTTTCCAGACTACCTTGTTTACCATTGACCACAGCAATAGATACACTGGCCACCGGGTGATCTTTACCGTCTTCGGTAGTAAAGAATCCCCGCTCAAGATCACTTGCATCGTAGAGATGCACCGCCAAAGCCTGAAACTGGCTAATAATATGTAGCAACGTGTCATTGAGGGCAGGGGCGTTGTGATCATAGATCAGCACAAAATCATCGCCGCCGATATGCCCTACCATGACGCCGGATTTATCCTGGTATTCCTGACGGATGATTTCGGATAGCAAGCGGATCATTGCATCGCCACGGATAAAGCCGTAGCGGTCGTTGTAGGCCTTAAAATGATCCAGATCAATATAGATCAGCTGTGTGTTGGTGTTATTACGCAGGCTATTATCCAGCGTTTGTCTAAGCGTTGGACCAGTGGTCAGGTGGCTAAGTGGATGCAGATTGCCGCTGGATGCTTTGCGGCTGATTAATTGGGCCATGATTTCCATGGGCTGCAAAACGCCCATATAGCCACCTTCGTCATTCACGGTAATCCAGATGTCTATATTGCCCCGTTCCAAGTAAAAGATGCGAGCAAGTACAGAAGAAGGCCACATATGGTTAATGACCTTGGGTAATGGGTCACAGCAAGCCCCCAAACCAGTTTGTTTCTTGGAAAAAACCTTGCCGCGTCTCAATACCCCTAGAGGTTTCTGTCCATCAAGCACCACAGCGTTGGCAATATCGGCATGGGCATTGAATAAATGCCTTGCCTCGGCCAGTGAACTGCTCACATCAATCGTCAGGCCGTGGCTGATGTACTCACCAATGTGAAAATCATCAGGCACATGTGAGCGGTGTGATTCATCCCGTGCTGGTAGCGGGGTCACCTGGTCACTAGGTGTGCTTTGCGGATAGGCAAAATAATAGCCCTGCGCATAATGCAAGCCTAAATCTTGGCAATAGGTGATATCTTCTACGCGCTCTAATCCTTCCGCAATAATGGTGCATCCCAGGCGCTGGGCCATAGAAATAATGGCTTCGAGTAACACTGTCCGCACACGGCTGCCTTGCGCCTCATGCACAATCGCTCTATCTATTTTGATGAAATCTGCACGTACCTCAGCCAGAATGCGTAGACCGTTAAAACCAGACCCCATGTCGTCTAACGCGATTCGCAGGCCATGCCTGCGGATTTCGTCACAATAACGAGCCAGTACTTCGGGGTCGGTTTTTTCACTCTCTACAATTTCAATCACAACGTCACGTTTATCAATTGCCTGCTGATTGAGGATCTTTAAAATAAAGTCCAGCCAGCCAGGGCTCATAATGGTTTGCGGCAGCACATTAATAAAGATCGGCTTCTCGGCAGAGATGGATTGGGATTTGCCAATCAAAGCCAGTTGCTGGCAAGCCAGATCCAGTTCGTATGTACGTTTCACTTCTGCTGCCAGCGCAAAGGCTTCCATGCCATTCAGCCATGTACCCTCGGGTGTTTTCAGCCTACATAAAGCCTCAAAGCCAAACACTTTTCCGCTTTGGTTAAAATCTACAATCGGCTGATAATGCATTTGCACATGAGGTGTCAGATCGGAAAGCAGCCATGGATATTTGTGTCGCGCATAAAAGGTATTGAACGGCATCGTTGCCTGCAGAGCCTCCATCGGGCTCATGGCCTTATTGTCTGGCGTAACCAGCGCCCAGGTATCTCGCAGTGTGCGTGCAGCCTCGGTCGCAATCACCTCGTCCAAAATATGCAGGAGTTCAGTTTCTGAACTATAGCTAAATGATGAAGTATTGATTCCTGGAAAAAGTGGATTATCTGAATTAGCGTGGTTGTTGGCGTCAAAAGTATGCAGAAATAATTCCATTTAATACGACCTTGCTTTTTATAAGTGAGCAGACTATATGGCGCCTTTATGATTAGAATGAGGCGTCTTAATTTTATAACGACAATGACCGGTTTTTATTAAGAGTACTGACTTAGTAAACTCTGCCTGATAAATGGTTTGCCATGAACAGCCGGTGTATAGTCGAGTGCTGATTCAATCTATAAAACGCATTGCTTTTAGAGCGAAATAGTTTCAAATCAACTCACTTTTCAGCTAAAAAATCCTACATGTGAATAAGCAAAATCCTATAAAAGCGCAGGTAGATTAAAACAATAATATTTTCAACTGCGTTTAAAAGGAGAGTTGCATGAGTGAAGACATTGCAAAAGATAACTGGAAACAGTTGGCTGGCAGAATAAAAGCCAAATGGGGCAGGCTGACAGACGATGAAATTCAGCAATCACATGGTGATACAGATTACTTGATAGGTAAACTACAGGAACGTTATGGCCTTGCAAAAGAGCAAGTAGAAGAAAATCTCCGGGATATTGGTTATGAGTAATCATTCCTCAATTGAATTATCTCCTGGAGAACTGATTTTTATCGACCACTATTAATAATAAGTAATCGCACGTGGCCTACTAGTTGGCGGCGCGAGCTAGTGTTCAGCAAGTATTCAGATAGTCGCATACTCTCCACTGCACTGCTCGTGTAACATCGTCACCTGAACACTCTTACTTGCATACTTACCAGCCTGAACAGCTTTTAGTCACATATTTCTGCGGTCGACCGATTCCTACAATGTTTTAAGCAATAGCCTATAACTGACATGGCTGTAACTCCTTATATTAAACATCATCTTCTTAACTAAATATCGATCCACTTGTTTTCCGTGGTTAAGCCCAGAATAGGTTGAACCAGAATAAAGGAACTGGCTTTATTTAGTGAAGATTAATCATAAATAAACAAGGAGCGGTGATGAAACTAACAAAATTATCTTTACCTTTCGTGAGCGTATTGTTGCTGGGGTCATTGCAGCTTTCAACGGCTTGGGCCGGTGGCGCTGCAGGAGTGGGTGCCGGTGCTGGCGGTAATGCCGGTGCGGCTGGTGTTGGAGCGGGTGCTGGCGGTAACGCTGGTGCTGCTGGTGTGGGCGTTGGCGCTGGCGTTAATGGTGCTGCAGGCGTAGGCGTGGGTGGAAACGCAGGCGCTAACGGTGTTGCCGTGCCTAATGGCGCAACTGGCGGCGCAGCAGCACCGGCAAACAGGCCAACTGTCGATCCTAACCGACCAGCTGCGCCTGCGGGACAAGATCAGAACAGGCCTGCCCCATTGCGCAAAGACATGAATCAGGTGGATCCGGTTAACAGAGATACCAGGGCGAGAAGTAACAATACAGCAACCGTACCTCCAGCCTCAAACAACACCTGTACTACCATAGACGGCCAAACGGTATCGGGTAGTCAGTGTGTTTCATCTGCAACACCAAATACACGCTAGATACTTGGAAAAAAAATACCGCCAGGAAAAAAATCCTGGCGGTATTTTTGTGTTTGTTAAATGCCGAATCAGTCAGTCATTATCACAAGAAGGACCTATCATAAGGAGGTTTGATACACGAGGATATAGTAAACATTTGAATACAAACCAGCTGTATCAAAATACAAAGCCAGAAGAACTCCTGGCTTTATTATTTGTAATAGCTTTAACGTGCATTTGGTGTTGCACCTGAAGCACATCGATTGCTGCCTGTCACAGGCTGTCCATCAACTGCATGGCAGGAATTATTCAGTACCGGCTGTATTTTTTGTGTACTGTTCTAAATTGGTTCCTGCCCTTGTGTCTCTGCTGGCGGGGTTAACGTTTACGTGCAGGATTTGAAGGTTCACGCACATCCTGCCCTGTGGATGTAGCTGGTTGGGTAGGAGGGTTAACAATGGGTCTTACAGGTGTTGTTGGGCTTGGATTGCCTGTTGGGCCTGGTGTCGCACCATTAGGTGAAACACCATCTGTGAGCGCACCATTGCCTACAGTACCATTAGTCGCACCTGCGCCGGTAGGACTAGTCGCGCCTGCGCCGGTAGAACCGCCTGGATTGCCAGTACTAGGAGCCGCCGCCGCTCCGGCCCATACAAATGAACACTGCAAAAGCCCGGCTAATGCTAGGCTGACGATTGAAATTTGTAATTTGATTGATTTCATTATGATGACTCCTTATTGGAAGTGAATATGCCTCAAATTTCACTATAAGAAATCCAGTGATTTAGCTTTATAGGTAAAAGCTTAAATCCGTGTAGGAATTAGTTGACCTTTGACCGGCTCAACGCTTATGACTTGAATCTGCCGATAGAAAAGTGGGGGCAGATTCGGGTTGTTAAGATTCAGGTCACTATTTTTCGCTCAAGCAGTGCTGTAGACAACGTTCCGCTATCCACGTATTCAATTTCTCCGCCCATAGGCAATCCGCGTGCTATACGGCTGACTTTAATCCCCCTGGATTTCAGCATTTGCCCGATGTAATGAGCAGTGGCTTCACCTTCAGAAGTGAAATTGGTCGCTAATATGACTTCTTCCACCAGGCTGTCCTGCGCACGTTTAAGCAGCTTATCCAGGTGGATATCTTTAGGGCCTATGCCATCCATGGGGGAGAGTTTTCCCATCAATACAAAATACTGGCCCTGGTAGCTGCGTGTATTTTCCAGCATCATCAGGTCAGTTGGCATTTCAATCACACACAGCGCAGATTTGTCCCTGTGGTTATCCAGACACAGGCTACACACAGTATGCTCACTGAAGTTGTTGCAGTAGTCGCAATGGGCGAGTTTGTCCAGCGCCTGCTGCAAGCTTGCAGCGAGGCGCTGTGCGCCTTCGCGGTCACGCTGCAACAGGTGGTAAGCCATGCGGGTGGAAGATTTAGGCCCAACGCCAGGCAGGCAGCGCAGGGCGTTGATCAGTTGTTCCAGGACTGCCGGAGAGTTCAAGCGACTATTTTCCGCTTAGAAAGGTAGTTTGAAACCGGCAGGCATCATGCCACTCATCTTGGCAGACGAGGTGGCTTCAGCCTTGGCTTTGCCATCTTTAAGCGCGATCAGGATCAGGTCTTCCAGTGTTTCCTTATCATCCATGACTGAGTCGTCAATCTGGATACGTTTGACATCGTTGCTACAGGTCATGGTCACTTTGACCAAGCCATTGCTGGCAATGCCTTTTACTTCGGTTGTCGCCAGTTCGGCTTGCGCCTTTTGCATATTGGCTTGCATCATCTGGGCCTGTTTCATCATATTGCCCATGCCACCTTTCATCATCGTATGCTCCTAAGTTTGATGTGGTTAATGTAGAGGTTTAATCGAGTTGGGCACGATGGTCGCACCCATTTCCTGCATCAGGCCTTGCACAAAGTGGTCGCTCAGAATAGCGTCTTTGGCTTGATCCTGTAATTCTGCTCTTTCGACGGCCATTTGCCTGGCAGGCGTATTGGCTTCCTGTCCGACCTGGATATCCAGTTTAATGCGGCGGCCAAAATAGCTATTGAGGGCGCTGTTCAATTTGTCTACGTAATTAGTGCTGGCCAGGTGTTTGTGCGCATCACCGATACGCAGCACCATATTGTCTGCATCAAAAGAGACAAGTTCACAGTTTTGCGCCAGGGCACGTACCAGGCCCAGTTTGCTTAAATGGTTTTCGACCAGGCTGCGCCAGTTGCCATCCCATTGAAACGATGCGGCTTCAGATGGCGGTTCATTCAGTTCGGCTGGTTGTGCAGATGCTGGTTCAGACATCTGTGACGCTGCAATGGCAGGCGGGTCAATCACGACGGTTGGCGCCACTGCAATAGTGGTTTCAACGGCAATGGCAGAGGCCACCAGTGTGGGTGCTTCAGCTACAGGCGCTGGACTTGCATTCAGTGTCTGACGGCTTTGTGCTAACGCAGCACGTGCGCCACCACTGGCTGATCCAGTGCGGGAATTGCTGTCATTAGAGCCAGTATTTCCTGCAGGCGCTGCTGAAGCCGGTGCCATCGCATCTGTTTTAAACGCCAGCATGCGTAATAAGGTCATGGTGAAACCGGCGTAGGCATCAGGCGCCAGGCCAATATCCCGGTGCCCCAGGATAGAAATCTGGTAATACAGTTGCAGCATCTCGGCAGTCAGTTGCGCTGAAAGGTCCAACAAGGTTTGCCGTTCCGGGTGGTCATCGGCAATGGCCTGTGGGCTGTGCTGGGCAATCGCCAGCAGGTGCAGTAATGCAGACAGGTCTTTCAGCGCGCTTTCAAACCCGATGCTACGCGAATCCATTTGCTGCGCAATGTTGAGCAGGGCCGGGGCGTCATTGTTGATCAGGGCACGCAATAACTCGTACAGGTAACTCTGGTCTATGGCCCCGAGCATGCTGCGCACATCTGTTTCACGCACAGACTGGTTGCCATAGGCGATCGCCTGGTCGGTCAGTGATAAGGCGTCACGCATACTGCCATTGGCGGCACGCGCAATCAGTTGCAGGGCCGGGGCTTCAAATGTGATCTGTTCCTGGCCCAGGATATCCTGCAGGTGGGCAGTAATCGTGCTGCTTGCCATTTGGCGTAAGTTGAACTGCAGGCAGCGCGACAGAATCGTCACCGGCACTTTTTGCGGGTCAGTGGTCGCCAGGATGAATTTGACGTGCGCTGGCGGCTCTTCCAGCGTTTTCAGCATGGCATTGAAGGCTTCTTTGGTCAGCATATGCACTTCATCGATCATGTAGACCTTGAAGCGGCCGGAAGAGGGTGCATAAATCGCCTGCTCCAGCAAACTGACCATATCGGCGATGCCGCGGTTAGAGGCGGCATCCATTTCGACGTAATCGACATAGCGGCCAATATCAATGGCGCGGCAGGCATCGCATTCACCACAAGGGGTGGCGGTGATGCCGGTGGCACAGTTCAGTGACTTGGCCAGGATGCGTGACAGCGTGGTTTTACCGACGCCACGGGTGCCGGTAAACAGGTAAGCATGGTGTAACCGTTGCTGGCTGAGCGCGTTACTCAACGCTTGCACCACATGGCCTTGCCCGACCAGATTACTAAAGGATTTTGGGCGCCATTTACGCGCCAGCACTTGGTAAGACATTACGGTCTCTATTGATTAAATATCATGAAGCCAAACCAATACTTTAGCCTAAATTGCCTGATTATGCGCACATCCGGACAACTAAATGATTCAGGGAAAGGCATGAGGGATTTGGCTGGATGGCAATACAGAAAGGGGCGAGCCCAACCCCCGGCACTTGCTTGACAGTTGTGGCTGCTTGCTTCCGCATCTGACCAGGTTGGCTATCTTACAATGCGGGGAGGCCCGCCGGCGCTATTGTAACGCAAAACCGCGCGTGCATGACTGTGTTTTTGAAAACCCCGTGTTGAAAAGCACGCGCCGCACAATTCAAAAATGAAACGCAATCCGCCTTCTTATGACCACATCAAATCGCTAGTGCGCATTGCACAATACGCTTTATTTTCAGTAAATGTGTGCGGTAAAAATACTATGGCAACCCACGGAACATCGATGACTGCATCGGAAATTGCACGCGAAACCATCAAACAGATGGCGGTACGCCGTGTGGAACCTACGCCGGACAATTACACACAGATTTACCTGGAAGTCTCCGGCAAGCCAGCCAAAGAGGATGCTACCTCTGCCTT
Source organism: Methylophilus sp. E2MeOHC9 (assembly GCF_058744375.1). Taxonomy (NCBI): domain Bacteria; kingdom Pseudomonadati; phylum Pseudomonadota; class Betaproteobacteria; order Nitrosomonadales; family Methylophilaceae; genus Methylophilus; species Methylophilus sp. E2MeOHC9. Next base: position 2,200,359 of record NZ_CP196024.1, read on the forward strand.
GCGCAAAGCACTCAAGCAATTGCCACATGATTCCATGGAACAAACCAACTGGGTGAACCGTTGGGAAAAAGTCCTCAAACAGGATAACTGGCAAGGCCTGGGTGATCTGCTGAAAGAAGCCATGCAGCAGCAACTCAGTCATTCTACCAAATGGCCTAAAGCGATACGCACGCTGATGCAGGGCTGGGATGATAAACGCACCGGCATGGACCTCGCCAGGAAGCGCGAGATGCTGGAGCGGGTGCTGATAAATTTTGGTAATGACGATACGTTGTCTGACAAGTTAATCGGCATGGCAAATAACTGGTTGCCGGCGGATGCCAGGGTTGAAGGGATTGCTGTCCCGGATTTAAAAGAGACGACCAGTGCGGTTACTGTGCCTGTAGCGATAGAGCCATTGACCAAAGAAGAATTACCCAGCGAAGTGCAGCAATTTCATGGTGCATTCACTATTTTGCAAACCCTGCTCAAGCAGACCTTGCAATTGGGGCTGATTCCGCGCCTCGAAGGCTATCCGGATTTACAGGTAGAAGCTATCGCTGTGCAGGAAAGCACCGAGCGCGCAAAAAAAGTCAAAGAGTGGGAAGCGCTGGCCAAATCACTGAAAGCCTTATTGATGCGCGTAGAAGTGATAGGCGCGAAAGAGGATGATGTACGTGGCGACATTATTGATTTGCTGCATTTGCTGCTGTCTAATATCGGCGAGCTGGTGGCTGAAGATAGCTGGTTAAGTGGCCAGGTCTATGCCGTGCAATCAATCATCAGTGGCCCGCTTGACCGTGCCAAACTCAAGCAGGCAGAAAAAAGCCTGAAAGAAGTGGTGTATAAACAAGGCTTGTTGAAACATAGCCTGATCGAAGCGAGAAACTCTTTTAAAACGCTGATCAGTTCATTTATTGATAAGCTGAAATATATGGGCGAAGCCAGCGAGTTGTATAGTGGCAAGATTGAGACCTATGCCCAGGAACTCTCGCAAACCGATGACCTCATCAAAATCAATGAACTGGTCACGCACCTGATGCGTGATACCTCGGTGATGCAAACCGATATCCTGCGATCACGCGACGATTTGCTTAATCAGCAGCGAGTGGCTAGTGATACACAAGTCCGGATCTTGAAGTTGCAGGAAGAGCTCAGTCAGCTCAGTGAAGTGGTGCGTATCGATCAGCTGACAGGCGTGCTGAACCGGCGTGGAATGGACGATGCATTCAGTACTGAAATCGCCCGTTATCGCCGTAGCGGTGAAATGCTGAGCGTGGCGCTACTGGATATTGATAATTTCAAATCACTCAATGATCAGCACGGGCACGCGGCCGGCGATTCTGCCTTGAAACATCTGGCGGGCGTGGTTAAGCGCACTGTGCGCCCGACCGATATCGTGACACGCATGGGCGGCGAAGAGTTTGTCGTCATTCTGCCTAATACCAGCCTCAATGAAGCGGTCACCACCATGAGCCGTTTGCAGCGCGCACTGACTAAAGAGTATTTTCTCGGCAATAACCAGAAACTACTCATCACCTTCAGTGCTGGTGTGGCGTTGTTTCAAACTGAAGATGATGTCAGCTCTATTCTGCTACGCGCAGACCAGGCCATGTACCTGGCCAAGAAGAGTGGCAAAAACCGCGTGATGACTGAGATGGATTTACTGCAAAGCCCATCCTCACTCAATTCTTTTAAGTAGTTCCGGTTTCATTATTTCCCGATCCAGCCCATCAGGCATGATGGGCTGCTGGCATTTCCCATAAAGCATACCCAAGCCACAGGGTGTCATGGTATGCTAATTGGCATCAAACCTGAGGTGCCCTGTGACCAGCCCTGCAACTGACTCTCCTGTCGATAGCGTCAAAGATGCCTTGCATGAAAGCGAGCGCAGATTTTCAGCCATTGTTTCCAGCATTCCTGGCCTGGTATTTCAAATACATATGACTGCCGATGCGCAAGTCGTATTCACTTACCTGAGCGAAGGCTGTGAAGCGTTGCTGGGCATTCCCCCTGCGGCATTGCTGAAAGATGCGCAGACTTTATTCAATGCCATGGAAGAAAAGTCCGCCACCCAGTTCAAGCATAAATTGCAGCAGTCTGCCCGGCAACATAAACGGCTGGATTGGGAAGGCAAGATATGGATTGCCGACTGGCAGGACATGAAGTGGGTGAACATCCGCGCCACCATACAGGCGCTGGGGCAGGGCGCAGTGCAATGGGATGGCATCATGCTCAATATCAGCCAGAGCAAGCAGGAAAAGCAGGAGATCGAACAGGCAAAGCAGGATCTGCAGGCACTGACTGCTCACCTGAACCAGGTCAAAGAGCAGGAGCGCGTCAGCATTGCGCGCGAGATCCATGATGATCTCGGCGGCAATATGACAGCGATGAAACTGGGTCTTTCCACTATTATCCAGAAAATTCAGCAAGGCGCGCCGGTCGATATTGAACAGGCGACCATGCTGCAATCGATTGTGAACCAGACGTTTGACTCCGTGCATCGTATTTCCGGTAACTTGCGGCCCAATATCCTGGATTTAGGCCTGGTGGATGCGTTGGAGTGGCAGGTCAATCAATTCAAGAAACAATTGGGGTTGAAAGCCAGGTTTGTCACCAATTGTGATGAACTGGACTGTGACCATGACAAATCCATGGCCTTGTTCCGCATTTGCCAGGAGGCCTTGTCCAATATCGCCAAATACGCACAGGCAGATGAGGTGAGGGTAGAGCTGAATAAGGTAGAAGAAGAACTATGTATGACCATCGCCGATAATGGCATCGGTATCGCGCCTGCTGATAAAATAAAACCTAATTCTTTTGGCTTGCGTGGCATGCAGGAACGCGCAGCCGCTTTTGGCGGCGAATGCTATATTGAGTCGCCTGCGCAAGGGTCAGGCACGCTGATCCGCGTGCAGGCCCCTGTGCGGGCAGCAGCAACATGACAAATGTGAGGCAACAGCTTGGATACTAAAAAAATCAGAGTCATCATCGTTGATGACCACGCCATTCTTCGCTCTGGCATTAAGCAGATACTCATCGCCAGTGGCGATATCGATGTGGTTGGCGAAGCGGAAAATGTTGCGCAGGCGCTGAAGTGTGTGCGGGAGATCCAGGCGGACGTGATGTTGCTGGATATTTCGCTGCCGGATAAAACAGGTATTGAAGCGCTCAAGTTGATCAAGCGCGAAAACGCGGCGCTGAATGTGCTGATGTTGTCCATGTATATGGAAGACCAGTACGCCGTGCGCTCCATACGCTCGGGCGCCTCCGGTTATTTATGCAAGCATACGGCGTCTGAGGAGCTGCTGACCGCTATCCATACCCTGGCAAAAGGCCGCAAATATATCACCGCCAATGTGGCTGAAATCCTGGCTGAGCAGGTCGGTAATGAACATGCGGCTGCGCTACACGAATCTTTGTCGGATCGCGAGTTCCAGGTCATGCGTATGATTGCTTCGGGCTTGTCGGTGAGTGAGATCGCTGACAAACTGGCCTTGTCGGTGAAGACGGTGAGTATGTACCGGACGCGCTTGCTTGAGAAAATGAATTTAAAGCACAATGCAGATATTACGCATTATGCGATCAAGAATCAGTTGGTTGAATAAGATTTTCAGCAATAAAAAAGGCCTTTTAAAAGGCCTTTTTTATTTTTAAATCAGACTATTACGAATTTTTCTTCGAGTAGTTGATTAAACCATTGGTTGAGCTATCAAAGCTGGTCACGGCATCGTTATTGGTCAAGAGTGGCAGAATCTGGCTGGCGATTTGTTTGCCGTATTCCACGCCCCATTGGTCATAGCTGTTGATGTCCCAGATAATGCCTTGCACAAAAATCTTGTGTTCATACAAGGCAATCAGCTTACCCAGTGTGAAGGGCGTCAACTGCTCAAACATGATGGAAGTGGTCGGGCGGTTACCTTCAAATACTTTGTGCGGTAACAGGTCTTCCAGCGCTTTACCGCTGATGTTCTGTTGCGCCAGCTCAGCACGTGCTTCTTCACGGGTCTTGCCCAGCATCAATGCCTGGGTTTGCGCCAGGAAGTTGGCCAGCAAGATTTTGTGGTGCTGGTCATCCGGGCTGCCGACTTTGTAATGGCTTTTCACTGGCATCAGGAAGTCAGCCGGTACCATTTGCGTGCCCTGGTGGATCAACTGGTAAAACGCATGCTGGCCATTGGTGCCAGCTTCGCCCCAGATGACCGGGCCGGTTTTATAGCTGACACGGCTGCCATCACGGCAGATAAATTTACCGTTGCTTTCCATATCTGCCTGTTGCAGGTAAGCCGCAAAACGTGACATGCCCTGGTCGTAAGGCAGAATCGCATGCGTATCAACATGGAAGAAGTTGTTATACCAGATACCCAGCAATGCCATGATCACCGGCATGTTTTGCTCAAGAGGCGCATCCTTGAAGTGCTGATCCATGGCGTGACCACCGGCCAGCAACTGTTCAAAGTTGTCCATGCCTACATACAATGCAATCGATAAGCCAATGGCAGACCACAGGGAGTAGCGTCCGCCTACCCAGTCCCAGAAAGCAAACATGTTGTCAGTGTTAATACCGAAGGCTTCCACGGCTTTAGCATTGGTCGATAAAGCGACGAAATGTTTGGCAACGTGGTGTTCATCTTTAGCCGTATCCAGGAACCAGCGGCGGGCAGAAAGCGCATTGGTCATGGTTTCCTGCGTGGTGAAGGTTTTGGAAGCGACGATGAACAGCGTGGTTTCAGGATTGCATTGTTCCAGCGCGCGCACCAGGTGTGCGCCATCAATGTTGGAGACAAAATGTGCTTTTAAATCGGGGCTGGCATAAGGTTTGAGTGCATCGCAAGCCATGACCGGACCAAGGTCGGAACCGCCAATACCGATATTCACGATATCGGTAATGCGTTTGCCGGTGTAGCCGGTCCATTCGCCATTGCGTACCTGTTCAGTGAATGTACGCATATGTGCCAGCACGGCATTCACCTCTGGCATCACATTCTTGCCATCGACTTCTACCGGCGTGTTGCTGCGATTGCGCAGGGCGGTATGCAGGACGGCACGGTTTTCGGTGATATTGATTTTTTCCCCGGAAAACATGCGGTCACGCCACGTCTCTATTTTAGAGTCACGTGCCAGCTGGAAAAGCAGGGATAAGGTTTCTTTGGTGATACGGTGCTTGGAATAGTCCAGCAGAATGTCATCTACATTTAAACTGAATTCTTCAAATCGTTTTGCGTCTTGTTTAAACAAATCACGCATTTGAACATTGCGGATATCACTTTGATGCTGGTTCAGCGCGTGCCAGCTGGGGTGCGTCGTTAATTTAGCCATGTTATGTTGTTGCTTTAGTTTTCAAGTCAATAAATTGTTAAGTCAATGCGTTTTATCGGGCCTGCAAACCGCAATTTCTATTGCTTTTTTTGCAGGCTCCTATGTCTTTACTACAGTGTATCCAGTTATTGTAACTGAAGTATGACACCTGCCAGTGGTGGTAAGTTTATACTGATAGAGTCAGGATGATCCATCCACGGAACGGGGTCGCTGTGACAGCCATCACCATTCCCTACGTTACTACCGCCATAACAGGTTGCATCACTGTTAAATACTTCTTTGTAGACGCCAGCTTGTGGCACGCCCAGGCGATATTGGTGGCGTGGTACCGGTGTGAAATTCAGTACTATTATAACAAAACTATGGTCATTGCCGCGCCTAATATAACTCAGAAGCGATTGACCAGCATCCTGGCAATCTATCCATTGAAAGCCTTGCTGATCAAAGTCATGCGCATGCAGGGCCGGGCGTTGCCTGTAAAGTGCATTCAAGTCACGGACCAGCGATTGCACGCCTCTGTGCATGGCATGTTCTGGATAGCTGTCTTCCAGTAAGTGCCAGTCCAGGCTTTGGTTGACATTCCATTCTCGCCACTGGCCAAATTCGTTGCCCATGAAATTCAGTTTCTTGCCGGGGATCGTCATCTGCAAGGTCAATACCAGGCGCAGATTGGCAAATTTCTGCCAGCTGTCACCAGGCATTTTGCCGAGCAGCGATTTTTTACCATGCACTACTTCATCATGAGAGAAAGGCAGGACGAAATTTTCTGAATAGGCATACATCTGGCCAAATGTCAGGCGGTTATGATGATGCTGGCGAAAAATAGGATCGAGCTGCATGTAGGTAAGGACATCATTCATCCAGCCCATGTTCCATTTCATATTGAAACCCAGGCCGCCAGCGTAGACCGGGCGCGAAACTGCGGGCCAGGAAGTGGACTCTTCAGCGATGACCAGCGCGCCTGGGAAGCGTTCACCGACCATCATATTCAATTGCTTGAGAAACTCGATCACTTCCAGGTTTTCACGTCCGCCATACGCGTTCGGCAGCCATTCACCTTCCTTGCGTGAATAATCCAGGTAAAGCATGGAAGCCACGGCATCGACCCGCAAGCCATCAATATGGAATTCTTTGATCCAGTAATAGGCATTACTCAACAGGAAGTTGCGTACTTCATTGCGCCCGTAATTGAAGATATAGGTGCCCCAGTCTGTATGTTCACCCAGCCTGGGGTCTGCGTGTTCATACAGGGCGGTGCCATCAAAGCGTGCCAGCGCCCAGTCATCTTTAGGGAAATGTCCTGGCACCCAGTCTAGGATCACGCCGATATTGGCGGCATGGCACTGGTCGATAAAATATTTCAGGTCGTCCGGGCTGCCATGGCGTTGTGTAGGCGCAAAGTAACCGGTGACCTGGTATCCCCAGGATTCATTCAACGGATGCTCGGCGATCGGCAACAATTCAATATGGGTATAGCCCATGTTGGTTAAATGCGGGATAAGCGCATCTGCCAGGGCGCGATAGCTGAGGAAGTGGCCATTTTCATCACGTTGCCAGCTGCCTAGGTGTACTTCATAACAGTTGAATGGTGTATGTAACCAGTCATGTTTCTGGCGCTGTTGTAGCCAGTTTTGGTCCTGCCATTCGTATCGGCTTTGGCAGATACGGTTGGCTGAGCCAGGTCTGGGCTCGAAAGCCTTGCCATATGGATCGGCTTTAATGACGACGAAACCGTGCTGACGGTTGCGGATCTCGAATTTGTATAAGTCGTGCTCAGTCAGGTGCGGGATAAACAGCTCCCATACACCGCTATCACCCAGTACACGCATGGCATTGACGCGACCATCCCACTGGTTAAAACTGCCTACCACACTAACGCGCTCGGCGCTCGGTGCCCACACTGCGAATCTGACACCTGCTACGCCTTGCACCGTCATGGGGACAGCACCTAGCGTATTGTAGGCCTCCAGCAGTTTGCCTTCGCCAAACAGGAAGAGTTCTTCCTGGGAAACGGTGCTGGGAAAACTATAGGTATCGCTGGTTTCGTAAAATGCAGTCTGCCCGTGTGGTTGTATGCGTAGTGGCACAGGGGTTGGCAAGGCTGTCTTGGTTGCGAATTCAAATAAACCGTGGCTATCGACCAACACCATCGCTTGCCAGGCAGCATCGATATAAACCCAGAGTTTTTCGGCATTGGGCTGAAACACACGCACCAGCCATGACCCGTCAGCTTCATTCTGGTGTACGCCCAGGAACTGGAAAGGATCGTGGTGAGTCGCATCAAGTATGCGTTGCAAGTGCTGGGAATACGCGTGATTCGGTGAGGCTAGTTTGACTGTCATGCTGGCAAGGTCCGTTTGACTAACCCTCATCCTAACAAAAAAAGTGAGGTTTTACGCCGTTTACGGCGGAAATATCGTTGTCATTGCCTGAATTATCATGCAGACTGTGGATGTCGGACCTGTGGTTAACATGCGTTATGTTGCCTTAACAATTCATCGCTAGACATGACTGCAGGCTGATTTTCAGGATCAGGAAAAAGGGAAGGCATCATGTCACAAGTAGAATTTGTTGAACGCAGAAGATACAACCGGCGACAAGAACGCCATTCTGACCGGTTTATCAGTACTCTTACAAAAAATACCGTTGCCATCATCCTGGCAGGTGGCCGTGGTAGCCGATTGAAAAACCTGACGGACTGGCGCGCCAAACCGGCTGTGCAGTTCGGTGGTAAATTCCGCATTATCGATTTCCCGCTTTCCAATTGTATTAATTCCGGTATCCGTCGTATTAACGTCGCCACCCAATACAAGGCGCAAAGTCTTATTCAACACGTGCAGCGCGGCTGGGGGTTTTTGCGTGGTGAATTCAACGAATATGTGAATATTATTCCCGCCCAGCAGCGCCTGGGTGAAGAGTGGTACAAGGGGACGGCAGACGCGGTTTACCAAAATATCGATCTGCTACGCGAAAACGGCGGTGAATATATCCTGATACTGGCTGGTGACCATATTTATAAAATGGACTACGGCAAAATGCTGGCCACGCATGCACGCAGCAATGCGGATATGACGATTGCGTGCATTAATGTGCCGCTCGAAGATGCCAAGGGCTTTGGTGTGCTGGAAGTCGACAGCAGTGACCGTGTGGTCGCCTTTGACGAGAAACCAGCGAACCCCAAGCCGACGGCAGATGACCCGACCCAGGCATTTGCGAGTATGGGTATCTACATCTTCAACGCTAAATTTTTATATGAGCAACTGATCCGCGATGCTTATGACCGTCATTCCAACCATGATTTCGGCCAGGATATTATCCCTTACATCATTAATAAATACCGGGTACACGCACATCGCTTTACTGATAGCTGCGTGGGCGCCCTCGGGAACAGTTATTACTGGCGTGATGTCGGAACGATTGATGCCTATTGGGAAGCCAATATGGAGCTGACAAAAGTCATTCCTGAATTGAACTTGTATGACAGCGAGTGGCCTATATGGACTTACCAGGAGCAATTGCCACCGGCTAAATTTGTCTTTAAAGATGAAGGGCGTACTGGCAAAGCGACTGACTCGCTGGTTTCAGGCGGTTGCCTGATCAGTGGTTCCAGCGTGTCTAACTCGGTTTTATTCTCAGGTGTGCATGTGGCGGATTATTGTGACCTGGATGGCGCAGTCATTTTGCCCAAGGTAAAGATCAACGAAGGCGTCACTCTGAAAAATGTGGTGATTGACCGCGGATGCGATATACCGGCCGGCATGCAGATCGGCATTGACCTGGCTCGCGACAGCAAGCGCTTTTACGTGTCTGAGAAGGGCATTGTGCTAGTCACGCCAGACATGTTGGGTCAGGATTTGTATCGTGTGAAATAGTGAAGGAAGTTTTGCATTAAGTGCAGCTTCAAACCATTCTTGACTTAAAAATGTTGCCCGGCATCATTAATTAAGCATTTTTCATAAGCAATAGCGAATGGTGACGAAGTGGGGCTTGACCAGGGCTTTCGTAAAAAATAAAGTAGGTCGAATGTGAAAGAGGTATATGTATGTCCGATAAAAAACTACTGTTAAATCTGTATTGGCACATGCATCAACCCGATTACCGGGATCAGGTCAGTGGTGAATATGTGTTGCCTTGGACATATTTGCATGCGCTGAAAGATTACAGCGATATGGCCTATCATCTCGAGCAGAATCCCAAGGCCAGAGTCACTTTCAATTTTGTGCCTATCCTGGTGGAACAGTTACAGGATTACGCCGAGCAATCGCGTATTGGCCAATGGCGTGACCCCTTGTTGCGCTTGCTGGCCAGCCCTGATCTTGATCATATTACGGATGCAGATTGCCAGCTGATTGTGGATAGCTGCTTCAAGGCGCACCACGAAAAAATGCTGAGCCCGTTTCCCCATTACCAGCGTTTGTTGCACCTCTACGAGCTGGTCGAGCCTATCATGAAGTCCGGACAGTTTCACTACCTGTCCGCACAATTCAAGGCTGACTTGCTGGTCTGGTATCACCTGGCCTGGACTGGTGAAGGCTTACGCCGCAAAAGCAAGGTCATCCAGCGCCTGATGAAAAAAGGCCTGCTGTTTACCCTGGAGGACCGGGTAGCGCTTGTGGATGTACTGAGTGAAACACTGCAGGGCATTTTGCCGCGCTATAAGGCGTTAGTGGCTAAAGGCCAGATCGAACTTACCACCACACCTTACTATCATCCTATCCTGCCATTGCTGATTGATCTCAACAGCACGCGAGACGCAATGCCGGATGCGCCACTGCCTAAATCGCCCAGTTACCCGGATGGTCATGCGCGTGCAATCACTCATGTCGAAGCCGCCAAGGTTTTTCATGAGAAAGTATTTGGGCAAAAATCCATAGGCATGTGGCCAGCCGAAGGTGCGGTCTCGCATGCTGCCTTATCTTTATTGGCAGAGCAAGATGTCGCCTGGGCAGCCACCGGGCAGGGCGTACTGGCCAATAGCCTGAAAGCATTGGGATTGGAACACGAGCAGTCTAAAGACTATTTGTACCAGCCTTACCGTGTGACTAATGGCCAGCAGGATATCGTCTGCTTTTTCCGCGATGACCAACTATCAGACAAGATTGGTTTTGAATATTCCAAGCAATACGCCAGCGAAGCGGTGCATGACTTTGTGCAATCACTGGAAGCGATTCATGCCAATAGTGATGAAGATATAACACCGGTTGTCAGCGTGATTCTGGATGGTGAAAATGCCTGGGAATACTATCCTTACAACGGCTATTACTTCTTGCACGAGCTATACCAGGCCCTGGCAAGTCACCCGCTGATCCAGATGACAACTTTTAGCGATATTCTTTCTTTGCAGGAGTCGCAAGTGTTACCACAGCCCAAGCTCCTGGAAGATATTTGTGCCGGTAGCTGGGTGCATGGCACCTTTAGTACCTGGATAGGTGAGCCTGCCAAAAACCGCGCCTGGGACCTGTTGTGTGAAGCCAAGCGCCAGTATGATCAGCATGTGCACAAGCTTTCAGTGTCAGCCAGAGAAAAATGCCAGCAGCAACTATCTGTCTGCGAAAGCTCAGACTGGTTCTGGTGGTTTGGCGATTATAACAATGCCCAAAGTGTCACCAGTTTTGACAAACTCTACCGCCGCAACCTGAGCAATCTCTACCATTTGTTGGGTTTGGTTCCGCCTGACAACTTGTCTCAGTCTATCAGCCATGGCGGCGGCAATTCTGAAAATGCAGGCACCATGCGTCGAGGAACCTCTTGATCGGTCATTGAAAGTGACCTGATTAGATATCTCGATAACTTCCCCATCATTTCCACCATTATTCAATAAGAACAATATGACGCAAGCCAGACAAGTTGGTGTATTGATGCATATCACCTCGTTACCGGAAGGTAACGTTGGTCCGGATGCTTATCGTTTTGTGAATCACCTGGTGGATATGGGCGTGACCATCTGGCAAACCCTACCAGTCAGTTTGCCGCATGAAGACCAGTCTCCCTACCAAAGCGTGTCGGCGCATGCCGGGCACACGGGTATGATCAGCGTAAAACAGTTATTGAATGAAGGCTGGTGCCTGCCGGATGAGGTGAATCTGTCGCAGCCAGAATTATTCGCAAAAGTCATACTGCGTGTGCAGTCCAATGGTGCTATTTCCAAAGTGGATGGTCATGGTCTGAGTTGGTCAGGCTTCGCTCGTTTTTGCCAGGCGCAGCAATACTGGCTGGAAGATTTCGCCTTGTTTATGAGCCTGCGGGAACAGCACGGCTACAAAAGTTGGAATGAGTGGCCTGAGGCATATCGTAGACACGATTTACAGGCACTGCAGGCATTTACAGAAGCGCACCAGGAAAAACTGACGCTGATTAAATTCACGCAATACATCTTTTTCCAGCAGTGGGCGCAGCTCAAAATATACGCCAATGAGCACGGCATTAAACTGTTCGGCGATATCCCTATTTTTGTCGCTTATGACAGCGCTGATGTCTGGGCACACCCGCAATGGTTCAAGCTGGATGCCGAATCCAGTATGACCGTAGTGGCCGGCGTGCCTCCTGATTACTTTTCTATCACCGGTCAGCGCTGGGGTAATCCGCATTACAACTGGGACCTCATGCAGGCAGATGGGTTTTCCTGGTGGCTGGGCCGTATCCAGACACAATCCAAACTGTTTGATATTGTGCGTGTAGATCACTTCCGTGGATTGCAGGCAGCATGGGAGATCCCCGCCAGCGAGCCGACAGCCATTAATGGCTACTGGCAACCCGCCCCGGGGCATGCGCTATTGCAAACCATCATACAAACTTTCCCCCAACTCAGCCTGGTGGCTGAAGATCTGGGGATCATCACTGAAGATGTGGATGCTTTGCGGCATGCGTTTCACCTGCCAGGCATGAAGATCCTGCAATTCGCCTTTGGCAGCGGCTACGATAATCCTTATCTGCCGGAAAACATCGACGAAAACAGCGTGATGTATACCGGCACCCACGATAACGATACAACGCTGGGCTGGTACCAGGAGGCAGAAGAGGGTGCTCGGGCGCATCTGCAGGATTACCTGCAGCAGGAAGTACCTGACATGCCACTCGCCTTGATGCGGCTGGCCTTGCACAGTATTGCTTTCCTGGCTGTCGTGCCCATGCAGGATATCTTGGGCCTGGATGGTAGTGCGCGCATGAACACGCCCGGCACCAGCATTAATAACTGGGCCTGGCGCATGCACTGGGAACAACTGACTGATGAAAAAATCGCCACCTTTAAACAACTGGTGAAAGAAAGTGGTCGCGCTGATGGCTGAAACCCCCACAGTTTTGCGCCTGGGGCTGGATGTAGGCGGCACTAATTTAAGATTAGGTGTGTTTTCAGGACTGACATTGCTTGAAGAAACCCGCTTTCAGGCAAATTATTCAGCCATTTGCAAGCAAGATGCGCCGGAGCAAGCCTGGCAGAAAATACTGCAAGTGACGGCGGAGGCTATTCAACCCTTGCTGGAAAAATATCCGGATATACAGGCAATTGGCATTGGTTTCCCCGGGTTTATTAACCCGCATACTGGCGTGTTAGCGCAATCACCGAATTTCCCCGGGCTACGTGATGTCAACCTGGGTAAAAACTTATCCCAAATCCTGAAGCGTCAGGTACTCGTCGCAAATGACGGCAATGCTGCGGCTTATGGCGAATATTGCTTGCTTGGCAGGCCTGCTGGTGGTTTGCTGTATGCCGGTCTTGGTACCGGAATAGGTGGCGGATTAGTCACCGGCGGTCAAGTATGGGCGGGCGCGCATGGTTATGCCTTGGAATTAGGACATCTGATTGTCGAACCCGGCGGGCCAGAATGCGGCTGCGGCAATTATGGATGTGTAGAGCAGTATGCTTCTGCCACGGCCATCGGCAAAAGCTACGCCAGATTGACCGGTAAACAATTAACGTCTTTTGACGTGGCAGCGCTGGCGACACAAGGCGATACGCAAGCAAGGGGAGTGTTTCAGCTGGCAGGTGAAAAGCTAGCGCAAGCGATCGCTTTGACGCTGAATATTGTGGATGTTGAACATGTCGTGATCGGGGGCGGAGTCGTTTCGTCGTGGCCGCTGATGCAGGAATCATTTACAAACAGGTTGCAGACAGATTTGATACCTGTGTTGCGTGACAAAGTGAAAATACATCTGTCATCTTCCGGAGATAATGCTGGCATACTAGGCGCAGCCTTACTCGCTGATCACGTGGCTTAGGTGACTGGCACAAGGCTGACTGGCCAAGCTTTTGTGATAAATTGGATTGCTTTCAAAAGGTTTAAAAAACCAATTAAAAACGTCTAAAAAGTCATGAGGGGCTTGTCGTGCAAAAAAATAATAAAGCGGCTTTTTTTTATTTTTAATTTAAATTATTACTTTAAATAAATTAAATAAGTGATTGTTTAAATTAAACTTAAATATGACGTTCTAATGCCCAGCGCACATGTTCTCTCACCATGTCACTTGTATCATTTTGCCGTGATTGTAGCGCGTTGATCACTGCGGGTGAGGTGGGGGCATTGCCTAACCCAACCGCTACATTGCGCAGCCATTGCGCATAGCCAATGCGGTAAATCGCGCTGCCCGCCATGCGTTGCTGAAATTCCGCTTCAGTCCAGGCAAAGCAGGTCACTAAATCTGTGCTGTCCAAGCCATTCCGCACTGCAAAATCACTTTCTTCACTGGAGACAGAAAATTTGTTCCATGGGCAGATCAGCTGGCAATCATCGCAACCATAGACGCGATTGCCTATCAGTGGACGCAGTTCGAGCGGGATGCTGCCTTTGTGTTCAATGGTCAAGTACGAGATGCAGCGACGTGCGTCGAGCTCATAAGGCGCCACAATGGCCTGAGTAGGGCAGATAGCAATACACGCGCTGCAGCTGCCGCAATGTGAGCTGGTGGGCGCGTCAATCGGCAAAGGCAGGTTGGTGTAAATCTCGCCGAGAAAAAACCACGAACCCTGTTGCCGGTTAAGCAGCAACGTATGTTTGCCGCGCCAGCCCACGCCCGCTTTGGTTGCCAGCGCGACTTCGAGCACCGGCGCACTATCGGCAAATACCCGATATTCAAAGCTGCCAAATGTTTCGCTGATGCGTGTGCAGAGTTGTTGCAGTTTTTGCCGCATCACTTTGTGGTAATCACGCCCCATGGCGTAGCGAGCGACATAGGCTTTGTTCGGGTCTTCAAGAATTTTCCAGCCATCCTGCGCATCGTCTGGCATGTAATCCAGGCTGACCGAGATCACACGCAAGGTGCCGGGCACCAATTCTGCCGGTCGGCTGCGCTTGGAACCGTGTTTTGCCATATAATCCATGTCGCCATGGTATTTTTTTTCCAGCCAGCGCATAAAACCTGGCTCTGCGGCGGACAGGTCGGTATCCGTAACACCGATATTGCCAAAGCCCAATTCGCGCGCCCAGTCCTTGATCGTGGCCGCCATTTTCTCGGCAGCATGATGATCAGGCAGGTGAATGGGAGCGGGATGTATAGGGTGTGACATGACAGAAACGTATTCTACACAGATTTTAAAAGACGAAGCAGCCACTACGCATGCCGCAGGCGTGCTGGCCAAGCAATTGCAGCCTGGGCAGGTGATTTACCTGCATGGCGACCTCGGCGCCGGTAAAACGACGCTGGTGCGCGGTATCCTGCATGCGTTGGGGCATCAAGGCAAAGTCAAAAGTCCCACTTACACCATAGTAGAACCTTACGGTCTGGCTATCGCTTCATGTTACCATTTTGATTTATACCGTTTTCAAGACCCTGAAGAGTGGGAAGCCGCCGGATTCAGGGATTACTTCAATGCCACCAGCATTTGTATGGTCGAGTGGCCGGAAAATGCCGGTACTTTATTACCGACTGCCGATATTGAGATTCGATTTGATATTTTGC
The DNA here is from genome assembly GCF_058744375.1 of Methylophilus sp. E2MeOHC9. Classification (NCBI taxonomy): domain Bacteria; kingdom Pseudomonadati; phylum Pseudomonadota; class Betaproteobacteria; order Nitrosomonadales; family Methylophilaceae; genus Methylophilus; species Methylophilus sp. E2MeOHC9. The sequence goes on from NZ_CP196024.1 coordinate 2,215,551, forward strand.
CACATGGCCGCGTCCTGCATATCACCAGCCAGCAACCACTCTCATTGGAAGGGCTATGCCAGTGATTAGCATGCAGCATTGTAAAACCTGGGTGCTGACAATCATGCTTTTGGCAATCAGCACATGTGCACAAGCCGCTGAAGTGATCCTGGCGAACTTGCAACAACAGGGCAGCCAGGTGCATTTGGAGTTATTGCTGGACCAGCAGATCAAATACCGGATATTCACGCTGGATAACCCTTTCCGCGTGGTCATCGATATGGATACCGTCGCCATTAGCCCGACTTTGAAAGCGCTGCCGCCACAACTGGATCCCCAGCATCCTTACCTTTCCAAAATCCGTATTGCACCGTTTACCGAAACCACCACGCGCCTGGTATTTGATATCAAATCGGATATCAAGCCTTTGGTGACTGATATGAATGCCGGTAACTCGCAGCAACGGCTGGCGATCAGTATCGCCCCGGCGACAGCCACTTCTGAACCTCCACTCGGTTCACCGGCCCTGGCCCATACAAAAAAACTGCAAGAATTAGAGTCCGCCAGTGGGGATGAAAAACCAGCCAATGCCAGCGAGCCAGTGGCAGAGCCTGCAATCGTCAATCCGCCCGCAGAAAAGCCATTGGAAAAACCGCCGGTAGAAAAACCTGCTGAAAAACCAGCGAAACAAGCCAGGCCAGGCCAGAAAATCATCACTATCGCGGTAGATGCCGGCCACGGTGGCGAAGACCCGGGCGCCAGAGGCTCCAAAGGCAGCCACGAAAAGAATATCACCCTGGCCATCGCCCGCAAACTCAAGCAGCAGATCGATGCGGAAGATAATATGCAGGCGATCCTCATCCGTGATGGCGATTACTTTGTGCCATTGGGCGATCGCGTCAAGAAAGCGCGTGCGGCTAAAGCCGACCTGTTTATTTCGATTCACGCGGATTCGTTTATCAATAGCACCGCACGCGGCTCCTCAGTGTTTGCCTTATCCGAGCGCGGCGCCACCAGCGCCGGTGCGCGTTACCTGGCGAAGAAAGAAAACGCGGTGGATTTGATCGGCGGCGTGGCGATTGATACTAAGGATATGGATTTGGCAAGAACCTTGCTGGACCTATCGCAAACCGCAACGATTCATGACAGTATCCGCCTGGGTAAAGGTGTGCTTGGCAGAATCGCAAAGATTAATACCTTGCATTCCAAGTATGTGGAACAGGCAGCGTTTGCGGTGTTGAAATCCCCGGATATTCCTTCTATTTTGGTGGAGACAGCGTTTATCAGTAATCCTGATGAAGAGGCCAGGTTGAATGATGATGGCTACCAGGATAAATTGGTGAATGCGATCTTGTCGGGGGTGAAGTCGTATGTGGCGACGAACCCTTCTTTTTCTAAGAAATAAGCGTTAGTTTTAACGCGATATTTTTTGAAAGCGCTATTAGCCTGGAGTGGAAGGGGCTTTGTAACGTATTCTGTGCGCTTATAAGACGATTTCCTTACTTGTGAGCAGATGATCTCCCGGCAATCAGTCGTCATTCTGGCGGAGGGTGTGGCAGGGGTTTCAAAGAGCATGCTCTTTGCCTGCGAAACGACTGGCTTATGCAGAAGCCAGTGCGCCCTGCAAGGGAGAATCCAGGCAAGGTTCATGCATAGCTTGGCTACAGTAGAAAACAAGCATTCCACTTACTGAAAGTCCTAATAGGTATTTCTTTGGATGGTTTGGTGCTCTATTTCGCCATTCTTTTTCGCCCCTAGGCGAGTGACTTTTCTTTGCCTGCCCAAAGAATAAGTCACCAAAAGAAAAGGCACCCTAGCTTCCGCTTATTTCCTGCGTTGCTCATCAACGTGGGCGTCCAGCGGAACTCGCCCTAGCGGCTTGCAAAAGACGCAAGCCACCGCGGAGCTCAAACAGGCGCTGGCCGAAGACTCCCACGCTGACTGCGCTACTCGGCGCGTCAGATAGGGGCCCGTGAAAAGCACCACGCGGTTACTTAATACTGAATTCCAGCACATTGCATCCCGCCGACACACTGAACTAAAACAAAGAGAACGGACAAAATGACCAACAAAATAGTTTGTTGGTCATTTGCTTTGGGGGGGTAAAAAGTCCCTTAGCGCCCTGAATGCGATGCTCTTAACCAACATTTCATCGTGGTGGGTTTAAAGCGGGCCCCTATCTGACGCGCCGAGTAGCGCAGTCAAAATAAGGAGGAAGGGAGCGACTGTCCGGATCCCGCGGTGGCCTGCGTAGTGTGCAGGCCGCTAGGATGAGTTTCGTGACCGCTTATTTTGGCGAGCAACGCAGGGAACAAGCGGAAGCAAGGGTGCATTTCTTTTGGTTACATTTTCTTTGGGCAAACAAAGAAAAGTAACTCGCCTAGAGGCGAAAAACAACCTGCCAATATAACAATTAATCTTATTTAAATTTACGGTGAATTTGAATGGCTTAGTTAACGCTGTTGCATCAACTCCGTCTCTCGCTGCGTCTTCCCATACCCCGCCTGCACCCTCAGCGCCCGACTAATAAACGCATTCAACGTTTTCCTTGCAACATCTACCAACTCCCGATCCGGGAAGATCTTTGGATACTGATAACCTAGCCAGCTATATAAACTCAAATGCTGGCAAATCAGTTCTGCCTGCTCCAAATATTGCGCCTGCTGGCCTTTCAGCCATTCCGGGAGCATGGGCAAAGGGCGTAGCTGATGCTGATAGATGGCTTGTATGCATTGCACAAAATAATCCCGCGCAATCGGCACTTGTATCGCCAGTGGTGCACACAGCAAGCGATATTTATCGCGCATGGCCATTTGTGGAGCGGTTTCATCAATCAGCAGTGCCTGCTGGTGCTGCAAAGAGGTGATTTGCCATTGCATGGCCTGCACGCCAGATTGGCGCTGATATTGTGTATGCAAATACTCCACACACTCCGCCAGCCGCCAGGTGGGTATGCGCTGGCTCAGTACTTCTATATCGCCACCACTCACCGCCATCGGCAGGGCGAATGGTGCCACGGTGTCATCGCAAGCAAGCATTTCATGCAAATGCCATTGCTCATCATCTTCCAGCACGGTGACATAGCCGGTTTCATACAAGCCATGGCGTCCGGCACGCCCGGCGATTTGCCGCATTTCAGTGGCATTGAGCGGGCGCGGTGCCACGCCATCAAATTTATGGATATTGGCGAAAATCACGCGTCGAATGGGCAGGTTGAGCCCCATGCCTATCGCATCGGTGGCAATCAGGATTTGCGCCTCGCCATTGGCAAAGCGTGCGGATTCGCCACGGCGCACCTCGGGCGAGAGTGCGCCATAAATGGTGGCAACGTTAAAGCCCCATTGGCGGATACGTGCTGCCAGTGTCAGCACATCCTTGCGGCTAAACGCAATGATCGCATCACCGGCCTGTAACACTTTGCGCAGTTTGGCGGCATGGTAGCGCTCGCCGCAGATGCTGGCGTCTTCAATCATCAAAGGCGTCATGCGTTGCAGATGAGTGAGGGTGTAAGGCTCATTGAGTGCGTCCAGCACACGCGTGCAGCTTTCTGTCACGCTATTGGCACCGCAGATGAATACCTGCCTGGCCGGCACGCCAACAAGTGCCGCAGTCCAAGCACTGCCACGGTCCGGGTCCATCAGCATTTGGATTTCATCTATGACCGCGACATCCACTTGCATATCCGGCCGCAGCATTTCGATAGTCGAAGCCGTATGCTTGGCACCCGGCACCATGACACGCTCTTCACCCGTCACCAGATTGCATGGCACACCCGCCTGCGTTAACCGGTCACGTACTTCCATCGCCAGCAGGCGCAATGGCGCAAGGTAAACGCCAGACTCGGCTTTGCGTAAGGTTTCCAGTGCCTGATAGGTTTTGCCAGAATTGGTCGGGCCGACATAAAAATGGTGCTGACGTTTTAGCTGGCGGGCGAGGGCAAAGCGGTCTAGATAGGCTTGGAAATCGGAAAGCGGCATGGGCTCCATTCTAGCAAAACAGGCCGGTAAGCTCTAAATAAGTGATCAGGCGGATCAAATTGCAAGGTGTGCGCACTGCAGAAATTTGCCGGTGTAGCCATTTATTTGCGAGTTTCCTTTAGAATGGCGAGATGCAAATTAAATTATTACCTGATCAACTGATCAGCCAGATTGCTGCTGGTGAAGTGGTTGAACGCCCGGCCTCGGCGCTCAAAGAACTCCTTGAAAACAGTGTCGATGCCGGTAGCACCCAGATTCAAGTCGCGCTTATACAAGGCGGCACCAAATTATTAAAAGTGACCGATAACGGCCACGGCATTGCCAAAGATGAGCTGGAGCTCGCCTTGACACGCCATGCCACCAGCAAGATTCAAAGCCTGGAAGACCTGGAGCAAGTCGGTAGTCTTGGTTTCCGTGGCGAAGCGCTGGCAAGTATCGCGTCTATTTCACGCACTGTGCTTACTAGTCGCCAGCAGGCTTCCAGCCATGCCTGGCAGATCAGTGCCGAAGGCACGCAGGGCCAGCCAGTCAGCCCGGCGGCGCTGGATGAAGGCACTATCATCGAGGTGCATGACCTGTACTTTAACACCCCGGCGCGCCGCAAGTTTCTCAAGACCGAGAATACCGAGTTTGGCCACTGTGAAGATGCCTTTACCCGCATCGCCTTATCGCGCTCGCAGATTGGTTTTTTGCTGCAACATAACGGCAAAGCCATTATACGGCTGGCCGCCAACACGCCACAACAACGTATCGCCGATGTATTAGGCAGCGAGTTTGCCTCACAAAGCGTGTGGCTGGATGAAGAAAGCAGCGGCTTGCGCCTGTGGGGCATGACCGCATCGCCAACTTACCAGCGACATAGCCGCGATACGCAATACGTATTTGTGAATGGCCGTTTTGTGCGCGATAAACTGATTGCGCACGCCATCAAGCAGGCCTACCAGGATGTCTTGCACGGTGATAAACACCCGGCGTTCGTGCTTTTTCTGGAGCTGGATCCATCCCTGGTGGATGTCAACGTCCACCCGGCCAAAACCGAAGTGCGCTTCCGTGAATCGCAAGCCGTGCATCGCTTTATCTTCCATAGCCTGCACAAGGCCCTGGGCAAAACATCTGCCGAGATTCAGGCCAGCCAGCCAGTACAAGCGCCATTTAACCCATTTACGCCGGGCTTATCCATGCCGCGTCAACAAGTGGAAATGCCATTGCAGAACCGCTCGGTATTCGATGGCAGTTACCAGCCCAATGTGAATAATGGTGCAGCCATTGCCCAACAATTTTACGGGCAACTCTACGGCGACTTAAAACCGACCAATATCAGCGCATTGGGCAATCCCCAGGAAAACTATTCTTCTGAGGATTACTTAAACCCGATATCACTCTCTGAAGCGGTTTTAACTGCAGAATCAGCCCCACAGCCACAGCAATACCCGCTGGGCTTTGCGCTGGGGCAAGTGCACGGCATTTATATCCTCGCCCAGAATACGCAAGGCATGGTGGTGGTCGATATGCACGCCGCGCATGAACGCATCATGTACGAGCGCCTGAAGAATGCCTTAAGCGAACAAGCGATTGCCACGCAGCCACTACTCATCCCCATGAGTTTTTATGCAGAAAAAGTAGAAGTGGCTACGCTGCAAAGTTTAAATGGCAGCGACACTTTGCAGCAGCTTGGTTTTGATTTAGCGACTTTGTCGCCAACCACTATTGCCATTCGTGCCGTGCCCACCATGCTGCAAGATGCAGATGTGGTGTCATTGGCCAGAGCTGTATTACGTGACCTGCACGAGTATGGCGCCAGCCGTGTATTGCTTGAACGCCAAAACGAAGTATTAGGCACCATGGCTTGCCATGCCGCCGTCAGGGCCAACAGACAACTCACCATCACTGAAATGAATGCTTTGTTGAGGGATATGGAAGCCACTGAAAGAAGCGGGCAGTGCAATCACGGCCGGCCAACCTGGTTTCAGGTGAGTTTGAATGATCTGGACAAGATGTTTATGCGGGGGCAATAAACTTGGCCTGTGTAAAAACTCATTAAAAATAATAGTTTATGGCTTATCCAATCGATAAAAAATTAGTGATCAGTGTTGCCTCAAGCGCTTTGTTTGATTTAACTGAGTCGCACGAAATTTATAAGACTCAAGGCGTAGAAGAATATCGTAGGCATCAAGAGACACATATTGATGTGCCATTTCCGAAAGGCGTGGCATTTCCCTTTATACGCAGATTTCTGGCAATCAATAAAGCATTTCCTGAAGAATTACCCGTAGAGGTTGTGCTGTTATCACGAAACTCACCAGAGACCGGGCTTCGTGTTTTCAGATCAATCCAGCATTACGGGCTGGATATCACCCGCGCCAGTTTTATGACGGGTAGATCCCCGCACGAATATATTCCGGCCTTCAATACATCATTATTCTTAAGTGCCAATGAGGCAGACGTACAAAGCGCGATAGATCTGGATTACCCAGCAGGTGTGGTTCTGCCATCTAAAGTCTACGATGACGAGGCCGACACAGAATTAAGGATAGCGTTTGACTTTGATGGCGTGATTGCCGATGACGAAGCTGAAACAGTATTCAAAAAGAACAATGACCTGGGCGAGTTTGAAGCGCATGAGGTAGAGAAACAAGCTATCCCGCACCAAGCTGGGCCTTTGGCTGACCTGTTTAAAAAGCTCTCTTATATGCAACAGCTGGAAGATAAACTGCTGCAAGATAATCCTAATTATAAAAAAATACTCAGAATCGCCATTATCACCGCCAGAAACGCACCATCGCATGAAAGAGTCGTCACAACGTTAAAAGAGTGGGGCGTTTCTGCAGATGAGTCATTTTTTCTGGGAGGCATGGAAAAAGCCAGAATCCTCTCAGTGCTAAAACCGCATATGTTTTTTGATGACCAACGTAGCCATTTGCAATCTTCTGCGGGAGATATTCCAATGGTGCATATTCCATTCGGGGTTGCGAATAAAAAAGCTAAATGAAGTATTGGATATCATGGAATGAACGCCTTGCTCTGAGATAAGGCTATTTCAAAAACTGAGGTAAATTAATTGTCAGAAAATCATGAAAAATATCATTACAGCATCACATGTAATACTTTAGATCCAATTGTGCTGCATTGCTTACGTGCAATAGCTCAGGCGGTAGAAAAGGGAAAGTATCCGCAAATAGGCTGGGGTGGTACAACTAGGGAAAATTGGGCAAAGAGTAATAATGAGTTTACTATCCGATTTACTTCTGATGGTTATAGGCGTGATTTCATTTCTGAGGCCAATCGCTTATTGTCTGGGCACTGGCTTCAAATATCGCAAAATGATGCAGATCCTGCTTCTCCACAAAGGTAGCGCTTTTAATTAGCAATAAACTACTGCACAGAGTTCAATTCTAAACTCTCAGATTTTCGTTGCTTAATTACATCGATGGCCTGGCACTACCAGCCGAAATCCTCTGTATCGCTTGCGGTGGTTGCCCATAAGCCCTCAGAAATGCCTGCCGCATACGCTCTCTATCCCCAAAGCCTGTTTCACGGGCAATGATTTCAATCTGATGGTGGCCAGTTTCCATCATCAATCTTGCAGACTCCACGCGTAGCCTTTCTACGGCCTTTGCCGGCGGCAAGCCTGTTTCTTCGGTAAACACACGGCTGAATTGGCGAGGACTCAGGCTTGCTACTTCGGCCAGGGATTCAACGGATAAATCTGCTTTCAGGTTTTCTTTGACATAAGACAGCACTATCTGGACCCGGTCAGATTTTGCATTAAGCTCTAGCAGTGTTGAGAATTGCGATTGACCGCCGCCACGCCTTTGGTGGACGACTAATTTGCGGGCGATCTGCCTTGCTAATTCTGGGCCGAGATCTTTCTCGACGATCGCTAATGCCAAGTCAATGCCCGCTGTTAAACCGGCTGAAGTCCATATCTGGCCATCCACCACAAAGATTTTGTCTTCATCCAACTGTACTTTCGGATAGCTTTTTTTAAATGTATTTGAATGCAGCCAGTGGGTGGTGGCACGTTTCCCATCCAACAGTCCGGCCTCTGCCAGGATAAATGCGCCAGTACAAATAGCGGCAATTCTTCTAATGTGTTTTGGTGATTCTTGTAAGTAATGCAGTAACTCGGGAGAGGGTAGTTTGCAATCGTTATCGCCACCCACCATTAATGTGTCGTAGTGTGCATCAGTGATGCGTTCAGTATTCACCGAAAAAGTATGTGAAGTCATGACCGGGCCGCCATGTTCGGACACCAGGCGGAAATGGTATATCTTTTCAGTATGCATCAGATTGGCGTATTCAAATACCGTTGAAACTGCCAGCCCCAAGGCCTGAAAATTAGGAAAAACCAAAAGACCAATGGTATGCATCATTCCTCTTTTCTTTAAAGTGGCATGAATATTTTATATGTCATTAAATAGGCCATTTTTATATATTGGACATTTTTGGATTAAATGCCATTTACACATGTATTCATGGTAAATCAGTATGTAAGTAGAAATAAAGTACAAAATGCAATAATGGCATAAAACATTGTATATATGTCATTGATGATATTTAAGCTCACGGTCAAAATGCGTTTCGTAATAGCAACCAACACACATTTTCATCTGGAGAAATAATATGACTTCTACACATAAAGGCACGGCTGTCGTCACGGGCGCATCAACAGGTATCGGCGCGGTCTATGCCGACCGTTTGGCAAAAAGAGGCTACGACCTCATTTTGGTTGCCAGAAATACTGAAAGGCTTAACGCGCTGGCAGATCGCCTGGTAAAAGAAACTGGCGTTAAGGTGAAAACCATAGGCGCTGATTTGAATGACAGAAAATCCTTGGCAGCGCTCGAAAAAATCCTGAAAGAATCCAAAGATATCAGTATGCTGGTAAACAATGCTGGCGTTGGTTCGGTGGCCTCGATTCTTGAGGCGGATGTGGATGAAATGGAAGCCATGATCGCTTTGAATATCACGGCTTTAACACGACTTACCTATGCGATTGCACCTGTTTTTACAGCAAAAGGCAGCGGCACAATCATTAATATTGCTTCTGTTGTCGGGATTGCGATTGAGCTGCTCAATGGTGTTTACAGTGCTTCAAAAGCGTATGTGTTGAGTTTTGGACATTCGTTACAAAAAGACCTGGCTGATAAAGGCGTGCGTATTCAAACGGTATTGCCTGGCGGCACAGCCACCGAGTTCTGGGATGTGGCTGGTTATGCTAAGGTGAAGGAGGCACCCACCACCATGAGCGCGGAGGATTTGGTCGATGCGGCGCTGGCTGGCCTGGACAATGGCGAATTAGTCACGATTCCACCCTTGCAGGATCATGATGACTGGCTACAGTGGGAAACTGCCCGCCGTGCTTTGGCGCCAAAATTTGCTAACTCAAAACCTGGCCGCCGCTACGGTATTGCTTCATAACAATTAAGAAAAGGTTGCCTCTATGTCTGAACTGAATCATGTACCCACCCACATCACTTTAGGGGATCGCCAACTTTATCGGATTGGTTTCGGCTCTATGCGCATTACAGGCACAGGCGTATGGGGGCCGCCTGATGACCCGGCCCATTGCCTGGCATTACTGCGCCGGTTGCCGGAGCTTGGGGTTAACTTTATCGATACCGCAGACAGCTATGGGCCCAATGTCAGTGAAGAGTTGATTAGCGAAGCATTGCACCCCTACAACGAGCTGACGATTGCCACCAAGGCGGGGTTGACCAGGCAAGGGCCTAATGTATGGACAGCAGTGGGGCGGCCAGAGTATTTACGTCAATCGCTGTTGATGAGTTTGCGTCGCCTGAAGGTAGAGCAAATTGATTTATGGCAATTGCATAGAATAGATTCTAAAGTACCCAGGGATGAGCAATTCCAGGCGGTGGCTGAGTTCCAGAAAGAAGGCCTGATAAAACATATAGGCCTGAGTGAAGTGAAAGTAGAGGATATTCAGGAAGCCGAGAAATACTTCACTGTGGATACCGTGCAAAACCAGTTCAATCTGATTAACCGGCAATATGAGCAGGAACTGGATTATTGCACGGCGAATCACATCATTTTCATTCCCTGGTACCCGCTAGCCAAGAATGCACTGGCTGGAAAAGTCGATATATTGGGTCAAATCGCCAGGAAATACGAAGCCACGCCAAATCAGATCGCGATCGCATGGTTGTTAAAGCGCAGCCCCATGATGTTGCCGATTCCGGGCACTAGCAAGGTGCAGCACTTTGAAGAAAACATGCAGGCCATCCATATCAAGTTAACAGACGAAGATTTTGAGCTGCTGGCAAATGCTTACAAAACCGTGGCTACATAGACCTGAATAATGACCTTGGCCAGCCGGATTCAGGCTGGTCCTGCTTTCATCAAACAGTCATTTTTGATCATCACATTTCTGATATTTTTCTGATTGATAACAATTAAAAAGATATCGGGAGTGAATGTGAATATATTAAAAACAGTGTTGCTGGTTAACTTGGCTTTACTGAGCAATCTGAGCCATGCATTGGTGATGCCAGCCGCTGGTTCGTCTTTGATTGTGGATCAGCGTGAGACGTTATATGTCAATGACGGCGATGTATTTGACCTTTCTTCCTTAAGTATCACTTCTTCCGGTGGCATTGATATTTTTGGCAATACCCAAAATGCTTCTTTCTCCATTGTTGCAAACAGCTTTATCAATATTGCTGGCTATTTAAATCTGTTTGTATCGGATACCACGCTTCACGCAAATGAAATCGACTTTTCTGGCATCCTCAATATCATTGGCGGTGGACGGATTACTTTTATTCCGAAAAATCGTATGGATTTTTCCGGATCAATCATGTTTGATGGCGTCTCTCCTCCCTCTTTTCCGCCGCAGGAAGGCCCGCTGATCGGCCCCCAGTTGCCACCTAAGGTTATCCTTTCCGCTGTGCCAGAAGCTGAAAACTACGTCCTATTGCTAGCCGGGTTGAGTATCATAGGAATGGCAAGACGGCGGCATTCAGCTTGATCGATTAACAGCCAAATGCTGATGGCTGTGCATCAGCTAGCAAGGCACTTATCTGCTCAAGCAAGCAGTAAGAATACCGTTGGTTTTTTATGTACATCCGGCAATGTCGACTTTTTCCACTCAGCCACTGTTTTAGTCACAATCAGTTCATCCTGTGCCGTGATATTGCAGGCTACACACAGGCGTGTCTGCGCTTGCAGGTTGGCGACCAGGTCTTCCAGCATATGCTGGTTACGGTAAGGCGTTTCAATAAATAACTGCGTTGCCTGCTGTTTCTTGGAATCAAACTCAATGCCTTTGATCGCTTTGATGCGTTCAGCTTTATCGCTGGGCAAATAGCCCAGAAACGTAAAGCGTTGACCATTCAAGCCGCTTGCCATTAAACCCAGCAACAAGCTGCTGGGGCCTATCAGTGGCGTCACACGGATATTTTTTTGATGTGCCACGGCCGCCAGTGTCGCGCCAGGGTCGGCAATGCCCGGGCAGCCGGCTTCGCTCATCAGGCCAACATCTATGCCTTTTTGTAAGGGTTGCAACAGGGCTGGCAGATCTTTTGGTGCGGTGTCTTTAGTCAGCAGTGCAAACGTCAGTTCGCGTATGGGTACCGGGTGTCCACTAGCGGCCAGGAACTGGCGGGCAGTCTTTTCATTCTCGACAATAAAATGGTTCAGGCTATGCATGCGCTGCACGACTTCAGCGGGTAAGACTTGTTGCGGCGTGGTGCCTTCAGCAAGAGGGACAGGAATGAAATATAAAGTACCGGTAGCCATAGCGATGTCGGGAAGTTTCAAAAATGGAATTATCCCACGCCGGGCATAAAAAAAGCATTCCGGTTAAGGAATGCTTTTTTAGATACTTCAAGGCAAGTGCTTGCCTGGCAATGACTTATGAATGCTTAGTATTTCACCTGCACTCTGTATTTGAGCGTCACATCACTCTCGGCGGGTACATTGATCTTCCAGGTGGCCTCATGCGCTGAAGTTTTCTCGTGCGCTTGTGATGCATTGAGGATTTTCCAATCGCCGTTGATAGGCTCTTTAACAGTGACTGTGACCGCTTCTTTCTTGGCGTTGTGCAAGGTGATGGCATAGGCACTTTCATACAGCTGTGCCTGGTTGTTGTTCTTGCTCAGGTTTTTAAAGTCGGTTTGTACGCGGTCTGCGGTGACATCAAAGGCATTGCCCAGTTTTAAACGCACAGTATCGTTTTTAGCGGTGTGGTCGATATGGTCTTCACCGACAAACTGCGCAGTGCCATCGTTATCCTTTTTGTAGACGCGCATGGTGCCTTTGGGTAAAGGGATGCCCAGCTTGCTGCTTTCCTTGTTTTCAAATTCAACATATACCTGTACCTTTTGTTTTTTTTCAACGTCGCGGTACTGGCCTTGATAATAGTAATCGGAGCCGCTTAACACTAATTCTTTGCGTGCCGGGATATGTTGCGCAGAAAGCAGAGCCACTTGCTTGGTCTGGTTTTCGGCAATGGTGGTTGCACGTGGCAAAGTATATAAGTGATATTCCAGCAGGCCTTGTTCGGTTGGCATAGGCGCATCGGCGGCCATGGCTTCTGAGCGCATCATCATGGTTTTCGGGCGGATAGCTTCACGCACGCGATTGACATCGCCTGCCACCAATTGCACCTTGGCATTTGGGTATGAGGTGCCGCTGGTGTTGTTGAGGGTCACCCAGCCAGAGAGGTCTATGCTGTCTTCTTTACTGCTGAGTTCAGCAACGTAGTCGGCTTTCCAGTTCAGGCCGCCGGTGAGGTAGCTTAATTCCACATTTGATTGTTCGGCACCCTTGTATTGCACTTGCGTGGTCAGGGTGGGGCGGTCGCGCAATTGGCCAGGCACATTCGGGTAGGCGATGCGGCCCGGAAAGCCGGTTTCGATACGGTTACCGATTTTAAGCACGATGCCGTTTTGTGCGGAGAGTACGGTTGCACTTTCTTCAGTCTCGGCACCAGTAGTCGGGTTGGTTTTAATCACGCTGACTTGCTGGCCGACAAATTTTTCCAATAGGGTTTGCGGGCTGAGCAGGTCAAAATCAAAGTTTTGTTCCAGTACTTGTAAGCTGGTATTGGGCAGCAGGCTGCGCAACAGGGCAGTTTCTGGCTTGATCTGTGCGCTGACATCACGGAATGACAGTGCGGATAAACCATTATTTAATTTAAGTTTGCGGTTATCTTTCACAAGGGCCAGGTCTTCGTTGTAAATCGTGACGGCGACACCGGTTTGATCTGATTGCGGGCTGATGATGGCGGTTTCCGCATGAGCGAGTGAAACACTGCCTAATGATAAAAGCAGCAGGGAGCTGAGTCGCATGAATATCCTCTCGTTGTTGTGTGTGCTTGTATGCTTGAGACTCTGTTAACGCGACAGCCGTTCAAAAGTTAACAGACGGTTACTGCGATGGCTGATCATAGGCTATTGGCGTGGCAGGGATAAGACATTCACTCCAGCTTGCTGCAGCATATTGACCAGTGCGATCACAGGCAGGCCGATGAGGGCATTCGGGTCGTCACCGCGCATATAATCCAGTAGCGCGATGCCCATGCCTTCTGATTTAGCACTGCCAGCGCAATCGTAAGGCTGTTCTAGGCGTAAATAGGTTTCAATTTGTAGTGGCGTCAGTGTTTTGAATTTGACGTAATAGGGCACGATAGTGGATTGCATTTGCTGGCTGGCGCTGTCATACAAACACAGCGCGCTATGAAAAATCACTTCCCTGCCACTGAGCATAGTCAGTTGCCTGACCGCGTTTTCGTGATTGCCTGGCTTGCCGATCTGCAAGTCATCCACTGTCGCCACCTGGTCACAGCCGATAATCAAGGCGTTAGGGTGAGTCTCAGCCACTTTGCGTGCTTTGCTTTCAGCTAGCCGCAAAGAAGTCTGTGCCGGGTTTTCATTCGTCAATGGCGTTTCATCGATGTCAGGCGATATGCATGCAAACGGCAGATGCAGCTTTTCCAGTACTTCACGCCGATAGCGTGAGGAAGAGGCAAGAATGAGATTTTTTGCGGATACAGACATTAGGATGAAAAAATCCCCGAATAACGATTCGGGGATTTTAGCATTGCTATTTAATACTTAAGCAGGATTAATCCGGCTGAATTTCAATCAGTGTCTCATCCGGCGTCACGCTGTCACCTTTGGCAACGTGGATCGCTACCACGGTGCCGGCTTTGCTGGCCTGGATTTCGTTTTCCATCTTCATGGCTTCGATCACTAATACGCCATCACCAGCGCTGACTTTATCACCCACGTTGACTTTGACTGTGACGATGGTGCCCGGCATGGCCGTTGTCACGCAGCCTGGGTGGGTAGGGCGAGGGCGACCACTGGAAGCGACGGCAGCCGCTTTTTTCTTGCTACCGTTGGAAGCGCTGCCATCACTGATTTCCATTTCGCTCAGTGTCTCAACAAAGACTTCTTCTGAGATGCCATCGACTTTGACATAGTATGGGCGGCGCTCTTCGCCAGCATGGCCGCTACCAGTCAATTTGATATGGTAGGTTTCACCGTGCAGTGTGATATTGAACTCATTTGGCGCATAGCGTGCAGCGGCAGTTTGCTGTGTCACGGCTTCTTTGCTCAGCAATTGTTCAGGTTGCAACGAACCGGCATTACGTTCTTGCAGGAATGTCTGGCCGATATCCGGGAACATGGCATATGTCAGCACATCTTTTTCGTTATTGGCAAAGCGTTCAGCTTCACCCTGCAACTTGGTCATTTCAGGTTGCAACAGGTCAGCAGGGCGACAGGTGATCACTTCTGCATTGCCAACCGCTTTTTGACGTACTTCGGCATTTACCGGCGCTGGTGATTTACCATATTGGCCCAACAGGTAATTCTTCACTTCGTTAGTGATGGATTTGTAGCGCCCACCAGTCAGTACGTTCAATACCGCCTGTGTACCAACGATTTGTGAGGTTGGCGTCACCAATGGAGGAAAGCCCAAATCTTCACGCACACGTGGTATTTCAGCCAGCACTTCATCCATGCGGTTGAGCGCACCTTGTTCTTTCAGCTGGTTAGACAAATTAGAGATCATGCCGCCAGGTACCTGGTTAACCAGTACGCGGGTATCTACGCCAGTAAATTCACTTTCAAACTGCCAGTATTTCTTGCGTACGTCTTTGAAGTAGGCGGTGATTTCCTGCAGTTTGCCCAAGTCCAGCCCGGTATCGTATTCAGTGCCTTGCAAGGCAGCAACCAGGCTTTCAGTCGTCGGGTGGCTGGCACCTTCCGAGAATGAAGAGTTACAGGTGTCGATAATATCGACACCGTTTTCAACGCTCTTCAGCATCACCATGCTGGCTAAGCCAGAAGTGGCATGACTATGCATATGGATAGGTAGGCTGACAGCTGCTTTCAGTTCCCTGACCAGTTCGCCGGCTAAAGTAGGTGTCAGCAGGCCAGCCATGTCTTTTACGCCTATGCTGTCGCAGCCAAGCGCTTCCAGCTCTTTGGCCATATTGACGAAGTAGGCCACGTCATGCACCGGGCTGGTGGTGAATGATAAAGTACCGATTGCGTGTTTTTTAACCGATTTAACGGCTTCAATCGCTGTTTTCAGGTTGCGGATGTCGTTCATCGCATCAAAAATACGGAACACATCAACGCCGGTATCAGCCGCCTGTTTCACAAAAGCGTGTACGACATCATCAGAGTAATGGCGGTAGCCCAGCAGGTTCTGGCCGCGCAGCAACATATTGATTGGTGTGTTAGGCAGAGCCTTACGCAGGCTGCTCAGGCGCTCCCAAGGGTCTTCTTTGAGAAAGCGCACGCAGGCGTCAAAAGTGGCGCCGCCCCAGGCTTCAAGAGACCAGAAACCAATATCATCCAGCTTGCTGGCGATCGGCAGCATGTCTTCGGTACGCATGCGCGTTGCGATCAGGGATTGGTGGCCATCTCTTAAAACGAGTTCGGTGACGTGTATTTTGCTCATAATCTTGTCGATCTTAATAATATCTGCAATACGTTAATCAAATGCCTTCGTGGGCGGCAATTGCGGCTGCAATCGCTGCGGCCATCAGTTCTTTCGGTAATCCGACGTCATATTCAGTCAGCTCCGGGTGTTGCTCCACAAAGCTGGTGTTGAAGTTAGCCGCACGGAAATCCGGGTGTAGCATGATCTGCTGGTAGTAAGGGATCGTGGTTTTGACGCCATAGACTACCATGTCGTTCAGCGCACGGCGACCGCGTTCGATCACGCCTTCCCAGTCCAGGGCCCAGACGGTGAGTTTGGCACACATGGAATCGTAATAGGGCGGAATCACATAGCCGCTATAGATCGCTGCATCCATACGCACGCCTGGTCCGCCGGGTGCGTAGTAACGGGTGATTTTACCAAAGCTGGGCAGGAAGTCTTTTTGCGGGTCTTCGGCATTGATACGGTATTCCATGGCAAAGCCACGGAAAGCGATTTCGCTCTGCTTGTATTGCAATGGCAACCCAGCGGCAACGCGGATCTGTTGCTGAACGATATCGACACCGGTAATGGTTTCAGTCACGGTATGTTCCACCTGCAAGCGGGTGTTCATTTCCATGAAGTAGAAATTGTTGTCTGAATCGAGCAGGAACTCGACGGTACCGGCATTCTCGTAGCCGACCGCTTTAGCCGCTTTCACACCCAGGCCACCGATATAATCACGTTGTGCCTGCGACAGCTGTGGTGAAGGCGCAATTTCAATCAGTTTCTGGTTACGGCGCTGGATAGAGCAATCGCGCTCAAACAGGTGAATGACGTTGCCTTGCGAGTCAGCCAGAATCTGTACTTCAATATGGCGCGGATGCACCACACATTTTTCAAGAAACACTTCTGGTTTGCCGAAAGCCTTGCTGGCTTCGGAAATCACCCGGTCATAGTTACTCAGCAGGTCTTTTTCACTATCGCAACGGCGAATACCACGACCACCGCCACCGTTAGTCGCTTTCAGCATGATCGGGTAACCGATTTTCTTGGCTAACACAATCGCAGCATCCAGTGATTCAAGGTTGCCATCACTACCAGGTACACAAGGAATACCTGCCTCAATCATGGCATTACGCGCTTGGATCTTGTCACCCATCTGGCGGATCACATGCGCTTCAGGGCCAATAAATTTGATACCACGGCGTGAACAGACTTCTGCCAGCTGTGGATTTTCAGAGAGAAAACCATAGCCTGGGTGTAGCGCGTCACAGCCAGCGGCGACGGCGATATTCACAATGTTATGTGCATTCAGGTAACCCGCAACCGGGTCAGAACCGATGTTGTAGGCCTCGTCAGCTTTTTTGACATGCAAGGCATGGCGATCGGCGTCGGAATAAATGGCGACAGATTTAATGCCCATTTCCGAACATGCGCGCACAATGCGTACCGCAATTTCACCGCGATTCGCGACTAAAATTTTCTTAAACACACATTACCCTTAAAGCAAGAAAAAAAGGACAGAGTTTTTGTTAAGCTCATTGTTTCATAAGGCTTTTAAATGCCTGTATCAACAATGTTTTGGCTAGTTTGGTTGTGGTTAAGTCCCATCCAGACCGCCGGGTAGGCTGGTCGATAATACTCACCGTACCATAGTTGTACTCTCGAAAAGAGCACTGCGTGAAGCGACGTTATTATAACAAAAAACTGCGGCTTATACAGTATCAAGTAATCCGGGGCTGTGTGGGCGTATATAAGGATTCGTCAATGACGGCATAGTTTGCTATATTAAATAGCATGTGAAGAGAAGGAGAGTTTTTTGTCGAACGCGCGTTATCTGGAGTTAGCCAGGCAGCAAAAAAAGAGTGAAGGGGTGCTGGAGATCGCATCATTGCCGCGACTGGAAGAGGCGCTAAGCGATCTGGGCGTCAATGATGCCCAGGCATTGGCTAAAGTGTCGGTGGTTTATCAATTGCAGGGTTTGCCGCCGCGTTATTTTGGCGACACGCAATTGCCTATGCTGGCTTTGGCGGTACAGGCAAGTTTGCCACTTATTTGCCAGCGGTGTTTTGCACCCATGCCACAATCTTTGGATGTGCAGTTTGAATTTGCTGTTTGCGATGAGCCCCCTGAGGCCTTGCTTGAAGATGAGGATGTGGATTGGCTGGAGTCCAGCGCTGAATCTACCTTTGAATCTTTGGTGGAAGATGAGTTGCTGATGGCTTTGCCGATTGCGGTCATGCATGAAGAGGCTTGTGCGCCTTTGCAGAAGACGGCGGGTGAAAAGCCCAACCCGTTTGCTGCGCTTAAAAATTTAAAGCTGGATAAATAAAGCTGGTTAAATAGTAGGTTGAGTAAGGTGCCTAGGCCCGCATTTAGTTAAAAAGGTAATGAAAAGCGACGGTTGCAGGATTTGTTTGCAGTTGTCTCTGGAATATTTTATAATGCTGGATTAGGTAGCAATTCTGGTTTTTAAACTGCCCATTTATTAAATTGCGGCGGTTAATTTTGGAGTAATTTAAAATGGCAGTTCAGCAAAACAAAAAGACACCGTCCAAACGTGGTATGCACCGTTCCCACGATTTTTTGACAAACCCACCTTTGGCTATTGAGCCTACAACAGGTGAAGTGCATTTACGTCATCACGTCAGCCCAAACGGTTTTTACCGTGGCCGTAAAGTGATGCCTGCAAAAGGCGAGTAATTCGCTGGCAAAAAGTAACAACGTTTCAAACTGCGCCGCGCACAAAATGCGCGGCGTTTGTGTATCTGGCGTATGCCTGCGTTTTGGCGCAGAGCAGCACATGTGTTTAAGTGAACATGGGAAATAACATGACTACTGGTCAACACGGGCAATCTCAGGAAGTTGTCATTGCGATAGATGCCATGGGAGGCGATCACGGTCCGCATGTGACTGTGCCTGCGGCAGTACGCATCCTGAACGAGAATCCTAATCTCAATATTATTCTGGTCGGCTTGCAGGATGCCATCGAGGCAGAGCTGAAGGCGCTGCATGTTTCACCTAACCCGCGCCTGCGCGTGCATCATGCGACCGAAGTGGTGTTAATGAGTGAATCCCCGCAAAGCGCGATGAAGAACAAAAAAGATTCTTCAATGCGGGTGGCGATCAATATGGTCAAAACCGGTGAAGCGCAGGCTTGTGTGAGTGCAGGCAATACCGGCGCGCTGATGGCGACCGCACGTTTCGTGCTTAAAACGTTGCCAGGCATTGATCGCCCGGCGATCGCTTCTACCTTGCCTTCTGAAAATGGCAGCACTTTTATGCTGGATTTAGGTGCTAACGCTGATTGTACGGCAGAGCATTTGTACCAGTTTGCGATCATGGGCGCGATGGTGGTAAGTTGCGTCAACAATAAACCTAACCCGACCATAGGTTTGCTCAATATCGGTTCGGAAGATATTAAAGGGAATGAAGTGGCAAAGCAGGCAGCTGAGTTGTTGCGTGGCAGCCACCTCAATTTTTACGGCAACGTTGAAGGCGACGATATTTTCAAGGGCACTACTGATGTGGTGGTCTGTGATGGCTTTGTCGGCAATGTGTCGCTTAAAACAACTGAAGGCCTGGCTCACATGATGGGTAAGTTCCTCACCCAGGAATTTAAACGCAACTGGCTGACCAAGTTGATGGCGCTCGGTGCTTTCCCAGTATTAAAAGCATTTAAAAAACGCGTCGACCCGCGTCTTTATAATGGCGCCAGCTTTCTTGGCTTGCGCGGCATTGTCGTCAAAAGCCATGGCGGTGCAGATAGCGTTGGTTTTTACCATGCGATTCACGTCGCCATGGAAGAGGCACAAAGCGGCGTTTTGAAGCGGATTCAGTCGCAACTCGAGATCGAACATTTAGCGACGGCAGAAGAGTCCTGATGCGCTTGCAGCCATTGTTCTGTTAGGCGTTTTTACCCAATTAAGGCATAATCGCACCCATGATTCACACACGTATTGCAGGGACTGGCAGCTATCTGCCGCCCACTATATTGACCAATAATGATTTGGAAAAATTGGTCGATACCACTGACGAGTGGATATTTTCCCGCACCGGTATCAAGCAACGTCATCGTGTCACCGATGAGCTGACCAGCGACCTGGCAACCAAGGCCGCGCTCAATGCCATTGAAGCGGCAGGCATCCAGGCGCAGGATATTGACCTGATTATCGTCGCCACAACCACGCCAGATAAAATTTTCCCTAGCGTGGCTACCATGGTGCAGCGCAAACTGGGTATCTCCGGCTGTCCGGCATTTGATGTACAGGCCGTCTGTAGCGGATTTATCTATGCGTTAGCGACCGCCAATCACTTTATGCGCTCTGGGCAGCATAAAAACGTGTTGGTCATTGGCGCTGATACTTTCACCCGCATTTGTGATTACACTGACCGTAGCAACTGTATTTTGTGGGGCGATGGCGCTGGCGCTGTCATTCTGCAAACCAGTGACCAGCCTGGTGTGCTGTCTACGCACATTCATGCGGATGGCAATTACGAAAATCATTTGCATGTACCGCGTAACCCGGATGGGCCAGACACCGTCGTGATGGAAGGCAATACGGTATTTAAAATCGCCGTAAACACCTTAGACCAGATCGTTGACGAAACGCTGGAAGCCAACCAGATGCAAAAATCCGATATCGACTGGCTGGTGCCGCACCAGGCCAATATCCGTATTTTGCAAGCCACCGCCAAAAAGCTGGATATGTCTATGGACAAAGTCATCGTCACGGTAGATCGCCACGGTAATACATCCGCGGCTTCAATTCCTCTGGCATTAGATACGGCAGTGCGGGATGGCCGTATTCAGCGCGGGCACATTCTACTCATGGAAGCATTTGGTGGCGGGTTTACCTGGGGTTCTGCGCTGGTAAGGTTTTAAGTAGTCACTTCAATAAGTGATTTACGCCTGGCGCATTCAACTACCCAATTCCTGCTTGATACTTATTAATTACTGATTTTAAACGCCTATGTCTACATTTGCTTTTTTCTTTCCTGGTCAAGGTTCACAATCTGTGGGCATGATGCAAGGTCTTGAGTCTCACGCCATTGTCAAACAAACCTTTGAAGAAGCTTCCAGTGTGCTGGGAGTCGATTTCTGGAAAATGGCCACTGAGCCGAATGACGCGATTAACCTGACCGAGAATACACAGCCTATCATGCTCACCGCAGGCATTGCTACCTGGCGCGTATATCAAAACCTGGGCGGTAAACAGCCTGTGACGATGGCAGGCCATAGTTTGGGTGAGTACACTGCACTGGTCGCTGCCGGCGCGTTGAGTTTTGCAGATGCATTGCCATTGGTTAAATTCCGCGCTCAAGTCATGCAGCAAGCCGTGCCTGAAGGGCAGGGGGCGATGGCTGCCATTTTAGGGCTGGATGACGACACTGTGCGTGCAGTTTGCAGTGAAGCCGCACAAGGCCAGGTGGTGCAAGCAGTCAACTTTAACTCTCCAGGCCAGGTAGTGATTGCCGGTGAAAAAGCAGCGGTTGAGCGCGGCATGGAACTGGCGAAGGCCAAAGGTGCCAAACGTGCACTGCCATTGCCGGTCAGCGTACCTTCGCATTGCGAGTTGATGAAGCCCGCCGCAGAAAAATTACGCGACTATTTGCAGAATGTAGCAGTGCAAACACCAGTGGTGCCCGTATTGCACAATGCGGATGTCGCTGCTTACAGTGACGCAGCGCAGATCAAGGATGCCTTGGTGCGCCAGCTTTATAATCCGGTGCGCTGGGTTGAAACAGTACAATTGTTAGCTTCCCAACAGGTGCTGATCAGCGCAGAATGCGGGCCGGGTAAAGTGTTGGCTGGCCTGGCTAAGCGTATTGTGGCGGAAGTGAACTGTGTGGCGCTGATCAATGAAGAAGCCATACAGACTTTTGTGAACCAATAATAAAAAAAGTACGGTGTGAAAAAGGAGAGATTATGCTAAATCAACAAGTAGTGCTGGTCACCGGTGCCAGTCGCGGGATTGGCGCTGCCATTGCGCTGGAACTGGGCAAACAGGGCGCCATTGTCGTGGGTACAGCCACTTCTGCCAGCGGGGCAGATGCGATCACGACCTCACTGAAAGCGGCCGGCGTTAATGGCGTCGGCATGGCGCTGGATGTGACGCAGCCTGAGCAGATTGATACGGTACTCAAGAAGATTGCCGAGCTATACGGCGATGTCACTATTCTGGTGAACAATGCCGGCATTACCAAAGATACATTGCTGATGCGCATGAAGGACGAAGATTGGGATGCTGTATTAGGCACTAACCTGAAATCCGTGTTCCGCATGAGCCAGGCGGTTTTACGCCCGATGATGAAAGCGCGCAATGGCCGCATCATCAATATTTCCAGCGTGGTTGGCCATATGGGCAATGCTGGCCAAACCAATTATGCGGCGGCCAAGGCCGGCATGACAGGTTTTACCAAGTCATTGGCGCAAGAAGTCGGTAGCCGTAACATTACCGTTAACTGTGTTGCGCCTGGTTTTATCGAAACTGATATGACGGCTGAACTCCCGGAAGACATTAAAGCCAAAATGCTGGAACGCATCGCGGCCGGTCGCCTGGGTCAGGTATATGAGATTGCAGCCACGGTGGCTTTCCTGGCATCGCCAGCGGCAGCCTACATTACAGGCGAGACCATTCACGTGAATGGCGGCATGTATTGCGCATAAATTGAAATGCTAGCGATGTTTTCTATGGCATTTTATTAATAGTTTTTTGGTATTCTGGGCAAGATTTGTTAGAATACCGGTTTACTGAACACGACACTTATCAATAAGGGGTATTTTAGATGTCCGACATCGAACAACGCGTAAAGAAAATCGTTTGTGAACAATTAGGTGCAAACGAAGCTGACGTAAAAAACACTTCATCCTTCGTGGATGATCTGGGTGCAGATTCTCTGGACACGGTAGAATTGGTAATGGCTTTGGAAGAAGAATTCGATTGCGAAATCCCTGACGAAGAAGCCGAAAAAATTACAACAGTTCAGCAAGCGATTGACTACGTCAGCGCTAATCTCAAGTAATTCATTGACTTATTCATTTAATCAGCCCTCGCAAGAGGGCTGATTTCTATTATGACCAAACGCAGAGTAGTAGTAACCGGCTTAGGCGTGGTGTCTCCAGTGGGGATTGGCTACCAGAACGCCTGGAACAATCTTATCGCTGGTCAATCAGGCATAAGCCGTATCACCAAATTTGATCCCACCCCGTTTGCTTCGCAAATTGCAGGTGAAGTCAAAGGCTTTAACGCCGAAGACTTTATTCCTGCCAAAGATGCGCGGCGTATGGATACGTTTATCCAGTATGGCCTGGCAGCAGGTCTGGAAGCGTTCAGGGATTCCGGGCTCGAAGTGACTGAAGCCAATGCCGAACGCATTGGTGTCACGATAGGGTCAGGGATAGGTGGCCTGGGGTTGATTGAATCCACCAACGACAATTATGACGATGGTGGCCCACGTAAAATTTCGCCATTCTTTATTCCCGGCACCATTATCAATATGATTTCCGGCAACCTGTCGATCATGTTGGGCCTGAAAGGGCCGAATATCGCGATCGTTACCGCTTGTACGACCGGCACCCACAGTATCGGTGAAGCTGCGCGTATGATTGAGTACGGTGATGCCGATGTCATGGTCGCTGGTGGGTCTGAAGCCGCGATTACCGAGTTGAGCGTAGGTGGCTTTGCCTCTGCGCGCGCCTTGTCTGGCCGCAATGATGATCCTGAAACGGCAAGTCGTCCCTGGGATAAAGACCGTGACGGCTTCGTGATTGGTGAAGGCGCTGGTGTATTGGTGCTGGAAGAATACGAGCATGCCAAAGCCCGCGGCGCACGCATCTATGCCGAAGTATCAGGCTATGGTTTAAGTGCCGATGCTTATCATATGACCGCACCTAATATGGATGGCCCACGCCGATCCATGGTCAATGCATTGAAAAATGCAGGCGTGAGCCCTGACCAGGTGCAGTTTATGAACGCACACGGTACTTCGACACCATTAGGTGATGCCAATGAAACCAATGCCATCAAAGCTACTTTTGGTGACCATGCCTACAATCTAGTGGTGAATTCCACCAAATCGATGACTGGTCACTTGCTAGGTGGTGCTGGAGGCTTGGAATCGGTGTTTACCGTATTGTCTATCTATCATCAGGTGTCACCACCAACCATCAATATTTTCAATCAGGATCCCGAATGTGACCTGGATTATTGTGCCAACACCGCACGTGATCTGAAAATTGAGTATGCATTGAAAAACAACTTCGGTTTTGGTGGGACGAACGGCAGCCTGTTATTTAAGCGCGTTTAGTTTTTACCGTAACGAGCAACAACAAAAAAGCCAGCGTAAGCTGGCTTTTTTGTTCATTGAATCAGGGTTTTACCTGATTCAAACAGGCGATGCATCCGCGTGATGTATCCGCCGCCTGTCTGGGTTTCTCAGTGCTTATAAAACAGCTAGAGCCGCTTCGTAGTTAGGCTCGTTGGCAATTTCACCCACCAGTTCGCTGTACAGGACTTTGTTGTTTTCATCCAGCACAACTACGGCACGTGCAGTTAAGCCAGCCAGGCTGCTGTCGGTGATGAATACACCGTAATCATTGGCAAATTTTGCTGTGTCACGGAAGGTAGACAGGGTAACTACATTTTCCAGGCCTTCAGCACCGCAAAAACGGCTTTGCGCAAATGGCAAATCAGCAGAGATACACAGCACAGCCGTGTTGCTGGCTTTGCTGGCTTCTTTATTGAAGGTGCGCACAGAAGTGGCACACGTAGGCGTATCAATACTAGGAAAAATGTTGAGCACTTTACGTTTGCCTGCGTAGGCATCCAGTCCTACCAGCGTGCGTTTGGCATCGGCCAGTTGAAAGTCAGGCGCTGTGTCACCCGCTGTTAAAAATTTTCCGCCAACAGCGACCGGGTTACCTTTAAGCGTTACGCTTGCCATAGTGTTCTCCAAAACGGGTTAAGTGATAAAAGTAGCTACTGTAGCGCTTCGCGGGTTGGCAATCAACCTTATAAAAAATAAGTTAATCAGGCCGCCAGTGATCAGTTAGTTGCCTGCCAGTGACTTGAGTGCTGCCTCAAAGTCTGGCTCACTGGTCAGGTCTTCTACTAATTGCACATGTAATACGGTGTCATTCTCGTCGGCGACCATCAGGGCGCGCGCAGGTAATCCGGCCAGTTTGCTCGACGTGATCAGCACCCCATAATTTTTAAACATGTCGCGACCACGCAGGGTGGACAGATTAATAGTATGCAGCAGATGTTCCGTTTCAGAGAAACGTGACATGGTAAACGGTAGGTCAGGGGAAATATTCAGGATGGCAGTGTTAGGCAGGGTTTGAGCCAGTGCGTCCAACCTGCGCACGCTGTCCGCGCTGGCAGGGGTATCTATACCAGGGAAGAAATGCAGAATCTTGCGCTTGCCCTGGAAGGATTCCAGGGTGATATCTTCCAGCGCATGGTTTACCAGCTGGAAAAAAGGCAGCACGTCGCCCACGCGCGGTAAGTTGTCTTCTACAAGGATAGGTTCATCAAGCAGTGAAATGGCGTGAGACATAATCATGAGTGCTCGGTTATCAATAAGCCTGACATCATAGTGCATATTAGCAGTCAGCTTAAGTGTTTTTTGCAACTGTTAAGGCAGCAGTTGATGCTTAGAGCGCGCGGTCATTTTAACCCTGTCAACCACATTATTTGCATCACAAGCCGTCACAAAAAAGGGGATGGCAGGTAAAATAACTGCATGGAAGCACCCCTCACACCAACCGTATCACCCGCATTTATTCATCTGCGTTGCCATAGTGAATATTCTATTGTGGATGGCACAGTGCGCATTGGCGATTATGTCAAAGCAGCCAAGCAAGATGGCATGCCTGCCCTTGCGCTGACTGACCTTGCCAACCTGTTTGGTGCAGTGAAGTTTTATAATGCCGCCCGTAGCAAAGGCCTTAAACCTGTATTGGGATGCGATGTGTGGGTGGAAAACACAGTGCAGCGGGACAAGCCGCAGCGCATGTTGTTGCTGGTGCAGACCGCGCAGGGCTATCGCCATCTGTGCGAGCTACTCAGTCGTGCCTACCTCGAAAACCAGTACCGCGAGCGGGCAGAAATAAAAGCCGAGTGGTTACAGGAGAAGAATGCAGGCTTGTTGATGTTATCCGGCTTTCTCGCGGGTGATGTCGGCCAGGCGTTGCAAGCCGGTAACCGGGCACAGGCGTTACAGTCAGCGCAACAATGGGCACACATATTCCAGGGTCGCTACTACCTGGAAGTGCAACGAGTGCATGAACCTGGCAGCCAGGAGTCACGCGCCCAGGAACAATGCATACAACAAACAGTGCTGATCGCGCAGCAACTCGATTTACCATTGGTGGCCACGCATCCCATCCAGTTCCAGACGCCTGATGATTTCATGGCGCATGAAGCGCGTACCTGCATCGCTGAAGGCTATGTGCTGGCAGACAAGCGCCGGCCTAAACGCTTCCTCGCCTCGCAGTATGTGAAAACCCAGGCAGAAATGCAGGCCTTGTTTGCCGATATGCCGATTGCTTTGCAAAATGCGGTAGAGATCGCTAAACGCTGTAATCTGGCACTCACGCTGGGTAAAAACTACCTGCCGGATTTTCCGACGCCGAATGGTGAGAGCCTGGATGCTTTCCTGATCGAACAATCAAAACAAGGGTTGGAGAAAAGACTTTCTTACCTTTACCCGGATGAAAGCAAGCGCGAGCAAAAGCGCACAGAATATGAAGACCGGCTGCAATTTGAGTGCGGCATCATTATCCAGATGGGATTTCCTGGCTACTTCCTGATCGTGGCCGACTTTATCAACTGGGCGAAAAATAATGGTGTACCGGTAGGGCCGGGCAGGGGTTCCGGTGCCGGGTCACTGGTGGCTTACAGCCTGGGCATTACCGATCTCGATCCGCTCAAATACAACTTGCTGTTTGAGCGTTTCCTCAACCCTGAGCGGGTATCCATGCCCGACTTCGATATTGACTTCTGCCAGGAAGGGCGTGATCGCGTCATTGATTACGTGAAAAACAAATACGGCCTGGCATCGGTATCTCAAATCGCCACCTTCGGTACCATGGCGGCCAAAGCGGTGATCCGCGATGTGGGCCGCGTACTAGATCTACCGTTTAACTTTGTGGATGGCATAGCCAAGCTGATACCTTTAGAGCTTGGCATCACGCTAGAGTCTGCGCTGGAAAAAGAACCCCAGTTGCAGGAGCGCCGTGAAAAAGAAGAAGAGGTCTCAGAATTACTTTCCCTGGCATTGCGGCTGGAAGGCCTGGTACGTAACATTGGTATGCATGCGGGCGGCGTATTGATCGCACCGGGCAAGATTTCAGATTTCTCGCCTATCTATTGCCAGCCCAATGGCGACAGCCTGGTCAGCCAGTATGACAAGGACGATGTTGAAGCAGTAGGCCTGGTCAAGTTCGACTTTTTGGGCCTGCGTACACTGACCATCCTCAATATGGCGTTGGAAAATGCCAACGCGCAACGCGCCCAGGAAGAACTGCCGCCGCTTAGTTTCGAGACCATCCCACTGGATGACAAGCGCAGTTACCACCTGCTGAAAACCGCCAATACCACCGCGGTATTCCAGCTGGAATCGCGCGGCATGAAGGACATGCTCAAGCAAGCCAAACCCGACTTGTTTGAAGATATTATCGCCCTGGTGGCGCTGTACCGTCCTGGCCCTATGGACCTGATTCCCGATTTCTGCCGACGCAAACACGGCACGCAGCGCGTGGAATATCCGCATGCCTCTACCGAGTCTATCCTGAAAGAAACCTATGGTATTGCGGTTTACCAGGAGCAGGTGATGCAGATTGCGCAGGTGGTGGCCGGGTTTAGCCTGGGCGGCGCCGACTTGCTGCGCCGCGCCATGGGTAAGAAAAAACCGGAAGAGATGGTCATACAGCGTGAAATCTTTAACGAGGGTGCGCTGAAAAATGGCCTGACATTACAGCAATCCAATGACCTGTTCGACTTGCTGGAAAAATTTGCCGGCTATGGTTTTAACAAATCGCACGCTGCGGCTTATGCGTTAGTGGCTTATCACACTGCCTTCCTGAAAGCGCATTATCCGGCTGCATTTTTGGCCGCCACCATGTCTGCCGATATGAACAACACCGACAACGTGCATACGTTCTTTGATGATTGTAGCGGTAACCATGTGGATGTATTGCCACCGGATGTGAACGCCAGTATTTTCCAATTCAAACCCATGAGTTCGCAGCAGATTTTATACGGCCTGGGTGCCATCAAAGGTACTGGTGGCGCGGCGATTGATCTGATCGTCGCCTCGCGCGAGGCTGAGGGGCCGTTCAAGGATATCTTCGATTTCTGTCAGCGCCTGGATTTACGTAAAGTGAACCGGCGTGTGATGGAATCGCTGATCCGGGCGGGCGCCTTTGATAAGCTAGAGCCAAACCGTGCCGCACTGCTGGCAGGCCTGGATGGTGCGATCAGTGCGGCTGAGCAAAGAGCCGCGCATGCCGGGCAGGATTGCCTGTTTGGCGGTGTTGTGGAGACAGAACATCAATTACCTGCGGTGATCGCATGGAGCCCTGAACAGGCCTTGCAAGAAGAAAAGTCAGCGCTTGGGTTTTACCTCAGCGGCCACCCATACCTGAGTTATAAGTCTCAGCTGGGGCCGTTTATTAAAGGCAACCTGAGTGATCTGGCGCCGCAAAACGAACCCAAATTGCTGGCAGGGGTGGTGATGAGTGTGCGCGTGCGCATGACGCAGCGCGGCAAAATGGCGATCGTCACACTCGATGATGCAGTGGGGCGGGCAGATGTGGTGATCGGTTCCGAATTGCTGCAGCAAAATGCACAGTGGATCAAGGAAGACCAGCTATTGATTGTAGAAGGCCGTATCTCAAATGACGATTTTTCCGGTGGTATCCGCGTCAGCGCCAGAAAATTGTATGACCTGACCGCCGTGCGTAACCGGTTTGCGCAGATGCTGACCCTGAGTTGTAACGGGCAATCTGACCTGCAGCGTTTAATGACGGTGTTAACGCCTTATCGCTACGCCAATGAGGAACAAAAGCGTTGCCCGATCAAAGTCGACTACCACAACCAGGCCGCGCAGGTCAGTTTAATGCTGGGCGAAGACTGGCAAGTGGTCTTGCATGATGACCTGCTGCTGAATTTACAGGGCTGGTTATCAAAAGAAAATGTCAAAATCCTTTATAATGCCTGAACTTTTTAACTAAAGAATTCATAATGAGTGCCAAACGTTTAACGCCTAGTAAACTGACTTATCTGGATTTCGAGCAAGCAATTGCCGGACTTGAAAAGCGTATTGAGGCTCTGCAATCATCTCACGACGAGCATGATTCACTGGATATCTCCAAAGAGCTGGATTTGTTACAAAAGAAGAATAGCAAGCTACTGCAAGACACCTACCAGAGCTTGACCGCCTGGCAAATCTCACAGGTCGCCCGCCATCCCCAGCGGCCTTACACCATGGATTACATCAACGCCTTGTTCACTGATTTCCAGGAACTGCATGGCGATCGCGCTTTTGCGGATGATCCGGCGATTGTCGGTGGCATTGCGCGTTTTAAAGGCATCCCGGTCATGGTCATGGGCCACCAAAAAGGCCGCGATATCAAAGAGCGCCAATACCGTAATTTTGGCATGCCGCGCCCTGAAGGCTACCGCAAGGCCTTGCGCCTGTTCCGCCTGGCAGAAAAATTCAATCTGCCTATCATCACGCTGATCGATACACCCGGGGCTTATCCAGGCATCGGTGCTGAAGAGCGGGGCCAGTCTGAGGCGATTGCACGTAACCTGTATGTGATGGCTGAATTGAAAACACCTATCATCGGCATCGTCATCGGTGAGGGTGGTTCAGGCGGTGCGCTTGCATTGGGCGTGGTTGATCACTTGAATATGCTGCAATACTCTACTTACTCTGTCATCTCGCCAGAAGGGTGTGCCTCCATTTTGTGGAAAAGCGCCAGCAAGGCATCGGATGCCGCAGAAACCCTGGGCATCACCGCAGATCGCTTGAAATCATTGGGGCTGATCGACACCATTATCAGCGAACCATTAGGCGGCGCGCACCGTAACTACGAAGAAGTGATGGAGCGCATTGGCCAGACCATTGCCCTGCAACTCAAGACATTACAATCCAAAAAAATACCGCAACTGCTGGAAACGCGCTATCAACGCCTGATGAGTTACGGTAAATTTAAAGCCACTAGTGACAAATAACAGCGTATTTTCTGCGCGGTTTGAGAAGGGCATTGCCTCTTTTTTGGCTGCGCAAAAGCCTCAAGCCTCACCTTTACACCTGCTGCTGGCCTTAAGTGGCGGTGTGGATTCCATAGTGCTGCTGCATGCCCTGTCACAGCTTTCCACACGCCTGCCATTTAAATTATCTGCCATGCATATCCACCATGGGCTGAGCCCGCATGCCGATGAATGGCTAAGCCTGTGCGAGCGCGTGTGCGTGGCGCAAGGCATCCCGTTTTATTCAGATAAAGTGCATGTCAATCTGCGCAGCGGACAAGGCATTGAAGCCACAGCGCGCGAGGCGCGCTATCAGTCACTTGAGCAGATGCGCCAGCAATTGGGTGCGCAGGCGATTGTCACCGCGCATCACATACAAGATCAAAGCGAAACCTTGCTTTTGCAGCTCATGCGAGGCGCAGGGGTGAAAGGCTTATCTGCCATGAGCGAATGGGATGCCGAGCGCAGCCTGTACCGGCCGCTGTTACAGGTAAGCAAAGCCGATATTTTGCAACAGGCAACCGACTTGCAGTACCAATGGGTAGAAGACGAAAGCAATACTGATATCAGTTATGACCGCAACTTCATGCGGCAGACGGTGATGCCTGTGATGCGTGAACGTTACTCGCAGCTCGATAACGCCCTGGCACGCAGTGCCGGCCATATGGCAGAAGCGCAATCCCTGCTTGATAGCCTGGCCAGCCAGGATGTGACCGCATGCGATGTGCGGGAAGAGTGGCTGGGGCAGTCGGTAGATATCCAGCGCTTGCGCGCGCTGGGTGACGCGCGTGCGAAAAACATGCTGCGCTACTGGTTTCAGCAACTTGATCTGCGCATGCCCAATACCGAACAGTTGCAAAATTACTGGCAACAATTATCAACAGTCAAACCGCACCGCTATCTGCACCTGCCGTTGCAAGGGCAGGCAGTCAAACGCCAGGCTTACCTGCATCATTACCAGCAACGGCTGTATTGCGTGGGTAAACCCGCAGCACTTCCAAAAACACCATTGATCTGGCAAGGCGGTAAAAGCCAGATCTGGGGTGACTGGCAAGTGCAGTTCAAAGTCAGCAAAGGCCACGGCATCGCCCTGGCTCGCCTGGGCGTGAATCCAGCCGCCATTACTTTACACAAGCGTTACGGGCAAGCCGTTCCATTAACTGATGGCTTAGAACTCATGTTGTTTGCAAGATCCGGTGGCGAGAGCCTGCAACCGGATGCCAAACGCCCGCGCCGTGAATTAAAAGTGATTTTCCAGATGCTGGCCATCCCGCCATGGCAGCGGGCATTCTACCCATTGGTCAATGTGGTCTCCTCACAACCTTCACCTACCCAAACCCTGGTTTCACTTGCCTCTCTTGCAATAGACGCCGCCTGGCGTCCTGGCCGTAATGCTTACGGCGTTGAGATTTTTCTGCAGCCCCTTTCAAACAACGCATAAATTGGTTGTCAACAACCAATTATAGCCATAAAATTGGCTGTAATTAGCCATATTTTGTGACTGTAGTCTTTCGCTGATTTTTAGCCTGTTGATTTAAAAAGTCTTTTTTCGCAATGCAGTTGAGGAACAGTAATTGCATAGTAGAGAATGCTTTATATAAGTTATTAACTAAACATTCTCGGGAAAAGGATCGTTTCTATGAACAAAAATGCTATTAAGCCTTTGCTGCTAGCGATTGTGTCTGCTTATTCAGCACAAGCATCACTAGTGGTTGCTGAAACCATTAATTTAGACAAGGTAGAAGTCATCAGTACAACTCCGTTGCAAAGCGTAGGTGTACCGATTGAACAAATACCATCCGCAGTGCAAACAGTTAAAGCCAAAGATATTGAAAAATCGCAGTCTTTAGATATCACTGACTATATGAACCGCAATATGGCAGGCGTGTATGTCAACGAGATACAAAACAACCCATTACAAGCTGATGTAAATTATCGTGGATTTACTGCCTCACCATTACTGGGTACACCGCAAGGCCTTTCCGTGTATATGGATGGTGTACGTATGAACCAGGCTTTTGGCGATATTGTTAGCTGGGATTTGATTCCGAAAATTGCAATACAAGGCATGCAAATTATGCCAGGCTCCAATCCATTGTTCGGCTTGAATACATTAGGTGGTGCTTTATCCATTCAAACCAAAGATGGTCGTACCGCTCCAGGTGGTGCAGTACAAGCTACGTTAGGTAGCTATGGTCGTAAGCTCGGTGAGTTTGAATATGGCGGAGTAGCGGACAGTATTGATTATTATGTAGCTGGTTCATTTTTTGATGAAAACGGATGGCGTGATAAGTCTGAATCTGATTACCAGCAGTTATTTGGGAAATTAGGCTGGCGCGGTGATAAAACAGATTTGAAACTGACTTATGCATATGCTAATACAGACTTAAACGGTAACGGCTTGGTACCGGAGAGTTTTGCGCGTCGTGATTACAGCAGTGTTTATACTTATCCAGACAATACCAAAAATGAATCGCATTTAGTCAATTTAAATTGGTCTCATTTCTTTACGGATAACGTGCAGTTGTCAGGTAATACTTATTATCGAAGAATCAAGTCCAGCACTTACAACGGCGATCTAAATGATGAGGCGTTGACTGAAGCTGTAGGAGGGGCTGGACAAAATATTCTGCTTGCTCCTGGAGGTGCATATACTTTAGCGGGCAACCAGGCTGCATGTGCTGCTGAGTTGAATCCGGGTGGCGAGCCTGGTGAAAAATGTACCGGCATTATCAATAGAACTAGAACCTTGACTGACAATATGGGTATTTTTGGTCAAGTCTCTGTAACAAATACACTTTTTGACAAAAACAATAAATTTGTTCTTGGTGGTGGTGTAGATCATAGCCGTATCAAGTTTGACCAAACTGCCGAGTATGGCTCGATTGATCTAAGCCGAGGGATTGTTGGCTCTGGCTTTTTTGCTAATGCTGCTACATTAGGTAATTTGGATGGTGAGTTGGATGATAGAAGTGCCAAACTAAAAAGCAATGTAACCACATATAGCCTGTTCGGTACTGACACATTGGCATTGCAAGACAATTTGCATCTGACTGTTTCTGGTCGGTATAACCAAACGCGTATTCGCAATAGAGATGGACAAACACATTTTGAATTAAATGGTGCAGGTAATGCTTTAACTAATGTGGTTGATGACGACGCGTCACTTGATGGCAGGCACAATTTCCAACGCTTTAATCCAGCGGTTGGTTTGACATTTAACCCAATCCCTAATTTGAATACTTATATTGGTTATAACGAAGGTAGCCGTGCACCTACGTCTATTGAATTAAGTTGTGCGAATGAAAATGCGCCATGTAGTTTGCCTAACTCTTTCGCAGGCGATCCTCCACTAAAACAAGTAGTATCAAAAACTTGGGAAGCTGGCTTGAGAGGACATGATTCAGGCTTTATATGGGCAGCGGGTGTGTTTAGAACTCGCAACGTTGATGATATCCTGTTCGTTGCTGCTAATGCATCACAAGGGTTTTTCCAGAACTTTGGTGAAACCTTACGTCAAGGCTTTGAGGGCTCGGTTGCGAAGAACTTTGGTGATTTTGGTTTGGGCGCAAATTATACTTTCATTGATGCTACGTATCGCAGTGCCGAGTCTGTTTTAGGCAATGCGAATAGCAGCCAAGATGCTAATAGCGAAATACAAATTAAATCTGGTGATCGCATCCCACTAATACCTCGAAATATTTTCAAAGTTTATGCCGATTACCGTGTTAATGATCGCTTAAGTTTTGGTGCAAATAGCTTATCTGTTTCTGGAACAAATATCCGCGGTAACGATAATGGAGATCAGCAAGCAGGGGGCAGTTATTTTGGCGATGGGAAAATTGCTGGTTACACCATTTTCAATGCGACTGTTGCGTACAAACTTCATCCTGAATGGTCGCTATTTGCTCGAGTTAACAATATATTTGATAAGGAATATGCGACGGCAGGCCAGTTAGGTCAAAACCCATTTAACGCAAATGGAGTGCTGCGTACAGATGGTGTTAACGGAGGTGGTGTTGCAAACGCACGAAGAAGTGCAACTGTTGGCGAGGACTTTATTGCCCCAGGTGCGCCAAGAATGGCTTGGGTTGGCGTTCGATACGAGTTTGGCGGCAAAAAATCTGCCGTTAATTACGACAAAGACTAAAGTAAAACAATAAGGAGGATGCGTGCTTTCACAACTTTCATCATCAACAGATAAATCGATCATTCCAGGCTTCAAAAAGAAAATTTTGTTGGTCGAAGATGAGGTGCTTTTTGCTCGGGCGGTAGTCAAGCGCTTGCAGAAAGCCGGTTTTGAGTGTGAGCACGCAGAATCTCTGCATGACGCCAGATTGCTGGTCAAGCAGTTTGAACCAGATATCGTGTTATTGGATATGCGTCTGCCTGATGGCAATGGCATTGATTTATTGCCTGAGTTTGTCGCTAAGAATATTAATACTATCGTCATGACCGCTTACGGCGATGTCACTGATGCGGTGAGCGCCATTAAATTGGGCGCCATCGATTACCTGAAAAAACCGATTGATCTCGAAGAGTTGTTGTTGATCATTCAAAAAAATGAAAAGACTACTGAACTACAGACCAGCCTGGATTACTCGCGGCAGCGGGATACGCTGGCAAATGAATCCATACAACTGATCGGCGAGAGTGCTGCCATGCAAAGCGTGCGCCAGCAAATCACGCGTATTGCACAACTGAGTTCACTCAGTGATGCGGCGCAGCCGACCGTGTTAATTACTGGTGAAACCGGTACCGGTAAAGATGTGGTTGCACGTTATCTGCACGCCAGTTGTGTTAATCACGACAAACCGTTCGTGCATGTGGATTGTGCCTCGCTACCGGCAGAGTTGATTGAAAGCGAGCTGTTTGGCAATGAGAAGGGTGCTTTTACCAATGCGGTTACTTCGCGCCCTGGCCTGATCGAATCTGCCGAAGATGGGACGCTGTTTCTGGATGAGATTGGTGAGTTGCCATTAGGGTTACAGGCCAAGTTGCTCAACGTGTTGGAAAGACGCATGGTGCGCCGCCTGGGCTCTACCAAGGAAAGGCCGGTGCATGCACGTATTATTGCTGCAACTAACCGTGATCTATACCAGATGTCTAACGAGGGCCGGTTTCGGTCAGATTTGTATTACCGCCTGAATGTGATCACCATGCAGATGCCGCCATTGCGCGATCGTAGTCAGGATGTGATGTTGCTTGCCAATTATTTTCGGCAAATGACTGAAAAACGGTATGCCTTACCGCACCATGAGTTCAGCCCGACTGCACTGATTGCCATACAGCAATACCGCTGGCCAGGAAACGTACGCGAAATGCGCCACCAGATCAGCCGTGCGGTACTAATGTGCACGCAGCCGGTGATTTCAGAGCATGATCTGGGTTTGCCACAAGTAGGCCATACCTCAGCCAGCGCAGCATTAGTCACGAATGATGCACAGTTAACGTTAGATGGTGCTGAAAAAGCCATGCTGTTAAATGCGCTGGAACAGGCACGGAATAATGTGTCTAAAGCGGCACGTACCTTGGGCATTACCCGCATGACTATGCGTTACCGTATGGATAAGCACGGGATAGCGGTTTAATGCCATGCGTTTAATCATCGAAGCTAGTGACTCTTCAATGACTTGAAAATGGATTTGTATAGAATGTCAAAAGACCTCGCAACTGCGGGGTCTTTTACTTTCCAGGTAGCAACGATTGTCTATGCCGCTTGCGTATGATTTAAATCAATGTTGACCAGCCGTCATACAAATGCCACATGGTAGAATTGCACTTTTACATCGGAGTGCAGCAATGATAGGGACCCCATTAAGCGCAAACGCGACCAAAGTCATGCTGCTGGGCAGCGGTGAACTCGGTAAAGAGGTGATTATTGCCTTGCAGCGTTTAGGGGTTGAAGTGATTGCCGTGGATCGCTATGCAAACGCACCCGGTCATCAGGTAGCACATCATGCGCATGTGATCGATATGACAGATGCCAATGCCCTGAAAGCATTAATCAACCAGGTCAAACCGCATTTTATCGTGCCAGAGATTGAAGCGCTGAATACAGATGCGCTGGCTGAAATCGAGGCTTCTGGCGTCACAGTCGTGCCAACCGTGCGTGCGGTACAGCTGACCATGAATCGTGAAGGCATACGCCGCCTGGCAGCTGAAGAGTTGGGTTTGCCCACTTCCCCTTATGCATTCGCGCGTTCAGAAGCCGAATTACAAGCTGCGATTGATGCGGGCATTGGCTATCCATGCTTTATCAAGCCGACCATGTCTTCCTCAGGCAAAGGCCAATCCCGTATTACCCAGGCATCTGAAGTGAAAACTGCCTGGGAGTATGCCGCCAGTGGTGGACGGGTTAACCAGGGTGTCGTCATTGTAGAAGGCCAGATTGATTTCGATTATGAGATCACCTTGCTGACCGTGCGTGCCAAAAATGCAACAGGGCAGGTCGACACCTATTTTTGTGCGCCGATTGGACATGTGCAAAAGCAGGGCGATTATGTAGAAAGCTGGCAGCCACAAGCCATGCATCCCAAAGCGTTGGAGAACGCTCAGGAAGTCGCCAGGAAAGTGACTGATGCGTTGGGTGGCCAGGGTTTGTTTGGTGTTGAATTGTTTGTGAAAGGCGAGCAGGTATGGTTCTCTGAAGTCAGCCCGCGTCCGCATGATACTGGCATGGTCACCATGTGTACCCAGCGTTTGAATGAGTTTGAATTGCATGCCAGGGCAATCCTGGGCTTGCCGGTAGATGTGACACAACGTGATGCCGGAGCGAGTGCCGTGATTTATGGTGGCGCCGATGCGACTACGCTGGCATACCACGGGCTGGAAGCGGCATTGTCAGTGCCTGACAGTGAAATCAGGCTGTTTGGCAAGCCGGAATCTTTTATCCGCCGCCGTATGGGTGTCGCGCTGGCAACGGCTGAGAGTGTTGAACTGGCACGTGAACGCGCCAAGCAGGCAGCATCGCTGGTCACGCCTAAAGTCTCAGGGTAGGTAAGGCATGGCTTTAACTGAAATCCAAGAGCCAAACTCACCTAAACAATCATTGTTTGAGTGGCTGGGCGGCGCGGAGAAGGGCACTGAGAATATCCGCCTGCTGGTGGAAACCTTTTACGACATCATGGATAGCGACCCGAAAGCGGCAGGGCTGCGTGCCATCCATCAGCCAGATTTAACCGAAACACGTGAAAAACTGTTTATGTTTTTTATGGGTTGGACAGGTGGTCCTCAGCTCTATATTGAGCGCTATGGTCATCCACGCTTGCGTGCACGCCATATGCCGTTCACGATTGGTGAGGCAGAGCGCGACCAATGGATGTATTGCATGATCAAGGCCATGCACCAATGCCAGTTTGAGGAAAGCCTGATACGTCATATGGCCAACCAGTTATATGGTGTGGCTGACTTTATGCGTAACCGTGAAGGTTAAACGCAGCTTCGCCAAGCATAAAAAAAGCCCCGTTTTCACGGGGCTTTTTATTAAGACTGCGAACTTTCGACTTCTGCTTCTGGTAACGCTGTTTGCTCTAAACCCTCTTTTTGACGGGTTTTAGCAGCATGCTGGCGTTTGCTTTCTGCAGGACGTCCTTTGGCTTTAGGGGTAGCCTTGAAGCCAAAACCACCGAGTAATGCAGCAACGACTTTACGCTTTGCCGCCGATGGCTTGGTCACAGGTACAACGACCGATTTAGTCGGCTCAACAAACCCGCTTGACTGGTAAGGTTGATAGAACCAGGCGTCATCTGCATTTTTAGATTTAGATGAACGTTGGCGTGGCGCGCGTTGACTTGCTGTATTGCCTGTATTCTGGCTACTTGAGTACTGACTTGGCGTACTGCTGGTAACAGCTTTCTCTTTAGGAATCTGCTTTTTAATCAGCTTTTCGATTTCATCAAAGTACTTGGTTTCTTCTTCATCAATCAAGGAAATCGCAATGCCTTTGGCGCCAGCACGGCCAGTACGGCCTATCCTGTGCACATAATCTTCAGGCGCTGTAGAAATTTCGTAATTAATGACTAAAGGCAAGTCGCTGATATCCAGGCCACGTGCAGCCACATCGGTGGCTACCAGGGCATGAATCGTACCGGCTTTGAATGCATCCAGCGCTTCAATCCGTTCTTTCTGTGATTTATCACCATGGATCGCGCTACACGGGACTTCAGCGCGTTCCAAAGCACGTGCCAGTTTGCTGGCAGACAGTTTGGTTTTGGTGAAAATAATCACTTGCTGGCTGGCATATTGTTTCAATAGCTGCACCAGGAAACGTTCTTTTTTGTCTGTATTCACCAGATAGGCTTTTTGCTCCACATTGTCGTTAGTGGCATTGCTGCGCGCCACTTCGATCAATGTTGGCTGGTTCAAAAAAGCATCGGCCAATTTTTTAATCTCATCCGAAAACGTGGCTGAGAACATCAGGTTCTGGCGTTGTTTAGGTAATAAAGCCAAGATACGCTTGAGATCAGGCATAAAGCCCATATCCAGCATACGGTCAGCTTCATCCAGCACCAGAAACTGCACTTGGCTCAAAGAAAGCGTTTTTTGTTCTACGTGGTCTAGCAGACGACCAGGCGTGGCGACCAAAATTTCAACACCGGTCTTCAAGATAGGTGTCTGTGTTTTGATATCTACGCCGCCGTACACCACCAGGCTACGCAAGGAGGTGTGTTTGGCGTAAGTTTTAATGTTGTCATACACCTGAATTGCCAACTCACGCGTTGGTGCCAGCACCAGCGCCCGGATCGGGTGTTTCGCCGGAGAGGTGCTGGTACTTGCGTGAGGGAGCAATGTGTGCAGAATCGGTAGCGAAAATGCAGCCGTTTTTCCTGTGCCAGTTTGTGCGCCGGCCATCAAATCTTTGCGCTCTAGCGCCAGCGGGATGGCTTTGGCCTGGATGGGCGTTGGTGTCGTATAGCCGGATTCTTCAATGGCTTTTAACAACGGCTCGGCCAGGCCTAGCGAACGAAAATCTACAGTAATTTGCTCTGACATAGTCTTGGCTTATGCAAATGAACGAGGGCGTTTGATACCACCGGCTTCACCGAATGGCTTGCCACCGGTGCGCGGTTTGTTTGCGCCACGAGTGTTGTTGCCGCCATTAGGGTTACCAAAGCGTTCTTGTGGTTTTGCCGATGGGTTGCCTGCAGAAGAACGCGGGCGACGTTGACCAAATTCTTCTGTCAATGCGCGCGCAAACTGGAAGTCGGTATCTTTGGTGTAGCTTTTGCTATTGCCATTGACTTCGCGGTCTGTCCTTTGCTCAGTATTGCGTGGTTCGCTGGCGCCGGTAGCTGCACGTGGTTCGCGCGGCTTGTTCGGCTGGCCTTCACGCATCACGCGGTCACCAAAAGAACTGTTCTCACGGTTGCCACGGAATTCGCGGTTCTCACGACCACCTTGGTTATCGCTGCGACCATCGCGGCTGTTACCACGGAAGCCACCTTTGTTTTGTGGGCGGCCATTGCTGCTGCCATGACGTTTGCCGCCATTGCCACGTTTGTCACCACCACCGTCATCCATGCGGATAGCGCGTTTAGGTTCAAAACCGGCAATCACCGCTGGCTGGAATTTATGGCCAGTGTATTGCTCGATTTTGCGCAACAGGTGACGGTCAGTATTAGAAGCAAAAGAAATCGCAATGCCGGAGTTGTTGGCACGGCCAGTACGACCGATACGGTGTACATAATCTTCAGCGAATTTTGGCAGGTCGTAGTTGATCACATGCGTAATACCATGCACATCAATACCACGTGCTGCAACGTCTGTCGCAACCAGTACTTTGACATCACCATGACGCAGTTTGGTCAGGGTACGGTTACGTGCGCCTTGTGTCATATCACCGTGCAGGGCAGCAGTGCTGTGACCAGCGGCATATAAATCTTCAGCCAGCAAATCGGCGTGACGTTTGGTGCTTGTGAAAATAATGGCCTGGTTCACGTCCGGGGCAATCAACAGATGCTCCAGCAGTTTGTTTTTGTGGTTCATGTCGTCCACAAAGTGCAGGCGTTGTTCGATATTGGCGTGTTGTTCTTTTTGACCAGCCACTTGAATCGTCAATGGGTTGTTCAGGAAACGTTTACCGATATCCATGATGCCATCTAAGGTGGCAGAGAACAGCAATGTTTGGCGTTCGGCCGGCAATGCAGCACAGATCTTCTCAACATCGGGCATAAAGCCCATGTCCAGCATGCGGTCAGCTTCGTCCAGTACCAGCATTTGCAAGCGGCTCAGATCAATACGACCACGCTCAAGGTGATCAATGAAACGGCCAGGTGTAGCAACCAGGATATCCAATGGTTGTGACAGCAGTTTATTTTGCAGTGGGTAAGGCATGCCACCGACAATGCTCACACAACGTGCGCGCAGGAATTTACCGTATTTACGGGCAGCTTCGTTGACCTGTGCTGCCAGTTCGCGGGTTGGGGTCAATACCAGGATACGCGGGCCACGGCTACGTACCGGATGTTGTGTTGCCAGTAAGTTTAATGCTGGTAATGTAAACGCGGCTGTTTTACCAGTGCCGGTTTGGGCTGAGGCCATGATGTCACGGCCTTGCAATGCTTCAGGAATAGATTGCGACTGAATTGGGGTTGGGTTCTCATAGCCTGCATCGGTTAATGCACGCAAAATGGATGGGTCTAGATTTAAATCTGCAAAAGACAAAGACAAGGATGTCCCTTTCGTATAACAATTAAAAAGGGCGCAAGTAAAGCAAATTAAAGCAAAGCAAAGAAGCAAAGCTAACCCATGACAGCACACAGAATTAAAAATCTAAGTGTGCTAACTCATTAAAGTAAGCCAAAGCAAATATGGAGATGAATCGCTTTTACCGGCGCTAGGCATAGCCACTAACCGATAAAAGAAGAGGTTGTCATAAAAACAACTTCTAAAGATGATAGCCTCAAAAGTTCACGAGTTATCGATGGGTCAGGGCGATGAATTTAAAACAGTCGGGCATCAATTTCAGCCCAGTGCGTTTTAAGTTGAGCGCAGTATAGCCATTTTATTTTAAAAGTCAAATATTTAACGTGATTTATGCTAAAATCGCGCCCTTTCCAAACAGATGGCAGTTCACATGGCACGCAACCTCAGAAATATCGCAATTATCGCCCACGTTGACCACGGTAAAACAACCATGGTTGATAAGTTACTTCAACAGTCAGGTACCTTTGCCACCCACCAGGCGGTCACTGAACGTGTGATGGATAGTAATGATATTGAAAAAGAGCGTGGCATTACTATTCTGGCCAAAAATACTGCCTTAACTTATGAAGGCACGCACATTAACATTGTCGATACACCGGGCCACGCCGACTTTGGCGGTGAAGTAGAGCGTGTGTTGGGTATGGTGGATGGCGTGTTGCTATTAGTAGATGCCGTTGACGGCCCTATGCCGCAAACGCGCTTCGTGACCAAGAAAGCCCTGGCGCTTGGTTTGAAACCGATTGTGGTGATTAATAAGGTTGACCGCCCGAGTGCGCGTCCTGACTGGGTGATTAACCATACCTTTGATTTGTTTGCCAACCTTGGCGCAACTGATGAACAATTAGATTTTCCAGTGGTATACGCGTCGGCATTAAATGGTTTTGCGACACTGGATATGAATGCACCTTCAGATAACATGAAGGCTTTGTTTGATACGATTTTAAGTCATGTTGAACCACCGAAAGGTGACAGCGATGCACCTTTGCAATTACAGATTTCAGCCTTAGATTACTCTACTTATACTGGTCGTCTAGGGGTTGGTCGTGTCACCAATGGCCGCATCAAACCAGGCCAGGTGGTCGCCGTGATGCGCGAAAACGAACAAGTAGCGCAAGGCCGTATCAATCAGGTCCTGGGTTTTAAAGGCCTGGAGCGCGTACCGGTTGAAGAGGCTGAAGCAGGTGACATCGTCATTATTTCGGGTATTGAAGAAATCGGTATTGGTTTTACCATCTGTGACCGCGACAAGCCAGTTGGCTTGCCACATCTGGGTGTAGATGAACCAACCCTGACCATGGACTTTATGGTGAACACTTCACCATTGGCCGGTACAGAAGGCAAATTCATTACTTCACGCCAGATCCGTGACCGTTTAACTAAAGAGTTATTGGTAAACGTGGCTTTGCGCGTTGAAGATACTGAAGATACCGATGTATTCCGCGTGTCTGGTCGTGGTGAATTGCACCTGACCATTCTGCTGGAAAACATGCGCCGCGAAGGCTTTGAAATCGCTGTGGGTAAACCTCGCGTGGTTTATAAAGAAGTGAATGGCGAAAAATGTGAGCCATACGAAATCCTGACCGTGGACCTGGAAGACGAAAACCAGGGCGCAGTCATGGAAGAGTTGGGTCGCCGCCGTGGTGAGATGTCAAATATGGAGTCTGACGGTAATGGTCGTACTCGATTAGAGTATCGTATTCCAGCCCGTGGCCTGATCGGCTTCCAGGGCGAGTTTTTGACATTGACCCGTGGTACCGGCTTGATGGCGCATATTTTTGATGAATACGCTCCGGTGAAAGCAGATATGCCTGGCCGTCGTAATGGTGTGCTGATTTCAGCGGAACAAGGCGAAGCAGTGGCTTATGCCCTGTGGAAGCTGCAAGACCGTGGCAAGATGTTCTCAAGTCCTGGTGACCGTTTGTACGAAGGCATGATTATCGGCATTCATAGCCGCGAAAATGACC
Source organism: Methylophilus sp. E2MeOHC9 (assembly GCF_058744375.1). Taxonomy (NCBI): domain Bacteria; kingdom Pseudomonadati; phylum Pseudomonadota; class Betaproteobacteria; order Nitrosomonadales; family Methylophilaceae; genus Methylophilus; species Methylophilus sp. E2MeOHC9. The sequence continues at coordinate 2,258,343 of NZ_CP196024.1, forward strand.
TGGTGGTTAACCCGATCAAAGGTAAGCAATTAACCAACGTGCGTGCTTCCGGTACGGATGAAGCGGTGCGTTTGGTGCCACCTATCTCTATCAGCCTGGAAAGCGCTGTAGAGTTTATTGATGACGACGAATTGGTTGAAATCACGCCAAAAACGATTCGTCTGCGCAAGCGCTTCTTGTTAGAGCACGAGCGTAAACGGTCTTCCAAGTAATACTTGATTAAGCCCTCATGCAATGAGGGCTTTTTTTACGCCTATTGCTTTTAACCCTGGGCTTACAGCCAACATTTTTTGGCTTGGGAAGCTATCCTTTTGCTTGAAGGGTGGTGCCTGGCTGAATAAACTGCGATACACTGGGTTATATTCCCTCACAGTGAAGTTGGTATATTGCATGGATAAATTCAGTTTAAGCAGCTATCGCGTCAACCCGAAGAAGTTTGCACTAAAGCAGATTAAACCTGACGATAAGTCAGCAAGATCAGGCGATAAAGCGGAAGATGCTGCGATATTGTTGCAGCTGACGGAAGCCATCAATGAGCGGCAGGACATCCTGCATGCGCAGGCTGAGCATAAAGTGTTATTGATCCTGCAAGGCATGGATACCAGCGGCAAGGATGGTACCGTCAAGCAGGTATTTAGCGCCTGTGACCCATTAGGAATCCGTCTGGCGAGCTTTAAGGCGCCGAGTGAGGATGAGCTGGCACATGACTACTTATGGCGCGTGCACGCGCAGGTGCCACGCAAAGGCGAGCTGGTTATCTTCAATCGCAGCCATTACGAAGATGTGCTGATCGTCAAAGTGCATGACTGGATAGATGAAGCCGAGGCCGAACGCCGTTATCAGCAGATTAATGACTTTGAGCGCATGCTGAGTGAGTCGGGCACGACTATCATCAAGTGCTTTCTGCATATTTCTAAAGAAGAACAGCAAGAGCGTTTGCAGGAACGTCTCGACGACCCCACCAAGCACTGGAAATTTAATCCTAAAGATCTGGATGAGCGTGCGCTATGGGATAAATATATGCAGGCATATGAACGTGCTTTGCAAGAAACATCCACTGACTATGCGCCCTGGCATGTGATTCCCGCAGATTCAAAAACCAACCGTAACCTGCTGATTTCCCGCATTTTATTACAGGCACTCGAAGGGTTGCCATTGGCCTATCCCGAGAAACCAAAAGCCTGGAACAAGCTGGTCATCAAAGATTAGAAGCTCAAGAGTTAATTAATGATTTTACGCTGTCCAAAAACAGGCGAGCACGGTTAAATAGCGCCACTTACTACTTGACTTAGAAAATGTGCCTGCGCTGAAAAAATGAGTCTACGCTTTAGATTAAATCTTTTAGTCACCATGCTTTCACTGGCTTTTTTGCTGGCGGCAGGCATCGTGCTGGTACGGGATACCCGGGATAGTATCCGTGAGCGCGTTGAAGCTGCCATGCGCGTCACGGTCCAACTATTGGATACGGTGATTGTCAGCTCGGCCATGAACCCAAGTTTAGGCCCCACCCATTATGTATTGCAGGATTTCCTCAAGTCTTTAGGCTACGTGCGTAGCAGCCGTATCGAGCTGTATGATTATTCCAATACGCCTTTGTATATTTCGCCTAACTCGACTTTTAAATCAGAAATCGAACCGCCGAAATGGTTTGTGAAGCTGGTTTCTCCCAAAGAAGAAACAGTGACGCGCCGCGTGCGCTATGGCATTTTAATTATCAGTTCCAGCGCAGAAGGCTCTGTGCGGGAAGCATGGTCAGGTTTTCTGCAACTGATCGTCATGGGCACCGGCTTTTTCGTGTTGCTCAATCTGCTGGTATACGGGCTGTTAAGTCATGCCTTGCGTCCGGTGCATCATATTTTGCGTGCTATCAATCAGATAGAGCAGGGTGATCTGGCAACGCGGTTGCCCAAATTCCCGTTGCCGGAATTTGATCGCATCGGCGCCAGCCTCAACCAGATGGCGCTTTCACTGGATGCCGAGCGGCAACTGGAACAAAACCGTCAGCTGACACAGCTGATCCAGCAACATATTGAAGATGAGCGCCGCAGCCTGGCGCGCGAGTTGCATGATGAACTGGGCCAGTATGTGACCGCGATCAAAACCTTTGCGGTGGCGATCGTGAACAAAACCAGGGATAAAACGCCGGATATTGCCGCCAATGCACAAACCATCGTTGCCGCCGCCAATCATATTTACGACGGCATGCACAATATCATCCGCCAGTTAAGGCCAGCGGCCATGGATAATATGGGCCTGGTAGAGACCTTGCGTGATATGGTGGCAGGCTACCAGGCGCAGCATGCTGGCTTGAACATCCAGTTACAGGTCTCCGGCCAGTTTCAGCCCATGGGTGAAAACGTCAATATTAATTTGTACCGTATCGTGCAAGAAGCGATTAACAATGCCATCAAGCATGCGCATGCCCAATCCATCCATGTGCATATCGTATCGGCTGAGGATGGCCTGCAACTGACGATAAGCGATGATGGGGTAGGTATGCAAGTGGAAGCGGTGGACCAAACCCGGCATTTTGGCTTGCTGGGTATGCGTGAACGGGTGCAAGCCTTGCATGGACAGTTTAAAGTCGTTTCAGAGCCAAAAACCGGTGTGGGAACGACCCTGGAAATTCGATTGCCTATACAAGCGGCGTAAAACAACAGCGTTAAAATAAGAGGAATGAAAAGTATGATTAGCGTGATGCTAGTAGATGACCATGCAGTTGTCAGGATGGGGTTTAAAATGCTGCTCGAGTCCGATCAGGATATCAAGGTCATTGCTGAGGCCGAAAGTGGGGAGGCAGCGATTCGTGCCTATGTAGAACATCATCCGCAAGTGGTAGTGATGGATATCACCATGCCCGGCATAGGCGGTATGGAAGCCATAGAACGTATTCTGGCCAAGGACAATCACGCGCGTATCCTGGTCCTGTCAGCGCATGAGGATTCGGTGCACCCTAAACGTGTGCTGAATGCCGGGGCGATGGGCTACGTGACCAAGCGCAGCGCTGCTGAAGAACTGATTAAGGCGATTCGCAGTGTGGCTAATGGCAAAAAATACATCGAAGCCAGCGTAGCGCAACAAATGGCCATTCAGCAGTTGTCGGGTGAGCAGAACCCGGTCGATGTCTTGAGCGAGCGCGAGTTTGAAGTGTTTATGTCGCTGGCGCGCGGCAAGTCGACCAATGAGATCGCAGAAACCCTGTTCCTGAGCCCACGCACGGTCGGTACACATTTATACAATATCAAGCAAAAACTCAATGCGCAGAACTCGGCAGAAATCGCACTGATAGCCATGCGCTGTGGCCTGCTAGAACCCTAGCGAGTATTGGTAACGCGGGCACTGCTGGCGCGGGAACTGACGATCCCGCTCAGCATGATCAGCAGCATGCCGAGGTACTCCATCCAGGAGAGATGCTCTCCCCACCAGAACACGCCTATCAGCGTTGCAAATACCACGGTGCTATAAGCCAGGCTGGCTACTGTCAAGGTGCGGCCGGTACGATAGGCGCGCGTCATGGCGAGCTGGCTGATAGTGGCTGAGATGCCCAGCCCCAGTAAAAATGGCAAATCTTGCCAGTGCAAAGGCGTGATTTCGGTATTCAGCATCAGGCCGCCACTGGCGACACTGCATACCAGGGTGAAGTAAAACACAGTCCGCCAGTCCGGCTCACCTCTCACCCCTAACTGTTTCACATGCACATATGCCAGGGCAGCACCAACGCCCGACAGCAAGCCGATACCCGCAGCGATCCATAAGTCAGGTTCCCACCTGGGCTGCAGCAAGAAGGTGACGCCAATAAAACCTGCAATCACGCATATATTCAATGTACTTTGCTGCCGGCGCGACAAGGGTTGTTCCGCCGTGAGTAGCCAGGGTGAGAATAAAGCCAGGAACATGGGCGAGGTGTAATTGAGCGTAATGGCTGTTGCCAGCGGCAAATGCGCAATGGCATAAAAGAACAGCAGCAGGGCGATAAAGCCGGTCAATGCGCGACCCATTTGTTTGCCCAGCAGCGGGGTTGTGAGTGGCTTGCCCTGCCAGTAGACCATGGCGGCGATGGTGATAAAGCCGAATATCGAGCGATAAAACACTAATTCTGTGCTGCTGAAACGTTGGGCGCCGGTTTTCACAAAGGCACCCATCACGGCGAAGCCCAGCCCGGCAACCAGCATCCACAGGCTGCCGAGTTGCCAATGTCTGGGATGCGTCCAGCGCCTGGGGTGAAATAAGGACAAAATGTGCCGGATAGTCTTGGGCTAGCGCACAGAATGTGCGGAGAGGTGAGGTTCTATTTGTGAACGATACCAGTGGTGGAAGTGTTCCAGCCCGGTTTCCATCGGGTGCTGATAAGGGCCGCGTTCATCTTTGCCGGTCAGGTAGAGTGCTTTGCGGCCTTCTTGCATACGTTGGCAGATTTCGTTGTCTTCAATGGCTGTCTCGAAATAGGCGGCCTGCTGCGCTTTGACGTATTCGCGCTCAAACAGGGCGATATCTTCCGGGTAGTAAAATTCCACTACGTTTTTGCAGGACTCGACGCCAGTCGGGATGATATGCGAGACCACCAGGACATTGGGATACCATTCAATCATCAGTAAAGGATACAGCACAAACCAGATCGCGCCATATTTCGGCTCCTTGCCGTCCTGATAATTTGTCACCGCCTGTTGCCAGGCTTTATAAGTGGGAGACAAACTGTAATCCGGTAACGGTTTATAACCCACGGTTTGTACGCTGTAGTGCTCGCCGAATTCCCAGTTTAACTCGCCGCAATCGACAAATTGATTCAAGCCGGGGTGGAAAGGGCCTACGTGATAATCTTCAAGGTAGACTTCAATAAAGGTTTTCCAGTTGAAGTCATAGTGATCAACAATGGCCTGGTCAAAATAGTAACCGGTGAAGTCAAAATCCTGTTTGCATCCTAATTGCTTCAATGTTTCCGCAATGTGCAATGGCTTGGCTTTGCCTGGTGTGGCAGATGATTGAAACAATAGTCCTTGCCAGTCAATCAGCGGCTGTTTTTCCAGGTGTAAGCACGGGTTTTGTTCAAAGTGAGGGGCGCCAAGCAGTTGCCCATTCAAATCGTAAGTCCAGCGATGCAGCGGGCAGACGATATGCTGGGTATTACCTTGCCCACTGAGCATAGCAGCTTGCCGATGGCGGCAGATGTTGCTGACCAGTTGGTGTTCGCCCTGGTGGTTCACCAGCGCCATGGCATTATGTTTCCATTCCAGCACGCGGAAATCGCCTGCATTGGGTGTCATGCGCGCATGCCCGACATACTGTGGCTGCAGCGAGAACAAGTGCGCCTGCTCTAATGCATAAATTTCCGGATTGAGGTACCAGTCAACAGGTAATTGTGCGAAGCGAGTCTTGTTTTGTTCTTTATTTAAAGAGGTGACAGAACCCATATTTCAAACTGATCGAACACGTGCAAAAAAGAATAATTGTGCCCGAAAAGGGCCTGAATGAAAAGCCAGAATAGGCACAATGACCGCCTGTATCCGTCACAATCAGTCGATTCAAACGCACGTAAGGTGGTTGCCATAACCCTGTTTTAAGCAGCATGTATAAAGGCAGTAATTGCAACAGGCCTTAACTAAGTCAATTAAATTCAGTTATAATATTAGAGGTTTCTATGTATAACTATACGTAACGATAATTGCATTTTAGGAGCAAGCGAATGGCAAATTTATTAGATCAGTTGAAAGCAATCACCACTATTGTGGCTGACACAGGTGATGTTGAAGCGATTAAAAGCGTTAAACCGGTAGACGCAACTACCAACCCATCCCTGGTATTAAAAGCGAGTCAGATTCCTGAGTACGCACCTCTGATCGAGACAGCAATTGCCTATGCAAAAGCACAAGGCGGTTCAAAAGAGCAACAAATTGAAAATGCAGCTGACAAACTGGCTGTGTTGATTGGTGCTGAAATCACTAAAGTGGTTCCAGGCCGTATCTCTACAGAAGTAGATGCACGTTTGTCTTTCAATATCGATGCGATGATTGCCAAAGGCCGCAAACTGATCAAACTGTACGAAGACTCAGGTATTTCTAAAGAGCGCGTACTGATCAAACTGGCTTCTACCTGGGAAGGCATCAAAGCCGGTGAGCAACTGGAAAAAGAAGGCATCCAGTGTAACCTGACATTGTTGTTCGGTTTTGGTCAGGCACGTGCTTGTGCTGAAGCTGGCGTATTCCTGATTTCCCCATTCGTTGGTCGTATCCTTGACTGGTACAAAGCGAAAAACCCAAGCACAGAATACACACAGGAAACTGACCCAGGTGTTGTTTCAGTACGTGCGATCTATCAGTACTACAAAGAACACGGTTACAAAACTGTTGTGATGGGTGCTTCATTCCGTAACACTGGCGAACTGATCGCCCTGGCTGGTTGTGACCGTCTGACGGTTTCTCCTAACCTGTTGCAAGATCTGGCAGCGACTGAAGGTACTTTGGTACAAGTGCTTAAAGATGGCGGCAAAACCAAAGAAGCACCAGCTAAGTTGACTGAGGAAGAGTTCCGCTTTGAACTTAACCAGGATCCAATGGCCACAGAAAAGCTGGCTGAAGGTATCCGTGGTTTCGTTGCTGACCAGAACAAGCTGGAAACAGCATTAGCCGCAAAACTGTAATATCTCTGTGACATCATAAGAGAACGGGCAGGGACCTGCCCGTTTTTGATTTTACACTCAGGCATAATTTGGCCTGTTACATTGACTTATTTTGGCTGCCAGCTTACTATTAGCGACCAGCTTGAATTGGTAGTACGCTAGAAATAGCATTTAGAAACTTATTAATATTTGGAGAAAAACATGGCATTAACTCAAATGGCATTAGACTCATTGGATTTTGACGCAACTATCGCTTTGGCAGAAAAAGTTGCTCCGCACGTTGACATTCTGGAAATCGGTACACCATGCATCAAGCACAACGGTATCAAATTGCTGGAAACTCTGCGCGCTAAATTCCCAAACAACAAAATCCTGGTTGACTTGAAAACTATGGATGCTGGTGAGTACGAGTCTGAGCCATTCTACAAAGCTGGTGCTGACATCGCTGTTGTATTGGGCGTATCTGACATCGGTACAATCAAAGGCGTAATCAAAGCTGCAAACAAATACGGCAAAAAAGCGCAAGTTGACCTGATCAGCGTTGAAGACAAAGTTGCTAAAACTAAAGAAGTTGTTGCTGCTGGTGCTCACATCATCGGTATCCACACTGGTTTGGATCAACAAGCTGCTGGTCAAACTCCTTTTGCTGACTTGGCTGCTATCGCTGCTTTGAATCTGGGCGTTGACATCTCTGTTGCTGGTGGCGTTAAAGCTGCTACAGCTGCTCAAGTACGTGACGCTGGCGCGACTATCATCGTTGCTGGTGCTGCTATCTACGGCGCTGCTGATCCAGCTGCTTCTGCTGCTGAAATCACTGCTATCGCTCACGGTTAATTTTTAACTATCAATAAGTAATTATTGATCAGCGATAATAAAACCCGACTCAGCAATGTGTCGGGTTTTTTATTTGATATTTTGAATACACAGGACAAAAACATGGATCATCAACAGTTTATTTTAGACAATTTGAAACGTATTTTAGACGTGACTGATAAGTCAAAAGCGGCTGAATTATTGAAATTGGTTAACGAAGCAGGCTCAACATTTATTGGTGGCGCAGGTCGCTCACTGTTGGTCTCACGCTTCTTTGCAATGCGCTTGGTGCATTCCGGCTACAGCGTGTTCATGATTGGCGAAGTTGTTACTCCTGCCATCAAAAAAGGTGACTTGCTGATCCTGGTTTCAGGTTCCGGCGGCACAGCGACCTTGTTGCCATTTGTGAAAAAAGCCAAAGAAGTGGGCGCTAAATTAGTGGTCATTTCCATGAAGAAAACATCTGCCATGGCAGACGTCGCTGACCTGGTTGTTCAAGTCGGTCAGGATGACAGCTTCCCATTGGTAAAAGGCATGCCTATGGGCGGTCAATTCGAATTGTCTACCCTGGTGTTCCTGGAAGGCGCTATTTCTGAGCTGATCCACGCCAAAGGCCTGACTGAAGAGGGTATGCGCGCATTACACGCAAACCTGGAATAAACTTTATTCCTGCAATAAAAAACCGGCTGCATGGCCGGTTTTTTATTGGGCAAAGCCGAGCAAGTCTGCAGCTGTGATTTTCTTCTGGTGCAATGCGCTGGCAATCAATACGCCGTCAGCACCTGTTTGAGTGAGCGCTCGGATATCTTCAATATCTCTGACGCCGCCTGCAGCATAGAGTTTTTGCGGTGTTTTTTGTTTCATGACATGCAGTTTTTCAACATCGGGGCCTTGATTCGCACCTACCTTGGGTAAGCTCATGACGATGGTAGGTTGCGTCCAGTGTATCTGAGATGTTTGCAGGCTTTCTGGGCCATGAAACCCATCCTGAAAATAATCCAGGGAAAGAATGCTGTTTTCAGCTGCATGGCGCAGTTGCTGGTAGGTGGGCAAATCGGGCAGGGATTCACTGGCGATCACAGGCCTGATGTTATTATCCAGCCAGGGTGTCAGCGCCGCAACACTCGTCAGCCCAGCGTCTACCCACCACTGGATGTGTGGGAATGCCTGGATCGCCTCGGCAATATGGGCGCGGTGGTTGGGCAATAAGGTATCGCCGGTAATGGCATTTAAATCGGCAATATACACACAGTCAAATGGATAAACTTGTAAAATAGCAGCCACGACATCGAGCAGCTGATGGCTTGCCGTTAATTGCGATTGTATCGCGCGGTAAGACTGGCGTTGCCCCTGTATGGCTTGAACAACCTGACCATGCATCAAATCGATGACGGGAATAATATGCAAAATAAATCTCGTTTAAAAATCTGGGTGTGTGAGTATGTCAGTGCCGGTGGCCTGGCATCTGAATCATTGCCTGCCAGTCTCCTGCAAGAGGGCTTGCTGATGCGGGATGCCTTGCTGGCTGACTTGTCTCAACTGGATGTGGATTGTATCACCAGCCATGATGCGCGGGTGATAGCTCCACAAGGTGTAGCCAGTGTAGCGATACAGCCTGATGACGATGCGTTTGCAATCTGGCAGCAGCAATTATCTGCAGATGATATAGATGCCTGTTGGGTGATTGCGCCGGAAACGGATGGGGTACTTGAGCGCATGTGCCAGCTGGTGCATAAAGCCGGTAAACGCTGGCTAGGCTGTAGTGAAGCCGCTATCAGGCAAACAAGCTCTAAATCATGGATGGCGGATCTTTGTTCTCAGGCGGGTATATCCACGATCCCACATTGTTATTTGCACGAAGCCGTGGCACTGCCATCGCTACCGCAGCACGAAGTTTCACCTGCCGGCTGGGTGATAAAACCGGATGATGGGGCAGGGTGTGAGTATACCTATCACTTTAAAAATGACTTGGAAGTATATGAATTTAATAATAAAATAAAATCAAATCCTGCGATTCCTTATCAGAAGTTACTATTGCAGCCATATCTGCCCGGCATTGCATTAAGTATGTCTGTGATTGCGAGTAAGCAGCAGGTAAAAGTCATTGCCGGACACCAGCAATGGGTGAGTGTGGACAATGGCCGGTTCCGTTTTCAAGGGGCGGGAGTGAATCAGGCAGCGCAATACTTACCCCTTATGCAGGCGATGGCGGAAAAGATATATCAGGCGATTCCCGGGCTTAGCGGTTACTGGGGCGCTGACCTGATACTGAATGAGGACAACCTTCTGACCCTGGTTGAAATTAATCCGCGCCTGACCACCCCTTACATAGGATTATCGAAAGTGTTACAAGAAAATCCAGCCAAACTGGTATTAGATGCTGTTTTGCATAACCACTTAACCGCGCGGGCGGCAGCCTCCTCAGTGTCCATCACTTTGCCAACTGCCGGATCTGCGGCGATTGAGCGCCTGACCTCATGAGTAAATCTGTGATTGGCTGGGACATCGGCGGGGCACATGTAAAAGCGGTGCTGCTCAATGCTGAAGGACATATTGTGCAAGTATCGCAACAGGCATGCGCTTTGTGGAAAGGCTTGCATCTGCTTGAAGCTACCTTACAAACGACTCTGCAAGCCTGGGCGATTGAAGCAGATCAATGCCTGCACGCCGTCACCATGACCGGGGAACTGGTCGATTTATTTGAAAATCGGGCACAGGGTGTGCGCGAGATTGCACAAACAGTAAAAAAGCAGTTACCGCAGGCCATGTTTTATATGGCTGGCATGGATCAAGCAGCCTTATTCACCGAGACCGTCGATGGGCTTGAATCTTATATCGCCTCCATGAACTGGCACGCATCGGCACAGTGCCTGGCTGAAGCCAGTGATGCTTCATGCATGCTTATTGTGGATATTGGGAGCACCACCAGTGATATCACGCTGTGCCATGCGAAGAAGGTCATTGCCAATGGCTGGACGGACGCTGAGCGCATGGAGAGGCATGGATTGTTATATTCAGGAGTGGTGCGCTCGCCATTGATGGCATTTGGCCCTTATATCGCGTGGCATCGGCAAACGCGTCACATCACTGCTGAATATTTCGCGACCACTGCTGATGTTTACCGTGTGCTAGGTGAATTAGATCCGGAACATGATCTAGCGGACACTGCCGATGGACAAGGCCGTTCTGTGTCTGCCAGTATGCGCCGCTTGGCACGTATGGTCGGGCATGATCTGGAGGATGCTGAAACCAGTGATTGGCATTCGCTGGCGCAGGCATTCAAAGATCAGCAGTTGTCCAGCCTGCTGCATGCCATTCAATCCTGCATTGAGCAAGCTACGCTACAACCTCAGGCCTTAACAGGCTTGGGAGCTGGCAGTTTCCTGTTACCGGAGATCGCGCAACGGTTGAACCTGACTTATACGCCGGCATCAACCTGGATGTCGGCTGACAACTCCACATTAAAAAGCCATGCAGAAGTATGTTTCCCTGCTTATGCCGTGGCAAGGTTATGGCAAGCATGGCATTGATACAACTTGATTTACCTTATGCCGAAGGCGCTTATTGGCTGACACAGGTCAGGCATTTGCCCTGGCCGATGTTACTTGAGAGTGGACGGGTGGAAACTGCAGCACAGCAGTCTTCGGTAGATGAAGAGGTCAGCCTGGGGGCGAGGTTCGATATCGTCGTTGCTGATCCAGTGGCAAAGATTATCCATCGCCGACCTTACACCGTAGTGCATAGCCATCATGACGTTGAGCGTTTTGAGGATGACCCTTTTGCTATCGTCAAACGCTGGTTGCAGCCACACCAGGTCGCACGCGTAGCTGAGGTGCCTTTTGCCGGTGGTGCACTAGGCTATTTTTCCTATGATCTGGGGCGCAGTATTGAACCCATGCCAGAGCTGGCCGCACAGGATATGCCTCTGCCAGAGTTACTGATAGGTATTTATGATTGGGCGATTGTGGTCGACCATCATTTGCGGCGTTGTACATTGGTATCACACACCAGGTTTATTACGCAGGCAGCACTCACAGTGTTGCATCAAACTTTGCTGCAACCACGTGAACAATCAGAGACGCCAGCATTTAGCGTGGTTGGCGATATTTCGCACAACATGCACAAAGCAGCCTACACAGCGGCTTTTCACAAAGTCAAAAATTACATACGCGCCGGGGATTGTTACCAGATTAACCTGGCCCAGCGGCTGGCGGTGCAGGTGAGCGGTGATGCCTGGCAAGCTTATGACCAGTTCCGGCAACTGAGTAAAGCGCCTTTTATGGCTTATCTACAGGTGGATGACGGGCAGGGCCTATCGTTTTCCGTGTTATCAATGTCACCAGAGCGGTTTCTGCAAGTGACTGAAAATAAAGTAGAAACACGGCCGATTAAAGGCACCAGGCCCCGGCATGCGGATGCAATACGCGACCAGCAAGAGGCCGAGGCGCTGGCAAACAGCATCAAGGACAGGGCAGAGAACCTGATGATTGTGGATCTGTTACGCAATGATATTGGCAAGGTATGCGAAATAGGCTCGGTCAAGGTCGATGCCTTGTTCCGTTTGCAGCGCTTTACCAATGTGCATCACTTAGTGAGCATCGTGCGTGGCGTACTGGCAAACGGCTATCATGCATTAGACCTGTTGCGTGGCTGTTTTCCAGGCGGATCCATCACCGGCGCACCCAAACTGCGTGCCATGGAGATCATTGAAGAGTTAGAGCCACACCGGCGCGGCATTTATTGTGGCAGCATAGGCTATATCGGTTTTGATGGCAGTATGGATACCAATATCGCTATCCGCACTGCAGTGATCTGCAAGCAGACCATGACTTTTTACGCCGGTGGCGGGGTGGTGGCAGATTCAGATTGTGACAAGGAATACCAGGAAACCTTAGATAAAGCTTCCCAGTTTTTAAAACTGGTTGCACAATTCAAAACACCAACTTAATAGCCGGGGAAAATACCATGTGGGTGATCAAGCTGGGAGGTAGCGTGACACACCATGACAGCCTGCTCAAATGGCTGCAACTGGTGGTCCGTTGGGGCGATGGCAAAGTGATTATCGTGCCTGGTGGCGGAGTGTATGCCGACGCGGTGCGTGAATTCCAGCAGATACGCGAACGTTTGCCAGATGGACATATCACCGATGTGCATGCACATGCGCTCGCTATTTATGCCATGGACCAGATGGCACGCAGCCTGGTTGCCATGGTGCCCGAGCTGACGCTGGTGCGTAACCCCCTGGAGATTGCCGAGCGCGGCTGGCAGCACCGCGGGCTGGTCTGGTTGCCCAGTGAAATGGCTTTAAATCCCGAGTTATGGGCAGAGATGGCGCTGCCGGAAAACTGGGAAATCACCTCTGACAGTTTAGCTGCCTGGCTGGCCTGCCAGCTTGAAGCCAGTCATTTGCTACTGGTGAAATCCGAGGATAGTCTATTACAACAAAAGCCTACCTTAGACCTGGCTGCCTTGCAGGCGCAGGGCATTGTCGATGCAGGATTATCCAGCATCCTGCCAAAGGCGACATTTCAAACCTGGGTCATGCATCAAAGCCATGTGAAGCTGTTTGAACAAGGGCTGGCTGTGCAAGCCCTTAGCGGGAAACTGGTTCATCTACCTCAAACATAGCTGTTTTTTCAAACCGGCCAAAATGCAGCATGATGGTCGGCAGGATCAGCAAGTTGAGGATAGTGGAAGAAATCAATCCGCCAACGATAATAGTGGCCATCGGCCCTTCGATCTCGCGACCAGGCTCACCACTGCCTATGGCCAGTGGCAATAAGCCCAGTGCCGTAACCAAGGCCGTCATCAATACCGATGGCAAGCGTTCAGAAGCGCCACGTATGCAGGTTTCCAGGTTCCATTCGCAACCTTCTTTATCTACCAGGTGCTGGAAATGCGACACCATCATAATGGAGTTGCGCAAAGTGATACCAAACAGCGTCACAAAGCCCACCAGCGTACCTACCGATATCCAGCCGCCGGCAAAGAAGGTGGCGACAACGCCGCCAATCAGCGCGAAGGGCAGGTTGGCAAAGGTGAGCAACAGATTGCGCAAACTGCCAAAAGCGATATAAAGCATCAGGAAGATGGCAGCCCCGGCTACCAGCGAATGTATGATCAGATCGCGGCGGGATTCGGCGTTAGCTTCTGCTTCACCAGAAAACTCCATGTAGTTTCCAGTGTGCAGGGTGAGTTTCTGGCGCAATGCTTTCTGTATCTCATCCATAACCAGTGCTTGGTCACGCCCGGCAAGATTGGCGGTGATGGTTTGAATGCGCTTGGCCCCCGAGTGTAATATCTTGGAGCGGCCGCCTTCCTGTGCAATATAAGCGACATCTGACAGTTTCAGCATCTGGCCTTCGGGGTTGAATATGGGGATATTACGCATATCGGCAATATCGTCCCTGTTGCTGTCGTTGAGCAACACACTGACGCCTATGGAGCGATTGCCCATGAATACATGGTTGACCGGCACGCCTTCATAGCTGGCTTTGACCGTATCCAGTACATCCACAGGTTGTAGCCCCCACAATGACAGTTTTTCTTGTTTGAGCCGAATAGCGATTTCCGGTGTTTCGGGCGGTGATTGCACCATGACATCCCTGACGCCGCGGATGCCGCCCAGGATATTGGCGATTTTTTGTGCATCCCGGTCCAGCGCGTCCAGGTCATGACCATAAATATTGACCACCAGGCCAGCGGCATAGCCGGAAATCGTCTCTTCTATGCGTTCGCTCAAAAAAGTATTAATGGCAAAGTTGGCGCCGATAAACCCTAATTCGACTTTGCCATCATCGTCGTCATCTTCCGATTCGCCGGCCAGTTCTTCACGGATGCTGCGATAAATCCTTTCCTGCTCTGCGCCGGAAACGGTGCCGGTTTCTACTTCAAATTCACTGTAATGCGTGCCAAACGTATCAGCGGCATTCGGTGCGCGGCCTACCCATTGCGCCACGCTTTTCACCCCAGGGATATCCAGCAGCACTTTAGTTACCTGGTTGCCGAGTTTCAGCGATTGCACCTCAGAAGTCCCCGGCACCGTGGTCATATGCAGGATGTAATGCCCCTCATGCAGCACCGGAATAAACTGGCTCCTGAACAGTGGCAGTAACACCAGGCCTAGCGCAATACACACAAAGCTGCTCACAAGGATGATCTGGTAACGGTGCTCGATATGGTGCAGCACTTTCACGTATCTGTGCTTCAGCCAGCGTAGCAAGGGGGATTCCTGGTTATCCAGCCGCGCTTTACCCAGCAGGGCGTAACAGAGCGCCGGTGTCAGTGTCAGTGCGACCACCAGTGACGCCAGAATGGCTGAAATGTATGCGTAAGCAAGCGGCGCAAATAGTTTGCCTGCCACGCCGGAGAGTGTAATGAGCGGTAAAAATACCAGCGCCACGATGATGGTGGCGTAGAAAACAGAACCACGGACTTCCATAGACGCCTGGAAGACCACTTGCCGGATAGGCAAAGGTTGCGCAAGTTGCCGGTTTTCACGCAAGCGTCGGAAGATATTCTCGGTATCGATAATGGCATCATCCACCACTTCGCCCAAAGCGATGGCAAGGCCGCCCAGCACCATGATATTCAGCCCCACACCATACTGGTGTAACACGACGATGGCAGATAGCAACGAAAGCGGAATGGCGGTGGCTGAAATGACTGCCGTGCGCACGTTGAACAAAAACACGAACAACACCGCGATCACCAGGGTTGAGCCGATCAGGATATCGGAACGCAGGCTGTTGATCGCGGTTTCGATAAAGTTAGCCGGGCGAAACAAGCCTTCATGCAGAGTCACTTGCTGGCTGGTCAGGCTGGGTTTGATATCCGCCAGCTTTTTTTCCAGCAACTGGGTCAGCGCATAAGTATTGGCACCCAGCTGGCCTTGCACCGAAAGGTAAACAGCTGGCTTGCCGTTAATGGCTGCGGCGCTAATGGAAGGCGCCGCGCCTTCAGCGACCTCGGCGACATCCCGGATGCGTATGGTGCGGCCTAGCTTGCGGACCAGTGTGATATTGCTTAATTGTTGCGGCGTAGTGGTCTGGCCCTGGCTATTCAGGATAATGCGCTGATTATCATTCTGGATGTAACCGGCTCCGCGTACACCAGTGCCGCGGCTGGCGGCAGCCACCACATCCTGGATGTTCAACTGGTACAACATCAGTTTGCGTGGATCTATCTTGATCTGGAATTGGCGGACTTCACCGCCAAATACATTGATATCTGCTACGCCAGGAATCGACATCAGATGCGGCGTCAAATGCCAGTCTACCAATGTGCGTAACTGCATCATGGTCAGTTTGTCTGAAGTGACACCCAGACCAAGAACCGTGCTGGCCGAAGAGGTGAGCGGGGTGATATTGGGAATAATCCCTGGCGGCAACTGGTTTCCCAGCATGTTCAGGTGTTCGGCAATGATTTGCCGATTGCGGTAAATATCTGATTTATCCTGAAAAATAACCGTGATCACCGACAGCCCGGGAATGGATTGCGAACGCAGGCTTTTAATGCCTATGGCACCGGCAATGATATTTTCAATCGGCTGGGTGACCAGTTTTTCGACTAGGCTGGCTGAAAGGCCGGGCGATTCGGTTTGAATGACGATCTGTGTCGGTGCAAACTCTGGGAAGACATTCAAGTCGCTTTGGGTCAGGCTATAGGTGCCATACACCAGAATCAGCACGGCCAGCCCGATAATGACGCCATAAAAGCGAATGGCGAACCTGACTAAAGCCGACATCATGGCCGTTGTGCTTTCCGGATGCTTGTTAAGTGCGGCTTAGTCGTCATTCTCATTTTTAATCTGGAATTTAAACTCTTCCGAGAGCAATAGTTGCGCGCCATGAATGACGACTTCAGTCCCCGCGCGCAGGTTATTATCAAACCAGCCATTGTCCAGCTCGACATCGGAAGCCACCGGTTTACGCAGAAAGGTATCCTGCTTGGTTTTGACATAAATCCAGGCCATGCCGCCATGCCAGACGATGGCATGGTTGGGCACGATCACGCCCTTGATCATGGCTGATGATGATTGCGCAGGAACCACATTGACACGCATGCCTACGCGCAGGAAATCGGCCGGCGCACTATAGAAATAGGTTTTTCCGATATTGCTGATATCAGTCTGGATGGATTGCGACACATATTCTGCCCGAATCGGTTTGACTTCATCTTGAATCGGGGAAACATAAATCGCTGAATTTGACTCTGGTTCCTTGAAGTTCAGTGGAAAACTTGCCTGGATCAACACTTTCTTTTGCGTGATCAGATCATGCATGGGCCCTGATGAGGGGTTTTGGGTAATCAAAGTGGCCAATGGTTTTCCCCATTGCGCTACGATGGTATCTGACAACGCTTTTAATTGTGCCTGAGTGGATTTGATCTGCGTCTGGTCATTGATAACGAGTGTCTGGGCTTCCTGCACCGCTTTATCAGAAACATTCTTGTCGTCTTCATTTAACTGTTTATAGCGTTGATACTGTAGCTGGTGATTGGGCAATATGCTCTCTGCAACTGCCAGCTGGGTTTTTAGCGCCTGATACTGGCTGTTGTAATCCACCAGCGTCTGGATTGAGACTATGGTGCCTAGCACCTTGATATTGCCATGATAATCATAGGGTTGCAGGGCTTGTACACTGATGCCGCTATTTTGCTGGGTTGCCAGGTTCAGTTGCACGACCTGCAGGCCGTTTTGCTCAACCACATGCACCGGCCCGTCAATTTCTTCCTCGTCATCATTCTGCATCGTTTCATATTCATCGCGGCCGACCAGCACGACGACCCAGATCAGGAGAATGATCAATGCAATCTGAGCCCCGATAATCCAGAGTGCTTTTTTATTCATTTGACTGGCGCCTCTTGCGTTTGAAGGGTAAAAGTTGCTGTTTGTTGTGAGAGCAATAATGGTTTCTGCATCACGTTTTCAATTTCCTGTAATGCACGCATGACGTTTGCCTGCTGCGTCACCAGCCGTTGCTGTGCGGCATAAAACTGGATTTCCATCTGCAAGTACTCCGTCTTGTCGATCAAGCCCTGGCGCCATTGATTTTCAAGCTGCTGTTTGCGTTGTGATTGCTGGGCATATTCTTGCGTCATGGTGATCAGCAGGTTAGCGGCATCACGGTATTTTAAATAGCTTTGCTCGGATAACTGAATAATATGATGTTGCAAGGCATAAAAGCGCGTCGCTTCATTTTGGCGGAGTTGCTCGGCGTGCGCCCACAGGTCTGAGGATTTATTGAGTAGATTCAGCATGCCTCCAATCCCCAGTGCCCATATTCTGTCCCCATACTCATAGAGAATGCCCGGGCTGAGCGAGAGGTCCGGGTAACGTTTCGCCATCTCCAGCCGTAATTGCGATTCTGCCTTGGCGTATTGCGCCAGCCCGCGCTGGATATCCATGCGGTTGGTCAGGGCGTAATGCTGGATAGTCTTGGCGTCCTGGTAAGCTTGTGGCTGGTCGAATCTGGCTTTGAGTATCTGTGAAATATTCACCGCGCCAATATTAAGAGCGACGTTATTCTGGTCAGTCAGGCCGGCATCATGCATGATCTTTTGTTCTGTTTGCCTGATTTGCAGGCTCAGTTGCTGTAACTGCCAGGCAGACTGATCATGCTGCAAGCGGATAGGTAATACATCGGATTTGCCTGCGACGCCGATATCCAGCCTTTTCTGGTAAGCACTTAACAGGCTGGCTTGCGATTTTTGCAGTTTTGCCAGGCTGCCGTGCAGCGCCTGCTGTTCTGCCAGCAGGATCAGGTCCAGGCTCAATTGCTGCCTGAGCATCCACGCAGTTTCTGAAATCAGTATTTTGGCAATATCTGCCTGATATTGCGCGATGTCGATACTGATCTGACGTTTGTTGGCGGTGATGACAGGGATATCTACCTGCAAGCCATAAGCCCAGGGACTGATATCCCCATTGGCCTGGTTACTATGAGAGAGTTGCCCGTTAAGGCCCACCAATGGACGCAGGCCGGCACTGGTGATACCGGCCAGTGCTACCGCGTAATCTGACTTCGCGACTTTAAGGGTAGGGTGAAAGTACAAGGCCGAGAGTGTGAGCCTGTCTATATCCCACGCTGTGATTGGCCATTCGGTTTGAGGGTATTGCGTCTGTACAAACTGCCTGAAGCCTGCTTGCGTAGGCGTCGCCTGCTGTATGCTCTCGATATTTTCTTGCTGCTGGATAGGTTTTGCCTGGTAGGCGATGCCGCAAGCAGCGAGCAGTAGCGGGCATAAGCAGACGAGAGTGCGCATGGAATCAACAGTACTGCAGGGCAGCGCGTTGAATAATGATGAAATGCATCAACGCCAACAAATTACTCAACAATAGTCGCGTTGACGGCATCCAACGCATCTTGCAACAAGTCTTCTGGTAGCTGGTTAATGCTGGTCGCCAGTAAATCAGCGGCTTCTACGGTACGAATAGGGAGGTCAGCCGAATTCAACTCTGCGATTAATCCTGCTGCAACACCCGCAATCTTTAGCAGCACTTCGCGGTCTCTCATTAAAAGCTCTAGTTCTGCTCTGAGCATATTTTCTTCAGCTGAATACATATCCCGTCCTGACACTCACTATTACAAAATCAATTCCGTATCTTGCAGTTGAATGCCCGGCTTGTCAATGTGATGTCAGGCAGATTGTGAGCGCAGCGTGAATGCGCTATAATAACGAAGTCGGTCCTGCATCAAATGCCGGACTGGTTTTGCGAAAGTGGCGGAATTGGTAGACGCACTGGATTTAGGTTCCAGCGCCGCGAGGCGTGAGAGTTCGAGTCTCTCCTTTCGCACCATACATTTAAAGCCATACAAGATGTATGGTGCGAATTTTAAAATCCAAAGTTTTAAAATTAAAAATTTAAAGTGTATTGCAATCAATGAGGCTTCCTTCACAGGAGGCCTTTGTTGTTTGGGCAAGCCCTTATCAGGTGAACTGACTTAGACAGGATGGAATAAATCATGAAAATAGTACAAACTCCACAGGCACCAGCAGCGATTGGTCCCTATGCGCAAGGCGTTATCGTCGGTAATATACTGTATACCTCTGGCCAAATTGCGTTGCGCCCTGATGGCAGCCTGAATGACGGCGATGTCGTGGCACAAACCCAGCAGGTGCTGGCAAATCTGCAAGCGATCATTGAAGCGGCGGGTGGCAATTTACACCAGGTCGTTAAAACGACCGTGTTTTTAAAAAACCTGGATGACTTTGTGGCAATGAATCAGGTGTATGGTGAGGCTTTTGGCACCCACACACCTGCGCGCTCTACAGTTCAAGTGGCAAAATTGCCGCGTGACGTACTGGTTGAAATTGAAGCGATTGTTGCGTTAGGTGAGATTTAAGGTTTTAAATTGAATTAGCCATCGCATGTGTATTGTTTTATCCACACTAAACAGGCAACATCCTATCTGTTAGATGCATCTGTGCTGGGTGCTGTTTTGAAGTTTATTTCAATTGCGACTTGTGTTATATTTTTATGCTCTTTTTTCATGATTTGATCACTTTGTAAAGCTTATAAAGTATGGTCAGGTTATGCTAAACATTCATTGAGGCGTGCAGTGGCGCGCCCATTCACATAACCCATCGTTATCAAACGATTTTTACAGGAAGTGCAGCATGGCAGCAGTATCTGTTGAAACAGTCAGCAACTTGGAACGTCGCATGACAATTAAAGTCCCTTTGGCTCCTCTGGAAGGGCAAATCAGGCAACGTTTGCAACAAATTTCGCGCACCGCCAAATTTTCAGGTTTCCGCCCAGGCAAAGCGCCTGTGGGTCTGGTGAACCAGCACTATGGTAATCAGGTGCGTGATGAAGTGTATTCCAAAGCGGTTGAAACCAGCTTTGGTGACGCTGTTGAACAAAACAAACTGCGTGTTGCAGGCTTTCCTAACATTGAGCATCTTCCATTTAAAGAAGCTGCCGAAGAATTGGAATATGTCGCTACTTTCGAGATTTTCCCTGAAGTCGCTATCGGCGATTTGAGCAAAGTGAAAATCGAACGTCCGGCACTGGAAGTGACTGATGCTGATGTTGAAAAAACATTGGACGTATTAGTCAAACAGCGCGTGAGCTACGAGCCAGTGAAACGTGCATCCAAAAAAGCCGATCGCATTAACATCACATTGACTGCTTCTATCGATGGTCAACAGGTGGAAAGCACTGGCGATCGTGGCATTGACCTGGTGATTGGTGAGCCTGGTCGTGTGGCTGAGTTTGATGATGCACTGGTTGGTGGTAAAACCGGTTCTGAAAAGAGCTTTGATATCACTTATCCTGCAGACCACAATCCTGCCCAGCTCGCTGGTAAAACAGTGACTTATGCGGTGAAATTTATTTCTGTTTCACAACCTGTTTATCCAGCGATAGATGCAGAATTCGCCAAAAACCTGGGTGTCGAAGATGGCAACCTGGATACGATGAAGTCTGAAATCAAGCAAAGCCTTGAACAAGAGGTTGCAAAGCGCATTACAGCGCGTTTGAAAGAGGGCGTGTTTGAGGCGCTGGTGAACGAAAGCACTTTCGAACTGCCAAAAGCGATTGTAGCGGCTGAAACTAACCGCCTGATGCAAGTGGCTGCGCAAAACCTGCGTGAACGCGGCGTAGACCCGCAAACTGTGCCTATGGAGCCTTCTGTGTTTGAAGCCCAGGCGCAGCGTAATGCCAAATTGCGCCTGATCCTGACTGAAGTGGTCAACAGCAATGATTTGCAGGCCAATGCCGACCAGGTACGCGCCATGGTAGATACCTTTGCACTTAGTTTTGAGAAACCTGCAGAGCTGGTGAGTTGGTACTACGCCGACGTAAAACGCCTGGACGAACCAGCCGCTTTGGCAACTGAAGAAAATGTCGTGGCTTGGGTGCTTGAGAAAGCCAAAGTTACTAACAAAAAAGTTAAATTTGATGAATTGATGATGGGTGCTTAAACCATGAATTATATGAACGCAAGCGAAGGCATGATGCAAGAAAGAATGGAGCCGCAAGGCCTTGGGTATATCCCAATGGTGATTGAGCAAAGTGGTAGAGGTGAGCGTTCATATGACATCTACTCACGCCTACTGAAAGAGCGCGTTATTTTCCTGATTGGCCCAGTGAATGATATGACGGCCAACCTGGTGGTTGCGCAGCTCTTGTTCCTGGAAGCGGAAAATCCTGACAAAGATATTTCTTTGTACATCAACTCGCCAGGCGGCTCTGTGACTGCGGGCATGTCTATTTATGACACCATGCAGTTCATCAAGCCGGATGTCAGCACTTTATGTATTGGCCAGGCGGCAAGCATGGGCGCGTTCCTGTTAACTGCAGGCGCTAAAGGCAAGCGTTTCAGCCTGCCTAACTCACGCGTGATGATTCACCAGCCATTGGGCGGTTTCCAAGGCCAGGCGTCTGATATTGCGATTCATGCCAAAGAAATTTTGTATTTAAAAGACAAACTGAATGGCATCATGGCACATCACACTGGGCAGCCAATTGACAGAATCGCTACCGATACTGACCGTGATAACTTTATGAGTGCAGATGCTGCCAAGGATTACGGCCTGGTAGATCAAGTGATTGCCACACGCGCTGTTTAATATTTGGTGAAATGAGACTAGCAGGGGAATAAATATGGCCAATAAGTCAGATAGCGAAAAGCTTTTGTATTGCTCGTTTTGTGGCAAGAGTCAGCATGAAGTCAAAAAGCTGATTGCAGGCCCGTCCGTATTTATTTGCGATGAATGCGTTGATTTATGTAATGACATTATTCGTGAAGAAATCCAGAGCCTGAACGAGATCAAGTCCGCAGATAAAAAACTGCCGACACCTCAGGAAATTTGTTCTATTCTGGATCAATATGTCATTGGTCAGGTGCAAGCCAAAAAGAATTTATCTGTAGCGGTTTACAACCACTATAAGCGCTTGGGTTACAACCCGCTTTCTGAAGGTGCTCAGGCGCCTAAAGACGATGTTGAGGTCCAGAAAAGCAACATTTTGCTCATTGGCCCTACAGGCTCAGGTAAAACATTGTTGGCGCAATCATTGGCACGTATGCTGGATGTGCCATTTGTCATGGCGGATGCAACCACTTTGACAGAAGCCGGCTATGTCGGTGAAGACGTGGAAAACATCATGCAGAAATTGCTGCAAAAGTGTGATTACGACGTTGAAAAAGCACAGCGCGGCATTGTATATATCGATGAAGTCGACAAGATTTCACGTAAATCTGACAATCCATCCATTACCCGTGACGTATCGGGTGAGGGCGTGCAGCAGGCTTTGCTTAAGCTGATCGAAGGTACGATTGCTTCTGTGCCTCCGCAAGGCGGCCGCAAGCATCCGAACCAGGAGTTCGTCCAGCTGGATACCACCAACATTCTGTTTATTTGCGGTGGTGCGTTTGATGGCCTGGAAAAAGTGATTCGCCATCGCTCTGAAAAAGGCGGTATCGGCTTTGGTGCCGAGGTGAAGAGCAAAGAAGATATCCGTGCGGTAGGTGAAGTTTTGCGTGATGTCGAGCCAGAAGATCTGATCAAGTTTGGCCTGATTCCAGAGTTCATTGGTCGTTTGCCTGTGGTGGCCACGCTTGAGTCTCTGGATGAGGCTGCTTTGATGACCATCCTGATCGAGCCAAGAAATGCATTGACCAAGCAATATATGAAACTATTCAAGATGGAAGGCGTGGAACTGGAGTTTGAAGACTCTGCCCTGCGTTTGATCGCCAAAAAGGCCTTGGAAAGAAAAACTGGTGCCCGTGGCCTTCGTTCTATCATGGAGCATGCATTGCTTGATTTGATGTATGAATTGCCATCGTTAAAAGATTTGTCCAAAGTCATCGTAGATGCTGGTGCCATTGAGCATACCTCTGAGCCTATCCTGATTTACCAGGATGCCCAAAAACGCGTCGAAAACGCCAGTTAAATCATGCTTGCAATAGCCTCCGGGCTATTGCAAGATACCATCTATGACTCTTGAGAGTCTGTTCTCTTGAATTTTCAAAGTACGTTCCCATCTAAATGCAAAGGCACATGCCTTTGACACTTTTTGAAAGAAGCTATGACCGAACACACTTTGTTTGACGCCGAGACTCCGGAAGAAACCACCTTGATCCCTCTGCTGCCATTGCGCGACGTTGTGGTATACCCGCATTTAGTCATTCCGCTGTTTGTAGGCCGCACCAAGTCAGTAAAAGCCCTAGAACGTGCTTCTGAAGGTGATAAAAAGATATTGCTGGTTGCCCAGAAGTCTGCAAATAAAGACGACCCTGTTGCGGAAGACCTGTACGAGATCGGTACTCTAGCCACTGTATTGCAAATGCTGAAACTACCGGATGGCACTGTGAAAGTGCTGGTAGAAGGCCTGCATCGTGTGCGCGTGACCGATTTCACTGAAACCGATGAATGCTTTATGGCATTGGGTGAAGAAATCGAACAAACCGACCAGAACGATAAAGAGGCTGAAGCCTTGATGCGTACTGTCATGACCCAATTTGACCAGTACGTCAAATTGAACAAGAAGATCCCACCGGAAATCTTAACGTCACTGGCCACCATTAATGAGCCTGGTCGCCTGGCAGACACCATTTCTGCACATCTGACGCTCAAGCTGGAAGAAAAGCAGAAAGTACTGGAAATGCTCAGTGTGATTGAGCGTCTAGAGCATTTGCTCTACCTGATGGAGTCAGAAATCGACATCCTGCAGGTTGAAAAACGCATCCGTGGCCGTGTCAAACGCCAGATGGAGAAGAGCCAGCGCGAGTATTACCTGAATGAGCAAGTAAAAGCCATCCAGAAAGAGCTGGGCGAGCAGGACGAAAACGCCGAGATGGAGGAGCTTGAGCAACGCATTAAAAATGCGGCTATGCCTAAAGAGGCCCTCACTAAAGTCACGGCAGAATTCAAAAAACTTAAATTGATGTCGCCGATGTCGGCAGAGGCGTCGGTTGTCCGCAATTACATCGATACTTTACTCAATTTGCCATGGAAGAAAAAAACCAAGATCAGCAAAGATCTGCAAGCCGCGGAAGATATCCTGGATGCAGATCATTATGGCTTGGATAAGGTCAAAGAGCGTATCGTTGAATATCTTGCAGTGCAGCAGCGTGTCGGTAAGCTGAAGGCGCCTATTTTGTGCCTGGTAGGCCCTCCAGGCGTCGGTAAAACGTCGCTGGGACAAAGTATTGCCAAAGCGGTTAATCGCAAGTTTGTGCGTATGGCTTTGGGTGGTGTGCGTGACGAAGCAGAAATCCGTGGTCACCGTCGTACCTATATCGGCTCCATGCCAGGCAAAGTATTGCAAAGCATGGCCAAAGTGGGAGTGAAAAACCCATTGTTTCTGCTGGATGAAGTCGACAAAATGGGCCAGGACATGCGCGGAGACCCATCTTCAGCCTTGCTGGAAGTGCTTGACCCTGAGCAAAACCACACATTTGCCGATCACTATGTCGAAGTCGACTATGATTTGAGCGATGTCATGTTTGTGGCCACGGCTAACAGCATGAATATTCCTGAGCCATTATTGGATCGTATGGAAATCATTCGTCTTGCGGGTTATACCGAAGATGAAAAGATCAATATTGCTCAGCGTTATCTATTGCCCAAGCAACTGAAAGCGCACGCACTGAAAACGACAGATATTTCCGTGGCAGAAACCGTGTTGCGCGATATTGTGCGCTACTACACGCGTGAGGCGGGTGTGCGTCGCCTGGAGCAAGAAATCGCGAAAATTTGCCGTAAAGCAGTGAAAGAACAATTGCTGGCCAAAGGCAAAACCAAAACAGTTAAGAAAGTGAACATCAACAGTAAAAACCTTGAGCAGTACCTGGGCGTCAGACGCTATGACTTTGGTGTTGCTGCCAAGGAAAACCAGGTAGGGCAGGTGACTGGCCTGGCATGGACATCTGTGGGTGGTGAATTGCTGACGATTGAAGCGGTTACCTTGCTGGGTAAGGGTAAGACTATCACCACTGGTAAATTGGGTGATGTGATGCAGGAATCAGTATCTGCTGCGATGAGTGTAGTGCGTAGCCGTGCCGAAGGTTTAGGTATCAGTCCAGATTTTTACGAGAAAAAGGATATCCATATCCACTTGCCCGAAGGCGCTACGCCAAAAGATGGCCCAAGTGCCGGCATTGCATTAACGACAGCACTAGTTTCTGTGCTGACAGGTATTCCTGCGCGTGCTGATGTGGCGATGACAGGTGAAATCACTTTGCGTGGTGAAGTGTTACCGATTGGTGGCTTGAAAGAGAAACTGCTGGCAGCCCATCGTGGTGGGATCAAAACAGTATTAATTCCGTCTGCCAATGAAAAAGATCTGGTCGATATTCCTGCAAATATCAAAAAAGATCTGGAAATTCACCCGGTAAAATGGATAGATCAGGTGCTCGATTTAGCACTTGAAACGGCACCACAGCCACTTTCTGTCAAAACGCCTGAAGTCGAAATTGTGGCCTCAGAAGACGGAAATTCCGAGCAGGCGGTCACGCATTAGTTAAATTGATGCGAATTATTGTCAAAACGCTGGATTAGCGCTTGACAGCTCGTTTTGCGGCTTGATATAAAGGCAATACAGGATGTACCTGTTTTTTTAACTAGATAGGGGAAACACGTGAATAAATCAGAATTGATAGATCATATTGCTAATGCAGCCGGTATTTCGAAAGCCGCAGCCGCTCGTGCTCTGGATGCAACGACAGAAGCAATCTCTGGTGCACTGAAAAAAGGTGATTTGGTAACATTGATTGGTTTTGGTACATTCTATGTAGGTGAGCGTTCTGCCCGTTCCGGCCGCAATCCTCGTACTGGTGCAACAATTAACATCAAAGCCGCTAAATCTCCTAAATTTAGGGCTGGCAAAGGTTTGAAAGATGCTGTAAACTAGCGTGCTTTGGTTGAGCGCTAACATGCTCGGCCAGCTGTAGCAACACTTGGGTTGTTACGGGTGCTTAGCTCAGTTGGTAGAGCGTCGCCCTTACAAGGCGAATGTCAGCGGTTCGACCCCGTTAGCACCCACCAGACAATTTGAAAATCAAGAGTGCGAAGTCTGCGCTCTTAATTTTTTAAGTCTTGCCATACTTAATAAATTACATTAAAAAGTAACTCTAAGTAGCGGTAAATAGTTAGAAAATAGTTGTTGAAATTATAAAAAAGATCGTGTTATAATTTCGCTTTAACGATTACTGGAGCGGTAGTTCAGTTGGTTAGAATACCGGCCTGTCACGCCGGGGGTCGCGGGTTCGAGTCCCGTCCGCTCCGCCAACATAAAAACGAGTTAGGTTCATACCTAACTCGTTTTTTTTCGTCTATATTCCAAACGTTGGGTCATGATTTTATTTAACGGCTTGGTCGTAAGTATTTCACGCCTGCCGCCATGTTTCTTTCAATACTTTCTGTTGCATGTGCCGGGATATTTTCCTTCCCTTTATTCTTACTCCACAGATATGCCGACTTTGGCGCTTGCAGTGCTTTCAAAAGCAAGCAGCGCTGGCTGTAAACAGGCGATTTTGATGTGTTTATGGTATA
Organism: Methylophilus sp. E2MeOHC9; assembly: GCF_058744375.1. NCBI lineage: Bacteria > Pseudomonadati > Pseudomonadota > Betaproteobacteria > Nitrosomonadales > Methylophilaceae > Methylophilus > Methylophilus sp. E2MeOHC9. The sequence goes on from NZ_CP196024.1 coordinate 2,285,272, forward strand.
GTTTGCTGTTGCAAAAAATCAGGTAATGGAAACTAAAAAATGTTAGAAGCATTAAGAAAACATACACAAGGATGGATGGCGAAAATCATTTTGGCACTGATTGTGGTGCCGTTCGCTTTGTTCGGGATAGATTCATATCTCAATCAGGCCGGTGGCCAGGTGGCTGTAGCAAAAGTGGATGGCCAGAAGATTTCACTGCAGGAATACTCCAATGCAGTTGAAAATGCGCGTAACTACATGCAATCCCAAGGCCAGAAAGTCGACACTGCCTTATTGGAAAGCCCGGCTTTCAAGCAGTCGGTATTGGATAGCATTATTACGCGCCGCTTAATGGAAGGCGCGATCCAGGATTATCGTTTCAAGATCAGTGATGACCAGCTGAGCCAGCATGTAATTGGTATGCCTGAATTCCAGAGCAATGGTAAGTTTTCTGAGGAAACCTATAACCAGTTGCTGACACAGAATAAACTGACGCCTGCCAAATTCGAGCAAAATATCCGCAAGGATTTAGCCGTGCAGCAGGTACGTGATGGTTTGTCTAATCTGGTATTCATGCCGCAAAAAGTTGCTGAACAGTCGCTGATGTCAGAATTCGAGCAACGCGAAGTGTCTGTCGTTGATGTGAAGGTGCGTGACTACGTGAGTCAGGTGACCGTGTCGCCAGACCAGGTGCAAGCCTATTACAACCAGCACAAAACAAAGTTTATCGCGCCTGCCAAAGTTAAACTGCAGTTTACTTTATTGTCTGCAGCTGGCCTGGTAGGGCAGGTGGCCGTGAGTGATGAAGAAGTGAAGCAGGATTATGAGGAAAATGCGGCTAAATACCAGGGTAATGAGCAGCGTCAGGCCAGCCATATCCTGATTGGCTTCAATAGCAACGCCAGCGCAGCAGAGAAGGACGCGGCCAAGGAAAAAGCAGCGTCTATCCTGGCGCAGGTGAAAGCCAACCCTAAAAGCTTTGAAAAGCTGGCGATCGAGTTTTCACAAGACACAGGTTCTGCCGGTAAAGGTGGAGATCTAGGTAGTTTTGGCCGTGGTGCCATGGTGAAACCATTTGAAAACGCGGCTTTCTCGATGAAGGTCGGTGATATCAGCGATCTGGTTGAGTCTGAATTCGGCTACCACATCATCAAGTTAACAGGCATTACAGGTGAGTCTGCAGATTTTGAGTCTATGAAGCTTAAGATCAAGGCTGAGTTGCTGTTCCAGAAAGCACAAGCCAAATATGCTGAATTGGCCGATGACTTTGGTAATACGGTTTATGAACAATCAGGCAGTCTGGAGCCAGTTGCCAAGAAGTTTGATCTGCAAGTGCAAACTTCCCCGGCCATGACTAAAGATGAAATTGCCAAATTCTTCAAGAGTGAGCGTCTGGCCAGCATGGTGTTTTCAGATGAAGTGCTGAAAGAAAAACGCAATACTGAAGCGGTAGAGATTTCCCCGAACAATCTGGTGGCTGCCAGGACGGTGGAGTACACGCCAGAAGCGCCACGCAGCTTTGATGAGGTGAAAGGCGGCATCGAGTTGTTATTGAAGGGTGAAGCGGCTACCAAGCTGGCGCAACAAAAAGGCGAGGCATTGCTGGCCGATTTAAAAGCCGGTAAAGCTGCGAATGCAGACTGGATAACCCCTGTGACGGTTGATCGTAGAAACGCACAAGGCTTGTCAGATGCTGTCATGAGAAACGTGTTCAAGGTCAACACACATACCTTGCCAGCCTATTATGGCTTTAACGAAGCGAATCAGGGCTATACCGTGATTAAAGTGATCGCGGTGAGTCAGAAGCTTAAAGATAGCCCTGAAGTGGCTGACAGAGCTTATAAAGCCTATCAGCAGGCATTGGGTGCTGAAATGTCACATGCTTATGTGGCATCACTGAGAGCTAAGAAGGATATCAAGCTGAATGTGAAGGCTTTGATGTCTAGTAATAACAACTAGTGTCCAGTAATAACAACTAGTTTTATGCACTAAACTAAAAAAGGAGGGCTTAGCCCTCCTTTTTTATTGGTATTTTATGACGCGAGTAATTGGCCGGCTAGGTTCTGGAATGAAACGGTCGTACTTCCACCGCTGCCCGGCAAGCAATCGCGGCTTTTTTACCCCAGTTTAAGGCGTCATCCAGGTTTAAGGTTTCTACTACCCAAAAGCCTCCCACATATTCGTCGTTGTCTAAATATAACCCTTTTTTGATGAGCGCCTCGCCATCTGGCTGCATTTGTATTGATCTGGCACTACCCGGTGATTGCAATCCGCCTACGAATACAATGACGCCGGCAGTTCGCATAGCCTTATTTAGGTCAGCGATCTCTTGTGTCATCAGTGCGTCTTCTGCAACGAGAGGGTCATAGTGTTGCTGGCGGTGAATAGCGATTAGAAACTGTGGCATATTTTCTGTCCTTGAATCCCTTATTACAACGGTTGCCGACGTACTAGCCAACATGCATCTGCGACGGTGAAAGCAGGCTGATCGTCATACCTCAGCCAGTGAATACCATTTTTATATTTTTTCTCCATGGTTCACTTTGGATACGGTTTAACAAATGACCAATCATCCAGATTTGCATATAGGTCAACATCACTGCCACGCTAAATGCGATTAAATATTTCAGAAGATAATGCGTATGGATGGTTTTGATTAAAGGGATGTGCCACAGATAAACCCAGATGGAGTTTCTAGCAACAAATAGTACTAGAGGTTTTAACTTGAATTTTTCAATGGTGTGATCAACTAACCCGCTATGTATCCACAGCAGGCTTGAAATAAATAGTGCATAGGAAAAATAGTAGATTGACGGCGGATATTTTAGCGACTGGGTAGGTACGACTTCATCATAAACAAGGAATAGCCATACGCCTGCAAATATCAATATCGCCAGGCTCATGAATGCGATGGCGTACACTTGCCTGGTGTTGAGCTGAGGCATGCGTAAGCCTAAGGCAAACAGGATGCCGTAAGGGATGACATACAGGACAACTGCTGAAACTAACTCGCCAGCGCCTGGTTGGATATAGGGCAGTGAAAAATAACGTACCAACTCATATGCCAGAAAGCTGAGCGCAAGCATCCCAAAATACTGGCGGTTGCGGGGCGTCTTTTGATGCCAGCTATACAGGTATGGGGAGACGAGCGCGACTAACAGAAACACGCGAATGATCCAAACGTAACCTATCCCTTCAAGCAAGGTGTAAGAGGTGAGGACAGTGGTGGAATCCAGCTCGTCGCTGCCGGGGTTAAAGATATAAATTGTGAGGAAGTAAGTCGTTAAGAATGCCCAGACCGGGAACACCAGCCTCTTTATTCTTTTCCATACATAACTGGGGTAGGGTTCATTTGCTTTGTAGCTTAAGCCGAATGACATCGCAGAGACTAATATCATCAAGGGCACATCAAAGTTTCTGAGCTGAAACAGTAATCCCGGTGGGTCCACATGCGCAAGAATGATCATGGACAGACCAATAAACCTTAAAATGTCTATTCTATCGTCTCGCACAGAAGCTCCTTTTAAGATAAAAAACTTAAACAGATATGACTGAATAATTTTTATTATGGTTATCTTATAAATTTAATTATTTTTATATTTTTTTAATAAATTCATTTATTAACTATTATTTAGTACACCTTTTTTAAAATTTTAATTATTTTTTATAAGACTTTAAATCATCCGTTTTTCTTATGAAAAAGATTCGAATGGGACTCAATGATTTCATCGTCCATTACAAAAAGTCTATCTTTGAAAGTGCAATCCTGAAAATGAAAAACAATAAAAAACGCCTGACTTTTTAAAGTTCAGGCGTTTTATCTGGCTTAGCGTTGGATCAATCGATTTGACCTGCGGCTGTGATATTCATACCACCATCGACATAAGTGATTTCACCGGTGACGCCGGATGCCAAATCACTGGCCAGGAAAGCGGCAACGTTGCCGACTTCGTCTATCGTCACGTTACGGCGTAAAGCCGCGTGTTTCTCGTTAAAGCCTATCATTTTGTCAAAGTCGGCAATGCCTGAAGCTGCCAGCGTTTTGATAGGGCCGGCAGAGATGGCGTTGACGCGAATGCCGCGTGGGCCCAGGCTTTGCGCCAGGTAGCGCACGTTGGCTTCCAGGCTGGCTTTGGCTACGCCCATGACATTGTAGTTAGGCATGGTGCGCTCAGCGCCCAGATAGCTGAGTGTCAGCAGGCTACCGTTACGGCCTTGCATCATCGGATAAGCCGCTTTTGCCATGGCAGAGAAGCTATATGAGCTGATATCGTGCGCGATATGAAAGTATTCACGGCTGATGTTATCCAGGTAGTCACCAGCAAGCGCGACTTTAGGCACGAAGGCGATGGAATGCACTAACCCATCCAGGCCATCCCAGACTTTTGCCAGTTCTACGAACAGGTTGTCGATTTGCGCATCTTCGGCGACATCACAGGGTAATACCACGGTAGACTCAAAGTCTGCTGCGAGATCACGGACGCGAGTTTCGTGTTTGTCGACTTGATAGGTAAAGGCCAGTTCAGCCCCTTGACGTTTCATAGCGGCTGCAATGCCGTATGCGATTGAGCGGTTGCTGAGCAAACCGGCGATCAGAATTTTTTTTCCAGCAAGAAATGCCATGCTTGATCCTGTTTGGTAGTTTATTAAACGGTTAACGGGCGGTATTTGACCTGGGGTCAAACACGTCACGCAAACCTTCACCGAGCAGATTATACCCTAACACCGTCAATAAGATGGCAAGTCCGGGGTAGAGCGAAAGCCACCAGGCGAATTGAATATACTCTTTGCCATCGGTCAGGATATTGCCCCAGGAGGCTTGCGGCGCTTGCACGCCCAGCCCGAGAAAACTGAGGCCGGATTCCAGCAACACGGCGCTGGCGATGCCTAATACCACGCTCACCAACACCGGTGTCAGGCTATTGGGCAGGCAATGCTTGAATATCACCCGCCAATCCTGCGCACCAAGTGCGGTTGAAGCGGTGACGAATTCGCGCTGGGTGAGGCTGAGGAACTCTGCCCGCACCAAGCGCGTGACACTCATCCACGAGGTGAGGCCGATCACTATCATCACATTGGTGATAGAAGGGCTTAAAAAGGCAATCACGGCCAGGATCAGGAAAAAGCTGGGGATAGACAACATGATATCGACCAGGCGCATGATAATGGTATCTGTCCAGCCGCGGTAATAACCAGCAATGGCACCAAGGATCACGCCAATCACGGTAGAAATACCGACTGCTACCAGCCCGACCAGTAACGAAACCCTGCCGCCAAACAGCATGCGGCTCCATACATCGCGCCCGAGGCCATCGGTACCCATCCAGTGCTGCCAGGAGGGTGCCAAAAGGATTTGTTTGACATGGATTTCATCCGGGTCATACGGTGCCAGCCACGGGGCGAGTAAAGCCAGCAGCAGAATCACGCTGATCATGCATAAACCGGCAAGTGCCAATGGATTGTGTAGGATTTTTTTCATGGTTAAATTGTGCGTCTATCGGCCTGGCATCACGCCTTTACGCAAGCGAGGGTCAGCCCAGGCATAGGCCAGATCCGCTAGTAGATTGCCGAGTAATGTCAGCGCTGAGCCTATGGTCAATATGCCCATCACCACCGGGAAATCGCGCATCATGACTGCCTCATAGAATAGTTTGCCCATGCCGGGAATCGCAAAAATAGTTTCGGCAATCACCGAGCCGCCAATCAGGCCAGGCAAAGACAAGCCAATCAGCGTGATCAATGGCAATAACGCATTGCGCAAAGCATGGCGGTAGGTCACGGTATGGTCACTCAGGCCTTTGGCGCGCGCGGTGGTGACGTAATCCTGGCTTAATACATCCAGCATGCCATTTTTAACAAACAGGGTAATGCCCGCCAGGCCGGTGATTGATGGAATCACGACGGGCAGGAACAAATGCATAAACAAATCCTGGCCTTTTTGCCAGAAATCCAGTTGATCGTAATTCAGGCTATGCATGCCGGAGATGGGGAACCAGGGGTGAATGACGCCCAGCCAGTACATCAATAATAGTGAAAGCCAGAAACCTGGAATAGAAAAGCCGATAAAGTTGAACAGGGTAATGGTGCGGTCCGGCCATTGGCCATAGCGTTTGGCAGCCCATACACCGAGTGGAATGCCTAGCGATAAGGTAATCAGTAGGCCGGCAATGTTCATGAGCAAAGTAATCGGTAAGGCCTCTTGGATCATGCCAGGTGTGACGTTACCTTCTTTATCTTTTTCTGCCCAGAATACCGGTTTTTGATGACTGGCAAAGGAATGCCCGAAATCCAGGTGCACCATGCGTTGCATCCACAGACCATACTGCACGATGACTGGTTTGTCCAGGTTATAAAGCTCACGCAATTTTTGCCTTGATTCTTCAGATGACTTGGGGTCAAAAGCGGCTTCAGTGCTGGTAATATCACCCGGTGCCAGATGCATGATGAAGAACGAAATCAGGCTGATGCCAAACAGCATAGGGATCAGCCAGAATAATCTTTTCAGCAGGTAACGTAACATGGTTATTGCGCCTGCATCTGGGTACGTCTCAGTGACATCGGGATAAACCATTTTTGTGAATCGTAGCCCACTCCCGCTGGCGGCACCGGATCCATGATGCCTCGTACACGCTTGTGTATAGCCGTCAAATTATAGCCAGCGGACAAATATACGATAGGGCTGTCGTCGTACAACACTTCAGCGAACTGGTGGTAAAGGTGCATGCGTTTATCCGGGTCAAATTCGCGCCGCGCCTGTTCCAATAGTTTATCGACCTGGGGGTTGCTGTAGCCGATAAAATTGAATTGCCCAGGCTTTTGCTGGCTTGAATGCCAAATCCCGAACTGGTCCGGTTCCAGCCCTAATTGCCAGCCCATTAAAACCGCATCAAAATCGCCGGTTTTGATAAAGCGCGTGATAAAGCTAGCCCATTCAATAGAGCGGATATGGATATCGATACCGACTTCTTTCAGGCGGCGTTGAATAATGACGGCTGATTTTTCACGCTCTTTGTTGCCGTGATTGGTTAACACCTCAAACGAAAGTTTCTTGCCATTTTTTTCTACAATACCGTCACCATCCGTGTCTTTGTAACCGGCCTCGGCCAGTAAACTGCGGGCTTGTTGCGGATCGAACGGGTAGGGCTTTAATGTAGGATGGCTCCAGCGCGTGCCCGGTTTGTATGGTGAGGCGACTTGTTCACCCAGTCCGAGATAGACGCCATCGATGATTTCCTGCTTATCAATCGCAAGATTAATTGCTTTACGGAGACGCACGTCGGTGAATGGCTGGCGTTTGAGATTAAAACCCAGGTAGGTATAAGTGTTGCCTAGCGATTTATATTGATTCAGCCTGGCTTGCAGTTCAGGCCTGGCAGGGATGATGCGCGCATAAGTGATCGGGTCCATGCTCAGGCTGTCAATATTGTCCGCCATCAGTTCCAGAAATTGGGCACCCGGGTCCGGGATGATGCGCTCCACCAGGTGATCGATATTGGCAGGCCCCAATACAGATTTGGGGTTTTTCTCGAGCTTGATATATTCCCCATGTCGCCATTCTTTGAGCTGATAGTAATGGCTGCCCATAGGCTTTTGCGCAAAACTGGTCGTATGCAGATCCTGCCCCGCCAGTTTATGCTTAGGCAATATTTGCAAGCCCGCCCAACTATCCAGTGCCGGAGAAAAGGCTTCATCATAGTGGGCAACGAAAGTGAGCTTGTCTGGCGTTTCAGCTTTGGTCACTAACTGAAAATCTGAAGCATAGGGGCTGCGCGTTTTTTCATCAATGATCGCCTGCCAGGTGAAAAGCACATCGGCGCTAGTCAAAGGCTTGCCATCCGCCCAGACCAAGCCTGGTTTCAAGTGGAAAGTCAGCGTTTTTTGATCTGCAGATACTTGCCAGGACTCTGCCAGTTCTCCAGCCAGATCCAGGTCTTGATTGTAGGTCAGCAGGCTGTTAAATAAATGGGCAGTAATATTACTGGACGCTGACTCCCCAGCTACCATGAAAATCAGGCTACTTGGGTCAGAGGGCATGGCACCCATTAACGTGCCACCGGTTTGCGGCGGGTAAGGCTGGTTTAGTAAGGAGGAGGCTTGCTCAGGTTTATCCACGCCACAGGCCACAAGCAGGCTACATATAAGGAAAGTAATTAAATGACGCTGGCGCATGGGCAGTTTTTTGAGCTTTGCGAAAAAGTGAATGTCACGCTGATCACCCATCATATACAAATTCTATTATTTATGACTGCTTTTGGTTTTTTTTACATGTGAAGCCGTGGTTTTCTTCGCAGAAGAGGACGTGCTTTTTGAGCGCGACTTGCTGGTGGATGGTGTTTTCTTGTTGCTGCTTTTAGAGCTAGCCGTACTGTTGCTTTTTTTGCCAGAAACACTGGTCATGCTTTCCTGCTGTTCAAATTGCAGTGTTTGGCCAACGGCTAAGTTTTTGCTCTTTAAATGGTTCTGCTGCATGATTTGCTTGGAGCTCACACCATAACGTTTTGCCAGTTTAGACAGTGTGTCGCCTTGTTTCACTTTATGTGAAATGGCCGTGTATTTATTGCCAGAAGCTTTTTCAACTGCGACTTCAATCGGGATCTGCGCCATGGCGACTGCGTCAATCGGTTTCGTCAATGTCGAATGATTGCCAGCGGGCACCAGCAACGTTCTGCGCACCACCAGGTTACGGTTTGGTTTCAGGTTGTTGGTGGCGCTTAACTCATACAGGCTGATATCAAAACGATTGGCAATATCGCCCAAGCGCTCGCCACGCTTGGGGTGATAGCTATGCCAGTTGGATAATGGGCGCGTATAACCATTTAAATTATTGGTGAAATTGCTGGCAGCCCAGGTTGGCAATAACAGTTTCTGGTAGCTGTTTTCGGTGATCAGCACCGGGCGGGTAAAGCTGGGGTTTAACGCGGTGAATTCTTCCAGTGAGATCCCCGCCAGTTCTGCCGCCAGTTTGGCGTCGATTTTATTCGGCGCCTGCACCGTGGTGAAATAAGGCTTGTTCGGGATTTCATTCAAGGTCAGCCCATATTGCTCTGGCCGGAAAACAATGTTTTTAATTGCCTGTAGCTTGGGCACGTAGTTACGTGTTTCGTCAGGCAATGACAAATGCTGGTAATCGGTAGGCAGGCCCAACTGGCGGTTGCGTTCAATGGCGCGCGCAACTGTGCCTTCACCGGCGTTGTAAGCCGCCAGCGCCAGGTCCCAGGCGCCAAACATGGTGTATAGCTTTTGCAGGTAATTGAGTGCCGCTTGTGTGGCAGCAGTGACGTCTTTACGTGAGTCTTTCCAGTAGTTTTGCTTGAGCCCGAAATCTTTACCGGTAGACGGGATGAACTGCCAGATACCAGATGCCTTGCTGGTAGATAGCGCTTTAGGGTTAAAGCCGCTTTCAATCATGGGCAGCAGTGCGATTTCAGTCGGCATGCCGCGTTTTTCAACTTCCACCACGATGTGGTAAAGGTATTTTTTACTGCGTTCCAGCATGCGCGACACGTAATCGGGGCGTGAGGCATACCATTGCTCATGCTTATTGGTATAGGTCGAATCAATATCCGGCATGTTGAAGCCGTCCCGCACGCGGTCCCACAAGCTCTCTTGCAGTGTCAGCGCATCTTCAAACTGGTAGCTGGAACTGTAAGTTTCAGTGTCGGTTTCGCCAAAGCTTTCATCATAACTGCCATTGTCAGTCGACATGGTCGCTGGTTCTACGTACTCAGCCATCACCAACATAGGAAAGGCTGAAAAAGTGATACATAGCAGTAATTCATTAAAACGCATGACGGTGTTTCTAAATCCTGAGACTGATGCAAAAGGCCGTGCCCGAAAACTGATTATCCGGGCATGAAAGCGTATGCATGCATTGATCAAACCTGAGTGGCCGTTGAGCCGTGTCAGACAGCATGTGAGTGACGTAACGTATACGAGCGCTTAAAGGAGGACATCATTCTACGTTAATTTCAATGTGAGACAAGCCCTTGCACAGCGGCTGACTTTGTGCGTGCGCATGAGTGACGCTAGAACACATTTCGCCGTGCACGCAGCTCGGTAAACACATCTAGCGGCTGCCAGTCATAAAAGGCGGGTTGTTGGGCAAGTGACTGGCAACGTAAAAAAGGATTAGTGGCTTTTTCCAGTGCCAATGTCGTCGGCAGCGTGGGCTGCTGGTGTTCGCGTAGCAAAGCAGTATTGCGCGCGCGTTGCTGCAAGGTTGTATTTTCTGGTTCAACCGTCAGCGCAAATGCAATGTTGTGCGCGGTATATTCATGGGCCGGGTAAATCAACGTTTCAGAGGGCAGTGCCGCTATACGTTGCAGCGAGGCATACATTTGTGGCGGGGTGCCTTCAAATAAACGCCCGCATCCGGCGCCAAACATAACATCACCACTGAATAGATGCTGTTGGTTGAGGTAAAAAGCGAGATGATCCAGGGTGTGGCCAGGCAACGATAAAACTTCGCATGACAAATCTGGTAACGCTGAAAATGTGATCTGGTCGCCTTCTTTTACTCTAAAAGCATTGAGTTCACGGTAGGCTGCATGGTCATTGTCAGGCGCATAGACCGGGCAATGCCAGTGTTGCTGCAAAGCTAAAGCGCCGCCCGTGTGATCGGCATGATGATGGGTTAGTAAAATGCCATCCAGCTGGTAACCGCCAGCCTCTAGCGCCTGTTCAACCACAGCGGCATCGCCGGGATCAACCACCAATGCGTGCTTGCCAGCATGAATTAACCATAGATAGTTATCGTTAAATGCGGGCAGGGCAGTGATTTGTATACTTGCAGAAGTTTCTTGCATCACGCATCATTGAGAAAACGCTCACTGTTGTCAAGAACGGGAATGACTTCACCCTCTTGATCACCATAAATTCTTTTACCGGAGCTTATATTGCAGTCTACTCAGCCAACCACTTTTGATGCAACCGCGCTAGGAAGCTATATTGCACGGTGTGAGACTGCAGTTTATGGGCAGGCAGTGTCAAATGTCTTCGGCTTTCATGCCTTGCAGTTAGGATGGCCTGGAGATGATTTGCTGGCGCAGAGCCGCATTCCATATAAACATTATTTGCACGAGCACGTCCAGAAAGAAAGTGCCTTGCTTTGTGAGGCCGAATTTTTACCGCTGGCTGAAAACTCTGTCGATCTGATATGCATGCCGCATGTGCTCGAGCAATGTCACGATCCGCGACAGGCATTAAGGGAAGCTTTTCGCGTCCTGGTGCCGGAAGGTACGTTGATTTTAACCGGTGTGACACCATTCAGCTTCCTGGGATTGCGGGCAAGGGTAGGCTGGTTCAAGCAGGCTGGTGCCTTCAAACGTTTGTTTACTGCCCGTCGCATCAGGGATTGGCTAAATGTGTTGGGGTTTGAAATCGTGCAAAGTGAGTACCTGATGCATGCACTACCTATCAATGACCTCAACTGGTTACAACGACAGGCAAGGCTGGAAAAGTGGGGGGCTTGCACCTTTGGTATGACGGGTGGTGTTTATTTCCTGGTGGCCAAAAAACGTGTGCTGAACGTGCGCCTGCTTAAGCCCGACTGGAAAAAGTCTCCCTTGAACCAGGCCTTGCAAGCGCAAAAAAGCCGTACGCGTATTCAAAACAAAGTGCAAAAACAGTTAAAATGCGCGGATGTCGACACAAAGCTGGATTGAAATGTACGCGGATGGGGCCTGCAAAGGTAACCCTGGGGTAGGTGGTTGGGGCGTTTGGCTGAAAGCCGGGCTGCATGAAAAGGAATTGTTTGGCGGGGAGCTGCTCACCACTAACAACCGCATGGAGTTAATGGCGGTGATCCAGGGTCTGCAAGCATTGAAAAAGCCTGCGCATATTAAAATCTATACCGATTCCAGCTACGTGCAAAAAGGCATGACCGAGTGGATCAAAGGCTGGAAGCTAAAGCAATGGCGGACGGCGGATAAAAAGCCTGTGAAAAATGCAGATCTATGGCAAATGCTGGATGAGCTGGCCAACCCGCATACCATAGACTGGATCTGGGTGAGAGGGCATGCCGGCAACCTGGGTAACGAACGCGCGGATGTGCTGGCAAACCAGGGCGTATTAACCGTCGCCAAATCATAAATCATCAAATAGATACTTAAAAAAGCGCAGCCATGAGACAAATTTTCCTGGATACCGAAACCACTGGTTTATACCCCGACCAGGGGCACCGGATTATCGAAATTGCCGCGGTAGAGATTTTTAACCGCAGGCCGACGCAGCGCCATTTCCATGTCTATATCAATCCTGAGCGCGAGATTGATGCCGGTGCGCAAGAAGTGCACGGTATCTCGCTGGAATTTTTGCAGGATAAGCCTTTATTTGCCCAAGTAGCAGCAGAGTTTATTGAGTTCGTCCGCGGTGCAGAACTCATCATTCACAATGCCCCGTTCGATATGGGGTTCCTGAACATGGAATTGGCCAGGCTGGGCCTGGATAAACTGGAAACGGCTGTCAGCGGTATTATCGATACGCTGAAAATGGCCAAAGAATCGCGCCCCGGGCAGCGTAACAACCTGGATGCGTTATGCCGTCATTTTGGGATTGATAACTCCAAGCGGACCCTGCACGGCGCTTTGCTGGATGCGGAGTTGCTGGGTGAAGTCTATATCGCGATGACGCGCGGTCAGGAAAGCCTGTTGATGGAATTATCCAATACGGTGGAGCAGGTATCCCATGACAGCATTGCCGTTGATCTGAATAGCATAAAACTACTCACGGCAGATACAGACGAAATCGCTGCACATGCCCAATATATTGAAGGCCTCGCCAAGGCTGGCGCAACGCCTTGGTAATCTGCTTGATTAAATGCTGGTGTAAGTTAAATCGGGATTAACAACGCACTAGGCAAATGCATCTGTCCAGCTGTTAGGCGTTTCATACAGCCTGACTTTGATCAGTTGCAGATGGTTATCAAAGGTGCCGTGATATTGCGCTTTAAGCAATTTAAAGGCTTCGGCAGCCATATTTTCTGCAGTAGGGATAGTCGGGAAGATCACCGTCTTGTGATTGGGCAGGCTGTTTAAAAAGTCCAGCACAGCGGTATCACCCTGATAGACCAGAAAGGCATGGTCCCAGCGATCAACAATGGTTTCTCTGGCAATGCGCTTAACGTCGGCAAAGTCCATCACCATTCCGTTTTCTGAAGCGTGTTCCGCCTGAATAATGTCACCCGATAAGGTAATCTCTATCGCGTAGCGGTGACCGTGTAAATTGCGGCATTGACTTTTGTGATCAGGAATACGATGTCCGGCATCGAACTCCAAGCGTGTAGTAATTTCCATGACGATATTATATCAGTAACCATGCAGCACACTCTGCACGAAAACCAATCACTGCATTAATATAGGTCGTCGATATCCATCAATGCATCTTCGTCAGCCGAATAGTGTTTGTGACTTTTTTCATAGCTACCATAGCTAGTGTCAAAATCATCCACTTCATCGCCGGCAAAGTCTTCCAGCATCTGGTCAATACGTTTAAATTTATCGGTAGGTCCTGCTTTTTGCAACATAATCCACTCCTTAAATGCTAGTTGATATTGCTCAAACATGTCAGTCATGACATTCTTACCGTAATCATTAGCATAGACTGTGCCAAAGCAGGGTTTAGTTCCTGTGTTTAACCCAGTGATGAAGTGTCAAAAATAAAAAAATGCTGCATCATTGATAGAACAATTACGCTAACTAATTGTCTATAAAAGAATTAATATAAATATATTAGCTAAATTAACAGGAGAAAAGTAATGCGTGGATTGTTCATCGCGTTGTGCACTTTAGGAATTTCTACGATGGCCAATGCTGAGTGTTTACCTTTCTATCAACATCAGTTCAAAACCCTGCAAGGGCAAACTGTCGATTTTTGTCAATTTCAGGATAAACCTATTTTGATTGTGAACACGGCCAGTAAATGTGGCTTCACGCCACAATTTGAAGCGCTGGAGTCAATTTATGAACAATATAAGGACAAGGGCCTGATTGTGATTGGATTCCCATCCAACGACTTCAAGCAGGAACCAGGAAATAATAAGCAGGTAGGGGACTTTTGCAAGCTGACATATTCTGTCAAGTTCCCCATGGTGGAGAAAACCAGCGTCACCGGCGCCACTGCCAATCCGCTCTATCAGCAATTGATCAAACAAACCGGCAAAGCACCACAATGGAATTTCTATAAATATGTCATTCTGCCTGGCGGCCAGAAAGTATATTCATTTAATAGTATGACGCGCCCGGATAGCGAAGACATCCTGGAGAAAATAAAACCGTACTTGAAATAATGGTGTTCAAATACTCCTATGCAAAATAGGAGTCATTTAAGAACTGAAGATTTGCTTGCTCGTGGAAATGCCCGCGGGCAAAGCGAATGGTGTTTACTTTAAAGCTTAAGTGAATTTTGAAGCAGAAACACATTCAAGTGTTTTGGCGTCCCCACGGGGATTCGAACCCCGGTCGCCTCCGTGAAAGGGAGGTGTCCTAGGCCTCTAGACGATGGGGACCTAAGAAATTTTACAACGTGTGCAGTATACCATTGTTTCAAGAAATCAAAAAATATTTTTTACAAAAAACTCAATATTTTCAATCACTTGGTGGAGATAAGCGGGATCGAACCGCTGACCTCTTGCATGCCATGCAAGCGCTCTCCCAGCTGAGCTATACCCCCTAATCCTGGTACTGCATTTCTTCGCTTTGCGCTGCAAATCAAAGAAGGCGCCATATTAATGACGGGCACTTATCTTGTCAACGATTTTTCGCAGGATTATGGAAAAAACTGCGATTGCCGGTCATTCAGCGCGAGTGCTTCTTGAGACACGCGCTTTTTAGCCGCGGATATTACTTTGTGCGCTGAACTGGGAAAGCTCTACGTACGGTTGTGGTTGCCAGCCAGTCGCGCGATGTTCAGCGACCACGTTGGTGAAAATGCCGCCGCGTACATAAAACTTGGCAGTGACGCGCATGAACTTGGGATCAATGGCGCTGACCAGGTCATCTAGGATCTGGTTGGTCACCGCTTCGTGGAAACAGCCTTCATCGCGGAAGGCCCACATATAGAGTTTCAGGCTCTTTAATTCCACACACAGTTTGTTAGGAATATAGTCCAGGTAAATCACCGCAAAATCCGGCTGGCCGGTTTTCGGGCACAGGCAGGTGAATTCCGGAATTTCCATATGAATATGAAAATCGCGGGTTGGATTTGGATTGTCAAAAGTTTCCAGGGTCTTGGCGGGTGCAGCCGTTGGTTTGCCACCGAGTAAATGTTCGTTCATTGCAGGCTATGTTTCTTGATAAAAGTGGGTATTATAACGCTTAAGCAATCATTCAAATTCTTATAAGCGTTTTTCTTACTTTGCGTCTCACTCATCTAAAACTTGCTGGTTTCAAGTCTTTTGTCGATCCGACTACCATTCATTTGCACGGGCAGCGTGTGGGCGTGGTCGGGCCGAACGGCTGTGGCAAGTCCAATGTGATGGAGTCGGTGCGTTGGGTGCTGGGAGAATCTTCCGCCAGGGAAATGCGTGCCGATGCCATGGATGCCGTGATTTTTAATGGTTCTGGCAATCGCAAACCTATTTCACGTGCCAGTGTGGAACTGGTATTTGATAACAGCTTGGGCGGGGCCAGCGGCGAGTGGAATC
Organism: Methylophilus sp. E2MeOHC9; assembly: GCF_058744375.1. Taxonomy (NCBI): domain Bacteria; kingdom Pseudomonadati; phylum Pseudomonadota; class Betaproteobacteria; order Nitrosomonadales; family Methylophilaceae; genus Methylophilus; species Methylophilus sp. E2MeOHC9. The sequence goes on from NZ_CP196024.1 coordinate 2,300,891, forward strand.
AATACGCTGAAATCTCGGTCAAGCGCGTGATTGAGCGAGATAAAGGCTCTACTTACTATATCAACAATACTGCGGTGCGCCGCCGGGATGTGGCTGATCTGTTCCTTGGTACTGGCCTGGGTGGTCGCGCCTATGCCATTATTGGCCAGAATACGATTTCGCGCATTGTAGAGGCCAGGCCGGAAGAGCTACGGGTATTTCTGGAAGAAGCGGCAGGCATCAGCAAATATAAAGAGCGTCGTCGCGAGACGGAATTACGCTTACGCGATACGCGCGAAAATCTGGAGCGGGTAGAGGATATCTCGCGTGAGATGAACAAGCAGATCATCAAGCTGGAAGCGCAGGCCGTCGTCACGCAAAAGTTTCATGCCTTGCAGGAATCGCACAAACTCGCTGAGGCGCAATGGTGGTGGCTACGCAAACGCGATGCGGTGCTGGAGCATGAAGCCGCCTCGCAGGCGGTTGAGCAGGCGGTCAATGCGCTGGAAGCGCAAATGGCCGATTTACGCAGCAATGAGCTGCAACTTGAGCAATCGCGCCAGCAGCACCAGGAGGCCTCTGGCCAATTACATACGGCGCAGGCGGCTTTTTATGAGGCGAATTCACAGGTCTCTAATCTCGGGTTGCAGGTAAAGCAATCTGAAGAGGCACGTGATCGCCTGTTGCAGGAACAGCAGCAACTACAAAGGCAGATGGAGCACAGGGCGCAACAGCAACAACAATTACAGACGCAATTAGCTGATAAAACGGCAGCCCTGGCAATGGCTGAAGGTTCAGTCGCGCAGCATGCGCTCAATCTGCAAACCATGCAGCAGGATTTGCCAGCGCAATCAGCGCAACTGCAAGCAGTACAACAAACCGCCAACCAGGCACAGCAGGCCGTGCAACAAAGCCGCCAGCAAATGCAATTGGAACAGAATAACGCCAACTTTATCCAGCGCAACCTGGCTGAAGTAGGGCAACGGCTGCAGCAATTGCAACATGAGTTAGGGCAGTGGGCACTGCCGGATACGCAGGCTTTGGGGCAGCTTCAGCAAACACTGATAGAACAGCAGTCTGCCTTGCAACATGAAGAGCAGCAGCTGGCACAGTGTCGTGCAGACGAAAACACACAGCAGCAGGCGTTGCAGCAGGCTCGCAGTGATTGGCAGCAGGCCCAGCGCGCGTTGCATCAATTAGAGGCTGAGATCCAGTCATTGCAAAAATTGCAGCAAAGCATGAAGCAGGACCAGCAATTAGGGCCATGGCTGCAAAAAACAGGGCTGCAATCGGCGCCGCGTCTATGGCAAGCCATTCAGGTAGATGCCGAATGGCAAGCGGCATTGGAAGCATTCCTTGGCAGTAAGCTAAACGCCTTATTGCCCGCAAACCTGCCGGATTGGTCGCAACTGCCACATCCACAGGCAGCGTTGGCCATTGCCAGGGCAGGGTCAGCCGCCGAGACACCACCAGAACAATGGCAGGGCTTAAGCAGTCTGTTCAGTTTATTGACGATCAAGCAGCCTGAAGTGGCCGCGGCATTGCAGTATTGGCTGGCCGGCATATATGTGCTGGATAATGTACAGCAGCTTGCGCATTATCAGCTTCAGTTAACCGCTGGCCTGAGTCTGCTGACTAAAAGTGGGGATGTTTACCAACGATATAGTGCGGTATTTCATGGCCGGCAAAACCAGATGCAAGGTGTGCTTGAGCGGCAGCAGCAGTTAGACCAGCTACAATCAGGCCTGGGCCAGGCGCAGCAAGCCGTGACGCTCACCCAGCAACAGGCACAATCATTAGAATCCGCGCTGCAAAATACGCGTCAGCTACAACAGCAAAGCCATCTGCGAATTAAAGAATTGACCTCAGGCACGCATGATACACAGATGCAGATATCACGCTTGCAGCAGGCGCACGATAATGCAGTGCGTCGTCAGGCGGGGTTGCAGGGTGAAATCACGCAGGCCGAAAGTCGCCAAAATGGTTTAAATGCAGAAAGCATAGCAGCGCTAGCTAGTATTACCCATCATCAAGCGCAATTTGCCGGCCTGGAGCAAACGGCACGTGACACGCAAGCGCAAAAGCAACAGGCAGAACAGGCGTATTTCAATTTACGTGATACCGTGCAGCAGGCTGAAAAAGCGCATCAGTCACAAGTGTTTGAGCAGACATTGCTCACAAATGCCGTCAACGATTTGCAGCAACGACTCACCAATAATGAGCAGGAAAGCCAGAACTTGCAACATCGCCTGCTCGAGACTGAGCAAACACTGGCGATCAGCAATATGGAAACGCTCAAGGCTAATCTGGCACACGCTTTAACCCAACAGCATGACTGCGAACAGGCGCTTGCGCTGGCGAGAAACCAGCTTGCCGAACAGGAAAGCGCCTTGCAAACACAAGAGCGCAACCGCATGCAGGTAGAGCAGCAGTTACACCCCTTAAGAGATGCCGTAGAGCAGCGACGCCTTAAACAGCAGGAGTGCCGCTTGCAAGTAGAGCAATGCCAGGCGGCACTGGCAGACGCCGGCCTGGAGGAAGCTGTTATCCAGCAAGGATTGTCTTTGGAAAGTAAAGTGCAGGTGCTGGCTCAAACCACACAAAAACTGCAATTGCAGATGCAACAGTTGGGGCCGGTCAATATGGCGGCCATTGAAGAGTTATCGGTTGAAAAAGAGCGTAAGGGCTATCTGGATAGCCAGCTGAAGGATTTGCTGACCGCCAGTGAAACACTGGAAGAGGCGATCCAGAAGATAGACCGTGAGACACGTGGCAAGCTGCGGGCGACGTTTGAAGAGGCCAATCGTAATTTTGGCGAGTTGTTCCAAACCTTGTTCAATGGTGGGCAGGCCAAGCTGGAACTGCTGGGGGATGAGATCCTGGATACGGGTGTGCAGGTGTTCGCACAACCACCCGGCAAGAAAAACACCACCATACAATTGCTTTCTGGCGGTGAAAAAGCCTTGACGGCGATGGCACTGGTATTTGCGCTGTTCCGCCTGAATCCGGCGCCATTCTGCTTGATGGATGAAGTCGATGCGCCGTTGGATGACAGCAATACCGAGCGTTTTTGCCAGTTGGTACGGGTGATGTCAGAAAAAACACAATTTTTGTTTGTTTCGCACAACAAAATCACAATGGAAATGTCTCAACAACTAATAGGCGTTACCATGCAGGAATCCGGCGTGTCGCGGATTGTAGATGTTGATATTGATGAGGCGATACGCATGCATGCGGCGTAATGCGTGTTTTGTTGTATCATATCGCGGAGTTTTAAGGGATAGTAACCATACATGTCTGATTTGTGGATGATTTTGGTATTGCTGGGGGTCAGCATTGTACTGGCAGTGGTAGTTTTTAACTGGTGGCAAGAAAAAAAGTACCGTAAAGATGTGGAATATCGCTTCAGCCATACGCGTACAGATGTACTCGACGGTGAGGTTGCTGGCGGCCAAAAGACGGATACTGCCCAAAAAACGTCAGGCGCTGGCAACAATGCCGTGCCTGAAGATGTAGAAGGATGGATGTCGGAGCCTCGTGTCCGTCAGTCGGCAAAATTCGAACCGGAATTCACAGTCGGGGATGGTCAAAAAACCAAACCAACGACTACGCAAAACCCGGTCAGCACTCCCCAGAATAAACCAGCCAATGACACACGCCCTGTAGTAGCTAAAAATCAACCTGCTCCCTTCAAGGCCGACCTCAAACAAGAACCATCCATTTCTGCGTTACAACCACAAGCCGCGCAAGAAACCTCAAGTAGTTTATCTGAACCGCGATCGCCAGCATCTGACCAGCAAGCACCAGCTTATCCTGAAGTGTTGCATGATGAAGCTGAATCAACGCCTGTGGCTGTGGATACGCCAGAAGATCAAACTGTTACAGCGATCACATTACCTCCGGTATTGCACACGGCAATGGATTGGGTAGGTGTGATTGATGCGCCGTTAGGCGTGATGCTGGTTGAACTGGAAGATTTGCAGGCAGAAGCAAGAACATTCCCGCATCACGCAACGTTGTGGGGGCAAAGTACTTCAGCTGCTAGCTGGCTGGATGTGCTGGCTATGGATGCCGCTGCGATGCAGAATAAAGTACCGCTCAGCCAGGTGGTGTGCAGCTTGCAACTGGCTGACCGCGGTGGCCCGGTAGATCAGGAAACCCTGAAGCGTTTCCAAAAGTCTATGGAAACGCTGACGCGCGCACTGGGGCTGACGATACACTGGCAAGGCGGCTATGAGCCATCACAGCAAGCGCAGGCCATTGATACTTTCTGTATCGAGGTCGATAAAGCCGTCGAATTTCATGTGCTGGCGAATCAAGGTATGTTTCATGCCACCAAGCTACGCGGTTTAGCCGAAGCCTGCGGCATGCAACTCAGTGCCGAAGGCCGCTTTGAGCTGTTCAATAACGAAGGCGAACTGGAATTTTCGGTGCGTAATTATGAAGGTAAACCTTTCTCTGGCGAGATGCTAAAAACTGCCGTGATGACAGGTGTGACATTCCAGTTGGATATTCCTACCACATCTGACAGCTTGCAGGTGTTTGACCGCATGGTGGAACTGGCGCGCAATATGTCGGGCAGCCTGACAGCTAGCCTGATTGATGTGAATCGCAAGCCGATTGGTGATCCGCAACTCGATAAGATCCGTCAGCAGTTAAAAAATATTTCTAATGCCATGGCAGCGCAGGGGATTGCACCCGGTAGCAGTCATGCCAAACGCCTGTTCTCTTAATCATGTCTGCCAATGAGGCTGCGCTGGTTTTACAACAGCTCAAGCAGCGTATCGCCGAGTACGACTACCACTATTACGTACTTGATGCACCCTTGGTCAGTGACAATGAATATGACGGGGTTTATCGTGAACTGGTAGAGATTGAGCAACAATATCCTGAACTCATCACTGTAGATTCCCCCAGCCAGCGTGTTGGCGGGCTAGCCTCAGCCGCTTTTGAGAGCGTGCAACACCGGCAAGCCATGCTTTCACTGAATAATGCGTTTAGCGAACAAGAGCTGGAAGCCTTTGACCGCCGTGTACGCGAAGCCACGGATGAAACCGTGGTTGAGTATGCGGTAGAGCCAAAATTCGATGGCCTGGCGATTACCCTGACCTATGAGCATGGCGTATTTGTGCAGGGGGCGACCCGTGGCGATGGCTACACCGGTGAGAATGTCACCCATAACCTGAAAACCATACGCGCCATACCCACCCGGCTGACATCAGCACAACCACCGGCTTTGCTCGAAGTACGTGGCGAAGTGCTGATGCTGAAGAAAGACTTTGAAAAACTAAATCAGCAACAAGCCGCCGTCGGTGGAAAATTATTTGCAAACCCGCGCAACGCGGCCGCAGGTAGTCTTCGTCAGCTGGATTCCAATATTACCGCAAAACGCCCACTGCACTTTTTTGCCTATGGCCTGGGGGCGAGCGAAGGTATTCCTGATCTGCAATCGCATGCTGAAGCCATGCAATACCTGGCTGATTTGCGCTTTCCGGTCACATCGTTGCGCACAGTAAAAACAGGGGCGCAGGGGTTGCGTGATTATTATGCAGAGATTGGTACGCAACGCAGCAGCCTGCCGTTTGACATTGATGGCGTGGTGTACAAGGTCAATGATTTTGATTTACAGCGCACTCTGGGGTTTGTCTCACGTGCGCCGCGCTGGGCCGTGGCACACAAGTTTGCCGCTGAAGAGGCGGTGACGCTGGTGGAAGATATCACCGTGCAGGTCGGCCGCACAGGCGCCATTACGCCAGTTGCCAGGCTGAAGCCGGTGTTTGTGGGTGGCGTTACCGTCACCAACGCCACGCTGCATAACGAGGATGAATTACGCCGCAAAGATATCCATATTGGCGACACAGTGATCGTCAGGCGGGCAGGGGATGTGATTCCTGAGGTTGTCTCGGCAAAACCGGAGCTGCGACCTGCCGATGCACAAGCCTTTGTCATGCCGACCACGTGCCCTGAGTGCGGTTCGCATGTGGTGCGCCTGCAGGATGAAGCCATCGCGCGTTGTACGGGTGGTTTGATCTGCCCGGCGCAGCGTAAGCAGGCGGTGACGCATTTTGCTTCGCGTCGCGCGATGGATATAGAAGGCCTGGGTGAAAAACTGGTGGATCAACTGGTAGCGCGTAACCTGGTCAACCATCTGGATGATGTTTACCGTCTTGACCTGCCCATGTTATCCGGCCTGGACCGCATGGCGGAAAAATCAGCACAGAATGTGCTGGATGCGATTAATAAGAGCAAGCAAGCGAGTTTGCCGCGTTTTATTTACGCGCTTGGCATCCGCAATGTCGGTGAGGCAACGGCCAAAGACCTGGCGCAGCATTATGGCGACCTGGACACATTGATGCAGGCCGATATTGAAAGCTTGATGCAGGTGAATGATGTGGGCCCTATCGTGGCCGATGCCGTCTATCAGTTTTTCCTGGAGCCGCACAACCGCGAGGTGATTGCCGCCATGCGTGAATTAGGCGTGCATTGGGCAGATATTCCCAGAAAAATTCAATCGGCTGCGTTTGCAGGTAAAACGTTCGTACTGACCGGTACCTTGCCGACGCTGAAACGCGATCAGGCGCAAGCCATGATAGAAGCGGTGGGCGGTAAAGTGAGTGGCAGTGTTTCAGCGAAAACCAGTTATGTGGTCGCTGGGGCAGAAGCAGGCAGCAAGCTGGAAAAAGCACAGCAATTAAACGTCGCTATTCTGGATGAATCTGCGTTACTGGCCATGTTGCAATTGCCACCAGCAGCTCCTGAAAACGCGTTGGAAAACACTCAAAAACAACCGGATCTATTTTGAAATGTATTCAAAATTTACTTTAATACTATTATTTAATGTATTGATTTTAAATAATGTATTAGCAAGAGATGCTGCGCTTGATGCTTGTGATGCTGCTGTCTACAGGCAACAATATGTGCAAGCGATCAAAATGGCCGAGCAGCATGCAAACCAGCCGGAGTTCTGGTTATGCAAAGGCCGTGCGCAAGCGGCTTTAACCCAACATGCGGGCGCAGAAGAAAGCTTTAAACAAGCCATTACGCTCAAGCCGCAAGGCCTGGATCTAGTGTCTGCCTATATGTTACTTGGCCATGCGCAACAGGCCTCTAAAAATACGGCAGGCGCGCTTGAGAGTTATCAGCAGGCCTTGAAATCGAGTGAGCAGCAAAACATGCGTCGTTATGTGCGTATTGCGCATAATCTGATCGGTGAGGCTTACTATGGCAATAGCCAGTATGCCGAAGCGCTGCAGGCTTTTCAGTCAGGTGAGAAGCTGGCTTTAAATGATGATGAGCGTGCAGATAGCTATGTGCATGAAGCCTTGGCTTACCAACAATTACAGCAATTTGACCATGCCATCGAATACCAGTTAAAAGGCGTGATGATGTTGCGTAAATCTGCAGCACCAGAACAATACGCTGAAGCTAGCCTGGAGCTGGCCAAACTTTTTGTCGCGAAAAAAGACTTTGTCGGTGCCGAAAGAACTTATCAACGCCTGATGGAATATGCGCAAGAAAATGGCGGCAGCTTTTATGAGGCCAAAACCGCCATCCACTGGGCTGAGGTCAAACGCGCGCAGGGAGATGCAGCTGGCGCCGAAACATTGCTGGCCCAGGCAGAGAATATCAGCCGCAAAATCCAGGATGATGAATTAACGGATCTGTTGGCCCAAGCCCGTGCGGCAAAACCGTAATCATCCTTTAAACCCAGCAGTTACTATCCTCTGTCGATCAAAACGAGTGGCACTGATATTCCGGCTGCCGCTTATTTTTTGAATACGCCTATGCAGTAAATACACCTGGTTAACTGCCTTACCGGCCAGCTTTTCTCGTTACTAAATGTATTGATATTTAATAATTACTACCGCAATAGTGGTTGAGAATAATTATTAACTTAATAATTATTTATCGTGATATAGTTTATCGGGGTGTCTCAGAATTTTATATAAAAATGATTTATGAGAGGTTAACCATGGATATTCGCTTTTTTCACAAGGCAATGCTTGCAACGGTCATGCTGGCTGGTGCTTTCCAGGCAACTGCTGACACGTTATACACGTTTAATAGTAATCAACTGGCAGTCATAGATACCCTTAATCTAGGGGCTGTTTCCTATATCAACATTTCTGGTTTGTCACAGGGCGAGCGCCTGCTAGGGGTGGATCTGCGGCCAACGGACGGCCTGATATACGGTGTCACTAGCGCCAATAATCTGTATACCTTCAATACCACCACTGGCGCTGCGACGCTAAAAACCAGTTTAAGTGGCGCATCATTAGCTAATCAATCTGTTGGCATAGACTTCAATCCTTCAGCCGATTTTGCTGGCAATGCCTCATTGCGTGTCGTCACTGGGGCAGGGAATAACTATGCTGTGAATGCAGATACTGGCGTCATAGGCAACACAACCAATAACATCGGCAATGGCTACACTGCGGTGGCGTATACCAACTCTAATCCCGGTGTAAGCCCTGGTGCAGGCGATACGACTGATTTGTATTACATCAATACGACCAGTAATAGCCTGCATTTCCTGAATACCGGGTTTAACAGCCCGGCCACCAATGGCGGGATTCAGACAGTAGGATCACTGGGGGTGAGTCCTTTATTTGCCAATGGCTTTGATATCCTGGGTAACGGTAAAGCCTATGCACTGCTGAATTTTAATGACGGCACCCTGGATTCACAGTTGTTTTCTATCAATCTGAGTAATGGCTCAGCGACATATGTCACCACACTGAATGGCACCTTCAATGGCCTGACAGGTGTGGCTGCTGTGCCTGAGCCAGCAACCTATGCCATGCTACTAGCAGGTTTGGGGATGATTGCAGGCATTGCATTGAGAAAATCCAGCCAGCGCGGTTAAACTGCTGGTAAGCTTAAAGGGCTAAAGTCTATCTCTGACTTTAGCCCTTTTGCTTATGTCGCTTTCACCATCGATATCGTTAGCTATTTGGAATTCTTTTGCCAGTTTCAAGGTCGAAACTGATACACGCGTCATCCAGTTGAACCACCCGAGGAGCCAGTATGTTGTTGGATAACAATCGCCGTAACCCCAGTGACATCAAGCCTTCTGAAATCACCCCCGTCGAAGTATTCAAACAGCGGCGTATCCTTCTTAAAGCGGCAGGTGTAATGACCACCGGCTTGTTACTACCACTGCATGCCAAAGCCGCTTCAGCCACGCTAGCTGCGCAAAAAACTGCTTATGGCCAGGAAGAAAAACTGACCAGCTATGAGGATGTCACTAGTTATAACAACTACTATGAATTTGGCACTGGTAAAGAAGACCCGGCGCGCGAGGCCGTGCTGTTTAAGCCTTCGCCTTGGACCATGAAAATTGAAGGCGCAATCAAACAACCGAAAACACTCAGTATTGAACAACTACTCAAATTAGCCCCTCTGGAAGAACGTATATACCGCATGCGTTGCGTAGAGGGCTGGTCTATGGTCATTCCCTGGGTAGGCTTGCCACTCAAAGCGTTGATTGACTGGGCCCAGCCCACCGGCAATGCCAAATACATCGAATTTGTTTCTTATAATGACCCGCGCCAGATGCCTGGCGCACGCGTACCTGTGCTTGACTGGCCGTATATTGAAGGCTTGCGCATGGATGAAGCGCTGCAGCCGTTGGCGATTCTGGCAGTGGGTTTGTATGGCAAAGTGTTGCCTAACCAGAATGGTGCGCCTGTGCGCCTGGTAGTGCCGTGGAAATATGGTTTCAAGGGTGCCAAGGCCATTAGCACTATCCGCTTTGTCGAAAAAATGCCGACTACCACTTGGGTGAAGGCCGGTCCCCGTGAATATGGCTTTTATGCGAACGTGAACCCGCAGGTCGATCACCCACGCTGGACGCAGTCTTCAGAAAAGCGCATAGGGGCAGGTTTGTTTGCCGGGCGGATTAAAACCAGGATGTTCAACGGTTATGATGAAGTAGGGCAGTTATACGCCGGTATGGATTTAAAAAAGAATTTTTAAGGCTTTGATCTCGCGGCAGGCTATATTGCATCACCTTTTTAATGACGCCCTCAACCTCACACTTGTTCAATAGCCCTGCGGACAAGATCCGCGCATTGAAAGTGCTGATCTGGCTATGTGCCTGCCTGCCGCTATTACGCTTGCTGATCCTGGGGCTGACAGATGGTCTGGGTGCAAATCCGGTAGAGTTTATCGAACGTTCCACCGGCACCTGGGCTCTGGTGTTTTTGCTGCTCTCTTTAAGTATCACGCCCTTGCGCCAGTGGACCCAGCAATCCTGGGTGATCGCTGTGCGCCGCCTGCTAGGCTTATGGATGTTTGCCTATGCCTGTGTGCATGTCCTGGGTTATCTGTGGCTGGACTATAGCTTTGACTGGTCAGATATAGGCAAAGATATAGTCAAGCACCCCTATGTGCTGGTAGGCGCGTCTGCTTTCCTGTTGACTTTACCGCTGGCTGCCACCTCTAATCAGCGAGCGATCCGCGCTCTCAAACAGCGCTGGAAAAGCCTGCACAAGCTGGTCTATGTGATCGCGGTGCTGGCTTTGTTGCATTTCTGGTGGCTGGTCAAAAAAGATGTGACTGAGCCTGTCATCTATAGCGTGCTGTTTGCCGGGTTAATGGCGGCGCGCTGGCAGCTGGCGTTGAATCAGCGACGGTAACGCTAGGCCGCACATGCTGATTCAAAGGATTTAAACGCTTGTGTGACTGCCATCACAGTCATTTTCTTCTCTATTCGTGCTTGACATCACTAGCGCTTTTAGCCACATTATCGTAAATATAAAGAGAGCCATGCTTTATGGGGGACTCTCACTAATAATTCTTTGGGGTGTGTGATTTTAACGACCGACAAGTAGCGGGTTGCTTGGTTGCCGGCTGTTGGATTTTACACTGCGGTTGTGAAGGTATGTGATGTCAAAAGTAATACTCGAGCCCAGCGCATTCGTTCTGGCGAATCAGGCGCTCGCCAGCACGTTTGAAAGATGGCAATCCACGGCGGACCCCTCTGATTTTGGGTTAGCAGCAGAAACCGATCAGCAGGGGAAATGTGTAGCCCTATTGTTTTTTAATCGGGCCGATATTCCTGTGCCTGAATTTGCGCCTGAGCTCACAGTCCAGGCCATCACCTCGGTATGGCAGTGTTTACCTCCCATCACGCATGCGCCTTTGCAAGGCATGCTCGCGCAGCCTTTGCCTGGTATTAGCCAGCGCACCATACAGCTCGCATTACAAGACAAGCAGAATCGCTGGCTGGAATGTGTCACGCATGATTTTTCCGATCATGCAGGTAAGCAGCGGTCTTTATTGCTGGTACGCGAGATTACCCATGAACACCAGGCAGTGCAGGCATCGCAACAAGAAAAACTGCGCGCGATCGCTTACGAGCGCTTTCAGTTCTCTATGCTGGAACTGGTTCTTAAAGAGCCGGATGCAACGCGGGCGCTGGAAACCATTGCGCGTGATATCGAAACCCTGCATACGGATATGTATTGCGCCATTGTGCTGACGCAGAACCTGGGCAAACTAGTGCAAACAGTGATTGCACCTACCTTGCCGCAGACCATGCTCGAAACTTTGCGGCAGCTACAGCTGGAAACAGATCATGGGTCACTGGCGACTTCAATCGCCATGAAACAACGCGTGATTGTCGACGATGTGATGACGCATCCTTACTGGGTGAATCACCGCGAGACCGCGCTAGCCTCCGGCATTCATGCAGGCTGGGCCGAACCGTTGCTGACTGCCGATGGTGACATTCTCGGTGCACTTGCCATTTATTACCGCCAGCCGCAAACGCCGACTGCCATTGAGCAATCCATGATTGAACAGGCTGCCAAGTTAATCAGCATTGTGGTCGATCGACACCTGTCACAGGACACCATGGAAGCCCTGGCTTACCTTGAGCCGGTGACCGGCTTACCTAACCGCAGAAAAGCCTATGAAGTGTTGCAACGGGTGCAATTACAGCCGGCGACAGGCCAGCACTGGGGTTTGATCTATCTCGATATAGATCACTTCAAATGGATCAATGAGGCGCACGGTCATGCCTTGGGCAATCGCTTGCTACAGCAGGTCGCCGAGCGGCTGCAAAAAGTGGCTAAACCCCATTTTTTGGCGTGTATGGGAGGCGATGAGTTCCTGATCCTGCTGTCTGGCCTTGCCAGTGAAGCCGATAAAGCCATGCAACAAGTGTGGGTGCTGCAGCGAAAACTGCAAAAGATATTTGAACGTGCGTTTAAAGTGGATAGCCAGAAGCTGCAAATCACCTCCAGCATGGGTTTATCCAGCTTTAACAGTGTAGATGCACGTGACACCGACTTTGTGAAAGCGGTAGATATCGCCATGCACAGAGCCAAGCAGGCAGGGCGCAATACCGTGTGTGTGTATGAACCCGGCATGCAAACAGAAATCGCCACCCAGGTGATGCTAGAAGCCGACTTGCGGCTGGCGATCGAACAGCAGCAACTGGCGTTGCATTACCAGGTACAGGTTGACCATACAGGCAGGCCGTTCGGCGCTGAGGCATTATTGCGCTGGCAGCATCCTGCGCGGGGCTTTATTTCACCATTGCAGTTTATCCCAGTAGCAGAATCCAGCGGGCTCATTATTGATATCGGTATGTGGGTGCTTGATCAGGCCTGCGCCCAGATTGCAAAGTGGCAGCATGCCCGCAAAACCAGTGACCTAAGCTTATCGGTGAACATCAGTGCCAGGCAGTTCAGGCAGGCCAATTTTATTTCGATGGTCAAAGCCTGCATCCAGAAACACCAGATCAATCCGAATGCGTTGCGCCTGGAACTCACAGAAAGCCTGTTGCTAGAAAACGTGGATGACGCCGTGAGTATCATGACCGAGCTTAGCCATATCGGCATCCAGTTTTCACTGGATGACTTTGGCACCGGCTATTCTTCGTTGCAATATCTCAAAAAATTACCTTTATACCAGCTCAAGATCGACCGTTCATTCGTCAATGATATCGTCACAGACAGCCATGACCGCACCATCGTACGGACGATTATCGCCATGGCACAAAGCATGTATCTCAGCGTGATTGCCGAAGGGGTAGAAACGCAGGAACAGATGGAGTTGTTATTGAATAATGGCTGCCGCCGTTATCAAGGATATTTGTTTGGCAAACCCATGCCTATTGCGCAGTTTGAAGCTTGCCTGGAGCAAGTGCCACAGTAAGCAGGGGGTTATGGGTTGGTGGAGACGACAGCAGGAGCAGGCGTTTCTGCCAGTGGTGCATTCACTGGTGCCTCCAATGCCTCAACCGCTTTTGGCAGAATCTCAAGCTGTGTCGTATTGGTGTTGTTAGCTGCCTGTTGCGCATTGCTTTCAGCCGTCAGAATACGGATGATGATGCGGTTATTCACGGTTTGCGCCAAATTGTTTTCACTGCTGGAAGCAGGTTTGGTATCGGCCAGGCCGATTGCGGATAAGCGTTTGCTACTCACGCCACGTATGCCAAGGATGGCTGCTACACGCGCAGCCTGAGTGGCGGTTGTTTCCCAGCGTCTGGCTTCAGGGTTAGCGTCATCGCTATACATGTGGCGATCAATATGACCTTCCACCTGCACAGTACGATATTCGTCTTTTAATTGCTCGCCAATCAGTTTGATCACATAAGGGCCTTCATCAGAAAGCGTGGATTGATCAGCCTTGAACAATAAGCCACTTTGCAAAGTGATATCGATGCCAAATTCACCCTGGTGGATAGAAAGTTTTTTTTGTTCTATCCATAGTGAAAGTATATTAGCCAGCTGTTGACCAATGGCGCGCATCTTATCCAGGTCACGCTGCTTTTTTTCCTGGTATAGATAATTGAGTGGCAGTGGTTTAAGTTTCGCACTCTGGTTTTGTAACGAAGCAGGCGTATCGGTACTCATGGTAGGCGTTTGGCCGGGTTTACCCTGAAAAGCCGTGACCACTGAACTGGAGAGCGCCTGGTATTTATTCAGGTTGATGCTGGAGGTGGCGTACATGACCACAAAAAAAGCGAATAACAGGGTGATGAAATCCGCATAGGAAATCAGCCACCTGTCGTGGCTGTCATCGTCATCATCGTGGATCTTGCGCCGGTACATTACGACTCCCTGAGGCGCAGATAGGCTTCCAGGCGTTCACTGACCAGTTTGGGGTTATCGCCCCTGGCGATAGAGACCCAGGCATTCAGCAGCATTTCACGACGTGAAATTTCATGCTGTATATGTCCCTTTAATTTATTGGCAATCGGCAGAAAAACCAGGTTGGCCAGCGCAACGCCATAGATAGTGGCAACGAAAGCCACTGCGATGCCGCTACCGATTTTGGCCGGGTCCGACAAGTTTTCCATGACATGGATCAGGCCGAGTACCGCGCCGATAATGCCCACAGTTGGCGCATAGCCACCGGCAGCAGACCAGATCTTGGCTGCATCACGTTCCTGTACTTCAAAGTAATACATATCAATGGCACATACTTCGCGGATGCGGTCGGCAGGGGTGCCATCGACTAATAACTGCAAGCCTTTGCGCACAAAGGGGTCTTGCTCGCGCTTGATCTGGCTTTCCAGCGATAACACACTTTCTTTACGTGCTTGCTGGCTCCACTGGTTGATACGCTGGGCCAGTTTATGACGGTCATCTTCAGGATGCACGAATACCCAGCGCAACATGCGCAGGCCTTTGAGAAATGTCTTGAGTTCGCTTTGCAGCAATACCGCGCCGGTGGTGCCAAACATCACCACCATAAAAGCGGCTGGCTGCATCAGTGATTTAAGGTGGCCACCCTCTAAGGTTTGCCCCAGCACCAGGCCAGCGAGCGCAATGATCAGCCCTGCCAGGCTGCCCCAATCCATTACGATACCCCGGTCCAGGATTTGTCACGCATGGACGCACGTAAGCGGGCCACGGCCTGGCTATGCAGCTGGCATACACGCGATTCCGAGACATTCATGATGGCGCCTATCTCTTTCAGGTTCAGTTCCTGTTCGTAGTACAGGCCCATCAGCATTTTTTCGCGTTCCGGCAGATGGTCAATCGAGTCAATCAATGCCTCACGGAAATCGCTTTCCAGCAGGGATTTGACCGGGTCATTGCTATCATCATCAACAAAACGGTCCAGGAAGTGTTCGCCACCGCCATCATCGTCATGAAAGTCTTCGTAATAAATGAGCTGGTGACCCTGACAGTCGCTCAACACATCATAGTAGTCTTCAAGACTGAAGTTCATGTGTTTAGCGATTTCAGATTCGGTAGGCGGGCGGCCTAATTTTTGTTCAAGCTGTTGCACCGCCACTTCGATATCGCGCATGTTTTTGCGGATACCGCGTGGCAGCCAGTCGGCGCCACGTAACTCGTCCAGCATGGCACCACGTACCCGCTGTGACGCGTAGGTTTCAAATTGTGCGCCATGCGTATCTTCATAACGCTGGATCGCGTCCATCAGGCCTATCATGCCGGCCTGTACCAAGTCATCGACTTCCACGCAGGAGGGCAATTTGGACTTCAGCTGGTAGGCCATTCTTTTGACCAGGCCACTATGCTGCTTCAGCATCTGGTCGGTATTGTTGGTTTTGCCTTTAGCGGTATACATGTTTTCCCTCTTTACTCTAGGCAGCAGCCAGTGACGACGTGGTTAAACGTTGTTGATCCAGGCTTCTGGCAACCGCTTTAAATGCCATGGCAGATTGCGTTGCCGGGGTTGATTCCACTGCAAGACGGTTTTTTAAACCATAGGCTGGCTTGGCCTGGGCTTGTTGCATCAGTTTGCTATCGGGAATGGCGCCAAGAAAACTCAGCGAAACGCCCAGAAACTGCTGGCAGACCTGGTTCAAGCGCATAAAGTATTGCTGGCCTTGCTCATGATTGGCATCCGTGACCACAACGCTTAAAGGCATCTGGCCATGCTGCTGGCAAATACGCTTGATCGTTGTATAGGCTGATTTAATGGCGACATCATGGCGTTCCATCTGGATCACCAAGGTATGCTGGGCCATCACGGGCAGGGCTAATGTCTGGTCACTCGGGTCTAATAATGCTTCAATCATCACGGTATCGTAGTCATACGCAAGTTGGTTCACTATACCGTCGAGCTCTGTTTTTAAATCGCCGGATAAGGGCGATGTTAATACGTTAGTTTCAGTCAGGCTCGCCAGGTCGTAACCTTGCGGATGTTTGACCACAGCACGGCTGAGAATGCTTTTGCGTTGTGCGACTGCTTGCAAGGTGTATTTAGTCATTGGCCGCTGGTTAGCCTGGATCAGCAATAGTCGCTTGCCGGGGCTGACCATGCTGGCGGCCAATTGGCTGAGCCAGTGATCAGCAGGCTGGCCATTTGCCGCCATGACACTGATGATGCGTGCGGATGACCTGGCCATGATACGGCGCAGGCCATCGGCCTGGTCATGGTAATTAAACATGATGCTGCTCTCCCTGCGCCTGCATCATGCTCGAAATCACCAGTGGTAATTCTTCATCCAGGTATTGGTAAGGCAAGCTGGCTTGATGCGGCGTTAACACTCTTTCAACCAGGGCGTGTTTATTCGCTACTTCAATATCTTCCGGCACACGTTGGCCGCCAGTGGTGTAGTACAGGCGCATGCGCTCACGGATCAACACATCCAGCACGTTGCCAATGGCAGCGGCTTCATCGAGTTTGGTCACAATGCAACCTGCCATGTCATGCTTTTTATAACTGCGCATCACATCGGTCAATGTTTCACCGGTAGAGGTCGCGTTCAGGCACAATAATTTCTGGATAGGCGTTTCAGCGCGGCTCAACATGGAAAGCTGTTCAGTCACTGCCTGATCACGCTGGCTGACACCGACAGTGTCAATCAGGATCATGTGTTTGCCTTTTAACTCATTGAGTGCGATTTTCAGGTCTTCTTCATCTTTCACTGCATGCACCATCACACCCAGGATCTTGCCGTAGATACGTAATTGTTCGTAGCCGCCAATACGGTAGCTGTCAGTGGTGATCAGGCCCAGGTTCTGTGTGCCGTGTTTCATCACATAACGTGCCGCCAGTTTGGCTGTGGTCGTTGTTTTGCCTACACCCGTAGGGCCAACCAGGGCATACACACCGCCTTTGTCCAGCAATGCATCTTCATCATCCAGCGTATGTAAGTTGCGGCTGATGACTTCTTTCGCCCACATTGGTGCCTTGTGCACATCAATATGCTGAGGCATTTTTTCTGCGATCTGGCGTGACAGCGCGGCGCTAAAGCTGGCAGAGAGCAGGGTGCTCAATACTTTTGATTTAGCCGGACTGTGTTGCAAATGATGCTGCCAGGTCATGGCACTCATCTGCGTTTCAAAGTTACTGCGCATATGACGCATTTCCTGCATCATGGTGAGCATTTTTTCTTCCAGCGTTTGCGTGGCAACCTGGTAGGCTTGCTCCTGCTGCTCGCTATGCTGTTTAAACATATCCATCATCATGTGATCAGTGCTCGCAGTTTCTTCTACCACAGGCTGAGCCATCATCGGTTTGGCAACAGGCGCTGGTTCGGGCATACGCGGCTGGGCTCTGGCAGGCGTGACGCCTTGGCCATTGACATAATCCAGCAGGCTGCGCGCAGCCTCATTCGGAGAATCAGAGGACTGCTTGTTACCGGTGTTTTCAATATCAGTTTCAAGCATGGCCATGATCTCAGTGCCGCCATTGACGCTGCGGTTCGCAACGATAATCGCGTCTTCACCTAAGGCCTGTTTCACTTGAGCCAATGCTTCACGTGCATTCTTGCCAAAAAATCTTCTGATATTCATATTATTGCGCTCCGATTAAGCTGGTCACTCGTATTGATTTGTTGTCTGGCAACTCGTCGTGCGACAGCACTCTGAGATGCGGGACAGTCCTTCTTAAAAACCTTGATAAAGCCTGGCGCAGTGGGGCGGCGACCAGTAATACCGGTGTCAGTCCCATTTGCTCCTGTTGTCTGGCAGCCACTTCTGTCTGTTGAGACAGTTTTTCAGCGATGCCAGGTTCAATCACGCTTTGTGCGGATTGATTGTTTTGTAATGCTTGCAGCAGTAAGCGTTCCAGTTGGCCATCCAGCGTCATGGCAGTCACTTCGTCACTGTAAGGGAACAAGTCCTGTACGATGGCACGCCCAAGTTTGACACGCACCATCGCAGTAAGATCATTCGCATCCTGACTATATTGCGCATGGTCTGCCAGGGTTTCCAAAATAGTGCGCATATCGCGGATGTGTACACCTTCGTTCAATAAATTCTGTAATACTTTTTGCAGCGAAGACAACGTGATCAGCTTAGGCACGATCTCTTCAATCAGTTTGCTGGATTCTTTACCCAGGTGATCCAGCAGTTGCTGTACTTCCTGGCGGCCCAGCAGTTCACCGGCATTCAGTGAAATCACATGGTTGAGGTGGGTGGCAATCACGGTACCTGCATCCACCACGGTATAGCCTAAGCTTTGTGCATACTCTTTACGCTCTGATTCTATCCAAACTGCTGGCAAACCAAATGCAGGATCAGTGGTTTTTGTACCATCCAGTTCGCCAGTTACTGCGCCCGGGTCAATTGCCAGCATCTGGTTAAAGTTGGATTCACCACTCGCCATCTCTACACCTTTCATGGTGATGCGATAGGCATTCGGTTTTAATGTCAGGTTGTCACGGATATGCACGGTCGGTGCCAAAAAGCCGATTTCCTGTGCGAATTTCTTGCGGATACCTTTAATACGTTTCAGCAGTTCACCGCCTTGTGCTTTGTCCACTAGCGGGATCAGGCGGTAGCCTACTTCCAGGCCGACAGTATCCACTGGCAATACATCGTTCCAGGTGGCTTCTTCTGCTTCGCTGGCAGGGGCCAGTTTATCTTCCGGTTGTGGTTCAAGAATGGCTTGCTGTTTGGCTTTTTCCTGCTTTTGTTTCACTGAGTAAGCTAGGCCGCCCAGCAAAGCGCCCAATCCCAGGAAGGCCAGATGTGGCATGCCAGGAATCAGGCCGATACCGCCGACAATGCCAGCGGTTACGCTCAGTACGCGTGGATCCTCAAACAACTGGGTGATCAATTGGCCACCGATGTCTTCGTTGTTGGCCACGCGCGAAACCACCACACCGGCTGCGACAGAGATGACCAGTGAAGGGATCTGTGCCACCAGGCCATCACCAATCGCCAGCAAGGTATAGTTTTTAACGGCATCGCCAAAGCTCAGGTCATGTTGCACCATGCCGACGATCAGGCCACCGACGATGTTGATGATGATGACCAGGATGCCGGCAATCGCATCACCACGTACATATTTACTGGCACCGTCCATCGCGCCGTAGAATTCTGATTCCTGGCTGACTTCTTTACGGCGGCGGCGGGCTTCGTCCTCACCAATCAGGCCGGCGTTGAGGTCAGCATCGATCGCCATTTGTTTACCTGGCATCGCATCCAGGGTAAACCGTGCGCCGACTTCAGCAATACGGCCAGCACCTTTGGTGATCACCGTGAAGTTGATAATGGTCAGGATCACAAACACCACGATACCCACGGCGTAATTACCGCCGATCAGGAAGTGGCCAAATGCCTCGATCACTTTACCGGCTGCATCCGGGCCGGCATGGCCTTCAGTCAGCACTACGCGGGTAGAAGCCACGTTGAGCGCCAGGCGCAACATGGTGGTCATCAGCAATACGGTAGGGAAGGCGATAAAGTCGAGCGCTTTAGTCGTTTGCAGGCCTATCATCAGCACCAGGATAGACAATGCGATATTAAAGGTGAAAAACACATCGAGCACGATGGCCGGCAGCGGCAGTATCATCATTGCCAGCAGCAATACAACAATGAGTGGTGCGGCGACTGCGCGACCGTCCAGTTTTCCCATCATTTGTTGCCAGTTGTTCATCTATAAGCTCCTTAAACCTGCTTTAATTACTCAATATCTGTTGCGCTAGGCGGCGTTGCCACCAGTGCATGTGGGTCCAGCGCATCCGGCACCGGCACATTGTCTGGCATAGCAGGGCGTACGCCACCATGTTGCTTGAATACCCGCAGCTGAAACACATAAGCCAGGATCTCGGCCACTGCTGCATATAAGGCTTGCGGTATTTCACTTTCCAGTTCTGTATGCGCATGTAAAGCACGGGCCAGCTTGGGAGATTCCATCGTCATGACGTTGTGCTCTGCTGCAATCTCTCTGATCTTCAAGGCGATGGCATCCATGCCCTTGGCGACGACGATAGGTGCACCGGTTTCGCCTTCTTTATATCTGATAGCCACTGCATAGTGCGTCGGGTTGGTGATCACGACATCGGCAGTCGGGATATTGCTCATCATTCTTCTGCGGGCCATTTCGCGTTGTTGCTGACGGATGCGGCCTTTGACTTCCGGGCTACCTTCCGCTTCCTTGGCTTCGTCCTTCAATTCCTGCTTGGTCATCTTATGCTTTTGCGCATATTGATAAAGCTGGTAGGGCACATCGATCACCGCGATCAGCACTAGCGCAGAGGCAATGGTCAAAAAACCAGTCACCATATAATCGCTCACAGCACTGATGCCGGATTCAAGTGGCATTTCAGACAAGCCCAGCATAGGCTGCAAATCTTTTTTCACGATGGAGTAGCCAACAGAGGCCACCAGGATGGTTTTCGCCAGCGACTTCACCAGCTCAACAACAGAGTTTTTGGAAAACATGTTGCTGATGCCTTTAATAGGATTCAGCTTGCCAAAATTAGGCATAAGTGATTTTTGCGACATCACCCAGCCACCTACCAGAATCGGTGAAGCGATAGCCACAGCCACCATGATCAGTGCCAACGGCAGGAAAGCCCACATCACTTGTTCGATTACTTTAAGCAGGTGTGTGATGAGCAGTGCCGGTTCAAACGCCAGCGCCCGGTCAAATCTCAATCCTTTTCTCAACACGTTTTTCAATGCTTCACCCATAGGGCGGCCAAGCATCATGATGGCCATACCGGTCGTGAACAATACTGCACAGGCAGCCAGTTCACGTGAGCGGGGAATGTCGCCGTCTTCGCGTGCCTTCTCCAATCGCTTGGGGGACGCGTCCTCGGTTTTCTCCATATCGCTGTCATCAGCTGCCATATCACTCACTTGTGGGGTTCAGGAACACGACGTGCGTTCCGTGACATGAGTGATTATTCAGCAGTACCCCTCTTTTTTATAGTTCGAATAAAGGGACTTATTGACCGCAATCCAATCATTATGAATTCTGTTTTGTTAATAAGTGCAAATATTTAAATTATTTTCAATTTAAAAACAATGACTTATAAAATAAATGAATTATTTTTAAACGAAACCCTAAAGTTTTAGTACAGGCCGCCGTAAACGAGTTATGACAAAAAGTGCCCGTGTATTTGATTTCATGCAGCCAGAACAGGCAAAAAACGGCTGTTAACGGAATACAACGGGAAAACTTTAATTATTTATTGAATTGAAAGGAGCAGGCGACTGCGAGAATAGCCATATATTTATTCTAGTTAAACATTAAATAAATATCATAACCATTTGTTTTATATGGTTGTGTGTTGTGCCATGCCGGGTTTTGTAAGACAAACACCTACATGGCTGTTTTCGTCCGTCTTACAAAATTAACCGACAAACCCTGATTGTTGGTATCCATGAATGCGCGCAAAGTACGCCTAACGCAAATGCGTACTTAAATTGAACCGCAAATAAATGGAGAAAAGATCATGAATGTCATGCAAAACGATTTACTCGCTGAAATCAAAGATGCCAATCTGAACTACCTGATGCTGGCACAACAACTGATCCGCTCTGACAAGGCCACTGCAATTTTCCGTTTAGGTATCAACAAGGAAATTGCTGACCTGCTGGAAAACCTGACCAATCTGCAACTTCTCAAACTGTGTAACACAAACATGCTGCTGACACGCTTCCGTTTTGACGACAGCGAAATCCTGGGCATGTTGACTAGCTACACTAAAGATCCTGCGCAAGCACACTTGCACACAGCGGTACTGATGTCCGCCCAAGCAGCTGAATCTAACGTATAAGTAGTCATTCCCATCTGGCGATAAAGAATAGAAAAGAGGGTTTATCATGCAAAAGAAGAGTGTAGTTAACGAAGCAGAACAAATTAAACTGGCCATGCAAATGATCGAGCTGGGCGCACGGTTACAATTACTGGAATCACAAACTACTTTATCTCGTGAGCGTTTGATCAAGCTCTACAAAGAGATGAAAGGTGTTTCACCTCCTAAAGGTATGTTGCCATTCTCTACTGACTGGTTCCTGACCTGGCAGCCAAATATTCACTCTTCGATTTTCTATAATATCTATCGTTTCATGGTGGATTACGCAGGGGTTGAAGGCATACACGCGATCATCAAAGCCTACACACTGTATATGCAACAAGTGCAAAACCCGGATGGTGGCCAGATTGAAGAGCCTATCTTGTCCCTGACCCGTGCCTGGACGCTGGTACGCTTCATTGAAAGCAAAATGCTGACGACTAAAGTCTGTCATTGCTGCGGCGGCCAATATATCGTCAACAGCTACGATCTGAACCAGAACTATGTGTGCAACCTGTGTCACGTACCTTCACGTGCCGGTAAAACCAAAAAAGCCAAAGAACTCAGCTACAAACTGGTTTCAATGTCAGCTTAATGGTTGAATAAATTAGTGACTGGCAGGTTGGAACTAGTACAACCTGGTATTTAAAGAAAGACTCATCATGCGTTCTAACAAACTTTCGGCAGGGGCGTTGCAGCAATATGTAATGGAACAACGTCTCCTGTCCCCTAAGTTATGGATGCAGAAAATAATGCCGCGCAAATTATGGTGCCAGGCATTGCTGATACAGTGTTTGAGTCTGCTGTTGATTGCGGGCGTCGCGCCTGGCGTAATCAACAGCGTATTCGCTTTTGAGTTACGCAATGTGGGCCTGCCACTGGATACCATCTGGTTCTGGCTGTTTCCGCATGCATTGCTGGTCAGCATCATGGCCAGGGCTATCCGGATGCCGGTCTGGTGGCGGTGGATCCATGTGGTTTTCCCACTCGCTGTGATCTGTATGCAGCAAATTGCACTACCCGCTATCGTTTACCTGGCCGGTTTCGTCATCACCCTGGCGCTATACTGGTCAGTGCACAATACCCGTGTACCTTTTTACCCGTCTTTCCCCGCAACCTGGCGTGCCATGCACAATATCCTTGAGCAACATGCTGGCGAACAGCCCTTGCGTGTGCTCGATATTGGTAGTGGCCTCGGCGATGTTTCCCTGTTTTTATCCAAACAACGTACGCAAGACCAGATAGACGGGATTGAAATTGCGCCTTTGCCATGGCTGGTCAGCGTGATCCATGCGACTTTCACTGGCAGCCGTGCCAAATTCGCGCTGGGCGATTACCGCCAGACTGACTTCGCAGTACTGGATGTCGTCTTCGCTTATCTATCACCAGCCGTGATGGCGGATGTCTGGCAAAAAGTACAGCAGGAAATGCGCCCGGGCAGCCTGTTCATCAGTTCCGAATTCCCGGTGGTTGATGTCACCGCTGCGCGTATTATCTACCCTTCACCAAGCTCCCCCGCACTTTACGTATACACTTTGTAACACTGCATATATGCAGTGGCATATGCCCGCCCTCAGGCATCTGGCGATAGTTCATACCTCGCTCAACCGCATTAGCCAGTTTGGCACTGCAAGCTAATTAGCCTGCTAAATCCCTTTTATTTGCAACATTGAAACGGGGTGGCGATTGTTATGCTATCCATATTCAATGCTAAAAGTGGAGTAGGGCATGTTCGTTATTATTGGGTATGTAGTCGTTTGCGGCATGATTTTCGGCGGTTATGCGCTGGCAGGCGGTCATTTGGGCGCGCTGTGGCAGCCACTGGAAGTCATGATGATTTTTGGTGGTGCGTTTGGTGCGTTTATTGTCGGTAACGATAGTAAAGCCATCAAGGCCACTGTCAAAGCTTTGCCGACCTTGTTCAAAGGCTCCAAATACTCCAAGCAGCTGTATATGGATCTGCTGGCCTTGCTGTTTGAGATACTGACCAAAATCCGCAAGGATGGTTTGATGGCGATTGAAAAAGACATCGAAGACCCTGAGTCCAGTGCTTTGTTCAGCAAATATCCCAATATCCTGCATGACCATCATCTGGTCGAATTCATCACTGATTACCTGCGTTTAATGGTGTCCGGCAATATGGATGCCTTCCAGGTAGAAAACCTGATGGATAACGAAATCGAGACCCACCATATGGAAGGCCATGTGCCAGCCCATTGTATCGCCAAACTGGGTGATGGCTTGCCAGCGTTTGGTATCGTGGCAGCGGTGATGGGCGTGGTGCATACCATGGAAAACGTGGCATTGCCTCCGGCTGAGCTGGGTATCCTGATTGCGCATGCCCTGGTGGGTACTTTCCTCGGCATTCTGCTGGCCTACGGTTTTGTGGGCCCGCTTTCCGGCCTGCTGGAACAGAAACTGGAAGAATCCAGCAAAAGCTTTCAAACCGTCAAAGTGGTATTGCTTGCCAGCCTGAACGGTTACGCCCCGCCGATCGCCGTGGAATTTGGTCGTAAAGTCTTGTACTCCACCGAACGTCCTGGTTTCACCGAGCTTGAAGAGCACGTGAAACAGGCTAAGTCGAAATAATTAACGCAGTTATTGAATCAGCGTATCGCTGGAGAACCTCATGGCAGAAGATCGTGTTGCCCCGATTATTGTAAAAAAGATCAAAAAAAGCGGCGGCGGCCATCATGGTGGCGCCTGGAAAATCGCCTATGCTGACTTCGTGACAGCGATGATGGCGTTTTTCCTGCTGATGTGGTTGCTAGGCTCCACCTCGAAAGCGCAAAAAGAAGGCATTTCAGAATATTTCCAGACGCCATTGCACGTGGTGTTGATGGGCCCATCCGTCGGGCAAAGTGATTCAGCCCTGAAAAATACCGGTGGCAAGGACGTGACCAAGAAACAAGGGCAGGTGAAACCAGTGGATGGTGACCCCGGCAAGCTGAAAATGGTCAAGATCGAAGATGTGAAAGAGGCTTTGAAAAAGGCTGAGAAGATCAAACTGGAATCGCTGAAAGCCAAAATCGAACAGGCGATTGAAGAAAACCCGACCTTAAAACAATTCAAGTCACAGCTGAAACTGGATATCACCAGTGAAGGCTTGCGCATCCAGATCATTGATGAACAGAACCGCCCGATGTTTGAGAACGCCAAAGCGGAGTTGCAGCCTTACGCCAAACTGATTTTGCGTGAAATCGGTAAAACACTGAATGGCGTTGATAACAAAATCAGTTTATCCGGCCACACCGATGCGGCTGGTTATGCCAATGGCGATCATGGTTACAGTAACTGGGAGTTATCGTCAGACCGTGCCAATGCCTCACGCCGTGAGCTTATTTCCGGCGGTATGGATGAAACCAAGTTGATGCGGGTGGTAGGCCTGGGTTCGGCCATCATGATGGATAAGGAAAATCCGTTTAACCCGATCAACCGCCGTATCAGCCTGATCGTGATGAATAAGGAAACCGAAGAAGAGCTGTTGAAAGACAACGACCAGATTTCTGCCAGTGAAAATGACTTGTCGCAGGTGAAATCGTTACAGAATAATCAGGAAAAAGCAGTCGAAGAGAAATAAACGTTGTATCAAGAAGCCCAAGAAATAAGCGATGTTTATGATGCTTATTTCTTGATTGGAAAGCAGGGGAATCAGGCAAGATAGGACCACTATGAAAACATTGCCCATCGAAGAGTTAAGGGAGTTATTGGCTGCAGTTTCTCGCCATGGTGACCGGCATTTACTGGAAATCGAAACCGATTTACAACAAACCACCTTTTTGCTGAATGAAGCGATTGAAAAACTCAGCACCAGTTTCATGAACGTGCATGCCCAATTAACGGAGCAGCAAGCCGTGATCAAGTTACTGGCTGAATCTGGCAAGTTACACCCTGATGTGGTGCAACAGCTGCAGGTGTTTGAGGACAACATTGGCAATGAGGTGAATAAAGTTGTGACCGGCATGCAGTTCCAGGACATGACCAACCAGCTATTGCAACGCACGATCAATCGTGTCAATGGCTTGAAAACATTATTGCAAGAATTATCCAGCCACCAGTTTCCGATGGCAGCGGATAACGAGCATGAGGAAATCAGACGTTTCATCATGCAACTAAACCAGAATTTTGACCAGGGTAGCCACCACCTGACTGGCAACTTACGCAAGTCAGTGAATCAGCAAGACCTGGCGACCGGTGATATCGATTTATTCTAATCACAGCACGTTTAACATATTGAGTGAAAAAGGCGAGTGAAAATGGCGAAGACAATTTTAACAGTAGACGATTCAGGTTCTTTGCGTCAAATGGTAGCGTTCAGTTTGAAAGCTGCTGGCTATGATGTGGTGCAGGCCGTGGATGGACAGGATGGCTTGAACCGGGCCAAGGAAAAGACCGTTGACCTGGTATTGACTGACCAGAACATGCCGGTGATGGATGGCCTGACGCTGATCTCCAATCTTCGTAACCTGGCCTCTTACCAAAAAGTACCTATCCTGATGCTCACTACCGAGTCATCAGATGAAATGAAAGCAAAAGGTAAAGCGGCTGGTGCCAATGGCTGGCTGGTGAAACCTTTTGATCCTAAACGTTTAATCGAAGTCGTACAAAAAGTGATCGGTGCTTAAGTGCCCTGGTTAAGGGACTGGAGAAAATAATGACAGTGGATATGAGCCAGTTTTATGAGGTGTTCTTTGACGAGGCTGAGGAGTTACTCGCCGAAGCAGAGCGCCTGTTGCTTGAAATCAATGTGGATTCACCGGATATCGAGGAGCTGAATGCTATTTTTAGGGCAGCCCACTCAATAAAAGGTGGCGCGGCGACCTTTGGTTTTATGGACATGACAGAAATCACCCATGTGCTGGAAAACCTGCTCGATAAAATTCGCAAGCAAGAAATGGCACTGACCGTTGAGCATGTGGATGCTTTCCTGGCTGCTAAAGATGTGATCAAAATGCAGGTGGATGGCCACCGTAATGGCTCAGATGTAGACCCTGAGCAAGTGAGTGATGTCTCTGCCAGATTGAAATCATTGTCTGAAGGCACCGCAGTGGCTGCACCAGCAGCAGCTACAGCGCCGGAACCAGTGGCCGCATCTGTGAACCAGCCAACACTGGCATTAACGCTCTCAGCAGAAGAACAAGCGCAAGGCCTGCAGTTATATGACGTTGGTTTGCCAGACGTGACTGAAAAAGATTTAGGCAACCTGAAAGATGAATTGGAATTGCTGGGTGAAGTGGCTGTGTATCAGCGTGCCGACAATCGCCATGCCTTACTGATCAAAACAGATTCCAGCACCGATGATATCGTGTCTATTTGCTCATTCATCGTTGACCCGGATGCGTTGGTGATTCAAGTCGCAGGCGCAACGGCAGCTGCAGAAACGCCAGCGGCGCCAGTGGCAGAAGCAGCTGTGGCAGAAGCAGAACCCGCAGACCCTGGATATGGCTTTTTTACCAACGATGCAGCTACACCGGCACAACCCGCGACAAAGGATGGCAAGATCGCCGTCGCTGAAGAAGTGGGTTATGGCCTGTTTAGCAATAATGGTGAAGAGACTCAGGAAGAAGGTTACGGTTTCTTTGCGCCGTTCAAACCACATCCGGATGCACCAAAAGCACAAATGATTGGTGATGATAATGCTGCTGCGGCATTGGCAAAAGCCTCTGCCGAAGCTGAAAGCACTGCCGTCGCCAATGCACCAGCGCCTGAAGTCAAAGACGAACGTCGTGCGCAAGCGCGTCGTGAATCCGACAAACCAGCGGCACAGAGTGCTGAAACCAGTTCGATTCGTGTTGGCATTGAAAAAGTGGACCAGCTGATCAACCTGGTGGGCGAGCTTGTGATCACACAAGCCATGATTGAACAACGTGTGAATGCACTGGACCCGGCCGATAACGAAGGCCTGATTAATAGTGTCACCCAATTAACCCGTAATACGCGTGACCTGCAGGAATCCGTCATGTCTATCCGTATGATGCCTATGGACTTCGTGTTCTCGCGCTTCCCGCGTATGGTGCGTGACCTGGCAGGTAAATTAGGCAAAAAAGTGGAATTTGTCACCAATGGTGCCACCACCGAGCTTGATAAGAGCCTGATTGAACGTATCGTAGATCCGTTGACCCATCTGGTGCGTAACAGTGTAGACCATGGCATTGAAAAACCGGAAACCCGTCGTGAGATGGGTAAATCTGAAATTGGTGTCTTGACCTTATCTGCAGCGCATAAAGGCGGCAGCATCGTCATTGAAGTCACCGATGATGGCGGCGGTTTGAACCGTGACCGTATCCTGGCCAAAGCCGCTTCAAATGGCTTGCCAGTGAACGAAAGCATGAGCGATAGCGAAGTCTATAGCCTTATTTTTGCACCTGGCTTTTCAACCGCTGAAGTGGTCACAGATGTCTCAGGCCGCGGCGTCGGCATGGACGTGGTCAAACGTAACATCAGCGCCATGGGCGGCAATATCGAAATCCGTTCGGCACTGGGTTATGGCACAACGATTTCCATTTCGTTGCCGCTGACCCTGGCGATCCTGGATGGTATGTCCGTCTCATTGGACAAGAGCCTGTATGTGGTGCCACTGAACCTGATTGTCGAAACCTTGCAACCACGCGCCGAAGACCTGAAAACCGTCACTGGCGAAGGTTTGATGGTGCATGTGCGGGGCGAATACCTGCCTATCATTGCATTGCATGCATTGTTTAACCATCCTACCGAGATCACAGACCCGACTGAAGGCGTACTGCTGATCCTGGAAGCGGATGGCAAGAAATCTGCATTATTTGTCGACCGCCTGGTAGGGCAGCAACAAGTCGTGATCAAGAGCCTGGAGACGAACTTTAAACGCATTCCAGGCGTATCCGGCGCCACCATCATGGGCGATGGCTCAGTGGCCTTGATCCTTGATGTGCCAGCGATCACCCAGATGGGGCAAACAACGAATTATGTAACAGGCGGTCGGTCATTTGCCGACCAGGATTATTCCAATTTAAAAAATCACATCAATGCATAAGGAGCATATGCAATGACTACAACAGAAATGACTAACAATCACGGTGCGGGCAACGCTGGCAGTATCAGAACAGCTGCTGGCGAATACCTGACCTTTGTATTGGGCAATGAACAATACGGCATCGAGATCCTCAAGGTTCAGGAGATCCGTGGCTATGATGCAGTGACACAGATAGCCAATATGCCTCCTTTTATTAAAGGCGTGATCAATCTGCGCGGCAAAATCGTACCGATTGTCGATTTACGCATTAAATTCAAGCTGGGCAAGGTGGAGTACAACGAATTTACCGTTGTCATCATCCTCAATTTAAACGGCCGCATCGTCGGTATCGTGGTGGATGGTGTGTCTGACGTCCGCGAATTACGCGACGAGCATTTGCGCGAAGTACCATCGCTGGTCACCCGCATCGATACTAAATATATCGTTGGCTTAGCCACCATTGAGCAGGAAATGCTGATCCTGGTGGATATCGAGAAATTGATGACGAGCAACGAAATGGAATTGATGGACGCTGCGGTGCATTAACGGCACTTTTCAAATAACAAAATAGCGACATCGGAACAGGCACTTCTTGCTAAGGGGCGATTATGTTTGCAACAGTTTTAAATAAATTGGCAGCAGGGACTAAACAGTATCAGCATATTCTGGATGAATCTGCCGAATTCTCAGCACTCAAAACTGAGATCAACAAGGCTAGGGCCGTCATTGAATTAAATGCTGAGGGCAATATCAGCCATGCAAATGAGAATTTGTGTGCAGCACTCGGTTACAGCGCCAATGAATTGATTGGGCAACCTCATCGCAAACTACTGTCTGCTGAAGATGCAGCCAAGCCAGAATACCAGAGCTTCTGGAAAGATCTGGGTGCAGGGAAATCAAGCGTTGGTGCTTTCAAACTGATCAATAAATCAGGCAACGAAACCTGGTTTCAAGGCTATTACGCACCCGTATTGGACAAATCATCCAAACTGCGCAAAACGGTCGCCTACCTGACGGATATTACACAA
This sequence comes from Methylophilus sp. E2MeOHC9, assembly GCF_058744375.1. NCBI lineage: Bacteria > Pseudomonadati > Pseudomonadota > Betaproteobacteria > Nitrosomonadales > Methylophilaceae > Methylophilus > Methylophilus sp. E2MeOHC9. Next base: position 2,330,856 of record NZ_CP196024.1, read on the forward strand.
GATAAACAGCAAAACATCGCTCTGCAGGAAAACGGCCAGGCACTGAACCAATCCTTTGGCGTGATGGAATGTGACGCGCAAGGCACGATCTTGAATTGTAACGAGCTGTTGGTGGCACCTTTAGGCTACACTCGCGAAGAGGTGGTCGGCAAAAATGTCAGCTTCCTGCTCAAAGCACATTCAGCCCAAAGCGCAGAATACAAGCAGTTATGGGAAAAACTCGCCAGAGGTGAAAACGGCAAACAGGAAGTCTGCCGCGTTTCAAAAACAGGGAATGAATACTGGTTTAGCGCCAACTATATCCCTGTCCTGAACGATGACAAAACCCTGGCAAAAATCAAGATTTTCTCTTTCTGTATCACTGCAGAAAAACAACTTGAACTGGACTATCAAGGCAAGGTTCAAGCCATCGCAAAAGTACAAGCAGTGATCGAGTTTGACCTCAGCGGAAACATCATCACTGCCAACCAGAATTTCCTGGCGGTCACTGGTTATACTCTGGAAGAGGTGGCAGGCAAGCATCACAGCACTTTTGTGAGCGAGCGACTTAAAGCCAGCCCGGAATACCAGGAATTCTGGGCCAAATTGAATCGTGGTGAGCCTGACGAGAGTGTGTATCATCGTTATGGCAAGAACCAGAAAGACATCTGGTTACAGGCTTCTTACAACCCGATTATCGGGCTGGATGGTAAACCGGTGAAGGTCGTGCAATATGCGACAGATATCACTAAAGCGGTGCTGGCAGATAAGGAACAGGCGATTAAATCGGCTGAAGCCTTTATGATACAAACCACGCTGGATTCTGCCTCAACCAATATGATGATGGCAGACAACGACGGTATCATCCGCTACATGAATGCTTCTACCGAGCGCCTGATGCGCAGCTCGGAATCCAATTTCCGCCAGGTATTGCCAAACTTTGATGCCGACAAAATCGTCGGCCAGAATTTCGATATCTTCCACAAGAATCCGGCGCATCAACGCGGTTTGCTTGCTTCTTTAACCAAGGAGCATGTGGTAGAAATGCCTTTGGGCGACATGTTTGTCCGCCTGAAAGCCATGCCTATTTTTGATAAAGCCGGTGTTCGCTCTGGTACTTCACTGGAATGGGTGGATATCACACAGGAACGTCGCGTCAGCGATCAGATCTCATCCATCATTGCCAATGCGGCAGACGGTGATTTAACCGATCGTATTGATTTGTCCGATAAAACCGGGCCGACTGCTGATATCTGTAAAGGCGTGAATAACCTGCTGGAAAACATGACAGAGTTATTGATGCAGATTCGTGAAGCAGGCGAAACCATCAATACCGCTGCCCAGGAAATCGCCAGCGGTAATAATGACCTCTCCAGCCGCACTGAACAGCAGGCATCCAGCCTGGAAGAAACCGCTTCCAGCATGGAAGAACTGGCTTCTACCGTGAAACAGAACGCCGACAATGCACGCCAGGCGAACCAAATGGCTGAAGCCGCTTCACAGGTGGCAGTACGTGGCGGTGAAGTGGTGGGTAATGTCGTGACCACCATGAGTGCGATTAATGAAAGTGCACGCAAGATCGAAGACATCATCACTGTGATTGATGGCATCGCTTTCCAGACGAATATCCTTGCCTTGAACGCAGCAGTTGAAGCGGCCAGGGCAGGTGAACAGGGCAGGGGCTTTGCAGTGGTGGCAGGTGAAGTACGTAACCTGGCACAACGCTCAGCCAGTGCCGCCAAAGAAATTAAAGAACTGATCACCGACTCTGTCAGCAAAACGACTGAAGGCACCAAACTGGTACAAAACGCCGGTGAAACCATGCATGAGATCGTTACTTCTGTGCAACGTGTGACAGATATCATGGGCGAAATCACAGCTGCTTCTGCCGAGCAAAGCTCAGGTATTGATCAAGTCAATAAATCTGTGACCGAAATGGATGAAACCACCCAGCAAAATGCTGCTTTGGTTGAAGAAGCCGCTGCCGCCGCTGAATCGCTGGTTGAGCAGGCTGCTACATTGATGGATTCCGTCAATAAATACAGGCTGCATAACGCAAGTCCGGCCAAACGAACCAGTGTTGCACCTGCGAAAAAAACAGCACCAGTGCCATTTGTTAGCAAAGCCAAACCAGCCGCTCCAAGTCATTCCAGCGCTCAGGAACAACCTGCCAGGTTGGCAAAAACCGGGACTGATAATAGCGATTGGGAAGAGTTTTAAGCTGCCATTGAAGACGATGGTGGCATTACAGGAAAGCAGCACAAAACACTGAATTTAAGGTTTGCAGCTTTCCCGGGTTACACCGCTGTCATCCTCATTGATCTCTTCTAAAAAGACCGGATTTATCCGGTCTTTTTTTCATCCATCTTTCAATCTATTCACGTAAAAGTAGCCCTTGATTTTTTCCTGGTTTTTTACTTTTCGTTCGCGACGAAATCACCCTTCATCAAAAAAATATTTTTTGCAAAGTAATTGAATTTATTGAATAAATTTACATTTAATTGCTATCAAGTTTTCTGATGCTTATACGATATTAATGATAAGGAATGGTTAAGTTTATGACACGTGGATTGAAGTCAAAACGGTCGTGGCTGACACCTGTGGTGCGAGTGGCTTAAAAGTGTCGAACAGTATGCTGATTTGGCGGGTAAAAACCCTTCTAATGAACGCATGTGAGCGACTGTATTTTTGCAATAATCGTGCGAGAAATAAGTATTTATACAATTTAATTTGATGGTTAGGGATTTGTGATGACAATAGCGAAACGTATGTATCTGTTGATCGCCTCTTGCGCGATTGCAATGGTGATCCTGATCGGATTTACCTTAACTCAGGTCGTCAAGGTATATGAATATACCAATCAGGCCAATGCGAATAGCATTCCCAGCATTCTGGAGCTTTCCAAAGCTGAGAACTTCTATCAGAGATTGCGCTTGAACCTGTTGCGACATGTGTCTGCAACGGCGCCGGCAGAGAAAGCAAAGCTAGCCGCGCAAATCCAGGAGCGCCGTAAAGTGGTCGAAGAGGCCATGAATAGCTACAAGGACCTGACGACTGATAGCACTGACAAGGAAATGTTCACGCAAGAACAGAATATGCTTGCTGGTTATTTTGATCAGATGACACGTGTACTTGCCTTGTCCGATGCAGGCTCACCTGAAGCCGCCATCCTTTTGCAGCAAGCCGACAAAGTCGCAGTTGAACTGGCGAACAAACTGGATGATCATATGGTGTACAACCAGAAGACCAGCCTGATCCATGCTGATAATGCCGCATCGATCAAAGAAAAAGCATTGTGGCAATCTTCTGCTATCGCCTTGTTATGCCTGACTGTGATTGTGGTGACCGGCGTGTTGATTACCAGACGTTTGCGTGCTCAATTAGGCATGGAACCTGCTGAACTGACTGTGATTGCCCGTAACTTCGGTGAAGGTAACCTGAACCAGAAAATAGATTTGCCGGCAAATGATAAAACCAGCGTGGCTTATTCTATCCGCGTCTTGCAAAAGACCCTGGATGGCTTGGTGCAATCCCTCAACTACGTCAGCCAACAGCATGACGAAGGTGATATCGATTGCACAGTGGACGAGACCCGCTTTAAAGGTGGCTATGGCGAAATGGCCGCCGGTATCAATAAAATGGTCGCTGGCCACATTGCCATGAACCAGGAAGCGATCGAAGTGGTTAAAGCCTTCGGTGAAGGTAACCTGGACGCACCATTGAAGCAGTTCCCGGGTAAAAAAGCGTTTGTGAACGAAGCAATCGAACAGGTGCGCGGCAACATCAAACGCCTGGTCAGTGACGCAGATGAGCTTGCGCATGCCGCCGTTGAAGGTCGCTTGAGCGCAAGGGTAGATGCAAGCAAGCACCAGGGTGACTTCCGCATGATCGTAGAAGGCCTGAACAATACTTTAGATGCCATCGTGAAGCCATTGAGTGTCACTTCCGGCTATCTGGATAACATTGCCAAAGGCAATATCCCGGCGCGTATCACTGAGCAATACCAGGGCGATTACAGCCTGATCATCAACAACCTGAACACCTGTATCGATGCAGTGAATGCATTGGTGGCCGATGCGAATGAATTGGCACTGGCTGCACAAAACGGCGCCTTGTCTACCCGCGCTGACGCCAGCAAACACAATGGCGATTTCCGCAAGGTCATTGACGGCGTTAACGGCACACTGGATGCAGTGGTGAAACCATTAACCATCACCTCCGAGTACCTGGACAACATCGCGAGAGGCAATATTCCAGCCAAGATCACCGACCATTACCCAGGTGATTACAGCCAGATGATAGAGAACCTCAATACCAGCATCGAAGCTGTCAACAACCTGGTCGCAGACACCAACCTGCTGGCCGAGGCTGCCGGTGAAGGCCGTATTACCGTACGTGCTGACGCTGACAAACACCAGGGCGACTTCCGCAAGATCATCGAAGGTGTCAACAGCACCCTGGATATGGTGGTAGACCCAATCATTGCCGTAACAGAAGCCGTAGAAACCATTACCACGGCTGCCAACGAGATCTCCAGCGGTAACGCTGACCTGTCAGCACGTACAGAACAGCAAGCATCCAGCCTGGAAGAAACAGCTGCCAGCATGGAAGAATTGGCTTCAACCGTGAAACAGAACGCCGAGAACGCCAAACAGGCTAACCAGCTGGCATTGACAGCGTCTGACGTCGCCGTCAAAGGTGGTGCCGTGGTCAACGAAGTGGTCGCGACCATGAGTGCCATCAACGAAAGTGCTAAAAAGATCGAAGATATTATCTCCGTGATTGACGGTATCGCCTTCCAGACCAACATCCTGGCCCTGAACGCAGCGGTAGAAGCGGCAAGGGCAGGCGAGCAGGGCAGAGGCTTTGCCGTGGTGGCAGGTGAAGTGCGCAACCTGGCACAACGCTCAGCCAGTGCAGCCAAGGAAATCAAAGAACTGATCACTGACTCCGTCAACAAAACCACCGAAGGTACCCGCCTGGTAGAGAATGCCGGTAACACCATGGAAGACGTTGTGTCATCTGTACAACGTGTGGCTGACATCATCAGTGAGATCTCAGCGGCTTCTGCCGAGCAGACCACGGGTATTGACCAGGTCAACCAGGCCGTGACCAGCATGGATGAAACCACGCAGCAGAATGCGGCATTAGTTGAAGAAGCTGCAGCAGCGGCAGAATCATTGGTCGACCAGGCCAATCAGCTGGCAGATGCCATCAGCCAGTTCAAACTGGAAGGCAAGAGCTTTGGTGGCGGACATGCGGTAACGCAAAAACCAGTAGTAAGACCAACACCGGTGAAAACGGCTGCGTATGCATCAAGTTCGCACAATAGTAGTTCATCCAGGTCAGGGTCAGAGAGTGGATATGGTAAGTCGGCATCCGGTGGCAGTAGTAGCCCACCGCTGATCAAACCTAGCGCCCCTAAACGGACAGGGACTGACGACAGTGATTGGGAAGAGTTTTAACTCGTCCACCATGTTTAGCTAGTCTTTAAGTTTCGCTAGTGATTCAATCATAAAAAGCCGACCTCATATGGTCGGCTTTTTTCTTTGCTGTCTTGCGTGATGGATCTATTGTTTAAATGCAAGCAAAAGTGTCATAAATGTTGCAATAAATATATTTTGTAACAGAGTTGTAAGTTCTCTCAAGTTTCTCTCAAAGCATACGTAAACCAGGTTAAGTGGTAACAAATAACCACTACAACAAGACTTAACCTTTAATGGAGACTTTATGAAACACACGTTTAAAACTGCCATCGCTTTGTGCGCATTATCTGTATTGTCTGCCCAGGCACAGGCTGCCGAAGTTTGCACAGTATCAATGATGGGTCGCGTATGCTACGAAGAAGGCAGCCCTGAATTAACTGCTACGCATATGAAAGGTGATGCAGTGGCCGAATCGTCAAATGCCAAGAAAAAAACAGATCTTGCAGATGCATCGAAAGTGAAAAAGTAAGCTCACGATCGTCATGAGAGAAAACCCCTTGTAGTGAGGGGTTTTTTAATGCTCGTGTTTCCAGAAAGTAAAGCTTGAGCCTGAAAAGAAGTCATAAAACGCATTTTATTGGCTGATAGGAAACTACTGGCGCGTAAGAACATAGTATGCAAGCCAGGCTCTGGCTAAAAATAATTAACGGATTTGGAGTATAAAAATTATGAGCGTCGCAAAAAGAATGACCATTCTGATTGTAGTGGCAGCTTTGGGGTTATTTGCATTGGCTGGTATCAGTTATTTTCAGACTGAACGGATATATGGCTATACCAATTATGCGAATGAAACAGCTGCACCCAGCATTGAAGTATTAGATGAAACACTGGCAGAGTTTGAGAAATTGAATAGCCTGATTTGGCAGCATATGCTCAATACAGAAAATGCCAAGATGCAGACCATTGAAAAGCAGGTTGCCGAAACGCATGGCAAACTCATGGCTGCACTTAAAAAATACGACCGTTTTGTGAGTTCTGCAGAAGATAAATCCTTGCTCGCAAAAGATTTGGCATCGATTACTGCCTATGATGGTTTGGGTAGTAATGCCCTGACATTGTCGCTTTCTAACAAAAAGGAAGAAGCGCGTGATGTGCTGCTTTCCAATCAATCCATTATTGCGAATGTGCAAAATGCGATCAGCCAGCACCGTCAGTTTAATAATGATGTCGCGCGGGCCAATGCTAGCCAAGCATTAAGCATTAAAAATCAGGCCATTGTGTTGCTGTTTGCGATTGCATTGGTGGCACTTGCCCTGGTCGTGACGATAGGCCTGCTGATCAAGCGCAATATGTTCAAACAGTTAGGTATGGAACCTGCTGAACTGACAGTGATTGCCCGTAACTTCGGTGAAGGCAACCTGAAGCAGAAGATAGACTTGCCAGCAGATGATAAAACCAGCGTGGCCTATTCTATCCGCGTCTTGCAAAAGACCCTGGATGGCCTGGTGCAATCCCTGAACTACGTCAGCCAACAGCATGATGAAGGTGATATCGATTGCACAGTGGACGAGACCCGCTTTAAAGGTGGCTATGGCGAAATGGCCGCCGGTATCAATAAAATGGTCGCTGGCCACATTGCCATGAACCAGGAAGCGATCGAAGTGGTTAAAGCCTTCGGTGAAGGTAACCTTGACGCACCATTGAAGCAGTTCCCAGGTAAAAAGGCCTTTGTGAACGAAGCGATCGAACAGGTGCGTGGCAATATCAAGCGTTTGGTGAGCGATGCCGACGAATTGGCGCACGCCGCCGTGCAAGGCCGTTTATCAACCCGCGCTGACGCTTCCCGTCACCAGGGTGACTTCCGCATGATTGTAGAAGGCCTGAACAATACTTTAGATGCCATCGTGAAGCCATTGAGTGTCACTTCCGGCTATCTGGATAACATTGCCAAAGGCAATATCCCGGCGCGTATCACTGAGCAATACCAGGGCGATTACAGCCTGATCATCAACAACCTGAACACCTGTATCGATGCAGTGAATGCATTGGTGGCCGATGCGAATGAACTGGCACTGGCTGCACAAAACGGCGCCTTGTCTACCCGCGCTGACGCCAGCAAACACAATGGCGATTTCCGCAAGGTCATTGACGGCGTTAACGGCACACTGGATGCAGTGGTGAAACCATTAACCATCACCTCCGAGTACCTGGACAACATCGCGAGAGGCAATATTCCAGCCAAGATCACCGACCATTACCCAGGTGATTACAGCCAGATGATAGAGAACCTCAATACCAGCATCGAAGCTGTCAACAACCTGGTCGCAGACACCAACCTGCTGGCCGAGGCTGCCGGTGAAGGCCGTATTACCGTACGTGCTGACGCTGACAAACACCAGGGCGACTTCCGCAAGATCATCGAAGGTGTCAACAGCACCCTGGATATGGTGGTAGACCCAATCATTGCCGTAACAGAAGCCGTAGAAACCATTACCACGGCTGCCAACGAGATCTCCAGCGGTAACGCTGACCTGTCAGCACGTACAGAACAGCAAGCATCCAGCCTGGAAGAAACAGCTGCCAGCATGGAAGAATTGGCTTCAACCGTGAAACAGAACGCCGAGAACGCCAAACAGGCTAACCAGCTGGCATTGACAGCGTCTGACGTCGCCGTCAAAGGTGGTGCCGTGGTCAACGAAGTGGTCGCGACCATGAGTGCCATCAACGAAAGTGCTAAAAAGATCGAAGATATTATCTCCGTGATTGACGGTATCGCCTTCCAGACCAACATCCTGGCCCTGAACGCAGCGGTAGAAGCGGCAAGGGCAGGCGAGCAGGGCAGAGGCTTTGCCGTGGTGGCAGGTGAAGTGCGCAACCTGGCACAACGCTCAGCCAGTGCAGCCAAGGAAATCAAAGAACTGATCACTGACTCCGTCAACAAAACCACCGAAGGTACCCGCCTGGTAGAGAATGCCGGTAACACCATGGAAGACGTTGTGTCATCTGTACAACGTGTGGCTGACATCATCAGTGAGATATCAGCGGCTTCTGCCGAGCAGACCACGGGTATTGACCAAGTCAACCAGGCCGTGACCAGCATGGATGAAACCACGCAGCAGAATGCGGCATTAGTTGAAGAAGCAGCAGCTGCGGCAGAATCATTGGTAGACCAGGCCAATCAGCTGGCGGATGCCATCAGCCAGTTCAAACTGGAAGGCAAGAGCTTTGGGGGCGGGCATGCAGTGAAGCAAACAGCCGCGCCACAACACACCTTTACTAAGAGCGCTGTTTCACATTTCAGTCAACAAAAAGGTAGCAGGCCACAGGCTAGCGCCAGTGCACCTGCGCAGTCGCCCGGGACTTCGCGAAGAACCGGCACTGACGATGAAAGTTGGGCAGAATTTTAGCTGAGTCATTGTTTCACTCACAGCCGACTGCAATTGTGGTCGGCTTTTTTTATGTTTGATTTTTATACGCTGATGATTTGATCACGACTTGCTGCCAGGCTTTTTCTGCACGAAGCAAAAAGTCTTTAAAGGCTGGCGCATGATTTTCTGCCGCAGCTGAATCCTGCCTTTTTGATTTCTTTAGGTTTGCAATTACCAAAATAGAGCTAAGTTTCCCCTTTTTTCACACCATTCAAAACCTGTGGTGGTATTGAATAATGGCCAATATATAGCGATAAATAGTACAAAAAACCATATCACAGGGTTTTGGAAATTAAAAAAACAAGGAGTGACGACATGTTGTCAGGTCAATCGGGTGTGTTTGCAAGTGGGTTTGGACGTCTCAAGGTATCGTATCAGTTAGGCTTGCTATTAGTGGTATCAGGCGCAGGCATCGCCATCAGTTTTATTCACGCGGCTTTGGGGGCAGGGGTAATAGCCTGTGCAACAGGGCTGGCTGCACTATTTATTTTAAGCGCTAAAAACCAGCTGGGTGGCAACGCTACTGAGGCCATTGCAGTCGCACAACATATTGCTGAAGGCGATTTTGGCGATGCAGGCGGTTTAACCTCTACAGATGATATCAGTCTGCTAAATGCATTAAATCAGGCAAAAAGCACTTTGGCAAAACTCAGCCAGCAAATCGCCTACATTGCTACCGAACATGCGAATGGCAACTTTAATGCCGCGATCGATCTCACCCAGTTTCATGGCGAATATCGTCATATGGCAGCAGGCATTAACCAAACGTTAGCCTTGCCTGCCGATATCCTGCAAAAAACAAGTGACGCCATGCTGGCACTAGGCCAAGGCGATTTCGATGCCCAGCTACAACCATTGCCAGGTGATCTTTCAGTATTGAATGCACACTTTGATGGCCTGAAAACCAATATCAATGCCCTGATTTCAGATTTAGCCAATATGAGCGGCGCACATGCACAGGGCGAGTACGATACGCTGCTTGAGCTAACCAGGTTTGATGGCAACTTTAAACAAGTTGCGCAAAATATCAACACCATGGTGTCTGGCTACGTTGGTGATAGCGAAAAATTCATCGCCGTGATGGACAGTATTGGCCGCGGTGACCTCACTGCACAGCTGGAGCCTCTGCCAGGCAAAAAAGCCGCCATGAACAAGAGTGTTGATCGCATTCGCGGCAACCTGAAAGGCATCGTCGATTCAGTGAACTGGGTCAATAGCGAGCATGAAAAAGGCAATATCGATATGACCTTGCGTGCCGATATGTTTAAAGGCCAATTCTCAGTGCTGGCAGATGCGATCAACAAGATTGTTGCCGGCCACATCGAATTGAATCAAAAAGCCATGGCCTGCGTCAAAGCGTTTGGTGATGGTAATTTTGATGCGCCTTTAGAGCAGTTCCCTGGCCAGAAAGCCGAAATCAACCAGACCATCGAAAAAGTACGCAGCAACCTGAAAGCATTGAATCATGATGCCGAAATGCTGGCCGAAGCAGCAAAAGCAGGGCGCGTCACTGTGCGTGCCGATGCCAGCCGCCATCCAGGCGATTACCGCAGGATTGTTGAAGGCATGAACAACACGCTGGATATGATTGTAGAACCGGTATTAACGGTGAAGGCCGCTGCTGAATCTATCAATATCGCAGCGAAAGAAATCGCCCAGGGCAACGCAGATTTAAGCCGTCGTACCGAAGACCAGGCCGCTAACCTTGAGAAAACAGCCTCCAGCATGGATGAATTGTCCTCAACGGTGAAACAGAATGCCGAAAACGCAAAACAAGCCAATGAACTGGCAGCCCAGGCTTCGCAAGTGGCTGTCAAAGGTGGCGATGTGGTCAACGCCGTGGTACACACCATGAGCGACATTAATGAAAGCGCACGCAAGATTGAAGACATTATTTCTGTCATCGACGGCATTGCCTTCCAGACCAATATCCTGGCGCTGAACGCCGCGGTTGAAGCTGCGCGTGCCGGTGAACAGGGCCGCGGTTTTGCGGTGGTGGCTGCCGAGGTGGGTAACCTTGCCCAGCGTTCTTCCGTAGCTGCGCGCGAAATTAAAGAATTAATTAATGACTCGGTCAACAAGACTGCAGAAGGTAGCCGCCAGGTTGAAGAAGCCGGCAAAACCATGCATGAGATTGTGAGCTCGGTCAAACGCGTCAGCATCATTATCGGCGAGATCGCCTCGGCTTCTAACGAGCAGAGTGCTGGTATTGCCCTGGTCAATGATGCGGTGATCCGTATGGATGATGTGACACAGCAAAACACCGCCCTGGTTGAGGAAGCGGCTGCGGCTGCCGAATCACTGATGGATCACTCGAATGAGCTGGCAACAGCGGTGAGTGTATTTATTGTAGAAGGCAATGCGAAGAGTTCGCGTCACGAGAATGCAGGCTGGACGGAAGATTACCGTCAAGTCAGTAATGGATAGGGCACGCTGTAAGCCCTTTATAAAGTAGTACTTTTAATTAACAGGAGCATAAAAATGGCAGTGATTGATAGAGTATTGATTGGTGAAGGCTTGGTGATTGAGGACCGTCCTGAAGGTGGTCTGGATTTGAAAAATGTGGCCCACATTGACTTGATCTTAGGACCACGCGGTAGCGCTGCAGAAGACGCATTTTGTCGTACGCTCACCGATCAAAAACAAGGAGTAAACGGTTTATTGGCGATTGCAGCGCCAAACATGATGGTAAAGCCAAACACCGTAATGTTTAACAAAGTAACAATTAAAGATGGTCGCCAGGCGACTCAGATGTTTGGCCCGGCACAGCGTGGCGTAGCCATGGCGGTGATGGATTGCGTCGCTGATGGCACGATTCCTCTGGAAGAAGCCGATGATGTATTTATTTGCGTAGGCGTGTTCATCGACAGCAAAGCAGATATGGATGACCGTATCCAGGACTGGAACTACCGCGCGACAAAAATCGCACTGAAAGCCGCGATCAACCGCGAGCCTAAAGCGGCTGATGTAGTGAAACAATACAAAGAAGCCTTGCACCCGTTTGCGGCACAAACACCAGAAGCACAGAACCGTCGTGCTGATGACACCGCAGCTGCTTTGGCCATCACTCAAATGCAAGAGCGTAGCAAGTATGCACGCACCAGTGCTGAAGCAAAAGCACGCGAAGAGAAACAAGTTGAATTAGCGATCGATCAAATGAAAGAGCGCATCAACACTACAAAGGCTTAATTTAAGCCAATGGAACCCAACGGATTTGCATAGGATAACGAAGTGGCTGCCTTGAAAAAACAAGAACAAGAAGATCGCGAGTTTTTGTTTACGCGCGATGATTTCGTCAGAATTAAAAGTCTGATTTATCGCCATGCAGGCATTTCATTGTCCGATGCAAAGACGGATATGGTGTACAGCCGAATCGGCAGACGTTTACGTGCACTTGATATGCAAAGCTTCAAGCTGTATCTGGATAAGCTTGAACAACACCAGAACTCAGACGAATGGCAGGCATTTACCAATGCATTGACCACCAACCTGACTTCTTTTTTCAGGGAAGAGCATCATTTTCCCATCTTGGCAGAACATCTGACCAAGCTTGCTTCTTTAAACAAGCATTCAAAACCAATCCGTATCTGGTGTTCTGCGGCTTCGACCGGCGAAGAGCCTTATTCCATTGCCATCACCGCGTGTGAGGCATTTAATTCGCTCAAACCTCCGGTAGAAATCATCGCGACTGACATCGATACCAATGTATTAGCGACTGCGAGTGCGGGTGTATACCCGATAGACCGCATTAAAAAAATGGATGAATCCAGGCTGCGCAAGTTCTTTGAAAAAGGCACTGCCAAGCATGAGGGATTAGTCAGAGTCAAAAAATCGGTACGCGATTTGATTCACTTTCACCAGCTCAACCTGCTGGATCAGCAATGGCCGTTTCGTGACGGCTATGATGTGATTTTCTGTCGCAATGTCATGATCTATTTTGACAAGCCCACACAAAGCAAAATCATTGAAAAATTTATTACACTAATGAATGAAGACAGCTTGCTGCTGGCAGGGCATTCAGAGAATTTCCTCTATGTTTCCAACCAATTGCAATTGCTGGGTAAAACCGTTTACAAACTAAAAACTAATGGCGCGGCTCGTTCCAGCCTGTTAATGAATCGGAAATAGTCATGAGTGTTTCACAAGAAGATATTGCAAACACCCTCTACTTTGACAGAACATTTAATTGCGATGCAGCCAAGATCTCTCCTGGAGAATATTACTATACCGATAAGGATATGCTGATTGTCACGGTGCTTGGCTCATGCGTATCTGCCTGTATCCGCGATACCAGGTCTGGCATTGGCGGCATGAATCACTTCATGCTGCCTGAGAGTGGCAGCGCAGATCGCGATAGCCCTGTTTCAGAATCCATGCGCTATGGCACTTATGCCATGGAAGTACTGATCAACCAGTTGTTGAGGAATGGCGCCAAGCGTGAGAATCTCGAAGCCAAGATTTTTGGCGGGGGCAATGTTTTGCGTAGTTTCACAACCAATAACGTCGGTGATCGCAATGCAGAGTTCGTTAAAAAATACCTCAAAGATGAAGGTATTAAAGTGACCGGGGAAGACCTGCTGGATATTTATCCACGTAAAGTCTATTATTTTCCCAAAACCGGTAAAGTGCTAGTGAAAAAACTGAAACAACTGAACAACTACACCTTGGTCAAACGCGAGCAGGCTTACTCCAGCAAGCTGAAAACCAACGATGTGGGCGGCGATATCGATTTGTTTTGATAATAATAATTATAAAAAGGAAATCATATGAAAACCAAAGTATTAGTCATTGATGATTCGGCGCTGATCCGCAGCTTGCTGACAGGTCTGATCAATGATACCAAAGACCTGGAAGTGGTAGGCGCCGCGCCTGACCCTTTGGTCGCGCGTGAAATGATCAAGCAATTGAACCCGGATGTGCTGACGCTAGATGTGGAAATGCCGAGGATGGACGGGCTGGATTTTCTGGAAAAACTCATGCGCCTGCGGCCTATGCCGGTAGTGATGGTTTCTACGCTGACAGAAAAGGGTTCTGAAATCACCTTGCGTGCGCTGGAACTGGGCGCCACGGATTTCGTGACCAAACCCAAAATGGGTATCTCGCAGGGCATGCAGCAATATGCCGATGAAATTACCGATAAGATCCGCACGGCTGCCAAAGCCAAAGTCAGCACGTTGCAAAGCATAGCCAAAGCGTCAGCTGCTGGTGGCCAGGTGCAAAATGCCATCCGTAACCCTTTGATCAGTAGTGAAAAATTGCTGATCATCGGCGCCTCTACCGGTGGTACCGAAGCCATCAAGGCCTTTTTAATGCAAATGCCTTCAGACTGTCCTGGTGTGTTAATCACGCAACATATGCCGGCAGGGTTTACCAAATCCTTTGCTGACCGTTTGGACAGCCTGTGCAAGATCTCAGTCAAAGAAGCCGTGGATAATGAGCGGATCTTGCCAGGCCATGCCTACATTGCGCCAGGTGACAAGCACTTACTGTTGGCCAGAAGTGGTGCCAACTATGTCACTCGCCTGTCTGATAGCGAGCCGGTGAATAGACACAAGCCTTCTGTAGATGTATTGTTTGATTCTGCAGCGACGCACGCCGGTAAAAATGCCATAGGCATTATCATGACCGGCATGGGTAAAGATGGCGCGGTGGGCATGTTGCAAATGAAAGAAGCCGGGGCTTACAACTTTGCGCAAAATGAAGATAGCTGCGTTGTCTACGGCATGCCTCGTGAAGCGGTTGCACATGGTGGCGTGCATGAGATCGGGCATTTAAAAGACCTGCCAAGGCTAGTGTTGCATTACCTGGCAACCAATAGTGAACGCGCGATGCGCGTTTAAACCTGGTAAAGAACAAACAGGCAATTCAGCGCTTTATTGGCGCTAGCATTGATACCATCCCGGTTGATAATGCTGACTATAAAATATGTCACTAATGATAGCGGAGTAACAAATGGGCAATCCGAATACTAAATTTCTGGTGGTTGATGATTTTTCCACCATGCGCAGAATTGTGCGTAACCTGCTCAAAGAGCTGGGCTACAACAATGTCGAGGAGGCAGAGGATGGTGCCGATGCATTGAGCAAATTACGCAGTGGTGATTTCGAATTTGTGGTGTCTGACTGGAACATGCCAAATATGGATGGGCTGACCATGCTGCAAAATATCCGTGCAGATGCGAAACTATCCAAATTGCCAGTGTTGATGGTGACGGCGGAAGCCAAAAAAGAAAACATCATTGCAGCCGCACAAGCAAAAGCAAACGGTTACGTGGTGAAGCCTTTTACTGCGGCAACGCTGGAAGAAAAATTATCTAAAATCTTTGAGAAACTGGAAAAAGGCGAGGCGTAACCATGACCGAAGCTGTCAATCCGAATCAAGACAATGCAATGGTAGATATGGCTTCTGCCTTGATGCATAACCTGAACGATAACCAACAAGAAGATATGATCAGCCGGATTGGCCACATGACACGCACGCTGCACGACAGCTTGAGTGCATTGGGTTATGACAAGGTGCTGGAACAAGTGGCGCAGGAAATCCCCGATGCGCGTGATCGCTTGAATTATGTTGCCAAAATGACCGAGCAGGCCGCTGAACGTGTATTGAATGCCACTGATCTGGCCACGCCATTGCAGTCTGAGCTCGCTGACAGGGCCAGTATTTTAAAAGCCCGCTGGCAAGAGGTGATGGCGAGTTCGGCACTCAAATCCGAATATGATTCTGTGGTGCATGAAACGCTGGAATACCTGTCTCTGGCAGATAAAAATACGGCAACCACTAAATCGTTGCTGATGGATATCATGATGGCGCAGGATTTCCAGGACCTGACCGGGCAAGTGATCAAGAAAATCACTACCTTGGTACAAGAGCTGGAGAGACAGCTGGTGCAAGTGCTGGTGGACTTTTCGCCCGGTGCCAAAAAAGAAGAGCCTTCAGATTCATTGCTGAATGGCCCGCAAATCAACCCGCACAATACAGTGGATGTGGTTTCTAACCAGGAGCAGGTTGACGATTTGCTGGATAGTTTAGGATTTTAAAAACTGACTTTTCAAGCAAAATAACAAAAAGGGCCCGTTGGCCCTTTTTGCTTATGCATAACCGACACGCTCCTCCACCGGCAATGCCGCTAACTCATCATCAGTGTAGACACGGCCACGCGTGATAAAAGCAAAGCCGCTGCCACAATCGAGTGAAAATGAGCCACTGGAGCCGGGCACTGCATCGAGGATGGTATGCGTATTCGCCATAAAGCTGAAATGGCTGTCGCCCATATAAAAAATCGCGCCCGCCAGTACACCTAGTTTCACATCCGACGGGCTGGGCCTGAACTCGGCGGCGGGCATGCACATGGGGCCGCTGCCTTCACAACAGCCGCCAGATTGCAGGAACACTATCGGGCCGTGCTGCTGGGTGAGCTGTTCAATCAATGTGAGCGCACTGGGTGTTGCAGAAAGTCTTTCAGCCATGGTTTTTCCTCAATATTTATCTTATAGACAAAAAAGGGGCGAAAAATTCGCCCCTTTTTAAACTACTTTAGATCAAGTGATGATTCACCCTGCGCTTAGAAGAAACCCAGTTTTTTCGGGCTGTAGCTGACCAGCAGGTTTTTAGTTTGCTGGTAGTGGTCCAGCATCATTTTGTGCGTCTCGCGACCAATGCCTGATTCTTTATAACCACCAAACGCCGCGTGAGCAGGGTAGGCGTGATAACAGTTGGTCCAGACACGGCCAGCTTTGATACCGCGGCCCATACGGTAAGCACGGCTACCATCGCGTGACCAGACGCCAGAACCCAGGCCAAAGATCGTGTCATTGGCAATGCTCAAGGCTTCTGCTTCATCTTTAAAGGTAGTCACTGCCAATACCGGTCCAAAAATCTCTTCCTGGAAGATACGCATTTTATTGTGGCCTTTAAACAACGTTGGTTTCACATAATAGCCATCTGCCAGATCACCACCCAGGACATTACGCTCGCCACCACACAGCAGTTGCGCACCTTCCTGTTGACCAATATCCATGTAAGACAGGATCTTGTTGATCTGGTCTTGTGAGGCTTGCGCACCTATCATGGTGTTAGGGTCCAGCGGGTTGCCTTGTTTGATCGCAGCGACACGCGGCAATACACGCTCCATGAATTTGTCGTAAATGGATTCCTGAATCAGTGCACGTGATGGACAGGTACAGACTTCACCCTGGTTAAACGCAAACAGCACCAGGCCTTCGACCGCTTTGTCGAGGAAGTCATCGTCGGCAGACATGATATCTTCAAAGAAAATGTTAGGCGATTTGCCGCCCAGTTCCAGCGTTGCCGGAATCAGGTTGTTGGCCGCCGCCTGGGCAATAAAACGACCAGTGGCTGTTGAGCCGGTAAAGGCGATTTTATTGATACGTTTGCTGTTAGAGAGCGGGGCGCCCACTTCACGGCCATAACCGTTCACGATGTTCATCACACCAGGCGGTAATATGTCCCCAATCACTTCCATCAATATCAGGATGCTGATAGGCGTGAATTCCGCTGGTTTCATCACGACACAGTTACCTGCAGCAACGGCTGGTGCCAGTTTCCAGGCAGCCATCAAGATAGGGAAGTTCCAGGGAATAATCTGGCCGATCACGCCTAGTGGTTCATGGAAATGATAAGCCACAGTGGTCTCATCCAACTCGCTCAGGCTGCCTTCCTGCGCACGTAACGCACCGGCAAAATACCTGAAATGGTCGGCAGCCAGTGGGATATCTGCATTCATTGTTTCACGGATAGGTTTACCGTTATCGACGGTTTCAGCGGTGGCGATCAGTTCAAGATTCTGTTCGATACGATCTGCAATTTTCAGCAATAAATTAGAGCGTTCTGCCGCAGAAGTTTTCGCCCATTTATCAGCTGCTGCGTGCGCGGCATCCAGCGCCAGCTCGACATCCTCAGCACTGGAGCGGGCAGCCTGCGTATATGGCTTACCAGTAATGGGGGAAATCACATCAAAATACTCACCCTTTACTGGCGCGACCCACTTGCCACCAATAAAGTTGTCATATTTTGCCTTGTAAGGGACTTTTACTCCCATGGCTTTCAATAGATCCAAACTCATAATCACTCCTGTACTTTTTGTATAGATGTTATAGCAGAACTGCTCTCCAAACCGCCATATTGAACGTGAGTTCAATAATCTGAAAAATCATCTGTAAAGCCGCTTAAAATAAGGCTTTTTAAGATGATTAACGGGATAAACATTAACCCTTAAAACCCACAAAATCAAGCGTTTTTGCTGTGTTTCTAATGATTTATAAGATAACTGAGTTAGTTGCTTTAATCCTGAAAAGTTCAATCGCTTACACGTGTGGCGCTGGCGTTAAATCGCGCTATTTTGCAATCTGATTGTTCCGCTATAAATCATTTGGCGCGTTATGTGGAATCAGCTATAATCGCGCCTTCTTTCGGAGAGATGGATGAGCGGTTTAAGTCACCACCCTGGAAAGGTGGCATAGGGGCAACTCTATCGAGGGTTCGAATCCCTCTCTCTCCGCCAGCAGTACAGTGAAGCCTGTTTTCTGTGACTAATCAATAAGTGACAGACCGCAGGCTTTTTCTTTTTAGCAGCATGATTGCGTGATGCTCTCTGAATCGTTGGCAAACAGTCTTCTCGAGAAATCATCATTAGCCTGATGACTGGAAGAAGCTGGGGTCAGCATGAATTTAAATAAAGCCTTATGGTGCTGAGTCTCAAAAGAAAAAGGCACCCTTAAGGGATGCCTTATAAACACTCGGAGATACCCATACAGTCTGACGAATTAGGGTGGGGCTGATTTACCCAGCTTGAAACAAGTTGCCTCATCTCAAACTGTCCTAGTGGCAAATAAGCCCTTAACTAGAATGCAAGGAATCATTCGGTATGCCAATAGGAGTTATTCCTGAGTTTATTCCTTGTGGGTTTTACCTGCGAAATTAGTGAGGTTTAAGCGTATTCAAGCAAAAAAAAACCTCTCGGCTGTGCAAGAGGGAGGAGGGTTTGCTTAAATGGATTTCTTAATCTTGCGCTGATGATCCTCTTAAGGCGATAGCGACATTAAATGCCGTTAAGACACTTTCAACGTCGAGGATGTTCTCACCTATGAATGCCTGAATGTCTCCGGCCAGGGTATGGATAACCACTGCGTATTTGGGCGTGGCCAGAAACCACAGCATGCCGCCATAGATCATTGAAAAGAGGCCGATGTAGGGCAGGTTGCCATTGCCAAAGAGAAGTGCCAGGCCGCCAAACAAGCACACCCTGGCAAAATTAAGTGGAGGTTTAAGTGTTTTGGATTCAACCGTAGTCACATTCTTAATGGCGATAGCCTTGCCGTTGACAATGAATCGCGTATTACTGACGCTGATCCCTTGATAGCTAAAGTAAATGGATTCTTCCATAAATCACCTCCGTAATGTCATCAAGATGTGTTAACATTATATTACTATAAATTAACCAATAATAACAATATATCTAGTCCTTTAGTCTTAGCCAAAGCGGGTCATTGTTGTTGCTTTGCGCGCCTCATAGAATATCCCTGGCGTTACCCCTAACAAAAAATAAAAAGAGAATCGTAATATGTTGCATAAATTGATTTTACTCACCGGCTTGATTGCTTCCATTGGCGCGCATGCCGCCACATCTACCAACTCACCTGTGCCAGAGCCTGAGAGCATGAGTTTGATGCTGCTTGGATTGGGACTTATCGGCGTAATTGTGTTTCGCCAGAAGTAGGCTGATGATTTCCTGATAGTTGAATCAGCTCTCACCTCAATCACACTCAATGTTGTTTTGGGAGAAACAAGTACTTCTGGGTTACGCCCTCGCTACTTAAAATTTCACTGGCTTAACGCATTAATGTGGTACAAGTGTCCTAGTGTTTTACTCCCGCTACCTCTGTAGCCACCACAAATAATGAAGGACACAAAATGAAAAAACTATTAGTCAATGTACAACTGGAGATGGACGTTCCTGACGCTTGGGATTTAGTTGAACATCCGGACGACGTTCAAGCGATCAAACTTGAGGATGGTCGATTTATGTACATGAGTTTCTTGCCGATGTTTACTGAAGATCCTAAAGCGGGTGCTGAATGGAGCAGTGAATGCACGGAAGAGTTGAGTGATGAAATCCTGGATATGGTGGCCGATGAAGAAGTGCTGATGAAGTTTGAGACTGAATAATTAAAGCACTTAGAGTAGATAGCACTCCTGAACTGGCTCTACTCATTTCACTCAGTTAATGAAAAAACACCTCACGAGGTGTTTTTTCATTTTATTCAATAAGTGGTTTTAACGCATTCAAGCTGCAGACTACATGCGATTGAAGCCTTATTGATTTAAGTTTTATGGTTTCTTTTTCTCTGTTGTTTTGTCACTTTTTACAGCGTCTGCCGGGGATGCTTTTTTGGCGCCTACGCTAATATCTTTCTTCAGGTTGTTGAGGGTTGCCTGGCCTATCCCAGGTACCTGGTCTATTTCTTCTACAGTTTTGAAACCGCCATTCTTTTTCCTGTATTCAATAATAGCCTGAGCCTTTGCCGGGCCTATGCCATTCAGGCTCTCCAGTTCAGCCTGGCTGGCGGTATTGATATCCACTGCGGCATAAGCAAATGGGGATGAAAGTAACAACATTAAAGTCACTAAAAATGTGTATCTCATAGCTTCTCCTGATCGTAAAAAAATAAAAGCAGGCCAATAGTTAGCCTGCTTTTATTCTAATAGTGAGGAGCCCGCTGTCACGGGCCGCTGCTTTTAATTTGTTAATTAATGTTAAATATTTTTAATAATTGTGTTTAATGCAACAATGGGATCAGCTGCTTGTGTAATTGGGCGGCCAATGACCAGATAGTGAGAACCCAGCGACATCGCTTCCTTAGGTGTCACAATCCGGGTTTGGTCGTCCTGGCTCGCATCCGCCGGACGAATTCCCGGGGTCACCAGGCAGAATGCTGGGCCAAGTGCCTGTTTGAGCATGGCAGCTTCTTGGGCGGAGCAGACAACTCCGTTTAGCCCGGCATCTTTAGTCAGGCGAGCTAGTGCCAATACGTGATCACTTAAAGAGCGCTGGATACCCAGGCTATGCAGGGTTGGTTCATCCATACTGGTGAGTACAGTCACAGCAATCAGCAAAGGTGCTTTTGAACCAAATGCTTTATCCAAACCTTCACGTGCCGCTTGCATCATAGGCAGGCCGCCACTGGCGTGTACATTCAGCATCCATACGCCAAGATTAGCCGCGGCCTGGCAGGCCTTGGCTACGGTGTTGGGGATATCATGAAACTTCAGGTCAAGAAACACATCATAGTGCTGTTTTACAAGCGATTCGACAAAGGCAGGGCCTGCAGCGGTAAACAGTTCTTTGCCGACTTTTAATTTGCACAGGGCAGGGTCCAGGCGAGCAACCAGTGCTTGCGCAGAGGCCGCATCGGCGTAGTCGAGGGCAACAATAATTTTGCTATCAGTCATGAGTGCTCAGTACAAAAACAGTGAAAGAACGATTATTTGCGTTTAAGCAACTTGATGTCACGGATGGTGGCTTCAGTCGGCTCGGCGGGGAGAGACTCCCAGGCATTGCAGGCTGGGCATTGCCAGTGGTATTGCTTGGCGCGGAAACCACATTGGTCACAGTAATAGGCCGCGCGGTCGCCGATGGCATTACGTACGGTTTGCTGCATAAGCTGTAAATCATGCTGTTCATCTTCCAGCATGGCACGAGCCTGCAGCAATTGGTCCAGTGATTTTAAACTCGGTTTGCGTATCAGTTCATTCCGCGCCAGTTTGGCTGCTGTATCGGCGCCCTCAGCCTGCAACGTGGCCTCGTATAACACTGACATCATGCTGCTTAACTGGTAGGACTCAAGGTATTGACTCAACTGGGCCAGGCCTTCTTTTAAGCCTTTGGATGCGTTGCCGGCCGTCGCCTCACCTTCGCGTAAAGCGGCGTAGCTTTTCAGCATTTTTTGTGCGACCAGGCCCAGGTATTCCGGATCCTGCATTTCGATTCTTTTCCAGAAGGCGATCGCCGCTGCGTGATCTTCTTGCTGTGCCGCCATATCGCCTAGCAGCACATTGGCGCGTACACAGTTTTTGTTTGCATCCAGGGCTTGCACCAGCAGGTCGGTAGCATGTTGCCAGTCTTGCTGGATAATGGCGTTGACGGCCAGCTCGCAGTAATATTGGGCGACTTCTTTGCGATAAGAAATACCGGATGAGCCTTCTAACTCAATTGCCATGGCAATCGCTTGCGACCACTCCCGCTCTTTCACATATATTTCAAGCAAATGGCGTAATGCGGCCTGTTCATAACGTGTATGACGTAAAGTTAAAAATAATTCTTCCGCGCGGTCATATAATCCGGCTTTAAAGTAATCCTGTGCCAGTTCCACTTTAATCGAAGTCGACTGTTGCTCAGTCAACTCATAGTTTTCCAGCAGATTCATATGCAGGTGGATAGCGCGGTCAGTTTCGCCGGTGCGACGGAACAGGCTGCCCAATACAAAATGCAACTCAAGCGAATCCTTATTCAGGTAGAGCGCTTCACTGAAGGCATCTACCGCTTTGTGGTACTGGTCCGCAATCAGCAGGTTCAGGCCTTTAAAATAAGTAGCGGGCAGGGAGGTCGATTCTGCGATCAACTGCTTGATATCCACGCGGGCGGCGATCCAGCCCAGCGTGAAAAACAGTGGCAAAATCAATAACCACCAATATTCAAATTCAACCAGCATACAAGGTCTCTTTTTTAGATAGCGCCTATTTTACCTTAAGCGCCTGAGGTGTTGGCATGAATATGGCGATGCCATGAATTTAGTAAAGCGATGGCGATGCCATTCAGGCAAAGCACGGCGAAAAAAAACGGCATCTCATTGAGATGCCGTTTTTGTCAGCAAAGGCTGATTTACTCCATAGCGTCTACGCGGTCGCGCAGTTCCTTACCTGCCTTGAAATGAGGCACATACTTGGCTGGCACCTGTACTTTGGTGCCAGTTTTAGGATTGCGTCCCAAACGAGGCGGGCGGTAGTTCAAACTGAAACTACCAAAACCGCGGATTTCAATACGCTCGCCAGTCGCCAGGTTCTCTGTCATCGCATCGAGGATGGTTTTAACAGATAACTCGGCATCTTTCAGCACTAATTGCGGAAAGCGCTGTGCAAGTAAATCGATAAGTTCAGATCTAGTCATGACCTAAAGCCTTTATTATTTTTTGCTGTCCAATTTAGCTTTCAACAAAGCACCCAGGTTAGTGGTACCCGCTGAAGCTTCATCGATAAGGACATCATCTGTTTTTGCTTTTTTGGCTTTTGGTTTGCCGCCTTTGTCGTCACCAATTGGCGCACTGTTGCCGCTTGGATCTTCAGTCAGCTGCTTCACGCCCAGAGAAATACGCTCTTTCTCAACATCAATTGCCAGGATAACGGCTTGCAGCTCGTCACCTTTCTTGAAGTTGCGGATCGCTTCTTCGCCAGACTGTGTCCATGACAGGTCAGACAAGTGAACCAGGCCATCAATGCCGCCTGGCAGACCGATAAACACACCAAAGTCAGTGATAGATTTGATTTGGCCAGATACTTTGTCGCCTTTAGCGTGCGTTGCAGCGAAATCATCCCATGGGTTTGGTTTGCACTGTTTCATACCCAGTGACAAACGACGACGGTCTTCGTCGATTTCCAGGATCATTACTTCAACTTCGTCGCCCAATTGAGCGATTTTGCCCGGATGGATGTTCTTGTTAGTCCAATCCATTTCAGACACGTGTACCAAACCTTCAATACCCGGCTCTACTTCAACAAACGCGCCGTAGTCAGTCAGGTTAGACACTTTACCGAACAGGCGTGTGCCTACTGGGTAACGGCGGCTCAATGCCACCCATGGGTCGTCGCCCAATTGTTTGATGCCCAGAGAAACACGGTTTTTCTCTTGATCGAATTTCAGGATCTTGGCTTCAACTTCTTCACCAACGGTCAGCACTTCAGATGGGTGCTTCACACGGCGCCATGCCAGGTCAGTGATGTGCAACAGGCCATCGATACCACCCAGATCCACGAACGCGCCGTAGTCAGTGATGTTTTTAACGATACCTTTGATTACAGCACCTTCAGTCAGGCTGCCCAGCAATGCTTCACGGTCAGCACCCAGGGTGTCTTCCATGACTGCGCGGCGTGAAACAACGATGTTGTTACGCTTGCGGTCCAGTTTGATGACTTTGAAGTCCCACTCTTTGTTTTCGTAAGGAGTCGTGTCTTTCACCGGGCGGATGTCTACCAGTGAACCAGGCAAGAATGCCATGATGCCGCTGA
Organism: Methylophilus sp. E2MeOHC9; assembly: GCF_058744375.1. Lineage (NCBI taxonomy): Bacteria > Pseudomonadati > Pseudomonadota > Betaproteobacteria > Nitrosomonadales > Methylophilaceae > Methylophilus > Methylophilus sp. E2MeOHC9. The sequence goes on from NZ_CP196024.1 coordinate 2,354,989, forward strand.
CAGAAACGCGCAGGCCACCTTTAACACGGCTGCTGACAAAGCCTTTAACAACACGGCCTTCGTTCATGGCTTCTTCCAGATCCAGCCATGCTTGCATTTTCTTCGCTTTTTCGCGAGACAGTTGTGTAGAACCAAAACCATCTTCCAGCTTTTCAATCGCCACTTTGACGAAGTCGCCTACAGCAACTTCAAGTTCGCCCTGGGCATTTTTGAACTCACCGGCATTAATCACGCTTTCGGATTTAAGGCCAGCGTTAACAATCACGAAATCATTGTCTACAGAGACTACTTCGGCGGTGATCACTTCACCAGCGCGCATTTCCTGGCGGGCCAGGCTTTCTTCGAAGAGGGCTGCAAAAGATTCGTTAGAAGAGGTTGAATTAGAAATAGAAGCCATTAAAAAATTGTCCAAATTTACACGTAAAACAACACATGCCGTTATACGCGCCATTGCTACTCAAGATAAGCAGGCAACGGATAAAGTTAATATATGTCACATCCAGCTGGCGCCAGAGATAACGCGAATCTGGAACTATACACAAAAAAATTATTCACTTCAATGACTTAAAGCGTTTTTTATGTAATTTCCGTGGTCTTTTTAAAGGCGTCTACAATCATATCGACGGCTTGGGCGATATTCATTTTCGTCGTATCCACCAACATCGCATCCGGCAATTGTTTCAGGGGTGCTGAAGCGCGTTGCGTGTCACGTAGGTCGCGCTGCCTCAGATCTTCCAGAATCGTATCGTAATCGGCAGTGTCGCCGCGTTGGATGAGTTGATCATAGCGGCGTTGGGCACGGGTCTCAACGCCTGCGGTGAGGAATACTTTTAATGCAGCATCCGGGAAAATGACCGAGCCTATGTCGCGTCCATCTCCCACCAACCCAGGCATTTTCCTGAAATTTCTTTGAGTTTGTAGCAGGGCAGTGCGCACCTCAGGATGTACTGCGACCTCAGAAGCACCTTTACCCATATGTTCGGTGCGAATATGTGGGCTGACATGAACACCATTTAAAAACGCTTCACCGCCCTCAAACTTGATATCCATCGCCGAGACGATGTCTGCCAGTTTAGCTGCGTCTGACCATGACACAGATTGTGTGTGCGCTGCATAAGCCAGCAAGCGATAGAGTGCGCCGGAATCCAGGTAATGAAAGCCAAATACGGCTGCGACACGTTCTGCAACGCTGCCTTTACCGGAAGCGGAAGGGCCATCAATGGCAATCACTGGCCATAAGGGTTGTTCAGTCATAAATTTTGCTTATCGAATACTTAAAAACAATGAATTGGATTGAATAAATAGGGTTTTATATGATGTGCCTAACGATTAAGGAGCACCTCATGATTAAAACATTTTCTTTCGCTATCCTGCATTTCAGCGTGGCCTTTAGCATTGCCTACCTGCTCACCGGCAGCATCCTGATTGGTGGCCTGATGGCGCTGATTGAGCCTGCCATTAATACTGTCGTATTTTATTTCCATGAGCGGGCGTGGAACCACCACCAGCATGGTCATGCCGCCGTTAAAGAGGCGGATGAACATGAGTGGGCTTACGCTGCCTGATTAATGCGCAATACTACTAAATACCTTAAAGTATTCAGGGAAGGTTTTAGCCACGCATTTGGGATCATTGATCGTGACAGGCACACCGGCCAGGCTGATCAATGAAAAGCACATCGCCATGCGGTGGTCATCATAGGTATCGATCACTGCATTTTCAATCAGCTTTGTAGGTGGCGTAATCTCGATAGCGTCAGCCGCTTCTGTGACGGTTGCCCCCACTTTGCGTAATTCTGTCGCCATGGCAGCAATGCGGTCAGTTTCTTTCACACGCCAGCTGGCTATATTGCGCAAGGTGGTTGTGCCTTGCGCAAACACCGCCATCACCGCCAGCGTCATGGCAGCATCAGGGATATGGTTGCAATCCAGGTCAATCGCCTTAAGTGCACCTGTTTTTTCTGCGCGTACATGATTCTCGTCATAGCTGATACGGCCACCCATCAGTTTGGCCGCTTCCGCAAACAGAATGTCGCCCTGAATACTGTGCTGACCAACGCCTTGCACGGTGACATCGCCCGCCAGGATACCTGCCGCAATAAAGTATGAAGCACTCGAGGCATCACCTTCGACGTAAATCTCGCCTGGGGATTGGTAACCAGTAGCAGCTGGAATATGAAAACTTTGCCAGCCATCTCGTTCTACAATGACGCCAAAGCGCTGCATCAGGTTAAGCGTGATTTCAATATAAGGTTTGGAAATCAACTCGCCTACCACTTCAATCGTGGCTGCCTGGCCTGTCATCGGCAATGCCATCAGCAAAGCGGTCAAAAACTGGCTGGAGACATCACCACGGATTTGAATCGGCTGGCTGACATCGAGTGTTGCCGGGGAGATTTGCAGGGGAGGGTAGTGCTCGTTGTCCAAATAACTGATATCGGCCCCTGCTTGCTGAAGTGCTGTGACCAAATCACCAATCGGGCGCTCATGCATGCGCGGTACACCATGTAAATGGTAACTGCCATTTGAAAAAGCCAGTGCTGCTGTCAGCGGCCTGAAGGCTGTGCCAGCGTTGCCAAGAAACAAGTCCGCCTGCTTGTTTGGAAAGTTACCAGCACACCCGGTCACGCGCCAGGCGTTTTCAGCGATGTTTTCCAGCTTAATCCCTAGCGATTGCAGCGCTTCCAGCATGCGTGCAGTGTCATCTGAATCCAGCAAGTCGCGTATCACTGTCACACCGTCAGAAAGCGCTGCCAGCAACAAGGTGCGGTTGGAAATGCTTTTTGAGCCGGGTAGTGTAATCGTGCCGGTGGCTTGTGTGGCGGCAGCTAAATGCAGTTGTTCCATATATATTGAGTCTACTATTGAGTTTTGGATTTAGCCCAGGCATTACGGGCGTTGCTGGCATGTTCAAATAACGCAAACAAACCTTCATCATCATTATTTTCAAGCAATGCCGTCATTTCACTCACCGCTTGTTGATAGGTACTAAGCTCTTGTAATAAGGCCTGTTTATTTGCCAAAGCAATATCACGCCACATTTCAGGATGGCTGCCAGCAATCCGGGTAAAGTCACGGAAGCCACTGGCGGCAAATTTAAACAGTAATTCTGCATTGTCACGCTTGGCTAAATCCTCTACCAGGGCGAATGCCAATAAATGCGGCAAATGGCTGACTGCGGCGAATACACTGTCATGTTCTTCCGGACGCATATTGGACACCAGCGCACCGCAGTTTTGCCATAGCGTAGTCACTTTTTGTACAGCCTCTGTGCTGGTCACACTCGCTGGTGTAAGAATGACGTTTTTGCCTATATATAAATCAGACATTGCCGCAGCTGGGCCGCTTTTTTCAGCCCCGGCGATCGGGTGCCCACCCACAAACTGGTTAAATTTTTCACCCAGTTCGGCCTGGGCATAAGCCATGACATCAGATTTTGTGCTGCCCGCATCGGTGATCACTGTGTGCACAGAAAGATGGGGACGAATAGATTTTAGGATGGCTGGCGTTTGTGCAACAGGCGCTGCGATGAGGACTAAATCTGCATTTTCTAGCGCGCTTGCAACATTCGTTTCTGCAACATCAATCAATCCTAAATGTAATGCTTCCTGCAGGCTTTGATTTGAGCGGCCAACGCCAATTATCTGTGGCGGATTGGGCAGCTTTTTCAGTGCCAAGGCGACTGAACCGCCAATCAATCCCACGCCAAATATTACAATTTTCTTGAACATTCAGGAATTGTATCATGTCATACAAGTGCGTCTGAAGTTTGGCTAGTATGGGTTTCAGGCGTATAATTGAAAGCTTGCTTTGGGGCTGACCAGGTTTCGACGTGGGTTGCAAAGCAGTGCAGGGCATACCGAGGGTTCAGGTTTCCTCGTAAATCCATCTGAAAAAGTATAGTCGCAAACGACGAAACTTACGCTTTAGCCGCTTAATACCGGCTGAACGCTGCCCCGAAGAGTCTCTCGGTCGGGCCGGGTAACCGGCAGCAGCGTCATTTAGAGAGAATCGTGCGTGGTTGGGTTGCTTAATCACGCATTAAATCCAAGGCAACTCGCTTTACCCTTGCTTGCTCGTTGGTGAGTGTACGGTTAAATATAAACAACACAGCTAAGTATGTAGAACTGTCTGTGGAGGGCTTGCGGACGGGGGTTCGATTCCCCCCAGCTCCACCAATCTTAAGTAACTAATGCAGTATATGTCGTCAAAAAACCCGCTCAAGAGCGGGTTTTTTGACGTGTATCCATTCCTCAAAAGTCTGTTTTTAATATACGCGTCAGCGATATTGCATTTTCAAGCGAATACAGAACCTGCGCTTTGCCACCATGCGCAATTGATCAAAAATCATCTGCTTCCAAACAAACCGCGCCCTGATAGTCTGTTCGTCAGTGTCATTGATTTTGAGCTGATTAAGCTGTTTTCGAGGTTTCCTTCTCGTGACGGCAAAAGCATGATGCTTGATACGTTCAAGCTTGTTTGCTGGTGCTGCCAGCGCGCCGGATATCCAGCGATGAAACACCACTGGTTTTACGTTGGCTAGTTTTATCGCTTTTTGCAGATTTAATGTCCCTAAATATTTGCCGATTTTTAAACTCCAATTCAGTGAATGTTGCGTGTGTATTTTCTCAACTCTGCTTTTATTTTGCATGGTTTTATTTTTCATATGATTTCCCTTTTCCTATGATTATTATGACCATAAATTACATTGATAGAAATTAATAACCCATTTAAATCAATACATTAAATAATAAACTTAATGTATTACGACTCTATCAGCGATAGGGCTTTTGTATCAATAGGAATCTTTACTCAGCGCGTGGAAGAAATTTTTTGCAAACTAAATACGTTATAAATTTGTCACAAAAGGAAACCAAGCAAACTGATAGCCATAGAAACAACATGAACCTTACGCATAGCAATGAAGCAAAACTTGTCCAGGACGTAGAAACACTACGCATTCAATTCCCACAAGCAAAAGATTTATATAGAGAAGTCTGCCGACTGATGTTTTTTCGATACGGGATCCAGCCGACCGCGAATAAGCTTTATCAGCTTGTGCGCAAAGGCACCATGTCGATACCTGCGCAGGCAGTAAGTAACTTTTGGTCCGAACTCAGGCTTAAAAACAGGGTGGATATTGAGCACTCTGGTTTGCCGGACAATTTGCGCGAATTCGCTGGCGAAGCCCTTAGTACATTATGGAAATCCGCCCTAGAGGTCGCCAGGCAAAACGTCAAAGAAAAACACTCAGCCATCAATGGCCTGGAAAGCAGTAACAGGCTGGAGTTAGAAAATTGCAAGGCGCAACTCAGGAAGCTGGAGTCGCTCAACATTGAACAGTCTTCAGAGTTGGCCATGCTTAGAAAACAGCTGCAGGAGAGCGAAAAAAGATTCCTGATTGATCATCAGGTATCAGCTACTCACAAAGAATCAGTCAAAACGCTGCAGTATGAGAAATCAGCCTTGGAAGGTTCGCTAAAGAGTATCAATAATGAATTTGATACCGAGCTGAACAAGCTGCATGCTGCCTTGAAGTTTTCAGAAGAACGATTCAGGAAGCTGGAGGCGAAATCATTTCTGGATGTCGACAGGGAGCGGCAGCGTACATATAAGCTGGAATCTGAAATCGCTGAATTAAAAAAAGCATTGCTGACAGAACATGCAGTCAATAAAAGCCAATCAGCCAAGAACCAAAAACTGGTTAATGAGTTACGCGAAAATGTGGGCGTGATCAAAGGGCAATTAAAAGAGTCGCAGCGCCAGCAATTAGTCGCGTCAAACAAGTTAAAGCAAATTGAAAGAAAAAAGGCATTACTTAAATGAGTATGTGCACATGAGACTCTAAATTTAAAACACTTCGCATAATCATTAGCAAGTGCTAAATGCAGGGCTAGAAGCCAGCATAACAGCGCCTGAAAGCATTGCTGTCACTGCTAATAGTGACAAACTAGCGTAGCCTGCCTCTAATAATTTAATTCCGCTTGTAACATCTAATTTTGCCTTTTCCATCAGTTTTAAACTGGTCAATGTATTAGGGTTGCTTTTACCCTTTTTCCAGTTGTTTACCTTCTGCATATCTATATCTAAAGCTTTGCAAAGCTCGTAGTCGCTTTGATACCCGCCTTGGTTTTTTGCCATTTCAAATAATTCATACCCGTTCATAGCTTTTCCTTTCTTAAATCACAATCAAATTATATTTACTAAATATTTATTGACAAGATAAATATTTATTTAGTATATTGCACTTACTAAATATTTATTTATCAGACCGTGCACCTGCCCCCATGGTTCTGTTTATTTCACAGGGGCTATATAAGGGCTTAAATTATGTCAAATCTACTTCAAGTTTTATCAATCGGCCTTCTTGAGTCTGGTAAAAGCCAGCGCGGTACAGAATGGCATCGTCGTATCTTCCAAGTTTATGATTTTGGCTCAAAAGTGGCTGGAAATATCCCTGTATATGGGGAAAAAGAAAAACTCGAAACATATAAAGAGGGCGGCAAGTATGAGCCTGTAATAACAATTAGGGCAGGGGATAACGGTCGCTTGCAGCCATCAATCGTGGATTTAATCCCAGTAAAGGCAGCGTAATAGAAAACAAAAAAGCCAACTGACTGGAATCAATTGGCTTTTTCTAATTTCAACCTTCTCTGATAAGGCCGAAACATGGAAGCAAGTATATACGACAATTTTGACCACTTCAATGATTCCGAGCTTGACCCAAAAGGCCATAGAACTGTTGAAAGTCCTTACGAATTTAAAGTAAAGATAACGACCTTTTTAAACAAAACAGTCGACCTAACTATGAGCCGTATTAAACACATCATTCCAAAGATGCACAGTGATTTAATTCACGGCGAAATCACGACCTACAGTAAGACATTAACGGAAGAAGAAAGGGCTGCTAAAGATGCGGAAAATATTGTTAGGGCTGTCAGGCGTGCTAAACAATCAGTACATTTTGCAATTAGACAAATTGGCGGTGACCACCTTCTTACGCTCACTACGCGTGAAAACATCACAGACCGTGAAACCTTCTTTAAGCACTTTAAAGAGTTTATTAGACTTGTACGCTCAAAGATTCTTGTTAACGGTCAACTTGTTACCGTCCCGCGCAAATCATACGCTTACGTTGCTGTTCCTGAGCTTCAAGAACGTGGTGCTTATCACATGCACTGTGTTGTTGCTGGTCGTCAAGATGTTAAGTTTTTACGTGCTTGTTGGTATGTTGCTCTCGGTGGTTCTGTTAATGATTCATCTGATAATTCGCTTGGCAATATCGACGTTCAATATCGTCAGAAACGCTGGGGTAATACCTCAGAGACATACAGCACCTTCCAGTTGGTACGTTACCTCACAAAATACATTGATAAGGATTTCGAAAAGGACACGGCGCTTGGCAAGCATAGGTATTTAAAAGCTCGCGAAATTCCAAAACCCATTCAATACAGTCAGGTATTAATGTCGTGTAACGCTGGCGGCAAAGACTTTATCGACGCAATGGTCGAGGTATCACAAATTGCTCAATTTATTACAGGGCAACATCCAACACAAATGATTCCATGGAATAGGGGCGAAGACATTTATATCCTCCGTTCAGCCTATGTGGATTAAACCATTAATTGAATTGGCCTTTCTGGCCACTACGCTGGCAGTCGTTTACTGCCGCTTTATTTAAAGGGTGTAATCATGAAAAAAATCAGTTTAGTTTCCTTGTTAATGCTTGTTGCTGCTCAAGCACAAGCTGCTCTGCCAACTGGTGTGACAACTGCTATTGAAGGCGCAACTGCTGACGGTGTAGCACTGGGTGGCGCGTTTTTGGGTATGGCTGTAACTGTGGGCGTTTTGTTCTGGTTGAAACGCAAGGCAGGCTAATCAAAAACTTGACGGGCTTACTTATCAGTAATCCCGTCTTTTTTTAAGGTGATCAGATGAACGAATTTGCAAAACAATTGAATAATGATACTGCCCAAGGTTGGTTGCGCAATATTCTTGATAATATCGAAAAAAACCCGAATTATTTAGAAACAATTTCACCTCTTGAAAAGATCACTTTCACTATGGCGATCGGTTCCCTTGCAATCAAAATTTTGCAAAAAAGCCTTAAATAATGGGCTTTCAACTAAAAGATGTTTGTTATGCAACTGAAGCAATGGCACAAGATGCGCACGCTCAATCGATGCAGCCTGCTTTTGTCGTCAACTCTGAAACAAGCCTTTTCTTCTATCCTGAAAAAGTCTCTGGTTCTTGGTGCATGGGTACTCACACTTTGTCTACTGGTGGCCTTACTCAATGTGCTGCAATCAGCTTTCCTGCTTTTACAACCTGCACAGACCATAGCGACCCAACTGCCCAATTTTTAACTGGGATGGAACTTGGCTCTGCTGTATCCGGTGCGATTGTTATAGCCTTTTTATGGCGCTACTTAAGAGTGAGACATTAATGAATGAACTTGCAAACATTTATCTTTGGGCTGGCTTCCTTATTGTGGTTTTACCTGTTGTCACTCTCACAAAATGAAGCGTCTATTACTGCTTTTCCTCTTATTGGTATGTAGCCAGGTACATGCTGTAACAGTTAAGCCTACCTTCTGGTACAACACAAAAGGCTTAACCTCTTACACTCCTGCCAATGCTGATTCACAATTTTCTACAGTGGATGCTGCCTGTCGCAACTGGTTTGATACTCTCTACGCTAATTCACAAAACCTTGTTTCCGCTAGTGTGAGTAATGCTAGTCCAACCGCCGCTGGTACTTGCTATTTGGTAATGACTGCTAAGTCTTCCGGCGCTGCAACCAACAATAGCCAAGGCATCCAAACTGCGTTTGCTTGCCCTGCAGGATTTACTTTTAATCTAGTAAATACAAATTACGCTCTCTCGACCTGCTCGGCCTCTTCTTGCCCTGCAAGCATGACATCAGTGAACGGTGTGTGCGTCGATGTATGCAACACAAAAAAAGGTAATGATGCGACCATCAATATCAATTGCGCATCATCAAATGCACCATCACTGGTTTGTATGCCTGACAGTTGTGTGGCTCAAATGACTGGTTCGGCTGTCGGCCAAAAGAATGGTTGTTACTTTGGATATGCTTACGGCAAATATAACGGTCAGACCTGTACCGGCCAGCCCAATTCGACTAATTACTCAAACCCAACACAAGCCCCAGTAGAACCTGAACCAAGTCCAGAAACTGACTGTATTAAACAGGGTAAAACCTTTGGTTCTGTTAACGGTGTCACCGTCTGCGTACCAAAGACATCATCCGGCGGTGCGCCAACTACTACCAAGACCGAAACAACTACGACAACTACAAACACGCAAACAAACGGCAATGCCAGCACCAACACTGCGACTACTACAAAGGAAACCACCAAAGACGGTGAAAACATCAAAGAAGTAACTACAAAGCAAAACGCAGATGGCACAAAAACAGAAGAGGTTAAAACCATGCCGGTCGGTGAGTTTTGTGTTCAAAACCCATCACACAGCCTATGTAAGACTGCATCAGAAAAAGAGGAGGAGGGTGCTGACCCTTGCGAAGATAATCCCGACCTTCCCCAATGTATGTCACTCGGTACACCAACTGACGGCGATGCTATAGGTACTGAAACCCGCACTGTCAGCTTCACTGCCGTCGATATCACTTCCGGCGGTTCGTGTCCTCCTGACAAATCATTATCAGTGGCTGGACGGTCACTTACATTTAGCTATTCATGGTTGTGTGAGTACGCCTCCAGTTTTAGACCTTTTATGCTGGCCTTCGCTTACCTATCAGCGGCCATGTTCTTATTCTGGGGTTATAAAGGGGCGCAAACATGATGACTTGGGCGGCATGGATTCTTGGTCTTGTATTACCAATAGCTAAAAAAGTAATGGTTGGCCTTGGCGTTGGCATTCTCACAGTGACAGGCTTTGACCTAGCAATAGGCCAACTCACCAATATGATTAATCAATCGATTGGTGGCACTACGGCTGATATTCTCGGCATTGCGACAATGATGGGTATACCAGAATCAATAGGCATCATACTCGGCGGTGTCTCATCTGCTGCCACAATCATGGCTGTAAAGAGGTTTAACATTTTATGATCACAATCATTACGGGTGTGCCAGGCATGGGGAAAACTGCCTTACTGGTGCAAATGCTTCTAAAGAATGACAAGGCCGCTAACCCGCGGCCTGTTTTTGTTATGGGTATACCAGATCTAAAAATAGAGCACTTCAAAGCGCCGCCAGTGGAAGAGTGGACAGAAAAGCGACAAGATGCCGATGACCCATCTTTAATGCTTGATTACTTCACATTCCCGCCCAACTCCTATTTGGTGCTTGATGAAGCGCAAAGGGTCTATCGGCCACGCGCTGCCGGTACAAAAGTACCTCCGCACGTTTCAGCACTCGAAACGCACCGTCACACTGGTTTAGACATCATCCTGTTAACCCAAAAGCCAAACTTAGTGGACGTGAACGTCAGACACCTCTGCGGCCGCCATATCCATATACGTGATTCAATCATTGGCCGCCGTCTGTATGAATGGCCCGAATATAACGACACGGACAATAAAGCCAATTTAGACGCGGCCATAAAGAGGGCGTTTAAACCTCCTAAAGAATCATTCAAGCATTACAAATCAAGTGAGATGCATACAAAACAACCTAGGCGCTTCCATCAGGTCTGGGTGTATCTGTTTCTGGCCGTCTCATTTTTCGCATATATGAGTTACAAGGCATTCTCAAATATTTATGGAAAGGCAACCGATGAAAAAAGTAAAAGCGTCGAAGTGGTCGAAAAGGGCAAGGCTCCTAATCCGCCTGGACAAACTGGCGGTACAGCGTTACAACAAGGCACCGCCATGGCAGGGCAACGGTCCACCGATAATCCGAAAACCTATTCGGGGCCGGACCCTGCCTTTAATATCTCGAACGAGGTACACCCGTACAGTGGATTCAAGTTTATTTTGGTTGGCCGCGTTGAGGGTAAAGGTAGACAACTTACATACTACAGGCTCGAAAGTGAAGGCTACGGTTTTACGGCCACAAGTAAAGAGCTGGAAGAGTTAGGCTACTCAATCAAGGTTGCTAATCGATGCACTGCTTACCTAATGTATGAGAAGGCGCAAATAGTAGCCATCTGCGCCCTGCCAGAAGCCCCGCAAAAGGCTGAAGTGACTAGTGTGGCATCAGACAGCCCCACGGGGGATATTAGGGGGCGCCAGCCCCTTAATGCAGACAGCATCGATATGGACGCGAGAAGCTGGGATTCTTACCGTGCACCATCGCCAGCCACGAAGTATTAACGCTCTCTGCAAAACAAAGCACCTTTTAGGTGCTTTTTTATCGACCTTTAATTATCTTCAATTGATTACACTTATTAACAATCTATCGTTTCCCAGTGCGACAAGTCGGCAGCGGGCACCGCGGACGGCTGGGCGCTACGTCTGGCGGCCGAGGCCGCCACTAGATTTATATTACGGACGTTTTAGAAAACTAATAAGAAAAAATGCGGTATGAGTTTTGATTTTGAAAGGTTTGTAGATTTGCCCGAATGGTCGGACGAATTGAAAAGTTTGTATTGCGTATTGAGGGTTGAGGCTCGAATGGGTGCTAAACGTCGAAGGTATTACAGACGTGTCGAGAAAGAAAAACTCAGGTTGGCAGAATCTGGGGTATCACAAATAAAAATAGCGGCTGTCTGCCGCTATCTGTCTAACTTTAAAAACTACAAAACGTTACGTGGGATATTGTCCGAAATTGAGCCCCAAATTTCGATAGATTTTCGAGCGGTAGGAGGCTCTCACTTTACGCCTTCCGATTTCGTATAATGTATATTATGTTAAATTGTTGGTGTATCGTAAATAGTAGTCGTATGCGCATTCCCCCTGTTGGGATTTGAGTTACTATCTAGACATATCCATGTCACAAGGTGCTTAAGATGAAAAATGTTTATGTTTGCATTGCTTCCTTGTTTCTAGCGGCATGTACTACGCATCACAGTCACATCACTGCACATCCGCAAGCGCGTGTCAGTCAGTTAACACAGCCTGTGAATATCACGGGTAAAGTTGACCAAGTACTCAGGAGTGGCATTCTGGGAAAAAGTGTGACTAGTACGGTGTTCATTTATTTTGATGATGTGTTGCACATCACCGGAAAATTAGATCGTACTGGCTTTGGTGAACTGCCTGGGATCAGTTATCAGGACAAACGCGTTTCCAGCAGTTGCAACTCGAGGCCGACTGGGCCAAGAACGGCGGAATTAAGTTGCATTGTATTTATTGATAGCCAACGCGTAACGACCTTGGTGATGGATACCAAGAGAAATAAATAATACTTCTGCCTAAACGCCCTATTTTTATGGCGTCTGCCGCTCTAAAAAGATTTAGTTATTAATCAGGCAAGTCTGCATGCTCTTCAAAGATCTCCCTGAAGCGCTCAGCTAGTCTTGCGAAGGCTGCAAGTATCATCGGGTCAAAGTGTTCAGGGCGCGTGCGGCCATCGCCTTTAAGGATGATCTGTAATGCATGGTCATGAGTAAATGCCGGTTTATATGGGCGTTTGCTGCGTAAGGCGTCATATACATCGCTAATCACCATAATCCGTGCAGATAATGGGATGGCTTCCCCTTTCAAGCCATTCGGGTAGCCGGTCCCATTCCAGCGCTCATGGTGATTGAGTGCAATTTCGGCACCCATCATGGTGAAGGGCGAGGTGCTTTTTCCGTGGCCCAGGATGCTGTGTCCCAGGGCAGCATGGGTTTTCATGATTTCCCATTCATCCGGAGTATGGGCACCGGGCTTGAGCAAGATATGGTCAGGTATGCCTATTTTGCCTACATCATGCAAGGGGCTGGCATGGTAAATCGTGTCGATAAAGTCCTGGCTCATGCCTAAATCAGCCGATAGTTCCTTACAGAAAAAAGCAATGCGGTGTATATGGTCGCCGGTTTCCTTGTCGCGAAATTCGGCCGCTCGCAGGATGCTGAACATGGAGTCAAAGTAGCTGGTCAGCAACTGTTCAGTCCGCTCTTCCACTTGCACTTCCAGCGTGCGGCTATAGTTGCTGAGAAAGTCGTTATATTCTTTCAGGCGTAACAGGTTGCGTACCCGGATCCAAAGTTCGGCTCTATCTACCGGCTTGGTGACAAACTCCTCTACCCCACATTGCAAGGCGCGCATTCTTGAGTTTCGGTCTACCAGTGCGGTGATCATAATGATGGGTATCACTTTGGTGGCTTCATTACTTTTCAGCTGTTCGGCCAGTTCAAAGCCATTCAGTACCGGCATCATGGCGTCCAGCAGGATAAGGTCAGGCTGATGCTCATCAATCAGTTCCAGCGCCATTTTGCCATCATGCGCTTGCAAGGTAGCGTAGCCTTCTGAGGTCAGCAGCGTATCGAGATAGGTGCGGTTATTCTCTTCGTCATCGACAATGAGTATGGTCTTGCGCGTGACTTTCATATCCATGGTATCAACCTCTCGCCAGTATTATTTTTATACGTAGATCTGCTTTAAAGTGACATCGTGTTGTTTTAAAGTATGGCATCTATTGTTTCCAGGAATTCTTTGTAGCGGATAGGTTTGGCAATATAGCCATCGCACCCTGCTTTGCGCATTTTCTCTTCGTCGCCTTTCATGGCAAATGCGGTGAGCGCGATGATTTTGATATGGCTGGTCTCACCCTCTTCCTTTAGTATCTGCGCGGCTGTCAGGCCATCCATGCCAGGTAGCTGGATATCCATCAGAATCACTTCTGGTAGCTGGCTGCGCGCAATTTCCAATCCATCCAATGCATTCACGGCTTGCAGAACTTCATGCCCGGAAGTCTCCAGCAACAATTGCGCGAGTTTCATATTGGTCGGGTTGTCTTCGACGATCAGTACTTTTGCCATCTTCGCCTCTAGGTTTTTTCTTTAGGCGCGCGCTTTTTCTTGCCGGCCAGTGCACGATGGACTTCACTGAGGAAGTTGCCATGATTGAATTCAGATTTTTCCAGGACAGCCAGCACGTGCCCTTTCAGGACTTGATGCTCCTGAGGCGTCAGGAATTTGGACGTCACGACAATGATAGGGATTTTCGCCGTGCGTTTATCCAGCTTCAAATTTTCAACCACTTCAAAGCCATTGATTTCCGGCATCATCAAGTCCAGCACGATCAGGTCCGGTTGCTGTAATTTGGCGATATGCGTCGCTTCATTGCCGCCATAGGCGCGCAGCACGGTGTGCCTGGCGTGTTCTAGATAAGAAGAAATGATTTCTACCGCTTTGGGGTCATCATCGACAACCAGCACCTTGGCACCAGGCTGGTTATGCCCTGGTTTGGTAAAGCCCAGCTTGTTCAAGGCTATTTGCAAATCGTCGGCAGAAACCGGTTTTTGCAATACCTGCGCTGCGCCAAGCGATAAACCACGGTTGCTATCGGCCATGATAGAAAGAATCACCACCGGGATATGCGCGAGTTTGGCATCGGTTTTCAGTTTGGTTAAAAATTGCCAGCCGTCCATGCCAGGCAACAAAATATCCAGCGTGATCAAATCTGGCGGATTACCGTCGGCCAATATAGACAGCGCTATTTCGGCAGTGGCCGCACGCGTGACACGACAGTTGTCTGATTCCAGCTGCAGCCTGATCAAATCAGCTGCGCGGTCATCATCTTCCAGCACCAATACGTGCGGTGAATCCGTATGCACAAATTTGCGTATGCTTTCGCCGGTCTGCATGCTGGCTAACGTAGTATCGCCCAAGTTGGTATTGTGTTGCAGCCAGACGGTGAAGGTACTGCCTTTGCCAGGCGTGCTGGTGACTGCCACTGCCCCACTGTGCAGTTCTGCCAGTTTGCGCACCAGGGCCAAGCCTAGCCCGGTACCTTCAAACCGCCGGGAAAGCGTACTTTCTACCTGCACAAAAGGCTGGAAAAGACGGCTGATATCTTGTGCTTCTATGCCTATGCCAGTGTCGGTGATCGATATCTGGATAAACTGGCTGGCGTTGCCTATAGGTGAAAAATGGCTTTGCGGGATATCCCTGGTTTGTTCAAGTACGTTATCCCGCTGCACCAGGCTGGCCTGCAACGTGATCTGGCCGCCCTCTGGCGTAAATTTCACCGCGTTGGATAACAGGTTATAAACGATCTGTTTCACCTTGCGTGAATCCAGCCAGGCATGGCCTAGATCATCTGCCAGGTCAGCCTGCAGCTTGATATGCTGGGTAGAGGCTTTTTCCTTGATGATAGAAAGGCTGTTTTGCAGCAAGCCTTTTACATCTATCATCTCGCCCTCAAGCTCCATGCGGCCGGCTTCAATTTTAGACAGGTCGAGCACATCGTTAATCAATGAAAGCAGGTGTTGCCCGCTTTCAAAAATATCATTGACGTACACTTTCTGTTTATCCGCCAATTGCCCAATCAAACCATCCCGCAGGATCTCTGAAAAGCCAATAATGGCATTCAAAGGCGTGCGCAGTTCATGCGACATGGTCGCCAGGAATTCAGACTTCATCTTGTCTGCTTCCAGTAACTGTTCGTTCTTAAGGCCGATTTCTTCACTGCGCAGATGCAACTGCTCTGCCAGAAGCTTGAGGTCGCCATACTGCTGGATATTATGTAGCGCCACGCCTAATTGCGCCGATAAGCGCTCAATAAAGGTTTGGTCGCGATCTGTGACCGGGCGGCTTGCCGCCAGCACGAGTACCGCCAGGCGTTTTTCCTGGTAAGTGACAGGACAGATAATAATGGCTGCAGGTTTAATAGCGAGCAGCCCTGTCTCTATGGTCAGCGTGGGGAACTCTTCTACGTCGCGCAGTATCAGGGTCTGGTTTTTGTGAATCGCATCACCGATGATGCCATGGCCTAATTTGAATTCATTGAGGATATCTGTAGGCGATGAATGTGTGCTTTCCAGGCGGTAAAAACCGCCCCATTCGTCATAGCCATAAATCGCAGAAACCGGGAAAGCATGATTCCTGGCCAGGATTTCCAGCATGTTAGGCAGGATATGTGCGCGGTCATAATTGGCATTGAACAACCTGAGCACCTCGCTGTGGGTCTGGTCATAAATCGCCGCATTTTTCAGGTCGTATTCAATCTGCTTGAAATCGCTCACATTGCGCGCCACGGTAGATAAGTGCGTAGGCACGCCATTCGCATCTTTGTGTACCACGACCACCTGGGAAACCGGGATAGTGATGCCGGTGCGGCTGATAAAAGCGGTTTCCCCGCCCCACACGCCAGTACTCAATGCCGCAGGGATAGCTTTGTTGTGAATGAGGTCGGTTGCCCAGTCCGGGCGCATACGTGAGATGGCTTGAGTAGCGATGTCTTCATTTTCACCTATCCCCAGGAGTTTGCGCCCGCCTCTGTTCAGGTAAAAATACTCGCCTTGCAGGTTGGCATTGGCGATCAGGTCGGGCGATGCGTCGAGAATATCAGTGAGCCGTTTCTGCTCAGCCGAGGCTTGTTTGCGGATTTTAAGATCGCGCTGGATGCGCCATATCAGTAGCGGAAAAAAGATCAGGATCGCGACCGACATGAAGGTGAACAGAACCAGCAAGTCTTTGGCGTGGTCTTGCTCTAACTTAGTCCTGTCAGTCAGCAGGTTTTGCTCTTCGAGCGACATGGCACTGAATACGCCACGAATCTCGAGCATATCTTCGCGGCGGATGGAGTCCTTGCGCAGGATATCCCTGAGTTTATCGATAGAAACTGCATGCGCAGAATCAATCAGCTGATTAAAGTAGATCAGCCGCCGGTCTATCAGTCTTCTTAATAAGGTGATCTGCTTCTGCTGGAAGCTATTATCTTTGGTGAGTACGGCCAGCTCGGTAATATCTTTTTGCAGGTCGGCCAGAGCAATATCACGGCGATTAATCGAACTGTTGTCACCGGTGAGGAGAAATCCGCGTTGCGAGACTTCCAGCTGGTTGAAGAGTGCCAGGCCTCTATCCAGTTTTGAAATGACTTCGTTGGTGTGGGTGACCCAGCGATTAGTCTCAGAAAAACGCTGCAGGTAGATAATGCTGGTAATGCCTACGATCACCAACAGCGCAAAAAAACTGATGAATCCATAAATAATGATGGATTCCAGCGCCCAGCGCTCTGTACGTTCAGAGCTCATACCGATATAACCTGCTAGCCAGCATTGTGATTCCCTTCTTGTTATTCACATCAAGGATTAATCAGTACAGTTCTTACACCGATTTGAGATTGCGTGTTGCTAAACGTTCAAATACCGCGAAATATTCATGAGGCTGCGCTATGACTGCCATCGGGGATAGTTTTCAACTGCGGTGAAGGCCTTTCAGTAGTGGGCACATCTGAAATACATTTATGCTAATTTATTCGTCCGGCAGTCACCTGTCAATTCTAATTTTTACTTAAATTAAATATTTATCGTTATAAATATTTAATTGTTAATCCAGAGCATGCTTATCAGGCTTCACAACATGAGCGAGCAGGCTGCCTTGGCAGCTTGCCGCGCTTATTTTCCGGGTAATTTGAAGGTCAGGATGCGGTCGCCCTGCTTGAAGCCAAACAGGGAGTTTCCGCCGCTTACTACTGCGATATATTGCTCACCATTGACCTGATAAGTGATGGGGGGCGCATTGACGCCATATTCAGATTGGTAATGCCACAAAGCTTTGCCGTCCTTGCTGGCATAAGCCGTCAAACTACCATTGCCTTCACCGCAGAAAAGCAATCCGCCAGCAGTAGAGAGCACGCCACCTACCAGAGGTTGCTGCGTTTTGTGCTGCCAGGCGATTTTTCCTGTCTGGCTATCAATGGCGCTCAGCAGCCCCCATCTTGCATCATCAGTCGGCTCACTGGCAGCGTAACGCATCGGTTTCTGACCGCTGCTGGCCTCGGTTTCATGCACGGTATATTTGATAGGGCTATGCATCGCGGCGACAAATATTTTATGCTGGCGCTCGTCTACGCTGACAGGTGACCAGTTGGCGCCGCCTAGTATGCCCGGATAAATCACAGTGCCTTCAGGGCCTGGTTTTTTAAACAGGTTATGCTGCGGTACAAAGGCTTCCGATTTGGCGAGAAACTGGCCGGTTGCCCTGTCGTGCACATAGAACCAGCCCGTTTTGCTGGCTTGCCCGACTACCGGAATCGTTTTCCCCTGATGCTGGTAGTGAAACAAGACTGGCGGGCTGGCTAGATCATAGCCCCACAAGTCGTGTGGCACCTGCTGGTAATGCCATTTATAGTGGCCGGTTTCAGTATCCAGCGCGACCAGTGACACGGTATACAGATTGTCACCTGGCCTTGAAACATCATTCATCTGCGGCGATGGATTGCCCGTGCCAAAGTAAAGCGTATTGGTGTCTGCATCAATCGCTGGCGTGCTCCAGGCGGAACCGCCACCAAACCTTGCCGCATCCGGATACGCGTTAAGCGCAGCTTTTTCAGCTGCGATATCCCGCTCGAATACGCTGCCATCCGCCGTTTTGGTGGTGAAACTACCCTCCCAGGCTTTGGCCGGGATCGTATCAAACTGCCAGACCTGGTGGCCGTCATTCACATCAAATGCGGCGAGGAACCCAGGGCGGCCATAACGCCCGGTCACACCGATCACGGCACCTAAAGGCGCATCACTGGTCGGGTTATCAATATGCAATCCATAACCTACGCCAGTGATGCCTATGATGACTTTTTGCTTGTAGACCACGGGCGCCATGGCAATGCCAACGCCGGTGCCGCCAGTGACTTTCCTGGTTTTATTCGGGTCACTGCTATTCAGCGTCGTTTGTTGTTCGGTGTTCACCTGGTTAGCGGCGACATCAATATCCCAAAGCTTTTGCCCGCTACGCGCATCCAGCGCAATGAGCCGCGCATCCACAGTGCCGATAAATACTTTGCCTTCAGACACGGCAACGCCGCGGTTAGCCGGCCCACAGCACATCGGCCAATCGGCTTTGCGGTCATGCGTGTATTTCCATAATTGCTTGCCGCTGGCTGCATCTAAAGCCAATACATGGTTAAACGGCAGGCTGATATACATCACACCATTGACCACAATAGGCGTGGCCTGAAAAGTCGCCTTGACGCCGGTATTGACGGTCCAGGCAGATTGAAGCTGGCTGATATTCTGTTGATTGATTTGCGACAAGGGTGAAAAACGTTGCGCTTGCAGATCCCGGCCATAACTGGCCCAATCGACATTCGCCGATTGGGCAGTGTCTGGTTTGGAGACCTGCGTACAAGCCAGCAACAATGATACTGACGTCAGGCTCAGGTAACTAAATAATTGCCGGATGAAAGGTTTATTCATATTCATAATTATCCAAGGACTATACAGGTGAGTATACATGCGAAATGTGTTTTTGCGTCCAGACGCCATTTGAATCACCACAATATAAAATATATTTCTCACAATGCAACTAAAGGCAGTTTATGATGGACATAAACAACAATTGGTTAATGCGATAATATTTATGAGTTCATCTGCATCTCTTGCCCTGAAAATCGCCGAAAAAGGCTGGTTACCAGATCTACTCATCCGCAAAGGCATACAAAAACTCTGCCAATCCAGATTAGATGAAATCCTGGACAACGATTGCGAAAGCGCACAATCAGCCCTGATTCAATTCATCGAACAGATGCAAACCTCAGACATTGCGCCATTACCTGAAAAAGCCAATGCGCAGCATTATGAAATCCCAGCGGCTTTTTACCAGTATTGCCTGGGCGCCCACCGTAAATACAGCAGTTGTTACTGGCATGTAGAGACCGGAACACTAGATGAAGCCGAACAGCTGGCCTTGTCACAAACCTGCGCCCATGCCCTGATACAAGATGGCCAGCAGATCCTGGAGCTCGGTTGCGGCTGGGGCTCTTTGACCTTGTGGATGGCCCGCCACTACCCGAATGCCACGATTACCGGCGTATCTAACTCAGCTTCGCAACGTGACTATATCTTGCAGCAGGCCAGCCTGCTCGGCCTGGCCAACGTCAATATCATTACCGCAGATATGAATGTGTTTGATACCGAGCAGACCTTTGACCGGATTGTATCGGTAGAGATGTTCGAACACATGCGTAATTACCAGGTGCTGTATGCCAAAGTGGCGCGCTGGCTAAAAGCGGATGGGCTGTTTTTCAAGCATATTTTTGTCCATCGCCACGCCGCGTACGCATTTGATGTCAAAGCAGATGATGACTGGATGAGTCAGTATTTCTTCAGTGGCGGCATGATGCCTAGTGATGATTTGCCACTGTACTTTCAAGATGATTTAAAAATCATTGAAAAATGGCGCTGGAGCGGCAGCCATTATGAGAAAACCGCCAATGCCTGGCTGGAGAACATGGATCAGAATCACGCAGCGCTGACACCAGTGTTGCAAGGCATCTACGGTAAAGCTGATGCCGAGATCTGGCGCCAGCGCTGGCGCATTTTTTTCATGGCCTGTGCCGAACTGTTTGGCTACAACCATGGGCAAACCTGGTGGGTCAGCCATTATTTATTTGCCAAAAAATAAACTTAAATATCAAATATGCCCTCTAATAAATTGATTATATTTAATTTTATTGCTTTCCAGTTGCTTTGGTGGGCATGCGTGCTTTCCGCCAAACCGGGATTGACGCTGACTGTATTTGTCGCCGTTGTGCTCTTCACTGCAGCCCATTTGCAATGGATAGAACGCTGGCAACAGGTTTTGCCTATCTTCATCGCAGCCATGTTGGGTTGCATATTGGACCAAATCGGTTATACCATGGGCTGGGTTGCTTTTGAATACCACCATGCATGGATAAGTCACATTCCATTGTGGATGGTGGCCTTATGGCTGGCATTTGCCACCACCCTGAATGTCAGCATGCGCTGGTTACAGCGCAAACTTGTGCTAGCCGCCGTGCTCGGCGCTATTTTTGGCCCGCTGGCTTATCTGGGCGCCGTGCAATTAGGCGTGGTAAAGCTCCCCTCCCCGATTGCTAGCCTGGCCTGGGTGGCGCTGGAATGGGCCATTGCCATGCCACTGTTGCTTTGGGTCCGCCATGCGTTTAATCACACTGCAAACATAAGGCACACATGATTTATACCTACGCATTGATCGCGATACTGATGTTTGCCTTGAGTGGCTGGCTGCTGAGTTTTGCCACGCATCATTACAGCCATGTCGATAGCATGTGGAGCCTGTTTATGGCGATCACAGCGTATATCAGCGCGATTTTTCTCTATGATCTATCAGCCCGCGGCTGCCTGGTGCTGGCGTTAGTGACATTGTGGGCATTGCGGCTGAGTATTTTCCTCACTTTGCGTAACTGGGGTAAGGAAGATCACCGCTACGACACTATACGCAACAATAATGAACCGCATTTCTGGTTTAAAAGCGTCTACATTATTTTTGGCTTGCAGGCTTTACTGGCCTGGGTGATTTCTTATCCACTGTATGCTGCAGTGACCAGCCAGGCGCCTTTGCAGTGGCTGGATTGGGCCGGTGCATTGTTGTTCGCCCTCGGATTTTACTGGGAAGTGGTCGCAGACTGGCAGCTAACACGCTTTCGCAATCAGCCAGGCGACGACAGCAAAGTACTTAATACCGGGCTTTGGCGTTATAGCCGCCACCCCAACTATTTTGGCGAGTGCCTGATCTGGTGGGGCTTCGCCTTATTTGGCGCCGCGACTGGTGATCATTGGGTATGGCTATCACCCATCATCATGACTATTCTGCTGTTGAAAGTCAGTGGTGTCAGCCTAATGGAAAAGACCATCCATAGCCGGCGCCCCGGTTATGCGGAATATGTCAAAAACACCAATGCTTTTATTCCAGGCATCCCGAAAGCTGGACAGACGCATGAATCGTAAAGGTCAAGCGCTGGGGCTAGTGGCTTTATGGCTAGGCCTGCTGCCTGTAGCACAGGCAAAAGACTGGTCTTTTGAGGTGTGGCTGGACAAACAGAAAATAGGCACCCATACCTTTTCGCTCAACAACCAGCAGTTGCAGAGCCGCGCCAGTTTCGATGTCAAAGTCTTGTTTATCAATGCCTATCGCTACCGGCACCAGGCGGATGAAGCCTGGCAAGACGCATGTTTAAACAGCCTGAAATCGCATACTGAAGAAAACAAAACAGTCACCGATGTCAATGGGCTACTAAAGGATAGGCAATTCGTTATTGATAAACAAGAGGGTAAAAATGCTGAGCAACAAACATTACCTGCGTGCATCATGACTTTTGCTTACTGGAACCCCGCTATTCTCAAACAAACGCGCTTGCTCAACCCGCAAAATGCCGAATACCTGGATGTGACAGTGAGTGACGATGGCGTTAAACCTATCATGGTCAAAGGCCAGGACACGCCTGCCCACCAATATCATCTGCGCGGCCGCTATAAAGGCAAAGACAAGCTAAACATCACATTATGGTATGACCAGCAACAAGATTGGGTGGCGTTAGAATCGGTGACGCCAGAAGGTTATAAAATAATTTATAAGCTCATTTAATCAATATGTTAAAAATTTTAATTAAAGTGATTTGTATGATGACGATATTCGGTCTCACCGCTTGCCAGAATTTGCCGCCTATCCAGACTGTGACCCAGGTGGATGTAGACCGCTTTATGGGTGACTGGTATGTGATTGCGGCTATTCCAACTTTTATGGAGAGTGACCCGTACAACCCTGTCGAACACTATGACAGAAATGCGGACGGCACGATTGCCACCACGTTCACTTTCAACAAAGGTGGGTTTGATGGCAAGTTAAAAGAGTACCACCCGACTGGTTTCGTGGTACCCAACACGGGCAACGCCGAATGGAAAATGCAATTCTTGTGGCCGTTCAAGTCTGAATACCTGATCGCGTATCTCAGCGATGACGCGCAACACACGATTATTGCCAGGAACAAACGTGATTATGTCTGGTTGATGTCGCGGCAGCCTTCGATGGACCAGGCCACGTTTGACAAACATGTCGCAAAAATAAAAGCCATGGGATACGACATCAGCAAGCTGGAAATCTTTCCGCACCTGAATGTTCAACCACCATTAAAACAGCCCCTTTAAAGCAGATGCGCGAGTCTGTGCATGAATCTGCCGAATAAACCAAGCCTGCCCATGCATGAAAAACCCAAGTGAATGAGAGACGCAAGTGATTCAGAAAATAGGTAAGATGCAGCAGCGCGTTTCCGGGTTACTCTGGCGGTTAATCGGCTGGCTGGATAATCGACATTACCAGGCGCCGGCCAGTGCCACCTCAGAAAGCATAGACTGGTGGCGGGTATTGCCATTTGTCGCGCTGCATATCGCGCTGATCGCTTTGTTCTGGGTCGGCTGGAGCGCATTTGCGGTAGGGTTCGCAGTGCTCATGTATGTGTTGCGCATGTTTGCCATCACAGGCTTTTATCATCGTTATTTCGCCCATAAAACCTTTCAAACCTCACGTGCCGGGCAATTTGTCTTTGCCTTGATTGGTGCCACCGCAGTGCAGCGCGGACCACTCTGGTGGGCGTCGCATCATCGCAGCCATCATGTACATGCCGACCAACCGCAAGACATTCATTCGCCGCACCAGCATGGTTTTCTGTGGAGCCACTTAGGCTGGTTTTTGAGCCACGCCAACTTTAAAACTCAGCTTGAGCGCGTGCGCGAGCTGACACGCTTCCGTGAACTCTGCTGGCTGGACAGGTTTGACAGCCTGGTGCCTATTGCACTCGCTGCCGCCATCTATGGCCTGGGTGAATTGCTCAACGCTTATGCGCCGGGCTTACACACCAATGGCTGGCAGTTATTGGTATGGGGTTTCGTGCTTTCCACCATCGCCCTCTACCACGCGACTTTTTGCATCAATTCACTGGCGCATGTCTGGGGCAGCCGGCGTTATGCCACGCGCGACCAAAGCCGTAATAACTGGCTGATTGCCATCTTCACACTCGGTGAGGGATGGCATAACAATCACCATCACTATCCAGGCACGGCGAAACAGGGTTTTTACTGGTGGGAGGTCGATTTCACTTATTATGGGCTGAAAGTATTGGCCGCCCTTGGCCTGATCTGGAATCTCAAGCAAGTGCCGCTGGAAATTCGCAACCAGCATGCAAACGAGGGGCATTAAGCATGGCCTTGAATATCGCCATTATCGGCAGTGGCATTGCCGGTAATACACTGGCCTACCATCTGCATCAACAACACCAGGTCACAGTATTTGAAGCCAACGACTATATTGGTGGCCACACGCATACCCATCAGGTCAGCATCGCCGGCGAAACCCATCTTGTAGACACCGGCTTTATTGTGTTTAACGATAAAACCTACCCCGAGTTTGAGCGTATGCTACGCACCACGGGTGTCGCCTGGCGCGACAGTGACATGAGCTTTAGTGTGCGCAACGAAGTCACCGGGCTGGAATACAACGGTACTTCTATCAACAGCCTGTTCGCGCAAAGGCGAAATTTTCTCTCCCCTGCCTTTTACCGCATGATCCGCGACATTATGCGCTTTAACAAACAGGCACTGGCATTGCTGGCGCCCGGCAATGAAATCACGTTGGGCGAATATTTAGCACAGAACGGCTACTCACCGCAGTTTGTACGCGACTATATTGTCCCTATGGGTGCCGCCATCTGGTCTACCGATGCCGAGCAGATGCTGAACTTCCCTGCCCGCTTTTTTGTGCGATTTTTTCATCATCATGGCATGCTAAGCATCAACGATAGGCCGCAATGGCGCACGATTAAAGGCGGCTCGGCCAATTACCTGGAGAAAATCACTGCTGGCTATCGCCAGCGCATACAACTGAACTGCCCGGTCACCGCCGTGCATAGGGATGTCGATGGTGTCACCCTCACCACAGCACAGGGCAAGCAGCGGTTTGATTATGTCTTTTTTGCTTGTCACAGCGATCAGGCCTTGCGTATCCTGGCCACTGAAGCCACGGCAGCAGAACAGGAAATACTGGGTGCCATCCCCTATCAGGACAACACGGTCTTTCTGCACACGGACGCGACCTTAATGCCCAAACGCAGACTGGCCTGGGCGGCGTGGAATTATCATGTCACCGCCCAGGCGGCTAATAATTCGCAAGCGCCTGGCAAAGTGCAAGTCACCTACAATATGAATATCCTGCAAGGCATACGCTCGGCGCAACCCTTGCTTGTCACACTCAACTACACCGCCGCGATTGATGCGGCCAAAGTCATCAAGAAACTGCATTATCGGCACCCGCTATTCACGCTGGCAGGTGCGCAAGCACAGTTAAGGCATGCAGAAATCAGTGGCCATCACCGCACGGGTTTTGCCGGCGCATACTGGAAAAATGGCTTTCATGAAGACGGCGTGGTCAGTGCACTGGCCGCTATCCAGCACTTCCAGGCAGCAGTTTTATGATTGATAGCGCACCTTCTATCGTCAATCAAAAAATGCCGGGCGAGACAGTCTCAGGTGAAAAGTTACATAGCGCTATTTATACAGGCTGGATCAGTCATCAACGCTTGCAGCCGAAAACGCATGGCTTTCGCTACCAGCTTTTCATGCTTTATCTCGATCTGGAAGAACTTCCTTATTTATTTAAAAATAATAAGTTATGGTCTTATCTTAAACCAAATTGTGCTTACTTCAGACGGCAAGATTACCTGGGGCCGCCTGACCAGCCTTTGGATCAATGCGTGCGTGACCTGGTGGAAACACACACCGGTCATCGTCCGGCAGGCCGCATAGGCTTGCTCACCCATTGTCGCTACTGGGGTATATGCTTTAACCCGGTCAGTTTTTACTACTGCCATGATAGCCAGGGTGAATTGCAGGCCATCGTCAGCCATATCACCAATACACCCTGGAAAGAGCAATTTGCCTATGTGCATGAAGTCAAGCAGGCAAAAGAATTGTTATTCAAACTAGACAAAGACTTTCACGTCTCCCCTTTCATGCCTATGGATATAGACTACCAATGGCAGTTTTCAGCGCCCGCTGACACGCTTAGTGTGCATATGCAAAGCTGGCGGCAGGAGCAAGCCATGTTTTTTGCCACCTTGAAGCTGCAGCGGCAACCCTGGCGGGCCAGTAGCCTGAATCGCATGCTGTTTGGTTACCCGTGGATGACCTTGAAAGTCATTGTTGCCATTTACTGGCAAGCCCTGCGCCTATGGCTCAAAAGAATCCCTTTTTATGCTCACCCAAAACCATACGCCAACCCTGGTGATGAATCATGAATCCAATGCCTACTGTAAAAACGCTACCAGCAGATACCCTGACCAAACCTTTAAAGTCAAAAAGCCGTGCCAAGTGGGTCGCGAAATTGGCTAAAGCCCAGGTACTGAAACGCCTGGCCAGCCTGAAATCAGGTCGGCTGACAGTGATCGATGGCCACGAGCGCCATGAGTTTGGCGATGCGGGCGCGATAGCGACTTCAGCCACCATTACCGTGCATGACCCACGTTTTTATGGCGAAATCGCCTTTGGCGGCAGTATAGGTGCCGGTGAGGCTTATATGCTGGGCTATTGGCAGGCGGATTCCCTGACCAATGTAGTGCGCCTGATGGTACTCAATCAGTCTGTGATGGACACGCTGGAGGGCGGTTACCAGTATTTGAGTAAACCTATCCTCAAAATTTTCCATTGGCTTAACAGTAATAGTGAAGCCGGCAGCCAGAAAAATATCGCCTCGCACTATGACCTGGGCAATGACTTGTTCAAGTTGTTCCTGGACCCGACCATGATGTATTCATCGGCGATATTCGATGATCCAGCCAAGGCTGATACTGGCAGTCTGCAAGCGGCTTCAGAGCGCAAGTTACAGCTGATTTGTGAGAAATTGCAGCTGTCTGCGACAGACCGCGTCATTGAGATAGGCACTGGCTGGGGCGGTTTTGCTATCTACGCTGCTAAACACTACGGCTGCCATGTCACCACGACGACAATCTCTGAACAGCAGTTTGCATTGGCAAAAGAGCGCGTGGCAGCGGCAGGCCTGCAAGACAAAATCGTCTTGCTGAAGCAGGATTACCGCCACCTGCAAGGCCAGTATGACAAGCTGGTATCGATTGAAATGATAGAAGCGGTTGGCCACCAGTTTTACGATACCTATTTCAAAAAAGTCAGTCAGTTGCTTAAATCTGACGGCGTGGCGCTGATACAGGCGATTACCATCAGTGATCAGCGCTACGACAGTGCCATTCGTTCGGTAGATTTTATCCAGCGCTACATCTTTCCTGGCTCGAATATCCCCTCCAATACCGCCATGCTTACCAGCATGACGCGCGCTAGTGATTTACGCCTGGTGGATTTACAGGATATCGGCTTGCATTACGCGACCACTTTGCGCTTGTGGCGGGAAAACTTCTTTGCCAATATCGATGCGGTCAGGCAGTTAGGCTACAGCGATACATTTATCCGTATGTGGGATTTCTACCTGAGCTATTGTGAAGGCGGTTTTGCCGAGTGTGCCTTGGGCGATGTGCATCTGCTGTTGGCCAAACCTGGCTACCGCGCACTTAACAGGGTGTAGCCGCGCAGCAGTCAGCGGGCATGATAAAATTGCCAGCCTATGACTATGCACGCAGCACTGGAGTGGCGCGAGGGCCTGCCCTACTCTACTCAATTTAATGATATTTATTTTTCTGCCAGCCCGGATCAGCCACAGCATGGGCTGGCTGAGACCCGGCATGTTTTTCTGCAGCATAATGATTTACAGCAACGCTGGCAGGCGCTGCCGCCTGATCAGCCCAGTCATTTTGTGATTGTCGAAACCGGTTTCGGCAGCGGCCTGAACTTTCTGGCTGCTTTGCAACTGTGGAGGAAACATGCGCCAGCTTCAGCGCATTTACATTTTCTTAGTATTGAAATCGCCCCGTTTACCCTGCAGGATTTACAGCAGGCACATGCACATTTTCCGGAACTGGCCGAGCTTAGCCAGGCGTTGTGCCAGCAATATCGACTGCTGCAGCCAGGTATCAATCAGTTGGAGTTGCCAGCGTTTTCCACAAGTCTGACTTTGCATATTGCCGACGCGGCACAAGTGTTTCCCGCATTGCATGTGATGGCCGATGCGTGGTTTCTGGACGGTTTTGCGCCATCGAAGAATCCTGAAATGTGGCAGTCACCGTTATTTGACTGCATGGCCAGGTGCTCACGCCAAGGCACCACTTTCGCTACTTTTACCAGTGCCGGCTTTGTACGGCGTGGCTTGCAGGCTGCGGGTTTTATTGCTGAAAAGAAAACTGGCTATGGTGCCAAACGCGAAATGTTAAGTGGCGTGTGGCAATCAGCCGGCATTGAGCAGCAGCCGGCAATGCCTAAAGTGGCAGTGATAGGCGCGGGCATCGCCGGTTGCAGCAGCGCCTGGCACTTAGCCGGGCTAGGTTGCGAGGTGCATGTGTTTGAGCGAGCGGAGAAGGTGGCGCTTGGGGCATCGGGTAATCCACGCGGCATGCTCTACCCAAGGTTAAATGCAGAAAAACCCATGAATGACCAGCTGGCTTTACGTAGCTATAGTTTTAGCTTGCGTCATTATGCAAATCTGGGACTAACTGAAGATGTCTTTAAAGCCTGCGGATTACTGCAATTGGGCGGCAGTGCACGCGAACAAAAGCGAGTGCATAAAGTGGCAGCGCGCTACAGCGATTTAGGTCTGCTCACGCAGGTAGATGCAAGTCAGGCAACGGCATTAGCGGGTGTGACATTAACAACAGACTGCCTGCACTTTGCTGAAGCTGCCTGGGTCAACCCAGGCGAGGCCTGCCAGGTGATGCTGGCGCAAGCCAATATACATGTGCACCTACAACAGGAGATTCAGTCCATCTCCAGGCAAGACACAGGCTGGCAGTTGCAATCTGAGACTCAGGTATATGCAAGATTTGATGCCGTGATTGTGGCCAATGCGGCGGATGCCGCAACATTACTGCCTGACAGCGGTATGTGGCTGAACCCGGTGCGTGGGCAAATGGGCATGATAGCCACACAAGCGGCCTTAGAGCCGCTGAAAACGATTTTATGTGGCGATGGTTACCTGACGCCTTTGCATCAGGGCATGCACGCCATGGGCGCCACGTTTGCCGCAGGCGATGCGGATACCAGCCTGCGTGAAGAGGATAACCAATCAAATTTGAACATGATCAGCAGTCTAAGCCCGCAGTTTGACCAGGCGGGATCTGCAGAAGTGACTTTTGCCCGGGCTTCAAGTCGCTGTGGCTCGCCGGATTATTTACCATATGTTGGGCCATTGCTCCCGATAGCTTCCCTACCCTCAAATACTTCCCCCGGTTTTTCTGATTTGCCCGCCCCACAAGGGTTATACGTGCATGTGGCGCATGGCAGCAAAGGTTTGATGACCGCGCCCTATTGCGCTGCTGTACTGGCCAGGCGCCTGCTGCTTGATGTTGGTTTGCCCTTGCCTCAACTGACTGAAGATAGTTTCTGGGCAGGCCTGCATCCGCAACGTCACCTGTTTAAGCAACTAGGGTGGAAACAGCTGTTGAATCCGTTTAACGAGCAGGTGACATCATGACGCCAGAAATCCAGCGCTTACAGCAGCAATTGGGGCGTGCACCGCAGGATCCGGCCTTGCATTACGAGCTGGGTCGCTGTTACCTGGCACTGAAACAAGCCGAACTCGCACAGCGATCCTTTGCCCAGGCACTGCAGTTGGCTCCCGGCCACCCGCAAATTTTGATGCAACTCGGCAATACGGCCAGCCAGCGTGGTGATGAAGAATTGGCCGCCGATTACTTCAAGCAATCGTTACAACAAGATAACCAGCAAGCGGATGTGCACTTTAACCTGGCAAACAGCTTGCGCAAACTGGGCTTGAATAGCCTAGCCATACAGCATTTCCAGCAGGCATTAGCACTGGATCCGGCGGATGCAGAAACCCATAACAATGTGGGTAATGCCTACAGGGAAACCGGGCAACTTGATCTGGCGGTGGCCGCATATGCGCAAGCGCTTAAACAGAATCCGCAATTACTGCATGCCAAAGTGCACTGGATACACCAGAAGCAGCATATGGCCGACTGGCAAGGCATAGACCACGCCATTGATGAAGTACGCACAGCTTTAAAACAACGGCCACAAGCGCAGATTCCTCCGTTTGCGTTTCTCGCCATGCCTGGCACTAGCAGTGCAGAGCAACTGCAATGTGCGAGTGTGTGGGCGCAGCAACATTACGGGCATATCCAGCCGTTACCCGTGCCAGCTGCCCGCCGCCAAGACCAGAAAATCAGGCTAGCCTATATTTCTTCAGATTTTCGTCAACATCCGTTGGCCTACCTGGTCACCGATGTGATTGCCGCTCACGATCGCAGCCGCTTTGAGGTAAGCCTATATAGCCAGGCCAGGGATGATGGATCAAGCGAGCGCGAGGCTTTTATGTCAGCGGCAGACCACTGGATTGAGATTGCGGCCCTGAATGATGCAGCGGTGGCCGCGCATATACGGGCCGCTGATATTGATTACCTGATAGACCTGACAGGGTTTACGCAAAACAGCCGCAGTGGTGTGGCGGCTTACCGCCCTGCGCGCTGCCATATCAACTGGCTGGGGTATCCGGGCAGTATGGGCGAGGTCAATGGCAACTCCTTGTTTGATGTCATCCTGGTGGATGAGACTGTGCAGCAAGCTCAGTTTTCTGAGCGCACTATCCCCCTGCCTTGTTACCAGCCTAACAATGCGCAACGCCCGCAAGCCGAGGCTGGCACGCGCGCGCAACATGGGTTGCCTGAGCGTGGATTTGTGTTTTGCAGCTTTAACCAGAGCTTTAAAATCACCGCCGACGTGTTTGCCTGCTGGATGCGCATATTGCAGCAAGTGCCGGATAGCGTATTGTGGTTGCAAGCATGTAATCCATGGGCCACCAGCCACCTCAAACAGGCGGCACAGCTGGCAGGCGTACAGCCAGAGCGGCTGATCTTTGCGCCACGTACCAGTGTTAGTCAACATATTGCCCGCCAGCAACATGCAGACCTGATGCTGGACACTAGCCCTTACAATGCACACACCACCGCCAGCGACGCCTTATGGCAAGGCATTCCCTTATTAACCGTGGCTGGTGAGACGTTTCCGGCCCGTGTGAGCGCCAGTCTTTTAAAGCATATTGGCTTGGCGGAATGTATTTGTGATGATTGGGCGCAGCTGGAAAAACAGGCGATTGCACTGGCGAATGCCCCGGCGGCATTACAGGCGCTGCAAATAAAAGTGAAACAACAGGCGAAGATGCTATTTGATCCGCTGACTTTTTGCCAGCAGCTCGAGCAGGTTTATCGCCAGTTATTGCAATAACGCCCTACTCGTTGCTATACCACACCGACAATAATCCGGCAGCCACAATGCACAAGCCGCCGAACATCTCTATCAGCGACATGGTTTCGTTGGCCAGGAAATAAGCAGCGACCGCCGCCACAATCAGCTCAAACATAAATAAAACAGAAGCCTGAATGGCCGGGATCTTGGTGACGCCATATTGCACCAATAAGGTCGCTGATGTGATCATCAGCGCGATGATCAGTAACAAGCTCATGTCGCTGATGCTCACTGAGCGCAGCATGGCAAAGCCAGCCAGCCCCTCCTGCCACAGCAGGACGATCACCGATAAAGAAAATACCCCCAGCCAGACCAACATGGATTTAGTAGCAACGGTGAGATGGGTGGAGAATCGTGTAATCACATTGGTGATCGAGAAGCCTATGCCCGCCGATAAAGCCAGCCAGTCTGAAGTAGATTGCGGCCACGGCAGCCCCCATTGGCCGTCTGTCAGCATCAGCTCTGCCCCGACAAGGGATAATGCGATGGCTAGCAGTTGCGGGCGCTGCCAACGCTCATGCAGCCAGATGCGTGCCAGTAATAATGTCCATAGCGGCGACAGGTAAAACAACAACATGACCCGCATGACTTCACCATCTATGATGGCGAGCACATAGGCCAGGTTGGTCCATCCGGCGACAAGGCTCAGCCAGTAAGCAGATGCTGGCACTTTGGCGATATGTGGATAGCGGCGCCAGAACAGCAGCCCGCCTATCAGCAATGCCAGCCAGAAACTCATCACACTCGATTGCACGCCAGCAATTTCACTGTCATTCAGTAGTCGGTACGGGTACCAGATGAGTCCCCAGCTGATTGCACCGTAAATCAGTGCTGCCAGGGCAAAATATTTTTGCTGATGGGCTTTTTGTTTATGCGCAAGGCTCACTTATAATACAACCCTATGAATCCACATTTAAATTTACTCCAGCCCTACCCTTTTCAGCGTTTGCGTGACTTGTTTGAGGGGATAACGCCGAATCCTGACTTTGCGCCTGTCAACTTGTCCATAGGCGAGCCCAAGCATGCGACACCTGAAATCATTACCCAGGCATTGAGGGAGAATCTGGCCGGGCTAGCCAGCTATCCTACCACAATCGGGGTACCCGCCTTGCGTGTAGCCATCAACGAGTGGTTGCAGCGGCGTTATCAGATCCCGGCACTCAATATCGATAAAGCTATTTTGCCAGTCAATGGTAGCCGTGAGGCCCTATTTGCTTTTGCGCAAGCCGTGGTGGACACCAGCGTGTCTGCGCAACCCGTGGTCATCTCGCCCAACCCTTTTTACCAGATCTATGAAGGCGCCGCTTTTCTGGCAGGCGCGACGCCCTACTTTATCAACACCACCCCGGAAAATGACTATGTCATGGACCTGTCGCAAGTGCCGGTGGAGATACTCAAGCGCACTCAATTAGTGTTTGTTTGCAGCCCAGGCAATCCTTCCGGCAAAGTGATGGATCTACAAGCCTGGAAAACCCTGTTTGAGTTATCTGACCGGTATGGATTTGTGATTGCTTCTGATGAATGCTATTCGGAGATTTACTTTGATGAACTGAATCCGCCTGTGGGTGCTTTGCAAGCCGCCCATCAGTTAGGACGTGATTTTAGCCGTGTGGTCATGTTCAGCTCGTTGTCCAAACGCTCCAACGTGCCTGGCATGCGCTCCGGCTTTGTCGCAGGCGATGCTACCATCGTTGAAAAGTTTGCGCTCTATCGCACTTACCACGGTTGTGCCATGAACCCTGCCGTACAGGCCGCCAGTATCGTGGCGTGGAATGATGAAGCGCATGTGAAACAGAATCGCAGCCTGTATAGCGAGAAATTCAATACGGTCACGCCCTTACTCAAGCAGGTCTGGTCACACACACAGCTGCCTGATGCGGCATTTTACTTGTGGATCAACACGCAAAAAGATGACACGGCTGTTGCCATACAACTCTATAGAGACTTGAATATCACGGTATTGCCCGGTTCTTTCCTGGCGCGTGAAGCACACGGCATCAACCCAGGCGCAGGCTTTATCCGGATGGCATTAGTGGCCTCCACTGAAGAAACCATTGCAGCCGCACACCGTATTGTTGAACACCTGAAATAAAACCAACACTCAAAAACAAAAAAGCCGGATGCTTACGCATACCGGCTTTTTTTACTGCTAGAAAAAATTAAGCAGATTTTCTACGAGCGATAAAACCAATCAGACCCAAACCAACCAACATCAATGCATTGGTTTCTGGCTCTGGTACTGCAGTGATTGTATAGCTACCAGTGTAATCACCACCGCCAAGCAAGTTGAATTTCAATGTGTAGTTACCAGCAGCCAGGTTAGAAGCACTGAAAGTAAATCTGCTCAAATTGAAAATGCTTTGTGGCGCCCAGGTGAACAACTCATCACCATCAACTTCTAATGTAGCGCCAAAAAACAGGCCAGTATTCGCACCATTAAGAACGGTGAAAACAGGATCCAGCACACCAGTCAGATTGAAACTGCCACCCAAATAGGAGATGTCAATTTTCTCAGTTCTGGCTTCTGTTATACCAATGACATCATGACCGCTAAACGTTGTCGTTGTTGCAGATGCCGCGCCCGAAAAGGCTAATGCAGATGCCAGGGCAAATGCATTTACAAATGTAGATACTTTCATATCTTCTCCTCAATTAAAAAATTATTAAAAAAACTCTTTATAAAACGCTTATAAAACAATTGCTTAATACAAATGCTTATTATGAATAATGCGACCTACGTAGTGAGACCCACCCAATCATGGACAAACCCAACAAAAACAGCACAGACATCTCTGGTTCAGGCACTGGCAGTGAAATAGCGTTCGCAGTGAAATTGTAATGACCGCCGTATAATCCGGTTGCGATGCCAGCTATTTTGAACGTATATTCGCCGGCAGATAGAGATGAAGAATCCGTCACCAGGGCACCATCTTCATCATATAAACCGAAATTGAATCCAGCAAGGTCATCCTGAAAGTCATAAATAACGATGGCTTCCTGGTTTTCGCCAAGACTGAAATCCTTGAAGATTTTAGAGATGCTGTAGTCAATACGACTTAAACCAAACAACTCAAAGGTATAGAAATGCTCAAATGAACCCACGCTAGGATTCACATCTAAGTTCACAACACCGTAGTTGAAATCAATCGCTTCAGCATTCGCGCTTGCGGCAAACACCGAAAAAAACAAGCAAAGCGCTAAATTTTTTAGTTTTTTCATCACTACTCCTCGACTCAGCATAAACGGTTTTAATTGCCCGGTTGGACCACCGTTTATCAACTGCTTTTTATATTGTTTTTTTAAATCATGTAGCAATAAATATTCCACAATTTAAATTTAAGGTAATGCATTGATTTTTATATTGTTTTTATTTTTTTCAATGTAAAAATAAATGGCTTAAATTTATTTTATGGCTATTTTGGTGCAAATTGTTTGATTTGGTGCACCCAAAAATACTCAGAACAATTCTCACTACCGGATTATACGTATAAAAAACAAGGATTTGTGAAATATTTATGAAAATGGATAGTATTGAATGTAATTAAATACGAGGGGATATAAATAGAAAATCAGGTTAACTGTCAGAGAAAACAGCTAGCCGGATATCTAGAACTTATCGGCCAGTTCAAAGCTGCTTCCCAGCGCGTCTTTCGCTGATAATAAAGGCTGTGTTTCTATCTGCCAATCGATGGCAAGCGTGGGATCATTCCAGAGTATGCAACGCTCATGCTGCGGCGCATAAAAATCGGTCGTTTTGTACAAAAACTCTGCTGTTTCAGACAAAACGACAAAGCCATGCGCAAACCCTTCGGGCACCCACAGCATTTTTTTGTTTTCATGGCTCAAAACTTCGCCTACCCAGTGACCAAAAGTGGGCGAATTTGATCGCAAATCAACCGCGACATCCAATACCGCCCCTTGCGTCACGCGCACCAGTTTGCCTTGTGGCTGTTGTATTTGATAATGCAAGCCGCGCAAGACGTTTTTTGCCGATTTCGAATGGTTATCCTGTACAAAGCGCGGGCGTAATCCGGTGGCTTCAGCAAAGACGTGCTCATTAAAACTTTCGTAGAAAAATCCCCTGTCATCCCCAAACACTTTCGGTTCAAACACAACAACATCGGCAATAGCAGTTTGATGCGCAATCACTAAAACACCTTCTCATTCACAATCTGTATCAAATACTGTCCATAGCTGTTCTTTTTGTAAAGCTCAGCTTGCTTTAATAACGCTTCGGCAGTGATATACCCCATGCGGAATGCGATTTCTTCAGGACAGGCGATTTTCAGGCCCTGCCGGTTTTCTATGGTTTGGATAAACAGGGAGGCCTCCAGCAACGATTCATGTGTGCCGGTATCCAGCCAGGCGTGTCCACGGCCCATCACTTCGACATTCAGTTGCTGTTGGGCAAGATAATGCTTATTCACATCGGTGATTTCCAGCTCGCCTCTTGGAGAGGGTTTTAAATTCGCAGCAATATCACTGACCTGGTTGTCATAAAAATACAGACCGGTCACGGCATAACGCGATTTTGGTTGCGTCGGCTTCTCCTCCAGGCTGATGGCTTTGCCTGTCGGATCAAATTCAACCACACCATACCGCTCAGGATCATTGACTGGATAAGCAAATACCGTTGCTCCGCTTTCCGAATGATTAGCTTGCTGTAGCGTTGTCGCCAAATCGTGACCATAAAAAATATTGTCGCCCAGCACCAGGGCGCTAGGTGAGTTATCGATAAAGGACTGGCCGATAATAAATGCTTGCGCCAAGCCATCGGGTGAAGGCTGCACGGCATATTGAATATTAATACCCCACTGCGAGCCATCGCCCAGCAACTGCTCGAACCTGGGCGTGTCTTGCGGCGTAGAGATCAGCAAGATATCTGCCACCCCGGACAACATCAGTGTCGTCAGCGGGTAGTAGACCATAGGTTTGTCATAAACCGGGATCAATTGCTTGGAAACCGCCTGCGTGGCCGGATACAGGCGCGTGCCAGACCCCCCCGCCAAAATAATGCCTTTTCTATTTTTTGCCATAATGCGCCCTATAAAATTTGCTGCAACACATGTGCAACGCCCTGTTTCCAGTCAGGTAGGCGTAAATCAAATGTGTGCTGGAACAACGTGGTATCCAACCTTGAGTTAGCCGGACGTTTTGCCGGCACCGGGTAATCTGCGGTTGTGATTGCTTTCACCATGTCTGGTGATACTTTCATTGGTTTACCGAGCTTAATTGCCTGCGCAATCACGAACCGGGCGTATTCGTGCCAGTTCGTCACCCCTGAAGCGACGACATGATACAAGCCATAGGGGAATATTGTGTCCCCAGGCTGTTTGATACGGCCAACTAACTGCGCCGTCACATCTGCCAGCAGTGCGGCTGAGGTCGGTGCGCCAAACTGGTCAGCCACTACACTCAGTGCATCACGCTCACTCGCCAGCTTTAACATGGTTTTTGCAAAGTTGCCGCCATGCGCACCAACGACCCAGCTGGTCCTCATGATCAAACTGCGCGGGCATGCGTTGAGTAAGGCCTGCTCGCCATCTCTTTTGCTGAGGCCGTAGACATTTTGCGGGTTCGTTGCATCAGATTCCTTGTAAAACTGCTCGCCCATGCCCTCGAATACATAGTCAGTCGAGTAATGAAACACAAACGCGCCTGATTTTGCAGCCTCTTCACCCATGATGCGCGGCGCATCGACATTGATTTTCCTGGCCAGGGCTACGTCAGACTCAGCTTTATCCACCGCTGTGTAAGCAGCTGGATTAATGATGCCATCCGGTTTGATCTCTCTAATCAATGCACGCAATGCCGCTTCATCGGCCAGATCACACTCAGCCCGGCCTAGCGCAATCACTTCAGCCAGTGGTGCCAGGCTGCGTTGCAATTCAAACCCAAGCTGGCCGTGACTTCCAGTCAGTAAAAGCTTCATTGATACTGCTTTTCTACCCATTGCCGATATTGGCCGCTGGTGATGTTTTCTACCCAGGATGGATGATCCAGGTACCACTGTACCGTTTTGCGGATACCTGTTTCAAACGTTTC
This sequence comes from Methylophilus sp. E2MeOHC9, assembly GCF_058744375.1. Taxonomy (NCBI): domain Bacteria; kingdom Pseudomonadati; phylum Pseudomonadota; class Betaproteobacteria; order Nitrosomonadales; family Methylophilaceae; genus Methylophilus; species Methylophilus sp. E2MeOHC9. The sequence continues at coordinate 2,392,258 of NZ_CP196024.1, forward strand.
AGCTGGTTTCCAGCCCAGTTCTTTTTCCAGCCTGGTGGCATCGATCGCATAGCGCCTGTCGTGCCCTGGGCGATCTTTGACATAGGTAACCTGCGTGTTGAAGGGCAAGCCATCCGCGCGCGGCTTCAACTCATCCAATATGCTGCAAATGGTATTCACCACCTCAATATTCGGCTTCTCGTTCCAGCCGCCTACATTATACGTTTCACCCAACTGTCCGGCAGAAAGCACACGGCGGATCGCCGTACAGTGATCTTTCACGTACAACCAGTCGCGAATCTGCTGGCCATCGCCATAAATAGGTAATGGCTTACCATTCAAGGCATTATGGATCACCAGCGGGATCAGCTTTTCGGGGAAATGATAGGGACCGTAATTGTTCGAGCAATTCGTGGTGAGCATAGGCAAGCCATAGGTATGGTGATACGCCCGCACCAGATGGTCAGAAGCGGCTTTGGATGCGGAGTATGGGCTGTTTGGTTCGTAACGATTGTGCTCGTTAAACGGCGGGTCGTTCTTGGCTAATGACCCATAGACTTCATCTGTGGAGACATGCAAAAACCTGAAATCTGCTTTTTCATCGCCTTCCAAGGCACTCCAGTAAGCACGCACAGCCTCAAGCAGGTGAAAAGTGCCGACCACATTGGTTTGAATAAAATCTTCAGGGCCATGGATAGAACGGTCTACATGCGACTCTGCAGCAAAATTCAGCACAGCCCTGGGTTGATGTTCGGCCAGCAATCGTTTGACGAGTTCAAAGTCACCAATATCACCTTGCACAAAAATATGGCGAGCATCATTGGCCAGCGATGTCAGGTTATCCAGGTTACCCGCATAAGTCAGTTTGTCCAGGTTCACCACAGGCTCATCCGACTGCGCCAGCCAATCCAATACAAAATTACTGCCGATAAACCCGGCGCCCCCCGTAACAAAAATCATGTAATCAATAACCTTTTTTAAGTGTTCAGATACCAAAAAGGCATATTAGAACGTTTTTGCGATGACGACAATTTTGTTATGAATATTAACCGTGCATCTGGAGCAGCTAACAAGCCAGGATTATGCGAATTTTTTCAGTTGCGCCATGACACTGGCAAGCAATGATTGCGCGGCCAACTGGCTGGTTTCTTCCACATAACACCTGAATTCAGGCGCATTGCCGGAGGGCCGTAAATGTACCACGCTGCCAGATTGCAAGGTCACCCGTAAGCCATCAGTCGTGTCCATATGCGATACCTGCTCTGCAAGTTCCAACGATTGCAACATATCGGCAGGATCAGCCGTCCAGCCAGACAGCAATGCCTTGCTTTTTTCGGTAGGGAAATCCTGCAGGCGGTCACTGGCGGTAAAGCGCTGTGGCAAGGCCGCCACTAATTGTGACAGTGGCTTGCCCTGGGCCTTGACCTGTGCCAGCAAAGTCACCACCGGCAGTACCGCATCGCGGGTTGGCAATGGCTGTAGTGTGGGTGACTGCGGAATATGGCTGCCTAGCAAAAAGCCACCATTCGCTTCAAACCCGGCCACGCTGGTGGCGCCCTCTTTTTGTAATGCTTCCATGCCCGCGATGACAAAAGGTGAGCCTATGCGCGTGCGGGCTACCTGTTGGAAATAACCACTGGCCTCAATTGCGGTATTACAGCTCACAGGCACCGCCAGATGAGAGATCTGCAATGCCTGTGCGGTCAACAAACCCACGATGTCGCCACGCAGCCAGTTACCTTGTTCATCACTGATCAATGGCCGGTCACCATCGCCATCGGTAGAAATAATCGCATCTACCTGATATTGCGCAGCCCAATCCAGGCCGCGTTGCGTATCTTCAGCCGATACCGCTTCAGTATCGATAGGCACGAAGATGTCTGACCGTTCCAGGCAAACAACTTCAGCACCCAAGTCACTCAACAGGCGATGCAGCACATCCCTCGCCACGCTTGAGTGCTGGTAAATCGCCAGCTTTAACCCTGTAAGCGCCTGGTCACCCAATAAATCTTTATAGCGCTGAATATACTCGGCTCTGGCCTGAGGCGTTTCTTCAGGCAAGCTGACGGTAGTTTCGGATAAGGTCTGCAACTCACTGGCCAACATAGCGGCTTCATCAGACTTGGTGATTTCACCATCGGGACGGTAAAACTTGAGGCCGTTGCGGTCAAAAGGAATATGGCTGCCCGTGACCATGATGCCGGGGATCTTACGAGTCTGGGCAAATAAAGCCAAGGCAGGCGTGGGGATAGCCCCACAAAAAATGAGTTCCAACCCAAGTTGCCGCAGCATTTTTGCGCAGGCTTCAGCAATCCGCGGACTACTCGGGCGCAAATCGACCGCAATGGCGACTTGCTTAAATTCAAACGCGCCCTGCACGGTGTTCACAAAAGCCTGGGTGTAAGCGGCACACACCTCATCGGTCATAGCAGCCACCAGGCCACGTGCACCACTGGTACCAAAAGCCACCCCACTCTGCTGCATCACTGTTTGCAAGACTGGCATACCCGACACCTTAACTTCGGCCATAAGTGTCTTCGTAGCGGACGATATCGTCTTCGCCCAGATAACTGCCTGATTGCACCTCAATCAAATGCAATGGCAGTTTGCCCGGGTTTTCCAGCCTGTGGGTAGAACCAATCGGGATGTAGGTAGATTCGTTCTCGGTATACAGCTTGCTCACATCATCAACTGTAATCATTGCCGAACCACTCACCACCACCCAGTGCTCGGCACGGTGATGATGCATTTGTAATGACAATCTCTCGCCTGGTTTCACCATGATGCGTTTTACCTGGAAGCGCTCGCCAATATCAATGCCCTCGTACCAGCCCCAGGGGCGGTATACACGCGGATGCATTTGGTGTTCAGAACGGCCGCTGGCTTTCAAGTGATCGACAATGCTCTTCACATCCTGCGCGCAATCGCGGTGGGCTACTAAAACTGCATCGCCCGTCTCCACAATCAGCAAATCCTCCACGCCCACCGCCGCAACAAAACGGCCTTCAGCACGGATTAAAGTATTTTTCACATCCTTCAGGTAAACATCACCACGCGTCGCATTACCATCTGCATCATTAGGCTGCACGTCCTTCAGCGCAGTCCAGGAGCCAACGTCATTCCAGCCAATACTCGCAGGCACGATGGCCGCCAGCTTGGTTTTTTCCATCACCGCATAATCGATCGAATCCGAAGGCGATTCAGCGAATGACGCCTCGTGTAAACGCACAAAGTCCAAGTCCTTATAGCTTTGCTCAACCGCTTTAGCCACCGCACTAACCATGTTTGGCGCATATTGCGCCAGCTCGCTCAAGAACACGGCTGGTTTAAACAAAAACATGCCGCTGTTCCAGTAAAAATTACCGGCGTCCACATACTGTTGCGCTGTCTCGGCATTCGGCTTCTCTACAAATCGTGCCACATCAAAAGCGCCTTCAGCCCCATTTAAAGCATTACCCGATTGAATATAGCCATAACCAGTTTCAGCGTGTGTAGGCTCAATCCCAAAAGTCACCAGCTTGCCCTGCTCCGCCGCCACGCTGGCTCTACGTACGGCAGCTTCAAAAGCAGCCACATCTGTGATCACATGGTCAGCCGGCAACACCAGCATCAACACATCCTGCTCTTTCAAACTGATGGCTGCCGCAGCAATCGCAGGCGCCGTGTTACGCGCAATCGGCTCCAGCACAATCGATGCCGGGTTTAAATTCACCTGACGCAACTGCTCAGCCACCAAAAAGCGATGGTCATTACCACATACCACAATCGGGTCACTCACATCAGCCCAGCTGGATAACCTGGTCAATGTTTCTTGGAGCATGGTGTTATCAGTCACCAAAGGCAACAGCTGCTTAGGCAATACCGCACGCGAGAGAGGCCACAATCGTGTACCTGAACCACCAGAAAGAACTACGGGAACAATTTTCATTTTAGCCACCACTCAAAATAGTAAAAGAAATCTTTAATACAATAATTAGTTTTTGTTGCGAAGGTATTTCTTTACCTCGAAAAGCAGAGTGACACTCTCTCTGAATTTTGGAATTAATAAAAAGAAAATACTTAATATAACCGACATATAAGTCCAACCTATTAAAAGGTTATAGTTGCCTTGACTTGTTGAATGACTTATCAAATAGTTCGAAATATGTGCCGCTGCGAAATAACAAAAAGCAGTTAACAACGGTCTATAAATCATTTCTTTTACAGGTATGCCAGAATTTTTTAACCAAAAAATTCCATATAACCAATAGACCATTAACGCTAAAGAGTATGCATAAGCAACACCGACTACGCCCGAAAAAAGTCCTAGGGATGTGATCAATATAACCCCTGGTCTGCCTATCGTAACAAGTTTTAAAAGAGACGAAGTCATACCTTTCGTTACATATACTACAAAAACTGTGTGACATAAGACGGTAAAGACACCAGCAAAAGTTAATCCAATAAAAACAGGCACCATTTTTATCCATTGATCCCCCAGAACAAGACTAAATAAAAGTTCTGTTTGACAACTAGCTGCTGCTAAGCCAGCAGTACAAATATGAAAAATGATGTTCTGGCCAAATAGCAGATAACGATTGTATTTACTAATATCTTCAGCGTTCAATCTTGACAACACGGGTACTGCAACCGTTGTAAAAGATCCATTAAATTGATTTATAGGAACCATAAGTAGCTTATTCGCCCTATCAAATATTCCCAAGCTGATTGCTCCAAAATATCGACCTATGAGCATAGAAGGGAGATTGTTAGAGAAGTATGCCAATAGTTGAGTACCAACTAATCCTGCTCCAAATTTGAAAAACTGACTCATTTCCGTGTCTTTAGTTGGAAGGCCTGGTAACCATCGTCCAAAGGCGATATATAGCAATACTTGAACCGATGCTTGACTTAATAGTTGTGCAACGATTGACCAGTAAGAGTAATTTTGATATGCGCAATAAATACCAGTAGCTATACCAACTGAGAAAGCGATAACATCCGTGAAAACTAATTGTTTAAATTTGAGCTCTCGATTTAATTGAGCTTTGTACTGTGCAGAAATGCCATTAAGGATAAAATTCAAGGACATTACTTGAGCAATTAATACAAGTTCGCTACGTCCGTAAAAGGTAGCCAACTCTTCAGAAAAGTTAAAGGAGAGTGTGGCAAATACCAAACCAATTAATACATTAATCCAAAATAAATTACTTATTTGTGATTTGGATATTTTTGCTACTTGAATAGATGCAGTGGCTAATCCAAAGTCTGAAATAATATCGCACACGCCGTATATGGCAACAACCATGGCCACAAGCCCAAAGTCTTCAGGCATTAGCAATCTTGCTAAAACCACGAGATTGATCAGTTGCAAACCAACTTTAAATACTTGCCCCGTCATCATTGTGACGCCACCGCGTGCTGCTTTACCTGATAAGCTCAAATTGTTACACCATATATATAAATGAAGGGGCTGTCCTAAATAACTAGCGATACTTTTTTAACACATTATTTTAAGGGGCAGTCTAATGCTTAATTAGTACATCGCCCAAAGGCCTTCTAGCAGATAATGGAACAACCACATCTTCCTCGGGGTAGCCAATCGCCAAAAATGTCAGAATTCTTTCATTATTTGGAATATTGCCCTGCTCATGTGCTTTGACATCAGTATCTGGATTCACACACCAATTCAGGCAGCAAGACACCATGCCTTGAGATTGTAATGCCAGAATGAAAGCCATAAGGAATAGACCGCCATCCAAATGCGGTTCAAATCTTTCTGTTGAATCAAAAAATGATCCGAGGTCGCAACACATGACTACAAGCATAGGTACTTTGTGGCCAAATCCTGCATTGCCATTCTGTAATGCTAACATTTGGTCAATATCGCCACGCTTGTTATATATGTGAACTTTCCAAGGTTGCCTATTACATGCCGAAGGGCTTAATTGAGCAACTTGGACGGCTCGTTCAACCAATGCCATATCTATAGATTTATCGTCAAAATTTCTGGTGCTACGCCTACTCAATGATAGCTGGTACAGCATTTCAAATGACTGAGCTGGAGGCTTTTCGATAGAAATTGGTGTTTGATATTGAGTAGCAAAATCACGCTCTACCAAAAAATTATTTATTTTTTTTGCGATTGAAGCCGCCTCGGGTTGGGATGCGGAAGTGAGGTTAGCAAATTCCCAGTATGACTTTAGCGTAGCGCATGCGGCTTGATAGATAGGAGCTTCTCTTGGTAGACCAACACTATCCCACTCATTTAAAAGCTCTAATGTTTTTTCTGCAGCGAGGTGACCAAACCATCTTCGGTTTTCAGGAGGTAAGCAAAGCCCTTTTTCAAGTTTATGGAAGTAGAAAATCAGCTCAGAACTCAACTTCCAATAATGAGCGCCTTTACGTTGCCAGCCCAAATATCGCCAATCATCAAGAATATCCTTTTTGTAGTTTATGAATCGGGCAACTCTTACTGCAGAATTCTTGAGCTTTTTCAGATTTTTATGGAGTCCTGGAACCTTCCACAATACTGATTTAAGTCGACTAGCAATGCTATTTTTACTCATCGTGTTCTCTTAGATATTTAGAAATGCGGGCTGCACTAGATAACTAGCAAATATATTTTTTAACCCAATTTTTTAATTTTGATAACTTAATCTGTGTGGTTTGAGTTTTAAACCGCCACTCGCACGCATTCAAGAACAGCACGAGAGTTAGCTTTTGTCTCACCGTTGGGTTTACGCATACCTTGCTTGGCCTGATCCCAGAAGTTCTCTATGCAATTGATATGATTTTGCTTGATTCAATTAATCAACTTAAAGCTTTTAATAAAAACTCTGAAGATAGTGTTCTCAACTCATTAACTTTCGCATTAACCTCTTTGTAATCGATTAAGTTTTCAACCAACTCTTTTGCACTGTGGCTGCCAAGTTGTTTTTCATCGATTAGACGACTTTCCAGATTCAATTGTTTCAACAGAGATGTGAATCTGCTTGCGCCACGATCAGCGTTGATAATTACTACGAATTGCTTATTGAAAATAATACAAAAAACCATGCCATGAAATGAGTCAGTTATCACAAAATCTGAATCATGAATTGCAGTCACCCACTCTGGCACTGTTAAAAATGATTGAAGTCCTAGTGAGGAAACTTGATACTGACTTCCCAGATTTCTTGCAACGTTATCAATAAAATCCTGCTTTTCGCCGTGCTGGTCTAAAACGTACGTAAGAAGTGATTTATTTGATTTATTTTTTAATGAACTGCTGTCAGTTTCGCTGAGAAATTTTGTATAAAAGTTTTTATTTATTAAGAGTGTAGGATCTATTACATGCGTGCAGTTCTTAACTCCTAGTTCATCGCATACTGAAATACCATCAGCCTCTCTAGTTGAGACGGCATAAAAATCATTGAGTAGTGTTGAAATAGCTTGTTTCTTTTCAGAGGCTTGCCAGTGAGACTTTCCAAATGAAGCAGCGTAAGCAATTTTTCTGGTCTTAGTCCCTTTAGCAAAACTTAAAAAATATCTCTCAAATCCATCTTTAATATAATCCCAGCGCCAAACCTGGTCACTGCCGACAACTATTGCATCAAGATTTTCTTGATTAGTAACGAAAGCAAAATCATTCAATGATCTTAAATTGCGTGTTTGATTGGGAAGGTATTTTTTTAAAAATGGTTTATGAAATTGACCTTTTAGATATATATATCTAAGTGTCTTAAAGTTTTGAAATGGAATTCTTTCAATAAATGTTCTAACCCAAAGCTCGAATCTATGTCTGAACGTAGTGTTACTCAAAAAAACAACATCATAGTTGTGCTCTTTTAGAAAGTTGTATAACGCAACCGCTTGTAGCATTCCGCCATAATTCTCATGCAAAGGTAAAGTTAAAATGCCAACTTTTTTCATTTTTATCGCTTTAATTTTCGTGTGATTACTAATTGTTGTTTTATAGACGAGCTACATATTTGTGAAACATACTGGTTTTATTGAAACTGAATTCTTTTATAACCTTGTAGAATTTTAACTACAGCCAAAATCCTAAAGCTTCTCAACAAGGTTTTGAATTCAAGGAATCCAACTTTTAATGGGTTAATTTCAATGTCCGAAGCAAGACCTTTTCTACTATCCGATTCAATAAATTTATCTTGAATTGCAATCGCAGGGCTCACTTGATAGAGAGAGATTGAACTTGGCACGGGAGATTCTTCATAGCAAAAAAGGAAGGCGTCGAGCAACATATAGTTTTTTGGATCTACAGCGAGTAAGTTCTGGGCACACTTTTTACTGATTATATATGCCCCAGCACACCATGCGGTTGAAACTAGCTTAGCCAAATGCCTTTTGTTCTGGCTTACAGACACATCCTTCAAATCTTTAAGTAGTACCTTTGACGTTGAAGTTTCCAATCTTATAATATCGAAGTCATCAGGCATCCAGCTATGATCCGAAAGTAGCTTTTTTGCATCCGCTGAAAAGTGCATGTCGTCCTCGAGAACTAGAGCGTAATCCTCATCTCCATTGGCAACTAATTTCCAGGTTTCAAAATGACTTAAAAAGCATCCAATACCACCGCCTTTATCCCAACTACGGCTACCGATTTTGTTATAAAAATCGTCATATTCTGCATCAGTCATTGACATCCCGTTAACAGCAGATACTCTCTGAAATGAAATTCCAAGCTCATCAAGCTTTTCCCGCATGTGATTAAGGCGTGCTTGAGCTTTATCTAGGTTGATCAGATAGGTTTGCATAAATTGCCCAGTAAGTGAATTGAGAGTTTTATTAAAACTCATGTCATTCAATTTGAAATTGTAGTAATTATAACTTATTGAATTTTAATTAATTTTGATCAGTAACTTTTAAATTTATATTATTCAGCATTTCGTCGAGCACTTCATCCCATGTGAAAATTGGAGCCAAGAGACCCTTTTTTTCATAATTAATTGCTGAAGAGAACGCATTAATAGCAGTCTTTATAGAATTATAAGAATAAAAGCCTGGGCTAGCTGAAGAAGCAAATTCAGGTGCAACTACAGGAAGGTTGCAATATTTATACTGAAGTATCTTCAAGCTAGATTGCGAAAGATACTCACAGTTCGGTGCATTTCTATATGGCGCAAGTGCGATATTTGCATGCTTCATATAGGGAACGATATCATCAAATTTACATTCACCATGTTCAACGACGTTAGGTAATTGAAGTTTCAGCTTTGCGTAACGCCCAAAGAGATGAAATTGCCAATCAGGATATGCTTCAGCAAGACTTGTCACCAACGCTTCGTCAAACAACATATCCCCGACTGAGATAGCATTCATAGATGCAGAATATGGGTTGGGCAACATATTCGAATCAAAAGCAATCTTGCTGATACCTTGTGGGATATATTTCACCGAGATGCGGGTTACATCTTTGAAATCATTTAGCATGACTTCGGCTGGCACACGTATAAAGTCCAGCCAAGCCTTGGCTGCATGTTCTACCTCAATGACATACGGGTGTGCTCCAACTGTTTTCAGGCGATCAGAAGCCTCGTAAATGACTTTTACATTTTTATTGAGCTTTTTGATAAAAGGGATCATCGCTAGCCCAATCCCACTTTCAACGATCACCACGTCTGATGCGGCGATTCTCTGATAGTTACTTTGGCCAAATTGCTGCGGAATTAACCTGAAGAGTGGTGTAAGTATGCAATTGAGCGCTGGTTTATTCAGAATTGGATGCACCCAGCTGACCCAGTTATAAACACTCAGCTTGCTAGAAATGCTGAGCCACGTGTTTTTTATCTCTGGCAGCGGTCTTTTGAAGAAGGGAAACAGATAGCTTTTACCAACTGATACATAATCCACCTCATGACCATTTTCAACCAGATAATCTGCCCAATAATGGAAACCAACCTTGCGTTTGGCATCATATTCGTGGGCAACAATCAATGTCACTTTCATACTTGTGTTACTTTCCCGATTTCAGCCACAGCAAGTTCATAGCCGTTGTTTTTAAGGTAGCCAATTGTCAGAGCATGGGTTTGAGGCTTGCCCTGGGCTTTAATCGCCTTGAAGGCTGCTCTCATTTGTGCGATGGCCGCATCATGCCGCACCTCAGCCCAAGATAAGTTGCCACACCCTTTAAACTCATGGTTATCTGTCACTACCGGCACCAGCGCGCTTTCAACTAGGTAAGCATTTTGGCTATTGCAAAAATCCATGTTGCCCGACCAGTTGGTAGTAATCACTGGGGTATTCAATAGTAATGCCTCTGCCAGAGTAAGGCCGAAGCCCTCTGAGCGATGAAAGGAAGCATACAGATCGGAGGTCTGCGTGAGCCCCAAAATATCTGCCCTATCCCACGACTCATCAATAAGCCTGATTCGCTGATCGTCTCCTATCAGTTCGTTGATGTGTGTTTTTTCATCGCCACTGCCTGAGTTTGACTTCAGCACCAGCATCACATCTTCATTTTGATTGAATGCCTGTTTAAAGCAAGTAATCAGACTTTGCGGGTTTTTTCTCTCAAGCGCAGAGCCAAAACTGAAAATGCTTGAAATCAAAAAAGTCGATGCAGGGATATTCAGCCTGGCTCTGATATCTTCATTTGCGCCCTTCAAGTTATAACTCACTGGATGCGGCACTGTGATTACAGGTTTACTAGTGTGCTTGCGGATGGCGCGACTGGTAAATTCTGAGGGTGTCATTACTGCGTTCATATATTTAAGCGCTGCTTGCCATTCCGCTGGAATATCCTCCAGTTCCCAGGCCCAGTAGCCGATGTTATAACTTTGCTTATAAGCTTTAAAACCCAGTGAGAATATAGCCGGAGGCAGCATTGGCGGGTTTAAATGAAAAATTCTGATGCTGGGCTTGTCGTTGCCATGATAGAAACCATCCAACGGCCATGAAAACGCAGCAGTTTTTCTATAAACAGCTTCAACAGAAGTGCATTTGACTTTAAAGCCCGAATCTCTCAGGGACAATGCACATAATCTCGCAGACTCACCAATCCCACTGTAGCTTTCAAAAAAACCAATGATCTCTATCACTTTCTCATTATCAAACTCAAAGTGAGCATTACTCACTGGAATTATCTTTTGAAGCAATAGTGAGCGAATGGATCTGTATACGAACCTTACAAACTTACCTATCAAAAAACACCTCAACTAACTCTATTAATTCATTACTTTTAAAGTGTCAGATAGCTCTCTCGACCTAGTTCTGAATGGCTTTTCGACATATTGATACAGTAGATGACTAATCAAAAAAATCAGTGCTAGGCTTATTAAGCTTTCCAACTCTAAATACTTTGCCTTTGAATTCACTTTAACCCTTAGCTATATTGTTCTTTTTGATTAATAGTGTACCTAATAAAAACCATGCAATAGGGACCCATTTAAACGAGAAAATTGAATCTCCGCTGATTGCAAGGTTTGCAGCAACTAGTACGCCAAATAAACTTTTAAAAATCCTGCCTTCATTAGTCGCCATATTTAAACGACAAAAACTAAACCACATGATTAGTGGCAATGTTAGACCTGTGAAATGAATCAAATAGGCATAGCCTTGGTCAACGAACATGCTGTAATGATAGTTAGAAAGTCCAAAAAATTCACTCGCCTTGAAATTAAGTATGTAGTATCCAGTAGTGCCGAGGCGTGTTTTAAAGTCATCCATATTTATTGGGGTATATAGATAAAAACAAAATAAAAGTATTAAAAATGGGCTTAAATATGAAGTAATTTCCAAGGCTTTGAGAGGCAATAAAAACCGTAAGATCAACAAAATGGTAATGAGTGTAGATGCAAATCTGGAGTCAGCCAAAACCGCCACAGCAAAGGCTGCTGCAATAAAAAATAGACCAGACTTGATATCTTTTTTAGATAGTCCCCAACATGCGATAAGCACACCAAAATTTCCCATATTGACTGTTTCTAGAAATACAGAAGATGTACGGTGATCACCTAAGAATGGAAGCAAATGTCTACCACCCCAACGCGTACCATTCATAGAAAAACCACCTTGTGAATATTCAATTGCTATATCAGAGGCTCTGCCAGTAGCTACTTGGTATTCAATCACATTAAAAAATATTCGATAAACTGCGGGTAGAATAAATTCAACCAACCCAACAGCTATGACTATATATGTGAAATACTTTAACAATTGGTCAGGGGATATTTTGTTGTTGTATTGAGCCCCTAACCAAATAATCAAGATTGGTATCATCAGGTTGCGTATTGTCTTGGGGTCAAAGTGTTGTTGAAATATGACTAAAAGAAAGGCATTGGCGAATACGAGAACCAATAAACTCAGCATCTTTAGAGAAATTGGCCCCCGGATGAAAAAAGCCACTACTCCGGTCAGTAAAACAATTTCCGTCAACATCAAAAGTGATGGAGTGATCCTAAAAAAATGTGTATTTACAAAACAGAAAAACGCCTGATATAGAAGTGCCGAAAACAACAATAAAATTGCATAATTTGAGAGTGCATCCGAAGAGGCACTCTCATGTTGTTTAAGGTTATATTTCAAACGAAAGCTGCGCATATTTTTTTCAAATAAATGGTTGTTCTTGGTAATTATTTATCTACCAAGTAGTTTTTGATAATGCCAAACTGCGGTGTCTTTTCAGCATCCAGGCTTTGAATATTGAACATATAGTTTCCCCACCATTTTCCAGCCGCCCAATAAGTCCAACCTATCCAAACATTCTGGTTTTGTTTCAAATACTTCAAGGTATTATCTAATGCTTTAAGGCAAACGGGGTCAGCTGATGCACCAAATTCCCCAAGGAATGCACGCTGCCCATTCTCATTTAACCATTTGGTAGCCTTTTCGAGTCGTACAACCCCCACATCTCCACTTACGCAGGTGGAATGAGTGCCGCTTGAGTCACTATCGAAATACTGGTGCATATCAAAGGCATAGTTATTTTCCGGATCTTTGATTGTTTTCAAGGCTTCAGCGTTTCCGCTACCGATCCATGAATGTGCGCCAGTCCAATTTGTACCCGGGACTAGGATAAGCTGCTTTGCACCCGTAGAACGAATTGCATCAATGGCAACTTGCGCTTGCGATGCCCATTCAGATGATTTTTGTTTAAAAGGTTCATTCATCAAGTTGAATATGACGTTAGGTGAGTCCTTGTATCTTTCTGCAAGCCTTTTCCAAAAATCACCGAAGCTAGCCATTGGCACAGCTTCTGAACCAATCAAATTTCCTTGATAACTCCCATAATTATGCGGATCCAAAACTATTTTAATATTGTTCTTTTTTGCTGCTTCTATGACAATATCTAAATACTTAACCTCATTGTTATTTAGAGGCTTATTAAGCTCTAGTTGCATACGCGACCATGTAAATGGTACTCGAATAACGGTAAAACCGGCATTTGCAAAACGCGTAATTTCATCCGCGCTTGGCCAAATATATTCGTGGCCGTGTCGGCCCGGAATCTTTCCTTCATTTAACTCTGCGCCAGAGATATTCACGCCAACTAGTTGTTGCGTTTCTTCCGCGTAAGCGTTGTTAACACTCAATGCACTTATTAGGCAAGTTACCAAAACTGATCGCAATATCATCACTTTTCTCCAATCGCATTGTGGTATTCACGCAGGTACTTTTGGGCAACGTTAGCCCATGCGTAAATGGTTACAGAAGTAATAATGCTTTTTTTATCAATCATTCGTGATTGATGTAGTTGCATTACTTTTTCTGACATCTGAAAAGGATTGTTAGTTTTAATATTGATACCAATATTTGTTTGATTGACCAGTTTTTCAAATGGCGGGATAGCACTAAGCACTGGATATAAGCCGGCACTCATTGCTTCAATGGGTGCAATACCGAATCCTTCATGCTTGGATAAGCAAATATAGTAGCTCGCCTGCCCAATCTGCTCACTTATTTGTTGATTTGTCGGGTTATTCAACACATGGATTCGCTCATCGACCCCTTGTTTTTTTGCGTAGTCTTTTAAATCAGCTTCCGATAGGTCATATGCACGGCCGCAAATAATCAGCCGCCAGGGTTGCGTTGAATCTTGCGATTTGAGCGCCGCAATGACATCAATTGCTTCGTACAGCCCCTTATTGACGGACCAGCGACCAAAGTATATTAAAACGGGCTGCAACGTTTCTGAAGCGGCATTATTAAACTTTTGAATATCTACGCCATTTTCAATCACGCATAATTTTTTGCTTTTGATAATGGCCGAGAATATGTCGCCATCGTTATCGCTGCAGCCAATCACTTTTTTATAAGCAATTGAAGAAAGTCTGGTGATGGTATGGAAATAGATTTTCTTCAGTCTGGATGCAAACCCGGTATGAAAAAAGCCACCGTGCGTAGAAACGACCAGCGGTTTGCCGTGAATCAACCGGGTTAAGGCCAAAAAGTCATAAAAGAAATCGATGGCATGCACATGCACTAAATCTGCCTGCTTCAAATGCTTTAAAACAGAAAAGGCAATCGGGTAGCGATCAGAGCCAAAATATGGAATGCGGATGACCTGCACGCCTTCAATGATTTCCTCAGCAGGCAGCGTTTGGTCAGCTTTTTTAAATACCCTGTCTAGTGTGATGATATAAGGTTGCAAACCTTGTTGCAGTTGCTCCTGCACCAGGTTGCGTACCACTTCTTCCAAACCGCCCAATGACGGTAAATATTGTCTGACCACATGTGCAACGCGCATCACTAGTTTGCTTTCCCTTGCTTGGTTGCGCTTTTATTCTTTAGGCACAAATATAAAAAATAGACGATATCTACGGTATATCGCTTAACTAGCCGTTTAGGCTCCAGCAACATGCGGAATAGCCACTCCAACCTGTATTGACGCACCCATTCTGGTGCCCGAGGCTTATTCCCGGCCAGGAACACAAACAAAGCCCCTACACCCATGAAAAGCTTGGCGTTCAACGCCTGGTAATGGTCAAGTATCCAGGTTTCTTGTAATGGGTTACCCATGCCGACCAGTACGACATCCGCACCGGAAGCATTGATTTTATCTATCAACTGCGGATTTTTAATATCTTCAAATCCATCGCTAGCCCCTACAATTTTTTGCCCTAGCGTATGAGTAAAATAAAAAGCCGCTTTTTCTAGATCCGGCGTTGTGCTGCCGATCAGGTAAATTTTATGCTGTAAGTTGCCCTCGAAATAAAACGGCGTGAAATCTGTGCCATTCAGGTTGTCTTTAAACCTTTGTCCATGCACTAACCAGCTTGCAATATCAACACCAATGCCGTCATTCACAATCATTACATCCGGGCTATGCAAGCGCGAGACAATCGCTTGAGCCTTTACAATTAAATTGGTGTTAGCAAAAAACAGCAGTGTTTTCCTCCCCTCACCCACTCTCTGCATAATGGTATTTTTGAGGGTATCTCTCGTGATATTAAGTACAGGAATGTGGGACAAATTCAGCATTTTTATAGCGCTACCAACCTTGATTTAAAAGCTTACAGCGACGATATTTCAATTAGCATCATCGTTGTTTGAATAAACTGTACATAGTGATTAGCTAAAAAGTACCGTCTTTAACTCCCAATAAACGCTCTCTGGCATCTGGAGCAATTTTATTCATTAAGTCAGTCACAAATTGCTGCTGTACTGAGTATTCATCATCAATGTTATCGCCTATGGTGGACACCCTGAATAACAAGCCATCGGGCACAACACCGGTTAATCCGTAACGTATACGCTCTAGCCGCCATTGAATAGGGTTGACCGCCACCTTATTACCGATTGTCACCCAATAAGTGACAGGCTCTTGCCTTGAACCTTTAACCGCTACCATTTTCCGGACCGTAAAACTTCCAAAATCTGTACTAAATGGCGAGTCATGGCTTTTTTCAACATAAAAACCTTGAGCGGTGTAACAAATCTCAGGTTTATGCACCTGCAACATGTCATTTTGATCGCCGCCATAGGCAATCGCCAGCATGACCCGCTGCCCTTTGCTATTAATGTATGAGCGTGATAATGATTGCAAATAAACTTTATTCACGCTTTCGGCCACGCTAGGATCCACTAACAAGCCATTGGAGGCTTCATCCTCTTTCCAGTCGCCAAACTGCTGAGGAATCATGGCCTCCAGATTGAACTGCTGTTTTTGTTCAGACATTCTTTCGTTAGGCCTTAATGCAAAAGCAGTTATCGAAAGAATCACCATGATCAAGGCCAAGTAAAGACTTAACGGGTGGAATTTAGGCAGTGTTTTAACTAAGTTCATGAGGTTTCTTACGTTTATCTAGCCACCATTGGATGGTATGGTCTACTGCCAAAATCAGGATCAAGGCCACCGTAAATAATACGATGCCGGCGAAGCCATGAATAAAGCCTTGACCAACCTCGTTACCGAAATAATAAGTGATCAGCGTTAAACTGGTGACTCGGATGACATTGGCCGTAAATGAAATGGGCACAATCAGCGTTGCCAGAATCAGGTTTCTTGCAAGCGAATCATGCCTTACCAGGTTTAAATACAGCAGGCCTAATGCTTCTAACGAGATCAGCGTATTCATCCCGGCACAGGCATCCGCGACCATTAACTGGTATTGCCCGATTTGAAGAATCACGCCATCACGTGCAATCGGGTAACCCAAATGAAACAACAGGTTATCAACCACATATGACACTGCGATTTTCATTGGCAATGTAATCGCTGCCAGAAATGCCCCTGGAATCGGTAGCAGGAAAATCATAAAGAAGATCGGAAAAGCAATCACTCTCAAGAATTTGTTGCCATAAGCCATCAGCACCAAACCGATGACAATTGGTATCTGTGAGCCTAAGTCGAGAATCAAAATATCCTGTGAACGACCGATCACATAACAAAATGCACCAATCGCAAAAAGAATGCCGCCAATAATGGGCGATTTTTTAGACTCTTCGAGAACAGCATATAGCTCTTCTTTTCTTGTCCACACCAGGTAGCCAATCAAAAATAGGATGATGGGGCCGTGGGATTGATCATCTGTTGCCCATAGGGTCTCACTGGTGTGCAAATAAGTCGGCACATACATCACCAATAAGCCAATCAGTATAGGTAAGAAATACTGAATGGCTTTTTGGTTTATCTCAGATATGTTCATAACGGCTGCTTCGCAGTTCTCTAAAACTCGTTAAGGACTGAGCCTACAATGCGAACAGACGCCAGGTTTAACTGATCACGTAAGTTCTCAACATGCACGACTTCTGTTGCATCTTTCTTA
Organism: Methylophilus sp. E2MeOHC9; assembly: GCF_058744375.1. Taxonomy (NCBI): domain Bacteria; kingdom Pseudomonadati; phylum Pseudomonadota; class Betaproteobacteria; order Nitrosomonadales; family Methylophilaceae; genus Methylophilus; species Methylophilus sp. E2MeOHC9. The sequence continues at coordinate 2,409,426 of NZ_CP196024.1, forward strand.
CTAACGATCAGCGCGCCTTGGCTACGTAGAGCCACCGCTTGTGCATCAGAGCAGGATTCAGTCGATGCGTTATCTATAATAATCACATCAAATGCTTCACTGAGTTGATTCAATAATTGTGTGAAGCGGATATTATTCAACAACTCTTGCGGGTTAGGTGGAATAGTACCTGCGCCTAAAATCGTCAAATCAAGTAATGCGTCAATTCTTGAAAATGCATGCTGAAAATCCGCACGGCCAATTAACACATCTGACAAGCCGTGCTTCAATGTCAGGTTAAACAGCTGATGTTGCTTTGGGTTACGCAAGTTCGCATCAATCAATAAGGTCTTTTGGCCCAGCTGGGAGAATACGATTGCCAGGTTGGCAGCAAGGTAGCTAGCACCGGCTCCTGTTGAAGCTGGAATCACAGCCAGCGCTTTATGCCCTTCGCTGAACCAACGCAGGATCAATTGACTACGCAAAGCCCTGAGTGCTTCTACTTGATGCGAGTAAGGAGAGTAAGCCGCGATGAGATCTTTACTGAATAAAGTCTGATTTTCAGACAGGTAAGGATACTCAAATTGCAATGCCAAAGCGTGTTGAATATCAGAGTCATCCAGCAGGCCAAGTTTCTTGGCCGCCTCACCAAACTTTAATCCATCCTCGTTCTGAAGACGCAGAATTTCATTTAAAGATTCGACGCTTAGCTTTCCCATATCGACTAGTACTTTGCCGATAATGTCAAAGCGTTGAGACCGTTGCAAACTTAGGTTTTGATTGTCTACCATACTTATACTTTCTATGCGGAAGGCAATAATTTATTACTGCGGGTAAATCTGGTCAGTAATCGTTTATTTTTCTTACTGTTGCTGATGACAAATACGGGTGCATCGAGCAAATCAACCAGATCTTGTGTCGCACGTACTTTTCTATTCAGTAACTCAGCAAGCATTGCAAACAAAAGCCCTAGGAAAATACCTGCCAGCACCGAGAAGAATGTGTTCATGAAAATTCTTGGCTTGGAAGGGCTAAAAGGAGGGCTGGCAGTATCAAGCAATGCAATATTGCCTTGGTCCGACTGCCCTTCGATGCTGTTTTGTCCATATAATTTGCTCGCATTTTCCATAGCTGCTTGCGCACTCATGACGTCATTTTGCAAACTCATCATCTCGCCACGTGTGTGGTTCAAAGTTAATACTTTCTGCTTTTGCTGCTCAACTTGTTGTTTGAGCACGGCTACGCGTTCTTTAGTGATACTGGCTGTGCCGCCAAGATTGCTCGCTACCTTTGTAATCTCGTCTGCAAGCTGTCGTTTCAGTTTATCAATTTGAGATGTCAATGAGATGTATTGCGGGTGGTTTTTGCTCACTGTCTCGGAAATACTCGCCAGGCTTGCTTCTGCCTTAGACAGTTCCATCTTCAGATTTTGTACCAAGCCACTCTGCGCAACATCTGGTGAATCAGATGCATTTTGTGTGACATCGTGAAAACGGGAATTCGCTTCTACCAATTGCGCCTGCGCCATACTGAGTTGCGCTGACATTTCACTGAGTCTTGAGGACTCAACATCTATCCGGTCATCATTACTTGTCAGACCATGTTCTTTCTGAAAGGAAGTGAATTTTGATTGCGCTTTTCCAAGATTGTCGCGCAACGCTTGTACCTGTTGATTTAAATAGGTAGCAGCTTTCTGTGCGGGCTCAGTTTTCAGTTTGATACTTTTTTCGATGTAAACATCGGTGAAAGTGTTAGCTATCAATGCAGCAAACTGCGGGTCAGCAGCCGAATAAGTAATTTCAATCACATTACTTTTCGTATAAACAACATTCAATTTCCCAGCTAATGCCCTTGCTAGCCAGAGGCTAATTTCACCTTGGCCGCCATTACTGTTCCTAAACCGCTCTTGAACGTTTGGATTGTTTGCCAACCCCAAACGGTTAACAACCTCCAACGCTACAGTGTCACTCTGTAAAACCTGTAATTGGGTAGCCATATAGCTATCCGTCATCTGAGCACCTAAAGAAACTCCCGTTACCGGATCAACTACTTTGTTATTTAGAAGCACCTTCGTAGAGGCTGTGTATTCCTTAGGACTGAGAATATTGAAAATAACAGTGATCAATACCACAGTAAAAAAGGTAATCAATATGATTTTGCGGCGTGCAGCCAATATGGCCAATAATTGTGAAAATGTCATTCTGTCTACCCCTTAAAGCAAGCTTTCCTCAACAAACAAGACATCTTCATCTTGCAAAGTACCATTCAGTTCAGGTTTAAGTTTAATCACTTCCCCTGCAGCATTTTTTCTATGCAGCTTAACGGAACGCTGTGTGCCTCGAACACTTAACCCACCCGCTTTGGCAATGGCTTGCATGATGGTCATGTGTTTATCAATTTTATACATGCCCGGGCGCTGTACTTCACCGTAGATATAAATCTGTGGTGCGACTGGCACATAAATCACATCACCAGGATTTACCTGTTTATTGATATCTGAAGATGGTGCACGAAAAAGTTGGTCAATATTGATCTCTTCAGTGACCGGCGTGCCTGAAACGTTAGTGGTATAAAATAAGGTTTCGCCGGCTGCTTCCGTCGGGCCGCCAGCTTGCGCGATAAAATCACTAAGTTTACGCAGACCACCCTGTATGCCGAATTTACCTGGGCGTGCCAGCTGACCAACAATAGCAACATCACGCATGCCTACATAAATGGTTTCACCGCCTTTAAGAATAATGTCTGCAGATTTAACTTGTTGATTGATGATTTCATGCAAATCATACTCAGAGCGTTTATCTCCTTTAACAACAGTGATCACTTCGGAGCCATCGGATGTTATGCCACCAGCCTCGGCAATTAGATCTTTCACGTCTGATGGGCGAGTAATGGGGTAACGACCTGGCTTTAATACGCCACCCAGTATCGATACAGACTTGCTCATAAACTCAAGCACAAGCACCGACACCTGTGGGTTCGCAATAAAGCCACCTTTTTTAAGCTGCTCTGCAATACGCTTTTCTGTTTCAATGGTGGTTAAGCCGCCAACTTTCACTTCACCAACCAATGGTAATGTGAGGACGCCATCTTCAGACACCCGGGTTTCACGCAACAGATCAGCATCGCCATAGACAGTGACCCTGACATAATCACCAGCGCCAAGCGTGTATTCAGCATGTGATATCAGGCTGAATATCGACAAGATAAAAGCTAACAGGTACTTCATTGATCTAGACATAGATGTGTTCACTTTAATAAAGATGAGAAATTAAAAATCGACAACCTTTAGGGCTTGGTTAAAGGGGGGTTGACAGTATGTGAATGCGATTTATTCGCTAAAGCCATTTCGCTATCTAAAATTTTAATGGTAGATAGCTTTCTTAGCCGAGTAACTTCGCTAGTTATAAACTTTTGTTTTTTATCTTCAGATAACACTTTGGCAGCATAGTTCTTAGCTTCATCGGCACTCATCGGGTTTTCTGTAATGTTTGTAATAGATTTTACGATGACTTTATGACTGTCATGCGTAAACAATAAATTGCCTACAGAGGCAGTTTTCAGCTTATCTGCCCAGATTGACGGCAATGTATCCATCGAAAAACTGCTGGAAACAAGGTTATATTTAATATGCCTGGATTCTAAAATAGCTCGTAAAGAATCAATATCAGTCGCTGAAGACTGTAATGATGTCAGGTCTATTAAAGCGCGATCGTAATTAAACACGATGTCATGTGTAGAGAAAACTTTGCGATGTGCACATGTTTCCGGATGTGCTTCAATATATTGACTTATGTCACCGTCAGTCGGCGGTGATGATTTTGAAATTCTATTTGCCAGATATGCTTGCGCATAAATTTGCGCCTTGGCTGAATTAACCGCTTCTACTACTTCAGGCGCCCTATCCAAATTCAGCTTGCTGGCTTCTTGCACTAACAATTGACGATCAATTATTTTAGTTAAAAGCTGGTCTTTGACCTTAATATCCACTTCATTATCTAGATGCGCTCTATTTATCTCGGCATTGAATTGATTCAGGGAGATTTCATCTCCATTCACTTTGGCTAATGCCTTGGAGCTATTAAGAGAAGCATTACTATTTATATCACTACAGCCACTTAAAAGCGTCACGAATGCTAAAAATGAAATATTCTTTTTATCTAGATTTATTTTTATAGTCTGCATGCGATGCTTCAGCCACTTAAATTCTAAAATCAACGCTCACACTGGTGAGCGTATCATCGAAGTCAAATTGGGCTAAGGTTGAATCACGATTGGATTTTGTGCTTCTTAGTGAAAAACCAATGTTCTTTATCGGTCGCCAACTAATACTCGCACCATAAGCATGTTCTTTGTCAACTCTGCCACTGGTATCAAACCGGCCACGACCTTCAAAGTCTCGTTCGGAGAGACTGAAATAAGTACTTGCTTGAATTTTTGCACTAATTTCATAACTCAACGACGCATTTAATGAGTCCGTAGTGGTGTATGTACTATTATCCGTTTCAAAAGCACCAAAACCTCGTGCTATGCCAACAGTGGATCTTAATTTCCCAGTCCACTCTAACTCATGGTTAAGACTTCCGATTATTCCATTGTAATCACGCAATGAAAAATTATCGTTCTCTTTTTCTACATAACCAATTTTTCCCCTGAGATTGCTTTTCCCCTCATCAGTGGCTAAAAATTCAAGGTCATATTGATAAGTTGTAAAACCAGTATCAAATTGTAGAACGGTATTTAACGGCCGGCCGGTTACGGAGCCTTGTTTTCTATGGCCCATAAATGCAATGTAACTTTTTGAAGGAAAGTTATAGCGGACTCCGTAATCCAATCCTACTTGTTCATTACTAGCAATCGCGTTAAATGCGCGACTATTTTCGGAGGTTAATTCAGAGTAACCGATAATTAAGCTGAGCACTTGGTGCGGTGAGTATTCAGCTCGAAAAACATTCTCTTTAGTCGTAATCAAATTTCTAGTTGGTGTTTGTATGTCCCTAAAGTTTATTTGACGTTCCGATCTTGAGGACGACAAAACACCAGTCAAATTTGGAGTTAAAGACCAATTCCATGCGGCATCATAGTTAGTAGCTGCATAATCAAGGAAATCATTTTCTTGATATTTATTGTCTATGTAAGTGACGTTAGCCATGAAACGCTGAAGTGCATAAGCCTTATTGAACCGTACACCCAGGGTTGAAATCGTAGCTTGATCTGAAACTTCGTTCGTACTGCGCCTGAAGAGGTTGTTATCGTAGGTTTTATTGACGTCTGCAATGAATTGCAACGTATCCAGCTCATCTGCAAATGTCAGGCCTGGAATCACATTGAAAAAACAGCAACACCAAAGAAGTTTGCGCGTGAATAATGCTACTTTTCTATTTTTATATCTTGAAGGCATGAGCCACCCTGAGTTTAAAAGGCCATTTACGCCAATATGTATTCTACTATTAAAAACCAAAGCGATGCAGTAAAACAAGAACTATTCTCAAGCCTTGCTTTATTTAACTTTCAGGCATGAAAGGCGAGTAATCATGCTTGTTTATGATGACATTTTTTTGACAGGTTACCATGTAAATTTAACTTCAGCAGCCACCCTAAAGAACGATTGCTTTATTGTATGATTGGTGCAAATATCATAGATGCGTTAAAATCGTCGTAAATCAAATTATAAGTAATATATGGCCACAAAGAAACCTCCCATCCGAACTCTCTCCGGCCTCTCGTCTGGTGCTAACAGTCCGCTTTACCTCTTGGAATCCATTGTTGAGCCTTTAGTCATGGTGTTCGTGCTGTGGGGGCTTTTCATCTACACCGAAAATCAGATCCCGATGTCGATATTTATCGTATCGATTGTGTTGTTCTCGATTACCTTCCCCAGTGGTGCAAAAATCCGTAAGGGTTTTGCCAAGATGTGCCGCGATGTCATTGCGCAGTGGCTGCTGATCGCGATGTTTGTTCTGATTTTTGCTTATGTCACTCGCTACATCACGCTGTATAGCGAGCAGTTGATTTTACTGTGGCTGGTGTTGACGCCAGTTGCTCAGATTGCCGTGCTGCAACTATTGAAGTGCGCGAGCCCCAAGTTGATCCAGTGGCAAGGCCCGCCGCAAAACACCCTGATTGTCGGCTTGAATGAACAAGGCATTTTGCTGGCGGATAATCTGAAAGAGGATTATTACCAGCGGATTAATGTACTTGGCTTTTTTGAAGACCGCTCGCCTGCCCGTCTTGAACAGCAGGCAGACTACCCCGTTTTAGGCAGTTTGAATGAATTGAGCACTTATTTGAGCTTGCATACTGTCCACAAGCTGTACATCGCGCTGCCGATGTCCAGCCATCCGCGTATTTTAAAAATGCTGGATGATTTGAAAGATACGACGACTTCTATCTATTTTGTGCCGGATATTTTTGTCACCGACCTGATTCAAGGCCGCGTCTCTGAAGTGAACGGCATCCCTGTCGTCTCCGTGTGCGACACCCCTTTTACTGGCATGGATGGCTTTATTAAACGCACGGCGGATGTGCTGTTTTCGCTGTTTGTGCTAATTATGATTTCACCTATTTTATTGATTATTGCCATTGGGATAAAACTGACCTCTCCTGGTGCAATCATTTTCAAACAACGCCGGTATGGTTTGGATGGTCAAGAGATACTGGTGTACAAATTCCGCTCTATGACTGTGACTGAAGATGGCGGCAAAGTCACTCAGGCAACAAAAAATGACCAGCGTATTACGCCATTGGGCGCATTTCTGCGTAAAACGTCATTAGATGAATTGCCACAATTTATTAATGTATTACAAGGACGTATGAGCGTCGTGGGCCCACGCCCGCACGCGGTGGCGCATAACGAAGAGTATCGCAAGCTGATCAAAGGCTACATGGTGCGCCATAAGGTGAAGCCTGGCATTACCGGCTGGGCGCAGGTGAATGGCTTTCGCGGTGAAACGGATACGCTGGAAAAAATGGAGCAGCGTGTGCATTATGACCTGGAATACCTGCGTAACTGGAGCCCGCGTCTGGATATGTTGATTGTGGCCAAAACTGTGTGGTTAACCGCGGTTGGTCAAGACAGCGCTTATTAAGTACTTGTTTAAATTATTGTAGAAAAAGCCGGAATTTTTTCCGGCTTTTTTATTTGCGGATATGTTGTTTGATGGATGTGGAAGCTATATTGATCCAGTCAGGCTTCAGGCAATCAACTACTTGGTTATCACTCATCCCGCGCAACCAGGTTAGTTGACGTTTGGCAAGTTGCCGTGTGGCAAAGACGCCCTGCTCTCCCAATGTTTTAAGGTCAATGTCACCATTCAGGTAGGCCAATGTTTGCCTGTAGCCCACGCAACGCATGCTTGGGTTTTCAGCAGTGAGCTGCGGATATTGCGCAAGCAGGCTTTGGACTTCTTCCACAAAGCCTTGTTTGAGCATCAGTTGAAAGCGGTCGGCAATGCGTTGATGCAATACAGCACGCTCGCTTGGCATCAGCGCGATTTTAAGGATATTAAACGGCAGTTCGTGTTTGGTGGATTGCGCACGCAGCGCGCTCATGGATTGGCCGCTGATACGATAGACCTCTAATGCCCGCTCGATCCGTTGCGCGTCATTAGGCTGTATCTTTGCCGCGACGACGGGGTCAATACTTGCCAGTTGCGCGTGCATGGCTGGCCAGCCTACCCTTTCTGCCTCTATTTCGATCTCTGCCCGTACATCCTGATCAGCTTCGGGAAGCTGACTCAGGCCATGCTGCAAAGCGTTAAAGTAGAGCATGGTGCCGCCAACCAGCAAAGGCACGCGCCCTTTTTCCGTTGCGGCATGCATAAGTGATAGCGCATCTTTGGCAAATTGTGCCGCTGAGTATTGTTCCAGCGGCGTAATCAAATCGATCAGATGATGCGGTGCCTGGCGCAATGTTTCGGCGTCTGGCTTGGCTGTACCTATGTCCATGCTACGATAGACCAGTGCAGAATCTACGCTGATGATTTCCAGCGGCAGTGCCTGGTATAAGGCGATTGTGGCTGCGGTTTTACCGCTGGCCGTCGGCCCCATCAGGAAAATGGCGGGAGGCAGAGAGGTTTTAGCGGGTGCGGTCATACAACTTCAATATGGGCAATCAATTACTTATTACAGAGACTCATCAAAGACAATTTATTTATCATATTTGACATAGCTGAAACGCAGGTCGTCTTGCGGTGTGCCTTCCAGGGCTGAACCGGCTTGTGCATTCGGCTGCCATTGAATGACTTCTTCAATTTTGCGTGCAAGTTCAATGTCTTTCATAGTGATGCCTTTGGCGCTATGTGTGCAGAGTTTCACGATCACAAACGCGTATGAAACAGTCAAATCAGGGTGATGCCAGGCGGCTTCTGCCAAATGACCGACTGTGTTGACCACCATCAGTGTACCTTTCCAGCTATTGGTTTTGTATTTACGGCGGATCCAGCCTTCTTCGTAAAACCAGTGCGGTAAGGATTCAGCAAAATGTTGTTGGATTTCCTGCTCGGTCAAAACCTGTTCAGTCATGGCGTTCTCCTTGTGAGTATGATTGGTCTCATTTAAACAGGCAGTATACCTGAGGCATACATGCCATTTAAACCAATGTGTTTACTTTGGTTGCCTGGGTTCAGCCGAGTATGGCCAGCATGGCCGTGATGACGGTGAGGTCGGCACTGGTGCCAGGGTTGAGTCGCGCTTGCTTGAGCGATTGATCCCATTTGAGTAGTGTCGCCATATAGTGTTTAGGGTTCTCAAGCGCCATAAACTCGGTGGCATGCGTATGTGCGGCTTGCTGCACTTCTTGCGCGGTTGCCGCGCCATATTTACGCGAAATGTGGCTATCCGGCACGGACGATAACCAATAAAAATATACAGCTGTCAGCGCCCAGGCCGGACGCTGCCAACGGTCTATATAGCTCTGATATAAGGGCAGCGCTTGGGAAAACAGTTGCGCATAGCCTTCGCTATACTGGCGTGCAACCATATCATGCGCACTCGCCAGGCGCATGGCCTCCAGCAGGGTGATCCTGGGGGCTTGTGCAACATCGTGCTCATGACGCTCACCCATACCTGCCGGGTTCACCAGCCTGATGCCTTGATAGACTAACCGCGCGTCTTCCAGTGTTGTGTCATTCAACACCTGCTTTAACCCGTCTAACAAGGGCAACTGCGGGTACTGCAACACAGCCTGCACCAGAGGCGCTGCCAATAAAATAATGCCCAGATTGGTATTACAGCCCACTTTCGCGTAGGTGACCTCTAATGCGGCCAGTATGCGTTGGCCCAAGGTGCGATCGCCATATTGCGTATCATCACACAGCACCGGCGCCGAGACTTCTGCGCTATCGATAAAGTGTTGTACCTGCATGCCGTGACCATCGGCAAAGATATGCACATTGCCGGGCTTGAGGGCTTCAAGCTCTGCCAGGCAGGCTTTCAAATAGGCGCTTTGTACGTTCATAGGTGAGGGCGATATGGGTTATTCAGCATCATTTTTATCAGCAAACCGTAACAGATCTGCTACCAGAATGTCGGCAATATTCAAATCCGTAATGGTTTGCAGGCCGCGCCAGGCGGGTATGCTATTTACTTCGATCACCCATAACTTGCCATGTTTGTCGCGCATGATATCCACGCCAGCGTAATTGATGCCAATCGCTGCCGCTGCCTGCACGCCGATCTCGGCCACATCGGCTTCATCACTGGCAGTACATCGCGCACCACGTGCCACATTGTGTAACCAGCCATCGCCTTGCCGGCGCATCACTGCCACCGGCTCGCCATTGACCACAAACACACGGTAATCATGCTGGTTGGCACCGCAATCAATTTTTTCTTGCAGGTAGTAGATGCCATCGACAAACATATCCTGCGGCAAGGCGAATTGCTGTGGGTGTTCAATCAAGCGCACGCCTTTGCCTTGCGAGCCAAACAATGGCTTGATCACCAGCGTTTTGCCATTATCCAGCGCTTGCTGCATCAGGGGGTGCGCGACCTGCCGGTACTCACACACCCAGGTATTCGGTGTCCCGATGCCATGCTCGGCTAATAGCTGCGTAGTCAGGCTTTTATCGACAGTGGTTTCAATGGCGCGGGCATGGTTATAAATAGTCATGCCCTGCCGTTGCAAGGTATGCAGAATATTCATGCGGGTGATGATCTGCTGGGTAGACCCGGCGGCAACGCCACGCACAAATGCAATCGGCGAAGGTTGCGATAAGCCTGGAATATGCACTTGTACATGCTGGTCTACGATACTGACATGGCAGCTATCCAGGCAGACCATATGCGCCTGCCAACCCTGGCGGGCAAATTCTTGCGCCAAGGCTTGCCCATGCCAGCCGCCCGCCTGGGCGACTTCATCGGTGAAGATAGGAACGACTTTCATGCGATCAGGAAAATGGCTGCGGTGTGAGTATCAGTGGGTATTCAAAAGCTTGTTTACTACATCTGCCTTAAAGCTTTTATGTCACGCCCTGCAATCTTCTCACTTATCAGCGGAGGTTTATCCACCAAAAGATTGATTCAGCAGGGCCTCATTGAATTGGCCGGCAAAGAAAGTTTTACCTGATTTCAAATTAGTGACGCTGACTTTGGCAGGTGAAAACAGCATAGGGTCAATCTGGTAGAAATCCATATTCACAGCTTTGAATACTTCAGCGAAAGGACGTCCATAATCTTTGGAAGCAGAAGAAGGTAATTGTTGCGCCAGTTGTTCTGCGGCAGCATCTTCAGCATTTACAAACAACTGTACAAAACCGCCAAACAAGATCGCATCATTGGTGCGGCCCATGCCGGTAATAAAGTCAGGTGAAGGGGCTGGCACAGGAGCCACGCCATAGCCATCGACAATCGCATTCAAATCAAAATGCAGGGTATGGCATTTATGCAGAGCGACTTCCAGCACGCGCGCGGTGACTTGTAGCGAGCCAGCAATACTACGTGTAGGTGTCAGGATGAATGTCAGTTTATTGGCTGGCAAGCCGGTATCCCTGGCGACTTTTGCGATCACTTCCGCTGGCGGGACCTTATCGGTTTCCAGCACTAGCACCGATTGTTCGCCTTTATCACTGTAGTTGATGTCTTTGAACACTTCTTCACGTTGTGCAATGGCGCGGGCCGGGCCGCTGCCTAGCGAAAAGAATTTCTCATGTGATAAGGCCCAACCGGCGTATTGGCTACCCAAACAGGCAATCACCGGCTGTTTGGCGGTCACGACCACACTCAGCGGCCAGTTGGCGAACTGTGGCACTTGCTGCAGGGTGACGCCACCCAGGCCGCCCATGCAGATTTCGGCAATGATGCGCCCGGCTTCCAGACCCCCCGGTGTTTGAATACCGGCATCGATAATCGTCGCGCCACTTTCATGGGTGGTCACCAGGCAGCCCAGGGCTGGTGCGTGGGCAATCAGGTGTGCGACCAGCGGCGCACTGTATTGCTGTACGCTAATGGATGTTGAATTCGATACGTTCACAGACATAAGTCCCCCATAGTTTCTCTAATTGTGTTTTTTTGTCTTGCAATACTTGCTGTACTTCGTTTGTTGAGTCACCTTGTGCATACAGGCTGCACAAGGGTTGCCCGGCAGTCACGCTGCCGCCATCTGGTCGGTCTTCCAACCAGTTGGGGAAGTTCATATCTTCTGTTTCTATCGCCTGCCGTGCATACAAAATACAATGGCTGGCATACTGGGTATTTGCCTGTAACGCAGGCGACACAGCCCCCTGGGTACCAGCAAGGTGGGCTTGTATCAACGGTAATTCCGCATACAAGCGCATGCTGGCACTTAACCTCGGGTTGATCTCCAGCACATGTAACTGGCCATCGTGCCAAATCGTATCCAGGCTGTTGATGCCAACCAGGCCAGCATCAGGCACCAATGCTTCTAATGTTTTTTGCATCGCAGCAGTTAACCGCGCGTCGTGCAGACGTGTCGCGCCTGCATAAGTATAGTCTCCCTGCCGTTGCTTGAGTGCATGCACGCCTAGCAATGTCACTGACCGTTGATTTGCCACAAACAGTGCACCTACAGCCAAACCGGGTTGAAACGCCTGCCAATAACCTTCTGGGCTGACAATTAGCGACTCATCCCAATCACTGACATGCGCCCCACCACTCTGCCCTGCTAGCTTGTATAACCACTGGCCTTGTTGCGGCGCTTGAGATCGCACGGTGGGCGTCAACACGCCATGCGCCTCACAATAACTATTTAACCAATATGGATTTTTAACTTGCTCGAGCACCGAAGGCGCATTGCCTGCCAATGCATAGCGTTGATGCAGGTTCTGATAGCACGCAATATCTGCTTCAAAACCGGAACCTATTATCAGCACTTCAGGTTGCCAGGCATCCAGTTTTTCAAATAAGATATGCGCATCTTCAGCAGTTAGCCGCCCTGCCAACGCCGGCAATTGCCATGTTTGGTGTGCGGCTTGCACTGTATCAATATCTGCAAAGGCATCGATTGCCAATACTTCAAACCCTTCACGTCGCGCCAGCTGTGCATAGATGCGCGCGCTTTGTGACACGATCGCCAGGCGCAAGAATGCAATTACTCCACGTGGGCACAGGCGTATTCATACGCCTGATGGTAATCAATGTGCATGGGTGATTCGCTTTGCAGCATTTGCTCCAGCAATTTATTCTGGGTGACATATTTCAGCTGACCAATCGCAAGCGCGCCAAAGCCGGCCACTTGCGTGCCTTCAATCAAACCTCCGTTAGAAAAGGTATCTACACCTTCAATACCAGAAGGCGGCACGGCATTCACATCGGCCACCACTTTTAAGGATTTGGAATTGGCAAACTGGCGGGTTTCCAATACGCGAACACCGGCTGGCGTGGCACATAAAGCGACAGTCGCTTCGTTCAAAATAGAGACTTTAGCATCTTCGGAACTGCCATCCACCACTTGCAGTTTCACATCGTAACTGCTGGATAATTTGTCGACATAAGCTTGCATGCTGTCTGTGCCTGCATGCGCCACCATCAGTACGGTAGAACCCTGGCGGGCGGCAATCAACGCAGCGGTTGAACCAACCGTGCCACTGGCACCAAAAATGGCGATTTTTTCTTTGCCCACGCCGCTACCGGATTTTTTCAGGTAAAAATCCACTTTTGCCAGCATGGCTGCTGCAGTGGTGAAAGCACCTGAAGGATCAGAGAATGTATGGCACTCAAATGGCTTAAACATGGCGCTACGTGCCTGTTTCTGCATTTCAAGGGCGACTTGGATATCGCGACCGCCAAAGAATAAAGCCTGCTGCTTGAGGCCGCTTGGACTACGCGAAAAAATCGCATCCTGGGTTAAAGCGACCACCTCATTCAGGGTGACGTCGGTATAGGAAATAATTTTTTCATAGCCTGCATCAAACGCCATATTCACATCGAATGGGCTGGCATTTTTAGCGGCTGTGAACAAATGCATAATACTTGTTTTTTTCATTATTCCCCCTGTGGAATCCATTTACTTAATAGTATCACGTAGCAATATACACAATCATGCATAGGTTCAAAATCAAAAGCAGACCTTAAAAACAGTAACTTTTCCTGAATATGTCATTCAATACGCTGGCCATTGTTGAATACGACTTCATTCAATCCGTGCGGGGTCGTTGACTGCAGCGGTCACAATAAAAGAAAGGTGTGTGTGCTGGGCATATTGCTGCGACAGCGCGGCCTGGTGCAGCATAGCCTCATTTTTTGATGGCATTAATACAAAACCGGTCGGTCCCCATGAGGTTTGGCCCAGGCCGCGATATCCTTGCTGATGGAAAGCTTGCAGAATGCGTGCAACTGACTGGCTGGCATAAGGGCCGCCTTGCGCAGGCGCAAAGTAATCAGCATTGTAATTTTGCAGCGCGCCTACAAACCCGGTAAACGCCTGGAAATCCTGCTCAATTAAAGCAGGCAAACCCTGCATCAGTAACCGGTGCTGGATGTCGCGTGTGGCTGCTGTGCCAAGCGGCGGCAATTGTTTGAACGCATTTTTTTCACCACTGCCATGCAAACCATCATGGCTCTGGTCAACAATCAGTAAAAAATGCCATGCCTCGGGGAAAGCATGACGAGCCAACAAAGGCGGCACAATGGTATTTGATCCACGCCCGCCATCCACCACTAACCCGCCATGATCAAAAGTGGCAATGCCTATGCCGGAGCGAGCACCACGCTGATGGGTAGCGGCGATCTGTGCGCTGTTGACGGGGTAATCTAATAAGGTATTTATCCCTGCGCCCACGGCTAGTGCCATTTGCGTGCCTGAGCCCAGGCCGCTGTGCCGGGGAATGGCTTGCACAATGTTCAGGTCAAGCGCTGCATCCACGCCCAAAGACTTTAAATGCCGCTGCAAGGTATCTGCTGCCCAGGGGTCGACCGCGGCTTGCTGAGGTTGTGCTGAAACAGTGAGTGCGGTCTGGTAAGCATCAATGGCCACCCCCACGCTGCCGAAACGTCTTTCGGCTTGCCCACTTAGATCAAAAAAACCTAGATGTAACCGACCATGGGTCTTCACGCTGACCAAGCGTTGCGGGGAGATCACTGCATTCATGAGGGTAAATTATAATGATGCTGAAAAATATGGAATGTCAGCGCGATGCTGACGTGACATTAAAACATGATTTTGGCATAATGCTGGGAGAAAAGTAATTGCAGAAACAGGTTAGCTCAATAGTAAGCCTCACTTTCGAATTCAATCCGTTGCTTCCCGCGATAGATTTTCATCTGATTTAAAACAATTAAGGGTTTTATATGGTAAGTCATGTTATTCCATTTGAGAATCTCAGAAATAGCGATGTGCCGTCAGTCGGTGGCAAAAACGCTTCTTTAGGTGAGATGATTTCTCAGCTCAATGCCAAAGGTGTGCGCGTACCTACCGGATTTGCAACCACCGCGGATGCATACCGTGAATTTTTATCTCAAGGCGGTTTAGATAAAAAAATCAATGACTTGCTCGATAAACTGAATGCTGATGATACGCAAGAACTGGCCAAATGTGGCAGCCAGATCCGCCAGTGGATTATGGAAGCTGAGTTCCCGGACGCTTTACAGAGCGCTATTGCCCAGAACTATGCCAAGCTGATCGATAAATCAGCGCCAGGCACTACTTTCGCCGTACGTTCATCCGCTACCGCAGAAGACTTGCCAGATGCTTCTTTCGCCGGCCAACAGGAAAGCTTCCTGAATATCCATGGCCTGGATAACATCAACCATGCGATTAAAGAAGTATTTGCTTCTTTATATAACGACCGCGCCATTTCATACCGTGTGCACAAAGGCTTTGTGCATGCCGATGTTGCTTTGTCTGCAGGCGTACAACAGATGGTACGTTCTGATATCGGCTGTGCCGGTGTGATGTTTACCATTGATACCGAGTCCGGCCATAAAGATGTTGCCTTTATTACGGCTTCTTATGGCTTGGGTGAAACAGTGGTACAAGGCGCCGTCAACCCTGACGAGTTCTATGTACACAAACCATTGCTTGCTAAAGGCAAGCCTGCGATTGTGCGCCGCACCATGGGTTCCAAGCTGATCAAAATGATCTTCTCTGATGCGACCCAAGCTGGTAAATCTACACATACAGTGCCTGTAGATGCCGCAGAATCCAACCGCTACTCACTGGATGATGCGGATATCCTGGAACTGGCTGGCTACGCCATCACCATTGAGCAGCATTATGGCTGCCCAATGGATATCGAATGGGGTAAAAACGGTTTGGACAACAAACTGTACATCCTGCAAGCACGCCCTGAGACAGTTAAATCTCAGGAAGCCGCTAAAAACGTCACCGAGACATACAAACTGCAGAAACATTCTTCAGTGCCAGTGGTTGCCGGTCGTGCCGTGACACAAAAAGTGGGCGTTGGCCCTGTACGTATCGTGCTGGATCCGGCCGATATGCATGAAGTACAACCTGGTGATGTGCTGGTTGCCGACATGACGGACCCTAACTGGGAGCCGGTGATGAAGCGCGCCAGTGCACTGGTGACTAACCGTGGCGGCCGTACCTGTCACGCAGCGATTATTGCGCGTGAATTAGGTATCCCGGCGATTGTGGGTTCAGTCAATGCGACCGATCTGCTGCGTGATGGTGAGATCGTGACGGTTTCATGTGCGGAAGGCGAAACTGGTTTTGTATACCACGGCGCCCTGGATTTTGAAGTATCTACACAATCCAACTCTGCACTATCCAAACCGCCATGCAAAATCATGATGAACGTTGGCAACCCTGACATGGCGTTTACGTTTGCGCAAACCCCTAACGATGGTGTTGGCCTGGCGCGTCTGGAATTTGTGATTAACAACATGGTAGGCATACACCCGAAAGCGATCTTGAATGTCGATGCTATGCCTAAGGCTATCCAGACCACGATTCATAACCGTGCGCGTGGCTATGCCAGCCCTAAACAGTTCTATATTGATAAAGTAGCTGAAGGCGTGGCAACGATTGCTGCTGCGTTCTACCCAAAACCAGTGATCGTGCGTACTTCAGACTTTAAGTCTAACGAGTACAAAAAACTGGTTGGTGGCGATATCTATGAACCGGATGAAGAAAACCCGATGATTGGTTTCCGTGGCGCAGCGCGCTATATGGCAGAAGACTTTAAAGAGTGTTTTGCCATGGAATGCCAGGCCATGAAAAAAGTCCGTGATGAACTGGGCCTGGTCAACGTCGAGTTGATGATCCCGTTTGTGCGTACCCTGGATGAAGCCAAAGCCGTGACAGAAATCATGGCGGCAAATGGCCTCAAACGTGGTGAAAACGGCCTGCGCCTGATCATGATGTGCGAGATTCCATCCAATGCCTTGCTGGCTGAGCAATTCCTGGAATACTTCGACGGCTTCTCTATCGGCTCGAATGACCTGACACAGCTGACATTAGGCATGGACCGCGACTCCGGCATCCTGGCAGATGGCTTTGATGAGCGTAATGACGCAGTCAAAGTCTTGCTAAAAATGGCGATCAGCACCTGTAACCGTTTAGGTAAATACGTCGGTATTTGCGGTCAGGGCCCTTCTGACCATGAAGACTTTGCTGAATGGCTGGTCGCTGAAGGCATCCAGTCGGTTTCGCTGAATCCGGATACTGTGGTTGCAACCTGGCAGCGTCTGACCAAGAAGTAACTTTTTAAAGCTCTTTCACTCAAGGCACTCGCATGAATCACCGTTCTGTTTTTATTATTTCTGATGGTACGGGGATTACTGCGGGTGCCTTGAGCAAGCTGCTGGAACATTTTCCGAACACCAAATTCACCACCACCCGCCTGCCGTTCACCGATAATGATGAAAAGGTGCAAGCTGGTTTCGAGCATATCCAGAAAGTCGCAGACCAGGACGGCATCCGCCCGATTGTGATCATGTCGGTCGGTAACGGCGAACATCGCAATCGCCTGAAGCAGGCCAATGCCTACTTTATTGACCTGTTCCACCGATTTATCTACCCGCTGGGTTCTGAGCTCAACCAGGAGCCGCTCACAGGCGCCAGTATTGCTTATAGCTCTATGGGCAACAGCTACCATGAGCGTATGGAAGCGATTAACTTCACGCTGAACCATGATGACGGCATGACGAATACCGGCCTCGATGAAGCTGAAGTGATCCTGATCGGTGTTTCGCGCTGTGGCAAGACGCCAACCAGCATCTACCTTGCCATGCAGTTCGGCATCAAAGCGGCCAACTACCCATTGATTCCGGAAGATTTTGAGCGCGGCGCGTTTCCCGCAGCAGTCGAAAAAAACATTGATAAGATATTTGGCTTGACCATCAAACCGGAACGCTTGCATTCAGTGCGTAGTGAGCGCCGTCCGGACAGCTTCTATGCTTCACTGGACAACTGCCGCAAGGAAATCGAAAAAGCAGAAGACATGATGCGTCGTTATGGCATCACCTGGGCTGACTCTACCAGCCGTTCTATTGAAGAGCTATCTGCGCTGATCCTGCAAAAAATTCGCCAGCGCTAAGGCTGGCGGTTTTTTTCCTGTACGCCCTCAGAGAGGACGCAGACTTGCTGTTTAGGCAGCCATCGCCAAAGCGCGCGTTTTGACTTGTGGTTTAACCTGCGCCTGCAACTGCTGCGGTTTCAACATATCCCCACGCCAGAAATAATAAAACTCACGTGCTACACTTAAAAATGCATGTTGTGTGCCCAGTGCATTAAACAATGGCAGGTTTCTATCTACCGTTTGACGGTAGCTATGGGATTGTTTGTGCGGCACCTGACGCAGCGACACTAACAGGCACTTCGCCATGCGCATGCGCTCTTTGAAGGCAGCAGGGTCAAGGCCTTTGGTTTCTGAAGCGCTCAGGAAAGCTTCCATCACGATTTTTTCAGACGTTGACATCATGGTCTTGTCCAGGTCATACCAATGCTTGAACAGTTCGTCCTGCGTGGTGGTCACCATAGGCGCATTGCCGTTAAATACCTTGGCCTGGCTCATGGCGGCAATGGCTTTGATATCGCGCATCCAGAATGAGAAGAACTCACGCACTACCGGCAATACCATAGGGATTTCAGCAGTATCAATGCTGGCGATGAAGCGATCCACCGCTTGGCGGTATTCACTCCCCGCACATGGAATATCTTTTAAAAACGCACTCAGGCGAATGATAGTGAATTCACGCTGGATTAACATGCGCTGGCTCACACCCTGACCGGTAAGCAGTTTAACGTAGGCTTTTTGTGCTTCTTCTTCTCTGGATACTTCCATTGATGCTCCCATCTGCTTTTCTAGTTGATACTGTTGTTTGAACAGTTATTTACACTACTATCTTAAAGGAGCAGCTGGGATTTCAAATACGCGATTAAATCCAGAAAGGCCCGACATTTGCACAGTTTGAGTGCATGGCACCTATACTCAGGCAGCTTTAAAGCGGCGGTGAATCATAAGCATGAGTAGCGTGCTGACCAGCGTCATGCCCAGCATGGCTACCGACATGCTGAGGGTTGAGTGCCAAACGAGAGGTACGATGATCGCTGAACTCACTGTAGAGCACACCATTTGTATAAACGCCTGGGCCGAGGCTGCCGTACCGCGTGATTTCGGGTAAAAATCCAGCGCGGCGATCGAGAGTATAGGCACGACCGTAGCCATGCCCACATTGAATAAAGCAATCGGTAATATCGCCATCCACCAGAGGGGTTCACCGGCATAAATCATTTGTATCACCACATTGAAGATAGCCACCAGCACCATCCAGCCAAATGCCCAGCGTATGGTGCGAGCCGGAGAAAATTTACCGGCTGTGTGTCTGGCCAGCCAGGAGCCTGACATCATGCCTGCCACGGTTGGAATAAATAAAAAACCGAATTGCTGACTGGTCAAATGTAAATGCTCGACCAGGAAAACCGGGCTGGCGAGCACATAGATGAAAAAAGCGGAGAAATTCAGGCCGACGCAGGCAGTCAGGATAAGAAACTGGCGGTTGCCCAGCATCTTGCCGTAAGTCTGTGTGATGTTGCGTACCGAGAAGCGCACTCTTTGGGCGGCAGGCATGGTTTCGGGCAAGTAGCGCAATGCCGCCCATAATGTCACGGCTGCATACAAGGCCAGGAAAATGAAAATGGCTTGCCAGTGTATGCCTAGCAATACGCCACCCAGGATAGGCGCAATGGCCGGTGCAATGCCAAACAGCATTTGCATGGTGGCCATCACGCGCTGCGCTTGCGGACCATCAAATAAATCGCGCACCATGGCGCGGGCAACGGTATTCCCTGCCCCGCCACTCATGCCCTGCAAAGCGCGGAATAACCATAGTGTTTCTACATTGGGAGCAAAAGCACAACCTATACTGGCGAGGATAAAAATAGCCAGCCCCCATTTGATGGTCGTGATACGGCCGACAGCATCTGAGACCGCACCGTGACACAAGGTCATGACTGCGTATGGCAGCAGGTAGAAAGTCAGGCTCTGCTGTATGGAGAGTGGGTCGGCCTGTAATGAATCGGCCATGACATGAAAGGCCGGCAGATAAGTATCTATCGCGAAAGGCGCCAGCGCAGCCAGCGCTGCCAGAACATAGACCAGTAATACCGAATGCTGCACTCAGACTCTTTCAGAAAGGATCTATTTAAAATAGATCAGGAACAATCACAGGCGATGAAATCACGCATGCAAAAAATAACAGGCGCAAAATGCGCCCGCTGATTATAAAGCATATGCCTGATACGGTCAGGGCAAGGCGTGAAATTGCTCGACTCTTTCTTTATCGCCTGCCACATACTTTTTGGAGTTTTTATCGGTGCGGAAAATAATCGGTTGCTCACGCACTAAGGGGTTTTGTGAGCTCAGTAGCGCCTCATCAATCAAATGGCGATTAGGTGACTTGGTACAGACCGGATCGGCCATTTCCGCATCGCCGCTGAGTATATAGGACTGGCAACGGCAGCCGCCCAGGTCATTATCCTGCTCATCACAGCTACGGCAAGGTTCTTTCATCCAGTCCTTGCCCCGATATTTTGTAAACGCTGGTGATTCTTTCCAGGCCCATTCCAGGCCATTTTCACGCACGTTAGGGAAAGTCATGCCGGGTAATACACGCGCAGAGTGACAAGGCAATACATCACCATTGGCAGTGACGATCATGAATACTTCACCCCAGCCATTCATGCATTTTTTCGGGCGGTCGGAAAAATAATCCGGTACCACGAAAAATACTTTCATTTTGTTGCCTACACGCTCCCTGAAGGCATTGGTGGCAGCTTCAGCGTTGTTCAGCTGTTCACGGGTAGGCATCAGCTGGTCGCGGTTGACCAGGCTCCAGCCATAATACTGGGTATTCGCCAGCTCGACATAATCAGCGCCCAGTGCTTCTGCCATCTCCAGTATCCTGCCTACCTGGTCAATGTTGTAGCGATGTATCACCACATTCAGCACCATAGGGTAGCCATGCGCCTTGATCATGGCCGCCACTTTTTTCTTCAACTCGAAAGTACGCGTATCGGTAATGAAGTTACTGATATCTTCAGTGACATCGTGCATGGAAAGCTGAATATGATCCAGGCCGCCTTCTTTAAACGCCTGTATGCGTTTTTCAGTCAGGCCGACACCGGAAGTGATCAGGTTGCTGTAGTAACCAAGCTTGTGCGCCTCGGCCACAATCTCTTCGATATCATCTCGCAACAAGGGCTCACCACCAGAAATGCCTAACTGGATCGCACCCATTTTGCGTGCATCGCGCAGGGCATTGATCCATTGCTCGGTGCTTAATTCATTTTTGGTATGTTTGTCATAATCAGTGGGGTTGTAGCAAAAAGCACAGTGCAGCGGGCAACGGTAAGTCACTTCTGCCAACAACCATAGTGGTTGTTTCTGTGTCACATTTGCTGCCACGCCATTATTTAATTGTGCCATGATGCGCTCCTTACGGATTAATTCACCTTGCGTAACCAGGCTTTGCCTACAGCCAGGTCAAACATGCCGAGAATATCGGCTTCAATACCTTCTGCATCCGGAAAAGCAGTTTTCAACTCGGCGACGATATCACCCACACTCGCCTTGCCATCAACGCGCTTTAAAATCTCGCCCGCCCCGCCATGCAATTTGACCATGCCTTCGGGAAACAGGATGACGTAGCTCTGTTGCGCTTCTTCCCACTGAAACCGATGGTGAAAAGCGATTGCATAGATATCGGCGTGCTGAATATTGTTTTCCATCATTAAACTTTCAAATCTTGGGAGTAAAATCAGCCTTCAATCTTGATCACTGGCTGGCGTAAATAATCACGCCCTTCGGTTTTAATCTCGGTCGAAGCCAGCATGATTGAATCCGCAACCACCCACAATACATTGAGCTTGAATTGCAGGATTTCCAGTGCTTTCAACTGCATTTCGCGCGAGGTACTAAAGTAATCCAGAGTCACGCTTAAGCCCTGCTCTACATCGCGGCGGGCTTCTGTCAGGCGTTTTTTAAAATACATCAGGCCTTCTTCTTTTACCCAGGGATACATGCTCGGCCAGGAGCTGATCCGTTGCTGGTGAATGTGCGGTGCGAATAGCTCGGTCAGGCTGGAACAGACACTTTCCTGCCACGGGCGCTGCTTGGCGAAATTGACATAGGCATCCACCGCAAAACGCACGCCTGGCGACACCAGTTCAAGGCTGGTCACTTGTTCACGCGACAGGCCTACTGCTTCGCCCAGCTTGATCCATGCTTCAATGCCACCGATCTGGTCATCAACACCGTCATGGTCGGTAATGCGCACTATCCACTGCTTGCGTACTTCTTTATCCGGGCAATTGGATAAAATCGCTGCATCCTTCATCGGGATGGCAATCTGGTAATAAAAACGGTTGGCCACCCAGCATTGCAATTGTTCTTTGGTCAGCTTGCCTTCATACATCATCACATGGAATGGATGATAGATATGGTAGCCCTGCCCTTTTTCACGTAGCTTTGCTTCAAACTCTTCACGTGTCCATGGCAACTGCGCCTGCGTCACTGCGTTCATGTTGTTCTCCTAAAGAATGATATCCATACCGTCATACGCGACTTCGATCTTGTGATCGTCAAGTATCGCGCGCTCGGCGGAATCTTCCCTTAAAATCGGGTTGGTATTGTTGATGTGAATCAGCACCTTACGCACTGGCTTAAGCGTACCGAATTTATCCAGTTCTTCTATCATGCCGCCAGGCCCTGATTGCGGGTTATGGCCGATACTGCGGGCAGTTTTGGTCATCAGCCCCATATCCAGCATTTCGGTATTAGTCCAGAAAGTGCCATCAACCATGATGCAATCCGCCTGGTTCATCAATGGTGGCAAGTGCGGTTCTATTTCAGCCAGGCCTGGCGAGTACCAGCATTTTTTGCCGGTTGAGATCTGCTCAATCAACACGCCTATGGTATCGCCTGGGTGCGGATCATTACGGTGGGGGGAATACGGTGGCGCGGCACTCTTGAGTGCAACTGCGGTAAAGCGCAGGTCAGGCACGCCTGGGATTTCAAAGTGATTGGCATGACTCACATCATCGCCATCAATCTCGATTTCGTGGTGATTGACGCCACAGTAATGGCCAAGGATATTCAGGATCTGGTTACCGCTGGTGAGATCTTCATAGACCATTTTGGTACAGTAGATTTCACGTTTTACCTGGCCTTCACGCAGCATGAACAAGCCGGTGGTATGGTCAATCTGGGCATCAATTAAAATAATGGCCTGAATACCGCTATCGCGGATGGCACGGCCAGGTTGCAGGGGTGGGAATTCCTGGATTTGCTGCAAAATATCTGGCGAGGTATTGAACAATACCCAATCAACGCCATTGCTAGAGACACAAATAGAAGACTGTGTGCGACGTGTGGCCTTGATCGTGCCTTTACGCAAGCCATCACAGTTCTCACAGTTACAGTTCCATTGCGGGAAACCCCCGCCAGCACCAGCACCCAACACGTGTATATACATAATCGCTTCTTGTTTTAATGGTTATAGACCTTGCAGGTCATCATACAATAATTACCTGATCGTCGTTGAGAACTCTTCAGGTAACACTGGCGTGGTCAAATGTGCTTACTTGCGACATCGCCACTGCCTTACTGGTATGACTGGCATCATACGCATGGGTTGCAAGAACACCCTGCTACTGACAATGATTCCCTGCTCATGATTTTCATGAGCCCGGTGTTCTGGCCGCTATAAAAACAAAAAACCGCACAAACTTCTGTGCGGTTGATGTATGACTTAAGGCTTGTTATTCCTGCTCGGCCAGCTTGTCGCGGCGTGCTTTGACGGCGGCAGCTAATGCTTCAAGCACTGTCACTGAGTCTTCCCAACCCAGACAGGCATCCGTAATAGACTGCCCGTAGTTAAGTGTGCAGCCTGGCGTGTGGTCCTGGCGACCTTCGTTGAGGTGCGATTCCAGCATCACGCCGATAATCCGGCTATCGCCATTGGCGATCTGCCCGGAGACATCCGCAACCACTGCCATCTGGTTTTTATACAGTTTCTGGCTATTGCCATGACTGCAATCCACCATTAATACTGGCGCCAAACCGGCATCGGCCAGCTGATTGCACACTTCAGAGATGCTTTGTGCATCATAGTTAGGCAATTTACCACCGCGCAGGATCACGTGGCAGTCTTCATTACCCTTGGTCGCAAAAATGCCAGACTCGCCTTCTTTAGTCACTGACAAGAAGTGGTGCGGGCTGGCAGCGGTTTTAATCGCATCAATGGCGACCTTGGCGCCACCATCAGTGCCATTTTTGAAACCGACCGGGCAAGATAAGCCTGAAGCCAGTTCGCGATGGATCTGTGATTCAGTCGTGCGTGCGCCGATGGCGCCCCAGCTGACCAGGTCCGCAGTGTATTGGGGTGAGACCACATCCAGGAACTCAGTCGCTGCCGGCATGCCGATTTCGTTCACTTCCAGCAAAAAACGGCGTGCTTTTTCAAGGCCTGCGTTGATATCGTAAGTGCCATCCAGGTGCGGGTCATTGATCAGCCCTTTCCAGCCTACAGTCGTACGCGGTTTTTCAAAATAAACGCGCATCACAATCAGCAACTCATTACCCAAACGATTACGCACTTCTACCAGCCGCTTTGCGTATTCCAGGCCAGCCTCGGTATCATGGATAGAGCACGGGCCAACAATCACGACCAGGCGGTCATCACCCTGATGCAGGATGTGATGAATCGCTGTACGTGTTTTCAGGATATTCTGGGTGCTGGCAGCGCTTTCCTGCAGACGTGACAAGAGTTCCGCTGGCTTGACCAGTGGTTTGATTTCAAGCACCCGAACGTCGTCGGTAGCTAGTTTTTCGTATGCATTCATGACTTTAAAATCTGTTCCAGCACTTCGAGGAAACGTGCGTTTTCACTAAACAAGCCGATACTTACGCGCAGGTAATCCGGCATTTCATAATTGGCTACCGGCCGCACAATCACACCCTGCTTCAACAAAGCCTGATTCACAGCGCTAGCATTGGTCACTTTAAAGCTGACAAAGTTGCCAAACGAGGGAATAAAGCTAAGCCCCAGCTTTGTTAACCCTTGCGTGACTTGTGTCATGCCAGCCTGGTTCGCAGCATAGCTGCGTGACACGAAATCCTCATCGTGTAACGACACCGTGGCCGCCACTTGCGCCAGGCTATTGACGTTAAAAGGCTGACGTACACGATTCATCAAGTCGGCCAATGCAGTATGCATCAGGCCAAACCCTACGCGCAACCCGGCCAGACCGTAAGCCTTGGAGAAGGTACGCGAAATAATCAGGTGATCAAACTCAGCCAACCAGGTGATGGCTTCTGATTTATCCGCAACCGACAAATACTCATCATAGGCCTCATCGAGCACCACAACGATATGACTGGGCACTTTTTTTAAAAAGGCTTTCAATTCGGCTTTGGCTATCAGGGTGCCGGTAGGATTATTCGGGTTAGCCACAAAAATCAGTTTGGTTTTGGGCGTAATGGCTTTTAAAAAGCCAGCCAAATCATGCCCATACGCAATCGCAGGGACCACCACACCCGTAGCACCAGCAGCCTGCGTGACCAAGGGGTAGACGGCAAACGCGTGCTGCGAATAGATCACTTCGTCGCCTGCTGTTAAAAACGCACGCGCGGCCAATTCCAGAATGTCGTTAGATCCATTGCCAAACACAATCTGCTCTGGCTTCACCCCATATTTATGGCTGACGGCGTCGCGCAAGGCAAAACTGTTGCCATCCGGATAGCGCGCAATTTCATAAATGGCCTCTTCCAGCGCCATTTGCGCTTTTGGGCTCATGCCTAACGGGTTCTCATTGGAAGCCAGTTTGACGATATCGGCTTCGTTCAGGCCCATTTCACGGGCCAGCTCGCTAATAGGCTTGCCACCCTGGTAAGGCGCGATGGCGCGGATATTCGCAGGGGCTAATTGTGACAACTCAGACAGGCGTGATGCATCAGACATAGTTTGGCCAGTTAAATATTGAATAGTTAAATAATGGCGGTTGGGTAAGAACCCAACACTTTAAGAAAGGTGGAGCGGTCAGCCAGTTCATTGAGTGCGGCTTGCACATTAGGCGCTTGCTGATGCCCTTCAATATCGACAAAAAATACGTAGTTCCACAAATTTTGACGCGAAGGCCGGGATTCCAGTTTAGTCATACTGACACCATGGCGAGACAGTGGCTCAAGTAACTGCAACACTGCCCCCGGCTTATTGTGGGCGCTCATGACCAATGAAGTTTTGTCTTGACCTGACGGCGCAACCCCGTGACTACCCAGCACCAAAAAGCGCGTGGTGTTCTTGGGGTCATCCTCGATATTTTCGGCCAGGATATGTAAATCGAATAATTCAGCAGCGCGTTTGCTGGCGATCGCTGCCGCAAAAGTACCCTGGCTGGCCACCAGTTCATGAATCATCTGCGCGGCACGGGCATTACTCACCACCGCCTCACGCTCAACATTAGGCAAGATTTTATTCAGCCACTCATGGCATTGCGACAGTGACTGCGCATGCCCGAATACGTGTGATATCTGCGCAATATCCTGCTGTGCAGACAATAAGCAATGGTGTACTGGCAAAGTCACTTCACCGACGACCTGCAAAGCACTCGCCAGCAACAAATCCAGGGTAATGCCAACAGCACCCTCAGTCGAGTTTTCAACCGGCACAATACCGTAATCTGCCTGACCTGCCTCTACCGTGCGGAATACTTCATCTATGCTGGCACAGACTACCGCCTGGCGCCCTTCACCAAACTGCTTTAAAGCCGCTTCTTCGCTATAAGTGCCTAATGGGCCTAAAAAAGCGATCGACAGTTCTTTTTCCAGTGCACGGCAATTTGACATCACGGCACGGAAAATATGGCTCACCGCTTCCGGAGACAACGGTCCGTCATTCTCAGCCTGCAGGCGACGGATGATTTGCGCCTCACGCTCAGGGCGGTAGATGACACCATCATTTTTTAAATGGCCGATTTCGCGTGCCAGTTTGGCGCGCTCGTTCACCAATGCCAATACCTGCGCATCGATGGCGTCAATCTTATCTCTAAATTGTTTTAATAAATCAGACATTTAAAACTTATACTTAATGTTAATTAAGAATTATTCTTTTCGAATTCCTGCATGAAAGCCACTAATGCCTGCACGCCTTCAATCGGCATAGCATTATAAATACTGGCACGCATACCACCGACTGAACGGTGACCTTTCAATTGCAATAATCCACGTGCGCCAGCCTCTTTGAGGAAGGCATCATTCAGGTTCTCATCACGCAAACGGAATGGAATATTCATGCGTGAACGGTATGCTGGTTGTATAGGATTATAGTAAAACTCGGTTTGATCCACGTAGTCGTACAACAGCTTGGCCTTGGCGATATTGATTTTCTCAATCGCCTCTACCCCGCCCTGCGCCAGCAACCATTCAAATACCAGCCCGGCAATGTAAATGCTGTAGGTAGGTGGCGTATTGATCATGCTCTGGTTTTCTGCCTGCGTTTTCCAGTGGAACACCGCTGGCGTGAGCGGCGAAGCCTGTTCCAGCAAGTCTTCACGCACAATCACCAGGCACAAGCCTGCTGGGCCGATATTTTTTTGTGCACCGCCATAAATCACACCATATTTTGAAACATCGATCGGGCGTGAAAGTATATGCGAAGACATATCCGCCACAATAGGCACGCCGTGCGTATCAGGCACATCGAGAAACTCGACACCGTTGAT
Organism: Methylophilus sp. E2MeOHC9; assembly: GCF_058744375.1. Lineage (NCBI taxonomy): Bacteria > Pseudomonadati > Pseudomonadota > Betaproteobacteria > Nitrosomonadales > Methylophilaceae > Methylophilus > Methylophilus sp. E2MeOHC9. Next base: position 2,437,039 of record NZ_CP196024.1, read on the forward strand.
GGTTTCATTGGTGCAATAATGCACATAGGCTGCATCACGATTTAACTGCCAGTCAGCAAATGCGGGCACATGCGTGAAACCATCTGCCTCAGCCGAGGCCGCGATATTGATCTGGCCATAGGCTTTTGCATCCTTGACACTACGCTTGCTCCAGGAACCAGTGACTACGTAGTCTGCCGATTTGCCATTGAGCAAATTCAAGGGAATGATGGCGTTTTCAGCAATCGCACCGCCCTGCAAAAACAGCACTTTATAATTAGACGGAATCGCCAGCAATTGGCGTAAATCCGCTTCTGTCTTTTCCAGGATACTGGTGAACTCTTTGCCACGGTGTGACATTTCCATCACACTCATGCCACTGCCATGCCAATCTAGCATTTCAGCTTGTGCGCGCTCCAGAACGGGTTTTGGCAATACTGCCGGGCCTGCAGAAAAATTAAAAATCTTTGTCATAGTTCTAGTTACTCTTGGATCTGGTTACTCTTCGTTTCCGTCTTCTTCGCCTTCAACTTCGTCGGTTTCTACAATCTTCTCTAAACCGGAAAGTTTCTCGCCTTCACCCAGGTTAATCAGCGTCACACCTTGTGCCGCACGCCCCATATCGCGGATCTCTTTCACGCGGGTACGGATCAAGACACCACCAGTGGTGATCAGCATGATTTCGTCATCAGCCGTCACCAGTCTTGCCGCAACAGCCAGGCCATTACGTTCGCTGATGGCAATGGCTTTCACACCCTGCGTACCGCGGCCGGAGTGACGGAACTCTGACAGTACCGTGCGTTTACCATAACCGTTTTCAGTAGCCACCAGGACAGATTGCTGGTCATTCTCGGCAATCAGCAAGGAAAGCACGCGCTGTTTAGCCGCCAGTTTCATGCCACGTACGCCACGGGTTGCACGACCCATAGGACGCACATCATCCTCGGTGAACCAGACCGCTTTACCACCATTGGATACCAGCACAATGTCATTCTTGCCATTAGTGACTTCGGCACCGATCAGGTAATCGTTATCATCGAGGTTGATCGCGATAATGCCGGATTTACGTGGGTTGGAGAATTCGGTCAACGCCGTTTTCTTCACTGTACCCATAGAAGTGGCCATGAATACATAATGGTTCTCGTCGAACTCTTTCACCGGCAGGATGGCGTTGATCTTCTCGCCCTCTTCCAGCGGGAACAGGTTCACGATCGGTTTGCCACGGCTGACACGGCTGCCTTGCGGTACTTCATAGACTTTGAGCCAGTAGACACGGCCACGGCTGCTGAAGCACAAGATGTAGTCATGCGTGTTCGCTACAAACATCTTGTCGATAAAGTCATCTTCTTTAGTCGCTGCAGCCTGTTTGCCACGGCCACCACGGCGCTGGGCGCGGTATTCATCCAAAGGCTGTGATTTCACATAGCCAGTGTGCGACAAGGTCACCACCACATCTTGCGGCGTGATCAGGTCTTCCAGCGACAGGTCTTGCGTATTGTGTTCGATCTCGGAACGGCGTTTGTCGCCAAACTGTTTCTGGATCTCGTTCAGTTCTTCGACAATAATGGCTGTGACACGCTCAGGCTTGGCCAGGATGTCCAGCAAATCGGCGATGATATCCATCACTTCTTTGTATTCGGTGACGATCTTGTCTTGTTCCAGGCCAGTCAGGCGTTGCAGACGCATCTGCAGGATTTCCTGTGCCTGCACATCTGACAAGCGGTAGCCATTTGGTGTCAGGCCAAAGTCTACCGATAAGCCTTCTGGGCGTGATGCTTCCATGGCTGCGCGTTGAAGCATTTCTTCCACCACGGTGGAATGCCAGTCACGGGCCATCAATTCTTTTTTCGCTTCCGGAGGCGTTGGCGCAGCCTTGATGATGGCAATCATCTCATCCACATTGGCTAACGCAACAGCCAGGCCTTCCAGTACATGACCACGGTCACGCGCTTTGCGCAACTCGAACACGGTACGGCGCGTCACCACTTCACGGCGATGGCGCAGGAAAGCTTCCAGCATCTGCTTCAGGTTAAGCAGGCGTGGCTGGCCGTCCATCAGGGCGACCATGTTCATGCCGAACGTATCTTGTAACTGGGTTTGCTTGTAAAGATTGTTGAGGATGACTTCAGGCACTTCGCCACGCTTCAGCTCGATCACCACACGCATGCCGGATTTGTCCGATTCATCGCGCAGATCAGAAATACCTTCGATCTTCTTCTCGTTCACCAGCTCGGCGATCTTCTCGATCAGGGTTTTCTTGTTGACCTGATACGGCAGTTCATCAATGATGATGGACTGGCGACCGCCTTTATCCAGGTCTTCAAAGTGGGTACGACCACGCATGACCACACGGCCACGGCCAGTGCGGTAACCCTCTTTTACGCCGACTGTGCCGTAAATAATGCCCGCAGTTGGGAAATCAGGTGCAGGAATATACTCAATCAGTTCATCAATACTGATTTCAGGATTTTTCAGCAAGGCAAAACAGCCGTCCAGCACTTCATTCAGGTTGTGCGGCGGAATGTTGGTCGCCATACCCACAGCGATCCCCGAGCTGCCGTTGATCAGCAGGTTAGGGATACGGGTAGGCATGATCAGCGGTTCTTGTTCGCTGCCGTCATAGTTAGGGCCAAAATCGACGGTTTCTTTCTCGATATCCGCCAGCAGTTCGTGTGCGATCTTGGACATACGGATTTCCGTATATCGCATCGCCGCTGCGTTATCGCCATCCACCGAACCGAAGTTACCCTGGCCATCGACCAGCATGTAACGCAGGGAGAAATGCTGCGCCATACGCACTATCGTGTCATATACCGCCGTATCACCGTGCGGGTGATACTTACCGATCACGTCACCGACAATACGCGCAGATTTCTTGTATGGCTTGTTATAGTCATTGGACAGCTCGTGCATGGCGAACAGCACACGTCTGTGTACTGGTTTGAGGCCATCACGCACATCTGGTAAAGCACGACCAACAATCACGCTCATGGCGTAATCAAGATAACTGCGGCGCATCTCGTCTTCGAGACTGATAGGCAGGGTTTCTTTAGCAAACTGATCGGGAGACTGACTCATTCTTGACCCATTTTATAGTTAAAAGTTATCTCGCGATTTTAGCATATTTAGCTGGCTCTGGCTGGTTTAAACACGGCTAAAAGGGCCCAGATTGTGCCTGCGGGCAAGAAAACGACCACGAGAAACAAGAATTGGAATCTCCGGCTTTTGAAACGCAGCGGTGACGTGATGTAAAACTGTGCACAAATGAAAACGGTTTATCGCAATGCCTACTGATGGCAGTACGATAAACCGCTATTTTTGAAACGAGATTAAGCCTGGGCCAGCAATTTCAAATCGGCTTTTAAATCTTCCACATGCTCCAGCCCTACCGCAATACGCACCAGGTTATCCCTGATGCCAGCTTCTGCACGCGCTTCCGCCGTGACGCGGCTATGCGTCGTCGTGGCCGGGTGCGTGATGGTCGATTTTGCATCGCCCAGATTGGCGGTAATCGAAATCAGCTTTGTCGCATCTATCAATTCCCAGGCGGCTTCCTGCTCACTTTGCCCAGCCCGCGGCTTGACTTCAAAGGTGACGATACCGCCACCCAACCTTTGCTGCTTTTGCGCCAACGCATATTGCGGGTGCGACGGCAAACCAGGGTAATACACACGTGCTACGCGCGGCTGTTGCTCCAGCCATTGCGCGATTGCCAGCGCACGTAATGCGTGTGCTTCCATACGTATCTGCAGGGTTTCCATGCCTTTGACGAACACCCAGGCATTGAAAGCACTCATGGTGACACCAGCCGTGCGCAAAAAGCCATAAACCGGCTCCATCAGTGTCTTGTTACCCAAAACCGCGCCACCCAGCACCCTGCCCTGGCCATCGATGTATTTAGTCGCCGAGTGGATCACAATGTCTGCGCCCAGTTTTAACGGTTGTTGCAATGCCGGGGTGCAGAAGCAATTATCAATCGCCAGATAGGCGCCTGCAGCGTGCGCCACCTCCGCCAGCCTGGCGATATCGCCAACTTCGGTCAACGGGTTTGAAGGCGTTTCGGCAAAAAACAATTTGGTATTCGGTTTGGCCGCCGCTTTCCATGCTTCAACATCTGTCAACGATACCAACGTCACTTCCAGGCCCCAACGTTTGAGGATATTGGAAAACAGTTGTACCGTGGTGCCAAACACACTGCGTGATGCAACCACATGGTCACCAGCGCTGCAAATCCCCATGATGCAGGCCAGGATAGCAGCCATACCGCTGGCGGTCGCCACACATTGCTCTGCGCCTTCCAGCGCGGCCAGTTTATCCTGGAACATGGACACGGTCGGGTTAGTGAAGCGGGAGTAAATATTGCCGGGCTCAGTCCCGCCGAATCTGGCAGCTGCCTGTGCTGCATTCTTAAAGCGGAAACTGGAGTTCAGGAAAAGGGCTTCAGAGTTTTCACCAAACTCAGTTGTCAATGAGCCAGCGCGTACTGCCAGTGTTTCCAAATGGTATTCATCGTTCATATATCTTAATCTTCCAACTATCTTGAATCTTTCAATAAAAACTAAAGACAATAAAAAACCCGCTTTAGCATTGCGCTAAAACGGGTCTTTGGGCTCTCGCTTTAGCAGGATTTATAATGCGCTCGCAAGCTGAGTTCGGCTTCGGTTAAAGTTCGCCACTCAAATCAGCGCATTTTCATTAAACGCCTTTTGCAGGCGCCTGTCAAGGCTTACTCCACGCCCACTAAATCGGTCGATAACAAATTCAAATCCAGCTGGGTGGTGGAGTTTGGCGGTGGTTGTTTTTTATTGAAATCGCTACGTGCTGCCTCTATACGGTTCAGGTACGCTGCATCCACATCACCGGTGACATATTTACCATCAAAACAGCTGCAATCGAACTCAGTCAGATGTGGGTTCGATTTGGTGATGCTTTCTCTCAATGCATCCAGATCCTGGTAGATCAAGGCATCGGCGCCGATTTCAGCACAGATTTCTTCGTCCGTCCGGTTGGTTGCCAGCAATTCATCACGGCTAGGCATATCGATACCGTACACATTCGGGTAACGCACCGGTGGCGCGGCAGAAGCGAAGTAGACTTTATTGGCGCCTGCATCACGTGCCATTTGCACGATCTGTTGTGAGGTGGTGCCACGCACTATTGAGTCATCGACCAGTAAGACGTTTTTACCTTTGAACTCAATACCGATAGGGTTGAGTTTCTGGCGTACAGATTTTTTACGCAATGCCTGGCCAGGCATAATAAAGGTACGGCCGATATAGCGGTTTTTGATAAAGCCTTCACGGTAATCCAGGCCAAGTGAAATGCCTAATTGCAAAGCACTTGGGCGGCTGGTATCCGGGATGGGGATCACCACGTCAATTTGTTTATCTGCCCATTCGCGCTTGATTTTCTCACCCAGCAAAGTACCCATATCCAGGCGTGTCTGGTACACAGACACGCCATCAATGACAGAGTCAGGGCGCGCCAGGTATACATATTCAAAAATACAGGAGGTCAGTTTAGGATTAGTGGCGCACTGACGGCTGAACAAGTTGCCATCCATATCAATAAACACGGCTTCGCCAGGCTCAACATCGCGCAGCAACTTAAAGCCCAGTACATCGAGGGCAACGCTTTCAGAAGCCACGATGTACTCGACCCCCTTGCTGGTTTCCTGTTTGCCGATCACCAATGGGCGTATGCCGTGCGGGTCACGGAAAGCCAGCAGCCCGAAGTTGGCAATCATGGCGACCACGGCATAGGCGCCTTTGCAACGTCTGTGCACACCGGCAACGGCATCAAATACCATATCGCTGTTCAGCAAAGCACTTTTTGAAGTGGCTTCAATTTCGTGTGCCAACACGTTGAGCAATACTTCCGAGTCTGAGCTGGTATTGATATGACGCAGATCTTGCCTGAACATTTCAGACTTCAATTGCTCAGAATTGGTCAGGTTGCCATTGTGGCCAAGCACGATACCAAATGGAGAGTTCACATAAAAGGGTTGCGCTTCTGCCGCACTGGATGAGCCAGCGGTAGGATAACGCACATGGGCGATGCCCACATTACCGGCCAGATTGCGCATATGGCGGGTATGAAATACGTCTTTTACCAGGCCATTATTTTTATGCATATGGAAAGTATTCCCATCGCAAGTCACGATCCCTGCTGCGTCTTGCCCGCGATGCTGTAGCACCAGCAACCCGTCATACAACAACTGGTTCACCGGGTTTTTACCTACAATACCGATAATTCCACACATAGCGACATCCTATCCAAGACTAGATTACAAATTAAATGAGAGACTCATCCGCCTGCTGATGTTCCAAATGCACATGCTCAGCAATACTAGATGGTACCCACGGCAGCAAATTCAAGACCAGCACTTCAACTGGTGCACTCAACATGGCATTAGTCCAGCGTGCGTCCTTGGGAATATCGGTCATCGCAGCCAGCATCGCCAGTATGCAGACGATCAACACCCCTTTGGCCGCACCGGCAAGGCCGCCCAGCACGCGATTGAGGCCGCCTAAACCCACCGCTTTGATCAGCGTAGTGAGTAATAAGGCACACAAGGTGCATAAAAATAGCACCGATAAAAACACGAACAGGAACGCAGCGATCGCTTTCACCGCTTCACCAGGCACTTGCTCCGGGATATAGCTGATGACCTGGCTATTAAACTTGTTTGCCAGATAAAACGCCAGCACCCAGCCTATGACTGAGAAAAGTTCACGGATAGCACCGCGCATCAATCCAACCAGAATGGAAAAGCCAATAATACCCAGGACTAGATAATCAAAAATGGTCATTGCCTGATTCAGGATTTACTCGCCACAATGCCGCTAAACCCGGCCGCTTCCAGCTTTTTCAACGCGGCACCGGCTTCATTACGTGTCGCATACGTCCGCGACCGTAGCCGTAACTTATGGCCGGCAGCATCTACATTATCGGTTGCCGCTTCAAAACCGGCCTGTTTTAACCTGGTTTGCAGCTTTTCCAGATTGCTGGGGTCAGAAAACACGCCAAACTGCACATAGAACTTCCCTGATGTTTTATCGGAAGAAACTGGCTCTTCTTTAACCACAGGCTTGCTCGCCGCCACTTTGGGTTCAACTTTGGGTTCAACTTTGGGTTCAACTTTGGGTTCAACTTTGGGTTCAACTTTGGGTTCAACTTTGGGTTCAACGATTTGAACGGGTTTGGTTGGTGCTGGTTCAACGGCACGGGCAGGTTCTGCTTGTGCTGTTTTAGCGGGTGCGGGCGGGGAAACAGGGGCGGTTGCAGGCACTACTTCAATACGTGCAACGGGTGTTTCTACAGTAGACGTTGTTTTAGCTGAGGTACTCGCCGCAGGGGTCGCCTCTACATCAAGTTCGACATCTTCGTCTGGCAGTTCGAGTATAGGTTCGCGGTTAGCCTGCTGATTGACAACGGTAATTTCAACATCGTCATGTGCAGGTTCTACCACCCTGTCTTTCAATACGAAAGGCAATACAATTAACATCAAAATAACCAGGGTGATGGCGCCCACCAGCCGCCTGCGGGCCGTTTTTTTGAGTACCAGTTCCTTGTCTGTCAAACTATCTCTTGCCATATTGTTTTAAATTCTCACTCAGATCATTTCACATCTATTAAGCCAAATCACTAGCCTAAAAACCTAGTTTGGTGAAATCCATTGGTCAGGTGTTATTTCCAGAATGGCAGCCACGGTAAAGAATGAGCCGAACACGATAATTTTATCATTTTTTGCTGCTTTTTTATAACAGCTTCGCAATGCTGCTGGCAGGTCAGCATGGACTTTCAATTGCTGCTCAGCAACCTGTTGCGCCAGGCATGCCTGCAAATATTCCACACTAGCGGCACGCGGATGTTGAATCGGTGCAATATCCCACTCATCAATCACGTCATGCAAGATGTCGACCACACCGGCGATATCCTTGTCTGACAGCATGGAAAACACCGCAAATACTCTGCTGCCATCTGCACTCAGCTGTTGCAAGTTGCGCCGCAAGGCGCGCGCCGCATGCGGGTTGTGTGCCACATCCAGAATCACATCCGGCGAGCGCTGCCAGTATTGAAAACGGCCAACGACTTCAGTGGCCGTCAGGCCTTGCCGCAAATCATCTTCTGTCACTTGCAGCCTGGCTTGCAAAGCACGCACGGCATAAATCACGCTCGCTGCGTTTTGCCATTGGTAATCGCCAAACAACTTTAAAGAACCGATTGCCAATGTGCCCTGTGCATCCTGGTATTGCGCCTCTTGTTGCTGATTGAAATCTATCCTGTAATCCACGCCCAAGCGTTTTAATGACACGCCCAGTGTTGCTGCGTGGTTCAGAAGTGAGACTGGAGGCTGTACATCACCGCAAATGGCCACCTGGCTTTTACGGTAAATCCCCGCCTTTTCATGCCCTATCAACTCACGCGTATCGCCCAGGAACTCCATATGATCCAGGTCCACATTGGTGACTATCGCACAGTCAGCATCCACGATGTTCACCGCATCCAGGCGGCCACCTAGCCCTACTTCAAGGATCACGATATCCAGCGGTTGTTGCTCAAATGCCCATAATGCTGCCAGCGTCCCCATCTCGAAATAAGTTAAGGAGATATCCTCACGTGCTAACTCGACAGCAGTGAACGCAGCACACAACAACTCATCGCCGATCAAATCTCCATTCAATCGTACACGTTCCTGATACTGCACCAGGTGCGGTGAGGTATAACAGCCAACACGATAACCGGCCATGGCATAAATGCGCTCCAGCATGGCACAGGTCGACCCTTTGCCATTCGTCCCTCCCACCGTGATGACGGTAAAAGGAAATGCCAGCTGCAGGCGCGCTGCGACAGCCTGCACCCGCGACAACCCCATCTCTATTGATTTGGGATGTAATGATTCAATATAGCTGAGCCAACCCTCGACTGTGACAGGCAGCTCGGGCAAGGGAGGCGACATCAGGCAACTTTAGAAATATTCAGGAAACTGGCTAACAGCTGGCTTAACTTCGCGCGCATTTCACGACGGTCAACAATCATGTCAATGGCGCCATGCGTCAACAGGAATTCAGCCCGCTGGAAGCCTTCTGGCAAGGTTTCCCGCACAGTCTGCTCAATCACGCGTGGGCCAGCAAAGCCGATCAGCGCATTTGGTTCAGCCACGATCACATCGCCTAACATGGCAAAACTGGCAGACACGCCGCCCATAGTCGGGTCAGTCAGCACAGAGATATAAGGCAAGCCTGCCTCTGAAAGTTTAGTCAGGGCGGCACTGGTTTTGGCCATTTGCATCAACGACAGCAAGCCTTCCTGCATACGTGCGCCGCCACTGGCGGATACGCAGATAAAAGCAGATTTGTGCTCAATCGCTGCTTGCACGCCGCGGACAAAACGCTCGCCCACCACAGAGCCCATAGAGCCACCCATAAACTTGAATTCAAATGCGGCCACAACCACAGGCACACGTTCAACAGTGCCACGCATGACAATCAGTGCATCTTTTTCTTTGACATCACGCTGCGCAGTACGCATGCGTTCCGCATAAGTCTTGCTATCCTTGAATTTCAAGGCATCCACTGGCGTGACATCGGCGCCGATTTCAACACGATTCTCCGCATCCAGGAACACATTCAGTCGTGCGCGGGCACCCAGCCTGTGATGATGCGCACATTGTGGACACACCTCAAGGTTGGCATCCAGGTCGGTACGATACAACACCGTTTGGCAGGCATCACATTTATGCCAAAGCCCTTCTGGCATATTGCGGCGCTCACCGCTGACCGCACGTTTAATTTTTTGGGGAATCTTATCTAACCAGCTCATATTTTCTCCTGCTTGTCTCGTGTGATGACCCTAAACGGAGTCAATCGCAGTACGTAATTCTTTCATCAAGGCCTGTACATTCGTAATCAGGTTATTCGCATCTGACTGCTCAATGGCAAGTACCATCCGGCTACCCACGACCACCGCATCAGCAATCACGGACACGTCACGCGCTGTGGCTGCATCTTTCACGCCAAAGCCCACGCCAATTGGCAACGTCGTGCTCTTGCGTATTTCTGTCACCCGTTTTTTGACTTCGACGATATCCAGGTTACCTGCACCGGTCACGCCTTTGAGCGAAACATAGTAAAGAAAGCCTGTTGCCTGTTTGACGATCAACTCAGTACGCGCTGACTCTGTAGTCGGAGATAACAGAAAAATACTGTCGATACCCGCTTGCGCCAGTTGCTGGTTGAACTCTTCACACTCTTCAGGCGGATAATCGACTGTTAACACGCCATCGACACCGGCTTCTTTGGCCAGTGTGACGAATTGAGCCGCGCCCATTGCTTCTATCGGGTTGGCGTATCCCATCAATACAATTGGCGTTTTCTGGTTGGTTTCGCGAAAATCCTTCACCATTGCCAGCACTTTACGTAAACCCATTTTGTGTACCAGGGCACGCTCACTGGCACGCTGGATCACCGGGCCATCGGCCATCGGGTCAGAAAATGGCACACCCAGCTCAATCACATCGGCACCGGAAGCGACCAGGGCATGCAGCAAAGGTACGGTCTGATCGGGATGTGGATCACCCGCAGTAATGTAGGGAATCAGCGCTTTTTTACCTTGCGCTTTGAGTTCTGCAAAAACCGATTGAATGCGAGACATAGCTAAGAATTCTTTTTTTAATGGATGAGGCTAAAGCGTAATATTAGAAAGTTTCGCCACTGTATTAATGTCCTTGTCACCCCTGCCTGACAAATTCACTAACACCGCTTGATCCGGTGACATGGTTCTAGCCAGCTTCTCGCCGTAGGCCAAAGCATGGCTGGATTCCATAGCGGGAATAATGCCCTCGGTGCGACACAACTGGTGAAAAGCATTCATCGCTTCGTCATCAGTAATGGCCACATATTCGGCGCGCTTGATATCTTTTAACCAGGCATGTTCAGGGCCCACGCCCGGGTAATCCAGGCCAGCAGAGATAGAATGCGTTTCAACGATATTGCCATCGGCGTCCTGCATCAGGTACGTGCGATTGCCGTGTAATACGCCAATCGGGCTGTTTGCCGTCAATGGCGCAGCATGACTGCCGGTTTCAAGGCCATGACCTGCCGCTTCCACACCAATCAGGCGCACGCCTTCTACGTCGATATAAGGGTAAAAAATACCCATGGCATTAGAGCCACCGCCGACACAGGCAACCACCGCATCTGGCTGGCGACCTATCATCTCCTGCATCTGCTGTTTGGCTTCGATACCGATCACGGCCTGGAAATCACGTACCATCATCGGGTAAGGATGCGGACCAGCGACAGTGCCGATAATGTAAAACGTATTGGAGATATTGGTAACCCAGTCACGCATCGCTTCATTCAATGCGTCCTTGAGGGTTTTAGACCCGCTTTCCACCGGGATAACCGTAGCTCCCAGCAGTTTCATGCGGAATACATTGGGCGCCTGACGCTTGACATCTTCTGCGCCCATATACACCACGCATTCAAGGCCCAGCCTGGCGGCAATGGTGGCTGTGGCAACGCCATGCTGGCCGGCGCCTGTTTCAGCGATCACACGCGGCTTGCCCATGCGTTTGGCCAGTAACGCCTGGCCTATCGTATTGTTGATTTTGTGCGCGCCGGTATGGTTCAAATCTTCGCGCTTGAGGTAGATTTGTGCGCCGCCGATTTTATCGGATAAGCGTTTGGCGTGATAAATCGGGCTGGGACGCCCTACAAAATGTTTGAGGTCGTAAGCAAACTCAGCCAGGAACTCAGGGTCGTGACGATACTTTTCGTACATGACCCGTAATTCTTCCAGGGCTTCTACCAGGGTTTCTGCAACAAACACTCCGCCAAATGGACCAAAATGGCCCCGCTCGTCTGGCATGTCATACACTTGCATGCGCTACTCCGTATATCATTTTGTTATTCAAACCGCCCTATTGCGTACTGCATCATGCTGCAAAACCTGCTGCATGAATGCTGCTATTTTCTCGGGGGATTTAATCCCCTTTTGTGCCTCAACCCCGCCACTGACATCCACGGCATAAGGCTGAACCTGCTGTAATGCCTGCGTGACATTGTCAGGATTTAGCCCACCGGCCAGAATGACCGGCTTTTGCAAGCCTGCTGGAATCAATGTCCAGTCAAATACCTGGCCTGTGCCACCGACTGCTTTTTCTGAAAAAGTATCCAGTAACAAGGCAGAAGCCGACGTAAAATCAAGCTCGCATTGTATCAAATTTACATCCGGTTTAACGCGGATTGCTTTGTAATATGGCAGATTAAATTTCTCGCAATAGTCTGCCGCTTCGTCCCCGTGAAACTGCAGGCAATCCAGTGCAGTCGTAGCTATCACCTGCTGCAGTTCACTGACAGCAGCATTCACAAACAGGCCGACTGTGCTGATATACGGCGGCAATGTTTTGATGATCGCCTGCGCCTGTGCCGCAGTCACTGCGCGTGGACTAGGTGCATAAAACACAAAGCCGAGTGCGTCTGCACCGGCATCAATGGCAGCCCATGCATCCTCTTGCCGTGTGATACCACAGATTTTAACCCTGGTTCTTTTCATCTTTCTCATTCACTTTGTTTAATCCCAGCTGGCTTCGCAGGCTGGCAATTGCCAGGCGGCATCATAGGTCACGCCGGTAAAATACAAGCCATCGGGCATAAATGTCGGCGGCGAAAGCGTCCTGTCCTTTTTTTGCAGCAATGCGCTAAATGCGGACACATCCAGCTTACCCTGCCCTACATAGACCAGCGCCCCCACCACATTACGGATCTGGTGTTGCAGGAAAGCATTCGCCTGAAAACTGAACACGATATACTGGCCTTGCTGGTTCACCTCGGCTTGGTGCATGGTCCGGATAGGAGAACTTGCCTGGCACTCACTGGCGCGAAAGGCGCTGAAGTCATGTTCGCCCAATAGTAACTTGATCGCTTGCTGCATAGGCTCAATATCCAGAGGCCTATGATACCAGCCCACCCGCCCATGCTGGCTGGCCGGTGCCACAGCATGGTTATAAAGCACATACTGGTAACTGCGCGCCCTGGCGCTGAATCTGGCATGGAAGTCGTCAGCCACCTCGCATGCCCAACGCACCCGCACCCAAGGTGGCAGGTGTGCGTTAGTGCCGCGTACCCAGGCTGTTTGCGGCCGCTGTGCCGCTGTCTCGAAGTGGGCAACCTGCATCAGCGCATGCACACCGGAATCGGTGCGGCCAGCAGCGTGTAACCTTACTTTTTCATCGGTGACCAATGCGATGGCACGTTCAAGTGCATCCTGAACGCCACGGCCATTTGGCTGGCTTTGCCATCCCTGAAAATAAGCACCATGATATTCAATGCCAATCGCAATTTTCATGGCGCATAGTATAAGGGCTGTCTGGCATAACACCTAATGATGAGCCCCCTTAACCATGCATCTATATGCATGCCCGGCGTTTACATACTTAACCAGGCATTATCTATCTGAACAAGATCAACCAGGTGAACTCACTTAGTTTTTGACACGCTTGCAAGGCCTGTCAAAAAAGAAAAAGGCCAGTTGCCCGGCCTGATGGTTATGCGACTTTTTCAAGCAGCTCGCTGGCACGCTGTCGCTGGCGCTCGCCGCCTTCGCTAAGCACCTCTTCGATCAGCTCTTTCGCGCCTATCATATCTTCCATATCGATATAGGCCTGAATCAAATCCAGCTTGGTATTCACCTCTTCCGGTTCACCATCGAACTCCGCAACACTCTCTTCTGGCTGGGCACCTACATCAAGTGAAATCTCAGGGAAAGTACTTTCCGTAGTGAAGTTATCTTCAGGAACACGGCTTAACCTATCATCGGCAGCATCCAGGCTGATTTCTTCAATCTCAAGCGCATCCTCTTCTTCCTGCGCAGCATTGAAAGCGGTATCGTTAGGACCACCCAGCTCAAGCGACAACTCAGGCAAAGATTCAAATACTGCATCATCGGATGAAAGTGTCTGTTCGCCAGTAGTTGCTTGCGTTCTATCCGGACGGCGATTTTCAAAACCTGCAATCTCTTCATCCAGATTCAGGGAAGGTAAATCCAATGACTTGGGCGTCAGTTCAGCATCACTTTCTGTATACAACTCAGGAGCAGCTTCTGCTGTGCTAAGCGGCTCAATACTGAAATCACTGTCTTCGGGCACATCTAATACAGAATTACTTTCCAACGGCTCTGCATCCAGCGTCTTTTCTTCTGCCAAGCTTGGCAAAGGCTCTTCCAGTGATGTTTCGGCTAAGGTTGATAAAGTATCTGCTGGCTCATTTTTTTCTAAAGGCTCATCCTTTAATTCAGCATCAGCAGGTATGCTGAAATCTGTCTGCAACTCAGCAACTTTCTCCTGCGCTGGCTCATTCACCGGCTCGATTAATGATTCGCCGTCAGCAATAGAAGGCTCAGTCACGCTTCTTGCTGGCTTGTCAGTTGATTCAAACTCAAGCGCAGGCGCTTCGAAATTAAAGTGATATCCCTGCTCGGCATTTTCCGCTTCAACCACAGGTGATTCAATGACTGTGTTATCCAGCGCGGGCATTTGGTAAAGCGAATTCTCCGGATCCAGTTTTTGCCCCATCACAACCACTTTAGACCATGTCTGGTCGCTAGGGCCGACGTTGGCATACACTTCACTTGCCAGTGATTCAAACGCGCCTTTATTATTGGTATTCTGATAAATTTCAAGCAGCTTCAGTTTGAGTTCCTGGCGTTCAGGGTCTTTCTGGATGGCATCTTTAAGAATCTCCTCAGCCTGCGCATCACGGCCATACGCCATATAGACTTCAGCTTCCGCAATCGGGTCAACATCATGCGAATCAATCATGCCGCCGACACCACTTTGCGAGAAGTCCGTCAGGAAAGAGGTATCGCCCGAGGCCGCTTGCGTATCCCCAAACACGGTATTGTTCTGCATTTCAGTGGCAGGCGAAGTCAGAATCGCATCTTCAAAGGTATCGATTTCTTTTTTACGGCGGATACGGATAAGTGCCCAAACGCAGATCAGTATCGGTAATGCGATCAAGGCCCATGGCAATACAGGGCTGATGTTTTTAAGACGTTGCAGCAACACATGCATAAATGAAGGTTGCTCAGCTTCAATTGTCGGTTCTGCTGCAGTTTCAGGCACAGGCGGTGCTAATTCTGCCGCTGGGGCTGGTTGTGTCTCCGTTGGCACAGGCTTGTTTTCAGCGGCCGGTGTTTGCGCCTCTGGAGTAGCCGGGGCCTCAGATTTTGGCTCTGGAGTAGTCGCTTGCGCAGCGTTCTTCTCAGCCTGTGACAAGGCATTATTCTTCAATTCCATCAGCTTTTTCATGTCCGCTACCTGCTTTTCCAGGGCTGCGGCACGAGATTGCTCTTCCTTGATGGCGTTTTCTTTAGCGGTAGCTTCTTCCTGCGCTGCATTTGCTGAAGCCTTGGCAGCTGCTTTATCGGTCTGCGTGCCAGACTTTTCATCGCCTGCGGATAGCTTCAGTACATCTTTAGCCGCCGGTGCCTGCGGCGCAGTTTTCTCCTGCGCACTGCCGATTTTGCCTGCGGATTGTTGTGTGTTGCCGCCGGTTTCACTGGCGGCAGAATTTTTGACTACGTTAGACAAGGCATTTTTATACGCCAGCCAGTTCGTGTTGTGCTCAGCCACCAGGTTTTTCGCTTGCTGATTGCTGATGGCATTCAAGGTAGCCTGGTCCGGCATGCGGATGATCTTGCCTACTTTCAGGCGGTTGATGTTTTTACCATCGAACGCATCCTGGTTAGAACGGTACAAGGCTGCCAGCATTTGCTCTACGCTGACATTGTCCGGTTTCATTTGCCGGGCAATGGCATATAAAGTATCGCCGCGCTCTGTGGTCAATGGATCTGGTGTGGCGAGATTGTCTGCAGGCGGCTCAGGCGGCGCGCTTGGCTTAGGCGTTGCTGCGCGTTGCGCTACTTGTTTTTTTACGGGTTGTTTGCTTGCTTCAGGTTTTTCAGCCTCTGCAATCGGCGCGGCGGCTTTAGGTGCCTCTGCCGAGACTGGAGGTTGGCCGGTGACCGGCAAGCCTGAAGATTCCGACACATAGTTTGAATTGAATCCGGGCGGGTCCAGCAGTAAGGTATATTCTTTAACCAGTCGGCCAGTCGGCCAATCCACCTGGATCAGCATATCCAGAAAGGCTTCTGTGATTGGTTGTGAACTGCTGAGTTTGAGGACAGGCTGGCCTTTGCTGTTGTTGCCAACCTCGATCTGGATATAAGGGTAAGAAGCAGGTTTTTCCAGCATCTGATCCTGATACACCTGGTCCGCGGCCAATGCCGCCTGGATAGTGCTTAACTCCCCCGGATTAACAGCCAGCAGTTCAATTTCTGCATTCAATGGCTCACCCAGTTTCGAGCTGGACGTCATCGTCCCCAGACCGGCAGCATGTGCGGTGATGACTGCGCTCAAACTCAAGGTTAAGGCTAATTTTTTTAATTGAAATTTATGCACCCGTGTTAACCCTTATCAATTCATGGCGTCTGTGAACATAGCACCATTCAGTAAGCCACGCAAGCGCGCCACCTGCCGTCTGGATGCTACAAAATTGCCTAAATAAAACTCTACCACCCATTAAACTATATTGCATGCAAAATAAAAGCCCGAAAAGACCATGATTTCACTAACAAATCATGGCTTTACGGGCTGTATTTTAAACAATTACTTAAGCTTCAACCAGAATTCGCAACATACGACGTAATGGCTCAGCGGCACCCCACAATAACTGGTCACCAACGGTAAAGGCCGACAGGTATTCACCACCCATAGCCAGCTTGCGCAAACGGCCTACCGGGGTGGTCAAAGTGCCAGTCACGGCCGCAGGGGTCAACTCACGGATGCTTGCTTCACGCTCGTTTGGCACAACCTTCGCCCACTGATTGGCTTCTGCCAGCATTTGGTTGATCTCATCCAGCGGCACATCCTGACGCAGTTTCAAGGTCAGCGCTTGTGAATGGCAGCGCATGGCACCTATGCGCACACACAAACCATCGATCACAATCGGGTTGGCTTCACGGCCCAGAATCTTGTTGGTTTCAGCGCCGCCTTTCCATTCTTCCTTGCTTTGGCCATTGCCCAGGTCTTTATCGATCCATGGGATCAAGCTACCAGCCAGCGGCACGCCAAAATGCTGGGTAGGCAAAGCCTCACTGCGCAGGGTGTCAGCCACGGTGCGATCAATCTCGAGAATGGCAGAAGCAGGGTTCGCCAGCAACTGCGCCGCTGACGCGTTGACCACGCCCATTTGCGAAATCAGTTCACGCATGTTTTGCGCACCGGCACCAGACGCCGCCTGGTAGGTCATTGAAGTCGCCCATTCCACCAGGTCAGCCTTGAACAAACCATTCAAAGCCATCAGCATTAGTGAAACTGTACAGTTACCGCCAATCCAGTTTTTACCACCCTGGTTTAATGCATCTTTAATCACATGCATATTGACCGGGTCGAGAATCACCACCGCGTCTTTGTCCATACGCAAGGTAGAGGCTGCATCAATCCAGTGACCATTCCAGCCACTACTGCGCAATTGCGGAAAAATCTCGCTGGTGTAATCGCCGCCCTGGCACGACACGATCGCATCCATCTTGCTCAGTTCAGCAATATTTTTAGCATCCTTCAAGGCAGGCGAAGTCTTGCCTACTGCAGGCGCAGCACCCCCTGTTTGTGATGTGGTGAAAAACTGTGGCTCGATATCGGTAAAATCATTCTCTTGCACCATGCGTTGCATGAGCACAGAGCCCACCATTCCGCGCCAGCCTACAAACCCTACTTTTAACATGTTATCTCGTTATTCTCGCCGGCCATCCCGGCATCAAAAACATTATTGAGAAGACTTTTTCTGCACGGCCTCACCAGCCTGCTCAAGATCTTTGCCCACCCCGTTCATTGTATTGCAACCTGCCAACACCATTGCGATTACCAGCGTCATCATTAACTTTGACATTTGTTTTCTCCTTAAAAATTAATCCCTGAAATTACCAAATTTCAACGGAAAGTCCGTGACATTCTTTTTAACAAAAGCGATTGCTTCCTGCAACACATCGCGCTTGGCACCATTTACGCGCACCGTATCGCCCTGGATGCTGGCCTGCACTTTCATGCCGCTGTCCTTGATCATCTTGGTCAAGCGTTTGGCCAGGTCGGAATCAATGCCTTCGCGCACGACCAAATCCTGCTTGACCTTATTGCCAGAGACCTTCTGCACATCCTTGTGTTCCAGACGCTTGGAAGATTCGGCCTCTTTTTTCTCCATGGAAGGCAACAAAATATCTTTGACCTGATCCAGCTGAAAGTCATTGTCGCCATGCAGGGTAATGACTTTATCTTTTTCATTAAAATCAATCTTGGCCGAGGTGCCCTTGAAATCATAGCGATTGACGATCTGCTTGCTGGCAGCATCCATCGCATTTTTCAGATTGACCATATCGACTTCAGAACTGATATCAAAACTTGGCATGTTAAAAACCTTTCAAGCGATGGCAGGTCAAGGCGTTAGCGCGCAGGCAGTACATTCAGTACGGCAAGCGCTCGCAACGCAGCCCTGCCGAGCAATCACAATTATTCGTTCCAACTAGAAATTGCGCAGCTTGAGCAAGGCATACAAGCGCAGCCAGTACACATAAGTACGGCAAGCGTGCATAACGCCGCTCAAGCAAGCAGGTTTGGTTGGCGCTATTCGAAATGGCAGACGTAGTCTACTGTTTCAGTCACTTCAATGTCAAAAGACGAATTACCCGGCACGGTGAATTTTTCACCTGCTTTATAAGTGGTCCAGTTTTCTTCATCTTTCAAGCGCACGTTACAGACACCATCATTGATTTCCATCAACTCTGGCGAGCCGGTATTAAAGGTCAATGTGCTGGGGAAAATCACACCCACGGTACATCGTGTCCCATTCGGGAACAGCACGGTGTGGCTGACGCACTTACCATCAAAATAAACGTTTGCTTTCTTTTTTACGCTGACATGATCAAATTGTGCCATTTTAAATTCCTGATTAATTTCAATGTGTCGCCAATAAAAGCGCGACTATATCACACCTGAAAACTGCGCGAGCGGGATGCAATACAACTTGCCCGCGCAGCATGCTTACATTGCGGCGACGATCTGGTCACCCATTTCGGAACAGGAAACACGCTTGGTGCCCTCTTCGTAAATGTCACCGGTACGATAACCAGCCGCCAGTACTTTTTTCACTGCGTTTTCAATACGGGTAGCTGCTGCCTCGTTATCAAAACTGTAGCGCAGCATCATGGCCGCCGACAGGATAGTCGCAATCGGGTTAGCCAGGTTTTTACCTGCGATATCCGGCGCTGAACCGTGTGACGGCTCATACAGGCCTTGTTTGCTTTCGTTCAGGGAAGCAGAGGCCAGCATGCCTATCGAGCCAGTCAGCATCGACGCTTCGTCAGACAAGATATCGCCAAAGATATTGCCGGTCACCATCACATCAAACTGTTTCGGGTTGCGGATCAATTGCATGGCTGCGTTATCTACGTACATGTGGCTCAATTCCACTTCTGGATATTCTTTCGCCACATCAATGACGATTTCTTTCCAAAACTCAGTCGTCTCTAATACGTTGGCTTTATCCACTGAACACAGTTTTTTGCCACGCTTCATGGCGATTTCAAACGCCACATGCGCAATACGGCGCACTTCCGGCTCGCTGTAAATCATGGTGTTAAAGCCTTCGCGTACGCCTTCATCATTGGTGCGTATGCCACGCGGCTGGCCGAAATACACATCGCCGGTCAACTCACGCACGATCATGATATCCAGGCCGGCTACCACTTCCGGCTTCAAGGTAGATGCATTCGCCAGCTCAGGGAACAACACCGCCGGACGCAGGTTGGCAAATAAACCCAGTTCTTTACGGATAGCCAACAAGCCACGTTCCGGGCGCAATGGACGGTCCAGCGTGTCATATTGCGGGCCGCCCACGGCACCAAGCAAAACGGCATCCGCGGCCCTACAGATTTTTTGCGTGAATTCAGGGTATGGATGACCGAATTGATCATAAGCCTGGCCGCCCAATGGCGCTTCGGTGAAGGTCATATCCAGACCATCTTTTTTCAATACTTCCAGCACGCGCAAGGCCTGTGCAACGATTTCCGGGCCGATGCCATCACCGGGTAAGACTGCGATATTTAATGCCATAGGGTTAATCCTAAATAGTAATGTTCAATAATGATGAGAAGCCATCAGAAATCGTCGCAAACAAGCGGGTAAACAGCTATGCGCAGCACAGAAACCCGAGTGTACATTGAGCACACGAGGGTTCATGCGCGCCTGGATTAAAACGATGTCAATCAGTGGCGAAACAGGTTTTTATGCAAACAACCAGGGCTGTGACTGCTTATGCTTTTCTTCAAATGCCTTGATCTGATCCGCATGCTGCAAGGTCAGGCCGATTTCATCCAGGCCGTTGAGCAGGTTGTGCTTGCGGGTCGGGGTGATCTCAAAACTGAATGACTGGCCCGAAGGCGTCGTCACGGTTTGAGAGACCAAATCAACGTTCAGCGTGTAGCCTTCATTCGCCAGACACTCTTTGAACAGGCTATCCACTTGCTCGGCAGAAGCCACGATAGGCAAAATACCGTTCTTGTAACAGTTATTGAAGAAAATATCGGCAAAGCTAGGCGCAATCAGCACACGAAAGCCCTGATCCTCAATCGCCCATGGCGCGTGTTCACGTGAAGAACCGCAACCGAAGTTATCACGTGCCAGCAGCACTTGTGCGCCCTTGTATCGTGGCTGGTTCAGTACGAAATCCTTATTCAAAGGACGTGTGCTGCAATCCATGCCTGGCTCACCGTAATTGGTATAACGCCACTCATCAAACAGGTAAGGGCCAAAGCCAGAACGCTTGATCGATTTCAAAAACTGTTTCGGGATAATGGCATCGGTATCGACGTTGGCTCTATCCAGGGGACAGACCAGACCATTTAAAGTACTAAATGCTTTCATGCTGCTCTCCTTTATACACTGCGCACATCGACAAAATGCCCGGCGATCGCTGCCGCCGCGGCCATTTCCGGGCTCACCAGGTGCGTACGTCCACCCGGACCCTGACGGCCCTCAAAGTTGCGGTTTGAAGTCGAAGCGCAACGTTCACCCGGCTCCAGGCGATCAGCATTCATGGCCAGACACATGGAACAGCCTGGCTCACGCCACTCAAATCCTGCATCGATAAATACCTTGTCCAGCCCTTCCGCTTCAGCCTGGCGTTTGACCTGGCCGGAACCCGGCACCACCATGGCCAGTTTGATATTGCCTGCAACCTTTTTGCCCTTGGCAACACCTGCAGCTGCACGCAAATCTTCAATACGAGAGTTGGTGCAAGAGCCGATAAATATCTTATCCAGCTTGATCTCATCAAGCGGCGTATTGGCATTCAGGCCCATGTATTTCAGGGCATTTTCAATGCTGGTGCGCTTGGTGGCATCGCCTTCCTGTGCAGGATCAGGCACGGTTGAGCCGATAGGCAGCACTTGTTCTGGTGAGGTACCCCAGGTCACTTGCGGTGCGATCTCAGCGCCTTTCAGCTCAACCACTGCGTCATAGGTGGCATCTGCATCAGATTGCAGGGTTTTCCAGTAATCCACGGCTTTGGCCCAGTTTTCACCTTTAGGCGCATGCAGGCGGCCTTCGAGGTAAGCCGCGGTTTTTTCATCAGGCGCAACGATACCTGCACGTGCCCCGGCTTCAATCGCCATATTGCACAGCGTCATGCGGCCTTCCATAGACAAGCCACGGATGACTTCACCACCAAACTCAATAGCGTAGCCGGTACCACCAGCAGTACCTATCTTGCCGATAATCGCCAGCGCGACATCTTTAGCAGTCACACCTTTGCCTAGTTGGCCATCGACCCTGACCAGCAAACATTTGGATTTTTTAGCCACCAGGGTTTGCGTCGCCATCACATGTTCCACCTCGGACGTGCCGATACCATGCGCCAGCGCGCCAAACGCACCATGGGTAGAGGTATGGCTATCGCCACAGACTACCGTCATGCCAGGCAGTGTGGTGCCATTTTCAGGTCCGATGACATGGATAATGCCCTGGTCCTTGTTTTTAAACGGGAAGTAAACAAGCGCACCAAATTCTTTGATATTGCTATCCAGCGTTTCGACTTGCAGGCGCGAAATCGGGTCTTCAATACCCTTATCCCAGTCTTTGGTCGGCGTGTTATGGTCAGGATTGGCCACGATGGAGCTATTACGCCAGGGTTTGCGCCCGGCAATACGCATGCCTTCAAATGCCTGCGGGCTAGTCACTTCATGTACCAGGTGGCGATCGATGTAAATCAAACAGGTACCGTCTGGTTCCTCACGCACCACGTGCGAATCCCATAATTTGTCGTACAGTGTTTTGCCTGCCATGACCGTTCCTTTCAAATACTACGTATCAAATATACTAAATTGATAAAACATGCGCAGAATACCTAAGTTTCAATACCCTTACAAGAATATCATTTATACTAGTATTAAGACTAATAGGATAATGAAATCAAATGGATACGAGACGTCAGGAACTAGCTGAATTTTTACAGGCCATGCGCCAACGTGGCAGCCCAGAAGCGTTTGGTTTCCCCTCCGGTTCCCGCAGGCGTACACATGGCCTGCGAAGGGAAGAAGTCGCACAATTAGCGGGCATCAGCGCCACCTGGTACACCTGGATAGAACAGGCACGCGAAATCAATGTGTCGGCCGATGCACTGGATAGATTGGCCACCGCTTTAAAGCTCAGCAAATCAGAGCGCAGTTACCTGTTTGATATGGCGGACAGGCGTGATCCACAAGCACATCAAACTGAAGTCGATACTGCACCGGAAACCTTGATCAGCATTCTAAGCAAGATAGAGGTACCCGCCTACATTATGGGTCGTACCTGGGATATCCTTGCCTGGAATCAGGCGGCGACAAATCTATTTAGCGGATTGCTAGACATTGACTGGCCTGAAGGTGCGCACCCTAACTTGCTTAGATTTGTGTTTTCTCACCTGACAGCTAAAACATTTGTCGTTAATTGGGAAATGCGTGCAAGAAGACTAGTCGCAGAGTTCAGGGCAGATTGCCGCTCTCGCTTAGAAGAGCCTGAGGTCAAACAACTAGTCAATGAATTGAGTATTGCCAGCGAGGAATTCTCATTCTACTGGAAACAACATGATGTGCTGGAACGACAAGGCGGGCAAAGAGAGTTCCAGCATCCACAGTCTGGGTACATAAATTTCCAGCAAGTGACTTTAAGACTAGTTGAACAGGAGCAACTTAAACTGGTGTTGCTGGAACCTGCATCATTAGCAATGAGACAAACATGATGTAGAGCCAAAATAGCATGGCTACTTGATTGCGCCTTCTACATAAAAGTCACTGATAGTGACCATGTTGTTATTGCTTTTTATTCATGTTAGTTTTTAATTGATTAAGAGGGCTGACACTGCACCATGACCCTGACTCGCTAAAAGCTTTTTTAAAATCCATCAAAAGCACTTCTTCCTCTCTTTTGACACTAAAATCATTTGCTACTGAAGATTCCAGCAACACGGTGTTACAGCCATTCTTTTTAGCCCTGTAGTAACGCCCAGCTTCAGGTGTAAAGTTAAATGTCGAGATACAAGCAGGACTCATCGTACTGCCGTGAATTGAAATCGAAATAGGTTTCCCCGCCTCAATCTTCTCAACGCTTGCTGTTATATCACCTGGAATATATCTCCCTTGTTGTAACCATAACCGCTGCTTACAGCTCTCAGCTTCTTGGTATGTGGCAATAAAGGCGGTTTTATCCGGCTCGTTATTAGCGTCAACGACATGAATATATGCTGTGCTCTTTTCTGCAGGTACTGTGTATTTTGTTGAGCAACCGCTCAAGGTGACAGCAGCACATATGCCAACTGTAAAAAGGAATGGAAAAACCGGCTTCAGCATCATGAATATCTCTTCTATCTATTATTTTTTGATAATACGCTGAGCAATATATTTTGATCGCTTCGGCGCTTCCGACTAAACCCTATCCTCGCATCAACTTATATTCCACCGCATCTTTCAATGCCAGCCACGAAGCTTCAATAATATCAGACGACACACCAACAGTAGTCCAGTTAGTTTGCTGGTCGGTTGATTCGATCATGACCCGCACTTTAGCCGCCGTGGCCAGGTTTGAGTCCAATACCCGCACTTTGTAATCAACCAGTTTGATCTCTTTAATGATGGGGTAAAAAGGCTCAAGGGCCTTACGCATCGCCTTGTCTAATGCATATACCGGGCCGTCGCCATAGGCAGTGACTTCCGATTCCTGGTCGTTCACATACAGACTGATCGTGACCGCAGAGTTAATGCCATTGACAGAAGGTTCATGGATATATACGCTATATTGTTTCAGCCGGAAGTAAGGCTGAAACTTACCCAGCAGCTTGTGCATCAGCAGATGAAACGAGCTTTCCGCACTCTCAAACTGGTAGCCTTCATGTTCCAGGGCTTTTAAATGCTCAAGTATCTGGATGGCCGCTTCAGACTCCTTGGTCAGGGTCGGGTCGATTTGCTGCAATTTATTTAAAATCGCCCCGCGCCCTGCTACTTCAGACACCAGGATATGGCGCTCATTACCAACAATGTTAGGGCTGATATGCTCATAGGATGAAGGATTCTTATTCACCGCATCAATGTGCATGCCGCCTTTATGCGCAAACGCATCGTGGCCGACATAAGGCGCTTTATCGTTAAACGTCACGTTCGCCACTTCACTGACAAAGCGTGCGGCGGCAGTCAGTTCAGCCAGTTGCGCAGCAGAAATACATTCCAGGCCAAGCTTTAATTGCACGTTGGGAATGATAGATACCAGGTTGGCATTACCGCATCGCTCGCCTATACCGTTAATGGTGCCTTGCACCTGTACTGCGCCTGCCTGTACTGCGGCGACTGAATTAGCCACCGCCATTTCGCAATCATTATGGCAATGGATACCGATGTCCAATGTTGGGAAACGTGCCACCACGGTTTGGGTGATTTCAAAAATCTCGTTGGGAAAGCTGCCACCGTTGGTGTCGCACAGGGCTAGAACATCAGCACCGGCATCGGCAGCCGCTTGCAACGTGTTCAGGGCGTATTCAGCATTGGCTTTGTAGCCATCATAAAAGTGCTCGGCATCAAACACCACTTCTTTGCCCTGTGATTTCAGGTAAGCAATGGTGTCCGCTATCATGGCCAGGTTTTCGTCCAGCGTGGTACGCAGGATATCGGTGACCTGGTAATCCCAACTCTTGCCAAAAATGGCGACGGCGTGGGTATTGGCAGAAAGTAAGGATTGCAGGTTTTTGTCTTCAGCAGCAGTGATGCCGATGCGGCGTGTGCTGCCAAAGGCAATGATCTTGGCGTGCTGTAAATCCAGCTCGCCGACGCGTGCGAAAAACTCTAAATCTTTCGGGTTGGAGCCGGGGTTGCCGGCTTCGATATAGCCTATGCCCAGTTGATCCAGGCGCTGTACGATCTTGAGTTTATCCTCGACTGAAAATGAAACACCCTGCGCTTGTGCTCCATCGCGCAGGGTAGAATCATAAGCAATCACATGTTGCCTGGGCATAAGGGTTATTTTTTGCGGTTATGCAAATTCGCCGCAATACGCATTCTTAATGCATTCAGTTTAATAAAGCCGCCAGCATCTTTCTGGTCATAAGCGCCTTTGTCATCTTCAAAAGTCGCAATGGTCGAGTCAAACAATGAATCTGTTTTACTGTCACGGCCCACCACGATGACATTGCCTTTGTACAACTTCACGCGCACCCAGCCATTGACTGTGGCTTGCGTGTGGTCTATCAGCGTTTGCAAGGCCAGGCGCTCCGGGCTCCACCAGTAACCGTTGTAGATCAGGCTGGCGTAGCGTGGCATCAAATCATCTTTCAGATGCGCGACTTCGCGGTCCAGCGTGATGCTTTCAATGGCACGGTGCGCTTTCAGGATGATGGTGCCGCCCGGTGTTTCGTAACAACCACGTGACTTCATGCCAACATAACGGTTTTCTACCAAGTCCAGACGGCCAATGCCGTGCTTGCCACCGATACGGTTCAACTCGGCCAGAATCTCGTGTGCTTTCAGGGCTTTGCCATTCAAGGCAACGATGTCACCGTTCTTGAATTCGATATCCAGATACTCTGCGGCATCCGGCGCTTTTTCCGGTGACACTGTCCAGCGCCACATATCTTCTTCCGCTTCGGCAGCCGGGTCTTCCAGATGACGGCCTTCGTAAGAAATGTGCAGCAGGTTAGCATCCATGGAGTATGGGCTACCGCCTTGCTTGTGCTTCATTTCCACCGGGATGCTATGTTTCTCGGCATAGGCCAGCAGTTTTTCACGGGACAGCAGATCCCACTCACGCCATGGGGCAATGATCTGGATATTCGGGTTGAGTGCATAAGCGCCCAGTTCAAAACGTACCTGGTCGTTGCCTTTGCCGGTCGCACCATGCGAAATCGCATCGGCTTTGGTTTCGTTGGCGATTTCAATCAGGCGCTTGGCGATCAAAGGACGTGCGATAGACGTACCCAGCAGGTATTCGCCCTCATACACGGTATTGGCACGGAACATCGGGAACACGAAGTCACGCACAAACTCTTCGCGCAAGTCATCGATATAGATTTCCTTAACGCCAAACTTTTGCGCTTTTTCACGCGCAGGCTCCAGCTCTTCACCCTGGCCCAAGTCTGCGGTAAATGTCACCACTTCACATTGATAGGTGTCTTGTAACCACTTCAAGATCACGGAAGTATCCAGTCCACCGGAGTAGGCCAATACTGCTTTTTTAATATCGCTCATTAATGCATGTTTCCTTAAAAACGTTTACCAGATTGGCACGCAGTCACAGAGAAAAATCTCTGGCATCGTGCCGACAAGGTCAATCAATTTTGCCCAATAACAAATATTCCATCAGCGCCTTTTGTGTATGCAGGCGGTTCTCCGCCTCATCCCACACCACGCTCTGCTTGCCATCAATCACTTCTGCAGCCACTTCTTCACCCCTGTGGGCTGGCAGACAATGCATAAACACCGCATCTGCTTTCGCTACCTTCATCATGTCGGCATCGACTTGCCAGTCGGCGAAATCTTTACGGCGCTCTTCATTCTCAGCTTCAAAGCCCATGCTGGTCCAGACATCGGTGGTCACCAGGTCGGCGTCACGCGCGGCTTCCATTGGGTCGGCAAACGACTCGAAGTGATCCGTACCATACAGGTTGGCACGTTCAAATTCGACTTCATAGCCAGGCGGCGTAGACACATGCACGTTGAAATCCAGCACTTCTGCCGCTTGCAGCCAGGTATTGCAGACGTTGTTGCTGTCACCGATCCAGGTCACGGTTTTGCCCTGGATAGGCCCACGGTGCTCAATAAAGGTAAAAATATCTGCCAGTATCTGGCACGGGTGATATTCATTGGTGAGGCCGTTGATCACCGGTACACGCGAGTTTTGCGCAAAGCGTTCAATAATGCTTTGCTCAAAGGTACGGATCATGACGATGTCGCTCATGCGTGAAATCACTTGTGCTGCATCTTCCACCGGTTCACCGCGACCCAATTGTGAATCACGCGTGTTCAGGTAAATCGCCGAACCACCCAGTTGCTGCATGCCCGCTTCAAAAGACAGACGGGTCCGCGTGCTGGCTTTTTCAAAAATCATGACCAGCGTGCGATCAGTCAACGGCCAGTATTGCTGGTAATTCTTAAACTGCGATTTAATCCATTTGGCGCGGGCAAAAATATGCTCTATTTCATCCCGCTTCAGATCGTTAAACTGCAAAAAGTGTTTGATACTCATGATAATCCGGCGCAGTTAACTCACGCGCTTGCCTTTAAAAAATTCAAAATCAGTGGGGCCAGTCTGTTGACCAGTTCTTCGGCCTCTTGCTTGTTCATCACCAGCGATGGCAACAAACGAATGACCTTTTCGGAAGTCACATTAATTAATAGCTTGGCAGCCAACCCTTGTTTCACTAGGTCAGCACAAGGCCTGTCCAGCTCTATACCTATCATCATGCCGGCATTGCGAATCTGCACGATACCCGCCTGCCCTTTGAGTGCTTCAGTCAGTAACTGGTTGATATAATCACCAACGGTTTTTGCGTTTTCAAGCAGGTTTTCCTCGGCGATAATATTGAGCGTTGCCAGACCTGCGGCAGTCGCCAATGGATTACCACCAAAAGTGGAGCCATGCTTGCCTGGGGTGAATGTTTCAGCGGCGACACCACGCGCGACACAAGCACCGATAGGCACGCCCGAGCCCAGCCCTTTGGCCAGTGTCATCACGTCCGGCACAATGCCAGTGTGCTGGAAAGCAAACCAGGTACCTGTTCTGGCAATACCAGACTGCACTTCATCCAGCATCAATAACCAGCCATTGGCATCACAGATCTCACGCAAACCCTGGAAATAAGCATTCAGGCTGGCTGGAATATGCACGCCACCTTCGCCCTGGATTGGTTCAACCAGAATCGCAACGACGTTATTTTTATGTGAAGCAATGGTTTTAATCGCTTCCAGGTCATCAAACGGCACGCGCAAAAAGCCGCTGACCAGCGGCTCGAATCCGGCTTGTACCTTGCGGTTGCCGGTTGCAGACAAGGTCGCCATGGTCCGGCCATGGAAACTCTGGTCCATCACGATGATTTCAGGATGGTCTATGCCTTTGTTGTGGCCATGCAGGCGGGCCAGTTTGATCGCCGCTTCGTTCGCTTCGCAACCAGAGTTACAGAAAAATATCCTGTCCATGCCAGAAAGCTCAGCCAGTTTATCGGCCAACGCTGATTGTTCAGCGATCTGGTAAATGTTGGAAACATGGATCAACCTGGCGATTTGCGCATTCAGAGCGGCGACAAATTTCGGGTGGGCATGACCAAGGCCATTGACTGCCACGCCTGAGAGTGCGTCCAGATAGCGATCACCGGCAGTGTCTGTCAACCAGACACCTTCGCCTTTGACAAACGTCACAGGCTGTCTACCATAGGTGTTCATTAAATGTTCGGAATGCATTTCAAAACCCTTTATCAAAAAACAAAAACGGCGGCTCAAGCCGCCGTAACCGTCTTAAACCGTTTAAAACCCTAATACTGCCCTATGACTCAAACCATTCGCCATGAAAAACAACATGGGAATAGACAGCATCATATTGGTGCGGGATGCCAGCATCGCCACACGTCGGGCAGTATTTTTGGCCGCATCATCTGCAGGCACCAGGCCTAAAATCTTTTTCTGGTTAGGCCAGATCAGTACCCAGACATTGATCAGCATAATGGTGCCCAGCCAGGCACCTACGCCTATCACTTCAAAACCATTGCGCAGCATAAATGCGTCATGCATATGTGCACCTAGCAAAGCCGACCCGGCTAACCATGTCACCACAGCAGACCAGCGGAACCACAGCAAGGCCCGGGGTGCCACATGCTTGCTGATCCCAGCAGCAGTGCCATCGGCCGCCGCAGCTTTCAAGGCTGACATTTGCACCAGGTTAAAATAAT
This sequence comes from Methylophilus sp. E2MeOHC9, assembly GCF_058744375.1. Lineage (NCBI taxonomy): Bacteria > Pseudomonadati > Pseudomonadota > Betaproteobacteria > Nitrosomonadales > Methylophilaceae > Methylophilus > Methylophilus sp. E2MeOHC9. Next base: position 2,466,534 of record NZ_CP196024.1, read on the forward strand.
AAAGCAGGCCTACCCATGTAATGCCTGCCAGAAGATGAATCCAACGCGCGAGTGCCGGGACCAGCTCCATGATTAGGCTCCGACCGTCACAAAATTTTTCAGGAAAAACACCAGCGCCACGGTCAACAAAACGCCTGACAGAATGGTGCCTGCGATAGATTCCAATGGATTTTTCATGCTTCCCCCGTTCATGTAGCCAAAATCATGCATGCGATTGCGGTAAACCATTCGGTGCACGCTTGAGTGATTTCACCAGCCCTTAAGCGGGATTTTTTTGTTGTGAAATCACAATATTGGCGAATGCTGGAGATTACCGCAAAAGTCTTTATTTGACAAGTTAACGGGGCTGCCACAGCCCTGCATGACCCTATACTCGCTTTCGCAGATGATGGTTGGTCTTTTTCGTTTTATAATGCGCGGCGGCATTATGATTGTGCGTTTGACATTCAAGCGCCTCACTACGAGGAATTCACACACCATGGCAACAACCGATATCGATGTACTGCTGGTTGGCGGCGGCATTATGAGCGCCACGCTGGCGATTTTGCTACATCGGCTGGATCCCGATTTACATATCTGCATGGTCGAAAAGCTGGAGGATGTGGCCCTCGAAAGTTCAGATGCCCTGAATAACGCCGGTACCGGCCATGCCGGTTATTGCGAACTGAACTACACCCCAAAAGCCAAGAATGGCGGCATTGAGATTCGCCGTGCCCTGGAAATCAATGCAGCGTTTGAAGTCTCGCTGCAATGCTGGTCAACCCTGGTGAAAGAAGGCGTATTGAACGCCGAGGACTTTATTCAGCGCGTGCCGCACCTGAGCGCAGTGTGGGGCGAACACAACAGTGCATTTTTGCGCCAGCGCCATGCCCTGCTAAAAGCCCATCCGTTGTTCGCTGAAATGCAGTGGAGCAACAAACCAGCTACCCTTAACGACTGGATGCCATTGATGATGGCTGGCCGTCAGCAGGCAGACGGCATGTCTGCCACCCATGTGGCGCATGGCTCGGATGTGAACTTTGGTGCGCTGACACGACAACTGGTAGCTTATTTGAAAACGCGGCCCAACTTCACCTTGCTCACGCAATCACGCGTCAGCAAACTGAAACAGCAGCCTAAACACAATACCTGGCAAGTGCAGATCCAGAACCTGGCGTCAGGACAATCCCAGTCATTTAACGCCAGTTTCGTATTCCTGGGCGCTGGCGGCGGCGCTTTGCCACTATTGCAGCAATCCGGCATTGCCGAAGCGCAAGGTTACGGCGGCTTCCCGGTCAGTGGGCAGTGGCTGATCTGTGACAACCCCGCGCTGATCAATCAGCACCATGCCAAAGTTTACAGTCAGGCAGCCGTTGGCGCACCGCCGATGTCGGTCCCGCATCTGGATACACGCATGATCCATGGCAAACCGTCGCTGATGTTTGGCCCGTATGCAGGGTTCACTACCCGCTTTCTCAAACAAGGCTCGCGTTTTGACCTGGCCAAGTCAGTCAAATTCAGAAATATCAAAAGCCTGCTCGGTGTGTGCAGGCACAATGTGGACCTGACAAAATACTTGATCAAAGAAGTGTTTCAAGGCCATGAGCAACGTATGCATGCCTTACGTGTTTTTCTGCCTGAGGCGAATAGCCAGGATTGGCGGCTGGCACATGCAGGGCAGCGCGTGCAGATTATCAAACGCTGCCACCAGCATTGGGGCAAGCTCGAATTCGGTACCGAAATTGTGGCCTCTGCCGATGGCAGCCTGGCAGCATTGCTAGGCGCATCACCGGGCGCATCGGTCAGCGTGAAAGCCATGCTGGATGTACTGGAACGCTGCTTTGGCAGCCGCATGCAAAGCCAGGCATGGCAAGACACGTTAAAATCGCTGATCCCCTCTTATGGTGAGTCACTGATAGACGATGCTACCCTGTTGGCGCGTGTTCGCCGCGACACATTAAGCACATTAAATCTTTCATCATAAGCAATTGATTTTATAGTCATAAAGCCGTCTTACGAAGGTATGGCAACCCACCATCGCAAGAAAAAAAATGAATTTCATAGGCAAAAGTATGGTCCAGCCTACAAATATTTAAAACACTGAAAGCTTTTTGTTTATGTCTCACTGTTCATTTGGTCACCATGATACGCGCACGTTTAATTTACCAACTTCAGGCTTGCCTGCTGCCACGGCTTTAGTGGCAACCCTGGTACTGGCAGGCTGCCAGGCAACCGAGGTGCAGAACAAGCCAGTGGAAACGCCAGACTTTGGCGAGCATGTCATCATCATGGATCCCTCCATGCCTTCCAATGAAGTGCAAGACAAGCTGGATGCCATATTCAAACTGCAGGAAAGCAACCAATTCGGCCCCGAGCGCTATGCCGTGCTGTTTAAACCTGGCGTTTACCACAACAAAGTCAGGCTTGGTTTTTATACCCAGCTATTAGGGCTGGGCCAATTTCCGGACGACGTCATGCTGCAAGGCGGCATCCAGGTTGAAGCTTCCTGGCATGGCGGGGATGCCACGCAAAACTTCTGGCGCAGTGTAGAAAACCTGTCTGTCACGCCCGATAACGGCACCATGCAATGGGCCGTGTCCCAGGCCTCTCCCCTGCGCCGTATCCACGTGCGCGGCAATATGTTGCTGGATGACAATGGCGGCTGGTCCAGTGGCGGATTCATTGCGGACAGCCTGGTAGATCAGGAAATCAATTCCGGCACGCAACAACAGTGGCTTACCCGCAACTCGACTTTAGGCAGCTGGACTAACGAAAACTGGAACATGGTATTTGTCGGCGTTAAAAATGCGCCTGACGGCCAAGGCTGGCCTAATCCGCCGTATACAGTGGTTGAGCAAACGCCTGTGGTCAGTGAAAAGCCGTTTTTAACCATTGATAGCGCGGGTCATTACAGCGTGTTTGTCCCGGCCTTGCGTAAAAACAGCCAGGGCGTGAGCTGGCAAGATAAGCACCTCTCTGGCGAAAGCTTGCCTCTGGATAAGTTTTACATCGCTAAAGCGGCCACGGATACTGCCAGCACGTTGAATGCTGCGCTCAATGCAGGCAAACACCTGCTGTTTACGCCTGGTATTTACCAGCTGGATGCACCAGTGCAAATTAAAAACCCGAATACCGTGGTGCTAGGCCTGGGTATCGCCACCCTGCTACCCACGGCAGGCAATGTGGCGATGACGGTGGCAGATGTCGATGGCGTAAAAGTCAGTGGCCTATTGTTTGATGCCGGTGAAAAAAACTCTGAAGTACTGCTACAGGTAGGCGACAAGAAAACCACACTAAGCCATGCGCAAAACCCGATCACCCTGCACGACGTGTTTTTCAGGGTGGGCGGTGCCAGTGTAGGCAATGCCACACATAGTGTCATTATCAATAGCAATCACGTGATTGGTGACAACTTGTGGGTATGGCGCGGTGACCATGGCAATGGCATAGGCTGGGGCCTCAATAAAACCAAACACGGCATTATCGTCAATGGTGACGCTGTCACCATGTATGGTTTATTCGTAGAGCATTTCCATGATTACCAGACCTTATGGAACGGTGAAAATGGCGAAGTCTACTTTTACCAGAGTGAAGCGCCCTACGATGTGCCCAATCAGGAAAGCTGGATGAATGGCAGTACCAACGGCTATGCGTCATATAAAGTCGCTGACCATGTCACGCATCACAAAGCCATAGGCATGGGGGTTTACTGTTTCTTTGATACCAATACCAGCGTCAAGCTCAACAGTGCGATTGAAGCCCCGACAGGCCCGGATATACATTTTGAACACGTGACCAGCGTGTCACTGGGCGGAACCGGAGAAATCACCCATGTACTGAACGCTCAGGGTGATAAAGCCTACGACAAAAACTATGTCGCCAGGATCATCAAACAATAAATAACATCTGCAACACTTCACGCAGAGCAATGAGCCGAAAATCAAGCATATTTTCGGCTCATTGCTTTTTAGCGTTTGATTTTACGATCAAGGAAATTGCGCATCAGTTTGCCGATTTCCTCGCCATCTTCTTCCAGCGCAAAGTGCCCGGTATCAAACAGGTGTAACTCCGCATCAGGCAAATCACGCAAGTAAGGCGTCGCCCCGGCAGCAGGGAAAATCTTGTCGTTCTTTCCCCAGACGATCAGCATAGGTGGCTGATGTTTGCGGAAGTACGCCTGCCAGGCTGGGTAAAGGGGAGGATTTGTGCCATAGCTGTAAAACAGTTCCACCTGAATGTCCTTGTTACCTGGGCGATCCAGATAGGCCTGGTCTAGCATCCAGGTGTCAGGGCTGACATGCTTGGCCGGGTCACGAAAGCCTTCAGTGTATTGCCATTTTGTCGCGCCCACTTCCAGCACAGATCGCAGCTTGGCAGCATTCACTTCGGTTTTATCTTTCCAATAGGCTTTGATCGGCTCCCAAAATGGATTATCTATGCCTTCTTGGTAAGCGTTGCCATTTTGCACCACAATGGCGGTGATTTTCTCGGGATGTGCGGCCGCCAGGCGATAGCCAACCGGCGCGCCATAATCCTGCACATAGATGGCATATTGCGTTAAACCAAGCTCGGCGGTCAATTTATCGACCACGGATGCCAGGTTGTCAAAGCTATACTTAAATTTATCCATTGCGGGCTGCTCACTTTGGCCATAGCCAGGATAATCCGGCGCAATCACGTGGTAACGATCAGCCAGTTGCGGTATCAGGTTCCTGAACATATGTGACGATGTCGGGAAGCCATGCAGAAGCAACACGGTAGGTGCATTTTTAGGGCCTGCTTCGCGATAGAATACTTTGACGCCATCGATCACGACCGTGTGATAAGAGACAGCCGTTTCACTCTGTGCGGTTTGTGGTGCAGTTGTCGCCGCAGTTGCTTCATACACCGGCATGACGAATGTAGTCATTAGCGCAGCCAGTAAAACAGGCATTTGTACAGCGACCTTAAATTTTGTGTAGTTCATCATTTATCCTTTGTCATTGATATCGATCACCGAAAATTCGGTATGACACAATGTAACCGGATGCAGATTTAAGTAGCACTACTGGCAACTCAATTCACTGTTTCGCACAGTGTAATAATGATGGTTGAGACTAGCGAATAAAGCATAATCAGGGTCAATGGCTGATTAGAAATCCGACTTACAAGAAGGTTGCTGAATCGGCTTACACACCGGATAGATGCAAAACAACAAAACTGGCTGAATGGAAAGGAATCTATGCCGTTTATGACTGCCTCTCAGCTGCAGACCAGGAAGCAGTATAAAGAACCGGTCCTATTACCATTGGAGGAGTATGGCGCCATGGTTGATGAAAGCAAAGCCTAGGCGCTAAGCCTTAACTACAATCAGGCCGTTTGTTGCCCATACAGGCGCTGGTAAACACTGCCCACCTGATTGACCAATGTCTCGTGCTGACCTTCCTCGATAATACGCCCGGCATCAAACACCAATACACGGTCTGCTTCCTTCACAGCCGATAAGCGGTGGGCGATGATAATGGTGGTACGGCCACGCAAAAATGTGTGCATGGCGGCATGCAGCAACGATTCAGTATGCGTATCCAGCATGGAAGTCGCCTCATCCAGGATCACCACTTGCGGCTGCTTGAGCATGATGCGCGCAATCGCCAGCCGCTGGCGCTGGCCACCAGACAGCCGCACACCGCTACGCCCTAGCTGCGAGTCCAGCCCATCGGGTAGATCGCGGATAAACTGGGCTAGTTGCGCCACTTCCAATACCTGCCACAACGCGTCATCCGTATAAGGTTGTTGCATGGCCAGGTTCTGCCGCACGCTATCGTTAAACAGCATGGGGTGTTGCAGTACTACACCCACATGTTCGCGTATCTGCGCATAACCTAACTGTTCTATCGATTGCCCGTTAAACAGGATCTGGCCTTGATTGGGCGCATATAATCCTAGTAACAATTGCACCAAGGTAGATTTACCTGCGCCGGAAACCCCGACCAGTGCCACTTGCTCACCCGGTGCGATATCCAGGCTGACCTGATCAAGGATAGGGTCACCTTCGCCATATGAGAAAGTCACCTGCTTTAACGCGATGGCTGCTGGCTGCTGGTCATTAAAGCCTTGGATCAACGCCGGGTAATGTGGCTCTTCTTCGGCTTCAAGCACCTGGTTGATCCGCGCCAGCGCGGCTTTGGCGGCGTAATAAGAAAATTGCACGGTCAGTAGTTCCTGCACCGGCCCCATCATGAACCACAAGTAGCCGAATACCGCGATCATTTGCCCGACCGATAGATCAGAGAACACCACCATCAGCATGGCGACGGCGCGGAAAATCTCAAAGCCGAACAGGAAGACACCGAATGACAAACGCGATAAAGCATCTGATTTCCAGCCAGAAGCAGTCGCTGCTTCCCGCACAGCCTCAGCAGCCTGTTTGGCTTTTTCCAGGAAGCGCTTGTCGCTATTGCTGGCACGCAGTTGCTGCATGACTTCCAGGGTTTCGCTGACCGATTGGGAGAGTACTTCAAATGCGTTATTTTCGCGTTGCTTCCAAAGTTTGACCTTTTTGCCCAGCACCATGGTGAGCGCGATCACAAACGGATTTAGCAACAGGATAATCAGCGCCAGTTGCCAGTGCATCCATAGCAACACCACCGCCACACCGATCACGCTGAGTACGGCCACCAGCACCTTGGCGATGGTTTCACCCAGGAATTTATCCAGCGTTTCAATATCGGTGAGCAGGCGCGCTGTGATCTGCCCTGCCCCCAGGCTTTCATAGACTTGCATGCGGATACGCGAAAGCTTGTCTAACAGGGTTTGCCGCACCCCCAGGGTCACCTGCTTGGATAAACCGACAAAAATGCGCGTTGTAGCGACGCCGAGCAACACGCTGCCAAGGCGCAAACTAATAGTGAGCAAAGTGACGCAGGCAATGATGGCAATCGGCCCCATCCAATCCGCTGGCAACAAAAGCGCCATGGTTTGCGTGAGTTTACCGGGCTGCTTTAACAGGACCTCATCTACCAGCAATGGCATCAGCAACGGGATAGGCACCGCCACGGCAGCGCCGAAAAATGCCAGCCATTGCCCTAACCACAAGCGTTTTGACTGTAGCCTTAACTGCTGCCACAGGCCTGATAAAGTGATCATACGTCTGAAAGTTTATTTCTGTGCAGTAGTCAATACGCGCTGACGGCGGATTTCGTATAAAGCAATGCCGCTGGCGACACTGACATTCATGCTTTGTACCGAGCCAAACATCGGGATAGTGATCAATGCATCACAGGTTTCCTGCGTCAGGCGGCGCAAACCGTCACCTTCAGCACCCATCACCAGCGCGATAGGCCCTTCCAGCTTGGTATTGTGCAGTTCACTTGGGGCATCCATGGTGGTGCCGACCACAAACACGCCCGCCTCTTTCAGTTCGCGCATGGTGCGCGCAAGATTGGTCACTGAAATAAACGGCACGGTTTCAGCCGCACCACTGGCCACTTTACGCACTGTGCCATTCAGGCCAACGGATCTATCTTTGGGCGCAATAATGGCATGTACACCCATGGCATCCGCCACACGCAGGCAAGCGCCCAGGTTGTGCGGGTCCTGCACACCATCGAGGATCAAAAAGAACGGTGGTTCGTCGAGGTCAGAGTCAAGGATATCGTGGATATCTTTGTAAGGCATGGGCGTTTCTACCACCCTGGCAATCACGCCCTGATGGCGGCCATGCGCGCCTATAAAGCCATCCAGGCGGTTACGCTCGGATTGGATGACACGGATATTGTGTGATTTTGCCATCTCGAGCAAATCACGCATACGCGCATCTACCCGGTCTTGATCAATGATAATTTCCTGTATGCTGCTGCCATGCTGACGCATGCGACTCAACACCGCATGAAAACCAAACAGAATGCGGGTTTCTGACATAGTAACTCCTAATTAATTTTATTCTGAATTCAAACGCCAAGCACCGCGCAGAGGTGTTTCACGCGCGGAGGGAGTTGAATATTTCGCAAGGTTAAAGCACTAGCAATCACCTTGCGAAATGTACACAGGCGATATTATCGGGCTTTCGCCTTAGGTTTGCCTTTATTTTTTTGCACCGAGCGACGATTTTTTTCTTTTGCCGTGCGCGGTTTTCCAGCACCGTCTTTGCCTGAGCTTGTAGATGCTGCCGCTGGCCTGGCTTTGGGCGCCCCTTTACTACTGGCCCCTTTGCCCGATTTACTACCCGTATTAAAAGGGCTGGCAGGCCTGGCTCTGGCTTCTGACACCTGTGATCTTCTCAATGTAGAGGTTCCGGCTTCTGTCGGAGTATCACTTTCAGCAGCCTCACCAGATGCATCAGTTTTACCAGCCAGCGTAAAGTCGATGCGGGCGGTTTCCAGGTCTACACGGACGACTTTTACCGTCAGGCGGTCACCCAAGCGATAGCGCACACCAGTGCGTTCGCCCACCATCTCATGCCTGGCTTTGTCGTGGATAAAGTAATCATTACCTAAATCGGTGACGTGTAATAAGCCTTCCACATACACCTCATCCAGCGCTACAAACAGGCCAAAACTGGTTACACCAGCCACAGTGCCCGCAAACACTTCGCCGACTTTATCCTGCATGTAAAAACATTTCAGCCAGTTGGTGACATCACGCGTGGCATCATCGGCCCTGCGTTCCGTCATGGAGCAATGTGTACCCAATTGGTGCCAGTCTTTGGCCTGGTAACGTTTGCCCTCCACGACGGCCTTGATGGCGCGGTGCACCAGCAAGTCAGGGTAACGGCGGATAGGCGAAGTAAAATGCGTATACGCATCATAGGCCAGGCCAAAATGGCCGACATTATCCGGGCTATACACCGCCTGTTGCATAGAGCGCAGCATCACGGTTTGCAATAATTGCGCATCCGGGCGCGATTTAATGCGCTGCATCAGTTTGGCGTAATCCTTGGCCTGCGGCTTTTCACCACCGCCCACACCAAAGCCGAACTCGCCCATAAACAGGCGCAGCGCTTCCAGTTTTTCCGGTGTCGGGCCTTCATGGATACGGTACAAACATGTCTGCTCATTTTTCAGTAAAAAGTCGGCCGCGCAGACGTTGGCTGCCAGCATGCACTCTTCAATCAGCTTGTGTGCGTCGTTACGTACTACCGGCACAATCTTGTCTATCTTGCCGTTGTCATTAAACACCATCATGGTTTCGGTGGATTCAAACTCGACAGCACCGCGCTTTTCACGCTGCGTCAGCATCAATTTGAACACGCCGTTCAGGTTATTCAAATGCGGCAGCAACCATTGGTATTCTGCGGTCAGCGCAGGATCCTCTTCGTGTAGCAAGGCAGACACCTTGGTATACGTCATGCGCGCTTTGGATAGCATCACTGACGGGTAGAACTGGTATTGCTTGACCACGCCCAGCCCATCGATCTGCATGTCACAGACCATACACAAACGCTCGACCTCAGGGTTCAGTGAGCACAAGCCATTGGATAAAGCCTCTGGCAACATCGGGATCACGCGGCGTGGAAAATAGACAGAATTACCCCGGTCAAACGCTTCTTTATCCAGCGCATCGCCAGGCTGCACATAAAAACTGACATCGGCAATCGCGACTACCAGACGCCAGCCTTTGCCTTGCGGCTCGGCAAACACAGCATCGTCAAAGTCACGGGCGGTTTCACCATCGATGGTGATCAGCGCTAAATCCCGTAGATCCTTGCGGCCTTTGTAATCTTTGGGCTGGACCGTTCTTGGAAAATCTTCAGCCTGTTTAACTGCGGCCGGATTGAATTGATGCGGCAAATGGTGTTTGCGCAGGGCAATCTCAATTTCCATACCACTGTCGGCGTAGTTACCCAAAATCTCCACCACTTTACCCATAGGGCGGGAGTGTGAAGAAGGGTATTCGGTTAACTCAATCGTGACCACCTGGCCAACCTGGGCATCCATATCCAGGTGGTAAGGGATCAGGATATCCTGGCTGATACGTTTATCTTCCGCAGCGACTATGGTCACGCCCTGCGCGCGAATGACACGACCTACCAGGGTTTTATTGGCACGTTCCAATACTTCGACCAGCTTGCCTTCTGGGCGGCCTCTTCTATCCAGCCCGGCCAGTCGCACCATGGCGCGGTCCCCATGCATGACCATGGTCATTTCTTTAGGGCCCAGGAAAATATCTTCAGGGTGTTTGGTTTTATCGTCCGGCACCAAAAAGCCGAAACCATCGGTATGGCCGAACACCGTACCAGCGATCAAATGTATTTTATCCGGCAGGCAAAACGCGCCCTTGCGGTTGCGCATCAGTTGCCCGTCACGCTCCATCGCGCCCAGGCGGCGGTTAAAGTTATCCCGTTCATCATGGCTGATGTCGAGTAACAGGTAGATCTGGTCTGCACTCAGCGGAACGCCCTGATCAGACAGAAGTTGCAGCACTAGCTCACGGCTAGGTAACGGGGTTTGGTATAACTCTGCTTCACGTTGCGCCTGCGGATCGGTTGCCCGCAGAGGCGTTTTAGTTTTTCTGGTTGACAATATTAATTCTTCCTTTAAAATGCACAGCTTCTTTAGCCCAGGTGGCGGAATTGGTAGACGCGCTAGTTTCAGGTATTAGTGTTTAACGACGTGGAGGTTCGAGTCCTCTCTTGGGCACCATAAAGAACAAAACAATCCTTTGTTAGCAATAACTTAGGATTTTTTTGTTTTATGCTACCCGCAAAACTGTACGCATAAATTTCATTCCAACTGATTTGGTACAACATAAGCTCAGTTTATCACCATTTAGTTTTGAAGCAGATTTAACTTTCCAATTCCCGGCATTTCAGATATCTGCACCCAGCACTTTCATCGCATAATTATTTTTCGGTACTGGTACAGGTTAGAAAATAATGCAGCCGATTTCTGCTACAACATCCGGCGTCAGCGTAAATCAATTTTAATTAAATGTTCCTACATTAAACACGCTTTAAAAACGCTACAATTCACGCGCATGATTCCAGTGATTGTTAGCTAACCATGGACGATGTGTCTGCACGGCGCATTGCACATATCGATATGGATGCATTCTTTGCCTCCTGCGAATTATCGCAATACCCGGAATTGCGCGGTTTGCCTGTCGTCGTTGGTGGCCGTGCTTCTGATACACCGCAATTAAATGAAGATGGTACGCATGCTTTCTCACGATTGCGGGATTATGTCGGCCGCGGTGTGTTAACCACCGCCACTTATGAAGCCCGCGCGCTGGGCTTGCATTCGGCCATGCCCACCATGCGCGCTGCCAAGCTGGCACCAGATGCCATTCTGTTGCCGGTAAATTTCAATTTGTACCGTCGTTATTCCCGGTTATTTAAAGAAGCCATCCGCTCTGTCAGCCCGGTGATCCAGGATATAGGCATTGATGAGGTCTATGTGGACCTCGCTATGTTGCAAGAAGATTCGTTGACCATTGCGCAAAAGCTCAAGGCCGTCGTGTATGAGGCCACCAGCCTGACTTGTTCAGTGGGGATCGCCCCTAACAAGCTGCTGGCCAAGCTGTGTTCAGATATACAAAAGCCAGATGGCATTACCATTATCAGCATGGACGACCTGCCCACCCGCATCTGGCCGATGCCAGCGCGCAAGATCAATGGCATAGGCCCCAAGGCGAGCGCCAAGCTCGAGTCTCTGGGCATACAGACCATAGGCGAGATCGCCACACTGCATGAAGCATGGCTCACCCAGCATTTTGGGCAAAGTTACGGCAAATGGTTGTATCGGGTATCACGCGGGTTGGACGACAGGCCAGTGGTGACTGAAAGCGAACCTGTTTCCATGAGCCGCGAAACAACGTTTGAACGTAATTTGCACGCTGTGCGCGATAAACAGGCCTTGGGTGAGGCATTCACCCATTTGTGCGAACGGGTTGCCGATGATTTGCAGCGTAAAGGTTATGTATGCCGCAAAATAGGCATCAAGCTGCGCTTTGATGACTTTAAAACGGTCACCCGCGACCTTACCTTGCCTAAACCGGTGACAGATGCACAATCGATACGCCGCGCAGCGGGCAAATGTTTAACACGCATTGAGCTTGACCGCAGCATACGCTTGCTAGGGGTGAAAGCCAGCGGCCTGGAGCGGCCTGATGCGCAGCCCAGTAAAGCCTCTGAACAGTACGCGTTTAATTTTGATTAACCGGGATATTTCAAACACGCAGGCCTGTCTTTGCAATCACACCAGCCATACTTCAATGTGGCAAACCTTACCTTTTTAAACACCATTCTTTTATGCAACCGTTCTGGAGAACACCATGAAGTACTGGCTTTTTTTAGCAATCGCAATTATTTCCGAAATCACGGCTACATCCAGTTTAAAAGCCAGTGAAGGGTTTACCCGGGTGATCCCTTCCGTTGTGGTCGTCATCGGTTATGCACTGTCTTTCTATTTCCTGTCACTGACCTTGAAAGCGATTCCCATTGGTATTGCCTACGCGATTTGGGCCGGGCTAGGCATTGTGCTACTGGCGATTGTTGGCTGGGTATTTTATGGCCAGCAACTGGATTCTGCCGCCCTGATAGGCATCTCTTTTATCCTGACCGGCGTACTTATTATGAATTTATTTTCTAAAACAGTCTCTCATTCATAGAATAGCCACAAATCAACAATAACTTTTAAAGGAGAAATGAATGAAGGCACTATTCACATCATTTGTATTAATCGCTGGATTGATTCCTGCTGCCAGCCATGCAGCAGCAGAAACACTCAAACTGGAAGAGTCTGTCGAGATCAATGCCAAGGCAGAGACCGTCTGGGCCAATGTCAGCAACTTTGGCGACTTGGGCTTGTGGCATCCGGCCATTAAAACCACCCATATTGTGAGCGGCACCCCTAACCTGCCAGGCGCTATCCGTTTATTAACACTGCAGGATAATAGCCAGGTGAAAGAAGAGTTACTGACTTTTAGTCCGGCGCAAAAAACCTTTAGCTATAAAATATTAGAGGGCGTGTTGCCGGTAAGCAACTATCGTTCAACCATCACGGTGAAAGCGATATCAGACAGTAAAAGCAAAGTCACCTGGAATGGTGACTTCAAGCGCAAAGATCTTTCAGATAAGCCAGTCGCCAATCAAACGGATGATGACGCGATTAAAACCATGACTGTGGTTTACCGTTCTGGCCTGGATAATCTAAAGAAGATTTCTGAAGGCAGATAATCAGCTTTAGCTATTTTCATGGGCAAAACAAAACCCGGCAGATGTCTCTCTGCCGGGTTTTTCATATCTACAAAGCTAATGACAATTACAGGCCTAATTCACTCAAACCAGGATGGTCATCCGGACGTCGTCCCATTGGCCAGCGGAACAACCGCTCGCTTTCTTTGATTGGCAGGTCATTGATAGAAGCAAAGCGATTGATCATCAAGCCATCCGGGCCGAACTCCCAGTTTTCGTTACCATAAGCGCGAAACCAGTTGCCTGAATCATCTTTAGATTCATAGGCATATCGCACCGCAATACGGTTCTCAGTAAAAGCCCATAGCTCCTTGATCAAGCGATACTCCAGCTCCTTGTTCCATTTTCGCTCAAGAAATTGCTGTGCCTGCTCACGGCCTTTGACAAATTCAGCCCGGTTTCGCCATTGGGTATCCACAGAGTAAGCCAGTGCCACTTTGGCAGCATCGCGTGAATTCCAGCCATCTTCAGCCAGCCGCACTTTTTGGATGGCAGTTTCGCGGGTAAACGGCGGTACCGGTGGACGAATGGACGGGGTCGATGTCATATCTCTCTCCTAAAAATTAAATATCGTGTAACCCTGCGCTGACAGCTGCGCAATACTTGGCAAGCCCGAGGTGCCAGGCACACGGTTATCAGTGATCAGTTCAAAACCATGTTTCTCAGCGGCTTCGCGCGCACCGAATACATCGGCACAACCGCATGATACGCCAGCAACAGTGTCAGAAACAGCACTATACAAAGCATGCAAGGCATGGTCTTTCTGGCTGATCACCCCTGCCCAACGCGTAGCGGCACCCTGGAAATAGACCGCGACTTCGGTGCCTGTTTGCTTGAAATCATAGGCGGCGGCTAAACCGTTAAATGCACGTCCTAACGCTTCTTCCCCGCCATGGGTCGGGTCTGACAAAATAATAATGGCTGCTTTCATGTGGCTCTCCTGATTAACGGGTTGTATGCAATGTCGTTTGTTTGACGATTGCATTTTACAAACCCGCTCAGGCGCGAAAAACTACCCGCTGAGAAATTGATTATTTCGTTGGGCGCAACATAGCTATTTCAAACAATGTAGCTATTTCAAATTAGGGTGGTTGCGCAAGTCATGCACAATGCCATCAATAAAGGCACGCACTTTTGAAGAACCTAACTTATCTTCGCGGTGGACGACATGGATAGGCCACGGCGGCTCTTCGTATTCCTCCAGTATCAGGGTCAACGCGCCACGCTCGACCTCACTTTTCACTTGGTAAGAGAGTAAACGTGTGATGCCCAGCCCGCCGATGGCAGCGGCAAGGGCGGCGTCATTGCTGGATACAATCAGTTTTGGCTCCATGCGCAATTTTTCTGAGGTTTCTGCAGTGCCAAAACGCCATTCGATTTTAGTCGAGAGCGCGTTAGCCGAAATAATGGCGTGCGTGCGTAAATCCTCAGGCTGTTGCGGCACGCCATGTTTTTCAAGATAGGCGGGAGATGCGCAGAACACCTGGCGGACTTGACCCACTTTATTGGCACGTAAGGATGAATCCGGCAATTCGCCAATACGGATGGCGACATCGATGCCCTCTTCCACCAGATTGGTGACGCGATCCACAAAATGCGCGATGACCTTCACTTTGGGGTACTTTTGCATGTAAGCGATGATGCTGGGCATGACATATAAACGCCCAAACAACACGGATGCCGTCACCGTGAGCGTGCCGTGTGGTTCCGCATTGGCACCTGACACCGCCTCATTGGCTAACGCCAGACTGGCGAGGATGGCTTTGCTATCCTCATAATACTGGTGGCCGGCATCGGTTAAACGGATATTGCGCGTGGTGCGCTGGATCAGTTTCACGCCTAACAGTTCTTCTAGCGCCACAATGGCACGCGTGACCGCAGCAGGGGAAATATCCAGTTTTCGCGAAGCGGCGGCAAAGCCACCCTCTTCTTCCACCGTGACAAACACGCGCATAAGGTGAATCTGGTCTATGACTTTCTCCTGAGGGATGAATGTATTACGGGTTGGGTGTGCTCTTCGCTTTTGATTATTTCATAGAATGCAGCCATCAACAACGAAACGCGGCGAGCACGGCCCTGAGCATGACTGAGGTGTTTCATTCAACGCTGGCTTCGCACATAAAAAGACCAGCCACACATGCTGGCTTGAGCGCCATGCGTGACTGGTCGATGGTACATCTTGAGTATTAGAGCTGCTTTTAAAAACCGATGGAATAACCCACGTAACCCATGGGTTGAAAACGTGTTTTCACGATCGGGCTATCCGCCTGCTGGTTACCCAGACGGTTGGCAATCAGCCCGAAAAATACCGCCTGATCCGCACTGACACTGTAAATACCATTCACGCCGAGCTGTAGCTGAGTACCCGCTTTTGCCTGGTATGCCGGGCGATCTGGCCGTGCTTCATCGGCATCTACGCCAAAGTAATAATCATTGAATTTGCGGTTGTTCCATTGCACACCTACCAGGCCATTCACGCGGAAACGTTCTGACCTATAGAGGCTGCGGATAAATTGCAGCTGCACGTTTTGGCCGTTGCTGGCACCGCCAGCATCGAATCCCCACTGGGCATTGATAGTGCCCAACTCGGTCTGCCAGCGCAGCACTGGGCCAACGTCAACAGAAAAGTCCCTGTCATGCATGCCCTTGGTACGGCTGCTATCGCTGGCGTCCCAACCAAACCTGGCATCGGCGGACAAACCCAGGCGCAGGCGTTTGTCATCAGATTCCAGTAACCAGACACCGGCCTGCAAACCATTGATGTAAAAACGCTCGCCATAATTGGCATTGATCACCGGCAAAATCAATGCCCGCTGGTCTTTGGAACCTGAGGTTTTCGGGATCACGCCTACGCCTATGCCATACATATTTTTCTGCCGCGGCATGGCGGTTTCTGTTTGCCGGTCTATATTGCTTTCTGCCATCACACTGGTATTCATCAGTGCCATGCTGAAAATCCCCATGGCATGGGTAAATGATTTGATTGTTTTTTTACCTAACATGTTTAACGCCTTTTTGCTTTTAGATAGAGGATGACTGTCATTGTTTGATGGAGGCTGCTATACAGGTTTTGCCTGCCTGGATAAGCTGAAACTGTATAGCCATAAAATAACCTATACAAATGACGGTTTTGAGATGAAGAAGTTGCCTTTATTGATTAAGTGCATTAAAAAATATGGCAAAGATTAAGGTTGCTTGATAGCTTGCAGCAAATGACATTCGGAAAACAACTCGGCTATCCACTCGATAAATGCACGTACCTTGGATGAAAGATGCCGGTTTTGCGGATACAGCGCATTCATGGGAAAACCCTCTGCGACATAGTCTGCCAGCACGCTTTCCATCTCACCACTAGCTAAAAAGCCCTGCACCATAAAAGCGGGCAACTGGCAGATGCCCAGACCTGCCAGACAGGCAGAGACCATCGCATCCCCATTATTAATCGCCAGTTTACGGATGGTGGCGATCTCTTGGGTCACACCGTTGTGCGTGAGCAAAAATGGATACACTTTGCCAGTTTTTGAAGAAAAGAAATGCACGCCGTGATGTCGCGGCAAATCCTCTGGGCTGGCTGGTCTGCCGGAAGTATCAAGGTATTCAGGCGTGGCCACCAGCATGAATTGCATGGTACCCACGCGCCGGGCGACCAGGGTTGAATCCAGGGGGTTGCCTATGCGGATCACACAATCAACGCCCTCTTCCAGTAAATCGATGGGCCGGTCATCACAACCGATCTCCAGCTCGATATCCGGATAGCGTTTAAAGAAATCCGGCAAGGCAGGAATAATCACCAGCCGCCCTAGCGGTGCCGGCACATCCACCCGCAAGCGCCCTTTGGCATTCACCGTCGCCTGGTTCAAGGCCGCTTCTGTTTCTTCCAGCTCATTTAATAACCGGATGGCGCGCTCGTAGTAAGCCGCACCATCAGTGGTCACGCTAATGCGTCGCGTGGTTCTGTGTAGCAGTTTGACACGCAGGCGTTTCTCCAACGCCAGTACCTGTGCAGAAACGGTGGTCTTAGGCAGGTTTAATGACAGCGCGGCTTTAGTAAAGCTTTCCAGCTCTACCACGCGCGTGAATGCCAGCATAGTGTCAAAACGGTCCATAAATAGGCTTTTGTATTGGCTTGATTGTGCAATAAATTAACACAGTGATTGCATATTTAGGTTATTTATCTCAATTTTATATGCATTTATAGTGTTCATCAGATTGAAACAAACTTTCATTACAGACATTTAGGAGATTCTCATGAGCACAAAATTAGCAGGTAAAGTAGCTGTCGTCACAGGCGCATCCAAAGGCATAGGCGCAGAAATTGCAAAACGCTTCGCAAGAGATGGCGCTTCAGTGGTGGTTAATTATTTATCCAGCAAACAATGCGCTGAAAAAGTCGTTGCGGAGATTATCCAGGCTGGTGGCAAAGCGGTTGCGGTTGGCGGCAATGTGAGTGAAGCTGGCGAGGCGCAAGGCATTATAGACGCAGCCATCAATCACTTCGGCAAGCTGGATATCCTGGTCAACAACTCCGGCATCTATGAATTCGCTGCCATAGAAGAAATCACCCCGGAGCACTTCCACAAACAATTCGATATCAATGTCCTCGGCTTGTTATTAACGACCCAGGCCGCAGTGAAACATTTAGGCGAAGGCGCCAGCATTATCAACATCGGCTCTGTCATTAGCCGCTTAACGCCACCCGGCGCGGCTGTATACACCGCGACCAAGGGCGCTGTAGATGCCATTACCGGTGTCCTTGCGCGTGAACTGGGCCCACGCAAAATCCGCGTCAACGCTTTAAACCCTGGCCTGGTTGAAACAGAAGGCACACACACTGCGGGCGTCATCGGCTCAGAAGCTGAAACTGGCTATATCTCACAAACCCCATTGGGTCGTAGCGGCCAACCGAATGACATTGCCTCAATTGCTGCTTTCCTGGCGTCTGATGATTCGTACTGGCTGACTGGTGAGCAACTGCTTGCTGGCGGTGGCTTACGCTAATCAATAGAAAAACCATATAGAAAGACACACTGATGATCAACTTATATACATGGGCGACACCGAATGGCCGAAAAATCTCCATCATGCTTGAGGAGCTCGGCATCGATTATGCGGTGAGCCCGGTTGATCTGGGCAAGCTGGCACAATTTTCCGCAGAATTCAGTGCCATTTCGCCTAACAATAAGATCCCGGCTATTGTGGATACTGCGACAGAAAACGCGCCACTGGCTATTTTTGAAAGTGGCGCCATCCTGACTTACCTGGCGGATAAAAGCGGACAGTTTTTAGCAACACATGGCCAGGCGCGTTACAACGCGCTTGCGTGGCTGCATTGGCAGACTAGCAGTCTGGGGCCTATGTTTGGCCAATTAGGTTTTTTTGCTGTCAGAAGCCAGGAAAAAGCACCTCTAGCCATTACACGATTCACTGAAGAAGCGGATCGATTGCTGACCGTGCTGGAGACCCAGTTAGCAAGTCATTCTTATGTGGCGGGTGAGGATTACTCTATCGCGGATATCGCTTGTTATGCCTGGGTACTGGCTGCCACAACGTATCTTAAAACGGTGCTTGAGGATTCGCTAGCAACGAAACCCTCGATACAGCGCTGGTTGCAAGTGGTGGGTGATCGGCCAGCGGTGAAGCGTGGCATGGCTATCCCCAAACTTGAATAGTTTGCATGCTAGCTGCCATGTGGACGACCACCTTTCAATATTCAAAAACCCGGCAAGCCATTGCACTGCATGTGTTTGGCAAGCAGGAAGCCAAACTTCAAACACCCGTGGTGATTTATTTCCACGGCGGGCTGTTTAACTGCGGCAAGGTGGAAGACGCTTACGCGATGGCGAATGCCCTTTCTGAGCAAGCGGTGGTCTTATGTGTGGATTATCCATTGGCACCCTGTGTGCATTTTCCCGACACGATAGAAGTCGCCTTTGAAGCGCTGACCTGGGTCGCCAAGCATGCGCACGAGATAGGTGCCGATATGAAACGTGTGTTTGTTGCTGGCGAGCAAGCCGGCGGCAACCTGGCTGCAGTGGTGTCTATGTTATTTCGCGACAGAGGGATAAGTAGTATGCGCTTGTCTGGCCAAATACTGATTAACCCCATGCTGGATGCCTTGCAAACTTCCAAGTCTATGGGCGCCACCATGGACTCGCCTTGTAGGCGTGCCTGGGCAGACTATATTCAAGTGACCAGTAATGCCACGCACCCGTATGCCTCGCCAGTGAATTCGTGCAGGCTGGCGGGGCTGGCGCCGGCGCTGGTGATCACCAGTCATGAAAATCCCCTGCGGGACGAGGCGGAAGCTTATGCAGCAAAGCTATTGTTGGCTGGTGTGCCAGTGCAAGTGCAACGGCTGGACGATGGTGCTCAACGCCTGACGGCGGATGTACCCCCGGCTTTTCATGCCAGCTGCCAATTGATCAGGCATTTTATTAAAGGCTAAGGTGTTGATATTTAATTAGAAGATCAATGCATCAATACGCTTCTTGTACGAATATTCCTACAAGACTTTCAGAAAAAGCTGTATGGAGCAGCATTTGAGAAGCCAGCATTATTGAGCTTACATTAAATGCATTGCTACAAATTAAAAATGAGGGAGGATTAACCATGACACAATTCAAAGGATCGAACATCCAGGAACGGGCCAAAGGTAGCATTGCGATATCCTTGGCCGCCATTACCGCGGGTGCAGTTGCGGCCGCGCTGGTGATTATGTCGATTGGCTCAATTGTGACGATTATTTCTATCGGCACCTCTATCAACCCTGGCATGCAAGCCGCGACACCTTTAATAGAGACGACTCACGTCGCAGTGCTCACTACAAAAATGGATGTTGCTAATCAGGGGCATTTCCAGCAAGTTAAGAAATTGACCAAAAGAAATGAAAAGAGTTTCTATCTTGATGCAGTCCTGCGTGAAGACTCTCATCACATGCCTACGCCAACCAGTGAGCAACCCATACAGCAGCCTAAGCTGACCATCAAAGGCAATCACGTTTTTGCTTAAGTATTGAATATCTCAAAGGCTAACCCGGTGCAAAGGCTAGCGTCTTTAGTTTTAATGATCAGTTGCCTGTTAATGGCAGAAAGCCTGGTCGCGGGCGAAGTCAGCAAAACACCGCATGTCGCCTTTTCAAGCAAATTCCGTAGTGTCGATTACTTTTTTACTGACCGCGCTGAAACCGCAGCCATCGCCGATGGCGCCACTTATGACGTCGCTATCCGTGAAGTGGGTTGGGACCTGATTTCAGCCGTAGGCCGCGCCTGTAGCTCGGTCAAAAATATCCAGGCTATTTTTATTGACCGCATCAACTTCAAGGAACGTCATTCATTTGTAGTGCTGGGGGTATTGGCAGATCTTGAGTTTCTGGCATTTAATATTGATAGTGCCTTGCCTAACACCACCCTGAAAGAACTCATCAGCGCTTTCGAGCGTGAACATATTTCCGTCATCCGCCTGGCTGAAGCCAGCAGCGTCGAGCTGTTGATCGCAAACAAATAACTACACTTTTTGAACCCAGCCTAGATCGCATAGATATTAATCAGGCTGCGCTCTTGCGTATGTTCGCAGGTCTGGAAATGGATAAAGTAAGTTTGCCCAACCCTGATAAATTTAGTCGCATCTACCAGATCATCCAGCGTCAATATCGGGTTATCCCCCATGTGCGTCGGAATAGTGACAGTGGCATTAGACAAACTGAAGGTGATGCTTTCGGTGGTAATGCCACTCTCGCTGCGCTGCACGCTTTTGATTTTTGTTTTGGCGATCTGCTGCTGGCAATCCGGCATCACCTCTTCGAGATTGATCAAGGCAATCACAGACGATTTATCGGCTGCTGTTTTGGCAGGCTTGCCAGGCATTTTCTCAACATGCGTGCTGATGACACGAGCACTATCACTGGCAGCGGTTGTTAATGTGGCTACACTTAAAAGAGATAGGCATAAAGCGAATCTCTTTAAACGATGATGCTGAAGACCCGAGGAAAATACCATGGTTAAACCTTTTTTATCATTATTGTGATGTGTTGCAATTGAGCGCCACAGAGCATTTTTACTACGCTTATTCTCAGCTTCAATTTCCCATCAAGAGTTTACAATAAACACTTTAAAATTGTATGTGTAGCAATAATTTCTTCTGCCTGGAAGCAAGCTCAAAAGCCCTGAAATGGTGCAAAGTGCTTGAGTCATGAAGACTTTTAAGGCATTGTGGGCGATTAAATGCAATTGGTATGATCCAAATACATTGGGACAAATGAATGAGCAGCACGTATCACTCCGGAAAAGCATGTATTGAGCGAAAAAATACATCGTTCAGCAGAGGAGGCAGCACCTCCTTGCAATCAGCTTTTTTTCAAACAGGCATCATGGAAATCGGCAAACTGAATATTGTATTGATCGGTTTGATTTTCGTGATACTGATCGCCCTGATTTCAAAGGAAGAAGCCTCACCGCTAGCGAACCAGGCTGTACGAGTACAAACGGTCACCACGCCAGAAATCGCGGTGCTTGACCCGCAAGACACCATGCCTGAGGCGACAGCACAGATCGACCCACCTAAATCTGAATTTAAAGCGCCTTCCAAACCGCATAAAAAACATGAAACAACGGCCCCGGTAGTCGAACATCACAAGCAAACAGAACTAGTGGCGGGAAACCCTTCTACCAATGCAGAGCCTGCCCCTGACAATAGCACCAGGCAGGACACTGACCGCCCGTTGCAAAAAGAACCTTCCAAGAATATCCTGGTGTTTAATATCTGGAGTCTGTCTGAACTGAGGTTACGCAGCACTTTTACAAAGTTGATCAATGATGGCTCGGCGCCACCGGCGATTGTAGATTCCAGAAAAAGGGAATACCTGAATTTTGTGAATAAACGCACACACAAATGCGGCGAACTGCACAACAAGTTTGCCAGCAATATCAATACGGTAGAAAAACTGAATTTTAAAGACAAAGATGTAGAAGTACTGGAATGCCATACCTCGGAAAACATCACCGAATTGAATAAGTTAAACGATTCCGCACCCTACGACTCTTGAGTCTTGGGCAATACGCTTGCGCTAGCGTTCAAGTTTAAACGCGACACCCCACTTGTAAGCCTAGATTTTCTCGTGAAAGTTGGCCGCGCCTTTTTTCCAGTAAGCGGCGGCTTTCATGTGCTCTTTCGCTTGCCCTTTCTGCAGCAGGATATCCCTGGCCTGCAATGCAAACACATGCTCGCCAGCTACCCAACTAAATCCTTCACCCGCTGGCAATTCCAGTGCTTCTATCAGTCCAATGGCCTGCTGATGCGTCTCTACCCAAGTGATTTCGTGATGGTTTGCGGTTTCAAAGCGGCGACGGTCACTTTCATCATCGACCTGGATAAAAGCAATGACGTGCGCTTCTTTCGGCAGTTCATCTATCCTGCGTGCCAGCGCCGGCAGGCTGGAGGAATCTGCGACCAATAAATGCCAATCAAAATCTTTCGGGATCACCATCGAACCTTTGGGCCCTGCAATCACGGCGGTATCGCCTGGTTGCGCATTTTTAGCCCAATCCGAAGCATCGCCATGGGCATGCAATGCAAACTCAATGGTTAATTCTTGTGTCGCCGTATTAAAGCTGCGCGGCGTGTAATCTCGCCTGACTGTTTCACCTGCCACGTTGGTGAAAATGAATTTGATATGGTCATCAAACGACAGGCTATTGAACTGGGCAAGTAAAGGCCCGGTAAACACAATGGTTATAAACCCCTCACTGGTTTTTTCTACGTGCGACACCACTACCGGCCTTTGTTGCAGCTCAAACCTGACTCTTTCAAAGTTGCGTTCTTTCATGACAGTTTCCATAGCGTGTTATTTAGTTGATAATATCAACTATGATGAATAAAAAAGTAGACAAAGTCAACCATAATCCGGATGATAAGCACCAGGTGTTTGAAACCATCCATCGCCTGATGCATCACTTCCGTGCGCGCCAATACCGGTTTATCCAGGAAAGCGGCGTGGACCTGACGCATATGCAACATAAGGTGCTGGGATTTTTTGCCCGTCGTCCTGCAGCGACACTCAGCGATATGGTGTCGTATACAGGCAAAGACAAAGCGCAAATCGCCAGATTGATTACAGAAGTACGTAGTAAAGGATTGCTGGATGCCACACCGGATGCGTCTGATAAAAGAATATCCAGACTAAGCCTGACGCCTGAAGGCAACAAGGTGTTTGAGAGCCTTAAAACTTCAGAAAAGGAATTGTCTGAATTGGCTGTACAAGGATTATCTGAAGAAGAATACAAAACGTTGCTGATTCTGCTGGCAAAAATCAAAAGCAATATCGCAACCAATTAAAACTGGCCGCCCTCTTCAGCTACTTTGTCTTTCGCCGCTTTAAAAGCCATCCGTCCTGCGCTTCAGCAACAAGAAATACTTTCTCACCAACTGCTGAAAAATCAACACCTGGCAAACAGCTAATGTATTTGCATCAACATTTAGTCCCCGCCGTAAAGCTTGGCCACATTGATTTCATTCAGGAAAAACATGGCACGAAGTTTGATAAAGCTAACGGTTGGATTAGGGACAACCCTTTTCATTGAAGTAGTTTGAAAGAGAAATCATTTATGAAAAACGTATGGCGTGCCATTCAGTTTATTCCCGAATATAAAGGGAAAGTCGTTGGTGTCATTCTGGTGGGCACCGCGCTTGGATTTATCAATACCGCCACACCTTATATCTACAAATTTATCGTGGATGTCATTTCACGTATGTTTTCCGGGGCAATCACTCAGGCAGAAGCCACCTGGAGCGTGACTGTTTTACTCGGCGTGTTTTTCGCCTTGCGTCTGGGCGTCGTTATTTTTGGTGCGATTCAAAACAAACAGGCGGATGACCTGTGGCTGGACACCGTCAGCACCTTCCGCCAGCGCGTATTCGACAATATGACGCAAAAATCTATCGACTATTTCGAGAAGACCCGTGTCGGCGAAATCATGGACCGCTTTGGCACGATTACCAGCATTACCATGTGGCTATCGTCGCTCACTGAAGGCACGCTGTCAGGCCTTCTGCAAATGCTGTTTATCCTGACCGTTTTAGTGATTAAAGCACCGGTGATTGGCCTGATCATGACCGTGGTGCTGGGCATCAACTTCTGGATTTCATACCGGACAGTAGGCTGGACGCATAAACACCGCCGCGGCTGGCAAGCATTAGCGGGCCGGATGACAGGTTTACTGGCAGAAATGGTCGGCAATATCGCCACAGTCAGGAGCTTTGGCGGTGAGCCAGCAGTGAAACAACGCTATGACAACACACAAGCAGAGTGGCGCATCGTGCGCGACAACCTGCATAAAACGCAGTGGAAGTCTGAACAGGGCTTGAATGTCGTCAATACTTTTGGCGTATTTGCCGCCGTGGCACTGACAGTGAATGGCGCCCTGAAAGGCGCTTATACCACTGGTGACATTTTATTGGTATTAACCCTGAGCCAGAACCTGATCAGCACCATCGCCCCTATCTCACGCCAGGTAAACCAGGCCAGTGAAATCGAGAGCAGCGCCGAACGTTTGATAGAACTGCTGGATGTCGAGGCTGAACATCACGACAAACCTGATGCTATCGTCCTCAAGCAGCTGGAAACCATCACTTTCGAGAATGTCACCTTCCGTTACCCGGGCAAAGAGATCAGCGCCCTGCAGCAGGTGTCATTCCACATATCGGCCGGACAAACGCTAGCGTTGGTCGGCACCAGTGGCAGTGGCAAAACCACCATAGTCAAACTGCTGATGCGTTTTTACGACCCAACAGAAGGCCGCATACTGATCAACGGCATTGATTTGCGGGATTACCAGCAGCGCAGCATACGCGCTGTGATGGGCGTTGTGCTGCAAGATGTCGCCTTATTCAACGACAGCATAGGTGAAAACATCGCCTTTGCCCGCCCTAGCGCTACGACAGATGAAGTGATTGCCGCGGCCAAAGCGGCGCATGCTGATGAGTTTATCCTGCACCTGGACCACCAATACGAAACCCTGGTCGGTGAGCGTGGCATCAAGCTTTCAGGCGGCGAAAAGCAACGCGTCGCCATTGCCCGCGCCATCCTCAAAGACCCGCAACTGATCATCCTCGATGAAGCCACCAGCGCGCTGGATTCCGAATCTGAACACTTGGTCCAGCAAGGGCTGGAACAACTGGTTTCAGGCCGCAGCTCAGTGATTATTGCGCACAGACTCAGCACCGTGATGAACGCAGACATCATCCTGGTGCTGCAATATGGCCACGTGATCGAGAGAGGCGCGCATGCTGAGTTGCTCGCTGCCCAAGGCCTGTATGCCCGATTATTTTCCCTGCAATCCAAAAGCCATCTGGCAGTCGCCTAGGCCTTACTTCAACTTTAACTACGAATGGTGATCTCAATATGAGTATTTCTCTTTATCAAGTATCTGTCCCGGTATTTATCAAATTTCTCGGCAATCTATCCCTGATCCTGGATAAAGCTACTACCTTTGCCGCCGAGAAAAAAATAGAACAAAGCGTGTTACTCGAAACTCGCCTCTACCCGAACATGTTTACCTTTGGCCGTCAGTTACAACGCGTGGCTGACCACGCCACCAGCTATTCCGCCAGGTTGGCCGGACTTCCGCCGCCTGTATTTGACCTGCCATTAGCCAGCATTGCCGACTACCAAGCGTTGATCAAAGCCTCGATCGAGTTTTTGTCAGGCCTGGAAGCCAGCCAGATTGATGACCAGGAGCTCCGTGAAATCTCCATTCCACGTGGTACCGAGGTCAGAGTCGTGCAAGGCCAGACTCATCTGCTCAACAACATCTTGCCTAACTTCTATTTCCACCTGACCACGGCTTATGCGGTGTTGCGGAATATTGGAGTGGATGTGGGCAAACAGGACTTCTTGGGCAGATCTTAATCTGCAATTCCTCAGGCAAGCGCGCACTAAGGCACGCTTGCCCTGTCAGACATTCATATTGCGACTTGTGCTCAAGGGCCCGGTATGAAAACAGACAAAGCAGCTGATGATAAGCATGGACTGGCAAGAGCCATAGTACTTGCTGTTGTTTTTATATGGTTTTTCATTGGCGGCATTGCCCATTTTGTATTCACTGAGCTTGAGATGAAAATCGTGCCGCCCTGGCTGCCTGAGCATCGGCTGCTAGTGCTCATGAGCGGAGTATTCGAGTTAATAGGTGCAGTAGGGATTTTATTTACCCGCACGCGCCGTATTGCTGGCTGGGGGCTGATTGTTTTAACCATTGCTGTCACGCCTGCCAATATCTACATGTGGCAAAACCCCGGCCAGTTTCCCGAGGTGCCTTACTGGGCGCTCACCCTGCGCTTGCCATTGCAGTTAGTACTATTAACCTGCATCTGGTGGTCAACACGCGCTCCTGAAAACAGGGTGAGTGCCTAAAACGCCCCTATCAAAATACGTCTTTAAAAATTGGTAGGCCGACGGATTACTTTCTTATCTTAAATGCGCATTAAAAAAGGCAATGCTGCGTTGCCAGGCCAGTGTTGCAGCAGCTTCATCGAATCTTGGTGTCGTATCATTATTAAACCCGTGCTGTGTGCCTGGATAGATATGCGCTTCATAGGGAATATTGGCAGCCTTTAGCGCCTGCTCATAAGGTGGCCAGCTGGCATTTACCCTTTCGTCATTTTCGGCAAAATGGATTAACAGAGGCGACTTGATATTTGGCACTAATTCCAGCGGCGGTGCGCTGCCGTAAAATGGTACAGCGGCGGCCAGATTAAGCAAGCGCGTCGCCAAAAGATTAGAGATTCCGCCACCATAGCAGAAACCAATCACACCGACTTTACCATTGCTTTCAGGCAGCTGTTTCAACCAGTGGAAAGCAGCCACAAAATCTTCATGGGCTTTGGGTTGTTCCAGTTGCTTAAATAATTCACGCGCTGCGTCTTCATCACCAGGGTAACCACCGAGTGGAAACAAGGCATCGGGCGCAAATACAATAAAGTTTTCCAGCGCAATCCGGCGCGCGATATCTTCAATATGCGGGTTCAGGCCACGGTTTTCGTGAATTACCAACACCACGGGCAGTGTACCTTTTACCTCGGCCGGCTTGACCAGGTAGCCTTTGGCTTTGCCATAACCTTTGGGCGAATCAATCTCTACATAATGGGATTGCAGGCGTACGTCCTGGCTACCGACCTTCTGTGCATGTGCAAATTTCGGGTTCAATGCTTCCAGCAAGCCCACGGCGGTAAATGCACCCGCAAACCGCGTGGCTTTTGAGATGAATTCACGCCTGTCGATATCGCCGTGCACCAGCTTGTCGAACAAGCGCAGCACTTCAGGATGGAAGTCGTTTGCGGTGTATTTGAGGCTATTCGTCATTTAAGTGCTCCTTGATATCAAATCCATTATTTTCGGTATAAAGCAATGCCATAGAAATCAAGTTTTCAAACTGACCATTTCTTTTTTCGGCATTCACATGCAAGCCTTCTTTTACAAATCCAAAGCGCTCATACAGCCTGATGGCACGATAGTTGTGCTCCCTGACTGTAAGCTGGACTCTGGATAAACCTTTGTTCTTTGCCGCATCGAGTGCCGTCTGTATTAAACGCTTTCCCAGGCCCTGATTTCGGTGTGTTTCTATGATGCCTATCCCGAGTACGCCAACGTGCGCATAAATCGACCGATCCAAAGGGGTAATATCACACCAGCCAACCACTGTTTGCTTCTCGAGCAATACATAATGCGGCCAATGCCCGTTGATATTCCTTAGTACAAAGTCGCGTGTCATTTCAGCAGTAGGCGGCTCATTGAATGAGAGGTATTGTTGCTCCCTCACTACGCTGGAAACAGCCGCCGCAAAGCCTTCCAGGTGCTCTTCACTGATCGGTGAAATCAAATAGCGCATTGCATTAACATTGCCGATGATTGCTTATACATCTGCGGCTTCTATCTCAGACATGGTTAACAGTGTTCTCAATGTCACACCAGCCGCTTGCAGTGCAGCCGACCCGCCTGTCTCGCGATCAATCACGCATATGGCGTATTCCACCAACAATCCATCCGCATTCAGCAGTTTGATTGCATCCAAAATAGCGCCGCCACTGGAGACCACATCTTCTATCAAGACAAATCGCTTACCTTTTAATTCTGTGCCTTCTGCATAGCGGCATGTGCCGTACGCCTTGGCTTCTTTTCTGATGAATGCAGTGGGGAGCCCGGTCAACTGACTGAGTACGGTGACGATCGGAATTCCGCCTAACTCTAACCCTGCCAGCACTTCTGTATCAGCTGGAATCAGTGGCACTAGCGCTTGCGCGATGTCTTTCAGCAGCGTGGGATCGGCTTCGAACCTATATTTATCAAAATAGGTCTGGCTGCGTTTGCCTGACCTTAATAAAAAATCGCCGGATAATTGCGAGGTTTGTTTAATACGGCTTGTCAGACTCATTGCGTTTCCAGATGGTCAATAAAAAGCCCTCATGAAGCATAGGTTTCATGAGGGCTGGTATAGAACACTTAACTACAAAACACTTTAACTTAGGCAACCGCGCGTAAATTACCCGCACCCGCTTTGCCGCGTACCAGTGGCAAGACTTCTTCACCCACGCGGTAAGCTTCTTCCAGATGTGGCGTACTGGCCAGAATGAAGGCATCCGTGCCCAGTTGCACCAGTTCATCCAACCTTGCGGCCACGTTTTCGTAGCTGCCGACGATACCCAGGGTTTGGCCGCCACGTAGCAAGCTGAATCCAGTCCAGATATTTGGGGCGAGGATAAAGTCTTTGTAGCTGTTGATGGTCTGTGGCCGCAAACCACGTTGACGGCTTGCACCGACGGAATCACCGGCATTTTGCGCTTTGTAACGCTCCAGCACTTCCCTTGGGAGGTTATCAAAGCCACGGCTGACTTCACGCCATGCTTCTTCTTCCGTCGGTCTAGCCACGATGTCTACGCGTATAGAGCACTTGATCTTGCGGCCAAGATGGTCAGTACGCTCTTTTACACGGGCAAACTTGTCTTTGATCTGCTCGAACGGTTCCAGCCATGTCAGGTAGTAATCTGCATGTTTGGAAGCCGAAGCCAGCGCCGCGTCAGAAGAACCTGAGAAATAGATCTCTGGATATTCTTCTTTAGACAGCGGATCTGGCAAGCCGGCATCTTCTACCTGGTAAAACTGGCCGTTGTAAGAGAACGGGCCACCTGCCCAGATGCCTTTTAATACATCCAGGAATTCAGTGGTGCGGCCATAGCGGTCGTCATGTTTTACAGGATCTCCCCACCACAATTGTGACGGGCCACCGCCACCGGTGATTACATTGTATAAAGCGCGGCCGCCGGTTGCACGTTGTAGGCTGGCGGTCATGCGTGCTGCGGTGACCGGGTTAAGGAAACCGGGCTGAAACGGAATCATGAAGCGGAAGTTCTTGGTCTCGCGCGCCAGGAAGGCTGAAATTACCCATGGCTCATCGGTATTAGGGAAGGAAGGAATCAACCCGCCCTGAAAACCGGAGATTTCTGCGGCACGCGCGATTTCTGCCAGGTAATCGATATAGGTGAAGCCATCATCGCCACCGCCGCTCAAACCGCTCAGGGTCTGGTTATCATTGCCGGGGAACCAGTCGCCACGGAAAGGTGAACGGGCCCGGTGTGATGTGGGCTCGCCGTGGGTTGGAATTCTCCAGAAAACATCTATTGTCATTTTTATCTCCTCATTAATCCTAGGCAGCCTGCTTTTGTGCCGGATTGGTTAACTGGCGCACCAATGGCAAGACATAGCTGCCCACGCGGTAGGCTTCTTCAAAGTGCGGCACGGCGGCTAATACAAACTGCGTCACACCCAGGTTGGCATAAGCCGCCAGCGCGGCTGCGACTTCATCGTAGCTGCCGATTAAGGAAGCCTTGGCGCCGGTGAAGCTTTCGGCAAACCCTGGCCATAGCACAGCAGCAGCATCATCTTTAGGGGCGGCTGCATCGGTTTGAACGAGGAAGCGCTTGGCATCTTCCAGGGCTTCTTCACGTGTTTCGCGCGCCAGCACATCAATGCGTAATGCGAACTCAGGGTTTCCTTGGGTTGCTTTCTGGTATTGCGCGATCTGTTGCGCGATCACCTGGTGATCGGCGGCTTCCAGCACGTGTACATCCGCGTGTTTGGCCGAAAGTGCGACTTGCTCAGGCGAGGTGCCACTCAGGTAAACGCGTGGCACTTCACGGTTAGATAATGGGCCTTGAAAGCCGCCATCCTGCACCTCAAAAAAGCGGCCAACAAAGTTGAACGGGTAAGTCGTCAACACACCCTTGGCGACGGTGATGAACTCATCGATGCGCGCCAGGATATCTTCTTTAGGCACAAAGTCACCCAGCTGTTTGCGCGTATGCTCATCGCTGGTTCCTTCGGTAATGTGCCAGGCAAAGCGGCCACCGGTGTAGCGTTGAAAGCTCACTGCATTTTTTGCTGCGTATACCGCTGAACCCCTGGAGGCATCAAATTGGGTCAACAGGCGCAGACGCTGTGTGCTTCTTGCAATATAACCCGCCACTATCCAGGGCTCTTCACCATCCGGATTGTCCGGAATAAACACACCGGTAAAGCCGGAGATATCCGCTGCCTTGGTGACCTGGTGGATATAGTCATAATAGTTGAATGCGTTCTGGCGCGGGTCAGTCACGCCACTTCCAAATACCGGGTAATGCGGGTCAGAAGCCTCTCCGCGGCGTTGTTTAGTGGCATCGCCATAGCGTGCATCGCCAGAGGTAGGAAGCTGCCAATAAAATTGATTAGCCATTGTTTTCTCCTTCATGATGTCAGCACAAGTCTGTGCTTTTCAATTACGGGCTAAAGCATTATTTGCATTTTTCGTGCCAATATCAGCCCATACTAATCACTTGAGAAAGTAAAAATAACCTAATGAATTTAAAGGTCTTTTTAAAAATTTAATTTGCGGAATAATCAATGCGACGCACAAGCTGTTGCCTGAGCAACAACGACACCATCAAAGGTGTTGGTGAAGCAACTTTAGGGTTGCTGATAATCACGGGGGGTTAAACTGACTTACGCGCCACCAGATAGGCATAATCGCCCTGCCCGATGCGGTAGCTGTCCGCCACCTGGGAGAAGGCGCCTGATTCAATATCGCACTGCAAGCGCTGCAAGCCTGCAGCAAGCTCTGTGTCAGGACACAGTGACGCGAAAGAAGACATATTGGCGCGCACTGCAGGGTCGAGATATAGCGCAGGCCGTGCTTTGCCGGCATACAGAAACAGGTCCTCCAAAGCGTTGGTTACACAAAAAGGCACAATGCGTTCTATCTCGAACCCGGCAGACTGTAATGCAGCCGTCACCGCGGCCTCTGTCGGCATCTGCTCTATGGCTCGTTTCATCATTTGCGGAAAGTAATGGCAAAGCCAGTAGCCACGCATCTGCTTGGGAAAAGCCGTAAACAGCACAAAGCGGCCCTGCTGCATGACGCGATAGACTTCGCGGAAGGATTGTTGCAAATCTGCAAAGTGATGTATCGCCAGCGTGCATACGACGCCATCAAAAACACCATTCGCGTATGGCAACGCATTCGCCTTGCCTAATTGCCATTGGGTACGAGGATGACGTGATTGCGCTTGCCATGATCGCTGTGCCCTGGCCTGCCGTATCATGGTTTCGGAGATATCAACGCCGTGCCATGTGCCTGCCAGCGCCGCCAATGCCTGGGTGTAGCTGCCGCTGCCGCACGCCAGGTCCAGGTAATTGCCTTGCGCTTGCACAGCCAGCAATTCTGCCAGCGTGGCAGTGATGGCGGCATCCGCACAACGGGTCTGGCTATAGTTCAGCCCTATCGTGTCATACAGCGGCTGCATATGAATTTCTGTGACGATTGATAGCCAGCTTTAACGCCTCGGCCTGCACTCTCGCCGCTTCAGCAAAGTCCGCCTGTGCACTGGCATACAAGATACTTCTGGAAGCACTGATGACCAGCCCGGTGCCATCTGCGGTTTGGCCCGCCTGTACGATACTGCCGACATCGCCGCCTTGCGCCCCGGCGCCAGGGACTAAAAATGGCATATCACCCACAACCCCCCTTACCTTGGCGACCTGTTCAGGCCAGGTCGCGCCCATCACCAGCAGGCAGTTGTGATTAAAATTCCATTCTTTAGCAACCAGCTGCGCGATATATTCATATACTGGCTCGCCATTTGAACCTGCCTGCTGCAACATGACTTCCTGCAGTTGTGTAGCCCCTTCATTAGAGGTTTTGCACAAAACAATGACGCCTTTGTCCTGATAGTCCAGAAATGGCTTCACCGAATCAAACCCCATATACGGATTCACCGTAACGGCATCTACCTGATAACGGACAAACGCCTCTTTGGCATATTGTGCTGCCGTGCTACCGATATCACCGCGCTTGGCATCCAGGATGACCGGGATATGTGGATAACTTGATTTAATATAGGCGATCGTCCTCTCCAGTTGCTGCTCGGCGCCCAGCGCAGCAAAATAGGCGATTTGCGGCTTGTATGCGCACACAAGATCGTGCGTGGCATCAATGATCGCCTGGTTAAACCTGAATATATTGTCATCGCCTGACGCCAACGACTTTGGAAAGCGCTCGATATCCGGGTCTAAACCGATACAAAGCAGAGAATCGCTACTTTGCCAGGATGCTTGAAGCTGTTTAATAAAGCTCATTGATATGCTCCGTTACGGCCTTCAAGCTGTGCCAGACGCATGAAATATTTCGCCAGGGAAGGCATGATGGCAACCTTTGAATTTGCACGCATGGCGCTCCCCTCCGGCTTTTTACGCACTTTGTGAGTTACTCGTTAAAACTAAAAGTGCCTTCTGCCACAAACTGCTCTATCGCTTTTCTTGGCGTTGGTTGCTCACGCTCATGAAAGTCCTCTGGCAATACAGATTTATCGGCCTGTTTGCCTACGGCAATCAAGATCTCTACCTGGTAGCCTTCAGGCACGCCCAATGCTGCAGGAGCTGCCTCACGGTTGAAACCACCTATGGCACGTGTGCGCCAGCCGGATTGGTAAGCTTGAAAAGCGAGGCTGGCCCACGCAGCGCCTGCATCCAGGGAATGGTTTTTTAACGGGGATGGCGCTGTTTCGCCCTGGCGTACATGTGTTTTTTTGGAGACCAGTGCGATCAGCACGGCGGCGCGGTTGACCCAGCGCTGGTTATTTTCATTGAGCAATGCGAACAACCCATCCCAATGCTCTGAACCATTTTTGGCATAGATAAAGCGCCATGGCTGCGAGTTATTGGCAGAAGGCGCCCATCTGGCAGCTTCAAACAGGCTGCGCAAGGTGGTGTCATCTATCGCTTCGCCGGTATAGGCGCGGGGTGACCAGCGGTCTATGAAAATAGGTTCTATGGTGTGTTGTGCGTTTCTGCTTGTCGCTTGTGTCATGTCATTCTCCTGATGATTAATGAGGTGTTTGTGGGTTTGGGCCACTATTGATGTTAAGAGTACTGCTCCAGCCACCGCCTATGGCCCTGATCAGTGCAACGCTGGCTTGCAGTTGCCGGCCGTGGATGGCGATCAGGTTGCGCTGGTTATTGAGGGTATTGGTCTGCCAGGTGATGACGTTCAGGTAATCCAGCGTGCCGGCTTTATAGCGGTTGGTGGATTCCTGCAAAGCGTCACTGGAAGCCTTGATCGCATCCTGCTGAAACCCGGCTTGCTCAGAGAGCAGGCTGATGGCCGCCAGTTGATCTTCGACTTCCTGAAAGGCAGTCAGCACCGTTTGCCGGTATTGGGCAACGGTGGCATCGTAGCCAGCAATGGCGGCGTTGGTTTGCGCCTTGCGCAAGCCGCCATCAAACACATTGAGTGCAATCAGCGGCCCGATTGACCAGATGCGGCTGGGCGTGGAAATCAGGTTGCTGAAAGCATTACTTTGATAGCCTGCGCCGGCTGTCAAATTCAATGAGGGAAAGTACGCTGTTTTGGCAATGCCTATCTCGGCATTGGCTGAAGCAACGCGGCGTTCTGCCGCAGCGATATCCGGGCGCCTCTCGAGCAATGCGGCAGGCAGGCTGGCCGGTACCGAAGGTGGCGTCAGTTGCGCCTGCATATTAAACGGGTTGGCGATGATGCTAAGCTCGGCGGGGGCTTTACCTAGCAACAAGGCAATCGCATGCTCGCTTTGCGCACGTTGCAGCCGTGTTTCAGCAGCAACGACCAGCGTGTTTTTGTGTAAGGCATCGGCCTGGTTGACGTCTGTTTTAGTGGCAACGCCGGCACGATAGCGGTTGATGGTGACCTGCTTGGATCTATCCAGCGCTTTCAGGGTGTCATCCAGTAACACCAGTTGGGTATCCAGCACCCTTAGCTGAAAGTATTCTTGTACCAGGCTGGCAATCAGCGAGAGCTTGGTGACTTCAATATCGGCTTTAGTTGCCTGCAACGTAGCGTCACCAGATTCGATCTGTTTACGGATGCGGCCCCAGATATCCGGCTCCCAGGAAGCATTCAGGCTCAGGTTATACGTCTCAAGGATAGGGTCACTGCCTATGCGGATGGCGTTAGTACTGCGTTTGGCACGTGTGGCGGAACCGTTGGCAGTCACCGTTGGCCATAGAGCCGAGCGGTTGACAGATGAGGCCGCTGCCGCACGGCGGAAATTGGCTTCGGCCAATACCAGGTTCTGGTTGGCGGAGATGGCTTGCGTGACCAGGCCATTGAGTTGTGCATCCTGGTAGCTCTCCCACCAGGCAGTGCGTAGTTGTTCATCTGCGGGCTGGCCGCTTTTCCAGCCATTGACTGCATTGGCTTGTTTAAAGATTTCCGGAATGGCAACCGCAGGCTTTTCATACTCAGGCCACAGCGAGCATGCGCTAAGCAATAAAAAAGGGATCAACCCGATACGTTGTAATGGATGTTGCATATCAAGCCTGCTTTAAATGCGAATAGGGTTTAAGGTTAAAACGACGGATAAAGTAATGCCGCATGCGGTCCAGCGCCAGGTAGACGGTGGGCGTGGTATACAGCGTCAGCAACTGGCTGAACACCAGCCCGCCGACGACAGAAATGCCTAATGGCTGGCGGATTTCTGCACCATCGCCAGAACCCAGGGCAAGTGGCAAGGCACCCAGCATGGCGGCCAGTGTGGTCATTAAAATCGGGCGAAAGCGCAACAGGCAGGCTTGCAGGATAGATTCATAAGGTGAAAAACCGGATTCGCGCTCCAGCTGCAAGGCGCAGTCAATCATCATGATGGCGTTTTTCATGACAATGCCGGTCAGCAAAATGACGCCAATCAGTGCGATGATCGAGAACTCGGTATCGCACACCATCAACGCCAGCAATGCGCCTATGCCTGCAGAAGGCAAAGTAGAAAGTATGGTCAGCGGGTGGATAAAACTCTCATACAGGATGCCGAGCACGATATACACGGTGAGTAGCCCCGCCAGGATTAACCACGGCTGGCTATCCAGCGAGGCTTTGAACATTTTGGCTGCGCCAGAAAAAGTACCGTTCACGTTGTCAGGTGCGCCAATATGCTGGAAGGCCTGCTCAATGGCGGCGGTGGCTTGTTCCAGTGCAAAGCCTTCTGCCACATTGAAAGAAATAGTCGCAGCGACAAACTGGCCCTGGTGATTGACAGCCAAAGGGGCGCTTTTCAGGTGCCAGCGACTGATAGAGGATAATGGCACGCGGGTATTGTTAAGCCCTGCCAGGTAAATCTGATCCAGCGCCTGCGGCCCTTTGGTGAATTCCGGCGACAGGGTTAGCACTACGTAATACTGGTTCAGCGGCTCATAAATGGTCGAAATCAGGCGCTGGCTAAACGCATTATTCAACGTGGCATCCAGCTGCGCCGCAGTAATCCCCAATTGTGCAGCCGCCTGGCGGTCAACCTCCAGTTGCAGTTGTAAACCCTGGGTCTGGAAATCCGTGTTGACGTCCGTCAGCTCCGGCAGGCGGTTCATTGCCCCGCGCAATTTTGGGGTGATTTTTTCCAGCGTGGCAATGTCATCCGCCAATAAAGTGTACTGAAACTGGGCACCGCCCTGCCTTGCACCTATGCTGAGCTCCTGTTGCGACATCACCATCAGCGACACGCCAGGCACTTTCATTAATTTTGGCCGCAAACGCGCCACCACATCGGCGGCGGTCGCTTCGCGTTCATCGGCAGGCCGCAGGCTGGCAAACATGGTGCCGGTATTGGTCTGCCCGCCCCCGGCGCCGCCGGTATACTCATAATAGGTTTTGATATCCGGGTCTTGGCTGACGATACTCATCAGGCGGTCTATGCGTTTGCGGATTTCAGCGAAAGAAAGGCTTTGATCACCCTGGAAAGAGCCCTGCAAACGCCCGGTATCCTGCTGCGGGAAAAACCCTTTGGGAATAATGCGGTACAGATGCACATTCAACACAATCACGCCCAGCAGCAATATCAGCATCAGCCAGCCATGACGTAGCGTCCAGCCCAGCGTACGCCGATAAACCCTGAAAGGTAGATCAGCAAGGGCGGCAAACCAGCTTGGGGAGTCATTGCTGCCTTTTGGTGGATGCGGCTTGAGGAATTTCGCGCACAACATCGGCGTGGCAGTCAATGATACTGCCAGTGAGATCAGTACCGCGACTGACAAGGTAACGGCAAATTCACGGAACAAGCGGCCCAGAATGCCATCCATAAACAGCAATGGCACAAACACGGCCACCAGCGACAGACTCATAGCCAGCACAGTAAAGCCGACTTCTTGCATGCCCCTGATGGCTGCTTCTACCGGCGTTTCGCCTTTTTCCAGGTGCTGTATGGTGTTTTCCACGACCACGATCGCATCATCCACCACAAAACTGGCAGAAATAATCAGCGCCATTAAAGAAAGGTTGTTCAGGCTGTAACCCAGCAAGTAGATCACCGCCAGCGTACCAAGTAGCGACACCGGGATGGCAATGGTCGGGATCAGGGTCGCGCGGCCATTGCGCAGAAAGATAAACGTCACCAGGATCACCAGGCCAATCGAGATATACAGCGTATGCTGCACTTCGGTGATGGATTTCCTGACAGTGGTACTTCTATCAATGATCACATCCAGGTCGATCGCACTTGGAATCAGGGTTTTCAGTTTAGGTAACATGCCATGAATGGCATCCACCGTTTCTATCACATTGGCGCCGGGCTGGCTGAGCACGACCAGCATGACAGTGGCTTTACCATTGGCAGACCCTGCATTGCGGACTTCCTGTACAGAATCTTTCACCGTGGCCACGTCGGATAAACGGATAGGCGACTGCCCGCGATAAGCCACGATCAGCTGTTGGTAATCCACGGCGCGCTTGGCCTGGTCGTTGACTTCGATCTGCCAGGCGCGAGTGTCATTTTGAATCTGGCCTTTGGGCCGGTTCTGGTTAGAAGCGGCAATGGCGGTACGCAACTGTTCGAGGCTGACGCCATACTGGTTCAAGGCATTCGGGTTCACCTCCACCCGCACCGAACGCAAGGCGCTGCCATTGATACTGACCTGCCCTACCCCTTTGACCTGGGAGATTTTCTGGCCAAGGATAGAAAATGCATAGTCATATAACTGCTCTTTGGTATGTGTCGGCGAGGTCAGTGAAATTGCCAAAATCGGCGCTGCAGAGGCATTGATACGTCTATAGCTGGGGTTGGAGGGAATATTGCGTGGCAGCAAGGCACGCGCGGCATTGATCGCGGCCTGCACATCCCTGGCGGCGCCATCAATGTCGCGGTCCAGTTCAAACTGCAGATTGATACGCGTTGCGCCCTGGGTATTGGTAGAGGTCATTTCCTCTACA
Source organism: Methylophilus sp. E2MeOHC9 (assembly GCF_058744375.1). Lineage (NCBI taxonomy): Bacteria > Pseudomonadati > Pseudomonadota > Betaproteobacteria > Nitrosomonadales > Methylophilaceae > Methylophilus > Methylophilus sp. E2MeOHC9. The sequence continues at coordinate 2,504,424 of NZ_CP196024.1, forward strand.
CCGGCGATCCTGCCGAACGCGCGTTCCAGCGGCGTGGCGACAGTTGCAGCCATGGTTTCCGGGCTGGCGCCTGGTAAATTGGCGGAGACGTTAATGGTTGGGTAATCCACTTGCGGCAAGGCGGCACGTGGCAAGGCATTAAAGGCCAGCACACCGGGCAAGGCGATCGCCAGCGTCAATAATGATGTCGCTACTGGTCGCCGGATAAATACCGTCAGGAAACTCATGATTTTTCCAGTGGCGCGGCAGCGCCAAGCGCTGCTGGCGGATGACGTTTAAAACGGCGCGCCAGGCGATCAAAGCTCAGGTAGATCACAGGTGTGGTATACAGCGTCAATACCTGGCTGAACAACAAACCACCGACCATGACGATGCCTAGCGGCTGACGCAGTTCTGAGCCAGTACCCTGGCTGAACATCAGCGGCAATGCGCTCAGTAGTGCGGCAAAGGTAGTCATCAGGATAGGCCGGAAGCGCAACAATGCCGCCTGGTAAATCGCCTGTGGCGCCTGGCTGCCGTGCTGCCGTTCGGCATCGAGCGCAAAATCAATCATCATGATGGCGTTCTTCTGCACTATGCCTATCAGCAACACGATGCCGATAATGGCAATAATGGTCAGCGAATGGCCGCTGATAAACAGGGCCAGCAAAGCGCCGACGCTGGCAGAAGGCAATGTAGAAAGGATGGTGAGCGGATGCACATAACTCTCATACAGCACGCCCAGCACGATATACATGGTGATGATCGCCGCAATGACCAGCAGTAATTCATTATCCAGTGCCGCCCTGAAAGCCAGTGCCGCACCCTGGAATCCTAGTTGCACGGTGGATGGCAACCCCAATTTGGCGGTGGCAGATTCGATTGCATTGACCGCCTCACCCAGTGACACGCCACTGGCAAGGTTAAAGTAGACCACGGCCGCCGGGAACTGGTCTTGCCGATGCACTACGAGACTGCCTGAACCTTCACTCAGACGCGCAATGACTGACAGCGGGATGGATTCACCTGCGGCATTGGTCACATATAACTGTTCCAGTGCATGCACGCCGGTATCCTGGCTAGGATTGGCTTCCAGCACTACCCTGTACTGGTTGGTCTGGGTAAATATGGTAGAAATAAAACGCTGGCCATAGGCGCTGTACAACACGTCATCAATCGCCGCCATGCTGATACCGAGTCGGCTGGCTGCGTCTCTATCCACTTCGACATAGGCTTTCAGGCCCGCTGTCTTGTCGCTACTAGCAACATCGCTGAGTGCCGGTGATTTCTCCAGCGCATCGACCAGTTTAGGAATGCTTTGATGCAATACCTCAACATCCAGGCTGACGGCAGTCAACTGGTAGCTGGTGGGCCCGGTGCGGGTTTCCACGGTCAGATCCTGCACCGGCTGCATGCTGATACTAAAACCCTGATCGTCAGGCACATGCTGCTGTATACGCTCGATGATTTCCCGCACACGGGCTTTGCGTTGATCTATGGGCTTGAGCGCAATCAGCAATCGGCTTTCGTTCAGCGTTCTATTGACACCATCGACGCCTACCACCGAAGACACATTCGCCACATCCGGGTCCTGCAGAATACTTTCTACCATCGCATGGTGCTTTTCCGATACCTGCCGGAATGACCAGCTTTGCGGCGCTTCAATCACCGCCTGTATCAGCCCGTTATCCTGCGTTGGGAAAAACCCTTTCGGGATCCACCATACCAGCAGGAAAGTCAGTACTACTGTGATCAGCGTGACCGCCAACGCCAGTGGCTGGTGCGCCAACACCCAGCTTAGCGAACGGCCATAGTTGTTGGTGAGTGCGTTAAAACGTTGTTCTATCCATTGTTGCCAGCCCTTGCTGCGATGCGGATCCACCGGCTTTAACAAACGGGCGCTCAACATCGGCGTTAGCGTCAATGACACGATGCCTGAGATCAGGATCGCGATGGCCAAGGTACTGGCGAACTCCCTGAACAGCCGTCCGACGACATCCTGCATAAACAGCAACGGGATCAGCACCGCGATCAGGGAAAAAGTCAGCGAGATAATGGTAAAACCGATTTCACGCGAGCCATCCAGCGCCGCTTGCATGGGGCTGGCGCCCTCTTCGATATGCCGTGAAATATTTTCTATCATCACGATGGCGTCATCGACCACAAAGCCGGTCGCAATCGTCAGTGCCATCAAGGTCAGGTTATTGACGCTGAATCCGGCAAAGTACATCACGCTGAACGTACCCAGCAGTGACAAAGGCACCGCCAGACTGGGAATCAGCGTGCCGGACAGCGTGCGCAGGAACAGGAAAATCACCATGATCACCAGGCCTATCGCCAGCATCAGTTCAAACTGCACGTCGTGGATGGCACTACGGATGCTGGTAGTCCTATCCGAAATCACATCGATCTGGATATCCGAAGCGATGGTGGCTTTTAAATCCGGCAGCAACGACTGTACCCTGTCGACTACATCGATCACATTGGCGCCCGGCTGGCGCTGGATACTGAGCAGTATCACCGGCCGTTGATTGACCCAGGCACCCAAATAAGGGTTTTCGACATCATCAGTCACCTCAGCCACATCGCTTAAACGCACCGGCGTGCCATTACGGATAGCGATGATCTGCGTACGGTATTCACTGGCTTTTTTCAGCTGACTATTGGCATCGAGCGCAATCGACAGGAAAGTCCCATCGATATTGCCTTTGGCCTGATTGGAGTTAGAGGCTGCAATCGCCAGGCGTAAGGCTTCAAAGCTGATGCCATAAGCAGCGAGCGCTTGCGGATAGGCGCGTACACGCACCGCCGGGCGGTTGCCGCCACCGACGCTGACCAGCCCTACCCCGCTGACTTGCGAGATTTTTTGCACCAGCCGCGTTTCGACCAGATCCTGTAAATCGGGTAAAGATAAAGTCTCATCACTCACCGCGAGTGTCAGCACGGCAGCATCGGCCGGGTTGACCTTATTGAACACCGGCGGTGCGGGCAAATCTGTAGGCAGGTAGTTATCGGCGGCATTGATCGAGGCCTGCACATACTGTTCCGCCTCATCCAGGCTTAAATGCAGCGCGAACTGCAAAGTGATCACAGAAGCTCCGGCCGAGCTGGAAGAAAACATCTGACTGAGCCCGGTCATGGAACCGAATTGGCGCTCCAGTGGTGCCGTGACCGCCGTCGCCATCACATCCGGGCTGGCACCAGGGTACATGGTGACGACCTGTATAGTCGGGTAATCGACTTGCGGCAGCGCGGATTGTGGCAATAGCCGATACGCCATCAGGCCGGACAGCAGAATGGCGAGCATGAACAGCAGGGTCGCTACCGGACGCTCAATAAAGATTCGGGAGGGATTCATGATTTATCCCGGTTTACGAATGACGTACTCTGGATTCACCGCTTTTCGAGTGCTCTTGCTTGCCTTTGCCCTTGCCAGCGCCGGCGACGATCACTTTGGCACCATCGCGCAACTTGTCCAGGCCGCTAACCACCACGCGGTCGCCGGCATTCACACCTTTCAGCACCGCCACGCTATCGCCATCGGCCGGGCCGGTGGTGACAGGCTGCACATGCAGCTTGTCTTGTGCATCTACCAGGTAGACGAAATGTCCCTGGCTACCATGCTGGATAGCTACTTGCGGCAACACATTCACCTGTTGCAGGGTATTCAGCAATATTTTGATATTCACAAACTGGTTGGGGAACAAGGCGCTATCGGCATTCGCGAATTGCGCTTTCAGTTTGATGGTGCCAGTGGCGGGGTCAATCTGGTTGTCCAACGTCAGCAACTTGCCTTCCGCCAGCAAGCGGGTATTGCCTTTGTCCAGCGCTTGCACTTGCAGGCCATTCACTGCTCGTTGATCAATTAAACGACTGATCTCCTGCGCCATGTTTTCCGGCAAGGTAAACGTCACCGCGATCGGCGATATCTGGTTGATCACCGCCACCGTGTCTGCGGTCGTGATATTGTTGCCCGCATCGATCTGCCTGAGGCCTATCCTGCCACTGACAGGCGCAACGATTTTGGTATACGCCACCTGCAACTGCGCATTTTCCACCGCGCCGCTGTCTGAGAGCACTGTGCCTTTATACTGCTGCACCAGCGACGCCTGCGCGTCCACCTGCTGGCCGGCGATAGAATCCTGTTTTAACAGCGTCTGGTAACGGTCGAGGTCAGCCACGGCGTTAGCCAGCAAGGCTTTGTCTTTGATGTGCTGCCCCTGGATTTGCGACAGCTGCGCTTCAAATGGCCTGGCATCTATCCTGGCCAGCACATCCCCGGCCCTGACCAATTGCCCTTCCCTAAAATTGATAGACGTCAGCTGGCCGTTGACGCGGCTTTTCACGGCCACGGTGGCAAATGACGTCACTGTGCCCAGCGCCTGGTGATAAACATGAATCGTGCCCGGCTTGACCTGCTCTACAGCCACGAATAAAGGCTTGCCGCCTTTTTTGCCTGGGCCTTTATCGCCAGAACTTTTATCTCCGGCGCCTTTTCCTCCCGGACCTTTATCCGGGCCAGCTTCTGCTTGTGCAGGAGCCCCTTGCTCCGGATTGTTATTGCGCAACTCGCTCCAGCCTTTGCCTATGCCGGCAAATAATACGACCCCTGCCAGCACGATGAATATTTTTTTCTGCAATCGCATCTGCATCACACTTAATTAGATTTAGAGTTTTTATGATCTGGTTGGCTATCCCACCAGTACGTCAGTGCCCATTCCTGTGCGCCGTAATATTTAGGCAGCACTTGCGGGCGCTGTAAGCGCTGGTGGTAGATCAGGTAATGCTGCGTCAGGTAGCGCCAGGGGATCACATAATGACTGTGGGCCAGCACACGATCCAACGCATGGGCGGCAACCTCCAGTTCGGCCTGGCTATCTGCATTGAGCAGTTTTTGGATCAATGCATCGATCACAGGCGATTTCACACCGATGAAATTCTCCGAGCCAGGCACATCTGCCGCCTTGCTGTTAAAACTGCGCCATAATTCAGCGCCAGGCATGCGGCCTTCACGCAGGGCAATGGTCGTATAGTCGTAATCAAAGTCTTTCAACTGGCTGCGTGCCGTGGCCGCATCCGAGACGCGCTTAACCACCACAATGCCAAGCTTGCTCATATTCAGGTAGATGGGGTCCATATACGGGTTCTGGCCGCGTGCTGTGGTCACTTCGATCACAAACGGCTCGCCCTTGGCATTACGCAATACGCCATCGCGGTTATGCCAGCCCGCTTGCGCGAACAGATCCAGTGCCTTGGTCAGGCTGTTGCGGATACTGCCCGGCGGCTTGGTATTCGGCTGCTCAAACATGGGGCCGAAAACTTCAGCAGGCAATTGCTGGCGATAAGGTTCCAGGATTGCCAGTTCTTCCGTGCTGGGCAAGCCTTTTGCTGCCAGCGGGCTATAGGCGAAATAGCTGTTGACGCGGTTGAACTCGTTATCAAAGATCTTCTGGTTCATAAACTCAAAATCCATGGCGTAATTCAGGGCCAGGCGCACGCGCGGGTCCTTAAATTTTTCACGGCGCAAGTTCACGATCCAGCCGTTCATGGCGACCGGGTTCTGGTGAGCCACTTTCTCCTTGATCAGCTCGCCTTCGTCAAAGCGCTTGCCGATGTACTGGCAGCACCAGTAGCGCATTTTGTTTTCACTGAGGAAATCGAAATCCCCTGCGCGCAATGCGGCCACCATGGTGTCGGTATCTTTATAAATCCGGTAGACCACCCGCTCAAAGTTATAACTGCCCACGCGTGAGGGCACTTGTGCGCCCCAATATTGCGGGTTTCTGCGGTAAGTCACCGCCTGGCCACTGACCGCACGGTCTATCAGGTAAGGGCCGGAGGTGACCGGCACTTCGAGGCCGATCTTGTTAAAAGGCACATGTGTGCCATCCGCTTTTAATCCCCATTTGGGCGAAAAGATAGGCAAACTGCCGGCAACAAACGACAAGTCACGGCCTTTGCGCTTGAATTCAAAATGCACGGTCTGTGCATCAATCACCGTCAGCGATTTGATCTCTGAGAAATAAGCTTTAAAGCGCGGATTGCCTTCTTTATTGGTCAGCGTATCAAAAGAGTACTTCACCTCTTTGGCGGTGACCGGGTCGCCATTGGAGAACTTGGCCAGCGGGTTGATATGGAATGTCACGGCGCTGAAGTCAGGCGCCAGCTTGATATCATCCGCCAGCAAACCATACTGGGTATTGATCTCGTCCAGGCTATAGACCGTCAGCGTTTCAAACATCTGTTCAATCAGGCCAGGTGCCGGTTTACCTTTCAGGCTGAAAGGATTGAATTTATCAAAGCCGCTGTTCTGGCTGATGATGGCAAACCTGATCTGGCCGCCCTTGGGTGCTGCCGGGTTCACATATTCAAAATGAGTGAAATCCGCCGGGTATTTTGGCTCGCCGAACTGGGCCACCGCATGCGCTGCCAGTGCACTTTGGCCGGGCCATAAGATGCCAGACACAAAGGATAAAACGATTAGGAGCAACCACGGGTACGCAGTAGGGTTAGCAGGTTTATTGTTGTAACGATTAGTCATGAGAGTTCACTAGAGAGAAGCTTGTACCAGGGCTTGGGTATAAGGGTGATTTGGTTGCTGTATCACTTGTTCGGTATCACCGGACTCAATGATTTCGCCATCTTTCAGCACATATACGCGATGCGCCAGTGCCTGGATCACGGTTAAATCATGGCTGATCAGCAAATAGCTGAGGCCGAACTTTTTCTGCAAGGACACCAGCAGTTCCAGCACCTGTTTCTGGATAGACACATCCAGCGCAGAAGTCGGCTCATCCAGGATCACCACTTTGGGTGACAATACAAAAGCACGCGCGATGGCGATCCTCTGCCGCTGGCCGCCAGAAAACTCGTGCGGGTAAGAGTCCAGCACATTGGCGCTCAAACCGACCTCAGACAGGATTTGCACAATGCGCTCATAGCGCTGTTCTGCGGTTAATTGCGGGAAATGCAGCTCCAGCCCTTCACCGACAATCTGGCGCACGGTTTGCCTTGGCGAAAGCGAACCGAACGGGTCTTGAAACACCACTTGCAGCCTGGCTCTCAACTCGCGTTGCAGCCGTTTGCTCAGGCTGTACACCGGCGCGCCCTCCACTTCGATCGCACCTGACTTGACCTTGATTAAATTGAGTACCGCCTGTGCCAGTGTCGATTTTCCAGAACCGGACTCACCGACGATGCCAACGGTTTCGCCTTCACGCAACACGACGTCCGCACCATGCAACGCAGTAAACGCGTGTGACTCGAATAAGCCGCGCCAACCTTTTCTTGGCAGCGGATACTCTACCCGCAGTTGTTTCGCCTCGAGCAAGGTTTTAGCGTCGCTGGCCACCGGCAGCACATTCCGGACCGGGATACTGTTGATTAATTTAATCGTGTAAGGATGTTTGGGCTGCTTGAACAAGGTCTGCGTATCGGCGGTTTCCACCAGTTTTCCACGCTCCATCACGGCCACGCGGTGGGCAAATTTGCGCACCAGGTTGAGGTCATGCGTGATCAGTAAAATCGCCATGCCCTGGGCGCCGTCTTTACGGACTTCTTCTTCCTGGATATCAATCAGCAATTTGACGATACGCGCACGTATGGTCAGGTCCAGCGCCGTGGTCGGCTCATCGGCGATCAGCAGTTTGGGTTTGCATGACAAAGCCATGGCGATCATGGCGCGCTGGCGTTGGCCGCCAGATAACTGGTGCGGATAACTATTGATATTTTTCTCTGGCTGGCGGATACCGGTGCGCGTCAGCAATTCCAGCGTTTTCAGCCTTGCTTCAGCGCGCGACAACGCTTGGTGCGCCACCAGCGTTTCGATGATTTGTTCACCGATGGTGAACAGCGGGTTCAGCGCTGTCATCGGTTCCTGGAAAATCATGGCGATATCGGCACCGCGCACGCGCTGTATCTCTTGTTCGGACTTTTGCAGCAAGTCTTCACCTTGGAAGATGATCTTTCCACTCAGCTTGGCCGCTTCTACCAGCTTTAAAATGGATAAAGCGGTGACCGTTTTACCTGAGCCTGATTCGCCCACCAGCGCCAGCCGTTCGCCGCTCTGTATGGTCAGGTTGAGCTGCTCAACCACCGTTTTGTTTTCAAAACTGGCCGAGAAATTTTCAATCGATAATAATGGCTGAGTCATTACAGTGCCCCGCCTTGTCTGGCATCAGAGATCCTGGTATCCAGCGCATTACGTAGCGCCTCCCCGGTAAACGTCAGTAGCAGCAAGGTCAATACCAGTACGCTGAATGCTGAGACCGCAATCCACCACGCATCCAGGTTTTCCTTACCTTGCAACAGCAACTGCCCCAGGCTAGGCGCAGGCGCGGTCACGCCCAGGCCAAGAAAATCCAGGCTGGCCAGCGCCATGATGGCGGCACTCATGCGGAAAGGTAAAAACGTGATCACTGGCGTCAGGCTGTTAGGCAGAATATGCCGCCAGATAATCTGGAAATTGGAAAGACCAAGCGCGCGGGCTGATTTCACATATTCCAGCTGGCGGTTACGCAAAAATTCAGCGCGCACGTAATCCGATAAGGTGATCCAGCCGAACAGCGCCAGCAGGCCGAATAACAGCAGCAGGCTATGATCAAAAATAGAGGCAAAAATGATCAGCAGGTAAAGCTCGGGCATAGAGCCCCAGATATCGATCAGCCGTTGGGTAAACAGATCGACCTTGCCAGCAAAATAGCCTTGAATAGAGCCGAAAAAGATACCCAGTACCACACCCACCACGGTCAGCCCCAGCGCAAAGGTCACCGACACCCGAAAACCATAAATCAGGCGCGCCAGAATGTCATACCCCGCGATATCGGTGCCAAGCACATTTTCGTCATCGGGCCGCCCAGGGTAATGCTCGGCCTTGGAGAAGTAATTCAGCGTATCGTAATAATAAGGATTAGGCGGATACAGCGCAAAATTGCCGGGTTTGGCTAATTGTGCCTTGATGAACGGGTCATGATAATCGGCCTTGATCGGCAGGTTACCGCCAAATACCGATTCAGGATAATCACTCAGCAAAGGGAAATACCATTGCTTTTCAAAGCGCACGACCAGCGGCTTGTCATTGGAAATCACTTCCCCCGCCAGGCTGATGACATATAACACCACAAACACGATCAGGCTCCAGTAACCCAGGCGGTTACGCTTGAAACGTTGCCAGTTGCGGCGCGCAGGAGAAAGATGGGGGATAACTTGACTCACTTATGACTCCTGAGCATCAAACTTGATTCGGGGATCGACCAGCACGTAGGCAAAATCGCCCAGCAACTTGATCAGCAACCCGATTAAGGTAAACAGGTACAGCGTGCCCAGCACCACCGGATAGTCACGACTGTTGATTGATTCGTAGGAAAGCAGGCCCAGCCCATCGAGCGAGAATAAGGTTTCAATCAGCAGGCTACCGGTGAAAAACGCCGTGATAAAAGTCGCCGGGAAGCCGGTGATCAGCGGCAGCAAGGCATTCCTGAACACATGCTTCCACAACACTTGTCGCTCAGACAAGCCTTTGGCGCGGGCGGTCAGTACATATTGGCGACGGATTTCTTCGAGAAAAGTATTCTTGGTCAGCAGTGTTTTAAAGGCGAAGGTGCTGACCACCGAGGCGGTCACCGGCAATGTGATATGCCACAGATAATCTGTGACCTTGCCAAAGGTACTCAACTCCGCCCAGTTATCTGAAGTCAGACCACGCAACGGGAACACATCCCAGAACGAACCGCCGCCAAACAACACGATCAGCAACACCCCCAATACAAAACCGGGAATCGCATAACCGATCAACACCACCAAACTGGTGACAAAATCAAAAGTCGTCCCTGCCCGCACAGCCTTGGCCACACCTAAGGGCACGGCAATCAGGTAAGTCAGGATAAACGTCCAGAAACCCAGCGCGATTGAGACGCCCAGCTTGTCTTTAATCAGCTCTAGTACGCTCTGGTTACGGAAGTAGCTTTCACCCAGGTCAAACTGGGCATACTGCGTGATCATCTGCCAGTAGCGCTCCAGCACGGGCTTGTCAAAACCGTACAATTCAGTCAACTGCTCAACCTGTTGAGTATCTATGCCCTGCCGGCCACTGTAGCTCCAGCCGCCCGAACCTGAAGAACCATCCGTGCCTGAGCGGCCATCCTGCGAATCCAGCTGCGCAATCGCACTGTCTACCGGGCCACCGGGCACAAACTGGGTCACCAGGAAAGTGAGGGTCATCACCCCGACCAGGGTGGGGATCATAATCAGGAGGCGCTTTAATAAGTAATGCCACATATTGTTTTATTTTTCAGGTTGATGAATCAATCTAACTAGCGAATGACGGCTTGGCATACCTAGCTAGCCTGCATTGCTGCTGGCGTAATACTGCAGATTCCGTACCAACTGTGTAAAAGCGCGGTTTTTTTAAGGTAAATATCATTTAAGTTATTAATATCAATGACTTAATAAAACCATTGCATGATTTACTTAAATAAAAATAGCGGGAAGTCTGATGCGGGAACAACAGCGAGCACTGGTCGCTGTTGCAGGAAGGACATTTAAGCAAACATTCAGCATTCAGCAATCAGCAATCAGCAATCAGCGAGCGGATATAGAATAGATAGATATAATTGGATGAGATGCGTACATGACGCAGATTACGATATAAGTGAGATTGTCTTTCGCCTCTAGGCGAGTTACTTTTCTTTGCTTGCCCAAAGAAAACGTAACCAAAAGAAATGCACCCTAGCTTCCGCTTGTTTCCTGCGTTGCTCGTCCTAGGACTTTCATCCGTAACCGGACTCTATGTGGGCGTCCAACGAAACTCGCCCTAGCGGCTTGCACACCCAGCATGCCACCGCGGAACTCGAACAGCCGCTGGCCGAATACTCCCTCGCTGACTGCGCTACTCGGCGCGTCAGATAGGGGCCCGTTTAAAACCACCACGATGAAACTTCAGTTAACTGCAATGGGTTGAGGGCGCTCAGCAGTTGTGTAATCTAAGAACAACCCGCCAACAATCTTTCTGCTTAGCTTTTGATTTGTTTTATTCGCTGGTCGAGCGGGATGCCATATTAAGAGTCTCACCTCACTCACCGCGCAGTGTCTTTTCGGGTCCCCTATCTGACGCGCCGAGTAGCGGAGTCAAAATAAGGAGGAAGGGAGCGACTGTCTGAGTTCCGCGGTGGCCTGCGTTCTGTGCAGGCCGCTAGGGCGAGTTTCGCGACCGCTTATTTTGACGAGCAACGCAGGAATCAAGCGGAAGCTAGGGTGCCCTTTCTTTTGGTGTCTTTTCTTTGGGCACGCAAAGAAAAGACACTCGCCTAGAGGCGAAATAAAATGCCGAAACAGATCACCTAACCATCCAAAGAAATACCGACTAGAAATTCACAGACAGTGCATCACTCACACGGTGAGGCCCGACAGTTTTGACAAGCAAGGAAAAGTGACTAGCCTACAGGCGAAAGGCAATCCCACAATCAGCAGCTATGCATTTAAGCAACACACAGCCGGTTACGCTGTGACAGCTTATTGCGCTACCCCAAACCATATCCTGCGGATCAAGCCATCTTTTTGCACAAACTGGTGCCAGGCAAAGGCTGCCACATGCAAAGCCAGCAACCCTGCCAGCACATAGGCGGTGACCCCATGCCAGCCCATGATGGCATGCGCCAATTCTTTATCCACCGCAAACAATGGCTCCCAGTGGAATACAAATAAATTAAAGCCATGATTGAACGAGCTGGCCAGCAGCCCTACCCCTGGCACCACAAGAATCAGGGCATAAATAAAAATATGCGCATAATGGGCTAGTTTTACCTGCAATGGCGAGCCGGGCACATGCTCTGGCACAGCGGAACTCAGCCGCCAGTAGATCCTGAACAGCACCAGCGAGAACACGATTAAACCGAAGGATTTATGCGTGTTGTAAATCAGTTTGCGCAGCGGCGTCTTGGGTAAATCGGGCATGAAATAACCGATGATCAATAGCCCGATAATTAAAATCGCCAATGCCCAGTGCAGCAGGATGGCGGTGTTGTTATAACGTTGTGGTTTTGTATCAGACATGCATGGATCCTTTATCAAATGAAGGAAACACGTCAGTAATGTCTAGTCGGGCGAATTGCTGGGTTGCATTTCACCGCGCTCAGTCACTTAACTCCGTGTTTACTAAATACTCAGTGAGTGCTTTTTGTATATCAGGCATTGCTTTAAACACTTGCAAGGCCCCGGCTTCAGTCAATGCCTGTTCAGAAGTCGTGGCGGAATAGCCTATGACCTTCATACCAGCCGCAACCCCTGCCCTGACACCGGTTGCTGTATCTTCAATCACCAGGCAATCCGCCAGGTTCACCTCAAACTGCGCGGCGATTTTCAAGTAAATATCCGGTGCTGGTTTGGGTTTACCCAGGTCAGCAGCGCTGAAGATACGCCCATCAAAGTATGGAAGCAGCCCGGTTAAACTGAGCATTTTCTCTACCTTGCTGGCTTCGCTATTCGAGGCGACACAATATGGCACGGTTAACTGCCTGATGACATCCTCTACGCCCGCAATCGCCTTGATTTCTGCTGCCAATGCGACATCGCGTAACACTCTATAGGCGATTAAAAAATTCTCGTCCAGCAAGGTACCGTACTTCTGGTTAATCAGGGCCAAGCCTTGCGCTAGCGAAAGCCCGACATAGTTTTCAAACAACTCGCTGAGGGTAATCGGCACGCCCGCCTGATTCAGTGCCTCCATGAATACACGGTTTGAAATCGGCTCGCTATCAACTAATACGCCGTCGCAATCGAATATGACGAACGCTATCGTGTGTTTGGCTGCTGATTTCATCATTTGCTATTCGGGTTGGCTGGACGGTTCAATCCAAGATTATCTCTATAGGTGCCCTGCTGGTATTCTTTGCGGAAAATACCCCGGCGCTGTAATTCAGGCACTACTAGTCGGGTGAAGTCTTCAAACCCTTGTGGCAGCAAAGGCGGCACAACGTTAAAGCCGTCCGCGCCTTTTTCAACAAACCACTCTTCTATCAGGTCGGCAACCGATTTTACCGAACCGATGGCTTGCAAATGCCCACGCGCTACGCGGAACTTAAGCACCAGTTGGCGTATGGTCAGGTTTTCCCGGCGTGCCAGTTCCAGTTGTTGCAGGAAACGGCCTTTGCCGTTTTCAGAAGGCTGGTATGGTAAATCGGGCAAAGGCTCATCGAGCGGATACTGGCTTAAATCATAACCACCGAATTCAATATGACTGAAATCGACAGCCGATTGCAATTCGCCAAACTTATCCTGCGCCTCTTGGTCAGACTCGCCGACAACGACAGACAATCCTGGGGAAATCTTCAATTGATCAGGGTCACGGCCATATTTCGCCATTCGTCCTTTGACATCGGCATAGTATTCCTGTGCTACTTTGAGTGAGGTGGCAGAACAATATGTCATTTCTGCATGTTGGGCAGCAAATTCACGCCCGGTATCAGAGTTGCCTGCTTGCACAAAGACCGGATAGCCCTGGATAGGCCGTGGAAAATCCAGCAAACCTTCCGATTTGTAATACACGCCCTGCTTGTTGACCGGGTGGGCAGTTTCCGGCTGGAAATAGACGCCGGTTTGCTGGTCTGGGGCATCAAAAGCATCATCATCCCAACTATCCCACAACGCTTTAGTCAGGTCCAGGAACTCTGCCGCCCTTGCGTATCTTTCGTCATGCCCACGTGCGGCGGCAATGCCGAAGTTTTTGGCAGTGGCTTCGTTAAATGAAGACACGATATTCCAACCTGCACGGCCACCGCTTAAATGATCCAGCGAAGTGAATTCACGCGCGATGTTATAGGGATCAGAAAAGTTGATATTGACGGTGCCAACCAGGCCGATATGTTGTGTATGCGTGGCAATGGCAGACAGCAGGGTTAACGGCTCGAACTGGTAGCTAAGGCCACTGCGGCCGGTTTGCTGATCTACCGCTGCCGAGCGCCCGATAAAATCGGCGAGGAAAAAAGTATGGAACTTGGCATCTTCGGCCAGCCTGGCGGCGCGCAGCCACCAGGCAAGGTTAGGCCTGCCATCATCTTTGGAGCTAGGGTGGCGCCATCCGGCAGGATGGTGCCCGAACCGTTGGAAAAAGACATTTAAAATAAGTTGGCGGGGAGTGCTGGCCATGGTTGTTCCTGATGTAGTTTTAATTTATATGGGTATTCATGCAGACTGGCTGGATGGTAACTGATTGATGGCATTGATGGCCTGGCCCAGGCGCGCCTGAACAGAGATATCCTGCTCAAGCCGTAATACCGGGCAGGTGCGCCTGGCTAGCCACGCTTCATGTTTGGCCAGGCTGCGTCCTTCGGCGGGGCCTTCATCATATTGTGCCGCCCAAGCTAGAAATTCGGGATTGACCGCGCCATACATAGTGATTTCACGCTGGCGCAGCCGTTCAATGCGAATGCTCGCCGGGAGGTACAAAAACACAATCAGATCGAATGCATCTTCAATCTCCTGCCCCCAACCAACTACAGAACCGGATACCACAACGTCAGGTGCGGACTGCATATCTGCATTCAACAACGCCAGCCTGTCGGCTTGGGCACGTTTTTCCTGATACGGTGGCGTAGTCGGTTGCCAGAAATAGTGATCTGCATCCAGATGGCGCGAGGAAAGTGCCTGCGCTAACGCCTGCCCAAGGGTAGTCGTTCCACTGCCTGAAGCACCAGTGATATGCACTTTCATCGCGTCAGAGACATCGCGTTAAAGACTTAAGTCAGATGGATCAAGAACCTGTTTTGAGCTTGCCCGCAACAGGCGTATTCGGGTTTTGCGGCCGATTCAAGCCAAGGTTCTCGCGGTAGGTTTTGCCTTCATATTCTTTGCGGAATATGCGGCGGCGTTGCAACTCAGGCACTACCAGGCGAGTAAAGTCTTCCAGGCCTTTGATAGAGTATGGCGGTACCACGTTAAAGCCATCAGCCCCTTTTTCCACAAACCATTGCTCTATGGTATCGGCCACCGATTTCGCAGAGCCAATCGCTTGCAAATGGCCACGCGCCACGCGGAATTTAAGTACCAGCTGGCGTATAGTCAGGTTTTCGCGTCTGGCGAGTTCGAGTTGTTGCTGGAAACGGCCACGGCCATTTTCGCCCGGGTCATAATCCAGGTCAGGCAATGGGCCATCCAGTGGATACTTGGTCAAATCCTGCCCGCCGAATTCCAGCTCAGAGAAATCGACCAGGGCTTGCAGCTCGCCGTATTTGTCCTGTGCTTCCTGATCAGTCTCGGCGACCACCACATTGAGGCCAGGGGTGATCTTCAGTTGGTCTTCGTCCCTGCCATATTTCGCCATGCGTGATTTCACGTCGGCGTAATAAGCTTTAGCGACGTCAAGTGACGTAGCGGAGCTATAAGTCATCTCGGCTTCACGCGCAGCAAATTCACGCCCCGTTTCCGAGTTGCCTGCCTGTACAAATACCGGGTAGCCCTGGATAGGTCTAGGGAAATCCAACAGGCCTTCTGATTTGAAGTATTCACCTTTGAAATCGACCGGATGCCCAGAAGCCGGGTCATAAAACTGGCCGCTCTGGCGGTTAGGATGATCGAAAGCATCGTCATCCCAGCTATCCCACAGCGCTTTGGTCAACTGGATAAATTCGCTGGCACGCTCATAGCGTTCTTCATGGGTGATAGGAGCTTCGATACCAAAGTTTTTGGCTGTCACTAGATTGAGGGATGAGACCACATTCCAACCGGCACGGCCGCCACTCAAATGATCCAGCGAAGTGAATTGGCGTGCGACATTGTAAGGGTCAGAAAAATTGGTATTCACCGTGGCTACCAGGCCAATATCCTTGGTTTGCGCAGCAATGGCTGAAAGCAGTGTGAACGGCTCAAAATGAAAGTTGTTCGGATTTTTGACTGATTGTTTATCGATCACGCCTGAACGGCCGATAAAGTCAGCCACAAAAAAAGTATCAAACTTAGCCGCCTCGGCAATTTTTGCTGCACGTATCCACCATTGCAGGTCAGGACGCCCGTTTTCAGTCCAGGTCGGGTGTAACCAGCCCGCCGGGTGGTGTCCATAACGTAACAAAAATACATTCAGGGCTAATTGTCTTTTTTTGCTTTGACTCATCATCAACACTTTCAATAAAAAGTCGGGCGCAAGAAAAACTTGCCCCGACATAAGGTAAAAACTTCACCAACGTATGGCGTTAAGCTGCCTTTTGTTTGTCTTCTGTTTTTAACAGATCAGCAATAAAACGGCCTGTGTACTGCTTGGCTTTTTCTACCAGGCCAGTACGTTTCCACTGCACTTCCAGTGCGCCAGGCGTGTAGTCTTTGGCACCGCCAACTTGTTCAGCCAATGACTGGAAGCGTGCCGCTTCTTCGATCAGCAACACCAGTTGTGAGGTGCCGATAATGCCTTTACCCCAGATATTGGCGCCGCCGTTTGATTCCAGCAATGCTGGCGGTGGTGCCAGTTCAGGGTGGTTATCCAGGCGCTCGGAAATAATAGACAGGATGCTGCGGGTGCGATCCAGGTGGTTAGGGATCTCGCGAGCCAGCAAATGACGTTGTGCAGCCACGTACAGGATAGGGAAATTGATTTGTGCCAGTGACCACGCCGCCAGGTATGGCGTGTGTGCGTGGATCACGGTATCCGCATCAATGCGTGACTCTTGCAAGATATGGTCTTTCTTTTCAGAGAAAGTATCGATGCTGACCACCGGGTCACGTGATCTTTCCCATGGCCATGGGAAACGGATGTTCAGCAGCTTGTCCTGGCCTGGGATCTTATGTGTGATGTGGTAAGTCCAGGTGGCAGACAAAGTGCCGGTTTCTTTCAAAAAGTTGAAGGAATGCAAAGCATCGGCCTTAGCCTGCTCCACATACTTCACTAATTCTGCTTCGGTAAAAGTATCGCTCATGATAAGTCTCCTTTTTAAGATGGTTATGCAGCTTGCGCTGCCGCAAAAACGGTAAATTCGGGTTGTTGCTTGACCAGTTGTGCTGCCCTGGCCAGCGGTGCCGGGTCTATCCAGTCCTGGATATCAAAATCCTGTTTCACATAGCCCCAGTCACGCAGGAAATTCTTCTGGATCTCCAGCCCTTTGACATACTGGTTGCTCAGCGCAGGTGTAAACGACAGGTGTACATTGGCACCGTGAGAGGCAATCACTTCGGCTTCACTGCTACTCTGGTTTTCTGGTGCCAGCAGTTGCACCACTTCTTGCGGATGGGTGGCTGCCCAGGCGGCAGTACGCAACAATACCGCCAGGTAACGATCCACCACATCCGGATGTTTCTGCAGGAAAGCGCGATCAACAGTGACGGGCCTTGGCGTGCCATTGTTGACGCGTACAAACGGGTCATGATGCTCATTAATATTGATCAGCTGACGGTAGCCAGGCGTATTCGCCAGGCGCACACCGCGGGCAAAGCGCACAAAAATCGCATCGACGCGGCCATCATTCAGCGCTTCGAGTTCAACATGCTTGTATTCGGAGCGCTCACGTCTTGGGCCGTCGGTCAGGTCATAGCTTGGGGCAGCGATATCTACCCATTTCGCATCGGCAGGCACCAGGCCATACAATTCAAAGGCAGTCGCAAACCCGTGCTGCGCGGCACCGCGCTGGAAATCAATCACGGCATCCGCATGGTTAGGGATACCAACGCGCTTGCCTTTAAGATCCGTGACGGAATGAATGCCACTGTCTTCGCGCACAATGATGCCCTGATATTCATCCAGCCAGGTGATGCCCACCACCACGGTATCGTGCCCCTGGCCTTTAGCCCAGATAGGCGGAATATTGCCGCCTTCCCTGAACATGCCGGACTGTTTGTGGTGGAAATGCGAATTCCTGACTTCCAGGCTTTCAGAATCACGCAATGAATGCAACTGCGTGCCATTGCCTGCGAATTCCTGCTGTAACCATTGTTGACGGATAGCCAGTGCGGAAGCCGTTGCCGCGCCGCAGCGGGTGTACCATAAATTGACTGACTGATTCGAGACTGAAGAATGTTGACTCATACCCTACCCCTTTAATCTTGCCTGAATGTGAACTGTATAAACATCAATACATTGGCAAACGGCATGCCAACTCTTTTGTAGCCGTTTTTACCCAGGCTGATGCATCAGGTATGTGATTGATATTTAATGAATATTGCTGGCTGGCAGCTCTCTGTCTTGAATGAAAAAGCAAGCGTATGCATCAACATCTTGCTGCTGGCCTGGCAACAGCAAGCGCCTGTTTTGTTGCTGCCGCAACAAAAAACCCGGTAAACAGGCTGGTATGCCATTTGCTCACACCCTTCCACAAACTCAATCTCAATCCACAGAAAGAATCGCCATGCCAGCACTCGCAGAAAACACCCTGAAACAACTGTTCACCGAAGCACACACTGAACATCACTTTAGTAATGCCAGTGTTTCAGATGAAGTCATCCATCAGTTATACGAGTTAGCCAAACTTGGCCCGACCGGCTTTAACGCACAGCCGGCCAGGTACCTGTTTATTCGCAGCCAGGCACAAAAAGAGAAACTGGTCGCGCATGTGTCTTCCGCCAATCGCGAGAAAACCCTGGCAGCGCCGATCAACCTGATCGTGGCCTATGACACGCAGTTTCATCATGAACTGACCGAGCAGTTTCCTGCCTATGATGCGCGCAGCTTTTTTGAGAAATCCCCGGCCTGGATAGAACCAACCGCTAAACTCAACGCGGCACTACAAGCCGGCTACCTGATTATCGCAGCGCGCGCACTCGGATTATCGGTCGGCCCCATGTCCGGTTTTAACCCTGACCAGATCGATGCGACGTTTTTCCCCGACGGTCAATACAAGGCTTTTTTGCTGTTGAATATCGGCTATCTTGATCAGGAATCGACCCAGAAACGCGGGCCGAGATTGTCGTTTGAAAAAGCCGTAAACATTTCTTAAAAGTGTTTATTCAGCAACATTCCGGCAAAACAGTTATCCCGTGTAATGTTGCTGACAAAACAATTCATCGTTTACAAACCATTGCTGATTAATTTATAAAATTCATTTAAATCATATAGTTAACAAACTATATTTTGATTGGCATGATTCATGCCCTTGAGCTTGCAACACTTTTATAAGTGCTTCATCTCAAACTCAAGGGAACATTATGAAAAGAACGAGTCACAGTATCGGCGCAGAACAGCCGAGAAATCTATGGAAATTAAGAACGGTTAAAGTCGCCGTGCTGAGTGCCTTTGCAGGGTCACTGGCACTGAACCCGGCCTGGGCTGCCGAAGAGGAAAAAGTCGTTGAAGGCCAGGAAGCGCAAGTTTCAGAAACTGCAGTCAGTGCTGAATCCAACAAACCTGCTGAAGAAACCCAGGCACAAGAATCTTCACTCGGTAGTGTGACCGTGACTGCAAACAGACGTAAAGAAAACGCGCAAAAGATCGCCACACCGATCACGGTGCTCAAGGGCAAAGACTTACTGCAACAAGGCGTAGGCCGTTCATCACAAGAGATCTTCAACTATGTGCCAAACGCGACTGCGGTCGGTCAACAGCACGGCCGTCCACGCTGGTGGATACGTGGTATCGGCGCAGGTCAACAACAACAGGATCTGGCCAGCCCTATCGGTTTCTACCTGGATGATGTGTATATCAGTAACGCCAACGCGACTGGTTTCCCGCTGTTTGACCTCGAGCGCGTAGAAGTGTTGCGTGGCCCACAAGGCACCAAATACGGAAAGAACACCACTGGTGGTGCAGTGAATATCATCTCGCAAAAACCTTCATTGAAAGAAGGCAAGACAGATGATTACGTCAAAGCTGAATATGCTTCTTACAATGACAAGATTGTTCAGGGTGGCGTCAATATTCCTTTGGTCGACGATAGACTGGGTGCACGTATCTCTTTCTATAACGAAGATACCGATGGCCGTTTCCGCAATCTGTACAAAGGCACTAAAGATGGCGGCCTGCAAGATGGCGCATTACGCGGCCAGTTGCTGGGCAAGATCACCGATGACTTTGAAGCATTGCTGAACGTACATTACCGCAAATATAAAACCGATGGTGCTATCACTAACACCAACAGCTACCGAGCAGATGGCGTGTTGCGTGGTACTTACAGGCCCAGCACAGGTTATAGCGATGTCAGCACCAACGCCGATAACTGGACTGATTCCTCACAAACGGGCGCAAACCTGAACCTGAAATGGAATGTGGGTAAACTGGCCTTTACTTCTATTACAGGTTTCGAAGGCTTTAAGAACGAAGGTTTAAGTGACGGTGATAACTCACCACTTGAATTTTCCCGTAGCCACACAGATAGTCAATCACGCCAGGTTTCACAGGAGTTCCGCATTACTTCGCCGCGTGAAGACCAATGGAACTGGCTGGGTGGCGTGCACTTGTTTAAAGAGACGCTAGACTTATCTAGCCAGAATGCAAAATTGCCATCCGGACTAGTTGCAAACTCAAATACAGCCGACTCTGGCACGTCAGTGACCTACAATGAAACAGATCTTAAGCATGAAACAACCAGTTTCTCAATATTCGGCAACACGACATATAACTGGACCGATGACTTTGCAACTTCGGCAGGTTTAAGCTGGAGCCGCGAGAAAAAAGACTATGATTTAAACCGCAGAGGTACTGCTCCTGGTGGTATTAATGGTAGCTTCTCAAACCTGGCTCAGTGGTGGAACACATTTATCCCATCTGGTGCAGGATTTACGCCAGCAGGTACATTAGCCTCAGGCACGTTTAACACCAGCGACTCAGCCACATGGAATCGCTGGAGTTATGACTTTACGCCTGAATACAAGTTAAGCCCAAGTGACCGCGTTTTCTTCAAATATGCGCACGGTATCAAATCCGGCGGCTTCAACACCGCTGCGACCAACCTGGCCGCTGTCAACACGGTGAAACCGGAAGAACTTGATTCCTATGAAGTGGGTTACAAGTCCGAGTGGTTAGCTGGTCGCCTTAACTTTAACGCGACTGCGTTCTACTATGACTATCAAGATGTTCAAGTCAATGTGGTTGGGCAGAATGCTTTGGCTGGTCAAACTGTGTCTTACCTGCAAAACGTGGACAAGGCCAAGACTTACGGTCTGGAACTGGAAATTCAGGCATTGCCAACCAATGACTGGTTTATCAGTGGCAGCCTGGGCTTATTAAGCACTAAGTATGAAGATGCCGAAATCCTGAATAACGGTGGTAACTTTGATGGTAACCGTCTGGTACGCTCACCTAACGTGACAGCTAACATCCTGACTAACTACACTTTCCACGTGGATAACGGTGCCAAAGTTGTCTTAGGCGCAGATGCACGTTACGTTTCTCAACAGTATTACTATGTAACGCCACAAGGATTCGATGCTCAAGGCGTTAACCGTACTGGATTAGAGCAAGGTGGCTTCACCATCGTCAATGCACGTGTTTCATATGTCACACCAGGCAACAAGTACACGCTGACAGCGTATGCCAACAACCTGTTCGACAAAGAATACTTGCAGCACTCAACACCGTCATACAGCACAACCCAAAACATCTTTGGCGACAACGTCATCCAGGGCGGGGTCAGAATTGTCGGTGCTTCATTCACCGCTGCATTCTAATCGCTTTACCCTAGTGATAGCGCCAGGGCACCTCGTGTGTTCTGGCGTTTTTTGATATAGACCATTCTTAAAGGAGCGCCTGTTGAAGTCCTACATAGAGACCGAAATCGAGGGGCAGACGCAAGCCGCGTCACGCTTTGCTCATTTCCAGCGCACACACCCACTCATACGATGCCTGACACTGTACGCGTACATGCCATGGCAATTCAGCATCACTGCCCTGCTATTCATTTTGGTGAATGCCGGCATGGCCTGGCAATTATGGCTGGTTGGCCAGGTGATCCAATCGATACATATCGGCGAATTCATTACGCGTAATGCCCAGGGCATACTCGACTTTTCTAACGCCCGCTATTGGCTCACGCTGTTGATCGGCGTCGCTATTGGCCGGGCGGTATTGCAATACATAGGCGGCGTGATGTCGCTGATCATCGGCCAGGAACTACTGTACATATTGCGTGAGCGCATTCTGTATCAGGTGCAAAGGCTGGACCTCGCCTATCACTGGCAACATGGCATAGGCGAGATCGTCACGCGTACCACTCGCGATGCCGACAAAGTGCGCGATGCGCTGATTAACTTCTGGCGCCAGGTGTTCGAAGCCACCATCTGGGTATTGATCTCGGTGACCGTGCTCAGTATTTACCACCCGCTGATAGGCATAGGCACGCTGCTGCTGGTCGTCGCCGGCATGCTGCTGTTTATCAAGCACACCAATGCACTGGTGTTGCTTGATCGTGAAGTGGGCAACGCCTATGACCAGGTCAACCAGGAGCTCAGCGAAGGGGTGAACGGCATCCGCGTGATCAAGGCTTTTGGCCTGGAAACACAACGCACACTGCATTTTACCGGCCTGGTGAATACCTTTGTCACGCATGCACGCGCCGCATTGGCTTACGCCGCAAAAAGAATCCCCTTACCGCAGATTGTGATCGGCTTCAGCCAGGTATGGATCTTAGCCCTGGGCGCTTACCTGGTCAGCAAAGGCGCATTGAATGTCGGCCAGCTGGTGGCTGCATTATTGATCGCCAACGCGCTGGTATTCAGGGTGGAAGGCATAGGCAGGGTCATGCAGGTATTTGCCGATGCACGTGCGTCCGCCGCCAGAATCTGGGAACTGCTGGATGAACAACCGAAAATCCTTTCCGGCAAGGTAGAGATACAACCACAGGCACTGGGCTTTCGCTTGCTGGATATCACCACCAAAGCGCCCAACAGCGACAAAGCGATCCTCCAGCATTGCAGCCTGGAAGTCAGCCCCGGCGAAACCATCGCCATCGTCGGTGCCACCGGTGCCGGCAAAAGCTCGCTGGCAGGCTTACTCCCGCGCCTGCTGGATGCCGCACAAGGCAGCGTCGAAATCGGCTCCGCCTGGGCTGGCTGGCATGATGTGAAGACGCTGGACCTGCATCAACTACGCAAACTGGTACATGTGGTGCCGCAGGAAAGCTTTTTGTTTTCTGACACGCTGGCTGCCAATTTACGCCTGGCAAAACCAAACGCGACCGATGAAGAACTGCTAGAAGCGCTGCACCTTGCCGCTGCTGGCGAAGTGCTGGAAAAGCTCAGTGATGGCCTGCACACCAAGATTGGTGATCGCGGCATTACCCTGTCTGGTGGCCAACGCCAGCGCATCAGCCTGGCGAGGGCATTTTTGTCTGAGCCTTCTATCCTGGTGCTGGATGATTCCACCAGTGCGCTGGATGCGATCACCGAACGCACGGTATTAGACAATATCCGCCATTTGCGCGAGCACACCGGTAAAAACATCACCGTGCTGATCATCGCCAGCAAACTTTCCACCATTCTGCTGGCCGACCGTGTCGCCATGCTTTCTGAAGGAAAGATTATTGCAGAAGGCACGCATGAGTCGCTGATCAAGGCAGACTCTTCTTCTGGCGCTAGCTGGGCTTACCGGGATTTAGTTGGAGTTCAACATGGCTGAAAAGTTAAGACAAGAACGCGCACTCAATGATATCGAGCTCGAACAGGCGCTCGCAAAAAAAAGCCTGGACCGCAATATGTTCTGGCGCCTGTTACCGCTGTTAAAGCAGGTATGGAAACAAGTCTCCACCGTTATTTTGCTTGAAGCGGTACTGGTGGGCGTGATTTTCATCCGGCCGTGGTTTTTGCGCGAGGTGATAGACAACGGTTTTATCCAGACGGCGCAAGGCGTGCTGCTCAATACGCCATTGCTGACCTGGATGAGCATAGGCATGGCCGTGAGCTGGATAGTGCGTTTTGGTATTTCCGGGCTATCGCAATACCTGTCCGGCAGTGCCGCGGTGCACATCCTCAACAGCTTGCGCGTGCAGGTGTTCGCGCACCTGCAACACCTGAGCATGCGCTATTTTGACCAAACCAAAGCGGGCCGTATTATCTCGCGTGCTGACCGCGATATCGACGCACTGGAGCCATTGCTGATCCAGGGGCCACCAGAGCTATTATCTGCCCTGCTACGCTTTGTCGTAGCGGCCGTCGCCTTATGGTGGATTTCACCCAAGCTGCTACTCGCTTTAGCGAGCATCGTGCCGGCCTTGTTTGCCGCCACATGGTTATTCAAACGCATCTCAGAAAAAAACTGGGCCAAAGTCGCTGAAGCCAGGGCGCGATTTACCGCACACCTGGTGGAAACCGTCTCTGGTGTGCGCATCATCAAGCAAACCGTGACCGAAGCGGATAACGCGCACCGTTACCGCAGCCTGTTGCATGACTTCAACACCACGCTGATCAAAGGCAACATCCGCACCAGCTGGTTTTTGCCCTTCACCCAGATATTGAGCACTGTAGGCATGGCGTTTTTGCTTGGCACTGGCGCGCTTGGTATTGTCGAACAGGAATTAACCGTTGGCCAGATTGCGCAAAGCCTGTTTTACGTGCAATTGTTCTTAGGCCCGTTGCAGGAGTTGAATGACTTGTTTGAACGTTATTCCACCGGCGCATCTTCAGCGCAGCGTATCTTTTTGCTGCTGGACACCGAGCCTGAGATTGTTGACCCGCCGCAGCCACAGCTGCCACCAGTGAGTGGACATGTCGCATTCAACAATGTGCATTTCAAATACAACCCGGATGCCGCCAAACTGGTGATACAGGGGCTAAACCTTGAGATTCCGGCAGGCCAGGTATTGGCGATCGTCGGCCCGACCGGTCATGGCAAAAGTACCATCGTCCAGTTATTAACGCGTTTTTATGAAGTCAACCAAGGTGAAGTGCTGGTCGATGGTGTCAACGTCAAAGATTACCAGCAAACCGTGTTACGCCGTAAGGTAGGCCTGGTGTTACAGGATAACGTACTGTTCAGTGGCAGCGTGCTGGATAACCTGCGCCTGGCCGCGCCTGAAGCCTCAGACGAAACACTGATTCAAGCGGTAAAAGAACTAGGTGCTGATGAGATCCTGGAAAGATTGCCACAAGGTTATTACACCGAAGTCGGCCCGTTGGGTGCTTTCCTGAGCCATGGTCAACGGCAACTGGTGTGCATCGTCAGGGCATACCTGGCTGACCCGGCCATTCTGGTGCTGGACGAAGCCACTTCTGCGGTGGACCTGCACACGGAAAGAAAGATCCAGAACGCATTCAGGCGATTAAGTGAAGGCCGCACTGCCATCATCATCGCCCACAGGCTGTCGACTATCCGCGATGCCGATGCGATTGCCGTGATCAGGGATGGCCAGATCGTTGAAAAAGGCTCGCATAGCGAACTGATTGCGCTGCATGGCCATTATTCCGGATTGTATAAAGCCTACCAGGAAGCCTCGGAGGCGAGCGTGACTGCCTGATGCTGGCAGAACAACAGTTGCCCTGGGACGGATGTTGCTGGATAAACAAGAAACTGGCTTGCAGGAAGTCAAAAATAGCCTATCTCATTGATTATTAATAATGAAATAGACTGGCATGCTTCCTGCAATATAGCTAGTTCCAAACTAATTTAACTCATCAGGAGAGATGATATGTCTGCACAAGACAAGATTGATAGCATTTGGTACACACGCTGCCCGGTGCCTACCCCATTGGGACTGGCTGCACGTGAAGGCTGGATCAGCCAGGAATTTGCACAAGATGGTATTACCATCAACACCTTGCAAGAAACGCAAGACCCGGAATTGCTGGAGTCACATTACGATCACCGCTTGCCACACTCTTTCCGCCAGGGCGGTAACGTACCGGCCATCTGGGCAAAATCCAGAGGCACGGATACTAAAGTGATCGGTTTGAACTGGGTAGATGAAGCGCAACTGATCGTCACCCTGCCAAACTCAGGCATTACCACACCAGCTGACCTGAAAGGCAAACGCATTGCGGTGCCAAAACACGTGATCAGCATTGACCATCAACGTGCCAGCGCTTTGCGTGGCATTGTGGTGACGCTGGAAGTCGGTGGCCTGACACCTAAAGATGTCGAGCTGGTTGATGTTGCAGTTGAAAAACAACCACCAACCATAGGCTGGCAATCAGGCAAGCGTGCTGCTTACGCTGCGGAATATGCCGCCCTGAAAAACGGCGAGGTAGATGCGATTTTCGTTAAAGGTGCCCGCGGTTATGAAAGCGCCAATGAGCATGGCGTGACGATTGTCTACGATGTGCGTCAGCATCCGGACCCAAAAGTCCGCGCCAACAATGGCGCGCCACGCCCAATCACAGTGGATGCCGCTTTGCTGCGTGACCGCCCTGACCTGGTAGTGCGTTTCTTAAGCCAGATCGTAGAAGTGTCTGACTGGGCTGCCAAGCATGAAGCGGAAACCGTGGCTTACATTGCCAAAGAATCCGGTTCTACTGATGAATGGGTACGTAAAGCCTATGGCCAGGACGTGCATCTGCACCAGGGCACAGACCTGAACCCTGAATCCATCGCAGCGCTGGAAGGTTATAAAAACTTCCTGCTGGAATGGGGCTTCATCAAGGAAGATTTTGATGTTCAGGCCTGGATAGACCCATCAGCATTGGCTGAAGTGCAACGCCTGAATAAAAAAGCTGCTTAATTTTTAGCACTCATGTGGCAGTTGCTCAAGGTGCGCCTTGGCACCTGCCACTTTTACTTTTAACAGACAAAGAATGATACAGATCCCCAGCCCTATCGATTTAAAAGACCCTGCCACTGCTGCAGACTGGGCACAGTCTGCCCTGGCCAAACGCCCATGGCGTCCCGAATTTTTCCAGGCTTTTGCCGACACTATCCTCAAGCATTTCCCGACTGGCGCCGTACGTATTCTCGAACTAGGTTCAGGGCCAGGCTTTCTTGCCGATTTTTTATTGCAGGCATTGCCGAAAAGCCAATACGTGGCGCTGGATTTTTCTGCCGCCATGCATGCGCTGGCCAGGAAACGCGTGGGCCTGGGTAGTGAACATATCCATTTTCTGGAAAGAGACTTTCTCACACCCGACTGGTCGCAAGGGTTAGGCGTGTTTGATATCGTTGTCACCATGCAAGCCGTGCATGAATTGCGCCACAAAACCCGCGCCAGCACCTTGCACCAACAGGTAAAAAGCCTGTTACAGAGCGATGGTTATTATTTACTCTGCGACCACCATACCGATGACGGTGGCATGCAGAACACTGAGCTTTATATGTCCGTCGCTGAGCAACAATCCGCCTTGATCGCTGGCGGGTTCAGCCATGTCGAGCTGATCCTGAACAAGGGTGGCCTGGCATTGCACCAGGCGCACTGTCATGCCTAAGCAACGGCATCCCCATTCATACAAAAAACTACATTCTAAGGAGCATTACGATGAGTTTAAGATTAGGTGATATCGCCCCTGATTTCACACAAGATTCCAGCATAGGCCCGCTCTCATTTCACGAGTGGCTGGGCGATAGCTGGGCCATATTTTTCTCCCATCCGGCCGATTACACGCCGGTGTGCACTACCGAACTGGGCGCCACCGCCAAACTGGCAGGTGAGTTCAAAAAGCGCAATGTGAAAGCGATTGCCCTGTCAGTCGACCCGGTAGAGTCACACCATGGCTGGATCAAAGATATCAACGAGACCCAGTCTACCGAAGTCAACTTCCCCATTATTGCGGATGCTGACCGTAAAGTGTCTGAGTTGTATGACCTGATACACCCGAATGCCAGCGCAACCGCCACGGTCAGATCAGTGTTTGTGATAGACCCGAACAAGAAAATCCGGCTGACACTCACCTACCCTGCCAGCACTGGCCGTAACTTCAATGAACTGTTGCGCGTGATTGATTCATTGCAATTGACCGAATACCACAGCGTGGCCACGCCAGCAAACTGGGAAGACGGCCAGGACGTGGTGATCCTGCCCTCCATCACTGATCCAGAGGTGCTCAAAACCAAGTTCCCCAAAGGGTTCAAGGCAGTGAAGCCTTATTTACGCCTCACACCGCAACCGAATAAATAACACCCAAAGGTCCGGCGTCACACCCGGGCCTTTCATCTAATGACGGAATAACTTCATGCGCTTGTCCATCCCATTATTGATCGCAGCCCTCATGTTAACCAGCCTGTCCGCACAGGCCGCTGAACCGGTTACGGTGACTACGCCTCGCGGCGCACCCATCACTGTGGTCGCTAACTTGCCTGAAGGTCCGGGGCCGTTTACCACCGTCATCCTGGGGCCAGGCACTGGTACCATGAAACAAAAAATCAATGAAGTCGTCGAACGCGAACTGTTAAAAAACAATATCGCCGTCTATCGGTTTGAATGGGCATTTTATGTCAAAGACAAAAACAGCAAACCTTCCGACACCGACCGC
The DNA here is from genome assembly GCF_058744375.1 of Methylophilus sp. E2MeOHC9. Lineage (NCBI taxonomy): Bacteria > Pseudomonadati > Pseudomonadota > Betaproteobacteria > Nitrosomonadales > Methylophilaceae > Methylophilus > Methylophilus sp. E2MeOHC9. The sequence goes on from NZ_CP196024.1 coordinate 2,532,693, forward strand.
ACACCCGAGATCGAAGATTTTTCTACCGTCATCGCCCTCGCTAAAGCTGACAAACACGTAGATCCTAAAGCCATTATCATCGGCGGAAAATCGCGTGGCACCGTGATTGCCTGGCAGATCCTGCGTAATGACCCCACTTTAAAAGGCATCTTACAGCTCACGCCAGTGTGCAGCAAAGAAGGATTCACCGCTGACCAGCTTTACCCTGACCTCGCCAGCGAACGCAGGCCCTCGCTCTGGATAGCTGGCGATGCTGACTCAGCGTGTAATATCAATACGCTGTATGGTTTTCTGGCACATGCTGGCGGCCCGGCCAGAGCGGCGATTGTGATTGGTGACCACGGCTAAGCCGGCGATACAACCAGCCATTTAACAGCAGCGTTTGCGACAGACTTTGTGAAGGCTTTAGGCAGGGATAAACACTAAAGTTGAATTGTCTCCTGCGCTGAAAAATCGTATATTGAATACGTCTAAAACCTAAATAAAATAACTTGGACAAAAAAAAGGTCCGGGGTACAGGCCCGGACCGTTCAAGCACTACACTGGATTTTGTTGTTTTAGTCTTCGATTCTGAACCCGACTTTAATCGTGACCTGGAAATGCGCTAACTTGCCATCTGCAATATGCCCACGCGTTTCTACCACTTCAAACCAGTTGAGGTGATTCAGCGTTTTTGCTGCGCGTTCAATCGCATTCTTGATCGCATCATCACTGCTCACGGTAGACGAACCTACCAGTTCAACCACTTTATAGATATGCTCTGACATCGTTTTATCCTTTTATACAATTGAAGTTGTTTGCCTGCGACTTTATTGTACTGGCTGCCAGACGCGTCCGGGGGGATTCTGGCTGGGGTTGCCTTCAATCCTGATCAATTTGGCCGGGCCGTCACGTCTGGGTGAGTGGATCTCATTTTCGTTATAGACGCGCACATTGCCAGGTTTGAGTTCAATGGAATCACGCAGCTTGACCGTGCCTTGTTTACCTGGCTCGCCGGGTTCAATCACATCCCAGCCATCCATGGTAGTGACGCCTGCTACCTGACCATAAATCGCCCAGGAAATACCATGGTCATGCGGTGGTGCTTTCCTGGCTTCCTTGAAAACATGCCCCAAGATGGCAAAGCCAAGATCAGCATCTTCGTACAATACCCGGCGTTGTGGTTGTGCATCATCCAAGTATTCGCTTGCAAATGCCTGGTCGGAGACCACGTCCTGCAAATAAACGCGGACACGCTCGCGACCTGCCGGACCGTTGTCTTCCAGCAAAAAATTGCGCACCTGTTGTGCGACAGCATCAATAGTAAAAGCCATGCTTACTCCAGATAAAAATGGTTGTGGAGCGTGCTTGTGCACTGGCTCCACATGATAATTACGCCGCCAGCTTGCCGCCCTGCTCATTGGCAAGTAATGCTTGCAAGGCTTTTTGCGCATCTTGGATAGGTCTGTGGTCTACCCAGGCATCAAAATCAAAGTCTTTATCCAGGATGCCATAGCTCAGCAAAAAGTCTTTCTGCTGACGGAACAACTCCAGGCGTTCTGCGGACAGATCGGGCGCCAGTGAAAGATGGAAGCCATTGCGATAAGCCGCAGCCACGCCTTCCGCCGTACCGCCAGTTTCGTTTTGCAGGATCTCATGCACACCGGCCAGGTTGGTTTTCGCCCATTCCGCAGCACGTAATGTCTGGGTCAGGAAACGCACCACCACATCGTAATGATTTTCCAGCAGGTAACGATGGACGGTCACGGGGCGTGGCGTACCGTTGTTCACGCGGAAACGTTTTTCCGGCAAGGTGTCCAGGTCGATACCCACTACCAGGCCTTGATCGCGCGCGCCATCCTGGGCAGCAGCACCCTTGACATAAATGGCATCGACTTTGCCTGCCAGCAAGGCATTAAAACTGGCTTGCCAGCCACCGTAGCGACGGCCGGTGGCACTGACTTCGTTTTGGCCGACTTCGACCAGCTGGACATCATCCAGCGTCAGGCCGACTGAGGCCAGTGCGCCTTTGTAGCCATGCAGGCTGCTGTGGCGCGTGATGGTACGGCCACGTTTGTTTTCAGTGATATCTTTAGCATTGTAGCCAGGCAATGCCAGGCGTTTGCCTTTCAGGTCTTCCGGCTTGCGGATATTGGAATCCGGGCGGACGATAATGGACTGTGATTCTTCGATCCAGGTCAGGCCGATCAGCACGGTATCAGCGCCTTGCGCTTTGGCTGGGATGGCAAACAAGTTGCCGCCTTCGCGGATCAGGGTTTGCAAGCCATGATCATAATGGTGATGCCTGAAATCGGCACTGTCATCATCCTGCAAAGCGCGCAGGCGGACATTGTCTTTGGTGAATTCATCCTGCAACCAGCCAAGATTGAACGCAATGCCGGAAGCCGTAGGTACACCGCCCTGGCCATTGCCCGCACAACGGGTGAACCAGAGCGTATTGTCAGGAAGCTGTTGTTGATTACTCATAATACATTCCTTTGATTAATTAAAATTTGTAGTGACCGACCAACCGGTATGACACTGTTATCAACAGCGATTGGTGACTGCTTGTTTGTTAACCTGGTGTCAGCAATCAGGATCTGACTTACATGACCTTGCCACACCGTTATGCACACGTTTTGAAACAATCGCTTGTTCAACAGTGCATCAACTTAACAAATCAGTATGTATATCTGCAGGAAATATGCCAAATGCAAAGAAATTTAAATACCCTATAAAAATCAATGTATTACATGACACTGCACTCATCAACCAATTTTGCGCTGTTTGACTATGAGCAAAGCGCTGATGGGCTTGCAACAGTTGAATGTTACTAATCAGCATCAATACTTTGCGCTGCTGGCGCCAGGAAAAAGCTTAATTGTTCAGATTGAATGCCACTGGTACCGTCACCACGGCATCTACCGCCACGCCCTTGACCAGCGGCGGATAAAACTGCCAGCGGGCGACCGCCGTGAGCGCCAGCCAGGCCAGCTCTTCGTTGTTGTTTTTCAGTGCGTGCGGAAACTGCAGCGAGCCTTCTTTATCGATATAAAACTCGACCAGCACAGTACCGGTCACGCCTTTATCAGCCAGCTCGGGCGGATACACCGGCGGCGGAGTGTAAAAAGGTTTAGGCGCATGATCCAGGCTGGTGACCGGCGCAATAGCAGGCTGGGATTTTCTCAACTCGTCCAATATGCGCAGACCATGCTCACTAATGGCGATGTCATGCGTGCCGTGCTGGGTGAATATCCTTTTGATGTTGAAAGCCGACCAGGAGAACTGTTTATTCTTGCGCGCCTGGAAAAAAGTGGAGGATGCAAGCATGGCCTTGAGTGCCTGGCCAAATGCCGGTTCTGAACTTTCAACGACATTCAGTTGTTTGGGGGAGCCTGCAGGGTCTATCACCACAGTCACGGTCGCCGTGCCTCGCACATGATCCTTGAGTAACTCGAGTGGATAAACCAGCGGCGCGACCAGTTTGTCTGCTGGCGGATAATCGTATTGCAACATCTCCGGCTCTGTAGTGCTGGCTTTTTTAGGATAAGGATTCTGCGAAGGAAGATTATCGGGCAGGCCGCTAAGCCTGAATGGGAAAGAATGCACGATAGGCGTAGGCACAGGCTGCCCCTGGACCAGGGCGGCTTTTACCGTTGCCTGCTTGAGGCTACGGATAGCAGACTGTTCGAACAAGGGGTGATTCGATTGAATCACTTCAATGCTTTTTAACTGGTTGCTCTCAGTCACATCCATAGCCACCAAAACTTTGCCTTGGCTGCCATATTTGCTCAAGGTGGCAGGGTAAACACCAGGCTTGATAAAGGTGATGACCGCTGACTTCGCCACCTCAGTCGGCACGTGGCAATTTTTATACTCGCCTTCGTAACGAACGCCGTTTGGCCAGCTGGTGACACCTGCCTGCGGGCAGCCTTTTTCAAAGTTGCCTTCAAAGCGGCTTCCGTCAGGCGAAGTGTGTATGCCGGGGCCATGCGGCAGGTTATTGAAAAAAACCGCCTCCAGGCGTACGCCGTGGTTGCGACCGTTAAAATATTCAATCACCCCCTTGCCTATCAGCTTGCCCTGTATAAAAGGGCCGCTATAGGTGGTTTTGTGGATGCCGTCCTCAAACACCTTGAGCACCCCTACCCCGTCCAGGTAGCCATCTTTACAATCGCCGGCCCACTCTATGCTATCCAGTGGCTGTTTAAAGCGTGCATAGAACTTGCAGCCTTTGTCATCGCTGAGCCAGACATCTTTCACTTCATCTGCCGCATGGCTGAGCCCTATCCACATCAGCAGTATCTGCACGATTAGCACTTTTTTCATCTCAAACCCCATATGACGGTCTACGCATCATTTCAGCAATGCAAGCGGATGTTGGCTGTTTCCTAAAGCTGCTCCCCGGCTTCATAAGCGTGGTACAGATCGGCATATTTGCCATTGTTCTGGATCAGTTGTGTATGCGGGCCCAGCTCTGCGAGTTCACCATGGTGAATCACCGCAATCAGGTCGGCATCGCGAATCGTCGCCAGGCGGTGGGCGATGATGATGGCAGTGCGGCCTTCACATAAGCGCCTGAGGGCATGCTGGATACGCCGCTCGGTCTGAATATCCACCGCAGAAGTCGCTTCGTCGAGGATCAGGATAGTAGGGTTGGCAAGATAGGCGCGTAACAGGCAGACCAGCTGGCGCTGGCCATGGCTGAGGTGGGAGCCCATGGCACCGACTTCGGTATGGTAACCATGCGGCAAGCGGCTGATCAGGTCGTCAATACCCAGTTCGGCAGCCGCTTGCTCAAACTCGGCCTGTTGTGCGTCAGGCTTGGCCAGTTTGAGGTTGTCTATGATGGTGCCACTGAACAAGACGTTATCCTGCAGCACCACACCCACATGCCGGCGCAGGTTACGCTGCGTCAACTGCCTGATATCAAAGCCATCGATCAATACCTGGCCCTGCTGCACATCATAAAAACGTGTCAGCAGCTGGATCAGCGTGCTTTTACCATGGCCGGTCGGCCCGACAATCGCCAGCACCTGTCCGGCTGGTACGGTAAGGTTGAGGTGCTTGATGACCGGTTTGGAATGGTCAGGCAAGTAGGAGAACAATACGTTTTTAAATTCCACTTCGCCTTTAATCGTGTCCAAGCGGATGGCATCTGCTCTATCCAGCACCTCTGCCTGCGTATCCAGCAGCAAAAAGATGCGCTGTGCAGAGGCAACGCCATTGGTGTAGCGTTCTACCAGGTCACCCAGCTCCTGCAACGGACCTAAAAACATATAGACATAAAACAGGCTGGCGGCAAACTGGCCTAGGGTTAAGTGGCCCAAGGTGACTTCCTGCCCACCAGCCACTAACAACAACATCAGGCCGAGGATGGTGAGCACGCCGGTAAAATGCGTGAACCAGCCAGACGCGATATTGCTTTGCACCAGCGAGTGAATAAATGCATCGACCAGGCCGCGGTAACGTTTGAGGTTGCTGTCTTCCTGCACGGTCTGCTTGATGATACGCACCCCGGCCACGGTTTCGACCAGGTGCGCGGTAAAGCGGGCGCGGTTCTCGGCCACACGCGCAAAATGGTGGCCCGAAAGCCGCCGGAACAGCATGCTAGACAGGATCAGCAAAGGAATCACCAGCACCAGGTGGTAGAACAAGGTCGGCGACACCCATAGCAAAATCGAAGCCGCCATCACGAACCTGAGCAAGGCAGAAAATATTTCCGGCGGCCCCTGGATCAGCAACGGTTCCAGCGCATCGATATCGCGGTCTATACGCGAAATAATGCGGCCGGACTTGGTCCGGTCAAAATAAGCGACGCTGAGTTGCTGCACATGGCTGAAAAGATTGACGCGTAACTGGTTAAGGATGCGGATAGCGGCGGTGCCGGAAAAGTATTGCGACAGCCCGGCGAACACAAAGCGTGCGCCCCACATCGCGGCCAGCCCGACCAGCGCCCAGGCGACCACCGGCCAGTCAATGCCGACCACCAGCTTCTGCGAAGCAGCCGCCACGCCTTGTGTCTGATATAACAACCCGTGATCAATGGCCTGCTGGATAAAATACGGCCGCAGGAAGACGAAGCCGACCAGGATGATTTCCATCACCACTGCGGTCAGGATGTAGTTTCTGACCGGCTTGAGCAGCGGTAACAACCGCCAGAACATATTGCGGTTCAACTGTTGGTTGGCGAGCTTTTCTTCCAGCTCGATATCCGACAGCACTTTCAGATTGGTATTACGTTCAACGGCCATCATCCAACCCCATTAATTCACGATAGCGTGTGTTGTTCTCGACCAGTGCCGTGTGTTTGCCAGCCGCCACAATATTGCCCTCGGACAGGAAAAGCACTTTGTCCGCCAGCAGGATGGTCGACAGTTTGCTTGCGATCACCAGCACGGTGGTTGCCTTGTCCTGTTTTTTCAAGGCACGGATATTGTTCAGTACATTGCGTTCGGTCACCGCATCCAGCGCGCTGGTGGCATCATCCAGTACCAGTATGCGTGGCTGGCCTAACAGCGCGCGCGCCAGGCAGACCCGTTGCCGTTGACCACCTGAAAGCGTCACGCCGCGATCACCGATCTTGGTTTCCAGCCCATCGCTTAAACTGACTAAGAGCTCGGAAGCACTGGCCATTTCCAGCGCCCACTCCAGCTCGTCTTCGGTAGCTTCTGGGGCCGTTAAGCGCATATTGGCCGCCAGCGTGTCCGAGAACAGGAAGGCCTCCTGCGGCACTGTATGTACCTGCTTGCGTAAACTCGCCAGGTCCAAGTCTTTGACATCGATCCACTGCCCAGCATCTCCCGCAATCGCTACTGCGCCATGTGTGACATCGGCCAGACGCGGCACCAGCCCGGCGAGTGTACTTTTACCGGAGCCGGTAGTGCCTACCAGTGCCACAATCTCACCGGCATTCACTTCAAAGCTACACGCATTCAAGATAGGGTTGCCGCCTTCTGGCGGGTGCACGGCTACCTGGTCAAAACGCAAGGATAAGGGGCCATCCGGCAAGGCAATCGTGCCTGATTTAATGTCGGGTTCAGCATCCAGTAAATCCCAGATTCTGGCGGCGGAAGAACGCGCGTCAGCAAAAATCTGCATGACACGGCCTACACCTTCTACCCTGAACACCAGGGTATTCACCATCAGCAACGCGGCGATCAACTGGCCAAGATTCAGCACATTGGTATATACCAGGTGACAGCCAAAGCCCAGCACCCACACTTGCCCCAGCGCGACCACGAATTGCGGCAAAGGGATACGCGAGGTATAAAACGTCAACGCGGCAAACGCATGTGACATAAAGCTTTGCACATGCTGCTCAAACTTGTTGATACGGCTGGATTCCAGCGCAAACGCCTTGATCACGCGCACGCCATTCACGCCTTCGGTCAGGTCCTGGTTCACGGCATCGTAGGCTTCCCCGACTGCCCTATCCAGTTTGACCAGGTGTTCGGTTTGCAACAGCAGGATGCCAAAACCGGTCAGGCACAGAATTAACGGTACCACGCCTAACCAGAAGTCATACCAGAACAAGAACCCCATGGCGGCGGCGATGACCAGGCCGGTATCCACCACCTGCCGCCAGAAGCTGATCAGGGCATCCCGCAATTTATCGGAATCACGCGTGGTACGCGTCACCAACTCGCCAGCACCATGCGCCCAGTGATAACTTTGGTCTAGCCGCTGTACCTGGATCAGGATGCGCTCGCGGATATGGCCGATCAGGTTTTGCTGGATGATCAGGGACAGCCAGCCGACAAAATACATGATCAGGGCGCGCCCCAAGGCCACAGCCACAATGATCAGCAGCCAGTGCCAGGCGGCTTCACTGTTCAGCGTGCCACTGGCCTCCTGGTAAATGGCTTTGCCATGCTGCACATCATCAATCGCTTTCGCGATCAGGCCTTGTTGCAGGGCAAGCATGAAATTGGCGGCGGCAAACAGGCCAGTACACAGCCAGAACCTGATTGGGGTTCTGCGATACAGTAGTAAACAGCGGATAAGCGGATAGTGTCTAAGACTCAAAACGGATCAATTCTGGAAAAACTAGCGGTGGAGACTGAGTACTGGCGCTTTGAGCGTATCAAGCGGCGCAGGATCTACCCAGTCCATGATGTTGAAATCCTGCTTGAGGAAACCATACTCAAACAAGAAGTTTTTGAACACTTCCAGACCTTTGATGGCGTGTTCAGATAGTTCCAGCCGCAACTGCTGGTGTACGTTGGCGCCATACACGCGCTGCACCCAGGGCTCTGCCCAGCCGGTTTCTTTGGCGATCAGCTGCACGGTTTCTTGCGGATGTTTTTTTGCCCAGTCGCCTGCCTTGACCACGTGCCGCAAAAAGCGGCTGACCAGGTGCGGATACTGCTCTATGGTTTCAGCATTGACAGTCAGTGGCCTCGGCGTGCAATTGCTGATCCGGATAAAACTATCCGGGTGGAAGCCTAGATCAAATACGACCTGCGCGCCCAGCAGATGCGTCACCTCGGCGCCACGCACATCCTTGACGTAAATGGCATTGACCTGGTGTTTCACCAGGGCATACAGCTCATTGACATAGCTATGCCTGCCCTGCCCCCAATCCGGTCCGCCGGTGCCCGGGTTCGGTTCTATCGGCGTATCAAGCAAATCGACCACTTCAACATCTTTCAGGCTGAGGCCGACGGTATCCAGTGCCACCACGAATGCACGCAGTGCAGAAGCCCGTTGGTGATCTATGCTGACATCATGCTTGGGGATGCCGATGCGGCAACCTTTCAAATCCTTGATGCTACGCAGTTTGGAATTGGGCAGGCTGATGATGGACTGGTATTCGTCCGTCCATGTCAGGCCTATCACCCGTGTTTGCTGTCCGCTGGCCCTGGCCCAGATGGCGGGCACACTACCGCCCTGCCGGAATGAATGCGGCAGGTGGTGATCAAAATGGGACTGGAAATCAGCCGGGCTAGCAGATTCACGTAAGGACTGGATAGGAATGCCATCCGGCGCAAATTCTTTCGCTATCCAGCCGCTCTGGATCGCCAGGCTCAGGGGCGTAGGCACTGCGCAGCGGGTATACCAGAGCGCTTCAGGCTGATGATGTGTAGTTGGGGTAGACATTCTTATTATTGTGCGTAGCTATTTTTATGGTGTCTCGCGTGCCTGGCAGGCCGCGAATTAACGGGTATTACGCCATTTGAACAAACTGTTCCCCGCCACTTTGATTACCAGTGACATCAGGTAACCGAGTATGCCGATGACAAAAGTCACAATGATCAGGATATCCATCCTCGAAGCTTCTTGTGCATTCATCATCAGGTTGCCCAGCCCGGCGCCTGCCGTGAATAACAGTTCGCTACCGATAGTGGATAACCAGGCAAAGGCCAGCGCCAGTGAGAAACCGGTGAATATTTGCGGCAGTGAAGCGGGCAGGATGATTTTGCTGTATACCTGCCATTGGCTCAGTTTGTAGACCTGGCCGACTTCACGGTACTTGCCATCTACCTGCAACATACCTTCAAACGTGGATAGCACCACCGGGTAAAACGCAGACAGGCTGACGACGATCAGTTTTGATGTATCGCCATTGCCAAACCAGAGCGCAAATAGTGGCACCAGGCCTAGTAACGGCACTTGCCTGATAGCGTGATACACAGGCGTGATCAGGATATTGGCGACGCGTGATACGGCCACCAGTGAACCGACGATAAACCCGGCACTCGCGCCTATGAGTAAACCGGTCAATGCCCGCACCACACTGGCAGATACGTTAGCCATTAACTCACCACTTTGCCATAACTGGCTGACGGCGGCCGCGATCTGGCTCAGTGAGGCAAACGCGTAGGCATGGTTGGCATCCAGCCGTGACATCCAGTCCCAGGCCAGTACAATCAGCAGCGGCAATACCCAGCCGCGCCAGTCAGGAATCCATTTAGTCGATAGAAAATTCATGGTGTTAGCTTATGTTCTCAAATTGCGATGCCAGGGGATCAGGCGTAATTCGCCCCATTTAAACAGCTTGTCTATGCTGAAACCGACCACGCCGGTGATCACCACGCCGACCATGACGACATCAAGCCGGAACATTTCCCTGCCCAATTGCATCATCTGGCCGATACCACTGTCGGCGGCCAGCAATTCGGCAGCGACTAAAATAGTCCATGACCGGGAGAATGCGATCCTGAGCCCGGTGAACACTGGTGGCGTAATGGCAGGGATAATCAGTTTGCGGTACAAGGTTGTTTTTGGTAGCTGGTAAATACTGGCCACTTCAAAATAACTTTTTGAGACGCCTTTTGTCGCTTCATACGCGGCCAGTGCCACCGTTAACGAAGCCGCCTTGAATACAATAATGACCTTGAATATCTCATCGACGCCCAATAACAGGATCAGGATAGGAATCAAGGCAATGGTCGGCACCTGGCGCAAGCCCTGGAACAGCGGCAAGGCAAACGCTTCCACACGTGGTGAAATCGCCATCCAGATACCGAACAGCACGCCGACCACCGCCCCCAGGCTGAACCCGATCAGCAAGCGATTGAAACTTGCTTTCAGATGCAGGAGCAATTCGCCGTTATCACTCAGCTCACCCAGCGTGGCGAACACCTGCTGCGGCGTGACCAGGATATCGTCAGAATAGTAGCCTGCGTTTGATACCCACCACCAGATGGCAAGCACCAGCAGCGGGGAGATCAGGAAAGGTAATACATACTTCCATTGGCGTGTCATGTGACTAAAACCTCAAGCCTATCTGTTACTCAGCCTGCGTCAGCACAGCCACGCGTGAAATACCTGCGCGTTCGATCGCTGCCATGACTTTGGCGACTTTTCCGTAATTCACGGCTTCGTCCGAGCTCAGGTGCAAGGTCACATCCGGGTTGCTATCGTGGATACGCTTGAGCTCAGGCTCTATGGTTTCCAGCGGATATTCCTGCTTGTCGATATACAGCTTGCCAGCAGCATCCACAGACACCGTCACCGGCTTTTTCTGCTCGGTGGTCTTGGTGGCTGAGGTCTTGGGCAAGTTGACCTGAATCGAATTGGTCATCAATGGTGCCGTCACGATAAACGCGACCAGCAATACCAGCATCACATCGACCAATGGCGTGACGTTGATTTCACTCAATACGTCATCATCGGCATTTGTAGAAATAGCCATTATGCAGTTGCTCCTTTGAGGTTACGCACGACAGAAGCTGAAGCAGATGCAGAAGACACGAACTCACCCGGCTTGGTCGCATCTGCCGCTTTTTTGAAAGTCACTCGGCGGGAAACCTTGATCAGGTCTTCAGCAAAATCATCCAGGTTGTTGCTGCTGGTTTTCAGGCGACGCAGGAAGAAGTTATAAGCCAGCACCGCAGGCACCGCCACAGCAATACCAATCGCAGTCGCTACCAAGGCCTCACCGATCGGGCCTGCAACCACTTCCAGGCTGGCAGTGCCCAGTTTGCTGATATCGGTCAGCGCATGCATGATGCCCCATACCGTACCCAGCAAGCCGACGAACGGTGCCGTACTACCGATACTGGCCAATACCACCAGGCCAGCTTCACGCAATACACGCTCTTTTTGAATCTGCTGGCGCAATGCGCGCTCCAGCACTTCCTGGCGGTCACCGCTATGACGCAAGTCATCGGCAGATTCAACATCCAGGTCTTTCAGGGTTTCAAAGCCCACTTGTGCCACGCGGTAAGCCGGGCCGTTGTGGCCTTCTAATGTCGCAGCTTCCTGCAGGCTTTTAGCGCCCCAGAATGCGGCCCTGAATTTAACGTTCTGTTTGCGGATCAGCCATACCTGGAATGATTTGGCCAGGATAATGGTCCAGGTGACACCAGAAGCGATCAGCAAGGTGATCAATACGCCAAGCACCACTGGAGATGCACTTTGATAGGTTTCTAAACTAAACATGGTATTTCCTTCTCTTTCAAATTAAAAAATTACTGCAGCTTGAATTCAACCGGGAATGTCGCCCAACCTTCAACAGGCGTATTCCCACGTTTTGCCGGGGTGAACGCCCAGCGTTTCGCTGCAGCAACCGCAGCATCATCCAGTACGCTATGCCCACTGGACTTCTTAACTTTTACATCCGCAGGCTTGCCGTTTGGCAGCACTTTCACCCGCAAAATCACCGAGCCTTCCCAACCCTGGTCGGCAGCAAAATCCGGATACTCAGGGTCAGGGTTATTCAAATGGCCGACGCCGCCTTTTGCTTCTACCAGTGGCTCCTCTTTGACGACCGGAGCAGGTGGTGGTGGCTCTGGCGCCGGAGGCGCTGCCACTACCGGGGCAGTGCTTTTCGGCGCTTCGGTGTTTTCCTGGATTACGATGTCATTCGCGCTGATATTCTGCGATGCCGGTGCGGTCCTCAATGCTGGCGGTGGCTTGGCAGCCTGCGGCGGAGGTTCCACGCGTTTCACTGGCGGTGGCGGCGGTTTTGGCGGCTCAATCACCGGGGGCGGCACGACCTCTGGTTTCACAAATTCAACAATGACTTCCTTCTTTTTCGGCTTGACGATACTAGGCTCGTTCAATGCACTCAGAAATCCGGCGATACCCAGCACATGCACCACCACTACTGCGGCAATCAGTGTGGCCAGCTTTTTACGTGGGATCACATGCTCCACCGCATTCAGGCTGGTCACCAGTCGTTCAGATAACCTCTTAAAATCCTCTCCTGTTGCAACCAGCTGTTTTCTGCTACGACTTTTATCAGTCAGTGAATCCCAAATCGTGGAATGCTCGGCAGGCGATTTCAGTGCCGTTGTTGACATACAAACTCCTAATAACTCTAACTAATCTCAATGAAATCACTCAACACATCGTCCTTGATGTGCTGAAATTTCGCTGAAGCCCTATGCCTAGGTCTGGGCAAGTCGACTTCAACGATACGTTTGATACGGCCGGGGTTGGCTTCCATCACCACGACACGGTCACCCAGAAACACGGCTTCTTCCACATCATGGGTCACCAGGATAGAGGTGGTGTCTTCTGATTCCCACAGGCGTTGCAGCTCTTGTTGCATCTTGAGCCTGGTGAGCGCATCCAGCGCACCAAAAGGCTCATCCAGCAGCAATAGTCTTGGTTTCAACACCAGTGCCCTGGCAATCGCAACCCGTTGCGACATACCGCCAGAAATCTGGTGCGGATAGGCATCGGCGAAACCGCTTAAGCCTACCAGTTCAATCTGGTGCGCCACACGCGCCTTGATTTCAGCCTGGCTCAAGCCGGATGACTCCAGCGCCAGTGCCACGTTCTGCTGCACCGTCAACCACGGGAACAGACGGTGCTCCTGGAACACCAGGCCACGATCCAGGGAAGTCCCTGAAACGTCATCACCCAGCCAGACGATGCTGCCGTCATAAGACGTATCCAGGCCGGCGATCAGGCGCAACAAAGTGGATTTGCCGCAACCGCTGCTACCAACGATGGAAATAAACTCGCCTTTGGCGACCTGCAAAGAAAAATCCGACAACACCTTGAGTGACTTGCCATTCAGCTGGAAGGATTTGGAAACACCTTCAACAGCCAGCACTGCGGCTTCACTTGCCAGGGACAAACGATTGGAGCTACCTGATGAACCACTTGGTTGCGCAGCTGGAGCTGAGGCAGGATCAAGATCAGTCAGACTCTCTTGATCAATGTAATTTAAAGCGGCTTTGGTCCTACCCATGTTTATTCCTGTACAAAATAACTAGGTATCTATACGCAAACCCTGTGCCAAGTTTAAAATTATTATTTTTATATTTAAAAACAACAAGTTATAAATATTTCAGCAGAATATGGATAGCAAGGATGTTGACTATGAATCATTTGAATGTGAACTGTTGCTGGCACAGCAACAGACATAAAAAAACAGATGGCGGGAAACCATCTGTCTAGGGAGTGATTGCCCGGAGGCAATAAAATGTTATTGTTTTGCAGCTATCTGGGATGGCGCCCAGAAAGTTTCTAAATTCAATTCTTTGAGTGCTTTATCGACAAAAGTCGAGTTCAGCAACTGGTTGATATCGATATCCTTGCGGATCAAGCCTGATTCACGCGCATAAGAGGCAGCACGCTTATAGTGATCTACCAACGCCTGGTCATATAGTGGTGACCAGCGATCACGCCAGCTGACGACATCATCCTCGTAATCACGCCTGACCACGCTTTCCGGCTGCACCAGGCTGGCATAGTCTTTCAGGTAGGTTTCCTTGTGTGCTTCCTGCGCTGCCCAGTGGTTGGCTTTGATAAATGAAGTCACGATCGCCTGCGTTAATTCCGGGTACTGTTGCACGAACTCATTACGTGCCCACAAGCCGCCCATCAGTTTCCAGTCCGGCGGGGCCGTTTTGGTAGACCAGATGATTTTGCCTACGCCTTTATCCACCAGGTTGTAAGCATCGCTCAGGGAATAGAAAGCATCCACAGAGCCACTTGCCAGCGCAGCTGAACCGACTTGCGGATTGACGTTGACGATTTTGAAGTCAGTCAGCTTGAAGCCGTTCTTCTGCACCAGGTTGGCAAAGGCGATCTCCCAAGGGCGGCCTCTATGCAGAGCAATGCGCTTGCCTTTCAGGTCGGCAATGGTCTTGGCTGTTGAGTTGGCTGGCACCACTAAATAAGAGTTACCGCTGCGGCCCCATGGCGCCACCAGTTGTACGCGTGGTTTGGAGCCATTGAGGATGATCGGTGGCAAATCGCCATAAGCGGCAAAATCAATGGTTTTGTTGGCAAACGCTTCGTTGACGATAGGGCCTACCATAGCTGTGGCTGCCGGCACCCATTCGACTTTCACGCCGCGCTTGGCCAGTTCTGCATCGAGGCCGGTTTCAGTCACCAGTTCGGTGCTGCCCAGGTAACGCGTTTTGCCATTGACGTTGTAAGCAACGGTGGCAATGCGGACGACTTTGGGTTCATTGGCAGCTGGCTTGGCATCTGCGCTATTGGCATCGGAGACGCTGATGAAAGGCACCAGTACCGCTGCTGTAAAAACCACTTTTAAAAATTTAATCACACTTACTCCTATAAAACATCAGGTCATCAACGTTTGCGCTGACGACCTTTATCAACATTGCGGCGTTCAGCAAGCTTTAAGCCACCGCTGCATATTTATGCAGCAATTGCTCGGCTTCACGCAAAGGCCTGTCATCGACCCAGCTGTCCAGGTCAAAATCCTTGTCGAGCAAGCCATGTACCAGCATGAAGTTCTTTTGCTGCCTGAACAGTTCAATGCGTTCTTGCGATAAATCAGGCGCCAGTTGCAGATGAAAATCTTCACCATAAGCAGTGGCAACGCCTTCTTCACCCGAGCGGGTTTCTGATTCCAGGATATCGCGCACACCTTTAAGGTTGTTTTTGGCCCAGTCTGCGGCACGCAGGGTCTGGTACAGGAAACGCACCACCAGGTCAAAATGGTTATCCAGCAGATCCTGGTGCACAGTGATAGGCCTTGGCGTGCCATTGTTCACACGGGTAGATAGATCCGGATAGCTATCCAGGTCTATGCCGACCACGGCACCTACGCGTTTGGCTGCATCCACTGCTGAAGCGCCTTTCACGTAGACCGCATCCACCTCGCCTGCCACCAATGCATCCAGCCCGGCCCACAACTCACCGAGGCCGTTACGGTTGCCACGGCCGGAAGCCACTTCCACCAGCTTCACATCGTCCAGTGTCAGCCCGGCGATCTTCAGCGCGCCTTTATAGCCTTGCAGGCTCATACCGCGCGCGATACTGCTGCCACGCACGTGGCTCTGGATTGGGTGATCAATGAACTCAGGCAAAGCCAGGCGCAAGCCTTTTAAATGTTCCGGCTGCGTGATGCCACTGTCTGGCCGCACCAGGATGGCTTGCCATTCATCGATCCAGGTCAGGCCTATCAGTTTAGTAGGCGCGCCCTGCGCTTTAGCGGCCAAAGCCAGTAAATTGCCACCTTCACGGATCAGGCTGTTCAGGGCATGATCGTAATGATGTTTGGATAACTCTTTAGGCGCTTCTTGCAAGGTATTGATCTGGATATTGTCGCGGGCGAACTCTTCAGTCAGCCAGCCCAATTTATAGGCCAGCCCGGTAGCAGTTGGCACTGGGCAGCGTGTAAACCAGATTTGATCAATGGTTTGTGAGGCTGTATTTTGCGAAACAGGATTTTGCTGAACGGTCACGATGGTTTCTCCGGCTATGACAGTGAATTACAGATCAGAAGGACGCAACAGGCCTTCTGCCTGGGCCTGGTCATACAGTTTGGCCATCTTCCATTGCTGCTTCAACACACCTGGGCCGTAGTCACGCGAACCGCCCAGCGCCTCTGCCAGTGTCTGCAATTTGGCGCCCTCTTCGAGCAACAAAGTGAACTCAGCCAGCTTGCGCAGGCCTTGCTTGCCCCATACTGTGGAACCGCCATTGGCTTCCAGAATAGCTGTGTGATGTGGATTGATCGCGATCTGGTCCAGGATAAAGTCCACTTCCTGCTGACGACGGTCTATATAGATAGGCAGTTCTTTGATCAGGTTAAAGCGTTGCACCGGCACATAGCGAATCGGCAATGTGCGGTGTGTTTGCGCCCATGCACCCAGGTAAGTAGAGTGGATATGCGAAATGGTGGTCACTTCAGGATGTGCCTGGAATAATTTCAAATAGCGGTTAACTGCAGCGCCATTGCCTTTACCTGAATAAACCACGCCATCAAAACCAGCCACCAGGGCTTCTAGCGGTTTATTCTTGTTAAACGGGCCTGGATCATTGACGATGATCAGCTTTTCCTGGCCTGGTACTCTATGCACAAAGCCAACAGTACCGTTGGCTGTAATGGTGTCAGTTTCTCTGAATACTTCGAAAGCCAGTTTGGCCTCAGCCACTGTCTCTGCAATATAAAGATCCAAATCGATTTCTGTATTTAATGTTGCAACCGTCATGTCTAACCCTTTCTTATTTGGTCTGGAATTTCCTCGCTAGCTTATTTGCAAGTTATATGCCATATTGAAAAATAAGAAATTAACGGTTAATAATCAGACTGTTACATAAATATTCGTGCATCATCAGCGCAAAAAACCTGTGTTGCAAATGCAACAAGTGTTTAAATCAACACAGTGAATTGTTGAATTATCGTATGGGGTACATACCCTTACACATATAACCAGTTCGCATATAAATATAATTTATAGAACTTTGACTTCTTAATGATAAATACATTATATTGACACGCCTGTTAAGTGAGGAAGTCAATTATGAGCGCACAACGCTGGGATATCCGTGATTCGTACACTGAACGTGTCGATCATGTGATCACTCACCCTAACCCATCCGCTGTCAGTTTATCTGTACGTGCCAGCGCATTGGTCTTCAGCGATCCAAAATCGCAAAACCTGCTTTCCCTGATCGAAAGAATTGCCACCAGCAATGCCACGGCATTGATCATAGGCGAGACTGGCACCGGGAAAGAACTGATTGCGCGCCATATCCATTCGCTCAGCAATCGGAAAAACGGCCCATTCCAGGCCATTAATTGCGGCGCGTTCTCAGAAACGCTGGTTGAGAGCGAGCTCTTCGGCTATGAAAAAGGCGCTTTCACCGGCGCGAATATGTCCAAGATCGGCTGGTTTGAAACAGCCAATGGCGGTACCTTGTTCCTGGATGAAATCGGTGATTTACCGCAATCGACCCAGGTGAAATTACTGCGCGTGCTGCAAGAGCGTGAAGTCGTCCGTGTCGGCTCCAGAAAGCCTATCCCGATTGATGTCAGGCTGATTGCCGCCACCAACGTGAACCTGGAAGAAGCGGTGAAAGCCGGGCGCTTCCGCGAAGATTTGTACTATCGCATCAAAGTCGTGCCGGTGGAACTGCTGCCATTACGCGAACGCCGTGGCGATATCCTGCCGCTGGTTGAACACTTCCTGAATGTTTACCGCAGCAAATTGAATACGTCCGAGCATAAACTGTCACCGGAAACGATTTCATTGCTGATGGAATACCCATGGCCGGGCAACATCCGCGAGCTAGAAAATGTGATCCACCGCGCGGTGCTGGTGAGTATGACAGATACCTTATCGCCCAAAGACCTGAACTTACCGAAGATCAGCTTTAGTGCCTCCCAGGTGATCACGGATGAACATTATTCTGTGGCGACGCCAGCGACTGGCAAGATCAGTTATGAGCAGCAGAGCTCACTGTATAAGCTTGAAAGCGTGCTGGAAGAGTTGTTTGAACAAGGGGCCGATAATCTCTATGAACTGATTAATGGCACCACGGTGAGCAAGGCGTTTGAGCACAGTAAAAACAACCAGGTGCATACCGCCAAATTGCTGGGCATCAGCAGGAATATCCTGCGTGCCAGGTTGAAAGAACTCAACCTGATCGCTTAAAACCTGCTCAAGCAAAAGCGATGGCTATTAAAAAAGGGGATGAATATCCCCTTTTTTATTGATCGTTGCCGGACGTTCAGGCAACCAGCGTTTCAGGTAAGTGCTGTTTGATTAACACCCCTGCTTGCTCCAGTGCCTGGTCGATGCGTTGCTCGATTAGCGGGCTTTCCAGCTGATAATCCTTAAACTCGATATCCTTGGCATAAATCGTGGTCGGGATGGTATAGATGCCAAAAAAGCTGGCCAGGCTACGCAGGTGAGACTCTAGCACCAGGGCATGATGGTCACTGCCGCCAGTCGCCACCAGAATCGCTACTTTTCCTGTCAGTTTCTTCGGGTCAACCAGATCAAAGAAGTGTTTGAGCAAGCCTGTGTAAGAGGCTTTATATACCGGCGTACCAATCACAATCAGGTCTGACTGGTGCAGCTTGTCATATGCCTGGGTCAACGCTGGCGGAAAGTTGTTGAAAGAGACTGTAGGCCCCAGATCAGCAGTCAGTTTAGAAATATCAATCACCTCACCCGGGCTATGAAATTTCTGGCTAGCCCTTGCCACGACAGCATCCACCAATGAAAGTGTTCTCGAAGGTGCTGTGATATTTCCGGATACCCCAATAATTCTTGGCATTTCAATTTTCCTGTTTTAAACAATGTCACATTAAGATTAGCAAATTAAATGCCATATTTTTATATGTTTAAAATCAATGACTTATTATTTTAATGTTGCCCTACAAACATGTGCATTCGCATAAAATGTTGAATATCACACACTCGCTACCATAAAAAAAGCTGTGTCCGCGGACACAGCTTCTTGAATGAACGAATGGACTGCTAGTGTGAATCAGCGATTATTGAAGAATCCAATATTCACGACCTTGTCATTCACGAAAGTCAATTCGGTTTCTTTGTAGGTGTTTTTGTCATCATATCTGACGATATTCTTGAAGTACCACATTTCAACCTGTACTGGTTTGCTGTTTTGTTCGCCCTTGCCCATGCCTGCGATCATGTTGCCGGCATTGGTCGGTTTGACTGATTGCTGTTTTTTAAATGGCTGGCCAAGCTTTTCCAACACCACTTTTTTGGATTTTCCGCTAAAGCCATTGATAAAATCGTTTTCGTTATACGCTTTGCCTGCAAACGCCGAACTAGCGCTGAATAACACGGCCAGGGCAATGATCACGGCCGACATTTTTGAGTAAAACTTCATGTTTATTTCCTGTGTCCCAAAATCAACTATATTAAAAATTATTCTATTTGTGAAAGTATAACTGTTTATAAGGCATTTCGGTTGACTGCAACCAGGCAAAAAACCACTCCGCGTGCCAGTTACAGCGCCAATTGCAAGCCATCGTAACCGACCACCACATTAGCAGGCAGCGTTGCCTGTAAGGCGTGGTATTCCAGCTCATGTGTCATATGGATCAACACATTGCGTTTTGCGCCTATGCGGCTGATCAGTGCAAGTGATTCACTCCGGCTGACATGGGTGGGATGTGGGGTTTCACGCAGGCAATCGATCAGTAATACATCCACCCCCTGCAACCATTGGTAGGAAGATTCCGGAATGGCGGAGACATCGGTCATGTAGACCAGGTTGCCGATGCGATAGGCATAGATGCGTATCTTGCCGTGCATGACCGGGATGGGGATGACCTGCACCCCTGCGGCTTCGAAAGGGCTTTCCACCGTGTAGGCGGCCAGCACAGGCAGATCCCAGTAATGACTGGGGTCACGCAAGGTGTAGCCAAACTTGTCCTGGATATGGCTGATGGCTTCCGGGTAGCTGTAAAGCGGAATCTGGCAGCGGTTGATCTGGCAGAACGCCCGTAAATCATCGATCCCGTGCAGGTGATCAGCATGCGTATGTGTGTAGAGCACAGCATCGACCCGCTGCATGTTCTCACGCAGCGCCTGCTGGCGTAAATCCGGCGAGGTATCAATCAGGATCACGCGACCATCATCCAGCGTCACCATGCTGGAGCAACGGCTGCGTTTATTGCGTGTATCACTGGAAACACAAGTAGCGCAGGTGCAGCCCAAGGCTGGCGTGCCTGCACTAGAACCTGCTCCCAGTATGGTCAGTTGCATGGCTGCGCGTGATTAAACAGCGTGAAAAAGTTGCGGGTAGTGGCATCCATGACGTCTTGCAATGGGATATCCCGTAAACGGGCGATCTCTTCAGCCACATGGCGCACATAGGCGGGCTGATTGGTTTTGCCGCGGAACGGGATAGGTGCCAGGTAAGGCGAATCTGTTTCAACCAGCATGGATGACAACGGCACTTTCTGCGCGACTTCTTTTAATGCCACGGCATTCTTGAAAGTGACGATGCCTGAAAACGAGATATAAAAACCCATGGCGATGGCCGCTTGCGCGACTTCCCAGCTTTCGGTAAAACAGTGCATGACGCCGCCGACTTCGGCAGCGCCCTCTTCCTGCATGATACGCAGCGTGTCTTCCGCCGCATTGCGGGTATGAATGATCAGCGGTTTGCCCGTAGCCCTGGCAGCGCGGATATGGGTGCGGAAGCGTTCACGCTGCCAATCCAGACTGCCGGTGAGCCTGAAATAATCGAGGCCGGTTTCACCAATCGCGACCACGCGCGGGTTATCGGCCAGCGAAATCAGCTGTGCAACGGTTGGCTCTTCGATATCTTCATAATCCGGATGCACACCGACTGAGGCATAAATATTCGGGTACTGCTCCGCAATCGCCAATACTTCGGGAAATTTATCCAGCGTAACGGATACACATAGCGCATGCCCGACCTCATTGGTCAGCATGTCGGCCCGTAACTGATCCATATTCTGGACCAGTTCGGGGAAATTAATGTGGCAATGCGAATCTACAAACATGAAAAATCCATTAGTGTTGCTATAGGTAATGCTTTAGGTGTGGGCGTTAGAGACTATAGGCTAAATCGTATGGGTAGGCCGGCTTGATTTCAATGCAGCCCCCAGAATAGTCTCGATACGTTTTTTCGCCTCCACACCCCCATCTTTGTCGCTGAACTGTATGCCTATGCCTTGTGGTTTATTATTCACCGCTTGCGGCGTGATCCAGATCACCTTGCCTACAATTTTCAGTTTGTGCGGGTCATCCAGCAAGGTCAGCAACATAAATACTTCTTCGCCCATTTTGAAAGGTTTGCTGGTCGGGATAAATAATCCGCCACCTTTGACAAACGGCATGTAAGCCGCAAACAAGGCAGCTTTCTCACGAATCGCCAATGACAGCACCCCGGGTTTGGCGGGCCCGGCAGGGTTAATCGTCGCTGGTGGTTGTGTGTCTGTCATGCATGGGCTCCTGGGGTCTCTCGGCCTGAATGTTCGTCAGTGCCGATCAGCCAAACATTTTCTTGTATTGGAGCAATAATTGCTCCAATTGCAGCTCCTGGTTCAACGGGTGCTGTGCAGTCATTTTAAAACGATTCAATTGTTGTTGAAATGCCAGCAGGCGCGCTAATTCCAGTTTGGATGCAAGTGTTTGTAAAGTCGCAGATTCCGCCGGGTGGTAGCGTAATGGCAGCTCGTGCCGCGACAGCCATAAATCCAGCAACCATTTCTGCAACACCTGGATGGCGGCTACCATGCCCTGCTTGATCAGGATACCGCCAGCCAGCGCAATATCCATTGCCGCGCCGCGCGACAGGTGCGGGCTCCATTGCTGGTACCAGCCATACCAGTCGAGGTCATCCTGCAGCACGGTAGTCGGTGCACCGCCACTATAGTGCCACACCCAGTCCGCCTGGGCGATGGATTGCGCCTGCAACCACTGCAAGCCCTGCTCATGGCTAGGCACTGGCATATCCACCTGCATGCAGCGGCTTAAAATGGTCGGTAACAGCGCCTGGCGCTGATGCGAAACCAGCAAGAACTGTGTGCGCTGCGGTGGTTCTTCCAGCAGTTTCAATAAGGCATTAGAAGCGGCGATATTCATGGCTTCCAGCGGATGGATCAGCACGACGCGCATGCCGCCCACCTGATGACTGGTCAGCGCCAGGTAATCATGCAAGGCGCGAATCTGGTCAATGACGATCTGCTGCCGCTTGCGGGTTTTCTTTTTGGCACTGTCTGCCACGTCATCATCTTCAGGCGTGATTTCGCGAAAATCAGGATGCGCCCCTTCTGATAACCAGTGACACGACTGGCATTGCCCGCAGGCAATCCCGTTTTGTTGTGGCTGCGCGCACAACAGGCCTGCCGCCAGCGTCTGCGCGAATGCAAGTTTGCCTATCCCGGTTTTACCATGAAACAGCAAAGCGTGATGACGCCCCTCGCCGGCATGCACCCAATGCGCATACAGTGATTCTTGCCATGGATATATATTACTAATCATAAAGATAGAATAATTTCTTCAACTGATTTCTTCACTTCTTGCAATGTACGGTTTGCATCAATCACGCGGAAACGCTGTGGATATTCTGCCGCACGCGCAAGATATTGGGTACGTAACCTGGCGAAAAATTCAGCGCCTTGCGCTTCAAATTTATCCGGTGTGCGTGCGCCAGCCAAACGTTGCAGGCTGACTTCCACCGGCACATCAAACAGGAGGGTGATATCCGGCTGCAAATCACCCTGCACCCAGGTTTCCAGCGCCTGCATTTTTGCTAGCGGCAATCCACGTGCACCACATTGATAAGCATAGGAAGCATCGGTAAAGCGGTCAGACAATACAATGGCGCCACGTGCCAGTGCCGGCAGGATAACCTGCTGCAAATGCTCTGCCCGTGCAGCAAACATCAGCAGTGACTCTGTTTCTACATGCATCTCCTGATGCAAAAGCAACTCACGCAACTGTTCGCCCAAAGGCGTACCACCAGGCTCGCGCGTAGAAACGACTTCACGCCCGGATGATGCCAGCAATGCCAGTATGGTAGGAATATGCGTGCTTTTCCCCGCGCCGTCCATACCTTCCAGAGTGATAAACAAACCTGCCATTACTTACATTCCCACATTATTCATGTTCCTGATCATTACCGGTTTAGTGCTTTTTTAACTGATAAGCGCGCACAGCCTTGTTGTGTTCTTCCAGCGTGCTGGTAAACACATGCCTGCCCTGTCCATTGGCCACAAAATACAACGCTTTTGTGTTGGCAGGATTCAGCGCCGCCTGAATGGAAGCCAAACCCGGCAAGGCAATCGGTGTCGGCGGCAAGCCATTGCGAGTATAAGTGTTATACGGCGTATCCGTGAGTAAATCGCGCCGCGTGATATTGCCATGATAACGGCTGCCCATGCCATAAATCACGGTAGGGTCAGTTTGCAAGCGCATGCCCAGTCGCAAGCGGTTGACAAATACCCCGGCAATCTGCGGGCGCTCGACTTCAACCCCGGTTTCTTTTTCTACGATAGAGGCCATTACCAATGCCTCGTACGGGGTTTTGTAAGGCAAGCCTGACTGCCGGGTTTCCCAGGCAGCAGCCAGGTACTGCTTCATTTTCTGGTAAGCTCGTTTATACATCTCTGTATCACTGCTTTGGCTATCAATAAAATAGGTGTCGGGGAAAAACCAGCCCTCGGGCTCGGTGGTTTCACCACTAACCAGTTGCATTAATTCCATATCTGAAAGATTGAGGGTTTCATGCCTGATACCCGGCATCTGCGCCAATTTTTGGCGGAAATCGGCAAAGGTTTTGCCTTCTGTCAGCTGTAATTTGAACTGGTCGAACGTGCCATGTTTCAACAGGTCTATCAGGCCCAGCACTTGCAGCGGCGCGTTCAAGGCATAATCGCCTGCCTGCAGTCGGCTGCCACTACCCGTCAGCTTCACTACCAGCAGGAAACTGTAAGGTTCTTTCAACACGCCCGCCGTGACCAGCTGGTCGGCAATCCCGCGCACACTGGCGCCAGCCGGGATCTGCATGCCTATGGTTTCGGAAGCCATGGGTAATGGCCTGATCATATAAATAACTATCCAAAGCGCCAGCGCCAGTGCGGATGATCCCAGAATCGCCAGCCCGTATTTAAAACTTTTCTTAAACATAATGCCTGATAAACAATTTTCTAATGCGTCACATACTGCAACTGTGACCTGAGTTCTTTTGCCCAGTGATTGGTCGCAACCGCCTGGTCGTCAATGTGAGATACCTGCAACACACCATAGACGCTGTTAACGATGACAATGGCCTCTGCATTCAGCACATCATCCATGGTTAATGTGGTGACCAGCACTGTCTGGCGTTGCGTTTTATACCAATCCAGTATTTTTTGCCGCATCACCCCGGCCACGCCACAACTCTCCAGCACTGGCGTCATCACCACGCCATCTTTGCGGATAAACAGGTTACCGCTCACCGCTTCAATCACATGGTCATGATAATCGCGCAGCAAACCGTCAAAAAACCGCGGGTCTTTCAGTTCGGCGCGCGCAAGGACGTTTTCAAGGCGGTTTAAATGCTTGATACCTGCCAGTAAAGGCTGATGCGCCAGCCGCGTCTGGCAGCGATACAAGGCGACTCCGCTGGCATAAATCTCAGGCGGATAATTCGGTAACGGGCTTTGTATCAACACCCGCGTCGGCTCACTCACCGCCGGTGGCGCATAGCCACGAGCGCCCTCGCCTCGTGTAATGATGATCTTGAGGATACTGAACTGCGTTTCCTCTTCGCTGGCCGAGGCCATAAAGTACTTGAATTCCTGCATCAGCAACTCGGCTGAAGGGCACACGATCTGGATTTTGCTACAGTCGGCCACCAGGGTTTGATAATGCAAAGGCCAGTCCTGCAACTCGCCGTTGAGCAAACGCATGGTGCGGAAAACACCGTCGCCATAGGCAAAGCCGCGGTTGGTGGGCGCAATGCCATTGACCAGTTTGCCGTTTACACAATAGCGGACAGTATTCATGTTGAGAGGAGAAAATGGGTGTGCCTGAATAAGGCTGAAACCTTACCATAAAACCGCCGGAACCACGCACCCAAAGGCAGAAATCGGCCGCAGAAAGTCCACGGGAAAACCCTGAGTACAAATTTCGTACAAAGAATTAAACAATTTTCTAAAGTTTAATGTACGGATGCCGTTAACAGGTTAAGCGGTATTGTATCTGCACTTTAACCGGAGGCATGCATGTCACTTTCCAGCATCCAGACTAACCTGGCGGCAATGATCAACAAGGCTTACAGCGCTGACACCAGTGCTGCCCCGGCATCGGTGAGCACAGCCGCCGCCAATAGTGCTGAAAAAGAATCTACACCTGCTAAAGAAACCAAGGTGGACAATCCTGCCTCAGCCAGCGCGCAAGTCACACTAGGTCAATCCGGCAACACGACAGAGATTTATACCGCGCAAGGCCTGTTACAGCAAATGCGGCAAATCCAGTTGAGCAATACCATGCTGCTGTTTGGCAATAACGAAGAAGACAATGAAGACAGCAGTGGCCTGCTCGGCATGATGGACAGTGATTCAGGACCTGAAGGCGCAAGTGAAGACTGGACAGATACCATTAGCAAAAACCTTGAGCAAGCTGCTGTGATGGTTGAAAAAGCCAAAAACACCTCGATTAAAACCATGCTGGGTGGCTAAGCAGATGCAAAAGCCATGAGTAGTGTTGCCGCCAAAAATGGATCAACACTGAATGTCGGCGATATTCAGCCCTAAGCTTCCACCTTCACAAAACTACCTTTTACTTTATCTGCCAGCAAGGCAAGCAAATCTGCCGATTTAAGTGCCAGCGCATATCCAAGCACGCCACTGCCGATCACCACTGTTTCATACTGTGCAACGCTGTCATCCACCAACACACGCAACGCTTGGGGCAACGCAATCGGTGGCACAGCACCCACCACATAGCCAGTGGCCTCAGGCACTTCGTCATACTCAGCCATGCGGCATTTGCGCTCATTCAGATGCGCGCGTAGCAAAGCCCAGTCTGCACGACCGCCACCCGCCAGCGCCAGCAAGCTAAAACCGCTATTTTCGCCTTTGAATACCACGCTGCGTACCACTGATTGTGGCTGCAATCCTTGGGCAGAAAGTAATTCTTCAAGGTTGCGGATGGGTTTTTTATCTTCACTCAGCGGGATGGCTATCACCTGAAAAGTAATGCCTTGTTGTTGCAGCAAGTCAGTCACAGCAGATTGAATAGTTGTGGTCATGGCAATATCCAGTGAATATAAAATACTTTAACTAATTAAATTAAACTATTGATATTTAGTATATTTATCGTTACTACCCTTGCATTTTTCTACCGGATACTTTTGTGCATTCAGGTCAATCTTGGCATTGGCCGCAGCAATCAGGTCTATGCCGCAGACTTCAGCAATACGCATCAAATAGACGAAAGTATCGGCCAGTTCATGCCCGACTTTTTCTTTGGTTGCTTGATCCAGCTGGCGGCTTTCCTGTTCAGTCATCCACTGGAAATGCTCCACTACTTCTGCCGCTTCTACGATCATGGACATGGCCAGGTTTTTCGGCGAATGAAACTGCGCCCAGTCGCGCTCTTCAACAAAGCTATTCACTCGCGTCCGCAACGCATCAATGGAGTCTGGCATGTTCTCACCTATGGCAAAAGTTAAACCTGCGGCGTTGTGCAGGCGTGGTCTATCCTATTCGGCTTGTTTACCTGCAGCCGGTTCAGGTTTATCGCGGCGGTTACTGCCCGCCACCATTTTGATTTCAAACAAACGGCATTCCAGCGGGCCATTAAACAATGGCGTTTTTTTACTGGGGCTCAGGCGCATCAGTTTAGGCATACGCAAGTCATTAGTCAGGAAATAAGTATTCCAGCCGCTGAATTGCTGCTTGAGCGTAACTGCCATTTGCGGGTATAGCTCGGCCAATGTTTCATCCTCACCAATACGCACGCCGTAAGGTGGGTTCGCGACCAATACGCCGCTCTCGGCTGGCGGGGTGAGCTTGGTGAATTCGACATGGCTCAGTTGCACGGCTTCGCTCCAGCCCGCCATTTCCAGGTTCTGCTTGGTGACACGCACGGCGCGCAAATCCATGTCTGAACCATAGATTTTCTGGAAGCTGATCGGTTTGACGGCCTTAGCCGCTGCATTGCGGATCTTCTTGAAGGTATCAGATTCAAAGTTTTTGAGTTTCTCAAAACCAAAGTTGCGGTTCAGGCCTGGCGCGATATTGAGCGCCATCATGACTGCTTCCTGCAAGAAGGTACCGCTGCCACACATGGGGTCCAGCAAAGGCTGCCCTGGTTGCCAGCCTGCAAGTTTCAGAATCCCCGCTGCCAGGTTCTCACGCAACGGCGCTTCAATGGTGTTTTTACGGTTGCCGCGTTGATACAGCGGGTTACCCGAAGTATCCACATACAGCAGAAAACGGTCGCTGGTCAAATAGACATGTACCCTGACATCCGGCTCGCGCGTGTCGATATTGGGACGGCTATTGACCGCCTGGCGGAATTTATCGCAAATCGCGTCTTTTACCCGCAAGGTAATAAACTCCAGGCTTTTCAATGGGCTGCGCACAGCGGTGACTTTCACCATCATGGTGTATTTCACGTTGAACCAGTTCGGCCAGTTGACCTTGAGCGCACCCTGGTAAATGTCTTCTTCGGTGGCGTATTGGCCATTGCCAACCTGCATGAGGACACGGGTCGCCACACGCGAATGCAGGTTGATCTGGTAACACACGCCCAGGTCACCGCTAAAGCTGGCACCGCCATCGGTAGGCTTGATGTCGTTTGCGCCGCTGAGCTTGAGCTCTTCGACGAGTAGTGTTTCCAACCCACGTGGGCAGGTGGCAAAATAATGGTTACGCATGTTTTCTCTGATTTTCTAGTTGAATATCAACTTAATAGTTGGGCAAAGTGAGCGGCTATTCGCCAGCCACTGTCATTAATCTCTGCCCAATGTAAAACTTTTACCGTCATTAGGGTTTGCACCCTGCAGGCGGTCGATTAAATCCAGGAACTGGATCGCATGCGTTTGCATGGCTTCCTGCGCACGTTTGCGCAAGGTGATCAGATCAGGCATGGCCAGTTCAGGCTGAAAGCCAAACACAATGATATTACCGGGCTTGCCGGTGGGCATCATCAGCACGCGCTGGTCAAAGGTTTGTTCTATGCGCTGCATATAGATATCAAACTTTTTGTCCGAGCCCCATAGATTAATCGCGAACAGGCCATCCGGCGTCAGGGCTTCTGCACAGTCATCAAAGAAAGCCTGCGTGCAAAAATCAGGTGGCAAGCCATTGCTGCCGAACGCATCCATCATCAGCCAGTCACAACCGCCCGGATGCTGCTGGATGTAGGCGATACCATCGCCTTCGACTATGGTCAGGCGCTCGTCATCTTGGGGCACGAAGAAATGGCTGCGCGCGACCTGGATGACCTGCGGGTTGAGTTCGATCACGGTCTGGTGAATCTGCGGGCAGGCTTTCCAGACATATTTGGCTATCGAGCCGCCGCCCAGGCCAACCAGTATGGTATTGCGGATATCCGGCTTGAACAACAGGCTGCTCAACATGCCCCAGGAATAAGCCAGCACCAGCGCAAACGGGTCTTTGACCTTCATGCTGCTTTGAATAGTGGGCGAACCAAGATGCATGGAGCGCACGCCATCGACTTCGGTGACTTCTACCATTTCCAGGTCAGAAATGGCTTTATGGATTTTACGGTTTAGCTTGAACATTATGCGCTTTCCACTACATCGATAGGCGTGCCGTCAGCTTCTGCGGCTATGGTATCGGGTGCATCTTCTTCAATCACTCGCAGAAACTTGCATTCCAGTTCCATCAGCAAGGTATCAATCTTGTGCACGGACAATTGCACTTTGCTGCCCGGCTTGAGGACTGGCAAGGCATGTACTTTGGTCATATACGGCAAGCCATTCAGGCGCACCAGGTTTTCGCGCCAGACGGTCGCTTCCACTTCCTGGATATTTTCCTGGACCAGGTATTGCAGGCACCAGTAGCGTTCCATGCGTGTCTGGAACTCGTTATAAGCATTATAGGTTTGATCAAAATTGCGCATATGACCGACGATCTCATCGCCGTGCGCTGCATACACAGGTGCTTGCATGGTCAATACGCTGATGATCTGGCGCTGGTTGATCAAGTCTACCGCACGTCGTAATGGCGAAGTACACCACGCGTATTGCGCCACGCCTAGGCCCTGATGGCCTTCGGCTTTGGTGGTCATATACACTTTGCCGCCATTTTGTGCCCGGTAAATGCCGGACACTTCATGCTCAGCCAGCAATAAACCCCATTGGCTATTGGCGGCTATCATCAGCTCGGCCACCAACTTATCCATGGGTGAACCACGTTGGCGATTGATGATACTGACAATGCCATCGGTGACGTAGAAATTGTAATCCACCGGTTGCGGCTTGGTCGGATCATATTTGCCACGCGCCTTTTCCAGGCTTTCCGCAAAGTGGAACAGGTACACCAGCGGCTGCCACAACGGGTGGCCGCTATCGGTTTCCAGCGTGTTTTCGTTAAAGTAAGGCTCGAGGGTGTCATGCCGTAAGTTATGCGCGATCAGCACGCGCTCTAAACGGCTATGTTGTTGCACGATACTGTAATCTGCCGCTACTTCAAGGTACAGTGACAAAGCGGGTTTGGTTTCACCGGCATCCAGGCTGAACGGGCGGATGGCGGTTTCCGGCAACATGGTGATTTTATGCCCTGGCATATACACCGTAGACAGCCGCTTCATCACCTCAGCATCCAGCGCCTCGCGCGGTGTGATACCCAGTGCAGGCGCGGCAATATGGATACCGACCTGTGTATTGCCATTTGGCAAGCGTGTCACCGATAACGCATCATCAATTTCTGTGGTCGTGCTGTCATCAATACTGAATGCCTGCACCTCAGATAAGGGCAAATCGTCCGGCAACGCCGCCAGTGCAAACTCAGGGAAAGCCGTACCATGCGCAAAATACTCGCGCAAAAAAGCGCCCAGGTGGTAATCATGTATGGAAGGGATGGCTCCTGCCTCATGCAGCACTTGCACCGGTAACTTTTTAAGCTCGGCAGCGGCTTGCTCCAACGCTTTCCATTCCATGGCGTTTTTATCAGGCGCGTACAGCAATTGGTCCAGCTTGGCCGACACACTATCAGGCAATTGCTTGGCGGTGAGTTGCGCGGTCATCAGATGCATCAACTCGGCTTGCTGGCGTTTCTTTTCCACCCCTGCCAGCGCCGCTTTTAATGTTTCATCCGGCGCTGCTTTGTATTGCCCTTTACCCTTGCGGTAAAAATACATGGGGGAACCGTGTAGCTTGATGGCAATCGCCGCAGCTTGCTGGCGGCTGGGTTTACCACCATAGTATTCTTCAGCCAGTGTTTCAAAGCCAAACTCAGACTCGCCACAGCATTCCCACAAAAAATCGGTGTCCAGTGTTTCCGCCTCAGCCTGTGCAGCTTCAAGGAAACCCGAAAGACTGCCTTCAAACCGCATCAGGACATTGGCCGTTTTGATTTTGCTGCGTTTGCCGCTGCTGGCCTCGACTTGCATGCTGCTATCAGCCTCGGACATAATGGAAGCGACCTTGAAGCCACCGTCTTCTTCGTAAAAAACATTCATTGCGGGAGATTTTGAGTGTGGATGACACACGGATAGAATTCAAAACGCTATTTTACCCGAGAAGCATGTACTTTTCTGGCAGAGATTGAACTTTAGCCCTTTGCCTTGACTAAATGAAGCCTGGCCCCAATTAAGTATAGCCATGAAGGAAAGATAGTCTCTAGAATAACTATGATGAAACCACTTGTTTTTGATAATCGCTTTATACGCGAGCTACCCGGTGACCGCGTCACTGACAACTTCACGCGCCAGGTCAGTGACTGTTTATGGTCAGCCGTGCAGCCTACGCCCGTCAAGCAACCTACCCTGCTGGCATATAGCCCGGAAGTCGCTGCCATGCTGGGCTTGAGCGATGCGGATATGCATGACCCCGAGATGGTACAGACACTGGGAGGCAACGGTGCGCTACAAGGCATGTTTACCTACGCCACGCGTTACGGCGGCCACCAGTTCGGGCATTGGGCGGGCCAACTCGGCGATGGCCGCGCCATCTACCTGGGCGAACTGGTACACCAGCAGCAACGTTTTGAGTTACAACTGAAAGGCGCTGGCGAAACGCCCTATTCGCGGAAGGCAGATGGTCGCGCGGTGCTCCGCTCCAGCCTGCGCGAGTTCCTGTGTTCTGAAGCCATGCATTATCTTGGCATCCCCACCACCAGGGCATTAAGCCTGGTAACTACCGGTGACCCTGTGGTACGGGATATGTTCTACGACGGCAACCCTGTATTCGAGCCTGGGGCGATTGTGTGCAGGGTAGCGCCATCATTTATCCGCTTTGGCCATTTTGAAATACTCGCCAGCCGCGATGAATTACCGTTACTCAAGCGTTTTATCGGGTTCACCATAGACAGGGATTATGCCGACTGGTGGCCAGGCACAGGTTTGCTGCTAGATGTCGACAACCCCGGACAGGGCATGATAGAAGCCTGGTTCAGCGAAGTTTGTGCCCGCACTGCCATCATGGTGGCGCACTGGATGCGCGTAGGTTTTGTGCATGGCGTGATGAATACCGACAATATGTCTATCCTGGGCCTGACCATAGATTATGGCCCTTATGGCTGGGTAGATAACTTTGACCCTGGCTGGACGCCGAATACAACCGATGCACAAGGCCGCCGTTATTGCTTTGGCCGCCAGCCTGATATTGCGCGCTGGAATCTGGAACGGCTGGCAGAAGCGCTTGCGACAGTACTGCCGGAGACTAATGGCTTGTCACAAGGATTAAACCACTTTGATACAGTGTACTTTGACGCTCTGACACACTCCCTGGCGGACAAATTCGGTTTGGATAGCTGGCAGGCAGGCGATGGCGAGTTGATCAACGATATTTTTGAGTTGATGCAACGGGCAGAGGTCGATCAAACTTTGTTCTTCACCCACCTCAAGCAGCTGGATATTGCGCAGCCACAACTCTCGGTGCTGGAAGAAGCCTTTTACACCGAGCAAGGCTATAAGCAGTTTGGTGAAGATATACAACAATGGTTGCAGCGTTACAGCCAGCGGGTGCAGCAGTCGCCCCTCCCTGCGGAACAACGCCAGCAGCGCATGGCAGCCAGCAACCCGATATACGTATTGCGTAATTACCTGGCCCAGGAAGCGATAGACCTGGCCACACAAGGAGACAATTCACGGCTGCTCACCCTGCTTGAAGTGTTGCGTCACCCTTACACCGAGCAGGCAGGTATGGAGGCTTTTGCAAAAAAACGGCCTGACTGGGCACGGCATAAAGCCGGTTGCTCCATGCTGTCGTGTAGCTCATAATTAATACTATGCTTACCGCCGAACAATTAATGACTGACGCAGGCCTGCGTCCTACCAAAGCCAGAACTGCCGTTTTAAACACGCTGCTAAATTCCACCACTGCGCTGAGCCACACCGATATCCTGGCTGCGTTGCAAGGGGTGGAGATAGACCGTGTCACCGTCTATCGTGTGCTGGACTGGCTATTGGAAAACACACTGATCCATAAAATCTCCAGCGATGACCGCGCCTGGAAATTCCAGCTCAATGCGCCCAAACGTAACTACCGCAGCGTAGAGACAGGGCGCAACGATCACCTTGGCCTGTTGAATAACCACGGCCACGCCCATTTGCACTGCCAGCAATGCGGCACTGTCTTGTGCATCCACGAGTTGGCGGCGCATATCCCGCAATCCTTATTTGATACCTACCAGGTATCAAATATTGAGATCAGCCTCAAAGGCCTGTGCCTGGAATGCCAGAAGTCTTAGCGTTGCCCGTTTTGTAATCTCCAGTTCTTCACCCTCGTTGTTGGAAAAATCAATAATTGCAACTTAGTTGCAATTAAAATGACATTCACTTAAAATGCAACAAAATTGCATTGCAACAAAGTTGCGCCAGAATGTTAACAACCACTGAACTCCTCTCCATGCCTGAAGACGCCTATATGAACGAGGCGCAACTGGCTTTCTTCAAACAACTGCTTGAATGGCAGCTGGACACACTGCAAGCCAATTTGCTGTCAACCAGTGAGCATCTCCACGACCATCAGGAAACACCAGACCCGGCCGACAGAGCCACCCAGGAAGAAACCCACGGCCTGGAGTTGCGGGCGCGCGAGCGTGAACGCAAACATATTAAAACCATACACGCTGCGCTGCTACGCATCGCACAAGGCCAATACGGCTATTGTGAAGAAACCGGCGAGCCTATCGGCCTGGCGCGCCTGATAGCCAGGCCCTCCACCAGGTTATGCCTGGAAGCACAAGAGCGTCACGAACGCCGCGAACGCCAATTCAATCATTAAGCCCCGCATGAAGGAACACCCCATGAAAAAACTCCCCGTCACAGTACTCTCCGGTTTTCTCGGTGCTGGCAAAACCACCCTGCTCAACCATATCCTCAATAACCGCGAAGGCAAACGGGTAGCGGTGATAGTCAATGATATGTCCGAGGTGAATATAGACGCGCAACTGGTGCGTAACGGCGGTGCCGAACTATCCCGCCAGGAAGAGAAACTGGTGGAAATGAGCAACGGCTGCATCTGCTGCACCCTGCGTGAAGACCTGCTAGTCGAAATCACGCGGCTGGCAAAAGAAAACCGTTTTGATTACCTGCTTATAGAGACCACAGGGGTTTCGGAACCCTTACCTATCGCTGAAACGTTTACCTTTGCCGATGAGGATGGCACGTCACTCGCAGATGTTGCACAACTGGACACCATGGTCACGGTCGTCGATGGCTATAACTTCTTTAAAGACTATAGCTCACAGGCATTGCTCAGTGAACGTGGTGAATCGTTGGGCGAAGAAGACGAACGCACTGTGGTTGACTTGCTGGTAGAGCAAATCGAGTTTTGTGATGTGCTGGTGCTCAATAAAACCGATCTGATGACACTGGATGAAATCGCACAACTGGAGGGCATCCTCAAAGCACTGAATCCACGTGCTCAAATTCTGCACAGCAGCTTTGGCAAAGTGCCGCTCAACCGCATCATGCATACCGGCCTGTTCGATTTTGACCAGGCCGCCGAAGCACCCGGCTGGTTACACGAATTACGCGGCGAACACGTGCCCGAGACTGAAGAATATGGCATTTCCAGCTTTGTGTATCGCGCGCGCCAGCCTTTCCATCCGCAACGCTTATGGCAATGGCTGAATACCGAATGGCCAGGCGTAATGCGCTCCAAAGGCCGTTACTGGATAGCCTCACAACCCGAATTCTGCGCTATGTGGTCGCAGGCAGGCGCTGTCACCAGAACCGAACTGGCGGGCATATGGTGGGCGGCAACCCCTAGCCATGATTGGCCACAAGATGCCGAAAGCCAGCAATACATACGCTCTCGCATGCAAGGCCCCTATGGTGACCGCCAGCAGGAATTAGTCATCATAGGCATGGGCATGGACCAAGCCGAATTGACGGCAAAATTCGATGCCTGCCTGTTGACAGAAGCGGAAGCTGGAATGGGTATGCAAGCATGGAGTGCGCTGCCAGACCCTTTTCCACGTTGGTCTGGCAACCAGGAAGCCGCACATATGCTGGCCGAGGCGGCCGTTTAAACCATGCTGATGTCTGCGCAAATGCGAACCGATGTGGCGGCCAATATGGCCCCCATGCCTATGGGAGAACTCGATTTCAACCCTATGGCCTTATTGTCTATTTTTGAGCCCTCACAACAAGTCACTGTCGTTATCAGGCCTAAGCAAACGCAGTTATCTGGCTATTTGCAGCAAGTCAGCCATCGGCTGGGCGCCGGTTACAGGATGACACTGCGGCAAACGCAGATTAGCCCTGCGCAGCTGGATAGTGAAATGCGCCTGCCCGATGCCGCAGGTAAAGACTCTTTGCTAGCTGATATCAGTGCACTGGCCAGCGTTTATGCCGAGCTGATGGACTGTCCCAAGGTGGGCATCCGGCTGGAAGTCGTGTCACGCGCCATGTGCCCGAAATTCCATATTGACCGCACCGGCATCCGCCTGCTTTGTACCTATTCAGGGCCAGGCACCGAATGGCTGGAAGAAGCGTTTTGCAACAGGAGCGCGCTAGCCAGCCACTATTCAAACCAGGAGGACTTTCACCAGGCCTTGATCGTGCATCCCAAAGGCATACACCAGGCACCCGAGCAAGCACTGGTGCTACTCAAAGGCAGCCTGTGGCAAGGCAATCAACAGGCCGGTGCCATACATCGTTCCCCACATTTATCAGTTGCAGCGACACGCGTTGTGCTGGCATTGGATGCGATCTGGTAACCCTGTTTCACATCAAGCGTAGCGTCACAAAAAATACGCATTACACCATCAGAAGAGAGGATATATTTTGAAAACTAGAACTTTAGAAAACAAGCGATCGCTTAAACATCTGTATACGCAATATTCATTAAAATGGAGTTTAAAAGTAGGAAAACAATTAAAGACACTGAACCTGGTAAAAGCCATTCGCTTAGCCAATGTCAAACCATCCATTTTCCGGCGCTGGGTATCCGGCACATTGGCAGCCCCCGCCAATATCTTGGATAGGATCAAGAGCGAAGCATTTGCAACTTCGCGGAGAAAACACCGGAAGCAACTCAATCAGCACAAAAATCCGCAAATAAATGAAGCAAGCATGATCGCGAGCCTGCAATGGAAGCACATGATCTTTGATGAATTAAGGATAGCGGCAAAACGCAGATTCTGTTTTAAATTAAAAAAATTATATCGTTAGCCGGCATTACATTAAAATTCGAGGCATGCCGTCTTGCCAGCATTCACGCTTTAATTACGCATATATCCAGGGAAGAAATCATGATGCAACAAAAAAAGATTGCCAGCCTGCTGGCACTCCTGTTGTTACCTGCTGTGTCGGCCTATGCCGAAGAAACAGTGGCATTAGAAAAAGCAAACGAAAGCAGCAAACAAAAAAACAAGGCAAAAGAAATCGTCAGCGTAGAACTGGATAGCGTCATTATCATGGGCAAAAAGGAACAAGTTTCCGCCACCGATAAAAGCCTGGCTGGTTCTGTCGATGTCATCACCCGCGATGAACTGGAATACGAACATGTGACCGATACCCTGGAGTTGTTCAGCAAAACACCGGGCGTGGTGCTCTCGCGCTACAGCCAGGGCATTGTGAATACTGAAATCTCTATCCGCGGCTTCAGTGGCGATGGCGAAACACCGAACGCCAAATTGCTGGTAGATGGCATTCCCTCCAACCTGTTTTCTGGCTTGAGCGAACTGGATTACCTGTTCCCGACCAATATCCAGAGCATACAGGTGTTCAAAGGCACCAGCGATGCGACGACTGGCCTGTTTGCCACTGCCGGTAATTACAAGGTTGAAACACGTAAAGATGCAGGCAAGCAATTGCAATTTGGCTATGGCAGTTTCAATACCCGTGAAATGCAAGGTTATTTTGGGGAGAAGCAGCATAACTTCACCCAGAACTATGCGATCGGCTACCGCAAAGGCAATGGTTTCCGTGATCATACCGAAAATGAAAAGATCGCCTTATCCGGGCGCTGGCAACTGGATTTTGATCAGTCGACCCTGGCTTTGAGTGCCAAATACGGCAAATACAACTCGCCGGAAGCGCCTGGCTATATGCCTAAGGCACAGGCGCGGACTAACCGGACCGGTGTCGCGCCTAATGCATTGAATGACAGTGGAGAAAAAGAAACCAAGCACCTCAGCCTGCATTATGACTATTTCTTTAATGATGATGTGGATCTCAGCCTGAAAACTTATTGGCAGAATTTCGACCGTGAACGCAATGTGCGTTTTGTCGGCTCGCCAAATGTCGAGAATCGGCTGGACGAGCAGACATCTACCGGCTTGATTGCAAAATTAAACTGGAAGATCAACCCGCAATGGGGCTTTGAAACTGGCTATGACATCGAACATCAGGAAGTCAGCCAGTTTAACCAAAGGCTAAATGCAGCAGGTGTGAACGTCATTCGCACAAAAGCTGACTACGACTTCACTGCGCAAGGCATTTATGCCAAATTGGAAAATACGCCGGTTGACTGGCTGCGGTGGAACTTTGCGCTGCGCGCAGACAGGCTGACTGCAAAAGCGAATGAACCGATTATTATTGGTACGAATGCAGCCCCTACCAGGCAGATCAATACAGATCTGTATGATTCGCCTACGATAGTACAACCCAAATTCAATGTTTTTGCCAACCTGAGCGCGCAGCAAACCCTGTTTGCCAATGCCGGTCGCGGTTTCCAAACCCCGACTGGCATTAACCTGAACCAGTTCGATGCCGCCACTGGCGCAAGGATTCCTTTGGATGTCGCCGTGAATGATGGCTGGGAACTGGGGCTTAAAAGCGCATGGCACAATGCATTGAATACCCGTGTTTCATATTGGCAGCAAAAAGCCAAAGATGAGTTTATCAATATTGATGGTTTCCGCCGCCCTTTAGGCTCCACCCTCAGGCAAGGCCTTGATGCCAGTTTCGACTATCAGTTAAATGACTACTTCAGTTTCTGGGGTAACGTCTCTAAGGTATATGCCAAAATCGAAGAGCCTAACCCGCAAAATCCCGGATTTAAAGGGCATAGCATACGTGGCATCCCCGATCATACGGCCTCGTTAGGATTACAGTTTACGCCTAACCCTGACTGGATCGCCCGCTTGCATATAGACCGGCAAGGGGCGTATTACGTCAACGAAAGCAATAACGGTGGCAAATATGGCGCTTATACCCTGACCAGTGCCAATATTGATTACAAAACCAATTGGGGCCGAGTCAGCTTGCTGGCCAACAATATTTTCGATAAATACTATGAATACGTGTACGACTTCAGCAGTACCGGTGCTTTAAACCAGCTCAATTTCGCACCGGGTGCAGGACGTAACTTTATGCTTACCGCAACAGTGGATTTCAAATGACTGTATTACTGTCGATTCAACAACTCAGCCTGCGTTTTGCCGGGCGTGAAATACTTAAACAGCTTGATTTCAGCTTACTGGCGGGAGAAGTCGTCTCGGTACTGGGCAGTAACGGCGCGGGCAAATCCACCCTGCTCAAAAGCATACTCGGCTTACATACCGCTGCGCATCAAACAGGCACCATCCAGATTGCAGGCGTGGACCTGGCACAGTCACGCCACCAGGCGCTCTCGCAACTGGCTTATGTGCCTGAGCAACCAGCGGTCTATGGGCACCTGTCCGCGCTTGAAAATATCCGTTACTTCCTGAGCCTGGGCGCTATCAGCCAAACCGCAGAGATCGATATCTGCCTGACCATGGCGGGCTTGCCGCAACATGCCTGGCACCGGCCTTGCAGTGAATACTCCAAAGGCATGAAACAAAAAGTGATGCTGGCATTTGCACTGGCAAAACAGGCCAAACTGTTACTGCTGGATGAACCTAACTCAGGGCTGGACCCGCAAGCAACAGAAGAGTTAAACCAGTTGATTGTGCGTTGCAAAGAGCGTGGCATGGGCATCTTGGTCGTGACGCATGACGTATTATCAGCGATGGCGTTTTCAGACCGCTTGCTGATGCTGGCCAACGGACAGTTACAGCCAGTCACCATAAACCAGTCTGCACTGACACTGGATAGCCTCAAACGACTGTATCAGGGGCAGGCATGACTTCACTGGTTTGGAAAATCGCCAGCAACGAATGGCACCGCTTG
Source organism: Methylophilus sp. E2MeOHC9 (assembly GCF_058744375.1). Taxonomy (NCBI): domain Bacteria; kingdom Pseudomonadati; phylum Pseudomonadota; class Betaproteobacteria; order Nitrosomonadales; family Methylophilaceae; genus Methylophilus; species Methylophilus sp. E2MeOHC9. Next base: position 2,571,578 of record NZ_CP196024.1, read on the forward strand.
TGGCGCGCGCGCATACCAGCGCTGCTGATGCTGATATTAATTGTGTTATGGGCCATTGCAGCCCTCGCCGCCCATCACCACTGGCAAGACCACGCCCATACGGTAGCAGAAGTCACGCAACGCAGCCAGCAGGACTGGCAATCACAACCTGACCGCCACCCGCACCGGGTATCCCATTTTGGCGATTTTGTGCCCAAGCCGTTGCATCCGCTTAGCGTCATCGAACCTGGCATCCTGGATCAATCAGGGCACCTGGTTTACCTAGAAGCGCATCGCTTGAACAGTGCCAATTTTAATCCGGCCACAGAGGCGACCAGCCTGGGCAGGTTTCCGCTGATCACCCCGGCCATGATAGTGCAATGGTGGATGCCACTGTTTTTGATCATGATCGCTTATGCCACCATCACCGCCGAGAAGATCACCGGCATATTGGCATTCATGCGCGGCAACGGCACGCCGGTGTGGATGATTGCAGCAGGTAAATGGCTGGCGTTGTTCCTGCCACTGTTTACGCTGCTGTGTCTGCAAGCCTCACTGACACTGGCATGGAGTTGGGGCAGCGAGCAGGCCTTGTTACGCTTATCGCTGATGCTATTGGCGCAAGCGATGTATATCGCGGGCTGGTGCATGCTGGTGATCGTGGTGTCGTGGTTCAGCCGCCAATTGCATGGCGCTTTGCTGACCTTGCTGCTGTGCTGGGTATGCATTTGCATTATTTTTCCGCGCGGATTAGCCAACCTGGCACAAATAACCTACCCGACCCAACCACGCACCGAGGCCGAACATCACGCAGAAGTCAAACTGAAGACCCTGGGCGATAGCCATAACCCGGACGACCCGCATTTTGCGGCATTTAAAGCAGGCATCCTTAAAACATACCAGGTCACAACGGTGGAGGATCTGCCAGTCAACTACCACGGACTGTTGATGCAGGAAGGCGAACGCTTAACCACTGCTGTATACCGTGAGCAGCAAGCCCTGCACGATGTGCAACTCAACAGGCAAAATGCCAGCATCCGGCATTGGCTGTGGCTCACACCTGCCCTGGCACTGCAATATGTGCAGATGGCCAGCAGTGGAAACGACCTGGCGCATCACCAGGCGTTTATCCGGCAAGCGGAACACCGCCGTTACCAATTGATTCAATACCTAAATCAAATCCACACCTTGAAAGTCAACCAGCACGATGATAAAAACACACGCGTGTCTGCCGACTTCTGGAAGAAAGCCCCGCGCCCGGCCATCACCCTGGCGCCAGTGACAGTGAGCCGCCGCAGCATTGAAGCCGCGTTACTGGTATTGATGGCGTGGATACTGATCCCGGGCGTATTGCTGATGAAAGTAGCCCAACGCACATGAAACAAGAAATCCTCTTATTACTCAAGCAACGCAGCATACTGATACTGTTATTGCTGAACCTGTTGCTGACAGGATTTAGCTTACTGAATGGCTGGCAGAATATCAGCCATATCCAGGCGCAAATCAATCATGCCAAACAAGAGGAAACACTGCGCAAGCAGGATTACCTCAAGCAGCACAGCCAGCATGCTTCACTCGATGTGGGCGAAGTGGGCTATTACGTGTTCCACAACGTTTACCACAGCCCGGACGAATGGAGTTTTATTGCACTGGGTAACCGGCTGGTGACGCCTTATGTGCAACGCATACGGCTGCTGGGCTTGCAGGGACAGCTTTACGATGGCGAGTCACATCATCCTGAATATGTCATGCTGGGTGGTTTCGATTATGCATTCTGGCTGGTGTTTTTTGCACCTCTGCTTTGTATCGCACTGCTGCATGACCTTAAAGCCAGTGAACATCAGGCGCAAAGACTGCTGTTTTTGCAGAGCCTGACTGCCCGACCAGTACGCTTCTGGTATCAGCGCGTGATTTCCCGTTGGCTATTGATCGCACTGACATTTTCGTTGCCCGTTATCGCATTTACGGCCATGCATCACCTCTCCCTGGCCCCACTGCTGCAAGTGCTGACCATTACGCTGCTCTATACCCTGCTGTGGACAGCGCTATGTGCGGCCTTCAGCCTGCGCCTGCGTGCACTGAATGCCAATCTGAACGCACTCGCTTTAACCAGCCTCTGGTTATTGTCCTGTATCGTGTTACCCAACCTGGCGCAGCTCTGGTTACATCACCGTTACCCGGTGCATGATGGCAGCCAGATCGCCTTGCAACACCGGCAGGCGGTGCATAGTGCCTGGGATTTACCCAAAACCGACACGCTGACACCGTTTTATGCGCTGTATCCACAATGGAAAAATACCCCGCCAGTCACCGACCGCTTCCATTGGAAGTGGTACTACGCTTTTCAACATATGGCCGATGTGAAACTGGCGCCCCAAGTCACCGCACGTGAACAAGCGCTCAGGCAAAGAGACCAGTCTACCGGTTTGCTGGGCTACTTTTTACCGGCAATATCGGTGCAACGCAGCCTGGAAGACATCGCGCATAGCAATGTCTCCGACCTGCTAGCCCATAGACAACGTATCACGGCCTTCCACACATTATTGCGGCATGACGCCTACCCTTATTTGTTTGAGGAAAAACCTTTTACGCCTGAATCCTTTCGTCAGCTGCCCGCGTTTGAAGATGCAAAAGAATAGCCGAAGCATCCGCTTTAACCTACATTCAAACTACGTAAAATCATGAGCCGTTTTTACGTGATCGCCTCAGGGTCATTTTGAAACGGCGGCGTATAGTGGAAGTCATACAAGTACATCACTGAGATGCACTTAATAACCAAAAGGAGATTATCATGTGGACTAAACCAGCTGCTACTGAAATGCGTTTTGGCTTTGAAGTGACGATGTACGTCATGAACAAATAATTCAGCGCTTGTATCACACAAGTTCAAGCTGAATAACGAAAACCCGCCGATGGCGGGTTTTTTATTGCACTTTCTATTGCACGATAGTTATTACACGATAGACAGTGAATCACCCGGAACCTTATGCCAAACAAGCTTACTAAAAAACAATGGCTTGCCAATGCGATATTCGCTAGTACAATTTAGCCAAGGCATTCCATCATCTGTTTATATTCCCGGAGTCATACATGCAAGTAAAAAAGCTCTCTGTTAAACCATTCGTTATTTCCTCTATCATGACTGCCCTGGTCATGGCGACACTGATGGTTGCAACCTATAGTCAATCAGCCTCTGCGCGCAGCATCTTGCCAGAACAAAATGACGCGGCAGCTGCCCGCGATGCGGTTGGCGATTCCATGAGCAAGCTGGAAGACCTCAACAAGCGCATCAAATCCCAAGAGGCGGTGATTGCCAGGGAACAGGAAAGACTACAGCAATACCAATCTGAAAAAGCGCAGACTGAACAAGACCTTGAATCCAGAAAAGCCATATTTGAGCAAAAATCAAAAGTGCTGGATGAAGCCTGGAAAAGCCGCAGTAACTATTAACAACTCAGCCTAGCTTTACCCTTGTGAGTCTTTCACACCCATCCTGATCAAATCATCCATTCACCACCGCCTGACCCAAATCACGTGTGCAAGTTAGTTGATTTGGGTCAATACCTGCTTTACCTGACGCTCCTACAATGCCATCAAGTTCAATGCACTAGATGGAGTGATCACAATGAAAAAAACCGCAATCAGTTTAATGTTGGCAGCTTTGTTACCTGCCATGAATAGCCATGCCGAACAAGGCGATTGGGTGGTGCGACTGCGCGCCACCAATATCAGCCCGAATGAAAGCAGTGACCTCGGCAAGTACGTGAATAAAAACGTGGCGGCTGGTGCCATGTCGAATGGCGCAGAGTTAAAAGTCGACAACAATACCATTCCAGAACTCGATATCAGCTATTACTGGACCAAGAACATTGCGACTGAGTTGATCCTGGCGCTCGGTTCCAAGCATGATGTCAGTGTCTCCAAAGAACCAGGCGCTGTGGTGCCTAACCAGAAACTGGGCAGTATAGATGCCTTGCCGCCAACACTGACCGTGCAATGGCACTTTAACCCTGACCAGACCTTTGACCCGTATGTCGGTGCCGGCATCAACGCGACATTCATGCTGGACCGCAAGCTGGAACTGAGCCAGGGCCCGCTGGCCGGCACGGATATCAAGATCGACAGGAGCAGTTTTGGCCCGGCATTACAGGCGGGCTTTGATATCAATCTGCAAGATGGCTGGCTGTTGAACGCAGACGTGAAATACCTGTGGCTGGATACTGACGTGAAATTGAAAACCGCGGGTGGCTGGACCAAGATCGACTCGCTGGATGTGAATCCATGGGTATTGAGTATCGGCGTCGGCAAACGCTTCTAATCTTAAAGTCTCTTCCCTGGAGTATTAAAGCTCCATTTGGCCTCTGATACTTTGCTGTATCAGAGGTTTTTTTATGCAGCGCGCACTCAACTATTCAAGTTAAATCGCGCGGCAAGACTGGTCAGGTTCAGCTGCTCCAGTAGTTGCTGGCCACGCTCCAGAGCGCTGCGTTTACGCTGGCCGGTGAATTTAGCAATGATCAATTCATTTTTCATGGAATGCTCCCAGCCCACCAGTTCGGTCACGGTCACCTGGTAGCCATGCGCTTCCAGTTCAAGGCAGCGCAGCACATTGGTGACATGGCTGCCAAATTCACGGGTATGAATCGGATGCCGCCAGAGCTCGCCTAACAATGTTTTTGCAAGCGACTCGGCTTTGTGCAAGCGCATGGTCTCAGCCACTTCTGCCTGGCAGCAAGGCACCAGCACCATATATTGCGCCTGTTTTTGCAGGCCAAACTGGATAGCGTCGTCGGTGGCGGTATTACAGGCATGCAATGCGGTGACAATATCCACCTTGGCGGGTAATTGCTGTGATCGCATGGCGTCAGCCACGCTCAACGGCTCAAACTGCATGCGCTCAAACCCGCACTCGCTGGCTAACTGGCGTGACTTTTCTATCAGCTCGGCGCGGTTTTCAATGCCGATCACCTGGCCGCCAGCATGCTGCTTGAGCAATAAATCATACAAAATAAAGCCCAGGTATGACTTACCCGCGCCATGATCCACCAGCACCGGATCAGGCTGCGCACTCATGACCGTCTGCATCAAGGGCTCTATGAAATTGACCAGGTGATACACCTGCTTGAGTTTGCGGCGGCTATCCTGGTTGAGCTTGCCGTCCCGCGTCAGGATATGCAGTGCTTGTAATAATGGAATGGATTGGCCCGGTTTCACCTCGGGTGGCAATATCGTTTTGACCATGCGTCCTACTGCTTTAAAATAGCAATATGGTAGTGTAGCAGCATAGACGTGTGGCTTGCATCTGTCGTTTACCGCTTTTACTTTTCGGGAACTCATGCGTTTTTTTGCTGACTACCCTATCAGGTAGCTGAATCTTAAGCGCTACGCGCTTTCAGGTTTTACTTAGACATCTGGCAATTTATACACACTTGCAGACTGTATTCAATTCGCCGAATTCGTACTCATTCAAATTTAATAAGGGAGTATCAATGTTTTTCAATGTAGTCAGCAAGGCCCTTAATAAAAATAGATTAAAACCCCTTTTGTACAGCGTAGCTGCGTTAATCACATGTTTTTCAGGCACCTCTTTTGCAGACAGTGTCTGGCTCAAAAATGGCGACAAGATCACCGGCACCCTGGTGGTCAAGATCACAGATAAAGTGGTGATCAATACCAGCTATGCCGGCGAAATCAAATTGAATTGGGCAGATATTCAAAGCATAGACGCCGAAAAATCCTACACCATGATGCTGTCTGACCAGACTGTCGTGACTGGTTACTTGAAACATGGCGAGAACGGGCAGGCCATTCTGGATGAAGATGGTAAAACAGAGTTAATCGATACCGAACTGGCAGAAATCCAATACATCAACCCGACCAAAGACCTGATAGGCGAAGGCTATGTCTGGACGGGTAACCTCAATCTGGGCGGCACTTTCAACAACGGCAATAGCAAAAACCGCAATATGCAGTTTAACGGCGAATCGATCACCCGCGGCCTGGAAGACAGGTATACGGTGCAAGGCTACGCCTACTGGGCGCAAGATAATGATGAGCAAACGCAGAATAACCTGCGCGTACGTGGCCAGTACGATCACTTCTTCACTAAAAAATGGTTTACTTACTTAAATACCATCCAGGAAAAAGACCGTTTCCGTGATATCAGGTTGCGCAGCACCTACGGTGTCGGTACCGGTTACCAGATATTCGAAGGTGAAAAACTGAACCTGTCGCTGGAAGGCGGTGTGTCCTGGATCAAACAGGATTACTATGACGAAACCGACGAGAACCACGGCGCATTGCGTTGGGCGGTCAACTACAACCAATATCTGTTTGATTCATTTGTGCAGGCCTTCCACAGACACGAGGTGTTATACACCCCGCGCGCGCCATCGCAAATCCTGCTTTATAGCTCTACCGGCTTACGCTTTCCGTTTATCCTGGGCCTGAGCGCGACCACCCAGCTTGATTACAATCTGGATAGTCGTCCGGCGGATGATAGAAGAAAAGGCGACACCCGCGCCTTGTTCACATTGGGATATACCTGGAAGTAAGTTTCAACACTATTGCTAAATTTAGCGCGTTAGGCGCTTGAATGTTAAAATGGCCAATCATCGCGTTGGCCATTGCAACATTCGCAATCAGAAAACATGTGCCGTAGCGATAGTTGAAGTACGGCACTGCACGTAAAACCGTATTTTTTTGATTGAGAGATGGAGCAAAAATATGGCGATACAATGGTACCCGGGACACATGACCTCAGCCCGCAAAAAGGCAGAAGAGACCCTGGAGCATATCGATATTGTGATTGAAGTACTGGATGCACGCGTGCCTGCGGCCAGCCACAATCCCATGATTGAAGACATGCGCAACTTCCGCCAGCGCCCCAATCTCAAAATCCTGAACAAGGCTGATCTGGCCGACCCGCAGATCACCCAGGCCTGGCTGAATTACTTTAACAGCCTGCCCAACACCAAAGCAGTGGCGCTTTCATGTAAAAAAGCCGGTGACGCTAAAAAGATACCGGGCTTGTGTCGCCAACTGGCACCACACCGTGGCTCGCCGCTCAAACCTTTACGCATGATGATCATGGGTATTCCTAACGTCGGTAAATCCACCCTGATGAACGCCCTGCTCAACCGGCGCGCGGCTAAAGTCGGTGATGAGCCTGCGGTGACAAAAAGCCAGCAACGCTTCGACCTCGGCGATAACCAGAGCATTACCGATACGCCAGGCATGATGTGGCCCAAGATCGAGCATGAATCAGATGGTTATATGCTGGCAGCCAGCCATGCCATTGGCCGTAATGCCGTGATTGATGAAGATGTGGCGGAGTTCCTGGGTAACTTGCTGCTAAAACAATACCCGGCACTCATCAACACCCGTTACAAACTAGATGCCATGAAGCTGGATGTACAACAGATAGATGGTATAGACCTGTTGCAGGCGATTGCCAAACGCAGGGCTTACAAGCGTAATGACGGGCAATGGGATATGGAGCGTACGGCGATGGCGTTTCTGACTGATTATCGCGGCGGCGCGATCGGCAGGGTCAGCCTGGAATCCCCCAAGAGCCGTGCAGAGATGATTGCACTGGCAAAAGAGAAGTCGAAAACTACCAATGAACAGCCAGAGACGACAACAGAAGCTGATGCGCCGTAAGGTTTATTGAAACGTAAACTAAAGAGTTTAGTTACGAAAGCTATCGCAAATTAAGCAATCACGCTGGCATTACGCTTCACAGGTTTACCTGTGGCAGGTGGTTGCGTCATCAATAATTCAATATTGCTTGCTACACGGTTGCGGCCATTTTGCTTGGCCTTATACAGATTCTGGTCAGCCGCCGCAAACATGCTATCCAGTGCATACCCCACCGTTTCAGAACTCACTGCCCCGACACTGACTGTACACTTGATGGCGTGAGTATCTGCACTCATGCTTTCAACGCCCGCAATACTGACTGGTGTGACTTCTATGGTTCTGCGGATACGCTCGGCCAGCACCATGGCTTCCTGCTCACCGGTATTAGGCAGCAAAATGCAAAACTCCTCACCGCCGTAACGACCTATCACATCCCCACCACGTAACGCACCACGTATATTACCGGCACAGGATTTCAGCACCTCGTCACCCACCAGATGACCGTAGACATCATTTACTTTTTTGAAGTAATCCAGATCGATTATCAACATGCCCATAGACAGGCTAATCCGCTGTGACACTGCCTGCATGCGGGTAGCGGCTTCTTGCAATCCCCTGCGGTTCAAGACACCGGTTAAGCCATCCAGGGTAGCGATCGCCTGCAATCCGGCCTGAGTACGTACATTCATCACCAGCAATAGCAAACTGGTGGCGATAGTGAGGACCAGCATAATCGCGGTGGTCAGATAGGCATGTACCGGCCAATGGATAAATGTGACCAGCGCCATCTCATCGGCTAATGCGACCTCAATCGCAAAGAGTGCCAGCATCAGGCTGATGCCGCCAAACAGGCTACAGCACAGCCAGAAGACTTGCGCGACAAAATCTTTGCCATGGCCGGCCAGGCTACGGCTGCCATAAGAGAACACCCAGACCAGCACGAGCAGATTAGAAAGAATGACCCATTTGTCGGCCGCATGCATATTCAGCATAACGGCATTACAGGCAAGCAATGTCGTCATCACCAGCAAAGTCCGATAGCGATAGACACGGTAGCCACGCAGCATGCGTATGCCATTGACATAGATGCTGACGCCCAAGGCAAACATGGTCATTGAAGTCGCGACATACACACTGCGCTGGCCATGATCAGACGTTATCAGGGGGATAAAATAGATGCCCAGGCCCAGGCCCATCATCAGCAGGCCGCGCACCCAATGCATAATCAGTGATTTCTGCTGGTAAGCGCCAAAAATCAACAGGACCACAACCAAAGTAAAGGTGAGGCCGATTGATGATAGAATGACACTATTGAGATCTAGCACAGGGAAGGTCAATGTTTTAGTTTACCTGATAAGGCATAATACTATGGTATCGCGACTATACCCATATAAGTTAAGGGGTTAAATAGTCCATACAGGCTAATTCCTCTCCTTTGATTGTCTCCAGCAAACAGTAGAAGTTCCATGCAGCATCTCTTAAACCCTCCTCAGCGCGAAGCGATTCATTACCTGGACGGCCCATTACTGGTGCTCGCAGGTGCCGGCAGTGGCAAAACCCGCGTCATCACGCAAAAGATCGCATACCTGGTGAACGAGGCCAATTACAAAGCCTCGCAGATTGCCGCCATCACCTTTACCAACAAAGCCGCGCGCGAGATGCAGGAGCGTGTTGCTCCGTTGCTGGAAGGTAAAAGCGGCAAAGGGCTGACCGTCACAACCTTCCACTCCCTGGGCCTGCAAATGCTGCGCCAGGAAGCCGCCCTGCTCGGCTACAAACCCCAGTTCTCCATTCTGGACTCCTCGGATAGTTTTAAAATCCTCAGCGATATCCTGGCGACCACAGATAAGCAATTGCTACGCAAAACGCAATGGCAGATTTCCGGCTGGAAGAACGCGTTTGTAAACCCGGACCAGGCCAAGTCGCAGGCCGACGAAGAGTTAACCCATGCTGCCGCACGCGTTTACCAGCTCTACCAGCAAACCTTACGCGCCTATCAGGCAGTAGATTTTGATGACCTGATCAAAGTACCGGTAGAACTGTTTGACCAGCACAGCGAAACACTGGATAAATGGCAACGCAAACTGCAATATTTGCTGATCGATGAGTACCAGGATACCAATGCCTGCCAGTATCGCCTGATCAAGCAGCTTACAGGCGTACGCGGTCAATTTACGGCAGTGGGTGATGATGACCAGGCCATTTACGGCTGGCGCGGCGCCGACGTCGAAAACCTGCGCCAGCTGACTAAAGACTTCTCCAAACTCAAAGTCATCAAGCTGGAACAGAACTACCGTTCAACCGTGCGTATTCTGCGTGCCGCCAACAGCGTGATTGCCAATAACCCCAAACTGTTTGAGAAAAAACTGTGGAGCGATCTCGGCACAGGTGAGCTGATTCACGTCACAGCCACGCAAAGCGAAGAGCACGAAGCCGAAACTGTACTGATGAAGTTGCAGGCGCATAAATTCGAGCATAGAACGACGTATAAAGATTACGCCGTGCTCTACCGCAGCAACCATCAGGCGCGTGTGATGGAAAAATTCCTGCGCAACCAGAAAATCCCCTATACGATTTCCGGCGGACAATCCTTCTTCGATAAAACCGAAATCAAGGACATCACCAGCTATCTACGCCTGATCGCCAACGAGGATGATGATCCGGCATTTATCCGCGCAGCCACTACGCCGAAAAAAGGCATAGGCAACACCACCCTGGAAAGATTGGGTGAATACGCCAGCGCACACAAACTGTCATTGTTTGCTGCGGCGTTTGAAGGCGGTTTCCAGCACGATATCGGAGCGAAACAACTGGATGACCTGCTCACTTTCTGCCGCTATATCCAGAACCTGCAAACCCGGGCTGTGAAAGACCCTGCCAACGAAGTGCTGAACGACCTGCTGAATGCCATCCAGTACGAAACCTACTTATACGATGGCGAAGAAGCACGCGCGGCCGAGTCACGCTGGAGCAATGTACTCGAATTTGTCGCCTGGCTGAGCAAGAAAGGCGAAGCCTCAACTGAATACGGCAACGAATCTCCCGGCAAAAACCTGCTGGAACTCACGCAACTGGTCGCCCTCATCACCATGCTGGAAGGCAAAGATGGCGAAGAGCAAGACGCTGTCAAACTCTCTACCCTGCACGCCTCCAAAGGCCTGGAATATGGCCATGTATTCCTGATCGGCTGTGAAGACGGCATCCTGCCACACCGTGAATCCATCGATAACGACCAGATCGAAGAAGAACGCCGACTCATGTACGTAGGCATCACCCGCGCGCAAAAATCACTGAATATCACCTGGTGCAAAAAACGTAAACGCGCTGGCGAAATGCAAGCCTGCGAACCAAGCCGGTTTATTGCAGAACTACCAAAGGATGACGTCAAACACTTTGGCAACCCGTTCAACAGCAACGGCGAGCCCGCCAGTAAAGATTATGGAAAGAGTAAGATGGCGAATATCAAGGCGATGCTAAATAAAAGCCAAGGGAGTTAGCAAACTGCTGGCAGTGTAAAGTTATTTACATGAAGTGGCATCAACCTTATGTATAATTCCAGCTATCAGGCATTTGGTTAAGTTCAGATATCAATCCTTAACAGATTCTCCATTAATAATTATTAAAATGAACAAAATAGCAATCATTGGGCTGGGGTATGTCGGCCTTCCACTGGCGGTTGAGTTTGGCAAGTTACGTCCTGTGGTGGGTTTTGATATTAACTCTCACAGAGTGGATGAATTAAGCAACGCAAAAGACAGCACGCTTGAAGTTTCCCCTGAGCAATTAAAAGAAGCAACGCTTCTTGAGTACACGACAGATCAGTCCAAACTGAAAGAATGCTCAATTTTCATAGTCACCGTCCCAACACCTATCGACAGTGCGAATCGGCCTGACCTGACACCACTTGAGAAAGCCAGCGAGACGGTTGCCAAGGCGTTATCTAAAGGCAGTATCGTTATTTACGAATCTACCGTTTATCCTGGATGTACCGAAGAAGTGTGTGTCCCCATTCTGGAAAAATTTTCCGGATTAACTTTTAATCAAGACTTTTACTGTGGCTACAGCCCTGAACGTATTAATCCGGGCGACAAGGTCAATACCCTTACAAAAATCAAAAAAATCACCAGCGGCTCTACGCCGGAGATTTCAAAAAAAGTAGATGAGCTTTATCGCTCAATTATTACTGCAGGCACCTACCCGGCCACCTCCATCAAAGTCGCTGAAGCGGCCAAAGTGATTGAAAATACGCAACGCGACTTGAATATCGCGCTGGTCAACGAGTTATCAGTTATTTTCAATCGTTTGGAAATAGATACGCTAGAAGTGCTTGAAGCCGCAGGCAGCAAGTGGAATTTCCTGCCTTTCAGGCCAGGCATGGTTGGTGGACACTGTATTGGTGTAGACCCATATTACCTGACGCATAAAGCAGAGCAAATTGGTTATAACCCGCAAGTCATTCTTGCAGGCAGAAGAATCAATGACAATATGGCCAGATATGCAGCCAGAAATGTCATCAAGCTGATGGTAAAAAACGGCATTGATGTTTCAAAAAGTAAAATAGCCGTGTTAGGCATTACATTTAAGGAAAACTGCCCGGATATCCGCAATAGCAAAGTAATTGACCTGATCAGGGAACTGGAATCCTGGGGTGTTGAAGTTATCGTTGCTGACCCATGGGCAGACGCTCAAGAAGTGGCTCATGAATATAGCATTCAGCTCACCGCTTACAATGAACTCAAGCATGTTGATAGCGTGATTGTAGCCGTCGGTCATAACGAATACCGAAAACTTGAACCCGCTGAACTAAGAAACCTCTGCATTCAGGAGAATCCGGTGTTAGGTGATATTAAAGGACTTTATTCGAAGGAACAGAGCCAGCGCTCAGGCTTCACCCTATTCAGGCTATGACCCAATATGCACACGCCCATTATTGATCAAAAAGTCCGTTTTGCCCTGGTTGGCTGCGGTCGCATTTCAAAAAATCATTTTGAATCCATCAAGCAACTGTCAGCGCAAGCTGAATTAGTGGATATATGCGACATTGACCCCGTTGCACTCAAGGCTGCAGCGGACGAAACAGGCGCGACTCCGCATCTGAATTTGCACGCCATGTTAGTCACTACAACGGCGGATATCATTATATTGACTACGCCTAGCGGTTTGCATGCTGACCAGGCGGTCATATGCGCAGCAGCTGGCAAACATGTCATTACCGAAAAGCCCATGGCTACCCGCTGGGAAGATGGCAAACGCATGGTAAGAGCCTGCGATGAAGCTGGCGTACATCTGTTTGTTGTCAAACAGAACCGCCGTAATGCGACCTTGCAATTATTGAAAAGCGCAATGGAAAAACAGCGTTTCGGTAAAATTTACATGGTGAATGTGAATGTGTTCTGGACCCGCCCGCAATCTTATTACGACCAAGGCGGCTGGCGCGGCAAATGGGAGTCTGATGGCGGCGCTTTTATGAACCAGGCCAGCCATTATGTCGATTTATTGCAATGGCTGATTGGGCCTCTGGAAAGCCTGCATGCGTACACGGCCACTCTTGAAAGAAAAATTGATGCCGAAGATTCCGGCGTGCTTAGCCTGAAATGGCGCTCAGGTGCGATGGGGTCAATGAATGTGACCATGCTCACCTACCCTAAAAACTTTGAGGGCTCGATCACCATTCTGGGTGAAAAAGGCACAGTTCGCGTGGGTGGCGTGGCAGTCAATGAAATCCAGCACTGGGAGTTTGCCGAACCTGATCCGGAAGATGCAAAAATCCATGACAGCAACTATCAGACCACATCCGTATATGGTTTAGGTCACCCCATGTATTACGAAAATGTCATCAAGGTCATGCGTGGTGAAGCTGCGCCGGAAACCGACGGCAGAGCGGGATTGCAATCGCTTGAAGTATTGATTGCTGCTTACCTCTCCGCCCGTGATGGCAAACGTGTTGGCTTCCCCCTGGATTACTAACCTATGGCTGTTTCTATTCATGCAACAGCCATTGTTGATGAAGGCGCAAGCATAGGCGAAGGCACTTCCATCTGGCACTGGGTACATGTTTGTAGCCAGGCGCGCATCGGCAGTAGCTGCTCATTAGGCCAAAACGTATTTGTCGGCAACAAAGTGGTCATTGGCAACAATGTGAAGATCCAGAATAACGTCTCGGTATACGACAATGTCACGCTGGAAGATGACGTATTTTGTGGACCAAGCATGGTATTCACCAATGTCTACAACCCGCGTTCATTTATCTCAAGAAAAGATGAATACCGTAATACCCTGGTCAAACGCGGCGCAACCATAGGTGCAAACGCAACCATCGTTTGTGGCGCAACCATTGGCGCTTACGCATTTATAGGTGCAGGCGCCGTCATTAAAGACAATGTAGCCGACTTCGCCTTAATGGTAGGCGTACCCGCCAGACAAATCGGCTGGATGAGCAAACATGGTGAACGCATTCCCCTGCCCTTGTCCGGCGATAGTGAATACACCTGCCCCCATACCGGAGAGCAATACAAACTCAACGGCAACAATCTAGAATGTATTGAAAAATGACCATTCCATTTATTGATCTCAAAACACAATATCGCGCGCTGGAAACTCAAATCCAGGCAAGGATCAACCGTGTTCTCGAGCATGGACAATACATCATGGGCCCGGAGGTCGGCGAGCTGGAACAAAAGCTTGAAGAGTTCACAGGGGCCAAACACTGCATTACCGTTGCTTCAGGCACAGAAGCACTGCTGATCAGCCTGATGGCGTTGAATATTCAACCAGGTGATGAAATCATCACCACACCGTTCACTTTTGTGGCTACCGCAGAAGTCATCGTGTTACTTGGTGCCATACCCGTCTTCGTCGATATCGAACCAGACACCTGCAATATAAACGCATCTCTTATTGAAGCACGCATCACGGCCAAAACCAAAGCCATCATGCCAGTCTCCCTGTATGGACAACCGGCGGATATGGATGAGATCAATCAGATTGCTGAAAAATACCAACTGCCAGTGATTGAAGACGCCGCTCAAAGTTTTGGCGCAACATATAAAGGTAGAAAGAGTGGCAATTTATCTACAATAGGTTGCACCAGTTTTTTCCCGAGCAAACCACTAGGCTGCTACGGTGACGGTGGCGCAATTTTTACCAATGATGATGCACTTGCCCAGGCCATGCGTGAAATCCGCGTACATGGCCAATCCAAACGCTACGTGCATACCAGAGTGGGTGTGGGCGGCAGAATGGATACGTTGCAATGTGCGATTGTCCTCGCAAAACTGGAGCGATTTGATTGGGAAATTGAGCAACGCCAACTGATAGGTCAACGCTACACAGCGCTTTTGGGCGAGAACATGCGCCCAGTGACTCAGCGCCCTGACCGCACATCTGTTTACGCGCAGTACACTGTGTTTACAGATGCAAGGGAGCAACTTCAGGCAACGCTGAACGAACAAGGCATTCCAACCGCCGTCCATTACCCTATTCCCTTAAACGAACAGCCCGCCTATAAAAATCTGTGCTCTCAAGAGCCCACGCCAGTAGCGAATAAAGTAGCGCAGCAAGTGATGAGCCTGCCAATGTCGCCAGATCTGGACAGTCACGCTCAGAACACCATTGCGGATACGCTATTAAAAGTATTACCCGTTTAAAATGCTTAAAACCTTGCTCAGGTCGCGTGTATTTGGCAACACGGCCATTTATACATTAGCAAATGTGCTGAATGGTGCAATTCCATTTTTGCTTTTGCCCATATTGACACGCGTTTTTACTCCCGAGGAGTATGGGCTAGTCACATTAATTAGCCTTTTGATTTCAATTTTTGGCGCATTTACAGGCCTTAGTATACATGGTGCGGTGAGTGTCAATTTTTTTAACAAATCAATCGACCATCCACGCTTTGTTGGCTCATGCGTACAGATTTTAATCGGTAGCACATCCCTAACCCTTTTAGTCGCATATTTGTTTTCCAACCCAATATCACAATTTTTCCATATCCCGAAAAACTGGCTATTAATAGCAACCGTTGCCTCGGCAGCACAATTCATTATCAACATCCGATTAACCTTATGGCAAGTTAAAGAAAAGGCTTTAACTTACAGTTTTGCGCAAGTTTCGCAAACTGTCTTTAATATCTCACTTTCACTTGTATTAGTATTTTGGTTGTTCTTGGGTTGGGAGGGACGCGCCCTTGGCATAGTACTATCCTCATTGTTTTTTTGTCTTTTGGCATTATTGTCGATGCACAACGACAAAGCCATTACCTGGAAGGGTGACCGCTCATATACCAAGAAAGCATTGCTTTTTGGAGTACCTCTCATTCCCCATGTGATTGGCGGGTTAGTAATGGCGATGTCTGACAGATTTTTTATAGCAAAGCTTTTAGATACGAGCCAGGTTGGAATTTTTACAGTGGCGCTTCAAGTATCATTGATTATTAATTTTATTGTTGACGGCCTGCTTAAGTCTTACTCACCTGAGCTAATGAGACAATTACAAACGAATAATGAAACAAAAAAATTGGGTATCGTTAAAAGAACATATTTAATTTTTGGTTTTTTGTTTTTGATAAGCAGCATCTACATTTTTGCATTGCCTCTTGTATTACCATTTATCGTCGGTGACAAGTTCAATGCATCTATTACTTATGTACCGTGGTTAGTCTATGCGGGGATGTTTTCAGGAATGTATTATTTGGTTGGACTTTATATTGTGTTTGTTGGAAAAACACACCTGTTATCAATCATAACGTTGACAGTCAGCCTGATACATTGTGTATTGCTGTATGTGTTGATTAACATCAATGGTTTGATAGGTGCAGCTCAGGCAGCATTGATATCCTCTGCATTAATGTTTGTTTTCACCTGGTTGTTTTCATCCCATGTTTACCCGATGAAATGGCTTTATTTTTTTCCGGCGAGGGTTAAGCATGTATAAGGTACTTATTGTTAGTGACTCGCTCTCAATGGTGAGACCGGACCAAGGTATTATGCACGAAGATTTATATGCCTATCTTCTCCAGCAAGAGTTAAATAACGATGGCTATAATTATTTTGTTTTGAATGCCTCATGTCGGGCAAACTCATCGCAAAATGCGATCTCAATAAATTATGTATGTGAAACCCTGGATTCGATAAAGCCAGACTTGATCATATATTTTCTTGGCATTGTTGATTGCATGCCACGTCTATTCGGTCGTTATCAACGACTCTTGATACGCGCCTTGATGTCGGTCAAGTTACTGAGCAAGCTCGGAAAACTGGTCATATCCTATCATTCAAAGAAAAGATATTTGCTCACTAAACAGAAACTTATTCAATTTGTACCTTTAGATTTGTGGAAACAAAACCTGGAGACATTTGTTGAGAAAACTTCTTGCAAGTTAGTTTTTGTCAACATCCCCCATCCAGGACAGCGGCTACAAACAAGGAATTTTGGGATTAAGGAAATCATTAACGACTACAATAATTGCCTGGACGTTATTGCTCAGCATAGCAATGCTATAGTTTTAGACTTTTACAATGAAACACTGAAAAGACCGGACCTTCTTCTTGATGATGGCTATCACATTACCAAGAATGCCCATCAATGGCTTAACAAAGAGTTATTAAAAACAATCAAGCCAGAAACCAAATAAAATCTTAATACCCAAGCATAACCCTAGAGAGAACTATGATTCCATATGGCCGACAAAATATCAGTGAAGCAGATATCTCTGCTGTTGTAGAGGTGCTTCGATCGGAGTGGCTAACTCAAGGGCCTGGAATTGCTCATTTTGAGTCTGCAGTAGCGAGTCATTGCAAGGCTAAATATGCCATTGCAGTCAGTAATGCTACCGCTGCGTTACATATTTCCTGCTTGGCGCTGGATGTTGGAGCTGGCGATATAGTTTGGACTAGCCCAAATACATTCGTTGCAAGTGCAAACTGTGCAAGATACTGCGAGGCTGATGTCGATTTTGTCGACATTGACCCGATCACGCTCAACATGAGCGTAAGTGCGCTTCAAGCTAAACTTGAGGCTGCTGAGAAAACGGGTGAATTACCTAAAGTGGTAATCCCGGTACACTTTTCAGGGCTGCCTTGCGATATGAAAGCAATCCATGGATTATCAAAAAAATATGGCTTTCGTATCATTGAAGATGCATCTCATGCAATTGGTGCGCAATATGAAGGTAAACCTGTCGGCGCTAGCGAGTATAGCGATATTACCGTTTTCAGCTTTCACCCAGTCAAAATCATAACGACCGCTGAAGGCGGCATGGCTCTCACTAATCAACCAGAACTGGCTGATCGTCTGGCACGCTTGCGAAGCCATGGGATTGCCCAAAGAAAAGAGCATTTAATTAAACCGGCAGAAGGTGCTTGGGAATATCAGCAGCTAGAACTTGGTTTTAATTACAGGATGACGAATCTACAGGCGGCGCTAGGATATAGCCAACTCCAAAGACTTACAGAATTTGTGTCAAAAAGAAGAGAGCTGGCGCGGCATTACCACACGCTCATTGAAGGCCTTCCGGTTACCAGACCTGCTCAATCAGAGGACTCATCCTGGCACCTTTACCCTATCAGAGTTGAGAAGAACAAAAGAAAAAACATGTTCGATGCTTTTAGACAAGCTGATATCTGGGTTCAAGTACATTACATACCAGTACATACACAGCCCTATTATCAAGCATTAGGTTTTAAGTGGGGAGATTTCCCCAATGCTGAAGAGTACTTTCATCAAGCAATTAGCATTCCTTTATTTTTTGACTTATCTCATGATGACCAAGAATTAATCGTGTCTTTCCTTAAAAACAACCTGTCCTAAAACTCAATCTGCTCTAGCTTTAAATAGAAAATATATGATCAAAAAAACATTACCTCTGATTTTTGAATGTGCAAATGCACATGGCGGAGATTATGCATCATTGGAAAAAACCATTCACGAATTCGGTAATGTTAAATACGATGAAAAATACATAAAATTTCAACCATTCCATCCTGACAGGATAGCGACAGCAGATTACGAATGGTACAACGTTTATAAAGAGCTATTACTGACAGCTGAAAAGTGGCGCGATATCATCCAACTCTCAAGCAAATACTTCACAGGGATTTTATTAGACATTTTTGACACCTATGGCGTAGAAATCTTTGCTAACAATGCTGAACTGCTAAGAGGCATCAAGCTACAAGCATCCGTATTAGACAATCAGGAAGTGATTTCATCCATTCAAGGGATTAACCTTTCAGGTAAGCTACTGATATTAAATATTTCTGGCTTTGAAATCTCTCAAATTGAATCAATCATTGAGCAATTTAATTTAATTACCCCAGATGCAGAGATTGTGCTTCAAATAGGATATCAAGCATATCCAACTAAAATAGAAGACTCGGGATTACAAAAAATATCCATCATCAAAGCTGCCTTTCCTCAATACCGGATTTGCCTTGCTGATCATGTCGATGCTGAAAGTGAATGGGCTACAATTTTACCGCTATTAGGCATTTCTTCAGGATGCTCCATCATTGAAAAGCACATTACGCTGGATAGAAGCAGCGCCAAATATGATAAATTCTCTGCTCTGCATTTAGCAGAAATGCAAACGCTAGCTGATAGGCTTACTTCGTCTGAAAGTATTTTGCACGGTTTATTTATCAGTGAAGCTGAAGAAAACTATCTTAAAAAGACAGTTCAGATCCCTGTTTTGAAACACGACTTAGCAGCTGGCAGTCTGTTATCCAAAGCTGACATTATTTTCAGACGGACCCCTTTAGCCGGTATCACATTCAAACAAATCACAGACATCCAATTTGATAAAAAAGTGACAAGTTTGAATTTAAAGGCCGGAGATGTAATTCAGTCATCTCATTTCAAATCGGCAAAAGTTGCGGCTATCGTCGCTTGCAGAATGAAATCAACGCGGTTAAAAGATAAAGCCATATTGCCAATTAATGGTATTCCTTCGGTAGAGCGCTGTTTAAAAAATGTCTCACGGATAAAAGATCTCCAGGAAGTCATACTCGCCACATCGACTATTGAAGAAGATAAAGTACTTTCCGACTATACACTCGGTCACAAAGTTAAATTCTGGCAAGGAGATCCTGACGATGTCATACACAGGTATCTAGGTGCATGCGACGTTTATGGTGTTGATGTCATCGTAAGGGTAACCGCAGATTGCCCTGTTGTTTCTTCAGAAATCGCAGAATACTTACTAACACAGCACTTCCAGACAGGTGCCGACTATACAGCTGCCAAAAATTTTGCCGTGGGTACAGCGTGCGAGATTTATAATACGGAAGCGCTAAGACGAGTCATTAGCTATTTAGGTAGCGCGCAATACTCTGAATACATGACCTGGTATATGCAAAATAATCCGGATATTTTTAAAGTAGAATTGGTTGATTTACCTGACCAACTGATCAGGGATTACAGATTGACGCTGGACTACCCGGAAGACCTTGAGCTTTTTGAAAAACTATTTGAGAAACTCGACTCTGAAAACAAGGAAGCAACCCTTGAGAACGTATTCAGTATATTAGATAAAAATAAAGAATTAGCGGCATTAAATGCACATCTAGTTTTAAAATATAAGACTGATCAGGATTTAATCAACAAATTAAATCAGGTTACAAAAATACAAAAAATCTGAATCGGTACATTCAACTCCATTAAGCTAAATTAGGGATAACGATATTTAAATGAAAGAAAACGAAAAATTTTCGACAGAGCAAGAAGCGTTCTGGGCAGGCAGCTTCGGCTCCGATTACATATCTCGTAACCAGGGAGAGATGTTACTGGCGTCTAATCTGAAATTCTTTAGTAATGCACTTGCAAGAGTAGCCAACATCGACACCTGTATTGAATTTGGTGCCAATATTGGCATGAATTTACGGGCGCTCAAGCTGCTCTATCCCAAAACACTGCTTAATGCGATTGAAATTAATCCGGATGCCGCTAAAGAGCTTTCACAAGTGATAAGCGAAGCAAATGTGTTTGAAGGATCTATATTTGAATATCCGGCAACGCAAAAATTTGACTTGGCTTTGATTAAAGGTGTACTTATCCATATTAATCCAGAGATGTTAAGCAAGGTCTATCAAAAGCTTTACGACGCTTCAAGCAGATACATACTGGTATGCGAGTATTACAACCCATCACCCGTGAGCATTAACTACAGGGGCCATACAGACCGGCTGTTCAAGCGTGATTTTGCGGGCGAGATGCTTGACACTTTTAGTGACCTTAAACTCATTGATTACGGATTCTCATATAAACGCGACCCATCTTTCCCGCAAGATGATATCACTTGGTTTTTGATGGAAAAAAAGGGTTGATATGCTTAAATATTGCGTACGTTGCGTGATGCCGCACACCAAACCAGACCTTCATATTGATGAAGAAGGTATATGTAATGCATGTCGCTCAATTGAAAAAAGAAAAGAAGTTGACTGGGACCAACGGCACCAGGAACTACTGACAGTACTCGAGAAATACCGCAAGAATGGTAGCAACTGGGATTGTATCGTGCCGGTGAGCGGTGGCAAAGACAGCACCTATCAGGTTATCCGCATGCTTCAGCTGGGGCTTAACCCATTGTGCGTGACCTCAACTACCTGTGACCTGTCAGAGATTGGCCGTAAAAATATCGAGAATATAAAAAAACTGGGGGTGGATTATGTTGAGTTCTCCCCTAACCCATTGGTCAGGGCAAAACTGAATAAAATCGGGCTGGTTGAGGTGGGCGATATCTCCTGGCCTGAGCATGTAGGTATTTTCACCATTCCAGTACGCGCAGCGGTTCAATACAACGTGCCATTGATTGTCTGGGGAGAAAACCCTCAAAATGAATACGGTGGCCCTGCCGCAGCATCGGATAACAACACCTTGACCAGACGCTGGCTTGAGGAGTTTGGCGGCCTGCTGGGTATGCGTGTAGCCGATCTGACTGAAAGCTATGGCATTGAAGCAAGACATCTCCTGCCTTACCAATACCCTAGTGATGAAGAATTACAACGCGTGGGCGTGACCGGGCTTTTCCTAGGCCACTATTTACCCTGGGATGGGCTATCCAATGCATTGATTGCCCAGGCCAATGGATTCGTTACTTTTGATCAGCCGGTTGAAGGCAGTATGGTTAATTACGAGAATTTGGACAATCACCAAACCGGCATCCATGATTATTTTAAATACCTGAAATTCGGCTTTTCACGCGCAACCGACATTGCCTGCCTGCATGTGAGGCGCAACCGGATTACCCGCCAGGATGCACTTGAGATTGTGAAAGCCCGTGACGGTAAATTCCCATGGACATACCTTGGCAAGCCTATTGAGAAGATTCTGGAACCATTGGATATGTCGGTCGATGAATTTATCAAAATATGTGACAAGTTCACGAACAAAAAGATTTTTAAGAAAGATGCTTCAGGCAGCCTGATTAAAGATAAATACGGCAATTTAGAGAAACTCAATTACGACAACGCATGAAAGTCGCGATTATAAATTACGGGATGGGCAATTTAGGTTCCGTACGGCGCTCTTTTGAAGAGGTTGGTGCAGACGTAGTGATTGCAAATCACCCATCAACCTTGTACGAGGCAAATAGAATTGTTTTGCCTGGTGTGGGGGCTTTCCCTGAAGGGATGTCGCACCTGACCAAAGGGGGCTGGGTTGAAGCCTTGCAAGAAACGGTATTGCAGCAAAAAAAACCTTTGCTGGGAATTTGCCTGGGCATGCAGATGCTGGCAGATAGTGGCGATGAAGGGGTAGAAACGCCAGGACTGGGACTCATTGCAGGCACAGTAAAAAGAATTGAACAGCTGGGCTGCGATCAACGCGTGCCTCATATGGGTTGGAATGAAGTGCATTATCATGATGCTAAACATGCATTGCTCCAGCATATTCCCGATAGTTCAGATTTTTACTTTGTGCATAGTTATGCTTTTGAGACCAAACATGCTGAAGATTTGTTGGCGACGACGCAATATGGCAGCGCGCTGACAGCCATCGTCGCCAAAAACAATGTATTTGGCTGCCAGTTCCATCCTGAAAAGAGCTCCAAGGCTGGCAGGCAATTGCTTAAAAACTTTATGGCGTATGCATCATGTTAAAAGTAAGAGTCATTCCAACCTTGTTGTGGAAGGACTTTGGCCTAGTCAAAGGCGTTGGCTTCGATAGCTGGCGCCGGGTGGGTTCGGTATTACCGGCCATCAAAGTTTACAACTCCAGAGATGTGGATGAACTGATTGTGGTGGACATCACCGCATCCCATGAGAAAAATGCGCCTGACCACGAGTCAGTAGCAGATTTTGCTGAAGAATGTTTTGTACCCCTGACAGTTGGCGGAGGAATCACGCGGCTGGATGAAGTACTGCACTTACTGCATGCGGGGGCTGATAAAGTTTCAATGAATACAAGCGCTTATACAGACCCCAGCCTAATTGATCAGGTTGCAGGAAAGTTTGGTGCACAATGCGTGGTCGCAAGCATCGATGTCAAACTTGATGCGAATGGCGTTTACAAATGTTTTAGCCATGCCGGCTCAATTGATACAGGCAAAGACCCGGTGACCTGGGCGCGTGAACTGGTTGATCGTGGCGCAGGTGAGATACTGCTCACTTCGATTGACAGGGATGGCACAATGCAGGGGTATGACCTGGCGCTCACCGAACAGGTGACACGAGCGGTCAATGTGCCTGTGATCGCATCCGGCGGTGCTGGCAATTATCAACATATGATTGATATCGTCACGCAGGCAGGTGCTTCAGCTGTGGCTGCTGCCAGCATTTTTCATTTCACTGAACAGACACCCGCTGGAGCAAAACAGGCAATGAAAGCAGCAGGTATTGCTATCAGAGAAAACTTTGTGAGCTACCCCTAAGTGAAGATCCTGTTTCGTACCGATGCATCTGCCGAGATAGGCACCGGGCATGTCATGCGCTGTAGCACATTGGCTGAAGAGCTGCATGCGCAAGGTGCTTATGTACATTTTGTATGCAGGCGCTTGCCAGGCACGCTGCAAAGCATGTTGCTGGACAAAGGCTTTACTGTCTCGCTATTGGACCAGATTCCAGAGAGCTCAGAAAAAAACGACGCGCTATTACCTCACTCTCATTGGCTTGATATCTCGCAGTCTGAAGACGCCTCGGCTACTTTAAATGTCATTCAAGGTGATCATTTCGACTGGACTATTGTAGATCATTACGCGCTGGATAAAACCTGGGAAGCAGCGATGCAGCCAGTGACCCATAAAATCATGGTTATTGATGACCTCGCAGACCGGGAACATGCGTGCAATCTCTTGTTTGACCAGAATTTCCATCTAGATCAACACCACAGGTATCAGCATTTGGTACCTAAAGATTGCCGCATGCTGATAGGCCCTGAATATGCACTGCTAAGAAACGAGTTTAAAACATGCAGAACGCGAGCAGGCATTCGCAGTGGTAGCGTAAAATCCATATTGGTTTTTTTTGGTGGTGTCGATCAGTTCGATTTCACCAGTAAAGCGGTACTGGCATTAGCAAACATATGTGATGCAGATTTAACGGTAGATGTTGTCATTGGTGCTCAGCATCCTGCGCGCGAAGCTTTAATCGCATCATGCGCCGCTCACGGCTTTAATCTGCACATACAGACCAGCCAGATGGCAGAGTTAATGCTTAAGGCTGACCTGTCGATTGGTGCAGGTGGCGGTGCAGTATGGGAGCGTGCATGCCTGAAGTTGCCAACAATCAGTATCGCAATTGCAGAGCACCAAGTCAGCCAATTAAATGACCTGTCTCAAACCGGTATGATTTATTCGTTTGACAGCCATGATGTGACACCACTTAAAATACAAAAACATGTGGAAGCCTTAATAGAAAACCAAGCGCTGCGCCACCTGCTTTCAGTCAACTCAGCCGCACTGGTAGATGGGGCAGGCACAACAAAAGTAGCACGCATTTTACTCACAACGGCACATTTGCGTATGAGACTGGCGACGATTGCAGATGAACAAAATTTGTACGAGTGGAGAAACCATCCAACAATCAGGGCAGTTTCTTTTAACCAGCAAGCGATTACCCTTGAGCAGCATACACAATGGTTTAGAAATACACTTTCTAACCCGCAAAGGCTATTACTGATTGGTGAGCTGAAAGAAAAGCCGGTCGGTGTTGTAAGATTCGATATTGATGGAAGCTCAGCCGAAGTATCCATTTATTTAATCCAAGAAAAGCATCATAAAGGCTTGGGGCAATCACTGCTAAGCAGTGCGGAACAATGGCTCAAAGAAAATAAAACGAATATCTCTGTGATCAAGGCCAACGTCATTGAAGAAAACAGCATTTCACAGCGTTTTTTTACGCAAGCTGGTTACAAGCCTGTCTCCCGCAGCTATGAGAAAGTACTTTAAAACATGAAACAAGCTATTTCGATCGGCCATCACGCTATTGGAGCCGGGCACGCCCCATTTGTGATTGCAGAAATGTCAGGAAATCATAATCAGTCTTTGGATCGCGCCCTTCAGATCGTTGAAGCTGCTGCAAAAACCGGTGCCCATGCGCTTAAAATCCAGACTTACACGCCTGAAACCATGACGCTTGATTTGGATGAAAGAGAATTTCATATTGCGGATGCTGGCAGCTTATGGAATGGCACATCCTTATACAAGCTTTATGGTGAAGCTTATACGCCGTGGGAATGGCACAAGCCTATTTTTGACAAAGCAGCCGAGCTGGGCATGCTTGCCTTTAGCACACCGTTTGACGAGACCTCTGTAGATTTCCTCGAATCACTCAATGTGCCCTGCTACAAAATTGCTTCATTCGAAAACACTGACCTGCCCTTAATCCGCAAAGTGGCAGCGACCGGAAAACCGTTGATCATCTCGACAGGCATGGCCTCGATTGCCGAGTTAGACGACACGGTGCGCGCAGCACGAGAGTCTGGCTGCGAACAATTGATCTTATTGAAGTGCACCAGTACTTATCCTGCCACACCTGAGAACACCAACATTCTTACCATTCCACATCTCAGAACACTGTTCGATTGTGAAGTCGGGCTGTCAGACCATACCATGGGTGTTGGTGTATCAGTGGCCAGTGTCGCCCTCGGTGCCACGGTGGTTGAAAAGCATTTTACACTCGACCGCTCAGAAGGTGGCGTCGACAGCGCTTTCTCGATGGAACCGGCTGAAATGGCGCAATTAGTGGTCGAAACTAAACGCGCCTGGCAAGCCCTTGGCAAAGTCAGTTATGGCGTCACGCATGCAGAAAAAAAATCGCTGCAATTCCGCCGTACACTTTATATTGTGGAAGACATGAAAGCTGGTGATGTGCTTTCCCCAACGAATTTAAGAGCTATCAGGCCGGGGCTGGGCCTGGCACCAAAATATTTATCTGTATTTTTAGGTAAGACATTAACCAAAGACTGCCCAAGAGGGACACCACTTAGCTGGGATCTCATCTAATCAGCCATGATAAGTTTGCAAGATATTCTTGAAGTCGAGAATGACTCGGCCTTGCTTGATGTCAAGTGCACTCAGACCGGGCTTTTATTATGGCCATTGGTTCGCCAGGAAGTCATCCAGTGGGTGATTTCCGAACAGGTATATAAAACCGCGGCTTTGATCAACCTGTCGCCACACGTACAGAGCCGGACAAAAGCCATGAGCGCACTGCTAAAAGCCGCGTGGCACAACCTGACATTTCCTGCACAAACCAGCCCTATCCTGTTGATGGCAACCGGTGCTGGCCTGATCACAAAAAATGGCCAGCTGTTTAATCGGCTTAGCGATTATTTTGCATTGCAACATCATGAAAAAACGCTGGTGATTGAAGATTTATTCAACTGGAACTGGCCTGAAAACAGGGCGAACAACAAGGTGATGTACCACACACCGACCCAGGTAAAGATGTCTATATACTCAAACTTGAAAGTGACGCACAAGCATGTGTCGCTGGCAAAGCAATTGCTTGATATATTTACATTGAATCTTAAGCATCAACTTGGCATCACTTTGCCAGAACACATTTATCAGCTGGTACAGCGCAGATTATCGAAAAAAATCGCCATTTTGCCTGTCAGAAAACAGTTTTACCAAACACTCTTGGGTAAGCTGAAACCGACCTTGCTGGTAAAAGAAGAAGCCTGTTATGGACATTCCGGTGTCATTAACCATACAGCAAGGGAAATGGGCATTTATGTGGCTGAATACCAGCATGGTGCCATCAATGCCGGACACGATGCCTATAACCATGCTGCCAGATTAATCACAGACAAGGCCTATCAGTCGTTATTGCCAAATGCCCTGTTAAGTTACGGGGAATGGTGGCATCAATATATCAACCTGCCTGTTGAAAAGACAGTGATAGGCAACCCGCACAGATCAGAAAGACTTGCAGTAACCTCTGTCGGGCAAATGAATAAAAATGAAATCCTGGTGCTGGGAGATGGGATAGAGACTGGAATGTACCTTGAGCTCGCGGTTTTTTTATCCAAAAACCTGCCCGCATTCAAAGTCGTTTTCAGACCGCACCCCTTAGAACGGCAGAAGCTGGCTGAAATATTGTCATCGACTAGCCTGGATAAACTCACAATAGACTCGCGTCTGGATATCTACGATTCGTTTAGAAGCGCACATGTGGTCATTAATGAGGTTTCAACCGGCCTGTTTGAAGCAGTTGGATTGGTAGACCGCGTATTGATCTGGGATACAGCAAAATCCAGATTCTACTTTCCGCATCATCCATTTGAGTCGTTTACTGATAAAGAAGACCTGCTTTCAAAAGTACGACAGCCGGATCAAGGGCTGGTCGCCCCCGCTCAGGCCGAAAAGATATGGGCAAGTGGCTGGAAAGAGAACTACCAGCACTTTGCCAGGGAGCACTTGATAAATGTATAGGGATTTCGTTTGATAGCCATCATAGATTACGGTATGGGCAATGTTGGCTCCGTATTTAATATGTTACGCAAACTGCGTAGCAAGGTCATTATTACCAGCAAGCCTGAAGAAATCGAGGCAGCTGACAAGTTGATTTTGCCTGGTGTAGGGCACTTTGACCGTGGCATGGCCAATTTAAAGGCTTCCGGTTTAATTGAACTGCTCAATGCGCAGGTTCTGGAGCAACAAAAACCGGTGATGGGCATTTGCCTGGGCATGCAGATGATGACGCGTGGTAGTGAAGAAGGCAGTTTACCGGGCTTGGGCTGGGTGGATGCTGAGACGCGCAAATTCTTACCTGTTGATAATCTCAAAATTCCACACATGGGCTGGAACCATATCTCTGCCCAGCCTGATCGCAAGTTATTTGACTCTGCGACACCGGAACCCACACGTTTTTATTTTGTACACAGCTATTATGTGCAAGCCGACAGGCATCAAGATGTAGCGGCCTATTGCCATTACAGCCATGATTTTGTCGCGGCATTTGAAGTCAATAATATTATGGGCGTGCAATTTCACCCTGAAAAAAGCCATATGTTTGGGATGAACCTGTTCAGAAAGTTTGTGGCGCTATGAACGGCTTGTTTAACCGTGTCATCCCTTGCTTGCTACTACAGGATGGTGGTCTGGTTAAAACCAGGCAATTTGGCCATCCCAAATATGTCGGCGACCCAATCAATGCAGTGCGCATATTCAATGATAAATATGTCGATGAACTGATATTCCTGGATATTCGAGCCTCCCGTTTAAATCTTGAACCTGATTACGACCTGATTGAACGCATTGCGGGTGAGTGCTTTATGCCACTTTGCTATGGTGGCGGTGTAAAAACGCTGGCGCAGGCAAAAAAACTGGTCGCACTCGGCGTTGAAAAGATTGCCATTAACAGTGCGTTCATCCACGACCCTCAGCTGATTCAACAGCTAGTCGCTGAATTGGGTGCTCAAAGTGTCGTGGGTGCCATCGACATCAAGCGCAACTTCTGGGGCCATGAGCGCGTCTATGACGCCAGCCGCCAGCGCCTGACAGCGCTTGAGCCTGAGGCACATCTCAAACAGCTCATCGCCGCGGGTGTAGGTGAGATTATGATCAACGATGTTGAGCGTGATGGCATGTTCATTGGCTACAACATTGAACGACTGAAACGCCTTTCTCAAGTCTGCAGCGTGCCCTTGGTGGCTTGTGGTGGTGCGCAAAGCCTGGATGATATGCAACAGGCTTTCGACAACGGCGCATCTGCTGCGGCAGCAGGCAGTATGTTTGTATTTTATGGCCCACATCGTGCGGTGTTGATTACTTACCCTGAATACGCCCAGATCAGAAAACTGTTTGCAGGAAATGCTTTATGACCAGACCATTACAAGAATGTACCCGCTGTGTAATGGATGAAAGTGCTTCAGAGATCACTTTTGACCAGGCAGGCAAATGCAATTACTGCACCGAGACATTAATCAAGCTGAAAAACTTTCAGCCTGCCAGCAAAGAGGCGCTACAGGACAAATTTAACCAGCTGATTGCCGAAATCAAACTGGCCGGCAAAGGCAAACCTTATGACTGCATTATCGGTGTTAGCGGCGGCGCAGACAGTGCTTACGCTTTGTACATCGCAAAACGCAATGGTTTGCGGCCGCTGGCAGTACATATGGATAATGGCTGGAACTCAGAACTGGCTGTCAATAACATTGAGAATCTTGTGAGAAAACTGGACGTGGATTTATATACACACGTTATCAACTGGCATGAATACCGTGCCTTGCAGCAGGCTTTTTTTGACGCAGACGTGATCGATATTGAATTGCTGTATGACAATGCCATGCTCGCAGTCAATTATCGGCTGGCAGCTAAATACGGAATTAAACACATCCTCGCGGGCACAAACACCACGACCGAAGGCATGAGGATGCCCAAAGGTTGGAACTGGTTCAAATTTGATCAAACCAACATCAGGGCCATTGCCAGAAAATCTCATGCGAAACTAAACAGCATGCCTACTTTAAGCGTGTTGAGTTACGCCTGGTATCGATTTGTGCGTGGCATCCAATGGCTGGATTTCCTGGATTATATTGATTACCACAAACCAACATGCCTGGCAGAGATACAAGAAGAAATCGGCTATCGGCCCTACCCTTATAAACATTATGAATCTATCTTCACCCGCTTCTACCAGGGCTACCTTTTGCCTCAGAAATTTGGGGTTGATAAAAGACGTTTGCATCTTTCAACCCTCATCTGCTCAGGGCAAATGACAAGAGCAGAGGTTAAAGAGCTTCTTGCACACTCCCCCTACCCGGATGAAGATGATCTGAAATCAGACATTGATTATTTTCTGAAAAAAATGAAATGGTCTGAGCAAGATCTGGCAGACTACATAACCAGGCCAGCGAAATCACATGCTGATTACGCTTCAGAATACCTGCAAGCTCAAAAATTAAAAAAAATGTATCTAGCTTTTATTAATTTACTTAAGGGGAAGAAATGAGTGAATCGTCAATATTGCTTAAAAGCGATATCAAGTTTTTTATTAAAAATTTTCTAAAAAAGACACTGGGTATACAAATAAAAAAAGTACGCAAAGAGGATGCCCGCATCAAAAGTAAAGTGTCAGTCAGTGCAATTAAAAAACTGATCAGGGACAAAGGATTCGCTGTTACAGATGGGCAGGCTTCCTGGTTTTATACCGCTTACGAAAGAGGCGATCTAGATCCGCTGACAAACTTTGCCATGACATTCCTGGAAACAAACATCGATAAAAAAGCGCCCATCCTGATCACAGGTTGCGGTACCGGGATCATGGCATTCCATCTTGCAGATGCTGGTTACACGAACATTGCAGGTTTTGATTATCTGAATGAATGCGTCGATGTTGCCCAGCAAGTTTCCACCATAGGCAATTACAACATCACTTTTTATCAGGATGATGGTTTTAACCCTAAAGACACTGGTCAAAAGTATGATGCCATCACGGCTTTGCATTGGGTATTTTCTGCCTGGATGGGCAATTATGGTAATAAAAAGCTACCTGCTGAAAAAGTAGCATCTGCCGACTTCAGAGAAGAGTTACTGACTGATTTCTTGCAAAAATATTCGGCCTTATTAAATAAAAATGGGGTCTTGATTCTCGAATTGACCGATGCAGTGAGCGATTACCGCATTCCAACAGACCATTATCTGGGTGAACTTTCAAAAGACATTTATCCGATAAGACACTCGCCAGAACAAGTTAAAAAATGCGCTGCGCTAGCCAATTTGTCAGTCATCTCAACAAATCTAAGTGTCTTGTATGGCCATCATCCTAGAGCACAATACATTCTTAGAAAACTATAAGTAATTGTGATGAGAGTGTTATATCTGCATCCCGCTGGCGCATTCGGAGGGGCTTCTAAAAGCCTGATCGAGTTGTATGTGACGGCAAAAAAACAGGGAAATATCGAGGCCGTCGTACTGACACCAAGTGGGACGGCGCCAACCGCTTTTGAAAAGGCGGGTATGCAAGTGGTAGAAACCATAGGCTTATCGCAATTTGATCACACCCGATATGGCTACTATCGCCATTTAAGATGGATAATTCTGCTCCGTGAATTGCTTTATTTCCCGGTCACTTTGCTTGCTTTACTCAGTTTGAGCAGGACACAAGCGGATTTCGACCTTATCCATGTGAACGAAATCACATTATTGCCAACAGCACTTCTGGCAAAATGGGTGTTTAAACTGCCTATGGTTTTTCATGTACGTTCAGTACAACACCCGGATCAAACCAGCTGGCGTACACGCCAGGTATTCAAACGACTTAACACACTTGCCAGCACAGTGATTTGCATCGATGAAACCGTGCGCGCCTCTGTGCCCACCTGGCTGAAAACCACAGTCATTCATAACGGCATCAGTATAGCCTCTGGTATTGCTCAGCCTCGAACTCATACAGAGATTGTCAACGTTGGCATGGCCGGCGTCCTGTTACGTTCCAAAGGCGTGTATGAATTTTTGCAGGCCGCAGCCATTCTCGTAAATGATAGGCAAAGGAAGGTCCATTTTACGATTGCCGGTGAAAATGCAAGAGAGACTTCCGGGTTAAAGCAATGGCTGCTAAAAAAACTGGGCTTTTATGAAGATGTGCTTGCAGAAGCCAAACAAATCGTTAAGGAAAATGGACTCGAATCAAACGTGACTTTCAAAGGCTTTCTGCCAGACATTCGAAAGTTTTACCCAGGTATGGATGTGATTTGCTTCCCGTCACACCTGAATGCCTGTGGCAGACCGGTGTTTGAAGCAGCGCTGTTTGGAATCCCTAGTGTAGTCGCTATCCAGCATCCGCTGGAAGATGCCATTATTCATGGCGTGACTGGGTTGGCGATTGATCATCCGTCACCAGTATTATTAGCGGATGCAATTGATACCCTGGTACTTAACCAGAGTTTGAGAAGTACATTAGGCCAGCAGGCACAGGATTGGGCGCTTGCCCATTTCTCTATTGAAAATAGCGCGACCCAACTTATTAACATATATTATTATATTTTAAAAAAAATAAAATAACTCCTACTTTCCTCAGTGCTTACTTTGCTCAACGCCTACTCTGCTAAAATATAATTGGCGGCAAGATAATTTGCTGAGCTGATCTCACAGCGATGCTCTTATAGAAAAAAAACAGGAAATCACAAAAAAGATGATCCTGTCGAAAAATACTGATCAATCGCAATGCTAAAACTCTCTTATTTCCCATTCGCACTCATGTCCAGCAACTTGGCCATGACCGGCCTTTTAATTGTTTGCGGCCTTGCAGGCTTAAACGAACTGGCAGCCGACATTGCGATCACCCAAGCCGTTACCCTTGCTTTATTTAGTGCATTTTCAGCCAATGCAAGAAATCTTATTTTAAAAAGTACCTCGCCCTTAGTAGCAAACCAGCTACTTTACTATCGGCTTATTTTTTTACTGCCTCTGCTAGCCCTTGCCTACTGGCTTTCATCCATATCCAATGTAAATGCGCTTATTGCGCTTATTTTGCTGTTACGCAGATCGATTGAGTGGCTGGATGAAATATTCCTGTCAGAAATGGAACGGCTCAATCATAAAAAAATAGCTTTCCAATATTTTGTGATGCAATCGCTACTACTGGCTTTTGCATTAGTCTGGTTATTGGCCAACATGCCCTTCCCCTTATTTGGCATATTACTTTGGGCAATTTCGCCGCTTTGCTTAAGCGGGCGTTTTTATTTACGCATGCCGGATACCCGCCTGAATCAGCTGTTCGGCATCGTCAGAAAAATCTCGCCGCATATTGGATCAACTGCCGTAATTGGCATCACTGTTTATGTTTTCCGGCTGCTGATGGTTGATTTGCTAGGAAAGGCTGTCGCAGGTGATTTGTTTGTAGCGTTTGCGATCGGGGGCATTTTGGGGTCCGTCATTGCCAACGCGTTTGGTCCAACGATGGTGTTTGCTCAAAAGGAGAACAATAATATTCAATACCCGAAGTTGTTAAAAATCTTGATGGCTGTATTTTTCATCATGGGTGTATGCCTGATTTCCACATCGTCCATGCTCACGCTTTTTAACAAGCCGCCTTTATTCTGGCAAGCGGTGGGTTTATCCATGATAGGGGCTGTGCCTATGGTGATGGCGCAATTGACCCGCCATCGGCTGTTACAAACACACGACGACCATGATTTATTTGGCCCGGATGTTTTAATGAACGTATTTCTGGTCGCCATAATGCCACTGGTTTATTACCTGCTGGGCATTCAGTGCATGGCAGCCATGTATTTGTTCAGCTCGGTATTGGCCTGGTTGTTTTATAAAAGCTATGAGTCTTATGAGCTCGGCCATCTGGCACATTGGAGAAAAACCTTTGCGCAGATGACGCCGCTACTTGTGTGTTTACTGGTCTTGCCGGTTTTCTTTCAGTTTGGTTCTGGCATTTTCACTGCACCAGATCTCTTTTTCGATAGCAATCGTTCCATCTCAAGGCTGCCATTTCCTTTTTCAATCATGGCTAACTTTGCGATTTTATTGGGTATTGGCGCTTTCTCGCGTGCCAGGGTCTCATTGCTATTCATCTTTGTTTCTTTTGTGCTCATGACGGTTGCCGTGGTGATCAGCACGCCGGCAGCTACACTGGCGCAAGAATCCAAGTTTATTCAAATTGCACAATTCACCTTGCCGATGTTTGCACTGATTTCCGGCCAATTCTTTGAAGAGAACAAAAACCCGTCAGCATTCAGTTTTGAGCAGGTGTTTTTTTACACAATACTATTTGTAGTGTCTTTACAGCTCGTATCCACCTTACTTGCGGGTTCGGCAACATTATTGCCATCGCTAAAAATATTTAGCATCTATCAATACTTGCACTATGTACCTGTCATGTTCATCATCAGTTACACCTTTATTTTCGAGCGGTTATGGCGCGATACCTTCAAGCCGACATTACTACTGTTGTTATGGGTACTGCTGGCAATCTATTCAGTCATGACAGGCTCACTGTTCATTGTCGCGACCTATATCCTTTGCATGCTGTCTTATGTGGTTTTCTTCGGTAAATTGAAACAACATAAACCGTTAAAAGCCTTTTTAGGCATGCTTGTCATTTCCATCACGCTGTTTACCTACCATCAGCATTTCAACTTGACGAAAAACGTTGATTTAGCCGCCGGCCCGGTCAGCATGGTCACCAAAGTGCAGTATGGATGGAATCAGAAATCGGATGGCTGGGGAAGTCATTTAGAGGCAATATATCAACATCCTCAAACATTTTTAGTAGGTCATTCACATATTTCAGCGCGCGGAAGCGCCGCCAGCCCTCACAACTACTACCTGGATTTCATTTATAATTTTGGCGTGGTAGGGCTATTGCCATTATTCGCGCTGATCGTATTTACCGTTTACAAAACGTGGACTGAATACAGGCAAGTCATTTGCAACTCACACCTCTTGTACCCGTTGTTATCGATTGTATTTCTTCTGTTTATTGAAAATACCTTCTACATGGGGTTAAAGCAACCTTACCCCGGTATACTCAGTTTTTTCCTGTGGGGCGTTTACCTGAGCCGTTTAAATCAATATAAAAAAAGCAAATAAAATGAATCTTACCTACGCATCTTTAGCAGACAACAAATTATCAAAACCGCTTATTTATCTTTTTTGGGCGGCTATATTTCTACTCTATGTCATCAGTGCAGCCAAATACACAGGGCAAGCACATGTCTATTTGATATTTAGCATCACCTCTAATCTGTTGCTTTATTTTGGCTTTAGAAAGAATGCTGTTTTTTTCGATACTTTTATCGGGATTTTTTTCTGGATAGGGTTTTGGCTTAAATGCGCCATTAGGCTCATTTCCACCAACGGCATGTTTTATGTACCGGTTGGTCATTTTGATGGTTCAGCAGCGGCTTTCGATCAGGGACTACTTGTCAGCAGTGTCGCTTTTTTAGGGCTGCTGGTTGCAAGCCTGCTGAGAGAGCATTTTTTATTCAATTACCCGGAAAAAATCGATGCTGTAAAAACTGGTTTATTTGATTTTTACATTCGTTATCGCAAGTCAATCTGGGTTGCTTTTTTAGTACTGATTTTATTTATTGGAGCCAGTAATGTTTATCTTGGGATTTATCAGAGAGGGGGCATCACCAAAACAGTTTTGCCCTTTGGCCTGAATGGAGTATATAAATGGCTGCTTTTATTTGGCTTGGCATCTATTTCAGCAGTCATACTTTGGCTCGAATTCCAAATCAAAAAATCAACGACTATCACCGTCATTTTGTTAGCCTTAATTGAAGCATTCATTTCAAATGTCTCTCTTTTAAGCAGAGGAATGATTTTAAATTCATCTGCATTATTATATGGCATTCTAAAATGCTTAAAATTTGACACCATTACATTTAAATTGCGCCATATCATTCTCACGTTTTTTGTTTTTTCATTTCTTTTCATTAGTTCTGTTTATCTAGTCAACTTCTTAAGGGCTTCTCTTTTTAATGACTCTTACACTGATGAAGAGGTCGTTCAAGAGATGCACTCCAGTACGACACCGCTGTTTATCGACAGATGGGTAGGTATGGAAGGAGTATTGTCAGTTTCTAGTTATCCCAAGCTAGGCTGGCCTTTATGGAAAGAAGCCGTGAATGAGGTTTATGACGAAAACCAGACCAGCTTTTATGACAACAATTTCATTGAGTCCTCTTACGTAAAAACCGATAAAAGTAAACACCACTTTATTTCGTTACCTGGGATCGTCGCTTTTTTCTTTTATCCTGGTTCATTTGTGTTTTTGTTTTTTGCCATGCTGACCGTTGGGTTTGGTGCCGCTCTTATTGAGTGTGCCACTTATCAGCTTGGTGGAAAAAATGTGATCCTTTGTTCTTTGTTTGCGCAGGTCATCGCATTCAGGTTTGCAAGTTTTGGCTATGTGCCCAAGCAATCCTATTTACTGTTTGGCACATTAGTATTGAATATACTGATCATATTTCTTGCTAATAAATACATCTCGACGAAGCCCGCACGCCATTCAAAATGAAAGTGCTGATCGTCTCTCAATACTTCTGGCCTGAAAGCTTCAGAATCAATGAAGTAGCACGTGATTTGAAGCTTTCAGGCCACGAGGTAGAGGTACTCACAGGAAAACCTAATTATCCGGAAGGGATTTTTTATCAGGGATACAGCGGCGTAAAGCCGATGCAAGAGCGATGGAATGATATTCCTGTCCATCGACTGCCTATGATGGCAAGAGGCAAAAATAACAAATACAAACTGGTCCTGAACTATCTTTCGTTTATTTTTTCAGGCCTGTTATTTGGCCCATTGATGCTTCGTAAAAAGCAGTTTGATGTCATTTTCGTTTACGCGCCCTCGCCTATTTTCCAGGTGATTCCGGCCTCATTTATCGGGTGGTTGAAAAAAATACCGGTGGTATTGTGGGTGCAGGATTTGTGGCCGCAAAGTGTCTCAGCCACCGGGCATATTGAATCGAAACTTGCCTTGAAATTGCTTGAGAAAGCAGTCTCGTTTGCTTATCAGCATACTGATTTATTGTTGGCGCAGTCCAAGGCATTTATTCCGCAAATCAAGCGGCTCAGCCCACCTGACACACCGGTGAAGTATTTGCCTAACTCTGTCGACGACTCATTCCTAAGTCCTGTGGCTGAATATCAGGCATCCATCCAGGCACTGGAGACAGGCTTCAATGTGATGTTTGCAGGCAACATCGGTTCTGCACAGGCGATTGAAACCATTGTCGATGCCGCCGAGAAACTCAAATTAAATGCAGAGATCAAGTTTGTCATCCTTGGCCGTGGTAGCAAACTGGATTGGTTGCAAGCGCAGATTAGTAGCAGGAATCTGTATAACATTGTGCTTGCGGGCCATCATCCGGTGGAAGCCATGCCACATTTACTAAGGCAAGCCTCTGTCTTGCTGGTGACTCTGGCCAAACAGCCAATTTTTGAATTGACCATCCCCAGCAAGATACAGGCGTACCTAGCTTCTGGCAAACCGGTGATCGCCTGCCTGGATGGCGAAGGTGCGCGTGTCATCCGGGAAGCGCAAGCCGGGTTGACCGTGCCGGCAGAAAATGTAGATTTGCTGGTAGAGGCGATCATGCAACTGTATGAAACGCAGCAGAATGATTTAGAACAAATGGGGCTAAATGGACAAAACTATTTTAAAATGCATTTTCAGCATCATTTAGTCATGAATTCGCTTATCAGTCATCTGCAAGAAGCGATACAACAAAAACAGGGGCGTTAACTTGAGAGTTTTAATACTCGGGATCAGTGGCATGTTGGGCAGTGCCATGTTCCGTTTTTTTTCTGGAAAAGACACGCATGAGGTCTGGGGTACAGTCCGCAACAAAAGCAGTTTGCGTTTCTTCCCTGAGAAAGACCACGCCAATATCATCAGCGATGTGGACGTGCTTAACCACCACACGCTGGTAACCATTTTAGCGCAGGTGAAACCAGACTATGTCATCAACTGTATCGGACTGGTCAAACAATTAGCTGAAGTCGATGACCCGCTCATCACCTTACCGGTAAATGCTTTGCTACCTCATCATCTGGCAAAGTTATGTACTTTGGGCGGCGCCAAGCTGCTACAGATCAGCACTGATTGTGTTTTTTCCGGAAGCAAAGGCAATTACACTGAAAATGATGTTTCCGATGCCACTGACCTATACGGCAAGTCAAAATTCATAGGTGAACTGGCGTATGCGCATACCGTCACAGTCAGGACCTCTATCATAGGGCACGAGTTGCAAAGCAAGCATAGCCTGGTTGACTGGTTTTTATCCCAGAAGGAAACCTGCAAGGGCTACACAAAAGCCATTTTTTCTGGCTTGCCAACCATCACACTGGCTGAAATCATTCATGATGATATTCTGCCGAATACCCAACTCACCGGTGTGTATCATGTAGCTTCAAATCCTGTTTCAAAATTTGAGTTACTGTCACTTATCGCACTACAATATGATCAAAAAACGGCCATTGTCGAAGATAATAGTATCGTCATTGACCGCTCTTTAAACGCTGACAAGTTCAAGCTGGCGACAGGCTATGAGGCCCCTTCCTGGCCCATCCTCATAAAACAATTACATCAATACTATCAATCTTTAGGAAATCATCGTGTTTGATAATAAAGTGCTCATGATCACCGGTGGCACCGGCTCCTTTGGCAACACCGTACTCAAGCGATTCTTGTCTACAGATGTGCGCGAAATCCGCATTTTTAGCCGTGATGAGAAAAAGCAGGAAGACATGCGCATTGCGCTGAACAACAGCAAGCTCAAATTCTATATTGGCGATGTGCGTGACTACCACAGCATTTCTCAAGCCATGCAAGGAGTGGATTACGTATTTCATGCCGCAGCATTAAAACAGGTGCCTTCTTGTGAGTTTTACCCGATGGAAGCGGTGAAAACCAATGTCATGGGGACTGAAAATGTGATGAATGCGGCGGTTGCCAATCACGTAAGCCGCGTGGTGGTGTTAAGTACCGACAAGGCAGTCTATCCAATTAATGCCATGGGTATTTCCAAAGCGATGGCCGAGAAGCTGGTGGT
This sequence comes from Methylophilus sp. E2MeOHC9, assembly GCF_058744375.1. Taxonomy (NCBI): domain Bacteria; kingdom Pseudomonadati; phylum Pseudomonadota; class Betaproteobacteria; order Nitrosomonadales; family Methylophilaceae; genus Methylophilus; species Methylophilus sp. E2MeOHC9. The sequence continues at coordinate 2,610,151 of NZ_CP196024.1, forward strand.
TGCCAAAGCTCGCCTGCAACCAGAAAATAGCACCGTGTTTTGCTCAACGCGCTACGGCAATGTCATGGCTTCACGTGGTTCAGTGATTCCATTATTCGTGTCACAGCTCAAATCCGGCCAGCCTTTGACGATCACAGATCCGAATATGACGCGTTTCCTGATGTCACTGGAAGATTCGGTGGATCTGGTGTTATATGCATTCGAACATGGCAAGCAGGGGGATATTTTCGTGCAAAAAGCACCTGCTTCTACAGTGCAAGACCTGGCCGTTGCATTAAAAGAAATATTCAATCAAGCGGGCGATATACGCCTGATAGGCACGCGTCACGGTGAAAAACTGTATGAATCGCTGATCTCGAGGGAAGAAATGGCGCATGCGCAGGATATGGGTGGTTATTACCGCATCCCTGCTGATAACCGCGACCTGAACTATGCCAAATACTTTAGTGAGGGTGAAGAGAAGATTGCACAGTTTGATGACTACACTTCACATAATACGCAAAGATTGAACATTGAGCAGGTCAAAACGCTGTTGCTCAAACTGGATTACATACAGGAAGAATTAAATGCTTAAGGTGATGACCATTGTTGGCACGCGCCCTGAACTCATCAAGATGAGTCGCGTGATTGCCGCGTTTGACCAGCACACCAGGCATATTCTGGTACATACTGGCCAGAACTACGACTACGAACTCAATCAGGTATTTTTTGATGACTTAAGCATACGCAAGCCAGATCACTTTCTGGAAGCGGTGGGTGAAAACGCAGCGCAAACGATTGCACGTGTGATCGAGAAAGCAGATGAGGTATTTGCCATGGAGCAGCCGGATGCTGTGATGCTATATGGGGACACTAACTCCTGCCTGGCGGTGATTGCCGCCAAGCGACGTAAAATACCGGTCTTTCACATGGAAGCAGGTAACCGCTGTTTTGACCAGCGCGTACCGGAAGAACTGAACCGTAAAGTACTGGATCACCTGAGCGATATCAATATGGTGCTCACAGAACACGCGCGCAGATACTTGCTGGCAGAAGGTATTCGTCCGGAAACTATTATCAAAACCGGCTCGCATATGCGTGAGGTGCTTGATTATTACATGCCCAAGATTGCAGACTCTGATGTGTTAACTACGATGAAATTGGCATCTAAGCAGTTTTTTATCGTCAGTGCCCATCGTGAAGAAAATGTGGATAGCACGCAGAACCTGACTGACTTGCTCGAAACACTGAATGCCGTTGCTGAAACGTATGATCTGCCGGTGATCGTCTCAACCCATCCCAGAACGCAAAAACGCCTGGATGCCTTGGGTAAGCAAAACATACACCCTCAGATACAATTTATGAAGCCATTTGGTTTCTGTGATTACATCAAACTGCAGATGGAAGCGTTGTGTGTGATTTCAGACAGCGGCACGATCACAGAGGAAGCTTCCCTGCTCAACCTGCCGGCGATTACGATCAGAAACGCACACGAACGCCCCGAAGGCATGGATGTGGGCACTTTGATTATGAGTGGTCTGAAAAAAGAGCGGGTGCTGGATGCCATAAAAGTCACTATCGACCATCACGATGCTGATTATCGCACCGTGCATCCGGTCACTGATTATGAAAACCAGTTCGTGTCCACGCAAGTGCTGAAAGTCGTGCTGAGTTACGTCGACTATATCAATAGAACCGTGTGGTCAAAACCCCAAGTCTGATACATGAAGTTATTGATCACAGGTACAAGTGGATTTGTTGGCCAGTTTTTACAAAAAACATTAGCCGGGCAAGCACATCATGCAGTTACGCTAAGCCGCGGAACCACTGAAGACTTGCTAAAAGCTGAATCTTACCCAGGCGTTTATCAGCAAGTGGACACCCTGATTCACCTGGCCGGTCGTGCGCATGTGATGCACGAGACAGCTGAAGATATTTACCAGGCATATGCTGCCGTGAATATTGATTACACGCTTAAAGTCGCTGAACTGGCAAGGCGCTTAAAGATCAAGCGCTTTGTGTTTCTGAGTTCGGTAAAAGTGAATGGCGAGGCCTCCAGCCAACCGTTTACTGAAGCAGATACGCCAGCGCCACTGGATGCTTATGGCCAGACAAAGCTGGAAGCGGAAACTGCGCTAAAAGCATTCTGTGCAGCGAATGATATGGAATTAGTGATCATTCGCCCTCCCCTGATTTACGGGCCAGGCGTGAAAGCCAACTTCAGGCAATTAATTAAACTCTGTTTGCTACCGCTGCCCTTGCCATTTGCTGCGGTCCATAACAAAAGAAGCTTTATCAGCCTGGATAATCTGGCCGACTTTATTGTTTTGTGTAGCTGGCACCCCAAGGCGGCTGGTCAGACCTTTCTCATTTCAGATGGCGAAGATCTGTCTACAGCGACATTGATTAAAACCATACGGCAGGCTAGCAAGAAACATTCACTGCTTATCCCTTTACCGGCTGGGCTGCTGACGGTGCTATTCAAACTGATAGGCAAATCCAGCCTGGCGCTGCGATTAATGGGTTCGTTGCAGGTGGATATCACTAAAGCGAAAACATTGCTAGGGTGGCAGCCAAAAATCAGTTTCCATGAAGGTATTGTGCGGACATTAAAAGAATAACCATGTTGAAGAGACTACTCGATATTGTTCTGACGCTTAGCGGAGTCATTGTGTTACTTCCGTTTATGATTATCACTTATCTGCTGGTGAAACTGACTTCTGCCGGACCGGCTTTGTACTGGAGCCAGCGTGTCGGTCGCCAAAACCAGCTGTTCCTGATGCCAAAATTCCGCTCCATGCGCATAGGCACACCTCAAATCGCCACACACTTAATGAATCAAATAGCCAACCCTGATGCGTTTTTGACGCCTGTCGGTAGTTTTATCCGCAAGACCAGCCTGGATGAATTGCCACAGCTATGGAGTGTGCTAAAAGGGGATATGTCTGTTGTCGGCCCACGTCCGGCCCTGTTTAACCAGGATGACTTGATCAGCCTGCGCACAGAAAAGAACGTGCATACCCTGAAACCAGGGATGACCGGCTGGGCACAAATCAATGGCCGTGACGAGATTCCTATCCCTGCAAAAGTGACGCTGGATGCTTATTATCTTACGCATCAATCCCTGTGGCTGGATTTTAAAATCATCCTGTTGACCATACTCAAAGTGTTAAGACGTGATAACATCACTCATTAATTTCTAATAATAAACGTTTAAATGCTCAAACTCCCTGTTCGATTTTTATCCGGGCTTGCCTACCTGCACGATGGGCTGGCATTGGCGTTGGCGTGGTGGATAGCGTTTTTATTTCGCTTTAACTTTGAAGTCCCGGGTGCGTACCAAGGCTATTTTTTAGAGAGCCTGCCTGGCGTCTTTCTTTTTTATAGCATCTGTTTTTATGTGCTGGGGCTTTACCGTGGCCTCTGGCGCTTTGCCAGCCTGCCTGATTTGAAGCGTATCGTGCGCGCGATTGCTTTTGGTGCCCTGCTCACGGCCAGTTTTGCTTTAGTGGCACATCCGTCTATCATCATTCCAAGATCAGTGCTGTTCATACACCCGATGTTACTGGTGATCATGATGGGCGGCAGTCGCTTCCTCTATCGCTCGTGGAAAGAAAGACGTTTATTCAACACTGTCGCCGCACAAGGTAAGCCAGTCATCGTCATTGGTGTGGAAGACAGCTCGCTTAATCTGATTAAAGAATTAAGCAAAAGCCCGGAATGGCGCGTGGTGGCGATGATAGACCCGAATGGCAAGCTGGTTGGCCGTGAGATCATGCATACCAAAGTGGAAGGCAGTTTGCAGGATATTCCACAAATTGCAGAACGCCATGGTTCATTGCATTGCATGATCGCGATGCCTGGCAGCCGCCACGAGAAACGCCGCCAGGCGGTCGAGGCAGCCCGTCAGGTCGAAGGCATGGAGGTGTTGACCTTGCCGGCGATGTCAGACCTGATCAGTGGCCGTGTCAGTTTGTCGCAGATCCGCAAGATCGATGTCGAGGATTTGCTGGGACGTGATGTCGTACAACTGGATACGCATGAGCTGAGCGCCATGCTGGCGAATAAAGTAGTGCTGGTTTCAGGGGCTGCGGGTTCTATCGGTTCAGAGCTATGTCGGCAGATTTTAAGCTTCCATCCGACACAGCTTGTATGCCTGGATATTTCAGAATATGCACTTTATACCTTGCAACAAGAATTCAGCCAGTGGACGACGGATACAGAGCTGGTTTATGTCGTCGCCGATGTAAAGAACCGCGTACGCATCCAGCGGGTCCTACAAAACCATCGGCCAGATGTGGTACTGCATGCCGGCGCATATAAACATGTGCCTATGATGGAGCATTTCAATGTGGTCGAAGCGTTACAGAACAATGCTTATGGCACCTATCAGATCGCATCAGCATGTCAGGCAGCCAGGGTGCCTACGTTCGTACAAGTTTCAACCGATAAGGCCGTTAACCCGACCAATGTGATGGGCGCTAGTAAACGCCTGGCCGAGCTGATTTGCCAGGGCTTGCAGCATAGTGAAAAATCGGTGACCCGCTTTATTACCGTGCGCTTTGGCAATGTGCTAGGTAGCAGTGGCAGTGTGATCCCTAAGTTCCGCGAACAGATCGCGCACGGCGGCCCAATTACCATTACTCATCCGGAAATCACGCGTTACTTCATGTCTATCCCTGAGGCGGCACAATTAGTGTTGCAAGCGGCCACCATGGGCAACGGCGGTGAAGTATTCGTGCTCGATATGGGCACGCCGGTCAAAATCATAGACCTGGCGCGCGACATGATTAAGTTGTCCGGACTGCAGGAGCATGATATCCAGATTGAGTTCACCGGTTTGCGCCCGGGCGAAAAACTATACGAAGAGCTGCTGGCGGACGATGAAAACACGTTGCCTACCAGTCACGAAAAATTGCGCATCGCGCAGGCGCGTACGGCTGATAGTGTTTGGTTAGCCAACCTGCTTGAATGGTTGACCAATAGCCCGCATTTAGCTGAATCACAGCTTAAACAGGATTTACAGCGCTGGGTAGAAGAGTATCAGCCTGATACACGTCCGGCACCAAGCATTTCCTTGCGCGGCGAAACCCTGTCTCTAGATACCCTGCCGTCCCCTTCGCAGCAGATTCACTGATAGCGCACACTCCCAACAGGTTAACCTGGCCGTTGGGAGATACTTGGTTGAGCCAAGCCTACTTTTGACAGCGAATAAACAAGACCGGCAATAACATCATTAAAGAATGGGTTAATGGCACATCAACCTAATCCCACCTGCCGATAAGCCGCGATTGCTTGCCTAAAAAGCATATCGAGCGCGCTATGCCCCCATATACTTTTTTATTTACGCATTAAGCGTAGTCTATGGTTTGATGTCGTTTACAATGTCGGACCCACTCAACAACCTCTGCACCAACGCCCTTTATGCCTCATATTACGCTTGATAATGCTAGCTTAGCATTCGGTCATCATGCCTTGCTTGCCCAAGCTTCATTTCAATTAGACCCCGGCGAACGCGTCGGTTTGATTGGCCGCAATGGTGCAGGTAAATCAAGTTTACTTAAAGCGATTGCGGGCACTATCAAACTGGATGAGGGAACCGTATGGCGGGCTCCTAGCGTACGCGTCGTCTATGTGCCGCAAGAACCCGAACTGGACGATAAGCACACCGTATTTGAAGCGGTCGCAGAAGGCCTGGGCAGCTTGCAGCAAACCATCATAGACTACCACCAGGTCACCCATGACATGGGTATGCCCGACGCAAACATTGAAGCGCTGATGGAACACATGCAAGCATTGCAGCATGAAATGGATGCGCAAAATGGCTGGGTAGCGCAATCACGTGTCGAGACCGTGCTCAGCCGCCTGAAACTGGATGCCGATGTATTGGTCTCCACACTGTCTGGTGGCTGGCGTAAACGCGTTGCACTCGGGCGTGCCCTGGTAGCAGAGCCAGAAGTGCTATTACTGGATGAACCGACCAACCACCTGGACCTGGAAGCCATCGAGTGGCTGGAAGATTTGTTATTGGGGTTTAATGGCAGTGTGTTGTTCATTACCCATGACCGCCGTTTCCTGGACAAGCTCGCCACACGCATCACCGAACTGGACCGTGGCAATCTGACCGACTTTGTCGGCAACTTTTCGCAATATCAGATTAAAAAAGAAGAGCTGCTCGCGGTTGAAGAAACCCATGCGGCTAAATTTGATAAGTTTCTGGCACAGGAAGAAGTCTGGATCCGCCAGGGGATCAAGGCGCGTCGTACACGTAATGAAGGCCGCGTGCGGAGACTGGAAGCGCTACGCCTGGACCGCGCAGCCAGACGTGAGCGTCAGGGCGATGTCAAACTCAACCTGGACGCGGGCGAACGTAGTGGAAAGCTGGTAGCAGAGCTTGATCGTGTTTATAAATCCTATGGCGATAAAGCATTGATCAAAGGCTTCAGCACCCGTATTTTACGTGGCGATAAAATTGGTTTACTCGGCCCGAACGGTATCGGTAAATCGACGCTATTGAAACTTATTCTGGGCGACATTGAAGCAGATAGTGGCGACATCCAGCGCGGCACAAAAGTGAATGTGGCCTATTTTGACCAGATGCGGGAGCAGCTGGATGAAGAAGCCACATTGGCTGACACCATCAGCCCGGGTTCAGACTTTGTGGAAATCGGTAATGAGCGTAAACATGTCATCAGCTACCTGGAAGACTTCCTGTTTCCACCACAACGCTCACGTTCACCAGTAAAATCCCTTTCCGGTGGCGAACGCAACCGTTTACTATTGGCACGCCTGTTTGCCCGCCCTGCCAACGTACTTGTGCTGGATGAGCCGACCAATGACCTGGATATTGATACCCTGGAGTTGCTGGAGAATCTGTTACAGGATTACACAGGCACCCTGTTCCTCGTCAGCCATGACCGTGCTTTCCTGGAAAACACCGTTACACAAGTGATTGCTTTTGAAGGACAAGGCAAGTTAACCGAATTCGGTGGTGGATACGATGACTGGTTAAGATTCAGCCAGGATAGGAGTAGCAAAACAGCTCCTACGCCTAAAGCACCGGCCGCGCCCACATCACCGCCCCCTACGGCAACCACGCGGAAAACCTTGAGTTTCAAGGAGCAACGTGAACTGGAGACCTTGCCGGGAGAGATTGAAGTACTAGAACAGGAACAAGCCGCGATTCAAGCACAATTTGCGCAAGGCGATATTTATAAACAGGCGCCAGACCAGGCAAAAGTGTTGCAGGATAGACTCAGTGAGATTGAAGCATTGATATTGCAGAAACTGGAACGCTGGGAAGCGCTGGAAAAACAGCAGTAACCCAGCACGATACGCGCGAAATCCGCACGGAATCAATTGCTTAGCGGATCTAAACCACGCAATCTGTATTAAAAAAGCCGAATCGATTTGATTCGGCTTTTTTGATTAAACGGGAAACACTTACACAGAGAAGCTGGCGCGTGCGCTGTTGCCACCACGTGACTGGCCATTTTTGCCATACAGTTGTGTGCTATTCGTCGTATTGCCTTGCAACACATCCAGTTTTTCCTGGTTGCGCTGGAAGTGCTTATTGATCAGTACACCATTCAGGCGATTAAGCTCTTTTGCTTGCGCCAACTGTTTCTGGAAATTGATCCAGGCATCATCCATCACTGGGCTGGAACGTAATTCCAGCCATTTGGACATCCCGTTTTCATTTGCCTCAAAGCCTGCCGCCGCCAGCGCTGCATAGCGTTGGTTGGCAGCTTCGCCCAAGGATTGCAACAGTTCCACCCGTTTGTCTACCATCTGTTCAATGGTATCAAGGTCAGCAGAAACCAATGCCGTTTGCTCGTTATGCAAATCCTGAATCAACTCGGCCACAAGGGTGGCATCGGCTTCAAAACTAATGGCCGGAACTGAAGTGCGATTTGCATTACTCATAACGTCATCCTTTATTCGGTTGTATCAAATCTTTAACGGTTTGCAGTAAACCATCCGCCACTTTGGCAGTGTCTACCGAGAAATCACCACGCGCAATCGCTGCTTTAATCTCTTCCACTTTATTGGTGTCAAAGACTTCACCGTTAGCCAGACCGGCTTCCAGTGATTGCAACTGCACCGAAGCCGCTGACAAGGTCACATTATCTGACGATGCGTTGGACGAAGTAGCAGATGCTTTTTCGCTGCTTTTGCTGTTGCTGCTTTTATCTAATACCGGTTTATCAACGGTACCAAGTTTCTTAATGGAGTCTGAAATATTCATGCCGTGCCTCTGTCTCTGTCTATCTGGTTGTAAGGGTCTTTAAACCCTCAATTGTTAACAGTACTAACGACATAGTTTAAGCGAACTTTAGGGCTTAATATACTTTTTATCTCAAGTTTATGATCAATAAGCATTTTTCGACTCTAAAAACCCTGAATACTGTTGCTGGCTAAAAACGCACATCCACTTTACCGGAAGCTTGCGCCACGCCTTTAATCACCTGGCCACTGCTGACTTTCACATCGACCACCTGTCCGACATTCGCAGTTTGCATGGCGGTACCATCTGCCGAGATGACGAATCCCTCACCACGGCTGTTTAACTGCACCATCTGGCCCTGCATAATTACTGGCATCGCTTTGAGCAGCTCAGGTCTTAATACAGTGCCCAATGGCATATTCAACGAAGCTTTTTTACCTTCCAGCATAGCTAGGTCAGTGATGATGCCTGCGGGCAGTTTGGTTAAATCACCGGTCTGCATCACGATATCTGATGTCTGCACAGGTGAGCCCTGGCTGACAGGTAACGCGGTCACTGCAAATTCGCCCCAAACCTGCACATCAGCTTGTACGTATAAGGTCCATGGCTTGGTGGCTGATTGCAAACAGCGCACACCAATATGGGTTTTGCCCCATAAGCGCGCGCCTTGTACGGTAAACCCTTCCATCAAATCACACTCAGCAATGCGGATACGGTTATCTAACGGCTGGATTTCAATATTCACTTTGCCTGGATAGCCCTGCGTCTGACTCTGTACATACTGCATCACCGCCTGGTAGACACGCGATTGCATATCACTTGCAGCAGGCGCTACTACACGCTGGTTAGCCGCAACTGCATTGTTAGGCACACGATCAGCCGCCTGCACATGACAGGCAAAAAGCCAGATCAGGCATGGGATCACTGCAGCAAAAATGGTAGGCAGACGAGGTTTCATGGAGTCTTATTCTACGCATGGCAGGCAGAAGTCATTCATGAAATAAAGGCTATTTACCCCTCTTAATTCAAGAATCGTTATTGTCATCGCCGCGTACACTAAGCACAGCTAGTAAAAGTCATGTGTGCGTGAAAGCAGGCCCGCTTAACTGGGTTAACGACGGCAGATGGCAAAACTTTAAGAGTTTTTTCGGGAACACCCGGGAAAGGAAAGACGATGATCAACAAACTGGATGCCGCGCTGAGTTTTCACCAGACGGCGCTGCGCGTGCGCAATCAGCGTCAGGAATTGCTTGCTTCTAATATTGCCAATGCCGATACACCGCAATACAAGGCACGCGACATCGATTTTAAAGCGACCATGCAGTCGGCATTGCAGCAAAGCGCAGGCGGAAAGTCTGCGCAGCAACCTGCAGGCCTGTTACAGCAAACCAACAGCGGGCATATGAATGCCGCTGGCGGCAACGGCAACCTGGGTTCTAGCGATGTGCTGTTCCGCTCTGTACTGCAAGGGTCAGTCGATGGGAACACGGTAGATATGGACGTCGAGCGTAATGCCTATGTAGATAATGGCATCCGTTATGAGGCCAGCCTCACCATGATGTCTGGCCAGATCAAGAAAATGCTGTCAGCGATCACCGGCCAGTAAGTTAAAGGAGCAAGCATATGTCTTTATTCAATGTATTCAAGATTTCCGGCTCGGCCATGAGTGCGCAATCGCTGCGACTCAATACCGTAGCCAGCAACCTGGCCAACGCGGATAGCGTAGTCAGCTCGGACGGCAAACCTTACCAGGCCAAACAAGTGGTGTTTAAAGCGGTGCAGGACGCAGCCAGCAACACCAGCACGGTACAGGTAGACCGTGTGATTGAAGATACCAAGCCTGGCAAGATGGTCTACGACCCCAAGAATCCGATGGCTAACAGCGATGGTTACCTGACCATGCCTAACGTGAATGTCACGGAAGAAATGGTGAACATGATTTCCGCATCCCGCGCTTACCAGAACAACGTGGAAACCATGAATGCTGCCAAGTCCATGCTGCTCAAAACACTCAATATCGGTCAATAACCTTATATAAGGATTTTTCAACATGACAACCGTCAATACAAACAATCAGGTATCGCAGGACATTCTTGATGCGGTCAACAAAAAAAGTAATTCTAAAGGCAGCAATGTCGATGAAGCACAAGACCGCTTCATGACACTACTGGTCACGCAGATGAAAAACCAGGACCCGCTGAACCCTATGGATAACGCGCAGGTGACCAGCCAGATGGCGCAACTGAACACGGTGACCGGTATTAACAAATTGAATGAAACCATGGGCAGCCTGATCAGCAGCGTACAGCTGGGCCAGTCTTACCAGGCGACCAGCATGATAGGCCATAGCGTATTGGTGTCAGGCAATAGCCTGAGCCATACCGACAAAGGCGGCTATTTTGGTGTGAATGTGCCTAATGGTGCAGACACGGTCTCGGTGAACATCAAAGATGGCGCAGGCCAGGTCGTGCGCACACTGAGCTTCGGCAAACAGGATGTAGGCGTGAATGCCCTGAGCTGGGATGGCAAGGCCACCGATGGCACTGTTGCACCAAGTGGCGACTACACCTATGAGATCACCGCCAAGATCGGCGATGCCACCACCACCGCCACCGCACTCAGCCTGGCGCAGGTACAAAGTGTGTCTAACAGCAGCAGCGGTATCAAACTGAATCTGAGTAACAACTCGGCAGTCGCAGTTTCTGACGTCGTCGAAATCTTCTAATCGATATTTTAATTTTTATTTGCAGCATACAGTCTTTCTCCAGGAGATCACATCATGAGTTTTCAACAAGGTCTAAGTGGTTTGAACGCAGCTTCCAAACAATTGGAAGTCATTGGTAACAACGTATCCAACGCCAACACCGTCGGTTTTAAACAGTCACGCGCCGAGTTTTCCGATATGTTCGCCGCTTCGCTGATCGGCAGTGGTGCGGCACAAATCGGTATTGGTACCAAGCTGGCCAATGTGGCGCAGCAATTTACGCAAGGCAACATCACTGCGACCAACAATACATTGGATATTGCGATCAACGGCGGCGGTTTCTTCCGTTTGAGCAACAACGGTGCGGTGTCTTATACCCGTAACGGCCAGTTCCAGCTCGATAAAAACGGCTTTATCCAGACCAGTGATGGCAACCGCCTGATGGGTAACCCTGCAGATAGCATGAATGGTTCATCCCCGGTCGAACTGCAAATCGATACCAGCGACTTGAAACCAGTGACGACCACCGAAATCACCGGCCAATTCAACCTGAACTCCGAAAGCCCGATCATCGATCAAACAGTGCGCCCTTTTGATCCGCAAGACCCGCAAAGCTATACCAACGCGACAGCCATTAAAGTCTATGATGACCTTGGCAATGCACATAACATCCAAAGTTATTTCGTGAAAACTGCAGCCAATAGCTGGCGTTTATACACCACTGCTGATGGCACCAATATCACCCCTAACCCTGTTCCGGTCATGAACTTCTCCGGTACCGGTGTGTATGACACTGCGACCTCCACTGTGGGCAACATCACTTTCACACCAACCACAGGTTCAGGCCCGGTCACTGTAGCCATGGATTATTCCAACAGCTCGCAATACGGTGCGACTTTCAGCGTGAACAAGCAAAGTCAGGATGGCTACACTTCTGGCCGTATCGCCAGCTTTAGCGTGGGCGATGACGGTGTGATCCTCGGCCGTTATACCAACAATGAAACCAAGCAACTGGGTCGTGTTGTGCTGGCTAACTTTGCCAACCCCAATGGATTGAAATCTTTGGGTGGTAACCAATGGCAAGCGACTAACGAATCCGGCGCTGAATTGATAGGCTCACCGGGCAGCAGCACCATGGGTGTCTTGCAATCGTCTGCCCTGGAAGACTCTAACGTCGACCTGACTGGCGAGCTGGTGAACATGATCACCGCCCAACGTATTTACCAGGCCAATGCGCAAACGATCAAGACCCAGGATCAGGTCTTACAGACCCTGGTCAACCTGAGATAACGCTTTAACTTGAGCTAGCTAGCGCACTAACTTGAGCTAGCTGGCTTAACCCTGAATCTTAATATTGAATGACTGAGGAGCTGGTATGGATCGCCTGATTTACACTGCAATGACAGGGGCCAAACATATTCTGGAACAACAGGCCACGACTGCCCATAACCTGGCAAACGCGACCACCACCGGCTTTAAGGCACAGGTAGACAGTTTCAGAGCGGTGCCGGTACTCGGCGACGGCCTGCCTACACGCGCTTTTGTCGTGGATGCCACGGTAGGCACCGACTACAAATCGGGTGCTATCCAGCAGACCGGACGTGATCTGGATGTCGCCATCACCGGCGAAGGCTGGATCGCGGTGCAGCGTGCCGATGGTTCCGAAGGTTACACCCGCAACGGTGCATTGAAGATCAATGAGAACGGCCAGCTGCAAACCTCTACCGGACTCAATGTCATGGGCGACGGTGGCCCCATCAGCATTCCGCCTGACTCGGCCATTGCGATAGGCAAAGACGGCACCATTTCAACCGTCAGCAATTTAACCACGCCTAGCCCAAGCACCATCATCGCCAGGATCAAACTGACCAACCCGCCGCCAGCCAGCATGAAGCGTGCTGACGATGGTGTATTTGTCACGGCAAATGGCCAGGCAGCGCCGGCTGACGCCAATGTCACCGTCGCCGGTGGCGCATTGGAGAGCAGCAATGTCAACGTGGTGGAAACCATGGTCAATATGATCAGCCTGGCACGTGGTTTTGAAATGCAAATGAAGATGCTGGAAAACGCTCAAAACAACGCCGGAAAAGCCGATCAACTCTTCAGTTTGAATGGCTAAGGTCTGTATTACTATTTAAGTATGAAAAAGGGGAATACCCGAAGGAGTAAAGCATGATACGTTCATTATGGATTTCAAAAACCGGTCTGGATGCGCAACAAACGCAGATGGATGTGATTTCACATAACCTGGCCAACGTCAGTACCAGCGGCTTCAAAAAATCACGCGCTGTCTTTGAAGACCTGCTCTACCAGAACATCCGCCAGCCTGGCGCGCAATCCTCACAGCAAACCCAGTTACCTAGCGGTTTGCAACTGGGTACCGGCGTTAAACCAGTGGCGACAGAACGTATTTTTACCCAGGGTAACCTGCAACAAACAGATAACAGTAAGGATGTCGCGATCCAGGGCAATGGCTTCTTCCAGATCCTGATGCCGGATGGCAGTACTGCGTATACGCGCGACGGCTCTTTCCAGATGGATAGCCAGGGTCAGCTGGTGACTTCCAGCGGTTTCCCTGTGCAACCTTCGATCACTATTCCTGCCAACGCGCAAACACTGTCGATAGGCCGTGACGGCGTGGTATCGATCACAACCGCGGATTCAACGGCATCGACACAGATCGGCCAAATCCAGCTGGCGACTTTCATTAACCCGACCGGTCTGCAATCAAAAGGTGAAAACCTGTATGTAGAGACTACGGCTTCTGGCAACCCGAATACCAATACGCCAGGCTCCAACGGCGCAGGCTTATTGCAACAGAACTATCTGGAAACATCCAACGTAAACGTTGTCGAAGAACTGGTGAGCATGATTCAAACCCAGCGTGCCTATGAGATCAACAGCAAGGCCATTACAACCTCGGACCAGATGCTGCAAAAACTGTCACAGATGTAATCTTTGTTTGAAGGCTATCATTATTATGAATAGATTGGTTACCAGCTTATTGTTTTGTTTAGCGCTCTCACAGTTGCTGGGCGGCTGCGCAGTCACGCCTTCTACCATCGTACAAAAACCGGAAACACCACGCACCACCCTGGGACGCCCTGACGCACGCACCGAAGGCGCCATTTTCAATACTGCTGGTTATCGCCCTTTGTTTGAAGACCGCAGACCACGTTATGTCGGTGATATCCTGACGGTGCGCATCACCGAAAACACCACGGCCAACAAGGCTTCTGACAATGGCCAGAGCAAGGATGGTTCAGTTGGCGCTTCCATCACCGGCCTGTTTGGTCATAACGTACCCAAATCAGCCTTTAACGCCAGCTCCGGCCTGTCATTCAAAGACAAAGCCAGTGCCGATGCCAGCAATAACTTCAGTGGTTCTGTCACCGCGACCGTGGTCGACGTATTACCTAACGGTTACCTGGTCATCAGTGGCGAAAAACAGATCGGCTTTGATAAAGCCACCGAGTATGTCAGGTTCTCCGGTGTGGTTAACCCGGATACCATCACCCTGGGCAACGAAGTGCTTTCTACCAAAGTGGCCGATACACGTGTCGAGTATAGATCCGCCAGCAAAATGGATGCTGCCGAGGCCTTCTCCATCTTCGCCCGCTTTTTTCTTAGCATGATCCCGTTATAGGAGAGTTGAACATGCCACGCCTGTTTAACACATTCACCCGCACTGCCACGCAGCTACTTAACCTGATACTGGTATCAGGTTTGGTGCTATCCGCGCCATTAGCGCACGCAGAGCGTATCAAAGATATCAGCAATATCCAGGGCGTACGCGCCAACCAGTTGATCGGTTATGGTTTAGTGGTAGGCCTGGATGGCACTGGTGACATGACCACGCAAACACCGTTTACCGTACAAAGTATCATCAGCATGATGAACCAGATGGGCATCACTTTGCCGCCTGGTACCAACCTGCAATTGAAAAACGTGGCTGCCGTCATGGTGACCAGCTCCCTGCCCGCTTTCGCACAACCAGGCCAAACCCTGGATGTGACGGTATCATCCATGGGTAACGCCAAGAGTTTGCGCGGCGGTACTTTACTGATGACACCACTAAAAGGTGCGGATGGACAAATTTATGCCATGGGCCAGGGCAACCTTGTGGTTGGCGGCGTAGGTGCTGCAGCCAATGGCAGTTCTACACAGATCAATCACCTGAGCGTAGGCCGTATTTCAGATGGTGCGACCGTTGAACGCGCCCTGCCCAACACCCTGCTCAACCAGGACCTGGTTAAACTCGAATTGAAAGAAAGTGACTTTTCCACTGCCAATAATGTGGTGGAAGCCATCAACAAGAAATTTGGCGCTATGACTGCACAGGCTGAAAGCGGCCGCGTGATCCAGGTGCGTCCACCGGAAACCATGAGCCGCGTCTCTTTCCTGGCTAACCTGGAAACCATTAACGTGGCACTGGCGGCAACACCTGCCAAGATCATCATGAATGCACGTACCGGTTCAGTCGTCATGAACAAGGCAGTGACACTGGATAGCTGCGCAGTTTCTCATGGCAACCTGTCTGTGGTGGTCAATACTTCACCAGTAATCAGCCAGCCTGGCCCATTCTCGAATGGCCAGACCGTATCCACTGCGATTTCTGAGATCAATATCAATAAGGAACCTGGCAAAGTACTCAAGTTGAACAATGGTGCCAACCTGGCAGATGTGGTGAAAGCGTTGAACTCGATTGGCACCACGCCACAAGATTTGCTGGCGATTCTGCAGGCGATGAAAGCAGCAGGTGCGCTGAACGCCGAGCTAGAGGTCATCTAAGCGAGATCGCCATGCAACCACGTGTCGATCCCAACAGCCTGGCCATTGATGGCAGCGCACTCAACGGCCTGAAGAACGCCAAAAGCGATTCCCCGGAAGCCATCCGTGCCGTCGCCCGCCAGTTTGAAGGCGTGCTGATGAACATGATGCTGAAAAGCATGCGCGACACCGTGCCGCAAGATGGCATCACTGATAATGAACAAAGCAAAATGTTCATGGGCATGCTCGATCAGCAGCTCACTACGCAACTCAGCCAGAAGGGCATGGGCCTGACCGAAGTATTGGTCAGGCAATTGAGCAAATTCAGCCCTAAACCCGCTGAAGAGGCTGACAAGGCAAAAACATCATTGCAAGACACAAAAAACAACCTGGTGAACGGCCTGTCATCAAGCAACCCATCTTCAGGCAAAGCGGTGCTCATGCAAGCCGCTCAAAAAATCCGCGAAGCTTACCAGCAATGGGAAGCGACTACCCCTGACAACACGACAACAGATAATGATACCGCCTGGGCGCGCGGCATCCCTGAATTGCCACCACTAATGGAAGAAGCGCAGGCAAATGTGAAGAATTTCACCTTGCCACAAGCTGCACCGTTAACGACAGCCATGAGTGAAGTCGCCAGCAAAACACAGCAGTTTATCCAGCGTATGCTGCCACATGCACAAGCAGCCAGTAGCGGTTCAGGCATTCCGGCCAAATTCATGATTGGTCAGGCAGCACTTGAAAGCGGCTGGGGAAAACATGAAATCAAGACCACCAACGGCGTGAATAGTCATAACCTGTTCGGCATCAAAGCGGATGCCAGCTGGAAAGGCAAAGTAGCGAATAGTGTCACCACCGAATACGTCAATGGCGTTAAAGAAACACGGGTAGAGAAATTCCGTGCCTATGACAGTTACAGCGATGCATTTAAAGATTATGCCAAGCTGATCTCACAAAACCCGCGCTATGAACAAGCCATGAACAATACCCACGACGCCAGTGCTTATGCGCATGCGCTGCAACGTGCCGGCTACGCCACTGACCCGCAATACGGCAAAAAACTGACCCAGGTGATCAAGAACCTGCAAAGTTAATATTAAAGTAATTTGAAAAACTGCCGTTAGGCTTATTAATTGTAACTTTACATTGGTGTCAACCGTTCTGCAGGACCAAGACACATAAGGGCTTTCACGTATGTCCAACATATTAAATATCGGCAAAAGTGCTTTAAATGCAGCCCAGATCGGGATTTCAACCACTGGGCACAACATTGCTAACGCATCCACCCCTGGCTATACCCGGCAGGTGATCGTGCAATCAGCCTCACAAGCGCAGAACTTTGGCTATGGCTTTGTCGGCCAGGGCACGGACATTACCGCCATTACGCGTGTATACAACGACACCTTAGCCAAACAATTACTGAGTACGACCTCTACCAGCAGCGCCAGCACAGCCTATTACAACAGTATTAATGAAATCAACGGCTTGCTGTCTGATTCCAATGCCGGTCTAAGCCCGGTCATGACCAAGTTTTTCAGCGCAATCAGCGCGGCAGCAGCCAACCCGTCAGATGTCGCCACACGGCAAACCGTCATTTCCTCGGCAAACTCACTGCTGAACCGCTTTTCAGCAGTCAACAGCCGCCTGGATGATATCCGCCAGAGCCTGAATACGCAGGTCTCGGCGAGCGTGAACACCATCAATAGCTATGCTACCCAGATCTCGCAATTGAACCTGGTGATTGACAAGGCGATGAGTACTACCGGCAATCCGCCTAATGACCTGATGGATCAGCGTGATCTCTTGCTTACCAAGCTGAGCGAACAAGTCAAAACGACAGTGGTGAAGCAAAGCAATGGTAACTACGATGTATTTATCGGCAATGGCATGCCTTTGGTGGTCGGTGACGACACTTATCCACTATATGCACAATCGAGCTATACCTCGCCAAACCGGCTTGAGATCGCTTATGGCGATAAAAGCAATCCAAAAATCATTGATAGCGCCACCCTGGCTGGCGGCGCATTGGGCGGCATTCTGGCTTTCAGGAATGAGACGCTGGATACAGTACAAAACCAGATAGGCCAGTTGGCGATCACGCTGGCGACACAGTTCAATGAAATGCAGCAAAATGGTTACGACCTGAACGGTAATGCCGGTGTTGCCATGTTCAACATCCCGCAACCGCAGACCACCAGCAGCACTAATAACGTAGATAAATCCAAACTGGCCAGCGCGACATTTGTGCCGGGACAATCGCAGCAGCTGACCAGTAGCGACTACACGCTGAAATATACCGGTGGTCAATACAATATTATCCGCAACAGCGATAAAACCGTGACCAGTTCGGCGACCCTGCCTGTCACTGTCGATGGTATTGAGTTTAATGTGAATACATCGACACCGGCTGAAGGTGACGAGTACATGATCCGCCCTACCCAGGGTGCGGCGGGCAGAATCACACTGGCATTTGATGATGTTGAAAAACTGGCACTGGCCGAACGCGTGGATGCCAATGGCAACGTGGTCGCTTTTAAAGGCCCGGGTGACAATACCAACGGTTTGCGGCTAGCCAAGCTACAAGACGCAGCAAGTGTGCGTTTGCTGGGCAGTAATGCCAACCGCTCCTACGCGCAGGCGTTTGCCTTGATGGTCAGCGCCGTCGGCACCAAAACCAACGAGATGATGGTCACCAGCAAAGCAGATGCTTCTGCGCTTGAAGGTGCTACCAGCGCGATGCAGTCTGAATCCGGCGTCAACATTGATGAAGAAGCCGCCAACTTGTTGCGCTACCAGCAAGCCTACCAGGCGGCTGGCAAAATGATGCAAATCGCCAGCCAACTGTTTGATGTTCTGTTGCAGCTTGGCCAGTAATATTCTGAAGGATAGTGAATCATGAGAATCAGCACCAATTCAATTTACCAGACCGGCACCAATCGCCTGATGGATTTGCAGAACGACCTGAGCAAACTCAACGAGCAGATCTCTTCTGGCAAAAAAGTGCGTACCCCGGCAGATGATCCGGTCGCCGCAGCGCGTATTCTCGAACTGACGAACTCCCAGAACCTGAATGACACTTATGCCGCCACGCGCAATGTCGCCAAAACATCGCTGGAAACCTACGAAACCAATATGACCAGTATTACCAACGTGATCCTGGACGCACAGTCATCTTTAGTGGCTGCCGGTAACGGTGCCTACAACGACCAACAGCGCTTGAATATCGCCAGTGAGCTGCAAGGCCGCCTGGATAGCCTGATCGGTCTGGCGAATACAAAGGATGCACAAGGTAATTATATGTACGCCGGTCACAAGACCAGCACCGTGCCATTTGTGTTGAACACAGTGACAGGTGACATGGATTATCAGGGTGATAGCTCAAAACGCGCCCTGCAAGTGGATGTACAACGGCAGATGCCGGTGACTTACACTGGCAATGAACTGTTCCAGGCCAATGGCAATGATCTGTTTGCCACCCTGAAAGACATGGTCGCCTTGCTAAAAACACCTATTACCGACGCCACCACCCAAAAAACGTTTAGTGATGGGCTGGCTAGCACCATCACAAAAGTACAGGGCGTGCTGGACCAGGTATTGAACGTACGTGCAGACCTGGGCAGTAAATTGAATGAAGTCGACACCCTGGATGTGACGGGCAGTGACATGGATCTGCAATACACATCCTCCATCTCAAAACTGCAGGATCTGGACTACACCGAAGCACTCTCAGATTTGTCTAAGAGAAGCACGATTCTGGAAGCCGCACAAAAATCCTATGTGCAGACCTCACAGCTTTCCCTATTCGCGTTCATTTAATACGCTGGTTTCGCAAATGCATCACAATAAAAAAGACCCTGACGGGTCTTTTTTACTTAGTGCTTTTTAACGTACTCAAGACTGCCTGGATTTCCTGGCTACCAAACCTGCAACCATGATCAAACCGCCGAACATCATGCCATAAGTACTTGGTTCTGGTACCGCTGTCACACTTACGTTATCCAACAATGCACCTATGTTATCACCACCACCATTTTGAAAGGCTAAGGTTGTTGAAGTCAGCGTGGTAAATGTAAACGATCTTGCAAGAAAACCATCACTACTAGCTACGGTATAGTTCCAGGTATTTCCACCAAAGCTCACGACAACGGCATTAGAATCGCCTCTTTGGCTTCCAGCCAAGTCAAAATTGATCACATAGCTGCCTGGACCAAAAATAGCACTTGTCGCTATTTGACCACCACTATTAGTAGACCCGTCTAAATCAAGATACTTACCTTTAGCGCCGGAGAACCAGTCATAAGCAGTACCTGCTCCGATGATATCCACCGAACCACTAATGACATTCCAACCACCAAAACTAGCAGCGGCCGGGATTGCTCCGCTATAAGAATTAAAATCATCTGAAAAAACAACTGCTGCTGAGGCTGAACCAATGCCAATGGCATTGATAGCTGCAGCCAAGACTAACGTTGAAAGTACTTTCATCACATCTCCCCGAAAGAATACTACCTAGTGAAATACCAGCAGTCATCTTGCAAACACATCGCTGGTAGTACTGACAGGTGCCCCATTCTTAACTGAGCGATTGCCGAAACGGACTAATGCCTGACAGGTTAACTATATTGACACACATTATATTTGTTTGCTAGTACCCAAATTGACTACTACTGGTATCACCATGCGAACAGGCTCCCAGCCTCAATAACAGCGCCATTCAGACAGCTTAATCCGGATTGGATAATAGGTTTGGGCTAAGGGAAGAAAATGCGAAGAAACGTGTGAATTAAGAGCGCTAGCGTATCACTTGCAGCATCAGTTGCTGCGCATCTATCAGCCAGCGATTCACCGGGTTGACTAATGAAGGCAGGCTTAACAAAGTCATGACCAGGCCAACAGAAATAGTGATGGGAAAGCCGATACCAAAGATATTGAACTGCGGAGCGGCTTTGGTGAGTATGCCCAGCGCCATGTTGGTGATCAACAGGCTGGCCACTACAGGTAATGACAATAACAAGCCCTGCGAAAAGATATGCCCACCCAGTTCAGCAATCACCTGGCTATTCAGTTGCCAGTGATCCAGCAAAATAGGCATGGTTTCAAAACTCTGCAACATCACCGCCACCACAATCAAATGACCATCCAGGCTCATAAACACCAGTAGCGCCAGCATGGTCACAAATTGCGCCACAGCCATGGTCTGCCCTTCGGTTTGTGGATCATAAAAGCTGGCAAAACCCAGCCCCATGCTCATGCCCATCATAAAACCTGCCAGTTCCACCGCCGTGAACATCAGCCGCATGACAAAGCCCATGCTGATACCTATGACCACTTGCGCCAATAATGAAAGCAGGCCTTGCCAGGACATGACATCTATCGCAGGAACTTGTATGGATGGCAGGATCGCCAGCGTAATCACAAAACCAATGCCCAACTTCATGCGGTTGGGAATAGAAGGATGGCTGAATAAGGGAACGACTGAAACACAGGCCAGGATACGGGTCAAAGGCCAGAGTAGCTGCACTATCCATTGTTGCAGGTCAGAAGCGTGAATGGTCAGCATAGTGTGATGCGATCGCGAGAAAATGCGGCGATTAAACGGACGAAAAGCTTAATTGACCAGTTGCGGGATCATGCTGAACACATGGTGCATGTAATCTACCAGTGTCATCAGCATCCAGTGACCAGCAAGTAACAGCATCGCCATCACGCCCACCAGTTTTGGGATAAAAGACAGGGTTTGTTCGTTGATCTGAGTCGCCGCCTGGAAAATACTGACGATCAGGCCTATCGCCAGTGCAGTGCCTAAAATCGGCGCAGCGACCAACAAGGTGGTCTGCATGGCTTCACTACCTATGGTTAATACTTGTTCCGGACTCATGGTTGCTCCTTTAATCTTAATCGGTGACAGTGTCAAAACGCATCATTAGTACGTCATCACATGACAAAACTCTGGGCCAATGACCCCAGGATCAGTTGCCAGCCATCCACCAGCACAAACAGCATCAGCTTGAAAGGCAAGGACACAATCGCCGGGGAAACCATCATCATGCCCATGGCCATCAGGATACTGGCCACCACCATATCAATGATCAGGAAGGGAATATAAATGGCAAAACCAATCTGGAAAGCGGTTTTCAATTCACTGGTCATAAAAGCAGGCACCAGGATGCGTAACGGCACTTCATCTGGCGTATTGATCGCCTGGGTATGCGCCATATTGGCAAACATGGCGAGGTCACTTTCACGGGTTTGCTTGAGCATAAATCCTTTCAGAGGCAAAGCACCACGATCGAGCGCTTCCTGCATGGTGATTTTGCTTTCAGACAAAGGCTGGTATGCATCAACATAAATCTTGTCGAATACCGGGCCCATGACAAAAAAGGTGATAAACAAGGCCAGCCCGATCAGTATCTGGTTAGACGGGGCTGACTGCGTGCCCAAGGCCTGACGCAATAAAGACAGCACGATAACAATGCGGGTGAAACCCGTCATCATTAAAATCGCGGCCGGAATAAAGGTCAGCGAAGTCAGCAGGATCAGGGTTTGCAGGCTGAGGGTGTAATCCTGGCCACCGCCTGCCGCTGGGGTGACTGAGCCTATGGATAAGCCCTCTGCCGCCCAGGAATGCGCTGGCCAAAGCCAGATCAACCCGACCAGCAAGGGAAATAAAATGAATTTCAACACAGAGATTACACGCATTTATCAGCACACCCGGAGTTTAGTCATGCCGCCAATACCGGGCATGATTCAAAAGATGGAGATAGTGTACGCTGGACCAACCTGTTTCAAAGGTTGGAAATGAGCGACTCAAGGCTTGTTTTTGAAGGATTTGACCGTGTGTTGCATGGCTTGCTGTAATCGCACGGCGAAAGAAGCTTGCGGATCAACAGGCGAAGTCGCTGAAGAATGACTTTGATGTTCTGTCGCAGTATTTGTCGCTAATGGCGTCACTTCGCCCAGTGCTGTCATTTGCCCCTGGCCGACACCAACTACCAGCCAGCGCCCTGCCACTTCCAGCACGACAACGCGCTCACGTGGCCCCAGCTGCACTCCGCCGACCTGTTTGATGACGCCAGAATGAGACAAGCCCTGCCCTGGTAACACACGCCTTAATATCCAGGCAATGGCAGCAATCACCAGCAAGACAATGACGGTGCCGAATACCATGCGGCCCAGACTGTCACTGGCAGAAGGTGGCGGCAAAGCTTTCACGGCTTCAGCTGAAAAGGCCAAGGCAGGCCAGCACAGGCTCACCGTGATAAATGCTGCTAGTTTGTAATACTTCATGTGTGCGTGGATTAACGATTCAATTTACGGATACGCTCGGCCGGGGTGATGATATCTGTCAGGCGGATACCAAACTTGTCATTCACCACCACTACTTCACCCTGGGCGATCAGGCAACCATTCACCAGCACATCCATCGGTTCACCTGCCATGCCATCCAGCTCGACTACCGAGCCTTGTGCCAATTGCAGCAAGTTCTTGATAGAGATTTTGGTGCGGCCTAATTCTACCGTCAGTTGTACCGGAATATCCAGAATGAAATCAATATCATTCTGCGTGCCTTCCAGTTTATTGTTGGCGCTAAACTCGTTAAACACGGCTGTTTTGCTGGTTTGCTCCTGCAGCGCTGAAGACTCGGCTTGCGTTTGCTCAGCCAATGCAGCACCCCAGTCGTCTTCGGCGATGGTTTGCACATCACCGGTATCAGACACACCCATCGCAGCCATCGCCGCTTCCATATCATCATCAGCACTGTTACCAGTGGCGGGATCCATAGCCATTATGACTCTCCTTGCAATTGCTCTTGACTACCGTCAGCGCGAATTAATTTTTCAACTTTGAGGGCGTATTGCCCGTTAAATACCCCATAGCGACATTCCATCACCGGGATATTATCAATCTGTCCTTCAATGGTGTCACTGATACTAATAGGAATCACATCGCCTGCTTTCAATTCAAGTAAATCTGCGACTGTCATCCTGCGCGTCGCCAGGTTAGCGACAATCTCAACTTCTGCCGCCTGTATCTGTTGCGTCATCATTTTGACCCAACGTTTGTCACCGCCCAGGTTTTCACCCTGCAATGGCGAAGTCAGCAGATCTTTAATCGGCTCGACCATGGAATATGGTACGCAGAAATGCATTTCACCACTATTCGGGCCTAGCTCAATATTAAATGTGATGGCTACTACCACCTCATTCGGCGTTGCAATATTGGCAAATTGCGTATTCATTTCCGAACGCAAATATTCAAATTGCACCGGGTAAACCGGCGCCCAGGCTTTGGCATAAGAATCAAACATCAACGTCAGGATGCGCTGGATAATACGTTGTTCTGTCTGTGTGAAGTCGCGGCCTTCAACCCGGGTATGAAAGCGGCCATCGCCGCCAAACATATTATCGACCACCAGAAACACCAGTGTCGGGTCGAGCACCATCACGCCAGTGCCACGCAACGGGCTCATATGGATCAGGTTTAAATTGGTTGGCACCACCAGGTTACGGATAAAGTCGGTGTACTTAATGATCCTGACCGGGCCGACTGATACTTCGACAGTACGGCGCAAAAAGTTAAACAACTCAACGCGCAGCAGTCGTGCAAAACGCTCGTTGATGATTTCCAGCGTCGCCATCCGGCCACGCACGATCCGTTCCTGCGTCGCCAGGTTGTAGTTGCGGATACTGGACTCGTCTGTATCCGACGCGTCACTATCGTCATCGCCCTCAACACCTTTGAGGAGCGCGTCAATTTCATCCTGTGATAGAAACTTGTCAGCTGACATGGTTACTCGCTATAAAACTGGTCTTAAAACGGCGGCTTAAACTTACTGGATCACAAAAGAAGTGAACAGTACCTGCGTTACCTTGAGTGGCTTGCCACTGGCGGTTAACGGTTTTTTCAATTCTGCCAGCAACTCTGCGCTTAATTGCGTTTTGCCTTCAGGCGTTGAAATATCCGTGGCCTTCTTGCTGGTCAGCAATAACAGGATGCGGTTACGTAACACCGGCATCTGTGTTTTGAATTTTTCGGCCAGCTCGGCGCCTTTGACCTCTACGGTCAGGTCCAGCTGTAAAAACTTGTCATCAGGGTCTGGCAACAGATTGATGGTAAATGTTTCAAACTGCACATAAGTTAAAGCGGTTTTAGGGTCAGCGTGGCCTTCAGCCTCGGCCTCTTCTTCATGCTCGCCGGCTTCTGCTTCAGCCTCTTCACCTTCATGCGCAGCTTTAGCTTTGGCATGGTGCGGATCTTCTTTTTTCTGCATCAAAAAGAAAGCAGCACCGCCACCAACGGCAGCCAATGCCAGTACGATGGCAAGAATAACGATTAATTTTTTCTTGGATTTGGGTGCTGCTACTGCAGCTTCCGCTTTAGCGGGTTCTTGAGCCATTGCACAAAACCTTTCATGTGAACTTCAAAATAGCGTGAGAGTTTGTGACATTATGCCCATGGCGAGGGCTGAGAGATTGCTGAATAAAAGGGTGAATTCGGTGCTTAATCAGACTTTGTGCAACGCCAGCCACCCGGCTGGCGCGCTTATCAGGTGTAATACGATCAGGCGAAGGTATCCACCAGGCCGCGTGCGACTCTGGTTTTTACCGCGGTCTGGGGAGCTGCAGCGGTTTCAGCTTCGGCAGAAGATGCTGCCACCCTGCCGTTACCTTTGGCGGATTGTTGTTCAAAATGCTGTTCTGCCTGCTGGCCATTGCCAACGAAAGTATTACCCAGTTCCAGGCCTTGTGACTGCATACGGTCACGCAAATCCTGCAAGCCATCTTCCAGTGCCTGGCGCACTAATGGGTTGTCGGTAATAAAACTGGTGTTCACTGACTGGTTATCCACTTTCAATACGACCTGGATAGGCCCCAGATCGGGCGGTGACAAGGTCAGGCTGGCCACATCATCGCCACTGCCTGCCATGTTCAGCACATGCTGGTTTATCGCGGTTTGCCAGCGCTCATTGCCAAACGGGGTAGCAACTTGCGACATCATGACATTTGAAGTCTGCGACACGCCAGCCGCATTCAACCATGCGCTATTAGGCAACGCCTGTGCCGCAGGCAGCGTGACGGTATTAGAAGTTTCAGACTGGATATCAATATTGCCAGCCCTATCAACGGCTTTTTCAGTGGCTATGGTTTCCTGCACGGCCTCTGCAACCGATTTTGCGATGCCCAGGGTTTCAGAGAAATGCGCAGGTTTTTCAGCCGCCGGGCTTTCAGGGCCTATGCCAGTTGTTTTAGCCTCAGGGCTTACGCCTGCAGCCACATTGGTCGTCAGGGGGTTAGCTGCTTGTTCGGGGGTAACTGTCGCTGATGCATCCAGTAATAGTTCAGCAGATGGCAACGCTGTTTCATCAACCGCATTGGTGAATGCCGCCTGGTCACCAGTCGTGTTCTGAGCTAAAGGCTGGCGCATCGCCAGCATGGTTTGCATCCACGGCGTGAGGCCTACCTCGGCTGGATCAGTGGCTTCCAGATTGGTAATCAGGCGTTTTTTGATATCCAGCGGCGTTTCATCCAGGGCAACAGTTTCTGTTGTCGCGGCTTTATCTTCGACAGCGGTGTTTTCAGCAGCCGGCTTGTCAGTTGCTTTCTGATCACCTGCTTTTGCAGAAGTCGTTTTCGCTGGTTCTTTAGAGACAGGCTGTTCTTTGTTGGATTCGTTTTTGGCTAGCTTGGCTGCCTCTTGCGCTGATTGCGCATGCATAGTCTCTTTCGCCGGTGGGTTATTCTTGGCAACTGCGGGCGTCGCAGGGTTGCTGGCAGGTTTATTGGCCTGCTGCAATTGTTTACGTAAAGCCTGCGCGAACTCATCCGACTGATTCGCCTGTATTTCCTGCACTGGCGTATTGCTGGATGCTTTTTTAGCAGCATCCGCCGCACCCATGTTTAACAAGCTTGCAGAATTTAAAAATGCCATTTCATTCTCCCGTACGATGCAAGGTTACATAGTCGTGCGCTTGGCACGGCTGGCAAACTCATCCATCATTTTCTGATCACGCTTGCGCTCGAGTTTCTCATGCAGTGTGTTTGCACGTGATATCAGCACTTCATACGACTTTTGTTTACGCTGTTTTTCCTGCAGCATCTGTTGCCGCTGCAGAACAACTGACTGTAATTGTTCGATTTGAGCATTTTGACTCTGCACAGCAGTTTCCAATTGCGAGAAAAAGCCCTGAAAATTGCGGTATAAATCTGCTTTGAGTCCTTTTTGCACCACGTTTTGCCACTGTTGCTCATATTCTTGCTGATATTGCCCCAGCAAAGACTTCTGCTGCTGGCCTTGTTCCAGCTGTTTCATGGCCTGCGCCAGCGCTTGCATGGCAAGCTCTACCTCATCGCCAGCTAACTGGCTCAGCAGAGTTAAGGTCTGTGTCGATTGTGTCGCCATATTTCTTGTTCAATCCGCTTAAGACACCACTTGTGCCAAATGCTGCAGGCTGAACTGCATATCTGCACATTCATGAATATCCTGCTGTAGAAAGTCATTGATCTGGTCACGTTTTTTAATGGCAACATCCAGCAAGGGATCTGCACCGGCCTGGTAAGCGCCCACGGCGATCAGATCCTGGTTACGCAAATAGCGCGAGTACAGTTGCTTGAGTAAACGCGCCTGCTGTTGGTGTTCACTGTTGGTGATGTTGTGCATGGCGCGGCTGATCGATTGCTCGATATCAATCGCCGGGTAATGCCCGCTCTCTGCCAGCGTACGGTTGAGCACGATATGGCCATCGAGAATGGCGCGGGCTGAATCGGCAATCGGGTCTTGCTGGTCATCGCCTTCGGTCAGCACAGTGTAGAAAGCAGTGATGGAACCTTCGCCACGTGCGCCGTTACCGGTGCGTTCAACCAGCGCCGGTAATTTGGCGAATACTGAAGGTGGATACCCTTTGGTGGCGGGTGGCTCGCCAATCGCCAGTGCGATTTCACGTTGCGCCATGGCATAACGTGTCAGTGAATCCATAATCAATAATACGTTTTTACCCTGCTTGCGGAAACCCTCGGCAATCGTGGTCGCATAGCTCGCACCTTGCAAACGCATCAATGCAGATACATCCGCCGGCGCAGCGACGACCACTGAGCGTGCCAGGCCTTCAGGACCTAAGATTTGTTCGATAAATTCCTGTACCTCACGGCCCCGTTCACCAATCAGGCCGACCACAATCACATCGGCAGTCGTGTAACGCGCCATCATGCCCAGCAACACACTTTTACCGACGCCGGAACCGGCGAACAAGCCCAGGCGCTGTCCGCGCCCGACTGTCAGCATGGCATTAATCGCGCGCACACCGACATCCATGGTTTCTTCAATCGGCGCCCGCATCAGGGGGTTGATCACGCGCCCACCCAACGGCGCCGTGATATCGGTCGCAATCGGGCCTAAACCATCCAGCGGAATACCAGCGGCATCGACCACACGACCAAGCAAAGCATCCCCTATCGGGAAATGCCGTGCACGGTCTTGCGCCCGGCGGCGTGGCGGACGGCCAAACTGTGGTTTAGGCAGCGTCTCGGTCACATCCATACTGAAGACTTTGGCGCCAGGCACGACGCCTTCCACCGCAGTTTGCGGCATCAACAACAGGTTTTCGCCATCAAAACCGACCACTTCGGCCTCTACACGGCCACCATCTTGCAAAGGGATGAAACAGGCGCCGCCTATCGGCATTTTGATACCAGTGGCAACCATGACCAGGCCGGTGACTTTGATAATACGGCCAGCCACTTCCAGGGGTTCTACCAGGTTGATAATCTCGCGGCAGTCTTTCAGATAGCTTTGCCAGCGCTGGCTGTGGATATTATCCGGATTGGAGGTAGCGGTTTTAGGTGTTTGGTCTACAGCCTGCACCTCAGGCGCGGCTGTGTGTGCTTCTGAACCTGTATCTTGTTCAGCGGGAATAGCAGACGGCATGTCAGCATCGTGTGCAGTGGTCATGTCTTATATAACTCTCATACCGGAATAACGTCAGTGATGGGTGGAATGGTTTTTTTACTCATTCGTTGCAGCAGGTTTGTGCCAGTCATCATAGCGGGACAAGCCTTGCACCAGGCGTTTCCAGCGCATCTCATTGGTCGCATCGATCTGGTTTTCAGCGGTTTCTACCAGACAGCCACCCCGTTCAATCTGGCTATCCTCCACCAGGTTCCAGCCTTGCTCTTTCATTTGCTCAGCGATGCTCGCACGCAGGATTTTGGCATCCTCATGGTGCACAATCACGCGGGCTGGTTGTTTCACTTGTGGCAGGTATTGCATGGCATCCAGCACCACCGGGATAATGCTTTGCGGATCTGCCTGCAGCTTGCTTTTCAGCATGGCTTTTGACAGTTCCAGTGCCAGTGTCAGCACCGATTCAGCAATCGCCACATCCTGCATGGAGAGCGCTTGTTGAAAATTGCCGGACAATTGCAGCAATTGCGCACGTTCGGCTTCGATTTCACTTTGTACTTTGCTCAGGCCGTCGTTGTAGCCGCTCTTGAAGCCTGCTTCATAGGCTTCCTGCCTGACTTGCTTGAGAATGTGGCTGACGGTGCGCGCATTTTCCTCTGCCTGCACGCGATCACGCCTGACACGCTCGCTGGAGGCGACATCGTCAAAACTGGCCATTTCCCAGCGTTGATAAGCGGTCAATTGTTCTTTGGGGGTTGCAGAGGCTACCATGCTGAATATTCCTTCAAAAATGCTTTACACATACTGCTCGCTGTCACCTTTGCCAGCCAGCATGATCTGGCCTTCATCGGACAAGCGTCTAACCGTTTGCAGGATCGTTTTTTGTTGCGTTTCAACTTCGGATAATTTGACCGGGCCGCGGCTTTCGAGATCTTCGCGCATCATATCGGCCGCACGTGAAGACATATTGCGGAAGAATTTTTCGCGCATCTCTTCAGAAGTGCCTTTCAGGGCGACGATCAGTACATCGGATTGCACTTCACGCAACAATACCTGTATACCCCTATCGTCGATGTCGATGATGTTGTCGAAGACAAACATCTGATCCATGATCTGCTGCGCCATGCCATCGTCATAACTCTTCAGGCCATCCATCAATTTGGCTTCATTCTCACCGCTCAGGAAGTTCATGATTTCAGCAGCCGTTTTCACGCCGCCTATGGTCTGGCGTTTGAGGTTATCGTTACCGGCCAGCATTTTCAGCATGCCTTCGTTAAGCTCGCGCAAAGCGGTCGGCTTCACGCTATCCAGGGTCGCGATCCGTAAAATCACATCCTGGCGCAGACGCTCGGTGAAGTGACCCAGGATTTCTGCTGACTGTTCTGCTTCGAGATGCGACAAAATCGTCGCAATGATCTGCGGGTGTTCATTCTTGATGAAATCAGCCACGCTGAATGCATCCATCCATTTCAGGCTTTCAATACCTGCCGCGTCCTGCGACTGCGGGATACGATTCAGCAGATTGGAAGCTTTGTCATCGCCAAAGGCTTTCACCAGCACCGAGCGGATATAACTATCTGAATCCAGGCCAAAGTCGCTACTACCTGCGAAGTCCAGCATGAACTTCTCAAGTACTTCTTCCACTTCCTCTTTCGGCACCGGCTTCATTGAAGCCATTACGATGCCCAGCCGCTGTACTTCCTTGGGCGACAAGTGCTTCATTACCTCGGCAGCTTCATCTTCGCCGAGTGCCAGCATCAGAATGGCGCTTTTTGTTAATCCATCAGTCGCCATTGCTATTTCTCCGCAGAAGTCCAGTTAGAAACAACATTCGCCACCATGCGCGGATTATCCTTCGCCACCTGTTTTGCTGCTTCCAGTGTCTGATTTAATGAGCTTGCGCCGGGCAATGCGGGTGTTTCACCACTTAAGGTCACCAGTGCATCTTCTTCACTACTGCCTTCAGCGCCAGGAAGCGCGGCAGCGGCTGCCATCAATTCCAGCTCTTTTTTGTCTTTACCAGTCAGTTTATTGGACAAAGGCTTGAGCAATTTTTTGTAGATCATCAGCAAGACGATGATGCCGGCCAGGAAGCGCAAGGCATCCTTGCCATATTCAATCGCCATCGGGTCTTTCCATAATGGTGGTTCGACCAGTTTTTCCTGCGCTTCGCTGACAAACGGCGTATTCACTACAGAAATAGTGTCACCGCGCTCGCGGTTGAAACCCATGGCCTGCATGGCCAGGTCACTCACCTGTTGTTTCTCGGCCGTATTCAAGGCACGGAAAGTGGTTTTACCAGTGCTATCCACGACAGGGATATGGTTGACCACAACCGCAACATGCAGGCGTTTTACACCACCTTTGGCTTGCTGGATATAACTGACTGTTTTATCAAGCTCATAATTGGTAGTGGTGTCTTTTTGTGTGTTTTGTGGCGGTGCTGGCGCAGCAGCTGGCGGGGCGTTTTCATCACCACCTTGCGCACCTGGCGCAGTGATAGGCGCGGTGGATTCACCCGGTGGCTGGTTAGATACAGCACCAGGCACTGCGCCGTTGGCGCCACTGCTACTTTGTGATTCATGGTTCTGAGCACTACGGACAGCCATGCTTTCCGGTTTGCTATTAGGTTTGTAGCTTTCGTTAGCCTGCTCAGTGTTTGAAAAATCAATTTCAGCACTGGCTTCAGCATGTACATTCTTAGCGCCTACGATAGGCGTAATAATAGATTCCACGCGACGGGCGATGTTGCTTTGCATGTTTTCGACATAGGCCATCTGTTCAGGATCAAGCCCGTTCTGTTTGGCCTTATTGGCATTGTCAGACAGCAGATTACCGTTCTGGTCGACTACAGTGACATGGTCTGCAGAAAGATTAGGCACGCTGCTGGCCACCAGGTGGACGACGGCAGCGACTTGCTGGCCATCCAGGCGACGGCCATTGTGCAGATTCAGTAATACAGAGGCAGTTGGGTATTGTTGTTCACGGACAAAAACGCTGGGTTTTGGGATCGCCAGGTGGATACGCGCGGCCTGTACCGCTGAGATAGACTGGATGCTACGTTCGAGTTCGCCTTCCAGGCCACGCTGGAAGTTCACTTGCTCTACAAATTGCGAAACGCCAAATTTCTGGTTCTCCAACAACTCAAAGCCGATATTGCCGCCTTTGGGCAGGCCTTGTGCGGCCAGTTTCAAACGAACCTGATGTACCTGGTCGGCAGGGATCATGATCGCACTGCCACCTTCAGAAAACTTGTAGGGGATATTGAGTTTGTCGAGTTCAGCGACAATGGCACCGCCATCTTTATCGGCAAAGTTGGAAAACAGCACACGGTAATCCGGTTTCTGGCTCCATAGCCAAAACACCACCATCACCGCAACAATAGCGGCAATTCCGGCGACAAGCATCAATTTCTGGCCCAGTTGACCGAACATATTCGGTGCAACACTCCCAGGCTCTATATTTGTCGCAAGCGCGGCATCAGCAGCAGCCATCTAACTCTCCATGTTCACAACCTGCACCGGTGCAGATCGTATGTCTTGAACTTGAATGCCCTAATACAGCATTCACCCATGGAACACATTATGCGCCTCACGCCCAAATTCAAATTGGCAAATAAGACGGCTTAATATCGCCTATCTTTCAGAGCGACTCATTTGTAGCAATGTTAAAGTGGCTCCATTGTCATTAAAGGGTGGATACACCCGAATCAACGAAAGGAGACCACATGAGCGTAGGCGGTATTGATGCACAACGCATTTCGTCCATGCTGGCACAATTACGTGCAGCAGCACAAAAACCTGAAGGCCTGGGTGCTGGCGCAACACAAGCACTGAACGCGGTACAGAAACCAGCCGCTGCCAGCCCGACCAGCCAAGTCAGCTTTAGCGACGCCCTCAAATCCTCTCTGGATTCTGTCAACAATATGCAATTGCAATCAGAAAAACTGGGGCAGGACTTTGCCATGGGAAACGATAACGTCAGTCTGTCTGATGTCATGATTTCCGGGCAAAAAGCCAACATTGCCTTCCAGGCTACGGTGCAGGTGCGTAATAAACTGGTCAGTGCCTATCAAGATATGATGAATATGCAGGTTTAACCCCCTGCATTTAGTTCGTTCCACCACATCAATCTCTGTACTCTCCGCTATTGACTAGCGGCGCCGCCTGTTTGTTAAACTAACGGCGCTTCGCGCACAACGCCCTGCTCTAACCGATATAGCCATGCCAGGATTTCGGCAATGGCCTGATATAACTGGGGCGGAATATGCGCATCCAGTTCGACTTGCATCAACAATCCCAACAACGCCTGCGACTCGTGCACATACACATTGTGCTCTTTGGCAATCGCGATGATACGTTCGGCCAGCAGACCGTTGCCTTTTGCCACCACGCGCGGCGCCAGGTCTCCTGCTTCATACGCCAGCGCGATGGCTGACTGGGTCAGAGGCTTATCCGGCAGCATAATGTTGCCTGTCTGCTTCATGCGTCTCGCTGGTGATTTGCAAGGACTCCAGGGTCAAGCCGACAGACTGCAAATTCATGGCCAGCTCACTACGGTTAGATTGCATGGTATTGAATGCATCTACCTCTTCAGGTTGCACACGGATAGAGAAACGTCCGTTGACCATGGTGATACGTACTGTGACTTCACCCAGCTGCGGGAGTTGCAATTTCAGGTTACTTTGCATTGCATTCAATGTAGGGTCGTCTGCTGACTGGGCGGATGACTCGCGCTCGCTGATCTCCCAGTGCATGTTTTGCCCGGGCCACACTTCGCCATGCCAGGCCAACCGTTGCTGCTCCAGCACCTGCAACTGCTGCGCCACCATTTCTGGTGGCATAAAATTGAGTTTATTTTGCGGTTCCTGCAAAAGCTGGTGCCAGGGACGGCTGCCCAGCGCCGCATCTTTGAGGTGGGATTCGTAGAACAGGCCGGAGCTATCCAGGGCATGTTTCAGGTCCTGCGCCAACACCTGTGGTTTTTGCGGGCTATGGCTGACGATGGCTTGTGCCTGCAGGGTGCCCGCTTGCTGCTGAAACATGGGAGAACTCAACCAGCGCTGCAATTGTTGTGCCGGGTTGCTTAAATCGACCTGGCTGGCAGTCTGGCCAGCCATGGCACCTAATAGCTGAGGCAGGTAATCAGGGCTCTCAGTCTGTGATGTATCTGTGAGTAATCCGCTAGTCACCATGCTGGTGGCAGGTTCAGCGCCTTTGCCCTGTGTTTGTATTCCCCAACGCACCTGCGGATATACGTTTTGAGCGTCTTTACCCGTGGCTGCCTGGCCGAGGTATTGCATTTGCAAGGCTTGTTGCTGGGCAAGGTGGGCCGGCAATTGCATCTGGACCACGGCGGGTTGCTGGTTGGGTAACTGTACCTGGACTTTGAAATTGGCTAACTCTGAGCCATTGGCAGCATTGGATTCTTTTTGCAAAATCATGCCGGTGAACTGCATTCCCGGGCGCAAGCGGCTCCATAAAGGCGCTTCGGATTGTGCCCCTTCGACCGGCATGATCGATGAGACAGCACGCAAGCTCTCTGTTTCCTGTGCTACGAAACGATTAGCGAGAACTTGCGGGATAGGGAGCATTTATATGGCGTCCGGCGGGATGCGCGCATGTAACTGCGCATCAAAAATCATATCGGTAATTCTGTGCATGACCGGGTATAGCAGGTTGCGGATCTCGCCATCGTCGGCCAGGATCTTCTGCACCAGTTTTTGCTTGCGCGTATGGTCTTCTGCACTCAAGGTTTCAGATTGCAGCCGCAGGTTTTGCTCCAGGGTTTTAATCACCTCAATTTTGAGCATATAAGATTGCTCGAGTTCGGTGACTTTTTCCCAGGCACTTTGCCGGGCGGCGATCAGCATCTGCTCCATGATTTTGGCAGAAGACTCATAGGTATCAATCAGTGCTTTTGACATAATCTTATACTCCGGCAACAGCCAAGCGATTAGTGTTTACTGCAGGAATGGACTGCGCCTTTTGAGAAACAACTGCGTTGAAAGGTGCGCTGGCCTGCGTAGTTCTGTTCACCCCGGATTTCTCCAAAGTTTCCCAGGCACTTTTCAATTCCATCAATAGCTGCTGGATCTCATTTACTTTTTTCACATCCAGACGCAAGCTGGCCTGCATCAGGGTACGTGTCATATATTGATACAGCTCATCCAGGTTGCTGGCGATCTGTCCGCCGGCACGTTTATCCAGGCTGGAGCGCAAGCCATTATCAATAATCGAAACTGCTTTGGTCAGGCACTCGCCTTTTTTAATGATATTGCCCTGCCCCATAGCTTGTTGTGCATGAATACAAGCGGTAATCGCACCTTCATACAGCATCACAGTCAATTTCAAAGGGCTGGCATCCACGACACCGGTTTCCAAGCCAACATTGGCATAAGCATTAATGCCTGATTGTTTCATTCCAAACATAAAATTCTCCTGATTCCTAATTCTTGATGCTGTTAGCTTTTATTCAATGCAGCAATTTGTTGACTGAGGTAAGAGCTGGTGCTTTGCATGCTGGAAAGCAATGCATCCAGTTTTGCATACTGCGCCCTGTAGCGTGCTTCAATGGCTGGCAGCTTTGCGCTCAAATCGGTTGACCTCTTATTCAGCGACTTGATAGAGGTCTGAATACCTTCTGTTTTGGTGGTGATTGAGCCTGTTGCATCCAGCCATCCGCCTATCATGCTGCTGAGTTCTCCAGCCAGACCTTTACTAAAGGTGACTGTGCCGCGGCTACCGGTCGCCGAGCCATTAATCGATACTTTGAGGCCTTGTGCCGCATTGTCAGCCGCACCGATCAGGCTGGCACCGCTGCCATACGCTGTCACACCGTTGATACTGCCGGCAGCATCTTGCGAACTGCTACCCAATTGGCTGACGTTGATGGCATAAGTACCGGTCTGCGTTTTGCCTGAGCTGCTGACATACGTGACTTGCGGGTCTGATGTCGTTGCAGAAGGTGCAAACAACTTGGCTACATCCGTTAAATTGGTGTTTAACGCAGTATTCAACTTGGCCGCATCCAGGGTTAGTACGCCATTTTCACCAGACTTCACCCCTATATCACTTAACGTGCGGAATGTGGTTGCCGTGGTTGAAGGGCGTGCCAGCATGGATTTCAGCTTGACCATGATGTCGCGTGTGGTTGAATCCCCTAGCAATGGTCCGTTAGAGGAAGATCCCCCTTCCACAAACTTGGTCAGGTCACGCAAGCTGGAATTCAGCTTGTTGTAGGCATCGACGAAATTCTGTACCGATGCCTGTATGGTGTCAGTATCTGTGGCAATCTCAAGCGTGGTATTCACACTGGTGATCGATTTCAGGTTTAAAGTCACACCCTGAATCACATCATTCAGTGTATTGCTTGGCTTGCTGATACTCAGGCCATCTACCGTCAGCAGCGCATTTTGTGCGCCCACCAACTGCGTCATGTTTTTGCCTGCACCCACAGTGCTTAATGGATCATAAGCGAGTGCCGACAAGCCGGTGCCATCTGTGCTATTACCATCGGTATCAGTCACATCGATTTTCAGGCTGTTCACCGCGCCGGTGTCTTTTGAAGTGATCACCAGGCGGTTACCGCTACCGTCATTCACAATCGAGGCCGTCACCGACGCATTTTTAGCATTGATCGCATCACGGATGCCTGACAGCGTATTGTTGGTGCTGTCTATGGTGATACTAAGTGCCTGCTTGTCTGCATTGGCCGTGAAGCTTGCAGGGCTCGCAGTGTAGCTGCCAAAAGAAATGTTCAGGGTACCGGTGCCGATAATATCGGTGGCACTGGCATAAGCCGATGTGGCAAGTTTTTGTGAAGTGGCCAGCTGGGTGACTGCAATGCTGTAACTGCCGTTTGCCGCTGTGCCGTCAGCAGTGGCCGCAAGGCTGCTACTATCAGACAACTTGGCAGCTTGCGAAGTGAATTTGGCAGCCGTTGCCAATTTATCAACTGCAGCCTGAAAAGTACTTAAACCGCTTTTCAACGTGCCGTAAGCGGTGAGTTTGGTATTGTATGAGCTGACTTGTGTCTTGATCTGTGTGATGGGCTGTTGCTCAAGCGTCATCAACCCGGTGACTATCGAGTCAATTGCCAGTCCGGATGCACCGGTTGTTGATGTAATTGAAGCCATCTTTTAATCTCCAGACACTTTAAAACAGTTGCCCTAAACTGCCTGCCTGATCACCAGACCACGCAATTTATCCAGGGTTTTACTAATCGCAAGTACTTCTTCGTTCGGGATCTGGCGCAATACTTTTTGTGTTTCAGTATCCACCACCTTCACGATGATGCGATCAGACTCGTCATCAATCGAAAACTCTATGGTTTGCAATGCAGGTGCAACATACTCATTCAGCTTGTTGACTGCCCCTGTCAAAGTTGCCTTGTCTAATACCTCAGCAGCTTTTTGCTCACCATTACCATACTTCACCAACTTAAGACTATTCACAGAAGCTAGTCCGTTCACCGGACGTCCGCCTATTCCATCTATAGATTGACTCATGATATTGCTCCTTCTGCTTAACCTAAATCCACAGAGACGGATCTCTGTGGATATGATTCAACTGGTTGGGGAATTAACCTCTTAACAGTGACATCACTTGGTTAGGCAGCTGGTTAGCTTGAGCCAACATCGCTGTACCTGCTTGTTGCAGAATCTGTGCACGTGTCATCTTCGCTGTTTCTGAAGCAAAGTCAGCATCCATGATACGAGACTTAGCAGCAGACATGTTTTCAGAAGAAATTTGCAAGTTGCTGATTACAGATTCAAAACGGTTTTGGTAAGCACCCAATGTCGCACGGTTGGTGTTTACACTATCCAGTGCAGCGTCAATCGCTGTCAGTGCAGCAGAAGCAGCAGAAGCAGAAGACAGTGAACCAGCCATACTTACAGCGGCTACAGAGCTCACACTGATTGTGTCAGAAGCATCTGCACCAACCTGGAACTGATAACCCTTACCTAATGCAGCTTCGCCGTTAAACTTGGTGGCGGTGCTCAAACGTGTCAATTCTTCTTTCAGTTGTGAATATTCAGCATCCAGGTTTGCACGGTCACCAGTACTGTAAGAACCGTTAGCTGCCTGTACAGCCAATTCACGCATACGTTGCAGAGCGTCTGTACCTTTAGACAAACCACCTTCAGCAGTTTGCAGGAAAGAGATCGCATCGTTAGAGTTACGAATCGCAACATCCATACCACGCACTTGAGCGTCCATACGTGTTGCAATTGCCAAGCCAGCGGCGTCATCTTTAGAACTGTTGATACGCAGACCTGAAGACAAACGTTGAATCGATTGATTCATGCTTGACTGAGAAGTGCTCAGGTTACGTTGTGCGTTTAAAGATGCAATGTTTGTGTTAATTACTGCAGCCATGTTATTTCTCCTTGAGAGTCGTATATCCAGTTAAGTGTCAAATCGTCGTATTACTATTTCCTCAACGTTGATTCGCTTACTACCAGTTTTCAATTTGCAAATTCATCGTTGTTGTTTATGTTATCGACCGCTTCCGAAATTTCTTTAATGTTGCATTTAAAATTTCTTGTTTTACATCTTGACATCGGTCGAGCACTTGTTTCTGTTAACGACGACTCTCAGGAGTTCTTTAGCCCTTCTTGAAATTTATATAGTTTTAGAATTCATAACCATAAATTCAACTTGCTCCATTCTAAATAAAGCCAGCACAAATCCATTGGCGGAGTTAGCCGTGAATCACCTCTTAATTTATTTAACTAGCGGATGCGAGATGTACATGAAAAGCAACCTTATATATAGGTAAATATATAGATAAGGATTTAAAGGAGCTTTAAGGCGTTTTTCACACAATCAATTCCATGCCCTGCATTTCATAATTCCTATAGATGTTCAACAGATGTTTTCGGCTGGTTTGAACAATGCATATATATAGGAGTGTTGCATGGCATCAGTTTATGTAGGTATGACGGTAGATATTCTGCATCACGGGCATATCAATATCATCGAACAGGCGAGAAAGTACGGCGATGTGACGATAGGATTATTGTCCGATGCGGCAGTGGCTGATCACAAACGCTTGCCATACCTGACTTACGATCAGCGTAAATCCATCGTTGAAAATATTCGTGGCGTGGTCAACGTCGTACCGCAGGAAGAATGGGACTATGCGCCCAACCTGCTGAAGCACAAACCCGACATCATGGTACATGGCGATGACTGGCTGGACGGCCCGTTATTGCCTTATCGTGAGCGCGCCCGTGCCGCACTTGCCGAATATGGTGGCCACCTGATCGAAATCCCTTATACGCGCGGCATTTCCTCCAATGAAATGCTGGGCCAGATACAAACACTGGGCACTACACCGGATATCCGCCGCCGCACTTTAAAAAGATTGCTGGCCGCCAAACCTATTTCCAGATTTATTGAAGCACACAACCCGATCTCGGCCCTGATAGCTGAACATGCCATCGCCCAGCGCAACGGTAAGAACTGCCAGTTTGATGGCTTCTGGTCCAGCTCGCTGACTGACTCGACTGCGCGCGGCAAACCGGATATTGAAGCGGTAGAAATCAACAGCCGTTTATCCAACATCAATGATATTTTCGATGTGACGACTAAACCATTAGTCATGGATG
The DNA here is from genome assembly GCF_058744375.1 of Methylophilus sp. E2MeOHC9. NCBI lineage: Bacteria > Pseudomonadati > Pseudomonadota > Betaproteobacteria > Nitrosomonadales > Methylophilaceae > Methylophilus > Methylophilus sp. E2MeOHC9. Next base: position 2,649,346 of record NZ_CP196024.1, read on the forward strand.
CAGATACCGGCGGCAAACTGGAACACTTTGAACTCAATGTGCGCAGCATGGAACGCCTGGGCATTTCAGCCACCATTATTGAAGACAAGATAGGCTTGAAAAAGAATTCGCTGTTTGGTAATGAGGTGGCGCAGTTGCAGGATGACATACAGCCTTTCTGCGACAAAATCGCCGCAGGCCGTGCTGCCCGCGTCAGCGATGACTTTATGGTGATTGCCAGGATAGAAAGCCTGATCCTGGAAAAAGGCATGGAAGACGCGGTCAAGCGTGCACAAGCGTATGTCGGTGCAGGCGTAGACGGCATTATGATCCACAGCCGCCAGAAATCACCCGATGAAGTATTCGAATTTGCCAAAATCTTTAAATCTGAATTCCCGACCACACCACTGGTGTGCGTGCCTACCAGCTATTGCACAGTCACTGAGGAAGAGCTGGCCGCCCGTGGATTCAACCTGGTGATTTACGCCAACCATATGATGCGCGCGGCTTACCCGGCCATGCAACGCACTGCCATCGAAATCCTCAAGAATGGCAGGACCGCAGAAGTTGAATCCGAACTGATGTCGATCAACGATGTACTGTCGCTGATCCCCGGTACCAAATAATAAAGGAGCATCCCACATGATTGAAGCTGGTGCATTTCTGGAAGCGCTGCAACACGCAGGTGTGCAGTTTTTTACGGGTGTGCCCGATTCCTTGCTAAAGGAATTGTGTGCCTGCTTTTCTGATCGCCTGCCCGAGCACAAACATGTGATTGCTGCCAATGAAGGCGGCGCCACTGGCCTGGCGATGGGACATTACCTGGCCACAGGCAGCCCGGGGCTGGTGTATATGCAAAACTCCGGCCTGGGCAATGTGGTGAATCCGATCGCTTCGCTGGCAGACCCACAGATTTATGGTATCCCCATGCTGATGGTGATAGGCTGGCGCGGTGAAATGCAGCCGGATGGCACCCAGATCCATGACGAGCCGCAACACATTAAACAAGGCCAGATTACGCTGGAACAACTGGAAATGATGGGTATCCCGTTTGAAATTTTCCAGACAGATATCAGTTGCGCCTTAACGCAAACGCGCAGGTTGCTGGCATTGGCAAAACGCCGGTCAGGCCCGGTGGCCCTGATAGTGCGCAAACAAAGTTTTGCGCCTTATAAAGCAAAAGCAGTCATTAAATCCGGCCATGCCAATGAAGCCACCCTGCCTAGCCGTGAAGATATGCTGACCAATGTCGTACGCCTGCTGGCAGAGGATGTTGCCGTAGTTGCGACCACTGGCATGGCTTCTCGTGAGCTGTTTGAATTACGGCATGCACAAAAAAGCGGGCATTCCCGCGACTTTTTAACGGTAGGTGGTATGGGCCATGCTTCGCAAATTGCTTGTGGCATCGCGCTGGCACAACCTGAACGGCAAGTAGTTTGCCTGGACGGTGATGGCGCCATGCTCATGCATATGGGCAGCCTGACCTTGAGCGCACAACAACGCAACCTGGTCCATATCGTCTTTAATAATGGCGCGCATGATTCTGTGGGTGGTCAACCTACCGTGGCTGCGCAATTGAATCTATCCAGCATCGCCAAGGCGGCTGGTTACCAGTGGGTGATCCGCGTCAGTTCCGGTGGCCAACTCGATGAATCGTTGCATTACGCTTTAAGTCTGGGTCAAAGCTGCTTTATTGAAGTGCTTTGTCGCCGTGGTGCGCGCGCTGACCTGGGACGCCCTACCCGCACGCCTGCACAAAACAAACAGGACTTTATGCAGTTTCTGGAAGAGGTCGCTTATGCCTGATCAGTCGCCAACCTTACTGGCGCATATCACGCAGCAAAATAGCGCCAAAGCCTTATTTACCGCAGGTCCTGCCAGTTTACTGGAAGAAAATCTGCTCGGCTTGCGCCCATGTTTTGGCCGTGGCGACACCGATTACCAGCAAGTGGAAGCTGCGGTGCTAGATGCATTAAAAAACATGACCGGACACGCCCAGATTGCGCGTCTGCAAGGTTCTGCCAGCCTGGCACTGGAAATCGCCTCATTGAATTTCCTATTCGGCAAGGTACTGGTCATAGACAGCGGCTACTACGCACAACGTCTGGTGAGTTTTGCCGAAGCGGCACAACGCCTGGGCCATGTCAGATCGGTCACTTTCGTCAACTGGCTGGACCTGGCAGATATCGCCGACCAATATGACTGGGTAGTGGCTTGCTATACCGAAACCAGCATAGGCCTCAAATTGCCCATGAATGAATTACGTGCGCTGGCAAACCGTGCTGACGCGCAGCTGTTTCTCGATGCCACTGCCTCCATCGGCCTCGAAGATGATCACGACCAGGCAGATGTGATTGCCTATAGCTCGTGCAAAGGCTTATTCGGGCTGACTGGTGCGGCTTTTATCGCATTTAACCAGTTACCAACCAATACAGTAGATGGGTTTTACCTCAATCTGCATACCCACCTGGAACGGCGTATGACCGGCCCTTATCATGCGATTGCTTCGCTGTATGAGGTGTTGCAAAAACATCAAGACTTACGTCAGGCGGTGTTTATTAACAAAGCCGCCATGTTGCAAAAATTTTCAGGCTACGCCACTCATCAAGACAGCCATCAACCTGCACTCTGCACCTGGATCGATGCCAGGATAGGTTCCCATGACCCGCGCGCAGTCCTATATGCTCCGCGTGGCATCAGCCGTGGCAGCGTAGTTTGCCACCTGGGTGAAGCCCATCTGGGTAAAGCGGCGCGTGGCGAGATCCTAAACATGCTGGAGGTACTGGCATGAGTCATCAAAAACGCATCATGGTTGATATGTCTGCCACGCTGATCCATCATGGCCATGTCCGTTTGTTAAAACAGGCAAAACAGTTGGGACACGTCGTCGTGGCATTGACCACTGATGAAGAAATCCGCAGTAAAAAAGGCTACGAGCCTGAGCTGGATTATGCCGCACGTGCAGAAGTATTATTGGCCATGCGCGACGTAGATGAAGTCGTGCCCAGCCCATGGTTGCTCGATGACGCATTCTTGCAGCAACACCGCATTGATTTACTTGTCCACGGCCACGATAACAGCAACCCGATTGCAGCCGAAAAATTACATATCCTGCCACGCACCGAAGGCATCAGCAGCACGCAGCTGCGCGCACGCGTGCTGAAAGCCGTCAGTCAAAAAATGGAAGCGAACTCATGAGCAATTTATGGCAACAAATCTGGGAAAAACGTACCCTGCAACCGCAACACGCGATCACACTGGAAACACTGATCTCGCTGGATGGCTTTGACAGTGGCGCCGGTAAGATCAACCTGGCTGACTGGCAGGAATATACCCGCCGTATCAGTGAAAAGCTGGGCCTGAAAGCTGGCAACTCACTATTCGAAGTCGGCTGCGGCGCCGGCGCTTTCCTGTTTTCGCTGCGTGAACAAATGGCACTCGAAGTGGGCGGCCTGGATTACGCAGCAGGCCTGATAGCAGCCGCACAAAAAGCCATGCCAGATGGTGAATTCCTCGTCCAGGGCGCACAGTCACTGGACACCGAAACCACTTACGATTTTGTCATCGCCAACAGCGTGTTTCACTATTTTGATGAAGCGACAGCAGCGCAGGTATTGCAGGCCATGTGGAAAAAAGCCAGGCATGGTATTGCCATACTGGATGTCCCGAATGCGGCCACTCGTGAAGCCTGTGAGCTGGCTCGCCGTGAAGCGCTGACTGAGGCTGAATATGAAGAGAAATACCGTGGTTTGCACCACACATATTACACACCGGAATGGTTTATCAATCAGTTGCCGGAATGGCCGCATCAAGCCTTCGAAAGCTGCGTGCCTAACTATACACAAAGCGAATTCCGTTTCAGTGTAATTTTTTCAAAACATTTGCATGGATAAGACGCAATCATGACGACACCTGCACTCAATAACCTGCCCGCCATCACTTTCTTTTTTACCGATAACTGCGAACGCCAGGCATTGGCCCCTATCGCGGATGAAGCGGCCGGCAGGGGCTTCCCGATACAATGGAGTACCGACTCCAGGCAGTACGCTGAAATCGGCGTCTATTGCGAGCATGCATGCAAACCCAATGCGGGGTTTTCTATCATATTGCTGCACGACCTGGCCCAGCGCCACGATATCTGGCCGCATTTCTGGCACCACGAGCCGTGGAACGCCTTTGATATGGGCATAGTACCCGGCGCCGACTGGGTAGACCGCTGGCAAACCCAGGCAGTATTTGCCAAGGCACGTCCTAAACTGGGTGTGTTTGATCTTGGCTGGCCCAAGGCCGACCTGGTCTACCGCAACCAGGATGAATTCAAGCAGCAAGCGAAAGCCTTGCGCGAACAACTGGGCCTCAAATACGAGCGTTCGGTGTTATACGCACCTTCATGGGAAAACCATGGCAAGCAGGATGACTTTGTACAGGCCCTGAAAGATTTGCCGGTAAACCTGTTGCTTAAACAAGCGCCATGGTCTGAAAAATACCGCTGGGTGCTGAATAATATCGACGAGATGGACGCCCTGCATCGTGGTTGTGCCGACAATGTCTACGTGATTGATCGCGAGATCAGTATCATGTATTGCCTGGGCCTGGCTGATGTCATGGTATCTGATGAATCGAGCGTGCTAACCGAAGCCTTGCTGCTGGATGTGCCTGGCGTCGCAGTGATAGACTGGGTGATCCCTGACACCAACCCGCCCAGGCCGGCTTGTGTGCCTTACGATTACGTCACTAAAACCACCCGTGCCAACCTGCGCGAGACGGTTCTGGACGTGCTGGAACGGCCTCAGCACTACCAGACAGAAATCAGTGTCAACAAACAGCAACAGTTCGCCCACCTGGGTGAAAGCGCCAAACTGATCGTCGACAATCTACTGGCCGCCTTGCAAGGCCAACCGTTGCCTACGCCTGCGCTGACTGCACAGGTCGAAATTGACCGCACCACCTACCAGCAAGCAGAACAACTGGCAGTGCAAGGCGATATGAAATTATCTACCCAGATCATGCTGGACCTGATCAAAAAAGGCAGCACTTGCTGGGAGCCCTATAATGACCTCGGCACGTTGCTGGTAGGCCAAGGGCAATTTGAAGATGCTGAAATGCTGCTGGAAAAAGCGGTACATTTTGCGCAGGAAAACCCTGCAATCCCACTGAGTAACCTGACTGAGGTGTACTGCCTGCAGGAGAAAGCAGATAAAGCGCTACAAACGCTGGTGAAGCTGAGCCAGCATGCACCTAATTCAGCGGCGTCTATTCCGCATATCCGCAAGTGCATGGAAACGATGTTTTAGGGTTTTGGGTGGCAATGGATGCTCTGAGACTGCATAACGGCAGGCTTATCCTAAGTTGTTGCCACCTGTATAGGTATGTATTAGAACTCGTCCTTCTGGCATAGGCCAGAATCCAGGCAAGGTTAATGTTCAGCTTGGTTGCAATAGAGTGCAGCTGTCGCGCTTGCTGTAGGTTTTAGTAGGTATTTCTTTGGATAGTTTTGTGGTCTGTTTCGGCATTTTATTTCGCCTCTAGGCGAGTTACTTTTCTTTGCTTGCACAAAGAAAATATAACCAAAAGAAATGCACCCTAGCTTCCGCTTTCTTCCTGCGTTGCTCATCAAAATAAGCGGTCGCGAAACTCGCCCTAGCGGCCTGCACACTACGCAGCCCACCGCGGAGCTCAGACAGTCGCTCCCTTCCTCCTTATTTTGACTGCGCTACTCAGCGCGTCAGATAGGGGCCCGTTTAAAACCAACACGTTGAAACGTTAGTTAAACGGCTTGAGATTGAGGGCGCTTAGCAATTGTGTAACCTAAGACCAACCCGCCAACTCTCTTTTTTGCTTTGGTTTTATTTCGCTGGTCGAGCGGGATACGATGTGAGAAAGACCTAACTAAATAACCGCGTAGTGCCTTTCAGGGTCCCCTATCTGACGCGCCGAGTAGCGCAGTCAGCGTGGGAGTTTTCGGCCAGCGCCTGTTTGAGCTCCGCGGTGGCTTGCGTAGTGTGCAAGCCGCTAGGGCGAGTTTCGTTGGACGCCCACGTTGACGAGCAACGCAGGGAACAAGCGGAAGCTAGGGTGCCCTTTCTTTTGGTGACTTATTCTTTGGGCAAGCAAAGAAAAGTCACTCGCCTAGAGGCGAAAAAGAACGGTTCATTCGTCCAAAGAAATACCTAATTAACCCTTCCTGCAACTACAACACTTGTTCTTTACTAGAACCAAGCTAAGCATTAATCTTGCCTGGATTCCAGGCCTACGCCAGAATGACGTTAGTTGCACGAAGCATCCGCTTCGCACATAGATCCGGTGACTTAACCTGTGTCACTATCAATAAGCCCCTCAAATCCCATCCCCATAAAAAAAGCCTGCCATTTCTCAATAGCAGGCTTTTATCAATCCTTATGCATTAAGTAAACAGCTGACGCACCGGCAATGCCGCCCGTGAGAACTCGGCAGTCAATCCATTCACATGCTGCTCCGGCAAGCCCTGGATCAGGTTCTGCAAGCGGTTGAATACGCTGATAAACGCCTGTAGCTCATGATCCTTGAAGGTATAGCCCAATAACTCCAGCACGGCCAGTGACAAGCCACCGATATTAGAAGGTGTGCTTGCATGCGGCTTGGCGCAACCACGGATACGATGCAGTGTCAGGAACAGGCCACGTAACGCGACGAATGACACCGGCAATGGAATCGCAAAATCCCATTCCAGGTCAAAGAAATGGCCCTGCCCTTGCGCATCCACCACAAAGTTTGTAGGGGTGGCGTCAAAATATTGTGATGGCAGCAGATCAGTAGCGCCTGCAAACTCTGGCAAGGTATGGACACCCTGTGTGGTGCTGGAAGCTAATGCATCTACCCATACTTTTGCCCATACGGTGAGATCTTCCACGCGCCAGTTAGGTCGGTTGACCAGTTGCGTCAATTTGTCCATCCATAAAGTGCCGCCATGGTAAGGAGACTGCTCCCAATCGGCCTGCAACAATGTTGGTGTTTCACCGGTGCTGCGGGTGCGTATAGATACGGCTTGGTCAGCATGCACAAACTGGGTTTCTTTGCTGAATATTGCCTGACGCTGGCAACCATAATGGGCAGCCAATACGTCCGGATGTTGTTTCTCTGCCTGTTGTGATGGATAGGCCACGAACATAAACGAGTTGGCCATATCCTCGACCAGGTTATTGCGCGCAAGTACTTTCCACGCATTTTCCAGCGAGAAGGTAGGATGTCTTGGCGATTGTCTGTCATGCACGACTGAGCCAGCAGCCAAAGCACCGATATCCCAGCCTGCCGCTTTATGCGCAGGATTAAACCCTTCCGGATAGATCACAGTCACCGGTGTTTTGTAATCTGGCAATGGTACATACAGCTCTGTCGTTTCAAACCCTGCGCTACGGATCAGCGCATCCAGTTCAATGCGGCCGAATGTGATCGGGCTGGTGGTGCTGTAAGAATCATTAATGCCATACATGGCCTGGCCCATATGGTCTTCAGGTGCGCCGTTGAAATACTTCAGGCCCAGCTGGTTTTCAATCGCCACAATCAGCATGCCGTCTTCTTTCAGGAAAGACTTGGCTTTTTGCAGCAGGGTCAGCAATGGATTAGCTTCTTTGACATAGACCTGAGCGTATTCCAATACGCCGATCAGGGTCACTACATCGAATTTTTCATCTGTTTCATAAGACTGGATCAGATCGCAAAATACGTTGACGTTAGATAATTCAGCGCAACGCTGGCCAATGATACGGGCACGGTTAGGGCTGCCTTCCACTACCACGACTTCCCCGCCTAATTCACCTAGAAAACGCGTAATCGCACCGCAACCGGCACCCAGCTCGAGCACCTTGCCGTTGGCGATTTTTTCGGCAAACGGACGTAACAGGTTGGCACGTTGTGAAGTCAGGTGATAGTAGCTAGGCCAGTCAGTGGCTTTAGCAGCCAACTCATCTGAGAACACACTTTTATCACGTGCCTGGCGGATGATGTCGTACAGGCGTTGTTCGGCATTACCGGCATCCTGGTAGCCGAAGGCTTCTGCCTGTGCGCGTTGGTAGAAGTTATCCTGCGCGCGGTAAATGTAACCACCAACAGTGGCTGGTTTCTGATTGCCTGTGGCAACAGGCGCTGCCGCAACAGGTAGCGCCTGCGCATAAAACGCCTGGCAGGCCTGGTTCAATTGCTGGATCGCTGTTTCAGGCAAGCCATGCTGCCTGGCGAAGGCGATGACTTCAGTCACTTCTTTCTGGTTTGTGGTTTGCATCAAGGCATGCACATAGGCGGTCCAGTAGGCTTCTGTTTGCGGTGCCAGGATCACAGCCTGCTCCAGTAAAGGCAATGCCGTCTTGGCAGATTCCTGCAAGGCAATGAGCCCCAGCCCGTAATAAGCCACATGCTGTTTGGGCGCTATATTGAGTATCTCCTGATACATTGCAGCAGCTTCAGTGAATTCGCCTTTTTCCTGGTGTTGTATCGCCAGTTGCAAGACTTCCTCAACAGATTGTTCCAGGGTCTGCTGGCTTGCGTGTGTTGAGGCTAAATCTGATTCTGTAGATGCAGCTTGCATTGCTAAAGTTTCCATGGTGGGTCCTTTTAAGGTCGTTTGTTTGGTTGCAGAGAGCTCGTTTGCAGGTGACGCCAGTGCGTCGCTCTCTTCTGCAAGCAAGTGCATGTTAAAAGAATGGGCAGGCTGGTTTTGGCACCAGCGTTGCCACATCAGGCGTAATGCATCAGCCAGGGTGGCTGATAATTTGGCAGGCTGTGACAACAAAGACTGTTGCAGGCGGTCACGCATGCCGTTACGTACTTCTGCCAGCGCAGCAAGGTCAGCGCATAAAGCGGCTCCTTGTGCTACCCAGGCTTGTGCATCAGCAGCGATCCACTGTGTTAATCCTGCATGCTGCATCAATGCCATGGCACCACGGCTGGTCAGGCGATCACCGGTCTGGCACAGCGTAGGCACACCCATCCATAAGGCATGCGCAGTGGTGGTTAGCCCGTTGGATGGAAAAGTATCCAGGCAAATATCAACGCGATGATATTGCAGCAAATAATCAGCCATATGACTGCGGGCGACCAGTTCCAGGCGGTCGCTCGAAATGCCGGCCTGTTCAAACCAGCAGACCAGGTGACTGCCATTTTCTGAAGCGGCTATACCACCGATGATCATGCGGCTACCTGGTACGGCTAGCATTAGTTGTGCCCACAATTGCACCGTGGCCTGCGTGATTTTATTCGGGCGGTTAAAGCAGCCAAAGGTGATATAGCCATTGTGCAATGCTGGCAATGCCTCTACATCAGACATACTTGCGTCCGGCATAAATGGCGCATTGACAGGCAGCTGCACCAGTTTTTCAGTGAATTGGGCATCAAACTCTCCCATTGGCGTCAATGCCTGGTCCGACAGGTAATAATCCATGGCGCTCAGGCCAGTGGTGTTCATATAGCCCAGCCAGCTGATTTGTACAGGCGCAGGTTTTCTGGCGAATGTCAGCAGGCGGTTACCTGAGGTATGGCCGGACAAATCAATCAGGATATCAATCGCATCGTGACGGATGGTCTCTGCCAGGGATGCATCAGATAGCTCGGTCACGTCTTTCCAGTTAGCAAAGTATTCACGCATTTTTGCGGTGACTTCGTCGCTTAATGGATGGTTGTAATATGCATACAATTCCAGCTGCTGGTCGCTGGCCAAGCCTAGCAATAATGGCTTGAGGAAATGGGGAATGGAATGCGCCCTGAGATCAGCCGACACAAACCCTACTCTCAAAGGCCTATCCAGATCGCGGCTGTTGCCATGTGGCAACCATTGCGCTTTTAACGGGGCTTCATACAACGCCGCATACGCCTGGTGCGCTTGTAACAATTCTGCGGGTGGCATGCCTTGCGCATGGCTCATGCAAAACAGCAGGTTGCTGAAACAACCGGCATCATTAGGCTGTATTGTCAGCGCCTGTTTGAAGTGGCTTATGGCTTGATCCACTGCGCCCAGGTCTTTGAGCACAATGCCTAAGTTATTATAAGCAGCGGCATAATCCGGTTTCAGTGCAATCGCCTGTTCAAAGGCTAACACGGCTGCATTCAGATCACCCTGCGCCTTCAGCACCAGGCCGTAATAACAATGTTCTACCGGGTCGGCCGCATTGAGCGCCAGGGCACGCCTGGCTGGCTCGCGTGCATCCTCTTTCAGCAACATGCGTACGTCACTCAACATTTTCCAGCCGTTCAACCAGTCCGGATGCAATTGCAGCAGACTGTCCAGGCGTTGTTGCATGTCTGTGTATTTCGCTTGTGCGAACAATGCCAGTAAGGCGGCTTCTTCAGCTTCCAGGGTTGCAACACCGTTCACCTGCTCTGCCAAGCCCCATGAAGTCAACAATGCTTGCAGCGCTGGCGTGTGGTGGCCGCGCTGTAAGGCCTGCGTCAACACAGGCTCGAATTGAGGGTTGCCTGAGCTGTGTAAAGCATTCAGGTAATTGCGCAGCAATGGCCATTGCTCTGGTGCCAGCGCATGCGCCTGTTCAAACAGGGCAATCGCTTGTGCGTCCTGCTGTGCATGCCAGGCGATCAGGCCCAGGTTATGTATGGACAAGGCATGCTGCGGATATATCTGCAAGATTTCCTGGTACAAGGCGCGCGCTGCTTCATACTGTCCCTGTTGCTGTTGCTCCGCGGCCAGATCAAACACCTCGGCAATTGAAGCCTCCAGCGCTGTCGAAGGCATCTGCTGCGCTGGTTCCCACTTTTGCGCGTATTGCTGGTATTTATCACGCCAGCGCTGGGTACCAAACGCACCGCCGCTCTGGTGGGTCATGCGCAGCGGCCAAACGCCCAGCTTTAATCCGGCACTGCTGGCCGTACGGCAAAAATCCAGGTCGTAAAAGTGAAAATCAAACTGCGTATCAAAACGTACCTGCGATTCAACCAACCGCTGCTTGTAAGCAGCAAGGAATACACCATCCATCAACTGGGTGGCGCCAGCAGGCTCACCATAAGCGGAAGCCGGACCGAACGCGTGCTGACCATGGCTGACCGCGCCGCGCAAATAAGCGGTGTCGTCCCAGGTGAATTGCGTATCCACAAAGCACCAGCCAGTTTGGCCAGGCTGGATGCGCGCATTGCCGGCCACGCCTATCACGTCGTAATGTTGCAGGCCCTCAGAGATTGTCTGCACAAAGGTATTCTCATCGATCCAGACATCATCATGGATAAATACCAGTAAGGCATCTTCGGGTGCTGCAGCGATAGCGTCATTAAAAATCTCGGACAAGCCGCGTGTGTTTTCACAAGCGATGCTGGCCACCAGTCGTGCATCCTGGCGCATATGGCGTTTTAAGGATTTGCCCAGTGCTGCATCACGCCAGAAGGCTTCTTCAGTCATGCGTGTGGCACTGACCACCCATACCGGTTGTTCGCCGCTAAATACGGATTGCACGGGCGCTTTCGCCAGGAGCTGATGTTCACCCAGGCCAGATTTAACCTGTTGCCACAAGCTGAATAGCAGTGTTTCAAAATCTTGTGCGAATTGTGCGGCATCCATCAATGGTGATTGCAAAACTTGCGCGCGCAAGGCTGAGCGCGTGGCTGCCAGCGCCGGCAAATCACTGGCGAAAGCCACTGCTTTATTTACATAATCGTCAGTGCTAGCTGCTACCCAGTTACCCAGGCCTGCACATGTCAGCATGCTCGCGCCCTGGCGGCCTATCAAGGTGTCGCCTGGTAATGTCAGCGTTGGCACACCCATCCACAAGGCTTCGCAAGTAGTGGTACCGCCACTGAAAGGGAAGGTATCCAGGATCATATCCACTTCATGATGGCTTTTCAGGTAAGCCTCACGCGTGACCATACCCAGTAACTCGCAACGTTCGGCGCTGATGCCAACCTTGGCTAATCTTTCGACGGTTTCTGCCCTGGCAGCGGCGTCATTGAATGTCTTGCACTGCCAGCGTAACCTGGCGGATGGTTGCGCTGCGAAAATGCGTCCCCAAAGCGTTAATACCGCATCGGTCACCTTAGTGTAGTTTTGGTAACAACCAAAAGTCACTTCGCCGGATTGTGCTGCCGGCAAGGCATTCACACCAATCTCGAATGGCGGTGGCGTAAAGCACAACCGGGTGTGTGGCAGATAGGCCATTTGTTCGGTAAAGCGTTGCGCCACCTGGGCGTTGGCAGTGATAGGGTCAGCAATCACGTAATCCATCACCGGCAAACCAGTGGTGCCCCAATAACCCAGCCAGGCCGCCTGCACCGGTGCTGGTTTCCAGGCGAATACCGGCAAGCGTGTGCCGCCGGTCAGGCCGGATAAATCCAGTAACACATGAATGCCATCACTGTGGATCAGGCGTGCAGCCTGTTCATCGGTCAAGCCAGCCAGAGAGCGCCACTCGTTGCAATAGCCTTTAAGTTCGTGCGTCAGTACATCTTCACGGCCATCAGTAGAATAGCCATACACTTCCAGTTGCCCGGGGTGAAAATGCTTTAACCAGTTTTCAATAAAATAGCCAACCGGGTGACGTCTCAGGTCTGCCGAGACAATACCTATGCGCAAACGCTGGTCATTGTTGTGAATGTTCCATGCCTGGAATGGTGTTTTATCCTGCATCATCAACTGCCCAAGCCTGGCGACATAAGCTGTATATTTAGCTTCGGTCAGGTAATTCACATAGCTGTCTGAGAACAACAGGTTTCTCAACGCCATGACTTGGTTAGGGTCTTGCGCCAGTACTTTTTCCAGCGTTTCGATCGCCAGCTCTGCTTTGCCTAAATCCAGGTAAATACTGCCCAGATTGATATAGGCCGACAGATGGCTGGGCTTAAGGGCAATGGATTTTTCCAGGCTGGCAATCGCTTCAGGAAAGCGACCCAACAAACGTAAACTGATGCTGTAATTGCTCAGTATCACTTCTGAATCGGGCAATAATTCCAGTGCTTTCTCGAAGTGGAGACAGGCTTTGTCAAACGCCGAACGTGCATTCTCGATCAGGCCGAGATTGCCGTAGATATAGGGATTACCGGGGTCCTGCTCCAGGGCTTTATTGCAATAGCGCTCAGCTTCTGCATACAGATTCTGGTCCAGCAACTCAGCGGCGACATTATTCAGTTGCTCGGCATTAAAATCCTGCAACTCCATGACCTGGTCAACATAATGCTGGTACTCGCGTGTGCGCTGTGTGACGCGGTACAACTTGGCCAGATTCTTTAAAATGGATAATTCTTTTGCATTGACAGCGTATCCGGCCAGTAACCATTGTTCGGCTTCGTCAAAATTGGCCTTTTTGAGGTAAAGCGCGCCCAAGTGGCTGTAAGCCTCGACATAGTCAGGCTGATGCGCAATCGCGGTTTCATAAGCCTGAATGGCTTCGCTTTCATTGCCTAACAACTCAAGCGCGACTGCCATATTAAAAAAGATGATGGGATTGCCTGGCTCGATCGCCGCCGCTTCGCGGTAATACTGGATCGCTTCCAGTGGCTTGTCGGCTTCATGCAGCAAGGTGGCCAGTTCAAAATTGACGCGGCCATCCTGTTGATGCAGATTCAGGCCACGCCGCAGCAGCTTCTCAGCTTCTTTCAGCTGGCCGGTTTTTTTAAGCACACTCGCCCAGTTGGCATAAGCACGACTAAAAGCCGGGCTTAACTTAAGTGTTTGGCGGTAATGTTTGATCGCTTGCGGATGCTCTTGCAACTGCGCATGCACATTGGCGAGGTTATAAAACACCTCGGCATCTTTTTTCAGCAGCTTGCCTGCTTGGGAAAAAGCCTCTACGGCTGCGTTTAATTGATCTTGTTGCTGGTACAGGCTGCCCAATAACTTCCAGGCCAGGCCTTCTTCAGGAAAGTCGGTCGTGATTGTCTGGGCCAAGGTCAGGCACTTCGGCCAATCGCCCTGTTTCCAGGCCTCGACCAGCTGTTGCATCCAATAGCTGCAATCCCTTTCCAGGGAGTGAGCAGACGGCAAGACATCGGGCGACAGACGCATAAAAAAGAAATTCCAAAAAATTTCTCTTATTATTGTGAGTTTGCGTCGATATGGATTGCCGAAAAAAAGCGGGAAAAGCCAGTCAACTTAAGTGTTTCAAACTGGGAATTTTGGCTGGAATGCCCTACCAGCCTTTGCCTGGCCTCAAAGTCAGGCAAAATCTTGCATCAGTAGATTTCATTGCTAAGCACAGCCAGATTAAAGCTTATGGAAAAAACGCCGTAAACAATGCGTTTTTGCAAACGTACTTGCGGATGAGTAAAGCGAGCTATTAGCGAATCAAAAGTAGAACACTACTTAAGCCACATATTCCTGCAAGTTGGGGAGATCAGGCTCCCAGCGCACAAGGTCATATAACTCGCATTGCAGGTAAGCACACAGCTTATTGAGGTGATCAGTGCTGGCGTTGTAACTCTGATCTTTGAGCATACGGTGCAAAGTCATGCGGCTAATCCCGCTAGCATCCGCTATTTCTGTGATGGTAATGGTTCTACCCCACGCCAATTGTTTTTTGAGGATGACTGATTTTAATTCAACGTAAATCACACTACTTCTTTCACTTTAATACTCAGAACACATTAGCCGACACTTTCAGCATACTTTTCGTAGACCAAGATATAGTTGATAAAGATCAACCATACTTAGAAAAAGCAGTGAAACCGGATAACATTCCTACATTATACAAGTTTATATAATATTAAAATGACAAAAAGAGATATTTAATCATGCGTGACTCTATAATTTAAACAGCGACTAATTTGGCTTGGCAGGCTGTCTTCGAGGTGATTTGGCTTTTTTAGTACGTGCAGTTTTGGCAACTTCACTATCTGGCGCCAGCGCTTTGGCACCATTTTCGGTTAACGCACTGGTCAATTCAGGTGGCGTCTCTTTATGTTTGCGTGAGCCAAAAATATGCGAATATGCCCAGGTAAACTCAGCCCCCATCAGGAATATCTGCGCGGAGTAATAGATCCAGATCAACAACGCCAACAATGAACCGGCCGCCCCATAGCCGCTTGAAATCGCGCTTTTACCGATATATATACCAATCAGCCATTTACCCACTGTAAATAAGGCCGCAGTCAGCGTAGCGCCTATCCATACCTCGCTCCAGCGTATGTTCACGCGCGGCATGATCTTGTAAATCATGGCGAACATGCCGGTGGTCAATAAAAAACTAAAAATAAAATTAAAAATACCGGCCACTACCATCCAGCCACCCAGCACCGGCGACCACCACTTACTCATGGCAGATAAACCCGCGCTGAACACAAGTGACACCATCAGCAGAAAGCCTATGCCCATGATCATGCCAAAGGATAGCAGCCTGACCCTGACCAGGTTCCACATGCCGCTGGTGACCATGGCAGGCGCTTTCCAGATGCGGTCCAGTGAATTCTGTAACTCACCAAATACCGTGGTCGCCCCAACCAGTAGCAACACAACGCCAATGATTGTTGCAGCGATTCCCTCCGTAGGTTGGCTGGTGCTTTCGAGCAGGGTTTGCACTGCCATTGCACCCTGCTCGCCCATCAGGTTATTCAGCTGCCCGAAAATCTCGCCTCTGGCAGCCTCCTGTCCAAAAATAATGCCAGTGATGGAAATCACAATCAGCAATAACGGCGCAATGGAAAACATGGTGTAATAGGCCAGTGCTGCCCCCATGCTTTGCGCATAATCATCACTCCAGGCCGTGAATGCGCTTTTGATCAGTACCCAAATGTCTTTCATTGTCATCTCTGTGTGTTCGCTTTTGTTATTTAGTGAGTTGATAATTCAGTGAAAAAATAGTCTGTTGCCATCAGTCACAAGGTCGTGGAAGAAAAAGCCGCCTCTAAAACTTCAAATAATGGCGTGGCTGATTCCGGGCATATGCCACATGTCTACCCTGAAAACAGAAAACGGTGCCATATAGGCACCGTTTGATGCCGCGCTCAACATGAGACAAACTCATGTGAACCAGCAATCTCAGGATAACGATTTCAATACGCCACTGGCATAAGCAATAAGCGCATTCTGTTGTCAGAAATGACTGACGTATAAGGTTTTATTGAATGTATTAAGAACAAGGTGAGTTTGAGGGTGTTTGATCGAGCGACTGAATCGCTTATTACATTTGGGATTTAAGCGCTGACTGCATTTTTTCACAACAAGCTTGTGTTTGCCTTCAACACTGATGTCTCCGACTTATTGGCTTCAGGGTGTAGGCGGACTATTTTTGAAGTGAGCTAAGGGCCTAAAAAGTAAGTGTCACTGTTTGTTCATTTCCGACAAAGACCGTACAGCGCACATCCGTCCAGCGATCGGTTACCGCGTAGCCTACGCATGAAGCACTGACTTTTTTGTCGCGGTAAGTACCGCCGCCAATTTCACCAGAAAAATTGTACCTGTCGACCGGCTTTCTCACGATCACCTTTTCACTGCCAATTTGCACTGTCAAAAACGCCCCATGATAAGCCCAGTCATTCCCATATTTTTCCAGCAATCCGGTAATTTTGGTTGATGTATCATCGCCCTCAAAGTGATAGCTTTGAGCAGGCGAAACCTCGCGATTTTTAACTTCTGGTGTGCTGATGCAGGCAGGCAACCCAATGGCGATGAGCAGAACGAAAAGGTATTTCATGAGTACTCCTGTTTATGCCCTCATCATAGCAAAAAATCTGTCGTCATCACAAAGGCGGCTGGTAGCGGTTTGGCTGGAGAATCTAAATAGACTGACCATTTCGACATCAACCATGACCATCTATTTTCAACACATAGTTCAGGGTTTGAGCCATGCATTGATGAATAAATTCCCGTAAGATAATTCCTACACGGTTATCAGATATGTATGTATAGAAATTCAATGTAAACCACTTTAATTTGTTTAGTTGGTTTTCCTGTTGACTGTGATTGAAAAGTGAAAGGAGCGCTTAATGACTTTGAATCACCATGAAAAAAGTTGCAATGATCATTTAGATGACAATCAATCGGAATCAACCTCTAGTCAATCACCCCGTTCAAATCGCAAACTGACAGCAAAAACCAGCAAGAAACCCAAAACCATCCATTCGCATGCTTTAGATCCGGATATCATTCCCCCCGCAGCGGCAGGTGAGGAAGAAGATATTGATTCAGAGTTTTATCCAGAAGTGTATATTCCTTGAACAGGGACTTGTAAGCTCACAGATGCTAGTGATTTCATTAACCCTGTCAATTCAGTTCACACACTAACGCTATTGCACATACTTTTTCATCTCGTCTTCGTTCCTGATTGGCTTGGTGAAATCCAGTTTCATCGCTGAAGGATTCGTTTGCCAATTAGGGGCCGAGAAAGTGCGCAAACATCCCAGCGCATTGGCGATATTTCCCGCACTGTCCTGCTTGCAAATCTCAGCAGCTGCGGTCATACAACGCGCGCCATATTCAAAACCAGCCCTGATCTTGTCCACACAAACCGATTCGCCTATCAATGGACTGGTGGCAGGATCATCCATCTTTTGCTTGATCAGATCATAGGCATTCAATTTAGAGGTCACACAGTCTTTAAACGCAGGAATATTCCCAGCGTTCCTGTAATCATGACAAGTATTCAACTCTTTAAATAATAGAAGTTTGGATGATTTGTAGAACCACGTATTTTTTTCCGCACTCGCTACACAGGAGTAGATCAGGAAAGTCAGTGCCAAAATTAGAGGTTTCATCATATGCTTAAATGCTTTGTCTTTCGAATGGACTTGCGCCTAGGTGCATGTATTTTCGATAGGATAAACCTAGTCCGCTTCTTTTGTCACCCGATTGCAAACACCAAACGCTGCCCTCACTGTCATAAATCCTCTTATAACGTTTTACAGCAAGGAAAATAACACGACATCCAGGTCCTCATTCACTGCAAAAGTCTTTTGGCTTATGGACTCCAGTAGATATAGATGACCAATAGTCACGCAACTAGACACGGGCATATTTAACGATAGAGATATGCGGTGAAGGCGGATGAAAAATTTAGGCACAAAAAAACCAGCTGACTAGCTGGTTTTAAAGTATTAATGATGTGGTGCCCGGAGCCGGAATCGAACCGGCACACCTTGCGGCGAGGGATTTTAAGTCCCTTGTAAAATTAAGTAATAGCTATATTTACAACGATATATTAGTATAAATCCCACATTAAACCCACACCACGCATCATGGCTACTATACGAAAACGCGATAACGACTCCTTTTTTAGCTACGAAGTACAGATACGGAAAAAAGGTCATACGCCTCAAACTAAAACATTTCGAAATCGCGCAGATGCCGAAAAATGGGGACGCATGATTGAGTCTGAAATGGATAGAGGTGTTTTTGTTGATCGTGGCGAAGCTGAAAGCACGACCCTGGCCGAAGCTTTACAACGCTATCTTACGGAAGTAACTCCTTTAAAAAAAGGAGATAAAAGAGAGACCGCCAGAATAAAAAGATGGCTACAAGACCCTATAGCCCTAAGAATGCTATCTACTCTTAAGGGTAAAGATATCGCTGAAATCAGAGACTCTCAGCGGAAAAAGGGATTAGCTGCAAACACAATTCGACTTGAAATTGCATTGCTTTCAATTGTGTTTGAAACTGCTAGAAAGGAATGGGGGATGGAAGGCCTCATCAATCCTTGTCGCCTAATAAAATTACCGACAGGCTCTGTCGCGCGAGAACGCCGCCTCGAGCATCAAGAAGAAACCTATCTTCTCGAAGGGCTCAAATCTCATTGTCGCAACCCACAAACAATAGCGGTCGTTAGATTTGCAATTGAAACAGCAATGCGTCAGTCGGAGATTCTAAATCTTGAATGGAGCAGCTTTAACATCCAAAAAAGGACAGTTTTAGCTAAGGACACCAAAAATGGTGAAGATCGCCTTGTTCCCCTCTCATCTAGAGCCTTAGGAATTCTTGATGAGCAACCAAGAGACATCGCTAGAGGAAAAATCTTCAAAGTTAGTCAGGATGCATTAATACGAGCTTTCCAAAAAGGTTGTGAAAAGGGTCGAAAAATATATTTGAAGGACTATCCCTCCTCCCAAGTAGACGGATTTCTACAGGACTTACGCTTTCATGATCTTAGACATGAAGCGACCAGTCGTTTATTTGAGTTGGGCACTCTGGACTTAATAGAAGTTGCCTCAATTACGGGTCATAAATCTCTCTCAATGCTTAAAAGATATACTCATCCTAGAGCAGAAAAGTTGGCAGAAAAACTTGGTTAGGCAACGGCCCCTTTCTCTAACTAATCAACTTCAAGCTGGAGATGGCGCTCCTGTACCGTTGTGACTATAGACCGAGTTGGGTGTTGAGAGTGGATGAGTATCGGGAACGGCTCGGGTATGAGCAACCTGAAAATCACAAAAATCGCGGAATGCTGAAAAACTAAAATCTAAAATTCTGAGTCGCCGTTCGACATTGAAAAAAGAAAAACGGCTCACATTTCTGCAAGCCTTCGGATCTGGCTTGGTGGTTCTTCGGTATTTTAGCTTTTGCAATAAACACTCAAGTTTAAATTAAGCCCCTTTAAGCATTAATCGCCAGTATTCTTTTTGTTCAACATATGACTATAAGCTCATGTGCGCCTCCATTTAATGGAAGTTGGAGCGTACCATCCGTCATCAGTAAACCAATGCCGTCCCATGTTCCGCCAGAAATAGCACTATCTCTACTCCCATGATTTTCTACGCGAATACTGTACGTTGTATTTTGCAAATTAATTTCCACCTCAAATGCTGGCCACGTTTCCGGTATACAGGGTTTTACTAAAAGATCATTGCCCACTCGCTTGATCCCCAATATCCCTTCTATACCGGCTCTGTACATCCATCCGGCAGAACCTGTATACCAGGTCCAGCCGCCGCGTCCAGTATGAGGAGCGACTGAATATACATCGGCTGCAATCACATAAGGCTCTACTTTGTAACGCTCGCTTGCTGATTGATCAAGGGTATGGTTAATCGGATTAAGCATGGCGAATAAATCAGCCGCTTTACTTCCCTGCCCTAATTTAGCGAAGGCAAGCACAGTCCACATGGCAGCATGACTATATTGGCCACCGTTTTCGCGCAACCCTGCCGGATAGCCCTTGATATAGCCAGGATCATGGTGGGTATGCTCGAATGGCGGTGTGAATAATAAGGCCAGCGCACCCGTCTGATGAATCAGGTATTTCTCTAAAGATGCCATCGATTTTTCAACGCGTTTTACATCAGCCACACCTGATAATGCTGCCCATGATTGGGCAATTGAATCGATCTGGCACTCTTCACTTTCCGTAGAACCCAACCAAGACCCATCATCAAATGTAGCACGCCGGTACCATTCGCCATCCCATGCTTCCCGCTCAATCGACTGCCTGACAGACTCTGCATGCGCATACCAGCTTTTGACGCGTGCATCATCTCTTACAGTATGGCGTGATGCAGCGATAGGCGCGAATACCATGATGGTGCGTATCAGTAACCAGCCCAGCCAGACGCTTTCCCCGCGCCCCTCTTTGCCGACGTTGTTCATGCCATCGTTCCAGTCGCCAGTGCCCATCAGCGGCAGCCCATGCTGGCCGGTACGCTGTATGCTGAGCTCCAAGCCCCTGACGCAATGCTCATAAAGAGAGGAGGCTTCATCGCCTATCATGGGCTGGAAGAAACAATCATGCTCACCTTCGCGCAATAACTGGCCTTCAAGGAATGGGATTTCTTCATGCAACACTGCGGTGTCCCCTGCACATTCAACGTAATGTGCAGTACAAAAAGCCAGCCAGACACAGTCATCAGAAATTCTAGTGCGTACGCCATGTCCAGTCTGAGGTTGCCACCAGTGTTGCATATCGCCTTCACTGAACTGCCGTCCGGCCGCGCGCAACAAATGCTGGCGACTGATTTCCGGTGCCACGAAAGACATGGCCATGCAATCCTGGAGCTGGTCTCTAAAACCATAGGCGCCACTTGCCTGGTAAAACGCCGAGCGTGCCAGAATCCGGCAAGCCATGGTTTGATAAAGCAGCCAGCCGTTGAGCATGATATCCATAGCCCTGTCAGGCGTCCTGACCTGGACCGCACCCAGCAGACCCTGCCAATACTGTTTGACCTCGCTCAACACTGCATCGAGATCTATTTCACGATAGCGCTGTATCACAGCTCTGGCATCTTCTACAGAAGCGCACTGCCCCAATAGCGCACTCACTTCAATGGACTCTCCTGGCGCTAACAGAATCGTGCGTTGTAAGGCCGCACAAGGGTCCATGCCTGCCCCCACGCGGCCTGATAGTGGCTGCCTATCCAACAGTGCTTTCGGTTGGGATAGATCGCCATACCTACCGATAAACTCGGCACGATCAGCTGTCCAATGCGTTTGTTTACCCACAAGGTCAGCAAACGTGACTCGATTTGCGTAAGAGATACTCCACGGGTTTCTTACACACATAGCGCCGGTCACACTATCAAGCTCAGTCATGATAAATGGTGCTGAAGCGCTACGTGATGTGCCTAGCACCCATTCTGTATACGCAGTGACTGAGATCCGGCGAGGGCTTTGCGTAAGGTTGCGTATGGTCAGACGCGAGATTTTGACAGGGTCTTCCAGCGGCACATATTGCAATAACGTCAGTTCAAGTGCATTTGATTCATGTTGAAACACGCTGTAGCCATAGCCGTGCCGGGCGACATACGTACCATCATCCCTTAGCGGTTGTGCAGTTGGGCTGGAGACGACACCATTATTTTCGTCGCGCACATAAAACACCTCTCCGGAGGAGTCCATCACCGCATCATTTGACCAGGGTGTGAGCTGGTTTTCCCGACTGTTATCTGCCCATGTATAGCCACTCCCGGCAGCAGAGACCTGGAAACCAAACTGACCGTTAGAGACGACATTGATCCAGGGTGCCGGGGTTATTTTCCCCGGCGTGAGGACCGTCACGTACTCTTTACCATCCTCTGCAAAGCCACCGAGGCCATTAAAGAATTCCAGATGCCCGGCTAAAGCCAATGGCTCTAAAACTGATGGCGCCAAAGAAATAGCTTCTTTATCAACCAGGCCAGCGACAGCTGCTACCATGTAGTTAGAGTCCGGCACTCTAGCCAGTTGCTGGGCAATCAAACCTTGTCTGGCAGTTAACGCTACCCTGGCAACTGATTGCAATAAACTGCGGGTTTCCAGGCTCATTAAATCTGCGCGCAAGGTGAAGACAATCCCTTTCGACAGATTTTCGCCATCCCTGCGTCTCGCCTGGCTGGTACGCACGGCAGTCTCTATGGCAATCTGCAGATCCTGCACATAGGAAGAAGCCCGCTCATTGATGATGACCAAATCGACAAACAGGTGCTTCATTCTCCAGTACTGATGTGCTCGCAATAGCTCATGCACTTTGGGCATATCTTCCAGGTCATCAATCCGCAGCAAAACGATAGGCAGATCTCCGGAAATAGATTGCGACCACAGCCCGGATTGAGAGCCTGCACCGCGTGTGATCACATCGGTATGTGACCTGAAACGATGATCTGCATACAACACCGGGGCTGCCAGTTTCTGGAAATTTGCCGCCTCTTCCGAGGTGATATCCAGATAGCGCATTTGCACCTGGGACAAGGTCCAGGCTAAGGTATGCGCTCGCTCAAACGCACTGCGGTCGTGATGCTTGTCTATGATGTCCAGCAACTCCTGTCGTGACGAGGCGACAACCGTCCAGTACGCCAGCTTAGCCACTTTTCCAGGGGCAAGCCTGACATGGTTACGCAGGGAGAATATGGGGTCCAGTACGGTGCCTGTCGTGTTGGAAAGTTTCTCACCATTGATAATGACATTGGCGGATTTAACTGTTTTTTCACGGCCGATAAAGCGCGCTCTGTCTGATTCGTACTGCAACGGTGCCGACATGTCAGCGTCTACCACACAAAAATGCGCCGCCCACAGTTGCGTATCATTTGCCGAGCGTAAGCGGCGTGTTGCCAGCAGCGCACCAAACTCGGCCAGATACTCCGTCACCACAAACATTTTTGAAAAAGCCGGATGTGCTTTGTCACTGGCAGCTGACGCTAATACAAGCTCCAGATAAGAAGTCAGTTCAAGTTCATAGGGCAGGCGGCTATTGTTGGTCAACGACACGCGGCGCACTTCTGCGTTTTCTTCTCCCGAGACGATCACATCCATTTGTGTCAGCAGATGATTATCCTGTCGCAAAAACTCTGCGTGCGCTTCGCTGAAAATAATATGGTTGCTTGCCCTGGGCGTCACCGCGCTATTGCGGATATCCTGTCCTGCTGAGGTCCAGATATCGCCACTCACCACATCTTTGATAAAGATATAAAACCCGTCTTCTTCACGGGTAGTATCTGCAGACCAGCGGCTGATGGCTGTCTCATGACAGCGGCTATAACCCGCCCCGGTGGCTGTGATCATGATGGAATAGGCACCATTTGAAAGCAGATGCGTGATCGGATTGGCCGAGCGCGTGTCAGTCAACCTGCGCACATAAGGCGCACTATCGCTGGAATCCGTCGAGATATTGACTTCTTCAGCACGTGGATGGGCAATCGCGATATCCCTGGGCATACGCTCTTGCAGTAACAGATCGCAGCTCTGGATCATGGGTTCACGATGAAACCGGTTGCGCATTTCACCATCATTCAAACAGTTAGCAATCGCAACAATGGTCATGCCCTGATGGTGTGCCATATAGTTGCGGACGATGGCGACGCGCTGGTCCTCACGCAATCTGGATGGCGTGAAATCTAGCGCTTCGTAAAATCCATACTTCCCGGCTGCGCCCATGCTTGCAAGCAGCGCAAAGTTTGCCTGCGCCTTGGTTGCATCAACCATGGTGGCGAGACCGGTCGCATACGGCGCAATCACGAGGTTTTCAGATAAACCACGTTTCAACCCCAGTCCGGGAATACCAAAATTGGAGTATTGATAGGTGAATTCAATATCACGTGCATTGTAAGCAGACTCTGAAATGCCCCATGGCACGCCTAATGACTTTGCATAGTCTTGCTGCCTGTCCACAATCAGTTTATTGGTTTGCTCCAGCAGGCTGCCGACCGGGGCGCGCATGACAAGGGAGGGCATTAAGTACTCAAACATAGAGCCCGACCATGAAATCAATGCCGATCCATTGCCAATGGGCGTGGCAGTTCGGCCGAGGCGAAACCAATGCTTGGTTGACACATCGCCTTTTGCAATGGTAAACAGGCTCGCTAGGCGTGCTTCTGACGCCAACAAGTCGTAACAACTAGCGTCCAGACTGTTATCTTGCAAGCTGTATCCTATCGATAACAACTTCCGCTCTGGTTCAATCAAGAAAGCGAAATCCATGACCATTGCCATGCTGCGCGCACTTTCCGAAATGATCTTAAGTCTACTTGTGATAGTGCTAGGGGTTTGTTGTAACTGCAGTTGATCCTGCTGATGCGCAATCACTGATTTCACAAGGGCATCTATCCAGTAAACTGCTTCAGGAAGAGAATCTTGATCAAGGACAGGCATAAGGCTACGTACGCTCAAGGCTGCTTTTTCAGCCAGCCGCTTTAATGCTGGCAGCGAGTGCATGAGCTGGCCATCATTCAACAAGGCGGCGATCTCATCCAGCCTGGACATAAGCAATGTCCAGGCTTCGCTATTAGCAGAAGCCGAGGTGGCAATAGGTGTAGCGAGAACCGCGCGCCTGGCCAGGATCAGGTGATCCAGCATGCCAGCCTTTGCATCACCGATTACCAGCTTTTCTGCCCACTCGTCACAGGCATTGGCCAGCGCGATTAAATGACCAGCCAGATTGCCGCTATCCACCGATGACACATAAGCCGGGTCTAGCACCCTGAGATCAAGGGTGCCGTACCAATTAAATAAATGGCCGCGAAATTTGGGCAGTTCTCGTAAAACATTAAACGTTGCTTCCAGGCGCTCAATCGTTTCCAGCGTACCAGTCCAGCCAAAATCCCTGGCCACCACTGTTGAGAGCAAATATAAGCCAATATTGGTCGGCGACGTCCTGTGCGCAATGACGGGGAACGGCTCCTCCTGAAAGTTATCAGGCGGTAACATATTATCCAGGGGCGTGACAAACCGCTCAAAGAAACGCCATGTCAGTCGTGCCGTCAGCCTTAAAGACTCTGCAGTAGTATCAGAAATATCAACGGCTTTGGTTTTAGAAGCGGATATCGCACTGGCACTAAAAGCCAGCAATGGGGCGAATACCCATAGCCCACACAATGGCAGCACCATAGGCCACGCAACAGGATTGAATACGAGGGTGACCGTACTGATGATGATTGCAAAAAAAACACTGCCTGCCATTTCCTGATAAAAACCAGCCATGGTCAAGATAGGGCCGCCCTTGGATTTTGCTGCGGTTGTCCACTCAAGCAAGTGTTTGCGCGTGATAAACAACCGGACGAAAGTGCGCACGATGGCATCCATCATTTTCAAAGACTGATCCACAAGTAATGCAATGGATAAAAAGTTATACGACAACACCTGCCATATATCTTTGACGACATTTCTCGAATGGTTACGAAGCTGGAAATCTCGTCTATGCGGTAGTAAGGAAAAAAAGATAGGCAGGATGGTAGGTATCGCGAATATCAATAAAACACATGCCATGGCTTTTGCGCCAACCATCTGCGGTAGCCACCAGCAGAGTACCAATATGGCCAGGTAACTGGGGGCGACTAATGACCTGCGCAGATTGTCGATCATTTTCCAGCGGCCGATCATAGGCAGGTAACGGTCAGGGGCAAAGCTGAATATCCAAGGCAATAACTGCCAATCGCCTCTCGTCCACCGATGTTGTCGCTTGGCGGAAACATCATAGCGCGTCGGTGATTCCTCTACGACTTCAATATCCGATGCAAGCCCGGCACGCGCAAATATACCTTCAAACAAATCATGACTCAGCAAGGTGTTTTCCGGCACCCTACTACCCAGAGAAGACTCAAATGCATCAATATCGTAAATGCCCTTGCCGGTATATGACCCTTCACCAAACATGTCTTGGTAAACGTCAGAGCTTGCGGCCGCATAGGGATCAATGCCACCTGCTGCTGAAAATATGCGTTGAAAAAGAGAGCCCTCGTAATTAAGGGGCAACGAAGGAGTAACACGTGGTTGCAGAATGCCATACCCTTGCACCACACGTTGTTCTGATGCATTGAAGATGGCACGATTGAGGGGATGCGCCATTTTGCCGATCAGCTTACCGACAACATCTCTTGGTAGCCTTGTATCCGCGTCTAATGTCACCACGTAGCGCACCCCTGCAGGCACCTGAGGTGCGTCGCCATCCACCGTCATGAACGTTGTATCCGTCGCACCACGTAACAGGCGATTCAGTTCGCGTAACTTGCCGCGCTTACGTTCCCAACCTATCCATTTGCCCTCGGTAGCATTGAATATCCGCTTGCGATGCAGGAACAGGAAACGCGGCGCAGTACGGATTAAGTCATCATCCTGGGCATACTTTTGATTCAACTCTGCGATTGAGGCTTTAGCCAGCGCTAATAAAGGCTGGTCAGATAAAACCTCTTCCTCATCGGCATCTGCGCCATCTGATAACAAGGCAAAGTAAAGATCACCGCCAACGCCGGATAAATAATGGACTTCCAGCCGCTCAATATGCTGAAGCAACTCGGCCTCATCGGTTAGGAGAATGGGAACGGCAACCAACGTACGTAATGCAGACGGGATACCTGACTTTAACTCCAGCCCCGGCAAGGCAGTCGCGGCGACACTCCAGACAATAAAACGATTAATCAGGCTGGTAGCCGCCTCACTGGCAGGGATGATCCCGATCACAGCGATAGCCCATAGCAGCAAAGGCTGCGTATCGAGCACATCAAGCCAATACAAAAATAATCCCAGCAACGAAAAGCTGAGCAATAAAATCGCGCCGATATAACCGCCAATGCCCAAACCCAGATTGAATCGGCTGATTCGAAGCCTAGCGGGCGCCTGAAATTGAATTGCTTTCTCAAGCGCATCGCGCCCTTCAGCAATCAGGTAGTAACCCGGCTCCTCGATCCTCGTCGACGTTGATGACTCATTGGAAAATCCTGCTTCTCTACACAAATGTAGAGCGGCCTCAACGATATCCACCTCAGAATATTCGGAGCCACGTGCCAGTTGCTCAATGGCACTTCTGTATACATTACGCGTAAAAAAATCCATGGCATAAAAATCATGACCATGGTTTAAACGCTCATCAACTAAACTCACACTCTCGAATAATGCTGCCCAATCAATATCTGAAATGAGCCGCATACTGGTGATCACATTACGCACCGTGACGTTAGTCGCGCCTTCTTGCTGCTGTGTTCGTTGCACCAGGTCATCAAGAGAAAGCCCCTGCCTTTGTGCCATCTGCTCCAGCCAGGTGATGGCAGGCATGGTTCGCTGATCCTGATCCCGCAGGCGTTTGGATAAATGGACGATGAAAGTATCGGATAAAGGCTTTGATAAATGTGTGGCAATATCCCTATCTAGCGCTGCCTTTGAACGGCCGGTTTGCAATAGTGTTTCTGCTAAAGACTCTGCCTCTGCCCGTGCTGCGCGTTCCTCATCAATTTGGTCACCCAGGCGGCGTAAATTTTCAATGAGAACGATGCGTAAGGTAATGGCGACAGCCCAGAGCTCGCCAATAGTGAGTAGCTGAACGCGTTGGTAAGCACGAATAAACTGACGCAGCGTCTGCGGGTCAAAATGACTATCGGTATGTGCAATGAATGCCCAGGCAAGACCAAACACTCTTGGATAACCGGCAAAAGGCCCGTCTGCAAGCTTGGGCAACTCATAATAATAACGGGGAGGGAGTGCTGTACGAATGTCACGAATTTGCTTTTCAACAATGTGGTAGTTATCGAGTAACCACTCTGCGGCATGCGCAATGCCATTGCCACGTTCCAGATCCTCTGTGATTGTCTGGTAGGTTTCGCGCAGCGCGCTCGCATTGTGACTTAACCTACTCTGCAATGAATAAACCGGGAGAGGGTCTGTGGTCACACCCTGAGCTTGAGCCAAACTTTCAGCATGCTGCTCCAGACGATCAATACCAAAAAGTTCTTCTCGAATTGGTGCGTGGTCATTCAAGGGAGATGCTCTACGACGTTTTTCCGTAAACCAGGGGAGTATCAATGCATGACACCTTTACAGGAAAAACTACGGAAGTAAGAACTTAATGCTCAAGAATGTAGACTGCGAACTACATGTTTGAATATCTAAGGAGGGAAATACAGTCTAGGCCTGTTTCGTTGGTACTGCTACATATTTAAATAAATACTTGGATTCTGCCCCTGAGTTTCGAAACCGGAGGTGATTAGTCTTTATTGAAGGAAGAAGTCCAAAGCAAATTACCTTTCCTCAGTAACTTACTTAGGGTGATTAAATGTCTGATTATATTAGTTTACAGGCTCTAGAGTGTTGCAAAAGACGATCCATCTCACCAACTGATAGTCCGTAACTACCCCGCATACCGTTATTTTGACAATCGTTTTAGATTTGACGATGAATTAGAATTTGCTACATTTAAACCATTTAGAAGAATTGAAGCTGCTTACTTTGGCAATATCATTTGCAGCCACGGCATAGCTTGAAACATGCAGGGAAAACATAAAAACAAAAAATATCAGGCAAATATAAATCTGCCGGTGATGGAGAAGTTTCATATATCAAGCGCCCATCAGAAAAAGAAGCAGTGACAATATAGAAACAGGCACGATTACCGCAACTGCACCAGCACCGACTAAAAGAGCTGCCGTAGAAGCGTTCATAATTCGAATATGAAAGGAACCAACGTCAGGCAGTGAAGAAGTTACTGGCTCAGTGGCCTGATGCCCTGATATATGCGGTTTTGCCATGATCAATCTCCAGAAAGAATATTGCAGAGTATTACACTACTCACTGAAGGTTTCAGTCTGATAACGTACACAACCCGCATGCATTTACTTCAATTTTTCAACCTCAGAGGATGATTGAAAATTGTTTAATAATCAACTCGAACGATGCAAGTCGTAAAGCGGTTTCAAAGAAAATGAGGTGCTTTAACTTGAGAGATGCAAGGCTAATTTAGAGTTATGCTTGAATCATAAAGATTTAATGAAGGATGATTGTAGATTCATAAACTTGTTTGTCCAGCTCATAGCAATAACAAGCTTTTTGCAGCAATGCCAACGGGTTTAATATCTCAAAGTGTCCCCGACTGTAATGCACGATTTTCGCTTGCTGCAATCTATTTGCAGCATTATTAATGCCTGCTCTACGGACACCCAATAAAGTCGCAAGTAATTCTTGGGTGATAGTAAGAGTAGATGTTTGCATTCGATCACTGTAGGTAAGCAGCAAACGAGCCAGTCGCTGCTGTACATCATGCAGGCTATTACATACCGCAGCCTGCGCATATTGCGTAGTGATTACTGCGATATATCTATCCAGACAGATGCCAAAGCTTTTGCTGCTTAACTTTAAAGCATATAAATGTTCAGCTGAAATACGAAGCGCTGTTCCTTTTACAAGCACCATGGCCGAGTAAGGCACAAACTGAACACCCAGCGCTGGCGCGACCCCTAACATGCCTTCATTGCCAATCAACGCAATGGCTAATGGCTTATCTAATGCATGCTGAAGGATTAAAGCGATGATTCCACAAGTTGGGAAATATATATGCTCAATGGCTATACCAGGCGCATTTAATTGTTGCCCAAGCGCCATTTCCACCCAAACACCATATTTTACGAGTTGATTCTGACTACGACGGTCTAATTGGCTTATTAACCGGTTCCAAGCGAGTGTGCGTTCCATCCAACAAAGTAACACATAGATGTTATTTCGTATGTTCGTTTCCCCACATGCTGAGCATTATTTCGCATTTGCTTGTGTTTAGCAGAAGAGAATCACAGTTTCACCAGAGGAATATGCTAGTTGAATAATATTGGGTCTAGGAATAAAAGTATTGGCTTCATTGATGATGTCTTTGCATATCCGGCAGTAGCCGATCAAACTCTGTTTTTACTACTTGGTAGCATTCACAGACTGCCTTTTCCAGCTTGGCTCGGTTCAGCACATGGATATGCCCCCGAGAATACTCAATCATGCCAGCACGTTGCAACTTTCCTGCTGCCTCAGTGACCCCTTCGCGTCGTACGCCCAACATGTTAGCAATCAACTCTTGTGTCATATGAAGATCATTTGCAGATAGCCTATCCAGGCTCAGCAATAACCACCGACACAATTGTTGCTCGATGGAATGATGACGATTGCAAACGGCAGTTTGTGTCATCTGAGTTATTAAAGCCTGCGTGTAACGCAATAGTAAATGCATCATTGCGCCACCACGATTAAACTCCGGCTTTAATAGGCTAGACTTCATCCTGTACCCATAGCCTGCACTTTGCACCACTGCTCGACTAGGTGTGGTTTCGCCACCCATAAATAATGAGATCCCTAATACCCCCTCATTACCAACAACAGCAATCTCGGCAGATGCTCCACTTTCTAACACATACAATAAAGACACGATGGATGTGGTTGGAAAATAAACATGCTGTAACTGACCACCAGATTCGTATAGCGTGTGGCCCAAGGGCATATGAACATGTTCAAGCATTGGGTGAATTCGCTTGTAATCAGATTCAGGCAGGGCTTCCAACAGATGATTCTGTTGTGGTTGTGGAATATCGTGGCCAACCATGTTCCGCCCTTTGCTTAAAGTTTAGATCATAGTACACCTTACAATTTTAATATGTTCGGTAGCGTACATAAACGCCTCCGAGAAATAACTAAGGATAAGGTTTGCTTACTCACATTCATTCTCATGTACTTGATTGAGAGCAAGCTTGGCTAAAATAAAAGACGCCATCTGAATGGCGTCTTAATATGCAAACAACATTTTAATTAAGGTCAGTTTTTAAGAAGTCTTTTTAGAGCGACGTGTTCCTATCAAACCCATAAGACCAAGTCCAGACAGCACCATTAGGCTAGTAGAAGCCTCAGGCACAGCCGATGTAGCAAAACCATCTGCATTTGACCCAATACCATTTGATATCACAAAATTTCCTGGTTGATAGTTTGTGGCATTGGTTCGGATAATTTGGATGTAGCTTGTTGTCCCTGGCCTAATGTCACCCAAACCCACCGGTATAAAATTAAATCCAATTACACCTGCAAGTGATCGATCTGCATTGTCTGAGGTTGTGCTACCCGCTATAAATATCCCAAAACTAGTTGCAGTCTGATACACATCGACTGAACTTGCACCCAAACTACTGAAATCAAAGGCCGCAAATCTGTGAATACCATTCTGAGAGCTTTCTTCACTCGTAAATTGATAATAGAAATCTAAACCTGATGCCGTACTATAAACCGCTGAGCGAGCAGTGCCATTGTAACTGGCATTACTTATTGCCGTGATAGCACTATCAAGCAAGGTTCCTTCAAAATAACTATCCACGATATCAACGGGCGCCGTTGACGTATTTACTGCAAGTGCTGTTGCATTAGCATTACCTACTAATCCAGCCAAAACTAGAGCAGCCATTAATATTTTAATTTTCATGTGCATATTAAATTCCTTAAAGGGTGTGGGAGAAGCAATCAAATCATTAATTGCTCTTCATCATTGCCCATTCAATATTGGAACTCTGTACGCTAGAACACTTATGTAAGAAAAGAACTCAGGAACAACTTCGGCACTGGCGTTATGGCATTATTAACTCATCCAAAATGTGAATAGACAAAGTGCGCTACCGTACAGACTTTTCACTCGCAATTGCTGAATATACGGTTTGCTGATTGGCCGAAACTAATTAGCTACAAGCATCCAGGAGCTCAAAAGGATGTAGATTCGCATTTATTTGAAAAAATAACTCTTTCCATATGGTTCACCCCCAACCATACGAAAAGTGAAATCCCGCTTAGGCGGGATCTTTTTCTGCTCAATCCGTATCCAGAGCGTCTTATATATGCAACGTGCGGAACCGCACAGAGAAATCCTTACACACTGCTTATTGTTTACCTGGATTCTCACAGCAAGATTTGAAGATTGCACGTCATAAATTTTTAATCACTTCCTGTAATACATCCTAGAGTCATTTTTCAGGTGTAAGTTAGAAGATGGTTGAAAGAAGCACATACGTTCGAATTAGGAGTATCTCGTTTGAGAAAAGCCAATATTATTCATTTAGTTTTATTAACGATACTCACTGGATGTGCAACTACACGCAATCCAGACCCGTTGGAGGGAATGAATAGAAAGACCTTTGCATTTAATCAAAAATTAGATGAGGTTCTATTAAAGCCAGTTGCTGAAAGCTATCAGAAGGTTGTGCCGACTTCAGTTAGAGCAAGTGTCCATAATTTTTATGCAAATCCCCGTGATTTGTTGTCAGCTATTAGCTCTTTTCTTCAAGGTCGCCAAATCGATGGGGTGTCAGATTTGATGCGGTTCGCTACTAATACGACACTTGGATTTCTTGGTTTATTTGATGTGGCGACTAAATTGGGAATTGAAAAACACAATGAGGATTTAGGTCAAGCGCTAGGATACTGGGGCATAGGCCCAGGCGCTTACATAGTTTGGCCAGTTTTTGGGCCATCTTCTTTAAGGGACACTACTACTCTTGCTAGTAATCTTGCTTTAACACCACAAGCATTTGTATCTGATAACTCACTTTATTACTCCCTGACCGCATTACAAATAACGAATGCGCGTAGTGAGCAATTAATTGCATCGGAAATTCTTGACGATATTTCATTAGATCAATATATGTTTGTCAGAGACGCATATCTTCGACACAGAGAATCATTAGTTCATAACGGCAATCCACCAACTAATCCAGATTTTGATTGAGCCTTACAATTCCCATAGACTTTGCGGAGTAGCCGCTAGACTCATTATGCAATCTATGAAAATTTATAATCCAGATGGGTTATTTGCTATTGTTTGCTTTGAGGTTAAGGATAGGCATTAAAAGGTTTATACCGTTTTAAGAGGATCAGTAAGACTCTCATTTATTTGTAAGATATGGCCCACCAGCGATGCATGCCTGTCATTCAGTGTCTTTTTTCCCTCAATACGTGCGACCTATCCTACATCTATATCAGACTAATCACACTCGTAACTATTTATATCACTCCCTACACTGGCTGCTCTAATAAAAACCACTTTGGAGATAGATATGACTACAGTTACGGGTTTGTTTAAGGATCAAGATAGCGCAGAGCGCGCATATATTTCAGCTACTGAAGCGGGTTATACCTCGAATGAAATTAATGTAATCATGTCTGAGGAAACCCGTGAGCGTTACTACGGTAAGAATGCCACTTTGGAAACTGAAGTCGGAAGCAAAGCCGCTGAGGGTGCCGCAGTTGGTGGGGCTTTAGGTGCAACGGCAGGTGCTATTGCCGCTGCAATCGCAGCCGCTGGTACTGTATTAGCGATTCCAGGTTTAGGATTAGTCATTGCGGGCCCTTTAGCAGCTGGTATTGCAGGTGCTGGAGCAGGTGGTATTACCGCGGGCTTGGTCGGAGCATTAATTGGATGGGGTATTCCAGAAGATACGTTGAAGAAGTACGAAACTGATGTGAAAGATGGCGGGATTCTGATCGGTCTCAAATCAAAAAATGAGGATGATACTCGTCGATTCCAGAATGACTGGGGTAATCCAGAACTCAATCGTGTATAAAATGCATTGATCGTAAAAGCCACCTTCGGGTGGTTTATTGTATGTTTAAATGTATTAGCGAAAAAGTTATTATGAATCCAAAATGGTCCATTTTCATTTACTTAAAAGTACAGCATGCTAAATTATAGGAAAAAAGTGGCCTGATCTAAGTGCAATTTTATGTGATCCAAATAAAAAGGGAAGCATGCATTTCGTTCTATATTCTGCTGTTAAAAAACAGTATTTAACTACGAATCCTGGTGCCCTGGGGCAATCAGGAATCATCATTTGGTCTGAAAACATCAGTGAGGCAGTTAGATTCTATTCACCTAATAAAGCCGCAGATGTTTTAGCGATTCTTCCAGCAATATCTGATCCCAATATACTTCTTATAGATAGTACAAAGTTATGGAAATTATCGGACTTAAATGTATAACAATCAAATCTTGTAACAACGCTAGTCAATCCCGCCTGTATAAATCTCAACTCCCACGCCAAGCCAACATATCGGCCAACGATTGCCACCGGGATCACCATCGTATCAGCCAGCCTCTGATTGCTTGGCTATGGCTCAAAACGAGCGGCTATGGGTATGGTTTAAGGATGCGAGTGGGTGAGTTTCAGGAACTGCTCGGGATAGGCAACCTGAAACCTGCAAAAAACCGAGTAATGCTGAAAAACTGAAATCTGAAACACTGCCCCAGAGTTTGTGTTTTCAGAAATCTATCAAATGATATAGTGTAGGAACGACAATAATTTATATTGCTTAATCAAATGACTGGCAGAGAAATAATCTTTAAATGGCTTGACGCTATCTTTGAAAACAAAATTCCAGCAGAAATAGAGGCTATTTATATCAATTTAGTTGAATGGCAGACTCTTGAGACTCTTCAAATTGAATTCTATGGCATTAATCAATTTGAAAAAGAGGATGCTGATTGGGCATGCGATTTTATCTTTCACTCACAAAGCGTTGATGTCCCATTTAAAGAATCATGGGAGAAGTCTTTAAGTGATGTCGTAGCAATAATGAGTACTTATTTAGATTCCCAGAAAAAAGATCATAGATTAGCAAGTATAAAAAGAGTAGGTGTTGGCTTTGGAGACAGCGAAACAGTACTAATCAAAGATAATGTCTGATATATTTTGTGCGACACCAACCTAAAAACAAAAAAGACCCAAGGCGTTAACCTTGAGTCTCTGGTGGTAACTACCCACCTTGCATTCGAACCTAATACTAACGGTAAGTAATCCCTGCCTGGATCAATCCAAACTTCCAGCTTCTAGCGAATAAGCTTTCATCTTTCTATATTGGTATTGCAATCAAATACCTCGCTTGATCGGAGTGGATCTGTTTTCTTTTTTATAGTTTTAAGATACTCAATATATTGAAGTGTTTTATATCTTATTTTAGGTATATCTATCTCACGAACAATATTTTCAGGCCGTTCATTTTTAAACACTATCGCATCCAATCGGTTATCGGTAGTTACAAAGGTTGGTTCTAGCCATTTAGACCAAGATGAAGCATTCAATTTGAGATTTTTATCAAACTTAAATACATAGCGTATATCTTTGTTAGGCCAAATTTTAACAACCATTCCAGCAAGCTCACTACGAGACTCTGCAACTGAGTAGTAAATTAGATCGCCACTTCTTGTAATGGAAGTTTCATTGATACTCCCTGAGGTGATAACCACGCTAAATCCAGTGTTAGCGTATATGGTTGAAAATACAGCTGTGTCGTGAGCTGATTTCGACTTAGGGACACAAAGTTCATATATAACTGTAGTTTTGTAAGGCCCACCTTGGCCTCCAGTAATTGGAATGCAGGCAGACAAAACTAATGGAATTATTAATTTAGTGGCTAACTGAAAATGTCTCATAAATATGGAGTTGTATTTTCTGGCCACTGAGATGGCTTATGCAGTCCACTGTCAATTGGTACAAAACGAATCCCATTAAAGCCTCTTGCAAGAATTTCCTTAGCAATATCTTCACGGTAAATATTATTCGCTGGTTTATTAAGGAAAAATGCGGGGCTATTGTTTGTTTTTTCACCATCTAAAACTACGCACTCAACATCGTCAACCGCTATCTCTCCGGTTCTCTCCAAGCGCAATTTAGTATATACGCTTCGCACCAAATCTAGGGCATTCTTACGGTCTAAACAATGTAGCAGATAAAATTTTCGTTCATCATAAAATTGACCTTTTAGAGATGTCACAATCGGAATAAACTCTGCATGAATTTTATCTTTTAAAAACTCAACCAGCTCTTCCGAAAAAATATCAATCGAGCCAGAAATTAGATAATCGTACTTGCTAATACAGCTTCTATTAGTAAAGTTAATAGAAGGCGGCGGCACTTTATCTAAAATTGATTCGTTTTCGTAAAAATAACGCCCATAGTGTTTACGCCAAGTTGCATAATCAATTTGTATCTTGGTTTGACACTCACTGACAAAATCCATCCAATAATATCTTGGTGTTTCCATTTTTATTTTTATTCCTCCCGTTTAGAATTTTGGCATGAGGCAGTCGATATGCAGTCCTTTTCGATGAGTTGGTTGGATTGCTGGCTCTCATAAATATAGTCTGCTATTTCTTATGTTTTCGATACCAAGAAATGAATTTTTGTAACCACAAGACGGCGCTTATCCAAAAGCTTGCGAATGATATAAAAAGACAAAGCTTTCCCAAACTTAGTGCTCTGGCTTGGCTTACAGCAATAGGCGTTCCGTGTAAGATAAAATTTAAAACAGGCCCCAAAATATATTGCAAAAAGGGAACTAGTATTATTAGTGCCAAAGCAAATTGCAAAAAAGTAAAAATAAAAAATAAACTCCAACTCTTCGGAATTGTCTCATTGTAATTATTAGTCATTTCACTCCTTTAAGAATTAAGTGAAACATCTCTTTCATCAAACCCCAGTTTACCTCACCTCAAAACAAAAAAGACCCAAGGCGTTAACCTTGAGTCTCTTTATAAATGGTGGCCCCTCTATGAGTCAAACCTGATCTTGCTTCACTAGTTTTGGCAATAGTATCCACGAACCAGTGAATACACACAGAAACACTGCAAACTCTATCAATACTTTAAAATTTAAATCAGAAGCTAGTAAATAAACTAATTGAAGCGGCCAAAAAACTAAATCTAAAAGAATCACTAATAGAGTTGGTATAGGAATATCAGGGTGCGCAGGCACATAGTTTATTGGTAGAAATATTAAAGAGCTAAGCAAATAGCATATTAAGAATCTCAAAACTTTTGAACTGATGATTAAATGCCACATCTACTCACCCACCAATTTATTTGATTTTAAATAGTTTACCTCACCACCAAACAAAAAAGACCCAAGGCGTTAACCTTGAGTCTTTCTATAAATGGTGGCCCCTCTGTGAGTCGAACACAGCACCAACGGATTATGAGTCCGGCGCTCAAACTCTCTTTAATGATATTCAAATATAGAGCCAAGCATTATGCGATTTATCAACTTTTAATTCTTAGAAGGTGACATTTGAAATCACACAAACATATTATGTTTACCGACAACTGCCCATCCTGCACTAGTGCAGGAATCTCAAAAATCGTTGATATTATCAACGCCCTACTTCGGTAAAATCCAAACCTTTATTCATGTTGCCATCCCAATTTTTTTAAATTTTGTAACACATTTGGCACCAAGTGCCTATCCTGCATTAGCCCAAACACTTAAAAAAGTGTTGATAATATCAACACGATTTACGCCCTCTCTCTAGAAGGGAAATGAAGCTTTCAAAGGGGCTTCGCCATTTGCGCCCTGCGCTCGTAAAAAAAGCCCCATGCGGGGCATTGCTAAACAAAAGCTTGGTATATTAAATCAAGCAGATGCAAGTCGATGAAAACTCGCATTATGTCTGAGATGCATTCACTTTCTGATTAAATGCCAGCTGTAAGTCCATTACTCTTCGCACTTCATCCATTTGCAACACACCTTCGTTACATACAGGACAATAATCACCCATCACATTCAACGTTACGGTTGTTTTGCCTTTATAGGTGTATGGCAAGTCACGAACATCTGGTACCAACTCGGGCATAATCCGTTGGTGCTGTGTTCGACTGACAGAGGGGCCACCATTTATAGAGAGACTCGATCAACCACTAGCGACTAAACATCTTTATGACTTTCTGTCGCGCATGTTGCATCGCAGTTTCCACCGATGAAGGTCCATGATTCATAGCTTCTAAGTAAACGAATTCTATGCTTGTTATTCCCACTGTTCGTAGAATCTCAATCAGGTAAGGAGTAAGGAAATTTGGTTGCCATGCGGGGTCATTAGTATGGTTGCCGCCAGACGAAACAATTATATAAGTTGGCTTGTCTCCAATAAGACCAACCTTCCCTTGGGGAGTAAGTTTAATTGTTCTATGTGCGCGAACGACATGGTCAATCCAAGCTTTGAGCACAGATGGAACAGTATAATTATGCATTGGTGTCGCAATGACTAGAATATCTGATGCTTCCAACTCCTCAATTAATGTGTTTGAAAGTTTTAATGCTTGCTGCTCAGCGGGATTCAGCATCCGTTCATGTTTTTCTGATGCAAATGTATGCTGACTTGTGACATGGGGAATAGGAGAATTGCTTAAGTCTCGATTTACAACGTTTGAATCCTCCAATGTTTGCCTTAAATTTTCTACAAATTCTTGAGCAAAAGTGCCGCTTTGCGAGCCTGATGTTTTCGGACTGCACCGAATGAAAAGAATGTTTTTCATAATTATTTTTCCAGATCGTAAGTAAAGTGCATACCGCTGGCCAGCATGCCCACCCTGAAATAAAAGCGTTGTGCCAGGGAGTTGCCTATCCCTGTATCAAGGATAACTTTGTCCATCTGCTGTTTTTTGGCTAATTCAAATATGAATTGCAATAGCTTTTCACCCAAACCCTGGCCACGTTTGCTTTCGCAAGTAATTAAGTCATCCACATAGAAAAATCTGCCGTGAATCAACATCTCTTGTTCTCGGTAACCAGCTAGTGCTAATGGCACGCCATCTTCCACGATGGTTAGAAGTTTGTATCCTCGCTTTTGCATGCGCAAAATCTTTTCGACAAAGCTTTCAACGCTTTCAAGCATAGGACGTAGTTCCAGCATTACCTTAAAACAGGCTGCAATTTCAGACTCGGTTTCAGCATGTTTGAACTCAGGGTGAATCAGCTTAATTATTGGCCGCATGATTTTTCTCCGGTATTAGGCTCGTTAGAAGTTCTAATGCTTGTGTGCAGCATCCAGAAATGGTGCTCCGGGATCACTCACATAGAAAGTCACTACATCCATATCTACACTTTTACTGAGGTTGTAACCCGTCATTTTGATATTAGGCGGCTCAACTATCGCTTCACCTGCTTTTACTGTTATCGGCTTGCGACCATCTAACTCCAGAGTGAATGCGCCTTTAAGAACGTACAAAGTGACAGGAAATGGATGGGTGTGATAATTGGTTTTTGCCCCAGGTTTAAGAGTCGCGGTAATCACTCGTATCTCTTGTTTTTCACCCTTCGGCAAACCTGATACAACCTTTGATAGTTTGGTGATTTCTTGTGCTGACAAATGCGTGCATAGAAAACAACCTAAAAGCATCACTGTAATTTTGTTTACGCGTTTCATGGCAACTCCTTTAGTAGAATCATTGCAGGCCTAAACAAATCGCAGGCCTATGACACCAGAAAAAATGAGAAATATGCACAGCAATCTTAATGGCGCCGCTGAATCACCCATGAGCAAAATACCAAAAATTGCTGTCCCGGCCGCTCCAATACCTGTCCAAACTGCGTATGCAGTACCTACAGGCAGAGAGCGAAGGGAATGTGACAGTAAGAAAAGACTTGATAAGCCAGTGACCACCGTCAATATGGCTGGAGTCAGCTTTGTAAAGCCATCAGACCATTTCATACACAATGCGAATGCAACTTCTAACACACCCGCCAAAGTCAGTAATATCCAAGTCATTTCTCTGATCCGGTAAGTAGAAGAAATCAAACAGAAACTGATTTTGCGGCTGCTGGAGTTACACGGAATGTAATCCCCAAACGATTGAATGCATTCATAAGTCCAATGGCATAAGTCAGATCAGTTAAATCCTTTTCGCCAAATTCCTTTAGCGCGGCCTGATACTCGTCATCTGGTACACCGGCTTCATGAATCAGAGTGACTGTTTCGGCCCAGGCCAATGCAACGCGTTCGCGCTCGGTAAATACTGCACCTGCCTCACGCCACACAGGAATTAAAACCAATTTATCCACTGCAAGTCCGGAGGCAAGTAGCTCTCTTGAATGCATATCAATGCAATAAGCACAGCCGTTGATTTGAGATACTCTGAGGTAAATGAGATCAATGAATGCTTTTGGAAGATTGCTTTTAAGCAACGTGGCATATACTCCGCCAAATGCTTTGTAGCCATCAGGAGAAGCTTTCGCATAATCGATACGTGTAGTCATACAGATCCTTAATAATTGTTGAACTGAGGATGCCATATTGGACTTTCTTGGATCACATAAGAAGACCCATAATATGACTTATTTAATGATCCATAATTTGCATCAATACAGTTTCAGTAGATCAAGAACGATTCTGCCATATCCGTTCGCAGTCGCTTCAGAGTCGATATTCGTAAAATTTATTAATATCGTTGGGACCTTGGACTTGTTCACTGTCCAGTCTGATAGTGCTTCTGCAGATAAACCATTCTCACGCATTAATTTGACTAACGCAGAATCAGACTTCTGATTATGAAATCTCAGTATCAGATGCATTCCTCCAGGCTGGGAATCTATGCTCATAAACTCACCCAGTGCGCTTTCCAGACCGCTAACAGTAAGTTGCCTCCTATCAGCATATAGTCTACGCATGCGTTGTATATGACGAGCAAAATGACCCTCTTTCATAAAGGCGGCTACAATCCCCTGAGTAAGTTGAGGGCTACCCCCGGCAAAGGTTTGAACCACATTTTCAAATTTCTCAACTTGTGGTTCTGGTATGACTACATAGGCAAGTCTTAAGCCAGGGAACAGGACTTTACTGAACGTACCCGAATAAATAACTCTGTCAGAGTGATCTAAGCTTTTCAATGCCGGCAGTGGCCGACTAACATATCGATATTCACTATCGTAATCATCTTCAATGATCCAGGATTTGTTCTGAGATGCCCAATCTATCAAACTTAACCGCCTTGGAAGTGAAAGACTTACTCCCAGCGGGCTTTGATGTCCAGGAGTAACGACCACTGCTTGGGCACGAGGTGCTAGATCAATTCCACTCTGAACATTTACTCCTTCACTATCTACCTTTACTGGCACAGTATTTATGCGTAAGGTTTTCAGTAGCTCTCGGGTTGGAGGATATCCTGGGTCCTCAATCAATACTTGATCTTCAGGTTTTAAAAATGCATGAGTAATCAGCTCAAGGGAGTTTCGATAGCCCGTGGTTATAAAAACTTGAGATGGGGAGCAATTGATACCTCTAGAGACCTGTAAGTATGCAGAAATTTCGTTTCTAAGCGCAGCTAGGCCATAGATTGAGGGGTGAGCCATATCTTGGAGCTGCATTGATCGAGCACACTTAGCAGCCAGGCGTGCCCAAATCTTTCTAGGAAAAGCATCTAAAGCAGGTAAGCCCATTTGAAATGGAAGAATTGAGTCTGGTCTGAAGCTGTTTTGTGGCAGCTTATTGGCTTGGTTCAGTTCGGAGAAAGTATTTTTTTGGATTTTCAAATTAGAGGTTACGAACGTTCCCCCTTGCCCAAAGGACTGGGTATAACCTTCATCAGCCAACAAGGCATATGCCGATTTAACCGTACCTCGTGCCAACCCCAGTTCTTTTGTGAGAGCTCGCTCTGAAGGGATGCGATCACCAGGTTTAAGCGTCCCATTGGTAATTGCACTTCTAACTCGATCATAAATCTGCCGGTAATAAGGCGTAGATGAGGCGGAGTTGAGTGTAACTAATTCCTGATTCTGATTTTTCATGGGCCACTACCAATAATGGAAATCCTAATATCAGTTATACCATGATGTTTCGAGAAACTCGAATTAGGCTACCTAAATTTGCTTTAAAGATTTCTGATATGGGTCACTCCTATTGTTATTTTATGGTTCTACCAGTGAATGTTTTTTGGATTTAAGATCTCTGGCTTCCCCTTCCATATAGTTTCATAACATGGTAATTCGCCCAATCAAATCAGCCACAGTCTTCTGTGGCTCTAACTTCGGATTTTCCAATGCGTATATGGATGCAGCAATTAAACTAGGTGCAACGCTTGCAAATGAAAAGATCACCTTAATTTATGGTGGTAGCACAAAAGGCTTGATGGGTGTACTCGCTGATACTGTTTTGAATGGTGGAGGCATAGTGCATGGTGTTGTTACTCAACATTTACACCATATGGGTCAATCGCATAAAAATCTGACTTATCATGAAATCACAGACAATCTAGCACTACGCAAAGCACGCATGATTGAGTTAGCCGATGTTTTTATTGTGTTGCCGGGTGGCATTGGAACCACTGAAGAGCTGATGGAAGTTTGGAGCATGAATCAACTGATTGAGATTGATAAACCAGTCGGCTTACTCAATGTTGATGGATTTTTTTCCAGTTTTTTAAGTTTCATCGATCACATGATAACCACTGGATTTTTACCTTCTGCACATAAAGAAGCCCTGTCAGTCAGCTCAGAACCTTCTGATCTACTTGCAAAGTTAAGAGCGCATGAAGCCCCCAATGTACCTAAATGGCTTGCTGCAACGGAGTAAGCCAATGTGCATCAATCACTGCCTTTAACGCAGGTAGTCTGATGTTTTATGGTATTAATTTCCTGATTGGTATTTCGGTCCATTAACAATAAATCTACGGACTTACCCGTATCTTTATCTACCAAATCAATATGCGGCCCATCTTCGGCATAGTATTTATTTCCCCACTGCATAATGGTTAACAATACAGGTCTGAAATCTATTCCTTTTTGAGTGACCACATACTCATGGCGTGGAGGTTTCTCGCAATATTGGCGCCTTTCCAATAGCCCGGCATCAACCATTCCATTCAGGCGTCGAGTCAGTGTACTTGCAGTAATGCCCAAGCTATTTTGAAAGTCATCAAATTTAGAAATTCCAAGCAAGGCATCACGCAGGATCAATATGTTCCACCACTCACCGACATGCTCAAGACTCCTAGCAATAGGGCAAACCATATTTTCTAAACTTTTATTTTTCATGCCAGTTCCAAATTACATTTGAAGAGCCCAATACATGGCTCAAACTTTATTCCGCCATATTAACGAATTTAGTTTTTCTTACTCAATTGAGTCAGGCTGATTAATCCAATAAACATCATCACTGCGGCTAACCATAAAGAACTTCTGTAACCTCCAGAGGCAGCCATCATCCCGGCAATCGTTGGCGCGATGATTTGTGAGATCCCATAACTGACCGTCAAAGTGGCCATTGCTGCAGAAGAATTGGATGGAAAACGTCTGCCGACAAGCGATAGCATCATGCTGACGATCCCAGAGACTGTCACCCCAAAAATCAATGCAGCAATGACGTTAGGGATTAATGTGTCAGTCATGGCAGGGATCAAGATTGAGATTACCTGTAACGCATAGCTAATGATGAGCGCTTTCGAATCACCAACGATACGTGAAATTCTATCCCAAACGAAAGTGGCAGGGATTCCGGCCAACCCTATAAGCATCCATATTAATGGCCCCTTACCTGTTAGGTTTGGTATAGATTCCAGAATAGCCACGATGAATGTCGCACTGATCACATATCCGAAGCCAGCACAAAAGTAGGCGAAAATCACTGTAGACATCCATTTTTTCGATGGTGCGATAGCTTCTTGATGACTACCTGAAACCATTGCAGACGGTGCCGGCATCCAAAACCAGGCAGGGATAAGAAATACGACCCCTATCAAAGCGAACATCTCCCACTGCTCGTTCCAGGCGAACTGGCCTTTCATTAAAAATGTGGCTATGCCGGTTAAAACTATGCCCAGGCCCAAGCCAGAAAAATGCAATCCTAATTCAGGTGTCATACCGTTTCGGCGCAACCAATCGAACACCAAGCCTGCTGCTAACAACATTCCTGCCACACTGGCAACACCAGAAATTACCCTGAGAACTCCCCAGATAACTACGTCATGTGTCCAGGCCATCGCCAAGGTTGTAACCAATGCTGTAATTAATAGCACTCGATATGTCTTAAATTTGTGAGCCCCACTCTTCATACGAGCCACAAAAATCGCACCCATTAAGTAACCTACATAATTCAATGTGGCTAATAACCCGCCTGCAAAACTGCTTAGGCCAGCTTGTTTGATCATCAGTGGCAGCAGGGGCGTATAAGAAAACCTTGCGACCCCAACTGTGAGGATAACAGCGGCAATGCCCGCAATGATCACTTGGGCTCTCGACAACTGGCTAGTATTTGCAAGCGTACTCATAGGCTATCTATCCCTGGTAAACCACCGGCTCAAACCGGTGGGATACATATATTAGCTTACATATTCGCAAAAAATTCTTCCAACCCCTTTGGATTGGTACCCCAAAGTTGGGCAAGTTTTGAGGAGGTAGGATCAGGATAAATGTCCTTTTGTCCTTCTACTAAGCCTTTTACGATATTTTCCGCAGTTTCTACTACCGACGCTTTATCTAATGGTAAATCTTTAGCCAGATCAGTATCGATCGGGCCTGGGTAAACACCAATCACTTCAATATTTTTACTTTTTAATAAGCCCCTTTGTGCTTGAGTGGCTGAAAAAAGGGCTGCTTTTGATGCTGAGTATCCTGTGATTCCAAGTGGTGGGGCATAGCTGACAATACTATTCAAGTTTACAATCGCTCCACCTCCACGCTTTTCTATCAATGCCGTAAATGCTTGAGTAACTCTAAGAGTACCGTAATAGTTAACATCCATATCAGCTGCCAACTCTTCAATAGATGAAGACACAACATTGTTGTATGTCATCACTCCGGCGTTATTAATCAATATATCAATCTGTACCACCTGGTTGATCGCTGCGGCCACATCGCCTTTATCAGTGATATCCAACTTTAATGGCACGACTCTGGGATCATTAAAGTCAGGTAGGGACGACAGGTTACGAGCAGCCGCATAAATCTTTTCAACATCATGCTTAAGAAAAGCTTTAACCAATTCGGTTCCAATGCCCCGGTTTGCTCCTGTAATTAAAACAATTTTAGATTTCAAATCCATCACAACTTCCTTTCATGTA
Source organism: Methylophilus sp. E2MeOHC9 (assembly GCF_058744375.1). Lineage (NCBI taxonomy): Bacteria > Pseudomonadati > Pseudomonadota > Betaproteobacteria > Nitrosomonadales > Methylophilaceae > Methylophilus > Methylophilus sp. E2MeOHC9. The sequence continues at coordinate 2,694,204 of NZ_CP196024.1, forward strand.
AAGAGAATAAACAGTTACTCTGAATTCCAATCATTAACATCAATTGTTGAAATCCCTAAGTAACTTTCATAATGATAGTGACATAGTAAGTTTCATTATGCAAGTTACTTTTCGTGACTACATATCTTCTTGTATAAAAGGCAGTTAACCCGGGGGAGCAAACAGATGGGATTTGTTCGAGTGTGATTAGGCTCTAGTTATCGCCAATATCAATGCCTAGTACTGGAAAGGCCCCAAACATAAGCAGTCAACAGATGGATTTGCTCTGGACTGAATTTTTCTTCCCAGGCTGGCATCTGGTTGGTTTTACCTTCGTGAATACGCTTGATGATCGCCGCTTCACCCTGGCCATGCAACCAGGTGTTGTCTGTCAGGTTAGGTGCGCCGATCATCTGGTTACCTTTGCCGTCCGGGCCGTGGCAAGCTGCACATACCCCGAATTTATCCTTACCGGCATTGGCACGACCGGAGTCATGGATACTGCCAGACAGGCTTAATACGTAGTTAGCCACGTTTTTAACGTCCTCTTCGCTACCGACAGCGGCTGCCATAGGCGGCATCATGCCTATGCGGCCTTCGGTGATGGTTTCCTTGATTCTTTCAGGGCTGCCACCGTATAACCAGTCATTGTCTGATAGGTTAGGAAAGCCGCGGCTACCTTTGGCATCTGAACCGTGACATGCAGCACAGTTGTTCAGGAAGATACGTTTGCCGATATCGCGGGCTTCTGGAATTTTGGCTACGTCTTCTACCGGCATAGCAGCGTATTTTGCATAAAGGGGAGCCACTCGCTCGTTATTTCTTTTAACCTCAGCTTCGAATTCTCCAACTTGAGTCCAACCCCACGCACCTTTATAGCTACCAAGACCTGGATACAAGTAAAGATAGCCAAGTGAAAAAACTACAGTAATCACAAACAGCCCCACCCACCACATTGGTAGTGGATTATTCATTTCTTTGATGCCATCCCATTCGTGACCGTTGGTATTATCGTCATCCAGTGGCACCTTTACTCGACTTGCAAAAATAAGAAGGGCTACACAACCTGCGATTCCACCAAGCGTAATGGTCGAGATCCAGATTGGCCAAAACCCACTCACAAAATCATTCATTTTTCTAAATCCTTGTTGAGTCCTAATGGACGTTGGTCTTGATCAAAAGGCAATCTTTGTGCACGCTCAAATTCAGCTGATTTTCGATTGAACCAAGCCCAGGCTAAAATTCCTGTAAACAAAACAAAAGTCATTGAAGTAAACAATATGCGTAAAATGCCGATGGTATCCATGGCCAATCTCCTTATTTGAGGTGTGTACCTAACACTTGCAGGTAAGCTACCAGTGCATCCATCTCAGTTTTCCCTTTAATGGCCTCACCGCCCTCTTTGATCTGTTCATCGGTATATGGCACACCTACCATACGCAGAGCCGCCATGTGATTGCCAATACTTGAATGGTCTACTAATGATTCAGTGAGGAATGGGTAAGCTGGCATGATCGATTCTGGTACGACGTCACGCGGATTGTTCAGGTGCACTCTATGCCAGTCATCACTGTATTTACCACCAACACGATGCAAGTCAGGGCCGGTACGCTTACTACCCCATTGGAACGGGTGATCGTAAACGTATTCACCAGCCACTGAGTAATGACCATAACGCAGTGTTTCAGCATGGAAAGGACGTATCATCTGCGAGTGGCAGTTGTAGCACCCCTCCCGTAAATAGATATCCCGGCCAGCCAGTTGCAAGGCTGTGTATGGTTGCAAACCACGGATAGGCTCTGTCAGTGTCTTTTGGAAAAACAAAGGCACGATTTCTGCCAGACCACCAAAAGAGATGGTGATAAAAGTCAGCACGATCAACAGAAAATTGTTGGTTTCAATTTTTTCGTGCAGGTTGCGACTAGTCGGTTGATTAGATGCCATTGTTATTCCTTAGGCGTGATTTAGGATTTGTGGAATTTCAATGGTGGCTGGCTTACCCATTCGCGCCGTTTTTACTGTGTTCCACAGCATCAAAGCTAATCCACTCATGTACAGGAACCCACCTAATGTCCGAGTGATATAGTAAGGAGGTTTCGCTTTTACACTTTCAACAAAGGTATAAGCCAAAGTACCGTCAGCGTTCATAGCACGCCACATCAGGCCTTCCATCACACCGGAGATCCACAATGCTGCGATGTACAGCACCACACCTATGGTTGCCATCCAGAAATGCACTTCGATCGCTTTCACGCTGTACATCTGTTTCTGACCGAACAGACGCGGGATCAGGAAGTACAGTGAACCGATGGAAATGAAACCTACCCAGCCCAGAGCACCGGAATGCACGTGGCCTACGGTCCAGTCAGTGTAGTGAGACAAAGCGTTCACAGTCTTGATCGCCATCATAGGGCCTTCAAAGGTACTCATACCGTAGAAAGACAATGAAACGATCAGGAAACGCAGGATAGGGTCAGTACGCAGTTTGTGCCATGCGCCGGACAAGGTCATGATGCCGTTGATCATACCGCCCCAGCTAGGTGCAAACAGGATCAGAGATAACACCATACCTAATGACTGGGTCCAGTCTGGCAATGCGGTGTAATGCAGATGGTGAGGGCCCGCCCACATATAAGTAAAGATCAGTGCCCAGAAGTGCACGATAGACAAGCTGTAAGAATACACAGGACGCTCGGCTTGCTTAGGCACAAAGTAGTACATCATGCCCAGGAAACCGGCAGTTAGATAAAATCCAATCGCATTGTGACCGTACCACCATTGCACCATCGCATCTTGCACCCCTGCGTAAGCTGAGTAAGACTTGAACCAGCCGGCAGGAATCGATGCACTTTCAACAATATGCAGGAGTGCGAATGCGATTATAAATGCGCCGTAGAACCAGTTAGCGACATAAATGTGTTTAATTTTTCTGTGAGAGATAGTGCCGAAAAAGCTAATCGCGTATGCCACCCAGCTTACTAATATCAATACATCAATTGGCCATTCCAGCTCTCCATACTCTTTGCCTTGGGTGTATCCAAGCGGAAGACTGATTACCGCGCCGACCAATACGGCTTGCCACACCCAAAAACTAAAACTGGCAATCTTGTCTCCGTATAATCTGGCTTGGCAGGTCCGTTGGACGACGTAGTACGAGGTTGCAAACAGCGCACATCCGCCAAAACCAAAAATGACCAAACTGACGTGTAACGGGCGCAGCCTGCCAAATGAAAGCTCTGGGATTCCAGTCCCTAATTCTGGCCAAACTAAAAGAGAGGCAATTAGCACACCGATTAATGTACCAATGACTCCCCAAACTACAGCCATGATTGCAAACTGGCGAACAATAGTATCGTTGTAAACCTCTGTCTTAGCTAAATCATTCATTTGATTATCTCTAATAATTAAAACGGTAATGTTCCTTGAGTAACGCAATTCTGATCGTATGTAACTTAAATAAACAGCAGCAGAAATATACAAAAACAGCGTATCAGATGTATATTGAAAATAAGAAACCTACCGACTTACTGGAAATCCTATGAAACGATATGAAGAGTTAGCAGAGGCAATCGCGAAATCTATAAGGGATGAGGTAATTAAACCTGGGGAAAAATTACCCTCCGTTAGGGAGACTAGTAAGAAGAGAGGAGTAAGCGCCTCAACGGTATTTGAGGCTTATTATCTTTTAGAAGCCCGAGGATTAATCACCACCAGACCGAGGTCTGGCTATTACGTTAATAGCAGTATCAAAAAGCTCAGACCTTTGGCAGAACAGAAGCCAGAAGGTATCGCAACCCAGCAAGAGGTAGATGTCAGTGATCTGGTTTTTGAAGTTCTAGAAGCCACCAGATCAAGAAGCAGCGTTCCTTTTGGATCTGCTTTTCCAAGCCCGGTGCTATTTCCAATGGCCAAGCTCGCCAAAACCATGTCATACACAGTCCAAAAGATGGATCCATGGCGTACAGTCGAAGATCTGGGACCTGGGGATAATGAACTTCGTCGCCAGATTGCATTAAGGTATCGCATTGATGGAATCGACATGCCTACCGAAGAAATTGTGATCACCAATGGTGCTTTGGAAGGACTGAATCTTTGCCTGGCTGCTGTAACCCGTCCTGGTGACACCATCTTGATCGAATCACCCACTTTTTATGCTGCCCTGCAATCAATCGAGCGCTATGGTTTGAAAGCTGTTGAAGTACCTAGTCACCCCGACACCGGCATTGATTTGGATTTGATGGAAGAATCCATCAAACGCTATCAACCCAAAGCTTGTTGGCTGATGACCAATTTTCAAAATCCGCTTGGTAGCTTAATGCCAGACGCCAACAAAAAGCGTTTAGTGGAAATCATCACCAAATATCAACTGCCATTAATTGAAGATGATGTTTACGGAGAGTTATATTTTGATGATAAACGCCCTACCCCTACAAAATCTTACGATGCAGAAGGTTTGATACTGCATTGTTCATCTTTTTCGAAAAGCCTTGCCCCTGGATACAGAATTGGATGGGTCGCCGCTGGTAGGTTCGCAAAGAAGGTTGAGAGACTAAAGCTTTCAACCTCGATCACTACATCAGTCCCGGCTCAGCAGACCTTAGCGAACTACTTGTCAAAGGGTGGCTATGATAGACATCTGCGACAGCTAAGGCATGTGCTCATTTTGGAACAGCTCCGCTACCTGAAGGCAATCGAACAATATTTTCCTGAAGAAACGCGGATTTCAAGACCCCATGGCGGATACTTTTTCTGGATTGAATTGCCGAAAAAAGTGGATGCGCTTAAGCTCCATAGAACCGCTTTGGATAACGGAATCAGTATTGCTCCTGGCCCGATATTTTCTGCGCAAAGAAGCTTTAAGAACTTCATCAGACTTAACTACGGACATGAGTACGACGAACAGGTCGATGATGCTTTGGCAATTCTTGGCAAATTGATTACCACTTGATCTGATACGTAGTTTTTACAGAAATCTGCAGCTGTATTGTTTCTTTTATAAAATTTATCCTTCATCCTAAATTTCATTAGGATGAAAAAATGTATAAGTACGATGACAGAGACCAAAGCCTGGTTGAGCAAAGAGTCACTCAATTTAAAAATCAGACGGAACGGTTTTTAGCAGGAAAACTTTCTGAAGAAGATTTTCGCGTCCTGAGATTGCAAAATGGTCTCTACTTGCAAAGACATTCCCCAATGCTCCGGGTTGCAATTCCCTATGGAATCCTGGGTTCGTATCAACTTAGAAAACTGGCTGAGATATCCCGCAAGTTTGACAAGGGATATGGGCATTTAACGACCCGCCAAAACATCCAGTTTAACTGGACCAAGCTTAAGGATGTGCCAAGCATTTTGGCCGAGTTAGCAACTGTACAAATGCATGCCATCCAGACCAGCGGAAATTGCATTCGAAATACCACTACAGATCATTTTGCTGGCGTCTCACATGATGAAATTGTGAACCCCCTAATATGGTGCGAGATCATTAGGCAATGGTCTGTACTTCATCCTGAATTCGCATTTTTACCTCGAAAATTCAAAATTGCTGTTAGTGGTGCAGTCACTGATAGAGCCGCAGTAGGCGTGCATGATATAGGCCTTCATGCAACGGAAGTTAACGGCGAGATCGGATTCAAAGTATGGGTTGGAGGCGGACTTGGTAGAACGCCTTTAGTTGGGCACCAGGTTAAAGACTTCTTAAGATGGCAGGATTTGCTCACCTATCTGCAGGCCATTCTCCGTGTTTATAATTTGCATGGCCGTAGAGACAATAAGTACAAAGCTAGAATCAAAATTTTAGTCAAAGACTTAACCCCTGCAATTTTTGCAGAACAGGTCGAATCATTGTGGGAAAAAATTAAAGCCAATGTTGGCGGCGTTTCAGAGGATGATCTAAATAAAGTCAAAGATCAATTCACTTGGCCTGAATACGCCACCATTTCTGATGAGTCTTATCCTGAGCAATATCTTACGAATAAATCCTTCAAAAAATGGGTACAGAGCAATACTCATAAACATAAAGTAAAAGGTTATATCTCAGTCACAGCTTCACTCAAGGCACATGGTGAAGCTCCCGGTGACATTTCAGCAGATCAAATGGAAGTGATCGCTAATCTTGCAGACGCATATAGCTACGGTGAGGTTCGGGTGAGCCATGAACAGAATATAGTCTTGCCTGACGTACGCGTCTCAGATCTGTACTTTGTTTGGCAAATTCTCGATAAAGCAAAACTGGCCACTGCGAACATTGGCTATCTCACCAATATTATTTCTTGCCCAGGAATGGATTATTGCAATCTGGCAAATGCAGCCTCCATACCGGTGGCAATGGCCATTCAAGAGAGATTCAACGATATGGATTTTCTCTATGATATTGGACCAATTGATCTCAATATTTCAGGTTGCATCAACGCCTGTAGTCATCACCACATTGGCCATATTGGCATCTTAGGTGTCGATAAAAATGGAGAGGAATGGTATCAAATCACATTGGGTGGCCGGCAATATGATGTTGCTCAGTCAGATAAGCCTGAAGCCAATAAAGGCGCCTCAATCGGAAAAATTATTGGTCCATCGTTCAAACGAGAACAAATTCCTGAGGTGATTGAGACCATCATTACTACATACCTCAGTCTTCGTGAGTTTGATGAGGAGTTATTTATTGATGTCATTGATAGAGTCGGCATAGAACCATTCAAGAGTTCAGTTTACTCATCCAAGGCCTCAGCGAATAAAGGGGCTTTGCATGCCTAATCAGGAGTTTATTCATTACGGGGAATTAAAGCCCAACGCCTGGAGGCTATTTGAATCCAACTTGGATAATGGTTTCGCATTACCGCCGGACGAGCCTTACTGGATGGTAGGAATCAATCACCTGATGCCATTGATCGGTCATGGCCCGAGGCAACATAAAGTTGGGTTAATTCTCAAAACAGGATCTACTATAGAAGACCTTATCGTTGATGAGGTAGCTCTTCATGAACTGGATTTAATTGCGTTTTTGGCAATCGATTTTCCCGCTTATAGCGATGGCAGAGGTTTCTCACTCGCTTGGAGTCTGAGAAATGAGTACCAATGGACTGGTGAATTGCGGGCCCTAGGCGATGTATTGATTGACACAGTTAATTACTTGTCACGGTGTGGCTTCGATAGTTTTGTTTTAAAAGAAGGGCATAGCCCAAGCGATGCAGTTGATGCATTGGATCTGTTTACCCAGCCTTATCAAACACATTCCATTAAGTAGTCAAACATGATTCTCATCACATTGAAACAAGCCATTTTCAAAAGACAGATTGCAATTGGCAAAGTCATAACCATCATTGAAATATCTAACTCAACAGGAATCAGTAGAACGACCTTACACAGAATGATCAAAGACCCGAGCTACAACACCTCTACGGTGCAAATGGGGAAAATATGTGAATTCTTAAATTGTGATATATCTGATCTTTTGACGGTTGTGATTTAACAGGCTTGTATTTAGGTTTGCTATGAACTCAACCGAATGTGTGAAGCAAGTTACCCCTTCAAATATATTTAGCTGAAGGGGTCGTCACTTTTTACACGTTATAGCGAGAGGCGGGCATGCCTATTTGAGTGGCAGCAAATAATCTCTTACGCACTTCGTCATAAGCTTCCCAAAGTCCCTTGTCTTCCACAGAAGGCAATGTCACCAGTTCTCTCATATCTAGCCCAGCTAAAGCTGCATCAACACAATTTTCTGCCGTCATTACTGTATCTTGATTCAATGATTTTAGAGGGATTCCAGCAAGGTCCCATATTTCTGTTGCTGTCGAGGCTGGTAATACTAACTGCACGAATACATTTGTCCCTTCAACCTCGCCTTGAAGTCCCCTAGTAAAATTCATCACATAACCTTTGGTCGCGCTGTAAATAGTGCTGATCGGCAAATTGAAGAAGGACAGGACTGAACCAATATTAATGATGGTTCCGTTGTTTCTTTGTTTGAATCGCTTTAGCGCTGCGTACGATAAATCTACTAATGCAGTGACATTGATTTCATTCATTGCGTCCACATCGTTTTTATCTGCATCAACCAGAGGAGAGAAGCTACCAACGCCAGCATTATTAACCAATAGAGTGATTGATGAATTGGTATCAATCACTTGAGCGACTTTTAAGATATCTTCTTTTTTAGACAGATCTACAACGAACTCCGATGCATTTACACCATATTTCTCTTTCAAAGATTCCGCCAACTCAACTAATCTTTCTTTCCTACGAGCAACCAGAATCAAGTCATAACCACGGTCAGCAAGCCTTTCTGCATACACCTTCCCAAGACCTGCAGAAGCACCTGTAACAACAGCTACACCTAACGAAGCTTTAGATTTTTCACTCATGTCGTTTCCTTAAATTGATTAAAAATACGTATAGTTGAAATCAAACATGATATACATCATGTTTGATTTAATTGAAGCATGATGGATATAATGTTTAATGTCAACAATTAAAATTTAGAGCCTTATGAGATACCCGGCAGAAGAAACAGCTCAGAAACATATCAAGATCCTGGAGGAAGCATCTCGGTTGTTTAGGGAAAAAGGATTCGATGGCGTTAGTGTGAGTGAAATTATGAAAGCGACCGGTTTAACACATGGTCCTTTCTATAATCACTTCAAGTCAAAAGAAGCTTTGATGGCAGAATGTCTCAGCTTTGCTGGAGATAAAGCGATCCAGAGTATTGCCGCAGTTAATAAATCTACTGAAAAGAAAGCGGCATATGTAGAAGACTATCTGAGTCAAAGGCACCGGGATGATTCGGGAACTGGTTGTATAACAGCCGCATTGGGATCTCAAATCAAGAATGAACCAGAGACCAAAGAAGCTTTCACTAAATACATTCAAGGTGCCTTGGATAAACTCACCCAAGAGTTCCCATGGCAGTCGCCTTCAAATGCCAGAGAGGAGTCTATTGCATTGCTTACCTCTATGGTTGGAGCTCTTGTGATTGCCAGGGCCGTGAGTGATGAGGAGTTATCCAAAGACATTCTCGATAGCACCAAGAGATTTTTACTGGATTCTACCCAGAAATAACAAGCTAATTCTTTTTCCGGGGATTCTTGAATACTACGTCAGGTCAGGAATAGGATAGTTTCGCCTGAACTCAGCAGGCGTTAATCCCACATATTTTCTGAATGTTCGTCTAAGGGTATCCGCATTAGCGAAGCCGCATTTGTATGCAACCACCTTGGGCGTATCATGCCCGTTTTGAAGTAGTCGCTTCGCAGACTCTATCCTCGTTGCTTCCACCCATGAGATAGGCGACATACCAACTTCGTCGCGGAAAATTCTGGAAAAATGCCTGGTGCTCATTCCTGCATGCTTAGCAAGATTGCTAATGCTATGATCTAGAGCGGGATTCGCATGAACCCAGCGTTGTACTTCTTGAAGAACCGATCTAACAGCCAGCGATGAGTCTTGGTGGCGACTAAACTGTAATTGACCGCCGGGGCGTTTGAAATACATCACCAGCTGTTCAGAGACTCTTAATGCAATATCTCTGCCAAGATCCTCCTCTACCAATGCTAATGCCATATCCATTCCGGCCGTAACACCGGCTGCTGTGCGTATTTTCCCATCCTTGATATATATAGAATCTTTATCAATTTTCAGGGTTGGATACAGGCTAGCCAACTCATCTGCAACGGCCCAATGGGTAGTGAGATGCCTGTTATTCAACAAGCCCGTCGCTGCCAAGAAAAAAGCGCCTGTACATACAGACCCAAAACGCCGACTTGATCTAGTCGCTTCTATCAACCAATCAGAAACTTGAGTTGAAATAGTTCTAAACCTTGCATCGGGGCTACCAGCAATGAGCAGCGTATCAAAATCGATACCACTCCTTGGTATGACGATGTCAGGCTGAAGTCTAATACCTGAAGAACTCACAATGGATTCGGAAGAAATTCCCAACACCTTCAGGTCATAGCAAATGGTTTTAGCTTCAACATTTGCCTGTGCAAAAACATCCATTGGCCCAGCGACGTCTAGTAACTGAACACCTGGTAATGCAAGAATTGCGATGGTTTTGATCATGTTGGTTAGAAAATACTATCAAAGATGTGATTTGGCATTATTTGACTGTAAAAGTCAATTGAGGACATTTTAATACTTTTTTAGAATGTACGGACATTCAAATATGGAGTTACAAAATGTCGCTTAATGTCAGTGGAATTACTATTCCTGATAGCTATTTGGCCAAACAAATTACGCAGGTAGTACGGGACACCGAGTCAGATCTACTATTTCATCATTCAAGCCGTGTCTATTATTTTGGAGCATTGGCAGGCATACAGCGCGGCTTAACATTTGATGCAGAGTTACTTTATTGTGGCTGCATGTTTCACGATATGGGGCTGACAGATCAGTACAGTAGCCAAAATGAAAGGTTTGAAGTAGACGGTGCGAATGCCGCTAGAGATTTTCTAAATCAACATGGGATTTCTCAGAGTGATATTGATACAGTTTGGACTTCCATTGCTCTACATACAACGCCAGGTATTCCAGAACACATGCATCCAATTATCGCACTGGTTACTGCCGGTGTAGAAATGGATGTCTTGGGTTTAACTTATGATCAATACACACATGAAGTCAGGGAGGCCGTAGTGAATGCGCATCCACGCAGCGTAAATTTCAAAGAACATATTATCCAAGCATTTTACGATGGTATTAAACATAAACCAGCCTCAACATTCGGGAATGTGAAAGGTGATGTAATTGCAGATAAAGAACCCCATTTCCATAAAGGAAACTTTTGTGAAGTAATTCGCTGTTCTGCTTGGAAAGCTTGAATTTATTTATATGGAAGTTCATTGAATAATACACCTTCACAGTCGAATATAATCCAACTAGAAAAAGTTACAAAAGTTACATATAACCCGTCGGCGCTGTTTTCAACTCACAAAGGGGCAACCATTTATAGAGAGATTCAAGGTCGACCCCTTGGGTCTTTTTTCGTATAGGAAAGCCTTTGCCGAAAATTTAACGTTCACAATTCGCCAACAGCAATATTAGTTGTTAAGGACATCCCGACGCGTAGTTTTTTTGCCTCAGACTGATTGTCACTAATACGAATACGTACGGGAAGCCGTTGTACAATTTTAGTAAAGTTTCCAGTAGCATTGTGCGGCGCTATTGCTGAATAACTAACTCCACTAGCTGGACCTATACTCTCTACAGTGCCTTTTAAAAGCTTTCCAGGTAAAGCATCTACTTTAATATCCACTGACTGACCAGTTTCAACGTGTGCTAATTGGGTTTCACGGTAGTTAGCAGTTATAAATATGGCATTCAATGGAATAATGGCCGACAACGGTGTTCCAGCATTTACATATGCCCCAACGCGTACCGACTTTTGTCCAATGCTACCGTCAATTGGGGCACTGATCCGAGTATATGAAAGCTTCAACTCTGCGCTGCCGTCCTTAGAAAAGCTCTTCGTATGTGATGGGATTACGTGCGTTGAAAAGAGCGGATCGTACGAACAAGTTGGGTATTGCTCGGCGGTCTTCTGGCCATAGAGGGAGTTGATTTACTATGACATTTGCTGGGCCTACTGAATCAAATACTGGATTCGACTTTAATGCTTGTCTTTTCCTAGAGTTTGCTTCATTCAGCTTTCTTTCAATTTGAGCATACGGACTTAAATCGAACCGACTTTGATCGGGATGATTATTTGCTAAAAAGGTCATGACTTTCCCCCTGCTGAATCTTTGGGTGAAGTCCTAATTACTTTTCTTGGTCTTCCTGGCCGCTTTGCGACTGGAGTTGCCGGGGAATCAAGCTGAGGTTGCCCTGTTACAAGATATTCAACGACATCAACTATAGAATGACCAAGCTTTCCGCCCAGATCAATAAATCGGATTGGGTATTTCCCTCTTCTTCTCGCAGTGTATGCACTCTTAATTTTTTTGAATTTAAGAATGTTGAAGCTGGCATCTTCGAAAGTTAGAGTTGCCCCATATTCTTTGAAGAGAGCAGCAAAAATCTGTTCACCGCCATTAATATTGGCCATGATGTACTCCTTAGATCTAATTTGCGTTACTAAGCAATGCCTGTGAAGGCGCTAGAAATAAGGATTCAATTATTGTCTGTTGGAGAGTGGGGATGTGACCGTAAGTCTGGCCACGATAGGGATATGAATGAAACGTGAAGCTACAAATAGCGAAAGGACTTCGCAAAAAAAGAATAGCAAAAGTGTTATGCCGTCACTGATGCCTTGCCAAAGTTTTTCAACGGTGGCAACTACCGATAAACCTAAATCAAGTAATAAGTTATAACTATTTGAGAATGCTCTACTAACTATATCTCTCGACGCATGCGTCAACAGGACAGGCACACATATCGAAGTCATAGCCAACCCAAAAACATCTAGCAGTGAATAAGAGAAGATGGAGCTATAAAATGCCATAGGTATAGCAGACAACAATCCTAAACATATCAAAAGGAATACGCATAGCTTGCCCAAAGGCAGCTTCGACTTTCCAATTAATTGTTCAGAATTTTGCGACATCGTTGTAGATTGCAGTTGGCTTATGTGGTTTTTTGAAGAATCATTGAGAAATAAGATAACCCATAATTTCTACGATTGCAACAACCTACGATTGGATACTATCCCACAATTACACCACAACTTGAATGAAAAATAGAGATGTCAGATGAAGACGGATGAAGAATTTAGATACAAAAAAACCAGCTAAGCAGCTGGTTTTAAAGTACTATTTAAGTGGTGCCCGGAGCCGGAATCGAACCGGCACACCTTGCGGCGAGGGATTTTAAGTCCCTTGTGTCTACCAGTTTCACCATCCGGGCGGTAGGTCTGACAAGCTGCGTATTTTACCACCTTGAAAGGTTTTGCAAACCCTCAGGTGACGTGCTTGCTAGAAATTTGGAGCGGGAAACGAGTCTCGAACTCGCGACCTCAACCTTGGCAAGGTTGCGCTCTACCAACTGAGCTATTCCCGCATATCTGGAGGCGCGAGCCGGAGTCGAACCGGCCTAAACGGCTTTGCAGGCCGCGGCATAACCGCTTTGCTATCGCGCCAGAACCAACAACATAAAAACATCTTATGTTAAAAAGGGAAAGCTGTGCTTTCCCCTGAATTTGGAGCGGGAAACGAGTCTCGAACTCGCGACCTCAACCTTGGCAAGGTTGCGCTCTACCAACTGAGCTATTCCCGCGTATTTCCTTGCGCCATGCGTCGTAAGGAAGCTGGCATTTTAATGATTTTTGACCCTGTGTCAAGGAAGATTTATGAAAAAACCTGACTTTTCCCAGGAATGCTTTTTTAGAGCGTTTCGCGAATGGCAGGCCAGGCTGCGCGCAGGTAATACCCCATGGAAATCAGGGTCAATAATGCAGCGATGACGATCAGCCATTCCCCTAGCCATTGAATGTTTAATCCGAATAGCGGGTCGTACCAGAGCAATAAAGTAATGGCCAACATTTGTGCGGCGGTTTTTACTTTACCCACCACAGCGACGGCGACATTGGCACTTTTCCCGATACTGGCCATCCACTCACGCAAGGCGCTGATGGCGATTTCACGGCCAATGATGATCAGAGCGACCACTGCCCCCACCCGATTAAGTTCTACCAGCACGATGAGCGCTGCGGCCACCATTAATTTATCGGCCACCGGGTCAAGAAATGCGCCGAATTTGGACATCTGATGATATTTGCGTGCCCAGTAGCCATCCAGCCAATCGGTGAAAGCGGCCAGCATGAATACTGCGGAAGCTGCGAGATTCACCCAGTGAGCGGGCAGCCCTTGGGCCGAAACGGCATTGGCTGGCAGGTAGAACATGCCTACGAACACCGGAATCATGGCGATACGCAGCAAGGTGAGCAGGTTGGGGATAGTCCACATAGATATCTGTTTCTGATGTATGTCGCGGGTAAGTACGTCGCTTTAAATTTTAATGCAGGCGCTCGTAAATGCTTTGCGCCAAGGCCAGACTAATGCCTTCCACTTGGGCAATTTCATCTATGCTAGCACTTTTTATCCCATCCAGGCCACCAAAACGCATGAGCAAGGCTTTGCGCCGCTTGGCACCGACACCTTCGATCTCCTCAAGACTGGAAGTAATACGCGCCTTGGCACGCTTGGCACGGTGGCCGGTGATGGCGAATCTGTGCGCTTCGTCACGGATTTGCTGCAGCAGGTGCAGGCCGATATTATCCGTGGGCAGGTTCAGCATTTCACCGGTATCAGAAAAGATCATGGTCTCCAGGCCTGGCCTGCGCTCTTCGCCTTTGGCGATGCCGACCAGCAGAATATCGTCCAGGCCGACTTCCTGCATGACTTCGATAGCAACGCCTAGCTGACCTTTGCCGCCATCAATAAATACCAGGTCCGGGCGTTTACCCTCCCCTGCCGCGACTTTGCGGTAGCGTCGGGTCAATACATCGCGCATGGCTGCATAATCATCGCCTGGCGTGATACCGGTGATGTTGTAGCGCCGATATTCGCTGTTTTGCATATCGCCGCGGTCAAACACGACGCAGCTGCCTACAGTCGCCTCGCCCATGGTGTGGCTAATATCAAAACATTCTATACGCTCAGTGCCCTCTGTCAGGTGCAATGCTTCCCGCAAGGCGACCAGGCGTGCATGCTGGTTGGCTGAAGTAGCCATGCGTTGCTGCAAGGCCAGCTCGGCATTGGTTTGTGCCATTTTCAGCCAGACTTTTTTATCGCCGATGGCATTAGTCAGCACGCGGATCTTGCGGCCAGCCTGTTCACTCAACACTTCCTCAAACTCTTCTTTATCGACTTCAGCCCCGCACACCAGCAATGGCGGCGTGTTTTGCGAGATGTAATATTGCGTGAGAAATGCTTCCATGGTTTCCGTCAGCTCAGCATCCTGGCTGTTTTTGGGGAAAAAGCTTTTATCGCCCAGATGACGTCCGCCGCGAATCATGACCAGGTTAATGCAGTGCTGCCCTTCTGCTGCGGCACAGGCGATGACATCCGCATCGCTAACGCTAAAGTCACTCACAAACTGCTTGGCCTGCACCTGGCGCAAAGCCTGCATACGGTCACGCAAAATCGCTGCGTGCTCATACTCCATCTCCTCGGCGGCCCGGTTCATTTCATCGCCGATGGCATCGATCACTTCATTGGTTTTACCCAATAAAAACATCGCGGCATGCCGCACATCCTGTGCGTAATCTTCTTCAGAGATCAGGTCTACGCAAGGCGCTGTGCAACGCGCGATCTGGTATTGCAGGCATGGGCGTGAGCGATTGGCAAATACCGTATTTTCACAGGTGCGTAGCTTAAAGACCTTTTGCAATAACTGGATACTTTCACGCACCGCGAGGGTATTGGGAAAAGGCCCGAAATACTGGTGACCTTTGCGCTGTGTGCCTCTATGAAACGCCAGCCTGGGGAATGCGTCGCCAGTGAGGCTGATATAAGGGTAGGATTTATCATCGCGAAACAACACGTTGTAGCGCGGCATCAACCCTTTGATCATGTTATTTTCCAGCAGCAAGGCTTCCGCTTCGGAACGCGTCACTGTGGTTTCTATGCCCATGATCTGCGACACCATCATTTTGGTGCGCGGGCTATTCAGGTTTTTATTAAAGTAGCTGGAAACCCGTTTCTTCAGGTCTTTGGCTTTACCGACATAAATCACCGTGCTTTCCGCATTCAGCATGCGGTAAACACCTGGCAAATTGGGTAGGTTTTTGAGGATGGGCTTGGAATCAAACATGCGTGTATTTTACACGCATGTGCCTAGGTTTGAAGGCTCAGCGTTGAGGGCGTCAACCCAGCAATTCGCCACCAATCGCCCAATCTTCATACGCGACCTCTTCAAACACGATATAGGTGTAGTTGGCGGGTTTCTGGGCATGTTTGGTCAAGGTTTCGGTGATTTCCTTGGCGATTTGTTTCTTTTGTTCTTTAGTCACTGAACCTGCAAGTTTGATATTCACATAAGGCATGATGTTTCTCCTTCAGATTAATGTGGGTGATGGCTAATGTGAGTGATTAATCGTACCGCGTCGTATGTCCTTGATTAAATTAAGGGTAACGACAAACAATAATACTGAGATCACGATAGACAAGATCGGGTCTATCGTCACCCAGCCGGTAAAATAAATCACAACCCCTGCCACAACAGCAGTGAATGAACCTAAGAGGTCGCCAAGCACATGTAAAAAAGCCGCCCTGTGGTTTAAGCTGGCGTCGCCGCCCTGGTGTTCATGCTGGTGATGCATATGTTTGGCCACAAAAATATTCACCAACAGGCCCAAAACGGCAATGATACTGACGTAGCCACCTGCTACAGGCACTGGATTTTTGAATCGCTCTACGGCCTCGATGATGATCCACACCGCAACCACTAGCATAGACACAGCATTTACCATAGAAACACGCAGTTCCAAGCGGCTAGGCCCTGGGTTTTTGCGGGCGTGGTGTGCAGCCCACATGGCTAAGCCCAAGGCCAGCACATCAAACAGCATATGCCAGGCATCACTCAACAGTGCCAGCGATTGCGTCCAGATGCCGCCGGCAAATTCGACCACCGCAAACAGTGTGATGGCCAGAAAAGGAATTAAAAACGGGTTGCCATGTGCGTGGTCACCATGTGCATGATCATCGTGCGTGTGAGCGTGTTTTTCATCATGTGCATGATGTCCTGAACCACAGCAATCGTGTGTTTCAGTGTGTTTGGTATGCGATTTGTCCATGTCTGCATGCTAAAGCAATTTGGGCTGCTTCTACAATAGCCCGCAAGAAAAATGCAGAGGGTGGCCGCAGCATTGTGATTTATAATGGCGTGTCTTCACGAGCCTTGCCATGTTAAGTTACCGCCACGCCTTTCACGCCGGCAATCACGCCGATGTCCTCAAGCATTGGGTTTATAGCCTGGTGCTGGATTATTTTAACCAGAAAGATAAAGTCTACTGGGCCATTGATACCCATGCGGGCGCAGGCATTTACCGCCTGGGTACAGCCGTTGCCAATAAAACGGCTGAGTATTTAGGGGGAATTGCCAGGTTGCAAGCGGCCGCTGCCCCCGAAGCCTTTGATAGCTACCTGCAGGCCATTGCCGCGACGCATGCCCAAAGCGGCCAGGATACTTATCCTGGCTCGCCCTGTATTGCAGACTATTTTTTGAGGGCAGATGACAAATTACGTTTGTTTGAGCTGCATCCTGCAGATGCAGCATTGCTTGAGCAAACATTCAGCGCTCAGAAAAGACGGGTTGCTATCCAGGCCAAAGATGGGTTTGAAGGTATTAAAGCCTGTTTGCCGCCGCCAAGCAAACGCGCCATGGTTTTGATCGACCCGCCCTATGAGGTGAAAGACGACTACATGCGCGTGGTGGATTGCATCAAAGATAGCCTGAAGCGCTTCGCCACTGGCACCTATCTGATCTGGTATCCTCGATTACAGCGGCCAGAACCACAACAAATGCTGGATAAACTGCGCAGCCTGAATACGGATTATTTGCATATCTGCCTGGATGTACAGTACCCAAGTGCAGATGGATTTGGCATGCATGGCAGTGGCATGTGGGTGATCAACCCGCCATGGACGTTAAGGCAATCCATTGAACCTCACCTAACCTGGCTAGCGCAGACCCTGGCGCAAGACGCGCATGCGCGCGCATGGTGTGAAGGCCAGCAACGCTAAGCTTTAATAGCGTATGCGTACGCGGCGATTCACCTCTGACTGTGTGCCAATACTGACACTAAAGGTACTCACCGCGATCGTTTGCCTGGTAGCCGTTTGTATTTTTACCCGCCATTCGCCCGCCGTGACATTGCTTTTATAGGTATAGCCACGATAGCCATTATCCCGCCCTCCCGCCAGCGAAAAACCCGGCGTTGAGACACTGACCCATTGCCCCGCCACTTTCCGCTGCCAGTCATGCACGAGTTTGGTATGCAAACCCTGTGGCGCAAACACAGACGAAAAACAGACCAGCTTCTGCCCTGGTGCCAGGTAAAAATGGTCATTATCCACGCGCCAGAAATTCCACCACGGCGATTTTTCTACCGTCATCCAGTAACCCTGCGGTGATTTTTCCAGATCATACGCAACCACCACTGCCTGTTTTACCAAGGGCACCGGCGGAATCATGTCCGCACGATAGGCCACCATCAACAAGCCCGCAATCACCCACACTGGCCAGATACGGCCGGCATGGCGCGGCGCACGCTGGTATAGCACATAGGTAATGGTGGCGCCTAACAAAGTGCTCAAATAAAACCAGGCCGCATGCACACTGCCAAACAGGAAAGGAAAGGCAAAGTTACACCATAAAATGGAACACAAACCAAACATGCTCCAGCATAAACTTAAGCGCCGGTATTCACTTTCCATAAATTCATTTGCGACCAGCAACGCACCTAATAGCAAGGTCAGCACCCAGGCCAGGCCATAACTGGAGCTTTTGAAATAAAGGATGAATAGCGCACTCAACACGCTGCCAAACAGGAATTGCAATATCCAGTAAGGCCAATCATGCACTGCCCAGCTGGATGCCTTGTTTTGCACCCATTGCCACCCCAATAACCGCTCACCGACGCGCCGCGCGCTGGAAGAAGGTTCCGCCAGCTGATACATCAATATCGCGGCCACCAGCAAATACAAGGCAAAAATCACCATGTCGAGCATGGCGACTTTCTTGCCTATCGTGATGGCATCCCACACGAATCCGCCAATAAAAAAAGATATCGGTAGCAATGCCCTGGTGCGTACCAGGCAGCGGGAGATAAAAGAAGGAGGCGCGCAATCGGGCGTGGCGGGGATGGGATCATTCATAATCTGAGGTAAAAATCAGCAAACCATAGTCTTTTTTATCATATCTTGCAGTAAGTGTCACTGCTTAACGCTCAAAAGGTAAACTTTCTTTGATTATCAAATCCAGCCTGTTAAACTTTAAGTTATCTTAAGAATCGTCCGTTATATATTCAAATGAAGATGACTAGACGATAGGCATCTGCCCCGATATGACATAATTCCGGCCGCCATGAAGCATGCGTGATTTACTCAGACAAATAATAAATAAGTTAATCGAGATCAAATCTCTCAGTAATGAGACTGAACAGGCATTGATTCGCGTAACGTTTGTCAGTTTCATCACACTTTACCTGCTATTCAATGGCAGCAGTTACCAACCGGTAGGCGTGTGCCTGATTTACCTGTGTTGCGGTTTCCTGATGCTGTTCAATATTTTGCGTAATCCGCAGAAGAATGAAAGACGGCAATGGATCGCCATGGTGATGGATATCACGGCCACTTCGCTGGAACAAATGATTTCCGGTGCCATGGCAGGTGTGTTTATCGGTATCTATTTATGGCTGATTATTGGCTATGGACTGCGCTATGGCACCAAATTCTTTAAAGGTTGTTATGCGCTCAGCCTGATCGGTTTCAGCATCACGCTATACCTGAACCCTTACTGGAACCAGCACCAGCATTTGGCGTATGGTTTCCTGCTGACCTTGTTGCTGATTCCTCCGCATACCTTGCGTCTGCAGATCAGCCTGGAAAAAGCCACCAAGCAGGCGGGTGAAGCCAATGAGGCCAAAACCAACTTCCTGTCCAATATCAGCCATGAAATGCGTACCCCGCTCAATGGCATTATTGGTGCCAGTGAGTTACTGGCGCAATCCAAACTGGACAAAAAACAGTCCGAACTATTAAAAATGGTCGGCGCATCCGCCAGCAGCCTGAAAAAACTGATCAATGACGTGCTTGATATCAGCAAGATCGAGAAAGGTAAAATTGACCTGGAAGATATTCCATTCTATTTACCTGACCTGATCCAGCGGTTGCAACTGATGTTCCAGATTGAAGTAGAGCGCAAACAATTATGGTTACGTTTCAATCTGGACCCGTCCGTTGAACGCCATTATGTCGGCAGCATGCACCATATCGAGCAGGTATTAATGAACCTGGTGGCGAACGCGATCAAGTTCACCCAGCATGGTGGTGTAGATGTCGTGGTCAATGTGACGCAACATTATGCCAATATGAGCATACTCAAATTCCATATCCGCGACACAGGTATCGGTATCAAGCCAGAGGCCCTACCGCATATTTTCGACAGTTTCACCCAGGCAGACAGCAGCATTACCAGACGTTACGGCGGCACAGGTTTAGGCACCTCGATTGCCAAGCAACTGGTTGAATTAATGGGCGGCAAGATTCAGGTCACCAGTGATGAAACCAACGGCACCACCTTTGAGGTGATGTTGCCTATGGCACACGGCGAGCCCTCTGCACAACATGTTTCAAATGAGGTCAATCTCGAAATGACCTCAAACGTCGTGCCGTTGAGCAGCCACACCCGCTTCCGCAAAAAAATTCGCGTGCTGATTGCAGATGACAATGTAGTGAACCGCATGATTCTGAATGAAACACTGCAGCGCATGCATTGCGTGGTGAAAGCCGCCGATAATGGCGATGAAGCACTGGATGCACTGGAACACCATCAGTTCGACCTGATGATTCTGGATTACAACATGCCGGAAATGAATGGCCTGGAAGTGTTCAACATCTATCATGCCCTGCCCGGCAGCAAACCGCTACGCACCGTCATCCTCACCGCTGATGCCACCAAGGCCACGCAGGATCGCTGTCTGAACGCTGGCGTTTACCAGGTGCTGACCAAACCGGTGATTTCACGGCAGATTCAAAGCCTGATCGAAGCCGTCGCACAAACCATAGAAACAGGTATTAGCAATCAGCCTGAGGTCAAACCGGCAACCCGTGTCGCACGCGCAGCTGCAGCCGCGCAAACGCTGATCAACACCGATAGGCCGCGCACTGAACCGCCTATCGAAAAAGTAGCCAGCATGACACCGCACAGCGAGCCGCTGCTGGACAATGACCGCATGGAACATTTATTGAAACTGGGCGGTAGCGAAGCCTTTTTATATCGCCTGATCACCGAGTTTATTGAAACCACCGATGACCTGATTCGTGCCCTGGGCACCGAATGCCTGGACCTGAAATTTGAACACGTGCACAAGCTGGCACATACACTGGCCGGGGAATCCGCCAATATGGGTCTGATTCCACTCAGCAAGCGTAGCCGCCGCCTGTTAAGCTTAAGCATGGAAGATGCCCAAACGATTTCCGGCCTGTATCAAGCCGTGGTTGATGTTTACGAAGAGACCCGCACGCAACTGCACAAGTATCGCAGCAAGCTCTCTTCTAAACGATCAAACAAATGATTGGGCATCGGCGTGCTTAAGCATGATAGGTAAGCTGCAATATCATTGATTGACAGCATGCTGCTGCATCATTTGGGTATCCTGCACATGCTGTTCATCCTGGCTAGCCGCTTCCTGGGCTGGGAACAAGCGAGACTGTGCACGACAAAAGCGGTCCATCACTTTTAAATCGCGTTCAGTCAGTCGCAGCGCATTTTCCACCCAGACATTGACGATATCCTCAAGCTCGCTATACGTTAACGGGTTGATTCTCGCCTTGGCTTTCTGCGCAGATAAAAAGCCCTCTGACTGACGGCTGTTTTTCTGGATAAAAGCCTGCACAGCCTGCTCGCCCTCGCCTTCATCCACCACCACATCAATCAAGCCCATTTCCAGGCATTGATCAGCGGTGAATCGCTCGCAACCGAGAATCATTTTATCGGCCACCGCCATGCCTGCTTTACGCGCAATAAAGCTGTAAGCACCCATGCCAGGAATCATGTTAAAAAATAATTCCGGGAAGCAAAACACCGATTGACGCTCTGCGATCAGCACATCGCTGGTCAATGCGGCCTCAATCCCCGCCCCTAATACTTCGCCCTGCAACAGCGAAACCTTGGTGACATGATCCAGGTTAAAGCGGAATGCGCGCTGCGCCACCACATCAATACTCAGCTTGGCATAAGCCTGCAACTGGGCACGGTCCTGATTGCGGATCGCTTCTGCCATTTTTTGCAAATCGCCACCCATATTGAAATAACCTGGCGTGGCTGAAGCAAATACGGAGTACTTGATAGGCAGCACTTGTTCAGAATCGATTTGCACATAACCCCCGCTGCGCTGGATATCTTCATGATGTGCATGCAAGTTCAGCAACAATTCATGGTTGATGCAAGGGATGCGTTCCGGTTGATGCAAATAGCTCCATAAAGCCTGTTGCTTGGCATCAAAACGGCAAAATACCTGACCGTAATCATGCGCCAATAAACGATGTTGATAATTAACCAATCCTTGGTCAAACGGTTTCATGTGCTTCTCCTTGGCTATGAAAAAATGGTGATGGACTCAGCATAATTTGACGCGTGTGCATCTAAGGTTTTATGCCGGCAAATACATCATAATCAAAACTGGTGTCAGCAATGCAGGTTTTACAGTTGCAAGGATGCGTTCTGAATAAAAACAAAAAAGGGAGCCTAAGCTCCCCTTTGTCAGTCACACAAAAACGCTTATGCCGTCTCTTGAATCGGGATGACTTTCCTCACATTTTGCAGGGAGTCTGCATATTGTGTCATCTGGTCAAAATTGAGGTATTTGTATATCTCGGCGGTGTTGGTTAAGCGCGTACCCAAGGTGTCCAGGTATTCTTGCACGGTTGGCATCCTGCCCAGCTTGGCGCACACGGCAGCCAGCTCAGCCGAGCCCAGGTACACGCGTGCATCTTTACCCATGCGGTTATCAAAGTTACGGGTAGAGGTCGAGAATACCGTGGCCTTATCAGCGACACGCGCCTGGTTACCCATACACAACGAACAACCCGGGATCTCGGTACGTGCCCCGGCAACGCCAAATGTGGAATACACGCCTTCGGCACGCAATTGGGCTTCGTCCATCCGTGTCGGTGGCGCGATCCACAAGCGGGTCGGGATACCGCCCGCCCCTTCCAGCACTTTGCCAGCCGCACGGTAATGCCCGATATTGGTCATGCAGCTACCAATAAACACTTCATCGATCTTGTCACCGACGACTTCAGACAGCTGTTTGATATCGTCCGGGTCATTCGGGCAAGCGACCAAGGGTTCTGTGATGTCTTTGAGGTCGATTTCGATAATATGCGCGTACTCGGCATCGCTATCCGGCTGCAACAGCTCCGGTTTTGCCAGCCAGGCTTTCATGCTGGCGATACGGCGCTCCAGCGTGCGTGCATCGGCATAACCGTTTTCTATCATGTTCTGCATGAGCACGATATTGGAATTCAGGAATTCAATCACCGGCTCTTTGTTCAGCAACACGGTACAACCGTTGGCAGAACGTTCAGCCGAAGCATCCGCCAGTTCAAATGCCTGCTCGACTTTCAGGTCTGGCAAGCCTTCGATTTCCAGCACGCGGCCATTGAAAACGTTTTTCTTGCCTTGTTTGCCTACGGTTAAAGTACCTTCCTTGATCGCGGCGTATGGGATCGCATTGACCAGGTCACGCAAGGTGATGCCAGGCTGCATTTCGCCTTTAAAGCGCACCAGCACAGATTCAGGCATATCGAGTGGCATGGCACCGGTTGCAGCAGCAAATGCCACTAGGCCGGAGCCGGCCGGGAAGCTGATGCCGATAGGGAAACGCGTATGCGAATCGCCACCAGTGCCGACAGTATCAGGCAAAATCAGGCGGTTAAGCCAGGAGTGGATCACGCCATCCCCGGCGCGCAGGCTGACGCCGCCACGGCTGGACATAAACTCCGGCAAATCGTGTTGCAGCTTGATATCGACAGGCTTTGGATAAGCCGCCGTATGGCAGAAACTTTGCATGACCAGATCGGCACTAAAGCCCAGGCAAGCCAGTTCTTTCAGTTCATCACGCGTCATACCGCCGGTGGTATCCTGCGAGCCAACCGTGGTCGCTTTCGGTTCGCAATAAGTGCCTGGACGAACGCCGAAGCCTTCTGGCAAACCGCATGCACGGCCAACCATCTTCTGCGCCAGCGTATAGCCTTTGCCGGTATCTTTGGCTGGAATCGATTTAATGAACACGTCTGTTTCTGGCAAGTTCAAAGCCTTGCGCGCATTTGCAGTCAGGCCGCGCCCGATAATCAGCGGGATACGGCCACCGGCACGTACTTCGTCCGGCAAGGTAATCGGGTTCATTTCAAAGGTAGACAGTAATGCACCCGCTTCGGACAATACTTTGCCTTCATAGGGTTTGATCACAATCACATCACCGGTATTCAGGCCGGAAACATCACACTGAATCGGCAAAGCACCGGAATCTTCAGCGGTATTGAAAAAGATAGGCGCGATTTTGCTACCGATGACCACACCACCGGTACGCTTGTTCGGGATAAACGGGATATCGTCACCCATCCACCACTGCACTGAGTTAATCGCTGATTTACGTGAAGACCCCGTGCCGACCACATCACCGACATAAGCCAGTGGCAAGCCTTTTTGTTTGAGGCTTGCAATGGTTGCCAGGCCGTCTGTCAGGCGGTTGACCAGCATGGCTTTGGCATGCAACGGAATATCCGGGCGGCTCCAGGCATCTTGTGCCGGGCTTAAGTCATCGGTATTGGTTTCACCTTCGAGCTTGAAAACCACCAGTTTGATTTCTTCAGCCAGGGCAGGCTTGCTGGTAAACCACTCAGCATTGGCCCATGAATGAATCAATGCCTTGGCATGCGGGTTGCCCGCCTTCATTTTTTCATCGACATCGTGAAACGCATCGAACAGCAGGATGGTGGTAGACAACGCTTTGACTGCATGAGCTGCCATAGGCGTATCCAGCAAGGCTACCAGCGCCTGCACGTTATAACCGCCCAGCATGGTGCCTAGCAGTTCCACCGCTTTTTCGGCACTCACCAGGGGTGAGTGCGTTTTGCTATTGGCGATATCGGCCAAAAATGCCGCTTTGACATAGGCTGCCTGGTCTACCCCGGCAGGAATGCGGTTTTGCAGCAGGTCAGCTAATAAGGCTTCCTGTCCGGCAGGAGGATTTTTCAACAACTCAACCAACTCAGCCACTTGCTCGGCATTGAGCGGCAAGGGAGGCAGGTTTTGCGCGGCGCGTTCTTTTACGTGGGTATCGTATGCTTGTAACATGATGTAGGCTCTATCAAAAAACAATGTCAGTAGTGATGCAAAGGGTGATGCAAATAAGGCTGGATGCGCCTGTGTGCGAGGGGTTAGCTCACTTGATTATAAAGCAGTCCATTCTGCAGAATGTTAACTGGTTGTAACATTCAATATTATCCGCAAACTGACAGGCATCGACAGCAGGAAATACAACACTCTCCTGAAAATTCAATACTATCGATTACTGTCGCTATATAGTTCTTTGGCAAACGGCGTGCTGCAGCTTTTTCCAGCGGCAGACGACTCCCATTTATCCAGCAATTCTTTCTGGTAACCTTTGCCATGCTGTTTTTCCAGATAGGCACGGACTTCAAACACATCGGCAAAGCCGTTTCTATCGGTATCCATCAAGGCGACCTGGTCTTCCAGTGATGGCCCGTTATAGCGGCCATCCTTGTCAGTAAAATACTCCAGCGCGGATTCCGCATGTGCAATCAGGCTAACACTACACATCAGCCAAACGCACGCGATTGAATAACGCACTTTCCCACCATTCATTTTTATCATACCGGCCTCATTTATGCCCTTAGTAGTATGACGTATGTTTCACGCATTCGTGCGGAAACTCTGTGATTTCAGGCACATGAGTGCGATTTAAAATCACACGGCGAGCAAAGCAATCTTTTTCTTCCAGAGCGCGGGCCCGGTATTGTGCACTGATTCACCATTCGCACTGACGGCCACCGTCACTGGCATATCAACCACGTCAAATTCATAGATGGCTTCCATGCCCAAGTCTTCAAAGGCCAGTACCCGGGATTTTTTGATTGCTTTACTCACCAGGTAAGCAGCGCCGCCCACAGCCATTAAATAGACTGACTTGTGCCTGGCGATCTCTACCAGTGCTTCTTCGCCGCGTTCCGCTTTGCCTATCGAACCTAGCAGGCCAGTGCCCAGCATCATGTCGGTATAACTATCCATACGGGTTGCGGTGGTGGGGCCAGCCGGGCCGACGGCTTCATCGCGCACGGCATCGACCGGGCCTACGTAGTAAATAAAGCGGTTATTAAAATCTACCGGCAATGGTTCGCCTTTATCCAGCATGGTTTTAATGCGCTTGTGCGCAGCATCGCGTCCGGTCAATATTTTTCCGGTCAGCAACAAAGTATCGCCATTTTTCCAGGTTTGCGTATCGGCACGGATCACTGTATCCAGGTTGATGCGTTTGGCTTGCGGGCTAGGTGCCCAGTGCACATCGGGATAGACATCCGCGCTTGGCGGCGTCAGCTCAGCCACACCTGAACCATCCAGTGTAAAGTGCACATGCCGTGTCGCAGCACAATTGGGAATAATCGCCACCGGCAAACTGGCCGCATGTGTCGGGTAATCCAGGATCTTCACATCCAGCACCGTGGTCAGGCCACCCAGGCCTTGTGCGCCTATGCCTAGCTGATTGACCTTTTCATACAGCTCCAGCCGCAGTTCTTCAATCCGGTTTTGCGGGCCACGCGCCTGCAGTTCCTGGATATCAATCGGCTGCATCAATGACTCTTTCGCCAGCAGCATGGCTTTTTCTGCGCTGCCGCCTATGCCTATGCCCAGCATGCCGGGCGGGCACCAGCCAGCGCCCATTTGCGGTACGACTTCCATCACCCAATCGACAATACTATCGTTAGGGTTCAGCATCGCCAGCTTGGACTTATTCTCCGAACCGCCGCCTTTGGCTGCGATCTGGATATCGACAGTATCGCCCACGACCATTTCTACATGGGTGATGGCGGGTGTATTGTCTTTGGTGTTTTTACGCGCACCAGCAGGATCATTGACGATAGAAGCGCGCAAAGTGTTCTCGGGATGCAGGTAAGCACGGCGCACGCCTTCATTCACCATGTCTTCCAGCGTCATATCGCCTTCAAACTGCGCTTGCATGCCCACTTTCACAAACGCCACCACAATGCCGGTATCCTGGCATAAAGGACGCTTGCCTTCTGCGCACATGCGCGAGTTGGTCAAGATCTGCGCAATCGCATCTTTGGCGGCTGGTGATGCTTCTTTTTCATACGCCGCAGCCAACGCCCGGATATAGTCTTCCGGGTGGTAGTAAGAGATATATTGCAGGGCATCAGCAATACTCTCTATAAAATCTTGCGTTTTAATCAGGGCCATGGTTTTTGAAAAATAGGTGTTCTTGAAATCATTGTTATCGTTAGCGGGCGCTGCTTTTCATGTAGGCAATCGCCGGTCCAACATCTTTACGTAGGATTTTACCATTTTTAGTGCGTGGGAATTCTTTAGCCAGGTAAACGGTTTTCGGTGTTTTATAAGCAGCCAGGTGTTGTTTGCCAAAAGCGATCAACTCATCTGCCTGCACTTGACTCTCCGGTTTTGGAATCACGTAGATCACCACCAGTAATTTGTCTTTCTCGATCTCTTCACCAATGGCAGCACAATCCGCCACGCCAGGATGGCCTTTGTAAACCCGCTCAATCTCATAAGGTGAGACGCGGTAACCAAAACTTTTGATAATGTCATCCTTGCGACCCAGGAACCAGATATAGCCATCGGCGTCATATTTGGCATAGTCACCGGTAAAGAAATAACCATCGTGTTTGTATTTGGCGGTTTCTTCCGGCAGGTTCCAATAACTCAAAAACAGCCCTGGATCAGCTTCCGGCACACAAATCATCCCCTCTTCACCTGCGGCAACTACATCCAGGGTTTCCGGATTCAACAACAGCAGGTCATGCCCTGGCTGCGGAAAACCGGCCGAACCAGCGCGTATGGGCCGGAAAATGCTTTGCGACAGGTAATAGGAAAACTCACTCATCCCCACCGCTTCATAAATATCCACGCCAAAACGCGCGCGCCATTGCGTAAGTACTTCATCAGACAAATGCTCACCGGCGCTCATAAAATGGCGCACGCTAGGCACATCGGCTTGCGTGGCCGTGGTTTTTTGCAGCAGCTGGCGGTAAATAGTCGGCACACCGATAAAAATAGTGGCCTCGTGTTTGGCGATCAGTTCCAGCCATTTTTGCGCGTCGTTTTTTCCTTCGTGCACAATCACGGTTTTACCCAGATACAAAGGATCCATCAGGCCAGTGCCCAGCACGTAGGTCCAGTTAAACTTACCCGAATGCATGATGCGGTCTTGCAACGTATCACTGTAATTAAACCAGTATTCAGCGGCAGGCTGGCGCCCTAGCAAGGCACGGTGCGCATGCAATACCCCTTTTGGATAACCGGTTGTGCCTGAGGTATAGACCAGGTAAGCCGGATCTTCCGCCCGCGTGGCATAAGCAGCCTGTACTTTTGTGACATCAACCAATGCGGCTTGCAATGACAAGACATTGACCACCGATGACGCCACAACCTCACCCGCCAGTTGCGTGAGTAAAACATGCTTCAGGTTAGGCGTCTGTGCTATGTTTTCCTGCATTTTGGCAGACATGGCATCCCAGGCAGCAGCATCGGTGACCAACACCACCGCGCCAGAGTCTTTAGCCAGATAAGCCACTTCTTCCGCAGTCAGCAACGTGGATGTAGGCACCGAAATCGCCCCAGTTTTCATCGCGCCAAGAAACGCAATGGGATAATCCAGGCTATTTGGTAAACGAATCAGGATACGATCACCTGCGCTGACACCCAGATCACGCAACACTTGCGCGAATTTATCCGTCTGCCCGGCCAATTCAGCAAAAGTGATGGTGCTGGTGCCAAAGCTGTCATCCTCCACAATCATGGCGATTTCATCTGCTTTTGCAGTGCCCAGATGGCGGTCGCTACACGCGACGCCAATATTGAACAGCTCGGGGATATCCCATTGCCATTGTGGATAAGGCGCTAACTTAGTCATCTTAAAACCTTTCTTTAAGCCAGCAACCGGTAAATTGCTGATTGCAACATTCGCTCTTTTGAAACAAACGTACCAAAAATTTCAGATTTGCTTTTAAGACTAGGCGCCCGGAACACAGAAACCGGAATGTACTGAAGTACATGAGGATTTCGAGTACCGCGCAACGACGTATTAAAAGCAAAGATAAATTTTTATAGCAGGATGCCGTAGGGCCAGTTCTGGCGTACTACCTGCGCCGGCATCAACTGCAACACATGCAGGGCAAACTCCATATCACTGGTCTTTAACGCACTCAGTGCATGCGCCCGCAACAATGTCTGCAATGCTTTACCAAACATGGGCGGGTCCAGCATCTCACCTTCAAACTTGATCGCCCCGCCCAATAATGCATCCGCTTCGATCGCCGCTTTCAATATGGCGACCTTCTGATTAATTTCGGTCGGCGAAGGCGTATAAGCGGTTTTACACAAATGGATATGGCCAGGATGAATGACCTGTTTGCCAGTCAGCCCCATCGCGGCTTCCTGGCAGGCATGCTTGTAGACCACACGTGATTCGTTATCACCATGCAGGTCCAGCCAGCGGCGCACGTCGTGCGGCTCGACAAACTTGTCCGGCATGATATTGCTGCCTATCAGTGTTTCAACGCCGCCAATCACGCCTTTACCGGCTATCCGCGCTTCAAAAATCAGCTGGTTGATAAAGTAAAACAGTTCTTCTATCCAGTGTTCCGGCGTGATGTGTATGCCCAGCGCTTTGGAGAAATCATGAATACCGAACACTACATGTTTCACCGTGTCGTACTGCATCAAATCCGGTGCGATCTTGAGCGACTTCGGGTGCTCGATAATCGGCTGTATCGTGATATGCGGGTTGATGCTGATTAAAAAACTAGATAAATCCCGCACTTCTGCCGCGCCATATGACTCACCTGCCTTCGCCAGCATCACGACATCGATATACTCGCCCATGTCGCGCACCAGCTTCATGTCTTCTTCGTACTCATCAGTACGGAAAGAGTTGGCGCGAATCGCGATCGTCACGCGCTCGTTGACTTTACGTAGTTTAGGCAGCTCCTGGCGCAACAGCGTGCGGCTCATTTCCTTCTGGCGACAGCCATCTTCCAGGTCAAAAATCAGGGTATGCGCATTGGTGAAATGGGCATGCTTGACCATGCGGTTGGCCGCCTGCTCCATATCCTCATAAATCCCTAGGCTAGGCGCATATTTCACCGGCGGGTAATACAGTTGTATCCCCGGCCAGTAATCACCCAAAGCGCTGGCATCCAGCGCAATCGGCTCCTCTCCCATATGCTGAATCATGCGATTTCCTGTTCTGCCGATGGTCGGCTCGCTCTTAATTTTTGCAATACTGCCGCGTGCTCTGCCGCCAGCGATTTTGTGGCTGGTGCCTGAGTTTTTGCATCTTGGATCAATTCCCAGAACACGCCATCAGGCAGTTCCAGCAAGGTGTCCAGCTGCGCCATTTCTGCCATGGTCAGCCCATTAAAATGCTCGCTGACAAAGCGCTGCAATACGATATCCAGTTCCAGCATGCCGCGGCGGCAGCGCCAGGACAGTCGCCGTTGTTCTGCTTCACGTAAGATTTCTGCATTTAACATGGCATCTCCTTAAAGCACTTTGATACCAAAGATTTTTTTGCCCGGCGCATCCTGTTTGTGCGCTTTGACACTCTCTATCTTCAAATCCTTGATTGCTGCAATCGCGGCATTCGGATTGAGTTTTTTCGGGCAGACATCGGTACAGTTCATGATGTTGTGGCAACGATATAAACGGTAAGGATCTTCCAGGTTCTCCAGCCGTGCTTCCTGCTCCTGGTCACGACTGTCAGCAATAAAGCGGTAGGCCTGCATCAACCCGGCCGGGCCAACGAACTTGTCCGGGTTCCACCAGAAGCTGGGGCAAGAGGTGGTACAGGCGCCGCACAAAATACATTCGTACAGGCCATCCAGCTTGGCGCGGTCTTGCGGGCTTTGCAGGCGCTCGGTTTCCGGCGGTGTATCGTGATTTTGCAGATATGGCATCACCGAATGGTAGTGATCAAAAAACTGCGTCATATCGACTACCAGGTCGCGGATCACCGGCAAGCCAGGCATGGGGCGTAACACCACCGGCTCTTCCAGGCTTTCCAGCTTGGTGATACAGGCCAACCCATTTTTGCCATTGATATTCATGGCATCAGAGCCACACACACCTTCACGGCAGGATTTACGCATGCTTAATGTGTCATCGACGACTTTGAGGCGCATCAGCGCGTCCAGCAGCATCTGGTCACTGTCTTCCAGGGCAATATCGTAATCCTGCATATAGGGCTTTTTGTCTACGTCCGGATTGAACCGGTAGATGGAAAAACGCATATCAATACACCCTTTTCTTCAACTCGAATGACTCAACACTCAGTGGTTTCAAACGGACCGGCTTATACACAAGTTTTTTCTCGCTGGCGAAATACAGCGAATGCGTCAGCCACTTGGTGTCATCGCGCTCAGGATAATCTTCACGCGCATGTGCACCACGGCTTTCCTGGCGGGCATGCGCGGCATGCATAGTTGCCACCGCCACTTGCATCAGGTTATCCAGTTCCAGCGCCTCGACACGGGCAGTGTTGAACACTTTACTTTTATCGGTGATGCGCAAATGCTGCGCACGCTCAGCCACTTGCTCAATGGCGCTGACACCTGTTTCCAGCAGATCGGGGAAGCGGAACACGCCGCAATGTTTTTGCATGGTCTGGCGCATGGCGTCGCCTGTCGCCGCCACATTTTCACCGGCGCTAGCATTTTCCAACCGGTTCACGCGCGCCAGCGTTGCTTCAGCCGCATTGGCTGGCAGAGGCTTGTGCGCGTGTGCGCTACCAATATCTGCAGCCATTTTGTCACCCGCGGCTTTGCCAAACACCACCAGGTCCAGCAGTGAGTTGGAACCTAATCGGTTGGCCCCATGCACCGAGACACAGGCGCACTCGCCCACTGCATACAAACCATGAATGACTTTTTCAGATTGCCCATCATGCACAACCACCTGGCCATCCAGATTGGTAGGGATACCACCCATCATGTAATGCGCTGTTGGCACTACCGGGATCGGGCTATTGATAGGGTCTACCCCGGCAAAGGTTTTGGCGATTTCGCGGATACCTGGCAGGCGCTTGCTGATAATGTCTTCGCCCAGATGATCCAGCTTGAGATACACCGCATCTTTATGTTTGCCTATACCGCGGCCTTGCTTGATTTCAGTTGCCATGGCGCGCGACACAACGTCGCGGCTGGCAAGGTCTTTCGCGCTAGGCGCATAACGCTCCATAAAGCGCTCACCCTCACTGTTGACCAGGTAGCCACCTTCGCCACGCACACCTTCGGTGATCAGCACGCCAGCATTGAGCACGCCGGTCGGGTGAAATTGCCAGAATTCCATATCCTGCAACGGCAGGCCAGCGCGTGCCGCCATGCCCAGGCCGTCGCCGGTATTGATAAAAGCATTGGTGCTGGCCTGGAAAATGCGGCCACCGCCGCCAGTGGCAAGCATGGTCGCCTTGGCATGAATGACATGGATATCACCAGTTTCTATCTCCAGTGCGATCACACCAAGTACGTCACCATCGCTATCGCGGATTAAATCCAGCGCAAACCATTCGATCAAGAATTGCGTATTGGCTTTGACGTTACGCTGGTACAAGGTATGCAGCATGGCATGCCCGGTGCGGTCGGCTACTGCACAGGTGCGCGAAATCGGTTGCTCGCCAAAATTACGCGTCATACCACCAAACGGGCGCTGGAAGATACGGCCATTTTCAAGGCGGTCAAACGGCATGCCAAAATGTTCCAGTTCGATAATCGCCTTGGCAGCGTTGCGACACATGAATTCAATGGCATCCTGGTCGCCCAAGTAATCCGACCCTTTGATCGTGTCATACATATGCCACAGCCAGTTGTCGTCCGAGACATTGCCCAAAGCCGCGGCGATACCACCTTGCGCGGCGACGGTATGCGAGCGGGTTGGAAACACTTTAGACAGCACCGCCACATCGGCGCCAGACTCTGCCAGCTGTAACGCCGCGCGCAAGCCAGCACCGCCACCACCGATGATGACGGCATCTACCTTGTGATACTGAATATCGTCTGCACCTGTCATATTGTTTAAACCGGCCATGCCACTCACCTTAATACTTCATTCCAAACAGAATCCACAAAATCGCCAGCGCATTAGCCCACACCGCGAGGTTCACCAGCCATTGCAGCACATAGCGGCAACGTAAATTGGGGACGTAATCACGTAACACATCGCGTACACCCAACCAGGCATGCATCAGCATGCAGGTAAAAAACCACACACTGAGCACCCGCCACCACAAGGGTGAAAATACGGCTAGCCACCCGGCATAATCATTTGGTGCCAGCCACCATATCCGCAGCCAGAACAGCAGCAGGCCCAATGCCATTGAAAGCGCACACAGCCGTTGCGTCAGCCATAACCGCATGCCTGGATACTTTGCAGTCAGTAATTCAAAAAGCATGGCTGCAACTCATTTTCCGTACGTATCCATTTTTTGGGCGTATCTACCAAATCGCATAAAGCACAAACAGCATGGTAAAAGCCACCAGGCCAAGCACGACACGGCTGGAGAAACGTGCTTTCTGCAAGGTTGTCATCCAGTGCACATCCATCGCCAGGTGCCGAATTCCGGCATAAAAATGATGAAAAAAGGCCCAGGCCAAACCGGTCAACAGCAGTTTCACAGGCCATTGCTGCAATTGCGTTGCAACAATCGAGTAATCTTGCGCATTGCGTAATGAAAGATAAAGCGCCCATAGCAATAATGGTTGGACGAGAAAAAGCACTACCCCGCTGGCCCTGTGCATGATAGACACCACCGCATTGACGGGTAACCGGATCGTGAACAGATTCAGGTTTTTGGGCCGCTGTTTTTTTTGCTTCTTTACAATCATGTCTTGCTTCCAGCCTGGCCTTTAAGCTTCTTTTGCCGCGCGTGTCACTGCGCCGGACACATAAGCCATCAGGCGCGGATCAAACGGTTTGGGAATAATGTAATCCTTGCCAAAACTGAGCGACTCCAGCTGATAAGCCTCTAATACTTGCTGCGGCACGGGTTCACGCGCCAATGCGCTTAACGCCTGGGCAGCAGCCACTTTCATTTCCTCTGTGATCTGCCTGGCCTGTGCATCCAGCGCACCGCGGAACAAATAAGGGAAACACAAGGCATTGTTCACCTGGTTGGGAAAATCACTGCGGCCAGTCGCCATAATGGCATCGTCGCGTATGGCGAATACCTGGCTGGGCAAAATTTCAGGATCAGGATTGGCCAGTGCAAAGATGACAGGCTTTGCCGCCATGCCAGCAACCAGTTCTGGTGGTAAACCGTTTTTGGCAGACACGCCGATAAATACATCTGCACCGGGCATCGCATCCGCCAGGGTTTTGATATCCCCGGGCGCAATCGCTAATTCGCGGTTGTTATCATGTAAATCGTCACGTGCAGTATCCAACACCCCTTTGCGGTCTACCATGGTGATGTGGGTCGCGCCCATCAATTTGAGCAACTTGGCGCAAGAGCAACCCGCTGCCCCCGCGCCTAAAAACACAATCTTCACATCCGGCAAGGTTTTGCCTTGCAGCTCCAGCGCATTCAGCAGTGCGGCCGCGACAATCACCGCCGTGCCATGCTGGTCATCGTGGAATACAGGGATATCCAATCGCTTCTTTAATTCATTTTCGATATAAAAACAGTGTGGTGCAGCAATATCTTCAAGGTTAATGCCACCAAAGGTAGGTGAGATATTCACCACCGTTTGAATAAACTCATCCGGTGTCGCAGCATTCACTTCTATATCAAACACATCAATGTCGGCAAAACGCTTGAACAACACGGCCTTGCCCTCCATCACCGGCTTACCTGCCAGCGCACCCACATTACCCAGCCCCAGCACTGCCGTGCCATCGGTAATCACGGCCACCAGGTTGCCTTTGTTGGTGTATTTATAAGCATTGGCCGGATCTGCCTCGATTTCACGCACAGGCGCAGCCACGCCCGGCGTGTAAGCCAGCGACAAATCCTGCTGCGTAGCGCATGGCTTGGACGATTCAACGCTCAGTTTCCCCGGTTTGGGAAACTGGTGGTAATCCAGTGCGCGCTTCTTTAAATCGTCCATAATCAACCCTTTAACTTAAGCCTTACTCTATGTTCAATAAGACTTTTCAAAATACATTTTGGCCAGGCAAAGAGCCTAGACAGTACGACACCGATGTCCAATAACGCAAAAATGCATTTTCAAAAGTCGTTTAACTATTTAAGAATGATTCAAAAACTTCAGTAGCAAGGCAGATGAGTGCAGACAGTGCGAAAAGCACGGCAAGCGAAATCTAACGCCGCTAATGAAGGTTTTTCAATCATTCCAATTCGCTCATGTAGTGGTGGTCATCCGTCAGGCAAAGCCCAAACCGCCATTCCATAGGCTTGTCGCCATAAGTGAACGACACGCGCTCAATACTCAGCAGCGGATAACCCTCCTTTAACCCCAGCGCTTTAGCCACTTCCGCATCAGCAGCCACCGCCTTGATACGTTCTTCAGCCCGTATCATGCGGATACCAAACTGTGACTCATACATGCTGTACATAGAGCCGTTGCTTTCCTCCACCTTGGCCCGGTTCAGGCCTTTGAAGGGCGCAGCTGGCACCACGATATGGTCATAAATCAGCGGACGACCGGAAAAAGTCAATAGGCGCTTCACTTCAATAGTAGTTGCACCGGCCTTGATTTCCAGCACTTTGCCGATATGCGCATTGGCCTTGCTTTTGATACAGGAGAGGAATTCGTTTTGCAGTAATTCTTTCTGGCCATTTTCTGCCGTCAGCCGCAAAAAACGCAACTTCACATCATCCTGGTTGTGGGTGGCGACAAAGGTACCCTTGCCCTGGCGGCGAATCAGGATGTTTTCAGTCGCCAGGCTATCAATGGCTTTGCGCACCGTGCCCTGGCTCACCTTATAGCGTTGTGCCAGGTCGATCTCACTGGGAATCATGTCGCCAGGGCGCCATTCACCGCCTATCAGGCTTTGCGTGATCAACACCTTGATCTGATCATATAAAGGTCTGTAACTCGCCGATGCAAACTGCTTGTCCATGAGGTGAACGCTCCAGATAAACGCTTTATTCAATTCAATATGCGGGAAAAGGCTCCCGCCATGCTTAATTAATTTATACCACAGACAAAACTCAGATGTCCACTGTTTTATATCTTATATAAGACATAAGATATTCATTGACAGGCAAAATTTTATCATTAATAATTCAATGGAAGCTCCTTCAACAAGGGAAAAACAATGTCCTACCCACTCAGACCCAGACGCTCCATGCTGTATGTGCCAGGGTGTAATACACACTACCTGGAACGCGCACGCACATTGGCGGCAGATTCAGTCATTCTGGATCTGGGTGACCCGATATTGATCGATGCCAAACTCCTTTCGCGCGACAATGTGGTGCAAGCGGCCAAGCAAGGCGGCTACGGCAAGCGCGAAGTCGTCATCCGCGTCAACGACCTGGACTCGATCTGGGGGCATGATGACATCCAGGCCGTGGCCAATGTCGGTGCCGATGCCATCCTGTTCCCAAATATAGAATCCCGCGAAGATGTACTGCGTGCGCAACAGCTGCTGGACGATGCCGGTGGCAAGGATGTGCCCATGATGGTGATGATAGAAAGCCCGCTGGCGGTATTGAACGCCAAGGAGATCGCCGCCGCTTCCGAGCGCGTGATCTGTATGGTGATGGCAACTTCTGACCTGATTTCGCAGCTACATGCACGTGTGACGCATGAGCGTTCCGCTATCCTGACTTCATTATCCCTGGTGATCCTGGCCGCGCGCGCGTATGGCAAAGGCGTGATCGATGGCATCACCAGCGATTTCAAGAATATGCATTCGTTTGAATACGCCTGTCGTATCGGCAGGGATATCGGCATGGATGGCAAATCGCTGGTACATCCGGCGCAGATTGCTTACTGTAATGACGCTTATACGCCGCAGCGGACAGAAGTTGAGCATGCGCGCCTGATCATCAAGGCATTGAAAGAAGCCAATGAAGCAGGCCGCGGCACCGTGGTAGTCAACGACAAACTGGTAGAACACCACCATATTAAAGCCGCACAACGCCTCATTCAGTTGGCCGAGGCCATCAGCGAACTGGAAGAAGAGTTTATTTAATGACCCAGCCCTTATTGATCGCAATTAAAGGAGGACACCATGCAAAGTAAAATCCATGCAGGCCGTTTCTTCGAAGACTTCAAACTGCACGAAGTCATCCAGCACGCCACGCCCCGCACTATCACTGCGGGCGACAGCGCGCTTTATATCGCACTGACTGGCGCGCGCAACCCGCTACATTGTAGTGAGCCGCTCGCGCAAGCCTTAGGTTACCCCAGCACGCCGATAGACGACCTGCTGGCGTTTCATATCGCCTTCGGTAAAACAGTGCCGGATGTGTCAGTGAATGCCATTGCTAACCTGGGGTATGCCGATGTGCGTTTCCTGCAACCCGTCTTTGTCGGCGACACCCTCACCACTTCAAGTGAAGTGATAGGCCTTAAACAAAACTCCAGCGGCAAAAATGGTGTGGTCTATGTGCGCTCAACTACGCTGAACCAGCATCAGCAACCCGTACTCAGCTGGGTACGCTGGGTGATGGTACAAAAAAGGAATCATGAAGCGCCGGCACCGGAAACCGTGGTGCCAGAACTGCCGGAATTCGTCGCGGTTGAATCATTAGCCCTACCCGCCAACTTCACGCCTACAAACGCCCTGGGCGTGGCTACCGGTGGCAAATACTGGTGGGATGATTACGAAGTCGGCGAATGCATGCGCCACCCATCTGGCCTCACCATTAATGAAAGTGACCATACCCTGGCCACGCATTTATACCAGAACAATGCCCGCCTGCACTTTGATGCACACCTGATGAAAAGCACACCGCAAGGCAAGCGCCTGGTATACGGCGGCGTGGTGATTTCGGCATGCCGGGCGCTCAGTTATGAAGGCCTGGAAAACGCGATCTCCATCCTGGCGATCAATGGCGGCACCCATGCCAACCCTAGTTATGCAGGCGACACAATCTATTGCCTGACCAAGGTGCTGGACAAATGGTCCTTGCCTCATCCTGAGTTAGGCGCCTTACGCTTGCGTATGGTCGGCGTGAAGAATATGCCTCCCACCACGCTGGAAAACATTAAAACCACACAGGGTTATCACCCGCATGTGGTGCTAGACCTAGATTACACGGTACTTATTCCACGAAAAGGAAATTGATGATGGCTGTACATCCAAATCAGGCATTGTTTGGCGGTGAAAAACCGTTCCCGGTGATTCCAGCCTGTGAACATTTTGCTGGCAGTGAAAAACTGATTTTAAAAGCATTGTCCTTGCAAGACCCGGCCAATCCTAATGGCGTCGGTCCGGTATTTGATATCACCTGCGATTGCGAAGATGGCGCTGCCAGCGGCCAGGAACAAGCACACGCAGAAATGATAGTCCGCATCCTGAATTCTGAAGCCAACCAGCACAAGATGGCAGGAGCGCGTATCCATGATTACACGCATGCGCACTGGAAAAAAGATATCGACATCCTGGTCGGCGGGGCTGGCCAGGTATTGAGCTACCTGACCATTCCCAAATGCACGGATATCGCCCAGGCGCGTGAAATGATCGCCTATATCCAGCAGGTTGCCAAACAACACGGCATTACGCGTGAGATCCCTGTGCATCTGCTGATTGAAACCCACGGCGCCCTGCGCCAGGTGCATGAAATCGCACAACTGCCATGGTTACAAGTGCTAGATTTCGGCCTGATGGATTTTGTCAGTGCGCATCACGGTGCCATTCCGGCCAGCGCTATGCGCAGCCCTGGGCAGTTTGACCATC
The DNA here is from genome assembly GCF_058744375.1 of Methylophilus sp. E2MeOHC9. Classification (NCBI taxonomy): domain Bacteria; kingdom Pseudomonadati; phylum Pseudomonadota; class Betaproteobacteria; order Nitrosomonadales; family Methylophilaceae; genus Methylophilus; species Methylophilus sp. E2MeOHC9. The sequence continues at coordinate 2,732,973 of NZ_CP196024.1, forward strand.
AATTACTGGCGCGCGCCAAGAGTGAGGTCGTGTCTGCCGCGCTGGCAAATGGCGTAGTACCTGCACATAACGTCACGCTGGACTTGAAAAATGCCGAAGTGACTTATAGCGACGCTTTCCGCGCACGCAATGAATTCGGGTTTATGCGCATGTGGAGCATTTACCCGACACAGATCCAGGCCATTGTCGACGCCATGAAACCTAACTTCGACGAAGTCAGTGATGCCGCTAATATCCTGCTTACGGCGCAAGCGGCTGATTGGGGCCCGATCCAATACGCCGGCGAATTACATGACAGGGCCACCTATCGATATTTCTGGGAAGTGCTGCAAAAAGCCAAGCACACTGGCGTCACCATGTCTGCCGAAGCTGAAGCGGCTTTTTTCTAATACCGACTAACAGGAATACCCGACCATGACTCAATCGCTTACGCCAGGCGCGCGTTTCCGCGCCGCGCTGGCAGCAGAAAAGCCCTTACAAATCATAGGTGCCATCAATGCCTATCACGCCATGCTGGCGACCCAAAGTGGCTTTAAAGCCATCTACCTGTCTGGCGGCGGCGTGGCGGCAGGCTCATTGGGCTTGCCAGACCTAGGTATTTCATCACTGGAAGATGTGTTGATAGACGTGCGCCGTATCACCGATGCCGTGGATACGCCCTTACTGGTGGATATCGATACCGGGTTTGGCGGTGCGTTCAATATTGCCCGTACCATCAAAAGTGTGGCTAAAGCAGGTGCGGCCGCGGTGCATATTGAAGACCAGGTGAGTGCCAAACGCTGCGGACACAGGCCGAACAAAGCGATTGTCAGCCTGGATGAAATGGTAGACCGCGTGAAAGCCGCCGTGGATGCCAAACCTTATGATGATTTTGTGATCATGGCGCGCACCGATGCACTGGCGGTCGAAGGCCTGCAATCCGCCATAGACCGCGCCAGTGCCTGTGTGGAAGCGGGTGCCGACATGATATTCCCCGAAGCGATGACCGATCTGCATATGTACCAGCAATTTGTCAAAGCAGTGAAAGTCCCGGTGCTGGCAAATATCACAGAGTTTGGCGCGACACCATTATTCACTGTCGATGAACTGGCGACGGCCGATGTTAGCATGGTGTTATATCCCCTCTCCGCCTTCCGCGCCATGAACCAGGCGGCACTGAAGGTCTATGAGAATGTACGCAAGGACGGCACCCAGAAAAACGTGCTCGAGCTGATGCAAACACGGGCCGACCTGTATACCCACCTCGGTTACCACGCTTTCGAAGAGAAACTCGACGCCCTGTTCAAGCAATAAGGGCATGCAGGAGATCACTATGAATACACCTACTGATTTGAACCCACCGGCAGAAGCTCCCAAGCGCAAAAAAGGCGTTGCCCTGGCCGGTGTAGCTGCCGGCACCACCGCCATTTGTACCGTTGGCCATAGCGGTAATGACTTGCATTACCGTGGTTACGATATTATCGAACTGGCAAAACACGCCACGTTTGAAGAAGTCGCCTACTTGCTGATCTACGGCGAGCTGCCCACCCAGGCACAACTCACGCAATATCATCAAAAGCTCAAAAAGCTGCGCGGCCTGCCCAGTGCACTTAAAGCCGTACTGGAACAGATTCCTGCCGATGCGCATCCCATGGATGTGATGCGCACAGGTTGCTCCATGCTGGGCACGTTGGAACCAGAAGCCACTGACCGCAATATCGCGGGTGCGCAGGCACTGGGCGACAGGCTGATCGCCTGTTTCGGCTCTATCCTGGTGTACTGGTACCACTTCAGCCAGCGCGGAACCCGTATTGACGTTGAAACTGACGATGACTCAATTGCCGCCCACTTCCTGCATATCCTGCATGGTAAAAAACCATCCGAGCTGCATATCAAAGCCATGAATACTTCACTGGTGCTGTATGCAGAACACGAATTCAATGCGTCTACCTTCACCGCACGCGTCATTGCCGGCACCCTCTCCGACCTGTACTCGTGCATCACCGGTGCCATCGGCGCCTTGCGTGGCCCCAAACATGGCGGCGCCAATGAAGCAGCGATGGAGATCATAGAACGCTACAATGATCCGGATGCAGCAGAAGCGGACATCATGGCCCGCATGGCGCGCAAGGAAATCATCATTGGTTTCGGCCACCCGGTGTACACCATTGCCGACCCCAGGAATGAATCGATCAAAGAAGTCAGCCGCTCGCTGGGCGAAGACGCTGGCGACCTCAAGCTGTTTGATATTTCTGCGCGTATTGAAGAAACCATGTGGCGGGAGAAAAAAATGTTCCCTAACCTGGATTGGTATAGCGCCTCCAGCTACCACCTGATGGGCATCCCCACCGGCATGTTTACGCCTATCTTTGTGATCTCACGCACCACGGGCTGGGTCGCTCATGCCATTGAGCAGCGTATCGATAACAAGATCATTCGTCCGAATGCGGAATATAACGGCCCGGATAACAGACCGTTTATTCCGATTGAACAGCGTTAACTCCGTATTTTTACCGCACCTTTAGCGATTTCCGTTGCTTTAAAACATAAAGCATCAAGACCAAGGTACGTCTGAATTGAAATATTGAACGAATCACGCAACACAGTGATTCGCTTTTAAAACATTTGATAAAGGTATAAAAACACATGTCAGCCCATATTTCTAATATCCGCCCCGAACCCGATCAGGTCATCGTCGATATTGCCAACTACGTGGCAGACTTTGAAATCAACTCCACAGAGGCTTATGACACTGCACGTAATTGCCTGATGGACACCCTGGGCTGTGGCTTTGAGGCGCTCGATTACCCAGCCTGTAGCAAACTGCTGGGGCCAGTGATTGCCGGTACCGTCGTGCCAAATGGCGCCAAAGTACCAGGCACGCCCTATCAGCTAGACCCTATCCTGGCGGCGTTTAATATCGGCGCGATGATACGCTGGCTGGATTTCAACGATACCTGGCTGGCGGCTGAGTGGGGGCACCCTTCTGATAACCTGGGCGGGATATTGGCCTCTGCCGATTATATTTCACGTAAAAACATCGCTGATGGCAAAGCACCGCTCACCGTGAAAGATGTGCTGACCGCCATGATTAAGGCGCACGAGATCCAGGGCGTACTGGCGCTGGAAAACAGCTTTAACCGCGTTGGGCTAGACCACGTTATCCTGGTAAAAATCGCGTCTACCGCGGTGGTGACCAAGCTGCTGGGGGGTAACAAGCAAGATATCATCAACGCGGTTTCCAATGCCTTTGTCGATGGCCAGAGCCTGCGCACTTACCGCCATAGCCCGAACACCGGCTCACGTAAATCCTGGGCGGCAGGTGATGCCACTTCCCGTGCAGTGCGCCTGGCATGGATGACCTTACAAGGTGAAATGGGCTATCCAAGCGCGCTCACCGCCAAAACCTGGGGCTTTTATGATGTGCTGTTTAAAGGTAATGCCTTCAAATTCCAGCGCGCTTACGGTAGCTATGTCATGGAACAAGTATTGTTCAAGATCTCTTTCCCGGCCGAGTTCCATGCGCAAACCGCGGTAGAAAGCGCTTTTCAACTCAATCAGGAAGTTGGTCAGCGTTTGCAATCGCTCAATGACATCGCCAACATTGAGAAAATCGTCATCACCACGCATGAATCAGCCATCCGTATTATCGATAAAACCGGCCCTATGAATAACCCGGCAGACCGCGACCATTGCATTCAATACATGGCCGCGATAGGCCTGTTAAAAGGCAGTTTAACGGCGCTGGATTATGAAGATGAAGCTGCCGCTGACCCGCGTATTGACGCCTTGCGCGACAAAATGACCTGTGTAGAGAAGCCAGAATATACCCGTGATTATCTCGACCCGGCAAAACGCTCCATCGCCAACGCTATCCAGATATTCTTTAAAGACGGCACGCACTCCAGCAATATTGCCGTGGAATACCCAATCGGCCATAGACGCCGCCGTGAAGAGGGCATTCCGGAGCTGGTGAAAAAGTTTAAGGTGAATCTGGCACGCCGTTTTGATGCAAAAAAACAGGCCGATATTCTGGCGACCTGCCTGGATCAAGCCAGCCTTGAAGCGATGCCGGTTAATCAATTCGTTGATATGCTGTGTGTCTGATCGATCTCACTCATTACCCGCACAATGCGCCATATCAAAACCCCAAGCGAGGCTTGGGGTTTTTTTAAGTCTTTCTAGTGATGGATAAATCAATCCACATAGATACCTCGATAACAGTTATCCAATTAAAAACTCTCTCTAAAATAAATAACAGGCGATTTATAAAGCCCGAAAGAAGCCCTGGCAGCAGGGTCAGCACCAAACCATGGCAAAGCGCCACTAGTCGCACTGGTGACGGCGCTGCTTGAGCAGGTTTGCTCACCCGCCACCACATTACTCACATTGATCTCAACATCTACACTGCCGCTGTTAGGCCTGCGATCACTACCAATGCCAGGCGCACTCAGCTTGATATTAGAAATGCCGTTACTCAAATTGGCATTGCCGCTCAGCTGTGTTTCACAGGCAGTCAGGTTTTTTGCCCCACTTAAAGTTGAGAGAAACTCAGATAACGACTGATTTATCTGCAATCCATCAAATTATTTTGATTACAATTTAATTGACAGTTGTAAACTTCGTAAACTTATACTAACACGAATGTAAGCAGTTTAACTACGAGGGGATATTTGATACTTAGAAAAAACCATTTAAAAAACGCGTTAATTAACTTTTTTCACATTAATACAATGCAAATAAATCATTAACCTGAGGTGATGCTGCCTATGACAAACCATCAATGGAAGTGAGCATCAATCCGCATGGATATTAGATTCTATGCGCATCCACAAAATGAGCGCCCATAAAAAAAGCGACCCTAAGGTCGCTTTTTTTACATCGACAGAGAAATTAATCTGTGATGAGTTTTTGCTGTGACAGCAAGTTAGTAATGATGGCAGCATCGTTAGATTGACCAGTCACCAGGTCTACACCTGTTAAGACAATCTGTTGTGTTGTCTGGCCACTGCTGAAGCTACCTGCAAATCCACCACTAGAACTGATGTGGATAACAGTATCGCTACCTGATTTTTCAAAGTGCAGGTAATTCACCAGGTTGGTGCTATTTTCGCCTTGCAGCAAATCACGCACATCCAGGATATCACCACCTTGCGATACTGATGCCTTGTTGAAATCAGTGATAGTGTCACGTGCAGGAGCACCTGCCACGCCATCATCACCACGGTCCCATTTGAACACATCTACACCTGCGCCACCAGTCAAAGTATCGTTACCTTTGCCACCGATGAGGATGTCGTTACCGGCACCGCCATCTAGTTTGTCATCACCTGCACCACCACGCAGGATGTCATTACCAGCGCCACCATTCAAGATATCGTTACCGCCTAAACCGTAGATGATGTCATTGCCAGAAGTACCGTTCAGCGTAGTGTTAGCTGTATTATCATTTCCATTAGTGCCGGTAATGATGGATGCATTGTTACTGTTGCTCAACAGATCAAGGCTGACCAGATTTGTTGAAGTCGCAGTGTCGCTCAGGCTAGTACTATCTGTCGCAGTGATTGTAAACCGCTCCAGTGCATTCACATTCACAGCGCTGTCTGTTCTGATGGTAGACAAGAACTCATTTAACTTCAGGTTATCGATCGTACCATTATCCAGCGCGCTGATAGACAACTCACCTTTGACACCGATCACGCCCAGCAAACCACTTTCGTTGTAGGACACTTTCAGGCCTAATTCAGCAGCCACTGCTTGAGAGTAAGTCAGCAAAGTACCACCCAGCGACACACTCAGCAATGCTCCGGCAGTCACCGTCACATTAGTAATGTTGTTGTTCACATCTCTCGCAGTAAATGCCTGACGGCTGGAGAAGTTCAGCAAATCAACATTCAACAAGCCAGGAATCGTTAACAACCCTGCTGCATTGATGCCTGTGCTTACATCCGGTGCTACTTGCGGGATAGACGTCACTTTGGCGACATTCACTGTCAGTGTTGCTGTACTGGTATCACCGTCTTTATCACTCAAGGTGTACTGGAACTGGCTTGAACCGGTCACAGTGGTATTTTTAGGCGTGAAGGTAAACAAACCATCATCCATATCTACCAGCAATGTCCCTTTTGAAGTTGTGATAGTCAACTTATGGCTATTCGCATCGTAACTACTGGTGTTCGTGTTTGTACCAGTCGTTGTGATTGCACCAGTTGTAGGGTTGAAAGTGTAGGTTGTACCATCGACAACAATCGATTTCACAAAACCACCATCTGCACCAAAACCACCGCCTTCAACCAGGCTGCCAGAAATCGGGCTGCTCACAGTCTGACTTAACACATTATCCAACTGAGCAAATGAGGTGACTATTGTTCCGTTGGTATTTGTCCCAGTCTGACCATCGTAAGCGATTGGATCAAGTTGCGCAGTGGATGAAATCCCTGTACCCATCCCGATCGCATAAGATTTGACCTGGTTAGCTTTCAGGAAGTCAGTCCAGATCTTCTCTTCAGCTGGCTGCAAGCCTTTATCAGCATTTGAATCATTTTGTGTACCAGTCAGGCTATCTGTACCACCTGAACCGTAAGTAGGTTGACCATCGGTAAAGAAGTAAGACACATTTTGTGCATTATCAAGTTTGCCGGTGCTATTGAAAGCATCCATGGCTTTACTGATACCTGAGTCATAGTTCGTGCCGCCATTGGTAGCCAAGTTAGTCAATGCGTCGTACGCTTCTTTGACTGTCAACCAGGTTGTCCCTAGTTGTCTTGTTTGACTTGCGCCAGCAAATACAACCAGAGCCACTTTTACATCACCCAACTCATCATAGCTGCTTAGCAAGTTACGCACAGACTGAATCGCACTTTCCAAACGTGTCTGGGTAGTATTGCCAACTTTCACACCATCTCTGTCATTCATACTGCCAGAAACATCCAGTGTGATCAGCAAGTTAGTGTTAGCAGTGTTGGTAGCAATCACAGTCTGGTTAGTTGCCACTGGTGAGTCATCTTCAATCGTCACTGGCAAGGTAGTAGTTTGTGTTACACCATTTACAACCGCTTTTACACCTACATTGGTCAGTACAGTATCTTCAGTCGTTTTATCCGGATGATCTACTGGAGCACTCAGTGCGATTTTGTAGCTACCATTGTTATCAATAGTCACAGTCAACACTGTTTTATTGCCTGCCGAACCAGTCAATGTCTTGCCATCTGTAGACAATGCCCAGGTAACAGCTACACCGCCCGAAGTGATTGCAGGGCCAGTTGGCGCTTCTAAAGTCCAGACTGCACCAGTATTAGTTGCACTGCCTCCAGTAGAAGCATTCAAGCTGAATGTGCCTGTGGCTTCCACTGCGTTTGTTGTATCAGTGTTACCGCCAGTATCTTTCAGACCACCAGCAAGACCTTCTTCAGACACAGCCGTTTTGCTACCAGTAACCAGCGTGAAACCACGATCGTTGTCCAGGATAGAACCAACAGCTGTCGCAGTGCCCACAGTCAGCGTCAGTGTTTCTGTTGGCTCAATCAGCTTGTCATCAATGGTCGGTACGCTTACATCAAACTTGGTCACACCAGCTGGCACTGAGATCTTGCCAGTCGTTGCGTTGTAAGTCACACCATTGCTGAAGGTCACTTTTGACGGATCATAGTCAAAGTTAGCGCCAGGTGTCGCAGTGCCGCCCAAGCTGAAGCTGTATTCAACCGCATGGTCAGCTACGTTGCTCAGGGTAACGTTGTATACCAAAGTCTGACCTTCGGTCACGCTGTCATCATCTGTTTTCACAGTGCCATTGATGGTGATCGTTGGAATGGCTTTGTCGTTGTCCAGGATGAAACCAACTGCGTTTGCACCACCGATAGTCAGCGTCAATGTCTCTGTGTTTTCGATCAGGGCATCATCGATGGTAGGCACTTTCACTTCAAAATTGGTCACACCAGCCGGTACCAAGATCTTGCCATTGGCACCCAAGGTGACACCATTGGTGAACGTGACTTTTGTCGGATCATAGTCAGCACCAGCAGTCGCTGTGCCGCTCAGGTTGAAGCTGTATTCAACCGCATGGTCAGCTACGTTGCTCAGGGTAACGCTGTATTCCAGAGTACCGCCTTCTGTCACACTGTCACCAGCTGATTTCACGTCTACCTTGACGGTTGCACTGTCGTTGTCCAGGATGAAACCAACTGCGTTTGCACCACCGATAGTCAGCGTCAATGTTTCTGTGTTTTCAATCAGGGCATCATCGATGGTAGGCACTTTCACTTCAAAATTGGTCACACCAGCCGGTACCAAGATTTTGCCATTGGCACCCAAGGTGACACCATTGGTGAACGTGACTTTTGTCGGATCATAGTCAGCACCAGCAGTCGCTGTGCCGCTCAGGTTGAAGCTGTATTCAACCGCATGGTCAGCTACGTTGCTCAGGGTAACGCTGTATTCCAGAGTACCGCCTTCAGTCACACTGTCACCAGCTGATTTCACGTCTACCTTGACGGTTGCACTGTCGTTGTCCAGGATGAAACCAACTGCGTTTGCACCACCGATAGTCAGCGTCAATGTTTCTGTGTTTTCAATCAGGGCATCATCGATGGTAGGCACTTTCACTTCAAAATTGGTCACACCAGCCGGTACCAAGATTTTGCCATTGGCACCCAAGGTGACACCATTGGTGAACGTGACTTTTGTCGGATCATAGTCAGCACCAGCAGTCGCTGTGCCGCTCAGGTTGAAGCTGTATTCAACCGCATGGTCAGCTACGTTGCTCAGGGTAACGCTGTATTCCAGAGTACCGCCTTCAGTCACACTGTCACCAGCTGATTTCACGTCTACCTTGACGGTTGCACTGTCGTTGTCCAGGATGAAACCAACTGCGTTTGCACCACCGATAGTCAGCGTCAATGTTTCTGTGTTTTCAATCAGGGCATCATCGATGGTAGGCACTTTCACTTCAAAATTGGTCACACCAGCCGGTACCAAGATTTTGCCATTGGCACCCAAGGTGACACCATTGGTGAACGTGACTTTTGTCGGATCATAGTCAGCACCAGCAGTCGCTGTGCCGCTCAGGTTGAAGCTGTATTCAACCGCATGGTCAGCTACGTTGCTCAGGGTAACGCTGTATTCCAGAGTACCGCCTTCAGTCACACTGTCACCAGCTGATTTCACGTCTACCTTGACGGTTGCACTGTCGTTGTCCAGGATGAAACCAACTGCGTTTGCACCACCGATAGTCAGCGTCAATGTTTCTGTGTTTTCAATCAGGGCATCATCGATGGTAGGCACTTTCACTTCAAAATTGGTCACACCAGCCGGTACCAAGATTTTGCCATTGGCACCCAAGGTGACACCATTGGTGAACGTGACTTTTGTCGGATCATAGTCAGCACCAGCAGTCGCTGTGCCGCTCAGGTTGAAGCTGTATTCAACCGCATGGTCAGCTACGTTGCTCAGGGTAACGCTGTATTCCAGAGTACCGCCTTCAGTCACACTGTCACCAGCTGATTTCACGTCTACCTTGACGGTTGCACTGTCGTTGTCCAGGATGAAACCAACTGCGTTTGCACCACCGATAGTCAGCGTCAATGTTTCTGTGTTTTCAATCAGGGCATCATCGATGGTAGGCACTTTCACTTCAAAATTGGTCACACCAGCCGGTACCAAGATTTTGCCATTGGCACCCAAGGTGACACCATTGGTGAACGTGACTTTTGTCGGATCATAGTCAAAGTTAGCGCCAGGCGTCGCAGTGCCGCCCAGGCTGAAGCTGTATTCAACCGCATGGTCAGCTACGTTGCTCAGGGTAACGCTGTATTCCAGAGTACCGCCTTCGGTCACGCTGTCACCAGCTGATTTCACGGTGATTGTTGTCGTTGCACTATCGTTGTCTTTGATATAACCAACACCCACTGCATCACCCACTTTGAGTGGCAGGGTCTCGGTCAACTCAATGATAGCGTCATCCACTGTTGGTACTGTGACGGTGAAGCTGCTCACGCCAGCCGGTACTGTAATCGTGCCATCATTATTCAGCTTCACATTGTTGCTGAAGGTAGGTGTTCCATAATCAGCCGTAGAAGCAGTACCAGTAGCACCACCAAGTTCAAACTTGTAGGTTGCAGGTGCAGCAGTCGTTGAGCTTAAAGTCACTGTGTAAACCAGGCTATTGCCTTCAACCACGGTGTCGCCACCTGTTGTTGGGTCTCCTGGATCAACTTCAGTGATCGTTGGTTGGCCAGTACCATTGAATTGCACGGTATTAGAAGCAGTATCACCATCGTTATCAACCAAGGTGTATTTAAAGCTTGTGCTTTCACCAGCAGTTAATGGACGGCTACCGTAATAATCATACTTACCAGTCGCCACGTTAACCGAGATGGTTTCACCTTTACTTGTTGTAACGCTTAACTGTTTAGTAGTTGCGTCATATACATAACCAGTGATCGAAGGGGATGTACCGGTCACACTGATTGTGTTTAAACCTGCGTTGTAGGTATACGTTACATCACTAATCGTAATGCTTTGTACATGGCCGCCATCTGCACCAAAGCTGCCCAAACTACCTGTGGCTGTTGAAGCTGCTGGATCAATAGCCAAGTGACCGCTCTCAACGAATTTTGCCAAGATGACTGCGCTATCATTGGTACCGTAAGCTGTTTCCAGGTTAACGCCTTGCAGAACAATCGTTTGATCTTCACCAACGTTATTGTTCAAGCCACCTGTGCTGCTGATATGCAAGATTGTGTTTCCATTCACAACGCTCACGCGGATGAAGTTGGATAAGTTACCCAAGTGCTCACCTTGCAGCAAGCTTCTCAGGTCAATAACATCATCAGCCAACTTGAAGTCGTTGATGGTATCCACTGCTGGCATTGTTGATGTACCCTGATCACCTTTTTCCCAACGGAAAATGTCACGGCCATCGCCGCCAATCAATGTATCATCACCAGCGCCACCAATCAGGATGTCATTACCAGCACCGCCATCCAGTTTGTCATTGCCATCACCACCGCGCAAGATGTCGTTACCCGCATTGCCATTCAGGGTGTCATTACCACCATAACCATATAATTGGTCATCGCCAGAGGTACCAGTCAATGTATTACCGTTGCCGTTGTCTTCTTGCAGATTCGCATTATTGGCAGGGCCACTCAGCACGCTAGCATCAGCCAATGTTCCGATAGCGGCAGAAGAAGACGCACCTTGGGTATCGGTCACTGTGATGCTGGTTGCATTCAGTACTTCGGCACTGATAGCACCGCCATTCAAACGTGCAGTCGCCAATAATTCATTAATGGCCAGGTTATCGATCGGGCCACCGTCCAGTGAAGTGATCACCACGTGAGAAGATGGTCCAACGATGCCAAACAAGCCTGCACTATTAGTGATTTGTACTTTAAGACCCAACTCGGCGGCCAGATCTTGAGAAATCGTGAATTGACGTGGGCCGAGCAAACCACCCAGAGAAATCAATGCCTGGTAGTTCAGCTCAACTTTACTGATATTGTTGTTAGCATCAGTCGCACCAAATGCAGTACGTGTGCTCAAGTTGATCAGGTCCAACGCAGACACACCAACCAGACCCAACAGGTTGCCACTGCTGGAAACGGTCGCAACAGGCGGTACGTTTGCTGTATTTGCATTATTCACAGTCACTGAAGCACCGGGCGCGACAGGCGCGTCATCTTCGATAGTGACCGGGATGTTTGTTGTTTGTGTAACGCCATTGACTACAACTTTGACGCCTACATTTGCCAGTACTGTGTCTTCGACATTGGCTGTCTGATGATCGACCTTGCCATTCAATACGATTTTGTATTCGCCGCTATCGTTAATGGTTACGGTCAATACTTTTTCGTTACCGGCAAAACCTGTCAGTGTTTTACCACCGTCAGACAACGTCCAGATCACAGCCACGCCACCAGATTCCAGCGCTTCAGTTGGCACTGTCAGTGTCCAAACTGCACCGGCACTGCTGCCGTTCAGGCTAAATGCACCCGTTGCTTCCACTGAATCTGTTGTATCGGTGCTGCCAGTATTGTCTTTGATACCGCCAGGCAAGCCTTCTTCAGACACGTGATCTTTGCTGCCATTGACTAAGGTGATACCTTTGTCATTGTCCAGAATATTACCCGTTGCAGATACATTCTCTACTTTCAGAGTCAGCGTCTCTGTCTGTTCGATCACGCTATCATCGATCGTTGGTATAGTGATCACAAAGTCTTTCACGCCTGCTGGCACCTTGATCGTGCCTGTGAGTGCATCGTAAGTCACATTGTTGCTGAAAGTTACTTTTGCTGGATCATAGTCAGCGTTAGCGCCAGGAGTCGCTGTATCTGTAGCAGCTTTACCAAGCTCAAATTTATAAGTGGCCTCGGCATTGGTTGTTGTACTTAAAGTCACTTTGTAACTCAGGGAGCCACCTTCAACCACGGTGTCACCACCAAGGCCAGGCTTAGCTGGATCAACAGTCACAACAGTAGGTTTATCGTTGTCCAGAATATTGCCGGTGCCAGTCTTAGGTGTACCGGTCACATTACCTGTGTTGTCCACGCTAGACACTGTCACAGACACTGTCTCGCTGTAATGCGCATCAACGACAGTGTCATCAATCGTCGGCAGGCTCACTGTGAAGCTTGTTACATTCGCTGGCACCTTGATCGTGCCTGTGGCTGCATCGTAAGTCACATTATTGCTGAAGGTGACTTTTGCCGGATCATAATCAGCACCAGAAGTCGCTGTATCACCAGCTTTACCAAGTTCAAGTTTATAAGTGGTCTCGACATTGGTTGCAGCACTCAATGTCACAGTGTAAGTCAAGGTGCCGCCTTCAACCACGGTGTCACCACCAAGGCCAGGCGTACCTGGATCAACAGTCACGACTGTTGGTTTGTCATTGTCCAGGATATTACCAGTACCAGTCTTAGGTGTACCGGTCACATTACCTGTGCTGTCCACGCTAGACACTGTCACAGACACTGTCTCGCTGTAATGCGCATCAACGACAGTGTCATCAATCGTCGGCAGACTCACTGTGAAGCTTGTTACATTCGCTGGCACCTTGATCGTGCCTGTGGCTGCATCGTAAGTCACATTGTTGCTGAAGGTGACTTTTGCCGGATCATAGTCAGCACCAGAAGTCGCTGTATCTCCAGCTTTACCAAGGTCAAACTTATAAGTGGTTTCAATATTGGTCGCAGCACTCAAGGTCACTGTGTAAGTCAGCGTACCACCTTCAACCACGGTGTCACCGCCAGCGCCAGGCGTACCTGGATCAACAGTCACGACTGTTGGTTTATCGTTGTCCAGAATATTGCCTGTACCAGTCTTAGCCCCTGTCACATTACCATTGCTATCGAAACTACCCACTGTCACAGACACTGTCTCGCTGTAATGCGCATCAACGACAGTGTCATCAATCGTCGGCAGACTCACTGTGAAACTTGTTACATTCGCTGGCACCTTGATCGTGCCTGTGGCTGCATCGTAAGTCACATTGTTGCTGAAGGTGACTTTTGCCGGATCATAGTCAGCACCAGAAGTTGCTGTATCACCAGCTTTACCAAGGTCAAACTTATAGGTGGTTAAAGTATTGGTCGCAGTACTCAATGTCACTGTGTAAGTCAGCGTGCCACCTTCAACCACGGTGTCACCACCAGCGCCAGGCGTACCTGGATCAACAGTCACAACTGTTGGTTTGTCATCGTCTTGAATGATGCCTGTACCTGTCACACCACCGATGGTCAATGGCAAATCTTCATAGAGAGTCTCAACAATAGCGTCGTTCACTGTAGGCACTGTCACTGTGAAGCTGGTCACACCAGCTGGCACTGTGATTGTTCCATTCGCAGGGTTGTAAACTACATTGTTACTAAAGGTTGGGGTATTGATATAGTCACTTGGTGTTTGCGCCGCGCCTCCACCTAGTGCAAAAGTGTATGTAACAGGTGCTTGTGTTGTGGCACTAAGCGTGACCGTAAATACAAGATTTTGACCTTCAATCACAGAATTACCGGCTGGGCCAGGCACGCCTCCCGATACAATACCGGTAATTGTTGGATCCTCTGGGAAATACATGTAGTTTTGCAAACCGGTTGTCGCTGCAGAACCCACGCCGCCAACACCACCATCATAGGTTGAACCGGTAACGCTTTCCGAGATACGGTCCAGGTTAACAAAGCTTGCATTACCATCACTACCAGCCTCACCAGCCGCTGGGCCGTCGAGGACTTCAGTGATATCACGGCCTTCATTCAAGGCAGTCAACACTGCATCAAAAACGGCTTGGTTCACTGCATTTTCAGTGACATCTGAGACATCAACCTGTGCCAGGTTGTCAGTGATCTTAACTGTTTGTGCTTCAGCGAAATTAACGGTTTCGCCGTTTGCAAGTTTTACGGAGACCGTTGCACCGCTAGCAGTGATGACTTTATCACCGGCATGCAAAACCTCACCCACTTGTAACATATGACGGTTGCCATTGGCATCCACCACGATAGCCATACCTTGAACACTTGTAACAGTACCAATCACTGTAGCCATTTTATTGCCTCACTTAAAATTGAGATAAATTAGTTAGTGATGCATTAAACGACAATACAATATGAAAATCTATTGTACTGAAGTACAGTATTGGTAACTTGTGGGGAAAGGTTTAGCCTGGATGGCCAAGAGATGATGAGCTAGTCAGGAATGGTAAAGCTCAGATTCTGAACTTAAAGATGTTGCACATAAAAAAACGAAGCTGTTTCCAGCTTCGTTTTTTATTCGCCACCTGCAATCAAGCAGGTAAAACAATCAGTACCGATTACTCAGCGACTGACTGAAAACGGATCACTTCAACACGGCGGTTTGCGTCATTACCGTTGATTGGGTCATTCTCAGCAATTGGTTGTGAGAAGCCATAACCTTTAACTACGATACGGCTGCCATCCAGGCCTTTTTTGACCAGGTAATCAGCAACTGCTTTCGCACGTTTCTCTGACAGCAACAGGTTGTATTTCTCTTTTGAAGTATTACGCTTGTCTGTGTGGCCTGCGATTTCAACCTTATCGTTGCCCCACTCTTTGACTACGTCATAAACGATGTCAAGGTCAGCGTAAGACTCTGGCAAGATGATGGCGCTATTTGCCTGGAACAGAATGCGCGGCGTGAATTTCATGGTCGCTTTTTCTGGACCTTTAGGTTTAAAGGCTTCGCCTTCCCAAGGTTTTGCATTTGCCAGCAAGGCGGCCTTATCGCTCACCAGTTGAGTTGGTGCCAGGGCCTGACACACATTTTCGCGGTCCAGGTATTCCTCACGGGCATACTCACCCACATCAGCACGCGTCACACCCAGTTTACGCAACAATAAACCTTGTCCAGCATAGGTTCTTGCATAAGAAGTGCTCAAGTCCATTTCAGCATTCGTGAAATTACGACGGGACTGGAAGTATTCGTTTTCGGTATCCAGCAAGTCCAGCAATGTACGTTGGCCAATATCATATTGCTTACGATATGCAAGTCGCGCATTCTCAATGGAGTCTTGGTGCTGTTTACGATAAGCCACTTGCTCATTCAACTGCTTGATGTTGTTGTAAGCAATGGCAACCAATTGGCGTGTGTCGATACAAGCTTTGTCACGCAAATCATGCGAGCGATTCAGCTCTTGTGAGGCAGAATCAAGATTGTTTTTATCAGTGAAGCCGTTGAAAATGTTCCAGCTAGCTGTCACTTCTAAGGTATCTGCAGCCAATGTGCTGTTTCTGCTGGCGTCGTTGACATCCAAAACTTTACGGCCTTGCAAATCCAGGCGAGGCATGAAAGGTGCCTTGCGGCCTGATACAGATTTTTCAACAGCGATGATATTTTCAATAGCTGCCAGGATGTTAGGGTTTTGCTTGTAAGCAGCGTCGAGCACTTGGTCAGCACTTTCAGACAAGCCTTCGCCTGTCATTTGCACTTCAACCACATTTGCTGGAGGCAATTCACCTACCAGGCGTTGAAAACGTGCAGAAACATCATACAGATTAGTAGTTTCTGTCAGCAGGTTAGCTTCTGCTAACGCTAAACGACCAGTCGCCTGTTCGAGGTCAACTTTTTTACCTACACCCGCGTCAACACGGGATTTGATTTTTTCATGCACTTGCTTGTGCACGACAAAGTTATCTTCTGCATAAGAAACTAAACGGCGATAACGCAACAAATCAAAGTAGGCAGTCGCTGTATCTAGTGCAATGCCTTGCATCTGGCCTTGCAACTCATAGAAACGGGATTTGGCTACGTGATCCAGACGACCCACTTCTGAAGGTGTCGCCAGGCCATCAAAAATCATTTGTCGCAACGTCAGCGTTGATTGTTGATTAGGCGTGAATGTGTTGTTGATGTTTGGGGTCAGGCGCTCCTGGTTACGGAATGTCTGATCCACTGTCAGGTTAGGCAAGTAACGGCCTTTTGCAGCTGACTCATCAAACTCAGCGCCTTTAAAAGCATGAAAGCGGGCCTGAACCTCAGGGTTCTCGGACACCGCTTTTTCGATTATCTTCTCCAAAGTTTCTGGACTTGCAGCCCAAGACACGGAGGAGTAGGAAAACACTCCTATGATTAGTGCAGAGGCAATTTTTTTTAGTTTCATGTGCAGACTCTTAACAAGTTATTAAAGATTCATCCTGAAGTGAGTATAACGACAGTATTGTTAAGGCACAAGTGTTACCCACCCTATTAAAGTGGTTTTAATAGGGCATTTTAGGGGAAAAAGTCACAAATCCACTCTTGGGACTCGATAACTTACATAAAAATCCCCAAAATCCTATTATTTTAAAGATTATTGATGTAAATGCAGGTGCAAACTTATGAATTCAGGTGTGCTTTATTTGAAGTACTGGCCTTCACACTTTTATCGAGGCCAAAATGCCCTTGCGGAGATTGGCCTTGTAATACCAATGCCAGATGCAAACGGTCCCTTACTTTCAGGGTATCAAATACGGATGTCAGATGCGCTTTAACCGTACGTTCGGAAATGGAAAGTGTTCTGGCGATTTCTTTATTGCTATTGCCTTTGGCGGCTTCCAATGCAACTTCGCGTTCGCGCTTGGTTAAGGCTTCCAGCACTTCCTCTAGCACATCGACTGTTTGACGTGAGCCACGTGCCGTTAACGTAATCAAGTGCTTTAACAAGTCACGGCCTAACCAGATACCGCCATGCGATACCACGCTATAGACTTCTTTTAAAACCTGATGGTGCGCATAAGCGTGCAGGTAACCAACCACACCTAGTTCCAGCGCCTGCATGGCTTCAGCTTGTTCAGGGTTATTTGACAATACAATGACTTTTGCTGAGGGAATGAGTGACAATACTTGTTGCACCTGTGTACGCCACTGGTTGCTACTCTCCAATTGCGCATGCACCCAGACCACGGTCGCGCCAGCAACATCAGCAGAAACCACTTCTGCACTGGAAACCAGATTAGGAAAGGCATTCAGCCAGGCTTCAACAGGCTGCTTTAATGATGTAATAAAAATATGTTTCATAGTGATTAGCGCTCGGTTAATGCATACGATTTAGCCTTCAGCACAGGTTTAAGCAAGTAAGACATCACAGTTTTCTTGCCGGTCAAAATATCTACCTGTGCCACCATACCAGGAATAATTGGCAGATGGTCGCCGATATTATTCTTTATTGTCCTTACTTTAACGACATAAAAAGCATTTCCTTTATCGTCTATCGTCGAATCTGCTGCAATATCTTCAACTTCTCCGTCCAGGCTGCCATAAATGCTGTAATCATAAGCTGTCAGTTTGACGATTGCGGGCTGCTTGGGGCGGATAAACGCAATATCCTTGGTTTGTACTTTGGCTTCTATCACCAGCGCATCATCAGAGGGCACCACTTCCATGACCTCTTTCCCTGCCTGGATCACACCGCCAACGGTGTTGTAATACAGCTTGCTGATTTTGCCGTTCACCGGCGATAGCAGCGTTGATTGCTTTACCTTATCCGACAATGCCAGGCTGGACTGGGTCAGACTATTGATTTTTGCCGTTGTCTCGTTCAGCTCGGTACGCACCTTGCTCGTAAAGGTTTGTTGCGCCTCTGAAATCTTGCGGCGCGCTTCTGAAATAGACGCAGTGATGCGCCCCATTTGAGCCGAGGCCTGATCAATATCGCCTTTTGCCCTGTTGGCCTCACGCTCCAGGCGCAGGATTTCAATCTCAGACACAGCGCCACTATTGAGTAAGGGACGGTTCGCTGCCAGTTCGCGACTATTAGAATCATAAGTCTTGATTGCGACTTCTTTTTTAAACTGCACTTCTGAAAGCTCACGCTCACGTTGCGACAATTGATCCCTGGCGATATTCACTTGCGAATCCAGTTCTGCACGTCCCGCATTAAACAATTGCAGTTCTTGCAAATAGGTATCCGGCACTTTTAGCTGCACTTCACTAGGCGGATTAAAAGCGCTGCCATTAGCCAGCGCTTTTAAACGCGCCTCTTTGGCTGTCAATGATAGGTACTGGCTTTCATTTTCCTTCAGGGAAGAAATCGCCCTCGTCTCATCAATCTTGATCAGCGGCTGGCCACGTTTCACCGTGTCGCCCAACTTAACCATGATATCAGTCACAATACCGCCATCCAGCGATTGCACCAGCTGTATCTGCCCGGAAGGGATCACTCGGCCTTCGCCACGTGTCACTTCATCGACTTCAGCCAGGTTCGCCCACACGAGCAACACGATCAGAATCACAAAGATGGCATACATGATCAGCTTGGCGTGCAGCATGCTGTCTTCAACCATCACATCATGTGCCTGCTCGGTCCATGAACGGTTTTCTGCGGTGTCGGTCTTGATGATTTTGTCGACTAATAGATGTACCGGCTTGCCAAGGCGCATCCAGATGCTATCGTTTTTGGTAATGTCACCATATTTATCGAATATTTTTTTTGCCATGATGCTTACCTTGCCTTACCGACTTTACCCGCACGCAGTGCAGCGGTAACGTCTTCTTTAGAACCGTCAGCCACAATCTGTCCGGAATCAATCACGATTAAACGCTCCGCCAGTTCCAGCATGCCATTCCTGTGACTGATCACAATCAGGGTTTTGTTGACTGTCGCTTCAGCAATTTTATTTTTAACATTCTCTTCACCTGAGTGATCCATGGCACTGGTAGGCTCATCCAGCAGCACGATCTGCGGGCTGGTCACAAAGGCACGTGCTATGCCGACGCCTTGTCGCTGGCCACCGGACAAAGTATCGCCACGCTCGCCCACTTCCAGGTCAAATCCTTTGGGATGTGCATTCACAAACTCGGCAATGCCACCTACCTGGGCCGCATTCAGCACAGCGTGATCATCGGCGTGTTGGTGGCGCAAAGTGATGTTGTCACGCAGCGTGCCATAAAACAGATGATTATCCTGCTGCACATAGCCAATACTGCGGCGCAATTCGGCCGGGTCAATCTGGCGTGCGTCAATGCCATCGATCAAGATAGCGCCTTCGCTAGGCTGATATAAGCCAAGAATAAGTTTGTTAATTGTTGTCTTACCTGAGCCCATACGCCCAATCAGGCCCACATGCTCGCCTGGACGAATCCTGAAAGAAATGCCATTTAAGGCCAACTCATCTGTGCCTGGATATTTAAAAGACACATTTTTGAATTCGATTTCGCCTTTGAAGGCTGGGCGAGAGAGAAAACTCACATCCTTACCGCGCTCTACCGGTTTTTCCATAATGGCCTCTAACGACTTTAATGAAGTCGCAGCAGTATGGTATTGCGTAAACAGGCTGGCAATTTGTGAGATCGGCGCTAATGCACGGCTAGTCAATTGCGAACACGCGATCAGGCCACCCATGGTCAAGTCGCCATTCGAAATCAGGTATACACCGAGGATAATGATTGCAACGCTGATAATTTGCTGCAAGGCGTAAGAACCATTGGTAATCGAAGAGGATAGCAACTTGAGTTTGCTGCCGACTTCAGACAAAAATATCGCACTACGCTCCCACTTTCCTTGCATCTGCCCTTCAATGCCCATGGACTTGACCGTCTCCAGGCCTACCAGGCTCTCGATCAGTGTGGCATTACGTTGCGCACTGGCCCGGTACATGGTCTCGGACAAGTCGTGCATTTTACTTTGCACACTGAGTGAATAGATGAGTACGACCGCGCCGCCTATCAAGGCCGGCAACACCATAAATGGGCTGATCCAGGCAATGACTATCAGGAAAATAATACCGAATGGCAAATCGATCAGGGTCACGACAGTGGCGGAAGTAATAAAATCACGCACGCTCTCGAACGAACGCAGATTGGAAGCAAAAGAACCTACAGAAGAGGGTTTTGCGTCATAGCGGGTACCCAGTACCTTCTCCATGATCTGGCCACTGAGTTTCACATCGATACGTGCGCTGGCCCAATCCAGGAAATAGGCGCGCATGGACCGTAACAGCAGGTCACCCAGCACAATCAGGCCTACACCAATCCCCAATACCCATAATGTTTCCACTGCCTTGTTAGGCACTACACGGTCATACACATTCATGGTGAACAGTGGCATGGCCAGCGCAAAGATATTGATCAGGAAGGCTGCGACCATCACATCGCGATAAATGCCTTTGTTCTCAGCGATGGTGCCCCAGAACCAGTGCCTGATCTTCACCCTGCCGACTTCTGGCGTACGTGCATCAAAAATATAGTTCTGTTTAGTGACCAGCGCGTAGCCGGTATATTCTGCGACCAGATCGGCCACGCTCATGGTGACCGGTTCTGGTGACAGATCAGGGAAAACCACCTGCGCAAAATGGTGGCTGTCATCGACCTTTAATAGCTGGCACGCCCGGTGATTATTCAGCAACAAAGTGATATCTGTTTGTGGCTGATTGAGGGCAGTGATTGCGCTTTGCTTAACGATGACGTCGAGACGCAAGCGTTCGGCAGAGCGTTTGAACAACTCAGGGTTGAGCTTGCCATCTTCAAGTGGCAAGCCGGAGGTTAACGCATCCCGAGTAGTTGCCAGCCGGTTATGGCGGCATATATAAAGCAGACACTCGAGTAAAACGTCTTTGTCAGTTTGGTTAAAATATTGCGTCGTTTCCATGGCTAGGCTTGTTATTGTCCTTATCAACGGCTCAAATACTTATGTTTAAGTATTTATATTATTTGCATCCCTATTATAGGTAATCACCACCCCATCCAAAACGCTGAGTATATGGCAAAAATCCCGTGAATTACAAAGATTGACAACTTTTACTACTCCCCGAATTGCAGGGTTTCCTGCACAAACGGCCCTGTCACAGCTTCGATACCTACCGAGTTCAGGCTATCCAGCTCCTGCTGATCCTGCACGCCTTCGGCAATCGGCATGATGCCCATGGTGCGGACCATCATACATAAACCGCGCAGCAATGACTGCTGCTGTGGCCGCATGTGGATGTCGCGAATCAATGAAGCATCAAATTTAACGAAATCCAAACCTAGCTCATGCAAATCACCCAGCTGGGCAAGGCGCGTGGCCACATGTTCCATGCCGACGATACATCCCAGTGATTTCACCAGGTGCACAAAGTTTTTGAACTGCACAAAGTCGCTAAATGCCGCCTCTTCCGAAATTTCAAAGCTCAATCTCGAAGGCTGGGCGACGGTCAGGATCAGGGCTTGCAGCTTGTCGCGGTATTCGTCACTGCGCATCGCGGCGGCAGACACATTCACACTCAGGTTGGCGTTATTTTTGTCCAGCATATCGACGGCGTATTCCAGCGCCAGTCCATCCAGCGTCTTGATCATATCCAGCTGGCTGGCCCAGTCGATAAAGGCTCCCGCAGCCAACCACTGATCGCCTTCATCAATATGCAAACGCAGCGGGCACTCGTAATGCAGCAACTGCTGCTCCTTGAGCATGACCGGGTAGCAGGCGAGCTTGATCTGCTTGTGCTCAATCGCATGCAAGAACTGCTCTTTCCATTGATTAAGGTAATTTTTCCTCGATGTGACTATGCTATTGGCATTCATCACCCGCATAGGCACTGCCGTCTGATCACCCGCCAGGTCGAGAATAAACTGCATGACCCGGTGAATATCCACGAAGTCATCGCCTTTTTTGGTTTTGGTATGTGTCACCACAAACTGGAACTGGACGATTTGCTGCGCTGCATTGAGCTTTTCCAGCACCAGCTTGAGTTCTGAGGCAACGATAAAGTCATCCAGTGGCTGACGGCTGAAAATCCCGAATTCACTGCCGGAGAGCCTGCCGCAGACGACATCCGGATAGTGCGACATTTGTTTTTCCAGCGCATCGCCGACTTTTTTAATCAACTGGTTAGTCACGCTATAGCCCAGCTGCTTATCAATATCAGACAGGTTGCGCAATTGCACCAGCGTCAGCATGCCTTCGACAAAGCTTTCATTTTTGAGGGCGACCGACGCGGTATTGGTAAAGTGTGACTGGTTCATCAAACCAGTGACTTCATCGTAGTTGATCTGCTGGTTAAACACATTGAGGCGCTCAGACTCTGCCGTGACCATGGATTTAACCCGGTCAGACAGCGTATTCATGGTGCGCACCAGTTTTTTGAATTCTTCGGTTTGCGGCTCTTCAATGGTGATGTATTTGCGCTCACCCAAGGCTTCAGCCTGTGCGATCACGTCATCCAGTGGTTTCAGTATTTTCTTCAACCAGAAACCGGAAACCACATAACTCAGGAATGCCACGATCAAGGTCCACAGCACCGCATGGCGTGAAGTTTCCCACAACTGGTCATATGCCAGCGAAGGTTCGCTTTCAAGCACCAGGGTGCCATATTGCTGCCAGCCTGACTGAATATTGGCAATACCAGGATGGATGCTGACAGAAAATAGCGACTGGAACCAGGCCGGTGCCACTGAGTGCGGGTTGCGGTTGATGCGCTCTATCATGGGCTTATTATCAGGCGAGATAATGGCAATGCGGCGATAGTTACCCATATCAAACTGGGCACTGATGATCAGCTCTACCGTGACACTATCTTTCTGGATATTGGAAAGTGTGATGGCCAGACCATTGGCGTTGTCATTATTTTTTTTCTGCAACTGCTCGGCCATGAAGCGGTGGTCATCATAAACCCCTAAAAACAGGCAACCCGCCGCCACCATTAAAATAATGACAGAAATCGCAATGCGTATTTGTTTTATTAATGACATGTTCTAAGCCCTCTTTTTTTCTTGGGGTAAAATCATCCACAACCCGGCGTTCATGCAGGCTTTATCTATAAGCCTAGCACTAACTTTCCCTGTTAACCATATCTTAGCCAAGGTTTTCAAAGATTCCGCGTGATTCAGGTATTTCAATGTGTACATTTATTCCAGCCCGTCCTGGCGCATACGCGTCAACACATCACGCCACTTGGAAATATTGTTTGGAGACCCGGCCCGCATATTCGGGTTATTCGCCACGAACAGGCCTTTATCATTAAAGCTGAACACCGGGAACAGGTCACTACGCCTGGACGCGGGCAATATCTCAAAGTTCAGGTTATCCAGAATGAGCGGGTCGCTGGCTGGCATCGCATAATACGCAAGCACCATGTGCGGACGGATGTTACCGCTGGCCATACGCGCCCGGACATAAGTCAAGCGTAGTTTGTCCTGCGGGATACCGAGTTTTTTGAGTAAGGTGTATTTGGCGATACTAAAGTCTTCACAGTCGCCCGCCCCTTTGCCAAAGGTTTCCAGTGGGCTGGCCCAGTAATCTTCCATACCCCATAAATTAATGTCATCGACAAACAGCACATGCTGGTTGGTAAAGTCATTGACCATGCCGATCTTGGTCATTTCGCTGGCGCCACCAAGCTGGTTGAACAGTTCATTCAGGCGCATCACATTCTGGTAGGCTTCTTCACCATACCGTTGCCTGACCTTTTCCAGCATCGCCAGCACGTAATCATCCGCCAGTATCTGCGACCATAGCAGACACAGCGTCAGGCATAAGCCTGTCGCAAAACTAATAAAGGATGGAGAAACGGGGCGTCTCATGTGCAATAGATTTCCAGTGAGCGATTATGTCACGGCACCAGCAAGCCTCATTTGCCAAACAAAGCGGTTTTCATCTGCAAATTCGGCGATCTTGAAGAATACTATATATTGGCAGTAAGGTATCGTAGGTACAGCACCATAACAAGAATAGAAAAACACAAGCGGTGCCGGATTGGGTAAAATGTCGACTTTCAAATCCACACCGCTTTATATTCATGACGTCTCTTACCCCGCTCAATGCACTCTCTCCTTTAGATGGTCGTTATCACGCCAAACTCGACCCTTTGCGCCCTTTCTTTAGTGAATACGCGCTGATCAAACATCGCGCACTGGTCGAAGTGGCCTGGTTAAAAGCACTGAGTGCCGAACCGCAACTGGCAGAAATCGCGCCATTCAGTGCAGACACCATTGCTGAACTAGATGCAGCTATTCATGCGTTCAGCGAAGATGATGCCATGCAGGTAAAAGCGATTGAAGCACGTACCAATCATGATGTGAAAGCGCTTGAATACTGGCTTAAAGAAAAATTCGATGGCAATGCCGAGATCAAAAAAGCCAGTGAATTCATCCATTTCGCCTGTACTTCAGAAGATATCAACAACCTGTCGCATGCCCTGATGCTTAAATCTGCACGTGACAGTGTGGTATTGCCTGACCTGGCAGCCGTAGTCGCCAGGCTCACCGATTTATCGCACGCACTGGCCGAACAACCCATGCTGTCCCGCACCCACGGCCAGACCGCCAGCCCGACCACCATGGGTAAAGAACTGGCCAATGTGGTCTATCGCCTGCAACGCCAGCTCAAGCAACTGCAAGCGAATGAAATCTTAGGCAAGATCAACGGTGCTGTTGGCAACTTCAACGCACATTTGTCCGCCTACCCAGATATTGACTGGGAAAATTTCGCGAAAACCTTTGTGGAATCATTGGGACTGACTTATAACCCGATGACTATCCAGATCGAGCCGCATGACTACATGGCTGAACTGTACGATACGCTGTCACGCATCAATACCATTTTGATCGACCTCAATCGTGATATCTGGGGCTATATCTCGGTCGGTTACTTCAAGCAGAAAGTCAAAGCCGGTGAAATCGGTTCTTCTACCATGCCGCATAAAGTCAACCCGATTGACTTTGAAAACTCCGAAGGCAACTTAGGCCTGGCCAATGCCATTTTGCGCCACCTGGCAGAAAAACTGCCTATCTCCCGCTGGCAGCGCGACCTGACTGACTCTACTGTGTTGCGCAACATGGGTGTGGCACTGGGCTATTCCCTGTTGGCTTATGATTCCTGCCTGCGCGGCCTGAACAAACTGGAAATTAATCCACAACGCTTGCAGGAAGACCTGAACAATAGCTGGGAAGTGCTGGCTGAGCCTATCCAGACAGTGATGCGCCGATACGGCATCGAAAACCCATATGAGCAGTTGAAAGAACTGACGCGTGGCAAAGGCGGTATCAATCAGCAATCATTGCATGCCTTTATTGAAACCCTGCCTATCCCGGCCGAAGCCAAACAAACCTTGCTGGCGATGACGCCTGCAACTTATACCGGCAAGGCAAGTCAATTGGTAAAACATATTTAGTGACTTGTTCAGGGATTGTTCTGTTTTTAAATTCGCACTCAACGCTTTAAGGCAAACAACCGCTGGTTCGATTGCCTGTTTCTCACTCGCCTGGCCTGATGGCCGGGTGAGGTGCTATCGCAAGCATAGCGCCTTGCTGTTGGCGTGGCTGAAGTGCTTTTTGCCGTTGCGCTTGAAGCAGATCACTGTCAGCCAGGCCACACACAACCTTACCACTTTAGTTTTTCTTGCGTGTTTACTCATGCATATCCCTTCTGCACAAGCGCAGGAGGCCGAGTGGTTCCAGGTCAAACAAGGCACTTACCAGACGCGTTTTTCCCTCAATAGCGAAACACCTCCCGAAAACAAACAGCAGCTGCATGAGTTGCTTGAAAAACACCTGACGCTGCACGAATCCATGCAAAACCCGCGTATGAACGAGGGTGAATGGCGGCGGCTGATCCAGAAAACCCCGCAGGAAATCGCTGACCTGCTGGCCACCGAGGGCTATTTCAAAGTAAAAACAGTGGCCTACCAGCCTGTCGCAAATGTGATTGAGTTTCACGTGAATTTGCCGCCGCAGGCAAAAGTGAGCAAGGTTGTGCTGACCCTCAGCGGGGAAATACAACAGCCCGCACACCAGGAGATACTGGCAGAAGCCAATAAAAGCTGGTCATTACAAATCAACAACGTGTTTACCCAGCCCGCCTGGGCGGCCGCCAAACGCGACTTACTGGCCGCATTGCTGCGCGCAGAGTTTCCCAATGCCAGAATCACGCAATCACAAGCCATCGTGCAACCGCAAACCCAGGAAGTCTCAATTAATATTGCGGTGGACTCCGGCCCGGTCGTGCGTTTCGGCAAGGTCAATATTCATGGCTTGCAACATTACCCGGAAGCCTTGATCCGCCCGTTGAACACCCTGAAACCCGGTGCTCCATACCGGCAGTCAGATTTACTGTTATTGCAAAACAGTTTCATGAGCACAGGCAAGTTCAGCCAGGTAGATGTGGTGGCAAACACGCACGCACTGAACCCAGACCACACCGCAGATGTAGAGGTGACCGTGCGTGAAATAGAAGAAAAATCCTTTCGCATAGGCGTGGGCGCCAGCACAAATACCGGCGCGCGCATTGTGTTTAATTACACTGATCGCAATTTGTTTGAGCGCGGATTGCTGTGGGATAGCAGCATACGCCTGGAACAGCGTTTGCAGGCCGCCACCTCCAACATTACTTTCCTCACAGATGATAAAGGCTACCGGGACAGCATACAGAACAGTCTGACCCGCACCGACCTCGAAGGGCAAGTGACTACTGCGTTTCAAAACGGGGTGCGGCGCTACTGGGGCCAACCGCGCAAGTTTGAACAATTTGTAGGCGCTAACCTGTTATATGAATTTTTGGAAGTGGATGACGTCACTTCGCAGTTCAATAAAGCCGCCACAGTGACTTATGGTTTGAATATGCGCGAGCTGGATCACCAGCAGGCCCCGACCAAAGGCTGGATATTGAATACGCAATTTCAGCTTTCGCCGTTTGAACGTATTTCTGATGGCCGTTTTTTGCAGTCGCAGGCCAGGTTGCAGGCGTTTTACCCGCTGACCAGCTCGACCCAGTGGCTGGGCAGGATTGAAGTAGGCAGTGTCAATGGCTCCGCCAGCAAGGTTCCTGCGACTTATTTATTCCGTGCCGGTGGTGACCAGTCTGTGCGTGGCTATGCTTTTCAATCGTTAGGCGTGAATGAAGGCGGCGCCACGGTCGGCGGTCGCGTATTGCTCACCGGCAGCAGTGAAGTGGTGCAATGGCTGACGCCTTCATGGGGCGCAGCGGTATTTGTGGATTTTGGTAATGCTGCCAATAGCTGGAAAGACTATGACCCGGTGCTAGGCTATGGCCTGGGTGCGCGTTTCCGCAGCCCGATCGGCCCGGTAGGCGTCGATATCGCCTATGGTGAAGAAACCAAGGAATACCGTTTGCACTTTAACCTGGGAGTGAATTTTTAATGTCATTTGTTCACTTACTGTCACGACTATGCAGGTTAAGTCTTGTTTCCACGCTCTGCCTGAGCCTGATCATCACGCCACAAATGGTCTGGGCCGCCAATGTCATGGTGGTGACCAGCCTTAAAGAATTTGAAACTGACCTCGGCAATGCTACGCTCAAGGTCGAAGGTATCGCTTCGGATATGCGGCTGGGGGTGACTCCTCGTGGCGAACTGACCGTATCGAGCTTTACTGCCAGGCAGGTGACTTTACAGTTCAAAACACCAGCAGATACGCCGCCTGCCAGCACTAAAACGGCAAGCGGCCCCTTGCCAAAGCGCATCAACATCCCACTCCCCTTTCATCTGCTGTCAGGCCATATTGAACGCCTGACCATTATCCAGGGGCAAAGCACTTACCATATAGAACAGATCAGCTTTGACCTGGATGCCGACAACCAGGCCATGCAATTCCGCATTGCGCAGGCGCATAGCCCGTGGGGCGAAATCAGTACTCATTTCCAGATGCAGAATGCGGCACCGTTTCCTTTAACTGGGTGGATGGATGTACAGCAGTCACAAGGCACCCTGCCCTATCATCTGCGTACAGAATTACATGGTGACCTGACCAAGCTGGAAATTGCCGCCAGCCACCATTACCAGCCTGATGCCAAACCATTTGCGATTGTGCCTGCCACGCAAGACGGCCAAGACATAGTGGCGCTCAAAGCCACTATCGGCCTGAACGAGGCGCGCAACAGCCATTTTCTTTTTCATTTGCAACAATTCCAGGCCAGGCATGTGCATCCACAGCTGGCAGGGCATATGGATTTAAAAGTCGTGGCCGATGGCAGCCTCACCGACCAGGGTACGATACAAGTCACGGTAGATGCCGGAGATAGCCGCTTGCAATCGCAACCCCTGATTGTACGCGGCACGGCGACCCTGCAAGCTCAGCAACTGACCAAGCTGGATTTGCTGGCACAACTGGATAAAAACACGTTCACCATCCGCAGCGCCCAGCCTGCGCCGCCCGCAGGCACCCAGCTGAACTGGCAGGCCGATCTACCCAACCTGGCGCACTTTATGCCGGGATTCTCAGGCCAGGTCAAAGGAGATGGCACGGTTCAGCATCTTGCTGATGGCTTTTATGCCAGCTACCGTTTGTCTGGCCAGCAACTGCAACTACCTAAAGGCCTGGTCATCGCTGGTTTTGAGGTAAAAGGACAAGCGTCGGATAATCTGCAGGCTGCCATAGACCAACAAATCAAACTGCACGGCCTGTCGCAACAGAACAGCCAGGGCACTGACAGCCCGCCGATTGAGGCAGAACTGAATTTAAAAGGCACACTGGCGCAGCACCAGCTCACACTGCAAATCAAGGATTCTGACCCGTCATTGCAACGCAATATCCAGCTCGCACTGAATGGTGCCTGGCAGAACGACAGCTGGCAGGCCCAGCTGACACAATTGCAGGATGCCAGCGGTAAAGTTTTCCGGCTGGCAAGCCCGGCAAGCATGTCGTGGAGCGCCGCACAAGGGTTCGACCTGCAACAGCTGGCACTGAATGTGTTTGCCGGTCAACTGCAACTGGAAAAGTTACACTACCGCCCTGCCCAGGCTGACAACCCTGCCTCTGCGCAAGCGGCCCGCATGATGCAATTACAGTCGCGTGGCGTCCTGAAGGATTTTCCACTGCAAGCCTTAATGGCCTGGCTGGTGCCTGAACAATCAGCGCCGTTACCGGCAGACCATCTGCAATTATCTGCACAGTGGGATATGCAGCTGGACCAAAGCCTGAATGGTTTCCTGCAACTGCAGCGCAGCCAGGGCGACTGGCAGGTGTATGACATCAACAATGCCAAATGGCAGGGCTTGGGCCTGCAGACGCTCTCGGCGGATATCAAAGCTGCAAACAACAACGTGAGCGTTGCCAGCACCATCAATTCCGCCGAAGCCATCAACCTGCAATTGTCGGCAAACACCGTGGTTACACCAACGCTGACCGGGCTTGTCATCAAGAACTCGGCCCCGGTTTCCGCCAGTCTGAAAGCGGATATTAAACAACTGAGCTGGTTCGCCAAACTGTTCTCCGACATACAGCCTGCGGGCAGCCTGGCGATAGACGCACAGATCAGCGGCGTGATGGCAGACCCGCAACTGAAAGGGTCTATTCAAGGCGAATCACTTGCCTTGCAAGTACCTTCACAAGGGGTATGGTTGGAACAAGGGCGCTTGAACGCGACCATGGCAGGCGATCAGGTGACTTTCAACCAGATACACTTTGCCGGTAAGAGCGGTGAATTGAATGCCACCGGGGTGTTAGCCTTGAAGCAACCTGGCTGGCAACTGGACCTCTCCGCGCAACTGAACAAACTGCAGGCACTCTCGCGGGTAGACCGCTGGGTGCAACTCAGCGGGGAGACCAAATTACGGCTGAATAGTGAAAACACCAATATCAGCGGCAATCTTAAAATCCATAAAGGCTTATTTGAATTACCTAAAGCGGATAAGCCACAACTGGATGAAGATATCATTATTGAATCGCCGGAAAATGCCGTAGCCAAGCAACAATCACGCGTGACCTTCCACGATTTCGGGCTGGATTTTGGCGACAAACCACTAGTACTACCCTTCAAGGAATCTGAACAGTTCATGCTGCGCGGCCAAGGCTTGAATGGCGCGCTGAGCGGAAAAATGCGGCTGGATGGCGCGCTGGATGACCTGGGGGCGACCGGCACGCTGGATTTGACCGGCACCTACCTGGCTTATGGACAATCGTTGAATATAGAAACCGGCCGGCTGATCTTCAGTGGCAAGATCCCGAATATCGGCCTGGATATCTTGGCCACCCGGCAGGTAGAAAATACCAAAGTCGGCATACAAATCAACGGCAGCCTGCAAACACCGGAACTCAAACTGGTTTCCACGCCGGAAACCAGCAATGAGAACAAGATTTCGCTACTGGTACTGGGGCAACCGATGTCGGCGGTCGGCAGCAATGATTTAGCCATGCTGTCGGTAGCAGCCAGTGCATTATTGTCACAAGGCGACTCCGTCTCCCTGCAAACCAAAATCGCACAGACCATAGGCCTGGACAGCATTGATGTACGTGGCTCAGGTTCTACCAACTATGCGGTCAGCGTAGGCAAACGCATCAATAACAAACTGGTGGTCGGCTATGAAAAAAGCATTGTCGGGCTACTAAATGTTGGTAAACTCACCTACCAATTAACCAACCGCATCTCGATTGAAACCAGGACCGGTTCGGATAATGCGCTGGATGTGTTCTACGGTTTCAGCTTTGATTAATCCAGGAGGATGGCATGCATCAGGACAATAAAAATCCACGGCTGGCAGTCTTGATAGATGCTGACAACACGTTCAAGGTCATTCCTATTATTGATGAACTGTTTGAAGAAATGTCCAAATTCGGCGACATCAGTGTCAGGCGTATTTATGCCGACTGGACTTCAGACCATGTCAAACAGTGGAAGCCGGTATTACCTAAACACGCTATCCAGCCGATACAGCAATACGCCAATACCAAAGGCAAAAATGCCACCGATAGCGCCCTGATCATTGATGCCATGGATTTGCTCTACACTGCCCCGCTCGATGGTTTCTGTATCGTCTCCAGCGATAGCGACTTTACGCGGCTGGCGATACGCTTGCGCG
Organism: Methylophilus sp. E2MeOHC9; assembly: GCF_058744375.1. Classification (NCBI taxonomy): domain Bacteria; kingdom Pseudomonadati; phylum Pseudomonadota; class Betaproteobacteria; order Nitrosomonadales; family Methylophilaceae; genus Methylophilus; species Methylophilus sp. E2MeOHC9. Next base: position 2,764,160 of record NZ_CP196024.1, read on the forward strand.
AAGCCGGCAAGTTTGTGTATGGTTTCGGCGAGAATAAAACGCCGGAATCATTAAGAGCCGCCTGTAACCAGTTTGTCTATTTTGAGATCCTGCTGCAGGAGAAAAGCGTGGAGGAATCTTCTGCGCCAGTCGAAGCCACCACCAAACCCAAGCCGGATGACGAACAAATCACGCTGGTGCCGATTGGCAAAAAAACCAAACAACAATTGGCGAACGATGCCAAATTGGTTTCACTGATCCGTTCAGCGATTGAAGGGCTGTCTGACGAAACCGGGTTTGCCGCCATGGGCGCGGTGAAAAACCATATCGTTAAAAACTTTTCCGCCTTCGACTCACGCAATTACGGATATACCAAATTCAGTGAACTGGTGAACGCCATCGGCTTGTTTGAGTTAGATGACCAAAAACAGAAATTACGCGACAAACGAAAAAAATGACTGATATCCTGATTCTTTATTATTCCCAGGGCGGCGCTGTCAAAGAAATGGCGCAACTGATCGCACGCGGTGTCGAAAGCGTGCCTGGCGCCAAAGCCAAGCTGCGTACCGTGCCTAAAATCTCCGCCAATCACGAAGCGACAGAGCCTGATATTCCGACTGCGGGTGCGCCTTATGCCACGTTGCAGGACCTGGAGGAATGTGCCGGGCTCGCTTTGGGCAGCCCTACCCGTTTTGGCAATATGGCTGCACCGATGAAATACTTTCTCGATGGCAGCACCAGCCTGTGGCTGAAAGGCGCATTGATCGGTAAACCGGCAGCTGTGTTCACTTCAACCGGGTCCATGCATGGCGGTAACGAAATGACGCTGATGACCATGATGATCCCACTGATGCATCACGGCATGCTGATGGTGGGCCTGCCTTACTCCGAACCGCAACTGGGCACGACCAAAACAGGCGGCACGCCGTATGGCGCCAGCCATATTGGCGGCGCGAAAGATGACCAGCCGATATCAGATGATGAAAAAAAATTATGCATGGCGTTAGGGAAACGCCTGGCCGAAACCGCACTCAAATTGCAATAACTGTTTACTGAGGAAAACTCGTATGTCCGCCGCTCTCACCCGCGAAGCCCGCCAATTTTTATTCGCCACACGCCATGCCGTGCTGTCCACCTACTCGATGAAGTATCCAGGCTATCCGTTTGGCGCCATCGCGCCGTTCGTCTGTAACCAGCAAGCCGAGCCTGTGATCCTGGTCAACGCCTACGCCGAACATGCTAAAAATATGCATGAAAATGCCAAAGTCTCATTGCTGATATTCTCTGAGGCAGGCAACCAGCAGGCACAACTGACATTAATAGGCGAAGCGCTGCCCTGTGAAAAAAATGACGAGGATTTCCGTGCCCGTTACCTGCGTTATTTTCCCGATGCAGTGACTTATTATGACCTGGATGAATTCCATCTCTACCGTATCCGTGTGGAGCATGTGCGCTTTATTGCCGGGCTTGGCCGGGTGGACTGGTTTGAGGGAGAAAGCCTGAATGAAGATTTAGCAACCAGCATGCTGGCAGCACAGGAAGCAGGCATCGTTACACATATGAATGATGACCATATCGACAGCATGCTGGAATACTGCCAGCACATTCACGGCATCACCGCCGACCAGGCCGAGATGACCGGGCTGGATGCCGAAGGTTTTGACGTCAAATATACGCAAGGCGAAGAAAACTACGGCCAGTTACGCTTTCAGTTCGAGCAACCGGTGTTAAACGCGATGGATGCCCGCAAAGCCCTGGTCGCACTCGCACAAGCCTGCCGATCATGATAGCGACGATTTTGAAATGGAGCCGCCTGGCTGCCAGTATTAGCCTGCTGGGTTTGATCCTGTTATGTCTGGGTTGGGAGATTTTCTGGTCACCCCTGCGCAGCGGCGGCAGTTTGCTGTTTTTAAAAACCCTGCCTTTGCTGGCACCATTGTTCGGCATTTTGCGCGGCAAACGCTATACCTACCAATGGGCTGGCATGCTGATCCTGCTTTACTTTACTGAAGGCGTGGTCAGGGCCTGGTCTGAATCTGGCGTCACGCGCGCACTGGCATGGACGGAAATCGTCTTGAGCCTGGTTTTCTTCGCCAGTGTGGTGGCGTACGCCAAATATACTGGAAAGCGTTACCAGGTTGCCTGATGCTGACATTTGACAATCGCTGATCCGAATTTGCATGCCCTAAATTCTTTCATGTACCGGCATAAACAAGCGCACTAAACCTTATATAATATCCGGCATGAAAATCCTGTTATCCAACGACGATGGCTACCTGGCTCCAGGCCTGGCTGCCCTGGCACAACACCTGAGTAAAATTGCTGATATTACGGTGGTCGCGCCGGAACGTAACCGCAGCGGCGCCAGTAATTCCCTCACGCTGGATAGACCCTTGAGTGTCAAACAGGCTGCCAATGGCTTTTTTTATGTGAACGGCACCCCCACCGATTGTGTACACATCGCCCTGACAGGGTTGATGCAGGAAATGCCGGATATGGTGATCAGTGGCATTAATGACGGTGCCAATATGGGTGATGACACCATTTACTCGGGCACGGTAGCGGCAGCGACTGAAGGTTACCTGCTGGGCATTCCCTCTTTTGCCGTTTCGATGTCACAGCATGCGCCAAGCCATTTTGAAACTGCTGCAAAGGTGATGGTGGACCTGGTCCAGCGTTTTAACCGTAGTGAAATCCTTGAGCCTACCCTGTTAAATGTCAACGTGCCAGATGTTCCATTGCAGGAGATCAAAGGCCAGAAAATCACCCGCCTCGGCAAACGCCACAAAGCTGAACCGGTGATTCAACTGAAAACCCCGCGTGGCGAGACCGTGTACTGGGTCGGCGCGGCAGGTCAACCGAATGACGGCGGCGAAGGCACTGATTTCCATGCTGTTTCACAAGGGTTTGTGTCGATCTCACCCATACAGGTTGACCTGACCAAACACTCCCAAATCAACACCATGCAACAATGGTTACAAGCCAAGAATTAAGCACCATGGCAATTCCGAGAACAACCAATAAAACCGGCATAGGCATGACTTCCTCGCGTACGCGGGAGCGCATGCTAACCCGTTTGCGTGAACAAGGCATACAGGATGAAGTCGTCATCAATGTCATGGCAGAGATCCCGCGCCATATCTTTGTCGATGAAGCATTGTCCATCCGTGCCTATGAAGATGTGTCCCTGCCGATAGGCTATGGCCAGACTATTTCGCAGCCATACATTGTCGCTAAAATGACGCAGATTCTGCGCAATGGCAAACAACTGAACAAGGTGTTGGAAATCGGCACCGGTTGTGGCTACCAGACCGCGGTTCTATCGCGCGTGAGTAATGAAGTATTTTCGCTGGAGCGTATCCGGCCACTGGTCATGAAAGCCAGGACCCATTTGCGGGCATTAAAGTGTACCAATGTGAAACTCGACCACGCAGATGGCAGCATAGGCCTGAAAGATTACGGCCCGTTTGATGCCATCATGGTCACAGCAGCCTCCAGCCATGTGCCGCAGGAACTGGTTGACCAATTGGCAGTAGGTGGCCGCATGGTGATTCCGGTCGGCACCTCGGAACAGGTGTTGCACCTGATTGAAAGGACCGCGCAAGGCGTACAGAAAACCGCCCTGGAACCGGTCAAATTTGTACCATTATTAGGGGGAACCGCTTTATCATGAGATTACGCTCGCTGCTCATCACCGCATTCACTGCCATGACCCTGGCAGCGTGTGCGCTTAACTCCCCCATGCCGCGCGCACCGGTGAGCAGCGCCTCCAAAACCCCAGAAAACAAAACAGCGGCCCCAGTCTCAGTCGGCGCTAACCAGTATCTGGTGCAAAAAGGCGATAACCTGTTCAATATCGGCAGGAAATTCGGCATCCCTCACCTGAAACTCGCTGAAATCAACCAGTTGCAAGCGCCTTACGAGATTCATGTCGGCCAGGTATTGAATATTAAAGCGCCAGCAGCTGTGGCAAACAATAAAGCCAATGATACATCCGGCGCAGACGACGCTGAAGTCGTGACTTCCGCCATCACGCGTCCTGAACTTGCGCCTGCTGGTGAAACTGCCAATTCAACTGTAACCAGCCCTGGCACTGCAACAGATGGTACAAAACCAGCGGCTGAAGGACAGGATATTGAAGCTGTTGCCGATAGTGATATTCAATGGCAATGGCCAGTTTCCGGCAAAGTCAGTGCCGGGTTTGACCCGCAACTGAATAAAGGTTTGAATATCACAGGCGCCGCCGGGCAAGCAATTAACGCTGCCGCTGCTGGAAAAGTCATATACAGTGGCATGGATGTGCGCGGTTATGGCAAGCTGATCATCATCAAGCACAACAGTAATTTGCTGTCTGTATATGCGCACCAGGGAAACTCCCTGGTCAAAGAAGGTGTCTTTGTGACACAAGGTGAAAAACTGGCGATACTGCCCGCCGCAAGCAATAACAAACCACCCACGTTGCATTTTGAGATTCGGCAAAAAGGCAAACCGGTTGACCCGGTCAGCTACTTGCCTGGCAACCCAGGTACCAACTCAAGCGCGGCAGGCAGCAACAGCAATAGCTAACTTTACGACGGCGGATGTAGTATCCGCTTGATAGTAGAGGTGTATCAAACGGTCAATCGCACAGTGTGCAGGATGTTTGGGAAAGGAATTGCTGTATGGATCCTGATCAATTCAACAAGAATCGCGACATTCGCCCGGATGGTGCCTGGCAGGTATTGCAGGCCATCATCACCGTCGCCCTCATTATCTGCGGACTGATAGGCATTGCCGTCCACATGTTTGGCTCCGGTATCACGCCCTATGACTGGTGGTATTGGCTGACCGCCTCGCCGCTCAATAGCGCGATCGCGGTGCTGGCGATTGTGGTGATCATAGTTTTCCACCGTTACAACTCTCATATCAGCAACCAGAAGCGGCGTTACGCCAGCAACCTGCCAGTCTATTTCATGATGCTGGTGGGCGTGTATTTCATCTATCGCTTGCTGACCACCGGGCACTGGTAAACGGTAGCATCAGCCATGCGCTGGCATGACTGACCCCCTAAGTTATAAGGCAGACTTGGTTATCAAGCAGACTTGGCCATAGCCCCTGACACCATGCCTTCTGGAACCAGATCATCTGCAGCAAGACCAGAGCGATTGATACCACTGATGATCGCCTGGATGGAGGCAGTCACAATATCCGGGTGTATGCCTACGCCGTAATACACTTTACCGCCGCAAACAACCTCAACAAAAGCACACGCCGACGCCTCCCCAGCCGAAGCACTGGCGCCGATAGAGCGTTCCTCGAAACTACGCACCTGGGCAAATACACCTATCCCTTGCAGTGCATGAATCGCGGCATCTACCGGTCCATTGCCCTGCCCGCTCAGTATCGTCGACACGCCATTGACATCCACGGTCAGCCGGATGGCCTGGCCGCCTTCTTGCGATTGCAGTTGATACTCATGAAAACTCAGCGATGAGGCGGGTTCGGTATAAGTGCGGTTAAACAGTTGCCAGATATCCTTCGCCGTCACCTCACTGCCATGCGTATCCGTGTATTGCTGCACGACACCGGAAAACTCCACTTGCAGGCGACGCGGCATCACCACGCCATACTGGCTTTCCATCAGGTAGGCGACGCCGCCTTTGCCGGACTGGCTGTTGACGCGAATGATAGAGTCATAACTACGGCCCAGGTCTTTAGGATCAATCGGCAGGTAAGGCACATTCCAGCGCGCATCTTCCTGCTGGCTGGCGAAGCCTTTTTTGATCGCATCCTGGTGTGAGCCGGAAAACGCCGTAAATACCAGGTCACCGGCATATGGATGGCGCGGGTGAATATCAATCTGCGTACACTCTTCGACCGTACGCCCTACCGCATTCATATCCGAGAAATCCAGGCCAGGATGCACGCCTTGCGTATACATATTCAGGGCGACCGTGACCAGATCGACATTGCCGGTACGCTCGCCATGCCCGAACAGGCAACCTTCTACCCGGTCAGCACCCGCCATGATACCAAGCTCAGTCGCGGCCACTGCCGTACCCCTGTCATTATGCGGGTGCAGGCTCAGGATCACGCTGTCACGTCGCGCAAGGTGACGGTGCATCCACTCAATCTGGTCTGCATAAATATTGGGGGTGGCGACCTCCACTGTCGCCGGGCAATTGATGATCACCTGGCGATCAGGCGTCGCGCCCCAAGCCTCTGTCACCGCATCACAGACTTCTTTAGCAAACTCAAGCTCAGTCGCAGTAAAGGTTTCCGGGCTGTATTGCAGAATCACCTCTGTTTCTGGCATATCGGCCGCCATCGCTTTGACCAGTTTGACAGAGTCAACCGCCATCGCTTTCACTTCAGCTTTGCTCATGTTGAACACCACTTCGCGAAAAGTCGGCGAAATCGCATTGTAAATATGCACGATCACACGTCGCGCACCGCGCACCGACTCCATGGTGCGGCGAATCAGGTGCTCACGCGCCTGCGTCAGCACTTCTATCGTCACATCTTCAGGAATATGGTTTTGCTCGATCAATGAACGGACAAAATTGAAATCCGTTTGCGAGGCAGAAGGGAAAGCTACTTCAATTTCTTTAAAGCCGATCTGGCACAGCATATTGAACATACGCATCTTCTTGTCCGCATCCATAGGCTCGAACAGCGATTGATTACCATCACGCAGATCGGTACTCATCCACACCGGCGGCTTGGTGATCACGGCACTTGGCCACTGGCGGTCCTTGAGTTGCACAGCAGGAAACGGCTGATATTTTTGTGAAGGTTGTGCGTGCATGTTGTCATTCCTGAATAGTGATTCGATAGAAGACATGATAGTGATTTTATAAAAAATATTATTGCTTATTTTGTTTAAAATAGCTTAATATTGAAATTCAATTTCAATTTATAAATAATAAATGCAATATTATTTCAATTTAAAATCTAATGCGCAAAAAAAATGAAACTAGACCGTTTTGATAAGCTTATTCTGGATATCCTGCAAACAGATGGACACATCAGTAACCAGGAACTCGCTGAGCGCATAGGACTCTCTCCTGCCCCTTGTTTGCGCCGCGTAAAAGCACTGGAACTGGCAGGCCTGATTACCGGCTACCAGGCCTTGGTCGATGCCAAAAAACTGGGATTGAGCCTGATGGCGTTAATCGGTATTTCTATGGACCAGCATACGCCGGAGCGATTCGCCAATTTTGAAGCGAGTATCGTCAATGTGCCGGAAGTGCTGGAATGTTTGTTGATTACCGGGCAGCAATCAGATTACTTATTGAAAGTGGTGGTGAAGGATATGGATGACTACCAGCATTTATTACTGCACAAGATTACCAGGATCGCTGGGGTGACTGGTGTGCATACCAGCTTTGTCTTGCGCAATGTGATTGCACGTGCCAGATTGCCTATCGTGTAAAAAACAAAAGGCCATGCAATGCATGGCCTTTTATACACGCATTATTTAAGCCTTGTTTTTCTTCGCATCTTCTTCAGCATAATGCTTGCGGATCTGTGTCATGTCATAGTCACGCGCCCATTTGATGATCTCTTCCAAAGCGGGGGCACCAATCTCGCCCACTTGCGCATTGATCCCTGCACGCTCGCGAATCACCAGCAGGCCCGGGATCTGTTTCACATCAAAATATTCGGAGATTTCCGGGTCGGCTTCCGTATTGACCATACCAAACACGATGTCTGTATGCTTGGCAGCGGCGGCTTCAAAGGTTGGTGTGAATGCCACACATGGATCACACCACGGCGCCCAGAAATCTACGATAACAAAATCATTGCTTTCAATGGTTTCTTTAAAATTCGCTTTAGTCAGCGTTAATACTGCCATGATATTTCCTGTTCCAATGGATTAATTTTTGTGTCGTTATTGTAGCAGAGGATACGACTGCTATTACCAACCCGCAGACCAAACTATACCTCCGGCGCTCTCTCTGCGCTATGTCACATAAAGCGGCAACACTTGAATAACATTTCACCTGAGGTATGATGAAGCCAGGAAGTGAGGACGACCCCACCGCTCCATTTGCTCCAGGGACGACCCTGATTTAACCTGAAAGGAATGTAGTATGGCTTGGTTTATTCTTGTGATTGCAGGATTGTTTGAGGTGGGTTGGGCGATTGGCTTGAAGTATACCGATGGTTTCAGCAAATTATGGCCTACCGTAGGCACCGTGTTAGCCATGGTCATCAGCCTGGGTTTGCTGGGGTTAGCGATGAAAACCCTACCTGTAGGCACGGCCTATGCCATCTGGGTAGGCGTTGGCGCCATAGGCACCGTGATATTAGGCATGATATTGTTTGGTGAACCGGCAACGCCATTGCGTATAGGCAGCCTGGTGTTGATTGTGGCAGGCATTATTGGCCTTAAAATAGCAGCCCTGGTTTAATCTTTCCAGGGCATTTCAAACGAAGTGGGTGCAGCCGCGGCCACTTCATTGAGAATCTAAACCCTTTACCATAAAGATAAGGATGACAGATGATACTTTACGTCGATGCCGACTATCTCTCGCCCTACGCCATGTCGGCTTTTGTCGCGCTGCGTGAAAAAGGCCTCACCTTTGAACTGCGTCTGTTAGATCTGCAACAATCCGAACAGTCCGCACCCGCCTACGCCGAGATTTCAAGCACGCAACGGGTGCCCGCCATCGTCGATGATGACTTCAGCCTGTCCGAATCTTCCGCAATCAGTGAATATATTGATGAATGCTATATCGGCCCTAAACTGTATCCCATCGACCTGTTAGCGAGAGCGCGCGCAAGAGCATTGCAGGCCTGGCTAAGGAGTGACTTGCTCCCTATCCGCGAAGAACGCTCGACAGAAGTCGTGTTCCTGAGCCGCTCACCACAGCCATTATCAGCAAAAGCACAGGCGGCGGCCAACAAGCTGTTTCACGCAGCAGCGCAGTTATTGCAACCTGGCCAGCTACATTTGTTTGAACAATGGTCTATTGCCGATACCGACCTGGCACTCATGATTAACCGCCTGGTATTGGCCGGCGACCCCGTGCCTGAATACCTGGCCGATTACGCGACGTTACAGTGGCAACGCGCCAGCGTGCAGGATTGGGTCAACCTGCCCAGAAAAATCACGTAATCTATGGACATAAAAAAGTGCGATAGGCCATTAGCCATCGCACTTTTACATTAGCGCTGCAAATACATTCGTGCAGTGAAACTTGGCTACACTACACGCTTGCTGATAAGGCTATCCCAATTTAGATAATTGGATTTTCCCAAGCGCCATCAAAAAACAACTCACCCAGTGGCTGACGATTACGCGCGGCCAGTTCCCGTTCCTTCACATCGTCAGGCAAGGCCTCTACTGCAGCCAGGTAACCGACAGTCACCATAGGCAAAATCTGGAAGCGTTCCGGCACTTTAAACGTGGCGCGCGCTTTATCGGCATCAAAGCCCCCCATCTGGTGCGCCATCAAGCCTAATGCAGTGGCCTGCAAACACAAGTTTTCTGTTGCAGCACCGGTGTCATAAGGAGCCCATTTGTTTGGTTTGCCATTCGCCCTGAATACGGTGTCTGCGCAAATCAGCAGCAATACCGGCGCATTGACCGCCCAGCCCTGGTTACCTGGCACCAGGCAATCAAAGGCCGCTTGCCAGGCCTGCATATTATCGGCCTTGTTACACACCACATAACGCCACGGTTCATCCCCAAAACAGGAAGGTGCCCAACGGGCGGCCTCTAACAGGCTGATGACTTGCTCTTTGGCCACCGGCTTGCTGGCATCATAGGCTCGGCCGCTCCAGCGGTTGGCGATGACTTCATGAACAGGTTGTTGGGTGATTGCTGGTTTTTGTATGGTCATAAATCCTCACGATTGTTTTCTAAAGTCTCACAGTTGTTTTTTTAAAGCATAGAGCAGTTCTAAAGCCTGCTTGGGCGTTAAGTCGTCTGGTTGTATGCTTTCCAATGCTGCGACCACCGCATGCAGTGGCGGTTCCTCAGGTTCAGCATTGGCGGCAAACAAATCATTTTGCGGTGTGGTGGCCATGCTCTGGTTTTCCAGTTGCTGCAACTTGCGCTTGGCCAGTTGCACCACTGATCTTGGGATACCAGCCAGTTGTGCCACCTGTATGCCGTAGCTCATGGTTGCAGCGCCCTCTTCTACCTTATGCAGGAACACAATACCCTGACCATGTTCAACCGCGTCCAGATGCACATTGGCCGCGTGTTTGGCTTCATCGACGATGCGCGTCAGCTCAAAATAATGTGTGGCAAACAAGGTCAGTGATTTGTTTTTTTCCAGCAATTGCTTGGCGACAGCCCAGGCCAGGCTCAGGCCATCAAAAGTACTGGTACCACGGCCAATCTCATCCAGCAACACCAGGCTATTGGCGCTGGCATTATTCAAGATGTTGGCGGTTTCAGTCATTTCCACCATAAAAGTAGAGCGACCGCCGGCCAGGTCATCCGACGCGCCTATGCGGGTGAAGATGCGGTCAATCTCTCCAATGACTGCCGTCTGTGCCGGCACAAAGCTGCCACAATAAGCCAGCAGTACAATCAGTGCAGTCTGGCGCATAAAGGTAGATTTACCGCCCATGTTAGGGCCGGTGATCAGCAACAACTGGCGATAAGGATTCAGCACCACATCATTTGCCACATAAGGCTGGGCGATGCTCTCTACCACCGGATGGCGACCTAGCTGGATATCTAGGCCAATATCGGCACGGAATTGCGGTTGTACATAATTCAACGCCCGCGCGCGCTCGGCAAAACAGGCGAGTACATCCAGGGTGGCGACTGCGGTGGCAATCCGTTGCAAGGCCGTGATATGCGGCAACATGGCATCCAGCACCTGTTCATACAGCATTTTTTCACGCGCAAGTGCCCGCTCGTTGGCGCTGAGCACCTTATCCTCAAACGTCTTGAGTTCCGGCGTGATAAAGCGCTCCACATTTTTCAATGTCTGGCGGCGACGGTATTCTGCTGGCGCACTCTCCGCCTGCAAACGGCTGATCTCGATATAAAAGCCATGCACGCTGTTATATTCGACCTTGAGGTTGGCAATGCCGGTCCTGGCCTTTTCTGCCGCTTCAAACTGCAATAAAAAGTCGCCGTGGTCAGTTTGCAAAGCACGTAGCTCATCCAGCTCTGCATCATAGCCGTTGGCAATCACGCCGCCTTCACGCAGGATGGCTGAAGGCTCGGCCTGAATCGCTTGTGCCAATAACTGTAAAGCGTCCGACGGGATCTGCAACTCCGCCAACAGGCCGAGAAATAAACTGGATTGCACATGCGGCAATGCCTGGGTGAGGGATGGCAATTGCAACAAACTATCACGCAGGCCGGACAAATCACGTGGCCGCGCACTTCGGAGTGCCACGCGCGCAGTCATGCGTTCAATATCACCGATAGGATGCAAAGCCTGCTGCAAGACGCTCTCTAAAGATTGCGCCAATAACTCAGCCACCGCCAAATGGCGCTGCTGGATCACATGCTGGTTGCGCAAAGGATGGTGCAACCAGTGCCGCAACAAACGTGCGCCCATCGCCGTTTGCGTTGAATTCAACAAAGAATATAAAGTGGGGCTAGACTCACCGCGAATGGTGGTGTCTATTTCCAGATTGCGGCGGGTGGCAGCATCCAGTTGCAGATAATGGTTAGTCTGTTCTACCCGTAAACCGGTGATATGCGGCAATGCCGTGCGCTGGGTATGCTTGACGTAATCCAGCAAAGCACCTGCCGCGGCCACCGCTACCGGCATCTCGCCACAACCAAACCCGGCCAGGTCATGCGTATTAAACTGTTGGGAAAGACTACGTTGCGCTGATTCCTGATCAAACTGCCAGGGCGCCAGCCGCTTCTTCGCACAACGCGCCTGCTGCAACACCTCTGACACATGATCATCACCCGTGATCAATTCGGCAGGATGAATACGTTCCAGCTCCTGTGACAAATGACCGGGCGCAATCTCGCTCAATACAAATTCACCGGAAGCAAGATTCAGGCGTGCCAGCCCCAGCACGCCATCGCCTTTGGCAATACAGAGCAAAGTATTGTCGCGGGTTTCATCCAGCAGCGCTGCATCCGTCAAAGTGCCAGGCGTTAAAATGCGCGTCACTTCACGCGCCACCGGCCCCTTGGAAGTCGCCGGATCACCCACCTGCTCGCAAATGGCGACCGCCTCCCCCATTTTTGCCAGCTTGGCCAGATACTGCTCGGCAGCATGATAGGGCAACCCTGCCATTTTAATCGGCTCGCCATTACTGGCGCCGCGGCGGGTGAGCGTGATCCCTAACAACCGTGACGCTTTTTCGGCATCTTCAAAAAACAGTTCGTAAAAATCGCCCATGCGGTAAAACAGCAGCATGTCTGGATACTGTGCTTTAAGCGCCAGGTATTGACGCATCATTGGGGTGTGGTTTTCGAAGGCCATGCGGGAGGATAGATTTATAAAGATGATGAGTATAAAAAGCTGTTGTATCTTACAACAAAAGCGGCATTTTTCAGTGGGAGATTGCTTGAATAACTTTTAGCAGGATATTCGCCGTAGCAGATCATTATTCAGGCGCTGGCGGTCAAGGTATTGGCTTGATTCGAATAGAGAACGATTGTTGCATTTCCTGCGAAGTTCTAAATGGTATTTCTTTGGATAGTTCTGTGCTCTATTTCACCATTTTCTTTCGCCTCTAGGCGAGTGACTTTTCTTTGCTTGCCCAAAGAATAAGTCACCAAAAGAAAAGGCACCCTAGCTTCCGCTTGTTTCCTCCGTTGCTCGCCAAAATAAGCGGTCACGAAACTCAACCTGGTAGCTCACACAAACCGTGAGCTACTGCGGGATTCGGACAGTCGCTCCCTTCCTCCTTATTTTGCCTGCGCTACTCGGCGCGTCAGATAGGGGCCCGGTTAAAACCACCACGATGAGATGTTGGTTAAACGTATAGCACTCAGGGCGCTAAGTGACTTTTTTATAAGACCTAAAGCAAATGACCAACAAACTACTTTGTTGGTCATTTTGTCCGTTTGCTTTGTTCTATTTCAATGGTTGTACGGGACGCAATGTAAGAAATCTCACTTAAGTAACCGCGTGGTGCTTTTCACGGGCCCCTATCTGACGCGCCGAGTAGCGCAGTCAGCGTGGGAGTTGTCGGCCAGCGCTTGTTTGAGCTCCGCGGTGGCTTGCGTTCTTTGCAAGCCGCTAGGGCGAGTTCCGCTGGACGCCCACGTTGACGAGCAACGCAGGAAATAAGCGGAAGCTAGGGTGCCCTTTCTTTTGGTGACTTATTCTTTGGGCAAGCAAAGAAAAGTCACTCGCCGAGTGGCGAAAAGCATCCGTCCAACAGAGGAACAATAGCAAACTACTCCCCTACAGGCGATAAGCAACCGTGAAATCATCTAAAGAATTACCGTTTAAAACTTCACCGCAAATGCATACTTCGCGCATACGCCACCCACAAAAAAACCCGGCTATCACTACCCGGTTTTTTTCCCAACACTGACCAGACCTACGCCTCTAACGTCGGCGTCTTAATCCGCTCCGTCAAATGCGGTGCAATCACCTGCAACATCTGCCCGAACACCTTCGGGTTCGCCGCCACAATATTCCCGGTCCGTAACCAGCTCTCATTACCTTCAAAGTCACCAATGATGCCGCCTGCTTCCTGCACTAACAACGCACCGGCAGCGATATCCCAAGGTGACAAATTGATTTCAAAGAATCCATCCGAGAAGCCTGCCGCAACATAAGCCAGGTCAAGTGCCGCTGACCCTGGACGGCGCAAACCAGAGGTTTTCTTCGCCATGTCACGGAAAATATTGATGTAGGTTTCAAGGTAGCTGAAATCCTTGAACGGAAAACCGGTAGAGATCAGGCTTTCTTGCAAACGGGTGCGTTGCGTGACGCGGATACGGCGATTATTCAAGAATGCACCGCTGCCCCTGGTGGCTGTGAACAGGTCATTGCGTACCGGGTCATAGATCACCGCTTGTGTGAGTACGCCTTTTTCCTGCAAGGCAATCGAGATACAGTACGCCGGGAATCCATGCAAAAAGTTGGTGGTGCCATCCAGTGGATCAATGATCCAGATGCTTTCTGCTTCAGCATTGGATTTACCGCTTTCTTCCCCCAAAAAGCCGTGTTTTGGATAGGCATCTTTCAAGATATCGATGATCGCTTGTTCAGCACCGCGGTCGACTTCGCTGACAAAGTCGTTAGTATCCTTTTGCTCGATTTTTAAGGCGCCAATATCCTGGGCGGCACGGTTAATGATTTTGCCTGCTTCACGCGCGGCGCGAATGGCGACATTTAGGGTAGGATGCATGCTGTATTTGGGAGGATCAACTGATAAAATAGCATTTTAACGTTTTATCATGCGTTCACAAAATGAATTGCAGTTTAAATTGAATAAGTGATTCATTAAGTACGCGCCAGTTCTATCACCTCAACCAGCCAGGCCATGACTATCCACTTCAATAATATCCGCGTTGTACTCTGCCAGACCAGCCATCCCGGCAACATTGGCTCCACTGCCCGCGCCATGAAAACCATGGGGCTGGACCGTCTTTACCTGGTCAGGCCCAAGCACTTCCCTGATCCTGAGGCAACGTCACTCGCTGTGAATGCCGCGGGTGTACTTGAGGAGGCAGTGGTCACACAAACACTGGAAGAAGCACTGGCTGACTGCCAGTTTGTGATCGGGGTCAGCGGTAAAGAGCGCTCACTGTCACAGCAGGTGATGACTGTGCGTGAAGCGGCGCAAGTAGTGAAAACGACTTCTGAACATAGCCAGGTGGCTTTGGTATTTGGGACTGAGATGAGCGGGCTGAGTAATGCCGAGGCTGATCTCTGCCATGTATTAGCCACTATTCCGGCTAACCCGGAATACACTTCACTGAACCTGGCACAAGCGGTGCAAATCATGAGTTATGAAGTGCGTATGGCGGTGACCACTGGTGAACTGCACTACCAGGAAAAACCATCTGAGCTGGCGACGCAAGATGACCTGGAACGCTTTTATGAGCATATGCGTGAGGTGCTGGAACATATAGGTTATATCAACCCACGCGCACCGAAAAAGCTGTTTGAGCGCCTGCGCCGTTTATATGGCCGCACCCGGCTGGAAAAAGAAGAAGTGAATTTGCTGCGTGGGATACTGACATTATCGGTGAACCCTAAAAAGCATAATAAGTATTAAGCATGACAAGTTGAGAACAACCCCATCGAAAGTTGCTCGCTGCCAAAAGTTGCCTTTGCGGCTGTCGCAACAACTTATGGCATAATGCGCGCATGTTTGATCACCTCAAAGAAGATATCTCAATTGTGTTCGACCGCGATCCGGCGGCACGTACACACTTTGAAATCCTCACTACCTATCCTGGCGTACACGCACTCATTCTCCACCGGGTTAGCCACTGGTTATGGACGCACCGTTTGTACTGGCTAGGCCGTTTGCTTTCTCATTTCGGGCGCTGGATCACTGGTATTGAAATCCACCCCGGTGCGGTGATTGGTCATCGCGTCTTTATCGATCATGGCATGGGCGTGGTGATTGGCGAAACAGCCATTATTGGTGATGACTGTACTTTGTATCACGGTGTCACGCTTGGCGGGACAAGCTGGAATAAAGGCAAACGTCACCCTACGCTGGAAACCGGCGTGGTGATAGGTGCGGGCGCCAAAGTGTTAGGCCCAATCACCATAGGTAAAAATGCCAAAATCGGCTCGAATGCGGTGGTGGTGAAAGATGTGCCTGAGGGCGCGACCGCTGTCGGCATCCCTGCCCGCATCCTCGAAGAAGAAAAGAATAAACAACGGCAAAGCGCTGCGCAAAAAATGGGTTTCAGTGCCTATGCGGTGGGCAATGATGAAAATGATCCCATGATCAATGCCATCAACAGCTTGCTCGACCATGCGCATAAGCAGGAAACCGATATTGCGGAACTAAAAGCGCAGTTAGCCAAGCTCAGTGACGCTGAAACCGAGTCTGGCGTCGGTGAAGCGTTCGCCAAAAAACCGGAATAAGAACCGTTCTCAACACCAATATCTATGCGGCATTCAGCCCCTTTTAAGCATTGAACTTTTCGCCCATAATAATTGACTAAATTAGTAGGTTATTATACAATTTCAGTCTGTTTTAAAAGGTGTTACATAGATGCGATTAACCACTAAAGGACGTTTTGCAGTCACAGCCATGCTGGACATAGCGCTTTATGAGGCTGACAAACCGATCACATTGGCTGGTATCAGTGAACGTCAAAGCATTTCCCTTTCTTACCTGGAGCAGCTGTTCAGCAGGTTGCGCAAGCAAGGCCTGGTTTCCAGTGTACGTGGGCCTGGTGGCGGTTACCGAATTGCCAAGGCACATGCCGAAATTTCAGTCTCTGACATTATCACCGCGGTGGATGAGCAGATTGATGCTACTCAATGTGGCGGCAATGAAGACTGTCATGATGAGGGCCGTTGCATGACGCATGAGTTATGGGCATCACTGAATGGCAAAATCCTTGATTATTTGTCTGGCGTGAGTTTGGCTGACATGGTTGAAATGCAAAAGAAAAAAGGCGCTGGCACAGTGCATTTTTCACCGCGCAAATGTAACTCTGACGCTACGCTTGCAGCTTAAGGCTGATTAAATTCGCATGAATACGGTTTACTTTGACCATAACAGCACCACCGCTTTAAAACCTCAGGTTTTGCAAGCAATGCTGCCCTGGTTAACTGAAACGACCGGTAACGCAACTAGCCGCCATGTATATGGGCGCAATGCGCGCGATGCCGTTGAATCGGCCAGAAAACAAATTGCTGCCTGCCTTGGTGTGCAAGCGTCGCAAGTGGTGTTTACCTCTGGTGGTACTGAAGCGAATAACTTCGCTGTTAAAGGCATCACTGCCAATCTGGCGCCTGCGCAATTACTGGTCAGTGCCATCGAGCATCCTTGTGTATCGCGCCCTGCGCAATCGCTAGCCTGGCATTCTTGGCAGGTGCAAACGATACAAGTAGATGCCCAAGGTGTGATTGACCTGGCAGATGCCGAGCAAAAGTTAAGCACGCGCACCGGCCTGGTTTCAGCCATGCTGGCAAATAATGAAACCGGTGCCATACAGCCCATTGCAGAATTGGCAGCACTGGCCAAAGCCCACGGTGCCTCATGTCATACCGATGCAGTACAGGCGTTTGGCAAGTTAGCAGTAGATTTTAATGCACTTGGCGTCAACGCCATGACGATTTCCAGCCACAAAATAGGCGGGCCGGTGGGTGTAGGTGCCCTGATACTGGATAAGCGTGTGGATATTGCACCGCTGTTACATGGCGGTGGCCAGGAACGCGGCCTGCGTAGCGGCACCGAAAACGTCGCAGGCATTGTCGGGTTTGCTGAAGCCTGCAAGCTGGCAGCCCAGACATTGAAATCGCGTAGCGAGGCCCAATCTAAGTTACGTGCGCAGCTTGAAGTCGGCTTGCAAACGCTGGGTGTTACTTTATTTGGCCAGCAGGCCAACAGGCTGCCAAATACCAGTTTTTTTGCTATCCCCAATATTGAAGGGGAAACACTGGTAACCGCGCTGGACAAAGCCGGTTTTGCTGTAGCAAGTGGCTCAGCGTGTTCCAGCGACAGCACAGAGCCCAGCCATGTGTTACTGGCGATGGGTGTCGAACCCGATCTGGCACGTGGCGCAGTGCGCGTCAGTGTCAGTGACAGCAATACTGAAGTTGAAATACAAGGATTTTTGAAAGCGTTGCAGCAGGAAGTAAAACGCTTAAAAGGATTAAGTGCCGTTGCGGTATAAGATTTTTATTGAAAGAGCTGAAACATGTCTGATAGAAAGCCGATTTACCTGGATTACTCTGCGACCACACCGGTAGACCCGCGTGTTGCGCAAAAAATGATCCCTTTTTTGACTGAAGATTATGGCAATCCTGCTTCACGCAGCCATCCATACGGTTGGACTGCTGAAAAAGCAGTTGAGGACGCACGTGAAGAAGTGGCCAAACTGGTGAATGCCGATCCACGTGAAATCGTGTGGACCTCAGGTGCGACAGAATCGAACAACCTGGCCATTAAAGGTGCGGCGCACTTTTATGCAGAGGGCAAAGGCAAGCACATCATCACGGCGGCAACTGAACATAAAGCTGTGCTGGACACCTTCCGCGAATTAGAACGCGAAGGTTACGAAGCGACTTATCTGCAACCAGAAGCAGATGGCCTGATTAATATCGAGACCTTCAAGGCAGCCATTCGCCCGGATACCGTGCTGGCTTCCATCATGCTGGTCAACAACGAAATCGGTGTCATTCAGGATATTGAAGCACTGGGCAATATTTGCCGTGAAAACAATGTGATTTTTCATGTGGATGCGGCACAAGCGACCGGTAAAGTCGTAATCGACCTGGAAAAACTGCCAGTCGATTTAATGAGCTTCTCAGCGCATAAAACCTACGGCCCTAAAGGCGTTGGTGCATTGTATGTGCGTCGTAAACCACGTATCCGCATCGAGGCGCAAATGCACGGTGGCGGCCATGAGCGCGGCATGCGTTCCGGCACACTGGCCACACACCAGATCGCGGGCATGGGCGAAGCCTTCCGCATCGCACGTGAAGAAATGGCAAGTGAGAATGAACGTATCCGCATCTTGCGTGACCGCTTGCTTCACGGCCTGCTGGATATCGAAGAAACTTATGTAAACGGCGACCTGGATCATCGCGTGCCGCATAACCTGAACGTCAGCTTCAACTTTGTTGAAGGTGAATCACTGATTATGGCGATTAAAGGCATTGCAGTTTCTTCCGGCTCTGCATGTACTTCAGCCAGCCTGGAACCAAGCTATGTACTGCGCGCACTGGGCCGTTCAGATGAACTGGCACACAGCTCTATCCGTTTCAGCATTGGCCGTTTTACCACTGAAGCCGATGTGGATTACACGATAGACCTGCTGAAAAGCAAGATCGACAAGTTGCGTGAACTCTCTCCATTGTGGGAGATGTTTAAAGACGGCATTGATCTGTCCAAAGTAGAATGGGCAGAGCATTAAAAATTGATCTTTGACCGCCTGGTGGCGTAGTCGGATAGCTTGTTTAGAAAAACTAAACGGCGCTACCCTCCGCCTTGCCAGACAGTCAAATCTTCAATTTTTTAAAGAATGGAAGTTTAACTAAAAATTAAAAGGCGAAACAAAATCAAGGCGGTGAGGCGCAGACAGTACGTTTAGTACGGCAAACCGATCCAACGCAGAGTTTGTGCAGCATTTTAATTTTCGAGGAGTATAGAGATGGCATATAGCGATAAAGTTTTGGACCACTACGAAAATCCACGTAACGTTGGTTCTCTGGATAAAAATGATCCTACAGTAGGCACCGGCATGGTGGGCGCGCCTGCTTGTGGTGACGTGATGAAACTGCAAATCAAGGTCAACACAGCTGGCGTGATTGAAGATGCCAAGTTCAAGACCTATGGTTGCGGCTCAGCGATTGCTTCAAGCTCATTGGTCACAGAATGGCTAAAAGGCAAGACGCTGGACCAGGCGCAGGAAATCAAGAATTCAGCGATTGCTGAAGAATTGGCCCTGCCACCAGTGAAGATCCACTGCTCTGTACTGGCAGAAGATGCGATTAAATCTGCCATTGCTGACCTGAAATCCAAACAAGGCAAATAAGATGGCGATTACCCTGACAGAAACTGCGGCTCAACGCGTAGAGAAATTCCTGGCCAACCGTGGCAAAGGGATTGGTCTGCGCCTGGGCGTGAAAACCACCGGCTGTTCCGGCATGGCTTACACGCTGGAATTTGTCGATGACATGCAACCTGAAGACAGCATGTTTGAAAGCTATGGGGTGAAAGTGATTGTAGACCCGAAAAGCCTGGTGTATATCGATGGTACCGAGCTGGATTTCACCAAAGAAGGCTTAAACGAAGGGTTCAAGTTTAACAACCCGAATGTGAAAGATGAGTGTGGCTGCGGCGAGTCATTCACGGTTTAGGCCTGAGAATGATTTGCTTCAACCACCTTACTCACTCTGGCTGACCGTTAGGTAGATTTTGCATCCTCTTTTTTGTTTTTGCTGCTAACCATGCAAAATTATTTCGCCTTATTTCAGCTCCCGCAGCAGTTCAATATTGAACCAGCAACGCTGGATGCTAATTACCGTACTTTGCTGGCTGAAGTGCATCCGGATAAATTTGTGAATGCCTCACCGACTGCGCGCATGCAGTCCATGCAACAAGCCACACTGGCAAATGAGGCTTACCGGACACTTAAACAGCCGACCGCGCGGGCGAGATACCTATTACAGCTCGCTGGTGTCGCCACCGACGAAGAGAACAATACCGCCATGCCTGCTGATTTCCTGATGGCGCAGATGGAATGGCGTGAAGCGATGGATGATGCCAGATCGGCCAAAGATATCGCCGCGCTGGATGCACTGCTGAAAGAAATGAAGTCACAGGCCGCTGCCTTGCAACAGCAAGTAGCAGATGAAATCACCCAGGCACCTGCCGAAGCAGCCAAGACAGTCCGCAAACTGCAGTTTATTGATAAAGTGAGCGAAGATGTGAATGCATTGATCGCTCAGTTGGAAGATTAAGTTTCATGGCGTTATTACAGATTTCAGAACCAGGCATGTCCCCTGCCCCACACCAGCACAAACTGGCTGTGGGTATTGATCTGGGTACCACCAACTCGCTGGTGGCGACGGTGCGCAGTGGCATGAGCACAGTATTGCATGATGAACATGGCCATGCCCTGCTGCCTTCCGTGGTGCGTTATCTGGCGGATGCCGTGATTGTCGGCCATGAGGCGCAAGCAGCGCAAAGCCTGGATCCGATCAATACCATCGTCTCCGTCAAACGCTTTATGGGACGTGCCTTAAACGATATCACCGACCGTGCGCATATTCCCTATCACTTTGTCGAAAATGCAACGTCTGAAGGCATACTGGAACTGAAAACCCGCGCCGGCCTTAAAAGCCCGGTCGAAATCTCCGCTGACATATTAAAAGCATTAAAAATCCGCGCCGAGAAAGCGCTGGGCGGTGAACTCACCGGCGTAGTTGTGACCGTGCCGGCTTATTTTGACGATGCCCAACGCCAGGCCACCAAAGATGCCGCCAGGCTAGCTGGCCTGAATGTATTGCGCTTATTGAATGAGCCAACCGCCGCCGCAGTCGCCTATGGCCTGGATAATGCCGCTGAAGGTATTTATGTGATTTATGACCTGGGCGGTGGCACCTTTGATATCTCGATCCTGCGCCTGAGCAAAGGCATCTTTGAAGTACTGGCGACGAATGGTGATTCCGCACTTGGCGGCGATGATTTCGATCACCGCATCTATTGCTGGCTGCTGGACCAGGTCCGCAGTAAAACGGCAGATTTCAAGCCACTGACTGAAGCCGACACGCGCTTACTGTTGACCAAATCACGCCAGGCAAAAGAATGGCTGACCGATAACCATGAAGCGAACATCCTGTGCAAACTCAGCAATGGCGCACTGGTGGATGAAACGCTGACAGTGAACCAATTTATCAGCCTGACAGAAAACCTGGTCAGCAAGACTTTAAGCCCAACCCGCAAAGCCATGCGCGATGCCGGTTTGAGTATGGAAGAAATCAACGGTGTCGTGCTGGTAGGTGGTGCGACGCGTATGCCGCATATCCGCCATGCGGTGCAGGCGTTCTTCCAGCAGGAACCGCTGACCAACCTGGACCCTGACAAAGTGGTCGCACTGGGCGCTGCCATTCAAGCCAATGTGCTGGCAGGCAACCGCAGTGACGAAGATTTATTGCTACTGGATGTCACCCCCTTGTCATTGGGCCTGGAAACCATGGGTGGGCTGGTAGAAAAAGTCATTCCTCGTAATTCGACCTTGCCGATTGCGCGTGCGCAGGATTTCACCACCTATAAAGATGGCCAGACTGCGATGGCGATACACGTGGTACAAGGCGAACGTGAACTGGTAGCCGACTGTCGATCGCTGGCCCGCTTTGAGTTGCGTGGCATTCCGGCCATGGCCGCGGGCGCTGCACGTATCCGGGTGACCTTTCAAGTCGATGCTGATGGCCTGCTTTCCGTGAGTGCACGCGAGCAAGCCAGCGGTGTAGAAGCCAATATCACCGTCAAGCCATCTTATGGCCTGAACGAAGACCAGATCACCAGCATGCTGAAGGATTCCTTTGGTGCGGCCGAAAGTGACAAAGCAGCGCGTATGCTGCGCGAAGCCACGGTCGATGCGCAACGCCTGATCGAAGCGATTCAGGCTGCCCTGGCAGAAGACGGCGCGACCTTACTCGCGCAAGACGAACGTGACACCATACAAGCGCACCTGGACGCCTTGCACACCCTGTGCCAGGGCACGGATAGCCTGGCCATTAAACATGGCACTGAAGCATTGAACCATGCGACAGAAAACTTTGCTGCCAAACGCATGGATGTGTCTGTACAAAAAGCCCTCGCGGGTAAAAACCTGGACTCTCTGGAACTGTAATATGCCTAAAATCACTATTCTCCCGCATGCTGAACTTTGCCCGAAAGGCGCTGTGATCGAAGCAGAAAAAGGGACCTCTATTTGTGATGCACTGCACAATCATGACATTGATATTGATAGTGCCTGTGGTGGTGTCTGTGCCTGTACCACTTGCCATGTAGTCGTGCGCGAAGGATTTAAAACCTTGAACGAGATCGAGGAAGACGAAGAGGATATGCTGGACCGTGCCTGGGGCTTACAGCCTTTCTCACGGCTCTCGTGCCAGGCCATTTTGCAAGAGGCCGATGTGACGGTGGAAATCCCCAAATACAGTATTAACCTGGCCAAAGAAGGCCATCAATAATCAAAAAAGCCGATGTCAACATCGGCTTTTTTGTTTGGTAGTGCTGAGTGACTCATTCTGCTTAGTCGCCAAGCACGTAGTCATTAGCCTACATACGTATCATCCAGGAAGTTCACCTTACCTGTCGAAATATCATAGATCGCACCAACAATCGCAATTTGCTTGCTTTGTATCATGTCATCCACGATATCGCTGCTGCGGATAATCGTATCTATCTGGTACCTGACGCTTAATTCATTGATCTTTTCCACAAAATCAGGATTTTTGGAATTACGTTGTGCCGGGTCAGCCACCGTTTTTTCATGACGGATCGCAGGTTTGATCAGGTTGATGATTTCACCGATATGGCCATCTTTAAAGTCATCACACGCAGCTTTGACTGCGCCACAGGAAGTATGGCCCATCACCACAATCAATTTGCTGCCCAGGTATTTGCTGGCGAATTCCAGGCTGCCCATGGCTTTGTCTGACGCAATGTTACCTGCCAGGCGGACGCTAAAAATATCACCTAATGCCTGATCGAATAACAACTCGACCGGTGCGCGCGAATCACTGCAACTGAGGAAAGAGGCAAACGGATGCTGCTTATCCTTAGTGATCTGAATCAGCGCCTTGAAATCCTTTTCTTCCTCGATATCTGAAGTAAAACGACGGTTACCTTCTATCAAGATATCCAGCGCCTCACGCGGCGTCATTTTTTCACGGTCCAGTAATGGGTGCTTATACATGTATATATCCTCTAATAAATTTTTTGTATTTGCAGGGCGCCAGGGCCCTGCTTTTTATTAATGCCCCAGAAAATGCTTGGGCGGGTTGAAAGCGATTGTTTCTACGGTAATATTTTTCAGCTTGGCATGTTGCTGATAGCCATGGATGAATTCCACCACATCATAGGCAATTGCTTTGCTGTTGGTGCAATCGATGATGACTTTGCTATTGGGTGGAATAGCTTCCAGTACTTCCAGGATGCTGGCCTTGTTGAAGAAAGACACTTCTTCTGCTAACGCCAGCTCATAGACATCCTGGCCATCTTTAGTCGTGCGGGTCTGCTTGATGTAATGCGAGTTACGATAGCTGTGGTGCAAGGTGAAGAATATCGCGACAACCAAACCCAGGCCGATGCCGGTGAGCAGGTCAGTGAACACAATGGCCACAATCGTCACAATGAATGGAATGAACTGTTCCCAACCCAAAGCATACTGTTGTTTGAACAAACTCGGTTTTGCCAGCTTATAACCGACCATGATCAGGATAGTCGCCAGACTGGCAAGGGGGATGAGGTTCAGGAAACTGGCAATGGTAATAGCGCTGAGTAGCAACCAGAAACCATGCAAAATAGCAGAGATTTTAGTTTGTGCGCCAAAAGTGATATTGGCACTACTGCGCACGATCACCTGAGTGACGGGCAATCCACCAATCAAACCAGAAACGACATTACCCAGGCCTTGCGCTTTAAGCTCACGGTTGGTCGGCGTCACGCGTTTCAAGACGTCCAGCTTATCGGTTGCCTCTACACATAACAATGTTTCCAGGCTGGCGACAATCGCCATCACCAAGGCTGTTTTAATCACTGCAGGATTTGCAATCTGGCTGAAATCAGGGTGGGTAAAGAAGCTGGTGAATTCACCCAGACTACCTGCTACCGGCAATCGTACAATCTGATCTTCAGCCAGCGTGAAATTTAACCAGCCGCGCATAAAGGCAATATTGAACAATATCCCGACCAATACTACTACAATCGGGCCTTGTAGCAACTGAAAGATCCTGTGTTTTTTGGTTAATACGGTATCCCACAGAATCAGGATTGCAAAAGACACTGCGGCAATTAACACAGCCCCTGGCGTCAACAAGTCCCATGCTTGCAAAATATCGCTGAAGGTATTGTGCCCATCAAACGCATCAAAGGACTCATCGCCTTCGTAATCAGCGTCGTAACCGAAGGCATGTGGGATCTGTTTCAGGATGATCAGTAAGCCGATACCGGTCAGCATGCCGGTAATTACCGAAGAAGGCACAAAATAGGCGATAAATCCGGCCTTGAACTGACCCAGTAAAAACTGGAACACACCCGCCAACACCACGGCAGCTAAAAACACTTCATAAGAACCAAGGTTGCCGATCGCAGCCATCACGATCACGGCCAAACCAGCAGCCGGACCACTGACACCCAGTTGTGAGCCACTGGCCAGGCCAACCACGATACCGCCGACGATGCCTGCGATCACGCCTGAGAATAATGGAGCACCAGAAGCAAGTGCAATCCCCAGGCAAAGCGGGAGTGCGACAAAGAACACAACAATTGAAGCCGGTAGATCCCGGTTAAAATGCTTAAACAGGTCGAAAAAATTCGACCTTGATGATGCAGCGGACATAGTGTTTTTCCTTCACAAATGAAACAATTATTTATTATATTATTATCGTTAATTATAATTAAATTTTCTAATTACGCCACATACACAAAACCCCGCACGCATGCGGGGTGATTAGAACTTAAACACAATACTCAGTTCGCACTTAGTCTCTAGGCGTATCAGCAACGTATGGACGCTTGCCGATAAAGTTTAAGCGCAATTGCTGGTGCTTATCAAAGCCTTTGTCTGGCTTGTCAGTCACAATACCTGCGCCTTCCCATTTATCTTCAGCGCTTTGCTGTTTAGCAACCGGTGTTTTAGTGTAAGGACGCTGGCTGCTAAAGTTCTTATGATGCAAAGTACGTACATCATTATCCTGCGCTTGTGTTTCATCTGCATGAACATTCGCTAACAAGCCGAATGAAACCAATACTACCAATAATAATTTACTCATTTCATACTCCTTTATCATTTAATCTGTCACGCAGCCTTCATGCATCCTACATAAGGCCTGGCAGCATTATCTGCCAGCAACCTTACGTGACTCTGACTACAGCGGGCGCTTACCGATCGAATGCATTCTCAATAATTGCAGGTGTTTTTCTTTCTGCTCCTGACCGGCAGTCATGGAAGCACCCACCCAGCCTTGTTCAGCATCAGCCTTGTTAGCCACCACAACTGGTGCCTGGTAAGGGCGTTTGCTCAAAAACTGTTGATGATGCACTTTAGATTCCACAGCGACTTCTTCATCCTGTGCATGTACTGGCAAAACAGCCACCAGACCAAATACCATTAATACTGCAGCATATACGTTACGCATGTTGTTTCTCCTATTCATTGTTTGTTGGACATTCATTGTTGGTTTGTGTTTTATCTGATTCATCATGGTTTGCATTTTGCACCGTGCATGGCAACAAAAAATCTACCGATATAGGTAGTTCGGTATATACTTAACGGCATATGCCGAATGACAGCCCCACCCCGGAAGCCGAGAGCGCATTTGCCCTGCGTAGCGCCTTGAAACAAAGCCAGGCGCAAATGGCGCAGGACAAACTATTTGAAAAATTCGGCCAGCAATTATTCGTTTCCGGCTGGTCTACCGAGTTGTTGCAATGGTTGTTGGATGAGATTTGCCTGCAATTTGGTGCCCAGCACGGTTTGATCAGCCAGCAACACGGTGGCGCATTGAAGATACTGGCCCAGCGCGGCAAGAGCTTTCCCGTGGGCGCACGCATCCCCATGCTCGGTGTCCTGGGGCAATGGTTAAAAGAACCTATCCGCTTTGAAGTACATACGCAATATGTGCCCAGCTTATGGACATTACCAACCCCACTTGATGCGAACATCCATAGTTACCACCTGCCTATCGCCTGCCAGCAACGTGCTGTCGGCCTACTAGCACTGGTCACCGGCAACCCTTTGAGTCACAACAGCTTGCAGATTCTGTATAGCCTGTGCGGCATGCTGGGCTTTGCTTTGTATGGTCAGGCCCAGGCCACCAGTGTGATAGATGACAGTTATGCGCAGAAACTGACGCCGCGTGAGCGCGAAGTATTTGCACTATTGCCCTCTGGCGCCAGCAATGCCTTGTTAGCCGCTAAACTAGGCATCTCGCCCGGCACGGTCAAAATCCACATTGAGCGCATCCTCAGCAAACTGGATCTGAATGACCGCACGCAAGCAGCCGTCAAGGCAGTAGAAGCCGGATTCAAAAGCGATGGATTGTGATTCCTGATATGGCTTTCCGTCACCTACAAGCGTTCAGTTACTTAAACCAATTGTGGCAAGACGCGCCTTTGACCATCAAGGGCATTATATTGAACACCTTGCCATTGACCGTGTTGCTGGCTTCCCTGGCCCTGATTTTTGAAAGTGAACAACAGGCGGCTTTGCTGGAGCGACGCGTGCAGAATGCCTTGCAGATCCAGCAGGATATTCAAACCCTGCAAACACAATTGCTGGAAGCCTCTACCGGCGTGCGTGATTACCTGCTGACCGACAATAGCCAGTTCCTGTCCGGCTACGAAAGCGCGAAGCAAGCCATGCCGCAGTTGCTCAGCTCGCTGGAACTGCGGCTGGATGACCAGGCACAACAGAAACTGCTATTGGTGATACACCCGCTGGTACAAAAAAACCTGAATGACCTGGCCGCCCTGGCCAGCAATACCGAGAAAGAAGCCAACGAAGAACTGATCCGCAAATTCAGCTCGCAGGGCGCAGCGCTGAATCAGTTGCGTACACATCTGGACCAGATGAGTTTGCGCGAGTCGCGCATTGTTGACCAGGATAAAAAAGAAGTCATACATGAGCGTAAACGCAATCTGCGCATCACCTTGATGGCGGTGATTGCCGGTGTATTTGGCTCACTGATAGGCGTATGGGTGTTCACACAAACCATCGTCGCGCGCGTCAGGACCATACGAGACAGCGCCATCCACCTAGTGAAAAGTGAGCCACTGGCGCTGCCCAGCATCAGTCAGGATGAACTGGGCGAACTGACCATGGAACTTGAACATGCCTCACAATTGCTGAAAAAAAGTGCCCAGGAAGCGCATCTGGCAAGAGTGGAAGCCGAAGAAGCCAGTGCCGCCAAAAGCAATTTCCTGTCGCGCACCAGCCACGAGTTGCGCACACCGCTCAATGCGATTTTAGGCTTTGCGCAGATCCTGGAAAATGATTTACCGGATGGCCGCCAGAAAGATAGCGCCACCCTGATCCATAATGCCGGCCAGCATCTGCTCAAACTCATTAATGAGGTGCTGGATATTTCGCGCATTGAAAGCGGCGATATCGGCATGTCTATGGAAGTCATCGCGCTCAACCCATTGCTGGAAGAAGCCTACCACTATCTCAAACCGCTGGAAAAAGTACGCGATATGAGCATGGAAACCCTTTTTGAACCTGGGTTGAAAGTGCGTGCCGACCGCCAACGCCTGTTGCAAGTGATTTTGAACCTGCTGGCAAATGCGCTGAAATATGGTCCTGAAAACACCTCCGTCAAGGTCAGCGCCTATCGCCAGCATGGGCAGATCCGGGTTGAAGTGATTGACCAGGGCAAAGGCATCCCTGGGGAACTGCGTTCACGCCTGTTCACGCCATTTGACCGTCTGGGCGCAGAACGTACAGTGACCGAAGGTACCGGGCTAGGCCTGGTACTCAGTAAACAACTGATGGACGCCATGGGCGGGCAGATTGGCGTAGCTGAAGATAAAAGCATGTTCTGGTTCAGCCTGCCAGCCTGCGAGGATGCACTGCAGGCACAGGCATCGCCCGACTCCGCTACTGAGCTCAATGTGCAGGGCTCAGTCACCACTTCCTCCCGTAAACGCCATGTCCTGTATGTGGAGGATAATCCAAGTAACCAGGCATTGATGGAAGCCATCATGACCAAACATCGCCATATCAAGCTGCATATTGCCGCCAGCCTGCAAGAAAGCATGGTCTGGCTGCGCGACATGACGCCTGATATGCTGTTGCTGGATTTAAACCTGCCTGATGGCTCAGGTGAATCGCTGATTCAACATATCCAGTCCACACGGGATAACCTGCGCGATATACCACTGGTGATCCTGAGCGCTGATGCCTTGCCTGAAACTCTGCAGCGCCTGAATGCGCTCGGCATTACCCATTACTTTACCAAGCCGTTGAACGTCGCGACTTTTAACCAGTTACTGCTAAAAATATTGCCTGAACCGACACCATGAATATTGAACAATTGCGCGCCTCCAAAATCCTGATCATTGATGATGCTGAAGCCAACCTGCGGTTGCTGGAAGAGTTGCTGACCAAGGAAGGTTTTGAGCAAGTGATCAGCACCACTGACCCGACTAAAACCATGGATCTGGTCAATGCCTTCCAGCCAGATTTAATTCTGCTGGACCTGATGATGCCGGTACTGGATGGCTTTGCCGTGCTAGACCAGCTGTCGCATCATGTCGGCCCGCATGATTTCTTGCCGGTTTTGGTGTTAACCGCGGATGCGACTATCGCGACCCGCCGCAAGGCACTGGCATTGGGCGCCAAAGATTTCCTGACCAAGCCTTTTGACCACATGGAAGCCATGCTACGCGTGTGGAACCTGCTGGAAACACGCTGGCTGTTCAACCAGCTCAAAATGCATCAACCCAGCCTGCACTTGCCTGGCATGAATGCGCATACACCTTAATCACCTGCAAAATTCAGCGTGAATTAAGGCACGCAGACTATCGTGATGATTCAACCACTTTAATTTGGAGATCACGATGAACAACTTTATTCAAACATCCAGCCGTGTCCTGATGCTCAGCCTGCTTTGCGGCATGCTGGCAAGCCAGCCAGTGATGGCCGATGATGATGGCGACGACATTCAGAAAATGACAGAAACCGCAAAAGCGTTTGGCTTTATTTCGTGGGAAGAAGCACAAGCGAAAGCCCTGGCAGCCAAACCCGGTGTGGTGAAAGAGGTGGAACTGGAACGCCGAAAATTCAAATCTGGCTATGATTACGAAGTGGAAATCGTCGATGCCAATGGCGCGGAATGGGAAGTGTATATCGATGCGAAAACCGGCAAGGTCAATAGCATCAATCGCGACTGGTTTTAATTTTGAATCAGTGACTGACCTGATGCCTGCGTTATGCTGGCATCAGGCTTAATTGAATACGCAAACCACCTAGCCGCGCAGAATGGTCCAGCGCAATGTCGCCATGGTAATGCTGCACGATATCCTGCACGATCGCCAGGCCCAAACCACTGCCCGGCTTCGATTCATCCATGCGCATGCCGCGTTGCAGCAGTGTTTCCAGTGCTGGTGCGCTGCTGCCGGGCCCATCATCTTCCACGATGATGGTAATGCCATGCTGGCCCGTCATATTTGGTTGTACTTCCATATTTGGTTGTACTTCCATATTTGGTTGTACTTCTATATTTGACTGGACTTGTATATTTAACTGTACTTGGCCACGACACCATTTAAACGCGTTATCCAGCACATTGCCCAGCAGTTCCAGCATATCTTCCCTGTCTATCATCAGCTTGGTCTGTGTGTCGTGTTGCCAGGCAAAAGCCACTTGTTTTTCACTGTAGATTTTTTGCAGGGTCGCTACCAGTTTGGGCACTTCGATTTCCAGGTCGGTCTGCTGACTGGTATACACATCCCCCATCAGCCGGGCACGTTTAAGCTCACGCTCTACATCCTGGTGGATTTCTTCTGCACAGACTTTCATCGACTGCCTGAGTTGCGATATGCCTATCCTGGCTTCGCTATCGAATAACAAATTCAAATGCGCCAGCCTGGTTTTGAGTGCATGCGCGAGGTTGCCGATCGACAATCGGGAGCGCTTGGTTTTCTGGCTGGCACTTTTCAGGATGCGGTTGAACTCATTGACCAATGGCATCACCTCTGCCGGGCCATTGGCAGTGATCTGCTGTAACTCACCGCTGGCGACACGCGCCAGGTTCTCTTTGATTTCTTGCAACGGGTTTAAGCTATTCAGCACGATCCAGCGCTGCAAGGCTAATAATGCCAGCAGGCCTAACAACGACAATGCCCCATAGATACCGTGGAACACGCGCAAACTATGCTGTAAATCGACCAGGCTTTCAGCGATATAAATGGTGATATTGTGCTGCTGTTTACGGTAGCCGTGACCTAAAAACAGCAAAGGCTGGTCTTCAGGACCGGTGATATGTGACACCTGCTGTTCACCCACCGCCAGTGGCGTGACCGGCAAATTGACATCCCAGGCTGAACGCGACTGGAGTTTATGCGTTTCATCCGTCATCACTACAAAATAGCGTCCGGAAAACGGGCGTTGGTAACCAGTAGTGATCAGGCGTTGTTCTACCACTGGTTGGCCGCGGGGATTGATTGTCACTCCCGCCAGCAGGCCTTCTGCTTCCTGCTGCATGCGTTCCGTCATCTGTGACTGCACGAGGTGGTCAATAGTAAAGGTCACCACTGCCCATTGCAGCGTGAGCAGCCCGACCAGCGTGAGCGTCAGGCCCAGAGTGAGCTGCCTGCGTAGCGATTTCATGCGCGATGACTTTCAGCAGCAGGATTGCCGAATACATAGCCCTGCCCGCGCCTGGTCTGTATCTTGTCGACACCGATTTTTTGGCGCAAGCGATTCACATAGACTTCTATCACATTGCTGTCTTTGTCTGCATCATAGGCATACACATGTTCGGTCAATTCGCTTTTGGAGAGTATCCGCCCCGGATGCAGCATGAAGTAGCGCAACAGGCGGAACTCCGTCCCGGTCAATGCATAGGACTCAGCCCCGTGCCAGACTGTTTGCGTATGTTCATCCAGCCGCAAATCTTCCATGGCAAGGTCGCCACTGACCAGGCCTATGCTGCGTTTATGCACGGCGCTGATACGCGCCAACAACTCCTCGATATGAAAAGGTTTGGTGACATAATCATCGGCACCCAGGTTAAAGGCTTCTACTTTTTCCTGCCAGCTACTACGGGCAGTCAACACTATCACAGGCATGCTGAGCCCTTCGGCACGCCAGGCTTGCAGTATTTGCAGGCCGTTCAGCCCCGGCAAGCCAAGGTCCAGGATAGCTACATCATACGGTTCCAGGCTGCCCTGCACTCTGGCTTCGTCACCTTGCTGAAACCAGTCACTGGCATACCCGGCGGCTTTAAGTGCCTGTTGCACATTGGCGCCCAGCAAAGCATCATCTTCTGCCAGCAGCAAGCGCATCAGTCATCCAGTTCCATCTTGAGCAGCTGGCCGGTTTTGGCATCCAGCTTCAGCTCCCATACCTGGCTACGTGTATCCAGGATTTCCACTTCATACACATAGCGCCCATGTTTTTTTTCTAGCTCCACTTCCAGGATCTCACCTGCTTTGTAAGACTTGGCCAGTTTAGATATTTTCTCCAGACTTAAAATCTGGCCTTTGGCAGAAAGCTGCCCGGCACTGGCCGGGCTCTCCCCTGAGCCAGCCTGTGGCATCAACCAGCCTGCGACAGCCATACTCAACACCACAAAACCCGCCATCATTACCGTGCGGGAGAGGGTCAAAAACTTACGCATATCACTCCTTGAGCTATGATAGTCAGCATGCATACTGGTTAAAAGTGTAACAGCAATAAGATTAAATCAAGCTGAATAGTCATGTACGCCCCGCCATTTTATCTTTTTCGCAGTCGCGTTTTTAAAGCAAAAAATACATACGAACATGCATGTAAACGTTACAATAACGCATTGAAGATTGAAACGATTCCACCAGTTAAAAACATGCAATTCCTTACCCATAGTTCCAGCGCCAGGCTGCCTACGCAGTATGGTGATTTTGATCTGCACGTGTTCCAGGACAACCGTACCAATGTTGAACATATTGCACTGACCTGCGGCGACATCACGCGTTCACAGAATCCGCTGGTACGTGTGCATTCCGAGTGCCTGACCGGGGATGTGTTCTCCTCTACCCGCTGCGATTGTGGTGAGCAATTGCACCATGCCCAACGACTGATCCAGGAACATGGCCACGGGCTGGTGTTATACCTGAAAAACCACGAAGGCCGCGGTATAGGCCTGAGCAATAAAATGCGCGCCTATGCTTTGCAGGACCAGGGGCTGGATACAGTAGAAGCCAATGAAGCACTTGGGCTGCCGGTGGATAGCCGCAGCTATGAAGCGGCTTCTGAAATGCTGGCTTTTTTTGAGATTAATTCTGTACGCCTGCTGACCAACAACCTGGGTAAAAAGTCTGCGCTGGAAGCCCTGGGAGTCACTGTGCATCAGCAAGTGCCACTGCTGACAGAACCAACTGCTGAAAACCTGAAATACCTGCAAACCAAATCCATCAAGCTCGGCCATATTATCCCTGACCTGATGGGATAACACGCGGCAAGCGCATGGCCGCGCTTGATTTATCCGCTGCACACCTCTTCTATCGCAGTTATAAGCATTCAATTAAATGTTATAAACGCGATCAAATGCCAGGTTTATACTCCTTTCTTGTCACCTGCAAACACAAGGAGCAAGCGAAATGAAACCTGAAACCATCTCCATCCATGGTGGCTACTCGCCAGAAGCCACCACCAAAGCCGTGGCAGTGCCCATTTACCAGACCACTTCTTACGCATTTGATAGTACGCAGCACGGCGCCGACCTGTTTGACCTCAAGGTACAGGGCAATATTTATACACGCATCATGAACCCGACCACTGCGGTGCTCGAAGAACGTATTACCCAACTTGAAGGCGGCATAGGCGGCCTGGCAGTAGCTTCAGGCATGGCCGCCATCACCTA
Source organism: Methylophilus sp. E2MeOHC9 (assembly GCF_058744375.1). Classification (NCBI taxonomy): domain Bacteria; kingdom Pseudomonadati; phylum Pseudomonadota; class Betaproteobacteria; order Nitrosomonadales; family Methylophilaceae; genus Methylophilus; species Methylophilus sp. E2MeOHC9. Next base: position 2,797,516 of record NZ_CP196024.1, read on the forward strand.
TGCTATCCAGACCATTGCCGAAGCGGGCGACAACATTGTCTCGGTATCCACCCTGTATGGCGGCACTTATAACCTGTTTGCACACACCTTGCCCAAACAAGGCATTGAGGTACGGTTTTTTGATTACCGCGACCCGGCCTCGCTGAAGAAACTGATCGATAGCCGCACCAAACTGGTGTTCGCCGAAACCATAGGCAACCCGCTGGGCAATGTCGTGGATCTGGCAGCGATCAGCGAAGCCGCGCACAAGCATGGCGTGCCTGTGATTGTCGACAATACTGTGGCTACGCCTATCCTGGTAAAGCCGTTTGAGCATGGTGTAGATATCGTCGTCCATTCACTCACCAAATATATAGGCGGGCATGGCACCTCCATAGGCGGCATCATTGTGGATAGCGGAAAATTCCCGTGGGCAGACCATGCCGAGCGCTTTCCTAGCCTGAATACACCTGACCCCAGCTACCATGGTGTCAATTACGTAGAAGCCCTGGGGCCGGCCGCTTTCATCGCCCGTGCGCGTGTCGTGCCTTTACGCAATACCGGCTCGGCCATCAGCCCGTTTAATAGTTTCCTTATCCTGCAAGGGCTGGAGACATTATCGTTACGTATGGAGCGGCACAGCAGCAATGCACTGGCGATTGCGCATTACCTGAAGCAGCACCCGAAAGTGAAATGGGTCAACTATGCAGGCCTGGAAGACCACAGCGATTACCCGCTGGTGAAGAAATACCTGAATGGGCTGGCGTCCGGCATCCTGTCTTTTGGTGTGCAAGGCGGTAAAGAAGGTGGCACCAAGTTTATTGATGCGTTGCAATTATTCACCCGCCTGGTCAATATCGGTGATGCCAAAAGCCTGGCCTGCCATCCGGCGACCACCACGCACCGGCAACTGAATGAGGAAGAACTGGCAAAAGCAGGTGTTAGCGAAGACCTGGTCAGGCTTTCGGCTGGCCTTGAGCATATTGATGACCTGATTGCAGATTTGGAACAAGCGTTGGCACAAGTTTGAATTGTTTAAAATCGATAACGCTTTTGACGAAAACTCAAATTCGACATACCGTATCAGCCTCACTCCATTTAGGAAAAAACAATTGAAGTCTGTGCGCTTATTCATCCTGAGCTTTTTCATCTCCACTTTTGCCGGTGCTGTGGTTGCACAAGAAGCATACCTCGGCCAATTTCTTTTTAAATATGACGGCGGCAGTGTGTATCGCGTGACGGTGAAAAATGCCAAGTCCATGTCATGGGAATGCATAGAAGGCCCGGAAAAAGGTGCGAACGGTGCAGAAAAACCTGAACGGTTTAAAGTGGCAGATAAGATTTACTTTGTCAGCTGGGTGGAGAAGACCGGAATCTATGTCTCTCAGGTGATTAATTTAAACAGCCTGAAAGTTTACTCAACGATTATTGATGGCAAAGAGCGCTATGTTGTTGCTGGCGATATCATTCGTGAGAAATAACTGAAAAGTGAGAAGCAAGAACTTTTCATCTCGACCTGTCATCAGAATGTCTGACAGACCTTCATTGTTTAACCGCATCTTCATAGTTATTGAAAAAATTGGCGCAAACATTTCCTAAAATAAGTCTTTTCCTTAAGGAGAAAATATGAAAAAGATCATCGCACTCACGCTGGCATTTGCCTCAAGCGCGGCATTGGCAGATATCGTTGTGCCATTAAATATAGTGGATGAAAAAGGGCCAGGAGCCAACGCGGGGAAAGTCACTATCTCTGAAACTAAATATGGCCTGGTGTTTACGCCTGAGCTGCAAGGCCTGCCTGCCGGGACGCACGGGTTTCATATACACCAGAACCCAAGCTGTGAGCCTAAAGAGAAAGATGGCAAAGTCGCGGCCGCAGGTGCTGCCGGTGGTCACTACGACCCTGACAACAGTAACAAGCACGATGCACCGTGGGGCGATGGCCACCTTGGGGATCTGCCAGCGCTTTATGTGAACGCCAATGGCACTGCAAATCAACCTGTGTTGGCGCCACGCCTGAAATTGAGTGATGTCAGCGGCCGTGCGCTGATGGTACATGTCGGCGGTGACAATCATTCTGACCATCCTGCCACTTTGGGCGGCGGTGGCGCACGGTTTGCCTGTGGCGTGATTAAGTAAAGCCTGTTCAGCAGAAGCGATTTCATCGCATGACTCACACCAAAACCAAGGCATAGCATGTCAGACACAGATAAGATTAAAGGCCCTGCTTCCTACTTTCCATCGATAGAACAAAAGTATGGCCAACCGGTGGAGCACTGGTTCGATATTTTGCGCCATGCCGGCAACCTCAAACATATGGAACTGGTGGCCCTGCTCAAATCATCACATGGCTTAGGGCACGGCCATGCCAATGCGCTGGTTGCGCACCACCTGTCAAAAGCCAAGGTCTAGGCTACAGATTGAGGTTTTAACTTTGTGCTAAACAAAAAAGGCGTCACGGTGACCGTGACGCCTTTTTATTATCGTATAGCCGATTAAAACACGCGTAATTGCGTAGGTTTCAGGTACACCGTCTCGCCCTGTTTGAAATTCAGCTGATTGAATACATCACGGCCCAATTCCACATCGACATATTGTTCATTATCAGTCCGCTTGATCTCCAGGCGCACTAATGAACCGACCGAATGCACATAAGTTAAGGCACCGGCGATGCTGTTCAAAGCAGGCTCACGGCTGACGGCGATCTCGTAAGGCCGCACAAAGCCTTTGCCTTGTGGCGTATCAAATGCGTTCACATTCCCGAGGAACTCATACACAAATGGTGTGACCGGATTGTCGTACACCGCTTGCGGTGAACCCACTTGCTCTACTTGCCCGTGGTTCATCACAACAATGGTGTCAGCCACTTCCAGGGCCTCTTCCTGGTCGTGCGTCACAAACACGCTGGTGACATGTAACTCATCGTGCAGGCGACGTAACCAGCGGCGCAGGTCTTTACGCACTTTGGCATCCAGCGCGCCAAACGGCTCATCCAGTAACAATACTTTTGGCTCAACCGCCAATGCACGTGCTAGGGCGATACGCTGGCGCTGGCCACCGGACAGTTGTGGTGGGTAGCGGTCTGCCAGCCAGTCCAGTTGCACCAGCTTCAGCAAATCATGTACGCGTTTTTTGATTTCGGCGTTGGAAGGACGTGTTTCCTTAGGGCGCACACGCAGGCCAAAAGCGACGTTCTCAAATACCGTCATGTGCCTGAACAGCGCGTAGTGCTGGAACACAAAGCCGACCTGGCGTTCACGTACATCAGCATGCGTAGTATCTACGCCATCAAACAGCACTTGGCCACTATCTGGCGTTTCCAGACCGGCAATGATGCGCAGCAGCGTGGTTTTACCGCAACCTGATGGTCCTAGCAATGCGACCAGCTCACCGCTCGGCACTTCGAGGTGTATATCACGCAGTGCGCTAAAGCTACCAAAACCCTTGCTAATTTGTTGTATGGTGATGCCCATATTAAACCGTCACTTCCTTTTCCTGAGTAGCTGCATCATGTGATGCCCGCCATTCGACATAGGTTTTCAAAACCAGCGTTACCAGTGCCAGCAAAGTCAGCAGTGAAGCCACTGCAAACGCTGCTGCATAGTTATATTCGTTATACAAGATTTCGACATGCAAGGGCATGGTGTTGGTCATGCCACGGATATGGCCGGACACCACCGATACCGCGCCGAACTCTCCCATGGCCCTGGCATTGGTGAGTATCACGCCGTAGATCAGCCCCCACTTCACGTTCGGCAACGTCACATGCCAGAGGATCTTCCAGCCTGAAGCCCCCAGCACCAGTGCCGCCTCTTCCTCTTCCTTACCTTGCGCTTCCATTAAAGGGATCAGCTCACGGGCCACAAACGGGAAGGTAATAAAAATAGTCGCCAGGATAATGCCTGGTACGGCAAAGATCACTTTGTAATCATGATCGATCAGCCATTCGCCAAACCAGCCTTGCAGGCCGAAGATCAGCACAAAGATCAAACCGGCAATCACTGGGGACACGGCAAATGGTAAATCGATCAGCGTGATCAGGAAACTTTTACCGGGAAAATCAAACTTGGTGATCGCCCAGGCAGCCGCCACACCAAACACCAGGTTTAAAGGCACCGCTACTAAAGAGGCGATCAGTGTCAATTTCATGGCGGATAAAGCATCTGCATCGGTGATCGCTGCCAGGTAAACACCCCAGCCTTTACGCAACGCTTCTGAAAAAACGGCTGCCAGTGGAATCAGCAGGAATAAGCTCAGGAACACTAATGCCGTGAGAATCAGTGCCCAGCGTACCCAGGCAGGTTCTGAAGTGGCACGTTTATAAGCCACTTTGCCCTGGTATTGTTCAAATTGTGTTTTATGCATAGTTTTTATCGTTTAATTAAAACATTCAAGCCGCAGGATCGAGGGCTAGCCAGATGGCAGAAACCGGGAGTGACTGTGTTGTCATCGTTTGCGCAGTCAACCTATTTACCGCCGTGGCGATGGCTGCTCCACCATTGCAATAGATTAATTAATAGTAGCAAGGCGAATGAAATCACCAGCATGACCACCGCAATCGCAGTGGCGCCAGCGTAATCATATTGCTCCAGCTTGGTGATAATCATCAATGGCGTGATTTCTGAAATCATCGGCATGTTACCGGCGATAAAAATCACAGAACCATACTCACCCACCGCACGGGCAAAAGCTAATGAGAACCCGGTGAGTAGCGCCGGCCAGATGGCAGGTAGAATGACTTTAAAAAATGTTTGCCAGCGATTGGCGCCCAGGCTGGCGGCAGCTTCTTCCAGTTCGGTACTGAAATCTTCGAGTACGGGCTGCACGGTACGCACCACAAAAGGCAAGCCGATAAAGGTTAAGGCAACCACGACACCCAAGGGCGTGAAAGCGACTTTAATGCCGTGCGGTTCCAGCCATTGGCCTAGCCAGCCATTAGGGGCATAAATCGCCGTCAGGGAGATACCTGCCACCGCTGTGGGCAAGGCAAACGGTAAGTCGACCAGTGCGTCCAGGATTTTTTTGCCGTAAAACTGGTAGCGCACCAGTACCCAGGCCGTGAGTAAGCCAAATACCAGATTGATTAAAGCTGCAAACAGCGATGCACCAAAGGTCAAACGGTAAGTAGCCAGTACCCGCGGTGTGGTCACCACTGCCCAGAACTCGCTAAAGCTCAATTCAGCGGTGCGCAGGAAAACGGCTGCCAGTGGGATTAATACGATCAGGCTTAAATAAACCAGTGTGTAGCCTAGTGAAAGGCCAAAGCCGGGCAATAAATGTTTTTTTCTAGTTGTCATATTGACTCGTGACCGGTTTGAACAGGGGCTAATGTAGCCGGATTCTTATTATTCACAAAAGAATGATTAATCATTAATTTATAATTGACTGTTATATCAACACTGCCGGATGACTATGTACTGCTTTTAAAGTCATTCCAGCAGTGCAGTATTATAGTATTTAACGCATTTTTATGATCAAGCAAACCAGTATTTAAGCCACTTTCGGGGCACGATGCTGGAATTGGTCATTCAATACCTTGGCAACCACTGGCTCAGCCAGAAAATTACCTTGCAGTATCGTCGCTCCGGAAGCAATGGCGATATCCAGTTGTTGTTGCGTTTCCACTCCAACAATCACTGGCGTGCTGCCCAGGTCCTGCACGGCATGCACCAGCCCGCCCAGCGCTTTGGCCAGTGAAGGCTGTTGCGCTGCCTGGTGGATGACAGAGATATCAAACTTGATAAAGTCATGCTGCACACCCCACAAGCGATAAAGTTTGCTTTGGTGATTGCCGACATGGTCAAACGCAATTCTGTAGCCTAATGAGCGGTAGTTCTCAATCGCTGCGATCAGGTGTTTGTCCTGATCGATCAGGGATTCATTGATTTCCAGCACGACTCTATCAGTTGGCACCGAGTACTGATGCAATATCTGTTCAAACACCTTACCGTGCGCGCTGACTTCCAGCAACAATTTAGGATGCACATTCAGGAACAGCAAGCCGTTTTCCTGGTGGATGGCGCGGAAGTTGAGCACATGCTGCGAGCGGCATACGCGGTCAAACTGCACCAGCTTGCCGGATTGTTCGGCATAGGTGAATGCGAACTCCGGCGTGCTGCCCAGCGTGCCAAACAAGGAAGGACGGATCAAGGCTTCGTAGCCGTAGATATCTCCCTGCTTAGCATCGTAGATAGGCTGAAAAGCCGTTTTCAGGTGTACGCCGATAAAGGTACTTTCATACTCACCGGTATTGGCTTCAATCAGCCCTAACTCTTCCAGATCCAGCGCCAGCACTTGCTTTAACTCGGCGCGTAACTGCACTACATGTTCTGGTTCCTGATGTTGTTGTCGCTGGGTCATCATCCCCTCCTTATACTATGCTGCGTTATTGCTTGTGCGTTTATTTCTGGTAAATTTGGTCAAAAATACCGCCATCACTGAAGTGGGTGTTTTCAGCCTCAGTCCAGCTACCGAATGCTTCTTTTACCGTAAAGGTATGAATCTTTTTAAAGGCTGGCTGCGCGGCTTCACTCACTTGCGGACGCAAATAATGCTTGGCGGCGATGGCCTGGCCTTGAGGTGAGAAATGGTATTCGAGGTAAGCTTGTGCCTGCTTGCGCGTGCCTTTTTTATCGACTACTTTATCGACGACAGACACCGGGTTTTCAGCCAGCACAGTCACTGAAGGATAAACCACTTCATATTTATCTTCGCCCAGCTCTTTTTGCAGTAGATACACTTCATTCTCAAACGTCACCAGCACGTCACCGATTTCACGTTGTGCGAATGTGGTCGTTGCACCACGGCCACCAGTATCCAGTACTGGCACATGCTTGAATAACTCCGTCACGAATTGACGTGCCTTGGCGGCGTCGCCCCCTTTTTGTGTGACATAGCCCCAGGCAGCCAGATAACTATATTTACCGTTACCGGATGTTTTTGGGTTAGGGATCACAGAAGACACACCCGGACGGATCAAATCATCCCAGTCTTTGACATGCTTGGGATTGCCCTTGCGCACCAGGAAAACAGTAGGCGAAGCGCTAGGGACACTATTGTTGGGCAGGCGTGTTTGCCAGTTTGCCGGGATCAATTTACTTTTTTGCGCCAGGATATCGATATCCGCACTGCGGTTCATCGTAATCACATCGGCTGGCAAGCCATCTACGACTGAACGTGCCTGTTTGGTAGAACCGCCATGTGATTGATTGATCGTCAGGGTCTCACCGGTTTTTTCTTTCCAGTATTGTATAAACGCCGGGTTGAAATCTTTGTAAAACTCACGCGTCACATCATATGAAGCATTCAACAACTCTGCGGCTTGCAGTGACACACTGCTAAACAATACGGCCAGAACGGCACTGCGTAACAAAGATGACATACCCTACTCCTGAGATGAATTGGTCTGCACTATACAGACCTATTTATATTTTTAAAAAGAATAAAAAATAATATATTTATAACGTAAAAATATATTAAAAAAGCTTGGTTATTTTACTTCTATTTTATTGCAAACTGCCACGCAGAAGAGTAGCTTTATAGCCTCAATGGATTTACATCAATGTCTTATAAAGAGGCTTTTGAATATTTCTTTACTAATAACCAAATGGAATAAGCAAATAATTAATAATTATTTGACTTAAACCCTGTTCAATTACTGAAGTTTATTTTATAGTGAGCGCACAATCAGCTGTCTAGACCACTGGAAGCCAGTTTGCACTCATGATGCAACTGGTTTTTTGTTTTTGAACAGCCACCAAAGCATACTGACAGGACGAATTGACGATGCAAGAAATCGCGATCGAACACATCGTGCAACAACTGGCCAACATCAGGGAAAGCGCATTGCAACAACGGCAGCGACTATCGCAACCACCCAAGCTGCCTTCACGCAAGGCATTGGGACAGTGCGTGGAATGGCTGGCTGCAGCGCTGTTCCCTAACCGTCTGGGTGACCCGGATATTCAGGCGAATGCCATTAATTTTTACGTGGGCACCACGCTGGATAAGGCCTTGCGTGAACTGCAACACCAGATCCGCCTGGAACTGGCGTTTAAAGCCCCCGGTGAACCCACCAACCAGTTTCGCGCTCAGGCGCATACGCTCACCGGCCAGTTTTCTGAGCAATTACCGCGTATCCGTTTGCAACTGGATACTGACCTGGAAGCCGCTTATCAGGGCGACCCGGCCGCAGACAGTGTGGATGAAATCCTGGTCAGCTATCCAGGCATACTGGCATTGATTCATTACCGTATTGCCCATGTGTTACATGGCTTGGGATTGACCATCATTGCGCGTTTGATTACTGAGATCGCCCACTCGCAGACCGGGATCGATATCCACCCTGGCGCGCGTATCGGCGACCACTTTTTTATTGATCATGGCACCGGTGTCGTGATCGGGGAAACAGCCATTATCGGCAACCATGTACGCCTGTATCAGGCGGTCACATTGGGTGCAAAAAACTTCCCTAAAGATGCCAACGGCCATCTGGTGAAGAAATTCGAACGCCATCCCATACTTGAGGATTACGTAGTCGCCTATGCCGGTGCGACGATCTTGGGTCGTGTCACCATAGGCAAGCATTCAGTCATTGGCGGTAACGTGTGGGTGACCCGCAACGTGCCCGCCAATAGCCACGTCACACAAGCGCATTCGGATGCCAAGCCCATTCCGGCCGCTGCTTGATTTTTTTGTAGTATTTTAAAGCCATACCAAATAAGGAGAATACATGTCACAACAGCCATCACAAAGTGCATTAGGCGATGTCGCCGCACGGACGCTTGCCAATGCCACCAAATCGGTACCTATGCTCAGTACCATCAGCCCACGCTGGCTGGTGCACTTATTGAACTGGGTACCGGTAGAGGCAGGTATTTACCGCGTTAACAAGGCAAAAGACCCAGCTGCGATTACGGTTGATTGTTCAAGCAAGGACGAAAAAGACCTGCCAGCGACCTTTGTTGATTACGAAGAGTGGGGCCGTGAATATGTATTGAATGCAGTCAACACGGTAGTGGATGTGCATACCCGTGTATCTGACCTGTACAGCAGCCCGCATAACCAGATCAAAGAACAGTTACGCCTGACCATTGAAGTAGTGAAAGAGCGCCAGGAAAGCGAACTGATCAATAACAAAGAATACGGTTTACTGAACAATGTGGCTAAATCACAGATCGTGAAAACTCGTAATGGCCAGCCTACACCGGATGACCTGGATGAGTTGCTGAGCAAAGTATGGAAAGAACCAGCGTTTTTCCTGGCGCACCCGAAAGCGATTGCCGCATTTGGCCGTGAGTGTACCCGTCGTGGCGTGCCGCCGCCAACAGTGTCATTGTTTGGTTCACAGTTCATCACCTGGCGCGGCATCCCGCTGATTCCTAGTGACAAACTGCCTATCGTCAATGGCAAATCAAAAATCCTGCTGTTACGCGTGGGCGAAAGCAAACAAGGCGTGATTGGCCTGTATCAACCGAACTTGCCTGGTCAACAAAGCATGGGCCTGTCTGTGCGCTTCATGGGCATTAACCACAAAGCAATTGCTTCTTATCTGGTTTCACTCTATTGCTCACTGGCAGTATTGACTGAAGATGCGATTGCCGTACTGGAAGATGTCGGAGTTGACCACTACTATGACTACAAGTAATCCAAACACACATCAGGCACTAGATTTGGCTGGGTTTGAGCCGGAGGCCATTTTGGCCTCACTGCCGGGCGAGCATCCAAAGATGGCGGCTGCACTGGGTGTAGGCCGTGAGTTGGAACAGACCGGGTCACTCGATATAGACACGCTGAATCAGCTGGTCAATGAGTTGTATGCGGAAGGGTTTCCCGCGACGGCGCCATTTGCAGCGGCACAGTTTGCGCAGACATTGGTCTCACCAAACCAGGCGCAAGCAAAAGTGCCAGCGACTGATTCACTGACAACGCAAGTGGGTAATGTCACCGGTGGCAACGCCAGGGATATTACTTCGCCCAGCTATGCGCAATCGTCTATACAGCCAGTCACGCTGGAATCACAGGCACAGCAATTAACCTATGCGCCAGGGGTTGAGACACTTGCAAGTGATCCTAATCATCAGGATGCGCTGCATACTGACCCTGACTACCTGATTCCTGGGCAATTTGCCAGTTTAGGCATTGAGATTCCATATCAACAGGAATTAAACCGTTGGCTTGGGTATTCGAATCCGTCGACTCCAACGACTCAAAACCAGGTACCTAGTCATGGGTCTCCTGGCATCGGATCACTAGGCAATGTACCGCCTGCCAAGGGTTCTTCGTCAAGCGGGCAGTCGTTTTACTTCCTGCAAGCTGAGCAACCTGCCCTGCACAATAGCCTGCCTGCTTCCGCACATCCGGCATTTGATGTGTTGAGCGTTCGCCGGGATTTTCCTATCCTGAACGAAAAAGTGAACGGCAGGCCATTGGTCTGGTTTGATAACGCGGCCACCACGCAGAAACCACAAGTGGTGATTGATAGGGTTAGCTATTTCTACGAGCATGAAAACTCCAACATTCACCGTGCTGCGCATGAACTGGCAGCGCGTGCGACTGATGCTTATGAAGATGCGCGCGAAACCGTGCGCCGCTTTATCAATGCACCTTCGGTGAATCAGGTCATTTTTGTGCGCGGCACCACTGAAGGCATCAACCTGGTCGCTAAAACCTGGGGTAAAAAGCACCTCAGCGCTGGTGATGAGATTGTGGTCTCCAACCTGGAACATCACGCCAATATCGTGCCCTGGCAACAACTGTGTCAGGAAACCGGTGCGGTGCTGAAGGTCATTCCTGTGGATGACAGTGGCCAGATCTTGCTGGAAGAGTATCAGAGACTGCTGACACCAAGAACCAAGCTGGTATCCTTCACGCAAGTGTCTAATGCGCTGGGCACCGTCACGCCTGCGCAGGAAATGATTGCCATGGCGCATAGAGCGGGTGCCAAAGTCTTGCTGGACGGCGCGCAATCTATCTCGCACATGCGTATCGATATCCAGACGCTGGATGCAGATTTCTTTGTATTCTCCGGTCACAAGATATTTGGCCCGACTGGCATAGGCGTGGTGTATGGCAAAGCAGATGTCTTGCAAGACATGCCTGCCTGGCAAGGTGGTGGCAACATGATCCAGGACGTGACGTTTGAAAAAACCGTCTATCATGCAGCCCCTGCCAAATTTGAGGCAGGTACCGGCAATATCGCAGATGCGGTGGGCTTAGGTGCAGCACTCAAATATGTCGAGCGCATTGGCATCGAAAACATTGCCAGCTACGAGCATGCTTTGTTGGAATATGCCACGGCAGCCATGCGTGATATTCCGCACCTGCGCCTGATAGGCACTGCCAAAAACAAAGCCAGCGTGCTGTCTTTCGCGCTCAAAGGCTACCAGAGTGAAGAAGTAGGTGCTGCACTGAACGAGGAAGGCATCGCCGTGCGTTCCGGACATCATTGTGCACAACCTATCTTGCGTCGTTTTGGGGTAGAAACCACGGTGCGACCTTCAGTGGCGTTTTATAACACCTATGAAGAAATCGATCGTATGATTGTGATTCTGCAACGTCTTTCATCGCGTAAGCCTTGATATAAATGCAGCAAGGATGAATGCAGCCAGGCAACTGGCTGCATTTTTTCTTTCCAGCTACCGCCCTCTTCTGTTGTGACATTCTGTCCAACCCTCTGTAAAATCATTTTCATCCAGACAACCTATTGATTCATCTGCTTTGAGATGAACCGCCCCCTACAGATGAAATTTGACCCGCGCAATAATAAATTTACCGCCATTTTCACTGGTGAGATTCTGGGCGCCATGCTGCCCTCTATCCTGCTGATCTGCCTGGCCCTGTTTGTCGCCTATAAGTTTATTGACCCTGCCCCGCCCCGCAAAATTGTGATCGCCACCGGCAATAACGATATCAATTACAAGGCGTTTGCCTCTATCTATGGCGTGTTCCTGCAGCAAGAAGGCATCACCCTGGAAACCCGCACCACTGCCGGTGATAAAGAAAACCTGCGCTTGCTCAAAGACCCCGACTCTGACGTAGACATCGCTTTCATCCAGGATGGCGAAGCCCATGCAGAAGGCGCGGGTACATTGCTATCCCTGGGCAGTCTTTACTACCAGCCGGTATGGATTTTCTGTCGCTGCAAGCTGGAAACCACGCATCTCTCAGCGTTAAAAGGCAAAAAAATTGCTGTTGGCTATAGTGGCAATGGCACCAACACACTGGTGAGTACACTGCTGGCTGAAAGCGGGGTCACCAACGAAAACAGCCACCTGGTGGAGACAGGTGGCGAAGAAGCAGCGGAAGCGTTGCGCAACGGCAAGCTGGATGCAGCGTTTTTTGTCGATGTGCCGACTTCCTATGTGATCCGCAGTATGGTCGAAGATAAACGGCTTAGCATGTTGAGTATGGATACCGCAGAGGCGTTCTCCCGCAAGTTCTCGTTCCTGCATCATCTGGTATTGCCCGAAGGCGCCATGGATCTGGTGCATAACATTCCCGCCCATGATGTACATATGGTGGCACCAACGGCCACCCTGGTGGTGAAGGAAAACATGCATCCGGCACTGGTTTACCTGATGATGAAGGTGATTGCGCAAGTGCATGGCAGCCCTGGCATGTTTAATACCAAAGATGAGTTTCCTTCTGCCAAAGATACTGACTTCCCCTTGAGCACCCAGGCGCTGAACTTCTATAAATCCGGCCTGCCGTTTATCGACAAATACCTGCCGTTCTGGGCTGCCACGTTCGTGAACCGGACCCTGATTGTGATTCTGCCGTTACTGGCATTATTGATTCCTCTGACCAAAATCATCCCGATGATTTATGTCTGGCTGGTCAAACGAAAGTTATTCCGCTATTACGGCGAATTGCGTTATCTGGATACGCAACTGAGGGAAATTAAAACCGCCGAGGATCAGCGCCTGTTTGTAGAAAAGCTCAATGAAATTGAATCCAAGGTGATCAATGTGCAGCTGCCAGTGCCTTTCTCGCAATATGCCTACGAATTACGTGCGCATATCGAGCTGGTCAGGTCAAAACTGCAGCATGAAAAATACAAGGCGGCTACAGAATCAGCCTCAGGCTAGCTTTATTTGCTGAGAGCGCATACTAACCCCGCGCTTGCACCCATTGCTGCAACGCTCGCTCAGTCATGGGTTTGGCATATAAAAAGCCCTGCACAAAATCACAGCCCAGCCCCTTGAGGTAATTGGCCTGCGCTTCTGTTTCCACCCCTTCTGCCACAATCTGGTAATGCAGGTTTTTGCCCAACACGACAATCGCGCTGGTCACCGCTTCTGAGCGCTCTTTACCCGGCACATCGTTGACAAAAGAACGATCTACTTTCAGGTAGTCTCCGGGAATATCCCGCAAATAAGCCAGGCAGGAGTATCCGGTGCCAAAATCGTCAATCGCCAGTTTCACGCCTATGTGTTTCAGGGCCTGGAGATTTTCCATACTCTTGCAATCAGAATGTACAAACGCGCTCTCGGTGAGCTCTATCACCAACCGCTCTGGGGCCAGGCCTGTTTCCCGCAGCACCTGTGCCACATATTCAGTGAACCCTTCTGACTGGAGTTGCAGGGGTGAAACGTTCACGGATACTTTGGCATTCGCCAGCTCGTGATTTCTCCAGTGAGCAACTTGCTGGCAAGCAGCTTTAAGCACCCATGCGCCCATAGGCACGATCAACCCGGTCAACTCTGCCACGCCAATAAACCTGTTTGGCGGAATGACGCCCTGTTGCGGATGCTGCCAGCGGATCAGTGCTTCAACGCCCACCATCTTGCCGCTCTGGAAATCAATTTGCGGTTGATAGACCAGATAGAATTCCTCATGTGCAATCGCGGCCTCCAGCTCACTGGCAAATGCCAGGTCTTCTGGCGGCAATACTTGCTCGTGGACTACTCCCTTACGGTAATAAGTTGTGGTCATGATGCTGACAATGGCCATCAGCGCAACCGTAATAATAATGGGCGTGACGCGCGGGTCATGCTTGAAGTAGACACCGACACCGCCAAGCACAATTGAACAGAGAAATAAAATACAGACTATCCAGCGCAGATGCTTGCCCGAATCATCCAGCAATAACAGATAACTCATGGAGGTTTGCGAGATCTGTTTGGCCAACAACGCTGCAGCGCACAGCAGCCCGCCAAGGCTGGCTAACGGTGAGAGTTGCCCATAAGCATCAGGAATGCCATATAAAGAGGCCAGCAAGCCATTGACCGGCATCAGTATCACGATGCAAAGCAATGCCTGGCTGCACTTGCTCCACTGAATATGGCACAACACAGATGCAAACATGACTAAAGCAGCCATGATTAAATCTGTGGTCAATTGATCAAGGCTAGTGGCATCATGATAAGCGCTGGCAAGATCAAAATCGATGTGCCTGTGGCTGCTGACCACCAGGAATATTTCAGCCAGAAACAACAGCATGACTGAAGCAGACATGATTTTGGTCAAGCGGTCCTTGCGCCATGTTTCGAGCAGGGTGCGCAAACTGACCGTAATAAAAATCAGGTAGCCCAGGCTCAGGGCAATGCACAAACCGTACTCGTTGGGAAAGGTAATAAAAGGAAACGTCAGGAACACGGTGACAATACTGGCAATCGCCAGCCATGGTGCCTGCTTCTGAACACTACGCAAAAAGCGGTGGCGCATATACTGCCGTTGCGTGCCACATTCTTGAACATTCACAGCTAACCAGTCGATACTGGAAACTGACATATGATGCCCCCTGTCCCTGACGATTTTTATCACCGGCATGGCCAGTGGTTTTTTTATACTATAGGGGGTGCGGCAACCGGATTATCGAGGAAGCAACACTGGATTCATCTTCCTTTTCATTTAATTAGTTTGATATCAAAGATAACGATCACTAAACATCATGCATGCAAACCATACGTACTGAAAAGCATGCTGTTAGTAAAAGAAAAACAGGTCCGATTGCAATGCGGAAGATGAGAATGACCAATCAGGCTAGCTGATAGCCAATTTAGATAATACTTATTTTGGAATGGCGGCAGGCAGGTTTTCGGCTGCCCAATGTTGCAGTGCTTCGGCTTCCAGCGGGCGTGAAAACAAGAAGCCTTGTATGATGTCACCACCAATGTCCTTGATAAACTTAGCCTGCGCCTGTGTTTCAACGCCCTCGGCAATTATCCGGTAATCCAGGCTTTTGCCCAGGCTCACAATGGCCTGGATCACGGCTTCAGCTTTATTATGCCCGGGCAGTTCCATCACAAATGAACGGTCTATCTTGAGGTAGTCACCCGGGATATCACGCAGGTAAGAGAGACAGGAATAACCAGTACCAAAATCATCAATCGCCAGCTTGATGCCGGCTTGTTTTAATTTGTGCATCATGCTGGCGTTCTGGCCATCATCTTGTACAAATGCACTTTCTGTCAGTTCAACCACCAGTCGCTGCGGTGCTAAGCCGGTTTCTTCAAGTATCTGCAAAATATCTTCCACCAGCGTGCCTGATTTCAACTGCAATGCCGAGACATTGACAGCCACTTCTATATTGCCCAGCACCGGGTCATTATTCCACTTGGCAGCCTGTGTACATGCGGTGCGCATCACCCATTTACCCAAAGGCACAATGAGGCCGGTCAGTTCAGCCACGCGAATAAATTTTTCTGGCGAGATAATCCCTTTTTCGGGATGGCGCCAACGTATCAGTGCCTCTACCCCTTTTAACTGGCCAGTGTTGAAATCAATTTGCGGTTGGTACACCATATAGAACTGCTGGTTGTCCAACGCCGTCTCGACCTGGCTGGCGAAATCCATATCGGCAGCAGGCAATACGATTTGCTCACTGGTTTGCCCTTTACGGTAATAGGTGGCCGTCATGGTGTAGATAATCGCAAGAATAGAGACCACCACCACCACTGGCAGCGCGCGCAACATGTTGTCACCAAACTCGACACCAGCCCTGGCTAACATAATCGCGAAGAAACTCAGGAAAACGATACTGAAGCGTATCTGCTTGCCATTATCGTCCATCAGCAACAAATAACTCATAGGCGGGTGCGAAGCATGCTTTGCCAGTAAGCTGAACGCACATAACAAGCCGCTCAACGTAGTGAGTGGTGACATGATGCCGTAAGGTTGCGCAACGCCGCAGAAAAAGCCTAATAAAGGGATCAGTGGAATCATCACGGCGACGTATAAAATCGCTTGGCTAGCTGCTAACCAGCCGGAACGCTGGAATAAATAAGAAGTGGCAATCAGACAAGCCAGCAATGCACCGGCTGCATATTCAAGCACTTGTGAGAAATGATGCACCTGTATTTCACTGGTCATGCGCAACAAATGCGCAGTGTCATTGAAATCGGCAGCGTAGGGAGAAAGTTGAACGACGAATAAACTCACGGTGACCAGCGACATGGTCAGCATGGCCAGATTAGTCCGCCCGTTTTCCAGCAGCAGGTTATAGCTCACCAGAATGAAGGTGAGATAAGTGAGCAACTGTGCCAGCCAGACATTGTTATCCACGTCCAGTAGGTAATGCGGGAAGCCCAATAAGCCACATACCATGCTGGTCATGGCCAGGAAATGCGTATTGTCCTGTACTTTGCGTACAAGACGATGGCGCATGAACTGGCGCTGCGTGGCATTTTCATTGAGTGGCGCTGTTTTCTCGCCAATCCCGTTTTGACTCATTATCTACCCTTGTAAACCCATACACTGCCATTTTATGCGTGATGCACAAAAGACTGATGAGAATGCCATTTAACCTTAAAACCCTAACTGTTTATCGGTTAATAAAGAGGATAAATTTAGACTAAATCAAAGATAAATGTAAAAAAAATTTAAATAGTGGCGAAACTGAACAATCAGGCAGCTTCCAGCACACGTTGCATGCCATCTGCGCTGTTTCGTGTGTAGACCACTTTAAGGCCACGTTTGTGTGCGACATGCTTGATACGGTACATCATGGAATGATTTAACCAGCCGGTCACCAGTACGATCACATTCACATTGGCAGGCAGCTCGCGCTTGACATCACCAGGCTTGCGGCCGGTCCAGTGATCGATTTTGTCTATACCTTGCGCGTGTAATACCTGTTTAATGCCTTCGATACGGTCACCACCAATGACTAATGCTTTTGACATACATACTCTCCTTATAAGAGAAAAAGAAAAAGGCATTGGGTAAATGCCTTTTTCTAGAATCACAGCTTATTTTTGGTAAATCTCATCAAACACACCGCCATCGGCAAAATGTGTTTTTTGCGCTTTCTGCCAGCCGCCAAATGTTTCATCGATTTTGATCAGATTAACTTTTGGAAACTGTTTCTCGTACTTTTTAGCGACAGATTCCAGGGTTGGGCGATAGTAGTTTTTCGCCGCAATTTCCTGGCCTTCTTCACTGTATAAATACTGCAAATAAGCCTCGGCTACTGCTTGTGTATTGTGGCGTTTAACATTCTTGTCCACCACAGTCACTGGCGGTTCAGCCAGGATAGACAACGAAGGCACGACAATATCAAACTTGTCCGGACCCAGCTCTTTTTGTGCCAGGAAGGCTTCGTTTTCCCATGCCAGCAACACATCACCAATACCGCGTTCAACAAAAGTGGTGGTTGATCCACGCGCACCGCTGTCCAGCACCGGCACATTCTTGAACAACTTCTTCAGGTAGTCTTTGGCTTTGGTTTCATCCTGGTTGTTTTGCTTGAGTGCATAAGCATAAGCTGCCAGGTAATTCCAGCGTGCGCCGCCTGATGTTTTAGGGTTAGGCGTGATCACGGAAGTACCAGGTTTCACCAGGTCGCCCCAGTCCTTGATGTTTTTCGGGTTGCCTTTACGCACCAGAAACACAATCGTAGACGTGTATGGAGAACTATTGTGCGGCAAACGTTTCTGCCAATCCGCCGGGAACAACTTGCCCTTGATGCCAACCTCGTCCACGTCATAAGACAGGGCTAAAGTCACCACATCCGCCTGCAGGCCATCAATCACCGAACGTGCCTGCTTGCCGGAACCACCGTGTGACTGTTTGATAATCACGTTATCGCCGGTTTTGGCTTTCCAGTAATTGGCAAACGCTACGTTGTAATCCTGATACAACTCGCGGGTCGGATCGTATGACACATTCAGCAAGCTAACATCCGCTGCCCAGGCCGCGAACGGCGAGGCCAGAGCGGCAATTAACACAGCCTTTTTAAATGTTTGGTTCAGTTTCATATCTATCCTCTATTTAGAAGCCGTACAGGGTTAATTCTGTGTAGAAAAAGTCAGAACTCTTGGAACGGTTTTGATCAAACGTGTTAGGGTTAGTACCCGTTTTGACTGCATCCTGAACAAAATCACCCGCCCAGAAGTGTGCATAACCCAGGTTTAGTGCTGCATATTGATTGATCGGGAAACGTACGCGTAAATCGTATTCTTTACCCAGATCCCTGCCAGAACTACCTGTCCTGTCGCGCAAGTTCGCACCGGCGTTCCAACGGTCACTTGCATCATCCAGCTGGTACCAGCTAAAGCCAGTATCCACTTTTACATTGCTCAGGAAAGGCACTACCGGGTCAAACTCCACACGCACTTTAGCTGCACGAATGTTTTCCATCTGGATATAGTCGTTGTTAGACCATGGACGGGCAAACCCGAACAAGCGGTCAAAACGGCCGTTATCTGAGAAATCATTGCCAGTCGCGGGTGATTTATCCCCAGAAGCTACACCGTAAGAAGTACTGAAACGTGGTTTCCATGGATGCTTAACGGTGTAACCTACTTCTGCGTTGTAGGCATAAGCATCATGGTCAACATTCGCATAGCCAATGGCAGTAGTGATAAAACGTTGTTGGTGACCCCATTGTTTGACATAGCTGGCGTCATAATCCCATTGCGTGCCCGGCACTACCCCAAACACGCGAATACCCCCGGTGTGGATTTCACGATCGATTCTCGCTTGGCTCTGTGCAGCGGCAGTCGTAAAGCGGCGATCACTGAGTGAATTACCGTTAGTGTCGTACACTACATCGTCGCCATTTTGTCTGAGCAAGAAGTAATACGGCTGAATGGTCACGTATTCTGACCAACGACGCCAATCACCGATCACGCCATAGAAATTCTGTGAGTGATCTACTTCATCCAACTTGTCTGTAAAACGTTGTACAGGTTGTACTGCAAACGCTTCCAGTTGCCAGTCATTCTTTTTCTCACCGATGTTTGCACGCACACCCTGGAATGTATTGGTGGTGTTACGCCATTCGTTACGCGCAATCAGGCGACGATCCAGGCTTTCCCAGGCCAGGCGTCCGCCACGTACCCAGAATGGACGGCTGTTACCCAGATCATCCTTGCCAAAAATACTGTCTTTGAAATACAGCTCTAAATAAGCCTGTACAAAATCTGCCTTATCGACATCACGTGTATCGTTGCTACGGGTGTAGTCACTGTTGTTACGGCGTGAATCCTGTGCTTCGACCGCAAAACGGAACGGATCCAGAATATTTTTCAAACCAACATAGGCGCGTGTACGCAACAGGAGTGGCTCATCCAGGTTTTCCCTTGGACGGCGGAAGTCATTGTCACGATATTCGTAACGTGCACGGTATTCAAGGCCTACATCCAGCCAGTCAACATCAGCAAACGCGTCATAGTCTTTCAACCAAGTCTTGTTCAGCTGTTTTACGTAACGTGGTGGTTCAGTTTCTTTTTGTGTACCGTAGCTGCGACGCTCTACGTAATAGCCGTTAGCTGCTTTGGCAGCTGCTTTTTCCTCGGCTTTAATTTCAGCCAGGCGTGCTTCAATTTTTTTCTTTTGTTCAATATCTTCCACTTGTGTGGATGTAGTATCTTCCGCAGCATAAGCTTGCGAAATTCCCGCGATACCACTTGCCCACCATAACCCGGTCGCAGCCATTGCGAGCGTTATTTTTTTTAAATGCATTTAAATCTCCCTAGTGATATAAAACTTCCAGCGGTCTGGTCAGCGCCATAAAAATCATGAATTACTTTTTCGGTTTGCTTGGTTCAAAACGCACTTTTTCGCGTCGCTCAATTTGAGTCACGCGTCCGTCATGCACGGTGACCTCTATAGAGCCATAACCAGTGTCGCGCTGTACCGCAATAATCGCGGCATTCACAGCAGCCAGTACAGCTTCGTCATATTGAATATCCGGCTTGGTCAGAGTTGACGACATGATGCATCTCGCTTGAATGAATGAGCGGCATTATTTCAGACTATGTATATTTTAAAAAATAATTATTTATTATTTTTATATATGAATTTGTTATATATAAAAATAAAAAAATCCCGCCGAGTGGCGGGATTCTATTTTTAGTACTAAATTAAGATTTAGAAGTTGTATTGCAGTTGTACGCGCAATGCGTCTGCTTTGAAGTTTTCGTAATCTTCTCTTGGCTGCAAATTGCTTGCTGTGTTTGCAGCAGAAGCTACACGGCTGCCAGTTACTAGATTAGTACGGTTCATACGGTGATACACCATCGCAATTTCAACCTCTGGTGCCAATTGCCATTCAACACCAACCTCCCAGTCATTCACATGATTTTCTGGAGAGTTAGTTTCAGCTTTGTTATAGCCATCAAAATATTGCCATTTGATGAATGGTATCAAGGTGCCATTGGTACTCAAGAATTGGAAGTTATCGATCTTGTACATAGCCTGTATATAACCACCGTTCAGGCTTTTCTTCTCAATCACGTTTTTGGCGATATCTAAACCTGGTGTATTACCCCAGTTCCATTCGGCCTGAATACCAAAAGGTTGAGGGTACATAATAAAGCTGATACCTACACGTTCATCTTCAATACCGTTTCTACCTGACGACGGTGTACCTGTCCCTAATGTTGGAGTAGCTGTCACGAGAGTTCCAGCAGCATTACGGCGGCTATAAGTATTCACTGATGAAACATATTCCCCACGGTAAGCCTGGATACCCGCTTCGTAAATCTGACCGCTTTCTGTTTTCCATGGATAAGTAAAACGGGAAACCACATGGTAATTGTCGTTTTGTTCTGGGCGGTTTGCGCCTTGACCATTGTAAAGACCCAACGCGAACATACCGTAGTTGCCTGAGTGTTTTAAACCTTGTTTGTTGATATCTTCAAACAAAGCCTGAATATCAGTTGGAGTGTAGTAGTAGAAAGCACCCAGATCACGCTCATCACGCACCGCACTGTTTAACGCATCGTTACGATCCAATGCTAAACGGTTTGAGCTTGATTGCAGGTTTTCAAAACCATAAGGCACTTTGGATTGACCAACACGGACACGGTGTACGCGCGTTTTATCAATATATACATCACCATATGCATCACGTAACTGTGCGAAGTTGTTATTACCTGTACCTGCCGTACTAGCAAAGTCCGGCTGGATGTAGTAACTCAAATGATCGCCATAGTCACCAAAAATAATCAAACGCGCACGACGGATCAGGAAGTTTTTATCCGCATCACCTAGAGACTGGTCATCACCAACTGAACGGTCTGACCATAAGTTAATGCCGTCATCACCACCCAACATAGTGGTGTTACGCACCTGCACATAACCACGCAGGTTTACGCGGCTAGTCCAGCTTTTGCTTTCTTTTTTCTTTTGCACTTCGACCTCAGTACTACGGCCCTTGCTTAACAAGGCGCCTTCCTCTTCAGTCAACACCCCTTTGCTTACTAAAGCTTGTACCAGATCCACGGTCGAGTCCGCCATGGCAGGCAACGATAAGCCAACTAACATGCTTCCCGCTAGGGCGGACAACACGATGTGACGTAATTTTGAGTTCATATCTTTTCCCTGTTTGTATATTCATCAATGCAACGGGGCGTATTTTGAACAAGCAATATGACAATTTGATGACAAATAGATGTCTTGGTACTACAGAAAGACTAGTCCGTTGATAGGCATAAAAAAACCACCCGAAGGTGGTTTTTTTATCACTGTGTCGCTTATTGTTCGGAACGCATATGCGGGAACAAAATCACATCACGGATACTAGCACTATCAGTGATCAGCATCACCAGACGGTCAATGCCGATACCGCAGCCACCGGTCGGAGGCATGCCGTATTCCAGCGCACGGATGAAGTCAGCGTCATAATACATCGCTTCCTGGTCGCCCGCTTCTTTAGCTTTCACTTGTGATAGGAAACGTGCCGCCTGGTCTTCTGCATCATTGAGCTCGCTAAAACCGTTGGCGATTTCACGACCGGTGATAAACAGCTCAAAACGCTCAGTGATTTCCGGCTGCTTGTCAGAAGCACGTGCCAGCGGCGAGACTTCTACCGGATAATCAATAATATAAGTAGGCTGCCAGAGTTGGCTCTCAGCTGTTTCTTCAAACAGCGAGAGTTGCAAAGAGCCCAAACCGGCGTGGTCAAATGCTTTCACGCCAAACTTAAGCAACTCTTGTCTGACAAAAGCGGCATCGTTCAATTGATCTAATTTGTAATGTGGCGCATATTTCTGGATCGCGCCGATAATGGTCAGGCGCTCAAACGGTTTGCTTAAATCCACCTCTTTACCGGCGTAACTCAGCACTGCGGTGCCCCTGGCTGCAATCGCTGCCGCACGTATACATTGCTCGGTGAAATCCATCAACCAGTGATAGTCGGTGTAAGCCGCGTAAAACTCCATCATGGTGAATTCTGGGTTGTGGCGTACGCTCAGGCCTTCATTACGGAAGTTACGGTTGATCTCGAACACACGCTCGAAACCGCCGACAATCAGACGCTTTAAATAAAGCTCGGGGGCGATACGCATAAACATCTGCATATCCAGCGCATTGTGGTGCGTGATGAATGGTTTGGCTGATGCCCCACCAGGGATCGGGTGCAGCATAGGCGTTTCTACTTCCAGAAACGCGTTTTCATTCATGAACTGGCGAATCGCAGTGACTACTTTTGAGCGCGCTTTGAAGGTCTCGCGCGTTTCTTCAGAAGTGATTAAATCCACATAGCGCTGACGGTACTTGATTTCCTGATCTTGCAGGCCATGGAATTTTTCAGGCAATGGGCGCAAAGATTTGGTCAGCAAACGTAGCTCGGTGACATGCACCGACAACTCGCCAGTGCGGGTTTTAAACAGGCGGCCGGTTGCCCCCAGGATGTCGCCCATATCCCAATGCTTGAAGCTTTCATATAACGCTTCGCCGATTTCATCCCGCGCAACATATAACTGTATCCTGCCGCTACCATCCTGAATCGTCGCAAAACTGGCTTTGCCCATCACGCGTTTCAACATCATCCGGCCAGCCACCACCACAGGAATTTCTTGTGGATCCAGCGTTTCCTTATCGGCTTCCGCATAAGTTGTTTGCAACTCAGCAGCCTGATGTTGAGGTTTAAAATCATTTGGGAAAACAGCCGACTGACTTGCCGCTGCCTGTTCGCGCATCAGGCGCAATTTTTCCCGACGTTCTGCGATGACATGGTTTTCGTCAACGGCGGCTTCAATAGGGGCCGATGAGGGTTGATTGGATGATTGTGCTGTCATAGTTATCCGGCTGTTGGCCTGAGTGATCTTTAAAACCGCTTATTTTAACATTGTTGCAGCTGAATACGTGCGAATTCAGCCTATAGAAGACTGGTTGGGGTAAGGCAGATGGATACGTACCATAAAGCCCACCGGCGACAGATTGGCCGCTTTGACATAGCCACCATGCGCTTCCACGATATGTTTGGTCATGGCCAGGCCTATGCCGTGCCCATCAATTTGTGAAGCACTGCGGCCACGGATAAATGGTTTGAATATCTGCTCCAGCTCTTGCTGCTCTACGCCATTGCCCTGATCCTGCACTTCAATGATGACTTCGCCGGTACGCTCGCTGCGCTGCAACTCAATCGCCACTTCCCCTAACACAGGGCCATACTTGACTGCATTACGCACCACATTTTCAATTGCGCGCTGTAGCAGTTCCAGCTGTCCGTGTATCTGGATGACGCTTTCTGGCATATCAAGGTGTATCCGTGCATCCTGCCTTTCAAACTGCACATCGCCAACAATGCCAGCCAGCAATCCTTTTAAATCGAGGTCGGTTTTCTGCAGTTTCTGCATGCCGGACTCCAGGCGGAAAATTTCCAGCAATTCTGCAATCATCTTCTCCATGCGCACAGCTTCGAGCTCAACGCGTTGTAATGAGCTTTGCATTTTTTTTGGATTTTGCATCACCAGCCCGACCGCCATCTGGATACGTGCCAACGGCGAGCGCAACTCATGTGACACATGGTGCAGCATATTCGATTGACTTTTGATCATGCTATTCAGGCGCAATGCCATCAAGTCGAATGCAGCGCCCAACTCGGCAAACTCATCATGACTGACAGTGATTTTGGGGCTGACGCGAACCAGCAGATTACCTTCAGCGGCAGTCTTCAAATGTTCGAGCAGTAATTTGATCGGATGAGAAATGGACCAAGCCAGCACCCCGGCAAAGATCACACTGGTGATTAAACAGAATACCAATGCAGAAAACGGGAAGTTTAATAACAGCTCGACATAATTCAGCTCATTGGGCACATGAACATACCCAGGCCGGTTCTCAACTGTTTTTGCGGGATCTGAAGGGCGGGGAATCGTCAGCGAAGACGATTGCGAGGATGGGAAATGCGTGTGCGCTATTTTCTGATGCAACTCCCACTGCACGATATTCCCTACCGTAATCACGGTGGAGATAAGCGCTAGAAACAGTGCTGCAAACAACTTCCAAAACAGCCGTCCCATAGCCCCCGCTATTATTTCAAATGATTAGTCTCGGACTAATTGATAACCGACGCGGTAAATCGTTTGAATCACGTTTACGCCGCCGGAAGCTTCTGATATTTTTTGCCGGATACTGCTCAAGTGTACATCAATGCTGCGGTCATACTTCACTAATGATCGACCCAAAGCTTTAATAGACAAGTCTTCTTTGCTGACGATAGTGCCCGCATGCTTGGCTAAAATCTCGATCAAACTAAATTCGGTGCTGGTGAACACAATCGGTTGGTCACCCCAGAACACTTTTCTGCGCTCACCGGAAACCACCAGTTGGCCGACCACAATATCATTACCTTTAGGCGCGTCGCTATTCTGGCGGCGCAAGATAGCACGGATACGGGCCACCAGCTCACGCGGCAGACAGGGTTTTTGCACATAGTCATCTGCCCCGCCCTCCAGGCCTTCAATGCGGCCTTCATTGTCGTCTTTGGCTGTCAGCATCAGCACAGGAATATCCGAATGTTGCCTGACGTTCTTTAACGTCTGCATCCCATCCTGGCCTGGCATCATCACATCCAGAATCACTAAATCGAACTTACCGGCCAATACATATTGCTCCCCGGTCAAGCCATCGTGCGCAGTTGTGACACCAAAGCCCTCTTGTGTCAGGAACTCTTTTAGCATATTGGCTAACTCGACATCATCGTCAATCAACAGCAGCTTGCTCATTTTATCCTCTTACTGATTAACAGAAGGCTTTTGAACCTTAGCCTCGGAATCTTATAGAACAATCAAATCAATTAACAAGCGTTAAGCAACAAATTTACCCAAGTTTTCACAGTGTATCAACTTTGTTAATCTTTTTAAATTATAAACCGATTTGATTGATTGCAACATATTTAAATTGAACTAAATGCTTCACACAGCTGACTAAGCAACTGACCAAACAATGGCAGTACTTCTGAGGCCCCGTGCGGGCTTTCGTCATCAGTGGCAGCAATAATATAGCTGATAGTCACTTTATCCAGATTCTCGCGATACTCCAGCCAGTGTTCGGCATCCGCTTCAGCGATCAATTTGAATTTATGGAATCCTGATTCGATAATCTCGGCCAGCAATTCAGCGGAGATGCCTTCAAACAGCGCACTACCTATCCTCACCTGCGCTTCGTCGTAATCCGGCTGATGCCCTTCCTGTGTCAGTGGCATGGATAAAAAGGCAAACACCATTAATGCGAAACACTGGTACACGCCCAGCATTTCAAAGTCACTCTGCAACTCTTCACCCGGATGGCGGCCAGCAGTCTGTATCGCTTTAAATGTGACAAAGCTGGCAATATAATAAGTTGCTTGCTCTACATCTACATTGGCAAACGCGGCTCTGGCTTCTTCTTCAGAGTGCTGTACAACCTGCCGTGTTTCCACCTGACATAACTGGTGCAGTAATTTCAGACGTTCGGTATAAGTCATTTCCATTGATAATCCTTCATTAATAATTCAGTCATTCAGGCAGTGCTTCGAGCTTTTCCTGACATGCCAGCCATTCACCTTCAATTTTGTCCAACTGTTTACGATTTTCTGCCTGCGCCATCAGCAAGCTTTGTAATTCAGCTTTTTGCGAGATTTCATAGATAGCACTGTCAGCCAAGCGGCTTTCCAGCGCATTTTTTTCGATTTCCAGCGTGGCCATTTTCTTTTCCAGGTTGGATAACTCCTTTAACAATGGCCTGCGCTCAATCAGCCTGGCCTGCCTGTCGGCTTTTTGCTGATGGTAGCTGTTTTGTTTGGGCGCCGCGCCATTGTCGGTGGTGGCAGACACTTGCGTCATTTTGAGCAGATGCTGTTTGTAGTCATCGAGGTCGCCATCAAAAACTTCGGCCTTGCCATCGGCGACTAGCATGAATTTTTCGCAGCAAGTCGCCAGCAGCGTGCGGTCATGAGACACCATGACCATTCCGCCCTCATAAGCTTGCAATGCCAGCGATAATGCGTGCCGCATTTCAATATCCAGATGGTTGGTCGGCTCATCCAGCAAAATCAGGTTAGGCCGCTTCCAGATCAACATGGCTAACGCCAGTCTGGATTTTTCGCCACCGGAAAATGGGCCGCAAGCGGTTTTGGCCATTTCGCCACGGAAATCAAAACTACCGAGAAAATCCAGCAATTCCTGCTCGCGCGCTGCAGGGTCCAGCCGCTGCAGATGCTGTAATGGCGAGTCAGTCGCAATCAGTTGCTCCAGTTGGTGCTGGGCAAAGTAGCCAACGCGCAAATCCTTGCCTTCTACCCGCTCGCCAGCCAGCAAAGTCTCCGACTGCGCCAACGTTTTGATCAAGGTAGATTTACCTGCGCCGTTTTTCCCCAACAGGCCGATACGCTCCCCCGGGCGGATAGCCAGATGCCCAAAACTCACCAGCACTTTATCGGCATAGCCCAGCTTGGCCTGGTTCAATACCAGTAAAGGATCAGGCGCGGAACCAGGGTCACGAAAACCGAAACTGAAAGGAGAATCCACATGTGCGGCACTGATGCGCTCCATGCGCTCCAATGCCTTGATCCGGCTTTGCGCCTGCCTGGCTTTGGTGGCCTGCGCGCGGAAGCGATCAATATATTTTTGCAAATGGGCCACATGTT
Source organism: Methylophilus sp. E2MeOHC9 (assembly GCF_058744375.1). Taxonomy (NCBI): domain Bacteria; kingdom Pseudomonadati; phylum Pseudomonadota; class Betaproteobacteria; order Nitrosomonadales; family Methylophilaceae; genus Methylophilus; species Methylophilus sp. E2MeOHC9. The sequence goes on from NZ_CP196024.1 coordinate 2,824,796, forward strand.
GTTGCTGCTTCTGGTAACTCGCCTGCTGCAACGCCAGCTTTTCAGCACGTTGCCGTTCAAAATCACTGTAACCCCCACGGTATAAATCCAGCTTGCGCTGCTCTATGTGCAGGATATGGTTCACCGTGTTATCCAGAAATTCGCGGTCATGTGAAATCAATAACAGTGTGCCACGGTAGGCATTGAGCCAGCTTTCCAGCCAGATCACCGCTTCAATATCCAGGTGATTGGTCGGTTCATCCAGCAAGAGCAAGTCTGAGCGGCACATCAACGCCCGCGCCAGGTTCAAGCGCATGCGCCAGCCACCGGAGAAATCACTCACCGCTTGTGCTAACTGCGCCTGCGAAAACCCCAGGCCAGCCAATAAGGTACTGGCTCGGGATTCAGCACTATAGCCGTCAATATCGGCCAGGCGCTGATGCCATTCGGCAACAAGCAATGGGTCATGTGCTTCACCAGACTGTGCCTGGGCAAGATTGGTTTGCAAGGCACGTAGCTCTTCATCACCATCCAGCGTAAAGTCCAGTGCTGATTGTGACAGTGCCGGCGTTTCCTGAGCGACATGCGCAATCACCCAATGTGCAGGAATCAATAATTCTCCGGCGTCAGCCACCAATTCACCGCGCAACAAGGCAAATAAAGTCGATTTACCCGCGCCGTTAGCGCCAGTCAAACCTATTCTGTGCCCGGGATGCAATTGAAAACTGGCGTCTTCGACCAGTGCCTTGCCTGCCCTTGAAAAAGTCAGTTGTTTAAACTGAATCACTGCTGACCACTTTCATTTAACTTGATTTCCACTGTGTGACTTTCACTTTAGATTGATTCACTACCTGTTGCTTCGTCGCGCATTCACTGGCGCAGATTGACTTGCGCCTGCACCCGAATCTTGCAAATTCGGCATTTTAAACGATTCATCCTCATCAGACTGCATAATTCTCGCCGTTAAACCAGCATCTCCTGCGGTGCTGCAACTGTTTTCGAGTAAAATAGTCTGTTGATAAACCACCTGCATCCAAGACCCGTCACTGCTCATGCCTCTGCAAAAAATCAAACGCTGGCTGCTCACCTTACTCATTATCTTATTTGTGATCCTGGCAGGCATTATCGGTGTGATCCAGTTTTATGTGTTTCCACACATTGATGATTACAAAGACCGCATCGCCCAGGCATTAAGCCAATCGATGAAGCAAGAGGTCACGATTGCGCATATCGGTATCCGCTGGAGCGGTTTTGCGCCGCATGTGACCCTGGGCAATGTCACAGTATTCGACCAGCAACAGCGCCCGGCGCTGGAACTCGCAAAGGTCACGACCCGCCTTTCATGGAGCAGTGTGGTACTGCTAGCACCTTCATTAACCAGCCTGCGTATAGACGCGCCCAACCTGATTATCCGGCGTACTGAGAATGGTGAACTTTACCTGGCTGGCATTTCCATGTCTGGCCAGGGCAATCCGGCATTTTCCAACTGGCTGCTGTCACAACGACGCATCAGCATTACACACGCCACCGTGACCTGGGTCGATGAACAGCGACAGGCACCGCCGTTATTGCTTGAAGACCTGAATGTAGAAATCCTGACCCCGGTCTGGCAGCGACTGCTCAACCGGCACACCATCCATATGGATAGCCTGGTCTCTACTGGCACCCAGCAGCGCATTACCCTTGACGCTGTATTGATTGGCCACGATGTGGCTAAACCGGAAGCCTGGCATGGCGAAGTTTCCTTGCGCTTGCCACAAATGGATCTGGCTGCCTGGAGCCCATGGCTGGATTTGCCGGTGAAGGTGCATAAAGGGCAAGGCAGTTTAACAACCACCTTTGCATTTGAAGCCATGCAACTGCAACGCCTGGCTGCGCAGGTGAACTTGAAAACCGTTTCTGTCACCCCGCCCAATGGCAACGAGACTTTTTTAGCCAATGCAGTCAGTGGCGAGGTGCGTTGGCAGCGCGTTGAGCAACGCCACATGATTCACCTGAAACATTTTTCTGCGGATATCCATCCCGGCTTAACGCTTGAAGATGCCAACGGCGAGTTGCAATGGGAAGCGCAAGGCCATGAAGGCGTGCTGACAGTCAAAAAACTGGTGCTCGAGCAAGGCGAAGCACTGGCCAAGTGGCTGGATGTGCAATTGCCAGATTCAGAGGTACAAGCCTCGTCGTCCAGTACGGAGCAATCAAACATCGCACAAATGCTTGAGCACGTAGCCCCCAGTGGCAACGCCAGCCAGATCAAACTGCGTTGGCTTAATCGCGCGAATAAATGGCAGGATTACGCGCTTGAAGCCAACCTGAATGCTATTCACACAAAGGCTTATGAACAGCTCCCGGGGCTTGAGAATTGGTCGGGCCAACTGACTTTGCAACCCAATGCAGGGAGTATCGAACTGGACACGCAAAAAGCCAGCATAGATCTAGCCGGCGTCCTGCGCTGGCCAGTGCCTATCGATCGTTTGCAAGGTAACATCGCGTGGGACAATAACGGCAAAAAAACCTTGATCAGCGCCCGTAACCTGCAACTGTCTAACCCACATATTGCACTACGCACCAATCTGGAATACCAACTGGGTGCTGCCGGTGGCGACACGATACAAGTGCAGACCCAGATCGAACGTGGCGATGCCAAACACGCTCCCTTTTATTACCCGCTCATCCTCGGTGAGTCGACATTACACTGGCTGGATACTTCCATCCTGTCTGGCCAGATCCGCCGTGGTGAATTAATCATCAAAGGCCGCATCAAGGATTTTCCGTTTGTGAATGCAGCGCATCATGCAGACCCTGCGTTAGGTTTATTCAAGGTCACCGCCCAGGTAGACCATGCCAGCCTGGAATACGGTACCGGCTGGCCGTTGATTCAAGGTGTAGATGCTTTCCTCAAGTTTGAAGGCAAGCGCATGGATATCGCCGTCAAAAATGGCACTACCGTCGGCCAGCGCATCACGCAAGCACAAGTAGAAATCCCACAGCTGGACGCAGACTGGCCCATGCTGAACGTCAAGGCGACGGTGACAGGCACCGTTGAGCAAGGCGTCAAGTTTGTAAACACCAGCCCGGTGCGTCAGGTGACCATGGGCTTTACCGATTACCTGAAAACGGCTGGCGATGCTGAGTTGAAACTGGCATTGCAGATTCCGCTCAATGATGTCGATCAGAGCCAGTTTCAGGGCGATTATGCGATCAGGAATGGCCGCATTGCTGCTAATCCAGAGATCGCCATGCCGGAAATGACCAATATCAATGGCCACCTGAAGTTTACTGAAAAAGGCCTGCAAGCACAGGGCGTGCAGCTGTCACTGTTTGATAATCCGGCATCCGTCAGCCTGACGTCCAGAAGCGATAAATCCGTCATTATCCAGGGGAGCGGCCGTATCACCGATGCCGCACTTAAAAAGCTGGATAGTAATCTGCTGACCAAAGCACTGCATGGCACCACAGACTGGAAAAGCAGCCTGCTGATTCAACCGCCTGGCAATATCCGCCTGGATATCCGCTCGCAGCTGATAGGCATGGGCATTGATTTACCAGAACCCATGAAAAAAGCTGTAGAAACCCCGGCAAACTTAACCATACGCCTGCGGCAGGAAAGCAACCAGCCTGACAAGATCGCCATCCATTATAACGACTGGTTACATGCCAACTTTTTACGCACGACCGGCGGGCCGGAACCAAAAATCAGTGCGGGTGAAATCTCGGTCAATACACCGCCACGTTTACCTGCTGGCGATGGCATCAACCTGCGGGCGGATTTCCAGAAACTAAACGTCGACGAATGGCTGGCCTATACAGGACAAACAACAGCTGCAGGCACTGAGCCCGCCCGCCCCGTGAACATCCCGCTCAACCGCATAGACCTTAGCGCTGGCACCCTGCAAGTGTTTGACCGTAACCTGCACCAGATCAAGCTTAGTATCACGCCAGATCAGGAACGCCTGAAAATGTCCATCCAGAGCCAGGAACTGGCGGGGGACGCAGACTGGATAACCGCTAAACCGAATAACAAGCTGATTGCCAAATTGAGTTATCTGCGCGTACCACGCAGCCTGGATACTGACAACACGCCTGCTGCCTCCGGCGAAGTGCGTCGCCTCAATATGACTTATCCCGAAGTGGAGATCTCTGCGCAAGAGTTCCAGTTTGGCGACAAGCAACTCGGCAGCCTGGATATCAAAGCCTATAACAGCGGCGAAAACTGGGTGATCCAGAAAATGAACCTCAACAATCCCGATAGCCAACTGACGGCTGACGGCACATGGCGCAACTCTGTACGCAACCCGCAAACCAGCCTCAAATTCAACTTGAGCTCCAGCAACCTGGGCAAAACCCTGCAACGCTTCCAGCCAGGCGGCGAGATGGTCAAAGGTGGCACGGGCGAGATAGCCGGTCAAATCGGCTGGCCGGGTAGCCCGCATCAATTTGCGGTGGAGCGGCTGGATGGCAACTTCAGCATGCAGCTCGAAAAAGGGCAGATCCTTAAAGTGCAACCAGGCGTTGGCCGCTTACTTGGCTTGCTGAGCTTGCAGAGCCTGCCACGCCGCTTGACGCTGGATTTCCGCGACTTGTTCAGCCAGGGCTTTGCCTTTGACAAAATCACCTCTACCGCCAATATCCGTGATGGCATCTTGCATAGCGATGACCTGTTTATGACAGGCCCGGCAGCGGAGGCGAGGCTCAAAGGTGAAACCAATTTAAAAGCGGAAACCCAGCGCCTGAGGGTTAAAGTGATCCCGCACATCAGTGACTCTGTTTCCCTGGCAGCACTCGCAGGCGGGCCTATCGTTGGCGTTGCTGCCTTTATTGCGCAAAAACTGTTAAAAGACCCATTGAATAAAATCAGTTCCAGTGAATATATGATCACCGGCACCTGGGATAACCCACAAGAAGTGGATATTGATAAAGCAGAACCGACTAAGCAGCCTGTTCAACCCTTAAAAAGTATCCAGTGATGTCACACTGGATGTCGTTAAAACATTCATTCTAGTTCCAACGGAAAATATGCCATGGCAGACAATAAAACAAAAAAACTGAAATCCGCAGCAAATGAAGATATCGTCAAAGTAGCCGCCATTCAGATGGCTTCTAGCCCGAATGTGGCAGCCAACCTGGTGGAAGCCAAACGCCTGATTGAAATGGCAGTCAAGGCAGGCGCCAAACTGGTTGTGCTACCTGAATATTTTTGCATCATGGGCCTGAAAGATACAGACAAAGTCGCCATCAGCGAAAAACCGAATGACGGCCCTATCCAGCAATTTTTAAGCAAAACGGCCAAAGCGTTCAAGCTATGGATCATTGCCGGATCGGTGCCCATGCAAAGCAACCACCCAAAAAAAATCCGCAACAGCTGCCTGGTTTACAACGAGAAAGGTGAACAAGTTGCGCGTTACGATAAGATCCACCTGTTTGGCCTGGACATGGGCACCGAGCACTACCATGAAGAAAACACCATAGAGCCTGGTGACAGCGTGGTCGCCATCGACACGCCTTACGGCCGCATCGGGCTGTCGATCTGCTATGACTTGCGCTTTCCCGAACTTTACCGAGCCATGGGCGAAGTCGATATGATTGTGGTGCCTTCCGCGTTCACCGAAACGACCGGTAAAGCCCATTGGGAAACGCTGGTGCGTGCCCGCGCCATCGAAAACCTCTGTTATGTGGTGGCCTCGGCCCAAGGCGGTTATCATCTTTCTGGCCGTGAAACACACGGCAACAGCATGATTGTGGACCCATGGGGTGTGGTGCTGGACAGATTGCCACGCGGCTCAGGGATTGTAATTGCCAATATCAACCGCAACTATATTAAGAACCTGCGTCAGAGTTTACCGGCGCTGAAACACAAAACCATTACTACTGTTTCATGAAAATGCTGAGTGCCGTGATGGCACTCTTTTGATGAAAACATTTCAAACAATGACGTATTAATAAGTTGACCACTATGCAAACGCTACTCACAACTGCCAATGACATGCTCCTACGCCCTGCCGGGCTGGACCAGGACGCCCTCAGTAAAGTCCTGTCTGGCATGATGACGCACAATATTGATTATGCCGACCTGTACTTCCAGTACAGCCGTAGCGAATCGTGGGGGCTGGAAGAAGGACAGGTGAAATCTGGCAGTTTTAATATCGATCAGGGCGTGGGCGTGCGTGCCGTCAGTGGCGAAAAAACAGCCTTTGCCTACTCAGACGATATCCATCTGGATGCCTTGCAGCAAGCGGCCCAGGCAACACGTGCGATTGCAAGTTTAGGGCAAGAAAAAACCGGCCACAGCATACTGACCCGTAGCCATGCGCCACTCTACTTACCGCAAGACCCGATTGCCAGTTTAAGTGCAGATGCCAAGGTCAAACTGCTGGAAAAGCTGGAGCGTTATGCCAAGGCGCAAGACCCGCGCGTGACGCAAGTCATGGCCTCGATCGCGGCCGAGTATGAAGTAGTGATGGTCGCACGCAGTGATGGCGTGATGGCAGGTGATGTACGCCCGCTGGTACGCTTGTCATTGCAAGTGATTGCCGAACACAATGGCCGCCGTGAACAAGGTAGCAGTGGCGGCGGTGGCCGCTTTGATTACAGTTTTTTCACTGATGAGGTTTTGCAGGATTATGCACAAAAAGCCGTACACCAGGCATTGGTGAACCTGGACGCACGCCCTGCCCCGGCTGGCAGCATGACAGTTGTGTTGGGGAGTGGCTGGCCAGGCATTCTGTTACACGAAGCCATCGGCCACGGCCTGGAAGGCGATTTCAACCGCAAAGGCAGTTCCGCCTTCTCTAACATGATAGGCCAGCAGGTCGCTGCCAAAGGCATCACCATTGTCGATGATGGCACCATTGCCAATCGTCGTGGCTCATTGACCATGGACGATGAAGGCAATGCACCACAAAACACCGTGCTGATCGAAGATGGCATCCTGCGTGGCTACATCCAGGATACGCTCAATGCCCGCCTCATGGGCATGGGCCTGACCGGCAACGCACGCCGCGAAAGCTATGCGCACATTCCTATGCCACGCATGACCAACACCTATATGCTCAATGGCGATAAAGACCCGCAAGAAATCATCAAGTCGGTTAAAAAAGGCCTTTACGCAGCCAACTTTGGTGGCGGCCAGGTCGATATCACCAGTGGAAAATTCGTCTTCAGTGCGGCTGAAGCCTATATGATCGAAGATGGGAAAATCACTTATCCGGTCAAAGGTGCTACCCTGATTGGCAATGGTCCAGATGTGCTGACTAAAGTCAGCATGATAGGCAATGATATGTCACTGGATAGTGGTGTAGGTACTTGCGGTAAAGAAGGCCAAAGCGTGCCTGTCGGTGTTGGCCAGCCTACATTGAAGATTGATGGATTGACGGTGGGTGGTACTTCAGCTTGATGCTGCCTGGGCATTGATGCCCATGTCCAGCACATGACTCATGTTTTATTAACGGGCCCTATCACTACAATAAATTTTAGAAATATTTTTAGGTTGATCCATGCCTGCAATCACTTACCCTCGGCTGATAAAAAGAGTACGTGCTGTTCTGATTGATTGGACATTCGCCATACTCGCCATCTTCTTAAGCATATGGGTTGGTAGCAAGATGGGGGTTTCAACTGTCACGGGCAAGGTGATGCTGATTGCTTTGCCAGCACTGATCCTGGACCCTATTCTAGTGACAGTCACCGGAGGCACGATCGGACATCATCTCATGGGCATACGCGTGACGCGTATGGATGGCTTGAGCAGGATTAATATTGTTGCCGCGACTATCCGCTTTATTGTAAAAGCGCTACTAGGCTGGTTCTCGTTTATTTTTGTGCTGACAACCTCAAAGTACCAAGCGATACATGATGTAGCTGTGCATTCAATTGTTGTACACAAAAATCCGCAAGGGCTGCCCAGCTACGAAATCCTGACTGAACGACCACCCAAAACTGACCCCTACCTATACCCCGCTGCATGGCGTAGGTTTTTAGTCATCGCAGTTTACTGGGTTTTGTATACCCTGATCATCAGTGTGTGCTCGGCCATTTTCATCACGCAAACTTGCCTGGATCATCAACATTGCGGAGCGCCTGAGGATATAACGAGCTATATATTATCGCTCGCCTGGTTGCTGGGCATCGGCTGGATCACGGTACGCGCTGGGGTGGCAAATTGTATGGCAGCAGAAGAAAGCTGCTGACGACATCCGAGCCAGGATGAAAAAGAACATCAAGCTATGCGTGTTGCCAGGTTTTTAAACCCCAGCCAGGCAATATACACATAACAGATCACAGGCAAAATAAACGCATGATGCAAGCCCAGGCGATCTGCCAGTAAACCAGTCAATAGCGGTACAATGGCGCCGCCTAAAATTGCCGTAGCCAGCAAACCAGAGCCCTTCTTCTCCTGCCCGGCTTTCAGGCCTTTAATACCTAAAGTAAATATCGTTGGGAACATAATCGAATTACAAAGACCCACCAGCACCATGCTACCTATGGCCAGCGTGCCTGATGCTTGCATGGAAATCAGGATCAAGATCACAGCAAGCAATGCGTGGGTCATCAACACTCGGGCTGGCGCAAATGCCTTCAGGGTGAAAATGCCGAGAAAGCGTCCTACCATGGCTCCACCCCAGTAAAAAGCGACTAAGGGGGCTGCCTGGGTTTCTGTGACCCGGCTGATGTCCATCACATAATTGACCAGAAAGCTGCCAATCGCGACTTCAGCACCCACATAAGCAAATATACCGATCACACCTAGCAACAAGCCTTTTTCTTTTAAAACTTCCAGCCAGCCGCTTTCGTCTGCTGTTGTGCTTTCCAGCCCGGTCAGGTTAATGCGCGAAAGCACCAGCGCTATGACGATCAACACAAAGGCAATAAAGAAATAGGGATAGACCACGCCTTCGGCATGCGTGGAGTTTGTCATGGCAGACAGGATGAAATAGGCACCAAACAATGGGGCGATAAAAGTGCCCAGTGAGTTAAATGCCTGCGCCATGGTCAGGCGCGAAGAAGCCGTTTCTTTTGGGCCGATGACGGATACACAAGGGTTGGCCGCTACTTGCAACAGCACAATGCCGGATGCAAGCACGAACAATGCGGCTAGGAAAAGCGGGTAGGTATGCAATATGACCGCAGGGTAAAACAGCAGGCAACCCAATGCAGCTAAAGCAAAGCCGATCACCATGCCTTTCTGGTAGCCGACACGCTCGATCAATTTACTGAATGGAATGGATGTGAGCCCGTAAGCCGCAAAAAAACAGAACTGGACCAAGGCGGCCTGGCTGTAGCTTAGCGAAAAAATAGCTTTCAGGTATGGCACCAGGATATCGTTCAGACAAGTGATAAACCCCATCATAAAGAACAAGATGGTGAGTGACGTCAGGGCCTTTTTATACATGGATATCCTTATTATTGCGGGTGCGCAAGCACTACATCATAAATAGCCTGGCTTGAAAAGGAAATAATCCCAAACAAAGCTGCGAACTAGTCATTCAATTCAGAGTCTGCTCATTTAGCGGCTTGACGGCAAGTGTTATTTTTTAATAAGATAATCCTCACGAGGTCACAAGCCTCTCACCTTTATTTCACTCTAGATCAAGGAGATATGATGGCCACCAGCAAACCCACAGACAACGGCAATAAAAAACCTGCCGTAAAAAAACAAGCTGCATCCAAAACAGCAGCTTCTAAACCGGTAGCAAAAAAAACTGCCAGCAAAACCACCACCACTAGCAAAAAAACCAGTTCAGCTGCGATTGTCACCAGTGCTGACCGCCTGCAGATGATTGAAGTGGCAGCCTATTATATTGCCGAACAAAATGGTTTCAACGGCCCGAGCGCTGATCACTGGCTTGCGGCAGAGAAAAAGATTGATAGCAAACTAAACGCCTAAAGCGTTTACAAAGCCTGGCACTGCAGCCATCAGTGCTGGTTACCGTATGGATGTAGCGGTGCCGAAGTAAACTGTATGTCGGCACCGCTATGCAGCGCGTATTGCAAAAAACCTAACACTTCTGGATGACTTAAACGCAAGCCGTAAGCAATGTATGGGTACTCAGACAGGGGGACCTGCTTTTGGAAAAAAGGCCAGTGCGGGCTTGGATTATAAAAGCGCTCGACCAGACTGGTGATCCCCAGTAACTCGTATTCTCCACGTGCATTCAGCACTAACCAGGGTCCACCCGAGTCGCCAACGGTAGGCATGGCGATGGTATGGTCATACTGATCCATCTCATTCAGCCGATTGACGGCCAGTAACGCTTTTTCAGCGTGCACCAGTTCCTGCGTATAAGTGAATTGCGTCTGCGCCTGTAAATGCAACATTTCATCCATCTCGCGATAGGCTCTCGGTAACACCTGATAGAAATCAGATAAATCACGCACAGACTTACGCTCGCCGCAACGCGGGTGCCGGGTATCTGCTTCGCCATAGCCACGCCCGTAACCGCAGATCATCAGCATCTCAGGTAAACGATCATCCAGGCGGATGCGCAAAGGTTGAATCGGGCTCAGTACTTTCGCGTCGAACACCAGCACAGCAACATCCTGGGTTAGATCTTCTGATACCTGTTCAAAAGGCCGGTAAAAAGCCTGCTTGAGGTGAATATCTTCAATACCCAGTAATTCCGGCTGCGCGATGGAGAGCATGGGCAAACCCGTGGGGCCAGTCAGCCGCACCTCTTTCAGGCAGTGCGCGGCGGTGAGCAGTGTGAGCGGCTTGCGGCCTACAATGGCTGCGCTACAGATTGAATCGTAGTACTCCCACTTTTCGACTGACTGCAGAAAATGGGCGTGCTGGATGCTCAATTTGACGGTGGAAATCGCCATGCCAGGAAAGGTCAGCCCATGAATAAGCGCCTGCGTAGAATGGCCGATTGTTAAACCCAGGCATACCACCATGATGGGCATGATGCGCCTGAGCAATAGTAATCCAGATTGCCACATTTGGCGACAGCGCTTCAATCTCAGGGCAGGCTTCTGGTCGCGTTAATCTTTAATTCAAGCGGGCCAAAGCAGGCCTCAAGCGAAGGATTATCATCGTCACAAGAAATAAAACTACGCCCATCCGGCTGGAAAAGCACATAACTGGTTTGCTCGGTGTTGATTTCAGAAGTTTGCCGGGTACAGTCCAAGCCTTTGTTGCTTAAGATCACACGATGAGTGAGCTTGAAAAATCCCTGCGCGTCCGGCTGCGGAGTGACCTCGTAACGTGCTTCCAGTTGCTCATCGCCACTGGTAAACACTGCCGTGCCATCTTCTTTGAACCAGTAGGATTCCAGACAGCCGGTCTCGGCAATTTTTGACTCCCAGTAACCGACCAAAGGATGCTTCAATGAACGTGCGTCTGTCTCAGCTACCGACATCGAACTCACAGTGAGCCCAATCAGACTCAAGAGACAAATGATGATGACTCGTTTATTGCTGACCAGCGGATGACGCATTGCAACCCTCCTGAGAGTGAGATGATGTAAAGCTGCCAACGATTGTCAGTGAAAAAAATCATTATCAATAGTGAATCATTCCCAACAATTTACGAAAAATTTCCCTAAACATTCGCCGGTGACATGACAAATACAATAGTGATGCGCAACAAAAAACCCAGGCTAGCCTGGGTTTTTTTAATGCTGAGTAAGCGGTGTGATTATTTCATCACACGGTTACGGTATTCACCAGTGCGGGTATCGATTTCGATCCTGTCACCCTGGCTAACAAACAATGGCACCGGAATTTCAAAACCGGAAGCGATTTTTGCTGGCTTCATCACTTTACCGGAAGTATCGCCTTTAACAGCTGGCTCAGTGTAAGTGATTTCACGCACAACAGTAGTTGGCAGTTCGATAGAAATAGCTTTGCCATCGTAGAAGCGCACTTCACAGGGCATGCCGTCTTCCAGGTATGGCAGCGCATCTTCCATGAATTCTGCATCTACGTCATATTGGTTGTACTCGGCATCCATAAACACATAGGTTGGGTCAGCAAAGTAAGAGAAAGTCACTTCTTTCTTTTCCAGTACGATCACGTCAAACTTGTCCTGAGCAGCGTAAACGTTTTCGCTAGGTGCGTCAGTCAACAGGTTTTTCATTTTCATCTTCACGACCGCTGAGTTACGGCCGGATTTGTTGTATTCGGCTTTCACAACAACCATAGGATCATTACCAATCATGATCACGTTGCCTACGCGTAAGTCCTGAGCGATTTTCATACTAGAGCCTTTAAATTGATTTTTTGGATAATAAAGCGGCGCATTATACCCGATTTGCGCGCAATTTCTCAATAAAAATCACCAAGTTAGTGGCAAGATCAGCCTGCTGCGATAACTGACGTGCATAGTCACGTGCATGCTGCAAAATACTGTCGCGATGCGTGATAAAGGTATGCCAATGCTCGGCAGACCACTCTCCTGTCGCCCAGGCCTGCATGAATGATTCAACTGTAGTTTTCACATCATCATCGGCTGATGCCAGATAATGTTGCAAAAACGCTGCCAGTTTATCCAGGTGCGTGTTTTCGGATTGCTGATACGGTAACCAGATCATGGGTTTGGCAGCCCAGATTGCGCGAACCCAGCTATCTTCACCGCGCACAAAATTCATATCACACAGCGCCAATAACAGGTCATAGTCGATTTGCGACAAAAATGGGATGACAGTGATCGTACAGTGTTGGTGTTGCAAGGTCTGACCTGCGGCTAACATTTGCTGACCTAAAGCCTGTGTGATTAATGGCGCCACACTCTCAGGCACAATCAACCGCACGTGTTGCGGAGAAGCCGCCATGCATTCCAGCAATGCCTTGATCGGTGCATGTGCATAGCAAAACATCGAAACGTTGATAGTCTCGGGCATGGCTGGCAAAGCTAACTGCTGCCAGGCAACAGCTGGGGATTGCTCCGCTTGCAAAGCTAATCGCGGCAGAAACTGCTCGCGCAACAAGCCACCTGTCTGCTGGTTAAAGCCTGGGTAAAAGAAATAGCGTATGCGTCCATTGGCTTGTGGAGATGGCTTGCCATGAAAACCTTGCACCCATGCTTCGGCGGATAAGTAATCTATATTGAGCCAGAGTGTCTGTGGCGACATGACTTGCTGGTAACTATCTGGCAGGCCACAACTAAAAGTTTCAATCACCACCTCTGCTGCCTGCGAAAAACAGGATTCATTCGTCCAGTGCATCAAGGTGACTGACGGATTTCCAGCACCAGAAAATCGCATGGCCAAATCTATATCATCCACCCAGAGTCGGATATTGATTGCATGCTCATCCGCCAGCTGACGCGCCAAACGCCAACTGACGCCAATGTCGCCGAAATTATCAACGACACGGCAAAAGATATCCCAATTGGGCCTAAGTAAACTTGGGGAAGACATGACTGGTGTAAACGACGCTGTTAAACAAGGCACTCTACCATAGCGAGCTATGTGTAGCGTAATGGCTGGCAACAACTGCCAGTTTGTAGGGCGAATCCGAAACTAGCCAGCGAGCTCAGCGGTCATTTCGGTGGTTTTTAACCAGGTGAGCTGCAAGGCTTGGGCATCGATCGCAGCGCGGTGCTGTTGTAAGCCAAATTCATCACGGATGCTCTGCTTGGTGTCATGCCAGACATTTTTCTGCTCTGGAGTCAGTAACACGCTCAGATCTTCCAGCTTGAAAGCCGGGCTCATACCTGCGGCCTCATACAAACTGTGCAACCAGACAAAATCCTGGTACCAGCCATCGGTATACACGGTCTGCCCGGCAAAAGTTTTATTCAGGTGTATGGCGATCTCACGTGCGGTTTGCCCATGCTGTACCAGTTCCTGGCGGGATTGCTGGTGTAATTTTTCCGCTTCATGATCCCAGTGCAGCCATTCTGCATGCGGCTGTATCTGCGCACTCCACACTGCTCCCGCCGCATCGACATAGCCGATCTCAATCGGGTAGCTGCCTACGCCAAAGCCAGAAGCTTCAATATCCAAGATGATGGGGGGATTCATGTGTAGTATTTAATGCCTGAAATCTGGTTGGGTTATATGCGTCGCCTGTATGAGTGACTGCCATACCACACAGAAAATTCAACGACAGATTGCCTGATTATTTGAGTCAAGCTGAGATTATACGCAAGGATATGGCAACTCATTGCCTAAAAATCATGTATTTTCAGTCGCTTATCATGATTTACATATGATTGAACCTGTTTCAATCAGGTGCCGCGACTGGCACAGATGACCAGTCGCAATTGAGTAGCTTAAGCCTTTGTCGCCTCAAGCCACCGGCGTTCTACTTCAGCCCAGTTCACCACGTGGTAAAACGCAGCAATATATTCAGGCCGCTTATTCTGGTAGCGCAGGTAATAAGCATGCTCCCAAACATCCAGGCCCAGGATAGGCGTGTTGCCATGCATCAGCGGGCTATCCTGGTTGCCACTACTTTCGACAATGAGCTTGCCTTGCGGGTTTACGCTAAGCCAGGCCCAGCCACTGCCAAAACGGCTGATCGCCGCTTGTGTAAATGCCGTTTTAAACGCCTCCAGGCCGCCAAGGTCGCGGTCAATCGCAGCCAGTAAATCAGCGCTGGGCTGGCCATCGAATGCCGGTGTCATCACACTCCAGAACAAAGTGTGATTGGCATGACCACCGCCCTGATTGCGCACCGCAGTCTGCAGATTTTCAGGCAGGCTATCAAAGCGGCGCAAGAGTTGGTCAACTGGCTCTTCCTCCAGGCCAGTGCCGGCTAATGCGTTATTCAGGTTATTGATATAGGTCTGGTGATGGCGCTGATGGTGGATCTCCATGGTCTGCGTATCGATATGCGGTTCAAGCGCATTCACGGCATAGGGGAGTGGTGGCAGGCTGTGCGGCATGGTATTTCCTTTTTTTGTGGAGTATAAAAAATCAATGTATGCGTGCAGTCGATCTTGGGAGCTCGGGCGTCATCTGCATTTGAGGTTGTGTACGCGCAAGGCAGGCCTCCACCAGGGGCGACACACGTGAATCATGGCCCTGCGTATGCGCAAACTGTGTGAGAGCGGCGTAGGTCTCGCGTTGATGGCGGCATGCGGCTTCGCGCAGTGCAGGCTCGGCAGCCGGATGGCAACTGCACATCACCAGCCGCTCATGCGCCATACACAGGGTGTCAGCCGCCTCATCGCTACGACCAAGGCGCTGCTGAGTGTCGGCCAGGTTGAGGTAACTGACCACCATTGCTGCCAAGGCATTGTCAGGCGTATCCCAGTCTTCGAAATGCTGTAACAGCATGCTGCGTGCATGTTCGTAACAGGCTAGCGCTTGTATATAAGCATTCTCGTGGAAGTGCGCGTTGCCCTCACTGGTCAGCGCTTTCCATGTGTCGCAAATGTGGCTGCCGCAAATAGTGTTTTGTTTCATGATGCCGTTCGTGGTTTACGCCAAAGCGGTGTCCAGCATCATCATCAACACAAAACCAACCAGCAGCCCGGTGGTCGCGAACAGCTCGTGCCCCTGGCGATGTGATTCTGGGATCACTTCATGGCTGACGACGAACAGCATCGCGCCTGCGGCAAAAGCCAGACCCCATGGCAACATGGGTTGGCTGTAGATCAATACGGCAGCACCCAGTACGGCTGCGACCGGCTCGACCAGGCCGGAAGCCGCACCCAGCAACGCCGATTTCCATTTACCCATACCCACACTGCTCAGCGCGAGCGCCACCACCAGCCCTTCAGGCACATCCTGTATGGCAATGCCGGTAGCTAAGGCAGCAGCACGTGCAGCGTCATTCCCGGCTGCGGATACACCTATGGCTAATCCTTCCGGAATGTTGTGCAGCACGATCGCAAACACGAACAACCAAAGCCTGCGGATGCGCTGCGCACTTTCCGTGCCAGCACCACCGAAGAAATGCTGGTGTGGCAATTTGCGCTCCAGCAACATCAGGCAGCCTGCCCCCATGAGGATACCCGTACCAGTCAGTATCGAAGCGCCCCAGCGTCCCATGCCTTGCGTCTGCGCCACATCCAGCGCAGGCACTATCAATGAGAAACAGGTCGCTGCCAGCATCACGCCTGCGCCAAAGCCCAGCAAAGTGTCATGCACACGGCGACCCGGCGCACGTGTCACCAGCATAGGCACAACGCCCAATGCCGTTGCCAGCGCTGCGATAGATCCTGAACCGAGGGCGATACGCAAGGTGGGCTGGCTTGCAATCAATTGCCAGGCCTCATGCAACAGAAACACAGCGCCGACTGCGCACACTGCATAACCAAGCGTGCGCCACCCGTAGCTCACGGCCAGTCTGAAACCATTTTTCTGAAGGAGGGAGTGCATGTAACACCTTTCAATCACTGAATGTGTGCAGGATGGAAGCCAAACACAATTGTTCTTTTAAACATTATAAATACGAATCATTATTATTCGCAATAAATAAAAACCTTACACTTGCATCAAAATGTGACTAGGCAGGCTCAAAAAAATTCTCTAGCCGCTGCCTGATGACTGAACTTAGCTTGCATATGCATGACCAACCAGAGTTACAAAAACTTTCTAAGGAGGAAAAAATGCATAACAACATTCATAACATAGTGACGGTTTCATTATTAACAGCTGCGATTGGCTTGTCCGGTTGCGCGAACATGAGCGAAACACAGAAAGGCACAGCCAAGGGTGCCGGCATCGGTGCAGCTGCCGGTGGCGTGATTGGTGCCATCGCCAATGGCGGCAAGGGTGCTGCGATAGGCGCAGCTGTGGGTGCAGGTGCCGGCGCCATCGCGGGCAACATCTGGTCCAAAAAAATGGAAGCGCAAAAGCAGGAAATGGAACAGGCGACTGCTGGCACTGGTGTGGCGGTGACCAAAACCAGCGACAATCAACTCAAACTCGAAATCCCCAGCGATATTTCGTTTGATAGCGGCAAGTCTGATATCAAACCGAATTTCCGCCCTATCCTCGATAAATTCGCGACCGGCCTGCAAAGCAACCAGGCGGCACGCGTGACCATTGTGGGCCATACCGATAACAGCGGCTCAGATGCCGTGAATGATCCATTATCAGTCAATCGCGCTTCTAGTGCCCGCAAGTATTTGTCTGAGCGCGGCATTGCCACCAGCCGTATCACGATAGATGGGCGCGGATCGCATGAACCTGTTGCAGCGAATGACACTGCCGCAAACCGTGCAAAAAATCGCCGGGTAGAGATTTTTGTCGCCGAGCCTGATCCGGCAACGCCAAAATAACACCTTCCAGCCAGCAAAAAGCCGACTTCAAGTCGGCTTTTTTTATCACAGTGAAGCCCCGATGACGCATTAAACAATCATCGGGGCCAGGCAAAGATTACTCAATCAGTAACGGTGCCACGAATGCAAAGAATGCGCCTATCATGAACAAAACCACAGAAAACACATACATCCATAGGCTTTGCTGGCGCGTTTTTCTACACAAGGCAGCTAATGCCGGGTCTGTCGGGCAAGGCAGCAGGCGCGCCTGCCATTGCAACCAGCCAGCCACCAGCAACATCGCCCCTGCTACGCTAAACACGAGTGGCTTATGCTCGCTGATCCAGATCAGTTGCGGAAACTGGCTGATCAAACTGGTCAGCGTTGCCACCGAGCCAATTGCCACCAGCGTGGCTGGCAATGCACAACAGATCAAGGTCGAGCCGCTGGTGAATAGCGATAACAGATTGAGTCTCTTGGCCGTCTGCAACCTATGCATTTCAGCGGCCATCACTTGCCGCCTGCTTTTCCGGCATTCGCCACTTGCGCTTGAATCTCAGCCAGGGTCAGGCCGACCCGCTCTATCTTGCTGACAGAGTATCCGGCATCCTGAATGACCTTGTTAAAGGCTTCATCAGAAACCTCTTTTCCTTCTTTCAACTGCAAGGCCACGACGCGGCTTTTTAAATCCACAAAAGCGCCCTGCCCTTCCGGCAATGCCTTGAGCTTTTTCTCTATGCCTTTGGCACAAAATGCGCACACCATGCCATTGACTTCGGCCTTAATTGTCGTTACTGCAAAAGCAGCCGGGGCCATGGCAGATAACATCAGGGTAATCAGTAATTTTTTCATTTTTAATCCTTAAAGTATTGATGGTTAAAACACAAACATGGCATTCAGGCGCGGCGCAAAGCCTTCTCCTTGCCATGGATTGGTTACACCAAATTCGAGAAAGTAGTTTTTGTTGATCAGGCGCAGCGCAGGCGTGATTTGCAGGCCAGGGTCGTTATTGCGCATGGTTTTGGCTTCGATGACAAACCACGGTTGTGTCTGGTCAAACCCGGTTTCATAGAATGAAAACCCAGCCTGGACTGCCGCCGTGTCATAGTTCATCCCAGGCGCACGCACCATGCGGGCCTTGGCCAGGAAATACAAGCGGGTCGATTCCATATCGAATTGCAGGCTGGGTGTATAGGCAAAGCCATCGTACTGGCCTTTGGCCTCGCCTACGCTGCCGTTGAACCAGATATTGGCCTGCGCCGCTGGCAGGTTCCAGCGTTTGATCAACCCGGTGTAATTGATACCAGTGATGGTGGTCGCCCGCTCGCCTTTACCCGACATACGCATCTGCTCTACGCCGATGGCATGCCCGAGTGTGGGCGAGTAGTTCAACATCCACTCCTGGTTATAGCGACCGATTTCGGTCATGAGCATGGCGCTATCTTCAAAGCCCATCAGTGCTGCCGCCTGGGCTGGCAGCGCTAACTGGCTTAAAAAGAAGGCGCTCAATGCAATGGTGTATTGCCTGGACATAAGCCCTCCATATTCAACTTAGCAAAAACGCTTTAGAGCAAAGCGTGATCAGGATAAGCGGACAAATCGACAGACGGATTTGTCCTGCCTGCTAGCTGGATATGGGTGGTTTTATAGCGGGGGGGTAAGTTTGGGAATGTACAGGCGCTGCCACGAACAATGGCGTAGCCGAACTCAGGGCTAACAGTGGCAGATTGGAAAGTGCATAAAAATGTGCGACGCCACCGCTGATGGCGCAAAATCCACATACATCGCAATGATGCGGTTTGGCTGTGTTCGTTTCGCCTGTGTTTGCAGAAGCATGCGCTGACTGGTGCTCATGGCAAGGCATTTCGCTCATCGCCTGCGCTGCATGCGCGTGCGTTTCTGCCGGTTGTGATACAGGAGATAACTGCGACAGCATCATTTGCATAGACATGACGCTAGCGGCCATGACAAAGCATGGCAACCAGCAGATCAGGAAAATGCAAAGACGTTTTTTCATCGTGGCAGTAAGAGAGACTTTAGTCTATTTTAGTTCAAAATCATGCCGTCACGCGCTTATTCATAACGGATATCAATGATTTCGTATTCGGTTTCGGCCGCAGGCGTGACCACACGCACTGCATCGCCGAGATTTTTACCCAATAAAGCTTTCGCCATAGGCGCTACCCACGAAATATACCCCTTTGCAGGGTCCAGCTCATCCTGGCCGACGATGCGGATGATGATCTCACTCTCATCGTCAAGGTTGAACAAAGTCACCCAGGCGCCAAAAAATACTTTTTCTGTATTGGTTTGCGTGCGGCTATACACGATTTCGGCGGCATCCATGCGCTTGGTCAAAAAGCGGATGCGTCCATCAATCTGGCGCAGGCGTTTCTTTCCGTAAATATAGTCACCGTTTTCACTGCGGTCACCATTGCCTGCCGCCCAGCTAACAACACGCACCACTTCCGGTCTATCAACCTTGATGAGGTATTGAAACTCTTTCTCCATCGCAGCGTAGCCTTCCGGCGTAATGTAATTTTTGTGCTCTGCCATTGATTAGTAACTCTATTCAGGGTCTCCCCTGCTCTTGTTCATTTCAGCCCTGCACATCATACAACGGTTCACGATTTCCCCTGCGAATTCATTCGAAATCCTGACTCGTTTTATGAAGCTTTTATGAAGCTTTTATTTTGGCCTTCAGTTCCGGGATTTTCACGCGTAATTCACATGTGTGCTGCTCAAACATCACATATTAAGGCAACGCCAGTTGCTGGTTATTCAAGCATTATCTAGAGGAATTCATGAAAAAATCCATCGCTCATCTGAATGTGGGCACCCGTTTATTTTTAGGGTACGCATTACTCATTCTTTTTACCGCACTCATTTTTGCCATTGCCTGGCGCGGATTCAATCACATCCACCAGACCTGGCAGCATTTTGAAAACACCAACCTGGTCAAACGCAGCCAAATTGAAAATGCCAGCAAAGGCTTGAGTGAAGGCGTGCATCACTTCAAGAATTATGTGTTGCGTGGCGGTCGCGAAGCCACCAAATTCCAGCACAGCATGGAGGATATTGAACAGGCAATGGCGGCTTACAAGGCGACCGGCGAAATCAACCAGCAGGAAGAAGAGATTCTGGGCAATATGGCGCTTGGCCTTGCCACTTACCGCGCTGCGATTGCCCGTTGCGAGGAACTGAAAAATGGCGGCATGAGCGTGACCGAGATCGACGCGACCGTGAAAGGGGCCGACAAGCCATTGAACCACTCGCTGAGATTGCTGATGGATATGAATATCGCAGGCGTCACCGAGGCTTCCGGTCAATTCGCCTCCACCATTGCGGCGGCTAACAAGCAGATTGAAACTGCCTTACTGATCGCTGTCATCATGGCGATAGGCATTGCCTGGAAAATGACCCGCTCTATCACCCGGCCGTTAAACCAGGCTTTGCATTTATCGCACCAGATCGCCAACGGTGAGTTTATGACGCATGAGATACCCACCCGTAATGACGAGACCGGCAGGTTGCTAAATGAAATGCAACGTATGCAAGCGACCATTCAACGCATCGTGGCGTCGCTGAATGAGATGTCCAGCCAGCACAGCGCAGGCCTGATTGATCACCGTATCGACAGCCAGCAATTTAACGGTGCCTATCAGCAACTGACTGAAGGCATCAACCGCATGGTGGAAGAACACATCCTGGCGCAGACGAAATCATTACAGATTGTGACCGCGTTTGGGGAAGGCGATTTCAACCAGCCGCTGGAAGTATTTCCCGGTCAGCGCAGTTATATCAATCAAAGCATAGAGCAAGTGCGCCAGAATTTTAAACTGCTGATAGAAGATGTGCAGACTTTGTCGCAGGCTGCTGAAAACGGGCAACTGAGTATCCGGGCGGATGTGTCACGTCACCACGGTGACTTCAAGCAGATTGTCGCTGGATTTAACCAGACGCTGAACGCTGTAGTCGATCCGTTGAAAACCACTGCCCGTTACCTGGATGAAATGGCGGCCGGTCATATTCCTACCCAGATTGAAGCGCATTTTGTCGGTGACTTTAACCTGGTGCAAACCAGCTTGCAGCACTGTGCAGGTGCTATCCATCAATTGATTACCGATGTGCACCACCTGGCTTCCGACGCACAACAGGGCCAATTGAATACTCGTGTCGATATTGAAGCGCATGCAGGTGACTTCCGTAAAATCATCCACGGCATCAACCAGACACTGGATGCGGTGGTATCACCTCTACACGTGGCGGCTGATTGCGTGAAACGGATTGCGGCGGGGGATATTCCTGCGCCTATCGACAATCAATTCCATGGCGATTTCAAGATATTGATCAACAACCTGAATACCTGCATACATGCCGTTAACCACCTGGTGGAAGACACGCGCCAGATTGCCGGCGAGGCGCAGCAAGGCCAACTTTACAGCCTGGTGGATGTTACCGCCCATACTGGCGATTTCAGGGAAGCATTACAGGGTTCACAGGATATCCTGCAGCGGATGATAGCGCCCATCCAGACGGTCAAAGTAGCAGCTGAGACCATCCAGGTCGCTGCGGCAGAAATCGAGAAAGGCAATAACGACCTTTCGCGTCGCACCGAAACCCAGGCCAATGCCTTGCAGGAAACCGCCACTAATCTGGAAACCTTGACCAGCAACATCAAGCAGACCGCAGATCATGCGCAGCAAGCTAACCAGCAAGCCAACCAGGCCAACCAGCTGGCGCTGGAAGGCGGCGAGGCGTTTAGTGCGCTGACCACCACCATGCAGGCGATTAACCACACCTCGGCGCAAATCGAGCAGATCACCGGCGTGATTGACAGTATCGCGTTTCAGACCAATATCCTGGCGTTGAACGCCGCCGTAGAAGCGGCACGTGCCGGCGAAGAAGGACGTGGCTTTGCCGTGGTCGCCGGTGAAGTGCGCAATCTGGCCAAGCGTTCTGCCGCTTCTGCCAAAGAAATTAAAGAACTGATTGCCGCCTCTGTCTCTCAAACCAGTGACAGCGCCAAGCAGGTCAGCCGGGCCGGGCACACCATGCAGGAGATTGTCGGCGCCGTACAGCAAGTATCACACAGCATACAGGCGATTTCTGAGGCGTCCATGCAGCAAAGTAGCGGCCTGGAGCAAATCTACGAATCCATGACGTCCATCGATGAAACCACCCAGCAAAATGCTGCACTAGTGGAACAGGCAGCCGCCGCGGCAGAAAGCATGCTGGAGCAGGTGCATACCCTGGTGGTGTCAGTGAACCAGTTTAAAACAGAGAACCATGAAGCAGACACCCGGCAACACATGCGTTTAATCGCTTAACCGCGCATTCTATTGACGCATATAAAAATGCTCCCTTTCGGGAGCATTTTTTGTTTTAAGCAGCGAACAATTACTGTTTTTCGTCATCGATCTCTTGCGCATCATAGACATAATGACTGGTCTCGCCAAAACAGCTAGAGGGCACGCCCTTGTGTTCTTTGTATAACAACCGCGCCCGCTCACCTGCCAACTGGTTCACTTTAAGCACCACCGCCGGATCACGCACCGTGAAATGGAATTTTTCAGCTTGCGTGCCGGGGATGGTCACCAGCACCAGCTCGCCTTCCCAGGTTTTGCACACCCAGCCTTTGTTGGAGAGCTTTTGCACATAGCCGATCCGTTCGCCGTAGGAATATACCCAATTCAGGGATGCCCAGGTGTAGAGCGTGAAAAAAACCACCGGGAACAGGATCAGCCAGAATATTATTTTTATAAATTTCCCCATATTTGATATGCACCTAATTAAATATTGTTAGAATCAGCTAGCGTTAAGGATTGATATTACCTGAGAAAATCATCAGGTAAAGAATTGATATTCGCCACGCACCACATTCGCAGTTTTCGTTTGCTCGCATCCCATTTAAACGCAACAATATGTCATCTATGCCGCAAGTAAACTTAATCGTGTTAAAAACTGCCAACCCACTGATTCATTACGCTTAAACTTTCCATCGGATGCATTCCCAGCCCACAGCAAACAAACGCATTATTTTATGCGCCTCCGCGCGCCTGGCACAAGGCATCCGCCAGACGCTGCAGCAACAATGCCAGCAACAAGGTTTGTCGCAATGGGAGGCGCCTGAGGTCTACCCTTTGCAGGATTGGCTTAACCAGCTGACCGAACATGCGATTTTATGCGGGCAGATCGAAGTCTCACAGGCGCCACTGGGCATGCTTTCCACAACGCAGGAAGCATTGCTGTGGGAACAAGCCATTCAATCCAGCCTGAACCGTCACGAAGCCGCGGCGTTATTTAATACCAATGGGCTGGCCAGCGCGGCCCTGGAAGCCAACCGCTACCTGATCGAGTGGAATATCAGCGTGGATATGGACACGGCGACCGAAGAGACGCGCCAGTTCATGCAATGGCGCCAGCAGTTCCAGGCCTTGTGCAGACAGAGTGGTTATCTTGAAAGTGTGCGTTACCAGGCCTGGCAATTGGGGCAACTGCAGCAACAGACTTATTCGTTGCCTGGGGAAATACAACTGGCCGGATTTGACCGCATCAACCCGCATTTGCAGGCACTGATCAGCGAATTGCAGGTGCAAGGCGTCAGCGTAACGACATTTGACATGGGCGTCGCCGCCGATGAAGTCCAACGCATGGTATTTGCCGAAGCCATGGACGAATGCCGCGCTGCCGTGCACTGGGCGCAACAACATTTAGCCACCAACCCCCAAGCCAGGCTGGCGATTGTAGTGCCAGAACTGGATGCCCTGCGTGACACACTGGCCCACCTGCTCGACGATGTATTTCACCGCGAAGCATTGCATCCGGCACATGCAGAAACACCACGTTGTTATGAGTTTTCACTCGGCTTGCCACTCAGCCGCTGGCCGCTGGTGGATACTGCGCTCAGTTTGCTCAGGCTAGCTTTCCAGCAATCGCCTTTTACACAAACCGAGCTTTCTGCCTTATTGGGAAATATTTATTGGTCGCAAGCGCAATACGAAGCCGATCCGCGTGCAGCACTTGATGCAGAGATGCGCAGGCAATTGCCTTTGCAGGTAAAAGCCACGACCTTTCTGCGCTTTATCGAGCGCAGACAACAGGATATCCACCCTATCCTTTGCCCGGCGCTATGCGCTGATTTAAATGCCCTGCTCACACAGGCAAAACAAACACCGCGCAAACAGCTCCCTTCTGCCTGGGTGACCAGTTTTAATCAACTGCTGGCAGCCACGCACTGGCCGGGCGAGCGCAGTTTGTCCAGCCACGAATATCAGTGCCAGCAATCGTTTCAACGAGTATTGGGCCAGCTGGCAGCGCTGGATGCATGGCTAGGTGCCATCGATGCCATGTCTGCCCTGCACCGCTTATCGCAATTATGCCAGGCACAGATTTTCCAGCCGCAAACAGTGCATGTGCCCAATATCACACTGATGGGCATGCTGGAAGCCTCAGCACAACCGCTGGATGGCGTGTGGGTGATGGGCATGAATGACCATGTATGGCCACCGTTATCGCGCACCAACGCCTTGATCCCCGCCGAGCTGCAACGCCAGGCGGCAACGCCGAATGCTAGCAGTGAAGTGCAGATAGACTTTGCCAGCCAGATTCACCAGCGCCTGCTACGTTCAGCCAGGCAGGTGATTTTTTCGTATGCTGACCGTGAAGGTGACCGCCTGTTACGCATCAGCCCGCTGATACAGGCCATCCCGGAAACCACCTCAACACCAGGCGCGGCCACGTTAGCCGAAACACTGGCAAAAAACAGCACCCACGACTGGCAATGGCTAGATGATCATCAGGCACCGGCCGTACAAGACGGCGAGCATGTCAGTGGCGGCACTGGTTTACTGCGTGCGCAAGCGCTGTGCCCGGCCTGGGCGTTTTATCAATACCGCTTGAAAGCCCGCAAACTTGAAACCCCGCACAATGGCCTGGATGCCATGCAGCGCGGCGATTTGATCCACCAGGTGATGGCGGCGTTCTGGGCACAGCAGCCTTCTGTCGCATGGTCAACCGTGCAGCCAGAAACGCTCAAAACTCAACTAGACCAGATCGCCACCGCAGTGATTGCCGATTTCAACCAGGCATTTTCACAACCGTTTTCTGACGTGTTTTGCCAGCTGGAAAGTGAACGTTTGAGCAAACTGGCGTTGACCTGGCTATGGGAAGTCGAACGCGCACGGCCGCAAGCATTCAACGTGACCCTGACAGAAGAAAAATTTACACCCCTGATCGAAGGCATACAAGTCACCCTGATCATAGACCGCGTCGATACGCTGGAGGATGGCCGACTGGTGGTGATTGACTACAAAACTGGCAGCGCGCCTGATTATAAAAACTGGGCCAGTGACAAAATCACCGAACCTCAACTGCCTATCTATGCCGCTTTTATCCTGCAGGATGCAGACATCGCCGCGGTTTGCTTTGGCAAACTGAGGCTGACGGACGGCGGATTCACCGGTGTGGCGGCTGAAGATGACATCGTGACTGGCATCAAAGCGTTCAACCACGAAAAAAACAAATTATTTGATCCAGAAGCCTTCCCCGACTGGACTTCGATATTGCAGCACTGGCGCAACCAGATCACCAAAACCGCACAGGCTTTAAAAGCAGGCGAAGCCGCTGTGATATTTGAATCCGAGCAGGATCTGGATTATTGCGATGTGTTGCCATTGTTGCGCCTGCCTGAAAGGCAATTGCAATTTGAACACAAGCATAGTGGTGACCAGCCATGAGTGTGACTATGCATGATGCTGACTTGCAGCAGGCACTGGCTAACGATACGGCCAACCGCCAGCGCGCGCTGGCAATAGAATCCTTTATTGTTGAAGCGCCCGCCGGTGCAGGCAAAACAGAGCTACTGACACAACGTGTGCTCAAGCTACTGCAAACCGTGCAGGCGCCGGAAGAAATCATAGCCATTACTTTCACCAATAAGGCAGCTTCTGAAATGCGTGCGCGTATTCTCGATAGCCTGCAACTGGCGGCGGCAGGCGTGATGCCAGAAGCCCCGCATAAACAAATCACTTTTGAATTAGGGCAGCAGGCGCTGCAACGTTCAGCCGAACTCAACTGGCACTTGCTGGAAACGCCTGCAAGATTACGTATCTACACCATAGACTCACTGTGTGCCAACCTGGCGCGGCAAATGCCGCTGTTAAGCCGTTTTGGTACACAACCGGCGGTGACTGAAGATGCCTGGGCCTATTACCGCGAAGCAGCCGGGCAAGCGTTGCAGACCATGGACGATGCCACGCTGGGCGAACCGGTACGCCTGGTGTTGCGCTATATGGATAATGACCAGTCACGGCTGGAAGGCCTGCTGATGGCGATGCTCTCAAAGCGTGAACAATGGCTGCATTTGAGCCAGACAGGCGACAAAACTGATGCGGCCAGGCTGGCATTGCACCATTTAATCGAAAGCGAATTACAGCAGGCAGCGCAGGCATTGCCCGGGCGCCTCCAGTCGGCGCTGATGCCGATTGCGCGCTATGCCGCCAGCCAGCTCCCGCCCGATCACGCGATGTCTGCCTTACTGGATTGGCAACAGCCATACACAGCGAGCATTGAGGATTTACCCGGCTGGCGCGCGCTGACCGAGTTATTACTGACTGCCAGCGGTGGCCTGCGCAAACGGCTGGACAAAAACATGGGCTTGCCAGCGACTGATGAAGCCAAGCCCTATAAAGAAGCATTGACTGAAATACTGGATGGGTTGGCACAACACAGCGACAGTGAGGCCAGCATTGCCCGCATCCGCATGCTGCCTGACCCGGACAGTGAAGACGATGCCATCATCCAGGCCCTCAGCCAACTTTTAAATATTGCGGCTGCCCAATTATGGTTATGCTTCCAGGCACAAAATGAAGTGGATTTTGTCGAGATCGCGCAACGGGCATTGGCCGCACTGGTAGAAGGTGGCGTATCCACCGAACTGGCCATGCGGCTGGATTACCGCATCCAGCATTTGCTGGTCGATGAGTTCCAGGATACCAGCCCCATGCAGATCGACCTGCTCAAGGCACTCACGCGTGGCTGGCTGCCCGGCGATGGCCGCACCCTGTTTGCCGTGGGCGACCCCATGCAGTCCATCTATCGCTTCCGCAAAGCCAATGTCGGCTTGTTCCTCAATGTGGCGGTGTATGGCATAGGCGACATCCTGTTAACGCCACTCAAACTGTGGCGCAACAACCGTTCGCGACCACTGGTGGTCGATTGGATCAACCAGACTTTCAAGGGCATGCTGCCTGCCAGGGACGCACCGCAACAAGGTGCCATCGCTTACCGGCCATTTGTGGCGACCAGGGAAGATGCAAATGGCGCCGGCGTCTTTGTGCATCCGCTATTAATCCCTGTCGCTGAAACAGATGACGAACCCGCCGATATCCGCCACCTGGAGGCCGAGCAGATCATCCGCATCATCCAGCAAACACGCGCGGATAAACCGGATACCACCATTGCCGTGCTGGTGCGCGCACGCCGGCATCTGCATGCATTGGTGAGCGAGATGCGCCGTAACCACAGCGAATTAAGTTTTCAGGCAGTCGAGATCGAAGAACTGGTCAATCGCCAGATTGTGCAGGATTTGCTCACCCTCACCTATGCGTTGCATCAACGTGCTGACCGCGTGCACTGGCTGGCGTTGCTACGTGCACCCTGGTGTGGCCTGACCCTGGCAGACCTGCATGCATTGATAGGCCAGGACAGTCATAGAAGTGTGATGCATTTGCTCAGCGATGAGGCGGTGCTCGCCAGGCTGAGTGAAGATGGCCAGCAACGTGCCTGCCATGTAAGGGAAGTCATGCTATCTGCGCTGGATTGGCGCGGGCGGGCAAGCGTCAGCCGCTGGGTACACAATACCTGGTTACGGCTGGGCGGTGCACAATGTCTGTGGAATGAAAACGATGTGCAGGACGTACAGGCGTTTTTTGCGCGTATCGCCGCCTTGGAACAACACAACCAGTTCAGCCCGCAGACGCTGGCAGAAGATGTGAAAAAACTCTACGCCGCACCGGATGCCAAAGCCGATGCCAGTTTGCAGTTCATGACTATCCACAAATCCAAAGGCCTGGAATTTGATACCGTGATCCTGCCCGGGCTGGATGGCGGCAACCCGCCAGATGACGCCAAGCTGGTGATCTGGGAAGAAGTCACGCTAGCGCATGGCATCACAGAACTGGTCGCTGCGCCCTATGTGCCTGCGGCGCGCAAACGTCAGCAGGCCGCACTGGGTAAAACAGCCGTGGTCACAGCCTATGACTATTTAAATGACCTCGACAAAACCCGCGCCGCTTACGAAGATGCGCGCGTGTTGTATGTGGCTGCGACACGTGCCGAGCGACAATTGCACTTACTGGGCGCTGCCAAACCGGATAAAAATGGGGATCCGCAGCCGCGAAAAAATACTTTCCTGCACTTGCTATGGCCTGCGGTGAGCGCATGGTTTACCGCTGAGCACGACCTGGTCGCACGTGCACCGCTTGCGCAAACAGATGCGGATCTCAGGCAGTTCGTGCCGCAACTGATCCGTGTGCGGCAAGCAGAAACCCCTGTTTTGCTACAAGCATCCGGCACCCTGGCGGCAGTGAACTATACCCAACAGACCGAAGATGCACCGGTAGCGGCATTGGAAGCAGACACCGGCACCCTCGCCCACCTTTACCTGCAACTGATTGCCGGGCAAGGTATCGCTCGCTGGGGCGACAGTGTCAAAAATCAATTCCTCATGCACATGCCGGCAATGCAACGCTGGTTTAAACAACGCGGATATGCCGAGAACGAAGTGACGCTTGGCGCCGCCAGAGCCGCCGCCATACTGACCACCACGTTGCAATCGGCCGACGGGCAATGGGTGTTACAACTTCACCCCCAGGCGGCCTCAGAACTGGCGATAGAACAGCTGGCTGATAGCAAAAAAGTCATTGATCGCACGTTTATCGCAGAGGGAGTGCGCTGGATCATCGACTATAAGTCCATGCCCGTGAGCAGCCAGCAAGATCTGAACGTGTTGGCGGCGCACTTTAAGCCGCAGCTGGCGTCTTACGCAAAGCTATTTCAGCAAGAAAAGCTGCCAGTAAAAACAGCCATCTTGTTTTTGAGTGTTGGTAAGTTAGTCACGATCGATTAAGGATGAATAATGATAGCGCAACAAGCCATCCTGGATGCATTCCAGTTCCGCCATGCCTGCAAAGAGTTTGATGCCAGCAAACAAATCCCCGCTGCAGAATTTGAGTTGATACTCGAATCTGCACGCCTTTCGCCCAGCTCGTTTGGTTTCGAACCCTGGCACTTTATTGTGGTGCAAGACAAAACCTTGCGCGAAAGCCTGAAACAGCATGCCTGGGGCGCACCACTGAAACTGGATACCGCCAGCCATTTTGTATTGTGCCTGGCAATGAAATCACCGTTTTTAAAACCGGATGGTGCTTACCTGCCCACTTTTATGCGCGATGTGCAGCATCACCCGCAAGAAGTGATCGATATGCGCCTGGGTTTTTATAGCCAGTTCAAACAATCCGATTTTGATTTAAGCGATGAACGCAAACTGTTCGACTGGGCCAGCAAGCAATGTTATATCCCGCTGGCCAACATGATGACAGTTGCCGCCATGCGCGGCATAGATTCGTGCCCGATTGAAGGGTTTAAACAGAAGGAAACGGATGCATTGCTGGCTGAAAAATTCGGCGTGAATCTGCAAGAGTACGGTCTGGCGTATATGGTGGCATTTGGTTACCGAAAAACTGAACCCAAGCCGAAAACGCGTCGCGATATCAGCCAGCTAGTCACGTGGAAATAGCGACATCGAAATAACAAACGCCTCAATAAAAAAGCTGCCTATCGGCAGCTTTTTTATTATTCGTGCTCGTTTTTAAAATGCCTGCGCACATACCACACGATAAATACCAGCCCCAGCGCGGCAATTACATAATGAGACTCATGGAAGTAGACTTTCAGGTCTTCCCAATGCTCACCGGCTTTCATGCCGATATAGCCAAGCACCCAGCACCAGATCAATGAGCCGACAAACGTATAGGCGACAAACCGTGTCATGTTCATGCGCGCCACACCGGCCGGAAAGGCAATAAAGGTACGCACGGCTGGCAACAGGCGGGCGATAAAGATAATGATCTCACCGTGCTCGGCAAACCAGCGGTCCGCCATATCCAGGTCTTTTTTGCTGATCAGCACATATTTGCCGTACTTTTCCACCAGCGGACGGCCACCGTACATGCCGAGATAATAGGCAGGAATCGAGCCGACCACGCAGCCGATCGCGCCTGCCAGGGCAATGCCCCACAAGGTCATTTCACCTTTGGTGACCAGGAAGCCGGCAAACGGCATGATGATTTCTGAGGGCAAGGGGATACAGGCAGATTCAATCGCCATCAATAACACGATGCCGCCGTAGCCCATGGTGGAGATCACGCCCATGATCCAGGCGGCGATGGCGGCGAGTAATTTTTCTAACATTAACTAAATTCCTTCAATAACGTTTTAACCAGTTCTACCCGGTGATTCAAATTGCCCAGCTGCACTGTAACACGTAATTTATCCGGCCCATTCATGCGGCAGCGCTTGTCGCGTTGCAATAGATTCACCAGCTTCATCGGGTCGATATCGGCTTTGACATTGAACTGCAACTGGATGGCGGCATCGGAGGCATCGACCTTGATGATACCCAGTGGTTTGGCGGCAATACGCAGACGATGGCAGGCGATCAGCGCTTCACCCGGCTCTGGCAATAAGCCAAAGCGGTCTATCAGTT
The DNA here is from genome assembly GCF_058744375.1 of Methylophilus sp. E2MeOHC9. Classification (NCBI taxonomy): domain Bacteria; kingdom Pseudomonadati; phylum Pseudomonadota; class Betaproteobacteria; order Nitrosomonadales; family Methylophilaceae; genus Methylophilus; species Methylophilus sp. E2MeOHC9. Next base: position 2,855,692 of record NZ_CP196024.1, read on the forward strand.
CTTCCTGCATCACATCCAGCGCTTCATCGTCTTCACAGTTGGCAAGGCGTTTATACAGCACCAGGCGTTCATGTACATCCGGGCAATAGTTGTTGGGCAACAACGCGGGCGTATGCAGGTTGATTTCGGTGGTCACGCCCAGTGGTGAATCCAGGTCAGGCTCTTTGCCCGCTTTGAGCTGTTTCACTGCATGGTTGAGCATATCGGAATACAGGTTAAAGCCTATCTCCTGCATCTCGCCGCTTTGGCTATCGCCTAACAGCTCGCCTGCGCCGCGGATTTCAAGGTCATGCATGGCCAGGTGGAAACCGGCACCCAGGTCTTCCAGCAACTGGATCGCATCCAGCCGTTTTTGCGCTTGTGGCGTAATCGTGCGATGCGGGTCTGTCAGCAAATAGGCATAAGCCTGGTGATGGCTACGTCCGACGCGGCCACGTAACTGGTGCAATTGCGCCAGGCCGAACATATCTGCCCGGTTGATAATCATGGTGTTGGCGGTAGGTACGTCAATGCCGGTTTCAACGATGGTGGTACACAATAACAAATTGGTACGTTGCTGGTAGAAGTCACGCATCACATGCTCTAGCTCGCGTTCACGCAATTGACCATGGCCAATGGCAATCCGCGCTTCGGGTAAAAACTTCTCCAGCTTTTCCTTCATCACATAGATGGTGTCGACTTCGTTATGCAGGAAATACACTTGCCCGCCACGTTTGAATTCGCGCATCACCGCTTCGCGGATAATGCCTTCGGAATATTCGGTATGGAAAGTTTTAATCGCCAGCCGTTTTTGTGGCGGCGTGGAAATCACAGAAAACTCGCGCAGGCCTTCCATCGCCATGCTTAAGGTACGCGGAATCGGCGTCGCGGTCAGGGTGAGTACATCCACCTCGGCACGCAGGGCTTTCATTTGCTCTTTTTGGCGCACGCCAAACCGGTGCTCTTCGTCCAGGATAGCCAGCCCCAGGTTCTTGAATTTCACATCTTTCTGGATCAGCCTGTGGGTGCCGATAATGATATCGATACTGCCATCTGCCAAGCCTTTGAGTGCTTCGGCCTGTTCTTTGGCGGTACGGAAACGTGAGATCTCGGCGATCTTGATCGGCCATTCGGCAAAGCGGTCGACAAAATTCTGGTAATGCTGTTCGGCCAGCAAAGTGGTTGGCACGAGTACGGATACCTGGCGGCCACCCATCACGGCAACAAACGCGGCGCGCAGCGCGACCTCTGTTTTACCAAAGCCAACGTCGCCACACACCAGCCTGTCCATGGGGCGGCCTGATTGCATGTCTTTAATGACGTTTTCAATCGCTTCCAGCTGGTCTGGTGTCTCTTCAAACGGGAAGCCTTCACAGAATGCTTCGTAATCCTGCAGGCTCAAGGTAAACGCATGGCCACGGCGCACGGCGCGTTGCGCATACAGATTGAGCAGTTCAGCCGCGGTATCACGGATCTGCTTGAGTGCTTTTTTCTTGGCTTTTTCCCACTGGCCACTACCCAGTCTATGCAAAGGTGCGCTTTCCGGCGGGCCGCCGGAATAACGTGAGATCAGGAACAGCTGCGATACCGGTACATATAACTTATCTTCGCCGAAATACTCGATCAACAGTAATTCTGTTTCGCCCTCGCCAAAATCGATATTGACCAGGCCTTTGTAACGCCCAACACCATGCTGCTCATGCACCACCGGGTCATCCAGGCGCAATTCCGAGAGGTCTTTCAGCATACCCTCGGCATTGCGTGCTTTTTCCTGATTACGGCGGCGCTGCTGGCGCACGGTGCTGGCATACAACTCAGCTTCGGTGATAACGGCTAACTCACCATCCACAAACCCCTGGTGTAATGGCGATACGCCGAGCATGACTGGAAACTGGCTTTTCTCAAACCCGCCCCAATCCTCAGCCAGTGAAAAAGTCACGCCATGTTCGCTGAATAGTTGCGCAATGGTTTCGCGGCGGCCCAGGCTTTCAGCCGCAATTAACACGCGACCCTCAAACTGGCTGATAAAGCCCTGTAATTTGTGCAAGGGCTGCTCTGCGCGGCGGTCGACTTCCACCGGCGAAATCGTAGTGACGTTTTGTATCTGCTGATGTACAAGCGTAAAGGCATGTGTCTGCTTGAAAAACTCATCGGTTTTTTGCAGCAGGGTTTCTGGCCGCAAAATCGGTTTTTCTGCATCGTAAGCCATCAGTCTATGACGGCTATTGGCATCGGCCCAGAAGGTTTGCGCAGCTTTATCCAGGTCACCATGCAGGCACAGCACGGTTTGCTTGGGCAGGTAATCGAACAGGCTGGCAGTTTGCTCAAAAAACAATGGCAGATACCATTCAACACCGCCGCTGGCCGTGCCCTTACTCACATCCTTGTAAATCTTTGCGCGCTGCGGGTCGCCTTCAAAGTATTCGCGGAACTGGCTGCGGAATAATGTAATTCCGGCTTCATCCATGGGGAATTCGCGCGCCGGCAACATGCGGATCTCACCGACCGGATACACACTACGCTGGGTATCGATATCAAACGTGCGTATGGTCTCGATCTCATCATCGAACAAATCGATACGGTAAGGCAGCGTGCTGCCCATGGGATATAGATCCACCAGGCCGCCACGCACACTGAACTCGCCCGGGCTCATGACCTGGCTGACATGGTGGTAACCGGCCTGTGCACATTGGTTACGCAGGGCATCGACATCCAGTCGCTGGCCTTTTTTCAGCATAAACGTGTGCGCCGCCAGGTAAGCCACCGGTGGCAGGCGCAGCAAGGCCGTCGCAAGTGGCACAATCACCACATCACTCTGGTTCTGGCTGAGCTGGTATAGCGTGGACAGCCGCTCGGAGATCAAATCCGGGTGCGGGGAGAACACATCGTAAGGCAGTGTTTCCCAATCTGGCAGCAAATGGACTTCTATGCCTTTACCAAAATAGGGAATCTCATCCATCAGACGCTGCGCTTCAAACGCATTGGCGGTTAAAATCACCAGCGGCGATTGTGTTGCTTTTAAACCACAGGCCAATTCGGCCAGCGCTTTACTGTCCAACCCCTGACTGTGAAAAGAAAAACGTTGGGGATGTCCGACGACGGGAAGTGAAACTGCCATAAAAGAATAAAATCTTATTGCTCAGGTTAGGTGAGTAGTTCTTGGCGAATCTGCCGAGTTTGCTATTATAACTGCAAGCGTCCGCTGACTGTACCGGCATTATAATGAGACGCTAGAGCGATTACGGTGCACAGACACGAAGTTTGTGGGTAAATCCGGCACGGAGAAAACATATGAACGATAAACAGGCCGTCGCGCTAGAAGCAGCCAGCTACGTCAAGAACGATATGATTGTTGGGTTGGGCACAGGTTCCACCGCCAACTATTTTATTGAGGCATTAGCCACCCGCCAGCAACAGGAAAACCTGCGCATCACTACGGTTGCCAGCTCCAATATCAGTATGATCAAAGCCCAGTCTGTTGGCTTAACCGTACTGAGTTTGTCGCAATTAAGCCAGATTGACCTGTACGTGGATGGCGCTGACGAAATCACCGACGACAACAGCCTGCTGAAAGGCCGGGGCTACGACCTGGTCATGGAGAAGCTACTGGCAAAGGCCGCGAAAGAATTTATCGTAGTGGCAGATAAAAGCAAACTGGTCAGCCGTATCGGCGAAAATTACCCTATCCCGATTGAAGTGATGCCATTTGCCTGGCAAGCAGTAAAACGTAGCATAGAAGCGATGGGTGGTAGCGGCGATCTACGCCCGAATGCGGCCAAAGATGGGCTCAGTATCACCAGCTATGGTAGCCTGGTACTTGATATGCGTTTTGACGCCCAATTAGATAGCCATCAATTAAATGCTTTGCTTAATAATATTCCCGGTGTGGTTGAGCATGGCATTTTCACCAAGCTGGCAAGCAAAATTCTGATTGCCGACCAGGGCAAGATCGAAACGCGGGCTTAATCGCTTTTTTGCTCCTGACTTATGCGTTTTCTCACCTGTATTTCCACGCGTCCCGCATGGCAATGGTTGTTGATTACCTGTTTATGCGGTGGGCTGCTGGCCTGTAACGAGCCGACCACGCCCAGGCAACCCGTGCAGGAAAAACCGAAACCAGACCCTCACACTATCCGTTTTGTCACCATTAACAGCCCGGACACCTACTTTATTGATAGCCAGAACAATTACGCCGGACTGGAATATGACCTGGCCAAACGTTTTGTCGATTTCCTTGGCCCGCCTTACAAGCTTGAGTTCATTGTGGTGGAGAGCTTTGATAAGGTTTTCCCCGCCCTGATGCGCGGCGATGCTGATATTGCGGCGGCGGATATCAGCATTACCGCCTCGCGTAAACGCCAGTTCCTGTTTGGGCCAGCCTTTAACCAGGTGCAGTCCATGGTGGTGTATAACCGCGACCAGAATAGCGAACCCGCCAAGCCAGATGCATTACTCAATAAGAGAGTTGTGTTGCCAAAAAGCACCAGTTTTGTTGAACGCATGCGCGAATTGCAATCGCAACATCCGCAACTGACCTGGCGCGAAACTGAAAAACTCAGCTCTGAACAATTGATAGAAGCCGTCGCGCGTAATGAAATCGACTTTACGGTGGCGGATAACCATTTGCTGGCCATCATGCAATATCTTTATCCGCAACTGGATGCCGGACTGATGCTAGGGCCGGTCGATAAAATCGCCTGGGCCCTGAATAAATTTTCCGGCGAAGAAAAACTGAAACAGGTACAGGCGTTTTTCAAGAAGATAGAAAAAGACGGTACTTTGCGTAACCTGCTTGATCGATATTACGGCCACACCAAACGCCTGAAGCAGGTAGATGTAGCGACTTTCTTAAGCAAATCCAATACCTTATTACCCAGATATACGCGGCTGTTCAAAGGCGCGCAAGAGGTGACGGACATAGACTGGCGCCTGCTGGCAGCGCTGAGTTACCAGGAATCACATTGGGATAATTACAGCACTTCACCAACCAATGTACGCGGTTTGATGATGCTCACCGAGCAAACCTCCAACATGATGAATGTGACCAATCGGCTGGACCCTCAACAAAGCATTATGGCCGGCGCCAAGTTTTTGCTGTGGCTGAAAGACCGCCTGCCAACGCGCATCCCCGAGCCGGACCGCACTTTTATGACACTGGCCGCTTATAACAATGGCGTTGGCCACCTGGAAGATGCGCGCATCATTGCGCAACGGCTGGGGCTGAACCCGGACAGCTGGGCGGATGTGAAACGCGGCTACCAGCTATTGAATGACCCCGAGCATTACGTGCATGCCAAGCATGGCTACTGTAGCTGTGGCGCGCCGGTGATTTACACCGAACTGGTGCGCAGCTATTACCAGATCATGCAGAAATACTATCCTATTTATGAGCCTGGCCTGGACCCATACAAGATCGCAGATAACAAAATGCCCTGGTTGTTAGCCAGGGCAGAGTGAAATACTTTTCTTTTCAGATTAAGCCGTAATCACGGCCTTGCCGCCCATATAAGGCTGCAACGCTTTCGGGATAGTCACGCTACCATCCGCATTCTGGTTATTCTCAAGCACCGCCACCAGCGTACGCCCTACTGCCAAGCCTGACCCATTCAAGGTATGCAGCAACTCAGGCTTGCCATTGGCATTCCTGAACCTGGCCTGCAAACGACGTGCCTGAAAAGCCTCACAGTTAGACACAGAAGAAATTTCACGGTAAGTATTCTGCGCAGGCAACCAGACTTCCAGATCATAGGTCTTGGCTGCGCCAAAGCCCATATCACCCGTACATAATGACACCACGCGATAAGGTAATTCTAAGGCCTGCAACACGTTTTCGGCATGGCTGACCATTTCTTCCAGCGCCTGGTAACTGTTTTCAGGGTGCACAATCTGCACCATCTCGACTTTATCAAACTGGTGCTGGCGGATCATGCCTTTGGTATCGCGGCCATAAGAACCAGCCTCTGAACGGAAGCAAGGCGTATGCGCCGTCAGTTTGATCGGTAGTGACTCCAGCGCCACGATCTCATCGCGCACGGTGTTGGTTAAGGTGACTTCAGAAGTCGGGATCAGGTACAGCTTGCTATCGTTATGCGGCGTGACAAACAGGTCTTCTTCAAACTTTGGCAATTGCCCGGTGCCAACCAGCGTCTCGCGGTTAACCATATATGGTGTATAGCATTCGGTGTAACCATGTTTTTCGGTTTGCAGATCCAGCATGAATTGCGCAAGTGCACGGTGCAACCTGGCAATCTGGCCTTTCATCAAGGTAAAACGCGCCCCTGACAATTTAGCGCCGGTATCGAAATCCAGTCCTAACGGTGCGCCTACATCGGCGTGGTCTTTCACTGCAAAATCAAAACTACGTGGCGTGCCCCAACGACGTGCTTCCACGTTTTGCGTTTCATCATGACCGACAGGCACGCTTTCATGCGGCAAGTTAGGCACATTCAGCATCAATGCCTGCAGTTTGGCCTGTACCTCGTTCAATTGCGCTTCAGCAGCTTTTAATTCATCACCCAACCCAGCGACTTCCGCCAGGATCGCGCTGGCATCTTCCCCTTTGGATTTGGCAATGCCGATCTGCTTGGACGCGGCATTGCGTTTAGCCTGCAGGTTTTCAGTGCTGGTCTGTATGGCTTTACGCTCTGCTTCCAGCGCTTTAAATACATCCGCCGGAAAATCAAACTTGCGCGCTTTCAGGCGCGCGGTGACATTGTCCAGATCGTTTCTAAGTTGTTGTATATCTAACATTTATTTTTTCGCTTTGCTGTTCAGGTATTCTTGATCTAGTGCTTGTAAGTGGTTGAGTTTTTCGCTTATTTTACCTTCCAATCCACGCGATGTGGGCTGGTAAAACGATTGCGCGGGTAAATCATCCGGGAAATACTGTTCACCGGCGGCATAAGCATTCGGCTCATTATGCGCATAGCGGTATTCTTTACCGTAATCGAGCGCCTTCATCAGTTTGGTTGGCGCGTTGCACAAATGCAAGGGCACCATGCGTGATTTATCCTGTGCCACAAAGGCCTTGGCCTGATTGTAGGCCATATACGCGGCATTGCTTTTAGCCGCCACCGCCAGGTAAATCACAGCATTACTGAGGGCCAGCTCGCCTTCTGGTGAGCCCAGTCGCTCATAGATCTGGATGGCTTCCAGAGCGATGGTTTGCGCTTTGGGGTCAGCCAGGCCGATATCTTCCACCGCCATACGTACAATACGCCGCGCCAGGTAGAGCGGGTCGGCACCGCCATCCAGCATGCGTACAAACCAGTAGAGTGCCGCATTGGGGTTGGAACCGCGCACCGACTTATGCAAGGCAGATATCTGGTCATAAAACGCTTCGCCGCCTTTATCAAACCGGCGCAACTTGCTGGCCATGCTCGATTGCAAGAATGCATCATCGATCGTCTCTATCTTGGCCGCCAAAGCACCGTTGAACAGCCCTTCGGCAAAGTTCAGCAAGCGTCTGGCATCGCCATCGGCGTAATCTAATATCTGTTCTTTGACCTTATCGTTCAGGGTGATCTCTGGTGCCATTTTGAGGCGTGCGCGTTCAAGTAACTCGGCGAGCTCATCTTCAGTCAACGCCGTCAGCACGAACACCTGTGAACGGCTCAGCAAGGCACTATTCACTTCAAATGAAGGGTTTTCGGTCGTCGCGCCGATAAAGGTGATCAGTCCGCTCTCGACAAAGGGCAAAAACGCATCCTGCTGGCCTTTATTGAAGCGATGGACTTCGTCTACAAACAGAATGGTATTGCGGCCGGTTTGCTGCAATGCCAGTTCGGCGCGCTCCACCGCTTCGCGGATATCTTTTATACCAGACAACACCGCAGACAAAGGCACGAATTCAGCCTCGGCCGTTTGCGCGATCAGGCGTGCCAGGGTGGTTTTACCGACGCCCGGCGGCCCCCACAAAATCATGGAAGGTAACTTGCCGGATTCAAACGCGCGCCGTAAAGGCTTGCCTTCGCCCAGCAAATGCGTCTGCCCAACCACTTCGTTCAGTGTTTTCGGGCGCAGTTGCTCGGCAAGCGGGACGGAAGAAGGTGTTTGTGGTTCAAACAGGGATGACATATTGCCTGTGTAGTGGTGATGGTTTATTCACCAACCACATCTACCCCTTTGGGAACGGTGAACAGGAACTGCGAAGTATTCAATGACGGATTCACTTCTACATTAGAGAACACAATGTGCGTGCTTTGCCCAAACGCATCCACCAGGCGCATTTCGGCCAGCTTGCCGTGGTCAAAGGAAATGATCACCACCTGAAAGCCGCTGTCTTTTTGTTTGGGCTTGGCTTGCACGCGTTGCAGGCCCTCATAATCAACCAGGCGAGACAAACGGAAGCTCTCTTCTACATTGGGCCCGCCTGCCAGCAAAGCGGCCGGGCTGGTGCCTAGTACTTTATCGACTGTACGCACACTCACCTGCTGCAAATCCACATCAAACAAAAACACCTGGCGGCCATCGCTGATGATCTGCTGTTCGTAAGGTTTCTGGTAATCCCAGCGGAATTTGTTAGGGCGCTGCAATAACATATTGCCATTGACCTCCTGCAGCTTGCGGCCCTTTTGGTCGAATACCGTTTGCTTGAACAACGCGCGCATGGATTGTGTGGATTGATAAAAATGCTTTAAATCATCCACGCCATCGGCATATACCATGGCTGAAGAACTCAAGCCGACCACTAATGTGGCTACGCCTAGCGGTGTGCTAAACACTGAAAAAAACCTGGCAGCCCATGTGCGGCCTGGCCACTGCTTACCTAACATATTACTCATGGTCACCTCCTGCTTTCACTAATACTTCACGGTTACCATTACTTTGCATCGCGGATACCAAACCTGCACGCTCCATATCTTCAATTAATCTTGCCGCACGGTTATAACCTATTCGCAACTGGCGTTGCACGGACGAAATAGACGCACGGCGGGTTTTCAGCACAATGGCAACCGCCTCATCATACAACGGGTCTTTTTCGCCACCGGCATCGTCGCCACCCAACACACCATCGATGTCACCACCTTCGGTCTCATTGGTCAGAATACCCTCGATGTAATTAGGTTCACCCTGCGCCTTGAGGAAATTAACCACATTGTGCACTTCGCCATCGCTGACGAATGCGCCATGGATACGTTGTGGGTAGCCGCTGCCTGGCGGCAGGTAAAGCATATCGCCCTGGCCCAGCAAGGTTTCCGCACCCATCTGGTCCAGAATGGTACGTGAGTCTATCTTGCTGGATACCTGGAAAGCCACCCGTGTCGGCACATTGGCTTTGATCAGGCCGGTGATCACATCCACCGATGGACGCTGTGTCGCCAGCACCAGATGGATACCGGACGCACGTGCTTTCTGTGCCAGGCGGGCGATCAACTCTTCCACTTTCTTACCCACCACCATCATCAGGTCGGCCAGTTCGTCAATCACCACTACGATCAGTGGCATTTCATCCAATGGCTCCGGCGCATCCGGTGTCAGGCTGAATGGATGCGGGATAGAAGTCCCTTGTTTTTTTGCGTCCTGTATCTTCTGGTTGTAGCCTGCCAGGTTACGCACACCCAGGGTGGACATCAGTTTATAGCGGCGCTCCATCTCCGCCACACACCAGTTCAGCGCATTGGCGGCCTGACGCATATCCGTGACAACCGGTGCCAGCAGATGCGGAATCCCTTCATACACAGATAACTCCAGCATTTTCGGGTCGATCAGTATCATGCGCACACGATTGGCTTCTGATTTATAGAGCAAGCTCAGGATCAGCGCATTAATCGCGACAGATTTACCGGAACCGGTGGTACCTGCGACCAGCACATGCGGCATTTTGGCCAGGTCAGCCACAATCGGCTTACCGGCAATATCTTTACCCATGGCAATGGCAATAGGCGAATTCATATCGGCGTAAGCCTGGCTGCCCATGATTTCAGACAGCGACACAATCTGGCGTTTGGGGTTAGGGATTTCCAGCCCCATATAACTTTTACCGGGGATGGTTTCGACTACCCGCACGCTGATTACAGACAATGCTCGCGCCAGATCCTTGGACAGGTTGGTGATCTGGCTACCCTTGACGCCTGGAGCCGGGTCCAGCTCATAACGGGTAATCACCGGGCCAGGCTGGGCGAGCACGACTTTGACTTCGATCCCAAAGTCCATCAGCTTGCGTTCTATCAGGCGTGATGTGAAATCCAGTGTTTCTGCTGATTGCAGCTCCACCGATTGATTAGGCACATCCAGCAAATGCAGTGCGGGCAGGCCTTCCTGCTCAATGGCTTCAAACAATACGGTTTGTTTTTCTTTAATCACCCGTTCACTCGGCACTACCAGTACTTCAGGCACGGCAATTTCTACCGGTTTGCGGTCTTCCACGCGCTTGCGTTCAGACTCGACAAACTCTTCACGCGCCTGCAAGGCCTGGCGCCCCACTTTGCGGTCTTGCCAATCCTGGAATTTCAGTGTGCTCCATTGGTGAAAGTGGATTACCCACTCGCCCAGGCGCTCGCTCATGCTGATCAACGACCAGCCGGTAAACAGGCTAAAAGCGGTGGCAAACAACACCAGCAACAACATGGTAGAACCGGCAAAACCAAACATATTGCGCAACAAATGATCAATACCACTGCCGATCACGCCGCCCTGTTTTAATGGGAAGTCGGCAGGAAAGCTGACCAGGTGGCCGGATTCAAGCGCGGCTGAAGCCAACAGTAACAAGGCGAAGCCTACACCGTTTAACCACCAATCCTGCCTTTCGATGGCATCGAGATGCAGCCGCTCATACATCAGCCACACGATGTAAAAGGCCAGCACCACAAACCACCAGGAAGAAAAACCGAACAGGGATAGCAATACATCAGCAATCCAGGCACCGACTGTGCCACCAGCATTGTGAATAATGTCATGCTCGCCGATCGCATGTGTCCATCCCGGGTCCTCATGCGAGTATGATGCCAGTATCACTGCCAGAAATACGCCAAGTGCTGCCAATGCAATCCAGCTGACTTCGCGCAGCAATTTGGCATCGCGCAGCTGCTTTTCTGTCGACACTTTTTCCAAACGGGCATTGGATACATTTTTTTTATTAAAAAACAATGCGTTATCTCTTTCTTTACGCAAGTGAACTTAAATGATTATAACAAAATCAAATTGCACACAGGCGATCTAGCTTTTAAAATACATTCAACGACAACAAGGAGACATCATGGATATTGGTATTAATAATAAAGACCGCCACGAAATTGCAGAGGGCGTATCAAAACTGTTGGCAGATACCTATACTTTGTACCTGAAAACCCATTACTTCCATTGGAATGTCACTGGCCCGATGTTCAACACCCTGCACCTGATGTTTGAAACACAATATACCGAGCTGGCATTGGCAGTCGATCTGATCGCCGAGCGTATCCGCTCACTGGGCGTGCATGCGCCAGGCACCTACGCGCAATTCTCCAAACTGACTTCTATTGAAGAAACTGTAGATGTGCCGAAAGCACAGGACATGATCAGCGAACTGGTGGCTGGCCATGAGGCAGTCTGTCGTACCGCGCGTAGCGTGTTCCCGGCTGCAGAAAAAGCGGCTGATGAAGCCACAGCGGATTTGCTGACCCAGCGTTTGCAGTTACATGAGAAAACTGCATGGATGTTGCGTAGCTTGTTGGAAAAATAAGCGACGCAAGCGGTTTTCGGCGAAGGCTAACTCGGCGCAGCCGATGTTAAGTAAAACGGCCGCAGCCAAAAACCCCTATGCGTAGCCTGTTGGAAAAATAATTCTTTGCCATACAAGTAATATTTAGTACCTGAATTTGGGGATGAAAGCTTGCAACAAGTGATTTCATCCCCATTTTATTGAATAGATTAAACCAAAAAAGAAAGAAAAGTATGGCTACCAAGCATGCGCGTTTATTGATTCTAGGCTCCGGCCCTGCCGGTTACAGTGCAGCCGTTTATGCGGCCCGTGCCAATTTAAGTCCGGTCCTCATCACCGGCCTGGCACAAGGTGGCCAATTGATGACGACGACTGAAGTGGATAACTGGCCTGCGGATGCTGACGGCGTGATGGGTCCAGAGTTGATGGAGCGTTTTCAAAAACACGCCGAGCGTTTCAATACCGAAATGATTTTTGACCATATCCACACCACGCACCTGAAAGAAAAACCGATCCGCCTGGTGGGTGATAACGGTGAATATACCTGCGATGCGTTGATTATCGCCACCGGCGCCTCAGCCAAATACCTGGGCTTGCCTAGCGAAGAAGCGTTTGCCGGTAAAGGCGTGTCTGCTTGTGCAACCTGCGATGGCTTTTTCTACCGTAACCAGGAAGTGGCCGTGATTGGCGGCGGCAATACGGCGGTGGAAGAAACCTTGTATTTATCTAATATTGCCAGCAAAGTGACGCTGGTGCATAGACGCGATAAATTCAAAGCGGAAGCTATCCTGGTCGATAAACTAATGGAACGCGTGAAAGAAGGCAAAGTGGTGCTGGAGACTTTCCATACCCTGGATGAAGTGCTGGGTGATAACACTGGCGTCACCGGCATGCGCGTGAAGGACGTCAACGCTGGCACGACCAAAGATGTGCCATTGAAAGGCGTATTTATTGCAATTGGTCACCAGCCAAATACTCAGATTTTTGAAGGCCAGCTGGAGATGGAAGGCGGCTACATCATTACCCAGGCCGGTCGCCAGGGTAACTTTACGGCCACCAATATCCCCGGTGTATTTGCAGCCGGTGATGTACAGGACCATATTTACCGCCAGGCGGTAACCAGTGCCGGTACCGGTTGTATGGCGGCACTCGATGCTGAGCGCTACCTGACCAGCCTGGAATAAACGGCAAATAATCAGGACAGGCAGTCAATCTGCCAAATCGAAGCGCACCCAGGTGATTATCCAGGGTGCGCTTTTTTCTTTTAGAATGCAGGCTTGAACTAGTAGAATATATCGCCATGACCAACGACGTGCCGAATACAGAGGATGATGACGACATTCACCTGTTCCATGAAGCAGTCAAAGGCGCACGTCCTGTAGCACCCAAGCGTATCCTGCACACGCCTAAAAAACCCAAACCGATCCCGCGACAGCTGATCCGTGATGAACAGCAGGCGCTGATCGATTCCTTAAGTGACCACTATATTCCCGCGCATGAACTGGAAAGCGGCGAAGAACTGCTCTATTTGCGCGATGGCCAATCGCCACTGGTATTGAGTAAATTGCGCCGTGGTCACTGGGTAGTGCAAGCCCATATCGACCTGCATGGCCTGATCAGTGATGAAGCCAGACTGTATGTGTCCGAGTTTATTGCAGATTGTAAAAAGCGTGGTTTGCGCTGCATACGCATTGTGCATGGCAAAGGCTTAGGCTCAAGAAACAAAGAGCCGGTACTCAAACACAAACTGCGCAACTGGCTGATGCAAAAAGATGAAGTCATTGCCTATGCGCAGGCCAGGCAGACAGATGGCGGTAGCGGTGCTGTGATTGTGCTGCTCAAAGCATAAACGCGATCCCGGCACAGGATCGCGTTTCTATTTCACAAAACAATTAAGTTTAAGGCCATACAGGTGAAAGCCATCCAGGTGAAAGCATAGTATTACCTGATGACGGCCTTGCTTTACTCCCAATAACGACGTGGTTTATGTGCCCCGTGCCCTTTGATGGCTTTTGAGCGGTAATCAGACTGGCGATAAGCCGCCGGCCGATACACAACAGGTGCCGGCTGAATCTGGGTGTAATGCGGCCTCATGACTACAGTCACATCCATCACCGGGCCTGGGTCCCTGTCCATCAGCGTACTGTACTGACGGCCCTGGTATTCATAATTCACCATATAGCCAGTGGTCACGGTTTGCCATTGGTCAACCACCACACACTGCTCAACCGGGCGTGTCACAACGCGCTCATAGCCGTAGGTATTCTGGTTGCCTACCCGGTCACCAACAATCGCGCCGACACCGGCGCCCACTGCAGCGGCGGCAACGCGGCCACCGCCTTTACCAATGGTGCTACCCAGCAGGCCGCCGGCCACACCACCGATAATGGCGCCCGTGTTAGAGCGTGCAGGTTGCTCATAGACGCTTTCACGCACATAGCCAGTGTGGCATTCCTGGCGTGGCTGGTTGATCTGCTGCACTTGCGGGCTGACAGACAGCACTCTGGCCCGGTCTATAAATTGCGTATCAGCAAACGCCACTTGGCTGGACGCCATCAATACCACACTTAATCCTATCAGTTTACGCATTCACTTTCTCCTCTCAACAGCCTGCTTGATGCAGTTATTTCCATAACGTGCATTCAATCACGGCAGATGACTGGTGAATGTATCGATCTGTGGCGGATTTGTATCTTTGAAGATACAGGCACAGCATTTATTGGCTGCTGTTGGCCAGTTTGAGCAATTCGCCGCGCTGCTGGATTTCAATCACACCGCGGCCCATGGTCAGCCAGCCTTTCAGCTCAAGACGCTTTAACTGGCGGCTGATGACTTCCCGCGCTGTGCCCAGTTCATCGGCAATCTGCTGGTGTGTACGATGAATGTTGTTATTGCCGATATCCAGCAAACATTTGGCCAGGCGCGCATCCAGCGTCTGGAAAGCCACTTCATCCAGCAACACGATCAAATCGCTGATCAGGGCGCCATAGTTCTGCATGACGTATTGCCTGAATACAGGCGAATCTATCATCAGGCGCTGGAAAATCGCATCTGGCACAATCACATCTTCAATCGCTTCTTCCACAATGGTGGAAGCCGGATACTGGCTATTGCCTAACAAACAGGTGGTGGTGATGACACAGGTTTCACCGGCGCCCACGCGGTAGAGCAGGATTTCGCGGCCGCTGGCAGACATTTTATAGACGCGCGAACGGCCTTTCAGGCGTAGCACATAGCCGCCACAATGATCACCTTCCTGATAACCAATGGTGCCAATCGGCGCTTCCACAATACGTGCGTACTGCAACAATAATTTTTTGCACGGTTCCTCCAGCGCTTCCAGCTCAGGAAAAAGACTCATCCATGATAATGATTGCATACTGTACTTTTGCCCCTATTGGTTTTTTGTTTATATCTGTATCAATGTATCAGTCAACATGAAGTCACGCAGAAAGAACCATGACAGACTTTTATGCGATAAACTTTATCATAATTGATACATTAATCGTCATGACGGTGAATCGATATGACAGGCGGATGATTCAATTACATCAATTCATACAATATAAAAATAATGTTTTTCATAGGGGTAGTATGCAATGTCTGAGATCACAGCGAATATTTTTGAACAGTTGAGAGCATCGGCCGACCAGGCCAGCAGTCTTTTAAAGGTGATGGCCAATAGCGACCGGTTGATGCTGCTATGTCAGCTTTCGCAGGGAGAAAAATCCGTCAGCGCCCTCGAAAGCAATTTGAATTTACGACAACCCAGCCTGTCACAACAGTTAACCGTGTTACGCGAAGCACAACTGGTGATTACCCGGCGTGAAGGCAAAAATGTGTTTTACCGCATCAGCAGCCCGGCGGCGCTGGCAGTCATCCAGGTATTGCACAGGGAGTTCTGCCAACAGGCAGTCCGTTTTGAAAGCGCTTAGGAGTCAAGTATGGAAGTCAAACAAATAGACCCGCGATTTAGCGTCGCAGGCCAATTAAATGCAGCTGATCTGCAAGAAATAGTCGACCAGGGATTTAAGCTGGTGATTAACTTTCGCCCGGATGGCGAAGGCGGTGACGCTCAGCCAGCCAATGCCGCACTGGCAGAAAAAGCACAGGCACTTGGCCTGCATTACGCCTACATCCCTGTCGTCCCTAACCAGGTCCAGGCCAGCGATGTGGATCAATTACGCACCTTTTTAACACAACATACAGGTCCGGCGCTTGGTTTCTGCCGCACTGGCAACCGTGCCAATACGGTTTACCAGCAAGTGCTGCAGTCAAGCAATCAGGGTTACGGTGCCAGCAAACCCGCCTGTTGCCAGCCACAAAATACGCCTGAAAACCTGTCGTCACGTGTATTGGGCTGGATTAAACGGTAAGATTGGCAAAACCAACCTTATGAGCATTGAAACTTATGAATAATACTTCTTTCGAAGTAGTCATCGTCGGCGGCGGCAGCGCAGGCTGCGCTATGGCTGCCAGCCTGAAAAAGCGGTCACCTTCCCTGAAGATCGCCATTATCGAACCTTCTGACCAGCATTATTACCAACCTGCCTGGACTTTGGTCGGTGCCGGCGAGTTTGATGTAAATAAAACCGCCAGGCCCATGGCACAAGCGATTCCCGATGGGGTGACCTGGTTGCAGACAGCAGTGACTGCGTTCAATCCGGCTGAAAAACATGTCACCACCGCCACACTAGGCAACATCGAGTATGCGCAACTAGTAGTGGCCGCTGGCCTGAAACTGAATTGGGAAGGCATTAAAGGCCTGACGGAGACCCTGGGCAAACATGGTGTCACTTCCAATTACCGCTTTGACCTGGCGCCTTACACCTGGCAACTGGTACAGGAATTGCAATCAGGTGTCGCTCTTTTCACGCAACCACCCATGCCTATCAAATGCGCAGGTGCTCCACAAAAGGCGCTTTATCTTTCCTGCGCTGAATGGCTGGGCAAAGGCAGGTTAGGCAAGATCAAGGCATCTTTCTATACGTCAACACCCGCCTTGTTTGGCGTGAAAGAGTATGTAGAGCCGTTGATGCAATATATCCGCCGTTATCAGGTGGACCTCAACCTCAATACCACGCTGGTAGAAGTAGATGGCCCGGCAAAAACTGCCTGGTTCAATGTAAAAGATGCGGAAGGCAATGTCAGCCGCATCAGCAAATCCTTTGATTTATTACACGTGGTGCCGCCACAAACCGCTCTGGATTTCGTCAAGCAGAGTCCGCTCGCGAATGCGGACGGCTGGGTTGAGGTCGACCAGCACAGCTTGCAGCATGTGAAATACCCCGAGATTTTTGGCGTAGGCGATTGCACCAATACGCCGAACGCCAAGACCGCAGCTGCCGCACGCAAGCAGGTGGTGATCGCAGCGGAGAACCTGTTGGCGCAACGTGAAGGGAAACCGTTACCCTCACGTTACGATGGCTATGGTTCCTGCCCGCTAACGGTGGAAAAAGGAAAAATCATCCTGGCCGAGTTTGGCTATGGCGGCAAGATTGTGCCGACTTTCCCCTGGGATTCGACCAAGCCACGCCGCTCAGCCTGGTGGCTCAAGAAATATGTTTTACCCTGGCTGTACTGGAACCTGATGCTCAAGGGGCGTGAGTGGCTGGCGCGCTGTGGCGCCTGCGGTTAGGCATTCACGCTATTTTCTGCCAGAAAATCCTTTAGCCACTGCAAGGTCAATGCCACGCCAAACCCATTGACCTCGCTGGCGACTGCGCCCAGGCCATCTTTGTGTGTATAAGAAGATAGATCGACATGACACCATGAGATATCGCCTTCAATAAACTTGCCGAGAAAGCGCGCCGCGATGATATGGTCAGCGTCGCTTTCCATGGTGCATTGCTTGATATCGGCGATCTCGCTATCCAGCTCACTGTCATAATCTTCGGCATAGGGGAAAGCCACCACGCGCTCGCCACTGGCAATACCGGCAGCCACCATCTGTTGATTCAATTGAGCACGATTGGCGACGATACCACTCATGCGTGAACCCAATGCCGTCTGCATGCTGCCGGTCAGGGTCGCGTAATCGAGCATAACGTCAGGTTGATCACGACTGGCTAATGTGAGTGTATCAGCCAGCACCATACGTCCTTCAGCATCGGTATGCACGATTTCAATGGTCATGCCATTGAGTGCAGTCACCACATCATTCTGTTTATAGGCATTGGGCCCGATATGGTTTTGCGCGATCGCCAGCCAGCAATCAATATTCACCGGCAATTGCTGCTCGCTGATGGCCTGCAACACACCCACCGCCACCGCACTGCCATTCATATCCTGATGCATGCCCTGCATATATTTGGCTGACTTTAAATTATGCCCACCGGTATCAAAGCAAATGCCTTTGCCGACCAGGGCAATGGTTTTTTGTGCCTGCGGGTGCCTATAAGATAATTTGACGATAGCGGCGTCTCGCGGGTCTGAGCCTTGCGCCACAGCCAGAAATGCACCTGCCCCCATTGCTGAAAGCTGGTCACAATCCCATTCTGTATATTGCCAGTGCTGCCCAGTGGCCAGTGCCTGCAAGCGTTGGCGGTAAAGCTGGGGCGTTTGCTGGTTGGGTGGCGTGAGCGTGAGTGCGCGGGTCAAGGTATTGCCTGCCACCGTGGCCTCGACTTCGGCAATCCATGGCAGTGTGCTGACACCAAAGACACAGATATTTTTCAGTTCATTAGATTTCGCTTCTCGCTTTTGCACGGGCAGGTTCTGGGCATTCACAACTGCCACATAGGCCACTTGGCGGGCAATTTGGCTAATGCCTTCATCTTTCCCGACAATTGCAATCGCCAGGCTTTGCGGACGCTCATCCAGCAAGGGTTTCACCGCTTGCCTGAGCAGTGTCAGCTGTTCAAATACCGACTGGTGCATTTGAATCTGTACTGCACTTACCAGCGCCCCGTTCGCCAGTTCCAGCGTCAATGGTTTTTCAGCGATGTCCTTTAAAGACTGCTGGCTGCGTTTCAGTTTATAAGCCAGCGCCTGTTGAAACGGGATGGTTTCAGGCAGGGCATCCACAAATACCAGTAACAGATGCTGGGAAAAATCCAGCATGGTGGATTCGTTTACCTCGGAATGATGGGTCCAGTTAATCAGCATAAAGTCAGAAAACACTCTTATATAAAATATCAAATAAACGTAGCAAATACCTGTAGTTAGGCATTGTTAATTCATGCAAAACTTGACCAAAAGCAGCAAAAAAGAGACACTTACGGCTGATTGAAAGGTTGGCTTCCCGCATCACTATGAGGAAGCGCAACGTGATACCATTAAAATAACAAGTATCCGATTTCGGAACCCCTTCTTGGTAATCAACAATTGCTCAACTCCAGGCACTGCTACTTGGTTTAGTACCCAGCCCTGGATTATACGCACAGCGACTTAAAACTCGGAGAATCCTCACGCATGGCAACGCATTCGCAAGCACACCTCAATGAAACTGATGCTCAAGAAACCCAGGAATGGTTAGACGCACTCAGTGCAGTAATTGAGAATGAAGGGCCAGAACGTGCCCACTTCCTGCTGGAAGCAATGATTGATCAGGCCCGCCGTTCAGGCGGCCATTTGCCGTACAAAGCAACGACTTCTTACGTCAACACGATTCCCACGCACCAACAAAGCAAGCTACCTGGCGATCCTGAAATGGAGCGCCGTATCCGCGCCCTGATCCGCTGGAACTCGATCATGACCGTGCTGCGCGCGAACGAAAAATCGCCTGGCATTGGCGGTCATATCGCCAGCTTCCAGTCCGCAGCGACGTTGTATGACGTTGCTTTTAACCATTTCTTCCGCGCGGCGAATGAAAGTTTTGGTGGCGACTGTGTATATTTCCAGGGCCACTCATCACCAGGCGTTTATGCGCGTGCTTTCCTTGAAGGCCGCATCACCGCAGAGCAGATGGATAACTTCCGCCAGGAAACCGGCGGCAATGGTCTTTCCAGCTACCCTCACCCATGGTTGATGCCTGATTTCTGGCAGTTCCCTACCGTCTCTATGGGCTTGGGCCCATTGGCAGGTATTTACCAGGCGCGTTTCCTCAAGTACCTGCATAACCGCGGCATTGCCGATACTTCCGACCGCAAGGTATGGGTATTCTGTGGCGATGGCGAGATGGATGAGCCTGAATCACAAGGCGCGATCTCACTGGCTGCGCGTGAAGGCCTGGACAACCTGATCTTTGTCATCAACTGTAACCTGCAACGGCTGGACGGCCCGGTACGCGGCAACGGCAAAATCATCCAGGAGCTGGAATCCAATTTCCGCGGTGCTGGCTGGAACGCGATTAAAGTCATCTGGGGCTCTTACTGGGACCCGCTGTTGGCCATGGACAAAGACGGCCTGCTGCGCAAACGCATGGAAGAGTGCGTCGATGGCGAATACCAGAACTTCAAGCAAAAAGGTGGCGCTTACACGCGTGAACACTTCTTTGGCAAGTATCCTGAGTTGCGTGAAATGGTGGCAGCGATGTCTGACGCCGATATCTGGCGCCTGAACCGTGGCGGTCATGATCCGCACAAAGTCTACTCAGCCTACCATGCAGCTGTGAACCACAAAGGTCAACCAACCGTGATCCTGGCTAAAACCGTGAAAGGTTACGGTATGGGCGACGCGGGCGAAGGCCAGAACACCACCCACCAGCAAAAGAGCATGGACATTGCGTCACTGAAAGCTTTCCGTGACCGTTTTGACCTGGCACTGACAGACGAACAGGTTGAAAGCCTGTCTTACTACCATCCTGGTGAAGATAGCCCGGAAATCAAGTACATGATGGAACGCCGTGCGGCTTTGGGCGGCTTTGTGCCTGCCCGTAGACGTAAAGGCAACGAGCTGACCGTACCTGAGCTGTCAGCCTTTGAAAACATGCTGGGCGCGACTGGTGAGCGTGAAATCTCCACCACCATGGCGTTCGTGCGTATCTTGTCTACCCTGGTGCGTGACAAGCAAGTCGGTAAATATGTCGTGCCTATCGTGCCGGATGAGGCGCGTACCTTTGGTATGGAAGGCATGTTCCGTCAATTGGGCATTTACTCTTCCGTTGGCCAGCTGTACGAGCCACAAGATTCTGACCAGGTGATGTTCTACAAAGAATCACAAAGCGGCCAGATTCTGGAAGAAGGCATTAACGAAGCCGGTTCATTTGCCAGCTGGCTGGCTGCTGCCACGTCTTACAGCGTGACCGGCACCCAGATGATCCCGTTCTATATCTACTACTCCATGTTCGGTTTCCAGCGTATCGGTGACTTTGCCTGGGCCGCTGGCGACAGCCGCGCACGTGGCTTCCTGCTGGGTGCCACTGCCGGTAGAACCACCTTGAACGGTGAAGGCTTACAGCACGAAGATGGCCACAGCCATTTGATGTCAGCCACCATCCCGAACTGCGTGAGCTACGACCCGACCTTTTCTTATGAGTTGGCAGTGATCATCCAGGAAGGCATGCGCCGCATGGTGCAAAATCAGGAAGATGTGTATTACTACATCACCCTGATGAACGAAAACTACACGCACCCTGCCATGCCTGAAGGCAGTGCCGAAGGCATCCTCAAAGGCATGTACAGCTTCAGTAAATCCAAAGCCAAAGGCCCGAAAGTGCAATTGATGGGTTCAGGCGTGATCCTGCGTGAAGTTATTGCCGCCGCCGAATTGCTGGAAAAAGACTGGGGTGTCTCTGCTGATATCTGGAGTGTCACCAGCTTTACTGAACTGCGTCGTGAAGGCATTGATGCCGAGCGCAAAAACCTGCTCAACCCTGAAGCCAAACCGACACTGAGCTATGTGGCGCAGTCGCTGGCAAAAGCTGAAGGTCCGGTGATTGCATCTACAGATTACATGCGTTCATTTGCAGACCAGATCCGTAACTTTGTGCCTAACCGCTTTGTAACACTGGGCACCGACGGTTATGGCCGCTCTGATTCACGTGAGGCACTGCGTAGCTTCTTCGAAGTGGACCGTTACTACGTGGTTCTGGCAGCCTTGAAAGCCTTGGCTGATGATGGCAAATTACCAGCCGGCAAAGCGACTGAAGCGATCAAAAAATACAATATCGATATCAGCCGCGCCAACCCAACAACGATTTAATAAGTGACACCGCTACTGCATGCGATGCGGTAGCGCGTTTTTATAAAGGTTTAATACATGAGCTTAAAAGAAGTTCTGGTACCAGATATTGGCAACTTTGACACTGTAGACGTCATTGAAGTCCTGGTCAGCGTAGGTGACACGGTCGCCAAAGAAGACTCTTTGATTACCGTTGAATCTGACAAAGCCTCGATGGACATCCCCTCCTCTTTGGCAGGCGTGGTCAAGGAAATCCACATCAATGTGGGTGACAAAACCAAACAAGGTGCCCTGATCATCACGCTGGATACCGCTGGCGAAGCAGCCCCTGCTGAGAAACCAGCGCCACAACCAACGGCAACGCCAGTAGTGGCAACGGTTAAAGTCGATGAAAAAACAGTGGCCATCCCCGAGCCTAGCCGCCCGGTCGCCGAAGCACCAAAAGTCGTGCAACCACAATCCACGCCTAACCCGGTGGCAGAATCCAGCGTAGGCACGTCCGGCAAACTGGCGCATGCCAGCCCTTCCGTACGTAAATTTGCGCGTGAGCTGGGTGTGAACCTGTCATTGGTCAAAGCCACCGGCCCCAAGAACCGCATAGTACAAAGTGACGTGCAAGGCTACGTTAAAGGCGAGTTATCCAAACCACGTTCAGAAAATATGGGCGTAGGTACCGGTTTAAGCACATTGCCTATGCCAGTCATCGATTTCAGCCAGTTTGGTGCGATTGAAAGCAAGCCGCTGTCACGCATCAAAAAACTGTCCGGCGCCAACCTGCACCGTAATTGGGTGACTGCTCCGCATGTGACGCAATTTGACGAAGCGGATATCACTGACCTGGAAGATTTCCGTAAATCCATGCTGGTGGAAGCGGAAAAGCGCGGCGTGAAACTGACCCTGCTGGCTTTCCTGATGAAGGCAGTGGTCAATGCATTACGCACTTACCCTAACTTCAATGCTTCGCTGTCGCCTGAAGGTGATAGCCTGATCCTCAAGCAATACTACAATATCGGTTTTGCCTGCGACACGCCTGATGGCCTGGTCGTACCTGTAGTACGCGACGTCAACCAGAAAGACGTCATGGACATTGCCCGCGACCTGGCTGACCTGTCTGCCAAAGCACGCGAGCGTAAATTGAAGGTTGAGGAGATGCAAGGCGGCTGCTTTACCATTTCCAGCCTGGGCGGTATCGGCGGCACCATGTTCACCCCTATCATCAATTGTCCTGAAGTGGCGATCCTGGGTGTTTCCCGTGCAGCCATGCAGCCTGTTTACAACAAAGAGTCTAATGGCTTTGATCCACGCCTGATCATGCCGCTGTCACTGTCATATGACCACCGCGTGATTGACGGTGCCGATGGTGCCAGATTCACCAGCCATCTGCGTGTGATGCTGAGTGATGTGAGAAGGTTGTTGCTGTAATTTTTAATAGATAAACACAAAAGGCGCTTTTAGCGCCTTTTGTATTTTTAAGCTGGCAGCCGCATTTTCATAAAATCCCCTGCTTTGATCAGCACCTTATCCGCGACTGACCATTGATAAAGGTAAATCCAGGCGTGTAAGGTGACATTACCATCAATGGCATCAATACGTGCGATGACACGTTGATATTCAGCAGGTTGCGCATGCTGTGCACTACATTCTTCATAGGCATCTAACATCACTAGCGAAGCTTCGGCGTCATGTAAGCTGTAAACTTCACCGTAGATACGCTCATTTGCATCAGCAGAAGCAACCACACCCGGATAATCGCTGATCTGGTACATACGGCCACGAAACCAGCCATAGGAGACGAATTCAGCGTGCGTGGACAAATACACAGCCATCGGATTTGAATGACCTTTACGCAGCGTTCCATACACAAATAGTAAATCAGACATGCGTAGATATTAAAACAGCGCTAGCTGCGCGTTGCTGGGCTTGTGCCGCCATGATTCTGGTACCGCAAACAAATCCGTGCGAAAGCCTGTCCGCTCGCCAGACATCCCTAGCTTGTGGCAACTCAGCTTGAAGCGGTTAGCCAGCAAATCTGCAAAAATGCCTTCTCCGCGCATGCGTTTGCCAAAATCACTTTGATAGCTCTTGCCGCCCCGGCTTTGTTTCACCAGGCTCATGACATGTGCAGCCTTTAGGGGAAAATACTGCTGTAACCATGCTTCAAATAAGGCCGTCAGTTCGTGCGGCAAACGTAGAAACACATAACCGGCTTTTCTGGCACCTGCCTGATGCGCTTTTTCCAATATCTGTTCCATATGATTATCGGTCAACGCCGGAATCACTGGCGCAACCATCACTCCGGTAGGAATGCCCGCTTCGCTCAGTTTGCGCAAAGTCTCAAATCGCCGCTCAGGAGCAGCGGCGCGCGGCTCCAGGCGGCGGGCAATCTGCCGGTCTAATGTTGTAATGCTGAGATAAATGCTGACAAGGCCTTTGGCAGCCATAGGCGCGATCAGATCGATATCGCGTTCGACTAATGCTGATTTGGTGACCAGACTGAAAGGATGATTGGCCTCGCTGAGCACCTGTATCACTTGCCGTGTCAGCTGGTATTCGCGCTCTATGGGCTGGTAGCCATCAGTGTTCATGGCCAGTGAAATCGGTGCGCATGTGTATTTTGGATGCGACAATTCCTTTTTAAGCAGCGCGACGACATCTGGCTTCATCAGTAACTTTGACTCGAAATCCAGGCCAGGCGATAAGCCAAGATAGGCATGGGTCGGGCGTGCGTAGCAGTAAATGCAGCCGTGTTCGCAACCGCGGTATGGATTCAGGGTGCGATCGAAAGGAAGATCTGGTGATTGTATGTAGTTGATGACGGACTTGGTTGCATCCAGCATGACTTCAGTGCGTAAGGCAGGCGCCTCTTCATCCAGGCTACCCCATCCATCATCCAGCGACTCACGTGTGCAGGAATCAAAGCGGCTGACCTGGTTGCTGCTGGCGGCGCGACCTTTATAAACAAGCGGTTTTTCATTCATCGAAATAGCATTCCTGAAAAAAGGCCTCTGACAAAATGCGATTTTTTTTGTTGTTAACCTGCCAAAACCTTCATTGAATAAGGCGTTAATCGATCGTTGCAATCGATTAACGCTTTTTTAAAATCACGCGCCTGGAAATCGTTAGCGTTTTTCAGAAATCCACTGACAAGCCACTGCGCTCCAATACGGTAAAGATTGCAATGCCAGCATGGAGACCCACAATTGCGCATCTAGGTTACTGAATCCACGCGCGTACAGCATGGCTGAACCGCTTAACACCAGGAAAATCAGGATCAGCAACTCTTCTTTAATCGGGTCTATCAGTTGCCAGTTGCTGAGTTTGCCTTTGGTTTTATTCGTCACCACAAACACGCCGGCCTTGTGGGTCAGGCCGCCGATAATGCCTCTGGCAATGGCATGTGACAAGCCTAGGCTGGCCAGCGAAGCCCCAAATATATCTGTCCAGCTGCAATGCATGGTTTTACGGTAAAGCACCGGCCCCAGAATCGCCTTGATCGCCAGGAAACACAAGATCGGCACAATCATGACGACGACCGGCAAGCTGAAGTGCTTAGGGAACACCAGCATGGCAATGGTCCATAAGACAGACCCGATGGTGAACATCAATTGCAAAGCCTCGCCAAACCAGCCAAACCAGCCGGTGAGAAAGTGGTAACGCTGGCTGAAATCGAGTGTCGATTTCCCCAACAGTTTAGGCATATGGTGCTTGAGGATCTGCATGGCGCCGAAGGCCCAGCGATTGCGCTGTGACTTAAGCGCCTTGAAGTTAGCAGGCGTGAGGCCACGGCCAAACGTTTCATCAATATAACGCAGCTCCATTTTGTTTTCGAGCAGGCGCAAACCGAGTTCGGTATCTTCACAAATACACCATTCAGACCAGCCACCCAGGGTTTGCAATGACTCGCGGCGGATCAGCGTCATGGTGCCATGCTGGATCAGCGCATTACGTTCGTGCCTATGATGCATGCCGATACGGAAAAACCCTTCAAACTCCCAGTTACACATGCGATGGAAGAACTGGTTCTCCCACTCACGGTGTGCTTGCGGTGCCTGTACCACAGCAACCTGCGACTCAAGGAAATGAGGCACCAGGTCTGACAGCCAGTCAGTAGTCACCACATAGTCGGCATCGACCACACCGACCACTTGTGCATCCGGGTGCGTTTTATCCAGCGCAAAATTCAGCGCGCCGGCCTTAAACCCTGGCCATGAAGGCAAGTGATAAAAATGGAAGTTATCCGGCAAGGTCGCCATGTAGGCTTCGATCGGTTTCCACTTGGCTTCGTCCTTGGTGTTGTTATCGACCACGATCACTTCATAGCGCGTATAACTCAAATTACGCAGGCTTTCGATAGTCGCAATCACCATATCCGGCGGTTCGTTATAACAGGCCAGATGGATGGAAACAAACAGTTCTTTATCCGCAGGTAAAGGCGTGGCGCGTTTGAATAAACGCCGCCATTGTGGCTTGAACATCACCTCACTAAACTCGGCGGCATAAATCATCAGCACCATAGAAGTCAGGGCGATAGCCAGGATCAAACCGATCAGCACCACAAAATCACGCAGGGTGTAGTAGTAATCACCCGGCAGGTTCCAGGCGATGGTGAGTGTGGTGATACACGCCTGGAACAAGATCGCCATCGACAATACACCGCCTATGCCCCAGTGCTTGAAACGCCAGGCGATAAACATCATAGGGATAAACGCCAGCACTGTTGACCAGGTGGCTTTGGCGATCCAGCGCGTATTGGGCGGCACTGCGCCTTGTAAAGAATATTTCTGGTGCCTATCAGCGTTATACATGCCCCAATAAGCACCCGCCCAGCCTTCCAGGGCGACTTTCCAGGGCTGGTCAAACGCTTCCATCAGGTAAAAGTCGAGATCTTCAATTGAATTACGCGCCAGGAACTCACGGATAAAACGTGCTTGGTTCACTTCACTTGCGACTGAGGCACCGATGGAGGGCCCGCGACTAGGCCAGCCCACCTCGGTAATCACTATCTTTTTACGGGGGAAAGCCGCCATCAGCTGGTTATATCGCTCTATGGTGTATTGCACCGCGCCTTCAACGGGCACGCCTTCGTGGTAAGGCAACAGGTGAACGGCGATGTAGTCTACATGTTTGACCAGCTCAGGGTGCTTGAGCCATACATGCCAAGGCTCAGCGGTAGAGACAGGTACCGTGCTGTGCTCCCTGACGAAATCCAGGTATTTGATGAGTGCTTCGGTCGGCAAATCATTACGCAGCAATGCCTCGTTACCGACAATCACGCGATCGATATTGCTGTAGTTTTCAAGTTTCTCAAGCAAGGCAGACACTTCGCGTGTATTTTTTGCGCCATCCGTATCTATCCAGGCACCCGCAATGACCTTCATATTGCGTCTGGCTGCCAGCGGGATCGTCTCATTCAAATCCAGGGAAGAATACATACGGATATGCTTGGTATGCTTGGACATCAGGTCCAGGTCTTCAGCCAGTTCAGCAGTACTCGGATGCTGCCCATCCAGAGGGCTCTGGTTGCCCCTGTAGCCACTGTAAGCGAACCCGTTCACGGCAGGTTTTACACTGATGAGTGGTAAGGCGCGGTTAGCCAGCGCCCAGACCCCAAAGTGCAATGCAGAAAACAGAATGGCAAACACCAGGCCAGGGATGAGTTTTTTAAACCAGGACAGTATCACTTCTCACACTTTCTTAAACGATGCGTATTTTTTAAAGAGGCCAACAATCAAGCGTCAGTGGTTTTGGCAGCCTGTTGCATACTTTTGGCAGGCAACACAAATAATGCCAGGCCGCAGACGAGGCTCCACCACCAGGCGGTCAGGTTACCAGGTTCCGTCATGGCAACCGCCACAGACAGGTTAGCTGCCAGCAATACCATCACCACAGTGAACCAGATGCCAGTCTGTTGACCAACCGCCTCAGGCTGCCGGAGAGTGATTAAGGTAATCAGCAGGCTTATCAAAGGCAACCATGACAGAATTAACGGGAAATCCAGATAACGCCCATCAAAAGCCAACCCGGCACTGGTGACAAATAGCCCGATGGCAAACAACCTGAGCAGGCATTGCTCAGTGCAAGACTTAGGCGCTAATCCTAACCAATGACGCAGTTGCAATCCCACCAAGCCCCAGCCCAGCAGGACAAAACCACCCAGGGCTGCAAACTCCAGCGTATTACGTGCGGCCAGTTGCACATAATCCACCTGCAAATAACCATGCAGACCAAGCGTCGCGGCCACTACGCCTGACAAGATTTTCTGGCTAGTGGGTAATTGTTTGTGAGTTGTCCAACCGACAGCACCCGCCGCTAATACCAGGGCGATGAGGTAAGGCACCCAACCATCAGACCGTTCTGATACTGGACCTTGCAAATTGAATTTTGGTTGCAACTGATCGTTAAAAATGCCCCAGAAACCGCCAACAGTGCCTTCCAGTTCACGCTTCCACGGCTGATCCATCGCTTCGATGATATTGTATTGCCAGCCGGTTTGCTTGGCGGCCTGTAAAAACCCGCGTACATACAGCACCTGGTTGACCACACTGGGTTTGGCACGGAAACGTTGACGCCCTTGGGAAGGCCAGCCGGTTTCGCCGATGACCAGTGGTTTTTTAAACACGGTGCCCAAATGCCCCATCACCGAAGCCGTATGTGCCACCGCCTGGTCAATCGCGACTGGTTTATCTTCCCAGTAAGGCAAAATATGCACGGTGACGAAATCCACCTCTTGCTCAAGTGCCGGATACTTTAACCAGTATTCCCAGACATCGGCATAGGTCAATGGCACTTTGGTGCGCTCTTTAGTCCATTGCAGGTATTCATGCATTTTGGCTTCGGTCTGCTCGCCGCGCAATAACACTTCATTACCGACGACCAGGCCACGTACAGTGTCAGGATACTGATTGGCCTGTTGCACCGCCAGTTCCAGCTCTTTCCTGTTATCTACATCTACCCAGCCTATCCATGCGCCGAGTATCACCTGCATGCCATACTTCTGCGCTGCTTTGGGCACATAATCCAGCCCTTGCGAGACAGAATAAGTACGCACGCATTTGGTGACTTTGGACAGTGCCTGCAAATCCTGCTCAATCTGCACCGGATCGACAAATGTGTCTTTAATTGTGGGATTCATGCCCGGCTTGTAATAAGGCGCATACGAAACGCATTGCAATGGCAAAACGTCAGAGGGCACCTCGATCAATGGCTGGGGTTGTTGCAACCGCCATACATAAAAGACTGTTCCGATCAGAAACAGGCTTGCCCAAAATAACGCCGGAATACGGTAAAACGAACGTTGCACCATGGTGGATTCTGAAAATCAGCTGTATGGAAAGAGCGTGTATTCTCTCACAAATACTTGTTACATGCGTCCTACAAGCTTCACACCTTAGACGCTAGACTACTAAAAGAGACTTGGTGATTTAAGCAATTGGAATTATGATGAAACGATATTTAAAAAGTATGGCCAAAACTGCTTACTTTAACCCTCTCTCGCCAAATAATTATCTCAGAAGTCATATGAACGTTAAATCCTGTTTAACAGCAATTTGTTTGCTATCCGCTTTTTCCATGCCTGCTTCCGCAGCCCCTGCCACTGTGACGACAGATTACAGCGGCGAGTATCTTTGCAAAGGCAATAACATCACTGTGGGCGATTACGAGGTCACCATTTACCTGAAGAAAAACCGGCGTAACAGCACTTCGCAAATCGCCGTATATGACCTGGCAACCCACACCGAAAACAAACAAAGCTATACCGGGCAAACGATTACGCGCGGTAAACAGCTGGCCATGACCTTTAAATTGTCAGATGCAAAGTTTGCGGAATTTTCTACCGGCCTGGGCCAATTCACCAAAGCGGGCAAGCTGTGGTCATTTAAGAATGACTATTACGAGCCTGACGATACCGGTGGCAATTACGGCCATGAAACCTGCACGCAAAAACCTGTCCTACTTTCAGCACCTGCCAATGGAAAAATTCCAGTGACTAACCGTTAAGCCAGCTGAACACGCTAAAACTGATATCGTTTTTTTGGTGTTAAAATAGCAAAATTCTTCTGAACGTAAGGTTTTCATGAGTCAAATGGTTGAAGTAGTGGTGCCGGATATCGGCAATTTTGACAGCGTCGATGTGATCGAGGTACTAGTCGCAGTCGGCGACACCATCGCTAAAGAAGATTCACTGGTGACAGTAGAATCCGATAAAGCGTCCATGGATATTCCCTCTTCCCACGCGGGTGTGGTGAAAGAACTCAAAATCGCGGTCGGTGATAAAGTTGCCAAAGGCAGCCTGATCCTGCTGCTGGAAAGCGCAGCATCTGCTCCCGCAGAAACCAAACCTGCAGCGCCAGCGACGGCTTCAGCACCTGCAGCCGCTGC
Source organism: Methylophilus sp. E2MeOHC9 (assembly GCF_058744375.1). Lineage (NCBI taxonomy): Bacteria > Pseudomonadati > Pseudomonadota > Betaproteobacteria > Nitrosomonadales > Methylophilaceae > Methylophilus > Methylophilus sp. E2MeOHC9. Next base: position 2,885,753 of record NZ_CP196024.1, read on the forward strand.
AACAACAGCTGAAAACAAAACACCTGCGCCCCAAGCTGCAACAGCCACCGGCAATCACGATGTGACTTGCCAGGTGATGGTACTGGGCTCAGGCCCTGGCGGCTACACTGCGGCTTTCCGTGCCGCAGATTTGGGCCTGAAAGTCGTTCTTGTGGAACGTTACCCTACACTGGGTGGCGTCTGCCTGAACGTGGGTTGTATCCCTTCCAAAGCATTGTTGCATACTGCAAAAGTCATCACAGAAGCTGAAGAAACCGAAAGTCATGGCCTGAGTTTCGGCAAACCCAATATTGATTTGGACAAGCTCCGCAACTGGAAATCCAATGACGTGGTCAACAAGTTGACTGGCGGCCTGGCACAAATGGCAAAAGCGCGCGGCGTTACAGTAGTGACTGGCTTAGGTCAATTCACCAGCCCTAACCAGATTTCAGTGACCGCAGCCGATGGCAAAGTCACCTTGGTGGGCTTTGAAAACGCCATTATTGCAGCGGGCTCACAAGCAACAAAATTCCCTGGCGCACCTGATGATGACCGTATTATGGATTCTACCGGCGCACTGGCCCTGGCAGATATTCCTGGCCGCATGCTGGTAGTAGGTGGCGGTATTATTGGCCTGGAAATGGGTACCGTTTATGATGCACTGGGCAGCAAAGTCAGTGTGGTTGAATTTATGGATGGCCTGATCCCCGGCGCTGACCGCGACCTGATCCGCCCCTTGCAGAAGCGCATGGAGAAGCGTTTTGAAAGCATTATGCTCTCAACCAAAGTCTCCAAGCTGGAAGCCAAAGCCGACGGTATCTATGTCGATTTCGAAGGCGCAAATGCCCCGAAAGAAACCCAGAAATATGACCGCGTACTCGTATCTATCGGCCGTCGTCCAAACGGCAAAAACATAGGCGCTGAAAACGCAGGTGTCGCTGTGGATGACCGCGGTTTTATTGCGGTTGATAAACAAATGCGTACCAATGTGCCGCATATCTTTGCAATCGGCGATATCGTCGGCCAACCAATGCTGGCGCACAAAGCCACCCATGAAGCCAAAGTCGCCGCCGAAGTGATTGCCGGGCACAAGGTTGAATTTGTGGCCACAGTGATTCCATCAGTCGCCTACACCGACCCTGAAGTCGCCTGGGTGGGCCTGACAGAAACTGAAGCCAAGGCCAAAGGCATAGAGATTGATAAAGCCAGCTTCCCGTGGGCAGCCAGTGGCCGCGCACTGTCTATTGCGCGTACTGAAGGTGCAACCAAGCTGATTTTTGATAAAGAGACCCATCGCGTGATTGGTGCCGGCATTGTCGGCATTAATGCCGGTGAGCTGTTGGCAGAAGCGGTTCTCGCCATTGAAATGGGCGCAGATGCCCATGACCTGGGTTTGACGATCCATGCGCACCCGACTTTATCCGAAACCGTATGTTTTGCGGCCGAAGTGAAAGAAGGCACGATCACTGATATGCTGCCTCCCAAGAAACGCTAAACCACTCAAGTGTTAACAACAAAAAGCCCGCGATTGCGGGCTTTTTGTTTTGGTTCTGGCAAGCATCACTGACAAGGTATTTCTTTCAGTACCGCATCGGGGAATTGTGACTGGGACTTCTGCAATGCTGAAAACTGTTGCGGATTGACACTAAATAACTTGATGACTGACTGGCCCTGGCCACCATTGCGAGTCGATTTGATCAGCAAGCGCACACCTTTGGCTTTCAGGTCTTCCATCAATTTATCTGCCAGTTTTTCATCGCGGAATACGCCAAATGAAATCGCATTACGCCATTTAGGATCATCCTGGACGATAAAAAAGTCTTCTACCCCCAGTTTGCGCAGCTCATCTGCTTTGGTTTGCACCGCTTCAGCAGATGCCATAGGTGGTTTGTAAATCCAGTAGCGGATATTTTCCTGGCCAAATACCGGCTGGCCGACCTGCGTTTTAATATTGAGTTGCTGCGCCAGATTGACGGCCTCGTTGACCCGGCCAGTATTAAAACTGCTCCACTCATAACATACCCCTGCGGCCACCGGGCGTGATTCAACGTTTTTTACTGGCTCTTTTTTATCCGTAATTTTCGGCGCTGGCAGCACAGCACTTGCAGTCTCCAGCGGTGGCGGGCTGGCAGCCAGTGAGGTATCTTGTGCAGGCGCCACTGTACGCTTGGGGTATGTTTCCAGCGCACTGGCGCTGAGCAACTTGACTTTCTCAGCATGGACTTCAGGTTTAAGGCTACTCACAGTCGGTGATAAGGCGTCGCGCTTAAAATAGGCAAACACAAGCAGATTTAACAGCAGCAGTACCCAGAATAATCTTTTCATTGTTAATTACTTTCAGCCAAACAGGCCAGCCCCTTTAATACCAGATTATCCACAATAATCGCGTTCAATGACAATGCATCTGGCAAATATCTCTGCAAGATGATTGCATCGCCCCCACTCAACACCAAAACCGGCTGACGTCCGTGTGTCATGGCCTGCAACTGTGTGAACTGGCTGGCCATAGGCGCAATCAATGCCTGCACGCACCCTGCCCACATCGCCTGCTGGCTATTTCGCGCAAAGCCATTGGAGAGCGCGGTGTTGTGTGGGTATTCATAATCAAGTTGCGCCGTCCGCTGTTGCAGGCTTTGCCACATCAGGTTTAAACCCGGCTGTATGCTACCACCGGCAAAAGTGGCCGTCCGTTCAGCAGTTTCATCGGGCTTGATGATCAAGGCATCCATGGTCATCGCCGTGCCTGCAGTCACTACCAGGGCATCTTGTTTATGCAAGCGCCACACTGCCAGCAAACTGCACCAGCGGTCGCTGCCTAACTGTGCCGGCATGCTATAGCTATTGTTTAAGCCCAACACGGCGGGTGTGGCTTTAATCAAGGTGACTTTGTCTTTCACAGCATCCAGCGATTGCAGCCAATCAGCGCCTGCCACATTGCTGATCCAAATCTCATCTGCTTGCGCGATGGCGGCTTTTAGCGCCTGGCTATCCGGGCACTCACTGTCACGCAACCACAACTGGTTTTCCAGTGCCACCATTTGCAAATGCATATCAATTGCCAGTGGCTGCTCAGGGCACCATGCCCATTTGGTACGTGTATTTCCGGCATCGATCAGTAATTTCATGCTGCGCTCCGCACGCTGATTTCACCTGCATTAAAACGTTGCTGGCCATTGGCTGTTTCAACCAGCAGGCTGCCCTCTTCTGCCACGCCTATCACTTGTCCTGGCACGACTTGCCCGTTCGCCATTAATAAATTCACCGCTTGCTGATGAAAGGCGTGGTGTGCCATCCACGACTGCTGGAAGTGCGTAAAACCATGCTCCGTAAACTGGTTCAAATGCACGGCCAAGGACGCCAGGCAACGGCCCAGCAACTCGTTTGCATTCAGGGTTTGTCCAAACAGCTGATTCAGGCCCAGCACTGGCTGATCGATTTGCTGGCGTATGGCCTGCTCTATGTCCAGGTTAAGCCCTATGCCGATGACCGCCGCACTTGGCCCTTCCATATCGCCTTGCAATTCAATCAGAATGCCGCCTAGTTTGTGCCATTGCCCCTGATACATGACCACCAGATCATTCGGCCATTTGAGTTGCACATCTTTCAATCCCACATCATGCAACGCACGTAATAATGCCAATCCGATCACCAGGCTTAATCCGGACAACCCTGCCGCGCCACACTGAAAGCGCCACAATAGTGAAAAAGTCAGGCTACCGCCCAGCTGCGAAAGCCAGGTGCGGCCACGCCTGCCACGGCCAGCAGTTTGGACCTGGGCCACGGCGCATGTACCATGGGCAACACCGCGCGCACTTTCCTGCATCAAATAACGATTGGTGGAATCGACTTGTGCCAGCACCTGCAAATGAAACCATGAAGCATATTCGCCACAGGCCTGGAAAATGGCCTCAGCATCCAGCAGCGTCACTGGTTTGGGCAAGCGATAGCCACGGCCACGCACTGAAAAAACCGTAATGCCTATGGCCTGTGCCGCCTGAATGGCGTTGTACACCGTGGCGCGTGTCACGCCAAATTGCTGCGCCAGGGCTTCACCTGAGTGAAACTTGCCATCGGCCAATACCGCCAATATGGGAAATGCCAGCTTATTCATCGGGTTATTCTATGCACAAGTTTTGAGAGGGTGATCACAGTGTGCAGTTTAGCATAGCCGCCTTGCGCAGCCGGTTGATTAAAGCCTGCCACAAAGCGTATTAAGCGTTTTGGGTCAGGTGATGAAGCGTGTAAAATAAACACACTTTTGAAACTTCAAGATTTGCCATGTCTATAGAAAAAGAACCGATTCCAGCCGCCTCCAACTTTATTCGTGCCATCATCGAAAAAGACCTGGCTGAAAACAAATATGCCAGCAAACACTGGGCAGGATCGCCCGGTGATGCCGCGCATCAATCCAGCGGCCAGATAGACTTTGCTAAAATCCGCACCCGCTTTCCGCCGGAGCCGAATGGCTATTTGCATATTGGTCACGCCAAATCCATTTTCCTGAACTTCGGCCTGGCGCGTGATTACAACGGTGTCTGCCATTTACGTTTTGACGATACCAACCCGGAAAAAGAAAGCCAGGAATACGTAGACAGTATCTCTGACATGGTGCAATGGCTGGGCTTCGGCTGGAACAACAGCACCCCCACCGGTGCCGAAACCAATCTCTATTTTGCATCGGACTATTTCGATGTCATGTATCAAGCAGCTGAAGCGCTGATCAGCCATGGCCATGCCTATGTCGACGAACAAACCGCCGAGGAAGTGCGTATCAACCGCGGCACGCTGACCGAGCCTGGTAAAGACTCACCTTTCCGCAGTCGCAGCGTTGAAGATAACCTGCGCATCTTCCGCGAAATGCGCGATGGCAAACACGCCGACGGCAGCATGCTGTTACGCGCCAAAATCGACATGGCCTCGCCTAATATCAATATGCGCGACCCGGCCATTTACCGTATCCGCCGTGCGCATCACCACAACACCGGTGACCAATGGTGCATCTACCCGATGTACACCTTTGCCCACCCGATTGAAGATGCGCTGGAACAAATTACCCACTCCATCTGTACGCTGGAATTTGAAGACCAACGCCCGTTCTATGACTGGCTGATGGCCCGACTGGTAGAAGCTGGCTTACTGGCCAACCCGGTGCCTTACCAATATGAGTTTGCGCGCTTGAATCTGACCTATGTGGTGCTTTCCAAACGCAAACTGATCCAGCTGGTTGAAGAAAAACACGTCAGCGGCTGGGATGACCCGCGTCTGCCAACACTGGCTGGCGCACGCCGTCGCGGCTACACGCCAGAAGGTTTCAAGCTGTTCACCGACAGAATTGGGGTTTCAAAAGCAGACTCATGGATAGATTACAGCATCCTTGAAGACTGCATGCGCGAAGTGCTCAACGAATCCGCACCGCGTAAAATCGGCGTGCTAGACCCGATCAAACTGGTGATTGATAATTATCCAGACAATCAGGAAGAAGACTGCTACGCACCCAACCATCCGCAAAAACCGGACCTCGGTAAACGCGTAGTTAAACTGTCCAAAGAACTATGGATCGAACGCGAAGACTTTATGGAAGAACCTTCCAAAGGCTACTTCCGCCTGTTCCCCGGCAATATGGTGCGCCTGCGCTACGGCTATGTCGTCAAATGCATTGGCTGTGAGAAAGATGCATTGGGAAATGTCACTGTTGTGCATTGCGAATACCTGCCAGACACCAAATCCGGCACGCCGGGTTCAGACAGCGTTAAAGTCAAAGGTAATATCCACTGGGTCAGCGCAGCACATGCTTATGCAGCTGAAATCCGCCTGTATGATCGCCTGTTTAAAGACGCGCATCCTGGAAGCGGTGATAAAGACTTCCTGGATGACATTAACCCGAACTCGGTGACTTCCATTACGGCACAACTTGAGCAAAGCGCTCAAGAGGCTCATGTAGGTGATATCTACCAGTTTGAACGCCATGGCTACTTTGTGGCTGACCGCAAGGACAGCGTAGCTGGCAAACCAGTGTTTAACAGAACGGTGACATTGAAGGATAACTGGCAAAAATAAGCCATTTTCATCATGCAACCAGTTGAAATCACCAAAGCTTTCAGGTTAATTAACCACGGCCCCACGACTATTATTACCTCAGCCCATGCAGGCAAACAGAACATCATGGCGGCTGCATGGGTATGCGCTCTGGACTTTAAACCACCCAAAGTGACGGTTGTGATTGATAGCAAAACTTACACCCGTGAACTGATGGAAGCTGAAGGTACGTTTGCCATTAACCTACCTTGCGTGAAGCAAATCGAGATGGTGAAAAAAGTCGGCAGCATCAGTGGCCGGGATTTTCCAGATACCGACAAGTTTGCTGAATACGATATTGAAACATTTGCCGCACAGCAAATCAGCGCGCCGTTGGTCAAAGACTGCGTGGCCTGGCTGGAATGTAGAATCATCCCAGAGCCTCACAACCAGGGCACTTATGATTTGTTTATTGCCGAAGTGGTTGCGGCCTATGCCGATGAACGGGTGTTTACAGATGGGCACTGGCATTTTGAAGGCCATGATGATTTACGCACTATCCACCACGTTGCAGGTGGCGTGTTTTATGCCACGGGCCAAGAGTGTTAATACATTAATACCGCCAGATGGCTCAAGCAAAAGCCCTGCGAATCACATGCGGGGCTTTTTTATTTTCAGACGATTCCTACAGACCCGCACTAAACTTCTGTTGTACGCTAGTGTCACTTTATATATCAATTTTGCTGGTTAGTGACACGGTGCTTTCCCATGAAAGCGACGAAACGGATGTCGATGCATTCAAACAAGCAAATATATGTGCATCGCACACTTTCCAATCCTTCACTAGCTAGCTGTACACAGATGATCAGCCTATTAACCGGCTGACCTGTGGTTCAGGTTTTAAAATTGCTGTTAGGAATGTATGCGTGCGCCACATCAACAAAAAAATGACCCTTTATATGTATTACTTATCAGTGTCCATGGCCTGATCCGGGCTGAAGAGCTCGAACTCGGTGTAGATGCAGACACTGGCGGGCAGTGTACTTATGTGCTGGACCTGGCCAAGGCATTGGCTGAGCACCCCCAGGTTGGTAAGGTAGATTTGCTCACCCGCCTGATTCAAGACCCGGATGTAGGAGCTGATTATGCGCAGCCTGAAGAAAAAATCAGTGACAAAGCGCGTATCATCCGCGTGCCATGCGGGCCAAAACGCTATTTGCGCAAAGAGGTACTTTGGCCACATCTGGACCAGATGGTAGACCGTTGCCTGCATTATCTACGCCAGCAAGGCCGCCTGCCGGATGTGATTCACTCGCACTATGCCGATGCAGGCTATGTCGGCCGTCAGCTCTCCATGTTATTGGGCATTCCACAAATTCATACTGGTCATTCCCTGGGTAAGCCTAAACAGGAACGCTTGCTCTCGAGCGGCCGCAAAGCCGAAAAAATTGAAAAGCAGTTTAACTTTGAGCGGCGGATCACAGAAGAAGAAGCCCTGGTGCAGCATGCCTCGCTGATTGTCACCAGCACCCGCCAGGAGGTCGAACTGCAATATGGCATGTATACCCGCCCTGATCCCAAGCGTTTCCGTGTGATTCCCCCAGGTACCGACACTTCACGCTTTTTACCACCGGGCAGACGGCCTATTTCCAGCACGGTTGAGCAAAGTATCAATCGCTTTCTGGATAACCCGAAAAAGCCGATGATCTTATGTATTTGCCGGCCGGAGTTACGCAAAAACATCAAAGGGTTGATTACCGCCTACGGCAATAACCCTGCCTTGCAACGACGCGCCAACCTGGTGCTGGTGGCTGGTAGCCGCGAAAATATCCGTGAACTAGAAAAATCACAGGCGGCCGTACTCACAGACCTGCTGCTGGATATAGACACCTATGATTTATGGGGCAAAGTCTCCATCCCAAAAAACCATGCGCAGGAAGATGTGCCTGAAATGTACCGCATGGCCGCAAAAAGCCGTGGTGTATTTATCAACGCCGCCTTCACCGAGCCATTTGGCCTGACACTGCTGGAAGCCGCAGCCTGCGGTTTGCCGGTGATCGCACCAGACGATGGTGGCCCGCGCGATATCCTTGGCAATTGCCATCATGGCTTGCTGGTGGATACCCTGGATAGTGATGCGATTGGCGATACCCTGCTCTCGGCTTTAACCGATAAACCGCGCTGGAGCAAATGGTCCAAAAGTGGCGTATTGAATGTGAAACGTCATTACACCTGGGCCGGCCATGTGAATAAATACGTGAAGGAAGTGCGCAATTTGTTACGCAAGCAGCGCAAAAACCTGCGCAGGCAGCAGGTTGCCATCCATAACGGCAAGTCACATATCCCGCTGGCACAACATGCGTTTATCACGGATATCGATAACACCTTATTGGGTAACCGCGAGGGGCACGAAGCCCTGGTAGACTGGCTGAGGACCAATTCCGGCTACAATATTTTCGGCATTGCCACTGGCAGGCCGCTGGAAAGCGCCATCGACATTTTGCGCAAAAACCGTATCCCGATTCCGGACGTGTTGATCACTTCTGTCGGCTCTGAGATCCATTATGGTTTGCGCAGCATCCCGGATGTCGGATGGGCCAACCATATCCGGCATTTATGGCGGCGGGAATACCTGCTCGAAGCCATGAAACAAATCCCCGGCATTCAATTGCAGTCAGCCGAAAACCAGCGCGAATTCAAGATTTCTTACATCGTCGATCCGCAAAAAATGCCTGCGATAGATGACATCCATGCGCACTTGCGTAAAGAACACCTGCACGCACAGGTGATTTATTCACATGGCGAGTTCCTGGATCTGCTACCCATTCGTGCTTCAAAAGGCCATGCCATCCGCTACCTGTCTTATAAATGGGGGCTGCCATTGGCCAATTTCCTGGTCTCGGGCGATTCCGGCAACGATATTGAAATGCTGATGGGCGATACGATGGCGGTGGTGGTCGGCAACCATAGTGAAGAACTGACCTACCTGAAAGGCGTCAACCGTATTTATTTTGCCGAGGCAAGTTATGCGCATGGCATTCTCGAAGGCATGCAGCATTACAAATTTGGCGCGCCTGCCCATACCGACAAAACCACAGAGGCATTGCCCACCAAGGCCGCAAAGAAAAAATCGCACGACACTCTAGCTGAAAAAGTGATTTAGGAGCACTGATCATGTACGAACAAATCTCGCATTCTTTATTGAATGACATCCTGACAGAACTCAAACAACCCAAAGGTGAAGATTGGCAGCATTTTTATACGCGGCTGGGTGCCAATTTTTATGCGATTTATTCACTGTTCCAGCATTTATACGGACAGCGTGAAGATTTCAAACCACAGCTGGCAAGCCTGGTGTCTGTGCTTTCAAAGCAATATGCCCAGCGCGCGCCGCATCTGAAGTCAAAAGACCTGGAACGTGAAAAAAACCACGACTGGTTTATGCAGCAGAAAATCGTCGGCATGGCGCTGTATTGCGAAGGCTTTGCCGGCAACCTGGCTAATATGAAAGAAAAACTGGCTTACTTGCAGGAACTGGGGGTAAACCTGGTGCATATCCTGCCGATTTGTGACTGTCCGGAGCAGGCAAATGATGGCGGCTATGCCGTGCGCGATTTCCGCAAGATCGATCCGCGCTATGGTTCTATGGAAGACCTGGAGCAATTAATCACCGCCATGCAGCAATGCGATTTGTTGCTGACGCTGGATGTGGTGGCCAACCATACTTCCGACGAACATGCCTGGGCCATCAATGCAAAAAATGGTGACCAGCGTTATCAGGATTACTACTATATGTATCCTGACCGCGCCGTGCCGGACATGTTTGAGGCTTCGATGCCGGAAGTGTTTCCTGAGCATGCGCCCGGTAGCTTTACCTTTAACCCCGAAACCGGCAAATGGGTCATGACGGTATTCAATAACTACCAGTGGGATTTGAATTACAGCAATCCGGCGGTACTGATAGAAATCGTCGATATCATCCTGTTCTGGGCCAATAAAGGTGTGGATATCCTGCGGCTGGATGCAGTGGCTTTTCTATGGAAAAAGATAGGCAGCACCAGCCAGAACGAGCGCGAAGCCCACCTGATCCTGCAATTACTCAAAGACTGTTGCCAGGTCACCGCACCAGGTGTGATCTTCATTGCCGAAGCGATTGTTGCACCGCTGGAGATCATTAAATATTTTGGTGAAGATGCGGTGAATGCCAAGGAATGTGAGATTGCTTATAACGCGACCTTTATGGCTTTGTTATGGGATGCGGTGGCGACGAAAAATACTGTTCTACTCACCAATGGCGTCAAAGATTTACCAGAAAAACTAGACCGGGCGACCTGGCTGAATTATGTACGCTGCCACGATGATATCGGCCTCGGTTTCAGCGACCAGGCGATTATCGCCTCCGGTTTTGAGCCAGTCTCGCATAGACGCTTCCTGGTCGATTACTACACCGGGCAATATCCTGATTCCAATGCGCGTGGCTTTGCGTTTGGTGTGAACCGTAAAACCGGCGATGCCCGCATTTCCGGCGCGCTGGCCTCGCTTGCCGGCCTGGAAACTGCGCTGGCAAATGATGACCAGCCCGCGATTGACAACGCCATCCTAACCATCGTCTTGCTGCATAACCTGATCATGTCATTTGGCGGTATCCCGCTGCTGTATTACGGCGACTCGGTAGGCACCTTGAATAATGACGGTTATTTGCAGGATTCTTCCAAAATGAACGATAACCGCTGGGTACACAGACCCACACTCGATTGGGAAGTGATGGCACTCAGGAATGAGCCCGGCACTGTGCAGCAACGCCTGTTCAGCCAGATCAAGCAGATGATCGCCATCCGCAAGGAGATCTCTGCGTTTGCCGATTTAAACAACCGTGAGCTGATTGATATGGTCAATCCACATTTATTCGCCTTTAACCGTTATGTGCAGACCGGCATGAATCCGAAAGTCGTGGTCGTTGCCAACTTTGATGTGCATCCGCAGCGTGCCGCCGTGCATCTGTTTAAACAAAAAGGCCTTAAAACAGACGGCACCTTAATCGACTTATGCAGCGGCCAGGCGATACTGATAGAAGATGATGCCATCATCATCCCGAAATTGACCGCTTACTGGTTACCCGTTTAAACATTGAGAAAGTAGATTGAATGACAGAATGGTTCACACACTTTGGTATCGCTGATCCGGCAGAGGCCCTCATACTGACAAAAACGCTGCTGCGTATTTTTGTCATTGTTGTGATTGCCTACCTGCTTAACCGTTTGAGCAAACGTGCGTTGAATGCCTTGCGGGACAGCTTGAGCAACAAAACCGTTGAGAACCTGGAAGAAATCAAGCGCATCAATACCGTGACCATGGTGCTGCGCTATATTATCACTACGGTCATCATCGCCATCACCATTGTCGAAGTGCTGCATGAATTGGGGATTTCGATTGCCCCGGTGCTCGCCGCTGCTGGTGTGGTGGGCCTGGCGATCGGTTTTGGCGCGCAGAGCCTGGTCAAGGATTACTTTACCGGTTTCTTTTTGCTGCTGGAAAACCAGATACGTAAAGACGATGTGATTGAAGTGGCTGGCAAATCAGGCCTGGTCGAAGAGATCACGCTACGCTATATCAAAATGCGTGACGATGACGGCAATGTCCACTATGTGCCTAACGGGCAGATTCTTACCGTCACCAACCGCTCACGCGATTTTTCTTATGCGGTGATAGAGATTACTGTAGTCGATCAGGAAAACAGCAGTAAAGCCATGCAAGTCATGCAGGAAATCGCAGATGAATTAGCGCAGGACGATGCGTTTAAAAACAAAATCCTTGCGTCCGCTGAGGTGAGTGATATCGGCAAACTGACAGACGCTTCATTAGTGCTTCGTTGCCGCTTCAAGGTATTGCCGCTAGAGCAAGCGGCGGTAAAGCGGGAGTATTTTAAACGAGTTAAAAATGCATTCGACCGGCAGAAGATTGAGTTTCACCTGCAAGCCTGATAGGCGCTAATCACTGGCCGGTTTAAAGGCCGGTGAGCCGCTTTCTCTTTTGCCGTTGTCTATAGGCGAGCAACAGAATAATCCCCGCCACATTGGGAAACCAGATATACCAGGTTGACCACGGAATGCCGTCGATCTTGAAATCGGAAACAGGCCAGAACATGGGCGTTGGGAAATATTGCAGGCTATGGAACGGGAAATCCAGCGTAATATGAAACGGCCAGCCTAGCATTGCGAATGCGATATCCTTGCGCCAGATGGCCACCAGGCCAATCACAGCAAAAGCGATCACAAAACTGTGCCCGACCGTGTAAGCCGGATAAATCCAGGCAGGTAATGTCGCCAGCGCCGGCTTGCCCCAGCGATAAGTCCCATCAATCACACGCGTCAACATCAGCGCCCCGAAAGAAATCAGGTCAGGCATGGCGCCCATCAGTGCGGCAAATTTAGGATATTTACGGATGCCAAACAGGCCATATCCCCACAGTGCGTGACTAAAGGTATCCATGCAGTGCTCCTTGTTTGTTAGGCGGCAAGCTGGCGGATAACATCTGCCAGTGTTTCTGCCTGCGATTGCACCAGCGACTGGTTCAGGCCTTCTACCATGACGCGGATTTTAGGCTCGGTGCCAGAGGCGCGTAGCAACACCCGGCCTTCACCATTGAGTGCGGTTTCAGCCTGTTTCACGGCGTCCTGCACTGCGTTTTGCTCCAGATCCAGTTTCTGCTTGGTCGTCACATTGATCAGCACTTGCGGATAAAGCTTAAGATCAGCGCCGAGTTGTTGCAAGGTCTTACCGCTTTCGCGCAATGAATGCAGCACTTGTAGCGCCGCAATAATAGCGTCACCGCTGCTATGTTTATCCAGGGTGAGGATATGCCCGGAATTTTCGCCGCCTAGTTTCCAGTTTTTGCTTTGCAGTAATTCGAGCACATAGCGGTCACCTACTTTTGCGCGGCCAAATGGAATCTGGTGTTTTTGCAGCGCATGCTCCAGCGCCAGGTTGGTCATCAGCGTGCCTGCAACGCCGCCCTTGAGTTTGCCTTTGGCATACAGGCCCATGGCGATGATATACAGTAATTGGTCACCATCGAGCAATTGTCCGGCACCATCAACCATCATGACGCGGTCACCATCGCCATCAAACGCGATGCCCAGATCAGCCTGATGCTCAACCACCGATTGTTGCAACGCTTCAGGGTGCGTAGAGCCTACCTTTTCATTGATATTGAGGCCATCCGGCTGGTTGCCGATGGCAATGACTTCGGCGCCCAGTTCATGAAACACGTCTGGTGCCACGTGATAAGTAGCACCGTGGGCACAGTCGAGTACAATTTTCAGGCCGCGCAGATCTAGGTGGCTGGGGAAAGTACTTTTACAGAATTCGACATAACGCCCGGCTGCATCATCCACACGTCTGGCTTTACCCAGTTTGGCCGATTCCATCACCTGCATGGGTTTGGCAATTTCTGCTTCAATGGCAAACTCCACATCGTCCGGCAATTTCGTGCCTTGCGCGGAGAAAAACTTGATGCCGTTGTCGTAATAAGGATTATGTGAAGCCGAAATCACGATCCCTGCCTGTGCACGTAGCGCACGGGTCAAATAAGCCACGGCTGGCGTCGGCATGGGGCCGGTCAGCAAAACATCCACCCCTGCGGCTGACAAGCCTGCCTCTAATGCCGCTTCCAGCATATAGCCGGAAATCCGTGTGTCTTTACCGATCAGTACCGTAGGGCGCTGTCCATTGGGCAAGTTTTCTTGACCAGCCAGCACCCGGCCAGCGGCGTAGCCCAGTTTCATGACAAATTCGGGATTGATGACTGACTCGCCTACGCGTCCGCGGATACCATCAGTGCCAAAATATTGTTTACCCATACTTATATACTTTCTTGATTTATTTGAGTGCTGTGACAACTTTTAATGCTTCTACAGTCGCTTTGACATCGTGTACCCGCAACAAATGCGCGCCCTGCATGGCACTCACCACGGCAGCAGCCACACTGGCATACAAACGGGCAGCGACATCATTACCGGTCACCTGGCCTAACACCGATTTGCGCGACAGACCTACCAGCAACGGACAGTCCAGAGCTAACAACTCCGCTAAGGACTTAGCTAAAACGATATTATGCGCGCGCGTTTTACCAAAACCAAATCCAGGGTCCAGCAGAATGCGCTCTTTGTCTATGCCTGCTGCCAGGCAGGCATCACGGCGTGCACGCAGAAAATCTTTGACCTCAGCCACCACATTTTCGTACTGCGGGTCGTCCTGCATGGTTTGCGGTGTGCCTTGCATATGCATCAGGCAGACACCTGCATGACTTTCGGCAACGATGTCTAAAGCGCCTGGCTCCTGCAATGCACGCACATCATTCACGATACTGGCGCCTGCCTTGATTGCAGCGCGCATGACGGCGGGCTTATAAGTATCAATCGAAATAGGGACTGGGATATTGCGCGCAACCAAGGCTTCAATCACCGGGATGACGCGTTGCAACTCTTCTTCTAGCGGGACAGGCGTGGCATTCGGCCGGGTGGATTCACCACCGATATCAAGCACAGCAGCGCCCTCTTCAATCAATGCCAGCGCATGTGCAACCGCAGATTCCGTGTGCGTATATTGCCCACCATCCGAAAATGAATCCGGGGTTGCATTGAGTATCCCCATCACTTGAGGGGTGCTTAAATCTAATGTAAATGCGCCGCAGCGTAAGTGCATAAAAACAATTCTGTAAAAAAATAAAGGCTGGCAAAAGCCAGCCTTTATATTCTAACTTAAAGCCCTGAGTCTATTGATTATTTAAATCAGTTTCATCAGTTTTAGCCGTTGGTTGTGGTGATGTGTTGACTACCGTACCACCGCTACCACTACTGCCACCGCTTGTCACTGCAGGACCATTTTTCGGCTTGGCCGGACGCACAGGCAAGCCTGCCATGATATCGTTGATCTGGTCAGCATCGATGGTCTCCATTTCCATCAAGGCTTTGGTCATGGCTTCAACTTTATCGCGATTCTCTTCAAGCAGCTTACGCGCAAGCGCATATTGCTCATCCAGGATACGGCGGATTTCAGCATCTACCTTTTGCTGGGTCGCTTCAGACACTGTACGCGAAGACATGCTACCCATCCATGAATCCTGCTCGCTACCTGCATACACCATAGTACCCAAACTGTCAGACATCCCGTATTTGGTCACCATATCGCGCGCCAGTTTCGTTGCACGTTCAAAGTCGTTTGAAGCACCGGTAGACATCTGATGCATAAAGATTTCTTCAGCGATACGGCCACCGAACAGAATCGAAATATCATGCAACATTTTGTCTTTGTAATTACTGATGCGGTCATGCTCAGGCAACTGCCAGGTCAAACCTAACGCCCAACCGCGTGGCATGATGGTGACTTTATGCACCGGGTCAGCCGTTGGCAACAATTTGGCAACCACAGCATGGCCTGATTCATGGTAAGCAGTATTCAAACGCTCTTCTTCGCGCATGACCATAGACTTACGCTCTGGACCCATGAAGATTTTATCTTTAGCATCTTCAAAGTCTTGCATATCCACAGTGCGCTTGTTACGGCGAGCTGCAAACAATGCGGCTTCGTTCACCAGGTTGGCCAGGTCAGCACCACTAAAACCAGGTGTACCACGTGCCAGGATATCTGCTTTCACATCTGGATCAATCGGCACTTTGCGCATATGCACATTCAGGATCTGCTCACGGCCTTTGATGTCTGGCAAGCCAACCATCACCTGGCGGTCAAAACGTCCCGGACGTAACAATGCTTTATCCAGTACATCGGCACGGTTAGTGGCCGCGATCACGATCACGCCAGAATTAGCTTCAAAGCCATCCATCTCAACCAGCATCTGGTTCAGTGTTTGTTCACGCTCATCGTTACCGCCGCCAGTACCTGCGCCACGGTGACGACCGACCGCGTCGATCTCATCGATAAAGATGATGCAAGGTGCATTTTTCTTGGCATTCTCGAACATGTCACGCACACGGGCAGCACCCACGCCGACAAACATTTCTACGAAATCAGAACCGGAAATGCTGAAGAAAGGGACTTTGGCTTCACCGGCAATGGCACGTGCCAGCAAGGTTTTACCAGTACCCGGAGGGCCTACCATTAATACGCCACGTGGAATACGGCCACCCAGTTTCTGGAATTTGCTAGGATCTTTGAGGAACTCAACCAGTTCGGCGACTTCTTCTTTCGCTTCATCGCAACCGGCCACATCGGCAAATGTCGTGCTGTTATTGGACTCATCCAGTTGGCGTGCTTTGCTCTTGCCAAAAGAGAATGGGCCACCGCCCTTGCCGCCACCCTGCATCTGGCGCATAAAGAATATCCAGACGCCGATCAGCAAAATCATCGGGAACCAGGACACGAAAATGCTCATGAGCATGGATTCGCGCTCTTCAGGCTTGGCATCCACAATCACGTTATTTTTTAATAAATCAGACACCAGCCATGGGTCTGAAGGAGTGAAGGTATCGTAGTTTTTACCTTCATTGGTCGTCACGTGCAAATTACGCCCATCAATCTGGACCTTTGCGACGCGGCCATCCCTGACCTCTTGCATAAATTGTGAGTAAACCACCTGACCACTATTTTTGCTGGTGCCGTTGAATTGATTAAATACCGTCATCAACAACAAGGCGATAGCTACCCAAATCGCGATATTCTTCAATAGATTGTTCAAGATGGTTCCTTAACTTAAAAAACGAAAGGCGGGGGATATCCCTACTGGTGACAATGGAGGCAATAGCAAAATTTTCAAGCCCTACATTGTATTGTATACATAAACTTTAGGTTATGCGATGAAACTAGACGGCAAAAACCATTGCATTTCAAGGTTTTCGATGTAATCCCAGCAAGTACACTTCGCTGCTGCGGTCACGAGAAGCTTTGGGTTTGCGGGTGACGACTTTCTCAAACTGACTACGCATTTGCTTCACGATTTCGTCAAAACCGCTGCCTATAAATACTTTGACCAAAAAATGTCCGCCTGGTTTCAACCAATCCTGACAAAATTCCAAAGCCAATTCTGTTAAGTAAGCTGCCCCGGCCTGGTCGACATCTTTAAGGCCGCTCATATTGGGCGCCATATCAGCAATCACTAAATCCACCAATTTATTTTTCAGGCTCGCTTCCAGTTGCTTCAACACTACTTCTTCGCGAAAATCGCCGCAAATAAATTCTACACCGGGGATAGGGTGCATCTCCAGCAGATCAAGTGCAATAATGCGGCCCTGCCCTTTCAGGCGTTGCACGGTCACCTGGGACCAACTACCGGGCGTCGAGCCGAGATCGACAACCGTCATACCCGGTTTTATGAGTTTGTCTTTATCGTCGATTTCCAATAACTTATACGCCGCGCGGGCGCGATAGCCATCTTTTTGTGCGCGTTTGACGTATTCGTCGTTCAGATGCTCTTGCATCCAGGCTTTGCTGGTTCTGGTAGGTTTCATAGAGTGATTATTCGCTTCGTGCTAAAATAGAGGCTGTCTTGAAGGAATGCTTTTATGCAACTAAATAGTAAACAAATCGCGCATTTACGTGGCCTTGCCCACACACTGAATCCAGTGGTCATGATAGGTAATAATGGCCTTACAGAAGCGGTATTAAAAGAGATCGATCTCAACCTGAATGCCCATGAACTTATCAAGGTGCAGGTATCAGGAGATGACCGCGCATTACGTAAAAATATACTGGATGAAATTGCCACCAAGGTGAATGCACTTGCTGTTCATCACATTGGCAAACAACTGGTGTTTTACCGCGCCAGTGACACGGTAAAAGCTTCGGCAAAAATCGTCATCCCCAAAATTTGAACTAGTGGATTCGATTAAAAAAACGCGCAAATAATGCGCGTTTTTTATTTGCTAACTGGACTTGATCACCAGCCACAATCCCAGCAGACATTCGACCAGGTAAGCCACACTGGCAATACCGTGCCAGGTCTTGAACCGGCTGGCAAACACGCTCTGCATGACATCATTCGGTAAGGCGCTGGCTTTCAGCTGTGCTAACAAAGGCTGGATACCGAACTCGCCGACCAGTACCAGTATCCACATAATCAGCACACTCCAGAACAGGCTTTGCTTAAAAGCTGAAAAACCATCAGCGCTTAAGCGCTGTAACAGCAACCAGAGACCACTGCCTATACCAATATAACTGACAATCGTAAACAGCTTACCCGCTACCAGCCCGGCTAATGACCGATCAGCGATGGTCTGGAATAATACGCTGGCAGTGATGCCTGTCATCCATAATGCCCCCACCCAGAGAGTGAGTAACACCGGTGTTAACCATCCTATCAATCCAGCTTTGCGTGCCATGTGCTTGCCTTATTATTTAGGGAGCCTGTCATCAGTGCTTTTAAATCAGCGCTTAAACTTTAGATATACTGCACTTCAATGATTTCGTATTCCTTGACGCCGCCTGGAGATTGCACTTCAGCGACTTCACCTTCGGATTTACCGATCAGGCCACGCGCAATCGGTGAACTCACGGAGATTTTCCCGTTTTTGATATCGGCTTCATCTTCGCCAACGATCTGGTAGATTTTGCTATCGCCGGAATCCAGGTCTTCAAAACGCACTGTCGCACCGAATACTACACGGCCTTCAGCATTCAATGTCGTCGGATCAATGATCTGCAAGTTGGAAAGTTTGGCTTCCAACTCGGAAATACGTCCTTCAATAAAGCTTTGACGCTCTTTGGCTGCTTCGTACTCTGCATTTTCTGACAAATCACCCTGCGCACGTGCTTCTGCAATGGCCTGAATAATATTGGGGCGATCAACCGCACGCAGGCGTTGTAATTCTTCTTTTAGTAATTCTGCACCGAGCACGGTCACAGGAAATTGATTTACTGCCATAACGAAAACCTTGAAAAAATTAGTATAAAAAAAATAAACCACACCCGGTCGAGCGTGGCTTATTTCAATAACAGTATAGCGCTATATTAAGTGCAATATTTCTTAATGCAATGACCTTAGTTTAAGTTATGCCAGACGTTTGTGCAAGTCTTGCACCGAATACACATCCATATCCTTGCTTTGTGCCATACCGATACAGGCAGCGCGTGCGCCGGCCAGTGTCGTGTAGTAGGTCACTTTGTTTTGCAAGGCACTGCGGCGGATCTCGTATGAGTCTGTAATCGCTTTTTTGTCTTCTGTCACATTCACAATGAGGCTGATTTCATTGTTCTTGATCATGTCGACAATATGCGGCCGGCCTTCGGCTACCTTGTTCACTGGCGTCACTTCCAGGCCCTGCTCTGACAAGGCACGCGCGGTGCCTTTAGTCGCCACAATGCTAAAACCAAGGCTGACCAAATCTTTGGCGATATCAATCACTTTGCGGTGATCTTCATTACGCACACTGATAAAAGCACGGCCACCGGTTGGCATTTTCACCGAAGCGCCCAGCTGTGATTTGACGAAGGCTTCGGCAAACGTATTGCCTACCCCCATCACTTCACCAGTTGATTTCATTTCTGGGCCAAGAATAGTATCCACACCCGGGAACTTGATGAACGGGAATACTGCTTCTTTCACCGAGTAATAAGGTGGAATGACTTCTTTAGTCACGCCTTGCGACTTGAGTGACTGGCCTGCCATACAGCGTGCAGCGATTTTCGCCAGTTGCAAACCACAGGCTTTGGAAACGAAGGGCACGGTACGTGATGCACGTGGGTTCACTTCCAGTACATACACCACTTCACCCTGTTCAGTATTCTGCACAGCAAACTGCACGTTCATCAGGCCTTTAACACCTAATGCCTTAGCCATCTGAACGGTTTGGCTACGTAATTCATCCTGCAATTCGTCGCTCAAACTGTATGGTGGCAATGAACAGGCGGAGTCACCGGAGTGTACCCCAGCTTGCTCAACGTGCTGCATAATGCCGCCGATCAATACGTCTTCGCCATCGCTCAGTGCATCGACATCGACTTCAATCGCGTCATTCAGGAAACGATCCAACAATACCGGTGATTCGTTAGAGACTTTCACCGCTTCGCGCATATAGCGCTCGAGCTGGCTTTGCTCATGCACGATTTCCATCGCGCGGCCACCCAATACATACGATGGACGCACCACTAATGGATAACCGATTTCCATGGCCAGACGAATCGCTTCTTCAGGCGCACGCGCAGTACGGTTTGGTGGTTGTTTCAGGTTCAGTTTATGCAACATCTGCTGGAAGCGCTCACGGTCTTCGGCACGGTCAATCGCGTCAGGCGTGGTACCAATAATAGGCACACCGGCTTTTTCCAGGTCACGCGCCAGCTTCAATGGTGTTTGACCACCGTATTGCACAATCACGCCGACCGGTTTTTCGATATTGACGATTTCCAGTACGTCTTCCAAAGTCACCGGCTCAAAATACAGGCGGTCTGAAGTGTCGTAATCGGTAGATACGGTTTCCGGGTTACAGTTAACCATAATGGTTTCGTAACCATCTTCGCGCATGGCGAAAGCTGCATGCACGCAACAATAGTCAAACTCGATGCCCTGGCCAATCCGGTTAGGACCACCGCCCAACACCATGATTTTCTTGTTGGTGGTTGGTTTCGATTCGCACTCTTCTTCATAAGTCGAGTACATATAAGCGGTATTGGTCGCAAATTCTGCCGCGCAGGTATCCACACGCTTGTAAACAGGGCGCACACCCAAAGCCTGACGGAAAGCGCGCACGGCATGCTGGTCAGTGTCCAGCAATTTGGCCAGACGACGATCAGAAAAGCCTTTGCGCTTCAGCCTGAACACGGTGTCTTTGCTCAGATCCGCAATGTGTTTGCCGATCAGGGATTGTTCCAGTTTGATGATTTCTTCGATTTGCACCAGGAACCAGCGGTCTATTTTGGTGATATCAAAAATCTCATCCGTGCTCATGCCCAGACGGAATGCATCAGCCACATACCAGATACGTTCAGGACCTGGCTCGCCCATTTCCTTGACGATGCGGTCTTTGTCATCGGTGACGCTATCCAGTCCATCAAAGCCGACTTCCAGGCCGCGCAAAGCTTTCTGGAAAGATTCCTGGAAGCTACGGCCAATCGCCATCACTTCACCGACAGATTTCATCTGTGTGGTCAGGCGGCTATCAGCCTGCGGGAATTTTTCAAACGCGAAACGCGGCACTTTGGTGACCACGTAATCAATCGAAGGCTCGAATGAAGCCGGCGTCTGACCACCGGTAATCTCGTTACGCAACTCGTCCAGCGTGAAACCCACCGCCAGTTTTGCGGCCACTTTGGCAATCGGGAAACCAGTGGCTTTAGAAGCCAGTGCAGACGAACGCGACACGCGCGGATTCATCTCGATCACGATCATACGGCCATCATCCGGATTAATGGCAAACTGTACGTTTGAACCACCGGTATCAACGCCGATTTCACGCAGCACAGCCAAAGAGGCGTTACGCATGATCTGGTATTCTTTATCGCTCAATGTTTGTGCAGGCGCGACGGTAATACTGTCACCGGTATGCACGCCCATAGGGTCGAGGTTCTCGATCGAACAGATAATGATGCAGTTGTCCGCCTTGTCGCGCACCACTTCCATCTCATACTCTTTCCAACCCAGCAGTGATTCTTCAATCAGCAACTCGTTGGTAGGCGAAGCATCCAGGCCACGTTCACAAATAGCGATAAACTCTTCACGGTTGTAAGCAATACCGCCGCCGCTGCCGCCCATGGTGAATGAAGGACGGATAATCGCGGGATAACCAATATTAGCTTGAACCTGCAGCGCTTCTTCCAGGCTGTGTGCAATCGCAGAGCGTGCAGAACCCAGACCGATTTTGGTCATGGCTTCTTTAAATTTCTGGCGGTCTTCGGCTTTATCAATCGCTTCTTTGGAAGCGCCGATCAGCTCGACATTATACTTTTGCAGCACGCCATGCTTGTCCAGGTCCAGCGCACAGTTCAATGCCGTCTGGCCACCCATGGTTGGCAGCAATACGTCAGGGCGTTCTTTTTCAATGATTTTTTCAACAATTTGCCAGGTGATAGGCTCGATATAAGTCGCATCTGCCATTTCCGGGTCGGTCATGATAGTGGCAGGATTGGAGTTCACCAGAATCACGCGGTAACCTTCTTCGCGCAAGGCCTTACAGGCCTGGGCGCCGGAGTAATCAAACTCACAGGCCTGGCCGATGACAATCGGACCGGCACCGATAATCAGGATACTTTTAATGTCAGTTCTTTTTGCCATTAGCTGGACTTTCTATCTTGCATTAACTGGATAAAGCGATCAAACAACACACTCATTTCTTGCGGGCCCGGGCTCGCTTCCGGGTGGCCCTGGAAGCTGAATGCTGGCTGGTCGGTACGCGCAATGCCTTGCAGGCTGCCATCAAATAACGAGATGTGCGTGATTTTAATATTGGCTGGCAAAGTCGATGGGTCCGCCGCAAAACCGTGGTTCTGGCTGGTGATATACACGCGTTTGCTGTCGACATCCTGTACCGGATGGTTGGCACCATGGTGACCAAACTTCATTTTCAAGGTTTTTGCACCGCTTGCCAGTGCCAGCAACTGGTGGCCCAAACAGATACCGAATGTAGGGATACCTGTATCCACCAGTGTTTTGATCGCCTTGATGGCGTAGTCACATGGCTCAGGATCCCCTGGGCCGTTGGACAGGAAGATACCATCAGGCTTGTAAGACAATGCCTGTTCAGCCGTGGCCTGTGCGGGCAGCACAGTGACCTTACAGCCGCGCGAAACCAGCATGCGCAGGATGTTCTGTTTTACACCGTAATCGAAGGCAACGACATGGAACTGTTGCTCAGCAGCTGTGTTAAAGCCTTTGCCTAGCTGCCACTCTTGCTGGGTGAATTCGTAAGGTTGGGTACAGCTCACCACTTTGGCCAGGTCCATACCTGCCAAACCCGGGAACCCCTGGGCATAGGCCAAAGCCTGTGCTTCATCGACGGATTCACCGGCCATGATACAGCCAGCCTGTGCGCCTTTTTCGCGCAAGATACGCGTCAGTTTGCGCGTGTCGATATCGGCAATCGCCACCACATCATTGCTGTTGAGATAATCGGAAAGATTTTGTTCACTGCGGAAATTGCTTTCCAATAAGGGCAAGTCACGAATAATCAGACCTGCAGCATAGACCTTGCCTGACTCTACATCTTCACTATTGGTACCATAGTTGCCAATATGTGGATAAGTCAGCGTCACAATTTGTGAGGCATACGAAGGATCAGTAAGAATTTCCTGATAGCCGGTCATGGAAGTGTTGAACACCACCTCGCCAACCGTATGACCCGAAGCGCCAATGCTAATGCCCTTAAAAACAGTTCCATCTGCTAAGACTAAAATCGCTGGAATTGTTTTTGACACCTTTAGCTCCTTAAGTTTGATACGAAACACATCCTTTAGAGGGTTCAGCCTGGCGCCTGAAAGGCATTCAAGCGCCGGTGAATAGATGTGCAAAACGGGAAAAGCTTTTTGGACTCTTCCCGTTTCAGAATTGCAGCATTATAGCCTAATATGACTGGTCACTCAAGAGCGCCCATGCGCGTAAATGACTTAGTTTTTGTCGAAACCCAGCACATCGCGCATATCAAACAAACCGCTGGGCTTATCCGCCAAAAATTTGGCCGCACGCAAAGCGCCTTGTGCAAATGTCGCGCGGCTGGAGGCTTTGTGCGTTAATTCGACCCGCTCACCCACGCCAGCCAACACCACCGTGTGGTCACCAACCACATCGCCACCGCGTAAGGTCGCAAAGCCGATAGTGCCAGTTTCACGTTCGCCAGTGACGCCTTCACGCGCATACACGGCACAATCTTTCAATGCTTTATCAATCCCTTTGGCCGCCGCTTCGCCCAGGCGTAAAGCAGTGCCAGAAGGCGCATCTACTTTGTGGCGGTGATGCATTTCTACCACTTCGATATCGTAGCCCTCGTTCAACACGCGCGCTGCTTGCTCTACCAGGTTAATCAGCAAGGTCACGCCCACACTCATATTAGGGGCGAACACGATAGCTGTTTGTTTAGCAGCGGCTTCAATGGCGGATTTTTCGGCTTCGTTAAAACCGGTGGTGCCTATCACCAACTTCACTTTGGCCTGCTGACAGCTTTGCAAATATTGCATGCTGGCTTCAGGGCGGGTGAAGTCGACCAACACATCGGCACCTTGCAGAGCCAAAGCCACATCTGAGGTAATCTTGACACCCGTCACCTTACCAAACTGTTCTCCGGCATCCCGGCCCAGCATGGCGCTGCCAGCCCTATCCAGTGCCGCATGCAGCTGTAAACCGCTATCAGAAAATACACCATCCAGCAGGGCATGCCCCATACGGCCTGACACACCTGCAATCACTACTTTTAACATAAATCGCTCAATACACTCTAATTCTTGTTCGCCAGGCTTTGGTTAAAACCCGATTTGTTCCGGTGCAGCCTCTGATGACTCCGGGCTAGACTCAGCCGGCGGTGTCGTCAGTTGCTGTTTAGCCGCGGGTAAATCTGTAGCTGTCGTTGCAGTCTCACGCACGATCAGCCAGGCATGCGTCGCCGGATCCAGTTTTAACTGCAATTTTTTGACCATGACATCGCGGTAAGCTTTCGCTGCATATTTTTGCGTAAAAGTCGCGACCGCATTATTTCCATCACGGGTAACATTCACTGCATCAATTTCCAGGCTGATATTACCCTGGTTAGGTGACAAGCGTTTTTTGCGCTGTGCTTCCCAGGCACGTTTGTTAGGCAAGTCCTCTGGCACAAACTCTGGCGAATACGCAGCCAGGTAGCTGGTGATATTTTTGCTGCGCCAGGCTTGTGCCCAGCCTTCAATGGCAGACTCCACGCTAGGTTCAGTTTCAACAGGAATCTGCACCTTCTCCTCTGAAGCAGGCGGCACGGCTACCGTCGCCTTATTAGGCAAAGCCACCACTGCCGGAACGGCTGCAGAACCCAAAGGCGCAGTGCGTTCACGCGTAATCAACCAGCGCTTCTGTGCAGGTTCGTAACGCAGGTCCAGTGTTTTCAACAACTCATCTTTATAGGTTTTTGCCGCATATTTCTGTTCAAACTGCACGACGGCTTCTCCGCCATCACGCTGCACCTGGAGATTATTCAGCACCAGTGTAATCTCACCTTGTTTGGATGAAAGGCGTTGCTTGCGTTGCGATTCCCAGGTTTTTTTACTTGGCACGCCATCAGGCACAAACTCAGGTGCGTAAGCGGCGAAATAGGCATCCACGTCCTTGCTTCTCCAGGCTTGCGCCCAGGCAGCTACCGACTGATTTACACTTGCGTCACTGGTTGCAGATGCTTGCGTCGCAGTTTCAGAGACTGGTGCCAGCTTATCGGCTTGAGGCGCTGCAGATTTTGAAACTGAAGTCGATGCGGTCTCTGCTGCTGCCAATGAAGCTGCACTTGCTGCTGCAGGGGTTACTTTCGCCACTGGTTTCACTGGTAGTGGCGGTAACTCCGGCTCAGGTTCTGGTTCAGGCAGTTGTTCGGCAATAAAAGTAGGCGCTGGCTCAGTCGCTTCACCACTTTCCTTAGGTGCCACGCCCTTTTCAGTGACCTGACGCGCTTCAGCATCAATAGCTGGTGCATTTGCCTCAGCCATATTGCCTTTAACCATGTCCCCTTCGGTAGGGATCACAGGCTCCACATACTCTCCCTCAGCGATATAAGGAATCACCTCATCATCGTCAAGCAGGGCCGGATCTTTGGTTTTGATAATAGTAATACCAGTTGCCTTAGACGCCGCAGCTTGTGGCACGGCAGGTTTTGCCGCTGCAGCTTTAGTAGCCACTACTGATTTGGCCGGTGCGGATTTAGAAGGTGCCGCCTTCGTTACAGCAGCAACAGCCACTGGTGCCGCGGCGACTGCTGGCTTGATAGGTGCAAGCACACTTTTAGTGGCAGTTGTTGCAGTAGCAGTAGGTGCAGCCGGTTGCGGTGCTTTTACGGATGGCGGCAAAACAGGCTCTGGTTCTGCCACGACCGCAGGTGCTGCCACAGCTTGATGCTCAAACACTGGCGGTGGTTCAACAGTTTCAGCTGCTTTGGCAGCCAGTGTCTTTTCATTGACCGCATGCGCATTTGCTTCTGTCACCTGATTCGCGCCGGCATCCAAGTTGCCTTTCGCCATGTCTTGTGGCGTAGGCGCACCCTTGTACTCCCCTTCAGGGATATACGGGACTACTTCGTTATCAGAGACATTTGCAGGCGCTGGTTCAGCAGCTTTAGTGGCTTGAGGCGCCGGAGTTGCTTCAGTGGCTGGCGCTGGCTCTGCCGGCGCAGGAGTGCCTTGTGGTTTTGCTTCTGCATTGACGGGTAGAGCCTCCGTAGCTGGTGCAGCAGCGATTGCAGCAGCACCTGTGGCTTCGGCATTTGCCGCTTCATCACCCTTCCAGAATTTCAGCTTATCTGACCAACTTTGATCTTTTGCTTCTTCAACTTTTTGCTTAGGTGTATCAACAATGGTCTTAATATCAGGATTATCAGCGGATGGAATCACGTCACCACGTACCGCCAGCAAACTGTCTTTATCAAAATCCAGGATGACCCTGCGTTTTTCAACCACGGACCCCTGTTTGCGCAATTCATAAAAATAATCCCAGCGGTTATCGCGGAAACTATCTACAATCAGCGGTGTCCCCATGATGTAGCGCACTTGGGTACGCGTCATGCCCGGACGCAGTTGCAGTAACATTTTGGAAGTCACCACGTTGCCCTGTTGCACTTCCATTTTGAAAGGCTTCATGGATGGAAGCTTTGCGCCACATCCACTCCCCAGAGATGCAACAACCAACACAAAAAAAATAGAATTACGCATTGGATTCACTTTATAATCGGTATATTGAAAACAAACATTAATATACCACGTAGTTTCGCAATCAAATATGCCGGACTACATAACAATGGACAAAACACTATGCATGACTCAAAAGATCTCAAAAATGCCGGTCTGAAAGCCACACTGCCACGTTTAAAAATTCTGGAATTATTCGAGCGCAGTGAGCAGCGTCATTTGTCAGCTGAAGATATTTACAAAGTCATGATAGGCAATGGCGAAGATGTCGGCCTGGCGACAGTTTACCGTGTGTTAACGCAATTTGAACAAGCTGGCCTGCTGGTGCGCCATCACTTTGAAAGTGGCAAAGCAGTGTTTGAACTGAATCATGGTAGCCACCATGACCATATTGTCTGTATCAAGTGTGGCCGCGTTGAAGAGTTTTACGACGAAGAGATCGAGAAAAGACAAAAGAGTGCTGCGGAGCAATATGGTTTTACCATGCAGGATCACTCCCTGACTATTTATGGTGTATGCAAAGACCAGCCTTGCAATGAATAACTGCTGAAAATGTCGAGTTGGCAAGGTGACCTGCCGACTCGCTTTTCGATCTACCCCAACGCATCAGCCTTGACTGATCTCCCAAACACTTCCACCTCTCACTCAGTCGGCTTCCCGCCTATCCTCGGCGATCACCCTGACATTCTGATTCTGGGCTCATTGCCTGGCATCGCATCACTGACTCAGCAACAATATTACGCGCATAGACAAAATGCATTCTGGCGAGTGCTGGAAGCGCTGTTTCAAATTCCGGCCAACGCAGAATATGCGCTACGCTGCGCACAGGTGAAAACAGCAGGACTGGCGATCTGGGATGTCTGTCACTCGGCTTACCGGCCTGGCAGCCTTGATAGTGCCATTAGCCAGAACACCGTGATCGCTAATGATATTAACGGCTTGCTGGCACAACACCCATCCATCAAATTAATCGCATTCAATGGCAATGCCGCCGCCAGCTTATTCAAGAAACATATACAGCTGGAGCAGCCGGCCGCAACCGTTATTTTGCCATCCACCAGCCCGGCTAATGCCAGCATCCCCTATGCAAAAAAGCTGGAAAAATGGTCAGCGTTACTCGATTTTCGTGATTAATCAGCGGGCGTTTGGCGATTTAATAACCAGTGTTTCGTAATTGAAAAACCAGGTTTGTGATTAAACAGAATGCATTGCCCTAAAAGCGCGGCTTGAGATGCTGATTGAATTATTATCGGGATCTTTAGTATTGGCAAAATGGTAGCCATTTGCTTGATGGATGGTGCCAAATACAAGGCCCTGCGCCTGCGCTGCCTGTACAAACTGCGCGACATCCTGCACATCAAATGAAAGCTTAACGCCGACTTGCCCCAGTTTGACTGACTTGGCAGCTTGGTGCACCAGGATAGTTGCGCCACTATGCCTGGGGCGCAGCTCCACCAGCCCCTCAACGATTTCACCTGTCGTTTCAAACCCGAAATGGTCGCGATAAAATGCAACGGTTTTCGGGATATCACGGGCGTAAATAATAATAGTGCCTAGTACTGCCTGCACATTGAGACCTTATTTGCGGAATCGAATGTTTTTAAAGGCCAGTGCATTAATGTGTCGCCAGCTTGAGCATTTCCCGCGCGTGATTACGTGTGGCTTCGGTGATCTGCAGACCACCGATCATGCGCGAGATCTCTTCGATCCGCTCATCCACACTCAAGCCTCGGATACGGCTTAACGTTGCACCGTTCAACTCGGATTTGCTCACCTGCAAATGCTGCTGGGCCTGTGCAGCCACTTGGGCCAGATGTGTGATCACCAGCACCTGGCGTTGCTGGCCCAATTGGTTAAGCAAGCGGCCAACGACTTCTGCCACACCGCCACCGATACCGACATCTACTTCGTCAAAAATCATGCATGGCACACTGCCCAATGAGGCAGTCGTCACTTGCAGGGCCAGGCTGATGCGTGACAATTCACCACCGGAAGCCACTTTATTTAATGGCCGCGGCTCTACACCTGCGTGCCCGGCCACCAAAAACTCCACCTGCTCCAGGCCATGGGCGGCTGCCTCGCCTGGTGTCAGCGCGACTGCAAACTGCCCGCCTTTGAGCGACAGCGTTTGCATTTCTTCAGAAATGGTTAGCGCCAGTTTTTTGGCGGCCTGCTGCCGTTGCGCAGAAAGCTGTGTCGCTGCTTGCTGGTAGGCTTGCCATGCCGCGGCTACCTGCCTGGCTAACTCGCCATCATCTGCAAAACCTTCCAACACCTGCATGCGTGCCGATTGTTGCGCCAACAGATCCGGCAACTCTTCCGGCTTGGCACGATATCTACGCGCCGCGCCGTGAATGGCTTGTATGCGCGCTTCAACCTCTGCCAATCGCTCGGGATCGAGTTCACTTTTCTGCAAATGGCGGTTCAGCGCGCGACTGGCCTCCTCCAACTGAATCACCGAAGAATCCAGGATTTCTGCTATCGGTTGCAAACCAGCATCTATGGCTTGCAGTTCACTTAATTTGACCTGCACTTGCGAAAGTAACGCTAGCGCATTCACTTCGCCATCTTCACTCATCCACTGCAAACAGGTTTCCATGCCGCTAAGCAAGCTGGCACCGTTGCTGAGGCGCACATGCTCCTGCTGCAAGGTTTGCCACTCTTCTACAGAAAACATCAATTGTTTCAATTCACGGGTACTGTCGCGCAGCTCCGCCAGTTCGTCGGCAAACTGGCTGGCATTTTTTTCATAAGCTGATTGTTGTTGATGCAGTTGCAACCAGTCTTTATATAAGACACTGACCTGTTTTGCCAACGGCGTGGCCTGCGCATAGGCATCCAAGATCTCACGCTGGGTAGCGAGTTTTAACAAAGAGTGATGCGCGTTCTGGCTGTAGATATCAATCAGGGTTTCGCCTATGTCACGCAATTGCCCTACGGTGGCGGAGGTGCCGTTGATAAAAGCGCGGCTGCGGCCATCGGCATAGATGAGCCGGCGCAATATCAGTGTGTCTTCAACATCTATTTCCTGGGCTTGCAACCAGTCGCGCGCTGCCTGATTACCGCTGATATCAAAAGTGGTGGATATTTCGGCTTTTTCATGGCCTTTACGCGTCACATCGCCTTCATTGCGCGCACCCAAACTCAGCGAAAGTGCATCAATCAGGATGGATTTACCGGCACCGGTCTCACCGGTGAGGGCGGTATAGCCTGCCGAGAACTCGAGTTCGAGCGACTCAACAATCACAAAATCACGAATAGAAAGGGCTTGTAACATAATTTTTATTATAAAGCCTGGCTTTAACCCCAGTTTAGTTTGTTACGCAACATATCGAAATAACAGTAAGTTTTAGGGTGTACCAGTTGGATTTCCTGTTCGCCACGCGCGATCCGGATATGGTCGCCTTCAATCAGTGCATGCTGGCCCTGACCATCGAAACTGATTTGTGCATCGGCTGCGTTCACGATGATGACTTCAATCACACTCTCTGCCGGGACGGTGATCGGCCGGTAACTCAAAGTATGCGGGCTTATAGGCACAATGGAAATGGCGTGCAGATCAGGATGCATGATAGGCCCACCGGCTGACAAACCATAAGCAGTGGTGCCTGTAGGCGTCGCCAGTATCAGGCCATCCGCGCGCTGGCGCGAAACGAATTTACCATCCACATGCACTTCCAGCTCTATCAGGCGGAACGCGCTTTTAATCACGACATCGTTCAACGCAACTGACTGCCATTGTGACGACTGCGCGCGTGAGACTTCAGATTGCAGCAACATGCGTGATTCGAGCTGGTACTCGCCCTGCAAAATCTTTTCAATTTCACCCAGCATATTGTCGGTTTGCAGATCGGTCAGGAAACCCAGGCGGCCACGATTAATCCCTATCAGCGGCACATTGGTGTCACGCAGGGCGCGGGCCACGCTAAGCATGGTACCATCACCGCCCATGACCACTACCAAATCTGCTTTATGGCCGATATTTTCCAGGCTGGCCAGTTGAAAACCTTCATGCCTGACAAAACGGGCGGTCTGCTCTTCTACGCATACATGCAGGTCTTGTGACATGAGATACTGCACCAACCGCGTCAAGTCATCACGCATGTTTTCCAGCGCTGACTCATCCATGTATTTGCCGACGATGGCAACCGAGCGAAAGTAAGGAAGCATGCGCGCATTAAAGCACAGAAGCCCTGAACTGAAAAGCACAGGGGGCTGTTATCCTGAGCATAAATCGGGCAAAATCCCCCTACGTTAACAAGGCTGTAAAAAGTGGATAAACGCGCGCAAATTTTACTAAAAACCCTGGTTGAACATTACATCAGTGGCGGTCAACCGATAGGCTCACGCACATTGCTGCAACATTCCGGCCTCGATGTGAGCCCGGCGACCATACGCAATGTGATGAGCGACCTGGAGCAATTGGGGTTTATAGCCAGCCCGCATACTTCCTCTGGACGCATCCCCACCAAAAAAGGCTACCGCCTGTTTGTCGATTCATTGATGACAGTGCAGCCTTTGGATCATAGGGCTGTGGCGCAGCTCAAAACCGGCTTTTCTTCGCCTAACCAGCAGGAACTGATCAGCAGTGCCGCAGATATGCTGTCGCAACTGACGCAATTTGCCGGGCTGGTGATGACGCCCAAGCGCACACGCAATGTACTCAAGCATATGGAATTCCTGCATCTGAGTGAAAAGAAAATCCTGGTCATCCTGGTGACAGAAGACGGCCAGGTGCAAAACCGTATCCTGATAGCAGAGAAAACATTCAGCAGCAGCGAGCTGATCGCCGCCAGCAATTATGTCAACAGCCATTGCCAGGGATTAACGCTGGATGAACTGCAGCATAAATTAAAGCAGGAGTTACAGCAGGTGCAGGCGGATATCAACCGGCTCATGTCAGCCGCACTGGATGCTGCCGGCCAACCCGAACCATCCGCCAAGGAAACTGTGGTGATCTCCGGTGAGCGCAACCTGTTGCAAGTCGACGAGCTTTCTACCAATGTCACCAGCCTGCGCAAACTGTTCGAGATTTTTGAGCGCCGCACGGCACTGATGCAGTTACTTGACCACAGCCAGCGCGCAGATGGCATTCAAATTTTTATTGGTGGCGAAAGCGGATATTTACCACTCGATGAATGCAGCCTGATTACCGCCCCCTACGAAGCCGATGGGCAGGTAGTGGGTACATTAGGAGTCATAGGCCCTACCCGCATGGCTTACGAACGTATTATCCCTATCGTCGACATCACGGCAAAACTCTTGTCGAACGCCCTTTCTAATCAATAATTTCTTTATCTTTACATTTTTTTCTAAAATGTATGAATTGTCCGACAGGACAATCAGCCTCCCCCCTCTTCGCCTCTGCTGACTAACTTCTCATAATCACACTACGTTCAATTCAATAGGAATAGAGGTGGTGAAATGAAAAATCATAAACCATTGATATGGTCCATTTTACTAGTGACTGCACTGAGCACTTCCGGCTGTGGTTCTATGAGCTCGCGCGGTAAAAGTACTGCATTAGGTGCAGGTATAGGCGCGGTGGGTGGTGCAGTGCTCACTGGTGGCAGTGCATTAGGCACTGTTGGTGGTGCAGCCGTTGGCGGAGTGGTCGGCAATCAGATCAATAAGAAGTAGCCCTCATATATCCCGTGTAGCCCAGCCCTCCGGCTGAGCTACAGCCTGACATTTAGCTTCATTTTCTCGCTTAATCCGGTGCGTCTACTGTGCCTGTTATGCACAGCTTTGCCTGGATACGTCCGAAAAATGTAAGCCTTAACTCGATTTTTTAACCGTTGCTTTAGGAGTTTAGTATGAAAAAACCTTTATTAATGCTGGCACTCGGCCTGAGCACTGCCTTCGTCTTCAATAGTGCTTACGCTGCCACCTATGCCGCTACACCTTCCGGGGATGGCTACCAGTTCAGTAGTTCATTTTCCGGTGATACCAGCTTTAATGACTACATCAGTTTCAGTACTGTAGGTTTTCAAAATATCGTAGCCAGCATCTCTGGAACATCTATCACTACTTTCGAGTTTGATACATTCAATCTTGTCGATTCAGACAAGAACCTGGTTGCCACCGGCTCTGTGTTAAACGGCATTCCACAGGTGTCATTCGGCTTTCTTGAAAGTGCGCAATCTGGCACTTATTACCTACACGTTGTCGGTAACAGTGTAGGTGCTACCACTGGTTACAATGGCACCATTACCACTACGGCTGTTCCTGAGCCTGGAAACTATGCCTTAATGCTTGCTGGCCTAGGTTTAGTGGGTGTGATTGCACGTAAAAAGATGCGTGAGAACGCTTAAAAACATTATTTTAATGTGACCATGAATCCCCGCTCAGGCGGGGATTTTTTGTTTTTATAGATAGCTGTGTGCTAAATGCCATAAAGGAATGCAACTCTCTTAGCTATCCAGGCCCGAATCGCTTAAAATAACGGCATGCCTTACTACAACTCAGAACCCAAGCAGACCCCTGACAGCCCCGCCAAAGTGGGTATTTTACTGGCCAATCTTGGCACACCTGAGGCGCCCACTGCCAGCGCCTTACGCCCCTACCTGCAACAATTCCTGATGGATAGACGCGTGGTAGAGATTCCACGGTTTATCTGGTGCTGGATCCTGCATTTCATTATCCTGGTTATCCGCCCCAGAAAATCCGCTGAGAAATACGCCAGCATCTGGACCAAGGATGGTTCTCCGCTAATGGTGTACGCCCAGCAACAAAAAACACTATTAGAGGCACAACTGGCGGATGCTTTGCCCGCGCAATGCGCCGTCGAACTGGGCATGACCTATGGTAAACCAAGCATCAAACGCGCGCTTGATTCGCTGAAAGCACAACAATGTGACCGCATTCTAGTGTTTCCCTTGTATCCGCAATATGCCGCCAGCAGCACGGCTGCCGCTCTGGATGCCATCTGGCGTGTGCTTCTGAAAACACGCAACGTGCCGGCGATCCGCACTATTAAGGATTATCACGACCATCCTCAATATATCCAGGCGCTGGCGACCAAGGTCAAAGACTATTGGCAACAACACGGGCAACCAGAAAAACTGGTGATGAGTTTCCACGGTGTGCCCAAGTTCCACCTGGAGAAAGGCGACCCCTATTATTACCAATGCATGGAGACAGGGCGTTTGCTGGCAGCAGCATTGAATCTGGCAAAAGACCAGTACGAGATTGCATTCCAATCTCGCTTTGGTCGCCAGGAATGGCTACAGCCTTACCTGGCAACGACGCTGGATGCGCTAGGCAAGCAAAAACTGAATCGCATAGACGTCGTATGCCCCGGTTTTAGCAGTGACTGCCTGGAAACACTGGAAGAAATCGCCATGGAAGGTAAACATTTATTCCAGTCTGTTGGCGGCGGAGACTATCACTATATCCCTGCATTAAATGCCGAATCTGCTTGGATAGATGCCATGCGCGTCATCACGCTGGAACATTTGCAAGGATGGATAGCAGACACAGATGCGGCGACACCAGCACCAGCTACTCGCTAGCGAGTATAGGCATTGGGAGCCTTGCAATAAGGGTTTATAATGCCCGCTATCTCAACCACAAACTCAACTAGGCGTACGTGTGTACTCGCAACTTCATGATGCGAACTACAGCGTCTGACATGCATTTATGATAGTCATTACCGGTGGCGCAGGCATGATAGGTTCTATCATGGCCTGGCACTTGAATACCAAGCTCGGCAGACAAGACCTGATCATTGTTGACCGCATCACCCATGAGAACCAGTGGCAGAACCTGGTGCATAGGCATTATGCCGAATACCTGGACAAAGACCAGCTGTTCGATTTCCTGGAAGACAATGACGATGTCACAGCGGTGATTCATATGGGCGCCATCAGCGCCACCACTGAACGCGACTTCAACAAGCTGGTTGCAGATAATATGCACTACTCGCAGGACTTATGGTCCTGGTGTGCCGAATATGAAGTGCCTTTCTTTTACGCCAGCTCTGCTGCCACTTATGGCGCAGGTGAGCACGGTTATGATGATGCCAGCATAGAAGGCTTACGCCCGCTGAATGGTTATGGTTATTCCAAGCATTTCTTTGACCAATGGGTGCTTGAACAGGTGAAACAGAAACAGCCTGCACCACCTGCCTGGGCCGGATTTAAATTCTTTAATGTGTATGGCCCTAACGAATACCACAAAGAACGCATGGCCAGCGTGGCTTTCCACACCTTTAACCAGTTCAGTGAAACCGGTACCATGCGCTTGTTCAAAGGCACGAAAGCAGACGTTGAAGATGGCATGCAGTTGCGTGACTTTGTCTATGTGAAAGACGTCGCCGATGTGATGGGTTTTTTCCTGGAAGCGGCCCTCAAGCAAAAACCGGCGACCAGTGCCATTTATAATATAGGCACCGGCCAGGCACGCAGCTTTAAAGACCTGGCAACCAACGTCATGACCAGTATGGCCCGCGAACCGGATATTACCTACATTGATATGCCGCAGGACCTGCAAGGGAAATACCAGTATTTCACCCAGGCCGAAATGCAAAAGCTGCGCAATGCCGGCTACAAAAAACCTTTCACCAGCCTGGAAGAAGGCGTGAAAGATTATGTGCAACAGTATTTAATGCAAGAAGATGCTTATTGCTAACCATGCGCCTGTTATCCTCCACTTGCAATTTCATTCCATTGCCCGCATTTGATGCGTACACAACCACTGATTTAAAGGCGACATCATGAGCTATGTTGAATACCTGGAAGGCGAGCATGCGGCGCATATGGCCATGTTTGAGGCCTTGAAAACCACATTCCCGCTCATCAGTGAAGTCGGCATTGTCATCCGCAACTGTATCCAGCAAGGTGGCAAAATTTTGTTGTGCGGCAATGGCGGCAGTGCGGCAGATAGCCAGCACATTGCGGCTGAAATCGTTGGCCGCTTCAAGAAAGAGCGCAAAGGCCTGCCATCGATCGCACTCACCACCGACACTTCCATACTCACTTCTGTCGGCAACGA
Source organism: Methylophilus sp. E2MeOHC9 (assembly GCF_058744375.1). NCBI lineage: Bacteria > Pseudomonadati > Pseudomonadota > Betaproteobacteria > Nitrosomonadales > Methylophilaceae > Methylophilus > Methylophilus sp. E2MeOHC9. Next base: position 2,921,528 of record NZ_CP196024.1, read on the forward strand.
TTATGGCTACGATTATATTTTTGCGCGGCAGGTAGAAGCCTTATGCCGCCCGGAAGATATCCTGATCGGCCTCACCACCAGCGGCAACAGCGCCAATGTGGTCAGGGCGATAGAGGCTGCGAACGAGATTGGCGCGACGACCATAGGTCTGACCGGTGGTAGTGGCGGTAAGTTAAATGATCTGTGCAAATACAATATCGTCGTGCCCTCGAATGTGACTGCCCGTATCCAGGAAGCCCACATTTTCATTGGCCACAGCCTGTGTGAAATTCTGGAATCCTGATGACTGGCACGCAAACGAATACCAGCCTGGCAGCATTAGTGCAACATTTCGGTGATAAGCACCAGCATGTGCTGGTCATTGGCGATGTGATGCTGGATCGCTATCTTATAGGCGAAGTGAACCGCATCTCGCCTGAAGCGCCGGTGCCGGTGCTACTGATCAAATCCGAACAGCATTGCGCCGGTGGTGCTGCCAATGTGGCTGCCAACCTCGCCTTGCTAGGCATAGACACGCGCATGATAGGGCTGATAGGCGAAGACAATGAAGCATCATTATTATTAAACGCCATGCACAGCCATGGCATTGATACGCAAGCCATGATCAAAACGGCAACGCGCCCGACCATCGCCAAAACCCGTATTCTGGGTGGGCATCAGCAGATGATGCGGCTGGATCAGGAAATCACCAGTGAGCTGACAGCCAGCGAAGCAAGCCAGGCCATCCAGGCCATCCAGGCAGCGCTTGAGCAACAACCTGCCTTGGTGATTCTGTCAGACTATGCAAAGGGCCTGCTCACAGAGCAGATTTGCCAGCATGTGATTCATGATTGCCGCGCTAAAACAATCCCTGTCCTGGTTGACCCTAAAGGCCGTAATTACCACAAATACCGTGGTGCGACGGCGCTGACACCGAACAAGAAAGAAACCGCTGAAGCCTGTGATACCCAGGTCAACGATGCTGCGCTGATTGAAAAGGCCAGCGCATTGAAAGCCAGTATAGCGCTGGATTTCCTGGCTGTGACACGCGGTGAAGAAGGCATTAGCCTGATCACCGACCACACCGAACACCTGGGCGCGACCGCCAAACAGGTCTTTGATGTTTCAGGTGCCGGAGATACCGTGATCGCCACACTGGCGGCTGGCCTGATCCATGGCCTGTCGCCCCTGGAAAGCTTATCCCTGGCCAACATTGCCGCAGGTGTGGTGGTTGGCAAAGTCGGCACCGTACCGATTACCAAAGCCGACCTGGTCTATGCACTTGCAAGTGCACAAGGCAGCGCCCAGGCACACAAAGTCAGCGAATTGCCGGACTTGCTGCAAAAAGTATCCGCCTGGAAGCAGCAAGGGCAAAAAATCGTGTTTACCAATGGCTGCTTTGATTTGCTGCATGCAGGTCATGTCACCTATCTCGAAGGTGCTAAAAAACGTGGCGATAAATTAGTGCTGGGCCTGAATACCGATCGTTCCGTGTCTGCCCTCAAGGGCCCTACCCGTCCCGTGGTCAATGAAAATGACCGCGCACGTGTATTGGCGGCGCTGGAATCTGTGGATGCCGTGATTTTATTTGACGAAGATACACCGCTGAATTTGATCAACGCCATTCGGCCAGATGTGATCGCCAAAGGCAGTGACTACACCGCCGACCAGGTGGTCGGCGGCCAGGAAGTATTAGCCTGGGGCGGTGAGATTGCGCTGATTGACCTGGTCGAAGGCCGCAGTACGACTAACCTGATTAAAAAAATGCACGTATGAACAAGATCCTGGTGATGGGCCCATCATGGGTGGGTGACATGGTGCTGGCACAAAGCCTGTTCAAACAACTCAAGATCGACCAGCCGGATTGCCAGATTGACGTTGCAGCACCGGCCTGGACCCTGCCGCTGCTGGAAAGAATGCCGGAAGTCACGCAGGCGATTGCCCTGCCCTTCAAACATGGGAATTTAGCCATAGGCGAGCGCTACCGGTTTGGCAAGCAACTGGCAAAGCATGGCTACACACAGGCCATTTTGCTGACCAACAGCCTGAAATCCGCCATCCTGCCCTGGGCAGCCAATATCCCTGTCCGCACAGGCTTTAAAGGTGAAATGCGTTATGGCCTGGTCAACGACATGCGGCCGCTGGATAAGTCCATCCTAAAAAAAACCGTGGAACGTTTTGTAGCACTCGGCCGCGCCAAGAATGCGGTTCTCCCACATTCGCTCCCACTGCCAGTATTGGCCGCTGACCGCACCAAGATCACTGCATTGATGCAACAACATGGCATTGCGCCCTCAGCCGGCCGTGTGCTTGGCTTGTGTCCAGGCGCAGAATATGGCGAGGCTAAACGCTGGCCGGTGGAATACTATGCCGAGGTGGCCAACGCTGCGTTAAGCAAAGGCTGGCAGGTATGGCTGTTCGGTTCAGACAAAGACCGGCCAGTCACCGCACAGATCCAGCAACACACACAGCAGCGTTGCGTAGACCTGGCCGGAAAGACCAAGCTGGGTGAAGCGATCGATCTAATGTCTGCCTGCCACACCATGATCAGCAATGATTCTGGCCTGATGCACGTGGCAGCAGCGCTGGATAAGCAGCTGATTGCGATCTATGGCTCCTCTGACCCCAGCCACACGCCGCCTATGCATCCACAGGCAGTGGTTGAGTATCTGGGATTATCCTGCAGCCCGTGTTTTGAGCGCGTGTGCCCGCTTGGCCACCTCAACTGTTTAAAACATATTCCGCCAGAGCGCGTGATACAGCATCTTGCTTTAAGCACGCAAGCACCACAGGCATGACTTATCCGCTGCTGACAGCTCAACACCTGGCTGGTGCACGTATCGTTGAACGTGACCCGCGTGGCATCAAAGTATTACAATTGCCAAATGGCGACTACCTGAAAGTGTTCCGCCTGCGCCATCGCTTCAGCTGGGCACGTTTCCAGGGTTACGCGCAACGATTCGCTAAGCACGCCAGTACACTCGCTGCATTAGGGATCCCCACCCTTAAAGTGATCAATTGCTATCAAGTAAAAGATGCGCGGCTGCTGGATGATACGCTGGCGATGAACGACTCTGAAACCGCATCAGCGCCGTTAAGCCATACCTTTGTCGTGCATTACGCGCCCTTGCCAGGCAATACCCTGAAAGACCTGCTTGATCGACAGCAATTGCAAACGGCACATATCAAGCAACTGGGTACCTTTATTGCTGAGTTGCATGCCAAAGGCATTCACTTCCGCTCACTACATCTGGGCAATATCGTGCTGACACCGGAAGGCGAAATGGGATTGATTGATATTGCCGATATGAAGATTTACCCTTGGGCACTCTGGTTCGGCACACGTCTGCGCAGCTTCAGGCATTTGACACGCTATGCGAGGATGAATGTACCGTTTGGCGCGTCGAACTGGGACATGCTAGTGGATAGTTACATTGAGCATGCAGCACTTGGTCCATCCAAAGCCGATACCCTTAGAAAGAAAATGCAGCATTTCTTGCTGCATCCGCCACACTAGTGAATACGTTTAAACACAAGTAGCTGTTTTTTATGCTTGTGCCCATAGAAGGTTTTATCCAGCTGAAAATCCGTTAGTTGCTGCTGAAACACTTTTAACTTGGCTTGTTCTTCTGCTGTGTCATCAAATTTAATCACCAGATAACTGTATTGCCTGATGCGTCCATCTGTGACTAGCTGTGCCAGGTAATCCCACTCATGATCGAATCTGCCATCATAAGGTGCATCGGCATAGAAGCGCTGCTTGGCCGAGCTGTAAAAAGCCTGCTGGCCTGCTGGCAACCTGGATTTAACATAGGCAACGGCATCAATTTCATAATAAAAATCGGCACCTTTGGGTTTGATGTTGTTGATATACCCCGCAAGTACGATCAGGGCAACCAGCAGCAACAATAATTTTTTGGCATACACCATTTTGTTTTTTGGGTAATGCAATAGTTTGTGTATTGCAAAACTTGAAAACACAATCAGCACGAAGCCGAACAATGCCACATACCGCGCAGATAGCAGGTTGACCTTGAAGGTAATTAAACAGCCTATCACCCACGAGACGAACAACAAAAACAGCAGCACCTGGTATGCCACCGGCTGCATGCTTTTCTTGATGCTATGTTTTTCAGCCAGCACCAGCAATGGTGGCGCCCAGCCAGCCACGCCCAGGCACTTTAGCGTGGCGATTGAAAAGTAGGCCAGCAGGAAGGTAAACCAGGCGTACTCCTGGAATGGTTCACCAATCACTGCGTCGCGCATGATGCCGACACGATGCACGATATCCTGGGTGACATTCATCTCGATATCTTTAAACCCGGTAAAAAGTTCTTTGACGCGGCCCAGGTCTTCCAGACTCATATGCATGGCCAGTAAAACAAATGGGGCAATCAGGCCACCAACCATTAACAGGGAATACGGCGCTGCGATTCTTTTCCACCGCCCTGACACAGGCGGTGAAATCATGAATCCGGCCAGCGGTAGCACCAGCCACTGCACCGCGCCCTCTATCCTGAACAGTGTCGCCAGCAGTACAAATATCTGCCAGTAAATGGCCTGTTTCCAGCGCCCGTGCTGGTAGAACAGAATCAGCTGATTAACGGCATGTATCATCATGGCCCAATAGCCAAGGTCACGGCTGGCCATCGGTAAAATATTTCCCACGATATAACCAGAGCCCAGCAACAAAGCCACGGCATAAAACTGCGTCCAGTCATTTCCCCCGGCAATGCTGACCATGCGCATCAGCCCCCATACCAGCAGCATGAAGAAGACCACAATCAGTAAGTTTGCACAGGTTTGTAAGTCCAGGCCGCTGACTGTATGTAGGCCTGCAATCAGGGCAGGATAGAAGCCCCAGCTATAGCCTTCAAACGGATGCGGATCACCCAGGGCAAAATGGTGTGCCATTCCAAAGTAAAGAATGGAGTCATTGGTGATCCAGCCATGCTGGATGCCGATAATGCGGCAACAGGTGATAAAAGCGAGCGCGAGCGCCAGGTATAGCGGTAAATGTTTGCGGTGGTTAATCATGTTTAATCGCTTGCAGCTCCCATAACACATGGGTCTGCGGTTTTAGTTTTAGTTTTCTGAAGACAGTTTTAAGCTTGGTGGAAAAATCATCGTTGGCACGATAATGCAGCCTTGGATAGACCCACGCCACGCGTTTGGCTTTAAACAGGCCGGTAAAACCATAGTTTTTGCCATAGCAACGCCCTTCACAAAAATAGGTATGCGTTGCATCAGTGATAAAGTTTACATGCGTGGGGTCGATAAACGCTTCTTTGCTCGGATAAGCAGGCGTCAGGGCATAAAACACACCATCGTGCTTTAACACGCGCCATATCTCGTTCATTAATTCAATAAAGGGGAAACGGGTGCCGTACTCGCCACCATTGAGTATGCGTGGAATATGCTCAATAAAATCAAATGCGGAAACAGCATCAAAGCTGTTATCCGGATAAGGGATGGGATCAACAGACAGGTTGGCTGTTTTAATTTCCACATCTGGCGCTACGATAGGATGCGCTACCAGATCGATCCCACACACCACCTCATACGAAAAAGGATTCCTGGGCTTAGCGCCACAGCCTAAGTCGAGGTGATGTCTGGCTGTATGCACTTTACTACCCCTTGGTGAGTTGATTGACCAATCCGCGCAAACCAGCCAGCTCCTTGATGGGGGAGTATTTGTCTTGCAGGGTGGTGATGTTCTCTTTTATCTTATTAAAATCAAAATGCCCGCTATCGATTTCTTTGATTTTATTCAGTATCACTTCCGAAAAGCTGCGGATATCGCCACACTTCACCTCATGAAACTGCCCGTCTAACCAGTACTCCTTACCCGCTTCACCAGTATAGCCAATCACCAGATTGCCAGCCAATGCCGCTTCTATCGGTGGCAGGCCCAGGCCTTCAAGCTCGCTAAAAGATAAGAATATTTTAGATCTGGATAAGGTTTCAGCCACTGCTTGCTGATTCATGTTCTGGATGGGGAAAATCGTCCACGAGGCAGGCAGCTTTCTGGCGATATAATTCAGCACCAGCGTTGAATGTTTCTCAAGCTTGCGTGGCATATAAGTGATGATGTTCTCTTTTTGCAGCGCCGGCTTGAACAGGTTTTCTTCAACAGACAGATGCAGCCGGTAAATTTTCTGCTCAAACTCCGGGAAAAGAAATACCAGGCATGCGTAAATATCATCTGAGACGCAGGTAATCAGCTCTGCATGCTGGTAGGTCGTGTAGACAGAAGCAATATCTGCTTTACGAAAAATATCATAGCCGCCCTGTACTTGTATGATGTACCTGATGCCTTTATCACGGGAGATCTTCGCCTCGCGCGCGGCCCACATCTCATGGATCACAAACACTTCATGCTTTTTATTAAAGATAAAGTTTTTCTTGAAATCCAGGTTGGCAAAGGGCGCATCGCAGCGAAAATTCACATCCTTTGGATGAAATACCTGCGCTTTCACTGCAGCCATCTGCATATTGTTGATCAGCGAAACATGCCGGTAAATCACCTTGACGCCGCCCGACGCTTTTTCTGCATTTGGGCATAGATAAGTCAGGGTCAATGTATGCTCAGACCGTTCATCCCTGGTCTGATACCTGAATTTTCGTAATTTGAAGATCAAATTATTGACTATCTTCGGCAGAGAGAAGCGCATCATTTTTTAATCTTTTGGGTAAATAGCAAAAATTGATTCAATAAAGCATCATGCCACACATGGTCAGGTTCTATCACATTTCCTTCTGCCCACTCGTTCCATGATTTGATCACAATCACCTGGGTTGGTAAATGCTGCTGGCGCTGACTCAATTGCAGATAAATCTTTTGCAGATGCAAGGCAAAAGATTGCGGGTCAAACCCGCTCAAAATGGTACCGCGCCTGAGATGTCGCGGGGTGGTATCCCAACCGGTGAATACGATAGGGATCTGGTGCGGGTCTTCAGATAACGGATCGTTATCTATCACCAGCCCTTGATAGCGATAGACAAATGGCCCCAGTTGCTTGAAGTGGAAGGTCCTGGCCAGTTTTTCACGGATATAAGACCACCAGTTATCCCGTTTGCGCCACTTAAAAATACTGCCGGACTTATTATAGCCATCAAAATATTTCTTCCACGGCTGATGCGGCTCGGTATTATCTGCCAGCCAGTAAATGCCAGCGAAGCCATATTGCAACGCACATTGGTTAAAAGTCTCTATGAACACCTCAAGATCTGGAATATCCCTGGGGCTGAAAATTGAAAATACCGGTTTGCCATCTACCTTGATGTAATTGCCGGACTGAAAATGCGGCAACAACTGCTCAAAGTAAGCGGTGTAATCTTCAGCACCCAGATATTGCTGTAACTGCAGCGTGATATTTTCGCGTTTGTTATACCAGGTGTGGTTAGCCCAGCAGAAGGCATATTTGAAATCCAGCTGCTGATCCAGCACCAGTTGCATGGGCTTTTCGAGTAACTTTTTACCCTGGCCAAACCAGTAATCAAATACCAGGAAACCATCAATACCATGCGCCTGGGCCACTGATTGCTGCCACTCAAATACGGCTGGATTCAATAGGTTGTAATCACCAAAAGGTGTGTCTGGCTTATGAATCTGCTGCCAGTCAAAATACGTTTTTGCCGTATTGAGCTGCTGCCACTCGGTAAAGCCTGCCCCCCACCAGCGATTGTTTTCTTCGATCTCGTGGAATTGCGGCAAATAATAAGCCAGGCTGAGCAGACGATTCGTCATGATGTTTTTTTACCGATCCAGGCGGCTGTCTGCAAGAATGGCTTCACCGTCTATGCCACGCAATTTGGCATTGATGCGTTTCGCGCCTTCACGCATGTTTTTTTCGCTAGTGCCCAGTTGCGGGTTGAATATCAGCGTGGCATGGTTGAGATGGTCTACATACTGACCCAATTGCACAGAGTCCAGAAAGCGCATCTCATAACCCGCGGCGACCATTTTCTGGTGCATGACCATACCGGCAGTTTTATTCTCATCCGAAAAACAGGTGTTCAATGCACGGATGATATCCGTACGGTACATGGCGCAGTGGCTGCGTAAATAATATTTGCTCTCATCCAGCCGGTTAGGGTTATAGCCGCGATAACCAAACCATTGGTGCAACGCCTTTTTCCAGGATTGCTCGAAGCGGATGCCCCAGCGCTGCAAGGTGGTTTTGGATTCCAGCTTCCATGAGCCAACACCGGCCAGCTTGGGATCATCCTTGAAGGGCTGCAATAACATCTGCAACCAATCCGCACGCTTCACAAAAGTATCAGTATGAATAGACAGCACATAAGGTGTGGTGACTTTGGCTAACGCCAGATCGAGCGCGCGCGAGTGCGATAGCGGCACCGTATCGTCAGGTGCAGGCTGGCGCTCAATCAAGGTCACCCAGGGTAAAGAACGCAAATACTCCAGCGACGCATCTTGGGAGTTGTTATCGATCGCAATGACTTCCACCTGGCTGAAATCAGTGTATTGACGCAGCAAGCGCATGCAGATCTTGGTGATTTCCGGCGTTTTATAGTTAGGCACCAGAATGGTGACTTGTTTGTTATCTGTCGTCATGACCGGCATTATAAGTTAGTGTCATTGTTCACTCAAAAGGCGCAAGCGCGCTACTTAAAAGTCTGTGTAAGGCTGTAATTCCAGATGATGGCTCACTGTCACCTGGTGTTGTTTGCAGTAGCTTTGCCAATCCGGCATATCTGTCCAGTCGGAGACAAACACAAAGTCCAGGCCAGCGCCGGTAGAGGCCTGGTGGTCAAAGCGGCTGTCGCCGATAAACAATGCAGGGAACTGTATCGTGTCATCTGCAATCATCTTTGCCAGATGTTCATTCTTTTTGGTTGGTCCGCCGTAAATCCCCAGTTCAAACAGGTGATCCAGCCCTCGGCGTGGGAAAATCTTGCGTAACTCTGCCTGGTCGCCGCCAGACATCAGCATCCATTTGGCATGCGCGGTTTTTTCTTTTAAATGCTCCAGCTCTGGTGCAACCTCGCATTGCATCAGCGTTTCATCCAGGATTTCAGTGAATGTATCCATCAGTGTTTGAAAAAATGTTTCGCTGAAAGGCTGTTTCAGGATGTCGCTGATGTAATAACGGATTTTATCATTGCGCGGAATGCTGCCCAACTTGATATGGTAATCAACAAACGCCTGTGCCTGCGCATCAGTCCCGCCGGTACGTTTGGAAGTATTGTAATAAGCATCCACCTTGGTTTGGTTGCTATTCAGCACGACGCCATCGCAATCCAGCACAATGGTTTTATATTTTTCGAGATTCAGAGACTTGGACATAAGCGGAGGGCAATAAAAAAGGCCTGTATGACTACAAGCCTTGATTATAGCGGATTTGATTTACCTTAATTGTGACGAACTTAATTATGACACGACACTTGCGCAGTCTGGATTATTTGGCCGCAACGATCGCTGAGGCTTCTTTTGCCAGCTTAGTGATATGCGCCCAGTCTTTACGCTCAACGGCGTCATTTGGCGTTAACCAGGTACCGCCACACACCACGACGTTAGGCAATGCCAGGAACTGTGGTGCACTTTCAACACTCACGCCACCGGTTGGGCAGAATTTCACATCGGCAAACGGGCCGGCAAAACCTTTCAACAGGTTGATACCACCTACAGCCACAGCCGGGAACAACTTCAGGAAGTAGTAATCATCAGCGTTCGCCATCATGATTTCAGAACCGGTAGACACGCCTGGCAACAAAGGCAGGCCGATTTTACGGGCAAACTGGCCTAACTCAGTCGTGTAACCAGGGCTCACGGCAAACTGGCAGCCGACATCTTTAGAAGCTTGCGCATCTTTCAAGTTACGCACAGTGCCTGAACCAAGGATCGCATCAGGCACGTGTTTGGCAATTTGCTCCATGGCTTGCAAGGCAACTGGTGAACGCAGAGTCACTTCCAGTACCTTCACGCCACCCGCCAGCAATGCTTCTGCCATAGGCACTGCATCTTCCACTTTATTGATAACAATTACCGGGATGACCGGGCCATGGTTCGCTAAATCTAATGTGCTCATGTGATGAATATTTACCTAATTAATAGTTGAATTCTAAAGAAATAAACTTTTGATATCTCTGTAATTAAAACTTCTAAGCAAGACTAGGCGCAGAGCGAAGACAGTACGAATAGTACGGCAAGCGACTGCAACAACGTATTGCGACGAAGTTTTAATTACAACCAAGTAATTGCGCCTTCTTCGGCAGACAGTACATTCCTGCGCATCCCGCCAAACAACTCACGGCCTAGACCATGCGCGTTATGGTGGCGTTTGGCATCGCTCAACTCTTCAGCCTCACGTTCAGCCCAAGTATCTTCATCAACCAGTACATTCAACTGGCCGACCGTACCATTCAAACGAATAATGTCACCGCTGCGGATTTTAGAAATCGGGCCGCCAGCACTGGCTTCAGGGCTTAAGTGAATCGCTGCCGGGATCTTTCCGGAAGCACCACTCATACGGCCATCAGTCACAATCGCCACGCGGAAACCTTTGTTTTGCAGCACAGCCAACGGTGGCGTTAGTTTGTGTAACTCTGGCATACCATTGGCTTTAGGGCCCTGGAAGCGCACCACGGCAATAAAGTCTTTTTCCAGCTCGCCACGGTCAAAGGCAGCTAGCAGTTCTTCCTGCGCATCAAACACAATGGCTGGCGCTTCAATGATATGTCTATCTTCAGGCACGGCAGAAATCTTGATCACACTACGGCCAAGGTTACCCTTCAGCAAGCGCAAGCCGCCGGACTCATTGAATGGATGCGCCGCGGTACGCACGATGGTTTCATCGCCACTTTCTGCCGGGTAATCTTTCCAAACCAGCTTGTCTGCCTCTTTTTCAGGCTTTTTACCGTAATCGCGCATGCCACCGCCACTGACGGTGTAGACATCAGGGTACATGTAACCGCCTTCGATCAGCTCGCGGATCACGAAACCTGGACCACCGGCTTCCTGGAATTCATTGACGTCAGCCTTACCGTTCGGGTAAACGCTGGCCAGTAATGGCGTCGCCCTGGCCAAATAATGGAAATCGGTCCAGTCGATCACGATACCCGCAGCACGTGCCACAGCTACCCAGTGAATCAGGTGGTTGGTTGAACCACCGGTGGCCAGCAAAGCCACCATGGCGTTCACAATGACGTGCTCATCGACCAGACGACCAATTGGCACAAATTTGTTTTTCTGCGTGTTCTGTATCACCATGCGCACAGCTTCACGGGTAAAGTCTTCACGCATCCCATCATGTGGATGAATAAAAGCAGCGCCAGGCACATGCAGCCCCATGGCTTCCAGCAACATTTGGTTACTGTTTGCAGTACCGTAGAAAGTACAGGTGCCAGCGCCGTGATATGCAGCAGACTCACTGGCCAACAGTTCGTCACGGTCACACAGACCCTGCGCATATTTCTCACGCACTTTGGATTTGGACGTGTTATCGATACCGGTGCTCATCGGTCCCGCGGGGACGAATACACAAGGTAAGTGTCCAAAATGCAAAGCACCGATTAACAGGCCTGGTACGATCTTGTCACACACGCCCAACAGCAATGACGCATCGAATACATCGTGAGACAAAGCGACGGCTGTACTCATGGCAATGGTATCGCGGCTGAACAAGCTCAGCTCCATGCCTGGTTCACCCTGGGTGATACCATCACACATCGCAGGCACGCCACCGGCAACTTGCACGGTTGCGCCATGTTTGCGGGCTTCATCACGAATGATATCGGGATAGTTCACATAGGGCTGATGGGCGGACAACATTTCGTTGTAAGCCGTCACGATCCCGATATGGGTGGGTTTTTCAGCGTAAATCTTGAACTTGTCGTTCTGTGGCATCGCCGCAAATGCGTGCGCCACGTTGGCACAGCCCAGACGATCCGGACCTTTTTCACGGTTCAGATAATCATCAATACGCTGCAAATACGCCTTGCGGGTCGGTCGACTGCGCTCGATGATGCGTTCTGTTACTTCAATGTGAGATTGTTTCATTGACTATCGCTCAACTGTGTTTTAACTACCTGAACTATCCTGATGAACTGCTTTGACTTGCTTTAATCACAGTTTAGGGACTTATTGTATATGAGTCCAAACTGAACTCTATTCCCGATTATCGCTAAACTACTGGAATCAGTCAAACCTAAAAAAGGGTCAACCTCTATTTTTTTGAATGATTCCAAACACTTAAACCGGAAAAAGCGATGGATGGATTTAACTTTTCGTCACCAGCACATCTTCCAGCATCAGGTACTCTAAGTCACAGCCATAAAACATATTCAATGCATCGGTCGGGCTGCAAATCATAGGTTCGCCACGGCGGTTTAACGAGGTGTTCAACACCACCCCATTGCCACGCAGCGTTTCCAGATGCTCTATCAGCGCATAGTATCGCGGATTGGTTGCCTTGGTGACTACTTGCGCCCGTGCGGTACCATCTTCATGCACCACTTCCGGAACACGTGATTTCCAGGCGGGATTCACATCAAAGGTAAAGGTCATATAAGGCGCCGGGTGATTCGTTTGCAGAATATCCTCTGCCACGCGATCGAGCATGCTTGGGCAAAATGGCCGCCAGCGCTCGCGGTATTTGATTTGCGCATTAATGCGATCAGCCACGCCAGGAAAGCTCGGGTCACCTAGGATACTGCGACAACCCAGTGAACGCGGGCCAAACTCCATACGCCCCTGGAACCAAGCCAGCGGATTACCAGCCGCCAGTAACTCGGCTGCTTTTTGCGGGCCATTTTCAACGCGCGTGAATACGGGCTTTTCCGGATGTGCTTCACAGGCGGCAATACATTCTTCATTGCTGAATGCAGGCCCCAGGTAGGCATGTTCCATTTTATGGATGGTTTCACCCGCCAGATGGGCAGCATAGGTAGCAGCACCCAAGCTAGTGCCGTTATCACCGGCCGCCGGCTGCACAAATAACTCTTTCACATGCGGCAACGAGATGATGCGCTGGTTCAGTTTTACATTCAGGGCTACGCCGCCTGCCATCACGATCTTGCCGGTTTCGCGGATAATGTCGCCCAGATAATACTCAATCATCTGCAGCGCAAGGTCTTCCAGCAACTGCTGTACGCTCGCCGCGTAGTGGATATAGGGATCATCAATCTCATCGCCAGAGCGTTTCGGCCCTAACCATTCGATCAGTTTCGGCGTGAAGTAAAAGCCTTTACCGTTTTCTTTATAACGGCGCAAACCTACCACGTTGACATATTCAGTGTTGATCACCAGCTCGCCATTTTCAAACTTGGCTAAACGGCTTAAATCATATTTCTTGGCGTCGCCATAAGGCGCCATGCCCATGACCTTGAATTCGCCATCCAGCATTTCAAAGCCCAGGTATTCGGTAATCGCGCCATATAAACCGCCTAGCGAATCCGGGTCGTAGAATTCCTTTATTTTGTGAATCTTGCCGTTTTCGCCATAGCCAAAGAAAGTGGTGGCGTATTCGCCTTTGCCATCGATGCCGACGATGGCGGTTTTTTCTTTAAAGCCACTCAGATGATAAGCACTGGAAGCATGTGCCAAATGGTGCTCAACCGGCACGAATTTCGCCTTGCTCAAGCCTAAGTCCTGCATCAGTTTGAGGGATTTATCACGATTGCGGCGGAAACGACGGTTACCATTAAAAATGGCATCCAGTGCGCGGTCTGGCGCATACCAGTAACGTTTGGCGTAATGCCAGCGCGCAGGCGAAGCCAGGGAGATTTCACCATAGGGAAAAGCCACGATATCGACTTGCTCAGGCGTGATACCCGCTTGTTTCAAGCAGAACTTAGCCGCTTCATACGGCCAGTGATTTTTGGCGTGCTTATCGCGTATAAAACGCTCTTCTTCGGCGGCGGCAATGATTTTGCCATCGACCAGAATAGCTGCAGAAGCATCGTGCCCCAGTGCGCCGGATAACCCTAATACAATCATTCAGTGACTCTTTAGTAGATTTAAATAGAAATGCCTGCCAGTTTTAACGGTGTGTGATCTGCGTACACCGCCTGAAAACTTTGCAACAGCGCATTATACAGCGAAGTATCGTCTTTCCAATTTTGCAGCAATCGGCGGATGTCTTTCACATGCGCACGCAAAGCACGTCTGGCACAACGGTGCTGTTGCATGCTATCCAGGTCCATCACGATAATCTGACCTTGCGGACTCACCTGTAAATTACTGGCTTTCAGGTCACCGTGAGAGATTTGCAACAGGTAGAACTGGTAGCAAGTGAGCGCCAATTGCCTGAGCGCTTCTGCTCGCAAGGGATCGTTTTTAACCGTCTGAAAAAAGGTGAGTGCATCGGGCAAGGCGCTGATGGCAGACACAAAATAGGCTTCACCACGCATGCCGAAAAATCGTTTTTCCAGCATGGCCAGCGGTTGCGGCGTTAAAAAACCATAATACTGTAAACGATGCGCGTTGGACCATGAATGCGTCGCCCGGCTTGGGCGCCAGCTTCGGCTGAGGGCATGCAGCAGGTGTTTGATATTGTAGCGTTTGATGACCACGCCCTGTTGTCCCAGCCGCGCACTTGCGACGGTGCTGGTGTTGCCATCTTTGAGCACACTCCCCGCTTGCATAGCCGCTTCCAGTGTGTCAGGAGTTAAATCGGGAAAAACCACATGCGCATTGCGCGCCAATACAAATCCAGAGCTTTGCTGCCACACGACATCTGTACAATTACGGAAGATTTTGCGTTCAACATATTCGCGTACTGCCCTGGCTTTATCACGTGAGGCCCAGTCCAATATCTGCTTGGCATTGATCGCGCCTGACCATAACCGCACTTGCAGATAAGCACTTAACAAAGACGCAGCCCATGCCTGCTGGTCAAGCACTGCAAGTTTTCCGATCAACGCAGCAAGCTGCTGATAAGCAGCGCGTTCAGATAATGTTTTCTTGCGTATGCCATCACCATCAATCGACCATACCTGGTCATGGGCGAGCATAAAGTTTTTCAGATGCAAATCAGTCTGCACCAAACCTGCCGCATGTTGCTGAGCCAGTACACGAACGACTTTTTCAATCAGCGCCAACCTTTGCCCAACATCGCTGTGTGCATAGACCTGGTGCACGTTCTCCGCCTGGGGGATAGCGGCATAAATCAACACCTGAGCCGGCCCATTTTGCGCATGGCCCTGCCATAACAAGGCAGGTGTCAGCAGTGCAGCTTCCATCAGCCACAAAGCTCCTTGCGCATCGCGTTTGGCATATTTATCTGCCTGCGGGCCAGTAAAAACTTTGGCGAATACCGGCTGGCCTTGCCACTGCGCGCTGAATACCCAACGGCGTCCCGGCAGCATGCGATGTACCTGCAATTGCGTTAAGGCACTGCCATCTGACAGCAAAACTGCACCCTCAGTGACCATAGGGCATGCGGAAGGCGGTATATCAGTCGTTAAAGGATAAGGGCTTGTTTGCAGGTCAGGCATGCAGAGTGTCATTTCAGAATGATGGCCTATTTTACTGCAAACCACGCCTGATGCATGCCGCAATAGCAACACATAAAAACTTGGCCGCCAGTTGCAGCTTGCCCACCAGAGTTTGTTAAGATAGTCACATCCTCAATTTTGCCTGTGATTGATCACTCATGCTGTTTTACTTTTGCAAATGCATTGCCTGCCTGCCCCTGCGCTGGGTGCATAAACTGGGGGCTGGCGTAGGCACGTTGTCATATTGGCTGGATGGCAAAAGTAACTGGATTGCGCTGGCTAACATTCTGCAAAGCGGCCTGGCTGAAAATCACGACCAGGCCAAGCAATTAATGAACCGTAGCCGCATCGAAGCTGGCAAGGCCTTACTGGAAACTTTTTTCATCTGGGGGCAACCCGCTGAACAACTGCTACCGCTCATTCATGAGGTGCACGGCTGGGAGGCCGTGACGCAAGCACAGCAGGAGGGCAAAGGCCTGATTTTCCTGACGCCTCATCTGGGCTGTTTTGAAATCACCTCTATTTACTATGGCGCACACCACCCGATTACGGTGTTGTACCGTCCGCCAAAAATGCAAGCGCTGAGCAACCTAGTGGTGAATGGACGACAAAAGGGCCAAGTGACGATGGCGCCAGCCAATGCCAGCGGTGTCAGGAAACTATTGCAGGCGCTCAAAGCCGGGCAGGCGGTAGGCATATTGCCAGACCAGATCCCCCGCAGCGGTGAAGGCGAATGGGCAGATTTTTTTGGCAAACCGGCGTATACCATGGGGCTGGCCAGTAAACTGGCCAGCAAGTCTAACGCAGTAGTGGTCATGGCATTTGGTGAACGATTAGCAGATGGTAAAGGCTTTAATATTCACCTGGCCCGCGTCGGCGATATTCATACGCCTGCCCTGCTTAACCAGGCGATTGAACGGCAGATTGCACAATGCCCGACACAATACTTATGGCAGTACAACAGATTCAAACAGCGCCGCTATGCCATGCACAAGCTTGAAAAGCAATCTTCTACCACGCAAGCAGATACGCCAAGCGAATAACTGCTGGTTGAAAAATATGTGTCGCTAGTATTGCAGGATATTAACTGTGTACTAAACCCTGAATCCAGCGGCTGTACACTTTATCGGCAACGGTATGCAAGCGATCACAACCCGCTTCGACTTCTGCCAGCATGGATTCGGCAGATTGCACGGCCGGGCTAGACGAGGACTCTGCGATATCCGCTTTCCATTTATCAGTCCACATCCTGACCATTTCCGGCATCATTTCAATATGGCACTGAAAACCGATATGTTTGCCAAAGGCATAGGCCTGATTTTCGCAATATGGGCTAGCCAGTACACGAGTCGCGCCCTCTGGAACGGTAAAGGTTTCACCATGCCAGTGAAAGCTGTTAAAGCCAGACAAATCGCCGAACCAGTCTTGCGCTAACTGACTATTCAACACCGACACTTCCCCCCAGCCGATTTCCTTGACCGGGTTTTTAGTAATCGTACCGCCAAGTGCCTTGCTGATCAGCTGACCACCCAGGCAATGCCCTAGCAAAGGGATATCTTTGGCTACAGACTCGCGGATCAAATCCAGCAAAGGCGGAATCCATGGCAAGTCATCATTGACACTCATAGGCCCGCCCATCAGCACAATGCCGCTGTACGCTTCGACTGAGGCAGGGACTGCTTCGCCTTTATCAATACGCACTTCGCACCATGGAATGGCATGTTGCGCTAAAAAAGTGCCTAAATAACCTGCACCTTCGCAGCAGGCGTGCCTGAAAACAACCACCGGTTTCATACTGACCCTTTTCGCTTCCTTTGCTTGTTACTATATTTGCTTAAATTAAACTGCTTTATATTTACCAAGCAAGATTCCGTCCAGATTGTATGGGCCGATGGCATAGCGCACCAGTCGCAAGGTCGGAAAGCCCACATGAGCCGTCATTCTGCGTACCTGGCGGTTCTTGCCTTCGCTTATTTTCAGCTCTAGCCAGGTGGTGGGGATAGCTTTGCGTTCACGGATGGGTGGCTCCCGCTGCCACAAATGGGCAGGTTCGGTGATGATTTTGACCTGCGCGGGCTGCGTCACAAAGTCACCTAAATCAACACCTTGCTGCAATGGCATCAAATCTGCTTGTGTAGGAGCACCTTCAACCTGAACCCAGTAGGTTTTGATTTCTTTGTGCTTGGGATGGCTTAAACGATGTTGCAAAGCACCGTCATCGGTTAAAATGAGCAATCCTTCAGAATCGGTATCCAGCCGCCCGGCCGCATATACGTTGGGAATCGGAATATAGTCTTTGAGCGTCGCATGTTTCTCGTGAGGAGTGAACTGGCAGACGACGTTAAAAGGTTTGTTAAACAGTAACAACATGGAAAGCGCTATGTCAAAAATCAAGGTGCCAGCGACTGGCAGCAAAATCGTCGTGAATGCCGATAATACCCTAAATGTTCCCGACCAACCTATTATCCCTTTTATTGAAGGCGACGGTATCGGGCTGGACATCACGCCACCAATGATTAAAGTAGTCGATACTGCCGTAGAAAAAGCCTATGGCGGCAAGCGCAAGATTTCATGGATGGAAGTCTACGCCGGAGAAAAATCCACCGCAGTATACGGCAAAGATACCTGGCTATCAGACGAAACCATGTCTGTGCTGAAAGAGTATGTCATCTCCATCAAAGGCCCATTGACCACGCCGGTCGGTGGCGGCATCCGTTCATTAAACGTCACCCTGCGCCAGGAACTCGACTTATACGTCTGCCTGCGCCCGATCCAATATTTTGAAGGCGTGCCTAGCCCGGTGAAACATCCTGAAAAAACCGATATGGTGATTTTCAGGGAGAATACCGAAGATATTTACGCGGGGATCGAATGGGCTGCCGGTACTGAAGAGGTCAAGAAGGTCATTAATTTCTTGAGCGATATGGGTGTGCGTAAAAAAATCCGCTTCCCTGAAGCGTCTTCCATCGGCATCAAACCAGTCTCTATCGATGGCAGCAAACGCCTGATTCGCAAAGCGATTCAATATGCGATTGATAACAACCGTGCATCGGTGACCATCACGCATAAAGGCAACATCATGAAGTTTACCGAGGGCGGCTTCCGTGACTGGGGTTACCAGCTGGCTAAAGAAGAGTTTGGTGCGGAACTGATTGATGGCGGCCCTTGGTGCAAACTGCCAAATGGCATTGTGATCAAGGATTGTATTGCGGATGCGTTCTTGCAGGAGATCTTGCTGCACCCGGAAGATCATGATGTCGTTGCCGCCCTGAACCTCAACGGTGATTACATCAGCGATGCACTGGCGGCACAAGTGGGCGGCATTGGCATTGCACCAGGTGCGAACTTGAGCGACACCATTGCCATGTTTGAAGCCACGCATGGCACGGCACCAAAAATCGCCGGCAAAAACCTGGCCAATCCAAGCTCTTTGATTTTGTCTGCAGAGATGATGCTACGCCACATGGGCTGGGTAGAAGCCGCAGATCTGGTCATCAGCGGTGTGGGTAAAGCAATCGCCAGCAAGCGTGTGACTGGGGATTTCTCCAGCCAGATGGAGGGCGCAACCCAGGTCAGTTCCGCCGAGTTTGGCGATGAGATCATCAAGCACATGTAAGCTGCCATGTGCGCTATCTAAGTGCCATGCGCTAAAGCAAGGCCATAAAGCAATGAGGTAACAAAAAACGGCTCACCAATGTGTGAGCCGTTTACATTTGGTGCCCCTAAACGATCATTATGCTTTTTGGATATTGCTTGCTTGCTTGCCTTTTGGGCCTTCCGTCAGATCAAAGCTGACGCGCTGGCCTTCTTTTAAGCTTTTGTAGCCTGACTCAACGATTGCGGAAAAATGCGCAAATAAATCGTCGCCGCCATCATCAGGCGTAATGAATCCGAAACCCTTAGAGTCGTTAAACCACTTCACGGTACCTGTTGCCATTTTACTTCCTTACTTTTTTTACTTATTGAAAGGGAGGCGCCCCAAAAGTTTGTCTCAAGTACTTAAGTCGCAATTAACAAGCTTTGCTTTACTTAAAGACGGCTACAAAAAACCTGAACGCAAACGCCTTGAGGACTTTATACATTCAGCATTATTTAAATGTCAAGCGTAATTTTTCATCTTTTCGCGAATTGGCGTAAATCCGATTAAAATTTGTATAAATGCTGCATGAGAGTACGTCTTTTCTCTGATTTGATGAGAATCAATCTAAAGTATACTCAGGGAAAAAGTATTGTTGTATCAATACATTAACCCGAATAACTCGAGCTCAGATATCACTTTATGGCAACGCTTGGCAGTACACAAAAACTTGGCGGCATGGCGCGTACACTGGTGCAGTCTGCGCTCATTAGCGAAGATGAAGCGGGTGAGCTTCAGCTAAAAGCACATACCCAGAAAATCAGTTTTGTGGCGGCGATCCTGGCGCAGAAAAAAATCTCCTCCAGGTTGATTGCGCAGGCAGCATCTGATGCCTTTGGCTTTCCATTTTTTGACCTGGACGCCCTGGACCAGGAGTCGTTACCGGCTAAAACCATTGATATCAAACTGATGCAGTCGCAACGGGTGTTGTTGCTGCAACAAAAAAGCAATGTCGCCTATATTGCAATCTCCGACCCGACCAACCTGCAGGCATTGGATACCATACAGTTTCAAATGGGGGCGACCTTAGCGCCACTGGTGGTGGAAGACGACAAGCTAGGCAAATGGATAGACAGGATTGTAGAGTCTAAAGATACCAGCATGGCGTCGTTGAATGCGGGTAGCGATGACTTTGATCTAGGTCTGGAAGAAGCCAATCAGGAGCAGGAAGCCGAAGCCACTCAAGAAGTTGACGACGCACCTGTCGTGAAATTTCTGCAAAAAATATTGATGGATGCGATCAATATGGGCGCATCTGACCTGCATTTCGAGCCTTACGAAAAGTATTACCGCATCCGTTTCCGCATTGATGGCGTGCTGAGGGACATGGCGCAACCGCCTCTGGCGATTAAAGACAAACTGGCTTCGCGCATCAAAGTGATTTCCAACCTGGATATTTCTGAAAAAAGAATCCCGCAAGATGGCCGCATGAAGTTGCTGCTCTCGAAAACACGCTCGATTGACTTCCGCGTCAGCACCTTGCCATTGATTTATGGTGAAAAAATCGTGATGCGTATCCTGGACCCGACCAGCGCCACATTAGGTATTGAGGCGTTGGGCTATGAGCCTGAGCAAAAAGAAGCTTTGCTTAAAGCGGTTCAGCGCCCTTATGGCCTGGTGCTGGTCACAGGCCCGACCGGCTCAGGAAAAACGGTGTCGCTTTATACCTGTTTGAACTTGCTCAATGACCCTGGCGTGAATATCTCCACCGCCGAAGATCCGGCAGAAATCCCACTGGCAGGTATTAATCAGGTCAACGTCAATGACAAACAAGGCCTGACCTTTGCCGCAGCACTGAAATCATTTTTGCGGCAAGACCCGGACATCATCATGATTGGTGAGATTCGCGACCTGGAAACGGCCGACATGGCGATTAAAGCCGCCTCGACTGGCCACATGGTGTTATCCACCTTGCATACCAATGATGCGCCAACCACTTTATCTCGTTTGGTAAATATGGGGGTTGCACCCTTCAATATTGCCTCGGCAGTGACGTTAATAACAGCACAACGTCTGGCCAGGCGCCTATGCAAGCATTGCAAGGTGCCTTTGGATGTCCCCAAAGAAGCTTTATTGAGTGTTGGTTTTAAAGAGGCTGAGCTTGATGGCAGCTGGCAGTTATATGATGCAAAAGCAGGCGGCTGCGAGCACTGCAACAATGGCTATAAAGGCCGCGTGGGCATTTATCAGGTGATGCCGGTCAGTGAAGAAATGGCCCGCATCATCATGGCGAGCGGCAATGCCATGGATATCGCGGCACAGGCAAAACGCGAAGGCGTCAGGGACTTGCGGGAATCAGGCTTGCTCAAAGTGAAGCAAGGGCTGACTTCTATCGAGGAAGTAGAAGCCGTCACTAACGAATAATGCACCATTTGATGGATCATCAGTAAGAAAACATTATGGCAACTGCAAATATCAAACAATCCGTGTTCCTTTGGGAAGGTAAAGACCGCAAAGGCAAGGTGGTCAAGGGTGAGATGCGCGCCAATGGTGAAGCCGTAGTCAACGCCACCTTGCGCCGCCAGGGCATTGCTGTGACTAAGGTCAAAAAACAGAGTTCGCTGACGATTAAAGGGCGAGTGACGGATAAAGACATCACTTTATTCACCCGCCAGCTGGCGACCATGATGAAAGCCGGTGTGCCGCTGTTGCAGGCGTTTGATATCGTCGGCAAAGGTCACCATAACCCGGCAGTGGCAAAACTGCTGGCCGATATTAAAGCGGATGTCGAAACCGGTAGTAGCCTGAGCGCAGGCTTCCGTAAGTACCCGTTGTATTTTGACAACCTGTTTTGCAACCTGGTCGCGGCTGGTGAGCAGGCAGGTATCCTCGATGCCTTGCTCGACAGGCTGGCCACTTATAAAGAGAAAATCCAGGCCATCAAAAGCAAAATCAAATCCGCACTGGTGTATCCGGTGTCCATTATCGTAGTGGCATTTGTCATTACGGCCGTGATCATGATTTTTGTGGTGCCGGCGTTTAAAGATTTGTTCAGCAGCTTTGGCGCCGACCTGCCCGGGCCAACCGTGGTCGTGATTAATATTTCCGACTTTTTTGTACACTACTGGTGGGCCATCTTTGGCACGCTAGGATTTGGCATCTGGTTTTTCCTGTACACCTGGAAGCGATCAGAAAAGCTGCAAGCCTCGATGGACCGTTTAATGCTGCGCTTGCCTATTTTTGGCGCATTGATACGTAAAGCCACCATCGCGCGGTTTGCCCGTACACTGTCCACCATGTTTGCAGCCGGTGTCCCGCTGGTTGAAGCGCTGGATTCGGTTGCCGGTGCTTCTGGCAACAAGGTCTATTATGACGCCACCAAAAGGATACAAAGCGAAGTCAGCACTGGCACCAGCCTTACAGTTTCCATGCAAAATGCCAATGTATTCCCCAACATGGTGATACAGATGACAGCAATTGGCGAAGAATCCGGTTCGCTGGATTCCATGCTGACCAAAGTCGCTGACTTTTACGAAGGAGAAGTAGACGATGCAGTCGCCTCCATCTCCAGCCTGATGGAACCGGTGATCATGGTGGTATTAGGCGTACTGATAGGCGGCCTGGTCGTGGCCATGTACATGCCTATCTTCAAAATGGGTAAAGTGGTCAGCGGCGGCGGTTAGAACCCTGCCTGAAAAGCAGTGATGACACAAACAAAAGGCCGGTGAAACCCGGCCTCTTGTCTATTGTCACTGCGTGAAAAACTACTTCTTGGCAGTCTGCAATGCTTTTTCGATCTCGTCAGCAGGCTGCGCACCTAACATACGTTTGCCGTTTTCAAAAAACAGGGTCGGCGTGCTGTTTACGCCAACTTTTTGGGCCAGTTCACCCACTTTTTCCAGCGGCACGTCGCACTTGGCGGTGCTCGATGGCAATTTATTATTGAATATCCACTCCTGCCAGGCTTTGACGCGGTTGCTGGCGCACCAGATGCTGCGTGACTTGTTAGCGGCATCCGGATGTAATTGCTCAATCGGATACAGGAAGGTGTAAATAGTGACGTCATTGATTTTGGTCAACTCGTTCTGCTCCAGGCGTTTGCAAAATGGGCAATCCACATCGGAGAACACCACCAGTTTGCGTGCACCATTGCCTTTCACTACTTTAATGGCCTGATCCAGCGGCAGGCTGTTGAAGTCGATTTTTGTCAGTTCATCCAGGCGTTCACCAGTGATGTCTTTTTTGGACTTAGGATCTACCAGGCGGCCTTCAGCAATCAGAAAACTGAATTTATCATCGGTGTAGATAATCTGCCCACCCATGAAAATCTCATATAACCCGGCATAGCTGGTTTTAGTGACGCTATCGACCTTAATTTTCGGGTAAGCCGCTTCAATGGCTTTTCTAACAGAAGCTTCATCTGCAACACTGCTGACTGCGCCCAGTAAACCGACGCTGACTAAACCTGCGCTGACCAAAACCGGTAAGCTCAGCTTGCGAATGGCAGAAAGCCAAAAACCTTTTTTCATAAATCACTCTTTCTTAGCGTGCACACCACTTAACCTTGTGTGGCGGTGCGAATTAAAAATCGTTTTAGCATAGCACTGTTTTCCAGCCCGCGTAAACCCAGGATAGCGGCATGCGTCCATGCCGGCTCCGGCCGTGAGAACAACTTATCCAGACCGCGGGTGAGCGTATGCATTTTCAAGATATCCAGTTGCCGCATGCGCATGACGTGACGCAGAAACCGCACATCTCCCATAGGACGCAAGGCTGACAGTTTAGACAACTCTTGGCATAAGGCCTGCACATCCTGGAAACCCAGATTGACGCCCTGCCCCGCCATCGGATGCACCTGATGCGCAGCATCACCTAATAATAGTACCGCAGGCAATGCCATTTCATCTGCTGTTTGCTGGGTCAGCGAAAACCCCAGGACAGGTCCATTCGGCCGCAGCCTGCCCAGCACATGGCCACAACGTTGCTCGACTTCTGCTGCCAATGCTGCCGGCGACAGGGTCTGTTTGATAGCAGCCTGGTCCTGTGGCAAAGCCCATACCAGAGAGACTTGTTGTTGCGGCATGGGCAGCAATGCCAGTGTTTCATGTGCGCCAAACCATTGCCTGGCAATATTGCCATGTGGTTGGTCGGCCAGGTAATTGGTCACCAACGCTGTTTGTTCAAAATCTACACTGTTAACCCTGACGCCACTTTGCTCACGCACCCATGAACGGGCGCCATCAGCGCCAAGCAGTAGTTGTGCTTGAATGGTATGTTGCGGCAATGTTAACTGCACAATATGACCAGATTGTTGCAAAGATTGCGCCGGGGCGTCAGTGATGACGGTCACTTCTGACGCATCCAGCACTTGCCAGCACGCATGTATCAGGGTCTGGCTTTCGACTATCCAACCCATTTGCGCCAAATGGGCATCTTCAGCATTCATGCTCAGGCTGGGGGTAGCATGTATGGCGGTTGGAGACCATAAATGCATGGCAGTCATGACATTGACGCGACTGGCGGGCACTTGCTGCCACACGCCTATTTCGCTCAACCACTGCACTGTTTCATTGGTTAAAGCATAAATTCGGGCATCCCAGTTCGCGGTATCTTCCACCCAGTCATCGGGCAGTAACGGGCGTGGTTTGGCATCGGTCAGCACCACTTTTTTACCTAGCCTGGATAAAGCAATGGCGGCTGTCAGGCCTACCAGCCCGGCGCCGACGATCACCACATCGCTACTGATCAACGTTTGACTAGCTGCCATAACTCATCTTATTGACCAGAAAGCGACGTGCTACAGGCAGTAGGCTAAGCGCGCCCAGGCCTGCCCCGCGTAATAGCCCGACACCAATCAGGTCATTAGAAAACACATTGACCAGGAAATCGGTAAATAGCAATCCGCGGCCGGTATCACGGGCGCGGGACTGGTGATATTCCGTGAGCCTGTGCGCAGCGCCCCACTCTGCTTCTGTACTGGCGGCGATATTCTTGGCCAGCGACATGGCATCCCTGATGCCAACGTTAAAACCCTGCCCGGCCACCGGGTGCATGGTTTGCGCCGCATTGCCGATCACCACGCAATGCGCTGGAAAAGTCTGCTCCAGTTTACTGAGTTTCAGCGGGAATCTGCCGCGTTTGCCTATCTGTAAAAACTTGCCAACGCGATCGCCAAATGCCTGGTGCAGCGCCTGTAAAAAGGCAGCATCATCCAGTGCAGCGATCTGGTCTATATACGCCTGCTCACCGGTCCAGACCAGGGAAAACTGATCGCCATTCGGCAGCAATGCCATCGGGCCATATGGGGTAAATCGCTCGTAAGCAATATTGCGGTGTGGCAACTCGGCTTGCACCAGGCCGACTAATGCGTCATGGCCGTAATGTTTGGTCTCCCGGATCAAACCGGGGATAGCTTCCAGGCTGCGCCCGCCATCGGCAATCACTGCCAGCGGTGCCACCAGTACCTCACGGCGAGTGGCAGCAGCGCTTTGATACGTTACTTCAGCAGCATTGGCATCCACATGCAGATTCTGTACTGGCACCTGGTAGCGAACTTCAATGCCAGACTTCGTCTCAGCCATGCGCGCATCCAGGGCTTGCATCAATGCGCCATAGGATACTACGTAGCCAAGGGCTGGCAACTGATGTTCACCCGCCTTGAGTAAGGCACGGCCAAAGCCTTTTTGTTGCGAGACATGGATGGTTTCAATCGCTGTGACTTTTGATTGCAGCTGGTGCCAGACACCCAATTGCTCAAGCACCTGCCGGGTGCCATAAGACAATGCCAACGCACGACCATCGCCGTACATTGCGCCGGGCTGCTGCGCTTCAAGCACCGTCACCGGCACGCCAGACTGTTGCAGTGATAATGCCAGTACCAGCCCCACCGGGCCGCCACCTATCACTACGGGATGCGTGACCGTTTGCTTCAATATTTCAGTCTTTCCTGTCACTGCATTTTCATCCTGCGTCACGCATCAGCGCTTCAATATCATCGACAGATTTAATCGCTGCCGCTGTGATCACCTCATGCCCTGTGGCAGTCACCAGCACATCGTCTTCAATCCGTATCCCGATGTTCCAGAAATGGGCTGGCACATTATCCGCTGGTCGCACATAACAACCCGGCTCCACGGTCAGCACATTGCCAGGCTGCAACATGACCCAGTCGCCAGCCGCTGTTTTGTATTCACCGGCATCATGCACATCTAGGCCCAGCCAGTGGCCGGTTCTGTGCATATAAAACTGGCGATAACTGCCATTTTCCAGGACTTCGTCACGGCTACCCTGGCAAAGTCCATAATGGATAAAGCCATCCACCAGCACATCCAGCGCCGCTTCATGCGGTGCATTCCAGTGATGTTGCGGGCTGACACTGGCGATAGCGGCTGCCTGCGCAGCCAACACCAGTTCATACAGATCTTTTTGCGGCCCGCTAAAGCGTCCATTGACCGGAAAAGTACGCGTAATATCAGACGCATAGCCGTCCAGTTCACAACCGGCATCAATCAGCAGTAAATCGCCGTCTTTCAATTGGGCATTGTTTGCGTTGTAATGCAAGGTGCAGGCATTGGCACCGCCAGCAACTATGCTGGTATAAGCCGGTGCCTGGGCGCCGTGGCTATAAAACGCATGCAGGAATTCTGCCTCAATTTCATATTCCCACTTGCCCGGCTTGGCCACCTGCATGGCGCGATTGTGCGCACCGGCGGCAATCTCCGCCGAACGACGCATCACGTCTATTTCCCAAGGGGATTTAATCAGGCGCAAGGTATCTATGTGTTGACGTACATCAACCACCGCCGCAGGTGCCTGTATACCACTACGCGTTTGCGCGCGCACTGCGTTCAGCCAGCCAGTGACTTTAGCATCCCAACCGGCGTCGTTGCCCAGGCTATAGAACAGCGCAGGCTGGTTCGCCATCAGTTTGGGCAATACCTCATCCAGCTCGTTGATGGAATAGGCTTCATCAAAACCAAACGCATCTTTGGCCGCTTGCGGGCCATGGCGGAAACCATCCCAGATCTCCCGTTCAATGTCCTTGTCACGGCAGAAAAGAATACTTTTGTTTTCTGGCCCGGCTACGAGTACCAGTACCGCCTCAGGTTCTGTAAAACCGGTCAGGTAATAAAAGTAGCTATCAAAACGATAAGGGTAATGGCTGTCCCGGTTACGCGTCACTTCTGCAGCCGTAGGAATCACCGCGATACCGGCTTGCATGCGGGACATCAGCTGTTGACGACGCTGGGAAAATTCTTGCCGCGAAGATTCGTGCATGGAAAAACTCAAAGTGATCCTGGATGGTTGGGCATTTTAGCTTATTTGGTAGGCATTTGCTGGAATGGTTCAACGCCAGGCAGGCTTCAGAAGCCCATCATTTCATATAGCTCAGATTGCCTGACATTTTTTTCAGCCTGTTGGATCGTGCCATCCAGCTGCCATTTTTGCAGGATATTCGCCAGGATAGGCTTGACCTGGGTAGCGCGCATGCCCGGCTTGATGGCGGGCTGATAAAGCATTTTCAGCAACAAGGCATCCAGGCCGGTGAGTAGCGATTCAGGCGTATGGTCATTAAAAATGGAGGGGAACACTTTATCCGAATCACTGGGCAGCCCCATCGCCTGCGTCGTCTCTTCCACAATGCAGGACAATAACTGGCGGTGCTCCTGCGCATGGTCAACCGGGATCACCACCCAGGCTTTCCTGATGGCCTTTTTATCGTCCAGGTCCAGGCCAAACATGCAGGCGGCGTCATTTGGCGGTTTGATGGACAAATCACCGCTGACCAGGGCGATGTCATTACGCCAAAGCTGCAGGTGCGAGAACACCACCACAAAGTTGGCTTCCTGCCGCGATCTGGCAAAACTGATGGGATGGCCGGTGATTTTAGCCAAATGCTGGAAGTGGTATTTGGTGAGCAGGCTATGCTGCTCAGTCTGGTCAGTATGATGTTCCAGCCACACTTTGACAGGCTGCAACCATTTGCGTACCGGCTGTTCGCCGGTGACATATTCACTATGCAAGGCAACTTCAACAAAGGCCTGCTGCAGGTATTCAGGTGACTGCCAGGCTTCGTCTGCACACGCCGAAATGGCAAACACCAAACAGCACAGCCCCAGCCAGCAACGATTAGCCATGTTTTACCCCAGCATTGCCCCGTAAGGGCTCCAGTAAAGAAGACAACCCATTATGGTCGATCTCCTGCATGAGTTGCAGCAATCGTCCCAGCTCTCCTGGCGGAAACCCTTCCCGCGCAAACCAGTTCAGGTAATTCCCGGGTAAATCGGCAATCAGCCGATCTTTGTATTTGCCGTAGGGCATTTTCAGGCTTACCAGCTGCATCAGGTCATTTGTATTCATAGCTATTTTTTGGCAATCCAGGGTTTGATTATCGCGAACAATACTTTTTTTATAAATTTTTTATTTTTACTCTCAAAAAATCTAATTAGCCGCCGTTAATCACATTAGGTAATAAAAATTAGTCATTAAAAAAAATAAATTGCGGTGAATTCTACCATCGCGAAAGAGACATGATGCAATACGAAATCAGCAAAGAAAAGAGTGCAGAGTTTCTGCGACAGGCCATTCAGCATATGTCCATGCAGGATGCTGCCTTTCATCCGGTCAGCTACGCCGTCTGGTACGAATATTCGTCCGGCGAGCACGCGCATCTGATAGATGAAGTTAACTCATTGATTGAAAAAGAAAAGAAACTCAACGAGAAAAGCACTGCCCAGCTATTTAACAAGCACATTGCCAGCCTGGATGCAGACAGTGCGCAAAATATCGTTGATCGATTTAATAATGTGGTGTCGGACATTAACGCTTCGACAGAAAAAGCTGGCCAGGAGACCACACAATTCAGGAAGACGCTGGATGCCTGGTCTGGCGAACTGCAACAGCTGGATGGTGAAGTCGCGCGCCATATGGGCGAGCTGTTATCAGAAACCGCTAACATCCAGCAGTCCATGCACACCTTGCAGAATCAGTTGCACTCCAGCATGCAAGAGATCGCCGATTTGAAAAATGAAATCGTCAAAGCCAAGCAGGAAGCGATTTCAGATGGACTGACCGGGTTAATGAACCGCAGAGGATTCGATCTGGTATTGAAACAGAGCCTGGAATCAGCCACTGCGCATGAAGATACCTGCCTGATTATCGGCGACATAGATTTTTTCAAGCGCGTCAATGATACCTATGGTCATTTGTTTGGCGACAAAGTCATCCAGGCGGTCGCCAGGATCATGAAAGCCGTTTCCGGTGACATGTATACCGCAGCCCGCTATGGCGGTGAGGAATTCGTATTGTTATTGCCACACACCCCGCTGGAGACGGCGCGGGAAGTGGCTGAGAATATCCGTCAGCACGTCGCCAATATCAGTATTAAAAATAATGTGACGAGCAAACTGATCTCAAATGTCACGATTTCGCTCGGCGTTACCGCCTATGAAGCCGGGGAAACGACTGACAGTTTCCTGAATCGCGCAGACCAGGCCTTGTATACATCTAAGGCAAATGGACGCAATCAGGTCACCATCATTGCAGAAGAACTGGCTGCCGCTTAAGCAGACACGGCTTTAAACGGCCCCTCCCTTTATAGCAGATCGCGCTTTTGCTCGGGAATATCCTCATAGGGATACCGAGCATGGCCAAATCGCATGACCAGTACGGAAATGGCCAAAATCAAAATCGCTGCAGAGACCGCCAACATATGCGTTTCGGTCATTTCCTTCATATCCAGCAACAGATACCGCGCTAACGCCACCATCGCGATATAGATCGGGTAACGCATAGGCAGTTTTCCGGTACCAAAATAGCTATTGATCATGGAGAAGACTTCCAGGTACAAAAATAGCTGTAGCAGGTCTCCCAGCCCCACCATGCCGACATTCCACATACGGGCCAATTCGTGTGACAGCGAGAAAAAAGTGGCGATGGTCACCAGCGCCAGCCCCAAACGCTCTATCCACATCAATGCCTGATGCGCAATCTTATCGGTTTTATGCTCATATGGTGGTCTCATGATTCCCCCTGTTTTTTTGCTATGTTTAGCGAGTCATCCAGCTGTTTCAAGCGTTCTGGTGTGCCTATATCATGCCACATGCCTGCGTGGTGTTGCCCGCTGACCAGCGCCTGCTGCATGGCACTGATGAGCAAGGGTGCTAATTTGGCGGCCTCACCACGATGAACTGACTGAAACAGGTCTGGATGATAAACCCCAATGCCTGAAAAAGTCAGCTTATGCTCAGCAGTCTGTTGAATCAACCCATGCTGTAAAGCAAAGTCACCTTGCGCATGCTGCGGCGGGTTATCCACCATCACCAGATGCGCCAGCTTGTCTGGCGCCAGCACCAGGCCGGCATAATCAATATCGGTAAACACATCGCCGTTCACCACCAGAAAAGGCTGCGTACCCAGCAATGGCAAGGCGTTGGCAATACCACCTGCGGTTTCCAGGGCGGTTTTTTCAGGACTGTACTGGATATGCACCTGCCATTGCTGGCCATTGCCCAGCGCCTGCTCGATTTGCTGCCCCAAATGAGCATGATTGATGACGATCTCGGTGATGCCTGCCTTTGCCAGCCGCTCGATATGCCACACGATCAACGCTTTACCACCTACTTGCAGCAATGGTTTGGGCGTGTGATCGGTTAACGGCCGCATGCGTTCACCACGCCCCGCCGCCAGTATCATCGCGCGCATGCCTAGTCGGCCTTTTCCAGCGACTGCAACAATCTGAGGAAAGGACGCAACTCTACATAACGTTCGCAGGCTGCTTGCAGGTATTGCATGACTAAAGGCATATCCTTGAGATAGCCGTCTTTACCATCCCGGTGATACAGCCGCGCAAAGATACCCAGCACCTTGATGTGCCGCTGTACGCCCATCCATTCGAAATCACGGTAGAACTCACCGAAATCCTCACGCACAGGCAAGCCGGCTTTTTTGGCCGATTGCCAGTAGCGCACCACCCAATCCATCAGGTCTTCTTCATCCCAGCGGATATAAGCGTCTTTAAACAGCGAAGCCAGGTCATAGGTAATGGCGCCTATCACTGCATCCTGAAAGTCGAGCACACCCGGATTATGTTCTGCCGTGACCATCAGGTTGCGTGAATGGTAGTCCCTGTGCACAGTCACCTGCGGTTGCTGCAAAATATTATCAATCAGTTGGGAGAAGGTCTTATCCAGCACCGCCTGCTGCTCTGCTGACAATGTCTTACTCAGATGTTTAGCCACATACCATTCCGGGAACAACTGCAACTCGCGCATCAGCAAAGCGGCATCATACGGCGGCAATGCCTCTTTATTCGTCGCCAGTTGCATCTTGATCAACGCCTGACAGGCATCGCCATACAAGGCTTTGGCATTTTGCGGGTTGAGTTTAGACAGGTAAGTGTCATTGCCGAGGTCACTCAATAACAGAAACCCTTGTGCGACATCCTGGGCGATCACTTGCGGTACATTGATACCGGCAGCCAATAATTGCTCGGCAATATTCACAAACGGACGACAGTCTTCCTGCGGTGGCGGAGCATCCATGGCGATCAAGGTTTTTTGCGGCAGATGCACGCGGAAATAACGCCTGAAACTGGCATCAGCAGAAGCCGTGGTGAGTGTATAAGGCTGGTCTAAAACCTGCGCCAGCCATTGTTCTAGTTGTTGTGTTCTATCCACAAATTTTCCCGGATCATGAATAAGCGATTCAAGTGCACTCGCTTGCTGTTAAAATGCGGCTCACATTTTAAGTGAAAAATGACTTTTTAAGCGTTTTAATGAATAATATAGCCCAAATGAATGGGGCATCCGGCCAGGTGGCACGAATTGCATGCATATAACAACTCTGCGAGCCGCAGAGCCTACTGAAACTATCACTCTTTGACTAATTTGCAAGTTCATTCCTCCACTTCACGGGAGCGCGGCATTCGCCTGATACTGGCGCTGGTGGCAACCGGCACCCTGACGTCTGCGCATGTGCAGGCGGACGAGAGCAGCAACGTCCCTGTTGTCGTGGCCGAAAATGCCAGTTTGCCTGGCGCAGTCGAGATTGAGGGCGACACACTCAAGCTGCGTATGGACAGGCAGATGTGGGCCAGTGGCAACGCCGTGATCCGCAAGGATGGCCAGCAGGTCACCGGCGACGATATCCGTTATGACATGCAAAATGATGAGTTGCAGGTAGAAGGCAATGCCGTGATTTCAGCCGGCCTCACCACTATTAAAGGGCCGATGTTGCGCATGCGCCTGAGTGAAAATATCGGTGAAATGCGCGATGTGACCATTGAGTTTCAAAGCGCTCCGCCCAGGCCGAGCAATCAGGATACCAATACACTGCTCGATGACCAGGCCATTCTGATCAGTGATCCTAAAAGATATATTGATGATAACGCCTCCTACAGCAATCAGGAGAAAAAAAGCTCTTTTGATAATATCCGCGCGTCAGCCAAGCAGGTGTTTTTTGAAGGGCAGAATATCAAGCGCCTGAAAAGCGCCAGTTACACTTCGTGTGCTGCCGATGTCGATGACTGGTATATCAAAACCGGCAGCCTGGAATTGAATGATTACACGCGTACCGGCGAAGCAACCAATGCCTATGTCGAATTCAAGGGTGTGCCCATCCTCTATACGCCATGGATGAGTTTCTCCTATAACAACCAGCGTAAAACCGGCTTGCTGGCACCATTGTGGGGGACGACTTCACGCAGTGGTTTCGAGCTGCTGACACCCTACTATATCAATATCAGCCCGGATAAAGACGCCACACTTGCCACCCGTGTGCTAAGCAAACGAGGCATACAGTTCCAAGGCGAGTTCCGCTACCTGGGTGAGAACTACATGGGCTCGAATAACTTCGAGTACCTGGATAATGACAGCATGACCGGCCAGGACCGGTTTTATGCCAAACTGGCGCACCGCCACCAGTTTTCCGACCACTGGTCTGGCGGTTACAGCCTGGAAAAAGTCTCGGATGATAAATACTTCTCTGAAATGGCAACCAGGATCCAGGTGACTTCGCGAGTCAACCTGGGGCAGACTGCATTTGTGAATTATGCAGATGAACATCTGACCTTTAACGGCACCATACAGCGCTACCAAAACCTGGATAACCTTTCATTTGTCTACCAGCGATTACCGCAACTGACCGCTACGTACACCAACGACTGGAAAGGCTTTACCACAAATACGGGTGCGCAATTCGTCTATTTTGACGCCATGAAAGAAATGGTGAATGCTCCAAGCGGCAGCCGCTTTAGCTTATATCCATCGATCTCTTATCCGATGAAGAATTCTTATGGTTTTGTCACGCCAAAGGTCGGCGTACAAACCACGCATTACAACCTGACCGGCAATGTGCCGCTGGGTTACACCGAGGAATACAATCAGCTGACCAGAACGTTACCGATAGTCAGCCTGGATTCAGGGATGTATTTTGACCGGCAAACCAACCTGTTCGATAACAGCTATACGCACACGCTGGAACCACGTGCTTACTATGTGTATATCCCGTATCGCGACCAGAGCAAGATCCCTATTTTCGATACTTCGCTCAACACCCTGAACCAGAACTCTATTTTCTACGAAAACCAGTTCAGTGGTGATGACCGCATCAATAACGCAAACCAGGTCACATTGGCCGTGACCAGCCGCCTGATCGACAGCGAGACCGGCATCGAGCGCCTCAGCGGCACCCTGGGCCAGCGTTTTTACTTTGATGACCTGGAAGTCTACATGCCGACCACGGCGCCAAGCACGCGTAAATCGTCTGATATCCTGGCAGCATTCACGGCACGTCTTTCCAGCCGCCTCAACCTGGATACTTACTGGCAATATGACCCAGACCGCGGCAATATGGAACGTAACAATTATTTGCTGCGTTATAATCCGGAACCTGGCAAATCATTCAGCTTTGGTTACCGTTACACCGCCAATACACTTGAGCAAATCGATACCGCCGGCCAATGGCCGCTGGGCAACAGATGGTACGGTGTTGGCCGCATGAACTACTCCATCCGTGATGGCAATGCGGTACAAATGCTGGCTGGCCTGGAGTATGATGCCGGATGCTGGCAAGGCAGAGCCGTGATGCAAAGGGTACAAACCGCGACGGCAGATGCGAACTATGCCATGTTTTTTCAACTCGAACTGGGTGGGCTGACTTCCATCGGCGCCAACCCATTAAACGTCATCAAGCGCAATATCCCGACCTATATGCGCACCAATGACATCCCGGGAATTTACAGAGACCAGAACACCCAATGATGAAATACTTATCAACATTATTACCATCCGCTATTGGCGTTGCGCTGTTACTGAGCGTATCAGCCCATACCAGCGCAGCAGAAAAATCCTCTATTGAAAAGATGGACAGAATTATCGCCGTGGTGGATCAATCGGTGATCACTGAGCGGGAAATGCTGGACCGCATGGAATCGGTCAGAGCACAAATGATCAAAAAAGGCGTGGAATTACCGCCGGACGATGTGCTGCAAAAGCAGATCCTGGAACGCCTGATCGTCGACAACCTGCAATTACAACTGGCCGGGCAAACCGGGATTAAAGTAGACGATGCGCAACTGGATAAAACCATAGAGCGTATCGCCGAGCAAAACAAGTTGACCTTGCCCGCCTTTAAAAAAGCACTGGAAGAAGACGGCACCAAATTTTATAAATTCCGTGAAGATATCCGCAATGACATCATCCTCACCCGTTTGCGCGAGCGTGATGTGGATAATAAGGTCAATATTTCCGAAGCGGAAATCGATAACTACCTGACTACACAGGAAAAAGAAGGCGACCTGGACGAATTCAATATTTCCCAGATCCTGATCCGCCTGCCGGAAGACAGCTCACCGGAAGATATCCAGAAAGCCAGGACCCGGACTGAACAGGCAATCAAAGCTATGTCTGAAGGCATGAGTTTTGAGAAAGCCTCAGCCAACTTTTCCGACGCACCCAATGCGCTCGATGGCGGAGAGCTCGGCTGGCGTAGTGGCCAGCAAATGCCGCCCCAGTTTGTAGACCTGATTAAAACACTGGAGGTAGGTGGCGTTTCACGCCCTATCCGCAGTGGTAGCGGCGTGCATATCTTCAAACTGAATGAAAGACGCGCAGGTGCCAGCACCTTAATCGTAGACCAAACGCATGTGCGCCACATCCTGCTGAAGCCGAATGAAGTACTTTCTGACAAAGAAGCCCAGCAAAAAATCGAATCGATCAAGGAACGTATCGATCACGGCACGCCTTTCCAGGATATGGCACGCCAATACTCTGACGATGGCAGTTCTTCCAGTGGCGGTGACTTAGGCTGGATCAATCCGGGCGATACGGTGCCGGTATTTGAAAAAGCCATGGCCGAACTAGCACCTAATGAAGTCAGTTCGCCTGTACGCAGCCAGTTTGGCTGGCATATCATCCAGGTCATCGAGCGCCGCAAACAGGATATGTCCAAAGAATCCAAACGCCTGAAAGCACGCCAGGAAATCCGCGCCCGTAAGGCAGAAGAAGCTTACAACGAATGGATACACGAACTGCGTGACAAGGCGTTTGTCGAGTTGCGCCTAGAAGACAAGTTTTAAATGGCAAGATATAGTCTAACTGGATGAGCACG
Organism: Methylophilus sp. E2MeOHC9; assembly: GCF_058744375.1. Taxonomy (NCBI): domain Bacteria; kingdom Pseudomonadati; phylum Pseudomonadota; class Betaproteobacteria; order Nitrosomonadales; family Methylophilaceae; genus Methylophilus; species Methylophilus sp. E2MeOHC9. The sequence goes on from NZ_CP196024.1 coordinate 2,957,151, forward strand.
CTCCCCCGTATCGCGATTACCGCTGGTGAGCCTGCCGGGATAGGCCTGGATATCTGCGTCAAGCTGGCGCACACCGCGGTGCCTGCCGCACTAGTGATTTTGGCCGACCCGCATGCATTGCAAGCCAGGGCCGCCCAATTAAATCTTCCATTAACCCTGCATTGCTATGAAGATGTTGCGCCTGCGCATGCGGGCGATGGCAGTTTGTGTGTATTGCCTGTGCTGGCAGGTGCCACAGTCACCGCAGGCACGCTGGACCCGAAAAACAGCCCGTATGTCTTAGCCATGCTCGATCAAGCACGTGAAGGCTGTGAGTCCAATGCGTTTGACGCCATGGTGACCGCACCTGTGCATAAAGGCATCATTAATGATGCAGGCATTGCCTTTACCGGCCACACCGAATACCTGGCCGACACCACTGGCACCGCGCAAGTGGTGATGATACTGGTGGGCGGCGGCATGCGAGTCGCATTGGCCACCACGCATTTGCCGCTGACGCAGGTGAGCGACGCCATTACGCGTGAATCATTGACCACCACCCTGCGCATTCTGCATCAGGACCTGGTGCAAAAATTTGGCATTGCCAATCCCACTATTTATGTCGCCGGCCTCAACCCGCATGCTGGCGAAAATGGCTATTTGGGCGACGAAGAAATCAACACCATCAACCCGGTGCTGGATGCCTTACGTGCAGAAGGCATGCAGTTAATCGGCGCATTGCCGGCTGACACCATGTTTTCACAGAAAAACCTGGCCAAGGCAGATGCATTTTTAGCGATGTATCACGACCAGGGCCTGACGGTACTCAAGCATGCCAGCTTTGGTGAAGGCGTGAATGTCACTTTGGGCCTGCCGATTATCCGCACCTCGGTTGACCATGGCACGGCGCTGGACATTGCCGGCACAGGTCAAGCCGATATCGGCAGCATACTCAGTGCCATCAATCTGGCGATTGAAATGGCACACAAACGCGTCGCAGCTGGCTAATCCAGCCTGCTGGCGCATCACACAATCCAAGAATATTCGAGTACATGAAACACCTAGCAAAAAAACGCTTCGGGCAAAACTTCCTCACCGATCAAGGCATCATTGGCAGCCTGATTACCGCGATCTTGCCCGCGCCAGATGACCTGATGGTTGAGATCGGCCCTGGACTGGGCGCCATGACGCAACCCTTGCTCAAACAGCTGAATCACCTGCATGTGGTAGAGATCGACCGCGATATCATTCAGTGGATGCAATCCTTTTACCCTGCTGACAAAATCACCATCCACAACTCGGATGTACTCAAGTTTGATTTCAATACCATAGGCGAACGCATACGCGTCGTCGGTAATTTGCCCTATAACATTTCCAGCCCTATCCTGTTCAAGTTGCTGGAAAACACGGCTCAGATCATCGACATGCACTTCATGCTGCAAAAAGAAGTGGTAGAACGCATGGTTGCCTCGCCCTCTACCTCTGAGTACGGACGCCTTTCGGTGATGCTGCAATACCGTTTGCAGATGGAATATCTGATCACCGTGCCGCCGGAAGCATTTGAACCTGCGCCAAAAGTTGAATCGGCATTTGTGCGTTGCGTCCCACATGCACAATTACCGTTTCCTGCCAATGATGAAGCACTGTTTGCCAAAGTGGTGCTGTCCGCTTTCGGCCAGCGCCGCAAAACGTTGCGCAACACACTCAAAGGCCTGCTAAATGATGACGGATTCATCGCACTTGGTATCAACCCGCAACTCAGGGCCGAAAACCTGAGCGTGGCTGAATTTGTGACAATCAGCAATTATGTTGCCGTAAATCCACTGACTGAATAAGTTTCAAGCAATCGCGTTAGGCCAGCTTTTTTTAGCCTGATATAATCTTTCTTTCCTCAAAAACAATCTTTTGGAGCATGACATGCGTTTGATTCTGCTGGGTGCGCCCGGTGCCGGTAAAGGTACTCAGGCCACTTTCATCAAAGAAAAATACAACATTCCGCAAATTTCTACTGGTGATATGTTACGAGCAGCCGTGAAAGCAGGCACTCAGCTTGGCCTGGAAGCCAAAAAATTCATGGACGCGGGCGGCCTGGTGCCTGATGAAGTGATCATCGGCCTGGTGAAAGAGCGTATCAAAGACGCAGACTGCGCCAATGGATTCCTATTTGATGGTTTTCCACGCACTATTCCGCAAGCAGAAGCCATGAAAAACGCGGGCGTCGCCATTGATTACGTGGTTGAAATCAATGTGCCTGATGCCGCGATTGTTGAGCGCATGAGCGGCCGCCGCAGCCACCCTGCGTCTGGCCGTACTTACCATGTGAAATTCAACCCGCCAAAAGTCGCGGGCAAAGATGACACCACCGGTGAAGAGCTGGTACAACGTGAGGATGACAAGGAAGAAGTCGTGCTCAAACGCCTGCAGGTGTATCACGACCAGACCGAACAACTGATAGGCTACTACTCAGACTGGGCAAAATCCGGCATCGCTGGCGCGCCACAATACGTCAAGGTCAATGGCCTGGGTGAACTGAATGCAATTAAAGAAGAAATCTTTGCTGCATTGAAATAAGAGTTCGCTCTGTTAAGTAAAAAACCCGCCGTTCAATGAACGGCGGGTTTTTTGTTGCTTGTACGATAGCTAATAAAACCTAGAAATCGTAACGGATGCCACCGAATACCTGGCGCTGACGTCCTGCAACCTTACCGTCAACACGACTGATCAAGTACTCTTTATCTGCCAGGTTATGGCCGCTCAAGAAATAAGTGAGCTTGGACCCAGGCGCTTTAAAGTTGACCGATGCGTTAAGCAAGGTATAAGCAGGGATTCTGCCTTCCTGGCCATCCAGACTCTCAACTGTGCTGTTATCGGGATCCACGTATTGTGTACTGACGTAATCCACACCAATACGTGCGTTAATGCCGACTGGATGCTGATAACCAAAATTGATGGAAGCGATATCGCGTGGCGCATAAGGCAAACGATTACCACTGGTTGTTTCATCGGTGTTTTTCTTGAACTTGGCGGTAAACAGGTTTGTGTAATTACCGGCAATATAGAAGTTATGCGGGCTATCATAAATTCTGCCGAAATCTACACGTGCCGCTAATTCCAAGCCAGTTTGCTGTGATTTACCGGCATTGATAAAATCACCCGCGTTTCTTTGAATCACAATCTCATCAAAATCGATATTGAACAATGTGGCTTCAAAACCAACCCCTTTGAAATAAGAAGAACGCACGCCGACTTCTGTGTTGGTGCTTTCCTCTGCACGCGTGCTGCTAATCGCGTCCAATCCAGCCAACTCCTCAAAGTTGATATCACGTGATGGCCTTGGTGGAGCGAACCCTCTGTGAATACCGGCAAACAAGGTGGTATTCGCAAACCCGTTCCAGGTGGTGCCTATGCCAGGCAACCATACGGTCTGGCTATTGGTTTTAGCAAACCCTTGCGGATCCCCTTCTGCCTGCAACACATTGATTTTCTTCTTATAATCCTCAACGCGCAAGCCTGGTGTCAATGTCCAGTCACCCAGGTAAAACGTGTTTTGCGCATAGTAAGATTTCGCTTCGATATCGATACGGATATCTTCACGGAAAGAACCGAATGCCTTGGCATAAGACAAACTTTGCGCACGTGGATCACCATCTCTGAACTGTTGGCGCCTATTGCCTTCTTCATGGTATCTGAAGCCGACGACCGCACTACTTTCAATACCAAATAGGCTATGTTTGATATCTAAACGAGGCTCAAACCCGTAGTAATCATAGCTTCTTGGACGATGGCGGCCACCGCACTGAGCTGCATTTGCGACTGTTGCCGGACCTAAACTCTGGCATCGATCCATGACAGAGACACCTGTTTGAATATCAGGTGAGCCGCTTATAGTGCCAGGCGCATTGATTTGCCTGAATGAGCTACGGAAAGCATCCACATAATAAGCATTTGTGGTTAAGGTGGCGTTAGCGTTGATATCGAAGATATGCTGCAACTGCAATGACTTGCGTTCGTATTCAAACTTGTCATTTTTGCCAGTCGGTGCCTGGTATTTGTCCTGCGCGTATTCAATCGCGCCTAACCCTGTTTCGGATACATGAGAATTTTCTTCATAGTAACCAACTTTCGCAATGATGCGCTGGCTTTCAGTCAGGTTCAATTGACCTTTTACCATCAGCTCGCGCATTTCAAAATCATGATTCTTGCGGATACCATCGCCCTTTTTCTGTATCGCATCAATCATGATGCCGCCCTGCTCACCACCCACACCCAGATTTGCGGCAAAGCCGGTAAAGTCATTGTTACCCACCATACCAGTGACGCTACCTTCAAATCCATTTTTCGGGACTGGTTTAGTCACAAAGTTGATCATGCCGCCAACTGTCTGCGGGCCATACAAAATCTGGCCAGAGCCTTTAACTACTTCGATGCGCTGCACGCGTTCAATAGGCGTGGTGTAATGCGCCGAAGGGTCCCCATAAGGGCCGAGGAACAATGGCATGCCATCTTCCATCAACAATGTGCGAGATGTCCGTCTCGGATCCATGCCTCTGACCCCGATATTGACGCCTAAGCCAAACGTATTTTCGCCAACAATGTGTATCCCTGGCACATTATTGATCGCCTCCTGGATTGAAAACGGCCTGCGCTCATTCAGCGCTTTTTCATCCACTACGCTATACGAGCCAGGCACTGTTTCCAGGCGGTCCGGCAAAATGCCTTTCACTACGACTGAATCTACTTCTAAAGAATCGTTTTTATTTCCCTGTGTTTCTGCAAATACTTGTGTGCCATTGACACCCATCGCTAGTGCTGTCGCAGCCACTATGATGTTTTTATTATATGTGTACATCCTCTTTGTCCTCTTGTTGTAAAAAAATGACGGGGAATGCTAAGCAACATCTACACCACCACAATCACGACAATCATTATCTCGTTGATTTATTTATGCATATATTTTTCCAGTAAATCAGCGGCTTAGAATAAACACACCATTGACCAATCATCATTGGTTCATAAAAGCCAACATGGTTATTTACTGGTTCATATGAACCAAATACAACCGTTAGCTTGCTGCCGTTACACGTCCTCACACACCACCAGCCGCAGGGTTCTCAGGTATAATTACGCTTTTCGTCATTGCGTCCCAATCCCCATGCAACAGCAGTATCCATTTAAAGAAGTCGAACAACAGGCACAGCAATTCTGGGGCGCCAGACAAAGCTTTTTAGCCAAGCCGGAAAGTAACAAACCCAAGTACTACTGTTTGTCCATGTTTCCTTACCCCAGCGGTAAGCTGCACATGGGCCATGTGCGCAATTACACCATTGGCGATGTACTCAGCCGCTACCATCACATGAAGGGTTTCAACGTGTTGCAGCCTATGGGTTGGGATGCGTTTGGCCTGCCTGCCGAGAATGCGGCGATCCAGAACAAGGTACCGCCAGCGCAATGGACGTATGACAACATTGCCTACATGCGCAAACAATTGCAGTCACTCGGCTTTGCCATTGACTGGAGCCGTGAACTGGCGACCTGCCAGCCTGAATATTACAAATGGAACCAATGGCTGTTCCTGCGTATGCTCGAAAAAGGCATTGCTTACAAAAAAACCCAGGTGGTGAACTGGGACCCTGTCGATCAGACCGTACTCGCCAATGAGCAGGTGATTGATGGCCGCGGCTGGCGTACCGGCGCACTGGTCGAAAAACGTGAGATCCCCGGTTATTACCTGAACATCACCGGCCATGCCCAGCAACTGTTGGATGACCTGGACAAACTGCCTGGCTGGCCCGAGCGTGTCAAAACCATGCAGGCCAACTGGATAGGCAAAAGTGTGGGCGTACGTTTTGCTTTCCCGCATACCGTTCAAAATAATGAGGGCAAGCTGATTGATGACGGCAAGCTATGGGTGTTCACCACCCGCGCCGATACCATCATGGGCGTGACTTTCTGTGCAGTGGCCGCCGAGCACCCGTTAGCCACGCATGCCGCGCAAAACAACCCTGCCCTGCAAGCGTTTATCGATAAATGCAAGCAAGGGTCTGTCATGGAAGCCGATATGGCGACCATGGAAAAAGAAGGTATGGATACCGGCCTGACCGTGACGCATCCGGTGACTGGCGAACTAGTGCCGGTCTGGGTAGGCAACTATGTGTTGATGACCTACGGTGAAGGCGCTGTGATGGCCGTGCCTGCACATGACGAACGCGATTTTGGCTTTGCCAAGAAATATAATCTGCCCATCAAGCAGGTCATCAGCGTCATGGACCAAACCTTTGACAATAGCGCCTGGCAAGAGTGGTATGGCGAGAAGAGTAAAGGCGTGTGCATTTACTCGGGCAAATACAACGACCTCAACTATACACAAGCGATTGATGCAGTGGCTGCCGACCTGGCTGAAAAAGACCTGGGCGGCAAACAGACCAATTGGCGCCTGCGTGACTGGGGCATTTCCCGTCAACGTTACTGGGGCTGCCCTATCCCTATCGTCCATTGCGAAAGCTGTGGCAGCGTACCGGTGCCGGATGACCAGTTACCGGTCAAACTACCGGAAGACTGCGTGCCTGATGGTTCTGGCAACCCGCTCAACAAGCGCGAAGACTTTTTAAATTGCGCCTGCCCCAGCTGCGGCAAACCAGCCAAGCGCGAAACCGACACCATGGATACTTTTGTCGATTCAAGCTGGTATTACGCGCGCTATGCGTCCGGCTTTAGTGCAGACGCCATGGTTGATGCGCAAACCAATCACTGGATGCCGGTAGACCAGTATATCGGCGGCATTGAGCATGCCATTTTGCATTTGCTGTACTCGCGCTTCTGGAGCAAAGTGATGCGCGATCTCGGCCTGGTCAATTATGACGAGCCGTTTGCCAACCTGCTGACGCAAGGCATGGTGCTTAACCATATCTTCTCGCGCCGTACGGCAAAAGGCGGCATTGAATACTTTGCACCCGAAGAAGTCGAACTCATCCAGGATGAGAACGGCAAGACGACCGGTGCCAAACTGGTTGCCGATGGTTCTGCCATCGATTACCAGGGCATAGGCACCATGTCTAAATCCAAGCGTAACGGCGTGGACCCGCAATCACTGATAGAACAATACGGCGCGGATACCGCACGTTTCTTCATGATGTTTGCGGCACCACCGGAACAAACGCTGGAATGGTCTGACAGTGGCGTCGAAGGCTCGCATCGTTTCCTGAAACGGGTGTGGAACTACGGCTATGGCCTGTCTGACACACCGGCAGCAGAAATGCCTAACAAGCTGACTGGTGAACTGGCTAATCACAGGCGAGAGATCCATACCGTATTGAAACAGGCCAATGTCGATCTAGCAAAACTGCAATTCAATACCGTGGCTTCTGCCTGCATGAAGATATTGAATACGCTGGAAAAGGTACAGAAAGAGGCAGAAAAAGACTGGTCAGCGGTGGCGTTTGAAGGCTACAGCATTCTGTTACGCGTGCTGTCACCGATTGCCCCGCACATTGCGCAAGTCATGTGGCAAACCCTGAACCTGGGTGAAGATATCCTGGCTGCCAAATGGCCAGAACCTGCCAACTCAGCGCTGGTGCAGGACGAGGTAGAATATGTCGTGCAAGTGAATGGTAAATTGCGCGGCAGTATCAATATCCCCAAGAGTATGGCAAAAGAACAGATTGAAGCCACTGCCGTCAACCAGGACTTTGTGCAAAAATTCCTCAATGAAGGCAGCGTCAAAAAAATCATTGTGGTGCCAAACAAATTGATTAACATCGTCGTTGGCTAACCCATGCCAGCGTTGAATATCGTAGAAAGGATGACCATGCTGCTTTCCCGCCTGACACCATTGTCGCTGAACCGGTTTTCGTTGAGCCGGTTTCTGCAAAATTGTGGCTGGATGGTATTACTGGCAGCGTTGACCTCATGCGGTTTTCAACTACGGCAACCTTCACCCATCGCGTTCAAGAGCATATTCATTTCGGGCAGCTCCACTATTTCTGCACCTTTACGCAAAGCGCTGACTGAGCAAGGCATTAAACTGGTGGAGAGCTCGGAAGATGCCGAGTTACAACTCGAATTGCTGAAGGAAGAAAACGAGCAGCGCATTCTGTCCCTGAGCGGTACCGGTGTGGTGCGGGAATACGAACTGTATTATCGCGTGCAATACCGCACCAAGGCAGCAGGTGAGCCAACCTGGTCACTGCCGTTAGTGATGGAAGGCCGCCGTGACTATACCTATAATGACGCCAACTTGCTGGCTAAACAGACAGAACAAAAACTGCTGACTGAAAGCATGCAAACCGACGTGTTGAATGGTATCTTGCGCCGTCTATCAGTCCTGAAAAAAGCCGAGTAAGCGATGCGCATTCAAGCTGCGCAACTGTCACAGCACCTGCCACCGAAACAGCATTTATTCGTGCTGGCGGGTGACGAGCCGCTCTCAATCACTGAATCCCTTGATCAGATCCGCGCAGCAGCCAGACAACATGGCGCACAGGAACGCGCCAGTTTTTCAGTCGAGCGTTATTTCAACTGGGGGCAAGTCAGCCAGTTTCTGCAAAGCTTCTCCCTGTTTGCCGAGCAACGCATACTCGAAATCAACATCCCGACCGGCAAACCCGGCGTTGAAGGCGCGAAAGCCCTGCAACAATTAGCCGAGCTGCCAGCGGCAGATACCACCATTATCATCACCTTGCCTGCGCCTGACCGCGACATGACCAACAGCGCCTGGTACGAAGCCCTGTTACAACAAGGTGTGGTTCTGATTCATAACCAGGTGCCGCTAGCGCAACTGCCGGATTGGATAGGCCAGCGGCTTGCCTTGCAACAACAGACAGCAGATGAAGTGTCACGCCGCTTTATTGCCGAGCAGGTTGAAGGTAATTTACTGGCCGCGCACCAGGAAATCCAGAAACTCGGATTGTTATATCCGCCCGGCCCCTTGTCTGAAGAAGCCATCCGCCAATGTGTACTCAATGTCGCGCGTTTCGATGTGTCGCAATTGGGCGAAGCCATGCTGCAAGGCGATCAAAGCCGCATCCTGCGTATCATTGAAGGCCTGCGTGAAGAAGGCGAAACCGCAGTCACCGTCATGAACCCGCTGGTGTGGTTATTCCGCCCCCTGTTGCAAGTGCGTATTGCCATGCAAAACGGGCAATCGCTGCAAAATGCCCTGACCCAGGCCAGGCTGTTTGGTGACCGCCAGCAATTAGTTAAACGTGCAGTGGAATTTTTACCGCAAAAACATATCGAAGCAGCACTACAAAAATTGTCAGATATCGACCGCATGGCAAAAGGTGTAGGCGATGGCGATGCGTGGCTGGAGTTATCGCGTTTGTGTACTGGCATTGCCAGGATGGCGGCCAGCAAATCGGCCAGAGCTGGGGCATCAAGAGCACGCTAACTTTTAGGGTGAAGCTGGTTTAGGATAAAATAACAAATTATGGACATTCAACACTATATGAAACAGCTGGGAGAGCAGGCGCGCGCCGCCTCCCGTTTGATGGCTAAGGCAGATACCAACACCAAGAACCAGGCCCTGCGCAATATCGCCACCCTGATCCGCCAGCATGAAAAAGCCCTGCTCGCCGCCAACCAGCAAGACCTGGACGCCGCCAAAGCCAATGGTATGGAAGCCGTCATGCTGGACCGCCTGGCCCTGAGCGAAAAATCCGTGGCAACCATGGCAGAAGGCCTGGAACAAATCGCCAGCCTGCCAGACCCTATCGGCGAAATGAGCAATTTCAAATACCGCCCTTCCGGCATCCAGATCGGCCAGATGCGTGTGCCACTCGGAGTGATCGGCATTATTTACGAAGCCCGCCCAAATGTGACGGTGGATGCTGCCGGTTTGTGCATCAAATCCGGCAACGCCTGTATCTTGCGTGGCGGTTCTGAAGCGATTCATTGCAATCAGGCTTTGGCCAAGCTCGTCCATCAGGGCTTGCAACAGGCGGGCCTGCCACAAGCCGCGGTGCTGGTGGTTGAAACCACAGACCGCGCGGCGGTGGGTGAACTGATCACCATGAAACAATATGTAGATGTGATCGTGCCACGTGGTGGCAAAGGCCTGATCGAGCGTATCAGCAGTGATGCGCGCATTCCAGTGATCAAACACCTGGATGGCAATTGCCATATCTACGTCGATGATGAAGCCGACCTGGACAAAGCGGTACGCATCCTGGAAAACGCCAAGACCCAGCGCCTGGGCACCTGCAACACGGCGGAATCATTACTGGTGGCGCGTAGCATCGCCAAGACGGCTTTGCCTGTACTGGCCGAGATGCTGATCAGCAAAGGTGTGGAGATCCGCGGCTGCGACGAAACACGTGCCATTGTGAAAGAAGCCAAAGCGGCGACAGAAGAAGATTATTACACCGAATACCTGGATGCGATCATCTCGTGCAAAGTCGTCAGTGGTGTGGAAGAAGCGATCGCCCATATCAACCAGTACTCCAGCCAGCATACTGAAGCAATCGTCACCGAGAATTACACCAAGTCACGCCAGTTTTTGCGAGAAGTGGATTCCAGCAGCGTCATGGTCAACGCCTCTACCCGCTTTGCCGATGGCTTTGAGTATGGCTTTGGCGCTGAAATCGGTATTTCTACCGACAAACTCCACGCACGCGGGCCTGTGGGCCTGGATGGCTTGACCTCACTCAAGTATATCGTCCTTGGTGACGGCCACGTTCGCGCCTGACAAATGGCCTGAATCGAGCGCTTCACGGCGTTGCACGGTGCTCGACTACGCCATTTGAACATTGACTGATGCGCCGAAAGAATCATTAAAAATGGAAATCATCGGACTGTTTGGCGGCACTTTTAACCCCATCCACAATGGTCATCTGGCGCTGGCGCAAAGTGTGCTGGATAGCTTGCATTGCAGCCAGATCCGTTTTATCCCGGCCGCCATTCCCCCGCACAAAGCCATACCGACAGTCACCGCACAGCACAGAGCAAGCATGGTGCAACTTGCCATCGCCGATTACCCGCGCTTCGTTCTCGATACCTGCGAACTGGACCGCCAGGGGCCTTCTTACACCATAGAAACCTTGCACCTGCTGCGGCACCGCCTGCCGGACCAGTCGCTATGCCTGATCATGGGGCAGGACAGTTATCTTAAGCTACCCACCTGGCACCGCTGGCTTGAGCTGCTCGATTACTGCCACCTGCTGATCGTGCATAGAGCCGAGATTGAACAGTCACTACACCTGCACCCTGCGCACGCACACAAGCTGGTGGATATCACCCAGGCACCGCAGCAATTTGCAGCTCAAACACATGGCCTGATCTCTTACCTGTCTATCACCCCGCCCGATATTTCATCCACGCGCATACGCGAAGCCTTAAACCAGGCCGACCGTACAGCAATTGATGGCGTACCCGAAAAAGTACTGCACTACATCAAAGAAAATCATTTATACCAATCGTAGGACCCGCTTTCATAGACACTAGCGGCCTCCAAGCTACTAATAAACCCGGGATTCTCCTCGGCCATTTTCGATCAAAACCCGTCATTCTGGCGGAGGCCAGAATCAAGGCCAGGTTAAATACTAGCTTGCTTACCACAAATAGCCATGCGGGAAAATTAACCAAGGCTGGATGCTGGCCTCCGCCAGAATGACGTCGAATTTTTGCATTGGGTGATTGAATTTAGTTTTATTGACTCTTTCTAGCCTACACAATAAGAAAGACTCAGCGGCATTATCGCTGAGTCTTTTTATGGCTATCCTGCAGAAATGTCGCTTCTAGCAAATACTAGTGTTTTGATGGCACACCTATCAGTGTTTTTAACTGTTGCAGGTCGATTTCACCATTGGCGCCATTCAGCTTGCCCAGTATTTCTTCTTTGCGGGCGGTAAAGGTCACTGCCAGTGCACGCAGATCCAGTTCCTTGGACTTTCTCACCTCAGGGAACATTTCTTCCTCCTCCTCATCCACATGGTGAGTAATGTACTCGCCCAGCACAGTCACTTTGGCATCGTACATAGGGTCTGAAGCATCCATAGACTGGATCTGGGCGATCAAGTCTTTAGCACTCTCATGCTCAACGATGCCTTCATTGATCAGCGCGTCATCTTCGGTTGCAGCCAGTGCACCGGGATAAAAAATCTCTTCTTCGGCAAGGGTATGGGCGATCAATTCGGCACAGATTTTATTGGCAAGTTTCACCTTGGCTTTTGTGTCTTGTTTTTCGGCCAGTTTATCGAACTGCTTGAACAGTTTTTTAACCTCGTCATGATCATTTTTCAGTAACACGATGACATCGTGTTTTACGGCAGTCACTGCTGCTGATTTCTTTACTGGTGCATTTGCGGCTGTTCTCATGGTAAATCTCCTGGTAAGTAGCGTTGAATCCGTCTATCAATCCAGCCATTCGCCTATCGAATGACCTTTTTATTAGCCTCCATCATGCGTACTTAGCGCTAAACACACCATGCATTTTCTGCTGAATTTACTGTAGGAAAAGTCACACAAACGCCTACCTTAAGCATGAGGCGATGCTGAGATAGATTGACGCCAAATAAGGGTGCAACAAATTAGGCATTCAATCAGGTGAAATTGCTGTGGGAGGTACTTAAGAATGATGGAACACCACCACCAGGGGTTTGACTTATAAAAATTGAAGCGCTAAGCATGCGGGCTAAATCAGGCGCCCGTCACTCCCAGGTCAAGCGCTACGCTGTTGCCGCGCTAAGAATTGGTCCAACTGTTTGGCAAACGCGTGACGGTCGGAAGACTGCATGGCATTGGGGCCCTCGGTTTGTACACCGCTGGCGCGTAATGACTCCATAAAATCGCGCATCGCCAGCCGCTCACGGATATTTTCCGTTGAGTAAAACTCTCCGCGCGGATTCAGGGCATGGCCGCCTTTTTCAATCACCTGTGCGGCCAGCGGAATATCGGCAGTGATCACCAGGTCACCCGCCGTTAGCGCCTTCACAATCTCATTGTCTGCCACATCAAAGCCTTGGGCGACTTGCATCGCCTTCAGGTAAGGCGATGGTGGCACAAATAATAATTTATTCGCCACCAGCGTGGTGGCTATCTTGGCGCGCTCGGCTGCCCGGAACAGGATCTCCTTGATCACCACCGGGCAGGCATCGGCATCCACCCAAATATGCATTAGCGGCCTCTGGGTTTATTCCTGTTGGCGGCATGATTGCCCTGGCCGTTGGCAGGGTTTGCACCAGGCCTGGGGGTGAACAAAGCGCCAGCAGGCTTGTTGCCACCCTGGCGGTGTTGCGCAGACGCATTCGCCTGGTTGCCATTGGCCGCATTTCCTTGCGCAGGACGGTTTTGGTTAGGCTGACCTGACCTGTTTTGGCCAGGCTGACCTTGCGCCGGGCGTTGACCATTCTGTTGCGATTGCGCCGGTTTTCCGCCAGCAGCTGGCTTGCCTTGACCCTGACGACCCTGGTTAGGGCGCCCCTGGCTCTGACGGCCTGGGTTCTGCCCACGTGGAGGCCTGTCCGGCTCTTCACTGCCTTTTGCCGGTGGCTCAAAGCCTTCTACCTCCACGCGTGGGATCTCACGTTTAATCAGCTTCTCGATGTCTTTCAACATTTTGAGTTCTTCGCGATCTACCAGTGAAATTGCTGCGCCAGTGGCACCGGCACGGCCAGTACGGCCAATACGGTGCACATAGTCTTCCGGCACATTCGGTAATTCAAAATTCACCACTTGCGGCAGTTGGTCGATATCCAGCCCGCGTGCGGCAATATCTGTCGCCACCAGTGCCGGAATCGCACCCGCTTTAAATTCAGCCAATGCCGCCGTACGCGCATTCTGGCTCTTGTTGCCATGGATCGCCATCGCCGGGATACCATCCTTGACCAGCTTTTCCGCCAGACGGTTAGCACCATGCTTGGTGCGTGTGAATATCAGCACCTGCTTCCAGTTATTCTGCTTGATCAGGTGACTGACCATTTCGCGTTTGTGCGCTTGCGGCACCATGTGCACACTCTGCTCGATCAGCGCGTTCGACGCATTACGGCGCGCCACTTCCACCAGGTCAGGCGCATTCAGCAGGTTATCCGCCAGCTGCTTGATCTCGTCAGAGAACGTCGCCGAGAACAGCAGGTTTTGCCGTTTTTTAGGCAGCAGGGCCAGCACTTTTTTAATGTCATGGATAAAACCCATGTCCAGCATACGGTCGGCTTCATCCAGCACCAATATCTCGATGCCGGACAAATCCAGCGCCCGTTGCTGCACTAGGTCAAGCAACCGGCCAGGCGTCGCCACCAGGATATCCACCGGCTTTTTCAGGCGGGCGATTTGCGCATTCACACTCACGCCACCAAATACCACCAGGCTTTTCAGTGGCAAATACTTACCGTAAGTCGTCACTGACTCACCAATTTGCGCCGCCAGCTCGCGGGTAGGTGAAAGAATCAGGCAGCGTGGTTTGCCAGTTGCCGTATTGACTGGGCTTTCAGATAAACGATGCAGGATCGGCAAGGTAAAGCCGGCCGTTTTACCGGTACCGGTTTGTGCGCCCGCCAGCAGATCGCCGCCGCGTAACACGTAAGGGATAGCTTGCGCCTGGATAGGCGTCGGCACGGTGTAGCCGGCATCGGTAATGGCGCGTTGCACAGGCGCACATAAATTTAAATCAGCAAACGTCACGTTTGCAGGGGTATTGTTTTCTATGGACAAAGTAATTCACTTATAGAGCGTGCGCGGCCCATATGAAATAAGGCCACACAACAAATTATTAGGCGCTGGTCTGTTGCGACTCGCAACACCAATCTGGACAAACGAAGATGATATTTCTAGAGGTTTGCTAGGCCGCTGTGATGATTGGAAGGTCACAGGGTGGTGGCATTATACGCGCTATTCGCCAATTTCTAGTGTTTTGAATATATTTGGTTTTTTACAGCACACACCATGACAACCTGGTCACAGGCAGTCATGGGTTATTATCTTAACGGTCTGTCGCTACGCTTTTTCCCCGCGCCGCATGCAACTTCCTGTAGCTATCAATCAGGCGATGATGCCTGTCCAGCCCTTCCAGTTTCATACTGGTAGGTGTCAAGCCATAAAAATGCACACTGCCATCTACTGAGCCAATCACCGCATCCATTCGGGCATCACCAAACATACGGCGGAAATTGACTTCATAGTCTGCCAGTTCCAGCTCGTCATCCAGCATCACTTCTAGCACCACATTCAATGCCTGGTAAAACAAGCCGCGTTCCAGCGTATTGTCGTTGTACTGCAAAAAGGCGCCAACCAGATCCTGTGCCTCTTCAAATTGCTGCAAAGCCAGGTTGATCAATAACTTTAATTCCAGCACGGTGAGCTGGCCCCAGGCCGTGTTCTCATCAAACTGAATACCGATCAGGGTGCCGATATCACCGTAATCATCCAGCTCGCTATTTTCCAGACGATCCAGAAGTGCTTCCAGGCTGGCATCGTCCAGTGTGTGCAGGTTCAGGATATCTTCGCGGAACAATAGGGACTTATTGGTGTTATCCCAAACCAGGTCTTCTACTGGGTACACCTCAGAATAGCCTGGCACCAATATGCGACAAGCAATCGCGCCTAGCTGATCATATACCGCCACATACGTTTCTTTGCCCATGTCAGCCAACATCCCAAACATGGTCGCGGCCTCTTCAGCGATAGCATTTTTGCTCTTACCTGAGAAATCCCACTCAACGAACTCGTAATCCGATTTGGCACTGAAAAAGCGCCACGACACAATGCCGCTGGAATCAATAAAGTGTTCGACAAAGTTATTCGGCTCAGTCACTGCTTCGCTGGCAAAGGTCGGTTGCGGCAAATCGTTGAGGCCTTCAAAACTGCGGCCTTGCAGCAATTCGGTCAGGCTGCGTTCCAGCGCAACCTCCAGTGTCGGGTGTGCGCCAAAAGACGCAAACACGCCGCCAGTACGCGGGTTCATTAAAGTCACACACATCACCGGGTATTCACCGCCCAGCGATGCATCTTTCACTAATACCGGAAAGCCCTGCTCTTCCAGCCCTTTGATACCCGCCACAATGCCAGGATATTTCGCCAGCACTTCCTGCGGCACATCCGGCAAGGCGATTTCACCTTCAATTATTTCGCGTTTCACTGCCCGCTCAAAAATCTCGGATAAACACTGCACCTGCGCCTCGACCAGCGTATTGCCTGCACTCATGCCATTGCTGGCATACAGGTTCTCCACCAGGTTAGATGGGAAATAAACCACCTCGCCATCTGACTGCCGCACAAAAGGCAGCGAACAGATACCGCGCTCGGCATTGCCGGAATTGGTGTCTACCAGGTGCGAACCACGCAGCTCCCCATCGGGGTTGTAAATCTCCCGCGTGTATTCATCGAGTATCTCTTTCGGCAGCGCATCTTTACGGCCAGGTTTGAACCAGCGCTCGTTCGGGTAATGCACAAATTCGGCATTAGCGATCTCCTCACCCCAGTACGAGCCGGCATAAAAATGATTGTTACTCAACCGCTCGATATACTCGCCCAGCGCCGAGGCCAGCGCGCTTTCCTTGGTTGCACCTTTTCCGTTAGTGAAGCACATCGGCGAATGCGCATCGCGGATATGCAGCGACCACACATTGGGCACAATATTGCGCCACGAAGCGATTTCAATCTTTATACCCAGGCTCGCCAGCAGGCCAGACATATTGGCGATGGTTTGTTCTAAAGGTAAATCTTTGCCGGTAATGTAAGTGAGCGCATCAGCCGCCGGATTCACCATCAGCAACGCCTGTGCATCCGCATCCAGATTAGCCACTTCTTCAATAATAAATTCAGGCCCGGCTTGCACCACCTTCTTCACCGTACAGCGGTCAATAGAACGCAAAATCCCCTGGCGGTCTTTGTCGGAGATATCAGAAGGCAACTCAACCTGAATCTTGAAAATCTGCCCATAACGGTTTTCAGGGTCAACGATATTGTTATGCGAAAGACGGATATTCTCGGTAGGGATATTGCGCGTGTTGCAATACAACTTCACAAAATAAGCCGCACACAAAGCCGATGAAGCCAGAAAGTAATCGAACGGCCCCGGCGCCGAGCCATCGCCTTTATAACGGATAGGCTGATCGGCTATCACAGTGAAGTCATCGAACTTGGCTTCAAGACGTAGCTTATCGAGAAAATTGACTTTGATTTCCATGGGGGAGAATTCCGAGAATGCTGCAAAAAATGCTGAGGGCGCTATTATCTCTCAACAAGATGATGCCGCCTAAAGATAAATGGCAAGCTTCTGATTAAATGCGATTTTTAGAAAATGCTGACTAAAACGTCCACACTTCAAATGGCTTTGCTTTTGGCCGTGCCCCCCCTTTCCTCATTAGCACTACACTTTGCTTGTACTAATAAAACTAAAGTCATAATCATATTAATGGATATTTAAAATATGAAGAATTGAGACTCCAGATGAAAGTAAGTAAAAATTGATTCTTTACAAAGCTCTAATATGATCGCTATATCGGTGTTGCAAACTAGATGAAAAGAATCCACCGCAATCATGTAATTTAGTACAACCATCACATTCAGGTGCGAATTCATTTTTCCAGTCTGAAATAGATTTTTTATAAAAAGGCAAAACATCTGCATTGACAGTACAAAGCTGGTGGTTATAAACAGACGTTGTTAATCCATAACTACTTAAAATATTAACTGCATCACTTAAAATGTCCTTATATTCAAAAGGATCTATCCAAAGACTATCCAAGTTTGCTCGCGTAAATCCCATCATTTCCAACCCCATCAGAGCCACATGATCAACAAACAATAAATTTCGCCCGATGAATTCACATAGGTCTGATAAGCCTTCAATTGATTGCTTGTGAATAACAACTCTAATTTCGACTTTTTGATTTAATTTTTTCAGATTTAAAACACCAGCCAACGTTTCATCTAAAGCACCTGAACTTTGAACTATATAGTCGTGTGTTGAGGGATTTGATGAGTAAATTGGGATACCTACCATCATGTCAAAATGATTAATATCGGCATATCTTTTAGCAAAATCTATGTTTTTAAAAGATCGTCCATTGGAAAGAATATGGATACCAGTTTGAGGTAGGTGGCTTTTAGTAAACTCTAATAACTCTAAAAACTTCTCTCCAAACAACGTGGGTTCCCCTCCAGAGAAACCGATTTCCTTAGTATTTTTAGGTATTAACTTAATGAGATTAAAAGCTTCACTTAATAAATAAGAATCGTCGTGATTTTTAGGCGGCTGTGAACACATTAAGCAATAATGATTACATTGCTCTGTAATCATTATCGTATTATTAGTCGCCATTTTGCGGTATAGAACTCGTATGTGTTCTTTATTTGGTGTGATACGAACAATATCTTCATCATTCAAGTAACTAAACTCATCTGGCAAAACAGTAAAGTTCTCACCCTGAGAAAACTCTACTTCATGGACTAGCGACTCAAACGTAATGTAATGTGAAAATCCCTTAGGAGCATTCGTGGACCTAGCAATAAATGCTTTATCGCTTCTTAAAACCTGAGGTAAGTTTGGATTAGAGCTTAACGCAAATAACTTTGCTTTTTCAGAAACAAGTTCATGAACTTGAATTACTTTACCTCCGAGTTTTATCATCGGTTAGCCCATCCGAGGAATAATTTTTTTGTATTAGAATCATTTTCCATGAGAGTAATTAAGTACTTAAAAATACTCATGTTCTTTTTACAAAACTCTGACTCAGGCTTCCGCCCTAAAAAATCCTTATGTATCGCATGGTGATAAACTGGCTCGGAACCACAGTATGGCTCAAATGCACATTCAGAACACATTGGAGCACTCAGAGTAAAAGACTCTTCAATTGCATCAAGTAATTTGTCTGAAAGAATTATATCCTCGTAAGAATCAGACAATATATTACCTAATTCAAAAGTCTTATCCCCCATTTCAGCAAGCATTCTGCTTTCATCCGAAGCATAAACTTTACCATCGTAATTAAACACAATTGCTGCAATCCCAATACCAGCTGGATTCATTAAATCAACATATCCAGACTCTTGGGCTGTAAGAATTTTCTTCAAAATTAAACTGGAGTAATACTCTGAGAACTCAACTCCATTTCGATTCAGTTCAATGATGTAATCAAGGCCAGCTTTATAAAACTGTAACCATCGGTCGGTGTTGTATGCCATAAACTTTTTTGTTTTTATCGCAAAACCGTACGGTGACAGTGGCCTTAAAAAAACACCTTTGAATCCTAGTTTTAAATATTCGTCGATAATGTCTCTAACTTTATCTAGACTCAACTCTGTAGTTGTCATCAAAGCCGAGACTTGATCATAACCAAGTCGACTTCTTGCTTGCTCTAATCCGGTAATGAATCTTTGGTAGCTATCCTTGTTTGGTCTTGGTCTATTTGAATTATGCAAAACCTCGGGACCATCTAGAGAAGTTGATATCTGGATTTTATGTAATTTACAGAAATCTAAAATTTCATCAGTCACCAAAGATAATGTGGTTGCGATTACGAATGCTAGGCTTCTGTTTGCAACCTTGTTTCTATTTTCTGCTGACTCAACAATATATTTGATAAGCTCAAAATTTAGTAACGGCTCTCCGCCTTGGAATTCAATTTTGATAGCTGGTGATGGCGATTTGAATACAAAGTCTAAAGACTTATCTGCCATTTCCATAGTCATATCAAACGATGACTTGTCCTCAGACTGTCTAGAAACTTGGCAATATGGGCAGCTATGATCACAGCGCAGAGTAACTACGAATATATGCAAATTCGTAAATTGAGAAAGTCTGGATAATTTAGTTCTCAACTTAAGAGCCAATAATTGAATTGGTGACTTTTCGTTTGGTAACCTTATAAAGTGCTTAGACCTTAGTTTAGAATATAAACGGTTAGTAACATCGAGTTTTCGATGAACTAATCTTTCTAAGTCGTCATTCTCAACTAGCAGATACTCTCCAACAAAGTTAGTGATAATGTAACTTTCATCATCAAATCTATCAAACTTAAAGGGCAGCAACTCATAAGATGAGTCTTTTATAGAGTAACTTTCAAACCCTTTAAATTTACTCAATTTTTTGCAGATCCGTATTCAAGAAAGTGGCACTTAGTATTAAATTTCTGACAGTCTCCGTTTCTTTTGAAATCAACTGCCGAAGATGCTGATCAAGAATCTCCTTCTTAAAATCTGCTTCTATTTTTTGGAAGTAAGTATCGGAGTGTTCGCCATCTATGCTGATATGACAAAGTATCGCGCCATCATTTAACTCAAAATCTACAGTGAGTTTATTAATTAAGCGATAGGCTGCCTTCTGTATCGTTTCAACAGAATAAATACGCTCATCAAATTTGAGCGTAAATGTTTTTTTGCTCACTTAATAGCCGGATGAATGTGAACGATGAGATGAATGCGAGCTATGTGAGGAGTGAGAGCGATGAGCCGCATAAAAAATGCCATCACTATTTGGTTGAAGAACGAACTGTAATGCAGTTTTATCGCTAAAGTCGAACTTCTTAAATTCGACTGCCTCAATTTCAAGCAAATTAGTTTTCGCTTGATCATCAACTGAAACATTATCAATTGGCTTAGCATTTGATTGATTTGCTGTTAAAGCGCTTGCTAATACTGCCAATGGCAAAAGATATTTTCTTTTCATGATGATCCTCCCAAATATATTTATTTTTAGGAAAACTAACATAAAATTTATATTTACGTCCATAAATTATCATTTCAAATAATATTAAAACGATGTAAATATTGGTATATTTACCAACTTAATTAGTGAACTTAAATTTGTTTTCTTAAAATCAACAAGTTAGAAATATTTCAAAATTATTTATCTCTATCAAATCAAAAAAAGTGTTTAGGCATAAATGCAAATTACATTTAGGACTGGAATCGAAGTTAATTTATGCAAATCACCCTTTAAAGCATTGAATTAAATATGAAAACACTATCTTCAATGTATATACATGTGTAAAAAACTCTGATATCGTGCAAATTATTAAAAAATTACTGTGATTTACACAGAGCGAGACTCGGGGTGACATTAAAAATGTTAGAGCATAATTCTGGGAAATATTTGTATACGATACGCAGCGCGAATGGCGTGTTGGTTGAGAATTTGCAGGTGTATGGCAAATCCCGCACTGAGGCGGATAACAAGATTCGGCAGATGTATTTGCGTTGTGACATTATTAGCTGCGGCCTGATTGAAGATATCAGGGCACGTGTGCCGAACTTGAAAATGAATTGGGTACGACCATAACGGTTAGATAAGACTGGCTTTAAGAACCAGGCATGTTTTAAAACTCAAAAGGCGCTTTTATAAGCGCCTTTTTTATTGTGCTTTATAACCATAAGCACTAAACCTTTAGAACGCGTTTGTTTTGTGTTTAAGTATTAAACATTCACCAATGCCACTGGATACTGCGCCACCACACTATCAGCTGTTACTAAAGTCACACCTTCGACTAATGTTTGCGATAGCAGCATACGATCGAATGGATCTTTATGAATATCAGGCAAGGTTTCAACGTTAATGGCGTGGGCGCTGTTGATTGTAATTTCTTTAAAACCGTTATCCAATAAGCTGCGTCGCAATACGGCTAGATCAACCTTGAAGTCAGTGCGTCCCAGTTTATTTTTGATCGCGATTTCCCATAAGCTAGCGCTACTGAAATATAGTTGGTTATCAGGGTTTTCAATAAGTGATTTTGCTTTGTTTGAAAGCTGATCAGACCCTTCCGCCGCCCACAGCAGAATATGGGTATCTAACAATAGTTTCATGTTATTCAAGCCCAAACAGGTTGGCGATTTCAGTTTTACCCATGTCGTCAAAATCATCGGGGACTTTGATTTGGCCTTTCATAAAGCCGATTCGCCTGAGAGGTGGTGTTTCTGGCCAATCGAGCTTGATAACCTTAACCAGCGGTTTACCTGCTTTTGCGATAATAAAAGCTTCACCGTTCACAGCTTGATCAACCAGCTTGGAAAGTTGTGTTTTTGCTTCATGAATATTGATCGTTTTCATAGCAATCCACCAGACTAAGTTTAATTAGTTTAGTTTAAAACTTACCCTGTTTTAAGTAAAGCTTTTGTCTTAAAACAATGAAAGGTTATTTGCGCGCACAGTATTTTTGCTGGCCCTTTTTCGGGCTAGTTTTTTCACTGGCGCGTGTTTGGGTGTTAGCGAAGGTTCGTCAAACAGGGATTGCTGCGCAGGGAACATGTCGTTTTGCAGTTGCGCGTTTTGCACATCGAGCCTGAGCTCGCAATCGATGCGGATATCTGATTTGGGTACGCAGCAACAAGGCAGGATTTCATCGGCGGCGATAAATGCCAGCGGTTGTTCGAGGTACTCTACTTCGCCAGCCAGCAGACGCACGCGGCAGCCACCACAATAACCGCTCCGGCATTGGTACTCTACTTCGTGCCCGGTGCGTTCAAGGCCTTCTAGCAGTGTTTCCTGCGGGATGAGGTTAAAGCGGATGTGCTGGCTTTGTACAACGCTCACTTGGGGTGGTGTTCACTTAAAAAGTCGAGTTTAAATAAGTGCGCGAGCGGGACAAAGTGCAAGGCTGCAATTTGCCCGCGCAGCCACTTATTACAGCTCAAAGTCGTTAAGGTCATCTGCTGACATTTCAGAATCAATCTGACCGATCAGGTAGGAGCTGAGCTCTACTTCCTGCGGGGCGACTTGCACGGTGTCTGACGACAGCCAGGTATTGATCCATGGAATCGGGTTGCTTTTGGCTAGCGGAAACGCGGGTGCCAACCCGACTGATGCCATGCGGCTGTTGGTGATGTATTCCACATACTGGCAGAGGATGTCTTTATTCAGGCCTATCATGGAGCCATCTTTGAACAGGTACTCTGCCCATTGCTTTTCCTGCTCGGCGGCAGTTTTGAACATCTCGAAGCACTCTTGCTGCAACTCGGCGGCGATCTCGGCGAATTCCGGGTCATCTTGCCCGGAGCGCATGATGTTGAGCATGTGCTGGGTGCCGGTGAGGTGCAGGGCTTCGTCACGCGCGATCAGGCGGATGATTTTGGCGTTGCCTTCCATCACTTTGCGCTCGGCAAAGGCGAATGAGCAGGCGAAGCTGACATAGAAACGGATCGCTTCCAGGATATTGACGTTCATCAGGCAGCGGTAGAGCAGCTTTTTCAACTCGCGTTTGTTGACTGACTTGGTTTCGCCATTGATGATGTGATCACCCTCGCCCAGTTGTGAATACAGCATGGTCTGGTGGATCAATTCATCGTAATAATGCGCGATATCCGATGCGCGTGCGGTGATATTGTCGTTGCGCACGATGTCATCGAAAATGATGGAAGGATCATTGACGATATTGCGGATGATATGGGTGTAAGAGCGCGAGTGGATAGTCTCTGAAAACGCCCAGGTCTCTATCCAGGTTTCGATCTCAGGCAAGGACACCAATGGCAATAAGGCCACGTTAGGGCTACGGCCCTGGATAGAATCGAGCAGGGTCTGGTATTTGAGGTTGCTGATGAAAATGTGCTTTTCGTGCTCGGGCAGGTTCTGGTAATCAGAACGGTCCTGTGACACATCCACCTCTTCCGGACGCCAGAAGAATGACAGTTGTTTCTCGATCAGCTTTTCAAATACCGGGTATTTCTGCTGGTCGTACCGCGCCACGTTGACGGGCTGGCCGAAGAACATCGGTTCTTTGAGTTGTTCGTTGTCGATTTTGGTGAAGATGCTATAGGCCATGGCCGTGTTCCTAATGTTTAAGTGTTAATTCTCAAACTATTTTTAAAATGTATTCATTACCCACTACAAGAAATGCTGAGTAAGCGAGCGAGCGGAATAAAGTGCAAGGCGCCCGGAGCAGAGAAACCGAAATGTACAAGTAGTACATGAGGATTTCGAGCACCGCGCAACGCCGCAATTTACCCGCGTAGCCGCTTAATCAGCGTTTCTTTAAATTTTGCAAGCTCCGCTGGCGCAACCATCATCCTCTGCCTCGGTGCCCCCTTCGGTGGCTCCGTCGCGGGTATTATGGTAATACAGCGTTTTGATGCCCAATTTGTAGACTTGTAGCAAGTCTTTCAACAGTTGCTTCATCGGCACACGGCCGCCTTCAAAACGGGTCGGGTCGTAGTTGGTGTTGGCAGAAATCGATTGGTCGACAAACTTCTGCATAATGCCCACCAGCTTGAGGTAACCCTCATTGTTTGGCATTTTCCACAGCAACTGGTACTGGTCACGCAGGCGGTCAATCTCTGGCACTACCTGGCGCAGGATGCCGTCTTTGGATTGCTTGACGGACACCAGGCCACGCGGTGGCTCGATACCATTGGTGGCGTTGGCGATCTGGCTGGAAGTCTCTGATGGCATCAAGGCAGTCAGGGTGGAGTTACGCAAACCGTCTTTTTGGATCTCGGTGCGCAGGCTTTCCCAATCCAGCAGCAATGGCTCGCTGCAGACTGCGTCCAGATCTTTTTTGTAGGTATCGATAGGCAGGATACCTTTAGAGTAAGTGGTTTCCTGGAACGCGCCGCATGGGCCAAACTCACGTGACAGTTGTACCGAAGCCTTGAGCAGGTAGAACTGGATCGCCTCGAAAGTGCGGTGCGTCAGGCCCAGCGCTTCATCGCTAGTGTAGTTGGTGCCGTTTTTCGCCAGGTAATAAGCGTAGTTGATGACGCCCACGCCCAGTGAACGGCGCTTGTTGGTAGCACTCAGTGCGGCTTTGACCGGGTAATCCTGGTATTCAAGCAAGGCATCCAGTGCACGCACCACCAGGTCGGCCAGGCCTTCCAGCTCGTCCAGTGATTCCAGCGCGCCCAGGTTGAATGCAGACAAGGTACATAAGGCGATTTCGCCTTCGGTATCGTTGATGTCGTTCAGGGCATTGGTTGGCAGTGCGATTTCCATACACAGGTTGGATTGGCGCACAGGTGCCACAGCCGGGTCAAACGGGCTATGCGTGTTGCAATGGTCTACGTTCTGGATGTAGATACGGCCTGTACCGGCACGTTCTTGCATCATCAGCGAGAACAGCTCTACGGCTGGCAGCGTGCGTTTGCGTATGCTTGTATCGGCTTCGTACTGGGTATACAGGCGCTCGAACTCATCCTGGTCGGCAAAGAAAGCGTCATATAAACCAGGCACATCATGTGGCGAGAACAAGGTGATGTTCTGGCTCTTGATCAGGCGCTGATACATCAGGCGGTTGATCTGCACGCCGTAATCCAGGTGGCGCACGCGGTTTTCTTCCACGCCGCGGTTGTTTTTCAGTACCAGCAGCGATTCGACTTCCAGATGCCACAACGGGTAGAACAAGGTCGCGGCACCGCCACGCACACCGCCCTGCGAGCAGGATTTCACCGCAGACTGGAACAGCTTGTAGAACGGCAGGCAGCCGGTGTGTTGCGCTTCACCGCCACGGATTTCACTACCCAGGGCGCGGATACGGCCAGCGTTCACGCCTATACCGGCACGTTGCGAGACATATTTCACAATGGCGCTGGTGGTGGCATTGATGCTATCCAGGCTATCGCCACACTCGATCAGCACGCAAGAGCTGAACTGGCGCGTCGGCGTACGCACGCCGGACATGATAGGCGTAGGCAGCGAGATCTTGAAGGTAGATACGGCGTCATAAAAACGCTTGATCAGGTCCAGACGCGTTTGGCCTTTGTAGTTGGCGAACAGGCACATGGCCACCAGAATGTACAGAAACTGCGGACTCTCGTAGATCTTCTTGGTGACGCGGTTCTGCACCAGGTACTTGCCCTCCAGCTGCTTGACCGCCGCGTAGGAGAAGTTCATATCGCGCCAGTGGTCGATATAGCCATTCAGCACATCGAATTCTTCACGGCTGTAATCGCGCAGCAAGTGCTGGTCGTATTTGCCAAGCTCAGTCAGGTTAGTGACATGGTCAAACAGGTGCGGTGGCTCAAACTGGCCATAGGCGATCTTGCGCAGGTGGAAGATAGACAAACGGGCTGACAGGTACTGGTAATCCGGGGTTTCTTCCGAGATCAGGTCAGCAGCGGACTTGATGATGGTTTCATGAATGTCGTCAGTACGGATGCCATCGTAAAACTGGATATGGGAGCGCAACTCAACCTGCGATACTGACACATTGTTCAGACCCTGTGCTGCCCAGTCAATCACACGATGAATCTTATCGAGATTGATAGGTTCCTTGCGGCCATCACGCTTGGTGGCTTGCATGGATTCGTATTGTGACATTGATGGCTCCCAAATTCAGGAAGCGGAAGGACTACAGCAACGACGCAAAAGCAACACATATGCAGGCCGGGCAAAACCCGGCACCATGATGATAGCTCTGCTACTGCCGAGGACACCCCGCCTCAAACGTTAACAAGTAAAAAACTGACGGTCGGTCTCCTGGCTCTCAGGTCATGATTATTTGCGGTCGCCTTCCCGAATTTCTTCAGTGGCTTAAAGTGTTCGCAAACAACTCGCTGATCACAGTTGCGGGGGCAGCCCTGGCTTGATGACACCTGCGCGGGTTCACGCACCAGATTCCCTTTTAAATGCCGAAGAAGTGTTTCTTCTGCAAACCGTATGGATGCGACTATAAATCAATATCTATGGCTTTTCAATCAGACAAAACACAAGATATAGTTGTAAAGTCTCACTTTGCTATACAAGGTATTGTTTCTATTAAAGAATATATTCAAAGAATTTTTTTAATATATTTTTTGTGAAAATGCATTGCATTTTTAGTTGAATTGCGCATTGAATGTTACAAAGCTGAAACATTTTTATCCGCCTTATCAAAAGCAAAGGCCGGCCATGAAGGCCGGCCTTTAAACCGTCAACAATGAACCGGGTAAAGCCTGATTCATTGTCCATCTGCGACGACTAAAACCTTATATTAAAAACACCCTATGTGAGTTTAATAAAGTGTCATCTTATAAAGTACCGCGTATCGTCAGCATAAAGTTTTGCGGATCGCCGTAAAACGTTTGTAATGCATCCAGGTAGTAGTGCTTGTCGAACAGGTTGTTGATATTCAGTGCTGCTGTCCAGCGGTTATCAATCTTGTAGCTGGCCTGCGCGCTCCAGATGGCATAGCCACTTTGCTCACGCTTCACATTATCGACAGTCGTGGTGAACCCGGTTCTGCTTTGCATGACTACGCCGCCACCGATAGAGAATCTATCCCAGTCACCGTGCAACTTGTAGGTGTTCCAGGCGCGGAACAGGTTGCGCGGGTTATGATCGCCGTTCAGGCGCACGCCATTCAGGTTGGTATCACCGGCCATGACATATTTAGCATCATTAAAGGTATAGCCAGCAGATACTTGCCAGCCTGGCAGTACTTCACCGCTGATCTCAGCATCTATGCCCTGGCTTTCCTGCTTGCCGGCATTGATGTAGCAAGCGCCGCCGGAAGGTGAACCCGCACAAGTGACCGAATTCAAAGGGTCGATAATGGCGCCGTTGGACTGCTCAATTTTAAATAGCGTCAATGCCGTATTCAGTTTGCCTTGATAAAACTCGCCTTTGATGCCTGCCTCGTAGTTTTTGCCTGTCGCAGGTTGCAACGCGCCACCACCTGCGGTGAAGGTATTACTTTGCGGTTTAAAGATCTCCGTGTAGCTACCATAGAGTGACCAGTTGTCATTCAAGCTGTAAATCAGCGCAGCATAAGGCGTGACCTCGTTGGATTGCTTATAAGCGCCATTGAATGAGCTTTCATAGTCATACCAGCTGACCCGGCCACCCAGGATCAGCTTGAGCGGATCAGCCAGTTGTAACCTGACATTGCCATACAGGCCCTGCCTGGTTTCCCTGGAATCCAGCGCAGCAGCATAAACGCCTGGATAGACGCGTGGCACTTGTGACAGGTTCAGGTTATTGTAGTCAATTGGATATTGCGGTGTATAAGCGGTACGCGCAGTCCTGCTCGATGGCATCTCATTTTGCTGCCAGTTGGCACCGGCAAATACTTCATGCGTTTGCCCGAAAGCGTCAAACTTGCCGACCACCTGGGCGTCCAGTGCCGTGGTTTCATACAACACCCTGGAGAATTCCGCACGCAAATAACGCTGACCGGCCAGGGTTTGTGGATTAATCCTGTCATCCGTAGGGCGGATGATCTGGTCTTCCCTGTCATTACGCTGGTAAAGCGCACTTAGCTTGAACTTCCACGCATCATTAAAGTGATGCGTGATATCCGCAAACACTTCTTGCGTCTGGCTTTCATAACCGGTCCAGCTTGGGCCTAACGAGGTAGAACGTGGCAGGTTCAAATTGCTGCCATCGGTAGACATCGGCAAGCCACCGCGCCAGCGACCACCGTACTGGTGGAAATCCTGGTAACGCATACCGATGGCTGCGACCGTATTTTCGCCGAGGTCGGCTTCCAGCATGCCATAGAGTAACGGCAGTTTGCTTTGCGCTTCATCATAGAAATACTGTCTGTCTTCGTAACCGGCGATCAGGCGGCCACGCAGTGTGCCAGCTGCATTGAGCGGGCCTGTGATATCGGCGTCCAGACGGTAATAATCCCAGCTCCCTGCCCGTCCGGTCAGCTGCAACTGCTGCTCGGCCAGAGGCCGTTTGCGCACCATGTTCACGGTACCACCCGGGTCGCCATTGCCGATCAACAGGCCAGGCGCACCTCGCATCACCTCGATACGGTCCAGCATGATGGTATCCGGCGGTGTGCCTATGCCGCCATACTCACCCATGGGCACGCCATCGACCATGAAGTTGCCGATCTCAAACCCGCGTGAATAATAGGAAGAATGGCCATAGCCACGCAATTGTTTGGTCACACCTGTCGTCTGCGTCAACACGCTGTCCAGCGTGGTCAGGTTCTGGTCATCCATACGTTGACGGGTAATCACACTGACTGACTGCGGAGTTTCACGCAGTGTCTGCTCACTTTTGCCTATGCTGACTGCCCGGGCAGCGTATGACCGGGTGCCTTCGCTGATGGCTTCAGACTCGCGTAGCTTGCTGTCAGTGACTTTGACTTCAGGCAACACAGCATGGCTACTCTCATCGCGTGAAGGGGCTGCCTTGCGCAGTTTCCAGTTACCACTTCGGTCTGCGGTCGCTTCAATACCGCTGCCATTGAGTAATTGCTGGAAACCGTCGCTCACGCCATAAGCGCCTTGCAAACCCTTGCTTTGCAGGCCAGCCGTCAGCGCCGGGTTTAAAGAGAGATTGATGCCGCTGGCACCGGCGAAGGCCGCCAGTGCTTTATCCAGCGAACCCGCTGCGATATTGTAGGTTTGCCTGTTTTCGATAGCCGTCGCATCGGCTGCATAGGCTTGCATGCTGGCAGTACCAGTCATGACCACCCAGGCCAATTGCAATGCGACGCGTATCGCTTTGCGCTGCAGTCGCGGCCCTTGATTACCTTGTTGCATATACATTCCTGTTCATTGGTTTTTAATGGTTACATTTCCAATGTCAGGCGAAATTTAAAAAGGGGACACGCCGGGTACATCGCTAGCAAAAAAGCTGAAAATATTATGGGATAAAGAACTATGACCGACCGGTCAAGGTGACCCAGTAACGGGTACGCTGCTGCACGACCACAGGTAAGGTATCTTCCAGCGCTGCCAGAATACTGTCCGTGTTATTGAGCTGAAAGACACCAGACACTTGCAGCTGCGCGATTTCCGCATCGCAGCGGATGATGCCCGGGCGATACCTCGCCAGTTCATCGACAAACTCGCCTAGCGGCATTTTCACGACATATAGCATGCCCTGCGTCCACGAAGTAAGGGTTTCATCCAGTGGCCGTGGTGCATGCAGTGCATGTGCAGTCAGGCTGGTCTGCATGCCGGCCTGGATCACACCATCCTGTTGCTTTGCCGCGGCTGGCGTGGCTTGCACTGCGCCTTCCAGCACGGCAAGCCGGGTCAATTCCGGCTGTTGGCGCACGGTAAACCGCGTGCCCAAGGCACGCAAATTGCCTTCAGCGGTTTGCACGATGAGCGGCCTGTGTGCAGGTGCGTTATCTGGCGCGGTTTGAATGAGGATCTCCCCTGCCAGCAGGCGGATCAGCCTCAATTCACGCGTGAATTCCACATTGACGGCACTGGCGGTATTCAATAACAGCTGGCTGCCATCCTCCAGCACGATCTGGCGGCGCTCGCCGGTGGCGGTGCGGTAATCTGCCATCCATTCCTGCCACGGGCTATAGCGATACGCCAGTATGCCGCTGGGGATTGCCACCATGCATGCCGCCAATGGCTTGATGAAATCCCTGCGGCTTATTGGCCGCCCCAGCACCGGCATGGCGATATCTGTCGGCACCTGGCTGAGTTTTTGTGTCAACAGCCCGGCATGCTGCCAGGCTTGTTCATGTTCAGGGCTGGCGGCGCGCCAATCGGCAAGCCTGTTTTTCTCTGCGGCTGTCATGTTGCCTGAATGCCACAACGCCAGCCATTTGGCTGCCTGGCGTATGGTCATTTTCTGGGAGGCGTTGGCACTCATATGATTGCGCTTACAGCATGGCCAGCAGGCACTGTTCGAATGCCTGCGCCATATAACGTTTCACGGTACGTGTTGAAATATTCAGTTGCTGCGCGATCTGGTCATAGGTCAACCCATCCAGTTGTGACAGCAGGAAAGCACGTCTGGCGTTTTCAGACAGGCCATCCAGTATTTCGTCTATTTCATGCAGGGTTTGCAGAATAAGCAGCCGTTGTTCAGGCGAGATGGTTTCTGGCTCAGGCAACACCGCCAGTGCCTGCGTATAGGCCTGCTCCAGGGATAGTCGCTGATAATAATTGGCCAGCAGGCGCTTGGCGATAGTGGTCAGGAAAGCCCGTGGCTCCTTGATCTCGGCCACTTCACTGCGTGAAGAGAGTATGCGGGTGAAAGTATCCTGTGCCAGGTCATCCGCCTGGTAGCTGCAACTGAGTTTGCGTCTCAGCATAGTCACCAGCCAGCCGTGATGCGCCTGATACAGATCAGCCAACGTTAACTGTGCGGGATTTAAATGCGAGGGCGCTTGTTGGTCTGCCATGAATATTTACGGGATGAAGGAGTCATATGAAAAAATGCAGGCCCTATGACTGACATCCGGGAACCAGCAAACAGAAGGCATCATTATGCAAATAAGAATCATTGTCAATAAGAACACATAAAAAACAAGGTGGGAGTTAGCCACCTTGTTTTTAGAAATCACATTAATAATGCCTCATCAGTGATTAGAAGTTTCCTCGCAATGTCAGCATGAAGCTTTGTGGTTCGCCATA
Source organism: Methylophilus sp. E2MeOHC9 (assembly GCF_058744375.1). Classification (NCBI taxonomy): domain Bacteria; kingdom Pseudomonadati; phylum Pseudomonadota; class Betaproteobacteria; order Nitrosomonadales; family Methylophilaceae; genus Methylophilus; species Methylophilus sp. E2MeOHC9. The sequence goes on from NZ_CP196024.1 coordinate 2,988,303, forward strand.
CCAGCGATTGCCTGCGACGGTGTAATAGTGTTTGTCGAACAGGTTGTTAATATTGAGTGCGGCCGTCCAGTGATTATCGATACGGTAATTGGCATGGGCGTTCCACACCGAATAACCGCCCTGTGTATAGCGCACACCAAACTCTTCGGTAAATATTTCGCTTTGCACGTTGATGCCTCCGCCGACGGTGACTTTATCCCAATCCCCCGGCAACTTGTAGGTTAACCAGCTGCGGAATAACTGCCTGGGGATGAAAGCACTTTGGTAGGCACCCCCTTCACTGGTGGTCGGATTGCCATTACTGTCACGATCGCGCACATACTTGGCCGAGTTGTAAGTGTAGCCAGCAAAAGCTTGCAGTCTTGGCAGGATCTCACCGTTCACTTCAGCGTCAAAACCTTCACTCTTGAGTTTGCCGCCATTGATAGAACAACCACCCGTAGATGGCGTGCCCGGGCAACTGAGCGGATTTTGCGGATCGGTCTGCGCAATATCATCGAGGTCGATGCGGAATAGCGCAAATGAAGTATTCAATTTGCCATCGTCAAACTCACCTTTGATCCCCATCTCATAGTTGGTACCCGTGGCTGGCTTGAGCGCACTGCCGCTGGCGGTAAATGAATTACTTTGTGGACGGAACACGTCGGTATAACTGCCGTATAGCGACCAATTGTCATTCAGACGCAGGATGGCAGCCACATAAGGCGTCACCTCACGATTTTCCTTGAATCCGGTACCGCCAAAATTACTATCTTCATACCAGCTCACCCTGCCACCCAAAATGACTTTCAGAGGATCTGCCACTTGCAGCTTGAGGTTGCCATAAAAGCCCTGGCTGGTGGTCACACTGCTCATCGGCGCACCGTAAGTCGTCCCGAAAATGCGTGGTAATGCCGATAGATCTGGCGAACTTGGGTTCACGGCTACAGGGGTTGCATATGTCACCCGGCTATCTTTATAGGCAAGCGTTTCTTCACGCTGCCAGTTGGCGCCCACAAACATCTGGTGCTCCTGGCCCCAGGCGTCAAATTTGCCATGCAATTGGGCATCGGCGCCTCTGCGCCTGTAATTGCTCTCTTCAAAATCGATACCGCGTAAGGCGAAGGTTTGCAAAGTCACAGGATCGATAGGGCTGCCACCTGCTGTGGTAAAGATTGGTGCATCTTCCCTTTCGCTCAGCTGGTAAGTACCGCTGAGCTTGACCGACCAGTCGTCATTGATGTGGTGGGTGATATCGCCAAACACTTCCCTGACCGTGCTTTTGAAATAGGACCATTCAGGGCCATAAGAGGTGGAACGAGGCAACCTTAAATCGGTGCCATTATTGGCATAAGGCAAGCCTTGTGCCCAACGGCCGCCTTGCTGCGAATAGTGTTGATAGCGCATGCCAGCGGAAGCTACCGTGTTTTCACCCAGGTCAGCCTCCAGCATGCCATACAGCAATGGCAATTTGCTTTGCGCTTCGTCATAGAAGTAATGCCTGTCTTCATAGCCCGCAATCAGGCGGCCACGCAAGGTACCAGCCGCATTCAATGGGCCGGTGACATCTGCATCAAGACGGTAATAATCCCAGCTGCCTGCACGCCCGGTCACCTGTAACTTGTGTTCAGCCAGAGGCCGCTTGCGCACCATGTTCACCGTGCCACCCGGATCACCATTGCCGATCAACAAACCAGGTGCGCCACGCAAGACTTCGATGCGGTCAAAGATCGCAGTATCCGGCGCAATGCCAATGCCACCGTAATAGCCGACCGGCACGCCATCGATCATGAAATTATCCAGCGCAAAGCCGCGCGAATAATAGACCGTGTGGCCATAGTTGCGGAACTCTTTGGTCACGCCGGTGACCTGGCTGAGTACGTTATCCAGCGTGGTCAGGTTCTGGTCATCCATACGCTGCCGCGTCATCACGCTGACAGATTGCGGTAGCTCTTTCAATGACTGCACGCCCTTGCCTATCGTCACTGCGCGGGCCGCATAAGATTTGGTGCCTTCACTGGCAGCTGCGACTTCGCGGATCTTATCAGCTGTCACCTTGACCTCAGGCAAAGTAGACTGGCTGGCATCCTCACGGGGAGCAGGCGCCTTGCGTAAGGCATAACCAGCCGCTGTTTTGTCGGCGCTGTAGCCAGTATCCGCCAGCAGTTTGGCAAAGCCTTCATCGATGCCATAACTCCCTTTAAGACCGGCACTGCGCAGATGCTGGATATCGCTGGCATCCAGTGAGATGGACACCCCGGATTGCTGCGCGAACCGGGTGAGTGTTGTGGCCAGGGGACCGGCAGGAATATCGTAGCTTTTGCCAGCGGCAGCAGGCTCTGCATAAGCAGTCATGGGGCTGGTTGCCAGAATGGGCAGGCAGACCAGCTGCAAGGCAAGTACGACAGGGGCCAGCTTGAAGCCGGGCAGGCATCCCTGGCGTTTTTGGTTCAACGATTGCATATTATTTTTACTCCCTTAGTGAACAGTTACTATCACCAAGACAACCGGCAAGCAAAAACCGGAACCGGAAAGTAAACATTTAATGCATTTTTATGGTTTTAGATTGACGGACACCATCCACGGCGTGAACCGTTGCAGCTCGATCGGGAAACTCTCAGCCAATAATGCCAATGCCCGCTCGGGTTCATCCAGCGGCAAAACGGCACTGACCTGATATTGAGACAACGCCGTGGCGTCATAGCGCAGATAACCTTTATGGTGGCGTGCCAGCGTTGCCAGCACATCGGGTAATGGCTGGTTTTGCACCACCAGCTGATGCAGTTTCCAGGCATCATCAATACTGCCAGGATCGATCGCATGCAAAGTGCCGACCTTATGCGCAGTAAAGCTGAGCCCTTCACCTTGTGTGACCACGGGTTGCGCGGCACCTTGTGCTGCTGCCTTGACCTTGACCCTGGATTCAAGCATCAGGACTTCGGTTGACTGTGCATGACGACTCACCACAAAGCGGGTGCCCAGGGCAGTGATGCTGCCATGTTCGGTTTTTACGGTAAATGGACGGCTGGCGTCTTTCGCCACGTCTACCAGTATCTCACCCTGGATGAGGGTTATTGTGCGGCGATGGGCTGAAAAATCCACATCAACGGCAGTATGCCCGTTGAGTGTCAGCTGGCTGTGATCAGACAGCGTTGATGACTGCCATTCGGCAGTCGCAGTATGCATATCAGCCAACCAGTAAGCGAGTGGATACTGTGCAAGTATCAGCCTGGCTGGCAGTGCCAATACCAGCAAGAGTGCTACCACGCCGGCACCCCGTTTGAGCTGCTTGCGGCGTTTTTCCTGCTGGATACCAGCCTGTATCGCCTGGTGAGCTAAGCCGGATTGCGGACGCAATCCTTCCAGCCTGGCAATCATTTCCTGCATATGGCTGATAGTGATGCCATGGACAGGGTCAAGCGCCAGCCATTGCTGGAAAGCTGTTTCAACGGCCGGGTCCTGCGCATTTTCTTCCAGCCGCAACAACCACTCAGCGGCCTGCTCTGCAATCGGCGCCGTCATAAGGTACTCCCTGACTCACCAAGTACCGTGTGGCAATGCACCAACACACTGATCAGGTACTTCTGCACCATCCTGGTGGATACCTGCAAGCTCTCGGCAATCTCTGCGTGCGACATTCCATCCAGATAGCGCATGAGGAAAGCTTCACGCGGCTTGTGCGCCAGGCCTTGCAGCATAAGGCTGATATGTTCCAGCGCCTCGACAGCCGCCGCCACTTGCTCCGCAGAAGGCGCATAGGTTTCGCCCATCGCGATGACACCAGCAAGATAGCTTTCTTCAATCACGCGGCGCCTGGCCTGGTTCAACAGCAGATGTTTGGCTGTGGTCGTGAGATAGGCACGTGGCTCACGCATGGTGAGCAAAGCGTCCCTGGACACCAGGATACGGGTGAAAGTATCTTGCATGAGGTCAGCGGCGGCATGCGGGCAGCCTAGTTTTCTTCTTAACCAGGAAAGTAACCAGCCATGATGTTCGCTGTATAGATGATGCAGGGTTTGTTGCAGTGCACGCTCGTTTGCCGGCATGTGGGGGCAGATTCCAGAAAGCTACAAATGATAATGATTCTCATTTTATCATAAGAAGCGTCTGGCATTGATGATGTGTCATCGCGTTTACCACGATAATTTTTGTTCAGCCCCCATCATAATCGTCTATCACGGACAGCCATCGCACTTACACTTCAGGAATCTGGACGTGCCCAGCCACCGCCGAGGGCACGATAGAGGTCAATCGAAGCCTGTAAGCGCTGTTGCCGGATCTGTACATTGACATCCTGCGCTGTGAATAACGTACGCTGGGTATCCAGCAAGGTCAGCATGGTTTCAGCCCCGGCCTGGTAGCGGGACTGGGCGAAGCTGAATGCGCGTTCAGCATTTTCCAGTGCTTCGGCCTGGGCCACCGCCTGTTGCTCCAGGCCACGGATACGGTTCAGCGCCGCCTCTACATCGGCAAACGCAGCGATAATCGTCTGCCGATAATTGGCCAGCAGCTCTTCCCTGCGCGCCATGGCCACGTCCCGCTGGGCAGCCAGCCTTCCCGCATTAAAAATAGGTGCGGCCAACCCGGCAGCCAGGCTGTAAAGCGGGTTATCCAGCACATTGCTTAAATGATCACCGCGGCTCAACACACCACCACTCAGGGTAATGCTGGGCAGCATGACCGCACGTGCCACCTGGATATCTGCCTGTGCAGCCAGCAATGCTGCCTCGGCACTGGCGATATCCGGCCTGCGCACCAGCAGACCGGCGGGCAAACTGGCATTGGCCGGCGGCACCTTCACTTCTGCCAGCAAGCTATTGCCAAACTGCACCTCAGCCAGTGGCTGGGAGAGCAAAGCGGCAAGGATCGCTTCGGTATTTCCTTGCTGTTGTTTGAGCAATGCTAGGGTACGGCGTTGAGAAGCCACCAGCCCTTGCTGCTGTGCCAGCGCCAGCTGATTGACCGCACCCGCACGATAGCGCGATTGCACCAAACCAAGCACTTTTTCGGCATTTTCAAGATTTTGTTGCGCGATCAATACCCGCTCACGCAGGCCGGTCAGCTCCATCCAGGTATTGGCCACACTGGCGCTGATAGATAAACGGATGCTGTCACGGTCAAACACGGTCGCATCGACCCTGGCCAGCGCACCCTGGTAGGCCGAACGGTTCTTGCCCCAGAAATCGATCTCGTAACTCGCCACCAGGGCAGCAGAGTAGTTGCTTAAAGCAGACGCATCGCTACTGCCTCCCAGCCTGCGCTGACGCCCGGCACTGGCGGTAGCTGCCACTTCAGGCAACAATGGCGCGCCTGCCACTACGGCCAGCTTCTGCGCTTGTGACACGCGCGCGACTGCTGCGGCAATATCGTAATTGGCCGTTTGCGCGCGTTGTACCAGAGCATCCAGCGCTGTATTTCCAAATGCCTGCCACCAGTCCCGTTCTATCTTTGCATCAGCGGCATCCGCCTGGTGCCGCCACTGTACAGGCACCACGGCCAGGCCATCATCCGCATTCAGTTGCAAAGGCTTTAACTGGCTACATGCCGCGAGCAGCACCGCCAGGGGAATCAATACAGTCAGTTTCATATCACTCATTGGCAAGCGCCACCACAGGGTCCAGGCTAGCAGCCTTGCGGGCCGGCATAAAACCGAATACCAGGCCGGTCACGACTGAACAGAAAAAAGCACCCAATATGGCAGTCAGTGAAAAAATCACTGGCATGCCGAACAACACCAATGTGATGCCTATGGATAAACCGATGACGACGCCTGTGACACCGCCCACCGTGGTCACCAGCACCGCCTCGGTCAAAAATTGTTGCAGGATGTCACGCTGGCGTGCGCCAGTCGCCATGCGGATGCCGATCTCACGCGTGCGCTCACGCACCGTCATCAGCATGACATTCATCACCCCTATGCCACCGACTACCAGTGACACAACTGCGATCAGGGCGAGCATAAAGCCCATACTGTCCTGTGTTTTGGCTTGTGCCGCGATCCAGGCAGCCGCGTTCTCGATTTGAAAATCACGCACGCCATGACGGCTGAAAAGCAAGCTTTCCACACGCTCTGCCACTGCATCTATCACCGCCATATCTTTGACTTCCAGCGTAACATAGCTAGGCTCACGTTCACCAAACACGCGCAGGCTCGCCGTTGAATAGGGGATAATGACCAGATCGTCATCGCTTTGATCACCAGTCACCGCGCCTTTGGAAGCCAGCACGCCTATCACCTGAAACGGCACATTGCCTATCAGTATGGTTTCACCGATCGGGTTTTCGATATCCGGCATCAGGTTCTGTACCAGACGCTGCCCCATCACCGCGACCGTGGCCATGCGTGCATCATCTTCTTCCGTGAAAAAAGAGCCTTTGATCACCGGCCATGACAACATGCGCGACATGGCAGCACGTGATCCTTTAATGCGCGTTTGTGCATCTTCATTGCCAAACCGCACCACTTTACTGCCGGAAAAATTCGGTAGCACATAACTGATCTGCGGCATATCACCCAATGCCTCAATATCGGTCGCACTGATGCCGCGCCCCGGAATCCGTGAGCTTTCGCGTTTGGGATAGACATAGATGTGGTTGGTGCCAAACGCGCCCAACTCAGCGACTACACGCTCTTTGGTGCCCATGCCTACGGCCAGCATGACGATCACCGAAGCGACACCGATAATAATGCCTAGCAGCGTCAGCCCGGTACGGAAGCGATTGACCCACATCACGCGCCAGGCCGCGCGACAGGCTTCCAATATGTCGCCGCGCCACTGAATGCCGCTATCCCCGGCGGCAAAGGTCAGTGCAGGAATTTTCTTGGTTTCAGTCGTATCTTCTGCCGTTGTGCTGGCAAAACCTGTATCACTGATGACATGCCCATCACGGATCTCAATCACACGCCGGGCGCGTGCAGCCACATCGCGGTCATGCGTGATCAGGATAATAGTATGCCCTGCATCTGCCAGCTCATTCAGCAGGCCCATGACCTCTTCACCACTGCGGGAATCCAGCGCGCCTGTAGGCTCATCGGCCAGAATAATATGCCCGCCATTCATCAGGGCACGGGCGATGGAGACACGTTGCTGCTGGCCGCCAGATAATTGCTGCGGCCGGTATTGCAAGCGTTCTTCCAGCCCTAGCCGGGTCAGCAAGGCCTTGGCACGCTCGGCACGTGCAGATTCGGTCATGCCGGCATACAGGGCAGGCATTTCCACATTTTCCTGCGCAGTCTCAGTGGTGATCAGGTGATACCCCTGGAACACAAAGCCAAAAGCCTCGCGTCGCAGCCAGGCCAGCTCATCCGAGTCCATCTGCGCAACATCGCGCCCGGAAAAACGGTAATGCCCGCTGCTGGGTTTATCCAGGCAACCGAGGATATTCATCAGCGTGGATTTACCGGAACCAGACGCACCGACGATGGCGACAAATTCACCGGCGTGGATATCCAGGGAAATACCGTGCAATATCTCTACGCGCGGCTGGTCTACACCGCCGTAATGCTTGCGGATATCACGCAAGGAGATCAGTGGCTGGGCGATATTCAAAACTTGAACTTCCAGGGGCTGGCTTGTGGTTGCTTGTCCGCAATGATCAACTGTTCGTCTTCTGCCAGGCCGGAAACGACCTCGGCACGCAAACGTGTCCGCACGCCAGTCTGCACTTCATGCCAGTCTACTTTGCCTGCTTTGTTCAGCACCCGTACTTTGAATTGCCCCGGCTTACCCTCTACTGCAGTCATGGCATTGGTAGGCGCAAGGATCACTTGTTTAGCCTGCGCCACCACAAATGAAACCTGCGCGGTCATCTGTGGCATCAGCTCGCCATCCGCGTTATCCACATCAAACAGTACAGTATACAAAACGACTTTGTTGCTGGCTGTCGCCTGACTGGTGGAACTGCTGCTAGTCTCGGGCTTGGGCGGCGCTGGCAACACCTGCCGCACCGTACCGTTCCAGCGGCGTACATCGCCGCCCAGGGTTTTAAAGTAGACCGCCATGCCAGGCTTCACATAACGCACATCAGCCTCGGAGACATCTGTCCACACTGTCATGGACGACAGATCAGCAATACGCAACAAGGTAGGCGTCTGGTAAGTCGCATTCAGCGTCTGGCCGGTTTTCGCCTCTATCGATACTACCGTTCCTGACATGGGCGCATAAATCCGCGTAAACCCTAGCAGCGCCTCGTTCCCTTGCAGGGTTGATTGTGTTTGCACAATCTGCGCCTTGAGGTTTTTGATACGCGCGGCAGCCGTCTTCATGGTCGCTTCCGCCTGCTGCACGTCCTCGGCACGCGTCGAGCCATCTACATGCATGCGTTGCTGCCTGGCCTCTTGTTGCAGGGCAAACGCATATTGCGCCTCTTGCTCTTCCAGTTGCGCTTGCAGCCCGGCCAGCGCCGCCCGCCCGGCATCCACTGTCGCCTGCGGCACGCGCGGGTCTATCTCTGCCAGCAGTTTGCCTTTTTCTACCGCATCCCCAGGCTGCACATGCAAGGCCAGTATCTGGCCCGATACCTGCGCGCCGACATCGACATAGCTGCGCGGTTGCAACGTGCCGATGGCGGTCACGTTATGCTCGATATCCCCGCGCTGGACCACTTCTGTTTCGAACGGCGACTCGGCCCTGGCCTGCCACCAGCGCCAGGTAAAGACCAGCAGGATGATCAACACCAGCAATGCTGGCCACTTGTAGCGACGGAATGTCATTTATGGCAAAACCTCAAAACTCAATGTGGCTGTATGGCGCACATCTTCATATTTCTTACCCTGATAAGTGGCACTGCCGTTCACGCGTGCAGTCACCTCCAGTACATACAAGCCGGGGAATAGTGGCTTTAAAGTCACCGCCCCGTCTTCGGCCGGTTTAAGCGAGCGTATCCAGCCTTCACTGGTACTCACATTGACTTGCGAGGCAGCCACGGCATTGCCTTTCCAGACCAGTTTAAATACGTTGCCATGCGGCTCCGTGGGCACCAGCTCAAGATCATTGACTGCCTTGGTCTCGCTGCGTCCCAGTTTGGCCTGGTAAAAATTCAATACATCCCCCTGGCTGACCACCTGTGCAGTGAACCTGACATCGCCTTCTGCCGGTGCGATCAAAAAATGATTTTTTTCTTTTTGCAATGGCAGCGCTTTTCCATCCGCCACAAACGCGCGGCTGCTACTGAGTGCGGCAACATCAGTCTGGATATTCGCTTCATGCATGCCAACAAAAGCATGCGTACCTTCCTGCCCTGGTTCCAGCCAGACATAATCAGCCTTGGTGACCAGGCTAGCCATCAGGCACATAGCCAGCACACTGGTTTTGAATATTGCGGTGTTCATCTGAAATATCTCCTTGCGATCTTATTATTATCAAAAAATTGACGCTCTTATTGGTAATGACACGCGAGAATGGAAAAGGGGCACCTCTCAGCGCAAAAAAATGATGCTTCAGTGCATGTTGACCCTGGCCATGACCCTGCTTGCCATCCAACGCAAAAAAACAGGGCGATGGCATCTATCACCATCGCCCGTGAATGCCCGCCTGAAAAAGCGAGTAAATATGCTTGTGCAGATGCCGGGTTAGAACTGGTACCTGACGTTAGCCATCATCTTGCGCGGCTCTGCAAAAGTGGTGTAATTGAGGCTATCGACCGTGGCATAGTAGCGGCGGTCAAACAGGTTGTTGACGATCAGGTTCAACTCTGTTTTCTTGTTGATCTGGTATTTGGCAGATAAACCGACCACTGTCAGCCCGCTACGCTTGATGTCATAGTCGGTGGCATCATGGTTGTAAATCTGGCTATAGGTGCGGATATTACCTCCCAGACTCCAGTCTGTGCTCGGGATGCGATAGTAACTGACCAGGCTCAGGCTGTGCTTGGGCAGCGTCGTCATGTAGCGGTTGCCTTTTTGCTCGCCGTTGGCAAACTCACTATAGACATAGGTATACCCGGCAGACATATTCCAGCCCTCGGCGACTTCACCATTCAGGCTGAGGTCAAGGCCTTCGCTCACGATCTTGTCTGCCGCCTTGTAACAGCTGCCCTGGCAAATATTGCTCGGGTCAAAAGGGACGGATGTATCCACCCTGGCAAGATTGGTTTGCTCCAGCCTGAACAGGGCAGCAGACACATTCAACCGCTTGTTCAGCAACTCGCCCTTGATGCCCGCTTCGTAATTTCTCCCGACGACAGGGTCTACCCGGCCACCACTCGCATTCCTAAAATCCTGCGGCTTGAAAATATCGGTATAACTGGTATAGAGCGAATATTGCTCATCAAGATCATAGACCAGCCCCGCATACGGTGTGACCACACCACTTTCGGTCTGTTTCGCAGTGCCTGCCAGATCGGTATAGCTATACCAGCTGACACGCGAGCCCAAAATCATTTTAAGTGAGTCGCTCAGATTAAACCGTCCAACAGCAAACATGCCGTGCTGACGCGTCACATCATCACTACCGTAGGTGCCACCAGGCGCAGGTGTCACTATGCTGGCTGGGTCAAACGTATAAGCATTGGGAATGGTGGCGGCCAGCATATAATCTGTGCCCTTGGTTTCAGAACGCAACTTGGAGCCATTCATGCCCACGGTAAGTTCGTGGGTGCGCCCGAACAATGTCGCAGGTCCGGAAGCGTACACATCCAGCGCATCAGATTGCAAATCGCGTGTCAGCCTGGTGTTTTGGAAAAGACTCAGTCCGACACCTGTCGCCGGGTCGAGCCGGCCACTCAGCCAGCTGTCTTTTGATTGGGAAACATCGGTCATGCCCCGCATATAGGTGGCTTTCAAGCGCCAGTCATCAAACAGCTTTTGCTCGATGCCCACCGTATAAAGTGTGTAGCCTTTATCGTTATGGCTATCAGGGTTACCAAAGAAGGATGAGCGATTAAGACCAGCATCCCTGCCATTTGCTGCATAAGGCACCCCCAGGTGGTTGCGTCCCAGGTCTTTCTGGTATTGCACACTGGCAGTCAGCAACGTTGTGGGTGTGATATCGGCTTCCAGCACGCCGTAGATGCCTTGCTTGTTATTAAAGGCATGATCAATAAAAGAATTACCGTCATCCACGACCGCGACCAGCCGTCCACGCAGATTGCCGGACTCAGTGAATGCCCCTGACACATCGCCCACCAGCCGGCGCTGATCCCATGAACCTAGCTGCACTTCGGCACGCGCCTGGAATTCATGCGTGGGACGTTTGCGGACCAGGTTGATAGTACCCCCGGGAGAGCCCGCGCCATTCAGTAAACCGGTGGCGCCTTGCAACACTTCCACCCTATCCAGAAATGCATTATCGATCAGCGGGTTACGGTTAGAGTCACTGATCCCGGTTGGGTTAAGCATGCCGTCATACTGTGATTGCATGACAAAGCCGCGGCTGTAATAGTCATTGCCGTTCGCGCCCCGTTCATAAACAAACACGCCGCTGGCTGTCTTCAGCGCATCATCCACGGATGTCATGCCGAAATCATCCATTTGCTTACGGGTGACTACCGCAACGGTCTGCGGTGTTTCTCGTGGCGACAATGCCAGTTTGGTTGCCGTGCTTGTGTATTTTGCCTGGTAGGACCTGCTACCTTCTGTAATGCCATCGCGTTCGACACGGTCAGCCACTTTTACTTCAGGCAAGGTATCCACTGAAGACTTCTGCCCTTGACCGGCAGGGGCAGCTTTGAGCGTAAAGCGCCCGGGCTGCACATCAATAGCCTGCAAGCCACTGCCTTGCAGCAATACGTCAAAACCTTGTTTTGTCGTGTAATGGCCTTTTAAGCCTTTGGTCGTGAGGTTTTTTGCCTGCTCGGCTTCAAATGACAACACCACACCAGCCTCACTGGCAAAGTGGCCCAATGCACTATCCAGTGGCCCAGCCGGGATATCATAACTACGCGTCGCTTCGTTTTCAGCAGCTACGGCAAATGACCATGTGGCCGATAACGGCAGCATAACCATGCCCACGCTGGTCGCCAGCAGTGCATGCAATACACGTTGCTGTATATAAGCACGCGGGCTGCGGGTTGATTTTTTGATACGCATTTCGTCTCCCTGTTGAATGAATGTTTTCATCACATAGGTCGGACGAGAAATAAAAAGGGACAATGCAAAAATGATTTTTTTACGGTTTTCGTAAAAAAACTTATACAGCTGGGCGCAAATTGACCCAGTAACGGGTGAAATACTCGACACGGACTTGCGGCAATGCGGTCTGAATGGCTGCTAGGGCCACCTCCGGGCGGTCCAGCGGAAAAACGCCTGAAATCCGCTGCTCAGCCAGTTGTGGATCACAACGTAAAACGCCAGGGCGGTAACGGCTTAGTTCAGTGACCAGATCAGCCAGGCGCCAATCGGTAATGATCAGCATACCCCGCAGCCAACTGGCTTCCTGCCCGTTCAATGCTTGTCGCGTCACATCCCCTTGTGCATGTAGTGTCACCTGTTGGCCGGCAACTACACGGAACACTGGATGCCCGGTAGCCTGAGTCACTTCGACAGCATGCTGCCTGACACCTAACCAGGTAGACGCTGTTTGTTGCCGCACCAGAAACTGGGTGCCCATGGGCTGCAGATCCGCCTGTGCCGTGCGTACGATCAATGGTCGCCCTTGCGGATCAGCATGTCCGGTTTCAATATAAATTTCACCTCTGACTAGATGCAGCATGCGAGCCTGTGCATCAAAAGAAACATTGACCACGCTATCGGTGTTAAGCACCAGCAGGGTGCCATCCTCCAGTAGCCATTCGCGTCGTTCACCTGTTGCGGTACTGTAATCGGCCAGCATGGGTTGCCATGGCTGCGTTTGCCAGCCTACCCAGGCCAGCGGAGTGACCAGGCCAAATGCGCCCAGGCTTTTCAGCAGGGTGCGCCTGCGCGCATGCATGGCCTCATTACCGGCCTGCAATACCTGGCGTGTCACAGGCGCAGGGGCCAGCTGCATCTGCTGTTGTAAATGTTCTATACGGGACCAGGCCCATTGCTGCTCCCAGCCTTGTGCCAGCCAGCGCTGCCAGGCGGCACTTTGCTCTGGCGGCACCTCGCCTGCACAAAGCTGGCTATACCAGCCAGCCGCTTCACGCAGTACCCGGCGGGCAATATCAGGATGGGGGACCGGGGGTGTCATACCAGGGAAAATAACAGGCAATGTTCAATGGCTTTTGCCATGTATTTTTTGACTGAACTGACAGATAGCTGCATCTGCGCGGCGATTTCCGCATAGGTCAGTCCATCCAGCTGCGATAGCAGGAAAATCTGGCGCGCTTTGGTGCCCAGGGCATCCAGCATGGCATCGATCTCGCACAGGGTTTCAATCAGGATAGTGCGCTGTTCAGGAGAGATATGTACCGATTCCGGCATGGCTGCCAGCGCTTCGAGATAAGCGCGTTCCAGTGCAGCGCGACGAAAATAATCCATCATTACCCGGCGGGCAACGGTGGTGAGATAGGCGCGAGGCTCCACGATATGACTGGCATTACGCGCAGCCAATACGCGCAAAAAAGTATCCTGCGCCAGGTCTGCTGCACTTTCAGTACAACTTAACTGCCGCCGCAACCAGCTTTTTAACCAGGACTGATGATTTAAATAGAGCGTTTCTATTGATTGCTGCAGGACAATCTCGCTTGCTGACATACCGACTAAACCGTTTAAACCATTAATGATAATGATTCTCATTTTATCACATGGATGACAAAATGATATTGATCAATCTTTAAAAACGCGCATGTGTCATGGCGACGCTAAACACAGGCCAGCCATCGTCAGGAATAGATTTGATATTAGAAAGCAGATCAGGCAACCTGCCGGATGCTTGTGGATCGAACACCTGCCATCTCCCGGCATAAATCAAACCGCCGGGAGATTTCATATTGGCAATGAAAACAGTGCGTTAAAAACTGCCGCGCAAGGTCAGCATGACGCTACGTGGTTCACCGAAATAAGTCTGGCGCGACCAGCCATCCAGGCGCGAGTAATATTTCTTATCGAACAGATTATTACCAGTAAGGCTCAGGTCCCATTTCGGGTCGATACGGTAGCTGACTTGTGCCGATGCCAGCGTATAGCTGCCCTGCTCCCATTTATTGGTGCCATCATAGGCATAGACGCCGCTGCTCATATCCAGCCCGCCGCCAATCGCCCACAGGTCAGACAGACGGTATTTGTTCCATAGTTTAAAACTATGCTTTGGCGTAGCGGTAGCGAACACCAGCCCCTGCAAGCCATCTTCTGCCTTCAGGTATTTGGTATCGAGATAAGCGTAACCGGCGAACAATTCCCACTGCTCAGTCAGGCGGCCGCTGATTTCAGCTTCGGCGCCCTGGCTGCGGACTTCTCCTACCGAAATTGAATACAGCGGGTTATTCGGGTCTGTCATGGCACGGTTCTCGTCATCAATACGGAACAAGGCGGCATGCATATTCAGTTTGCCCCCATCGAGCTCGCCCTTGACACCCACCTCATACTGTTTGCCGGTACGCGGTTTCAGCATTTTGTTATCTGCACCCAGGCTATATTGCTGGGGCTGGAAGATATCGCTGTAGCTGGCATACACTGCATAGGTTTGATTCAGGTTTTGTACCAAACCGACATACGGCGTGAACTGGTTAGTGAATTCATCGCTGCCATCCGGGTTGCCTTTGACGGTTGTTTTCCAGTTGCTGAGACGCCCGCCTAAGATCAAGCGGGTATTTTCCAGCAGTTGCAAGCGGGTCTGGCCGTACAAGCCGGTTTGCCGGGTTTGATACTCATCTGCCGGGTCATAAACAAAGTCTGGCTTGGCGATGTTGTGTGTTGGTGTAAAGATATTTTGTGTCGCGCCAAATACCTGAGCATAAGCGGTACTCGAGTTGAATACCCGCGTATTAAACCCCACCAGCACATGATGCTGTTTATCAAAGGCATTAAATGGCTGGCTCAGGTAAGCATCCAGGCCGTAATCGCTGGTTTTACCTTTGCTACCGAGCAGGATACGGTCAAAGTTGCCCGAGCCATCAATGTACGAATCGCCAAAAGCACTGGTCTCCAGGCCAAATCGACGTTCAATGGCACTGGCCCGCAGTTTAAACTCACCGCCCTATCAAGATGATGTTCCAGCTCGACAAAATACTGGTTGTTGTTTTCGTGCTTGTTATCCCAGCCTGAGCCAATAAAGGTCGCCCGATTGATGTCGGCTGTCCGACCATCGGCATAGGTAGGCAAACCGAAGGTGGGGCGCGAATCCATACTGGTAATGGTTGCGCCAACTGACAGGGTTGTTCTGGCAGTCAGGTCAACCTCCAGCGTGCCGTACAGCAGTGGCTTGCGCATGTAGTCAGAATCCACAAATGAATGTTTATCCTGGTACATCGCCACCACGCGGCCACGTACTTTACCTTCGCTATCCAGCGCGCCGGTGACATCCAGCTCGCCACGGTAATTATCCCAACAACCCGCTTGCATGCGCGTTTTCACCGCAGTGTCCGCCAGCGCACGTTTTCTCACCAGGTTGACTGTACCACCAGGCTCACCGGTACCTTGCAGCAAGGCCGCCGCACCACGCAACACTTCAATGCGATCATATGTGGTCAAGTCCTGCGAGCTGGTACCCCAGGCGCCCTGGCTGTCTTGTACCGGAATGCCATCAATCTGTATGGTATCCAGGCCGTAACCGCGCATGGAAATACCGGCCGTGTTACTGCCATAGTTCACCACAGTGATGCCGGTGGTCTGTTGCATGGCCTCGGCAACCGTGGTCAGGTTCTGGTCTTCGATCCGTTGCCGGGTGATCACAGAGATCGATTGCGGGATATCGCGCAGGCGTTGCTCACCTTTGCCTATGGTCACGACGTTAGAGGTATAAGACTGACTGCCTTCGGTCGTCGCGGTCTTCTCCTGCTTGTCTTTCACCAGCACCTCAGGCAACACATCGGTTTGCGAGGACAGATTGCCTACTGGCAATTTCTTGAGCGTGTAACCACCATCTGCTGCCAGCGTGGCTTGCAGGCTGGCAGGTTGTAGTAATGAGTCAAAGCCTTGCTTGAGTGTGTATTTGCCTTTGAGCCCTTCGCTCACCTTGCCAGCCGTGAGCGCCGGATCAAACGAGAGCACCACACCGGCAGTCTGCGCAAATTTGTTCAGCACCTGCGTGAGCGAGCCGGCCGCAATATCATAGGCCTGTGCACTGTCAGCCTGGCTGCCAGTGTCGGCATAGGCTGTTTGTGATGCATTTAGTAAAGTCAAAGAAGTACATGCCAGCAACAGCTGCAAGGCAACCACCACCGGCTTTTGTTTGAAATGAAACCACTGCATAGAAATAAAAACTCCCTGATGAATTGTTGTGTGTACTACTCATGACGCACAACACAGGGCGTGAGACAGTGGCAAGGCCATATTTTTTAATTTGCCCGCTTATGGCGCGGGTTTAATCAAGGTTAACCAGGGTGTGTACTGCGTGATCGCAATCGGTGTGGTATCGGCCAACAGATTGAGGGTGTGTGCCGTATCATCCAGCGCGAATACGCCAGAGACATGTACATGTGCTAACGCAGCGGACTCAAAATAAAGATGGCCTTGGTGATAGCGCTGTAACTCGCCCAGCAGGACCGGGACAGGCATATCATCTGCCACCAGTTTGGAATGCGTCCATGCCATTTCATTCTGTATATCAGCAACGCGTTTGCGCAACGGCATGCTGCGTTGCAATTGCACAGACTCGCCGGGCACTAGAGTCACACATGCAGACTGCACCGCACACGCCTCTACACTGGACTCGATCACCATCACGCGGGTGACTTGTTGCTGGCGCTGGACTGTATATTGCGTGCCCAATGCGCGCGCAGTGCCTTCCGCTGTTTCAACGATGAATGGATGCTGTTTATCCTTGGCCACCTGTACCATGATCTTGCCTTGCAGTAGCTCAATACGGCGCTGGCCATGGCTGAAATGGATATTCACCGCACTCTGGGTATCCAGTGTCAGCTGGCTATGATCCGGCAGCTCAATCGTGCGCTGTTCACCTGCGCCCATACGATAATCTGCCAGCATCACGCGCGCAGGCAAACTATTCGTCAGCATCCCGCCAACCGCAAGCACCGCTAATAAAGACAGTACCGTGGCAGCCGTTTTGATCCGCTTGCGTTTTGCTGGCTTGAGTACGGCAGTGAGTGCCTGTTTGCTAGCGCTTTCCTGCACCTCATCAAAATGGGTCCAGAGTTTTTCCATTTGCGCAAAAGCGGTGGCATGACGGCTATCTGATGCCATCCATTGTGCAAACGCGATACGATCAGCTTCACTGACATCCTCCGCATGTAACTGCGTGTGCCATTCCGCTGCCTGCATAATCATGTCGGAGTAAAAAGAAGGCGCCGTATGTTGCATCTGCTCAGGCATCCTCACCATAAAAAATATGATGGCAATGCACCATGGCCCTGGCGATATATTGTTTGACCATGCTCACGGAAACGCCAAGTATCTGGCTGATCTCAGGATAAGTGAGATGTTCAAGGCGGCTAAGCATAAAAGCCTGCCTGGGCTTATCCGGCATGCTTTCCAGCATGGCCGCGATCAAGGTCAGGGTTTCAATGACTTCAAGATGATCTTCGGGCGAAATCGCATAATTATCTACTTGCGTCAGAGCCAGCGCTTCAAGATACGCGCGCTCAATTTTTTGCCGGCGTGCTCTGTCTATCATCAGGCGTGTCGCGGTGGTCGTCAGGTAGGCGCGCGGTGTCTGCAATGCCGCCAGGTCAGTGCGCGAAAGCGATAGCAGGCGGAAAAAGGTATCCTGCACCAGATCGGCAGCCTGCTCGCCACAGCCCAGTTTTCTTCGCAGCCAGTGTTGCAGCCAGCTGCGATGATCGCTGTAAAGGCTATGTAGCGTTTGCTCCATGACACGCTCGTTTGTTGACATACTTAAAATCAGACTTTACGTCTCAGATGATAATAATTCTCATTTTAACATGTACAATTCATTTGCATAGCCTCCCCTTTTATGGACAACGCATGACGCTTTCATATACCGCAATCACCTCCATAGCAGCGCTACGCCAGATTTATGATGAGCCAGCAAAAGCGATTCGCGACAAGGCATTATCGACACTGGACAAACATAGCCGGCATTTTATTTCGCTGTCGCCTTTTTGCTGCATCAGTTCGCAAGGACAGGAAGGATTAGGCGATGTTTCACCGCGCGGCGGAGAACCCGGTTGGGTGCACGTACTGGATGAAACGCATATTGCCTTCCCGGACCGGCCCGGCAATAACCGCCTGGATACCCTGGTGAATATCCTGAACTCTCCTGGCATAGGCATGCTGTTCTTCCTGCCCGGCATTCACGAAATGCTGCGACTGAACGGCATTGCCAGCATCACGGTGGATGATGTTTTGATGCAGCGCTTTACATACGATGGCAAACCGCCGCGCGCAGTGATCGTCGTCGAAGTGAAAGAGGTTTACATGCACTGCTCCAAAGCGCTGCGTCGCTCAGACATGTGGAACCCTGAAAAGCAGCTCGGCAAAAAAGACTTTCCATCGCTGGGGCAAATCGCCAGGGATCAATACAAACTCTTGGTACCCGCCAAGCTGATTGATCTGGCATTGAACCAGGATGCCAAGAAAAACCTGTATTGACCAGGCATCTGTCAGAAAATCTTTATTGCTTTGGTATAAATACAGTGTAATCACCGCTCTGTTATCGCAACGCAGCGTTAAGCGACTGTGCGAAAATAATATTTATCGCAATAATTGAAGTTCGCAATGACTCCGCACGCCACTTTACGCCTGATAACGGGCCTGACCATGACTATCGTCAGTCATGCTGCATACGCTACCAACGGCATCAACCTGATCGGTTTTGGTGCCGAATCCAGCCTGATGGCCGGTGCCGACGTGGCGGTGGCGCGTGATACCAGCGCGCTGAACACCAATCCGGCCGGGCTGACGCAGATCAAGGCGCCGCTGCTGGACATGTTCGGCTCGATATTGCGCACGACTGACCTGGTGCACAAAGACGCCCTGAACGAAGAACATGCATCCAACCGTTACACGCCGCTTGGCGGTGGTGGCTATGCGCGGCCTTTGGAAAATTCATCCTGCACGGCAGGCATAGGCTTTTTCGCCCAAGGTGGCGCGGGTGGTGTGTTCGATAAGCTGCGTACGCCATTTGGCAATCGCGACGATCTTTCTTCACTGTTCGGTATCGCCAAGGTCATCCCCGGCATCGGCTGTGAGGTGAGCGACAAGCTTTCCCTGGGAGCCAGCCTGAACATCGTTTATGCCAGCATAGAGCAGGATTTTTTCGCCAATACTTCAGTCGGCAATGCCTTTGCCGGTTACAAGCTGGAGGACGCCTCAGCGCTTCGCACCGGTTTCAAACTTGGGATGCAATATCGCGTTACTCCCACAGTGACCTTGGCTGCGACCTATACCGAAAAGACCGAACTACCACTGACCGGCGGCACATTGGTGGCCGATTTCACAGGGGCAGGATTGGGTAAGGTGAAGTATTCGGATGCGTCCGTCAAAGGCTTCGCATTGCCACGTGAAGTCGCTGTGGGTTTGGCATTTAAGCCAGCGGATGCCTGGCTGCTTTCATTCAAACTAAACTGGCTGAACTGGGATGATGCGATCAATGACGTGAAGCTGCGCGCTACTAAGCCGAATAATCTGGCGGCGCCTGCGGTATATGGTGCTCCATCTGCTGCCGATTGGAAAAATCAATGGGTGATCGCCACTGGCGTTGCTTACAACTGGGATGACCGCACGACGATTTATGCTGGTCACAACTATGGTAAAAACCCGATTCCGCGTGAGAACTCCAGTCCTCTATTGGCAGGCATTCTGGAACATCATCTGACCTTTGGCGCCGCGCACAAAATCAACCAGCAATGGCTGGTGACTGGCGGCGTTGAATGGATGCTACCAGTAAAAGAAAAATACAACAGTGCATTGCTAGGCGACTCGGAAATCCGCAATGAGGCGATCGTGCTGCACTTTATGATGAGCCGCCGCTGGTAGTTTTAAACTACGTATGAAATGACAAAGCCACCCGAACTAGCTGTATCACTTCATTTGATTTTTGGATCAGTCCACCTCAACCTATTCCCCCTGACCATCAAGACAAATCACATGTGATTTGTTCACCGGGTGGACTTTAGAGAATCCTGCTCAAGCAATTTGCGTCGTGATTGAACAAAACTGCGTACCTGCTGTTTTTTCCACCATAGTACCGCGCCTGTGATGCTGAGTATTGCCACAACGATGCCGACAATCACAATGACCACGCGATAAGCCAGACCAAAAACCGCCCCGGTATGCAACACCCTTAGCCATTGGCTAATCATGTCTCCCGACAGGCCATGCCCTGGGTAATCTTCGCGCAAAACCTTGCCGGTCACACCATCAATCCAGAGATGAGTTGTAGCGCCATGATCGCCGTGATCAAGCGTAGTGCGCGTGCGATACAGGTAAGCCCCTACGACAGGGCGATACCATAAACTGTCTTCTGCCTGTATGGAAAACCCATGCTGCACCGAGGCAAGCTGTAACGCCTGCTTTGCTTGCCGATATGCCGCTCGCCACCCTAATTGCGGTTGATCAACCGGATTGGCAAGCGGATGCAGCAGTGGTGAGTTTCTAGGGCGTTCATCAAATACCAGCATAGTCGACATCACTGGTTTATATATTTGCTCGCCAAGGTTAAACATGACGCTAGACCAGGCAAATAACAGCAAGACCATCCAGCACCACAATCCCAGACTGCGATGAATATCGAAGTTGAGGCGATGAATAGAGGACGTGAATTTGACTAGCCAGGCGGTACGCCATCGCCACAACCATGGTCGTCGTGCAGGGAACGTCAATGCCAATCCGACAAAACAGTCCAGGGTCCAGATCAAGGCAATGATACCCATCAACACCTGTCCATATGGATGTGGCAAAGCAAATGCCATATGCAGCCGCAAAATAAAAGGCATGATGTTTTCACAATGAAACTGCCCTTTGCTGACCAGCACCCCCCACTCACGCGCACCCAGCAACGCGCCTGTATATGGGTTCATGAACACCTGGTTGACCTCCGGAGGAATCGGCTGGCCGGTCTTGGGATCAGTCCCTGGACTCAGGTAAAACATCTGTGATTTACCTGAGCGGGGAAAACTCATATGCTGCACCTTGGCTTGAGGATACAGGCTTTCTATTTTCTCTCTAATCAAGAATGGATCTATGAAAGGCTGGGCGGTATCACCTGCTGGCGGCAAAACGACAAACCATGCCGGATTAAGCAAGGCCTCCACCTCTTCGTGAAAGGCCAATATGGACCCGGTCAGCCCTGCCACCGCAAGAAACACTGCGGTGCCCAGCCCCGCCCATCGGTGAATGATCACCAGCAGATGACGCATGACTGCGCTTTACCAGCGGTAAGATGCAGATACGTTGATGGTACGGCCAGCTGCATAATTACAGCCGGTGACACCTGTCAGGCATACAGAAGGAATATATTCCCGGTCTGCCAGATTAAAGGCGTTCATGGTATAGCGCCATGACCCGAGATCATAACTGACGCGGGCATCAAACAGCGTGTAGTCTGGGACAGCAAGAATGCTGTTGGCTGCATTACCGGGCTTTTCTGCCACATACCGCACCCCGCCGCCAACCAGCAAACCGGGTAATCCCCAGCCATCCAGTTTGTAATCCAGCCAGGCCGATGCCGCGTGGTAGGGAATGCCGGATAAACGGCTATCGACTTCTGCGGCAATATTGCTTTTGGTGATACGCGCATCGGTATAGTTATAGGCAGCAATCAGGTTAACACTCTCGCCTATCCTGGTTTTGGCTTCCAGTTCCAGGCCACGTGAACGCGCCTCACCGGTCTGGATCGAAAAGGTACTGTCTGTGGGATCAGGGGTGAGCACGTTTTTCCTGGTCAACTCGTATACAGCCGCCGTTAGCATGGTATTGCTTCCGGGTGGCTGGTAGCGCACGCCAACCTCATACTGCTTACCTTCGGTCGGCTTGAAACGTGCTTCAAGACGGTCGCGCCCGCTGGTTGGCTCGAACGATTCGCTATAGCTGAAATAAGGAGCTAAACCATTGTCCGCCAGGTATACCAGCCCGGCGCGTGCCGTAAACGCCCGTTCCTTCTCATTTGTATTATCTGCCGGAGAATGCAGGCTTAATGACTCCAGGCGCACCTCATCCTGCCGCCCTCCTAACAACACCACCCATTTGTCAGCAATTTTCATCTGATCCTGCAGATAGAACCCTGTGCGCTCCTGATTGGTACGAAACTGCCTCCAGCGTTGCGTATCAAATGCCGCGCCATAAACCGGGTTATAGACATCAATGGCAGCCAGGTTGCCCCGCTCACGGTCACTGGCATGTTTAGACTTGGTGTAATCCACCCCGCCCAATAGCGTGTGCTCTATAAAACCTGTTTGCAGTTTGTATTCCAGATTGGTATCGGTGGTGAAGATAGAGGTATCGTCTTCAAAAAAGCGTGCCTGTCGATTCAGGCGGCGCTGGGCAGCATCTGCCCAACCGCCCATCAGGAAATACTCGAAATCGAGCTCGGAATGATAAGAGCGTACACCGTGACGCACTTTTAACCGGTCAGAGAAGGCATGCTCAAACAAATAACCAATCGTAGTCGTGGTGTTGTCGTAGGTATCATGATCCGGCTCACCCAGATAACGGCCACGAGAAATCTTGCCATTGGGATTCGTCTGCAAAGTACCCGCTACCGGTAAAGTACCAGGGTCACTGTTACGCATGCGCTGATAGCTGGCAAGCAGTGTCAATGAGGTATGATCGGTTGGGCGCCAGGTCAATGCCGGGGCAATGTAAATCCTGTCATCCTGGCCATGATCGATATAAGTATCACTTTTGCGTACCAATGAAGTCAGGCGATATAACAAGGTCTCGTCATCATTCAGACTACCAGTGAAATCAGCAGACAACTGTTTACGGTCGAAACTGCCGACCTCTGCATTGACCTCCCGCAAAGGGGTCGCCTGGGGACGCTTGGATACTGTATTGATAATGCCGCCCGGGGCAGCCGCCCCATACAACACAGAAGATGGCCCCTTGAGGACTTCTATACGCTCAAGACCATAAGGCTCCTGCTTACCGTTATAGATGTTGCTCATAAACCGCATGCCATCACGATAATAGCTGCCGAATTCAGAATCTGCCTGAAATCCCCGCAAGTAAAAAGAATCTGCAATGGCCGGGTTCATGGCGACAGTCCCCGATGCCAATCCAGAGGTATACCCCAGTGCATCCTGCAATGACTGGGCATTTAAATTTCGCATCTGGTCGGCAGTGACCACTGAAATAGACTGCGGCGTCTCGATGATAGGCGTATCTGTCTTGGTCGCAGTGGCACTGCGTTTGGCAACATAGCCTTTGACCGGACTAGTAGCCGTCTCTGCCTCTGATTCGCTATGGCCCACCACAGCGACTTCTTTCATGGTTTGCACATCAGCGTGGCCTTTAGTGACCGGAAGGGCTTTCTGCAAGGAGAACACCCCTTTGCTGGTCTCAACCGCCTGCAAACCAGTCCCAGTCAGCAACACTTCAAAACCTTGCTGTATCGTGTAATCACCGTTTAACGGGCTACTTTTTTTGCCATCCACCAAGGCGGGCGGCAATGTAATACTAATGCCAGACAGGCTGGCAAACTCGCTTAAAGCCTGCTCGAGAGGGCCAGATTTGATCTGGTAACTGGCGGTAGCAGGCTTGGCCTGGTCTGCAGCCAGTGCCGTGGGCATAAGTGTTATTGATGTACTGCCAAGTGCCATTAACAGTAATGCGGTGTGTACTGCTTTGCGCAGATGGTCACCATGAGTGTGTTGCTGCATGAGTTTCCCTTTTATTGGTATGTAAGCGATGAGAAATACATCTCCCTTAACTCACTTCACACGCCAGTTTTAAAAAAGGGACAAAAAAGAATTATTTTTATGAGTATCTATTCGCGGCAGCCTCAGGCACATCTAAGACTACCCAGTAACTGGTACGATACCTTACACTCACCGGCAGGATAGTAGGCAGGCTGGCAAGTAAATCATCAGTATTCGCCAGTTGAAAAACACCTGATACTTTCAGGCCAGCCACTTCAGGCGCGCAGCGTATGAAGCCGTGCCGATAACGCGCCAGCTCGGTGGCAAATTCCGCCAGCGGCATTTCGCGTACATGCAGCATGCCACGAGTCCAGCTATCCAGGCTGGGGTTAGCTACAACAGGCGCCGCAATGTCATCATCATCAAAATGCGTTTTCCAGCCTGCGTCCACTACACGTCGGCGCCCATTCCCGGTGATGATCTCCACTGCACCTTCCAGCACGGTCAGCCGGATATGCTCTGCCGTTTGCCTGACCGCAAAACGTGTTCCCAGTGGCCGTAATAGCCCAAAGCGCGTGGCTATGATCAACGGTCTTTTCAATGGGTCTGCATGACCGGTTTGTACCATGATCTCACCTGCCTCAAGGATAATCAGCCGTTGTTCTGTATTAGAAGAGGTATTTACACCGCTGGCGGTATTCAGAATGATGACTGTACCGTCTGCGAGTTGCACTTTCTGCTGCTCGCCGGTTCGCGTACTGTACTCTGCGCGCCATACCCGGGCGGCTTCACTCTCCCAACCTTGCCATGCGACGGAACCGGCAACACCGGTGGAGACCAATGCAGCAAGAGCTTTGATGGCACGACGTCGGCCCATTTGCTGACTGCGTTGCAGCGTGGCATAGGCCAGATTAGCGGGCAGGCCACCCATTTTCTGGCTTACCTCGACCGCACGCTGCCAGGCGACCTCATGTACCTGATCTGCTTCGCGCCATGTATTGCAGGCCAATTGATCGGCATAAGTCACAGCCGGGTCTTGCAGGCGAAAAAACCACTCTGCCGCCTGTAATGCGGTTTTTTCAGGGATGCTCATGGCATCACCATGATGCATCGCGCCAATGCTTGCACCATATACCGTTTGACGGAACGCTCACTGACATTGAGTTGGGTGGCGATCTCCATATAAGTCATGCCCTCAAGCTGCGCCAGCAAAAAGGCGGAGCGCACTTTGGATGGCAAGCCATCCAGCATCATGTCAATCTGTTGCAGTGTTTCCAGAATCACCAGCCGGTGTTCGGTGGATGGAGTATAAGCTTCAGGCATCAGCAGCAGCGAATCAAGGTAAGCCTGTTCGAGGGCACGCCGACGGTAAAGATTAGCCATCAGGCGTTTGGCAATGACGGTGAGATAGGCACGCGGCTCCTGTAGTTGCCAGCCGCTATTTTTTTCAGCGATATGTTCAGGGGCATGCAGAATGCGAATGAAAGTGTCTTGCGCGATATCGGCAGCATCGGCGGCATGGCCCAGCTTTCTCAACAGCCAGTTCTGCAACCAATGGTTGTGATGTCGGTAAAGTTGCTCTACGGCTTGTTGTGATGCGTACTCGTTTGCTGACATGCTGGCTAAACTTGCAAATGATAATAGTTCTCATTTTATCATGTACGGTCAGTTTACATAAGCCATTACATCCATCACCTATCAAGCCGCCGAGAAATCCTGCATAGCCTAGCAAAAAAGAGGCCGTCTCTGAGATGATTACCTGTTTTTAAGCTGGCGAACCAGCCTGCGCGAGCGGCGTTTTTTCAGCCAGACAAGCACGCCGGTAACCGTTAAATCCACCACACCTAAGCCCATGGCGCTGACAAATAGCTGCATAGGCAGTCCCCAGACTTTAGCGGTATGTAACGCGAGCAACCATTGCGTGATGGTATCGCCTGCCGCCTCACCAGTGGGCAAATACACAGCTAACTGTTGCCCGTTATTAGCATTAAACATCACGGCAGTATTAGACGACTGTTCAGACACATCGCGGCTGGAATTCACGATATACGTATAAGTGCCTTTACCGGCGTCATAGTAAATCTTGGCTTCATGATAGATGCTGAATGCATGTACAACACTGATGTTCTGCATAAGCGCTCGACCTGTCATGAGTGCAACGTTTGTATCCAGCGTGGGCTTGATTAAAGGCTTGGGCAACCTGGGGATGTCTTCTCCAAAATGTTGTTTATCGAACACAGCACCCATGATCGGATAGTAGACATCACGCAGGTTAAAAGCCACGCTGGACCAGGCAAACACCAGCAGCATGGCCCACAGCCACAAGCCACCAGCGCGGTGCAAGTCAAAATTCACTTTGGCTGGCCCGCCCTGCCAGCGGACTTTCCAGGCTTTCCACCAACGTGTTAACCAGAAATGACTTTTTGATTGCGGTCGGACGTTCCTTCTGCGCGGGCTGGAAGGGAAAGTTAAACAGGCGCCGATAAAACAATCCAGTGTCCAGATCAATGCCACTATCCCTAGTATCCATCGGCCGGTTTTGTCTAATGCCAGCGAGAAATGCAAGCGGTATAAAAAGGGCAATAAATTAATACTGCCTTGTGAAATATCGCCCCATTTACGTTCGGCCAGCACTTGCCCGGTATACGGATCGACAAAAATCTCATCATTCAACAATCCGTTTTTGTTACCGGGTCGCGGTTGCAAATAGAATGAAACGGACTCTCCAACTTCGTGGTGCAGGTTGATACGGTTAAACATCGCATCCGGATATTTTGGCTGCAGGATGTGAGCCAGTTCGACTGCGCTGATTGCTGCCTGATGCGGATGTGGCTGAACCAGCCGGAATTCAGGATGCATCGCTTTTTCAAGTTCATCATAAAAAGCGATGCACGTGCCTGTCACGCCCGCCAGTATCAGAAACAGGGCCAGGACAAGCCCTGTATACCGATGGATCAGCACAAAAAATTGACGCATTAAATCACTGCATTCAATACCGGGTTTGCTGCTACTTTTTTACAGTATCGATTAAAACGTCGCGGCGACACTGAACAGCACACTGCGTCCAGGTTGGAACAACGGTGTCACGGTGTTAAAGCCCTGGTAGGTCGCGCGGTCTGCGTAGGTGTCATCAAACAAATTGCGTACATCTATGCGCCATTTGGTTTTGACTGCCCAGCCTGGCTGGTATTCGGCATAAATGTTAAATACTTCATACGATGGGAAATCCAGGGTGCCATTGCTGACTTTCTTGTATTTCTGGGCAAACTCCGCATCGCCACCCAACGTGAGATTCAGAGATGGGAAATGATGCCCAACCGTCAGGTATAGAATCTCACCGACGGGTGTGGCCAGGTAATTACCCGCATCGCTATCGGTATTGGCACCGTCTATGGTGACATCGATATCCGCCAGGCGCGCACGCGCAAAGCTTTGTTCCCATTGATAAGCCAGGCCGAGTTCATAGCCGCGTGTGCGCACATCGCGCGCCAAGTTAGCGCTACCGGGAGCAAATCTGGCGACACGGGCGTCGTCTATATTTGTTTCAAAGACTTTGGCATCGGCAGTAAAGCCGTAAAAGCGGCTTTGCAAACCCACAAAATAGTTATCTGCTTTCGTGGCTGTTGGACCGCGCCCGTAGTTCCACAACGGGTTCATGATAAAGTTTTCCGCCATCTGGCTACCGCTAAACACTTCTGAATAGCCCGCCTTCAACGTTAACAGCTCAGGGATGACGGATAACTCACCGGAAGCGTTGGAGCTAAAACCGGAGTGTTCCCAGCTTTCACCTGTGGTCCCTGTCAACTCATGACGGTCATTACGGGTACCAAAAGAGAGCTGCAAAGGCTGCCACGGGTTGATTCGCGCCTGCACATAAACGCCGTTATTGCTGGCCTTTTCCTCTGGTCGCAATGTCGGATCCCTGTACTTTGCCTGGTCGCGGTAGAAATCTACACCCGCAACGATATTGCCGATATCCAGGGGGAATTTGTTCTCAAACTTGCCATTAAAGCTGGCGGTTTCACCGGTGCCATCGTAAAGCTCTTCGCCAAAACGCGTGATGATAGGCACGGTGATTTCAGTTTTGCTGTAGGCGAGCACGGCAGTCGGGTTCCACCAGTGATCGGGATTCACCTGTGTATATCGCAATACCGTATTGTCGCGGATCATTTCATAATCACGCACACGCGGTTCTGTGGCTGGCCTGTCTGAAATAAAGCCGATATTGCCACGGAATGGCCGTACCGCATTGTCACGCACACGCTCATGGCTTAACTGCAAGCGATGGCCACCTTCGGCT
This sequence comes from Methylophilus sp. E2MeOHC9, assembly GCF_058744375.1. NCBI lineage: Bacteria > Pseudomonadati > Pseudomonadota > Betaproteobacteria > Nitrosomonadales > Methylophilaceae > Methylophilus > Methylophilus sp. E2MeOHC9. The sequence continues at coordinate 3,016,378 of NZ_CP196024.1, forward strand.
TCCGCACCGATCTTGAAGAAGCCGCTGACCAGATCGGTCGCAGTGCCATCAACCCTGTCACCATTGCCCGCTTCAAAGCGGTTACCGTTGGCAACGGTTAAATAGGCCAAGCCATCCAGTTGCTCTGTAGCACCATAGCCTGCCAGTGTTTGGCTGAACACATCGCCATTGGTGTTGTAACTGGAGCGGATATAAGCGCCCATGCCAGGAGAGGTGAGGAAGTCACGCGCATTTTTGGTTTCATAGGCGATCGAACCCGCAATCGCCCCTGCGCCGGCATCCGCAGGTGCAACACCCGCGTTCACGCTCACGGCTTTCATGAATAATGGATCGATCAAGGTCGTGCCGTTATGGTGGAAAACCTTATTGTTCTGGCGACTGCCATCAATCGTCACCGCCAGATTGGTTTCCTCGATACCATTCACGTAGACTTTTTGCGACATGGGCGTTGCCCCGCCGACTTTCACCGAAGGCTGGCCATTGAAGATGCCACGCACATCACTCGGGTTATTCCGTGCCAGCGCAGCTTCATCAATAATCAAGGTGCCAGCTTCTTTGACTGGCAACGCTTTTTCACCTTTGGCAGTGACTGCCACTTCCGGCAATGTGTCTGCATGGCTTTGTGACTGCATGGATGACTTTTTAACCACGGTATAGCCTTGCGCGGTATCACCTTGCAACACCAGGCCGCTGTTCTTCAACAGCGCATTTAATGCTTCACGGGTATTTAAATTACCTTTTACCGCAGGGGCAGCGATGTTTTCAGTCAGGTCGGTGGAGAATAAAATGCGCTCGCCGGATTGCTTGGCCAGGCTGTTTAACGCTTTGTCCAAAGGTTGCGCGGGAATATCAAAGTCTGCCGCCTGCACTAGCCATGCCTGGCTGAGCATGACTGCCAGCAGGCTGGTGCGCTTGAGGGTTGCTGAGAAATTGTGCTTAGTCTGCTTAGTGCGAAATTGCATTAAAACTCCCATATTTAAGATATTGAAATCAGTCTGATATGGGTATGTCGTTTGAGCAGTAAGAAATGTTGAGGTACCCTTTGATATTTTTTACATCAAACACCGGAAAGTCAAAAATCCATGTTGAGAGCCCAGTATTTTCAATGCTTTTCTGCAATTGAATCGCTCAATATACAAAACTGCAGACAGCCTTTATAATTGATAATGATTATTATTCATAAATTATAACTATGTCTGCTTCACCTGCCGCTAATCATGTATTTCACAAGCTTTACAGTGACCACCATCGCTGGTTGCTAGGCTGGTTAAGGGGAAGAGTCAAGGAAAGCGAACAAGCGGCAGATCTGGCGCAAGATACTTTTTTAAATATCCTGCATGCCGATAACGTGAAGGAAATTCGTCAGCCCAGACCTTTTCTTGCCACAATTGCGCGACGCCTGGTTTCAAACTATCACAGAAGAAAGCTGATTGAAGTAGCCTATCTGGGGGTATTGGCCGGCTTACCAGAAAGCGTCGCCCCTTCGCTGGAAGAGCATGCAATGGCGTTAGAACTGTTACAGCAAATCGACCATGCATTGAGTGGATTACCGTACCGTGTCAAACAAGCGTTCTTGCTCGCACATCTTGAAGAACTCTCTTATGCAGAAATCGCCGGCATATTGAAAGTCTCCACCAGTTCAGTCAAACAATATATCAGCCGGGCTAACCAGCAATGCTTTTTTTCCATGGCTGAATAACGTATGCCTACCCCTCCATTTTCTGAAGATGTGGCGAAAGCGGCTTCCGAATGGCTGACACGCTGTATGGATGAAAAATTCGCGGCCACCGATGCAGATCGCTTACAGCAATGGTTGAGCGAAAACCCGGAGCATGCCCGCGCCTGGCAACATATCCATCGCATAAGCGCCTCGTGGCATCGTCTGCATGGAAAAACGGCATATCAAACCTTATCAACGCTGCATAAGCCTTCCAGACGCACGGCATTAAAAGCATTGCTTGGTTTTGGTGTTGTAGCGGGGGGTGGTTTACTCGCCAGCGACACAGACGCATGGCGACTGCAAATGGCAGACTACACCACCGCCACCGGTGAAATGAAAGAAATGACGCTGGCAGATGGAACGCAGATTGCTTTGAATACCCGGACTGCAGTGGATGTGCACTTTACAGACCAGGCCCGGATTCTGCACCTGCATATCGGTGAAATCATGGTGACGACCGGACATCGCCCCAGCGAGCAGCGCCCACTTCATGTATACACAGCGCATGGCAGCATTTCCCCGATGGGCACCAGGTTTAATGTCTATCACACTGCCCACAAAACAGCAGTGAGCGTATTGGAAGGTGCAGTCAGGGTAGTGACCAAACAAGGTCATACCCGTGTTGTGCACGCTGGCGAACACACATCTTTCTCTACTGACCAGATACAAATGACTAGCCCGGTACCTGCCCAGGTTAGCGCCTGGCAAAAGGGGCTGTTATTTGCAAACAATATGCGGCTGGCTGACCTGGCCCAAGAACTGGCACGTTACCGGACAGGCTTTATTGATTGTGATGCAGCGGCATCTGAATTGCGAATCTCAGGTGTTTTCACGATTGCCGACACCTCACAGGCATTGGCTGCACTACCAAACTCCTTGCCCGTCAAACTTGTCTATTACACGCGCTACTGGGTGCGCATCATGGCTGCAAACTGAGCGATGAAAATAGTTACAAAAATTTACAATCTACAGACTGCCCGATGTTAATTTTCACGTGACCTCTACTGGTAATTCATTCAATCACCGTTAGGGATCATCATGTATCACCCCCAATATAAGCAAAAAACATTGCAGCTGGCTTTGATGCTGGCATTTAATACCGGACTGACTTTTTCAGCCTTTGCTGCAGACGCAACCCAGGCATCTCAGCCAGTGACCAGGCAGTATCATATTCCTGCAGGCGAGCTTGCCACTAGCTTGCAGATCGTAGCCAGCGAATCAGGGTTGACCTTGACTTTCACGCCTGAACAAACGGCGGGCAAGCAATCCCGGCCATTGCAGGGTAGCTACACTGCAGAACAGGCCTTTGAAATATTGCTTGAAGGCTCAGGACTGGCTGCCAAAAAGAACCAATCCCAGCAATACTCGTTAATCAAGGCGCCGGCACCAGCTGTAGCACCGGCCAATAACAGCCGCAATAGCCATGAACCGCAAACACTGCCTGATGTACAGGTATCGGATAAGACCGAAACATCAAGCACTGTTCAATTGCAACAAGAAGGCAAAGCAGCGAAGGGATACAAAGTGGATAGTATTTCTTCAGTGGGCGTGCTGGCTAAAATGAAACTACAAGACACGCCATTCGCCATCAGTGTGATGCCGCAGGAGTTAATTCAGAATATCCAGGCGCAATCGCCAGATGATATCTATAAACTCAATCCCTCGACACGAACGACTACACCTCAAATCACCGGGTTCAGTCCCAATGTCAATATTCGTGGCTTTAATGGTTACAATACCGCTGAAAATGGCCTGCGTCGCCCATACAACCACGCCGCGACCATGGAGGACAAAGAACGCGTAGAGATACTTAATGGCCTCTCCGGTTTTCTGTATGGTGCCGCCAGCCCCGGTGGCATGGTTAACTTTGTGTATAAACGGCCGACTATCGCGCGTTTAAACAATGTCAGTGTGGGTAATTATGGCGGTGACCAGTATTACGTGCATGGTGATTTTGGCGGGCGTATTGATGAAGAGGGTAACGCAGGTTATCGCCTTAACATCGTCAAACAGAATGGCGGCACCGCCATTGATCATCAAGGCATACAACGCGAACTGGTCAGTGGCGCGATTGACTGGCAGGTGACTGACAAACTGCTGCTTGAACTGAATGCCATCTACAACCATTATCAGACAGAAGCGCCTTCTGCGTACTGGTTTGTCGCGCCGGGGGTCTCCCGCCCGTCAGCGCCAGATGCCGATAGACTATGGGCGCAAAAATGGGGAAGTGATGAGTTTCACAATATCAAACTGTTGAGCAAGATTCACTATCAGCTAAACGATAATGTCAGTTTGCGTGGCGCTTACATGCGGGATTATATTGACCGTAAAGGATCTGCCGGCGTTTATAACTACCCGTCCTCAGCAACGGCTTATACTCAACTGGCACTCGCTGGTGATGATTCTAGTGATGTGTTCAACGCCGGCCAGCTATTCGCCGATATTCACTTTGACACCTGGAATGTCGCGCACAAGGTAACCACCGGCTACTACATGAATTCAGATCTGTTTCGCGGATCTAATTACGACAGCGGATCCTTCAATTTTGGCCCATTCTCGTTTGACCGCCCAAGCTATGTGGCCAAGCCGGCATTCGCAGCAGATACCTCAGGCAACTTTACCAAAGGCCGGGATATCAACGAGAACTTTGTCATTGGTGACTTGATCACCTTTAACGATCAATGGTCTGTACTTGCAGGCGTCAATCGCAGCCGCCTGTTATCCTATAGCTATAGTGACCCGGGTGTGCAATCTTCGTCTTACGACCAGAGCCGCACCTCCCCAGTCACCTCGCTGCTATACAAGCCAGCACCATGGCTGACATCCTATTTGAGCTACATCGAAGGCCTGGAGTCTGGTGGTCGTGCGCCCAATGACGTGAGCTATATAAACCGTAACCAAACGATGTCACCTATGGTCAGCCGCCAGCAGGAGTTTGGCATTAAAGCCAGCGTTGGCAATCTGCTACTTACTTCAGCCATTTTTGAAATTGAGAAAGCATATCAATATACAGAGATTACCGGGGCAGGTAATCTGTATCGTCAAGATGGCCGGCAAAATCATAAAGGCATTGAATTTGGCGCGACAGGAAAACTGACAGATCAATGGACCATCATCACCGGGTTGACCTTGCTAGACCCAACCATCAAAAAATCAGCGTTAGATGGCAAAGAACCTATCAATGTCGCAAAACAGCTGGCCAAGATATATAGCGAATATACCTTAGATGAGATGCCTGACCTGACCCTGACAGCGGGTGTGTATTTCACTGGCAAGCAATATGCCGATGATGCCAACACCGACCGCCTGCCCTCAGTAGTGACGGCCGATATAGGCGCGCGCTACAAAACCATGCTATCTAACCACCCACTCACATTACGCCTGAATATCAACAATATGTTTGATAAAAGCTACTGGTTGAATTCGTACTACATAGGCGCTCCACGAACCGTTGCCTTCTCGGCAAACCTGCAATTCTAAAAGCTGGTTGCTGATCAGATTTCATCCGTCCATCATGCGCTTTCGACGGATGAAATCCTCAAGTTTTTAGTGGTGTCGAATCACAATGGTGTCGTCACTTTGCCTTGCGACGCGCAGCGGCATGATCTCTGGCAAGGTATCAATCAATGCATCAATGGCATTGATATCGTATTCACCAGACAAGCGGTATTGCGCCACGCGAGCATCGGCGATCTTTATTTGCCCGCGGTGATAACGTTGTAACTCTTGGACAACATCGGCCAACGGGGTGCCATCAAACACCAGGCGCCCCTGTTGCCAGGCAATATTGGCCGAGGTACAACGGCTTTCAGAAATCGTCCCGGCTTGTGTAGTCACCGAAATATCTTTGGTCAGGATGCGCTGTGCATGGGTAGTGCGCACTTCTACACTGCCTTCCACCACAGTCACCACCGCGCCTTGTGCCGTGTTGCGCACATTAAAGATCGTGCCGATATCCCTGATCTGGGTCTGGTTGGCATATACGGTAAACGGCCGCCAGCCATGATCTACCGTGAACAAGGCTTCACCCTGTTTTAAATACAGGCGCCGCGAATACAGGTGTTGCTCGACCACCAGCACACTATTGGTATTCAACGCGACATGACTACCGTCTTTCAGGGTATAGCGCGCTTGCTGGCCAACCAGCGTACGCATCTCTTCACTCTGCCAGACCGGATCTATCAGCCAGCTGAGCGCTAATGTGAGTGACAAGGCCATGCCGGTGCCGACTTTTTTCAGCAGACGTTGCCGTTTAGTTTGCTGTTTGGCTTCCTGCAACAATGCTTCGCGGGAGGGAAAGTGTTCGCGCAATGCTTCTTTATATGGATTCAACGCATCTTGCGCAGCAGAAGCGTTGGGCAATGCGGCCAATTCACGCGCAGTAGCTTTCATGCGGCTTGTCCCCAGCTCAGATTGATAGCCGCCATGGCCTTGCTGAAATGCTGCGTCACCATATTGCGCGAAATACCGAGTTCATCGGCGATTTCCTGCTGCGGCATATCATGCAGTTTATGTAACAGAAACACTTGCCTTTGCCGTGATGGCAAGGCCTCAATCATGCGTTTCAGCGCTTCCAGCCGCTGCACAAAATGCAGTACCCGTTCGCCATCGATATGATGTGCATCCACGGCTGTTTCCTGCAGGGTGTTCAGGTGTGCCTGCTGGGTCTGGTACTGGCGGTAGCGGTCAATCGCGCGGTTTCGTGAAAGCTTGCGCAAAAACGCCATCGGCGTATGTACCTGGCTCACTGGCGGGCGCTCCATCAATTCTATGCAGACATCATGCACCACATCCTGCGCGAAATGATGGTCGCCAAAGCGGCGTTTCACATAGCTCACCAGTTCGTCATAGTGATAAACCAGGGTGACTACGAGTTTGGAATGTTCAGGATGAAGCAACACGGTAAATAGGCAGGGATGAAATAAACGGCTATCTTAGCGCCCTCATCACAAAATTACAAATGAAAATCATTCTCAAATAGGTGAGGAACGAAAATTTCATAGGGTGTGAGTTTTAAGCGAAAAAACGCTGGCACCCCTTTTCAGGATGCCAGCGCAATCGCACTTGCAGCTGCTTTTTAAGTAAACAATGCAGGATTTATGCTGTTGCCCGCAATGTTTTCGCTGCCGCCACCATATTGGTTAGCGCTGGCAACACTTCTGCCCACTGGCGGGTTTTCAGGCCGCAATCCGGGTTCACCCACAAACGCTCAGCCGGCACGCGCTCAGCCGCCAGTTGCATCAACTTGACCATATAGGCCTGGTTGGGGATATTCGGCGAGTGAATGTCATACACACCCGGGCCGATCTCGTTTGGATACTTGAAAGTCTTGAACGCATCCAGCAACTCCATATCCGAACGGGATGTTTCAATGGTGATCACATCGGCATCCATGGCGGCAATCGACTGGATGATATCGTTGAATTCCGAATAGCACATATGGGTGTGGATCTGTGTTTCATCAGCCACGCCATTGGCGGTGATACGGAACGATTCCACCGCCCAGTCCAGATACGCCTGCCATTGCGTTTTGCGCAGCGGAAGGCCTTCGCGCAGTGCTGCTTCGTCGATCTGGATGACGCTGATGCCGGCTTTTTCCAGGTCCAGCACTTCCTGGCGTATCGCCAGCGCTAACTGGTAGCATGAAACAGAGCGCGGCTGGTCATCACGTACAAATGACCAGTTCAGTATCGTCACCGGGCCGGTCAACATGCCTTTCATCGGCTTGCTGGTCAGGGATTGCGCATATTTGCTCCATTGCACAGTCATGGCTTTGGGGCGGCTGATATCGCCAAACAAGATCGGCGGTTTCACGCAACGCGAACCATAAGACTGCACCCAGCCAAACTGGCTGAACGCATAGCCATCCAGCTGCTCGCCAAAATACTCCACCATGTCATTACGCTCGGCTTCACCATGCACCAGCACATCCAGACCCAGCGCTTCCTGCTCTTTCACGCTACGCGCGATTTCGGCTTCCATGGCTGTTTTATAGCCAGCCGCATCCAGGCGGCCCGCCTTGAATTCACTGCGGGCATGACGGATATCAGCGGTCTGCGGGAAAGAGCCTATGGTGGTGGTCGGGTATTTAGGCAGCTTGAGCAATGCTGCCTGTTTGCTCGCACGCACACCATAGGCATGCTGGCGCTGGCCCAATTGCGGTGTCAGTGTTTCTAGCGCGGCTTTTACCTGCGGATTATTCACGCGTTGTGAAGTACGGCGTGCTTCGATCGCTGCATGGTTACTTGCCAACTGCTCTTTTACAGCGTCACGGCCTTGATTGAGGGCGATAGCCAGAATACGTAATTCTTCCAGTTTCTGGGTGGCGAATGCCAGCCAGGATTTAATCTCGCCATCCAGCGTTTGCTCACTATCCAAATCCACTGGCACATGCAGCAACGAGCAGGATGGCGCGATCCATAAACGATCGCCCAGGCGCTCTGCGATCGGTTCCAGCCAGTCTAAAGTAGCGTTTAAATCCGTTTTCCAGATATTGCGGCCATTGATCACCCCCACAGAAAGCACTTTGTGCGCAGGCAGCATGCCTATCAGCGGCACGATCTCACTACGGGCGTTAATGGCATCCACATGCAAACCAGCCACTGGAAGATTGGCGGCCAGGTACTGGTTATCCGCCAGTTGTCCAAAGTAAGTGGCGACCAGCAGTTTCACGCGGCTGCTCTTCAATTGATGATAGGCCAGGTTAAACGCATGCTGCCATTCGGCATCCAGTTCTGTCACTAAAATAGGTTCGTCGATCTGCACCCATTCCACGCCTTGTGTGGCCAAGGTTTCCAGTAACTCTGTATAAACCTGCAACAGTTGCGGCAATAAGGCTAACTGATTCGAATCATCTTTGGTTTTACCAATTGCGAGGTAAGTCACCGGCCCGACAATGACAGGTTTGGCCTTGACGTTTTGCTCTTTGGCTTCAGCCAGTTGTTCCAGCAGGCGGGTCGCATCCAGTGTGAATCGTGTTTCAGCGGTGAACTCAGGCACGATGTAGTGATAGTTGGTATCAAACCATTTGGTCATTTCACCGGCGGCCACACCACCGCAACACTGGGCGTGGTCTTCGCCAGACTGAACAGAACGGCCACGCGCGACACGGAAATAGTTATCCAGCACATCGCCATGAAAATCCTGCACCCGCGTTGGCAAATTGCCCAGGGTAAAGCTCATGTCCAGCACCTGGTCATAAAACGCAAAGTCTGCCACCGGCGTTAAATCAAGGCCAGCTTGTAAAGCCCAGTTGCCCTGGCGTAAATGTTTACCGGTCTGCTTTAACGCTTCTAATGAAGACTGTCCTTTCCAGTAAGCCTCTAAAGCAAATTTCAATTCGCGTTTTGCGCCTATGCGCGGAAATCCAAGATTGTGTGTGGTGACCATGCTTGCCTCGTCATTAATCGTTTCAGAACACGCATTCTAGAAAACACCAAACATGAAGTATAATGGTATTATTTCAACTATCGATTAATTTTATTCATATACAAGCTATGATAGAACGTATTCATTTAGCGATTATCCGAGAGGTTGAACGGCAAGGCTCACTCACTGCCGCCGCAGAGAAATTGTTCCTGACGCAGTCAGCATTGAGTCATTCCATGAAAAAGCTTGAGCAGCAACTGGGCACGGATATCTGGCTACGTGAGGGCCGCAGTTTGCGCCTGACCCAGGCCGGGCAATATATGCTGGCCGTCGCCAACCGGCTGTTGCCACAGTTATCACTGGCGGAAGAGCGCTTGCGCCAGTTTGCCCAGGGCGAGCGTGGTACCTTGCGTATAGGCATGGAGTGCCACCCCTGCTACCAGTGGCTACTGAAAGTAGTCTCACCTTACCTGGCAGACTGGCCGGATGTGGATGTAGACGTGAAACAGAAGTTCCAGTTTGGCGGCATAGGGGCATTGTTTGGCTACGAAATTGATATGCTGGTCACGCCTGACCCGCTGTATAAACCCGGGCTGGTGTTTCAACCGGTGTTTGATTATGAGCAAGTACTGGTGGTGAATAATCAGCACGCATTAGCAAAATCGGCCTATGTCGTGCCAGAACAGTTAAGCAACGAAACGCTGATCACTTACCCGGTCGAGATAGACCGGCTGGATATTTACAACCAGTTTCTGCAACCGGCCGGCATTAGCCCGCACGTGCACAAACCGATAGAAACCACTGACATCATGCTGCAAATGGTCGCCAGTGGTCGTGGTGTCGCGGCTTTACCGCGCTGGCTGGTTGAGGAATATCAAAGCCGGTTTGATGTGACGCCGGTACAACTGGGCAAACAAGGTATTGCCAAACAGATTTACCTGGGCATACGCGAAACAGATGTGCAGATTGATTATGTGCAGGCGTTTATTCAGCTGGCGAAGACGAATGCCACACACTCAGCATGACTGACGTGCATTCGCTGCCATATCCAAAAAGGAAAAGATATTAAATCCCTTTGATATCTTTCCAGTCCAGCTCGATCACCTGGCCGGGGCCGGCATCGATCAGGATATAAAACGGACCCGGCGGACGTGGAAAGCGGATACGGGAATGGTCATCCAGTTTGCCGGAAAACAATGTTTTTTCATCATAACTGATGGCCTCCACCAGGGCATCCAGCAGCGGATGGCCATCCGATTCGCCGCCTTCGCAGACGATACTCTTGGCCTCGACCCAGCATTTGCCAATCGGGATATGGACGCCATGTGCCTGCACGGGCAAGCACACCATCAGCGCGGATAACAGTCCTATACCGGCATACAGCGAAACAGGCCGCATATTATTTTTTCTCCTGAATAAACTTCGCCGTGGCGGGAGACAAGCGCTCAATCGCAAACGCCTGCTGGTAAACCTCGCCCGCCTTGCTCTCTACGGTGAGCCAGAACTGGTCTTCCAGCGTGGCTGCCGGAGGAATGTAAATGGCCACTTCACGCGTCCATCTTGCACCATGGAAGGCAAGCCCTGCCGCACGCAGCGAGCGCGGCTTGCGGATCTTGAGATAAGCAGCACGGATCTCGCTGTCGCACGCTTCGCAAAAGCGCAGGTGAAACTCCTTGACCGGTGTATTGCCAGCAAAAAACTCGGGGCCTTCCTGATTTTCTTCGGCAATCACAAAGGTCCAGGGGCCGATCTGTCCATGCATGGCATCCGCACGCAACACCGCCTGTTCGGACATTTTCCAGGCATTGAACACCACCCAGGCTGGCAGACCGATCAATGCCAGAATCAATAAACCGCGTGTGACTGTGGACAACGGCCGATCAGGGAATGGCGGTAACGGTTTTTCTTTGCGGACAGCGTGCTTGGGCTGTAACGGCCACCACGGCAGCAGAAACACCAGCAACATGCCGGTGGCAGTCAACGAACCTAACAGCAATACCGGGCCGATATTCCAGTGCCAGCCTGCCACGCCGAACCCCAGCGCGATCGCCAGCAACACCCAGCCGAGGCAATAGAGCGTCTTTCGCTGAGTAACATTGAGCATGCGTCCGGTCAGTTCGCGGCTATGTTTTTCCATACTCATCGCCAGCGCGGCAAACCCGGCCAGGGCAAACAGGAACACACTTGCATAATGCATCATCATAACGCGGCTCCCGGCATCAGCCACCAGCATAACAACCACAATGGCAGCGCAGTCACCAAGAGTCCCAGCCAGGCCCGGGTAGCCGTGCTGGTCGCAAATACCCAGAACACCACTGCCGCATAAAGGGCAAAACTCAGCATGGTGGCCGCCAGTGTCGCTTCTGAGCGGGATACGGGCAACAGCAAGGCCAGCAGTACTGAAAGTGCGGAGGTCAGCGCATAACCACCTATGATGGCGGCCAGGATACGAGAGGCCACCATCAGGCGATAGCGCATCATTTTGCTCATCTTCAATGCAGTGATTTTTTTCATGATCTGGCTTCCTGCTGCAACCAGCGCTTGTTCAGCTTATAGGCGATATAGGCAAAAGCCGCGGCAAATCCCAGCATGGTCAGGTCAAACCCTGCCAGCACCCAGTCTCCGTGTGGCAGGGAAACACCCAGGTGTTTGTCGGTGGTCAAAAAATTCAGCACAGGAATCAATCCGAACGCCGCGACGGCAATCAGCAGGCTTTCCAGCCAGGCGCGCTTGAGTGGGCGCAAACCCGCGTAGATAAACATCCAGCCCCAGGCAGCAAACAGGCAATGAATCTCCCAGTTAGCGCGGTCTGCCATTTCTACCGGCAACAAACGATTCGCCCAGAAATACATGGCTACGGCTACGGGCAGGCCGACGATGGTGCCTACGTTCAGCCCTTCTACCAGGCGGTGACCAAAACCTGGCCTGCCTGCCTGTTTTCCGGAATCAGCCGCTTTGCCCATATATTGATTACGCCGCTTGACTGTCCACAGCACCAGGCCGGTGCCTATCATCGCGCAACCCAGTACACCAGACAGGAAATACAGCCAGCGCAGCCACCAGCCGGCAAAGTGCCCTTCGTGTAAAGCCAGCATCACATTGCGTGTCAGCATGGTGGCATTCGTCGCATGATCGAATGTGACCGGCGCACCGGTCAACGCATCAAAGCGCAGCTTGGGCGGGAAACCACGATTCAGCATAGACGAATACCCGGCCATGACTTCCACATAAGGGCCTTCATTGACCGGATGTCGTAATGTCACTGTTGCTACGGGCATTTCCGGCCCCCAGGCGGCCTGGGCAGTCGCGATCATTTTATCCACGTCAGCCACAGGGCGTTTGACCGGTGTAAATACCTTATCCACTGAATCGCGTTTGAATAACTCGTCGTACAACTGCCGCAATTGCTTTTCAGAACTACCATACATGACATCTTTCACCGTAGGCATGTACTGAAAGGTATAAAACACCAGTCCACTGTAAGTGATCATGATAAAGAACGGCAGCGTCATCACGCTGATGACATTATGCGCATCCAGCCAGCTGCGTTGCCCCTTGCCAGGGCGAAACGTAAAGAAATCCTTGAAGATTTTTTTGTGGGTAATGATGCCGCTGATCATCGCCAGGAACATGAACATGGTACATACGCCGACAATACGGAACGCGATCTCGTAATCGATGTAATGCAGCGCATAGTGCATCTCGTACAATTCCCAACCGCCACCGGTTTCCCTGCCTTCGACCGGCTTTTCATGCGCGCCGGTGACCGGGTCAAAACTTTCATTGCCATTACGCCCGCGCTCCTGGCCAGGGCGTGGCATGTCCTCCCAACCGATCGCGGCTTCCCTGTCGGTACGCTCGGCGACAGCAGGATGTGGCAATGTGACATTCCACATCCTGGCACTGGGTGCCACCTGCTCCAGCCGGTCAAACGCCAGCTTTAACACCTGTGCGGACGGCACTTCTACCACCGGTTTGGCTAATGGCAGCTCTGGTTGCATCCAGCGCGTGATCTCGGCGTTCATGTAGCCGGTGGAACCGGTCACGAACATAAAAAACAATACCCAGCCAACCAGCAATCCTACCCAGGTATGTAGCCAGGCCATGCTCTGGCGAAAACCATCTTTCACAACAAATCCTTGTTCTTTTCAATCAAAAAGCGGATAGAAATACTATCCGCCCGGAATCTCACTGCTGCCTGCGATTTCAGCCAGGACATCAAGTTAAATTTAGCCTTCTTACATGTAATGACACGCGAGAATGAAAAAAGGACACCCGATCACGCAAAAAAAATGACTTTTTACTCAGTTTGCTGATATTCATGGTCTTTTGATCATTAAAACCAACACCCGCGATGGCTAGCCTTCAATAAAAATGCCTCCCTGATTTCAGCCAGGAAGGCACTTTTACACACATGCGCGACTAGAACGTATATCGGGCGGTGATTCTGGCGCTTCTGGGTTCACCATAGCTTTCCCAGGCCCAGTTGGCAGAGGAAACGCCACGGTAATAGGTTTTATCCAGCAGGTTGTTGATATTGAGCTGGAAATCGAGCGCCTTGCTGGCTTTGTAACCGACGATCAGGTCTACCAGCGTATAAGCCTTCTGTTCAACATCATCAGTGGTACCAGCTTCTGAAGCGATGGTGTAAATGCGGCTTTGGCGATAAACGTTAGCCCCCACTCGCCAATCTGACCAGTCACCCAGCAAGCGATACATGGTGGTTAATTTGAACATATGCTCAGGTGATAAGGTATTGAAGCGATCACCTTTATCATAGCTGTCATCCTTGATGTACTCGGTATTGGTATAAGTATAACCAGCGCCAACCTGCCAGTTAGGCTGCAATGCGCCCTGCACTTCCATGTCGACGCCGCGGCTGCGTACTTGGCCACTGGCTTCGGCACAGCTGGTGCCTACCGTACACTGGCTGACATCCCTGACCGCACGTGAGCGATTGTTCTGGTTGATTTGGAACACGGCAACGCTGGTGTTCAGGGCGCCATTCAGATACTCACCTTTGAGCCCCAGTTCGTGGTTCTCGCCATCGATAGGGCGGATCACATTACCATCGCGCCCGAGACTGCTTTGCGGACTGAAAATATCGGTAAAGCTGGCATACAGTGAGTGCTGCTCATTGATATCGTAAATCAGCCCGGCATAACGGGTGACATTGCGCACCACTTCATAATCCGAGTTGTTACGGTAGTTATCGAAGTCATACCAGTCCAGCCGACCACCCAATATCAATTTCCATTGATCAGCCAGATTGAGGCGGGAGGTCACATATACTCCGTCTTGCTGTATGCGTGTATGCCCGGTGTTCGCATAAGGCAGCGCTGGTTTGGCCAGGGCGCTGCCACTCCAGTTATAGATATCGGTATTGCTGCCGAAGTAGGTGGTCCGGTAATTGTTGGGGCTGGCGTCAAACTGGTTACGATTGCCGCCAAACGCCACTTCATGCTGGCGCCCGAACAAATCATATTTGCCGTTCACCACCAGGTCATAGCTGGAAGCCTTGTTTTCCTGGTCTCCGCGCCAGGCCATCAGATCACGGCTGACCGTGCCGCCAGTGTTGGTAGTGCGCATAAAAGTACCAACACCATCGGTGTGGTTCCACATATAAGTGGTGCTGAATCTCAACTTCCAGTCCTGATTGAAACTGTGTTCAAGAATGGCAAAAAGACTCCTGTTTTCCTGGTCCAGGTATTCCCAGTTATTCGCCAGGCTGACAGAACGGTTCAGTTTGACATGGCTGCCATCCGGATTGACTGGCAAGCCGCCCCACCATGATCCGTTGGTCCTGTCTTTCTGGGTAAAACCACCCACTGTCAGTTTGGTTTTATCAGAAAGGTCGATCTCGCTGATGCCATACAGCAGATGGTTTTCATAGCCCTGCCCATCACGGAAACTGCCCGAGTCTTGCACCGAAGCCACCACACGCCCACGTACCGAGGCTGCTTCGTTCATCGCGCCGCCCAGGTCGAGGATGCTGCCATAATTATCCCAGCTGCCGGCGTAAGCCGTCACAGAGCCTTTGAATTCGCTGGTCGGCCGTTTGCGTATCAGGTTAATGGCTGCCGAAGGATTACCTGCGCCCTGCATCAAACCAGTCGCGCCACGCACGACTTCTACCCTGTCATACATGGCCAGGTTAGCCTGCGCACTGGGGATGTAAGAGGACCATGGCGCCAGCGAACCGTCGTACATGATATTGCTGACACCAAATCCGCGCGCCTCGAAATTGGGACGTCCAGTGCCATCAGCATTACTGAGAAAAACACCCGGCGTGCTTTTCACTACATCCGTGATATTGAGCATGCCCTGGTCATCCATACGCTGACGCGTGATCACGGTCACCGCCTGTGGTGTCTCACGGATAGACAGCGGCAGGCGAGTCGCCGTACTCATGGATTGAGTGGTGTAGGAAGTCGTCCCTTCGGTCAGTGATTCATCCTGCGTTTTATCTGCCACCAGGACTTCCGGCAAGGTACTGACTTGCTGGTCCGCCGCCCTGACGACAGTAAAGCTGTTGTTACCGGTGTCTTTGAGCATCAGGCCAGAACCTTGCAGCAGTTTTTCCAGCGCCCGGCGCAATTCATATTTACCCTTGAGCGCAGGCGCAGTGTGCTTTTCAGTCAGGTCAGTAGAAAAAGAAATCCTTTCGCCTGATTTCAACGCCAGTGCATTCAGGGCCTGGTCCAGTGACTGGCTTGGGATATCCAGCTCCAGCGAGGCCGCCTGGCTGTGCATGGCGGCTGATAGCAGCAGGCCTGCCAAGGTTAATTTGAAGCCGGCCAGATGGTGTTGCCGGGCATGTTGATGCATAGAAAACATGAAACTCCCCTATTGGTTCACCTTCTAAATGAAGGTTTCATTAGGGTTGGCACTTGAAACAGAAAAATGTGTAGGTGGTGGCAGAATTTTTTTATTCAGCGCTCAGGAGGGCTGCTTGTGGGTTTTCCTGATCAGCACTTCGCCATCGGCTGTGCGTGCGATTTCAACCGGCAGGCTCTGCGCCAGATCCTGGATCAAGGTTTCCAATGCCGCGGCATCATAGACGCCAGAGACCCGCATGCCTGCGACCGCCTGATCGACATGTATGGTCATGGCACTGTAGCGCTGAACTTCATTGACCACCTGGCGCAATGGCGTTCCATTAAACACCAGCTTGCCTTGCTGCCAGGCCGCTTCATGATCCAGGTTGATAGTGTTTACATGGCTCAGGGTGCCCAGTTGTGACTCTATGGCCTGCCCTGTGGTGAGTATCTGGTACTGGTCTCCGGCATTCACTTCAACCGCCCCCTCCAGTACGGCCACGCGCACACTGTCGGCTTTTAAACGGACGTTAAAGCGGGTGCCTATATCTTTCACGCGCACATCCTGCGCCACCACGCTGAAAGGACGCCAGCCATGGCTGACGGTAAAAGCCGCTTCACCCTGCACCAGCTGTAGTTGCCTTGTGCGCAGGTGGCGCTCGACCTTGAGGACACTATTGGTATTCAGCACCACGTTGCTGCCATCCGGCAGCACATGGCTGGCCTGTTTGCCTATAGGGGTGGACAGGGTTTCTATCCGCCAGGCCGGATCTATCACCACCGTCGCGATGGCCAGTAATAAAACTGCCGTGCTGATGCTGCGCTTTCTGGCCTGTTTACGACGCTGACTCAGCAGCTTCGCTTCTTGCAGGATAGCGTCGCTTGAAGGAAACAATGTCCGTAACTCATCTTCGTAGGCTGTAAAAACATCCTTGCGTAGGGCCGATGTTTGCGGAGATACCGCTTGATTTGCAGGTTTGCTCAAGATTGATCCCCCCAGCGCGATTGATAGTACAGTTGTAGTGGCGGCCATTTCTCCGCGATTTCGCGTATCGCCCGGCGATAGTGCTGGGTGACCATGGTTCTGGAAATATCCAGTTCTTTTGCGATCTCCTGCTGGCTGAAGTCATACAGCCGGTGCAGCAAAAACACCTGGCGGGCACGCGGTGGCAAGCCTTCAATCACGGCATGCAGGCTGATCACATTTTGCTTGAGGGCAAGCAGATACTCACCTGACTCTGCATGTGCATAATCAGGCAGTTCTTCGACAACATCAATATACTCGGCACGCAGGTTTTCGCTACGGATGCGATTGAGCGCACCATTGGCAGAGGCTTTGCGCAGATAGGCCAGCGGTTGCTGAATCTCTAACAAGACAGGGCGCTCAATCAGCTTGACGCACAGATCATGCACCACATCCTGTGCAAACTCGCGTCCGCCAAATTTGCGCCTGACATAATCGATCAGGTCATCGTAATGGATGGTTAAGGCATGGATCAAAGAAGGATACTTGGGCTGTTGCGACAACGGGAGATGGCCAATCATGGATGATCAAAACAGCCACAAATGATAACGATTATCGTTTAATATATCCAGCACTTCTTCAGAATCTTGCCAGCGCCATCAATATTGCGAGATGATTTTCAGCAAAATTGTCATCAATACCTCAGGTGAGCAATGCCTGCGCGGTGTCTATCCATGGGAATCAAAAATCAGGCAATGCAGGCATGCGTCCGCATATCCGGCCATCGTCACATGTGTGCAAAACCCCAGGTTATTGCTGTACCAGCAATAACTGTTCACGCAAGCTATCGATATCATTTTGCTCGCCACGCACAGTGAAAAAAGCACCCTCGTCTTCTGAGCGCTCATTCAATACCTGGCAAGTGGCATAAATTTTTCCGCGCAATTGCTGCGCTGTCCAGGGCAGGAATATCTCGGTTTCCACCAGGTCCTGCTGGAAAAAATCAACGATCTTCTGGCGCAGGCTAGCCACTTCATCAGGACGGCGTGCACTCATCACGATGCAATCCGGATATTTCAGGCACAATGCAGCTTCGCATTCAGCTTGCGCTGTAGCGTCACCAACAAAATCTATTTTGTTAAACACGCGGATACGCGGCACCTGATCGGCATCGATTTCTTCAAGCACTTTATCTGTCACTTCGAGCTGCCGCTCAAAACCGGGGTCGCTGGCATCGATCACATGCAGTAGCAGTGAAGCATCCAGCGCTTCATCCAGTGTCGATTTAAAAGAAGCCACCAGGCCATGCGGCAGGTTTTTGATAAAACCGACGGTATCGCTGACCAGCACGCGCGGCACACTTTCCGGGTACAAGGCGCGCACCGTGGTATCCAGCGTGGCAAACAGCTTGTTCGCTACCAGCACCTCGCTACCAGTCAGTGCGCGCATCAAGGTAGATTTTCCGGCATTGGTGTAACCAACCAGGGCGACACTCGCCATCGTCTGCCGCTCCTGACGGCGTGCACGTTGCGTTTTGCGTTCGCCGTCCATGACGATGATTTCCTGTTGCAGATCAGCAATGCGGTCACGAATCTTGCGTCTATCCAGCTCGGTATGCGACTCACCTGCCCCGCGGCCACCCGCCCCACTACGCTGACGCCCTTGTGGGCCCGCCAGTTTGGCTGCCTCACGCAAACGTGGCGCCATATAGCCAAGGCGGGCGATCTCCACCTGCGCACGTGCGGCGCGTGAGCGGGCATTGCGGTGAAAGATTTCCAGGATGACCATGGTACGGTCCATGACCTCGCAGCCGACTTCAATCTCAAGATTGCGCGCCTGGGCCGGTGAAATTTCGTGGTCGACAAGCACGGCTTCTATCTCGGGCAAGTATGCATCCGGCGACAGGGATGCTTCTTCTACGGATTCATTGCTGACGTAATCACGGATTTCTTCGCGCTTACCTATGCCAAGATAGCCCGTGGTATCAAAGCTAGTGCGCTTCTGCACAAATGTGTTGACGATTTTATAGCCCAGTGTTTTTGCAAGCTCGCGCAGTTCGTTCAGAGAGGCTTCAAACTCCATATCGCTGACATTTGGCAATTGGACAGCTGCAACCACTGCATGTCTGACGGGCTCTTTTACTTCATTTTGCATTAGGGAATAGCATCGCTTGAATGGGAGAGGCTAGATAGTACCCGTAAATGCGAGCGTCACCATCATGCGTGTTTAGATAAAATCGAAAAAATGACTGTTGCAAATGGCCTGGCAGACAAAAAGCGTGGCTTATTCTACTCAGTCAACTGAAAAAAGATGCACTTAACTAAGGATGGAAATAAAAAAAGACGCGTTGTTGCCGCGCCTTTTTTACCATTAGATTATTTATCTGCCTTTATTGATTAGCCAGTAATAGCCTATCATCAAGAGCGGGATAGCGATGGTGGCCCAGGACAGCCAGTGCCAGATGCCAGTGCCCAACAAGGCTGACAATAAACCAAACCCAGTCAGCAACGCGAGCACGATGGGCCAACCCCATATATGGATAAAGCGTTTATTCATCAAGTCCCCCTCACCAATTGCGCATGCTTTTGCTCCAGCTCGCTAATCCGTTGTTCGGTATGCTGCCGCCGCTTGATCCAGAGATACAGGCCGCTGACCAGCACCACAATCGTCACCAGGTCTAATAAAGTCCACAAGATTTTTAACGGCAAACCTCCATAATCACCAAAGTGCAGAGGTTGCGAAAGCAACAGGGTTTTTACGTACCAGGGCATTTCCCTGGTATCGGTCAATGTTGCCGTTTGGGCGTCAATCAACGCTGGACGTAACAAACGTGAAGTGACCGGCGTATTGCCTTTCATAAACACGGTGTAATGATGCGGGCTGGAAAACATGCTGCCCGGAAAAGCGACAAAGCTGACATGCATCTCGGGAACTGCTTTTTTGGCAGCCTCAATGGAATCTTGCAGAGAACCCAATTGTGTAGGTGGCGGCAAGCCTTTGTAAGGTGCGATCATTTCTGCCATCTGGTCATTTTGCCAGACAAATATCACGATCTGGCTCAGGGTATTGATCGCGCCTGTGATCCCCACCACCAATGCCCACACTAAGGTAGCCACCCCTAACAGATTATGGATATCCAGCCATTTCAGCCTGGCCTGTTTCTCCCGGCGGATAGTGCCAAACGCCAGGCGCCGCATAAACGGGTGATAAAGCACAACCCCTGACACGATGGCGGCCACAAACAGCAGCCCCATCAAGCCCAGGAACAGCATGCCGGGTATGCCGGCAAACATATCCACATGCAATTTAAGCATGACATACATAAACCCATGATCCGGCGGTGGTGCATCCAGAACCTTGGCGGTGCGGGTATCAATAAGCACGATATTCGAATCATCAGGAGAAGCATCCATGGTTTTTGCCATGGAAACCAGGGTCACATTGGGGTGCTCATCCTGCTCCCAGAACATAAATCGGATCACATCCTGAGGCCGCTGTTTCTTGGCAGCCTCCGCCACTTTGTCCAGGCTGATATTGGGCGTGCCTTCCGGCATGGCGGGCGCTTCCACCACACCAAGCAAGTGCTCGATTTCCTCATGAAAAATCAAGGGCAAGCCGGTGATGCACAGCATCAGTAGAAATGCTGTGCTGATCAGGCTGGTCCACTTGTGAATCAAATACCACTTACGGATACTCATGACATGACTTCTTTATTGATACCTGACACCATGTGATTAAAAATCTGCAGTTGCCGACAGCAGCAAGGTACGCGGCATGCCAAGGTAGATATAGCCTTCATTCGAAGTATTCCAGTAATCGCGGTTAAACAGGTTCTCGATATTGGCACGTATCGTTACAGGCGTGTCATGCAGTTTGGCTTTGTAACGGGCACCGATATCAAAGCGCGTAATGCTTGGGATAGACAGGTTATTCGCCTGATCCACATACTGCTTGCTGGTGTAAATAACCCTGGAAGTCAGTGTCAGGCCGCTGACAGGCAGCGGATCCCATTCGCCGCCCAGGCTGACTTGCCAGTCAGGCACACCGACCGCTGTATTGCCATCAAAAGCACCGCCCTGGGTTTTGACCAGCTTGCCTTGTGTATAGGCGCCGCCGCCAAGTAAACGTACACCTGGCACGACTTCACCAAACACGTTCACTTCTGCCCCGCGATTGCGCTGCTCGCCACTGACGCTGAATGTATTAGCGGTAGTCACGGCGCTTGGGCGTTCTATTTCAAACACGCTCACGGTAGTGGCCACTTTGCCCCAGTCCATTTTCACGCCCGCCTCTTTTTGCTTGGTTTTATAGGGTGAGAATGTTTGTCCGGCATTGGTGGTGCCTACTGGCGCGACCTGGCCCTGGCTCAAGCCTTCAATATAATTGGCATACAAAGACACGCGCTCCCACGGTTTGAACACTACGCCAGCCACTGGTGTGACTTCGCCCTGATCATATTTGGCACCTGATTTATCACCAGTCGGCAGGCTGTAAGCCTGTTGCTCTACATTCTGGTGTCTTGCGCCCAGGGTGACTTGCAGCGTTTCATCGAGGAAGGACAAGGTATCTGCCAGGGCATAACTGGTCAGCGTCGTTGCACCGAACCTGACCATATTGTCATTCAAGCCTGAAGTACTTGGCGTGCTGATATACACCGGTGAAAAAATATTGTTGTTGATATTGCCAGAGACCGGCACGAAATGAATATTGGTGTTTTGGCTGACCTTGGTGACACCAGCACTGACCTGATGTCCTACCGGACCGGTGCTGAATTTGAAGCGGCCACCGGCTTCAAATGATTCCGATTTCACCTCAAACAATTGCCACATGGCCGTAGAATTAAAGTTGCCATTTGCACTGGTCAGTACCGGGTTGCCGGCAACGGCGTCCATCTGGCTATTACGGCTGCCTATGCCTGCATAGATCATGATCGCATCAGTGATGTCATATTCACCACGCAACACCATGGAGCGGTCTTTCATTTGCGAATGACCATAACCCGGGTAGTTCAACTTATTGTCAGGCGCCCTTGGCATGCTGGCCAAAGCGGCATCTGCCGTAAACTGGCGTACAACGACGTTAATGGTTTCCTGCTGGTTGATAAAATCAGCAGTCACCCGTAGCTTTTCCCCGCGATAATCCAGCGCCAGGCTGCCCATGAATTCTTCCAGTTTTTGGCGATCGATAGCGGTATCGCCTTTGCGGTACATGCCGTTCAGGCGGACGCCGAATGCATTATTCTCTCCAAAGCGGCGACCTAGATCTGCAGTAGTCCCAAACACTGAATCATTCATGTAGGTGACACCAAAGCGGCTCAACGCCTCATCAGCGGCGCGTTTTGGCACAATATTGATACTGCCACCCACGTTGCCACTTGGCGGCATGCCGTTCAGCAACGAGCTAGGGCCTTTGAGTACCTCAATACGCTCTGCCATTTCAACCGGCACGCGGAAATAAGGCATCAGTCCATACATACCATTCAGGGCGATATCCTGGCTGGCAACTGTAAAACCGCGGATAGAAAAATCTTCATTGATATTGGTACGCGCACTAGTTTGTCTGACGGATGGATCATTTTGCAATACATCGCCGATACTGCGCGCCTGCTGGTCAGCGATGATGTCTGCCGTATAGTTGGTGACGTTAAACGGGACATCCAGAAAATCGCGCTGCCCCAATATGCCGGCCTTACCCTGGCGTGCGACCTGCGACCCGGCATACACTTTGTTTTCTTCTTTCACTTTTGCATCCGCCACCACCACTTCTGGGAGTGTATCAACGCTGCTAGCGGCAGGTAACGGTTGTGCTGCTTTCTGTAATTTATAACTGCCATTCTCCTGCGTGACTGCCTGCAGGCCACTGCCGCCCAGGATGGCATTCAAGCCAGGCAGTACTTCATATTGCCCGTGCAAGCCACGACTTTGCTTGCCTTGAGTTAACTTGGCATCGATTACCAGCAATATGCCTGTTTGCTTTGCATAGGCATTGAGCACCTGATCCAGCGATCCTGATGCAATATCGAATGCCTGAATGGATGCCTGCGCCTGTTGCGATGCTTCTGCATAAGCACGTGGCATATACGCCATAGAGACCAGGCCGGAAAGCAAGAGCAAACCAGCAAGCTGGCGGATACGAAACACAGGCAATGTCGCCTGGTGTTGAACTGAATGGGACATGGAAATTTCCTCGTTGAAAAAGTAGTCATCTCTCCTATCCCGAACGAGAAAATAAAAGTGCTACACCCGCAGCGAAATTTTTTGTATTAACGCAGACTTAAGCAGCGTGCACAGTCACCCAATAGCTGGAAAAATAGTCTATCCGTAGTGGCAAGGCCTGTAACAGCGATTGCAATACCCTATCGCTATCAAGCAAGGGGAAAACGCCTGAAACCACCATATTGGCCACGGTTTGATCATAGCGAATCACACCGGAACGATAGCGGCTCAACTCATCGAGGAAAGCACCCAGGCGCATTTGCTCTGCCACCAGCTTGCCATCTAGCCATGCACTTTCATTGGTATTCGGCGTTAAAGTTGAAACGGCGTCATTTGAAAATCCTGCCTGCTGGCCACTGGCAATGACCAGGCTATGTAACCCATCTTCCGGGCGCAGTTTTACTTGCCCTTGTTGTACAGACACCCGTGTTTCATGCGGTTTGAGGCGTACATTGAACTGTGTGCCTAATGCCTGGGCTGTGCCATGTCGCGTCTGCACCAGTAGCGGCCTGCTCTCATCAGCCGCGGTGCTAATAAATATCTCGCCTTGCCGCAAAATGAGCCGGCGCTCACGGTCGCTGTAGGCAATATCGACAGCGGTCGCGGTATTCATCATCAATTGGCTGCCATCCGCCAGGACGATTTTTTCTTGCTGCCCGGTATGTGTACGGTAATCAGCTGCCAGCGTTTGCCAGCTTTCACTATTGCGCACAATGGGCATGGTACCGGTGGTGACTACGGCCAGCCCCAGCATCTGCAACAATCGGCGTCTTTTGGCGGAATGTGTTTTGTCTTTGAGCAATACAACCGCGCGGTCGGGGACCAATTGCAGTTTTTGCTGCATCACCCCGATTTCACGCCAGGCCTGTTGATGCATATCACTCGCCGTCAGCCACTCCTCAAAAGATTGCTGCTCAGCGGCAGTGACTTCGCCAGACCACAACAATACCTGCCACTCCAGTGCCTGTTGTTGCGCACTTGCATAGTCGCCAGGGTGATTCAGGGCACGCTGTTGGTTCATAGTAACTCCATGCAGGCTTGTGTGGCTTTGAGCATATATTTACGGACGGCAGCGACAGAAATATCCAGCCGGTCGGCGATTTCACTATAAGTGAGGTGCTCGAAGCGAGATAGCACAAATGTCTCGCGGACTTTGACTGGCAGTTGCCCCATGACCTTGTCAAACTGGATCAGGGTTTGCAACACGATCACTTGTTGTTCGGGTGAAGGCGTGTCGACTAATGGTAGTTGCAACAGCCATTCCTGGTATGCCAATTCCAGGCGTTGACGCCGGTAAAGATCGATCATCAGGCCCTTGGCGATTTGTGTGAGGTAGGCGCGAGATTGCTCTGGCAAAGGTCTTTTTTCTGAAACGATCAGGCGTACAAAGGTATCTTGCGCCAAATCAGCCGCGGCATGCTGACAAGAGAGCTTCTTTCGCAACCAGGCTTTTAACCAACCATGATGATGACTGTACAAATGATGCAATTGCTGTTGTACAGTTGGGTCAGACATTGACATAACTAACTTTTAATAAGAATCATTATCAATGATACTGAACTTTAGCCAATCTAAGCAATAGTTACGCAAGCACCAGAACACCTGCTTACACTTTTGACCAACGAATTAACAACATGGCCTATTTATCAGCAGTGTGTTTAACTCGGGCCCATGGCTAATATAGAGAGGAAATAGAGGAGCAATACATGCTGGCAAGTGCTGCTTCTCGCTATCTCAAGACTCTGAGGCACTCTGTTGCGCTTCAGGGAAAAGCGCTTCTAAGTTTAAACACACTTCTTGCACCACTGATTGCCAGTCACCTACTTCTGTCTGGCGAAACAATCTGGCTTGCGGATACCAAGGTGTATCATGCCTGTGCAACATCCAGCGATAGTCTGGTACAAACGGCAGCAATATCCACACTGGCTTATCCATGGCCCCGGCAAGATGCGCGACTGAGGTATCCACACTGATGATGAGATCCATCGCATGCACCAGCGCTGCCGTGTCTGTAAAATCGCTGATCTGCTGTTGATGGACTGTCAGCCCCGGAATGTTTTCCAGCATGGCAGCATCGGCAGGGCGAATCTCTTTTTGCAAGCAATGAAATTCGTAGGGCAATTGCAGCAGTGGCATTAATTGTGCCAATGCCAGGCTACGCCTGTGATCATTATGATGCGTATTTGAACCAGACCACACCAGGCCTATGCGCGGGCGTTTTGCTTGGGATGCCATGACACTGGAAATCTGTGGCTGGTTGGCATACAGATAAGGCGTGTCTGCAGGGATACTGTCTACCGTGGTATTAAAAATCATAGGCAGGCTCATGAGCGGCGTATGCAGATCGTAATCAGCAAACCCCTCACCTTGCGCCACGATTTTGAATGGCAGGCCACCATGTTGAGACTGCAAAGTCTGTAACAAACTCACCAGTGCCGGTTGTACTTCAAGGATCACTTGCGCACCAAGCGCCGCGACCAGAGATGCATAGCGGCAAAATTGTATCGTGTCGCCGAGACCTTGCTCGGCATACAGCAAGACCCGCTGACCACTGACATCGGTTTGGCCTAACCATTCTGGCCTGGATGATTGTTTGCGCAGCCCTCTTGCAAACCCGGCGATGCCCAAGCCCGCCTCATATAAAGGCCAGCCTTGCGCATACTCCCCCAGGAGGATATGCATCAATGCCTGGTTCCAGCGAAATTTGCTGTATTCAGGCTCAATTGCAGCGGCAGACGCATAATCCTGCAACGCTTCTTTGATCAAGCCGCGATCCAGATATAAATTGCCGCGATTATTAAATGCCATGGCATAGTCGGGAGACAGCTCAAGCACATGATTATAGAATTCCAGCGCTTCCTGGAACTTGTCTTGCTCCGCCAGTGTATTAGCAAGATTCAGATAAGTGAAAACACTGTCGGGATCTAATAACAATGCCTGTTGGTGATCGAAGATGGCCTCATCGAAGCGTTTAACATCGTGATAGACCAATGCACGATAGTGATAGCCCACCATGGACTCAGGTTGCAATGCCACCGCATAATCAAAGTGCGCAAGTGCAAACGCATACTGTTTCAACGCTTTGAGCGCACGCCCACATCCGATCAGGGCATCGAAATGCTCAGGCATCTGAGCCAATACACGTGTGTAAAGTGCCAGAGCAGCATCAGGACTGTGTTGGTCCAATAAATGATCCGCCTCATCTAAACACTTGTTTAGTGCTGCATCTTCATTTTTTTCTGCGTTTGGTCTACTCATCATTCTCTAATTAATTCATGCACGCGAATATTGGCAAGCGCACTTAATTTAGCATAGACAAAGATTGCTAAAACGCCGAATAACCGCTGGTTACAGGTGCATATCATTAAAAAACATCGATGATACTCATACAAAAAACATACGCAAAAGCCCTTTAATTGCCCCCTAACACTTTGTACAAACTCACCTGGTTCTGTAATGCCAGTTGCTGTATCTGTAAGGCCTGCGATTGCGCATCCAGCACACTGCGTTGCGCGTCTAACAACTCCAGATATGTCACCAGACCCTGATCCAGCTTACGTTTAACCAGTTGCAGGCGGCTGCTTTCCAGGTCACTTAACCGCGTCCTGGAAGCTGATTCATCCGCAATGGCCGTGCGGGTAGACAATACATCCATCACCTCCCTGAATGCGGTTTGTATGGTTTTTTCGTAATTAGCCACTTCAATATGCTGGCGTGCTTCTGCCAGGCTGAGGTTGGCTTTGTTACGTCCATAGTTAAAGATAGGGATCACCAGTTGCGGACTGAATGCCCAGTAGTTGCTGCCGGTATCGGAGAACAGTTTTGAAAAATCCGAATTGACCAGGCCGACATTGGTAGTCAGTTGCAGACGCGGGTAAAACGCAGCTCTGGCGGCGCCAATATTGGCATTGGCGGATTTTAGCTGGTGCTCGGCAGCGCGGATATCGGCCCTTCTGGTGAGCAGGGTCGAAGGTAATCCGGCGGGCGCGGTGCCTAGTTTCAGGGCCTCCAAAGGCTTGACCGTTAACACTGTGCGCTGTGAAGGTTCGCCTAACAATAAATAGAGCGCATTTTTGGTGGTTTCCAGCTGGCGCTGCCATTGCGCGTATTGCGCCTGCACTTGCTCGACCTGGATCTGCGCGGCTTTCACATCCAGTATCTGGTCCAGGCCTGAGTCAAAACGGCGCTGCGTGCGCTGCAGGGTCTGTTTCCTATCGTCCAGCGTTTGCTGTGCCAGTTTGAGTTGCGCGTGTATGGTCAACAGATTGACGTATTGGGTGGCGATTTCGGTGATGAGTGTCGCCTGTATAGCCTGCCGGTTTTCCGCGACGGCCAGGTATTGTTCCAATGCAGCTTGCGACAGACTTTTAACGCGGCCAAAGAGATCGACTTCGTAATCGGAAATGCCTAGCCCTAACCTGAATAACTCTGCTTCAAATGCCTGGCTGGAGCTGAATACGGTTCTGCTACGGTCGTAAGCCAGATTGCCTTGTACTGTCGGCAAACGGTCGGCTTTCTGGATGCCGTAAGTAGCCTTGGCTTCATCCAAGCGCAACACAGCGGTTTTCAGGTCACGGTTGTGTTCCAGACCGACCTGTATCAGTTTCTGTAGATCCGCATCCGGGAAATAGCTTTGCCAGGTCAATGGCGGCGCTTCGGTGGCCGTATCACTGACGGCTTGTCCGGGGTAAGTTTCAGGCACTGGCGCTGCCGGCCTGAAATATTCGGGGATCATAGAGCAACTGCTGACCGCAAGCATTAACCCCAACCACAATGTGAGTCTACTTAACTTCATGCAACATCCTTGGTGGCCGCTGGCTTGTGCATCCAGCGTCCGACCACAATAAAAAACAGCGGAACAAAAAAGATGGCCAGCAAGGTCGCTGCAATAATGCCGCCGAGCACGCTGGTACCGATCGCGATTTGCGCACCGGAGGCAGCGCCGGTTGAAAACGCCAGCGGCAATACACCCACACCGAATGCCAGTGAGGTCATCACAATCGGGCGTAACCGCTCTTTGGCAGCCAATAAACTCGCTTCAATCAGCGGCATGCCTTGCAACACATGTTCGCGGGCAAACTCCACGATCAGAATAGCGTTTTTGGCGGATAAACCTATGGTGGCGATCAGGCCTACCTTGAAGTAGATATCATTCGGCAAGCCACGGATGGTCACGCCTAACAATGCACCCAACACGCCCAGCGGTACCACCAGCATCACCGCAAACGGGATCGCCCAACTCTCATACAAGGCTGCCAGCACCAGGAATACTACCAAAATGGATAGTCCGAACAGCATTGCGGCCTGGCTACCGGATTGTTTCTCCTCCAGCGACTGCCCTGCCCATTCAAAGCCTATGCCTTTACCCAGGCCCTGCACTATTTTTTCTATGGTCTGCATGGCTTCGCCACTGCTGTAGCCTGGCCCGGCCCCGCCATTGATATTGTATGAGGGGAAGCCATTAAAGCGCGTGCGCTGCGGCGAACCCATGCCCCATTCCAGCGTCATGATGGAAGACAGTGGTACCAGGCTGCCATCGGCAGCTTTCAGGCGGATCTTCTTGATATCGTCCAGTGTCTGGCGCTGTTTGCCATCAGCTTGTATCAACACCCGGCGCACCTGGTTGCCATAGACAAAATCGCCCAGGTAATCAGAGCCGAGCAAGCTGGCCAATGTCGTATTGACCTCATCGAGGGAAATACCCAGGGCATTGGCCTTGCTGCGGTTCAGCTGCATATTCACCACCGGCGTATCGTACAAACCGGCAAATAATACATTGGCCAACTCAGGATGTTTTGCTGACTCGGCAATCAAGGTATCGCGCGCTTTCATCAGCGTTTCGTTACCTACATTGGCCCTGTCTACCAGTTTCAGGTCCAGCCCGCCCACACTGCCTAACTCAGGCAAGGGTGGCGCATTCATGGCAAAAATACTTAAATTGGGTCTGCCATAAAACTTCTGGTTCACCCTATCCACAATTGCCTGTACCTGCTGCTCGGCTTTGGGCCGCTCGGACCAGTCTTTCAGGGTAATAAACAGCATGCCGCTATTGGTGCTGGTGCCGTAAAAGCTAAAGCCACCGACCTCAAAGATAATATCCACCGGTTCATTTTTCTGGATATAACTGCTCATATCCGCCAGCACTTCTGCGGTTTCTGCCAGGGTCGAACCTTGTGGCAGCGACACCATGACCATAAAGTTACCCTGGTCTTCTTCCGGCAGGAAAGCGCCCGGCAAACGCATAAACAACCAGCCGACCAATCCCACGATCAGGGCGAAGATGGCCAACCAGCGCAATGGCTTGTTGAGCAGGCCACCGGTCAGTGAGGTATACCGTTCAGTCAGCCGCTGGAAGCTGCGGTTGAACCAGACGAAGAAACCCGCTTTGGCACCCGACTCATGACGTAACAGTGTCACACACAACGCAGGTGTCAGCGAAAGCGCCAGAAATGCGGAAAACGCGATCGATACCGATAATGACAGTGAGAACTGGCGGTAAATATTACCGACTGCGCCACTGAAAAAGGCCATCGGGATAAATACCGACACCAGCACCGCAGTGATGCCGACCACGGCACCGCTGATTTGCGACATGGCTTTCACGGTCGCATCATAGGCTGAGAGGCCCTCATCGACAATCAGGCGCTCGACGTTTTCCACCACCACGATGGCATCATCCACCAGGATACCAATCGCCAGCACCACGCCAAACATGGTGAGTACGTTGATGGAATAACCCAGCCAGTACATGACGGCGAACGTCCCCATCAGGGCAATCGGCACCACAATGGTCGGGATCAGCGTGGCGCGCAGGTTCTGCATAAACAGGTACATGACCAGGAACACCAGAATCACCGCTTCTACCAAGGTTTGAATGACTTTTTTGATCGAGATAGAGACGAAAGCAGATGAGTCATACGACAGCTGGAACACCACATTTGGCGGAAAGTACGGCTGCATCTGCTCCATGGCGACTTTGACGCGCTTGATGGTTTCTACCGCGTTGGAACCAGGCGCCAGCTTGATCGCCATCCCGGCAGCATTTTTGCCGTTCACTTTGGAGCTGAAGTTATAGTCACTACTGCCCAGTTCTACGCGGGCCACATCCTTGACCAATAATGCTGATCCGTCCGGCTGGGTGCGGATAGGCACACTTTCAAAATCTGCCACCGTTTTGAGTGTGGCTTCGGCTTCGAGTGACACACTCAACGGCGAGCCTTCCGGCACACCACTGGCACCGACCTGGCCTAAGGTCAGCCTGGCATTGTAGCTACGCAAGGCATTGGAGATTTCCGTCACGCTGACATTCAGGCCCGCCATTTTCTGTGGGTCCGGCCAGATGCGCATGGCATATTCCGGGCTGAAAGACTGCACCTTGCCCACACCCTGCACGCGCTTGAGGGTGGGCATGACAGTGGCAGACGACAGCTCGCCAAGGTCGATTTCACTATAGCGGTTATCTTCAGAAGTCAGCGAGACGATCAACTGGAAGCTGTCTGCCGATTTTTCAACCGAAATGCCGCTACGGCGCACGATCTCCGGCAAACGCACTTCTACACTTTTAAGCCGGTTTTGCACATCTACTGCGGCAAGGTCAGGGTTAGTGCCCTGGCGGAAAGTGACGCTGACAGACGCCGTGCCCAGGTTACTAGTGGCCGATACATACATCAGGCCTGGCATACCGTTCATTTCGCGTTCAATAATCGAAGTCACGGTTTCTTCTACCACCTTGGCAGACGCACCGGGATAACTCGCGGCAATATTCACCACCGGTGGTGCAATATCCGGATACTGTGCAATCGGTAATTGCTTGATGGCGATCAGGCCTGCCAGCACGATCAGGATGGCGATCACCCAGGCAAAAATCGGTCTATCAATAAAAAAACGACTCATGGATTAACTTTCTGCATATGACCGATCAAGGTGCAACAGCCCTGGTGATTTTGTCTGTCGCATTCACCTGTTTAGGCGATACTTTGATGCCCGCCGTTTGCGTGGCGGCATTGGTCACCACCACCTGCTCGCCTGGTTTTAAGCCCTGCTCAACCACCCATTGCTTGTTGACTACGCTACCGGTTTGTACCTCACGTGACTCCAGCTCATTTTTGGCATTCAGTACCCAGACACGGGTAGAAAACTGGTCGCGGATCAGTGCATCCCTGGGGATTAGGATGGCATTCGGATTGGTCGCCTGGCGGATTTTTAGCCATACATATCCCCCTGGCATCAGTTCTTGCTGAGGGTTCTCAAAAATGGCACGCATCACCACTGAATCCGTGGTCTGGTTGACGGATACATCTGAGAAAGAGAGTTTCCCGGCGCTAGGATAAGACGACCCATCTGGCAGGATCAATTCGATTTTAAATGTGCCATCGTTACCCTTGAGCTGCCCATCGCGCAGTGCTTTGCGCAAAGCAAACACTTCCGACGAAGATTGCGCAAAATTCACATACACTGGGTTCACTTGTTCCACCGTGGTCATGTGCGTGGCTTCATCCTTACCCACCAGCGCGCCCTCAGTCACCAGCGCACGCCGCGCGACGCCATCAATCGGTGCCGCCACATTGGCATAGCCTACATCCAGTTTGGCGCGATTCAGTTTGGCTTGTGCGGCAGCCACTTCAGCTTTTGCCAATTGTGCCTCGGCTTGCGCAGCACGGTAATCGCGCTGGCTTACGGATTGATCACTCACCAGCGCCTGGTAGCGCTGTAACTTGTCATTGGCATTGGTCAGATTGGCTTCAGTCCTTGCCAATTCCGCTTCTGCTTCCAGCCGCGAAGCCTGTAATTGTTCAGGATTCAGGGCAAATAAAGTCATCCCGGCTTTCACGGTTTGCCCTTCCTGGTATAAACGCCTGGCGACGATACCGGTGACGCGCGCCCGTACCTCGGCAATCCGGTAGGCTTCCACACGTCCTGGCAACTCCACCTCGGCCGGGATCTCGGCATATTGCACTTTCACCACTTCAACTTCAGGCGCACCCGCTTGCGCTTCGGCAGGGCCTTCCTGTTTGCTGCAAGCGGTTAAACCCAATTGCAAAAACAGGGCAGTGAAAAGAAAAGTGGATCTAGTCCGGAATAGCGACATACGTATGCCTTTGAATACAGATGGCCCATATTCTAACTGCAGCCATTTAATTAATCAATCGTGACTGATTAATTATTTTTTGCTATGATGGCACATATTATTTTCTATGCATTGCATTTGCCATGGCCAGAAAAACCAAAGAAGACGCACAAAAAACCCGCGACCAGATCCTGGATGCCGCGGAAGCTGTGTTCTATCGTAAAGGCTATACCCTGACCACCATGTCGGATATCGCCGAGACAGCCACGCTTTCACGCGGGGCGGTGTACGGCCATTACAAAGGCAAACTTGAAGTCGCTACCGCCATGGCAGAACGCGTGATCGACCAGGTTGCCCCATTTCATGGCGATGCAGCCTTAAGCCCGCTGCTTAATTTGAAAGAATATTGCCTGCAGGAAATTTGCAGTTACATAGAACCGAGCTCTACCCAGAAAGTATTGTTTTTTCTGTATGTAGGCATTGATGATTCCCCTGAACTATTGCAACTGCGCTATGCATGGGAGAAAAAACGCATTGCACAGATTGATACCCTGCTCAGGCAGGCCATCGCAGTTGGTGAGATCAAACCTGACGTAGACTTTGAGCTGATCAGCCTGTATTGCCAGTCAATTATTGAAGGTGTTTTCAGCATTGTGCATTTTGGCAACCTGCCGGAAACACAGCGTTGGCAAAAAGCCGAACAGTTATGTGAATACGGCCTGCAACGGCTGTCCAGTTAGAAGAATCCCGCCTTTCCTGACTCTGTGTCAGGGCTGTCTTAGATATATAAACCATTGACGACTTGCAGTAGCTTCCGGCAAGATGAACGCTAAATACATTTACATAAATTCAAGCATGCTCTGATTAAACGCCACTTCTAAGCCAGACCAGGCGCGAGTAAAAAAATTTGACGCGGTATATGCGCGATATATAAGGAAATTTTTTTATGAGCAACGACGTATGGCGAAAAAAGGGTGGTTAAGCAGAGCTTCCTTAAAAAATGTTCAACTTTTTAAGCTGACCATGGTCAGTCATTCAAACCTATAATAAAAGCTCTCAAAAAAGCCCTTTCAATTTGCCAGAAGAAAAACAAGCATTATGGATCACAACCTTTCCCTGATAACCACGATTGCCGCAGCTTTTGCGCTATCGCTGATTTTTGGACTCATTGCCGAAAAACTCAAATTACCTGCCCTGATCGGCTATTTATTTGCCGGGATACTGATAGGCCCAGCCACGCCTGGCTTTGTCGCTGATATCGAAATCGCCTCACAACTTTCTGAAATCGGCGTCATGCTGTTGATGTTTGGCGTAGGCCTGCATTTTTCGGTACAGGACTTAATGTCGGTCAAACGCATTGCACTACCCGGCGCCCTGGTACAGATGACGCTGGCGACGCTGCTAGGCATGCTGGTCGCCCATTACTGGGGCTGGAGCATGGGACACGGGCTGGTGTTTGGCCTCTCGCTGTCTTGCGCCAGTACCGTAGTGCTGCTGAAGGCGCTGGAATCCAGGCGCATCCTGGAAAGCATGAACGGCAAGATTGCCGTCGGCTGGCTGGTGGTAGAAGACATGGTCACCGTACTGGTACTGGTGTTGATGCCCGCCCTGGCGGGCGTGCTTGGTGGTCAGGGTGAAGCCGCCAGCGCCAGTTCCATCTGGGAAACCGTAGGCATGACCATGCTGGAAGTCGCTGGTTTTGTGGCCGTGATGCTGGTGGTTGGCCGCCGTGTGTTGCCATGGCTGTTGTGGTATGTGGCAGGTACCGGTTCACGTGAGCTATTTACGCTCACAGTGATTGCCGTGGCGATCGGCGTGGCGTTTTTTGCATCGTCGCTGTTCCATGTGTCATTCGCGTTAGGTGCCTTCTTTGCCGGCATGATCATGCGTGAATCCGAATACAGCCATAGAGCGGCGGAAGACTCCCTGCCTTTCCGCGATGCCTTTGCGGTGCTGTTCTTTGTCGCTGTAGGCATGCTGTTTGACCCTAGCATCCTGATCAAGCAACCGTATCAGGTGCTGGCCGTGGTTGCCATTATTATTGTGGGTAAATCGCTGGCCGCAGTGGCGATTGTATTGGCCTTGCGCTATCCGTTGAATACCGCGCTAACCGTTGCTGCCAGCCTGGCGCAGATTGGTGAATTCTCGTTTATCCTGGCCGGCTTAGGGGTATCACTTGAGTTGTTATCACAAGATGCCATGAGCCTGGTATTAGCTGGCGCGTTGATTTCAATTGCCTTGAATCCATTGGTATTTGCTTCGATCAAGCCATTCTCCAGATGGCTGGTCGATAACTCGGATGTCGCGCGCCGCCTGGCACAACGCATGGACCCGTATGGTGAATTGCCGATGACCACCGAAAGAAAATTCCTCGAAGGCCAGGTAGTCTTGGTCGGTTACGGCCGCGTCGGCAAACGTATCGCCATGTCGCTGGAAGCCTCCAACATCCCTTTCGTAGTGGCTGAACAGAACCGCGAACTGGTGGAAAAATTACGCAAAAAAGGCCAGCCCGCAGTCTCAGGTAACGCGGCTGACCCCATGGTCTTGATACAGGCGCATATCGCCAATGCCGCCATGCTGATCATCGCCACGCCTGATTCCATGGATATCCGTAAAATCGTCGACATCGCCAAGCAGTTGAAACCGGATATTGAAGTGGTGATTCGTACCCATCACGAAGACGAATATCAGCGCCTGCAAAAAGAAGTCGGCGATACGGTCTTTTTTGGTGAAGAAGAACTGGCGAAGGGCATGTCTGCACATGTACTACAGCGCTTTGAGCGGCATATTCTTTAACCGCTTGTTTAGTCAAAAAATCTGCATCCGGGCCTGATATCAGGCCCGGATTTTTTATTCCCGTTGCTATCAGCGCAAATTCTGCTAAATTGTATCCCGCTGCCACTGGCGGATACGTATCGTTACATTTGGATATAATAAAAAACCGTAGAATCTTGTCAGATTGAAATAACGATTGAAATAACGATTTGAAAACAGTTTCTATGAACCCTTCCCAACTTTTATTTTCATGGCGTCGCTGTAGCTGCTTGTGCTTGATCAGCTTGAGCCTGGCCGCCTGTTCTGGCAACGACGACGCCAAGAACCGCAAGCCAAAAACGCCTGAAGTCGGCGTCATCACCTTGCAGCAGGTCACGCAGCCTATCGTGGCAGACCTGCCTGGGCGTACCAATGCATTCATGATCTCGGAAATCCGTCCGCAGGTCAGTGGCATCATCCGCCAGCGTGCGTTTACCGAAGGCGCACGGGTCAAAGCGGGCGACTTGCTCTACCAGATTGAACCTGCGCCCTATCAGGCCAGCTACCAAAGTGCATTGGCTGCGCTACAAAAGACCGAAGCGACCCTGATCACCCTGAAACTGAAGGCAGACCGCTATAAAGAACTGGTCAAAATCAACGCCATCAGCCGGCAAGACAATGACGATACGCAAGCCGCCCTCCAACAAGGGGCAGCCGATGTTGCTGCAGCAAGGGCTGCCTTGAGTACGGCCAAGATCAACCTGGATTTCACCAGGCTGGTGGCGCCGATCACCGGGTTCGTGTCCACTTCTGCCTTTACCCCTGGCGCGCTGGTCACCGCCAACCAGGAAGCCGCCCTAACCACGGTGCAACAACTGGACCCGATTTATGTCGATGTGATCCAGTCCAGCAGTGATCTATTAAAACTCAAGCGCGATATCGCCGCCGGAAAACTGACCGGTAATGCGCAAAAAGAAGTGGCTGTGCGCGTGGTGCTTGAAGACGGCACCCCCTATGCTCATGCCGGTAAACTTAAATTCAGCGGGGTGAGTGTGAATGTGGCTTCCGGCGCGGTGACGTTGCGGGCAGTCGTGCCTAACCCTGAAGGCATTCTGCTGCCTGGCATGTATGTGCATGCCCTGATAGACATGGCGCAGGACAAGGCAGCTATTCTGGTGCCGCAGCGCGCCGTGACGCGTAACACGCGCGGTGAGCCAACGGTATTAGTGGTGGATAACGAGCAAAAAGTCCAGCAAAAGACCATAGAAACCAATGGCACGCAAAACGATGAATGGCGCGTCACCAAAGGCCTGCAAGCCGGTGAACGCGTGATTATGGATGGCGTACAAAACATCTCTATCGGCAATGTAGTCAAGGCCGTGCCTTTTACCTCGCCAGCAACGGCTGCCGCGCCTAACAACCAGCCGCGTTAAGAGCCCCTATCCACAGCACGCTTATTCCACACTAAAAGACTGTATACATGGCTGCTTTTTTTATTCAACGACCGATTTTTGCCTGGGTGATTGCGATTGTCATCATGCTGGCAGGGATAGGTTCGATTCAATGGCTGCCACTGGAGCAATATCCGGATATCGCCCCGCCACGCGTATCAATTAGCGCAACTTACACCGGTGCCGCTGCCGATACCATAGAAAACTCGGTCACGCAGGTGATCGAGCAGTACATGAAGGGCATTGATAACCTGACTTATATGTCGGCCAGCAGCACTTCTTCCGGCACCGCCAGCATCAACCTCACCTTTGATGCCGGGACTAACCCGGATGTGGCGCAAATGCAGGTGCAGAACAAACTGCAACAAGCCATGCCACGCCTGCCACAGATCGTGCAAAGCCAGGGTGTGACAGTGGCCAAGACCGGCATCGACTTCCTGATGATGATTTCATTGATGTCTGACAGCCCTACGGTGCGCGCCATTGATATTGGTGACTATATTTCCAGCAATCTGATCGACCAGATCAGCCGTCTGGATGGTGTGGGCGATGTACAAACGCTTAGTTCAGGCTATGCCATGCGTATCTGGCTGGATCCGGCCAAACTGCAGAAATACACGCTGATCCCTTCTGACATTTCAGCCGCGGTACAGGCGCAAAATACCGAAGTGTCTTCCGGCCAGCTGGGCGCGCTGCCTGCCGTGAAAGGGCAATCCCTCAACGCCCCCATTACCGCCCGTAGCAAATTGCAGACGGTAGACCAATTCAAGCAGATCATCGTCAAATCTGGCGCAGATGGCTATGTCGTGCGATTGTCTGATGTCGCCCGCATTGAATTAGGCGCAGAGAGTTACACACCAGTGGCTAACCTCAACGGCAAGACTTCGGCAGCCTTTGGCGTCAAGCTGGCCTCCGGCGCCAATGCGCTGGCAACGGCGCAAGCCGTCAAAGACAAACTGGCTGCGCTGACCCCTTACTTTCCGCCTGAGTTAAAGCTCAGTGTGCATATCCCGTATGACACCACCCCATTTGTCCGCATTTCTATCAAGGAGGTGGTCAAGTCGCTGATCGAGGCGATCCTGTTAGTGGTAATCATCATGTATGTGTTTCTGCAAAACCTGCGCGCCACCCTGATCCCGGCGATTGCAGTGCCTGTGGTATTGCTGGGCACTTTTGGCGTGCTGGCGGCATTTGGTTTCTCCATTAACACATTGACCATGTTTGGCCTGGTGCTGGCGATCGGTTTGCTGGTCGATGATGCGATCGTGGTGGTAGAAAACGTCGAACGCGTCATGCGTGAAGAAGGCCTGGCGCCCAAAGAAGCCACGCAGAAATCCATGCGTGAGATCACCAGTGCCCTGGTCGGCATCTCGCTGGTGCTGTCTGCGGTATTTATCCCCATGGCGTTTTTTGGCGGCGCCACCGGCGTGATCTATCGCCAGTTCTCTATCACCATCGTCTCGGCCATGCTGCTGTCTGTAGTGGTGGCGCTCACGCTCACCCCTGCGCTATGTGCCACCATGCTTAAACCCTCACATCAGGGCCATGCGACCACTGGAGGTCTTTTCGGCTGGTTCTTCCGCTGGTTCAACCCGGCATTCCAGAAGTTTGCTGATGGCTATCAGGCCATCGTCGAGAAAATCCTCAATAGAAAAACCTTCACCATGGTGGTCTATGCGGCGATCCTCGCTGTGCTGGCTGTTTTGTTTATGCGTTTGCCGAGTTCTTTCCTGCCGACTGAGGATCAGGGCGTGCTAACGGCCCAGATTCAATTACCAGTAGGTGCCACCGATGACCGCATGCAGCGCGTACTGCGGCAAATCGAACACCATCTGGATAGCCAGTCTGAAGTGATTGATGAGTACTTAACCATCGCCGGCCTGGGCCAGGGCGGCGGCGGCAGCCAGAATACCGGACGGGCGTTTATCCGCCTGAAAGACTGGTCATTGCGCGGCGAAGGCCAGGATGCCGCCTCACTGGCTGACCAGATGACAAAAGCATTCTCAAAAATCCGGGATGCCAAATTGTTTGTCAACCAGCCCTCCCCGGTACGTGGGCTCGGCCAAGGTTCAGGCTTTACACTGGAACTGAAAGATGTCGGCAGCCTGGGACATCAGGCCCTGCTGGAAGCCAGGAACCACTTTATAGAAGTGGCGGCAGATAATCCCAAACTCAATCGTGTGCGCGCCAGCGGGCTGGATGATACGCCCATGTTCCGCCTGAATATCGACGACCAGAAAACCGGCATTTACAACCTGACCACGGCCAATATCAACTCGACCCTGTCTATCGCCATGGGTGGCACCTATGTGAATGACTTTATTAACAAGGGCCGCGTGAAAAAAGTCTACCTGCAAGGCGATGCACCCTTTCGCATGCAGCCTGAGGATATTGATCGCTGGTATGTGCGCAACACCACTAACGAAATGGTGCCATTCTCGTCTTTCTCCAGCACCAGGTGGGTGACGGGTTCGCCCTTACTCGAAAGGTTTAACGGTATTTCTTCCATCGAAATCGTCGGCGAAGCAGCCAAGGGTGTCAGTACCGGTGAAGCCATGCGGATTGCGGAAGAAATCATTAAGCAATTACCGGCCGGCATAGGCTATGAGTGGAGTGCACAATCCTACCAGGAAAGATTATCCGGCTCGCAAGCGCCGCTGCTATATGCCGTCTCTGTAGTATTTGTGTTTTTGTGCCTGGCTGCTTTGTATGAAAGCTGGGCGGTGCCTTTCTCGGTGATCCTGGTGGTACCACTTGGTATTCTGGGCGCCGTGCTAGCAACGACGTTGCGTGGTATGACCGCGGACGTTTATTTCCAGGTGGGATTACTCACTACCATAGGCCTGGCCGCCAAGAATGCCATCCTGATTGTGGAATTTGCCAAACATCTGCAAGAGCAAGGCAAGCCTCTGGTAGAAGCAACGCTGCAAGCCGTGCAACTGCGACTACGCCCTATCCTGATGACATCACTGGCGTTTATCTTTGGCGTGATTCCGCTTGCCTTTAGCCACGGCGCTGGCGCGGTCAGCCGCCAGGCGATTGGTACCGGCGTACTCGGTGGCATGCTGACGGCCACTTTCCTCGGCGTATTTTTTGTGCCTTTATTTTATGTGCTGATCCGCTCTCTGTTCCCATATCGGGCTGAAGGTGCTTCTGTTGAAAAACCACTGCACAGTAAGGCAGAACATGAGTAATCTGCATTCTATGAGTCATCATTTAAAACTGTCTGCGTTGATCGTATGCTCATTATCACTGACTGCCTGCATCAACCTGGCGCCTTTTTTCAGCCCGCCTGAAGCACCGGTGCCTGCCACGCTAGGCACCGTCGACAATGATCAAAAAGCGCTGACCGAACTCGGCTGGCAATCTTTTATCACCGACAAGCGATTGCAACAGGTAATCGATCTGTCGCTGAAAAATAACCGGGACTTGCGGGTGGCAACACTCAATATTGAAAAAGCCAGGGCGCAATACCAGGTACAGCGCGCAGACTTATTCCCTACTGTGGCCGCGACTTTGTCTGAAACCGCCTCTAAAGGCATGTCCAACGTTGGTAACAATGGTAATGTTTCCGCCGGCACCGTCGCAGCCAGCAACAATAGCAGCGGCAATGTTTCGCATGTTTACCGTGCCACGGTTGGCTTCAGCGCCTATGAACTGGACCTGTTTGGCCGTATCCGCAATCTAAATGCGCAGGCTTTGCAGACGTTTTATTCGCAAGAAGAAAACCGCAAAAGCACGCAAATCAGCCTGGTGGCTGAAGTCGCCACAGCCTGGCTGACGGTGGCCGCAGATAAAAAGCGGCTGGACATCGCCCAGCAAACGCTGAAAAGCCAGCAGGATACTTACAACATCAACCAGAAAATGTTTGACCTTGGGGTCGCCAATGCCCTGACCCTCAAGCAGTTGCAAACCAGCGTCGACAATGCCCGGGTTGCCGTGGCTACCTATAACATCCAGATTAAGCAGGATATCAACGCGCTTAATCTGCTGGCTGGCAGCATTGTGCCAGTGGCATGGTTGCCGGATAGCTCGCTGTCCAGCGTGGCACTTGCTACACCTCTACCACGTGGAATTAGCTCTAAAACCTTGCAGCAGCGGCCGGATGTGCGTGCCGCCGAGCATTTGCTTGAAGGCGCCAATGCCAATATCGGTGCGCTGCGTGCTGCATTCTTCCCCACCATCAGCATGACCACCACCATAGGCACTGCCAGCACCGAGCTGGATGGTTTGTTTGGTACCGGCTCGCGCATCTGGACATTTGTGCCGCAGATCAGCCTGCCTATTTTCAATGCCGGACGAAACCGGACCAACCTGACTATTGGTGAAAAGAACCAGGAAATCCTGCTCGCACAATATGAAAAAACCGTACAAACCGCTTTCAGGGAAGTGGCGGATGTACTGGCGCAACGCGAAGGTTTGCAGGCACAACTGGAAGCACAACAGTCATTAAACGGCGCCGCCGCTGAAGCATTTAAACTGGCCGACGCCCGCTTTAAAAATGGCGTGGATAGTTACCTGGTTGTTCTCGATGCACAAAGAACGCTTTATACTGCCGAGCAATCACTGGTGACCTTGCAGTTAAGCGATGCCGCCAGCCAACTGACCTTATACAAAGTGTTCGGTGGTGGCTGGCATTAATACCTGATGGCTTTCGCCATAGACTGTTCGTCCGCTGCCGCGTCACTCGTATCAGGTTTCCCTTTCATACAGCCTGCTTAGCTCCCGTTTTAAACAGAAAATAAATGTGCATGGCAAACGTGCACATTTTTTGCTTAGGTTTTTAGTAATGAGTACAGATATTTCCCCCGAACAAACCATCGTCCTGGCAAAAATCAGGCATATCGAAGAGCTTGAACGCCTGGATACCTGCATTCAATTTGTCGAGAGAATAGGCCAGATCATCCACCAGGTGCAGGCAGAACGTGGCGCCAGCTGCCTTTACCTTGCCTCTGCCGGTAAACGGTTTGCGCCTGAGCGCGCCGATATCATCACCCAAAACCAGGCCACAGAAGCAGATTTCAGGCAAGCCTTGCAACAGCATTTGCATCTGGA
Source organism: Methylophilus sp. E2MeOHC9 (assembly GCF_058744375.1). Classification (NCBI taxonomy): domain Bacteria; kingdom Pseudomonadati; phylum Pseudomonadota; class Betaproteobacteria; order Nitrosomonadales; family Methylophilaceae; genus Methylophilus; species Methylophilus sp. E2MeOHC9. The sequence continues at coordinate 3,057,790 of NZ_CP196024.1, forward strand.
CCTGTTAACTGACGCCAGGCAGCTGACATTGATTTCATGGATATTGCTGGGCTTTGACCAGCTGACTTCTTTACGCCACCAGGTGACATTGCAGAAAATCTCGTTTGCAGATTGTATTGAATCCTACAGCCGCCTGATCAGCAGCCTGATCGCGCTGATCTTTGAAATCTCGGATAGCTCGGTCAACAGCAAGATCTCCACTTGCCTGCTTACGCTGTATAACCTGGTGCAAACCAAGGAGTTTGCGGGCCAGGAACGCGCAGTGGGTTCTTATATCTTCGGTTCCGGCAGTGTGCAGTTGCCGCACCAGCAGCGCTTGCTGGAACTGATTGCGCAACAAGACCGCCATACCGAATTATTTTGCCAGTTTGGCAATGAAGATTTACGTAGCGCCTGGGCTGCCTTAGAGGCCTCCAGACTTTACCAGCAGCATCAGCAACTGCGCAGCAAACTCACTTCAGCCAAAGATCAGCAGCCGCTGAAGCCCAGTGACGCGGATATCTGGTTTGACTTATGTTCGCAAAAGCAGACCAACATCTGGCAACTGCAATGCGCGCTGATCGAGAAAATGCATGCCATGCTGGAAGTGTTAGCGCACAAAGCCAAGCACGACCTTGAATACACGCAGGAATACTTGCAGGCGATCACCAATAAAGCTTCCTCCAGCGCGACCCTGGATGGCACCTTCTTCAATCTATCTATCCCGGTGGAAAGTGCGCTCAGTTTTCAGGCGCATGACAGCGCACAAGCGTACCCGATGACTTCCATGATCAGCTTGTTACAACAGCAATCGCGTCAGATCGCCGATATGGAAAGTGAACTGTCGGATACGCGCAAAGCCCTGTCAGAACGCAAGCAGATCGAACGGGCGAAAGGCCTGCTGATGAGCAAGCTGGGCATTGATGAGATGGAAGCGTACAAGACTCTGCGCAACCTCGCCATGGAGCAAAAACGCAAGATCATCGATGTCGCTGAAAATATACTGACGCAACAAAAACTCCCCTCCTGACCGCTCTATTTGATGGTGCATGCGCACTGAATAAGTGCGATGCATCTCACTCAAAATGGCCTTCCCCCGCCCTTGCAGCGGGTTTTTCTTTCTGAATCCTGCTTTTTCCCCGCATTTTTGCAGTTGGCATACCGCTTGCTAGATGACTCTTAAGCACCACGGCAACGGGTGCCATTATCAACGGCGATAATGGCTCTGATGTATGACCGGGTGTGAAATTGAATTGAATGGATTTCAAGGACAAAGGCGTCCTGATGGTATCGCGAAAGCAATGCCATCAGGACGCCTTTTTTGTTTTTCACTTTCCATATTCACTTATTTTCAAGGAGCAGAAATGAGCAGTTCCGATCACAAAAAACCGGTAGCGGATAATCACCTTATTCCTTCCAACACACTGCCTGAGCCAGATGCTGTAGATAGCCAGCGCCGTCATTTCTTTATGCATACCCTGGCCGGGGCGTTTGGTGCTGCTGCCATGATGAATATGGTGCCCTCCGCCATCCGCAGCCAGGCATGGGCGGCTGGCTCGGATGCGCCTGAGATCACCGAAGTGAAAGTCGGCTTTATCCCGCTCACCGACTGTGCGCCTATCATTGTCGCCGCACAAATGGGCTTCGATAAAAAATACGGCATCAAGATCGTGCCGTCGAAAGAAGCTTCCTGGGCCGGTGTGCGTGACAAACTGGTCAACGGCGAGTTGCATGCAGCCCATGTGTTGTATGGCCTGCTCTACGGCGTACAACTGGGCATTGGTGGCCAGCAGAAAGACATGAACCTGCTGATGACGCTGAACAACAACGGCCAGGGCATCACGCTCGCCAACCAGCTCAAGGAAAAAGGCGCCACCACCGGCGCCACCCTGAAACGCCTGCTGGATAACGAAAACCGCGACTTTACCTTTGCCCAGACTTTCCCCACTGGCACCCACGCCATGTGGCTGTATTACTGGCTGGCTTCTTACGGCATCAACCCGATGCAGGATGTGAAAACCATCGTCGTGCCACCACCGCAAATGGTCGCCAACATGCGCATAGGCAATATGGATGGCTACTGCGTGGGTGAACCGTGGAACGCACGTGCCATTTACGACAAGATCGGCTTTACCGCAGCGACCTCGCAGGATATCTGGACCGACCACCCGGAAAAAGCGCTGGGCACCACGGCCGAATTTTCGGCCAAGCACCCGAATACGGTACTGGCATTGACCAAAGCCATCCTGGAAGCCTGCCGTTATATCGACGCCACCAAGAACCGCCCTGAAGTCGCCAAACTGATCGCCGGTAAAGCTTATGTGAATGCGCCGGAAGAAGTGATCGAAGGCCGCTTCCTCGGCCATTACGACAATGGCATCGGTAAAAAATGGGAAGACCCGAACTACATGAAGTTCTTCAACGACGGCAAGGTCAACTTCCCTTACCTGTCAGATGGCATGTGGTTCCTGACCCAGCACAAACGCTGGGGTTTGCTGAAGTCTGACCCTGACTACCTGGCCGTGGCAAAAAAAGTAAACAGGATTGATATTTATACCGAAGCCGCCAAGGCGCTGGGCATTAACGTGCCGACCGATCCTATGCGTAGCAGCAAACTGATTGATGGCGTGGTATGGGATGGCAAAGACCCCAAAGCCTATGCCAACAGTTTCAAGGTTAAAGCTTAATTCTTTCAAGGAGAGTCACCATGAGTGTCGTCAGCTTTAACAAAGAAAAAATGATAGAAACTAGCGAGGACGCTGTGCAAGCAGCACCTGCACAACCCGTTGTTGCTGTGGTTATCCCTCTCTCGACCACAGCTACAGTAGCCACTCCGTCGTTGCAGCGGCGGAGCACATGGGCGGCAACCGCCAAACGCATGTTTGAATGGTTGTTGCCGCCTGTGATCGGCTTGCTGATATTCGGTGCCATCTGGGCCACCGTGGCAGCCCTGACGCAAGGCCTGCCAGGCCCGGTCAAGACCTGGCAGTCGGCAATGGAGCTGTTTAGCGACCCGTTTTATATCAACAACCCTAACGACATGGGCATAGGCTGGAACATCCTCAGCTCGCTGAAACGCGTGGCGACCGGCTTTGCCCTGGCCGCGATCGTCGGCATCCCCATGGGCTTTGTGATCGGCCGTTATGCATTTATGTCGCGCATGGCCGCGCCCATCATCAGCCTGCTCAAACCAGTCTCGCCACTGGCCTGGCTACCGATAGGCCTGCTGGTATTCAAAGCGGCTGACCCGGCCGCGATCTGGGTGATTTTCATCACCGCAGTGTGGCCGATGATCATCAATACCGCTGTTGGCGTCAGCAAAGTGCCGCAAGACTATATGAACGTGGCTAAAGTGCTCAACCTTTCAGAATGGAAAGTCGTCACCAAAATCCTGCTGCCTTATGTCATGCCTTACATGATGACCGGCGTGCGACTGTCTATCGGGGCTGCCTGGCTGGTGATTGTAGCGGCAGAAATGCTGACCGGCGGTATGGGCATAGGCTTTTGGGTGTGGGATGAATGGAACAACCTGAATGTAGAACACATCATCATCGCCATTTTTATCGTCGGCATTGTCGGTTTGCTGCTTGAACAATTGCTGGTGCTGGTGGCTAAACGCTACAGCTACGAATAAGCCATAAAGGAATTCACTATGACAACCGCATTGCAAGACCGTTATGTCCTGATCGAAAACGTCAATATGACTTTTCCAACCAAAAATGGCAGTTTCCAGGCTTTAAAAGAGATTAATCTTTCTATCCGTGAAGGTGAGTTCATCTCCATCATCGGCCACTCAGGTTGCGGAAAATCCACTGTGCTCAACCTGATTGCCGGGTTGTTGCAGCCGACGGATGGTTACCTGTTCTGTGCCGGGCGTGAAATCTTCAAACCCGGCCCGGAGCGGGCGGTGGTGTTCCAGAACCATTCCCTGCTGCCATGGTTGACCTGCTTTGAAAACGTTTATCTGGCAGTCGAACGTGTGTTTGCCGACAGCGAAAGCAAAGCGCAACTGGCTGAACGCACGAGTGCGGCACTGGAACTGGTTGGTTTAAGCCATGCCATGGAAAAACGTCCGACTGAAATCTCGGGCGGCATGAAACAGCGTGTCGGCATCGCCCGCGCCCTGGCGATGGAACCCAAAGTGCTGTTACTGGATGAACCGTTTGGTGCGCTCGATGCATTGACCCGCGCCGGGTTACAGGACGAATTAATGAGCATCATGGCGCGCTCGGGTTGTACTGCTGTCATGGTCACGCACGATGTGGACGAAGCGGTGCTGCTCTCGGATCGCATCGTCATGATGACCAACGGCCCGGCTGCCACCATAGGTGAAATCCTGGAAGTGGATCTACCGCGCCCTCGTCAGCGGCTAGCACTGGTCGAAGACCCGGCTTATACGCATCTGCGCAGCGAAGTGTTGAAGTTTTTATACGAACGACACGCCAAAAAGGCGGCATAAGAAGTGGTGCTGACGGGCGGCAACCCACCAGCACCGCATACCTCATCGAAATATGGTTACCCACTTAAGCAAAGGAGCAACAACATGAAAACTAACTCTTACCAACGATTGCGTCAAGTCTCAGTGGCAGTATTGATGGCGGCATTGAGCATGCAAGTGGTGGCTGAAGAAGAAGTTTTACCCGAATACACCTTTATGGATGCCATTAAAACCGGCAAAAATATGACCAGTTTCAGATTGCGTTATGAGTATGTAGACCAGGATGGTTTACAGCCAGGCACCTATAGCAATGCTGCCAACACGCCTAACCCGACGGCGGCACGTGAACTTAAAGATGCCAATGCACTGACCTTGCGCAGCCTGATCGGCTGGCAAACCGCGCCTTACCATAACTGGAGTTTTGCCGCGCAACTGATCAATGTCAGCCAGCTGACGGATGACTTCAACGATGGCACTAACAGTTACCGTATCAATGGTGCTTCCAACAACAATGGCAAAATCGAATATGCCAAAGTGGTAGACCCTAACCATACGGATATCAACCAGCTCTACGTAGACTGGACCGGTATCAAGAATACCCGTGTGCGTGCCGGCCGCCAGCAGGTCAACCTGGATAATGTGCGTTTTATAGGTGACATTGCCTTCCGCCAGGTCATGCAGGTATTTGACGGTGTTTCCGTATTCAATAAAACCATCCCGGATACCGAGTTGTTTGTCGCGCATTTTGACAAAGTGAACCAGATTTTCACCTCCGAACGCAGCGGCAACCTGGAAGTGGTGAATGCGCGTTACCGCATTTCTCCTACCGAATTCCTGGTCGGTTATGGCTATTTCAGCAATTTTGAAAACCTGGGCCTGGGCAACGCCTGGTTTGGTGCCGGCGGCGCCAACCTGCTGGCCGACCAGTCGAACAAAACCATAGGCCTGCGCCTGGATGGTACGCATATCTTCACGCCTAACTACCGCGCGCACTACACCGCCGAATACGCCAAACAGTCAGACTACAAAGATGGTGATAGCCGCATTGATGCGCACTATTACAAACTGGGTGGCGGCTTTGGCATCGATAACTTCAACCTGCGCCTGGACCAGGAACTGCTTTCCAGCAATAACAACACTTATGCTTTCCAGACGCCGTTTGGTACCAACCACCTGTTCCAGGGCTGGGTAGATAAATTCCTGGTCACGCCACGCGCCGGTATCAAGGACAGCTTTGTGACGGCCACCTACCGTTACGGTGATTTCATGTTTTTTGCCGATTACCACGTACTGGATGCAGACGAAGACTTTTTCACGGTCAATGGTGGTACTGCCCGTACCGGCAATCGCTACGGCACCGAGTGGAACGCCGCCGTGACCTGGAACGTGGATAAGCACTGGATGACCAAGTTTGAATACGGCAAATACAGCGAAAGTGACGAGTTTGCCGCCACTGCAAATACCACCAGCAACGCCGCCGGTACACGTGGCCGTTATCACGATACTGAAAAATTATGGCTCACTGCCATGTACACCTTTTGATTGTTTGAATGTAAGGAAGCAACCATGACTACAGCCGGAAAAATTTATTTAGTAGGTGCCGGACCCGGTGACCCAGACCTCATTACGCTCAAGGCCATCAAGGCTTTGCAGCAAGCCGAAGTCGTACTGGTCGATGACCTGGTCAACCCGGACCTGCTCACGCATTGCCCGCAGGCACGCATTGTGCACGTGGGCAAACGTGGCGGCTGCAAGTCTACCCCGCAACACTTTATCAACCGCATGATGATCGCGCTGGCCGAGCAAGGGCAAGTGGTGGTACGCCTCAAAGGCGGTGACCCGTTTGTATTCGGCCGTGGCGGTGAAGAGATGCTGGCTTTGCGCGCCGCCGGAGTTGCCTATGAAATTATCCCAGGCATGACCAGCGGCCTCAGCGCCTGCGCCAGTATGGACGTGCCAGCCACCCATAGAGGCCTTAACCATGGCGTGACCCTGGTGACCGGGCATACACAGGACGGCGGGCCATTACCTTGGCGCGCGCTGGTAGCAAGCAATACCACGCTGGTGATTTATATGGGCATGCAGCACCTGTCCGATATCAGCCGCGAACTGATCGCCGCTGGCATGTCACCAGCCATGCCATGCATGATAGTAGAAAGTGCGACACGCACTGATGAACGTGCGCTGGTCAGCACCATAGAAGCCATGCCCCTGCTTAGCCATCAGCACCAGATGAAAAGCCCGGCCATGATCGTCGTCGGCGAAGTGGTCAAACTGGCGAATAGTGCCAAAACCTTGCAGGCGCTGGAGCAGTTTGAATACTTGCAGGCAGTGAATGCCAATTAAAAAAACAATTGATCTGTATTTGCGCAGACGGATATTTACCTAAATTGGTTTTTAAGTAGATTCAAGTGCAGATACCAGTGACAGATATGCTATTTTGAAATAACCGGAGATAAACATGAAAAAGAGTTTTTGGGAGGTAGGCCACAAGCCTACGTTGTTTTCAGCGTTCTTTTATTTTGACCTGAGTTTTATGGTGTGGGTCATGCTCGGGCCGCTGGCCGTGCAAATCGCCGCTGATCTGCAATTAAACCCGGCGCAAAAAGGCCTGATGGTCGCCACACCGGTACTCACGGGTGCGCTTTTACGCATTGTGATGGGCGTATTGGTAGACCAGCTCAAGCCTAAAAAAGCAGGCCTGATCGGCCAGGTGATTGTGCTGGCGGCATTAGTCGTCGCCTGGTTGCATGGCATACACACGTATCAGCAAGCGTTATTGCTGGGCGTGTTTCTCGGCTTTGCCGGTGCTGCATTTGCTGTGGCCCTGCCATTGGCTTCACGCTGGTACCCGCCTGAACATCAGGGCACGGCATTGGGCATTGCTGGCGCGGGCAACTCGGGCACGGCTTTGGCGGCATTGTTTGCCCCAGGCCTGGCAGTCGCTTTTGGCTGGAACAATGTATTTGGCCTCGCTTTGATCCCCTTATTACTGGCATTGATCGTATATAGCGTATTTGCCAAAGATGCACCGGATACGCCGGCACCAAAATCACTGTCGCAGTATATGGCTGTGCTGAAAGACAAAGATGCCTGGTGGTTCATGCTGTTTTATTGCGTGACTTTCGGTGGCTTTGTTGGCATGGCCTCTTCGCTGACGATCTACTTCCATGACCAATATGGCCTGGACCCTGTACATGCCGGTTACTTCACTGCCGCCTGCGTATTTGCCGGCTCACTGGTGCGTCCGTTTGGTGGCCTGCTGGCTGACCGCATCGGCGGCATTCGCACCCTAAGCACCATGTATATACTCGCCGCCATCTTTCTGTTTATTCTGAGTTTTGGCATCAGCACCCAAACAGCCGGGCTTGGCGTGGTGGTATTGGCCATGGCTTCCCTGGGTATGGGTAATGGCGCGGTATTCCAGCTGGTACCGCAACGCTTTCGTAAAGAGATAGGCGTGATGACCGGCCTGGTCGGCATGGCGGGTGGCATAGGCGGTTTTTACCTGGCATCCAGCCTGGGTTACTCCAAGCAGATCACCGGCAGTTATCAGACAGGCTTGATTATTTTTGCCGGATTAGCCATTCTGGCGCTGGTAGGCCTGACTGGCGTAAAAAACCGCTGGCGGACGACCTGGGGTGCTTCCAGTGTGACCGCGGCTAAGGTATAAACCGGCCACGGTATAAGCCAGATCAAACTGTAAGCAAATTCAAACCTCAATATCAATTAAAATAACTGGCTTATGAGTCTTGTTTTTAAAGTGGGTGAACATAGCGTGATCGGCCCGCGGCCGCGTAACGAGGACTATGTCACGGTAGTCACCCCGTCTGAGTCACAACTGGCGATCAAAGGCGCGCTCATGCTGGTCGCCGATGGCGTCAGCGGTGGCGCGGGTGGTGCTGAAGCCTCGGAAATGACCGCCAGGAGCATCTCGGCTGACTACTACGCCACCCCTGAAACCTGGACCATACAGCATGCTCTGGATAAGGTCTTGCAAGCGGCCAATCTGTGGGTGTTGTCGCAGGCACGCAAGGACAGCAAAATGGCGGGCATGGCGACAACGCTGTCCATGCTGGTGTTGCGTGGTCAACGCTATGTGCTCGCGCATGTAGGCGACACACGTATCTATCGCCTGCGTGAACAATCACTGCAATGCCTGACCACTGACCACGTCTGGGACAGGCCGGATATGCGGCACGTGCTAAAACGTGCGGTCGGGCTCGATGACCAACTGGCAGTCGATTACGCCGAAGGCCTGCTGCAACCCGGTGACGTGTATGCGATCGTCAGCGACGGCGTATGGGCCGCACTTGGCGATGCCGATATCCATCGCGCGCTCATGCTGTACCGCTCACCGCAAATGGTCGCTGAATACCTGACAGCACTGGCGGTAGAAAAAGGCGGCCAGGATAATGCCTCAGCCGTTATCGTTACGATTGAAAGCGTAGGCCAGGATCACCTGACCGATATGCTGGCCGATGCCCTCAGCCTGCCGTTGCCGCCCAGGCTTGCGGTCGGCAGCCAGATCGATGGCTTTACTGTCACAAAAGTGATCCATGACTCGCGCCTGAGCATCCTCTACCAGGTCAAAAATGCCGCCGGGCAACTGTTTGTATTAAAAACCCTGCAACCTTCACGTGCCGATGACAAGGAAAGTTGCGAAGCCTTATTGAATGAAGAATGGCTGGCCAAGCGCGTCGTCTCGCAATGCGTGCCTCAGATCTTGCCGCTGACACTTGACCAGCGCAGCGCGCTTTATTATGTGATGACCTGGCATGAAGGCTCGACCTTGCAGCAAAGGCTGGATGCCGGACACCATTTCACCATGAATGGCGTCGCGAATATCGGGCAGGATTTATTGCGTGGTTTAAGCATGCTGCACCGCCTGAATATTGTGCACCGAGATATCAAACCCGCCAACATTCATATCGGCAGCGACACCCGTTTACGCATCCTGGATCTGGGTGTCGCGTTAAATCCCACTTTGCCCATGCCTGAGCAAATGGAAAACCCGGGCACGCCCAGTTTTATGTCACCAGAGTTATTTGATGGCAAAGTGGCTGACCGCCAGGCAGATATTTATGCCGCTGGCGTCACGCTGTACCACCTGCTCACACGAAAATATCCTTACGGCGAGATAGAGCCTTTCCAGTCACCGCGTTTTGGCGAGCCTATCAAACCCAGCCGTTACCGTCCGGAGATCCCGGCCTGGCTGGAAAACGTCATTCTGAAGGCGATTGCCAGAAAAACTGAAGACCGTTTTGAAACCGCAGAAGAAATGCTGCTGGCACTGGAACATGGCGAACTGAAACCGTTAGTGATTCCACGCACGCCACTGATAGGCCGTGCCAGGCTGGTGAAATGGCAATGGCTGGCGATCTGTTCCTTGTTTGCCAATCTCATACTGATCTACCTGCTGTTTATTTCCTGATAAGAAACCGCCCTGTTCCTGCACCAGATAGAAACGCGCTTTATCGGCTAAGACCTATTCTGGTGCAATCGCCTTTTTTTGCATCATAACCGTGCGCCTGGCTATTGATGCAAGCCCGGATATTCGCAGTTAACAGTTCGCAAACCTATCGCTCACAGTTAATTTAAATATATATAAAACAATCACTTATATTATTTAAGAAATCCGTCCAAACAACACTCTTCACCTTGGCATATCAATTGCTTATCAGGTACTAAATCTCGTTTATTTAGATGAGTATTTTTTAGTAAAAGAGAGTTTCTGAACTTGGGAAATTCTCTTTATGGACAACGGCGTCCATAGCTTTTTTACGCAGTGCATCAGGCAGTTGCGGAATAAGCTATGGACGCCTTTTTTCGTTTTACAGCTTGGTAAACAGCAAGCATATGCATGGAAGCACGCATGCCATGACGCCATATGCTTGCATCTGATGGGGAACATACGATGAATCAACACACCCGCATAGTAGTTGTCGGTAACGGCATGGTGGGACATTATTTTATGCAGGAACTGGTGAAACGCCATCCGGACCTGGAAGCGGCGAACCTGCAAGTCACGGTATTGGGCGAAGAACCACGGCCTGCTTACGACCGCGTGCACCTTTCCAGCTTTTTCTCCGGCAGCACGGCTGAAGACCTTTCATTAGTCGAACCTGGTTTTTATGACCGCCCGGGGCTGGAATTGCGCCTGAATGCGCGCGTGAGCCATATTGACCGCCATCAGCATATCGTGACCCTGACAGACAACACCACCCTGGCATACGACAAACTGATATTGGCAACCGGCTCGGTGCCGTTCGTGCCTTCAGTCGCCGGACGTGACCGTGAAAACTGCTTTGTTTATCGCACTATAGAAGACCTGGAAGCCATGACCGCAGCAGGCAAAACCGCCAAGAGTGGCGTGGTGGTTGGCGGTGGTTTACTGGGACTGGAATGCGCCAAGGCGTTGCGCGATATGGGCCTGAATACCCACGTGGTCGAATTCGCGCCGCGCCTGATGGCGGTGCAAGTGGACGAAGCCGGTGGGCGCGTACTGCGCAGCCAGATCGAAAACCTGGGTGTACACGTACATACCAGCCGTAATACCACCGCGATTGTGGATGGCGCGACTGCGCGCCACCGTATGGTGTTCTTTGATGAAACCTGGCTTGAAACCGACATGATCGTGTTCTCCGCCGGTATCCGTCCAAGAGATGAACTGGCACGCGACGCCGGACTCGCCATAGGCGCCCGTGGCGGTATCGCCATTGATGATTTTTCCCGCTCCAGCGACCACGACATTTATGCCATCGGCGAATGCGCCAGCTGGAACGACGAGATGTTCGGCCTGGTGGCGCCTGGCTATGATATGGCTCGCACGGCTTGCGCACATCTGGCAGGCGAAACCACTGCGACCTTCCAGGGTGCAGACATGAGCACCAAACTCAAGCTGATGGGCGTGGATGTGGCAAGTGTCGGCGATGCACATGGCAAGACTCATGGCTGCCGTAGCTACCAGTACACAGATGAAGTGCGCAATATCTACAAAAAAATCGTCGTCAGCGAAGATGGCAAGAAACTGCTGGGCGCGGTGCTGATCGGCAATGCCGATGAATATGGCACCTTGCAGCAAATGGCCGTCAACGACATGGCATTGCCGGAAAATCCTGAATTCCTGATCCTGCCATCCAGCGATGGCAAGGAAAAACCTGGCCTGGGTGTGGATGCGTTACCCGATACTGCGGTACTGTGTTCTTGCAACAACGTCAGCAAGGGTGCGATCGGCGAAGCGGTGGCCGCCGGCAATTGCAGCATAGGGGCCATCAAGTCCTGCACCAAAGCCGGTACTGCCTGCGGCGGCTGCGTGCCATTAGTGACGCAGGTCATGAAAGCACAGATGGTCAAGCTGGGCATGACTGTGAACAATCACCTGTGCGAACACTTCCCTTACTCACGCCAGGAGCTTTACCACCTGGTGCGCGTGGAACAGATCAGGACGTTTGGCGAACTGCTGCACAAGCATGGCAAAGGCCTGGGCTGCGATATCTGCAAACCAACGGCCGCCAGTGTGCTGGCTTCCGTCTGGAACGACTTTATCCTCAAGAAAGACCTGGCCTCGCTGCAGGATTCCAATGATTACTTCCTTGGCAATATCCAGAAAGATGGCAGTTATTCAGTGGTACCACGCATGCCAGGTGGTGAAGTCACGCCTGACGGCCTGATCGCCATCGGCCAGATCGCCAAGAAATACAAGCTGTACACCAAGGTGACTGGCGGCGCCCGGGTAGATATGTTCGGTGCCCGCGTCGAACAATTACCGAATATCTGGGAAGAACTGATCGCCGCCGGGTTTGAATCCGGGCACGCCTACGGCAAATCGTTGCGTACCGTGAAAAGCTGCGTCGGCTCGACCTGGTGCCGTTATGGCGTAGATGACAGTGTCGGCCTGGCCGTGCAACTGGAGAACCGTTACAAGGGTCTGCGCGCACCGCACAAAATCAAGTTCGGTGTGTCAGGTTGCACCCGTGAATGTGCCGAAGCACAAGGCAAGGATGTAGGTTTGATCGCCACCGAAAGCGGCTGGAACCTGTATGTATGCGGCAACGGCGGCATGAAGCCGCGCCATGCCGAGTTGCTGGCGAGCGACCTCAGTAAAGAAGAGGCGATCCGCATGATAGACCGCTTCCTGATGTTCTATATACGCACTGCCGACCGCCTGCAACGCACCAGCACCTGGCGCGACAACCTCGAAGGTGGCCTGGATTACCTCAAGCAAGTGGTGATCAACGACTCGCTAGGCCTGGGCGCCGAACTGGAAGCGCAGATGCAGCATGTGGTGGATCACTACCAGGATGAATGGAAAACCGCCGTCAACGACCCAGAAGTGCGTAAGCGTTTCCGCAGTTTTGTGAACAGTGTGGCTGGCGATACCAATATCGTCTTCGTCAAGGAACGTGACCAGATGCGTCCCGCCACAGTAGAAGAAAAGCAGCTGGCACAGGGAAAGAAACCGGCGAAAGTCATTCCTATCCTGGCGCCAACAGAGTAATTCACGGAGTAGAACCATGAGTCAAATACAACAAACAGCTTCCTCTGATAGCACAGGCAACTTAACCGCGTTGCCAACCGCAGGCGCATGGCATGCGGTGTGCGCGCTGGATGATATCTGGCCTAATACTGGCGTATGCGCGCTGGTTGATGGCCGCCAGATCGCGATCTTCCGCTTGCAGGACGACCTGCTGTACGCCATCGACAACTACGACCCGCACAGCGATGCCAATGTGATTTCGCGCGGCATCGTCGGCGATCTTGGCGGCGAACGCGTCGTTGCCTCGCCCATCTACAAACACCACTACCAATTGAGTACCGGCATTTGCGTGGAAGATGCTGATATCCGCTTGCAGACCTACCCGGTGGAACTGCGTGATGATGCAGTCTGGGTGCAGGTTTAACGTCAGGTCGAGAGCAGCCTAGCATGACGACTAAAGTCAAATCGGTCTGCCCATACTGCGGTGTTGGCTGCGGCATTGTCATGGAAGTTGAGGATCACTCAGCAACTAAAACCCAGCGCGTGATCAAGGTCTATGGCGACAAAGAGCACCCCACCAACTTTGGCCGCCTGTGTACCAAGGGTAGTACTTGTATACAAGCCATCGCAGACTCTGGCCGGCTGGAATATGCCTATGTCCGCCAGCAACGCGGGCAAGAATCGGTACGCACCGGCATAGATGCCGCCATCAAGGAAACGGCGCGCCGTTTACGCGCCATTCTTGACGAGCATGGCCCGGATGCGATTGCCTTATATGTCTCAGGCCAAATGTCGATCGAATCCCAGTACCTGGCAAACAAGCTGGTTAAAGGCTACCTGGGTAGCAACAACATCGAATCCAACTCCCGCCTGTGCATGGCCAGTGCCGGCAGCGGCTACAAGTTGTCACTAGGCGCTGATGGGCCGCCAGGTTCTTACCAGGATTTTGACCAGACGGATGTGTTCTTCGTGATCGGCGCCAATATGGCCGATTGCCACCCGATTTTATTCCTGCGCATGATGGATAGAATCAAAGCCGGTGCCAAATTGATCGTGGTTGACCCGCGCCGTAACACCACGGCAGATAAAGCCAACCTATTTATGCAGATCAAACCCGGGACTGACCTGGCTTTACTCAATGGCCTGTTGCACCTGCTGGTCAAGAACGGCCATACCGATACTCAGTTCATCGCCGAATTTACCGAAGGCTGGGAAATCATGCCGGATTTTCTGCAAGATTACACGCCAGAAAAAGTCGCCGATATCACTGGCCTCAATGAAAACGATATCCGCCAGGCCGCAGACTGGATAGGTACCAGCAAAAACTGGATGAGCTGCTGGACCATGGGCCTGAACCAGAGCACCCACGGCACCTGGAGTACCAACGCGATTTGTAATCTGCACCTTGCCACAGGCGCGATCTGCCGCCCGGGCAGCGGCCCGTTCTCACTGACCGGGCAACCAAATGCCATGGGCGGCCGTGAAATGGGCTATATGGGCCCAGGATTACCAGGCCAGCGTTCAGTGTTAGTGGAGCAGGACCGCCAGTTTATAGAACAGTTATGGCAAGTGCCGGAAGGCACTTTGCACACCCGACTCGGTGGCGGCACAGTCGCCATGTTCGAGCAGATGATGGCCGGAAAAATCAAAGCCTGCTGGGTGATCTGTACCAATCCGGTCGCCAGCATGGCCAACCGCAAAAACGTGATCGCCGGACTGGAAAAAGCCGAGCTGGTGATCGCCCAGGATGCTTTCCTCGATACTGAAACCAATCGCTATGCCGATATTTTGTTGCCAGGTGCGCTATGGGCCGAGGCCGAAGGCGTGATGATCAACTCCGAACGCAATATGACGCTGACGCAACAGGCGGTGAACCCGCCGGGCGAAGCCATGGCGGACTGGCAGATCATTGCCAGAGTCGCTTGCGAGATGGGTTTTAGCGAAGGCTTCAGTTACAACAGTGGTGCCGAAGTGTTTGCAGAGATCACACGCACAACCAACCTGAAAACAGGCTATGACATCCGTGGCGCCAGCCATGACAAGTTGCGCGAAACATCGCTGCAATGGCCGTGTTCACCAGATAGTAAGGATGACAGACACCCGATCCGTTATCTCAACGATGGCATCAATCAAGTAATAAAAGTTCGCGAAGATGGTAGCCAGCCACGTATTGCGTTTGCAACAGCCAGTGGCAGAGGCGTTTTCTTTGCGCGTCCGCATATGGAACCCGCCGAATTGCCCGACAACGACTTTCCGTTTGTGCTCAACACCGGTCGCCTGCAGCACCAATGGCACACCATGACCAAAACCGGCAAGATCCCCACCCTAAACAAACTCAACCCGGGGCCATTTATAGAGCTGCATCCTGAAGACGCCGCCGCGTTGGCCATACAAGATAAAGACCAGGTTGAAATACGCTCGCGGCGCGGACGTGCCGTGTTACCCGCCGTAGTGACTGACCGCGTGCGTGCCGGTAACTGCTTTGCCCCGTTTCACTGGAATGATGTGTATGGCGAAGACCTGACTATCAATGCAGTCACCAGCGATGCGATTGACCCTATCTCACAACAACCCGAATTCAAGTTTTGTGCCGTGACCATGACACGCGTCGCCAGCGCACCTGCCTCACTCAGCAAGGATGCAGAAGAGCCAGCCCTCATCGCAACCGGTGAGGCGAGCAAGAATAACAAGGAACTCGACATGAAAGATATCGATGCTTTGGCCAGGTTACTTGGCCTGGATACCGCGCCTGAAATTGTCCTTGAAGCGCAGGAACAACTTTACCTGCAAG
The DNA here is from genome assembly GCF_058744375.1 of Methylophilus sp. E2MeOHC9. Taxonomy (NCBI): domain Bacteria; kingdom Pseudomonadati; phylum Pseudomonadota; class Betaproteobacteria; order Nitrosomonadales; family Methylophilaceae; genus Methylophilus; species Methylophilus sp. E2MeOHC9. The sequence goes on from NZ_CP196024.1 coordinate 3,073,477, forward strand.
GTTTTATCAGTGGCTTGCGCACTGAAGAATCACGCAAGATTGGTGGCGTGCCCATACTGCCGGAAGGCGCACCGCTGGCCCCTGCCAAACACTTGCTGGTCAACGGCATATTGGCAGGCTTATTTGCACGCAGCTGGTTACCGCATGGTGACCAGCTGCCTGTGGGCTTGCCTGACTTTTCGGCGTCCCCGGCAACGGCTGCTGCCACCGTGGCTATTCTTTGGGCATCGCAAACCGGCAATGCTGAAGGCTTTGCCGAAAAATGCGCAGAGCGCATCAAATCAGGTGGTCTCCAGGCATCAGTCAAAGCAATGGATAGTATCAACATGGCCGAGCTGGCTAAATACTCACAAGTATTGCTGCTCACCAGCACCTTTGGTGACGGTGATCCGCCAGACAACGCCAGCCAGTTTTGGGGCAGCCTGCAGGCGGATAATGCACCGTCACTGGCAAATACCCGTTTTGCCGTACTGGCGTTTGGCGACTCCAACTATGACCAATTCTGCGGCTTTGGCCGCAAACTGGATGCAAGGCTGGAAGCGCTGGGCGCTCAACGCCTGCTTGACCGTGTTGACTGTGAGCCAGACTTTGAAGAACCGGCGAATGCCTGGCTAGATAAAACGATTGCCGCATTGGCGACTATTTCTGCCACCCTCAGCCAACCCGTACTGGCAATGGCTAATGAGGTAGATGAATCCGTCATCGACGTGGCGAACACGCCAGCGGCACCTGCATATACCCGTCAGAAGCCGCTGCGTACCAAACTGATTATCAACCAGCGCCTGAACACCGCAGGTTCAGACAAAGAAATCCGCCAGTTTGGCTTTGATTTAAGTGGCAGTGGTTTCCATTATGAAGCGGGCGATGCATTAGGAGTCTGGCCTACGAACTGCCCGGAACTGGTGGGCGACCTGCTGCGTGCGCTAAAGCTTTCTGCCTCCACCATGGTAGCCGTAAAAGACCACGGCCAGCTGGCACTCGGTGATGCCCTGCTGCATCACTACGAAATCGCGCGCATCACGCCGGATATATTGAAATTTGTGCAGAAACGCAGCGCCAGCCCGACACTCGCCGTATTGATGGAAGATGAAACACGGCTGAAAGACTGGTTATGGGGCAAACAGCTGATTGACCTGTTACTGGCCTTCCCCTTCAAGAGTGAAGCGAGCGACTTGCTGGCCGTGCTAAAGCGCCTGCAACCACGTTTGTACTCCATCTCGTCCAGTCCTAAGGTCCATCCAGACCAGGTGCATTTAACTGTATCAACAGTACGTTATGGAGATCATCTAAACCGTGGTGGTGTCTGCTCAACTTTTATGGCCGATCGTACGCAAGAGACAGATGTGTCGATCTTCCTGCAACGCTCCGCCCATTTCCGTCCGCCAAAAAACCCTGATGCACCGTTGATCATGGTCGGCCCTGGCACTGGTATCGCACCCTTCATTGCTTTTTTACAGGAACGGCAAGCGACAGGTGCCAAAGGTAACAACTGGCTATTCTTTGGCGAGCAGCATGCGGCGACAGATTTTTATTACCGTGAACAACTGGAAACGCTGCAAAAAGAAGGCGTGTTAAACAGGCTAGATACCGCGTTCTCACGTGACCAGGCTGAAAAGGTCTATGTGCAACACCGCATGCTGGAACAAGGTGCTGAACTCTGGCAATGGCTGCAACAAGGCGCACACTTTTGTGTCTGCGGTGATGCCAGCCGTATGGCTAAAGATGTGGATGCGGCGTTGAAGACCATTGTGCAAACACATGGCAATATGAGCGCCGAAGCAGCGGATGACTATGTCTCAAACATGGCGCAGGAAAAGCGCTACGTGCGGGATGTGTACTAATTCATACGCTTATTTTTATCGGCCACAAACTTCAATACAACACTATTAATGCCATCCCGCTTGCCGGTGGGTGCTGGGCCATCGTCAAACAGAACAATTGTAGGTGCAGCACATAAAGGCTCTTTCAATGCCCAGCCAGCAGGTGCCTGAATTCTTTTGATTAACATCGTCATCACTCGTTATGCCTTGACGTCTCGGCCTGTATGCCAAAAACTAAAGGCGCTTACGTCGTACCCAGTTTGATTGAAATGCAATATCCACCATTCCTGCTTGCTCGTACGCTGCGGCTCTGTGATTGGCTACAGAGGGTGATGAAAATGACTAACTATTTTCTGCAATGTTCTCCTGGTTTAAGCGCTTTAATGCCTTACATGCTTCACAAAAAAGGGAAGGTGTTAAACCTTCCCTATCCACTACATCCCTGTTTAGAGCTGTTTAATCCACTTAAAAATCAGCAGTCACAGAAAGCAATACAGTTCTTGGTGCTCCCACTGATAACCCTTCACGTGCAGCTGAGAGCCAGTAGTTTTTATCAAACAGATTCTCTATTGACCCTCTTACAGTCACAGGTACTTTGCCGGTAGTGAAGGCATAACGCGCACCCAGGTCATAGCGATTCCATGATGGGATTTTCTGCGTGTTATCAACATCCAGATACTGCTCACCGGTATGCAGCATGCGCGCAGTGAGTGTTAATCCAGGCAGCATCGGCGTGTCCCATTCAGCTGCCAGATTAAATTGCTGCCGCGGTACTGCAGGTGCTGTATTGCCATCATTGGTGCCGCCTTCTGTCTTAACCAGCTTTCCATCAGTCAATGCCAGACCGCCTAATAACCGCACATGCTCAATCACTTCGCCTTGCGTCAGTAATTCTATCCCGCGATTACGCTGCTGCCCATTTACCACCAGCAGTGAAGTGGCTGGATCAGTAAAGCTGGTAGCACGCTCAATCTCGAACACACTCACAGTCGTAGAAAATCGGCCAAAGTCATATTTCACACCTGCTTCGCGCTGTTTGGAAACCGTTGGTGCAAATACCTGTCCTGCATTTGGTGCCGGAGGAAGGGCGATGGGTCCTTGATTCAGTGCCTCAATATAGTTTGCATACAAAGACAGTTGCTCAGTGGGACGAATCATCAGGGCTACGGTAGGCGTCAGTTTAGACTCATCATAATGCTGATCAAGCCTGCGGCTGCCTGTAGCTGGATCATAACTATCCACAATCACCTCTTGATGGCGCACACCCAGCGTCAGTTGCACTGCGTTATCAAGGATAGACATGGTATCGGCCAACGCAATACTGCGCAGTGTGGTTTCCGAAGTTTTCGGAACATTGCCTATTAATGAAATAGCTGGTTTAGCTGCGTTTTGTGGTGAGTATAGATTTGAAAAAGTAAATCCGGTCGTGCGATTTGATAAAAATCCAGATTCCATAAAATAACTGGTCATGCTCAATACTGGCTGGTGATCCAGGAATCCTGTACTGAATTTGCCTCTGACCCCCACCTCACCGGTCACGGTTTTGACATATTGTTGCGTGCGGGTCGGTCTGGTCCTGATATCTCCCTGCTGACTGATCAACTGCCAGCTGGTTTGCAAGCTGTTGAAATCATATTCTGAAGCACCCAGTGCCCCATAGACCATCCAGTCTTTGGCCAGGTCAAACTCAGCACGCGCAGTGCCTGAAATCTGGTTACTGTCCCAGTTAGTCCAACTAGGGAAATAGTTACTTCTGGCATCTGGCGCTGAACCAATCTGGACGCCAGGCGCCACAAACAGCAAGCCACTGCGGGCATAAGTCAGGCGGTTTTGATAATTCAGGTCACCTTCGAGACGGAATCCCTCCCCCTGGAAATCGACACCAATTGCAATGGCATCCAGTCTTTCCTTAGAGCCATCTACAGGCGTATCCCCCGAGCTTTTAATGGCATTCACGCGCACACCCAATTGCTGGTCTGCGCCAAAGCGTCTAGCCACATCCGCATGGGCCGCCAGCTGGCTATCGTCGATATAGGATAAGGTCAGGCGATTTAATGGTTGATAACCTGCACGTTTAGGCACCAGGTTGATCGCTCCACCCACTGAGCCGCCAGGCGCAATGCCGTTCAACAAGGCATTCGGCCCCCTGAGTACTTCTACACGCTCGATACCAATCATGGAACTGGAATCTCGCGGTGAAATACCATACAGGCCATTGAACATGGAATCATAGTTAAACAGCGTAAAACCGCGGATATTGAACTCGTCACGGCCCGAGCCACGCGAATAGGTATTACGGATGGAAGGATCATTCACCAGCACATCGCCGAGGTTTTGTGCCTGCTGGTCTGCGATCAGTTTGGAAGTATATTGCGTGGCACTGAACGGGGTATCCATCAAATCCTTGTTACCCAGCAAACCAACCCTACCGCCACGGGCAACCTGGCCACCCGCATATGCAGCAGGAATCTCCTTAACTGCCTGATCTTTCACTTCCACTTCAGGCAACGTTTCAGCCTTGCTTTCGACTTGCTTGACGACTGAATAACCGGCTGGTGTCTTTTGGGTAGTTAGTCCGGTGCCTTTTAATAGCAACTCTAGCGCTTGCTCAACACTGTAATTACCTTTGATAGCAGGGGCTTTAAGCTTGCTGGCGAGGTCAGATGGAAATGCAATATTCTCACCGCTTTGTTTGCCCAACGTTAAGATGGCCTGATCTAGTGATTGGGCGGCGATATCTAAATTGGCTGATGCCGCAAAGACATTGATGCTGACTGAAAGCAATGCTGCGATAGATAACTGTCTCAACTTAGCTCGATGACTAAGTTGGAAATTGGAACGTGCTGTCATGGTTTCCCTTAATAAAATCAGCGATCAAGTCTGTCGCTATATTTATAAGGCGATTAGCTAAAGAGAAACTAGCACGTCACAAATTAATTTTTTTGAATTTTTATTTCGCCGTCACTTAACCTGACTACTTTCACCGGGAACATTGAGTCCATACTGTCTATTAATTGTCCAACGCTGGATACGTCATAGATACCAGTAATGAGCAAGTCCTCAACGCGGCTGTCTAACTGAATTGGCTCTTTTATATACCGTTGGATATTCGCGACAGCTTCTTTTAATGGCGTGCGGTTAAATATTATCTTCCCGGTTTGCCAGGCAGTCACCATGTCCATATTGGCTTCATATGGCACGCCAAATCCAAGATCGGAAACCTTGAGAGACTGCCCTGAGGTTAACCTCAATTGATGATCTCCAGTTTGTAATTCAACTTCGCCCTCAAGCACGGTTGCTATGAAAGCATGATCCCACCTGGCAATATTGAATACGGTACCGATATCAAGCACTTTTGTTTGATCGACTGCGACTGTAAAAGGCCTCATCCCATGTTGCACAGAGAAAGATGCCTCGCCCTTATCCAAATATAATTCCCTGGAGAAGAGTCTGAATTTGGCAGTCAGATGCGTATTTGAATTTAAATGAACGCTGCTGCCATCAGGTAGAGAAAATTGCTGACTCTCAGCATATTGAGTCGTGTAAGTTTCACTCGAAATAGTAGGGTTAACTTTCCAGAGCCCTAAACTACAAAATGCGACAGCAACCGCATATTGGATTGCTTTTATCTTGTTCTTGCGGCTATCCCTATCTCTATTTACTTCAGCGAATAGCTCCTCTTGGGAAGGAAACTTATCCTTAGCCGCTTTTATATAGGGCAATAAATCCGAAATATTCGGGTCAGATTCAGCAATGAAGTTTGGGTCTTGCTTGTGGTGAGTGTTCATCTCGATGAAGCTTCGAAAGTAATTGGTCTTGCAGGACACAGTTACATTTATTCTAAATGGATAGCTGCTTTCTGGCTATGGTGATGTTAGCAAGCGCTTTTGTGAAATGCCTGGAAACCATGTTTGATGATATGCCCATTTCAATTGCAATTTTTTGCTGTGGGATCTCGTATAACTGATGCAGCAAAAACACTTGCCTTTGTTTCTTGGGTAAAGCATCAATCACCTTTTTAATTTGCTCAATTTTCTGGGTGAACGCTAACGCAGCTGCTCCATCGTAAAAATGGATGTCGTCTTCTACAGTTAAATTAGTCAGGTAATTCTGGCTTACTTTTTCATGCCGAGCCCGGTCTAACGCCCTATTCAGGCTTGTTTTTCTGAGATAGCTTAAAGGCGTGCCGATCTCTGCTAGAGGAGGGTTTTCGGCCAGTTGGATGTAGACATCATGCACAACATCTTCTGCGAAATGACGATTACTGAAATAACGATTCACATGATTAATCAGCTCACTATAATTCAAGATTAATGATGATAAAAGCTTAGTTTTTGTGAGATCAATCTGCAAGGAAGAACTTCTACAAAAGGTTGTTTTAACAGAGTATTTATTATATTGATAATGATTCTCATTGGCAACATAACCCTTCTGAACACAACAAACTTTAACCTTGGCATTTGATTACAGTCTCAAACGCAGAATAAACACTCAATCAGTTTTTAGAGAGTGAAACCGAGCTGAAAGTCACTGCACTGATCACCAGCAGCGCGCCAAACAATTGCGCATGCGTGGGTGGCATATGCTCGAACGCGGCAATCACCATGGTAGTTACTGGCACCAGGTTCATAAAAATGGCCGCTTTGGATGGCCCCAGGTGCGAGATGCTGGCATTCCAGAAAAGATAGGCCAGGACACCACCACCTAGCGACATCGTCAACAAGGCTGCACCGCCATGCAAACTAGGCTGCACAAAATGATCGCCATGCCACACCGCGGCCATGGTCAAAGCCAGCGCGCCCACGGTCATGATGCCGGCAGTATTGGTGATGCCACTCACGTTTTTAGGCATCATCTTTTTCACCAGCACGTTGTAAAGCGCCCAGTTGAGCGTCGCAATCAGAATGTAGATATCGCCAGTTGAGACTTTCAGTTGCGCACCCGCACCCAATACCACAATCACCACACCGGCGATCCCCACCGGGAAGGCGATCAGTTGCCGGTTGGTCGGCCTGTCACCAAGAATAAAATAGCCGAGCACGGCAGTGAGCAACGGATTCAACGCCATAATCAACGCACCATTGATGGCAGAGGATGTTTCCATGCCAAGAAAGAAAAACAGGTTAAAACCGAATACGCCGACTACGCCTAAAGTCAGGTAGGCTTGCCAGTGGCGTAATGAAAAAGGTTCTTTTCTAAACTGCGCGATCAACACCATCACGGCAGCCGCCAGCAGATAGCGACTGGCCCCGGCGATATAGGGACTCATTTCCGCAAGCACTGGCCTGGCCAGGTTGAAATTGGCGCCCCAGAAAACTGCTGCCATGGTTGCCATCAAATAGGTTTTCATATTGCCCATTATTTTTCTCGATACAGTGTTTTATCCGAAGCGCAGGTTTATTGCATGCCATGCTTGAGAAGTCTTGAAAGGCTGATATAAACAGGATGGGTTATCCTGGAAGACGGTAAAGGTTTAGGACGTTTGCCTGAGCGAACGCAATACCGCGTGCAGCACACCCGGAAACTTCTGCTCTATCTCCGCTTCCCTTAACGCATTCAAATGTTCGGTGCCTTCAATCAAGGTTTCCACCAGCCCGGCTGCGCGCAGGATTTTAAAGTGATGCGACATGCTGGATTTCGGGCGATTGAGGTCGAATTCGCCGCAGGTCATCTTGCGGCCTGCACTCGCCAGCCGCCCGACAATTTCAAGGCGTGTCGGGTCCGACAGCGCGTACATGATGTCTGTCAGCTCTACCTGCTCCAGGCTGGGATGTTTAATTTGCCGCATGTTTAAAATTTATCACAAAGCTTGATATTATTCCATTGTTCGATTATATTCGAACAATGGAATTTAATCGAACTATTTGATAGCAGGCAATATGAAAAAAGAAAATTTGTCGCAAGGTATTCCCCTCGCGCTCTACGCATTGATGGCCGGCGCATTTGGCATAGGCACTACTGAGTTCGTGATCATGGGTCTATTGCCGGAAGTCAGCAGGGACTTACAGGTCAGCATTCCCATGGCTGGATTATTGATCACCGGTTATGCACTTGGCGTAGCGGTAGGCGCGCCTGTCATGTCCATATTAATGGCCAAATTCTCGCGCAAAAATTCCCTGCTCTGGCTAATGAGCATATTCACATTAGGCAACCTGATCTGCGCCATCGCGCCTGATTACACCACGCTGATGATCGCCAGGGTGGTGACCTCATTTGCGCACGGTACCTTTTTTGGCATTGGTGCCGTGGTGGCTACCAGCCTGGTGCCAAAAGAAAAACGCGCATTGGCGATCGCATTGATGTTCACCGGGTTGACGGTGGCTAATGTGGTTGGGGTACCTGCGGGCACCTGGCTAGGCCAGATGCTGGGCTGGCGCTCGACCTTTTGGGCCGTGACCCTGATAGGCCCGGTGGCCCTAGCCGCATTGTACTACCTGGTGCCCAAAGACCACCATGCCGAAAAAGTGGACGTAAAATCTGAAATCACCACCCTGCTGCAACCGCAAGTGATTGCCGGATTACTGCTGACCATCATCGCAGATACCGGCCTGTTTGCCGTGCTGACCTACCTGGCACCGATACTGACCGATATAGCGCATTTTTCATCCGCTGCGATCTCACCTGTGTTTCTGCTATTCGGCGTCGGCATGGTGATCGGCAATATCATAGGCGCCAAACTCGCCGATATCCATCTTGATAACACCTTGATCGGTGCACTGATTTTTATCATTGCCATATTGGGGTCATTTTCATTATTTTCCCACAACCAGATCGCGGTCGTCAGCCTGGCAGGGCTACTGGGCATTGCCGGGTTTGCGGCGGTGCCTTCATTACAGATCAAGATCCTGGAAAAAGCCAGCGGCGCGCCGACACTGGCCTCCGCCATGAATATAGGCGCATTTAATATCGGCAACGCCGCTGGTGCCTGGGTAGGCGGCCTGGTGATTTCACAGGGCTTAGGCCTGACCTCTATAGGCTGGATAGCCGCGAGTATAGTCTTTGTCGGGCTGGTACTGGCAGTGATAGAGATTCAACTGGTTTCAGGCAACACGCATTCAACACCCGCATAAACATTATTTTAAAATTTACTTAAAAGGACTTCCTATGGCTGATTTATTTTCTAGCTACCAATTAAAAGACGTCACACTCAGAAACCGCATTGCGGTGCCGCCCATGTGCCAATATATGGCAGAAGATGGCGTGGTCAATGACTGGCACCTCGCGCATTACACCAGCCTGGCCCGTGGCGGCAGCGGCCTGGTGATTGTAGAAGCCACCGGCGTGGCGCCCGAAGGCCGCATCACACCTGGATGCCTAGGCATATGGAATGATGCGCAGGCAGACAAATTGCGCCAGATCGCCGCAGCGATCAAAGCGGCAGGCGCCGTGCCCGGAATCCAGATCGCGCATGCAGGCCGCAAAGCCAGTGCAAACAAACCGTGGGAAGGCGATGACCACATCCCTGAAAATGACGCGCGCGCCTGGCAAACCATAGGCCCTTCAGCGATTGCGTTTGGCGGCGATTTACCACGTGTGCCTAAAGAAATGACCATTGCTGACATCACCCGCGTAAAGAATGACTTTGTTGCAGCCGCCAAGCGTGCGCTGGATGCAGGGTTTGAATGGCTGGAAATCCATTTTGCCCATGGTTACCTGGGGCAAAGTTTTACTTCCGCGCACTCTAACCACCGCACAGATATTTACGGTGGCAGTTTCGAGAACCGTTCACGTTTCACTATTGAAACTCTGGATGCCATCCGTGAAGTCTGGCCGGAAAACCTGCCGCTCACCGCACGATTCGGCGTCATTGAATATGATGGTAAAGACGAAGAGACCCTGAGCGAATCGATTCAATTGGTCAAGGCCTGGAAACAGCGCGGGCTAGATATGCTGAGCGTCAGTGTTGGTTTTACTATTCCTGAAACGAATATCCCCTGGGGGCCTGCCTTTCTGGCGCCGGTGGCTCAACGCGTGCGTAACGAGGCTGGCATCCCGGTTTCTTCCGCCTGGGGATTTGGTGCGCCTGCGCTGGCAGACAATGCCATCCGCCATGAAGAATTAGATTTAGCCATGATAGGCCGCGCACATTTGGAGAACCCGCATTGGCCTTATTTTGCGGCCAAAGCACTCAAGCAGGAAAACCCGGCCTGGGTGTTGCCCGCGCCTTATGCGCACTGGCTCGCCAGGTATAGAAGCCCGACAGAAGCCTAATCTGGCTTTCTGAACGTGTGCTGCATCAACCAAGAAAACCTGTCATCTGGCAGGTTTTCTTTATATTGGCGTTGTCGAACGGCTGAAGAAAAGTCAACACTTAAAGTAAAACGCCCTCCAGCCTGACCATCTCTTACACTCCCCCACTTCACCGCATCATGGCCCATGCACTTCTGCAAATGATGGCTCTGTAGCCGCCCCCTCCTTTTCTTTACCATGCCTCTTGTCGTGCAGTGTGATGCATACAAATCATAATTTAGGAGAGACACATGAAAGCAGTTGTATTTGGCGGGTCAGGGTTAATTGGCAGCAAAGTTGTTGCAGCACTGAAAGCGCAAGGGCACGAGACCGTGGTCGCGGCGCGCAACCTGGGCATTGATGTCGTCACCGGCGAGGGCCTGGACGCCGTGTTGCAGAGTGCCGATATTGTGATCGACACCACGGATGCCCCGAGTTTTGAGGACAACGTGGCGCGCAGCTTCTTTGAAACAGCCACTGGCAATATCATTGCGGCGGCAAAAGACAAAGGTATCAAGCATTACATTGCGCTATCAGTAGTCGGCACCCACAAACTGCAAAACTCGGGCTACTTTCAAGGCAAACTCAAACAAGAAAGCCTGATCCAAGCCTCCGGCATTCCTTACACCATTGCGCGTGCGACCCAGTTTTATGAATTTGTGTTGCTGATTGCGCAGGCGGCGACTGCTGACAATGTGGTGCGCCTGCCTTCGGCAAAACTGCAGCCGCTTGCGGCGGTTGATGTGGCAACTGCCATCGCGGAGATCGCCAGCGGCAAACCCTATAACGGCATTGTTGATATTGCCGGGCCGGAAAAAATCGCCCTCAGTGAATTTGCCCGCAAAGCATTAGTCGCGCAGAAAGATACGCGTGAAGTGGTGACGGATGAAAGCGCATTGTATGTACAGACTTTCAAGATTGATGACAGCACACTCACGCCTGAGTACCACACGCTGCTTGGCAACACCGGTTTTGACGCGTGGCTGGCCGACCCTGCCAGAACATTCAAGTAATGACTGATACATCCACCGCTATTGAAAAGGAGTCTGATCATGCAATTGTTTAAAACCGTATTTGTTTCACTGGCTTTGCTCACCACGACCGCTGCGATCGCCCACGAAGGCAGCCACGACCAGCCTGACCTGACCATGGTCATGAACAAAGATCTTGGCGATATCCCGGGCAAAGAAGTCATCATGCTCACCGTGAATTACAAACCGGGCGAAGTGGAAACGCCGCATAAACACGAGGCACACTGTTTTGTCTATGTGCTGGAAGGCAATATCGTGATGGCAGTCAAAGGCGGTAAAGAAATCGCCTTGAGCCCCGGACAAAGCTTTTACGAAGGCCCGCAAGATATCCACACCGTGGGCCGCAACGCGAGCAAAACCAAACCGGCAAAATTCGTGGTGTTGCTGCTTAAAGACAAAAACAAGCCACCAGTCATGCCTGTTGATTAATTGCCTGTAACAGCCGGATGCACTTGAAAAACCATCCGGCTGCTTGCTTTACTGCTTGATAAAAGGATAACCGCAATGAGAGTGATGCAGGTCGATGCCAGCCCGAAACGCGCGCATTCCAGCTCAAAAATGCTGTCTGCCTATTTTATTGCCCAGATGAGGAAAAGCACGCCCGATATTGAGGTTGACTATCTGGATGCTGCACTAGACAGCCTGCCACATCTTTCACATGCATTCATTGAGGCGATGTATACCCCGGCGGCAGATCGCAGCCCCGATATGAAGCAGGTGCTATCGTACTCTGACCAGTTGTGCGCACGCGCCCTGATGGCGGATATGCTGGTATGTGCCATGCCCATGTACAATTTTTGCATGCCTTCGAGTTTCAAGGCATTTATTGATCACCTGGTGCGTGTCAACCTGACCTATACCCTGAATGCAGATGGCACCACTACTGGTAATCTATCCCGCCAGAAAATACTGTTCATTACTACCAGAGGGGCAGATCTGGGCCCAGGTAGCCCTTGGGAAAAGATGGATGCATTGCGCCCGGCACTCACAGCAGCATTTTCATTCATGGGTGCCGATGACCCGGTGTTTGTCGATGTACAACCGCTGGAAAGTCACGATCAGGTGCTAAAAGCAACCGTGTTAGACCAGGCACGCCTGAGCTTGGATAGCATCGCTCAACGCTGGCTGGCCGATATTTAATCCGCCAAAAAGCTGTGCCTGAGCTTGATGGCTGTTTCTTCAGCGACTTTCTTGTTCGGCACGTTGGTAAAGCCTATGATCAGGCCATTGTGAGTGGCGTCTACAGTCCATTTTGAAATGGGATGGATGCCATAACCAAGCTGGTTAAAGCTATGACAGACTGCCGTATCTGCATATTGTTTATCCAGCGCCGCGACAAAGTGCATGCCGTTTTTATGCGAGCTGACCTGGATGTGGTCTCCCAGGACATCCACCAACGCCTTGCTGGTGAGCTCGCGCCTGTGTGCATATAAATCACGCATTTTTTTCAGGTGCCGGGAGAAATGCCCTTCAGTGATAAAGTCATTCACCACCATTTGCGAGGTGATGGAAAAGCCGCGTTGATAGATAAATGCCTTCTCCTGGCAGGCATCAACCAGGCCAGGCGGCACCACGATATAACCGATCTTCAGGGAAGGAAAAATGGTTTTGCTGAAACTGCCGGCATAAATCACCCTGTCATACTGATCCAGGCTCTTCAGCGAAGGCAGCGGATAGCCGGAATAACGGAATTCGCCATCGTAATCGTCTTCAATGATCCAGGCATTGCGCTGGCTGGCCCATTCCAGTAATTGCATGCGGCGCGCGGCTGATAGTGGCAAGCCCAGCGGGCTGTGATGCGAGGGCGTCACAATCGCCAGTTTAGCATCCGGGCACTGCGTAATCCCGGCACTGACGATCAGGCCTTCCTCATCAATCGGCACATGCACGATATTCGCGCCCAGGTCTTTGAGCAACATGGCAGCCAGCAAGAAACCGGGGTCTTCCATCCAGATACTTTCACCCTGGAATTTAAGCACTTTACTTAAAAAATCCAGCGCGCCCTGATAGCCATTGGTGATAAATACCTGGTCAGGCTCACACACCACTCCACGTGCCAGCCGCAAATACGCAGCGATCGATTGCCTGAGTGGCGCATAGCCTTGTGGTTCCTTCAGGCGCATCTCTTCGGCTGACAAACTGCGCATGCGATGCCCGCTCAAGCGCGCCCATACTTTTCTCGGGAAGGCATCAAATGCCGGGCAGCCGGGCATATACACCTGCGAAATAGAGGGGGCTAATTCAAGATTGGCAGTCTGTGTTAATCGTGAAGACGGCGGCGCGGAAACTGTTCGCAGTGTTTTGGTTGCCGTGCTGCGCAGCAGGCTGGAGACATAAGTACCAGACTGCCCTCTGGAGACAAATATCCCTTCGCCCAGCAGCATGGCATAGGCACTTTCAACGGTGCCTCTCGCGACATCCAGCTCGCTGGCCAATGTCCGGGTAGAGGGGATACGGTCACCATCTTTAAGCAAATTGCCCTCAATGGCGGCTTTAAACCTGTTGTAGATCTGTAGATGGATGGGCTGCGTGGCGGAAGCATCCACCTGTATCAGTTTTTTTGCCGAGGGTTCCATCAATCAGTCGTATGCACCGTTTATGATGTCCTGATCATACCTGAGCGCTGAAACCATCAGGGAATACTTTTTGCGACAGCCATGCCTGTTACGGATATTGCGTTAAGTCAGACGGCCCTTCCTCAACAATGGCAGCACATGCTCGCCCAGGCGGTAAGTTTCTTCAAGATGCGGATATCCGGCCAGGAAAAACATGGAAATGCCGATGTCCTGATATTCCTGGATACGTTTTGCCACGTTTTCGTAACTGCCCACCAGCGCGCATCCCGGCGGGATGCCGATATAGCCAAACCCGGACCAGACATTGGGGTAAATAAAAAAGTCCTCAAAGTTTTTGACTTCTTCGCTGACATATTCATGCTCATGACTCAGCCGCCGGGCGGAACGCAAGCCCGCATGCGCAGCGACCGATTGCACGGCTTTAGTCCGCACGCCATCATCAAAAAACCGCCTGGCTTCTGCGACTGCTTCCTCTTCTGTCGCTCTGGTGATCACATCGATAGACAGCCCAAAGCGGATTTCGTCCCGGCCATATAGTTTGGCTCTCGCTTTCACATCGGCGATCAGCGCAGCGATTTCATCCGGCGTTTCGGCGCGCATCAAATAATAATCAGCATGCTTGGCGCCAAACTCACGGGCCGGGATAGAGGAACCGGCGGTACAAATCAGAGGCAATGTCGCTTTCTTGTGTGCGCTTTTACGGCCACCGCCTTCGGCAGAATAATATTTGCCTGAAAAGTGGAATGATTCATTATTCCAGTAGCCTTTGACCACCTGCAAAAACTCATCAGCACGTTCATAGCGCTCATCATGCGGAACGTTGTCACCCACCTGTTTCTGCACCACCTCTGAGCCGCCATTGATGATGTTCCATACCAGGCGGTTCTGGCTGGCACGTTGATAAGTGGCGGCCATCTGCACCGCAGCCCACGGGGAGAAATGGTAGGGCTGGAAGGCAGAAACGAATTTCAGGCGCCGCGTTTCCCTTGCCAGCAGTGAGCACACCGTCCATGGTTCCTCGCCACCAGGTGCATTCACCATCAGCACGCCATCAAAGCGATTGATCTCGGCCGCACGCGCGATCTGTGATAAATAATCGATATAGCTAAAATCGTCTTCTACCTCAAACTCGGACACCGCACCGGTGCCTTCGCCCGGGCTTCTATGCCAGTCACCACGATTTCGCGGGTCACCGGGTAAATACTGCGTATCGCCATGCAAAGGCAGGCGGGTAAAAAATAAAGTTTTGCTCATGGTGATTGCTCTGTCTTGTCCACTTTTCTTATAAGCCAACCACTTTGCTGGCTGACTGGCTTGCTAGTTCGCGTTTGCGCACTTCTTCCCTGACGGCGGGGATGATGTAACGGCCATAATCGATCGCGTCATACAAGGGGTCGTAACCGCGATTCAAAAAGGTGGTCACGCCCAAGTCGTAATACGCCAGTAGTGATTCGATAATCGTATCCGGTGTGCCCACTAGCGAGGTCGAGTCTGTACCACCACCGATAGCAGTGGAAGTCGCCATATACAAGGCCTTGTCATGCACATCGCCTTTTTCGGCAATGGCGAGCTGGCGTTCGGCACCGCCACTATTGCCACGGCCACTGGTAAATGGGTTAGGCTGGAAATTCTGTTTTAATGAAGCCACGATGTGATTGGCTTTTCCCCAGGCGAGTGCTTCCGTCGCCCCGATAATCAGCCGCACCGACATACTTACCCTGGGTGCTACAACACCTGCGGCTTTTGCATAGCCATTCAATTTGCCTATACGCGCGGCAATATCTTCCAACGGCTCTGCCCATAGCGCATATAAATCGGTATGTTGCACGGCGACCTGATAGGCGCCATCAGATGACCCGCCTAAAGAAATCGGGATATAAGGTTGTTGCACCGGTTTGATCGGCGAGAAACCGCCTTTTACCTGGAAGTACTTGCCTTCAAAATCAAACGGTGCCTCGGAGGTCCAGGTTTTTTTCACGATTTCCAGGTACTCCCCGGCGCGCTCATAACGGGCGGCTTTATCTGTCAGGTTTTCGCCATGCTCAGGCTCTGCTGCATGACCAGTCACCGTATGCAGGCGAATGCGGCCGCCGGTGGTATGGTCCAGAGTGGCAAACGCCCGTGCCGCCAGCGTAGGTGCGGTTAACCCCGGGCGGTGTGCCAGCATAAACCCTAATTTTTCGGTATGGGCTGCGGCATAGGCCGCCAGAAACAAGGGGTCCCCGCCGCCATTCGCGATCAGCACGCGGTCGAAATCGGCCTGTTCATGCGCTCTGGCAAGGTCCCTCAGGTATTCAAGGTCAATTTTTCCTCTATTCGCCGCCCCAGGGGCTAACTGATTTTTGGGGAACAGGCCACCAACAAACTCTACTGGCATACAACGCTCTCTTTCAACAGATTGTTTTAATAGTTAACACACGGAATAAGTGTTTACGCGGGCGAACAGCTGCGTGGCGCGACACACTGATTACGTGTTTTCTTAGATATCAACGATAGATGGTGAATCGTTAATTAACTCTTTTGTATAAGGCTGGCGCGGTTGGTCCAATAAACCATCGACTTCACCGGATTCAATAATGACGCCGCTCTTCAACACCAGCACGCGGTCTGAAATGGATCGCACGATGCCAAGGTTATGGGTGACGAAAATGATCGCCAGGCCGTTTTTTTGTAAGGACTTGATCAGCTCCAGGATCGCTGCCTGTACCGATACATCCAGGGCGGAGGTGATCTCGTCACAAATCAGCAAACTGGGCTCACACACCAGCGCCCTGGCTATAGAGACTCTTTGCAACTCACCGCCGGAGAGTTCTTTGGGGAATCTGTCGGCAATCGCCGGGTCGAGCGCGACGCGCTTTAAAGCGGCGTTGACGATGTCATCTTTTTGCTTGAGCCGGGAGGGAAAGTAATGGCCCACCGCATTGACCAGTGTTTGCCTGACTGATTGCCTGGGATTCAGGGACTGGTACGGGTTCTGGAAAATATATTGAATCTGGTGGCTCACCTCGGCAGGTCTGCGCCTGGCAGCAAAAGCCAGTGCATCGCCATCAAAAGCAAGGCTGCCGCTGGCATTGGCATTAAGCCCTGCCAGCACTCTTGAGATGGTGGTTTTACCTGAGCCGGACTCGCCTACCAACGCCAGGCACTCACCACGTTTTAAATGGAAGGAAACCTGCTTCAGCACCGGCTTGCCGTCATAACTGGCTGACAGGTTTTTTACCTCTAACAAGGGCTGTTGATTGCTGAGCTGGATCACCCGCGGTTTCCCGGCCTCAGCTTGACTGACCAGTTTTAAGGGATGTAGCGGCTTGATGATATTGATGCAGGCAACCGCATGTTGCGTGTTCGCGTTGACATATGCCAATGGCGGAACGCTGGTTTTGCATGCGGGTTTGGCCACTTTGCATCTGGATTCAAATACGCAGCCACTACCCCTGGATTGCAACGACGGCGCATTGCCGGCGATAGGGATGGGAATGGTGCGCAAATGAATATCAGGGATCGCGCTGATCAAGCCCTGGCTATAAGGGTGCAGTGGCTGCGAGAACAGTTCAGTGGCGCTCGCCTGCTCAACAATGCGGCCGCCGTAGAGCACGATGACATGGTCAGCGATTTTTTTAACCACCGCCAGGTCATGCGATACATAGACCGCTGCGACGCCATAACTCTGGCATAACTTCTTTACCGTCAACAGCACTTTGGCTTGCGTGGTCACATCCAGCGCCGTGGTCGGCTCATCCAGCACGATTACACCCGGCCTGGTGATAAAAGACAGCGCCAGCATGACGCGTTGCTGCTGCCCGCCAGAAAGCTGGTGCGGATAACGATTGAGGAAGGCATCATCGTGCAATAGCTCTACGTCTTTCAAGGTGCTGATGATTCTTGCACGCTGTTGCGTGGCATTTAAATCTGGCGCATGTGATTGCAACACATCCTTTAAATGCGCCCCGATGGTGATTAATGGGTTCAAGGCAGTCGATGGATTTTGCGGGACATAGCTGACCTGGCTGCCTCTTACCCGGCGCAATTGCTGTGCATCCAGTGCCAGAATATCCAGCCCGGCAATATTGATTTCGCCAGCCACAATATTGGCACCCGCCCTGGTATGAGCGAGCAAGGCGGTGGCGATGGTGGTTTTGCCTGAGCCTGATTCCCCGACCAGCGCCAGGATCTGCCCTTGCAACACCTGGAAACTGATCTCGGAAACAATGGCCGTGCCATCAGTCAGGCTGACGGCCAGGTTATTCACTTCTAATGCCAGACTAGCTTCTGGCTGGGCCTGAACAGTATTAAGCATGACTGTTCTCCTTACCTTGATTGCGTTTCTCAGGGCTTGAGTCCTGAGTGCTCGGCTCATTCTGGTTAGATGGATTGTGATTTGATTCATTAATCCGGGAAAATCTGCGGCCAAAGCCTTCTGCCAGCAGGTTGGCGCCTAAAGCAAAAACGGCAATCAGCACGATAGGAATCAAAATAGAGAACGGCTGTATCTGTAATCCACCTTTGTTTTCATTCACCATCAGGCCCCAGTCGGCCTCTGGTGGCGCCACCCCATAACCCAAAAAGCTCAACCCGGAAAGCAGCGCCACCGACCATGACAGCATGGTGCCTAGATGTATCAGTAGCGGCGTCAGGATATTGGGCAGTATCTCGCGCAGCAATATCTGGTGATGCGGATAGCCCATCATTTCTGCGACTTCAATGTATTCATGTTTTGAGACCGACAGCGTCAGGCTACGGGTTAAACGGATCACGCCAGGCACAAAAGCGATCGCCACCGTGATCGCGATCAACCACTTGTCCCGCCCTAGCATGGAGACCACCAGCAACACCAGGATCAGGTGCGGAAATGCCAGGAAAATATCAGCGATCCAGATAATGACCTGGTCAGTTCTATTTTTAAAAAAACCGGCAATCAGCCCGAACACGATGCCTATGACCAGCCCCAGCAATGAAGAGACGATAGACATCCAGACAATAGAAATGCCGCCATGCAATACCCGTGACAACACATCCTGCCCTAGGTAATCCGCCCCTAGCACAACCCCGGTTTCAGGGCCGCTATACCTGGCAGCCACCATCTCGGTGGCTTCATAAGGTGCAAGCCACGGCCCTAGCAGGGATACCAGCAAAATAAAAATTGTAAGCAACAGCCCTGACTTGATCTGGCTGTTACTGGAAGCAAAAAACTGTTTGAGTGCGCGCATGGGGTTGTCTATGTTCACTATTCGTATTCAGGCGGTCCTGAGTTTTGGTGTTAATAGCACCGTCACAATATCGGCCAGCAAATTGATCGCCATTACGCCGGAAGCCAAAAACACGACCACCGCCTGGATCACCGGGATATCCCTGATATCCACCGCCGCGTTGAGGGCGCTGCCTATGCCGGGGTAAGCAAATACCACTTCAACCACCAGTGCACCACCTAGCAGCACACTGGCGATCAGGGCAATCGCTTGTATGGTCGGGATCACGGCGTTGGGGATGGCATATTTCCAGATGACTTGTGTTTTATTCAGGCCGCGCAAATGCGCAGAAATAATAAAATCCGATTGCAGCACTTCAATCAAAGAACCCCTGATCAGGCGCACCAGATAAGGCAGGCTGGTGAGTACCAGTGTCAGCATGGGCAGCACCATAAACTCTAATTGACCCCAGATAGACTGGCTGGACTGGATCAGGGACACCGCAGGAAAAATGTTGAACACCAGGGTAGAGAGCAGCATGACCAGCCCATAAGCGATGGCAAAACTGGGTACTGCTTTTACAAAAATAAGCACAGAGATAGACACACGATCTAACAAGGCATCTTTATGCAAAGCGAGATAAATGCCGATCACGAAGGCGGCCGGGATTAATACCGCCAGGGTAAAGCCTAACAAAATCAGTGTATTTTTGACCTTGCCTGCCACCAGGGTGATGACTGGCATTTTAGAGTCTATGGAAACACCAAAATCGCCCTGCAGTGCCGGTGTGATCCAGTGCAGGTACTGACTGGCCAGTGATTGATCGAGCCCCAATTGATGATGCAGGGTCTGTATGGCTTCTTCTGAAGCTTCAGGCCCCAGAATGACACGCGCGGGGTCGGAAGGTAAGGCTTGCGTCGCGATAAACACCAGTATGGAGATAGCGAACAAGCCCAATATGCTGGAAAGCGTGCGCTTGAATATCCACTTGAATAAATAGGATGAGAAGAAGCTTTTCTTACCCTCTTTACCCGGCAGCGTATCAATTGCAACTGCCGGTGTCTCGGCGATTTTTTCCGCGACAACCGCCAACCCCAGGTCTTTGAGATTGGCTCTTGCAGAGGCCTGCACGTCAGCCTGCGTTGCCGTTGGAAAGTCTTTGAGTTCCAGATTTTGCATGGTGTGTTTTAACCCGGCTGATTCAGCCATAACTTGTCAAACCGCCAGGTAGGGAAATGTGAGCGTTCAGGCTTCAAGCCCCCTACCGCATGGGATGCCAGATCCAGCGTATTCACATATGACCAGATGATAAGCCCGCCTTTGTCATGCTGTATCTGCTGGGCTTCGTGCACGATAGGCGTACGTTTTTCAAGATTTTTGGTCGAGATCGCCTGCCGGAAAAGCGTATCAAACCGCTCATTGTGAAAGTGCGTTTTATTGGCGCTGGAAAGGTAGCTATCAACACTGGCCGCCGTATGCAGGAACTCGCCACCCAGGCGGCTATTGGTACTTAATTGCCAATCCACGCGTTTCGGCCCGCCAAAAGTAGCTGCATCGACCTGGTTGATCTTGATATTGACGCCGGCTTTTTTTGCCTGCGCCGCAAATACCTGCGCCACAGGCGAACCACCTGCCACTGCAGATAAGCCAGGCCCTACGGTCAACTCTACGGTTAAGCCTTCATAACCAGCCTGTTTGATCAGTGAACGCGCTTGCTCGGGATCATAAGGGCGTTGTGCAATGCCATGGTTGAAAGTGGGGTCCAAAGGTGAGTAGATATCGTTGGCGATCCTGCCTTGACCAGCCAGGGCGCGATCTATCACTTCCTGGCGATCTATCATCAACCTGAATGCCTGCCGGACGCGGTCGTCTTTAAACGGTTCCACACTGAGATTGAGGTCTATGGACTGGAAGCCGTGCGTCTGGTTGGTGATCACCTGGATGGCCTGGTTACGTTTCAATGCCGTCACCTGCTCCGGTGCCACGCCATTAGCCATATCGATCTGGCCGCTCAACAGCGCCGAGATACGTGCGTACTCATCTTTGAAATCGATGATTTCCAGTTCATCAGGATAAGGCTGGCCGGATTTATAAAAATTCTCGAACCGGGTGAACACCGAGCGTTGCCCAGGCACAAACTCTTTCAGTTTGAAAGGCCCGGCGCCTACCGGATTGGTCACCGGATGGTAATCCACCGGCACGATGCCGCCAAAGTTGACCCACGCATCTGGCAGTGACAGCAAGCCGCTACCGCCGCGTATCGGGATCTGTACCGTGCGCTCATCCAGCTTGACCAGGTTATCCCTGTCTATCCATTTCACATAGCCTAAATAAGGTGAAGCGAGCTCAGGGTCGGATAGCCTGCGTGTGGAGTAAATCAGGTCATCCGCAGTGATGGTTTTACCATGGTGGAATTCCAGGTCTTTTTTCAGCCGTATCGTCCACAGTGTGGCATCGTCATTGACCTCAACTTCTTCGGCCAACGCCAGGTCAGGCGTCATGTGCTCGCTCCACTCCCACAACTTACTGTACAACGCAAAGCCGCGGATGATGGCGCTGGAAGTGGTGGGTTTATGAGCGTCCAGATCGCCCGCCTTGCTACCATCGATAATACCCATGCGCAACCTGCCGCCATATCTGGGGGTAGTGGATTGGGTGAAGGTGCCGCTATTGCTGGCAGCCTTCTCGTCAGAGCAACCTGTCAGCAGGCCGCCACCCAACAACAAGCTACCGCCCAGGGCCGCGCCCTGGATCAGGAACCCTCTTCTGGATAATTCGCTGCTCATTATGCTGCCTCCTGTTGATTCACGGATTCATTGCGTTCGCCGCGCGTCGGGTAGCTAGATCTGCGCACTGGCGATAACAGTGGCACCTCAAAACCATGGTCTAGGTCCAGCAACGGGAACAGCAAATCGGCCACGCGCTGTGCTTCTTCAATCAATGGCCAGCCGGATAAGATGAAGGCATGTGCGCCGTTCGCTTCAAACTCTTTGATCCTGGCGGCCACATTTTTGGCGCTGCCAACCAGGGTGGTGCCTGAAAGCGGCGCAACGATATTGAAGCCATGCAGGGCCGGGCCAGTCCAGACATTGGGATAAATCTCGTAGTCTTTGGCTTTAGGCAGGTAGCCAGCGCGCACGGCTTCGATATTTTTCTGCACCTGGGGATTGTCACTTTTGAAAGTTTCAAAGGTTTCCCCTGGCGGTAGCTGGCGGATGATGCAATCTTTTGCGTATTGCACCGAGGTGCGATCAACTAAATATTGCGCATACTCCCAGGCTTCCTCTTCTGTCTCACGCACGATGACTTGCAGCCGGGTACCAAACGTGAGTTTCCTGCCTTTCTTCTCGGCTTCCGCCCCTACTCGCTTGAATTTCTCACCTAATAAATGCGGCTTATCCGCAAAGCTCAGGTAGACATCCAGCAGCTTGGCTGCCTGCTCAACGCCTGGTGCCGAGGTGCCCGCCCCCCATAATGGAATATTGGGTAGTGGCTGGTTTTGCTGACCGCGATTAGGGGTGACCAATGGCGAAGGCTTGGGGGCGATCTTGATATATTGCCCGTCGTAACCGCTACTGTCCCCGGCATACACTTTTCTGAAGGCATCCCAGTATTCATAACTGAACAGGTAGCGTTCATCATGCTTGATATGGAAACCCAGCGATGGCAACACGCCATCATTGCCGTTAATCACGTTATAAATCAAACGGCCATTCGAGAAGCGGTCTATGGTCTGGGCGATCTGCGCCAGCTTGGCCGGTGCGATCAACCCCGGATGCACGGCCGCCACAAACTTCATGCGTTTGGTGGTCGCCAGCATGGCTGAAGTCAATGTATGCACCTCGTCCACGCCGGTGGCGAGCAAGGCGCCGTAATAACCTAACTTATCGATAGTGCCCGCTAACTGTTGCAAATGATCAAAGCCGGTATTCCAGCGCCCATCGGCCTCCCAAGGCACCGGGCCATCAGGGGCTGTCAAATACCATAAAATCTTCACTGCCATTTTTTATTCCTCTTACTTAAACTTAATTAATCACTGTTTATTCAATGGCGATTTATTTAAAAACGATAGGCATAAGTCGCCTGGATCGCGAACGGCGCGGTCGGTGTAATGAACTCCGAAGTACCACCGGTCAAGCCAGTCACATAGTTCTTCTGGTTGGTGATATTCAGGAAACGGATCGCCCCATCCCACTTAGGCTGGCGGTAATAAAGCGTCAGGTTCAGGTTGTGCTCATTAGGCACTTTGACGGTACGCGCGATATTGGTATACCAACTGCTGGTCCACCAGCCTGAAAGCTCAGCCCCCAGGCCGGAAGGCAAGCGATAATCAATAAATGCATTGGCGGAATATTTAGGGATGGCAGGTGCAGAAATCGAGCCTGGCGCGGTTGCCCTGGTCAGTGAGTTACCATCGGCAAACACGGTTGCGTTATCTGCCACAAACCCTACTGGCGAGAAGAATCCGGAAGGGTAGGAGATATTGCTGAATCTGGCATTGATCGATGACAGATTGGCACCCGAACTCAGGCGATCAGTCGCCTGGAAACGGATGGCAGATTCAATGCCTTTTACTTCCAGATAAGTGATGTTGCCTGAAGTATCCGGGCTTAGATCACGCGTTTGACGATAGCCAGCCAATGACACGAACAGCCGGTTCGGGATAGGCTCTGACTTGATGCCTAATTCGCGCAGTTCGCTCAGGCTTTCAAAAGCCAATGGGTTCAGGGTATTGCCAGACGGTGCCCAGGTGAGTACATCGGCAAAACCACCGGTGTTTAAAGCGTAGGATCTATCGTAGGTGTAATAAATCGTGGTGTTTTCCAGCGGCTTGACATACACCGAGGCCTGCACACTAGGCAATACGAAGTTCTGCTCGTCGCTGCGTTCCTGGTCAGGTGTGATCACCAATGGGTTCTTGATCTTTGCATTGATATGGGTTGAATTTAAACCCAGATTAAAGCCTACCCGTTTATTGATCGCGATGTTCTGCTGGGTAAAGATGGAGGTACTGGTCCAGCTACCCTCGCCCGTATACACCGCGCCACCACTGGCCGGAGAGCCGCCTACTTCAGAATAGAGCCCATCTCCCGCAGGGTACATTCTCGGCAAATTCAAATAGCCAAAGTAACTCGAAAGCTGCGGCACACCAGCCGTGCCTATCCATGAGCCGGAACCGCCAGGCACTGGCAAGCCATACAAACCGGCTGGCGATTTAAGCGACAACGGCGCCGTCAGATCATAAGGCGCCACCGTAAAGCTGTTATTGGCTGCCAGTGATTTAAAGCGTTCGTGGCGGATAGAAACACCGGTATTGCTATTGTCCTGAATATCCAGGCCAAACAGCTCGAAGTTGGTTTTGCCTCTGAGCTCAAAGCGGTTATCAAAAATCTTGTCTTCAAACTGCGCAAGAAAACTACCGACTGAATCGGTCGTATCTTTTGAATACTGGAAGAAACTACTGTTCAGGATAGACCAGTTCTTGTTTAAATCTACCGCCACGCGTAATTGAGAGGTACCGCGTTTGGCCGTGTTTTCATCATCTGGGTTGGAGAAATCCGAGCGTGACAGTGAAGTCAGGCCATTACCCGCCAGCGTTGGGTCATAGACCCAGCCACGTACCGTGCCGGCCTGGCCGGCTGTCGTAAACGGTGCCGCCACGGTGGCACCGGCGATAAACTGGCCTTGCGCGTTACGTGTTCGTTCCTGCCAGCCCACCACCTGTGAGTTAGGGCTGCCATTCGCGTACACAGGCGAGAAGTACTGCGTGACGCCGCCAACGACTTTACTGATGATAGGCGTCGCACGACCGGCATAATATTTACCTTTATCGATGAGATCCTGCGTTGCGCGGTTCCAGCCATGGGTGACATTAAAGTCATAATCATCGTAACTGGCGTTCCAGTCTATGCGGACATTATCGGTAGGCTTAAAGGCCAGGGCGCCATAGACCGAATTAAAATCGTTGCTGATATTTTTGTAATAATCGTTTGAGCGCTGTGGCGTGATACTGACGCGGTAAGCCACCTTGTCATTGATAGGGCCAGTGGTGTCATAAGTCACTTTGCCGGAAAAATAGGAGTCACCGCTAGGGATCAATGTACCGAGTTGCACATTCACCTGGTTACGCTGTTTTTCAAAATCCGGTTTTTTGCTGATGTAATTTGCATAACCGCCGCTACGTGAGCTAGGCCCAAACACCTGCGATGGCGGCCCCGCCACAATATCAACAGACTCGAATGCATTCAGGTTAAACGGATGCCGTACATTGTAAGTACGCTGGCCATCCTGGAATATCTCCGAGTTCTGGCCCCTGATCAGCGGCGCGATGGACACGTTCTGGCCACCATTCCTGGTAATGCCTGGCGCGTACTTCACCAGGTCATCTGCCGTTTTGATAGGGTCTCTCTGTAATTGCTCTTCAGAGATCTGGGACACAGAGCGCGAAGTATCCAGTACTGAAGTATCTGTGCCATAGACCGAGCTGCTCGGTCTTTTAGGCAATACGGTTTTTACTTTTTTGCGCTTAACCACCACTGCGCCCAACTCACTATCGGCCTCTGCACGGCTATCACTTTCTTCCAGGTTGTCATCCACGACGCCGACTTCCTGATTGTTGAGCGCCTCGCTGATACTGCTATCGGGTTTTTCCTGCTCCTCTGCAAATGCACCTGTAGTGACGATGAAATTAAGGATAGTGGCACTGGTAATGAACTGTTTGAACGCGAATGAGCGCTTCTTCTTGACTAACATTCTCTTCCCTTACTTTTTTATGAAAACTGGCCTGGTAAAAACTAATTCAGTGCAATTTTTTTATTGCATCATTGCAGGGGAAGATGGCAATTCACGTGCCAAACATATTTTCAACAGTTCTTACAAATCAAAAAGAATGCTGTGCATTCATTAACAAATCACACACCGGTTTCAATCTAAAGCGTGCTGAGGCTGGCCTGATTCAACAGGTCTTTATTGCGTCGGATAAAGCTATACACATATGAAGTCGAGATGCTTTTTCCCAGGTATTTCTCCAGCGATTCTTTCAAGAGTTTGGCATCGACATTGCTGTTTAACGGCTGTGTTTCTTTGTAATACGCGACAAACTGGCGCTCTTGCTCAACGCTCATCACCACGTGATGCCGTCCACCGCGTGAAGCGTGTTTCAAGGGCTTGCCATGCACGAACCGGGAACGTAATTGCGACACCCAGTTATTGGAAAAACCCAGCACCTTGGCGGTTTCATCAATATCCATCTGATGAGCGACCGGTAAAATAAAGGCTAATGCCTGCTTTAGCTGATCCACATTTTTCGACTCTTTTATAATTTGGTAAGCCGTCTTTTTCAGTCTTTCGTATTCCTGGTCATCCACAATTTCACCTAAGCCTTATTCTTTAGTTTTGATTTGCAATTGAAATTTCCTGGCAAAAGTGAATGTTTATTAATGAGCATTTTTTTGTCTCACCAGAAACATACTGTTTATAAAAACACAGTTAATCACCCGGAAATCTCATGACTTTTTTGGATTGAAATGAATGCCTGCTGGCCCACTTAAGCTTGCGCGAGATTCAAAGCTTAATGAGTGGCCGATGAATCATTCATATACCAGTGATTAATTCGCAATATATATGCCAGTTGCTTTGTAAAGCTTTGTTTAATCTAAACTCACGGGCCAGCGACAGGAGAGCGCAGCAGTGGAAGGATAAAATTGCGCGCCACAGGCAGACTGCGACAGCGGTGAATGTAGGAAAAATTTGGAAAGTATTTCAATCACGCCAAAACAAAAAGCCCTCAATTTGCATTGAGGGCTTTTTTCTCTGAAGCTGTGACTGGCTTTAGCGCTAATCGCCTGACACTGACGGGATCTTATGGATACTCAAATCCGCGCCATCAAACTCTGATTCTGCATCCAGGCGGATGCCTACCAGTATTTTCAGCAAGCCGTAGAC
Organism: Methylophilus sp. E2MeOHC9; assembly: GCF_058744375.1. Classification (NCBI taxonomy): domain Bacteria; kingdom Pseudomonadati; phylum Pseudomonadota; class Betaproteobacteria; order Nitrosomonadales; family Methylophilaceae; genus Methylophilus; species Methylophilus sp. E2MeOHC9. Next base: position 3,100,263 of record NZ_CP196024.1, read on the forward strand.
AATGCCGCCGCCGATCAAGGCAATCACGATACCCGTCAGCGTGCCTATCAGTTGACTGACCAGGTTGACGCCACCCATGCCGCCCAAACTGGCGCTGCCGAAGATGCCTGCGGCAATACCGCCCCAGGCGCCGCATAAGCCGTGCAACGGCCACACCCCTAACACGTCATCGATCTTCAGGCGGTTTTGCGTCATGGTGAAAGCCCAGACAAAGATAACACCTGCCACGCCACCGGTGACCAGTGCGCCTAATGGATGCATCACATCGGAACCGGCACAGACAGCGACCAGGCCAGCCAGAGGGCCGTTGTGTACAAAACCGGGGTCATTTTTACCCAGGATCAACGCGGCCAGGGTGCCGCCAGCCAGCGCCATCAGCGAATTGACAGCCACCAGGCCGGAAATATTCTGGATGGACTGCGCGGACATGACATTAAAACCAAACCAGCCCACGGTGAGTATCCAGGCGCCTAATGCCAGGAACGGGATATTGGAAGGCGGGTAAGCATGCAATCTGCCCTCTTTGGTATAACGGCCATTACGCGCACCCAACAAAATAACTGCGGCAAGAGCGATCCAGCCGCCCATGGCATGCACGACGATGGAACCGGCAAAGTCATGGAAACCGGCACCAAAGCTGGCTTTCAACCAATCCTGGAATCCGAAATGGTTGTTCCAGGCCATGCCTTCAAAAAAGGGATAGACGAAACCGACGATCAGGAAGGTAGCAGCCATTTGCGGATTGAATTTGGCCCGCTCGGCAATGCCACCGGATACGATCGCCGGAATGGCAGCCGCAAACGTCAGCAGGAAAAAGAATTTGACCAGGTCATAACCACTTTTTGCCGCCAGCACGTCTGCACCGCTAAAAAAGTTGATGCCATAGGCAATGCTGTAACCAATGAAAAAATAGGCGATGGTAGACACACAAAAATCCACCATGATTTTGACCAGGGCGTTGACCTGGTTTTTTTGACGTACGGTGCCGACTTCCAAAAATGCAAAACCGGCATGCATTGCCAGCACCATGATGGCCCCAAGCAATACAAACAAGACATCATTAGCAGACACTAATGTTTCCATTTCGCTCTCCGAATTATTTTTTAATGAATCGCGCTTTGCCCTGGGCGCGCCTTTTTCTAAAATTCGCAGAGGATAAGCAATTATCAGACCATTATCAGATGTTTGATTTTAAAGGAATTATTTTTTTCTTGGCAGTAAAAATGCACCAATATTGAACTAGAGAAAGTGCATTGCACTTTTTTGGTGCAATGCACTTTCTGCGACTGGATAGAGATGATTACATGATTTCAGAAGGCTGCAATTGTTTGAACATCTCTTCCGCTTCAGGATGCGCCGCCCAGAAATAATAAAACTCACGCACGGCATTCAGAAACAGATGTCGGGTATGTTTGAGATTGAATAAAGGCAGGGTCGCATCAGCAGTGATGCGATAGGCGTTTTTCTCGGAGAGCGGCGCATCGCGCAAGCGTAACAGCATCAGCTTGGCCATGCGCGTGCGCACTTCGATATCCATTTCAACTTTCTGATCCATGGATTTGAGCGCCTTGACATAGCCGTTCAGCGCCCACAGTTCAGAAGTGGCGAATTTCTCAGCCTGCAATGCTGGCCAGACTGACTGCAGGTCTATCACTGCCGGTTGCCAGCCTATCAGGTGCAACTCAAAGCCCACCGTATCCGCATACTGCATGACCGCTTTGACATCGCCACGCCAGAAAGGATAAAACTCGCGGATAATGGTGAGCAGCTCCGGCCAGCGCTGCGCCGGTTGATCTTCGAGGAAATCATCGACTGCTTTGCGATAAACCGCACTGCTACAGTCTTGATTTTTCAGCATTGGGCACAATTCACTTAGCAGGGCATCGCGTTGCGCCATGATGGCTGCATCCGCCCCCTTGCCATGCAATAAATTATAATAAGCCTGGATTGCGTCTGTTTCGCGTGATGAACTCATGGCACACTGTAGTGAAAATATAAATAAGGAATGTAAATGTTGGCACTGACTCACTTGCATCATACACCGAAATGCGGCTCCGGCTTACAGGAGAAATCGAATGGCTGAATGGACATTACTGGCGCTGATGGTCGCTGGCGCCTGGTTCTGGCTAGACTCCGTTTCCAAGCGTGAAATTGCGCTCAAACTGGGGCGGCAGCTCGCTGAACGCTGGCAATTGCAATTCCTGGATGAGACAGTCGCCTGCTCGCGCGTAGGCTTTGCCAGGGATGGTAATGGCCGCATGCAATTGCTGCGCACCTATACGTTTGATGTCTCCAGCCAGGGCTTGGAACGCATGGCCTGTCATTTGCAATTGCGTGGCGGGCAACTATTGTCTTGGCATATTCCGCCCTACGCTACGCAATAAATGAGCATAGGCCGCTTTGCCCCCTCGCCCACCGGGCCTTTGCATTTTGGCTCACTGGTCGCGGCAGTCGCCAGTTATTGCGATGCCAGGCAGCGTGGCGGGCAATGGCTGTTGCGTATGGAAGATGTGGACACCACACGCAGCATTAAAGGGGCCAGTGACGATATTCTGCGTACGCTGACCCATTATGGCTTTGTCTGGGATGGCGAAGTGATTTACCAAAGCCAGCGTAGTGCACTGTACCAGCAGGCGCTGGATCAGCTGCGTGATGAACAGCTGGTTTACGCTTGCACCTGTTCACGCAAAGAAATCGCTGATTCCAGCACCCTGCAAGGCATAGAAGGGGCTATCTACCCGGGGACTTGCCGCACACAGTCTGCACCTGCAGACACCCCTGCCGCATGGCGCCTAAAAACACATGACGCAGAGATTAGTTTTGATGATGTGATCCAGGGCCACCAGCGACATCATTTGCCTACCTCGATTGGGGATTTCGTGCTCAAACGGGCAGATGGCGTATTTAGCTACCAGCTGGCAGTAGTGGTTGATGATGCCTTGCAAGGCGTGACGCATGTGGTACGTGGTGCCGATTTGCTAAATTCCACCACCCGCCAGATCTACCTGCAACAGTTACTGGGCTATGCCACGCCGGTGTATGCGCATATTCCTTTAGTCATCAATACCGACGGCCAGAAACTCAGCAAACAAACGCTTGCACAAGCTTTGCCTGCTGACAATATTAAAGTTACTTTGATCGCTGCACTGGCATTTTTGCAGCAACCTTTGCCAGAAAATATGCATACATATTCGCTGCATGATATCTGGCAATGGGCGATATCACATTGGCAATTGCCACTGAACACGCCAGCGAAGTCTGCCATCAATGGTAAAATGGAGAGATGAGCCAAAACACTATGCAAGACCAATTACACCCGTTTATTTTTGAACAATCCGCAGTCCGTGGTAACTGTGTACACCTGGACCAAAGCCTGTTCACCGCGCTGGAACACCAGCCATTGCCGCCTGCCTTGAAAAAGGTCATCGGCGAATTCACTGCCGCCAGCGTGCTGTTAACCTCTACACTCAAAATGCAGGGCAAACTGATTCTGCAATTACAAAGCAAAGGCGCATTGCAGTTACTGGTAGTGGAATGCACTTCGGAACTGGATATCCGTGCCACGGCCAAAGTGCATGAAGAATTGCATGGCGACCACCTGAGCGACTGGCTGGAACAAGGCCAGTTGGTGATTACGCTGATGCCGGAAGATGGCGAACCCTATCAGGGCATCGTGCCTCTGGAAGGTGACAGCATTGCCAGTATGCTGGAGAACTACATGCTGCGTTCGCAGCAAATTGATACCAAATTATGGCTGGCGGCTGAAGGTGACCGCGCTGCCGGCTTGCTGGTTCAGAAATTGCCGCAACAACAGGAATCTGACCTGGATTGCTGGAACCGGATCCAACACCTGGCTGGCACAATTACCGATAGAGAGTTGCTGGACCTGGATACTGAAACCTTGTTGCAACGCCTGTTTGCCGGGGAAGAGTTACGCCTGTTTAATGGCCGTCCGGTACGCGCATTTTGCAGTTGCTCGCAAACCACCGTGACCAACATGTTGCAAATGCTGGGCCTGGCCGAGGTACGCAGCATCCTTGATGAACAAGGCAGTGTGCAGATTCAGTGTGATTTTTGTAACAAGCAATATGTGGTCGATGAACAAGAAGCGCTGGCCTTGTTTGACGGCAACGATGACCACGAAATTACGCACTGACTCAGCGCGTTAAAACGCAATCGACTCACTCAATCAGGCATTAGCCAGACGTAAAACTAAAGCCAGATTGATTTACTCTGCCATGCGTTGGCGCCTGCACTCGAACAACGCAATCGCAGTAGCAGCCGCGGCATTCAATGATTCCAGTGCCAGCACATCCTGATGTGCCATCGGAATGCTGACGCAGGTTTGTACTGCGTGTTGCAGCACAGCTGAAATACCCGCCCCTTCGTTACCCACGGCAAACAGCACCGGTTCTCGCAACGGTTGCGCAAACAGGCTATCACCCTGCATGGTCAGCGCCAGCGTCTGACCATCAAATCCTTTTACGACTTCCAGCGCATTCATATTTTCAACCAGCGGCAATATCAGTTGCGCACCCTGCCCACCGCGTAAAGCCTTGGGCGACCAGGCATCGGTACAGCCTTGGGTCAGGTATACGACCTGCACACCCGCCGCAGCCGCCGTTCGCAACATGCTACCCAAATTGCCGGGGTCCTGGATATCCTCAATTAACAAGGCAAAATCCACACTAGCCGGCAAAGGGATTTCCGGCACTGGCACCAGCGCCATAATGCCACTGCTGCTGGTGACTGGCGCCAGATCGGCAAACATCAGTGTAGGCAACATGATGGTATCTACGTCCACCAATTGCTGCATGAGGTTAGTTGCTTCCAGGCTACTTTTACCCTCAGGGATGATCATCAGTTGCGGTTCACCCTGCATTTGCACATACGCCTCGATCAGATGCACGCCTTCAAGCAGGGTCAACCCACTCTTTTTACGCTCGCGGGCGTTGTCAGCCAGCTTGCGCAAGTGTTTATAGACGGGATTATCGCGGGAGGTAATGTGTTTGAAAGCCATGCCGGCATTGTACGTGAGTCGGAGCAAGCATGACAGACATCGCCGGAATAAGAGACCTACTCAAAAAAAGCCAGACGCCGGATTCGCGTATAATTCCCGCCATGGCTAAAAAACTCAATCTCGAACGTATTCTGCAACGGCAAGGTTTTGGCACGCGAAAAATGTGCCGTATCCTGATCATCAATGAACAAGTCACCGTCAATGGCGAGCTATGCAATGACCCAGACGCGCTTTTCTCGCTTGAAAACCTGCACTTCACGATTGAGGGCGAGGCCTGGGAATATCGCGAACACAGTTACCTGATGATGCATAAACCGGCACATCACGAGTGCTCACACAAAACCCAATTCCATCCGACCATTTACTCCCTGTTACCGCCCCCGCTGGTGGAACGCGACATTCAGTGCATAGGCCGGCTGGACGAAGACACTACCGGGCTGATCCTGTTGTCGGATGACGGCCAGTTTATCCATAAGGTCAGCTCACCCAAACACCATGTCCCAAAAGTGTATGAAGTGACGTGCAAACATGCGGTGAGTGACGCCGATTTGCAAGCACTGTTGTCAGGCGTCAAACTGATCGATGAGGAACAAACCATTACTGCGCTGGAAGTCACGCGCCTTTCAGACAAGGTACTGCACATGACGCTGGCAGAAGGTAAGTATCATCAGGTCAAACGCATGATTGCTGCGATTGGTAACCGGGTGGAATACCTGAAACGGATTAAAATCGGCCGCCTGGAGTTACCCCAGGATTTACAGCCCGGCGAATGGCGCTGGTTATCCGAGCAGGATCTGGCGGCGCTTAAACCCTGATAATATCCTCGCCCCAGTAATAACAAATACAGTAGCGAATATATTCAGAATACATCCATAGATTAAAGGAAAGATATGACCTGGCTGGTATTGGTGATTGCTGGTTTGTTTGAAACTGCCTGGGCAATAGGATTGAAATATACCGATGGCTTTAGCCGCTTCTGGCCCTCGTTCTGGACCATTGCTGCAATGGTGATCAGTGTCTGGCTACTGGGTTTGAGCGTCAAAACCCTGCCGGTGGGCACTGCGTATGCCATTTGGGTAGGCATAGGCGCTGTCGGTACAGTGATTTTAGGTATCTGGTTATTTAACGAGCCGGTGTCGCCACTGCGGATTATCAGCTTGCTATTGATAGTCGCGGGGATTATCGGCCTGAAACTCGCCTCTGCCAGTTAAATATAGCAGCAGGGTTATCAATGAACCCTGCCTTTAAATTCAAAGCCACACACTCCCGACGGCTGCAGCTTTAATACTGAGCAATTGCTGACTAGGTCACAGCAAAGGTAAACATCCAGTGGCCTACTGAATGTTCACCTCACTCAGGTTTTGCAACATAAGTTGAATTCAACCTCGCTTAATCATGCTTATGATGGCCACGTCCATGGCCGTGCGCATGCTTCTTGCCTTTTTTACCACGATAGCGCTTAACATCAGGTTCATCGATCTCTTTGCCTATCACTGCGCCACCGGCACCGCCCACACCAGCGCCTATCACAGCGCCTGCGGTTGTGCCGCTGACAGTGCGGCCTACAGCTGCGCCGGTAGCGCCACCTGCGGCACCGCCAATAATGGCGCCCGTTTTGCCACGGCGCCCGGTAGTGACTGCGCCACCTAAACCACCACCCACAGCGCCGCCCACGATTTCACCGGTACTGCCGCCCAACACACCGCCGACTGCTGTACCGGCCGCTGCGCCCAGGCCACCGCCTAGCCCGGTTTCCAGGTTATCAGCCACAACTTGGGTTGAAATCATGGCCACCAACCCTGCCATCACGCATACATTCAAATACTTCATCATCATGTTATTTAAAACCGCTCTGTTTAGAATGGTGTTATTTTAAACGCTCAGCAAATTTATTATTAAATTAATTTATGACTATTAAATTCCTGCCAGCTTTAAAACACCACAGCCTTTATCTGCTGATGACCTTAACTCTGGCAGGCTGCACTGAGCCCATGCCGCCACAGGCAGAGCAAGCCATCATCCGCAGTTTCAACCCCGAACTTTACCTGGGTAAATGGTATGAGATTGCGCGGCTGGATAACACTTTTGAAAAAGGGCTGGAGCAAGTGACTGCACACTACAGCCTGCAATCGGATGGCACTATCAAAGTCGTCAATCGTGGCTTTAATCCGCATGAAAAAGAGAGTCATGAAGCAGTGGGTATCGCTAAATTTGTGGATGCAGAAAATGCAGATAGAAATCGAACCGGCAAACTCAAAGTATCGTTTTTCAGGCCATTTTATGGTGAATACAATATTCTGGATCTAGGTATAGTGGAACTGGCGCAACCGGGAAAGAAAAACCTGGATTATCAATACGCATTGGTGAGTAGTGGGCGCCAGTATTTATGGATTTTGTCACGCACGCCACAACTCGATCATACAATCAAACAGCAATTATTAACCAAGGCAAAGCAACTTGGCTTTGCCACTGAACAATTACTTTTTATCAGACAAATCAACCAGGTCGAGCACGAAGCCGGTTGACATATGATGTTCCAGCAGCATCAGCTCCTGCTTGGAAGATCCTCGGGAGGGCTGCCCCTCCCGATCTGTTCATTGCGTTTCAGATTGTGCTGCCTCACCACCGCTGGCAGGAGAAGATTTTTCCTGAGCAGCGTCTGAGTCGACTGGCACGGCTGCCAACTCATAGCGCCATTGACCCAGCACGGCATATACACCGTCAGACTGTTTGGCAATTTGCGTGGCTACTTCAGCATCCTGTTTTGAAGCTACCAGGCCGGACAATTGCACAACGCCCTTGGCATCAGAATCCACTTGCAACTTTGAAGTATCGATACCGTGGTTTTGCAAACTGGTCTTTACGTTTTCAACCACAGTGTCGCTAGGCAAAAACTTATACATAGGATCTGCGCTAGGCACTGCACTGACATTCGCACTCATTAACATGGCAACAAGTGCACCAGCGGTCATATAAAATTTAGTATTTTTCATGATGCTTCCTTTGGTTTAGATGGCAGGCTGTTCAGGTCTTCGAGGATGAATCGTCAACACATGTTTCTTTGGACAGCCCACCGGAAAAAAAAGAGCAAGCTACGTCCTTGGGAGATTTGCAGCTTGCAAAGGGTGTTTCATTAACCTTTGACTACGATCGCGTTTTTAACGGATTTCACACCTTCAACGCTGGAAACCAGTTCTTCGGCTTTGGATTTGAGGCTGGAATCTCCAACAAAGCCGCTCAGCAAGACTTCACCTTTGTGCGTTTCTACGCTGATCTTCAGTGATTTCAATGCTTCTTCTTCTAGCAGGCGCGCTTTCACTTTAGTCGTGATCCAGCTATCAGACATCGCTGTCTTAATGGCTTTCTGGCCGGTTTTTGTTTTCAACTCGGCATACTCTTCATAGGTGAGGCTGCCATCATTGTCGCCATCAAAGGTTTTAAAATCCTTTTGTTTGACGCCTTTATCCGCTTTGGCTTCCGACCAGTTCAATGTCTCATTGGCGTTTTTATCCAGTGAATTAAATTGTTCCAGGTAGGGTTTATCGCCATTTTGAACTTCGTTGAGGTCAAATGCGAATGCGTTCAGGGTAATTGTTGCTGCTAATAAGCCACCAAAAATAGTCGCTTGTTTGAATGTTGTGATCGACATGCCTGTCTCCTTTTTTACTTTTATAAGTGCCCACATACATATGTGGTGTCATGTGGAGCCATGATAAAGAGGAGGACAAGGCTGGTCAGTCGTCCAATGACTGAATTGATTGTCAGAATATGACTACATTAAACGGACGTCAGGAAATACTAGAAAGAAGCTTC